>CAVVEL010000009.1:0-339850 GCA_963747095.1 Terriglobia bacterium
CACAATGACTACGTCGTAAATTTTGGTAGTGTCTCAGTTTGAGTTCTGCATCCGTTTGCGGCGCGATGAGCCGCGACAGTTATGGAGCGACGGACACGCTGAACGTGTTGGATGACGGTACGAAAACACTTCGCGCCGGAGTACCGCGTGTCCGAGTGTTTTCGGGCCTGCCTCGATGGTTTGCCGTCATTGCGTCGCTCCATGACTGTCGCGGCTCATCGCGCCGCAAGGCGCAGCCTTGCAGGGAACGGATGCCGAACTGAAACTGAGACACTACCTAAATTTTTGCCATTAGCCTACACCGCGGTGATTTGCTTCAAGTACTCCCGGCACTGCTTGAGCAGCGCCTCGGGGTGTTCCGCGGGTTTGGGGTAATTGCCTTCCCGCTCCACCACTAGCCAGCCTTCCCAATCGCTGTTCAGCAGAGGAGCGACGACGCCCTTCAGGTTCAGTTTCCCGGCGCCGAAATCCGTGGGCACTGTATTGCCCTCGGCGTTTTGATCCACGTCCTTCATGTGATACACGGCGATCCGTTTGAAATGTTCGGCGGAGAAGTCTTCCGGCTTGGGACCCATAGGATAGGCGTTGCCAATGTCATAGTTCAGCCACACTAACTTGGGATCGGTCTCCTTAATGATGAGACTCATCTGCGACGGCTCATCTTGAAACTCCTGACCGTGGTTGTGATAGCAGAGTCGCAGCCCTTCCTCGCGGCAGATGCGCCCGACGGCGTTCAATCCTTCGTTCACGATATGAAACTTGTCGTAATCGGGTTTTCCATCGGCGCGCGGCACTCTTGAGCCGCTCAGAATAGTGTGGGTTGCGCCCATCTTCACGCTATAGCCGATTTCTTGTCGCAGCTTCTCCATCTCCACGGGAGTCGTCTGGCGATCCCAGAGTTTGGCGCCGAGGTGCGGGGAGAGCAGTGGCACGTGGTGCGACTCGAAGTCCTTGCGGCACTCGGCAGCGCGCGCGGCCAGCGGGTCCAGGGTCAAATCAGCGGTTTCGAACCTCTCGTAACCCAGTTGGTGCAAGGTGTCGAGGATTTGCAGAAGCTGATCGTATTCTTTGGTGGGTACGCCAAAGGTGTTGGTCTGACTCCGATGCGGAGCCGCTTGGCCCGGCTGGCCGCTGCGGCGAGAGCCTCTTCGGCGAGCAGGCCGACGCCCAGCAGTACGGAACAATCCTCCAGGAAACGACGGCGATTTATCATTCGTAGTAAGCCTCAAAAATGGAACTTCACGGCAAACGACATGACCCGTGGAATCGACTGCACAGCACTAATCGTCGCTGCCGAATTATTGCCGTTGGCGGCAATACCTGAGCCCGGAAGCCCAAGGTCCGGATGGTTCAAGATATTGAAGAACTCTCCGCGGAAATCCAGAGCATAGCGTTCCGTGAGATTAAACGTCTTGGAGACTCCCGTATCCAGCGAGAACCAGTTGGGGCCGCGCAGAGAGTTAGATCCAGCGTTGCCCTCGATCAGCTTTGCGCCCGGCGTCGTCGGTTCCACCGGCAGCGCGTAGCAGTTCTTGTTGAACCAATTGTAGGGCGTTGGATTGCTGAGATGCGGATCGCAAATCTGGTTGGGCATATCCATCCGGTGGTATCCATTCAGGAGCAGCAGATCCGTGCCGCTTAAGCTGGGGCTAAAAGCAAATCCGCCGTGCCAGCTCATGATGCCGGTGAGCTGCCACCCGCCGACGATCGCGTCCAGCGCCCGATTGCTGCCGCTGAGGAACTTCCGTCCCTTGCCAAACGGAAGCTCGTAAATGGGAGAGATCGTGATGTTATTGCGCAGGTCAAAATTGGTCGGCCCGCGGCCGCAATCCGGACAACGTGGATCAATCCAGTTGTTGATCACCGCCAGGTTTTGGCTATAAGCGTAAGCTGCTACGAAACTCAGGCCGCCGCGCATGCGCTCTTCCAGCCGGGCCTGCAATGAGTTGTAGCTCGAAGTGTCCTGGTTGGCATACACCTGGACCGCGCTGAATTGCGGAAACGCAATTTTCTGGGTTTGACCGGGCGCTAGCACCACTCCCCAGGGTTGCGGGATGTTGTAGTTGTTATAGCTGCCCCCGGGAAATTCCTCGTAATCAATGTGGCGCGAGACGCTGCCGACATAGGCGACGCTGAAATCGAGGTTGTGCGCTAACTCTCGTTCAAGCGCCACGTTCCATTCATAGGTCGCCGGGATGCGACGGTAGGGGTTGGATGCATTGCCGTCGATATTCGGCAGCGGCGGATTCGCTCCCGTCAGCACGTTGGTAAGATTGATCGGCGGAGGAGCCGTGCCGGCAGGCGGGCGCGTATAGGTTACCGTGCTGGCCAGATTCACCAACGGCCACTGCTCGCCGTCTTCGGTGTCCACATCTCCGTTGAAGTAGCCGTAGAAAATGCCGCCGCCGACCCGGAAAACGGTCTTCGGCAGAACTTGCCACGCCAAGCCGAATCGTGGCGCGAAATCCCCCTTTTCCGAAACCAGGCAGTTCGACGGCAAGCCAACGCTGGTGCAGCCAACCACGGAACCGGGCACTTGTGCCGCCAGCGCAGGGACGACGGCGCTGGAAAGATTGCCATTTCCATCCTGAGCTACGGCGACTTTCCCCGTGAACTCTCCGTTGCTGATGACCGGCATGGAGTAATACGCGGGGTCGGCATGCCAACGCGTCTGATACTCATAACGTAATCCCAGCGTGATTGTAAGCTTCGGGAAAATTTTCCAGGTATCGGTGGCGTACGCAGCCCAATTGCTGAAGTACTTATGCAACTGATTAATCGGAGAGCCGACTTGAGCGAAACTTGCGTCTCCCAATAAGAAATCGGCCATGGAGTCCCCGGCGCTGCAGCCGTTGTTCACCGTTCCTCCCGGACAGAAGGTCGTCGAAACCGTTGGGAAATTCCGGTCGCGCGTTTGGACGCCGGTGAAGTCGAAGCGCCCCTGACCGGTTAGGTTATTCGTGGTCACGAGGTTCGTTTTGCGGATGTCAACGCCGAGCTTGATCGTGTGTGTTCGGCGGACAATCGTCAGGGAGTCGGTCCACTGGAAGTTCTTCTCGCCGACAACCAAAGGCCGATTGGCCCCCGAACTGACGACGTCACGGTACCGATGATAAATCGCGGCAGGCCGGGCAAATATCCCGGGAACAGATCTTGTGTCATGCCGAGCTTCGACGGCCAATCGGTAGTGTCGCCCTTATTGTATTGCTGCGGGTTGGTCATGAAGCCAAAGGAGGCTTGGTTGATCATCGTCGGGGTAAACGAGTGCACCCAGCCCAGGCCCAGGTTGCTTCCGCCGAGGACGTCGTGTTCCGAACCAAACAGGGAACCATCGATGTTCGTCGCCAGCGACCGACTCGCCGGTAATGTTGTTGCCACTGAACGTGTAGCGTCCGAAAAGGCTATCCTTCGCGGAAAGCGTGTAATCCACCCTCGTGTTGAACTGATTGATGCTCTGGATATGCTGCGGGTTGTATGCGTAGTTCAGCGTCGGATCGATGGCGAAGCCGGACTTGTTCACGTTCTCCTGGCCGGGCAGATTCGCCTTCGGCAACAGTTGCGTCGTAACGGCGTTCCCAATGGAGTTAAAACGGGTGGACGGAATCGTGTTGTTCGGGAAGGGTAGCTGGGTGAGTGGGATCGAAGACAATGACGCCGGCAGGGAAAATGCCCTGCCGCATGGTGGTCCGATGGCACGGTAATTAGCTTCGGCGAGGAAAACACTTCGCGCATGCCTTCATAGTTGAAGAAGAAGAACAGCTTGTCCTTCTTGATCGGTCCGCCAAAGGCGCCGCCGAATTGGTTTCTCTTCAGGAAGCTGGTCTGGTGCGCGCCGGTGTAAGTCCAATTCGTTGCGTCCAGCGTCGTCATTCCGCAAGTACTCAAACAAACTGCCATGAAACTGGTTGGTGCCGGACTTGGTCACCACTGCCACCTGCACGTTGCTGCGGCCATATTCCGCCGAGAAGTTGTTGGTTTGCATCTTCACTTCTTGAATAGCATCTATGGAGATCGGGACGTTGGAGCCACCGAATTCGCGCTCCGCATTTTCGGTCTCCATCAATCAGGAACATGGTGAAGCTGCCGCTGCCGCCATCAACGGCGAACGCGGGCGTGCCGTTCCGTTCCTTGCCGTTCAGTTCGGGAGCACTGGTACTGCCGTAATTGGGGTTGCGGACGGAGAGAGCAGCGCCGGGAACCAACTGCAGCAATTGAGTGTAGTAGCGGCCATTCAATGGCATGTCCTGCACCGTTTGCGACTGCACCACCGCGCCAACACTGGCATCTTCCGTCTGCAAGGCAGCCGGCGCGGTCGTGACGGTAACTTCCTCATTGACCGATCCCACCACCAGGGCAATGTCAACGTCGGCCTTCTGATCAATCTCCAGCTTCATGCCGCCCACCTCCGTCCGACGGAACCCCGTGACGTTGACGTTGATGTTGTAAGTTCCCGGGATGAGATCGGGTACGAAATAGATTCCGGCTTGGTTGGTAGCGGTCCCTTTCACCACGCCGGTAGCGACGTTGGTGATTTGTACCTTAGCGTTTGGGACGACGGCTCCGGAAGCGTCGTGTACCGTGCCTGTCACCGACGCGGTGGATCCCTGCGTCCATGCGCCAGCGGTGAAAATCAAAAAGGAAATGGCGAAGATGCTCAGTTGCTTCATGGTTAAACCCTCCTGAAGGAGAGGCGCAACCCCAAAAACCGCTGTCCAGATGGTGTTGGCTCTCCGACACTGCTCAGATCTCGACCCAAGAGCAGAATAGCCACAGAGACGCCGCGCTGTCAAGTGATATATGATATCTGATATCTGAGATGACGCCCGGACCCCCCAGGGCAGCCTGGGACAGGTACTACTTCATAGCGTAGGGTCATCGCCAAGAATGAGCCGGCGCCGCTGCGCTTCACTTACGCCTCTGCGAATCGGGCGCTCCACCATCCAGAATAACGATCCCAGCGCCGACCACACCAGCAGGATCGTCCATTCCGGTGGAAAGCTTCCGCCGCTCGCGGCATAGGGTCGATAAAGCGATACCGTCAGCATGAAAAGAGCACCCAAACATCCCAGGCAAGCCGTGACCACACCTCCCGGCATCTGGTAGGGTGCCGGCGGACGACCGCGCTGCAGGCGCAACTTCACCGCACCGGCGCAGATGAGCAGAAAGACCAGCGCGAAACAGGATGAAGTCACGTTGACAATGGGAAGAATCAAGCCGCGTCCAAGAAAAACTCCGGACAAGGCAATCACGCACACAAACGTAATGGCTCTGGCAGGCGATCCGAAGACGGGATGGACGACGCCAAACGTCGATCCGATGATTCGAGCACGCCCGAGCGCGAACAAGACCCGCGAAGCGCCGATGAGAAATGCGTTCCAGGCGGTGAAGTTTCCGAGCAGCGCCGCGGTGAGAACCATCTTGGTGAGAAGCGTCGATCCGAGTGCCACCTGAAACACCGTGGCTACGCCCAGGTTCAGCGTGGTGAGTTGTTGCCACGGGTACAACATGCAGCAAGCCAGAATCACCAGGCAGTAGAAGGCCATGGCCAAGCCGATCGACAGCACTACCATGCGCCCCATCATTTTCAGAGATGTGGTTCGCGCTTTCTCTTCCGCCGCCGCGGAAATTACGTTGAACCCGGCATACCAGAAAGCTCCCGTGAGGAAAACGGAGAGAACGCCGTCCCAGATGGAACCGCGATTGTTGCGCAGGAACAACGGGTGCAGGTTGGCCGCATGTCCATAGAGGATCCCGACGCCGATACAGACTGCGGCGATCCCCATCTTTACGTAGGTGACACCTTCCTGAAACCTCGCCGCTAATTTCGCGCCCCGGTAGTTCAGGAACGCCAGCAACGCCATGCCGCCCAATCCCAGCAGGAGAGTACCGCTGTCCACCGCGCTGCCACGGGCCGTGTACCAAGGGGTGCCGCGCAGGACGGGGAATAAGGTGTAGGCGACCCAGCCTAAGGAAATTCCTTCAAAGGCGGTCATCGCAACATAAGCCAGCGCCAGGCACCAACCAGCGGCGAAGCATGTTTTGATCCCATAGATCTCGTAGGCGTAGACGATCTCGCCGCCCGACGCGGGGAAAATCGTGGTGATCTCCGCATAGCAAAGACCGATCACCATCGTCACCAGACCGGCCCCTACAAACCCCAGCATCGTTCCCAGGGGCCCAGCGAGTCGCAGCAGGTCGCTCAAGACCACCACCCATGCGACGCCGATGATGCAACCAAATGCCAGAGTGAAAAACTGGCTGGCGCTGATCGCTTTGGCCAGATGTCGCGCCTCTGCCGAGGTTGTGGCTGGGATTGGCATTCGCACTAACTCTTCAGCCGCACATTTTGCGGATCGAATAACGGCTCCCGTGTCACCCGCGCGCGATGGCGATTTCCAAAGAAATAAATCTCCACGACGGTTCCTTCTTGCGCGTACTCCCACGGGAGATACCCGTAGGCGATGCTTCGCCGCACGGAATAGCCAAAGCCGGCACTGGTGACATAACCGAGCACGGTATCCCCGCTGAGAATCGGCTCCTTACCCATGACCACGACGCGCGGATCTTCGAAGGTCAGGCAACAGAGCCGGGGAGAAATCTCCTGCGTCTTGATGCGCTCGACCGCCGCTCGACCGAGGAATTCCCCTTTTTTCAGGCGCACCATCGCGCCCAAGCCCGCTTGATAGGGATTGTAATCGGCGTGGATATCCGCGCCCCATAGGCGATAGCCTTTTTCCAGGCGCAGAGAATCGAAGGCCGCCCCGCCGGAGGAAATCAAACCACTGCCGCGGCCGGCGTGCCAAAGCAGATCCCACAATTGGAGTCCGTACTCCATGGGGGCATAGACCTCCCAACCTAACTCGCCGGCGTAGGAGATCCGGAACGCCAGAACCGGCACGGGCCCCAGAAAAACCTGCTGTGCCGTCAGGTAAGGGAAAGCCTCGTTCCCGAAATCGCCGTCGCTCACAGCCCGCATCAAGTCGCGGGCCCGCGGTCCCCACACTCCCAGGGCGCAATACGCCGACGTCAGATCGGAAATGCGAACCGTTCCGTCTTGCGGCAGATGGGAACGAACCCACGCCAGATCGTGCGGTCCGCCGAAGCCGCCAGTGAGGATCCAAAAGCGCTGCGATCCCAGGCGCGTTACCGTGAGATCGCATTCGATCCCGCCGCGCTGGTTCAACAGCGAGGTGTAGGTGATGGCTCCCACGGGCTTGTCGATCTGATTGGACGTCAACGATTGCAGGTACGGCAAGGCACTCTCGCCGGTGATTTCCAGTTTGGTGAACGGCGTCAAATCGAACAACGCCACGCCTTCACGCGTGGCTTGGTGCTCGGCGCCACAAATGGGCGACCAGTTTTGCGCCGTCCAACCGTTGCGCTCAGGCCATGCCGGGTCAATCGGAAGGCGCTCGTTTCCGGCAAACCACTGCGGACGTTCCCAACCGGCCGCTTCAAAGAAGACCGCGCCCAACTCCTTTTGACGCTCGTGGAATGGGCTGACGCGCAACGAGCGCGGCTCGAGGATTGGTTGGCGCGGATGAATGATGTCGTACACCTCGCGATATTGCTGCGCGCCGCGCACGCGAACATAGGCTGGGCTGATGGCGTGTGCTGGGAAGCGGTTGCAGTCCATTTCCCGGAGATCGATCGGCGGGCGGCCTTGCGTCATCCATTCGGCGATCGCTTTTCCCGCGCCGCCCCCGTGAGTCACCCAGATGGCTTCCGCCATCCAGAACCCGCGAACGTCGGTGGATTCGCCGATCAGCGAGTTGCCGTCAGGCGTGAAGGAAAACATGCCGTTGATTCGATAGGATAATTCCGCGTCCTGAAAGCAAGGAAATAACTCCAGCGCTTCCTTGTGGGAATTGGTAAAGTGCGCGGATGTAAACGGTCGGATCGCCGATTGACCGGCCGTCAGGTCGTCCGCCGAAACCAGCAGGGGTTCATGCTGGTACGAGCCGATTCCGTAGCAATCGGCATGTTGGCGGAAATACATGGCGCGGTCCTGGTGGCGGAGAATCGGATGGGCCACTTCGCGCGTTTCACCGGCAAGTTGGGGAAGCGGCGCGGTCCGGACGTACTGATGCTCCACCGGCATCAAAGGCACCGCGACGCCGGCCATCTTGCCGATTCGTGGTCCCCAGATGCCGGCACACAGCAGCAACCGTTCCGTGCGGATGGTTCCTCTGGAAGTGTGCACGGCCTGCACGCTTCCGCGAACCACCTCGACACCGGTGACCTCGGTTTGCGGATAGAACGTCGCGCCGCGCCCCGTGGCTCGTTGCGCCAGGGCTTGGCAGATTCGCGCGCCTTTGGCGATTCCATCGGACTCCACATGGAGCGCGCTGAGTACTCGCGCTTCATTCAGGATCGGGATTTTGCTTTTGGTCTCGGCCGCCGTAATCAACTCTGCCGGCAGTCCCCACGACAGGGCGTGGCCGAGTCTGCGTTTCAACTCCTCCTGGCGCGCGGGCGAACCAGCGATCTCCAGGCTGCCCACGGGAAAGAAACAAGGCTGGCCGTTCAGCGCCAATTCCGAATACAGCGCCACGCTCCAGCGCGCCAGTTGGCAAACGGCTTTGGACGCGTTCAACTGAAAGACCAGCCCCGGCGCATGAGAAGTGGATCCGAGTCCTTCGAACAGCGGACCCTGATCGACGACCACAACGTTCTCCCAACCCGCTTGCGTAAGGAAGTATGCGGCGCTGCATCCGACGATTCCGGCGCCGATGATGACCACGTTGGCAGAACCGGGCACGGCGCCGCTTTCCAGGCTAGTCAAGAGATCCTTCTCTGATACATAAGATATCAGACTCCTGTGTTTCTACCACCCGGCGTGGTTTGGTGTCAACGCGAAAGCGACTGCCCTGGCGATCCGGCTTTGTTTCGCGGCGGGCGGGAGGATATTGATATATCAGATATCAAGTTTTCCATTGACACGCGCTTCCTTTCAGATTAGCCTCCCCTTAGCAGGACGCCACGAACGTTACAACATGCCGAATACGGCCATCGTTCCGGGCAACAACACGGCGGCCAACATCACGACGCTGGTCTCGCTTCCGCGCACCTTGCAGTTCGCGCTCAAGCTGAATTTCTGATTCCGCACGGGAGCACGTCGAGAAGGCGGATTGAAGCACGGAGTTTCTTATGGACAGCAGACGACGCGAGTTGTTCAATTGGGCGCTTGCTGGAGGCGCGCTGCTCGGAGCAGCCCGCGCCTCCTCCCAGGAGCCTCTTCGCAATAACGCGCAGGAAGACCCCAATCCGTATATCGAGCGAGACCAGCCGCCGCAAACGCACATAGGCAAGGTTCTGGCGGCCATCCAACCTCATTGCGACGATGTTCCAACCTATGCCGCAGGCACCGTGTGCAAGCTGATCAAAGAGGGCTATACCGGAATTCTGATTCGCACCAGCGCCGACGACATGGCCGGCGTGGGCGCCACCAAAGGCGAAGTGGTCGTGAACAACGAGCGTGCCAACGAGGAGGTCGCGCGCCGTATGGGATTGAAGAAAGTGTTCGATCTGAACTACCGCAATCACCTGATGGATGAGGCCTCCCGCGTGGAAATGCGCTCGCGCTTGATCTTCATCTTCCGGCTGATGAAAGTCGATACCGTGATTTCTTACGATCCCACCGCTCTGTACGATGCCAACCCCGACCACGTGGTGACGGCGCAGGTGGTGGAAAGCGCTTGTTGGATGGCGGGCGGTGCGCGCGACTACCCGGAACACTTTGAGGCCGGGATCAAGCCGCACGCGGTAAGCGACAAGTATTACTTTGCGCGCGGACCGCAGTTGGTGAACCGCATCGTCGACATCAGTTCGTTCATCGATCAAAAGGTCCACGTGAACCGGGCCAACACCAGCCAGGGACTGGGCGGCGATACAGGCGCCAAGCTACGCGCCAGTTTGGCGGCGAGGAAATTGAAGCTTCCCATTCTCGGCAACGACGACGAGACCGCCAATCGCGAATACATCAAGCAGGTTGTCTTCTGGCAAGATCACGAACTCGGGCAAAAGTATGGCCTCCAATACGCCGAACCGTTTCACTACATCGGCCCTGATGAATCGGTGGCCGGAGGACCGCGCGGCCTCACGGTGGAAGATTACATCAAACGCCATAGCGTACCTCTGTAACGCAAGGCCGGCGTTTACGCTCTCACTGGGGCCGCTTGTCTTTCGACCAGCGGCGGAATTCTTCCACCATTTGCGGCGTCCAGTCGCCGTCAATTTGACCCGGGCTGTACTTGCCTTCGCGGAGCATCAAATGGCCCCACTCATCGCGCAAATGCACCTCCTCGGCGGCTTCCACTACCTGTTGGGCGAGTTGCGGCGGGATGAACATCAGGCCCTCGGGGTCGCCTAAAACGATGTCGCCCGGCATCACCGTCGTGTCGCCGATCCGGATCGGCACATTGATGCCTGCCAGCATCACGTTGCGGATTCCATGCGTCACGCTGGAAGGATGAAAGCCGCGCAGGTAGCCGGTAAAGCCTTCGATCTTGCTGATGCCGGTCAAATCGCGGGCGCCACCGTCGATGACAATTCCGTTCCCCGACTTAGTGAACACGGCGGTGGCCAGATTGTCGCCCATGAAGTTGTACTTGCCGAATTCATCCACAACCAGCACGTCGCCGGGCTGCAAGGTGTCGATGACCCACGAGTTCTCGCCATCACCGATGCGTCCCGCGGCTTTCCCGTTCTGCCGGACGACGGCATCCACATCGGGGCGGATTGGCAAAAACAGAGCGGTGACGACCCGTCCGACCAGCCTCTGCTCGGACGGATTGAAGCGCTGCCACCCGCGCTCGAACTGATCGCGGAAGCCGGCCTTTTGAATCACCGCCCAAGCCTCCTCGGCGCTCACGGTCTTCATCCGGCGAATAATACTGTCGGGCACCTTCGGACGCCCGTCGGGAAAGCGTTCGCCTTTCCAGGCGCTCGTGTGGCCGGTTAGCTGCTGAGGCGTGAGGGATTGCAACTGCGCTTCGGCCGCGCCGGTGTAGATTGTCAGGACCGCAATGTACCAATGGATCTTCATGGTTACTCCCTTCGATTGCTGACAACATCAGGGGCGCTTGGGATGTTCCGTCGTCGCGTCCCAGGAGTCGTCGCCCTGCGGTCCGTAGTTCTTCGGCAACTTTCGCCAGTCGTCGCGAGTGATACCGTTCAAGTCCCAAACGACGCGGCCTCCTCGAATGGTCAACTCCGCTTGGAGTTTCCGGTTGCCGGCCATGGCGGCTCCGTCGGAATCTACAAAACCGAAATCCCCATTCAGGAGTCGCAGCACCGCTACGTCGGCATCCGCTCCCGGGCTCAGAGTACCCAGTTCCGGCCGTTTGATCTCCGTAGCTGGGTTCAGCGTGGCGCGCCGGATCACGTCCTCGATCGGTAGTCCGATATTGAGAAGCTTGGACATCACGTTCAGGATGTCCTTCATGCCGGCGTTCATGTTGAGGGAATGCAGGTCCGTACTGATCGAATCGGGCCCGAAGCCCTTGCCGATCGCCGGCACCGCCTGGCGAAACAGAAAACTGCCCGCGCCATGGCCGACATCGAAAATCACGCCGCGCTGGCGCGCTTTCACGAACTCCGGCCGGATGTTCCCCTGGTCGTCCAGGAGCGGCCGTGGTTGTCCGTACATATGTGTATAGATATCGCCAGGCCGCATTTTTTCCAGCGCTTGCCAGAAAGGACGGTTCGGATGGCCGCCGCCATAGTCGACCATGACGGGCACATCGGCCATTTTTCCGGCGGCGATGGCCCCGTCCAAGGCCGCCCAATCGGGACCAACATAATGCGCGGTCTTGATTCCGATCACGATGCCGGGGTTTTCGCGCACGCAACGCGCGGCCGAATCGGCATTCATCTCGCGGGCATCTTGCTGCACCGCGTCGCCCGCCATTCCCCAGCCTTCAATATTGACCCATGCCAACACGCGCGTTTGAACGCGATCGATGACCCGTTGTTTGAAATCGGGGAAGTTCCGCCACCCGGATGTGCCCGCGTCGCAAACCGTGGTCACGCCGCTGCGGAAGGTGAAACCATCGGGATAAAGGCTGCGGTCGCCGGCATAGGCGTCGGGCGTCCCTGTGCCGGCATAAACGTGGACGTGAATGTCGATGAGTCCGGGCGTCACGTAGAGGCCGGAGACGTTCACGGCGCGCTTGGCCTCGGTTGCCGGAATATTGGCGGCCAAGCGGGCAATCTTACCGCCGGCGATGGCGACATCAATGACTTCATCGACGCGGTTCTTGGGGTCGATGACGTGCCCGCCCTTCAGCACGAGGTCGTAGCGCGGTTGTGCCAAAGCGCCTGGCAGAAGGCCCAGCAGCGCGCTCGCGGCGATGAGCAAGGTCGCTAGGTAGTGATGAGTCGGTAGTCGCATAGGTCGGATCGCTCGTGGCACTGTTCACTGATATACGAGATATCAATCGGCTGCTGTGTTTCTACCACCCGGCCACGGCCGGTGTCAATGGAAAGCGAGGGTCGGCGGTTCGTGCGCCATACGGAGACGAGGCTTTTCAAGAGGCCGCCAGCGAATTCCGAACGGCCCGTTCGGCTGCGGCTTCAGCCGCCAGCAACGCACAACCAATCGCGGCGACATCCTTCTTCGGCTTCGCCAGCCGAATCTCCACGCATTTGGAAACTGCCGCTATGCATTCCGCATCGAAGGCTCGCTTGGTGGCCTTGAGGATTCCCGGACCCGCCACTCGGGCGAGTTTCCCGCATAAAACCACCAACGACGGGTTCAGCACATGGACGGCATTTACAATACCAGTCGCGAGCGCCGCCGCGGCGCGGTGAAGCGCTCCGGCCGCCACGGGATCGCCATTCCGCGCGGCGACGGCCACCTCTTCAATGGTGAGCCGCCGGGTTGCAGACAGCGGTAGTTCCGAGCGCTCGCCCGCCCGCAGGGCCCCCTGGATGCTGCGTATGATGGACAGAACGCCGGCGATCGCTTCAATACATCCAATCCTTCCGCATCTGCACCGCGGCCCCTGCGAGTCGATGACGGTGTGTCCGAATTCGCCGGCAACGCGACCGGCCCCCAAATAGAGGCGGCCGTCGATGAAGATTCCCAAGCCGATCCCATCGGAGCAAATGACGTAAAGCGCATCCGGATGTTGCCAGTCCTCAGGGGACGTTCGTCTTTGTCCCAAGGCAACCGCGGTTCCGCGGTCGCCCAGCTTTACATTTAGGCGCAAGGTATCCTCGAACAGGGTCCGCACCGGCAGACCTTTCCAAGAGGGTGCGTTCAGCCAGGAGGTGCACTTGCCCGTCTGGGGATCCACTTCGCCCGAAAACCCAACTCCCACGTCATAGATGCGATGCCGGGGGATACGCGCGTCGGCCAGTGCGAGAGATGCCGCGGACTGGCTCGCGGCCAGCACCTCCGTCGTGCCGCGCCGCGCATCGCATGTTACCGAACCGCGTCCCAGGGGACTTCCCATGATGTCGGTTACGACTGCGGTAACTCCGTCGATCTGGACATCCAACCCCAGCAACGAGGCCATGTGCGGATTTGGTGTGAGCGACCGCGGGTGCCTTCCGCGCGATCCGTTCGTGGCGGCAACCTCGATGATCAGACTCTTCTGAAGAAGATCGGCGACGGCGCGGCATACCGTCGCACGGCTTATGCTGAAGCGTTTCTCCATCGCGGTTCGCAATGTAAGAGGCCGGTCGTAAATATGCCAGAAAAGCGACTGGTTCAAGCTGTGTACGTTGCGCCTGCGCATTTGGAAACGGCCGGTTGGCCTCTAACAAGCATTATTCTCAGACTGAGACGAAATACAAGAGTATCGCTGGACAGGCGACCGGGTAGAAATCAGAATCGCTGCAGGGAGAGACTTCGGGCCATCGTCACCGTTCGAAGAAAGGGACCTTGTTGAAGAAGCGAGCCGTTTTCCTTGCTTTTCTGTTTGGGTTGATCGCCGGGCTGGGTTTCGCGCCGCAACTGGCGGCGCAGGTGGCGCTTTACGCCCAGACGATGGACCCGCTTGCATTCGCTCGCGTTCAGGCGATCCTGATCGCTGCCGCTACGCCGCCGGTCCTGGTCAACTTCCCGGATGACTGGAGTCCTTACTCCTTGCTGGTGATGGTAAAACCGCCGGTTCCGCAGGTTGTTCCGGGCAAGCGGATCAACTTCGCCCAGAAACTTGGCACTTACTATTTGCGCGGCGGACGGATCCTACTGGTTGACGTTCCCGGCGCCGGCGCTTATCCCAACAGCGCGGACCTGGAAGTCTGGAATAGCCTGACGCGCTACTTGTGGGACGTCCCATTGCATGACATCAGCGGCGCCTTGGAAGATTCCGATGGCCGTGCCTTGTTCTTTCCAGGAGTCGCAAACCTCGGGAACACGGACGATTTCAAAGAGACGCTGCTCCGTGTGTTAGCGGCGCAGGACTCGCTGCCTGCGCAGGTGCCCGCGGAAGACTTTGGTCCCGCGCCGGCGGTCGAATTGCGAAGCAACTCTTTGCTTGTCGGCGGCAAGCCGCTCCTGTTGCGAGGCATCAGCGAATATGACTTGCTGCAACAAATCCCCATGCGCGAGCATGAGGCGCGGCTGCGGACCTACCACGAGCTGGGGTTCAACATGGTAGAGGCCTACACCCAATCCGACATCGAGGACAAAACGGTCCGGCAGTTTCTGGAAATCGCCCGCCGAAGCGGGATTTACGTCCAACTCCAGCTTCGCTGGCCGCTCGATGTGAACGAGCCGGTGCAGAAAAAGGCCTTGCTGAAGTTCCTCCGTTTCCGCAATCACCCCATGTTCATCGGGTGGGAATTCTCCGACGACATGCTGGACGCGTATTTCCCGTTCGTCCAAAAGGCCGTCGAGATTTTTCGCCGCTACGACCATCGCCAGCTTGCCACGGGGATCTTCATGGATGCCCGCAGTCCGGAAAAGGTTGGGAATTGGGAAAAATGGACGAAGCTGATGGACTTTCCTTTCACCTACCTTTTTCCGATGCAGAAGGACGTCGCGACCTTGGGCCAGAAGGGCGACATCGAAGGCGGCTTCAAGGACATCGATCGGTTAACGCAGAATGCACGCCGCATGTGGGGCTATGTCTTCCAGGAGCAGGCGTTGCAAGCGCACATGCAGGGCGGATTCGCCGAGCGCGTGGGGTTGCAGCCGTGGACCGAACACTTGGTTCCGACCGCCGATCAGGAACGGCTGATGACGTATCGAGCCATACTCTCCGGCGTGAAGGGTATTACTTACTTCTATCCCAACGCGCTGGATGACCAAGGCATGGGCCGGGACCGGCGCTGCGAGTTGGGAGTTGTCTGGCACGAACTGGCCCTTGTGGAAGACCTTCTCGCAGCAGGACAGCCGCCGGTTCCCCTTCGCACTTCCGATCCGGCCGTCGGCGCCAGCCAGATCCATACCGGCAATGAATCGGTGATCGTGGTCGTCAAGGACCAGCCTTATTACAACCGCTACGTGGACCAAGCCAAAGTAGAGGAATTGACGGTGGACTTGGATTCGGCGGCAGCCGCCAACGCGCCAGTCTATCAATTGGGCTGGCCGCACCTCACGCACCTCGAACCAAGAACCGAGAACGGACGCCGCTCGGTGCGCCTGGAGCCGTTCACGTTGACGGCGCTGCTGCTGGTGACCAGCGACCGCAGGCGCGCCGAGGAAACTCAGCAACGGATCGACAACGACCTGCGCCTGGCAGCGGGCTACGCCCTGGATGTTCTGGCGGATGAGCAGGCAAAGACCGCAGTGGTCGCCGCCCATCTGCCGGCGGATCTCCAAGGCAGTGGCGCGCTGTTACAGGCCGGCCAAGCCGCGCTGGAGCGCGCGCGACGGGCGCGTTCCGTCCAGGATATGTCGGGCGCCTACCAGGAAGCTCGCGCGGGCTTGTTGCCGCTTGAGGAGTATCGCAGCCAGGCGATTCGGGCCGCAACCACGGATGCCGATGCCCGGCACGCAGCCCCCGAAGTTCGCGTGTATCTGAATATCTATTTTTCGCTGCCGCTTTACGCGCACGTGACCCGCGGCGGACCGAATGTCGCCGCGGGGCAACTACGCAGGGAAATATTGGAATCGGAAGGGCAAACTGTCTGGGGCTACATCGATCGTGTGGCGCACTAGGACGACTGAGATGTTTCCGTATGCAAACTCGTTCTTAACGGAACAACCATGAAGCGCATGACTCTATTCGTTCTTTATGGACTGACAGCTTCGCTTGTCTTCGTTCCGTTCCTTGCGTGGGCGCAAACCAGCCCGACCGTCGAGCCGTACCTGGAAGTGAATGGATCCGAGGCCTTGCCGGCCGGAGTGCAAATCAGTCGTAGCGCATCGCAAATTAAGGTGATTTTCCGGGCGCCGCGCGATGGAACCTACAGTTTTGGACTCTCCATTCGCACGGAAGAACTGGCTCCGCTCTCGCCCGGGTTGAAGCGGTACAACTGCGCAGCGTTAACTCAGCCCTTTATTGTGCATTACCCCTACGACTGGACGTCGCGGGATCGCGGCAGCAACATCATGAGTGCGCGGCCGCGGCTGGTCATGCCGGGCCTCAGCGCCGGCGGGCAGATTTACCTGGCCGATACGCACGAGTTGTTTTCTTTGCGACTGGAACCATGTACCAACGGCCGTCTGCGAGCCGTACTGCTGGCTCACCGGTTTTTCAACGACGGAGGCGACCGCGCAACGCCGAAGCTTCATCTTCGAGCCGGCGAGACTCGCGAATTCACTGCAAGAATCTATAAGGATATCCAGACGGCGAATCGAGAACGCTTCGGCGAGCACCCGCCGATGAAAGGCAACATGACCGCCATCGCCTTCCTGGAGTACGCGGAGGATACCGCGCGGGAAAACGATGCGTTCTTCGGCGCATCCGGCAACATCGTTTGTTGCCGCAGCCTTACGCCGCAGGAATGGGAGGTCACTGCGCGAAAATTGCAGGGCGCCTATCGCTACGCGATCGTGCGAGACCAAGTTTCCAAGTCAATCGCTCCGCCTTTTCATCAGCGCGGCATGCTGGTCTATCACTACGAGTATCTCGGTGCGTGGCGCCGCCACAGCAAGGACGTCACCCCTGAAATCGAGCGCGATTTCGCGCTACGCGACGTGAAGGGCGAACTGTACATGGCGCCGCGCTCGCCCGATGGTGTCTTCCTTTTAGTGGACATTCGACGTCCGGAAGTGCGGGCCAAACTCGTGAAGGACGCTCGCGATGCGGTCCATGCCGGCTTCGACGGCGTCTTTCTGGATGGATGGCCTTTTTGGTCCGATAGCACCGGAGATGTTGGCGGCAACGTACCGTCCGCCACGGAATCGTTGGCCTATGCCCGCTGGCCATTGCTAGAGGAAACCAGGGCCGCCATTCGCGCCGAGAATCCCGCTGCCACAATGGGTATTCTCACCAACCTCTACTACGATTCTTTCGGCATCGGCGACTGGATGATGAAGGAGTTCATGTACGGAAGCTGGTTCAGCGTCGAACCGATCAGCGGCAATAAATCGGTGGGGGAGTATCGTCCCGCCTCGGGCAGCCAGATCAACCAGGATAAAGACAAGGTCTACGAAGAAAACGAAGCACCCTTCGTGGCGGGTCCCGTTGCTTTCGGCGCGAAGGGCTTTAGCCCGATTGCTGTCCAGAGCATGCGCCACTTTCTCCGGCATCCCAGCGGACTTTATTACGCGGAAGCCGGGACGTTCCCGATCCCAGCGCTGGAAAAGTACATGCATACCATCGCCGCCTTGATGAAGCAAGACGATCTCTACGTTACGAGCATTGATCCTTCAAGCTGCTGGGTGAAATTTGAAGGCCAGGCGACGATGCATTCGGACAACCGCTGCGTTGTGAAGATTTCCCGCCGGGCGTGCCTTACGCCCTTGCCCGGCGGTAAGCCCGAGTCAGGCGACACATTCACGCTCGATCCAGGCGTGCGCTACGAGTTATCCCGGGAATGCAAAAACTAAGGAGTCATATGATCGTTCGAGGAATTATTTTCACGATGTTCCTATCGTCGGTCCTGGCCGCCGCGCAGACCACTCCCGCCGTCCGGCCTTACTTAGAGGTGAACGGCAAGGAGGCGCCCCCGGCCGCGGTGAAAATAGAACGCACGCCCTCGCAAATCAAGGCGACCTTCCGCGCACCGGGCGATGGAACCTACAGTTTCGGATTGTCGCTGGAGGCCGACGATATGGCTCCGTTGGCGCCGGGCATGAAGGCGTACAACTGCGCTTCCCTCGCCCAGCCGCTCACGCTGCGCTATCCCTACGACTGGACGGCGCGCGATCGCAACGGTAACATTCTGAGCACGCATCCACGAATGGTGATGCCCGGACTCCGGGCGGGCGGGCAAATTTATCTGGTCGATACGCATGAACTCTTTTCCGTGAAGGTGGCCTGTGAAGACGGCCATCCTCGCGCACTCTTGCTGGCGCATCGGTTTTTCAACGATGGCGGCGACCGCGCCACGCCGGAACTGCATCTGCGCACGGGTGAAACTCGCGATCTCATCGTGCGGCTCTACAAAGACATTCAGGCGGTGAACCGAGATCGCTTCGGGGAACACGCGTCCATGAAGGGCAACATGGCGGGGATTTTTTTCCTGGAGTCGGATCAGGACACGGGCCGGGAGAACGATGGATTCTACGGGAAGGGCAGCGGTGCTTGCTGCCGCACCTTTACCGCCGAGGAGTGGGAGACGACGGCGCGCAAACTGGAAGGCACGTTCCAGTACGCTCTGATCCGCGACCGGATTTCCACCTTGATCGCGCCGCCGTTTCACCGGCATGGAGAGAAGGTGTATCACTACCAATATCTCGGGGCGTGGCGTCTGCACAGCGCCGACGTGACGCCTGAAATCGAGCGCGATTACGCGCTGCGCGACGTGAACGGCAAACTCTACATGGCGCCGCGTCCCGATGGCGTGTTTCTGCTGGTGGACATTCGGAAGCCGGCGGTACGCGCCCGCTTCGCCAAGGATGCTCGCGACGCGGTCCACGCGGGGATGGATGGCGTTTTCCTCGACGGCTGGCCCTTCTGGGGGGACACCACTGGCGACGTGGGTGGCAACGTGCCGGCCGCCACGGAATCGTTTGCCTACGCCCGCTGGCAATTGCTGGAGGAAACTCGGGCCGCGATTCGCGCGGAGAATCCGAAGGCCACGTTGGGTATTCTCACCAACCACTATTTCGACACGTTGGGCGTGGCCGACTGGATGATGAGAGAATTTATTTATGGAGCTTGGTACAGCGTCGAGGCTCGTAGCGGTAATGCGCAGGTAGGAAACTATCAACCCGCCACGGGAAGCCGGATCCTGCAGGCCGAAGATCCCTATGAGGAAAATGAAGCGCCCTTTATCGCCGGTCCGATCGCATACGGCGCAAAAGGCTTCAGCCCCATCGCGGTGCAGAGCTCGATTCATTTTATCCGTCACCCCAGCGGTCTTTACTACACGGATGAAGGGCAGTTTCCCGCTGCGGACTTGGAGAAGTATCTAGACACGCTCGTTTCCGTTTTCAAGAAGAGCGATTTTTACATCACCGATATCGATCCGCAGAGCTGCTGGATTCGCTTTGAGGGCACGGTCGCGATGAGCTCGCAAGGACAATGCACGGTCAAGTTCTCGCGTTCCGCATGCGTAACCGAATTGCCCGACGGTAAGCCGGCCAGCGGGACGGAAAAGCTGGCGATGAAGCCAGAGGTACGTTACAAGGTCTCGCGGGAGTGTGGTCAATAGATAAGGGAGAATTTCGCGGATAGAAAGGACGACAGACTACCAATGCAATTGACGCCAGAATTCATTGATTCCCTGGCTCTGGAGGGACTTAATGTCATCACCGCGGCGCGCGGCACCAGCAGTTACGAATACGACATCACCGGCTATCGCCGCGTACCGCGGCTGAATACGCCGCGCGGATCTTTCCGCACCTGGTCTCCCGAGCCGCAAGCCTCGAAGCGCGTGGACCCGCACCCGGAATGCGCTTCCGACCGTGGCTACTCGTTTCGCTTGGGAGGCGTGGAGCGCGGCTCGATCTACTCGGCGGACGCCATCGGCCGCCTGCTGCGCGAAAACCACGTGCTGTGTTGCGACGGACCTGGGAACGGGAAGTACGAGAGCGCTCTGATCGCCCGCAAGTATGGCTTGTGGCTGAACACCGAGGCCACCGCGTGGAAGACCAAGCTGCCGGTGACGAAAAAACAGTTCGCGGCCTTCGCCAGCCACTGGGAAAGGCAGGCGCTTTTTATGCGCGAAACCTGCCAACGCTTGGGCGACGCTGTCGGACTGGACTTGGTGGAGGATCCCGACAATTGGTGGATCTCCCTGGCCTCACTCGACGTTCAACCCCTGGATGTTTTCCTCACCCAGGCTCTGGAAAACTACGACGAGGTCAACGAGGACTTCCGGGAAGAGTATGGATTCGATTTGCCATTTGAAGACGGGAACGGCTCTCCGCAAGCGGCCGCGCGGCGCATCAAGTTCTGGGAATACGTCCGTCGCCGCTACAGCGAGATTGTGCTCGTGCAGAATCAGATTCTGCGGAAGTATGTGCGCGGCCGGATGATCGGAAATCTGGAATTCGACACGGAACCGGATTACGCGATCTTGGGGCAGGCTTACGATTTGCCCGGATTCAATATGCGAACCACGCTCTTCAGTGACGAGATCGGTTATCGCTACTGGGTTGGCTACGGCACCAAACTCACCGCCGATCTGACGCATCGCGCACCGTTGATCAGCATTCGCACAAACCAGGTGGCCGCGGGTCCGCGCGTCATTCCTACGCGCGAGGCCACGTGCTACTGGTACAGTCAAGCCGTGCGCAGCGGCGCCGGCGGATTTTATCTGTGGGTCCAGGATTTTCCCGGCGATCCCAAAGAGCCACACGCGTATTTCGGAGCGTGCATGGCCAACCCCGATCCCAGCACGCGTCCCCAGGAACGTTGGGAGACGCACCTGGAGATCGCGAAATTGCTGGGCGAAACGCGCAGGTTCCAGCCGCCGGCGTCCGGCGTCGGAATCCTGGTCTCGATTCCTTCGTGCGCCGCAGGGGCGTGGCTGAGTGTCTTTTCGGCTTACGTGGAAGCCTCCCGCGCCGGTGTTTTCGCGCGATTCATCTCCAGCGCAGAGCTGCGCAGCAGCGGCGAGCTTCTCCAGGGCCTGCGTTTGTTGCTGGTCCCGCGGGCTGCGTTCGAGCACCGCTCGGTGATTGCACGGCTCCGCCAGGCCGTCCAGGACGGCTTGGTCGTCGTCGTGGCGGATGCCGGCAGTTTCCAGTGGGATGAAAACGGCGAGTTCAATAGCGACGCGAAGAATTTACTCGGCGTGGAGTCCGCGCACGCGCGGCCCGGGATGGAAACGGTCCAACTGGAGCAGGACGGAAAACGATTCA
The DNA here is from genome assembly GCA_963747095.1 of Terriglobia bacterium. Classification (GTDB taxonomy): domain Bacteria; phylum Acidobacteriota; class Terriglobia; order JAJPHL01; family JAJPHL01; genus JAJPHL01. The sequence goes on from CAVVEL010000009.1 coordinate 21,377, forward strand.
CCGTGCCCAGCTACCAGCCGGGATTCAGCCTGGAGGCGCGGCCCGGCGCACGCGTCGTGGGCCGCTTTGCCGATGGTAGCGCGGCGGTTGTTGAAAACCTCATCGGAGCGGGAAAGGTGATCACCATGGGATGCCCGCTGCTGGATCTTTATACCTCCGGCGTCCGGGAATTGAAGAACGAGAAGCTGGAGCGTTACGAGCTGTTGCGGCACTGGCGCGCCGCTTCGGGTGCGCCCGATCATTCTTGGGTTTTCGATGTGAATCTGGATAACCTGGCGCAGGTCACCGGTCCCATCGAGCCGCACCAGCGGCCCACGGACGACTCAGTGGAGTTTCCGCCGTTCCTTTACGTGCATGGTTATTTAGAAGCGAGTGACGGAGACTGAGCAACCTCAGAATCGAAAGGAGAATCGTATGCAAATCCATGGGCGACGGCGTTCGCGAGTAGTGCTTCCCGCGAAGATCATTTTTGCCTTGCTCGCAGTTCTTGAACCCTTGACCTTATCCGCGGAACTGAAGGCGGGTGTGGCGAGCATCCAGATCACGCCGCCGCTAGGCAAATACCGCGTCCTCTCTAGCGGCAAGGTCGGCACGTCGGTTCGGGATCCACTTTTTGCGAAAGCCCTGGTGCTGGAGGACGGTGAGACACGCGTCGCGATCGTCTCGCTGGATCTCACGTATGCGTTTCCGCCGGAAATGTTCGATCCCTATCGCGCCAGCCTCCTACGCGATGCCGGAATCGGCTTCGTGGTTCTGAACGCCTCGCACGATCACAACGCTCCGGAAAGTTTTTGGGATACGGCACAAGTGGCCAGCGACGCGGAACTGCGCGAGATGCCGTGGAATGTCGAGGCCATGAACAAGATCTACCAGGCCATCATGAAAGCCCACGCCGGCGTCGTGCCCGTTCGCATGGGCTTCGGATATGGAGAATCGACGATCGGCACTAACCGGCGCCTGGTGACACCGCAAGGCGTTCGCACCCTTGGACGAACCGTCGCTGACAAAGTCCCCGTTGAACCCAGCGATCACCGCGTAGGTGTGCTTCGCCTGGACCGGCAAGATGGAACGCCGTTGGCCATCATGGTCCATTATGCGTGCCATCCCGTGGTCCTGATGACGCCCGAGACGACTGAGTTTTCGGCGGACTACGTGGGAGAGATGCGCAAAGATGCGTCCGCGCGGATCCCGGGTCATCCCGAGATACTGTTCTGGCAAGGGGCGGCGGGCGACCAGAACATGCGCAACAGGATCGTGGGATCGGGCCAGGCGGAAGTAAAGGCTTACGGGCATGAACTGGCCGACGCCGTGGTGAGCGCGGCGGCCAAGATCAAGACCAGCAACGCGGAGGGTTTAACCTACCGCTCTGAGACATTGCCGTTTCCTTCGCGCTGGCCGCCTAAAGTGCTGGACTTGGAAAGACGTCCGGAATACAGCTGCGGCGCGCATTGGTTTGAGGAGGCCTACCGGTCGCAGTATTCCGCGCCGGTGGGCAGTTTGATCCTCGGCAAAAAGTTGGCTTTGGCGTTTATTCCTGGGGAGCCTTTCATCGATTATCAATTCGAATTGGACCGCAAATCACCGGTCGCCGACACTTGGCTGCTCGGATACTGCGAGCGGGGATTCGGCTATCTACCCACGATCCGCGCCGCGACCCAGGGCGGATACGGCAGCAACGACGCGGAGACCCTGTTGTCGGTGGGCGCGGGCGACATCATGGTGGCCCACGCCGCGATTCAACTCGCCGAACAAACCGGTCTCCTGAACGACTTGCCCGTTCTGACGGAAAACTGCGCCGGCCTCGGCGGTTTCTACAAGAAACCTTAATCAAATAGGGTTCAGGGTGTCGAGGCGCCCTCCGGGCCCAGCGCGATCCGCTGGATGCGCCCGACTAGCAGGAACAACGCCGCCATGCTCACCAGGGGCATCAAGGCCGCGCCCAGAAAGACGGGCGTATAGGAAAAGCGATCCACCACGACGCCGGTAGCCAGGGTGAGGATCATGTTCATCACGCCTTCGCCCGCGCCGGTCAGTCCGGTCACGCGCGCCAGCGCGGTTTCAGGGAAAACGTCAGCAATGATGGCGATCAAGTTGCAACTGGTGCAGTTCAGTCCGAAGATCGCGAGCGCCACCAAGGCGATCGAAACGCGCAGGCTGGGCACAAGCGGCACCATCGCGGACGCCGCGGCGAGAATGCTGCCAAAAAGAAACACCAGCTTGCGCGCGGCATTTGCGGTGGCGCCGCGCTGGATCATCCATCCGCTCAGCAAACCGCCGATCATGTTTCCGCTGCCGCCAATGAAAAACGACAAACTGGAGAGTGCCGCCATGGTTTGCAGGCTCATGCCGCGCCCGCGCACAAGGTACAGCGGCAACCAATACCAATAGAACTGCGATACGGGGCCGCCAAAACCACGCATCACGATCAGCCCCCACGTCTCGCGTCTCGCCAGTAGCTGTCGCAGCGAGGGCGACGGGCCGCTCGCGCGCGCCGGTCCGCGAGATGCGCCGGGTTCCATCTCCGGCCGGTAAATCCGCAACCATGGCGCGATCCACAACATGCCCAGCACACTGGGAATGAAGAAAGCCGCGCGCCAGCCAAAATGGATCAGGATAAAGACGGTCAGCGGCGGAGCGATGATCGAGCCCAGCAGGCTGCCGCTGTCCATGATGGCCAACCCCAACGCGCGCTGGCGCGCGGGGAGAAAGCCGCCAATCACCTTCACCGCCGAGGAATAGTTGCCGCACTCGAACAGTCCCATGACAAATCGCAGCGAAGCGAAACCGGCCACTCCGCGCGCCAGGACATGCAGCATGTTGGCGGCCGACCAGCCCGTCAGAAGCCCCGGCAAGGCAACGCGCGCACCCAACCAGTCGACCATCATGCCGATCGGCAACTGGCCCAGGGTCATGCCGGCCATGAATCCGAAGACAATGTAGGAGTACTGGGTGTTGGAAAGATGCAACTCGGAGCGCAGGGACGGCGCGACATTGGCCAAAGCCAGCCGGTCAACGAAATTCAGGGCCATGCTGCCCAGCAGCATGAAGGTGATGCCCCACGCCCGAGGCGAGCCGGCCGGTTCGCTCGAATCTTCCGCCCTCGCCGCCCCGCCATCAAGGTTTTTCAAGAGGCTCGGTAACCGTTGCCCTTTCGTTGGCCCGTTCTGCGATAATATCTAATATGTCAGTTAAGTCAAGAGCGCGCCATCTCCCGTCCCCATGCTGATCGCTCTTCTGTTATCCGCGATCACCGCTGCGTACTATATCCTGATCCGGCGCCTGAACACGTCCGTCTCGCCCTTCCTGCTGGGGACCTCCTTTCGCGTGATTTGCCTGCTGTTGTTTGGGCTTCGTTTCGCCATCCGCGGAGAGTTGCGAACCGTGGTCTCGCGCCAAGCCGGGCGGTTGCTTCCCTGGCTGCTGCTGGTGGCGGGATGCAATTTCGTCATTGAATGGTGGACCATTTTCGGTCTACGCCTGACCAGCGCCCTGAACGCGGCGCTGCTGTCGCGCCTCGACATTCTCTTCGCGATCGTCCTGGGCGCAGCCTTTTTTCAAGAACGCCTGCGGAAAGCCGATGTCTGGGCGATCTTCTTTCTGATGGGCGGCTGCCTGGCCGTCCTCAATGTGCGGCTGCACGGAATCCAATCGCATGTTACAGGTGATTTGCTGGTGACCGGCGCGGCGGTGCTGATCGCTTCGAACGCCTTCGTCATTCGCTTCAAACTGGCAGAGTTGCGGCCGGACGTGACCGCTTTTCACGTGGTCCTGTTGTCAACGGTGCCGTTGGCGCTGGGGAGTTGTTGGGAGGCCCGTACCTTCTCCCTGAATTCCGTCAACATGGCCCTCTTGGGGTTGCTCGGAGCCGTGGTCTACGGATCGTACCTGACCTATTACGTCGCGCTGAGGGAAATGCCGGTCTGGAGGGTGCGAACTCTGCTGCTGACCGTCCCGGTCTTCGTCTTCGCCGTCGGAGCCGTTCTGCTGAGCGATCCTGTCACCATGGGACAAATGCGCGGCGCCGCGCTGGTGGTGGCCGGGGAGGTGCTGCTGGCTGTTTCCGCGAAACGCGCCGTCTGATTCGATCCGCCCGCTGATATCTGATATATTAGACCGCGTGACTCTCTCTGCTTGCCTGCGCGCCGGCGTGGCGCGCCGCGAAATCACGCCGCCGGCCGCCGCCGGCGTCCCTTTGTGGGGCTATTGGGGACGCAACGAACCGGCCGCTGGAACGCTCGATCCGCTCTACGCGCGCGTGCTGGTCTTGCGCGGCGCCCAAGGCAGCCTCGCACTGATTACTCTGGATCTCGGCAGGACTCCTGGCGCGGGCCTGCTCGAACCGTTGCGCGCCCAGTTGCTCTCGGAAGAAGGCTTGGACGGCGTCATCTTTTCAGCCAGCCATACCCACGCCGGACCCAGCGTGCAACCCCACGCACTGGAACCCGCGCCGGCGGCCGCCTGGATGCAACATTCGCTGGACGAAATCCGCGGCGCCGTGAAGGAGGCCAGCGCGCTCGCGCAGCCGGTTCGCGTTGGCTTTGGCAGTGGCACTTCATGGATCGGCAACAACCGCCGTTGGGTTCGCCCCGACGGCTCGGTGCAGATGATCTCCCGCGACAGTCCGAAGGTCCGCAACTTCCCGGTGGATCCCGGCGTTCGCGTGGCGCGCCTGGACCGCCGCGATGGAACGCCTCTGGCGGTGATCGTTCACTACGCTTGCCACCCGGTCACGCTGGGCGCGGACAACATGATGTACTCCGCCGATTGGCCCGGAGCGATGATCGCCGCGCTCGAAGAGCGGGTGCCCGGCAGACCGATGGCGATGTTCCTCCAAGGTGCGCTAGGCGATATCAACTTGATGCAGCCGCTCGCGGGAAAGCGCGGCGAGATCGAGCGCCTGACGATCGGCCGGTCGATCGGTGAGGAAGCGGCCCGGATGGTACGTTCTATCCAGACGATCGACCGCGGTTCGGTCTGCATCCGTACCGCCGTTCGTGATTTCTCCTTCGCCAATCGTTGGGATTGTGACCAACTCATGAAGCTATCGGACGCGAATCCCAAGCAGCCCGTCTCCATCTTCCGGGATGAGTATGCGCCGGTGCTCTCGGCGCGAGTCAACGTGGTGGCTATCGGCGGTTTCTGGTCGTGGATCACCATGCCGGGAGAACCTTTTGTCGCGTTTCAGACCCGCCTGACGGAAGAAGCGCCCATCCGTAACGCGTGGCTCCTTGGCTGCGCAGACGGTTACCTGGGCTACTTTCCGACGATTCGTGCCACCGTAGAAGGCGGCTACGGGGCCCAAGGATGCGAGACTTGGGTGGAGGTGGGAGCAGGCGAGTGGATTCTTGACCAGGCGCTATTCGCGCTTCACACTATGAACGGACAGCCGGCGGCAATTCCGGCGGAAAGCTGTTAGCTCCGATGACCTCTAAACTTGCTCTTCTCGGTGGAACTCCGGTTCGTACGCGGCCGTTCACGAAATGGCCCGTCACCGGCCAGGAAGAACGCGACGCCTTGGCGCGCGTTCTCGACAGCGACAAATGGGGATCCGGAATGTACTTCGGCATGGAGTCCGGTTCCGAAGTCAGCCGCTTCGAACGTCGTTTCGCGGAATACCAGCAGAGCCGCTATGGTGTTGCGGTAGCCAATGGCACCGCGGCTTTGGAAATCATCCTGCGCGCCATCGGAGTTCTTCCCGGCGACGAAGTGATCATTCCCAGCTTTACCTTCATTGCCACGGCCAGCGCCGTTTTGCAAATGGGCGCGATCCCCGTTTTTGTCAACGTGCTGCCGGACACCTTCAACATCGACCCGGACGCCGTCGAGCAGGCGATTACGCCGCGGACGCGCGCCGTGATCGGCGTGCACTGGGGTGGACAACCCTGCGACATCGATCGCTTGGCTGCTCTTGCCGCCCGCCACGGAATTGCCTTTATCGAAGACGCCTGCCAGGCTCACGGCTCGGAATGGAAGGGAACTCGCGTTGGAGCGTTGGGTACAGCGGGCGCGTTCAGCTTCCAGGGAACGAAAAACCTCACTTGCGGCGAAGGGGGCTTGATCGCCACTAACGACGAAGCGTTGTATGAACTGTGTTACGGACTCCATACGATCGGCCGCCGCCACGGGCGCGGCAACTACGAACACTTTACGGTCGGTTGGAATTACCGGTTGACCGAATTCCAGGGGGCGCTGCTGAACGCGCAGTTCGATCGTCTAGAGGATCAGACGCAGCAGCGCCAGCAGGGTGTCGGTCGCCTGCTCGCGCAACTCTCGACGGTGCCAGGGTTGCACGTCCAATCGGTGGACGCCCGAGTGACGCGCTCCTCTTGGTACGTCGTGATTCTCGAAATCACGGCCGAGTCGTTTGCCGGCGTCGGACGGAACGTCGTGGCAGAAGCTCTACGTGCCGAAGGAATACCCGTTGGTACGCCATACCACTATGCGCTCCACCGGAATCCCGTTTTCCAGGAGAAGGCTTTCCCGTGGGTGCCCGGCAGGGAGCACTTAGACTTCTCGCGGACCAAGTGCCCGGTTTCGGAACGTCTGGCTACCAACACCATCTTTCTGCCGCAGTATGTATTCCTGGGCTCCGAGGAAGATGCGGATCAGGTTGCCGCCGCGATTGTCAAAGTCGAAAAGCAGGCCTTGGAACTCAAGGGTCGTAACCACTGACAAACCAGTTCTCTGCCGCTCGGCAACTGATTTGTTGAACTGCACATACATTGTCGAAGCCAGTGGTTCGTTCGCCGGCCATAACTCCAGCTTCATCTAATCTTACTAACTGAATGGCTGCGTACCATGTCGTGGAACATCTCACCCCATCGTGGGCGACATCTTCCGATAAGAGCCGGGATACCCGGAAGAGGTTGATTCCCCGCCACCACGAAGAAGATCACCTGCAGCCACAGCAAGATCGTCTTGATGGGACGCTTCACTTGGAGAGCTCGCTTTCTTTTCGGAAACAATACAACCAGCCGCGCGTGCGAACGTACAGAGAACGATCGGCGATCGCGGGAGTAGCGAAACACTCGCCATCCGGATCGACACCCAAATCATTCACCCGCAGCACTTCCCACTGCGGCTGTCCCGACAGCACGGACAACTTGCAGTCCTGGCTCAGCAAGTAGACCTTGCCATCGGCGGCCACCGGCGACGACCAATACGGTTCGATCGTTCCTGCAAGCCGGCCCTGTTTGAAGATCACACCGGTTTGCGGGTCGAGCGTGGTTACCAATCCGCCGTCTTTCACCAGAAACAGCGCGCCTCCGTACAACAGCGGTGAAGGTACATTGGGAAGCGTCTTGCGATGCCGCCACTGAACTTGGGAGGTGACGTCGCCGGTTTCCATACCGTCCAGGTGGATGGCCAGCAAACTGTTCGAAGCGTTTCGCTTGCGGATGTAGGCTTCCCATTCCTGGCGATCCAGGAAGCCGTCCTTGTTGAGATCCTGGTCGTCGATGTTACGCATCAGGGGCGCGATCTCGCGCTGACTCAGGCGGCCGTCTTTGTCGCTGTCGTAGCGCGCCACCACAACGTCCCACGGGTCCACCGGGGGCGGTGTTTCAAAGTCGCCGCCGCCTGCCCAAGTATTCATGAAGAGCGTGGCCCCGGCTCCCTCGGGCCCCGGAATGAGCAGGGGAACGCCTTTCACTTGCCAGGCCAGGCCGGTCACCCACCAAATCCGCGCACCAGTTTGCAAGTCGTAGGAGACCAGTTGATAGGCTCCCGGCGCGATAATCTGCGCGGGACGTTTGGCCGGCGAATCGGGTGGCGCATTTCGCCTGGATGGCGGCGGCTGCCACAGGACGGGCGTTCCGTAGCCAGCGGTGATGTCGGGACGCGGCGTCTTCCAGCGCACCTTTCCGGAGCGCTTGTCCACAGCGACGATGTAGGAATCCGTGTCTTGATCGCAGATCAAGACCACCAGGTCGCCGGCAATGATCGGCGACGATCCATGACCATTCTGATTGTTGAAAGGACCGAGCGGCAAGCGCCAGCGCTCCTGACCATCGAGGCTGTAGGCGAGCAGGCCGAAATCGCCAAAGAAAACGAAGACGGCTTGGCCGTCGCTGGCTGCGCTGGGGTTGGCGGGAGTATTCGGTTGCTGCATGTGTTCCCGCCGCGGCCGCGGCGCCTCGCGGCGCCAAACGACTTTTCCCGTGGCGCGATCCAGCCCGATGGTCAACAACTTCTCGTTCTCCACCGCAGTGAGAAAAATGTAGGATCCCGAGAGAACCGGCGAGGAAAAGCCCAGAGGAATCGCGGTTTTCCAAACCATGTTTTTCTCCGGGCTCATTTCCACGGGCAGGCCGGTATCGGCGGAGACCCCCGCGCCTTGCGGTCCCCGGAACTGCGGCCAATCCCCGGGTTGGGATGAGGCAAATACCGTGAGCAAGCAGAACGCCCAGCCGGAAAGGGTCGCCCTCATGGCGCCCGAGTATATGACCGGAAGAGCCGCGACAGTTATGGAGCGACGGAACGCCCGGTAAGCATGGTAGGTATCGAGAGTCGGCATTCTGGATTTCACGAGAGACACAGTTCGCGGCGGCACTTCTCAATCTGTAGCCGCAGGCGCTCGACGGCGCTTCAGCCAAAAGAGAAAGGACACGCTCGCCCTAATTGCCTAACAAGAAAAAACCGCAAGCGTGATGATGATATATCATATATCACTGATTTGAGAAGGGTGTTTTGCTGCGCTCGTCTTTGTCTTGGCTTTGGGAGTGGGAGGCACCCAAGCGGATCGAAGCGGCCACATTCTGCAGTTGCACGACGCGCAGCGTGACGGCCTCCAGAATCTGGTCGATGAGCGCGTTGACCGCCTCGCGATTGCCCAGGTCCATGGCTTGCAGGAATTGCTCCAGTTCCTGGGTCATCTGCTGGACCACCTCCAGGAACTGGTTTTCGGACATTTCCGTCATGTGCTCGACCACGCTGCCCTTGCGGTGCAGGTTGGCCAGCGCGGTCAGCAAGTGACCGGTGTTGGCGGTGAGTCCTTCGGCAAACGTGGTGATGCGTCCATCTTCGAGCGAGAGAATACGATCGGCGACATCGAGAATGCGATTGTCGTGAGTCACCAGGAGAATGGCGCAGCCCTGTTGCTTGGCCAGCGTGCGCATCAAATCCACCGCTTCGCGGCCCGACTTGCGGTCCAGCGACGCGGTGGTCTCGTCGGCCAGCAGAATGCGCGGCTTGCGCACCAACGCGCGGGCAATGGCGACGCGCTGCTTCTGTCCACCGGAAAGATGGTCGGGATAATAGTGCATGCGATCGCCCAAACCCACCGCTTCCAGGGCTTCGCTGCTCATCCGGCTGACGTGCGACTTCTTGACCCGCGGGCCGACTCCCAGGGACAACTCGACGTTTTGAAACGCCGTGTGCGATGCCAGCAGGTTCTGGTGCTGGAAAATGAATCCGATGCTTTCGCGTACTTACACCAACTGGGAAGGGCTGGCGCCCTTCAATTCGCGATCGAAGATGCGGACGTCGCCATGTTGAACGGAGCGCAACGCGCCGGCCAGCGTTAGCAGCGTGGTCTTGCCGGAACCGGAGGGCCCGGTCAGCAGGACAATTTCGCCGGGCATGATGTTGGTGGAAACGTCGTAGAGCACCTGTTTCTTCAAGGCGCCCTCGCCGTAGAAATGATCCACGCGATCGATGCTGATGACCGGTTCCATAAACTAGAAAATCTCCGCGGAATCCGCCAGGCGCAGCCGCCGCATCGCCAGTGCGCCGAAAAACACGCCCATGCCCGCGGTCAGTAAGTAAACCGCTGCCACTCAACGGAAGCAGCGTCGCTTGGTAAGCGATCCAATAAACCAATTGCGATAATACCACGCCGGGAAGGAAGCCGAGCACCGCTAGAATCAGCGAGTAGCGTGAGGCGATCGCAGTTGGACCACACCACAAGTGTGCCGGTTCGTTTCGGCAGGAGCGAGGCAAACTCAGAGTCAACGGGAGTCGCCGCGGGTTCCGGCATGAACTTCCGCTCTCCGCTTGCGACCTCGTCGAGGTCGTGAGTGAAGGAACGGTCCTTGTTGCTCCCGCGGCCCCACACATCAATCCTCTTCGCCTGGTTGATACCCGCAAGCGTGACTCCAACTCCGAAACACCCATACCGTTACGCCGCGGCGCGGCTTCCGCCTTGCCAGCGTTTCGCATTTAGACGGCGCGATTCGGTGGCGCGATTCCGTCCGGGATCATTCGCCATCTCCAGTTCAAGCGCGGTCGGCGAAGTTGACGGCAGCGCGAATCCCGAAAAAACGTGATCCTCCCGGTGCGGTTCAGTGGGGGATACTAAAAGCGTTGGGAAGAAACATCGCCGTGTACGATACACCTACGATGGAACGCGGATCGTGGGTTTCATGACGGTTTAGCGGCTGCCAGTTTTCAATAACTTGTCTGGAATCAACAGCCGCAGCAGGTTCGAATCCCCCCTCTCCGCCAGAAAGCAGGGCCTGGACTCTTTCAATAGTTCAGTGCCAGTTCAGTCCACCGCTGAACTGGTTATGCCATTGAAGAAATGCCTGCTTACACCCAGAGTTCAGCAGTCCAGCGCACATCAATTTCCCGGCTTGATTACTAGTTGGTAATGATTATCTGCCTTGGGGGAAAAGGTCGCCTCGGAAAGGCTCGATTCGGCTTTCCGCCTGCGACCTGAAGCCAGCTCGTTGCCGCAGCCCTGACGCGTTCACGCTGCTTACCGGTGTTTTCCTCGCGCCCAGAAATAATCGCCCGTCCAGGAGTTTGTCGGAAATAGATTTGCCCGAACGGCGAATCAACAACTTACGAAACATTTTCAGGAAGGAATGTTCTGTAACCTATTGATTCCTCGTTCGCCGAAATCTATTTCCGACATTTCCGACAAACTCCCAGGCTGTCCCCGCATCTCCCGCGGTCAAGCCCAGGCCGACCCCGAGTCTCCTCGCTCATTGAGAGGGCAGCAAGAGGAACATCCGGCGACACCTCAGAACTAGAGCAGCGGCACCCGATCTCCCTGTAAGATCTAAGGCGTAGAGGAGGAGGCCGCCTATGTCTTCGAGACCTTTGCTTCGGCGCCGGGATTTTCTATCGTTGGCCGGCGTCAGTGGAGCCGCTCCATTCACCGCGCGAATCCAGGCGCTGCGGCAAGCGGCCAAGCAGCCGCCGGCTGCCGACTTTCTCTTTGAGCCCGGACTGGCTTACTTGAATACCGGAGCGCTCGGCCCGACTCCGCGGCCGGTGCTGGATCGCGTACTTTCCGCGTCTCAAACACTGGAATCCAATCCTTCGTATCAAGGGTACGGACCGCTCGAGCAGCAGATGGAGGCCGTGCGATCGTCCGCCGCCTCTTTTCTTCACTGCCAGCCCGACGAGATCGTGCTGACGGACAGCACGACGGCCGGGATGAACGCGATCGCCCTGGGATTAGGACTGAACGCCGGCGACAGAGTTCTGACCTCGAACCAGGAACACCCGGGCGGGAGGATGTGCTGGAACCATCTGGCTCGAAAGAATGGCGTCGTCATTGACGAAGTCGCGCTACCGCCCATGCTGTTTGACGCCGACGACGTGGTGGCGCGCTTCGCGGCCAAGCTGACCCCGCGGACACGCGTGCTGAGCGTGAGCCATGTGACCTCTCCCACGGGACAGGTATTGCCCATCGCGCATCTGGCTGCCGCCCTGCGAGCGACGAATTGCCTTCTGGTGGTAGACGGGGCCCAGGCGGCTGGAGCGATTCCGGTCGACCTCCGCGCGCTGGGCTGCCATGCGTACGCAGCGAGCGGCCACAAGTGGCTGATGGGACCAAAGGGAACGGGCTTGCTGTTTCTTAGCCGCGACGCAGCCAAGCGAATTGAGCCAGCGTTGCTGGAGGATGGCCGCGCCGCCTATACGGGCGCGACCGGCGTCCGGAACATCCCGTCGATCCTGGGGCTGGAAGCAGCGCTCCAGTACCTCTGGAGCCGGGACAAATCCGCCGTTGAACGACGCATCATGAGTCTGCGGAACCTTGTCTACGATCAACTCAAGGCGTTGCCCATGGTATCGGTCCTCAGTCCTCCGCCCGGGGAGGCTGCGGCGCCGATGGTCACCGTCCGGCTGCCAAACCGAGTGAACAGCATCGCGCTGCAAACCACACTACAGGTGAAGCACCGCATTGTTGTGAAGGCACTCCCACCGAAGCAGTTGAGTGGTCTCCGCGTTTCGACCCACCTGTTTAATGACGAAGACCAAATCGCGCGGTTGATCGCCGCGTTGCGCCGCGAGCTCGCTTGATGCGGCCGCTCTGGCGATCGCTTGGCAGCGCTCATGCGGGACCGCTTCGGACTAGCTGGCGTGCGCCTGCTGGGCCGTTGTCAGGGCAATCACGGCCGGCGCCGTATATTTCACAAATCGGCCGACGCGGGCGCCAAGAGTCCGGCGATCGATTTTCTCGCTGGTGTCTTTTTCGGCCCCGTCCCCGGATGCAGAATTGCCGTTGGATATGTTCTCATTCGACATGCAGGATCCCCTTGTTGTTGGACTCAAAATCCGAGCGATCATACCATAGATCCCCTGCCGTCAAAAAGCACCTTACGACGGCCGATCATCGAAAGAGCGCGAGGTCCCGGCCACTTGAGGAGCGTCGATCTTCCGGTCGCGCCAGGAGATGGCCTGCCCGCGCAACCGGTCGCTGATCGCCGAAAGCAGCAGAAAAATCCATAAGACCGCGCCCAGAGGATGGAGCCAGACCACCCTGGATCGGCATTCGCAAATCCTCCGGCAACTCCGCGGCGTGCAGGTCCCGGCGAGATAAGCCAGAAGCGCCAATAGCATCATTACGGCCAGGGCTGGCTGGAACCCGCGCGCCGCCATGCTGAGAACGCCGGCGGCAACCACGGGGAGCGGCAGGACGTTCAAGCAGAATTCCAGGCTCATTCGATTAACCAGGTCAAGAACGCTGTCGCTGGCGGCGGTCCGGAAGGTTCGTACCATGCGCCGGCGCAGATCCAAGAAGCCATGATACCGGCGGATAGAGACAATCTCGGAAGCGATGGCAGCCCCGGTTGCGGCGCCCGAGCGATGCGCTGCCTTGGCCAGCATGAAATCCTCCAGCGCATGCCCTGAGAACCGGGCGTATCCGCCGCAAGCCCGGTACAGATCGCGCTGGATCAAGGTGAAGGCCCCCAAACCATAGGGAGAGGCCGGCGGTCCGCCGCCAAAGGCACGGGCGCTGACGACCAGGCCGCGATTCTGAATCACCGTCAGCAATTCTTCGGCCAGGCCCTTCCCCTCGAAGCGGAGAATGCAGCTCAGGAAGTCGAGATGATTCGCTTCGGCGTGCGCGATCGCGCTCCAGACCGCGTTCCGATGGAATATGACCCGCGCATCGGTGAACAGCAACCAGCGCGAATCCGGGCTGGATTGCTGGAAACCAAAGGTGCAAGCGTTGGTCTTGCCGGTCCATCCCTCGGGCAGATCGGGCGCGGCCAGCACATGCAGACGCGGGGAGTCGCGCGCCATTCGCTGGAGAATTTGCGGCGTCGCATCGGAAGAGTGGTCGTCGATGATGATGATCTCCAGCCGCGGATAGTCGATCGCCGCCAAGGCGCGCGCGGCTGGTTCGATTCCCGCTGCCTCGTTCCGGGCCGGCACGATGATGGTGACGGCGGGGAGCGGCTGAGCAACGGCTTCGCGCGGGACTTCCGCGCTCAAGTTCGGCAGACACTCCAGGTTCTCCGCGAAAATGACGTAACGGCCCCATACCACGATCGCAATCCACAACAGCATGGGAACAGAAACCCATTCGAGCAACCGCGATCCGGAAAGCACGGCCACGACCACGAATGCCGCGCCAGCCAAACGAGCGGCCAGAATTGGGAGAGAAACGCCCGAATCGAAGGGATTCTCGCGGTCATCGAACGGACGGTCTGCGTCCCTCTTGACGTTAGGCTCCATTGCCGCGTCCATTTCTCCCTGGCGGCCGGCCGAGAGAATAGAGCCGCGCCGCCGTGCGCAGCTTTCGAAGAACAGCCGAGGGCCTGGAGAATTCCTCGCGCACCCGCTTTCCTTCCGTCGTTCCGGAAAAGGCGGTTGCCACGGAGCGGATGTTCCGGGTCAGATGGTCCGCGATCCGCCCCCATCGCGGGCTGCTGATCGTCAGCAAACAGCGTTGCCAATAGATCCAGCCCCATCGCGGCGGATCGATGGCGCCGGGCGGATCCTGCGAGAAAAGACGCCGCCACATCATGCCGGCGATGCGCAAGCTCTCCGCTTCTCCGGCACGATCGAACGTTGCCATCACCAGCGGCCACTGGATCTCCCGATCCAGCCGTCGGGCCAGCAGCGTCGCGTCATAAAGGTCGCGAAACGGCGCGTCGGCACGAAGGCCGAGCGCGTCATGCACGTAGGAGTGAGCCAGGGTGAAGATCAGCCGGCTCGTAGCATTGAGGATCCAGGCTCTCCCGCCACGCAGGGCCAGCGAACACGCATCGAGGTACAAGGAAGGCGAGGCTCAGCAGGTGATTCCATTCCACGACGCGGTGAATCTCCAATTCCCCTTCTCGATCCGGGCGCCGAATTGTGGGCCACTGCTCTCGCGGCAAGCACTCGGCACGTTTGTGGCGGTGTTTGCCGCAGGTCTCGTACCCGGCGGCAAGGAGAAGAAGCCAGCATTCCAGGGCCCGATCGTCAGGGACTAACAGATCAATGTCGTCCATGAAACGCACCGCCGGGTCCGGGTACAGGCCGGAGGCCAGATGCGCGGCGCCTTTCAACAGGATCGGCTCAACTCCGATTCCGTTGAGCATGCCGACCACTTCTGCGGCGTGTGCGAGCAGGCCCCGGTTCCGCGCCGCATTCGCGGCATGAATCGCCCGGAAATATTCCAGCAGATCATTCCGATCGTTCGGGGGCAGCAAATCCAGCAGGTGTTTCTCGCCAAGTTCGCGATACAGAACCAGCGTCATCCAATACTCGCTGGCGATTTCGACGACGCGCTCCCAACAGACACGGCCCGCGGCGATCTCCCCGGCCAGGTTCGCCCCGCGATCCTCCGGTGCGAGACATCGAGTCAGAAACAGGAATGCGTCTTTACGGTTCATGGGGCGGTTCATGCGGCGGCCCCAGTCCGCAGATACTCCTCCATCTGCTCGATCGCGGCGTCCAGGCTGGAATAGGGAAGGTCATAACAGCGAACACGTTCCATCCACTGCAAGAATCTCGAGAGTTTTTCGGGATCGGCGGAAATCCAGCCCTCGGCCGCGGTGATTCGCTGGAGCGCCTGTACACACGTGAGCGGGAAAGCGGCTGCGGCCGGCGCGGCGCCATAACACGGGAAAAAGACGTGTTTGACCGCAGGCAGTAGACGTGCGGTGGGCGGCGGGGGCAGAAGAAAGCGAACTTCTTCCTCTTGGTTTCGAACCAAGGGAAGCTGGAGGAGATCCGGATAACGCGAGAGCAACGGCAGCCAACTTCCCCGTTTTAAGCCGATGGCGTTGGGCGTGGCCACAGGCCGGCTGGTGGCGGAATCCAGAAACAGCCTGTCGTCCGCCAAAGCCGGCCGCCCGGAACTGACCAGCGCAGCGGCCAGGGTACTCTTCCCGCTGCCGTTGTTACCAACCAGGGCGACGGCGCCATCACCCCATCCGATGAGCGAGGAATGCAGACATGCCATCAGGCTGAGATCCGGATACGCCAGGTTCATGATTTCGAAGAAAAGCTCGTATGCCAGAGCAGCCGGGGATGAATGGCTCGTCGCCACCGCATCCGGCAGACCCAGAACGTAATCGCCGCCGGTGGAGGCGACCTGGAAAATGCTCTCCGGCGCCATCCAGGCGCAGTCCGCCTCCCGATTCTCCGGCGCCATCCAGGCGCAGTCCGCCTCCCGATTCTCCGGCGCCATCCAGGCGCAGTCCGCCTCCCGATTCTCCGGCGCCATCCAGGCGCAGTCCGCCTCCCGATTCTCCGGCGCCGCGTTGCCGGGAGCTTCCAGATTAGCAAAGCGCGGATGAATCGCCCGAGCCAGATCGGCGGTTTGGAAGCGGATCCGGAAACGGAGGTCGAGGAAAGTGTAGGCGTGCTCTTCTTCAAATTGGCCGCCGCCGGCTATGCGGACCTCCCTGATGGAGCGAACCCACGGTCCGGGAATCTCCAATTCGACCGCCTTGGGGCCAAGCAAACCGCCGGATCGCCAATTGGCCATCGCGGATTGAACGTCCTGCGAGGCCAGATCCTCGGAGATGTCATACTGGCGCGCCAGAGTTTGCGCGGTCTCGGCTGGGGACGCTCCCGCTGCGAGTGCGTCCCAAACGAGGCCTGCCGATTCATTCAGGAGATATAGAGTATTGATCCGCGCCCGAGCCAATACGCGCGCGTCACCTAGATGAAAGCCGCCGGCGTCGGAAGGACAGATCGTCGAAGTGTCTGGTTCCGGTGCGTGTTTACTCAAACTAAGTCCGTCGGCGTGCCAAGGATTGTATTGGGCAATCTGTGTGTCGGGAAGGTCGCCGAGGCGATCCAAAAGATCGCCGAGCCGACTCGCAAACGCGTCGTGTAACAGGCACACCGTGTTACGGAAGCCGCGGGCCTGCCGCAGACGAATCTGCTCCAGCGTGTGATCGACCCAAGAAACGACCGGGGCGGGCTTCACCCAGTCCAAGCTATCGACGTTCCACAAGATGCGGGTATAGCCGAGGGATGCCAGGACATAATCCACCCGGTGATCGCGATCGCCATACGGCGGCCGCCAGAGTTTGATGCCCCGATTCAGTTTGCCGATGAGCGCTTCGGTGCGACGAACCTCGCCGCGGATCTGATCGTCTGTCAGATGGGTCAACAACTGGTGGGAATATCCATGAACGCCAATAAAATGACCGTCGCCCGCCATGCGTTCGAGAATAGCGTGATTCGCCGGCGACTCCAAGTGCTCTCCCAACACAAAGAAGACGACGCTCAATCCGCGGCGAGCCAGCTCATCCAGCAAAAAAACCGTGTGTCGGGGATGAGGCCCATCGTCGAAAGTCAGCAGGACTCGGTGAGCGGAAGCATCTTGTGCCGGCTTCGGGAGCATTTCTGCCGGAGTATAACAGATATGCGGTATCCATCTGGCCGGGTTCGACCAGCGAGACACGGGAGCACGGGGTCGGGAGCACGGGGAGCACGGGGTCGGCCTGAACTTGACGATTATTCCTTCGCGGAGGAATCGGCGCGACGGTGATTGCGGGACGTGATTCTTTACGGAGGCCGCGTGGATGGTGGATGAATCGCCCGAGAATAATCGGCAAGTCCAGGCCGACCCCGGCCCCCCCGACACCGCCCTCCCCCGGGCCAAAAGGTCTTTCGCAAGGGTAAGGGACTGCCCTCGCCGAGAGGTTAACCAAGTTCAGGCCGACCCCTTTTCCCCCTATTCAGAAGAACCCAGCCCACTATATCGCTTGACAGTATATCACGTGAGAGTATATCGACACGCGGTATACTGGTTGCATGGCCGAGGCAAGCGAAAAATTCTCTTGACACTCCTACTACAACGTAGTAGCTTCACACGTGAGGCAGTAGAGTACCTATGGCCCAGCCCAAACTCAGTAAACTCGAACTGCAAATCCTGGAGGCCCTTTGGGCCAACGGGAAAGCATCCATTCGCGAAATTCAAGAGGCCTTTCCGGAACCCCGTCCCGCTTACACAACGATCCAAACTACGGTCTATCGTCTAGAAGGCAAGAAGGCGGTGCGCCGCGTGCGCAAAATCAGCAACGCGGACATTTTCGAGCCGACCGTGGCCCGCAATGTAACGCGCCACCGTCTGCTCGACGAGATCTTAGGCTTCTTCGGCGGACGGCCCCAACCGCTGATGGCGCAACTCGCCGAGGCCGGAAAGCTGACTCGCGACGACGTTCGCGACCTGGAAAAAATGATCGAGCAGCATGACCGCCAGCAGAAAGCGGAAAGGACGCGGAAATCCAAATGATCAATCAACTGACCAACCACCTCTGGCAATCGACGTTGTTCGCCGCCGCAGCCGGGTTGCTGACTCTCGCGTTCCAAAAGAACCACGCGCAAGTCCGCTACTGGTTGTGGTTGAGCGCGTCGTTGAAGTTCCTGGTTCCATTCGCGCTACTGTTGAGTTTCGGCAGCCACCTGGTGCGGACGCCAGCCGCCGCGCACAGAATTCCCACGACGATCACGCCGCCGGCCGTTTCGTTGCAAATCAGCGAGCCGTTTTTGAATGACGCGCCGCTGGTCCGGGTTACGCATCGCACCACGGATTGGTTTGGTCTAGCGATTTTCTGTCTCTGGACGGGCGGGTTCGGCGTGATCGCCTGGCTGCGGTTGCAGGGTTGGCTGCGCATCCGGAGCGCGTTGCGATCGAGCTCCCCGCTGGAGATTCCCGGCGAAATCGAGGTGCGTTCGTCTCCCGGTTTGCTGGAGCCGGGCGTGGTCGGATTGTTGCGTCCCGTTCTGTTCTTGCCGGCGGGCATCGCGGAACGCCTGACGCCCCAGCAACTCGAAGCGGTGTTGGCTCATGAACTGTGCCACGTTCGCCGCCGCGACAACCTGTTTGCCGCAATTCACATGGTAGTCGAAGCGATTTTCTGGTTTCATCCATTGGTCTGGTGGATTGGCGCGCGCCTGGTGGGAGAACGCGAACGGGCTTGCGACGAAGATGTGCTGCGCATGGGCAACGAGCCGCATGTTTATGCCGAGGGCATCCTCAATGTCTGCAAGCTCTACGTGGAATCACCGCTGGTGTGCGTCTCCGGAGTCACCGGCGCAGATTTGAAGCGGCGGATTCACGATATTTTGAACGCTGGCACCATGCTCAACCTTAGTTTGGCCAAGAAAGCCACGTTGGCCATCGCGGCGGCGGCTGCACTCGCCCTACCGGTCATCGTTGGCGTGATGAATGCGCCATTCATTCGAGCGCAATCCGCCGCGAGACCGCAGTTCGAAGTCGTGCTCGGGCAATTCAACGCCTTTGAAGTTGCGACGATCAAGCCGGCCGATCCCAATGATCGCGGTGGCAGGTTCATTACAATGCAGGGCGGCCGCCGGTTTGTCGTTAAGAACTACACGTTGAAGGGGCTGGTCGGCGCGGCTTACAACCTTACTCCCCAAGCAATTTCAGGCGGCCCGGCGTGGATCGAATCCGACCGTTACGATGTTCTCGCGGCGACGCCCGGCGAAACCAAACCTAATCTCGACCAGCAAATGGCGATGCTTCGCAAGCTCTTGGCTGACCGGTTCCAACTGACTTTTCATCGCCAAGAAAAAGAACTCTCGATCTACGCGCTAACGCTTGCGAAGAATGGGCCAAAGCTCAAGGAAAGCACAGCGTCCCCCGACGATCCGCCTGTGCTGGTGAATCGTGTTTTTCCGCAACGTGTTTTGCTGCCGGCCCGCAACGCGACGATGGTGCAGTTCGCTTCGATGATGCAACGCGCCGTACTCGACCGGCCCGTGGTGGATCGCACCGGCCTCTCCGGAAAGTACGATTTCGACCTGGAGTGGATGCCCGACGAAACCCAATTCGAGGGAAAATTGGCGATTGATCCCGCTGGCGTAGAGCCCGCCAAGCCCGATCTTTTCGCCGCCATTCAACAGCAACTCGGCCTACGATTGCAAGGGACGAAGGGACCCGTGGCAACGTTGGTTATCGATCAAGTCGAGCGGCCCTCGGCGAACTGATCGCCATTGAGGAGTATAGATGTATGAAGTGTAAGCTAGTTCTCATATTGATTCTACTCGCGGCCAGCAGCGTCAGCAGCCTGTGGGCGGTGGAGCAACGGGGCTTCGGCAAATTCGCCGACGAGGGTGTGCCGGGCGTCTCGGCGACGGCCGCTTTCGGCACTTACTGTCCGGTAATGGAGGAGATTTATGGCGGCGTATTGCTTTCAGCATACTAATCGTCTTATTCGAAACACATTTGTAGCGATAACGGTGTCGATTTGCGCCGGAGTTGTGGGCACTTATGGGGCAACCAGCCAAGCGCAGTCTGCTCCCGCCGACCGCCCGGCATTTGCGGTTGCGTCTGTCAAACCTCATAGGTCCGACGACACGCGAGCCAGTAGTTCGGTATACACGCCAAACGGGGTCAACTTCGTAGACCGCGCCGCGGGTTTCATTGTCGGAGAAGCCTATCACTTTCCGCTTGGCCGTGTATCGGGGTCGGATTCCCTAAGAGACAAGAAACTCTGGGGCTCGCTTTCGGAATCGTATGATATCGTCGCGAAGGCTGACCGCGACGTCTCGAAGGATGAGCTTCGGCTGATGCTTCAGTCCCTCTTGGCAGAGCGTTTCAGATTGTCGCTGCATGTGCAGCTAAGGTAGCTCCAGTATATAAGTTGACTGTCGCTAAGGATGGACCGCGACTTCAAGAGGCAGAAGGTGAGGGAACGTTTAATATACTTCATAGCCAAGACGCTGTTACATTTCGCTACACGGACATGATGCGGTTCAGCAACTTTCTCACTGGTCGAGTTGACCGTATCGTTATTGACCAGACCGGGCTTAAAGGAGTCTATAATTGTACTTTAAAGAAACCAGAACAACAGGAGTCAACCAAACCAACCCTTACGGATGGGTTAACGCAATCCGCTATAAAGTCCGATCAAATAGGACCTGACGCAATGGGATCAAGCGCCTTCGCTGATTTATTGAAAGCATTGGGGCTGCAATTGGTTAAGGATAAGGCTCCAGTCGATTACTTGGTGATAGACCACATCGAGAGAGCGCTGAGGAATTGAACGGCGCGCCTAGCAGAACCTATCTTCAAGACGGAGTTCGCTGTATCCTGTCTCTGTGAGGAGTGTGATGAAGACTCTGCTCTATGCTCTCTGTTTTGTGCTTGCGCCCAATAACCTGTTCGCCCAGAGCCATGGCTGGCAGCCGTCGTCGGGCAAAACGCAAGTGCCGATATGGCCAGGCACAGCCCCTGACGCTCAGTTTGGCCCAGCCCCCAACACCGAAACGGTTTCGGAGCCGGGAGAGGTGGACAACGTCTCACAACCGACGATGACTGTGTATTCGCCAACGGGTAAGAATACGGGCGCCGCGGGTGCCGCGGGGAAGTCCGTTTCTCGGCCAACAGAAGCATGTGGTAGCATCTACGCATGCTAGCACCCGTAAGAACTGCGGCTTCTACCGTTCTTTTGGCTGTCATTTCATTTTACGCTCAAGCTCAACCCGCGCAACCACCTACAGCACAGAAAGACGGCCGTGAGTCAAGCAGTTCACATTTGCGTTGCGTAGGTACTGGTGAACCGACCGTCATCTTCGAATCTGGGGCGGGACGGGGCAGAGGGGATTGGGAGAAGGTTCAGCCAGGAGTCGCGGATTTGACGCGTGTTTGCTCATATGATCGCGTGTCGGAACGCGACGATGTCATCGACGATCTACACTCGTTCTTGCGGGAGGCGTCGCTTCGGGGTCCATACGTCTTAGTGGGCCACTCCCTAGGCGGCCTCTACGCTCGCCGATTTGCCAGTCGATTTCCGGATGAAGTCGCTGGGCTGGTCCTGGTGGACAGCTCCGACGAGAAACAACTAACGGGCATTATTGCTCCAGGCTTAAAGCCGGAGCTCTACCGCCCGGGTGCGATGTCCGAACCGGAGCTCCGAGAGTTCTTCAAGGATTTAGGCCGGCGCATGAGGGCTGGAAAGCAGGCGCCTCCCGGAGAAGGCAAGAAAGAGCCGGATGATGGCGCCTCAGGCGAAATCGCGATGGCGCGGTTCTACCGGGAAATTGCAAGCGATCGCCGAGATTTCATGTTCCGGGAGAAACCGCTGATAGTGATGACGGCGACTAAGGTGCAACCGATGCCCCGTTTTTCCGAGGAGCAAGCGACCCAGCTTGCTGAGGATCATCGGACGTTGCAGGCACAGATGTTGCTTCTTTCAAGCAATAGCAAGCAGATCCGCGTGGCCGACTGCGGCCACTATGTCCAACTGGATCGGCCGGATGTCGTTGTAGCGGCAATCCGGGAGGTTGTTACCGCTGTGCGGAGTAGCGCGAAGCTCCAAGATTGATTGGGGGAACTGTTCGGCGGCCCGATTTACATGGCTTCTTGGTGTCTCGCGAATTGTGGAACGGCGATTCCGGGCGGATCCGTCGGCGATCCGGAGCAATCCACTTGGACGAGATAAGTCGGCAAGCCGGAAGCTATCCCACTTGGACGATACATCGCGAAACCGTCCATCATCTGAATGTCCTCGGGAAATGCGGCGGGACGGCCTAACAGGACTAGGGTTTACGTTGTTGGCGTGCGAAGTCCTTGCGTGCTATCGTGATAAATGGTGGTCGTCATTGTGGTTCTAAGCGGCACGGGCTTTCTCCGTCGGTAAGGATTGGGCGATGAGAGTTCGATACGTATCCCACTTGGCCCGCCAGTTATTTTCAACAAGTCAAGAGGGAGTCCCTGGCCGGTTCGCTGGGTTGAGAGGTCCCATCTCGTAGTCATTTTGACGCCTTCACGCCTTCCGGTCCCACCAGCGCCAGCACTGCAAACGCCGTGGCGGCGTCCTGCATGAAGCGAGACGTCATCGGATCGTCGTGATCCTTGTTCATCGAGTCGGCGGCCCACGATCCCGTCTTGGCATCCTGCTGCGACCGCAGCCAATCGAGCGCCTTGGACACGCCCGGATCAGTGCGCTTCACACCGGCCTTTTGCAGCACGAACGCGGCCAGTCCCGTGGCGTAATTGTTGCTGCCCTCGGAGGGCGGCGCATGAGTGTGCTTCTCCCACGGTCCCAGCGACTCCAATGTCCATCCGCCGCTGGAGTTCTGCTTGCCTTGCACCTCCGCGATCAGCGATTTCCTGGCGGCTTCCGGCAACAGCCCGGGAAGTTCCGACGACGCCCACAACAGCAGCAAGCGATTGTGCAACGGCTGGCTGTGCTGCTCGCGCTGCAAGTACGCGACCAACTCGTGGACGCGCTCGCCAACCTCCGGTTCAACACGGTACGCCGCGGGCGCTTCGCCCACTGCGACGGCGGCCAGCGCCGCCCCGTAGAAAACGGAATCCGGCATCTCCCAGGGGTCCAGATCATATTCGTTCCAGGTCCAAGCGCCCGCCGACTTGCCTTCGCGGAGTTGCAGCGCCCACAGGCGATCGAACGCCTTGCGGGCCTCGGCGCTCAGAACCGGCTTCGCGGCGCTCTGCTCCACCAGGAAAAGCGTGGCCAGCACCGACTCCACTCCCACCGCTTCCTCGCCATGACGGCCCTTGGTGGTAGGAAACATTTCCGCGGGATCCTTCTTGTCCAGGCGGGCCCGGAGTGTGTCAAGCAGGCCTTGCTCGTACTGCGTGGCTTGCGTTTCACCGAGGGCGCGACGCAACGCCGGACGCGCTAGCAAATAGGTCATGTTGGTGTGGCAGGAGATGCACGGTCCGCCCACCGCCTGGTTGGCTCCCGGCCAGGCGAACCATTCTTGTTCGCGGGAATCGAGATAGTTCGCCGCCAAGCGGCGGTTCCAGTCGGCGCAGTAGGCGGATGGCAGCACTAACGTAGCGGTAACCAAAACCCAGAGAAGGACCTTTTGCTTCATAGGCATATTGTAGCCGGAAAGGCTCCAGAAAAAGCAACCGCCGATAAACCGACAGGGCCGCCGCGAGGCGGCCGGAGATGATGAAAACACGAACACTTTTCTTAAATCTGAGGAAAACCTCCGGAGGCCTGTCCCTGGAGTTTCTACATTTCCATCGGGTCGGGTGACCGGGATTTTCGGCCCGGCCACCCTCCCACACCGCCGGACGTGCGGTTTTCCGCATCCGGCGGGTGAACGCGGCGGCGTTAACGGCTAGCCGCAAGGTCCGATGGCATCAAGCTCAGATGCTTTTCAATCCAGGCTTTCGTCGTCCGAAAGGTTCGTTCCGCCGCCTTCTCGCTTCTCACGTAGATGTTGCCATCGTCGGCGTACCGGCTGAAGCAGTGTCCTCGCCGCTCCAACTCCCGGTCTCACGCATCCAGATAGATGTTGGCCCGCAGCGGCGAAAGGGGTCCGCCTTGTGGCGTCCCTTCCTCGCTGCCGACTCGCACTCCCTCCACCAGAACTCCGCTTCGCAAGTACCGCCCGATCAGGCGCAACACTCGTTTGTCCCGAATCGTTTCTCCAGCGGCCAGCTTCGCTGGCTATGGGATTTGGCCATCCACGAAGGCAAGATACTTCAAAACGACGCCCGCAAGCTCATCTGGATTTCCCGTCCCGGCGTTGCCGCCTCGGTGATCGTTCCAAACTGCGGAGTGTTCACGAAGCGGTTGGGCGTTCCAAGATTGGTGTGGTTCAAGGCGTTAAAGAACTCCGCGCGCAAACTTAATTTCAGCTTCTCCGACGCCGCGAATTCGCGCGCTAACGCGAAATCGAGCGTTTGCATTCCGGGACCGTAAACCGTGTTACGTCCGGCGTTACCGAAGGCGAAAGCCGGCGGCGCGGCAAAGGCCGCGGGATTGAACCAGGAATTGGCCGTTCCCGTCCCCGGGCCGAAGACCGGCTGGCCCGTGACGTTCGCCCGGATGGGATTCTCTCCCAGCACCGTTCCGGCATTGGCGGTATCGCCGAATACGGAAATCGTAAATGGAAATCCCGACTGCACCTGGTAAATCGACGAGAGATGCCAGTTTCGCGTGGCCCCCTGCACAACGCCCTGGCCCAGCGAGGGCAGATCCAAAACCGCGCTGAGCGCGAAGCGATGCCGTACATCGCAGGCCGGCCCCTTTTCCGCGTCGAGATTGGCGTTGTTCTGAGCCACCGAGGATTCGAACATCGGCGAGCGAAAATCGGGAGCGTCGCTCAGATTTTTCGACCAGGTGTAGTTCGCCAGCAAACCCAGGCGGCTCGCGTAACGGCGGCGAACGTTGGCGTAGCCGGCGTCATACCAGCTTCTCGCGGAGTCTTCTAGGAGATTGATCGTACTCACCGGAAACGTGGTGCTGGCGACGGCAATGTTCGACGGCAAGACCGTGCCCGGCAGAAAGCTCACCGTCTTGAAGGGACGCCGTGGGCCAATGGCTCCGGCGCCGGGAGGAGCGTTGTTGATCAAATCGGCGCGCTGCAGGTGCAAGCCCCGCGCTCCCAAGTATCCGATTTCGAGCGTGTAACCCTTGCCCAGATCCTTCTCCACCGAGAAACTCCATTGCTGGACGTACTGAGGAGGGGCGTGCAACTGAAAGGCCGCAAAGCTCACCGTGGTCGTGCCCAGTGTGGCCGGCGCAAAGTTGAAGCCATTGAATGCGGGAGTAAAGTTGTCGCTCTGTTGTGTCTCCGAAAAAACGTACGGTACGTTGTGACGCAGATTGCACCAAGTATTCATGTCCACCGGCGTGTAGAAAATGCCATAGGCCCCGTGGAATACCAAGCCACTGCTGGGCATGTAGTGCGAGATGCCGAAGCGGGGAGCGAAATTCAGCTTGTTGGCGTCAAACAGTCCGTCGGGATAGCCAAGCTGTCCGCCGATGAAGGCGTATGGCTTGCCGTCTTGGAACGTGAGATTGCTGTTGGCATACCTGATGTCGTGCAGTGGATTCATGTATTCGTAGCGAAGCCCGGCCTGAATCGTGGTGTGCCGGGTAAGTTGGAACGAATCCTCCACGAAAGCGTCGGCGTACCACTGGCGGAGTTGCATCTGCGGAATGCCGGCCTGACGCTGCTTGACGGCCGGCAGTCCCAACAGGAAACTGGCCAGACCCGACCCCGTGTTGTCGTTGGTCGCGGTTTGCGTCGTGAATCCATTGGTGAACTGGTAGTAGCCGCGGTTCTGGAAGAATCCCCACATGGGCCAGATGTAACGCCGGTAGCTGGCGCCAAACTTAATGCTGTGGCGGCCATGTTGCCAACTGAGTTGCTCGCGGCCTTCGATGACGGTGTCCCAGGAGTGCATCGGCGTGGCGGCATAGGTGTCACCCATTCCGGAATAGCCCTGCACGTTGAAATATGGCGCGCCGTAAGCGCCCGCGCCACCGAATCCGACTCCCTGAATGCCGAGCTGGGAAACGATATCGTTACTCGCGCTGTTCTCCGAGGATCGGTGCATGCTCAGGCGCGAAAGTGTAATCGAAGCCAAGTTTACCAGTTGGGGGCTGAGAACGCGATTCCATCCGATCCCGGCATGCTGCGAGAAATTGTCGTGCAGCGAGCCGAATCCAGGCAGGTTCTCCGGCGTGAACCCGTTCTCGCCGGAGAGCGAGTAACGCGCGAAGAGGTTGTCTCCGCGGGAAAAGACATGGTCCAGGCGCACCGTTCCTTGGTCGGTGACGTGACGCTCGTTGCGCGCGTCGAGGTAGTTGTTACAGTCGAGACCGGCGCCAACAACGGTGGGCGCGCCCATCATGGTCATGCCGCAACCCATCATCCCCGTGCCCATGTTGGGTCCGGGGACATATTTCTTCAAATTCTTCAAAAACAGTGTGGCGGCCGGATTCAACAGGCCCTGTGGGATGACGTTGTTGGGAAACGGATCGCGAATGATTTGAGGATTTGCGGCGCTCACCGGCTTCGACGCATCGAAGCTGGGGTTGGCGTGGGCACTGGCGGGGTTGTAGATATTCGTACCACTGGCGCTGAAATCGCCGGCGGCTTCCGGCGCGGTGGGGACGGTGTCCACCATGACGTCCGTCATCGTGTGGCGCAATCCTTCGTAGTTGACGAAGAAGAAAGTTTTCCGGCCCATCAGGGGACCGCCGAGCGAGGCGCCAAAATTGTTCTGAACCAGGTGATTCGTGGTGCTCGTCTCGTTCAACGTGAGGCCGTCCAGCACTCCGTTGCGTAAGAACTCATAGGCCGTTCCGTGAAATTGGCTCCCGCCGGACCTCGTGACGATGTTGATCTGGCCTCCGCCTGCGCCGCCCATTTCCGCCGAATAACTGCCCGTCTGCACCTTGAATTCCTGCACCGCGTCCGGCGACGGGCTGAGGTTCAGCGTGTTGAAGGTGGGATCGGTGTTGGTGGCACCGTCGAGCAGGAAGTAGTTCGCGTTGGGACGGTTGCCGCCGATGGTTACCGAAGACCTCTGGCCGGGGCGCCAATAGAGCGGGTTCATATCGCCGGTCTGCGCGCCGTGACCCTGATGGGCGCCCGGGACCGTGAGCACCAGATCGATCAGCATTCGTCCGTTCAACGGCAGTTGCCGAATGGCCGACGGTTCGATGACTTCGCCCACGCTGGCGTCGGAGGCATGCAGCGCCTCGCCCAAGGCGTTCACTTGCGTGGCGTCCCTGACGGCGGCGATCCCCAGGTTGAGATCCAGCATCATCTGCTGGCCTACCTCCAGGCGCAAGACTTGCTGGCGGGGCGCGAAGCCGGCGGCGCGGACTTCCAGTTCGTATTCGCCCGGCTGCAATGCGGTGATCTCGAAGATCCCCTTTTCATTGCTGGCTGTCTGCCGCGCGATCCGGGTGCTTTGCGAAGTAACCTGCACCGTCGCGCCGACAACGGGGCGCTGCTGGGGATCGTACACCGTGCCGCCCAGCGCGGCGTAGTTACTTTGACCAAAAACCGGAACCACCACCAACATGCAAGCAGCCCAGAAAAACACCCTCTCCATATTTACCCTTTCACAATCCCAGAGTGAATCGATTAAACAAGCGTCGGGCAAAAGGCGCAATAGTGCAAATATACTAAGCCGGGGGCGCGGCTTAAGGCGGGATCAAGGAAGGTTCGCCAAGCCATTGCGAATGGCGTACACGACGAGTTCGGCGGTGTTATGGATTCCCAGCGTGTCCATGATGTTGGCCCGATGCACGGCCACGGTATTGGCGCTCAGGTCGAGATCCGCGGCGATCTCTTTGTTGGACTTCCCGTCCACAATCATCCGGAGGATTTCCAGTTGCCTCGCGGTGAGGCCGCCGTTACGCTCGCCTTTCAAGATGGAGCTGAGGGAGATGTGCGGGGAAGAACGGGGAAGAACGGGGAAGAACGGGATCGGCCTGAACTTGACGATTATTTCTTCGCGGAGGAATCGGCGCGACGGTGATTGCGGGACGTGATTCTTGACGGAGGCCGCGTGGATGGTGGATGAATCGCCCGAGAATAATCGGCAAGTCCAGGCCGACCCCGGCCCCCCCCGGCCCCCCCCCGGCCCCCCCGAATTTGTGGCGGCGCAGACGGCGCCGGTGGAGGCCGACGATATGGTGATGACCGTGGCGCTTTCCGGCGAGCAGCGCGCCTATCCGGTCCGCACCATCGGCTACCACCACATCGTCAACGACCGCCTCGGGCGCGTGGCGATTGTAGCGACTTATTGAACGCTGTGTCACACCGGTCTGGTGTGGAAGCGTGAAATCGACGGGCGGGTGCTGACGTTTCACCTGGCCGGAATCAACAATCAGAACTTTCTGATGCGGGACGAAGAGACGGGATCTTTCTGGCAGCAGATCACCGGCCGGGCTGTCTCCGGCCCTCTGGCGGGCCGGCAAATGGAGTTGATCGCCTCCGAGGAATTGACGTTCGGCCTGTGGCGGCAAGAAAATCCTCACGGAATCGCGTTGCGCCCGGTGACCGCCTTTCGTGAGGAATATGAACCCAAAGATTGGGAGAAGCGCATCGCCGGGGCGAAGACGGTGGTGGACACCAGCAAGACAGGAATCGCGCCGCGCACACTCATGCTCGGAGTGGAGTTTGGCGGCACCAGCCGGGCCTATCCACTGCAGCGAGTGTTGGAGCTGAAACTCGTCCAGGACCGCATCGGCGGGAAAGCTGTTTTCCTGGCGGTGGGACCGGATGGCAAATCGGTCCGCGCGTTCTGGAGTGAAATTCCCGGCGTGGCGGGCGAGGTTGAGTTTTTCCGCGCGCCGCAAGGCGCTGCCGGCTTTTTGTTGGATAGCGCAACAGCCAGCGAGTGGAATTTCCAAGGTTGCGCGGTATCGGGACCCGCGGCGGGCCGCTGCCTGAAGCCGCTGGCGACGATGAGCGATTACTGGTTCGACTGGAAACTGTACCATCCCAACACGACAGTGTTTACGCGCTAGCGAACGTACCCATGCAAAGCCGACCGCTTCCCTGCCTCGCGATGCGCCTCATCGGAGAGAGCATGCACGCCGGAGGCATCGACCCAGCGGTTGTAGAAATTGAATAGCGCACATACCGAGATGACGAAGTAGATCGCCTCATCGGTCCATCCCAGTGCGTACAAAGGCTGCATATCGGCGGGCGTGATTCTCGGCGATTCGCGGTTCACCTTGTCGACAAATCGAAACAGCGCTTTTTCCTTTTCCTGCAGCGCGGAATTCTCCAGGTCGCGGAGCACGCCCTGTACGAGATCTTCGCTGCCCAGCAATTCCGCCGCGACCGCGGCGTGCGCCTTCCGTCAAAAGGGGCAGTCGTTCCGATAGGAGGTGTAGGCGGCGATTAGCTCCCGCAAACCGGGGCTGATGGGAGCCGGACCGCGCATAATCTCCTGCGTGAACCGCGCCAGATGATCGGTGGCCTGCGGACGAAACGCAAACAGATGCCAGATCTGCGGATACTCGCGTCCGCCCTGTTGCATCGTCCGGATGAACTCGCAGTACGGGCCCGGCTGGGGATTCTTCTCCACCTCGGGCAGAAACATGGGCTCCATTAGTGCGTGGCAGCCGCGGCCGTCCCAGGAGCGGGGTCCATGTGCTGGTGGGACGCTCTGTTGCGTGTCGGAATACGGTACGAGTAGCTGGCCAGCCAGACCCAATCGGCAAATGCCGCGTCGCCGTGGCCGCCGGTGATTATATCTGGTACGCTGCGCGTGCGGTCCCGATAAACCGCCCTTCCGAACTGAAATGTGAAAACCGATCCCTTGCGCGCGTATTGGAAGCCGGGTTCCAGCGAGATGGCGAAACCCGGCCGGCGGAACCCCAGACTGTCGCCGATCAGGTCGTGCGCGGGGACGCCTTCCATGCGCGGGCCGAGGGTCACCGTCAACCCCGTCACCTGCCGAATAGAATGAGCGATGCCGGCTTCCAAAAGATACTGATCGGAGATCGACGCATACTGGGTCAGCGTGGCGGGATTGAGCGACGTACTCCGCAGCGCGCTGTTGACGTCCTGGGGGGTCGCGAGATAGCTGCCGTTGAAGTAAAGCTGATTCCTCCAGAGGTTCTTGTAAGCCACCCATTGGAAGACCAGACCGTAGCCACCGGATCCTGGTTGAATCGAATAGTCGGGCAACGAGGACACCAGTCCTTTGCCGTCGAGCTTGTCCACCATGTTAGTGATGTTGTCCCGCCCCGTGGGAAGGCTCAGGCCGAAACCGAGCTGGACGTTGCCCTTCTTGTTTTCCTGTGGATTCCAAAGCCACCCCGAAACCATGAACGACGTGTCTCCGATTCCGTCGGTCGTATTGGTATAGGGAGAATTGTTGGCACGCCGGCTGGCACTGAGCACGGGCATGCCGGCGGTCACGCTGAAGCGCGGGGTCATTTGATACGTGATGACCACATTCTCCAGGTTGATCTTGTTCATGACCTCCGTGCCTTGGGCGATCCGCTGTGTCTGCTCCGTCGGGCCGATGAAATGACGGAAGGAAAACTGGTGGCGATAATCAATCGCGAAATTGATTTCGCCGGGAGCCAGGTACCCGCCCTCACTTTGTGGACCGCCCACCTCGCCGTTCGAACGAGCAACGATACAACCCTGGCCCCATGCCGGTTGCGAGAAGCAGAATGCCGCAATAACGGCCGTCCAAAAGATCAGCGTCAGAGTGGACTTGCGCATTAAACCCCTTCCCAGACGACCCCCTCCGTTGCGAGGTCACGTGCTTGAAATACTAGGGGTGAATGCGCCTCCGCGCAATAATATGAAAAGACTATTCCGGCTAATATGAATCACGGAAGGTTTCGGACCAGAGCCTTCGGTGCGGGCGCAGACTGGTTACCGGTTATCCATTGGAGGCGTTCGTCAAGCTCGGCCTTCTTGATTTCTCCCAGAACTCGCGCAAAAATGACTCCTTCTTCATCGAGAAAGGCGGTGTCCGGTACTGCTTCTCCCATCCCGAGCTTGGCCAGATGGTCGCCATTGGCCCCGATCCAGATGGGGAAGCCGACTCCGTACTTCCGAAGAAATGCGGGAATGTTATTCTGAGTTTTCTTTTCATCCAGCGAGGCACCGATGAAAACGACGCCCTTGCGCCCCCACGCTTTCTCGCTCTCAACCAGCAGGGGCATTTCTTCTCTGCACGGGCCGCACCAAGTAGCCCAGAAATTGAGTACCACAATCTTGCCCCGGTAGTCCCGGAGATGAACCTTGTTCCCGTTCATGTCGGCGAGGTTCAGATCGACCGGTGAGGTCTTCCCCAGCGCGTTGACGATGATAGCCGGCGCCGCGGCCAAGGCCACAAGCAGGATGACTGCGAGTCTGCTGAACATTCTCTGCTGCAACATAGTCTGCCTTTCACGGAAGGTTCGCCAAGCCATTGCGAATCGCGTACACGACGAGTTCGGCGGTGTTGTGGATTCCCAGCGTGTCCATGATGTTGGCCCGATGCACGGCCACGGTATTGGCGCTCAGGTCGAGTTCCGCGGCGATCTCCTTGTTGGACTTCCCGTCCACAATCATCCTGAGGATTTCGAGTTGCCGCGCGGTGAGGCCGCCGTTACGCTCGCCTTTCAAGATGGAGCTGAGGGAGATGTGCGGGTCCAACACCGTTTCTCCGGCGGCAACCCGGCGCACCGCCGTCACCAAATCCAGGTCCACGGCGCTTTTCAGGAGGTATCCACGGGCTCCGGCGTCGAGCGCCTGCCGCACCAGGGTTTCTTCCGAATGCATGCTCAGCATGAGAACGGCGGTCTCGGGGCACGACTTGGCGACCTGCTGCGCGACCTCCAGTCCGCTCATGCCCGGCAAGGCACAATCGAGCACGGCCACTTTGGGCTGCAGCTCCCGGGCCAAGCGGATGGCGGCCGGACCGTCGCCCGCCTCGCCGGTCACGACGATGTCGGCCTCGTCCTCCAGAATGCGCCGGAAGCCGCGGCGCACCAGACTATGATCGTCCACCAGTAAAACCGTAATCTTGTCATTCATACGATGGTCGAATTCTCCGGTGGAACCTTGAGGCACACCAAGGTCCCTCCTGCCGGCGGCCGCAAAAACTCCACAGTGCCGTTCAACAATTGGGCGCGCTCGCGCAACGCGACCAAACCCAAGCCGCGCTTCTCCGGTTGAATCGCGATTCCCGTGCCATGATCCTCCACTTCCAGTTGCAGGGCTCCGGAATGGAAGCTCAGCCGCACCCAAGCCTCCATGGCGCCGGAGTGCCGCGCCACGTTGTTGAGCGCTTCCTGCAAAACACGGTAGACGTGTACCGCCCGGCTTCCATCCACTGAGAATGATACTCCAGACTTCTCATAATGGATCACCACGCCGTTCTGGCGTTCCACCGCGGGCAGATACCAATCGAGGGTCCGCTCCAGGCCGGCCTCGTCCAGCATGACGGGATGGAGCGCTTGCGACAGGCCGCGGACATGGTTGAGCGCGGTCTGTGCGACCTCGCTCACCTCGCGCAACTCGGCTCGCAACTCAGAAGCGCCCGGCGATCCTTCCGGAGCGTACTTGCCGGCGCGCCGCAGCATCAAGCCGATGGCCGTCAGGATCTGGCCGAACTCGTCGTGGAGCTCGCGGGAGATCGAGCGCAGCGTGGATTCCTGCGTGGAGATCAGCTTTTGAGCCAGTTCGCTGCGCTGTTCGGAGAGCAGCGCCAGTTGTGCGAACAAGCGGCGGTTGGCGCGAATCAGGTAGAGGCTGGTCAATACAATCGCCGCCACGGTGGCGGCCAGAAAGCGGTACACTTGCCCTTCCACGCGGTCGTAAATCTCCGCGATGCGCGTGGTCGCTTGCTTTTCGTTGTCGTTGTTTTCCACCAGCAGCCGGGCCACCGCTACACTGAGCGCCGCTTGGCGCTGCAAAGACCGGCGGATTTCTTCGTGGGCATCCCGCTCTCTTCCGCCGGCCGCCAGATCGAAGGCATGGTCCATGGCGGTCCAGAACTGAGTCAGCGAATTGTGCAGGTATTCTCTCTGCTCGATTGTCCGCTGGGTGGGCGCCACCTGGTTTTCCAGCCGAAAAGCATCGTCCAAGTCCAAACGAATCCGCTGGAATTCCGCGGACCAGAAAGTCAGGGACTGCCGCTGGCTTAGATCGAGCATGTCGCGCATCGAGATGGCCAGCGAGTGAAGATCGTTCTGGATACGCAAGAGTTGCAGCGAATCCCGGCGGCTGCGCTCCACCAGGTCGCTTTGCAACGCGCGAAGCCCGGCGATTTGCAGAGTCATGTACCAGGCGCAGGCCACCAGCGCCACGAGCGTGACAAACAGCCCGGCCAGCAGCCGCAACGTGGGAGAACGAGGAGACCCCGGCGGGAAGCGCACGCCCTAAGAATATAGCGGCGAGTATCGCGGTTCCAGTTCTTTATCCTTGTGCCGGGATAATATGAACCGATGTCCCGGCCCACCTCCCTGTCCGCCACGCAGATGGCCGCCGCCGTGAGGAGCGGTGAACTCACGCCTGTGGAGATTCTGGATGCGCACCTGGATCGCGTCGCCGCGCTCAATCCCGCGCTCAACGCCATTGTCGCCGTGGACACCGCGGCGGCTCGCGCCGCCGCACGCGCCCACAATCGCCAAGGGACGCTGGCAGGCGTGCCACTGACCATCAAGAGCAGCCTGGATGTATCGGGATTGCCTGCGGAGTGCGGCAGCCTGCTGCGCAAGGGAAACATCGCCGCATCCGATGCCGCGCTCGTGGCGCGCCTGCGCGCCGCCGGCGCGATCATTCTGGGCGTCACCAACGTGCCGGAATTCCTGATGGCCTGGGAGACCGACAATGCGTTGTATGGACGCGTAAACAATCCCTGGGATTTATCGCGTACGCCGGGCGGATCGAGCGGGGGAGAATCGGCGGCCATCGCGGCGGGATTGTCGGCGGGAGGCATCGGCAGCGATGGCGGCGGTTCCGTCCGCGTGCCGGCGCATTTCACCGGCATCTGCGGATTGAAGCCGACTCCCGGACGCATCCCCGCCAGCGGCCACTTCCCTGGGAGCGTCGGACCGTTCGTACAACTGGGCGTGGTGGGTCCGCTGGCTCGCACGGTAGCCGACGTGAGACTGATCTTCGAAGCTTGCGCGGGCCTCGATTGGGGCGACGTTCGAACCGTGGACTTGCCGCTGCGGAAGCCGGAAACCGCGGGACTCCGCGTGGCCTGGTTCGACAACAACGGCGTCGCGCCCGTCACAACGGAGACGCAATCGGCGGTTCGTGCCGCGGCCGGCGCTCTGGCCGCTGCCGGAATCGAGGTGCAGGAGCATTTCCCAAGCGGCCTCGACGGCTTCTTCGATTTGTTCGTGCTTTTCTTTGTGCAATGCGGAGTCGTCTTCCTGCAACCGCTTGTGGACGAACTGGGCGAGCGCATTTCTTCCACGCTGCGCACCTACTGGACGCAGGCGCTGGCACGGCCGCGCCCCAGCTTTTCCGAACTAGTGCTCGGCTGGGCGCGGCGCGATGAAATGCGGCTGGCTTTGCTCGAGCAGATGCGGCGCTTCCCAATTCTGCTCTCGCCGGTCTGCTCCACTCCGGCTTTCCGTCACGGCGAGCGCGAGTGGGATGTTGCCGGCCGGCGCGTGACGTATCTGGAATCGTTCAGCTACTGTGAGTTGTGCAACGTGCTCGGTTTGCCCGCGGCGGTGGTGCCGGCGGGAATGTCGCCGGAAGGCCTGCCGATCGGCGTGCAAATCATCGGGCGGCCCTTCGAGGAGGAACTCGTGCTGGCCGTGGCCGAAATCATCGAGTCGGCCCGTTTGTTCAACGTCCCGCTGATCCCGGAGGGATCACCGCTTGTAGCCGGTGGTGGAGCGTTTTCTGCGACACCACCGGAAAACGGAAATTAGTATTCTGTGCCCCGGCAGGAGCACCAGCACTTGTTGTGAGGTTTCGGCGAGGTAGGCGGAAATGCTCTGGGACCCCATCCGGGGTCCGGAAAAACCCTCTTTCTTATCCGGTGGTGTCGCAAGGAACGCTCCACCACCGGCTACAAGCGGTGATCCCTCCGGGATCAGCAAACATGCTCGCGCCCCCACGACGTTGCATTCTTCTCTTCACAGTTGCAGCCTTTCAGCACGAGGCAGCGGAAGAGAGAAGTGTCCAAGTCAACTGGCCCACTTACCGTGGTTATGGCTTGGATTGACTGCGCGGCTGAAACCTTCCCCAAGCATAACTCGGTCCGCGCGATGGCTCACCCGGGACCACGCGCGTGTTGTAATTTAGACGATAGGCCAGGATCTCCGGCGTTTCCACCCGGCCGGCGTGCAGCGGAAGCGGACCCACGGTGAACGGATTGGGAATGAGATAATCCATACCCTTCTCAAATCCCTCGGCCTTGAAGATCACGCTGCGTTTCCATCCCGCCGGCAGCGGCGGCAGTCGCGCGGCGTCGAATTCCAGGGCTACCTCGTCGCCCGAGGCCATGATCGCGTAGCGATCGTCGGCCGCCTGCATCAGTTCGGTGACGTCGCCATAGCGCGTGTAGGCGCCGCGATGCGCCACGAACGGACCGGTCTTCGAAACCCGCTGATAGTCGTAGCTCTCCGGACTGCGCCGCAGTTCTTGCGGATAGCCCAGGAATCGCAACTCGGCGCTGGCAGGCGGCAACTCGGTGACGCGCATTCCCGCGCTGGATGCTTCCCGGCCCGCTACGGCCTTCTCCCAATAAACTTCCATATTCGTGGAGATTCTTACGCGCGGATCGCTCCGATTTAGCAGACCTTTCAGATCCACGACCATCCATTTCGGCAGACCGGCCGGAAATCCCATGGAAGCGATGGCGGTCTTCCACCCGCCGTGTCCGTCGGGAACCTCCAGCCGCGGCGGATCGGGGTGCAAGCCTGTTTGGAACGCATCGTAATTGGCGCTGGAATCGTAATACTCGGTCCAGCCGTACAATAGCAACACATCGTCGTTCGGCTGCAACGTCAGAGTGTGGGAATGGGGCACGGCAAAACCGGGGAAGCGCGTCTTGCGAACCGCATCGCCGGCGATGGCGACCGGATGCCCGTCCCGCACCGGCCACACTTTATAAGGACGCGGCGGACCCTCCACCACGAATCCCTCGTTCGGCATGACCATCAAGTCCGCGGGATGATCCACCACAAACAGCCGCGCGGCATCCAGGTAAGTCACTTCCTCCATCTGCCCCGTGAAGCGAAACAAGTAGCGTCCACCGCGCGGCTGCGCCGCTTCGGCCAGCAGATACTCATCGGGATCGGGCGTATCGGTGACGCCGGGTTCCACCCATTCGCCGATAACGCCCGCGCCGATAATGTCCGAGAGGAAGCGGAATTTCCCACCATCCCAAGCGTAGAGCAGCGGACACGATCCGCCCTTGCGGTCCAGTTCCCGGTAATCCACGCGCGCGACGGCTCCGGGAATCTCGTCCTGTACTACGCCCGTCGGCCACAGGAAGCGCACGAAATCCACGGCTTTGCGCGCACCTAAACCGAAAATCACTTCCGTGGAGCTCGACCCACGCCATTGCCGCCGCCGATCTCGACCGTCTGCCAGGTGTCCCCGGCGCGGGCATCGATCTTGGTTCCAATGCCGTCGCGATTATCTTTCAAGCCGCGCGCGCGAACCTTCAGGAAGCCGTTCTTGTTGCCGCCGTCGTTGCGCCAAAGCGTCCCGCCGATGAGCAAATCGGGATCGCCGTCGTCATCGATATCCGCGACTGCAATGCGGCCGGAAGCCGTTGCGAATGCCGTGGGGATTTCCTCGAAACGTCCGTTGCCCAGATTGCGCAACAAGTGCGCGCCGCGCGGGCCCGTGAAAACGATGTCGCGGAAACCGTCGTTGTCATAATCGAGCACGGCCACGCTGGAGGTGGAAGACTCGCCGCAATCCGGCAATGGGACTGGACGAAACTGGCGTCCCGCTTCGTTCTCCAACAGCACCGGGCAGCCATTCGGCCGGGTGAACACCAGATCCATCCAGCCATCGTTGTTGTAATCGAGCACGGCCACCGAGTTGGCGTTGTCGATCGGCAAAGGAAGCTTGGTAAATCCGCCGTCGCGAGCGTTGGAGTAAAGCACGGGCGGGCCGTTGCGCGGAACCAGCACCAAATCGATATCGCGATGATTGTCGAAGTCGGTGGCCGCGGCGCCGGCAATCTCTTCTTGCGTGATCCGGCTGGCGGCGCTGACGTCGGCGAAGGTTCCGTCGCCCTGGTTGCGATACAAGCGGCTGCCGGCCAGAACGTCGAGATAACCGTCGTGATCGAAATCCACGAAGATCACCGTGGGCCCGCCGGCGAGTTCCGCCGTCTTTTGGAACTTGCCCTTGCCGGTGTTGCGGTACAGCACGGTCTTCGATCCCGAGCTGACCGCGAGGTCGGTGTTCCCATCGTTGTCGAAATCGCCCGCCGCGCAGGCGGAGCCGGGAATCGACTCGCCGGTGCTCTGAAACTTGCCAGCCTTATTGCGATAGACGCCGCCGCCGGGAATCACCAGGCTGGGTCCGTCGCCGTCGAAGTCCAGGAAGCAAGCGCCCCCCCCGCCGCTCTTGAGATTCGCAGGAAGCTCCGTGAACTTCACGGGAATCGCCGGCGAAGCCGGAGCACGGGAGCGCGGATTATCCTCCGCCAGCGAGTATTGTCCCTGCTCGCCGTACTGCGAGCCGACCGGTTCGTTCCGTTTCCCCTCCGCGGTGAGATCCTGGAAGCGCTTCAAATAAACCGCGCCCTTCGCCGCATCGCCGGAAAGCACGTAGGCGCGGCCGATACCGAAGATCGCCGAAACAAAGCTGGGATCGCCTTCCACCACTTTGGAATAATGCCGGATCGCCTCCGGATAGCGGTGTAACGCGAAATTCACCGCGCCCAGGTAATACTGCGTATGCAAGTCCTCGCCGTCGAGCTTTTCCGCCTCCTCGAACTGCGCCACCGATGCTTCCAGGTTGCCCGCCTCGCGGTACAACAGGCCCAAATTGTAATGAGCGCGAATATTGCGCGGCTGGCGCGCCAGAACTTCCTTGAAGATTCCTTCGGCCTCCACGGTCTGTCGAGCCGCCAGCAAGGCGATGCCTTCGTTCAGCCGGTTCCCCGCCTTAGCGAACTCCGTGCGGGCTTCCGGATACTTTCCCTGGAACATCAGCGCGACGCCCAGATTGTTTGCCGATAAATCCGGACTAGCCTGGAACTCAGCGGCCGCGGCCGCCAGCGCCAGTGCGCCGGTTATCAGGAGAAACTTTCGCATATGGTTTCGATTCCGCAACCCCCGAGCCTTCCTTGACGGTGTAAGTGTTTCCGGCGGCGAGACGATTCAGCGTGTCCTTCGCTCCGCCCGGCCAGACGATCTCAACGGCCTTGGCGGCCGTGTCAGGTCCCAGTCCGAAAGTGAGCACGTCCTCACTCGACGAGCAATATCCCTGGCCGGCTTTGAGCGACTGCCATTGCCATCCCCGCGACGTCTCCACGCGCACGCGCGCACCCACTCCCTGGCGATTCGACTTCACGCCCTGTAGACGCACGCGAAGCGAGTGGTTGTCGCCGCCCGTGTTGTGGTACAAATACGCGGGACCGCCGTTGGTCATCACCAGCAAGTCCAGATAGCCGTCGCCATCGAAGTCGGCATAGGCCGCGCCGCGCGCGACTTTTGGTTGCTGGAGGTCCGGCCCCACCTTGGTCACCACGTCCTCGAACCGCTTGCCTCCCAGATTGCGAAACAGATGCGGAGGCATGGCGTAAAACACGCGCTGCTGTACTTTGTGAATATCGGAATCGAGATGGCCGTTGGCGATAAATAAGTCGATCAGTCCGTCGTTGTCGTAATCCCAGAAGAACAAGCCGAAGGCCAGCGTCAGCAGGCTGGCCCGGCCCACCGCGGAGGAAGGAGCTTCGTCCACGAACAATCCCTTGCCTTCGTTGTGATACAGCCCCAGCATCTGATTGGAGAAATTGCCGATCACCACGCTGGGGAATCCGGAGCCATCGTAGTCGGCGGCGTCCACGCCCATACCGGCGCGCGCCACGCCGTCCTCGCTGAAAGCGATCCCCGCCGCCACTCCGCGCTCGGTAAAGGTGCCGTTACCGTTATTGCGATAAAGCTTGTTCGGCTGGGTGTCGTTAGCCACTAACAAATCGGGCCAGCCGTCCATGTCGTAGTCCAGCGCCACAACGCCCAGCGCCTTCGACGTAGTGTCGTACAAGCCGGCCTTCTTGGTAACGTCCTCAAACGTGCCGTTCCCCAGATTGTGAAATAGCCGCGAAGAACTCCCCTTGTAGGACTCCGGCGTACAGTAGGACTTTTCGCGTCCATCCAGCGTGCAATAAATGTCCTTCTGGGGCGACCATTCCACATAGTTAGCGACAAAAAGATCGAGCCGCCCGTCGCGGTCGTAATCGAACCACGTGGCGCTGGTTCCGAAGCCGGCATTGACGATGCCCGATTGCTTGGTGACATCGCGGAAACGCATCCCGCCCTCGTTGTGGAACAGATGGTCGCCATCGAGCGCGGTGATGTGAAGGTCGGGGCGTCCATCATTGTCGTAATCGCCGACCGCCACTCCCATCGCCTTCATGTTGATCTTCAGGCCGCTGGCCGCCGTGACATCGGTAAACGTACCGTTGCGGTTGTTGCGATACAGCGCCGGGAAGCCGCTGCCGTTGAGCAGCAGGATGTCAGGGAAACCGTCGCCGTCGAGGTCGGTGAAGGCGCAACCCGAGCCCAGCGTTTCCGGAAGATATTTCTTGCCGGTTGCGCCGGTGGAGTGTTTGAAGGAAATGCCGGCCTTGGCGGTTATGTCCACAAAATTTTGGCCGGATGCCCATACCGTTAGCAGCAATACCAGGCTGGCGAAGCCACTGTGTTTCCGCGTCATTCTGCTTTCCTTCCGCGGACTTCCGTGTTCGGAAGACCGCCGGTGTGCTCGTGAATCGGCTGGCGCTCGTTGTTGTCTTCGGCGTGGACGCGGCGATAGTCGCCGGTGATGGCCTGCGAGGACTCCTCGGCTTTAAAGCGCAAATACAGTTTCTCCTCGCGGTCGGCTGCGGCGGCGTTACCCAACCCACGATAGGCCAGCATCAGGTTGTAGTGAGCCTGCAAGTCTTCCGGATCCACGTCGAGCACGCCGTTCAGCGCCGCGACGGCCGCGGCAAACTCACGTTTCAAAAACAAAATGCGGCCCTTCTGATTTGCCGTCACGCGATCGCGCGGATATTGCTTCAACACCTGCTCTAACTCCGCCAACGCGGGATCGTAATTTCCCGCCGCCTTGAGCACCAGCGCATTGAAGAAATGGGCCCGCGCCATTTGCGGATCGCGATCCAGCGCCTGTTCGATCCAGGGAGCGGCCGCTTCCGTTTCGCCCTCCTGCACCAGACAGCGCGCCACGTTGAGCCAGCCGTCGGCGTAAGCGGGATCGAGGTCCGTTACTTTTTTAAAGGCCGCTTCGGCGGCCTTCAAATCGCCTTGCAGCAAAAGCCCGATGCCGTAGTCGTTCCAACGCTCGCGATCCTCCTTCACCGCCTGGCCCGTTCCCCGCGACGACCGCGGACCAACGTTCAGCGTGGCCGAGGCCTCCGCCACAACCGTCACCGGAAGATCGGGAATCTGCTTGAGCGCGCCGGAGACGCCCGCCGTATCGCCGCTAAAGGACATCTCCCGATCGTCGAAATCGGGGGTCATCACTCCGGCGCCGGATACTCCGGCGTAGGAAAAATGCGTGTAATACCACGCGAACTTGCGATAGTTCACGCGCGCCGTCAGGTGTAGATTGCCCTTGGTGTCGCGCGGCACGATGATGCGATAGTGTACGGTGTCGGCCGCGCCCGGCGGGATCAGTCGCGTGTACAGCACCGAGCGCGCCGCGAAGGCGTTGCGCTTGTTAATGGGATTGCCGTGCGCGTCCAGCAGGAAAGACTTGTAGAAGTGCGCGCCCGGGTCCACCGGACCATTGCCGTTTTCCAGGAATCCGCTGTGATAGACGACGCGGCCGGAATCGTCGCGAGCCTCCAGTTCCACCCAAACATCGAAGGCGTCCACCGTGCCGCCGGGGAAAAAATGACCGATCTTCCGGGTGCGCACCACCACTTCCACACAAATGCTTTCCCCGGGATGGACCACCGGTTGCACGCGATTGATCGGGCCGATCACGGGCGCCGCCTCGCGCAAAACTCCCCCGCCGGCCGGCAGGCTTTCCTCACCCACCGCGAAAGTAGTGGAAAGCCGCGGAGCGCTTTCACCGCCTCCGGGCCGCTCGCGGACGGCGCGCGCTCCCGGCGATTCCGGAATCACACCGAAAACGTCTAGGGTAAGGAAGCCGGATTTCAGGAAATCTTCGGTGGCTTTCTTCTGCGCGCCGTCGTGATTCGCGAGCGGCAGGGCGGTATTGGCGGCCGGGAAACGGTGTGAATGAACCACGCCGCTGCGGTTGCCGAAATCTTGCGATTTCTCCAGCGGCATGTGGCACTGCACGCAGGCGGAACTTTCCTTGGGATAGTAGAACGAGCGCGCCCCTTGGCCGGAAACGCCGCTGGCCTGCCAGTTGTCGTAATCGTTGAAGCCGCGAATCCAGCGATAGCGGTTCACCGGCACATCCAAGTGAACCTTGTGGCAAGTGGAGCAAAACTCCGCCGAGTCCATGGTCATGAACGGTTTCATGAAAACGCGCCGGTGCGCTTGTGGCGCGGCGCGCGTGACGAACTTGGCCACGCCGCGGATCCAGGGATTCTTGCTCACCGCCAGGTTGTGCAGCGCCGGATATTCGATCCGGAATCCGCCCTGCCCCATGGTGTTATTCACTTGCACGATGGCATGGCAGGACATGCAGCCCAGGCCCACTTGCGCCTCCGGCGTCCGGAGGGTTTCGGCGATCGGCTTGTCGAACATGCCGCTGAACAGCAACGCGTGATCGTGGCATCCCGCACACCACTTGGAGGATCGCACGCCGGCCACCTCTTGCATGTACTCGATGGACTTGCGGTAGAACTGGTTGTTAAAGGATCCGAAGTGATGCGCCGAACCCTGCCATTGATTGTAGATATCGCGATGGCACTCCATGCAGCTTTCCGAATCCATAAAGAAGTTGGAGGGAATGGTGCCGCCCGTATTGGTGCTGGCGGAAGAAGGAAAGAACGGACCCTGAGGGCCGTCGCCTTCCCCGTCCATGCTGGTGGGTGCGGGCGAGTTACGGATTCGGTCCGCCGGATTCGGCCGCACCCGATGGTAAGCAGCCACGCCGAACGGGAGGATCAGACACGCGGCCAGCAGCGCGGCATAGTTCTTCCAAGCAAGCTTCTGGCTGGCGAATGTAGCGGCCAGCAGCAGAAGCAGAAGAACGCTCGACCCGATGTGGCCCCACAGCGCCCAGCGATGATCGCGGGTAGCGGCGAAGATCGCCAAATACATTCCCAATGCACCCGCCAGGATCGCCAGACCCAGCGCGCCCCAGCGGCCAGCGGCAGCGTGGAACCATACCAGCAAGGCGACCAATAGAAATCCCGCTCCCACGTGCAGCAGCACGTTGCAGACGTAGGTCAACGTTGGATCGGCGAAGGAGGCCAGATAGGCGCTGTTGAGCGCGATGACCGCCGCTCCGGCGATCAAGAGTCTGTGAATCCTGTTCACCCCTGCACACCCTTCCCTTCAACCGCGGCAATCATTTTCCCAGAACAACGGATCACGGCAAGCCCGGGACCTGTATCGTGGCATTGTTTGTGCCGACGGTCAATAATGCAGAAAGATTAGCCGAGCCTGACGGCAACCCAGGCGGGTAGCGGAAATTCATCTGGTCGATCACCAAGCCCGGCGCGGCTCCGCAATAGCTGATGGTCGCATCGAGTCCGTTGATGCTCAGGTGGCAGGTATTGACGGTTGACGGCAGCGTAACAGAAGGGCTCGGCACTCCGTCTTGCTGAGTCACGACGGTTGGACCAAATCCATTTCCCCACAAAGTACAGTTGACGCCTGGGCTCGCCGAACCGCCTGTACACGTGACGATGGCGACACCATTGGCCGAAAATGCCGACGGCGCGGTGGAGGAAAGCGCGATCGGCGCAACATTACTGGTGACTCCATTCCTGAGCACCTGCACGCCTGCCCCCGCTCCGACGGGAATCTCCCAGGGTATTTGGAAGTTGATCTGCGCCGATGAAACGTAGGTCAAAGGGGCCTGCTGCCCATTGACCAGGACCGACGTTCCAACCGCCGTTTGGACAAATGCGCCTTGCGAAGTATCAAACAGATTGCCGTTCGTACTGTCGGCCAAACCGCTGCCAAAAACCGAGGCCAGACTTCCCGGCGCAAGCGGCGTCGCGAAGGACGCCGCATTCACTATTCCACCCGCATTGATCGAGGGGGGCACGTCCGGTTGATATACGCGAACGTAGTCCACGGTCATGGACTGCGGGAAGGACGTGGTCTGGTCCGGATTCCCAGGCCAGCCACCTCCGACGGCCACGTTCAACAGCAGAAAAAAGCCGTGGTCATACACCCACTTGGCACCGGCTGGAAGCGAGGCGGGAGTGACTTTGCTATACGATTGCGAATCCACAAAGAACTCCACGCTGGTTGGAGTCCAAATGACCTCGAAAATGTGGAAATCGTCCGAGAACTTCTGGCCGTTGGGCAACACGTACTGCGCCGTGATTCCGCTGCCGCCGGAATAGCCGGGCCCATGCACGGTGCCATGCACCGTGGAGGGCTCCTTCCCGATATTCTCCATGATGTTGACTTCT
Source organism: Terriglobia bacterium (assembly GCA_963747095.1). Classification (GTDB taxonomy): domain Bacteria; phylum Acidobacteriota; class Terriglobia; order JAJPHL01; family JAJPHL01; genus JAJPHL01. The sequence goes on from CAVVEL010000009.1 coordinate 65,001, forward strand.
CCGCAAGTTGGCCAGCTCACCGAAGCGATGTTGTCGCCGAGCATCCAGAAGGCCGGCCACAACCCCTGGCCGAACGGTATCTTGATTCGCGCCTCAATGCGGCCATAGGTGGTGCTGAAATTGCCTTGCGTTTTCAGCCGTGCGGAAGTGTATCCGCCGGAGGGCAGTTGCAGCGCGGTAATCACCAGATTGCCGGCGCCATCCAGGTAAGCGTTGTCGGTGGAATTGGTGTACGTCTCCAATTCGTTATTGCCCCAGCCGCCGCCGCCCAGATCGCGGGCCCACTTAGTGGAGTCGGGCGGTGAATTTGCGGGACCGTTGAACTCGTCGCTCCAGACCAGTTTCCAACCGGTTTGCGCGGGCGCAGTCAAAGAAAACAATAGAAGGGCAGGAAGAACTCGCCGCCAAGTCATGGGATCCTCCCGATCATTCGAGCTTATCATTACCTCGTTCCGGTCGGAAGCGGGTCGAATCGCGGTAGTGGGTCAGTTTGACGGCAGGCTCGGTTTCCTAGTCAACGCCTTTTGCACCGCGCTGTAGAGTTCACCCACAGTAAAGGTTCTGATCTTCAGCGCAGGCCGTCCAAATCTGGCCCGCAAGTCGTCTAGCCATCGCCCAAACAAACCCTCTGAATGAAATAGAAATTCGTTCGGGCCGAGATTGAACGTCTGGCGGTAGACTTCTTCAGAACACAGAATTACATTGAATCGCCTCTCAGTCGCCTCCAGGAGTTCGCACCCGTCGTCTCCCCCTATGCCCAGGTCAACTTCAAACTTGGTTTCGGGTACGACCTGCTTCTTTGGAGATAGCCGAGCCCACTCGCGAATGAACTCTGCAAATTCATCGAACGACAAGGTTTCCATCATTGGCGTCCAGTAGCGCGACGATATCACCGATCTCCCACAGTTTGGTAGTCACTCCAGCGGTCATCGCTGGTGCAGCGCAGGTCTAGTGGACCCGCACCAAGTTATAGTACATGAAGTAGAGTGCCACAAGCTGCCGCGTGGTTTTCCACCTTCTAGGGGGAAAAAGGGGCCGGCCTGGCCGACACGTTTTCCCCATTCCCCATTTCCCATTTCCCCGGGAGATTCTGAGCGCCGCGAATCGCTTACTTGCGCGCGGCCTTGAGCAGACGCTCTAGCTCGTGCTTTTCTGGGATGCCTGACGCCTGGTCCAGGAAATCCTCCAGCCAATCTTGCGCTGCGTCGGGGCCCTGCGCGGCGATTCGTTTCAGATTGCGGAAGTTGTAACGCAGAAAATCCACCTCGTCCATCTCGTGGCCTCCGATGCCAATATCGTAAATCCGCGAGACCTGCCGAGCCGTCGCGGTCGATCGCTGCGGGTCAAGGCGGAATGGACCGTTGCCTTCCCTTGTATACACGGTCTCGCATTGGATCTTGCCAAGCGGCACGTTGTTGTTGGCCGCAAAACGCGCGGTGCGGTGAATCGTAATTGTCTGACGATGTTCGATCTCCACGTTGGCAAGAAAGGCCTGTACCTGCCGCGCCGGGCCGCCGCCCATCAGTGCTTCATAGCCCTCGTCCGTGTAAGTCAGGACAGGCTCAAATTTCGGCTCCGCCAGGTCGAAGATATGCTGAGTCATCGACGACACGCCAGTGCCGTGCGGGCCTCTCTCGCGGATCAGAAAGAAGTGGTATTCATTGACTGTGATCGAGCGATGGTCGGCGCTAATGCCGCCGCTTGAGTCGGGCTGAAAGGAGTTGACGAAACTCCATTTTGAATCCATGTCCGGCGCCTGCTGGCGGAAGCGTAGGAAGATGGTTCCGAACCAATCACCAGCGTCAACCCGCACCACCGTGCCGAAGATCTTCCCGTCTCGAAAGCCGATCGTCTCCGCCTTACAACCACCCTCCTCACTGTTCAAATTGAAGTCTCTTCCCCACCGAGACGGAATTTTGAAAATCCTCCAAAACGGACTCAGATCGTAGCCGGGATGCGTGTTCACAAACCGCGCGAACTGGTACGGATCGGCGGCGATGGCCGGAATATCGTCGGTCTCCGGTTGCACAAAATGCGTGAGGAGCAGGAGGCCGAGCAGCAGCGCGCCCATAGCTAGGTATCATACCGCCGGTGCCGGCGACGGACAAGGCGCAACAGGTCACTTCACCTTGACGCTGACCTTGTTCTGGCTTGATGCGCCCTGCGTCGTGATCACCACGGGAAACCGCGGGAAACCGCGGAACGGAAACGGGGAAACGAGGAAACGGGGCCAGCCTGAACGGGGAGGGTTTGTCATTGGAAGGTCTGGATCGGGCCCTTACAGATACTCAACTCTTCCGTGCATCTCCTCCGCTGTCATCACATCGTAGATCAACATCAGCCGGAGAATCAACTCACCCACCGTCAGCGATTCCTGGTGACAATAAGCGATTCCAGCGTGTAGCACTCCGGCCGCATGAAGACGCAAGTAGTCGTCGTCATGCGTCACCATTACGCGGCCCGACTGAAGCGCATGTGATAACTGTTCTTCGTCCTTGACAGCAATGAGGCCGGCGTCAAGCGCTATGCTCACGTCCACGCCACGCCGGCGCAGTCCCGTGGTTACGGCGAATGGAACATGCTCGTCCATGTGAAAACGGATTCGCACAGATCAGGAGGCTTCGTCCAATCGAACCCCGCGCAACTTCGCTTCAAGAAGAGAAACATTGCCGCGGCGAAACTCTTCCGACTGCACCCGCTCGGCGCGGATCTCCTCTTGGACCTCTTCGCGGTGATCGTAGTAATAGGCGAGTGCCGTATGCACATCGGAGAGCGTTAGCGAGGGAGCCTGCGCCACAATCTCGTCCGGACTCCACCCACGAAGTTCGTGCCAGATCGCGACATCGAGCACGCGAACCCGGTGGCCCGCAATGCAGGTTCGGCCTCCGCAAATGCCGGGAGTCCTGATTATCCGTTCCGTTGTCGAAGCGTTCATGAGTAGCAGTATAACGCTAAACCCCACCGAGCCTCCAGCGCCGCTACGCCTGACCCACAAGCCTCCGCTATAGTCTAGGATCGTGGGGAAGGGGTCGGCCTGGGGGGAACGGTGTCATCCATGATAAGTAAAGTCAAGGGGGCAGACGGAGTTGCCCCTTCGATGTGCTCGGAGAGCCGCCTTCGGTCTATGTAGCACGGTTGCAAGATCGCGCGTTTGCCTCACGGCGGCGGTTCCCGCGGTTCGCGGAACGAGACAGCCTGGCTGACCCCATTTTCCCCCTACGCAAGATCCTCTCCCCGGTTTGACAGAATCGAGCTACACCTTTAAACTAGCAGCATGGAACTACAGTTGAGACCCGAGACCGAATCCCGATTGCACGAGTTGGTCACGAGGACCGGTCGCGCTGCCAACGATCTCGTCGAGGACGCGATGGCAGGGTATCTCGAAGAGCTGGCCGAGGTGCGTACCATGCTCGACAGCCGCTACGATGACATCAAGAGCGGTCGGGTCCAGCCCATCGATGGCGCGGAAGCCTTTGAGCGTCTGCGTCGCAAGAGCGAGGAACGCCGTAACAGCGGCTCATGAGCGGCTACGTCCTGCACCCCGCCGCGTTCGACGACCTGGACGACATCTGGGAGTATATCGCCGCTGACAGCCTAGACGCCGCGGATCGCGTGCTGGGAGAAATTCCACCAGACCATTCGCGCTCTCGTTCCTTTCCCCCACCGAGGCCACAGGCGCCCTGATCTGACCTCTCGACCGTTGCGGTTCACAACCGTGTGGGAATATCTGATCGCTTATGCCCCAGAGGAAAAGCCTCTGCTCGTACTCGCCGTGATTCACGGTCGGCGCAGTCCCCGCACCATCGCCGCCATGCTTCGCCGCCGCACGTAGGACCAGGAACCATACTGGAATGCGGGGGGATGGGGACGGCCAAGCAGGCTGCTGAAAAAGCCGGAGGGCAGGCAGGGATGCCTACCCCACTGCCGAGCAAGTGGTTGAATCTTGAGAGTGGGGCGGGCATCCTTGCCCAATGTCACTTACTCAAGCCTTGTTCAGCCCCAAGGGGGCGGTCTATGTTAGCCCAGGCCAACGGCCTGGGCTAACGAGTTCAACAACACCAGCCCTGAAAGGGCGTCCTAAAATGCCCCTTCGTATCACAGCCATGATTCCTTTCGACGCCGCCAACCTGCGGCTAGCTGTCTTGAGCCGCCCCTTCAGGGCTTCGGTCACTCTTTGCCTTTTACCCAGGCCGTTGGCCTGGGCTGACATAGGTCAGGCCTTTGGCCTTCAATCTACAACGCTAAGTAAATGACATTGGGCATCCTTGCCGGCCCAAAGTGCAGCGAAGCCGACTTTTTCAGCAGCCTGCTAGGCCGCGGCGTCCGAGACCAAAAGATTACTGCTTTAGTGGACCACTGGGCCCGCTGCGGGGTCCGCGATGGGTGTGCCGAAGATCAGGGTGGCCAGCACATGGTCCCACACCAGTTCCAGGGCGCCGGCGCGTTCCGCCCAATAATTCATGGAGATCAAGCACACCACGGGACCGCGCACCAGCGCCACGCGGAAACGCGCGTCGCGATTGCCGTGCTCGGCATCGGTGTATCTTTGCTCCAGCCAGGCAATATCAACGTCCGCGCGCGCCAGGTGGTGGATCCCCGACTGTTCATACGACTTCCGCTCGCGGTCGAGCGAGTCCACCAACGCCTGGTCGAAATCGAGGTCCCGAACCGCTTCGGCAGGCACATGGAAGATGGACACGCCGAGATCGCAGCTTTCGAGAGATGGCGGCCGGTCGTGAAGATGCACCGCGCTGCCCTCCGGCTTGACGACCCAGTTCTCCGGGAATTCGAAACGCACCACACCTCGGTCGAGCACGCAGATGGAATAGCCCGGCGTGCTCTTCCAACTGTGTTTGTCTGTCAGCTTGAATCGTTTGAAGCTCACACTCATATCTTAACCGCGTGCCGCGACAGCGTGCCGGAAACTCAGAGCAACCATTCGCGGCACTCCATTTAAGTCTCTTTAACCGCCATATAGCGGTCCATGGGAGGATTCTCGAGCCGCTGCACTTTGCCGCTCGGTTTCGGCCAGGTAATCTCGACCCACTCGATTTTTTCGCTCTTCCCCACCCCGAGCACCTCGCGGGGATCGTGCGAGGACAGATAGCTGCCTCCGTTATTCTTCAAGCGCGACCGGATCACGCCCCCCGCCGACCAGCGGATTTTCGCTCCGATGCCGTCGCGGTTGCAGGTGACGCCTTGCAGCTTCAACCCCAGCCAATGATTGCCCACGCCCGCCCGATTCTTTAGCAGCACCGGAGGACCGCCATTCGCCCCGATCAGAATATCAACCAGCCCGTCGTTATTGAAATCGCCGGCCGCCAGGCCGCGCGCCGGATAAGACTTCTCGAACGCCGGTCCCGCCTCGCTGCTGACATTGCGCAACTTGCCGTTCTCCTGGTGGAAAAGCAAAAGCGGCTCCTTGTACTTCACCTGCGCCGAGTAGTTTTCGATCATGTCATCCGGGTGTCCATTCGACAGAATCAGATCCAGGCTGCCGTCGTTGTCGTAATCGAAGAACTTCAAGCCCCAACCACTCAAAAGCCGGGTGGCCTGTGCCACACCGTTCACGTGCGCGACATCCAGAAAGCTCTCGTTCTTTTCGTTCCGGTAGAGCGAAAACATTTCCTGATCGACGTTGGCGACAAACAAATCCTGAAAGCCGCTGTTGAACACGTCGCCGGCATCCACTCCCATGCCGGACCGTGCCCTGCCTTCCTCGCTATATCCAACCCCCGCCGCGAGTGCCACTTCCTCGAACTGCCATTTGCCGGTCTTGTCCGGACCGCGGTTCACAAAGAGAAAATTCTGGACGGTGTCGTTGGCAACGAACAGGTCCATCCGGCCGTCGTTGTTGATGTCGGTGGCGACCACGCCGAGGCCTTTGCCCAGGGATCGCGCGATGTCGGTTCCTGCCTGGACGGCCGTGAACGTGCCGTCGCCGTTATTGTGGTAAAGAAAACTGGGCGTCCCTTTGAAGACGCGCGGAATGCAATAAAAATGCTTGCCCAGCTTGTTGTCTCCGCAGGAAAGATGCTCCGTCTTTCCGTAATCCACAAAGCTGCACACGAACAGGTCTAACCTTCCGTCGTTGTCGTAGTCGAACCAGACGGCGCTGGTGGTCCAACCCGGCGTTTCCAGTCCGGCTTTCTTGGTGACGTCGGAAAAAGTGCCGTCATGATTATTCTTGTAGAGAATGCAGTTGCCGTAGGCCGTCACCAGGATATCGGGCCAGCCATCATTGTCGAAGTCGCCCACGGCGACTCCCATTCCAAAGGTTCCGGCTTTGCCGCCTACGCCGGCTTTATCGGTGACATCGCTAAATGTGCCGTCGCGATTATTCTTATACAGGGCGTTCCGCAAGGGTTTGGCGGGCTTGAAGAAATCGCAGGATCCGCTGTTCACCAGGAAGATGTCCATCCAGCCGTCGTTGTCGTAATCCAAAAAGGCGCATCCTGGTCCGAGGGTTTCCGGCAAGTAGCGCTGCGGCGACATGGCGTTGTCGTGAACCCAGGTAATGCCGCTGGCAGAGGGCGGGATTTCCTCGAACAGTGGAGCGCTAGCGGAGTTCGCCTGGATGGCTCCGGTGAATCGGGAGGCGGAGTTCGCCTGGATGGCTCCGGTGAATCGGGAGGCGGAGTTCGCCTGGATGGCTCCGGTGAATCGGGAGGCGGAGTTCGCCTGGATGGCTCCGGCGGCGATCAATAACAACTGGCGGCGGGAAACCTTCATTCTCTTTGGCTTTTCATTCCCAGATGGCTGGCAGGCTGGCATCTCCGCCGGCCATCAGTATACGCCCAAACGGGACCTCAAGCAGGTCAAACCGAAGCCGGTCCAGTCTGCCGTATGGCAAATTACACGCCGATGACCGCACATAACTCCCGCACCGCATCCGCGCTCTTGTGCAAGGCCGCCGATTCCTCGGCGGTAAGCTTCACTTCCACTACCTGTTCGACGCCCGAGGATCCCAGTTTGCACGGTACGCCAACATACAATCCCTTGATCCCATATTCACCCTCCAGGTACGCCGCGCAGGGCAGAATCTTTTTCTTGCCCTTGAGAATCGCTTCCACCATCTCCACCACCGCCGAAGATGGCGCGTACCAGGCGCTGGTTCCCAACAATTGCACGATCTCCGCGCCGCCGTCGCGAGTGCGTTTCACCAGGCGCGCGATGGTCGCGGCGTCCAGCAGTTCGGTGATAGGAATGCCCGCCACGGTGGAGAGCCGCGGCAAAGGAACCATGGTGTCGCCGTGACCTCCCATCACGAAGGCGTGCGTGTTTTCCACCGATACCTTCAGTTCATCGGCGATGAAGGCGCGGAAACGGCCGGAATCGAGCACGCCGGCCATGCCGATCACGCGGTTCTTGGGGAAGCCCGCGATCTTGTAGACGGCCTGGCACATCGCGTCCAGCGGATTGGTAACCACAATGATGATGCAGTTCGGCGAATACTTGACCACTTCTCCGGTGACCGCTTTCATGATGTTGTAGTTGATATTCAGCAGATCGTCGCGCGACATGCCGGGCTTGCGCGGCAGGCCCGCGGTGATCACCACCACGTCGGAATTGGCGGTGGGCGCGTAGTCGTTGGTGCTGCCGGTCACGCGCGAGTCCGTGCCTTCGATGGCGCCGGCCTCCAGCATATCCAGCGCTTTGCCGGCCGGCACTTTCTCCAAAATGTCCACGACCACTACGTCGGCCAGTTCCTTGTCGGCGATCCGCTGGGCGGTGGTCGCGCCCACGGCGCCGCTACCTACTACGGTAACTTTCTTGCGCATTGCTGCTCCTTTTTAGTGCGAGGGATGAATGAGAAACCACACTTAGATTATATCTTGCTGACGGTGAAATGCCGCCGGCAGGATGCCCGCGCTACTATATCGCCACGGGCCGGTCGGCCGCCGCCGACTTGTAGATGGCCTCAATCAGCCGCAGGTCGCGCAGACCCTCTTCGCCGGGCGTCTTGGGGTCTTTGTTCTCCAGGATGGCTTGCGAAAAATGATCGGCCTCGCGCGTGAACTGCTTCGGTGAAGGATCGTCCACCGGCGTGTCGATGTCCAGACCCATGGCTAGATGCGCCTTGAAGCGCAGTCCGTCGTAGCTGTAGGCGGGATCCATCTGCACCCAGCCTTTGGTTCCCACGGCTTTGAAATAGTTGCCGCAGTTGCTGCCGTAGCTGGTGGCGCAGGCGGCCACTACGCCGGAGGGAAAACGCATGTTCCAAAATACGTTTTCCTCTACTTCGGTAAAACGCCCATCCGCCGTGACCACCGAACTGCTGGCGCTCAATGTGCTGGGCTCTTCCCTGGTAAGATAACGGCACGCGTTCAGGCAATAGATGCCGACGTCCATCATCGGACCGCCGCCGGCCAGCTTCTTCGTAAGCCGCCATTCGCCCTTCGCAATGTTGAACCCAAACGTGGCTTCGATGAATTTGAGCTGGCCGATGGAGCCGTCGTGGGCTATTTGGACGGCGCGCAAGTGCGTCCCTTGATACTGGCAGCGGTAGGCCACCATCAAGCGGCGCTGGGCGCCGCGGCACGCGGCGATCATTTCCTCGCAATCGCGCGCGGTGTTGGCCATGGGTTTTTCGCACAACACGTGTTTGCCGGCCTGGGCCGCGCGGATGGTGTACTCGGCGTGCATGCCGTTGGGCAAGGCGATGTAAACGGCGTCAATCTCCGGGTTGCGAGCGATCTCGTCGTAATGCTCGTAATCGTAGATATTGGATGTGGCGATACCGTACTTGGCCGCGGTTTTTTCCGCTTTGTCGCGATGTCCGCTGACCAGCGCAACCAGCTTGGAGTTTTGCGTGCCGGCGATTCCCGGCATGAACTGGTTGAGGGAGATGCGGCCCAGGCCGACAATACAGTAGCCGATCTTTTTTCCTGCAGGTGGCGCGGAAGCTTGGCGCGTGAAAACGGCGGATGGCAGCAGAAAAGCTGCGGCGGCAGTGGAGGTCTTTAGGAAGTCGCGTCGAGTGCTCATGAACGCAATTGTACTATCCCTTGCGGCGAATCCAGTCGTCCATTGTGCGGATCACGATATTGAGATCTTCGCGTGTTTCCTTTTGCATTCGAGTCAACTCCTTGACCTGCTCTTCGGTCTGAGCTTGGGTCATTGCCAGAGTGCGCACGACGCCGGTGAGCTCCACAAGCGAGGCAGAGAGGACGTTCTGCGACTTCACCAGTTGATCGTGTCCCTTGGCCAGCGACGCCAGCATCTCCTTATGGAGAGCAATGTTGGCCTCTGTTTGCGCTTGGCTTTGCAAAATGAACTCGATGGTCTTCTCCACGTCCATGGGCTTGATATTACCACAAGGTCAGAAGTTACCGCCCCATCCCTTGCGCTATACTGACCCAGACCATGAGCGAGGCAGCCACACTCAGCCTGGACGGCCATTACTGGGACTTGCCGGGCGGTGAAACACTCACCGAAGCGCTGCTCCGGAGCGCCCAAGCCACTCCGCGCCACGTCCACCTACACCTGCGGCAGGACGACGGCAGCGAGGAAGCCTACACCTATGAAGAAACGCTGGCCGGAGCCGTGGGCGCCGCCGTGTCGCTGCGCGCGCGCGGATTGAAGCCGGGAGAAACCGTGGCCATCATGCTGCCCACCTGCCGCGAGTTTTTCTTCACCTTTCTCGGCACAATGCTGGCCGGGGGAATCCCCGTGCCGATCTATCCGCCGATTCGCGCCAATCAATTGGAGGAATATGCGCGCCGCCAAGCTGGAATTTTGCGCAACGCCGAAGTGCGCACCCTAGTGACGTTCAAGGAAGCCGAGAAACTTGCCCGGCTGCTGGACATTCCGTCACTTCGATGCGTGGTGCGCGGCGATGAATTGATTTCTTCCGGTGCGACAGTCGCGGATCTCGATTATCAGGCCAAGCCCGAGGACATCGCGCTGATCCAATACACTTCCGGATCCACCGGCGATCCCAAGGGCGTCACACTGACGCATCGCAACCTGGTCGCCAACGTGCATGCCATCGGATACGGCGTGGGTGTGCGCCCGGGCGACGTAGTGGTTTCCTGGCTGCCGCTCTATCACGACATGGGATTGATCGGCTGCTGGCTGTTCTCCATCTATTTTGGGCTGGAGCTGGCGGCGATTTCTCCGGTGGCGTTTCTGCGCCGACCCGAACGCTGGTTGTGGATGTTTCACCACCATCGAGGAACGCTTTCGCCCGCGCCGAACTTCGGCTACGAGTTGTGCGTGCGCAAGATCAAAGACCAGGACCTGGAAGGCCTGGACCTTTCTTCCTGGCGCGTGGCGTTGAACGGCGCCGAGCCGATCCATCCCGCTACGCTCGAAGGTTTCATAGAACGCTTTTCGCGCTACGGGTTTCGTCCCGAGGCGATGATGCCGGTCTATGGACTGGCGGAGAATTCCGTGGCGCTGTCATTCTCTCCCCGCGGTACTGCGCCGCGCATTGACGTGCTGGAACGCCAGCCCTTCGAACTGCATGGCCGAGCCCGGCCGGCTGGAGAACCCGCCGGCAATTTGCGCTTCGTCTCCGCGGGACGCGCGTTGCCGGGCCACGAAATCCGCATCGTGGATCACAACGGCGATCTGCTAGCCGAGCGCCGGGAAGGGCAGGTGCAGTTCCGCGGTGCATCGGCGATGCAGGGGTACTACCGCAATCCCGAGGCCACGCGGCTGGCGATGGATGGCGAATGGTATCGCTCCGGTGATCTGGGCTACTGGGCGGAAGGCGATTTGTTTATCACCGGACGGCACAAGGATTTGATCATTCGCGCCGGCCGCAACGTGCATCCGCAGGAACTGGAAAAGCTGGCCGCGGAAGTCGCCGGCGTACGGCAAGGTTGCGTGGCCGCGTTCAGCGTGCCGGACCGCACCGCGGGCACGGAGGGAGTCGTGATCGTAGCGGAGACGCGCGAAAAAGACGCGCAGCGGCGCCGCGCCATCGCCGCGGAGGTCAAGCGCCGCGTCGGCGCCGGCGCGATCTCCCCCGACGTGGTGAAGATCGTCGCGCCGAACACGATCCCCAAGACGCCCAGCGGTAAGTTACAGCGCGATGCTTGCCGGCGGTTGTATTTGCGGGGCGAACTGGAGAGTCGTGGTGCGCCGGCGTGGTTGCAGGTGGCGCGCCTGGTGGCGCGCAGCGCGTTTTCAAGGGCTGCTGCCCCACTCATACAGTTTTTTCGACGCAGCGGGGACCCACGCGCCTAGCGTGGGTGCAGAGACGCAGAGAAAGGTTTAACATGGATGAACAGGATGCACAGGATAGACGCTCTTTATCCGTGGATACTGTTCATCCATGTTAATTTAAACCCCATGTTAGTCGACTCCGCCCAGGACCCGCGATGATCCGCATATTTGTTTCCGCGGCCTCCGAAGCGCGCCTGCGCGCGGCGGCGGAGTTTGTCCACCGCTACCCGCCCGGGTCCGAGCTAACGCTGATCGGCCCATCGCGGGACGCCATCGATGACTTCGCGCGCGCCAACTCCGGCGCGGGGACATTTGGATGGCATCGCTTCACGCTTCCTCAACTGGCGAAACGCCTGGGCGCCGCCGAACTGGCCGCGCGCGGATTGGCGCGCGCTACCGCGGTGGCCGCGGAGGCCGTCGCCGCGCGCGCGGCGTTTCTGTTGCAGAAGGAAAAGCGCCTGCCTTATTTCGCGCCTGTCGCCAGCTCGCCGGGATTCGCGCGGGCCCTGGCCGCGACCCTGCAGGAACTGCGCATGGCGCGCGTCACCCCAGCCGGCCTCCGCACCGACATCATGAAGGTGCGCGAGTATCCCGCGCTGGACGATCTCTCGTGGCTCCTGGAACGCTTTGAGGAGCAGTGCCGCACGGCCGGTATCGCCGATTGGCCCGCCGTGCTCGATGCGGCCCAGACAGCGGCGCAACGAGAATCCGCGAAAGATCCCGTGCTGCTGCTTGATTTGCCGATTCAAACGCCCTCGGAGCGCGCCTTTCTCATGACCTATCTGGCCACCGCGCCGGAGGTGCTGATCACCTTGCCGGAAGGCGATATGCTGGCGCGGGAATCGGCGGAGATGCTGGGGCCGTTCGAAGTCGTCACCTTGGCGGGCGGCGGAGAGTCGCGCCTGGACCGCCTGCGGACCTTTCTGTTTTCAACCGATGCTCCACCCAAAGCCGCCGCCGGCGACGATAACGCCGTGACGTTTTTTTCCGCGCCCGGCGAGGCCCGCGAGTGCATCGAGATCGCGCGCCGCATCATGCAGGAAGCCAAGAACGGCGTTCCGTTCGATCACATGGCCGTCTTCACGCGCTCGCCGGACGCTTACGCGGCAGTGCTGGAGACGGCGCTGGAGCGCGCCGCGATTCCGGCGTATTTTGTGCGCGGCGCGCGCCGTCCCGATCCCGCCGGCCGCGCCTTTCTGGCGCTGCTTGGTTGCGCCGTGGAGCGCCTTTCGGCGCGCGCGTTCGCGGAATATCTTTCGCTATCGCAAGTGCCGCGTCCGCAGGAAGACGGCGCGCCGCCCACTACACCGCCGCCATGGGTCGCGCCACAAGACCTGCGCGAGGACGAAGCGTTGCCGGAGCTTTCCGTGAAGCTGCCCGCGGAAAACCCCGGTGAAGAAATCGACGATGACGACGAGCAGCCTAGTCTCGATGGTTCGCTGCGCGCGCCGTGGAATTGGGAGAAGCTCTTGGTGGAAGCGGCGGTCATCGGCGGCCTGGATCGCTGGGAGCGGCGCTTGGTGGGCTTGGAGTTTTCGCTGCGCTTGAAGATCAAAGCGGTGGAATCGGAGGAAGGTCTCTCTCCGCGCCGGGCGGCGCTGGATCGCCAGCTTCGCAACTTGCGTCATCTGCGAAAGTTTGCGCTGCCGATCGTCAACCGGCTAGACAAGCTGAAGCCGCCGAAGTCTGCGCTGTGGGGCGTGTGGCTCGACGCCCTGGCGGCTCTCGCGCCGATGGCGTTGCGCACGCCCGATCGCGTGCTGGCGCTGCTGGCGGAGTTGCGTCCCATGAGCGAGATGGGTCCCGTGACGCTGGCGGAAGTTCGCGAAGTGCTCCGTGCGCCGTTGTCCACGCTGCCGCAGGATCCGCCGGAGGATCGCTACGGGCGCGTTTTCGTCGCGCCCCTGGAGCAGGCTCGCGGCCGGCTTTTTGATGTTGTGTTTGTACCAGGACTTTCCGAGCGCATGTTTCCGCAGAAGCTACGTGAAGATCCGCTGCTGCTCGATGGCCCGCGCTTAGCGCTGGGCCTGGAGGCCGGGTTGGCCAGCCAGGACGTTCGCGCGGCTCGCGAACGTTTGTTGTTGCGCCTGGCCGCCGGCGCGGCAGGGCGGCGCCTCTATCTTTCTTACCCGCGCATGGACGTAGCCAGCTCGCGCTCGCGGGTGCCTTCGTTCTACGGATTGGACGTATGGCGCGCCGTTACAGGCGAGGTGCCGGACTATCGCGACTTGGAGCGCCAGGCCACCGCAGCCGCGCAAGCGCGTCTGGCGTGGCCCGCGCCACCACGCGCCATGGACGCGGTGGACGAATCCGAGTACGACCTGGCGACGCTGTCTCCGGTGTTGCAGCCGAACACGGTGCGCGTAAAGGGTCGCGCCAATTTCCTGCTGGAGTTGAATCCCTATCTGGCGCGCTCGCTGCGATCGCGTTATGCGCGCTGGGAAAGCAAGAACTGGAGCGGCAGCGACGGCCTGGTTCTGCCGGACAAGTCGCCGGCTCATGCGGCGCTCGAAAAGCACCGCCTGACGGAACGCGCTTACTCGGCCTCGGCACTGCAAAAGTTCGCGGTGTGTCCGTACCAGTTCTTCCTAGCGGCGATCCTGCATCTGGAGCCGCGCCCGGAAGCGGAAGCCATCGCGGAGATGGACGCGCTCACGCGCGGCAGCTTGTTCCATCGCGTGCAGGCGCGGCTGCTGCGGCGCTTGCTGGCCGCGCAGCGTCTCCCGGTTTCCACGGCCAATCTTGCGGGTGCCGAGCAGGAAATGGATGTTGTCCTCAACGATACCGCCGCGGAGGAAGCGGAAAACCTGGCGCCGGCGATTCCCGGCGTGTGGGCTGCGGGGGTGGAGACCATCCGCGCCGATCTGCGCGGATGGTTGCGTCTGCTGGCGGAAAGTAACGAACCGTGGCTGCCCGCGTACTTCGAGTTTGCCTTCGGCCTGACGCGTGGCGGCTCCGCTGAGACCGGCGAACAGCGCGATCCCGGCTCGGTGCCCGACCCTGTGCGTCTGTCCGGCGGACAGCTCTTGCGCGGCGCGGTGGACTTGATCGAAGGACTCTCCGATCCGGCCACGGGCGCGGCCTCGGCGTTGCGCGTCACCGATCACAAGACCGGCGCCAACCGCACCAAGGAGAATCTGCGCTTCGGCGGCGGCGAGATGCTGCAACCCTCGCTCTACGCGCTGGCCGTTGAGAACGTGTTTCCGGCGCTGCAGGTGCGGGAATCGGTGTTGTCCTACTGCACGGCCACGGGCGGATTCACGCGCCGGGTCGTGCGCGTGGACGACGACCTGCGCCAGCGCGCCGCGGAAGTTCTCGCGGCGATCGACGACGCCGTGGCCTTCGGCTTCCTGCCGCCCGCGCCGCGCAAGGACGCCTGCGCGTGGTGCGATTTCCGCGCGGTCTGCGGGCCGTATGAAGAATCGCGCTGGCTTTTGAAGCGGGAAAAACGTCAGGGGATGGAGGATCTGGCGTGGCTGCGTGGCTTGTCGTAAGAAACGTCCACAGATTACTCAGATTACACAGATTAAAACCTGAACGGGGCTCGGCCCGTGATTACGCAGTTCCGTTGATGTTTTAATCTGTGTAATCGGTGTAATCTGTGGATCAACCTGTCATTTAGCCAACCAACTGGGGAATCACCGAGACGCCGCCCTTGTGAAGGTCAATGGTGTTCCAGTGCGCGCTGTCCCAGAAAACCACGTCGGGGCGGTAGAGTGTATTGGAGTCCAGCCGGAAAGCGGTTGGCCCAAGAGCCACTCCTAACTTCTTTGGTCCGGAAGAGTTAGCGATCCGGCAGAGCAGTTGGTCGCAAATCCAATTGTGATAAGGAGTCGTATCTTCCATCTGGACCACTCCCCCTGCCAAAGCTCGTAGTGGTAATAGTCGTCGTCTCTCACCTGCGGCAGTTCCAGGAATTGATCCACGGTTAGGAGGGTCTTCACGCTCATACGGAGAGTATAACCCAATGCGAAATTTTGCGGGGTTCCGAGCTGCGTAGACCAGCGGGGGCTACTGTCCCCGCTGTAACAGGGCTTGATGCAGGACCGACTTGATGTACGTTTGGTAAGGAAGCCCCAACTCGGCCGCCTGCTCACGAGCCATTAGCAAATCCGCTTCCGGCAAGCGGATGGAGACCACCTTCGCCGCTTTGGAGCGGGCGAGCCTCGCTAACAGTGTCTTGCGGTCAAGCACTTTGAGCGTTCCTTGCTTGGCCGCCTTTTGAAAATCGGCGTCCAACCTCCGGCGGTTCTTGTACCACCATTCCGCTTCCTCGGTTTCCGAAGCGAAGGCCGGTATCACTCTTTTCTTGGTTCGCGATGTCATGTCCGCACCTTCCGAAACAGTTTCTTGTACAGCGACCCAGCGTTGTAGGCCGTGATAGCACGCACCCTGCCGTCCCGCGGAGTCCACACGACAACCAGCATGCGTGCTCGCTGGGTTCTCCCAAGCGCCTTGTACCGTTCCTCGCCGTTTCCTGCGCGACACGCGATGCGCCCCGAGGTGCTTGATGTTGTGGCCGTCCCAGTCGAACTCCATGCCTTCCGCCATAAGCAGCTTATCGCAAACGTATACACGATGTCTATACGTTGGCGCTGGACACCGCGGATGACCGGCCTACCGGGGGGACCGCGGGATCCGAAAGCTTGCTCCCAAAATGGGTACATGCTAGAGTAGTCCATGCGAATCATTGCTCGGCGCACGCTACAGCGATTCGCCGAGTCGAAGGCCGGGCATAAGGACCATGCGGCGCTGAAGGCAGCGTTGGACGCTTGGTTTGACGAAGTGCACAAAGCCCGGTGGGTAACACCGCCGATGTGAAAAGGCACTACGGCACGGCCGGCATCGTATCCGCCGACCGCATCGTCTTCAACATCAAGGGCAACGACTACCGGTTGGTGGCGTCGGTGGATTACGAACGGCGCATTGCCTGGATCAAGTGGATTGGCTCTCACGCGGAATACGACCGGATCGATGTGAGGACTGTGGAATATGAAAAACCTTAAACCCCTCAAGACCGAAAAAGATTACGAGGCAGCGCTGAGGGAAATCGAGCGCGTGTGGGGCGCGCGGCTGGGGACTCCCGAGGGAAACCGCTTGGACATCCTGGCTACGCTCATTGATGTCTATGAGAGCGAGCACTACCCGATGGATCCGCCGGACCCGATTGAGGCGATCAGGTTTCGCATGGAACAGCAGGGCCTGTCTCGCAAAGACTTGGAGAGCGTATTGGGCACGCGCACACGCGTTTCGGAGGTTCTCAACCGCAAGCGAGCGCTATCCATTAACATGATCCGGCGTCTGCATGACAAGCTGGGCATCTCGGCGAGCGTCCTGATTCGTCCGACGGTCCGCAAGCGCGCGGCGTAGTGGGAAGTTCTGAGGAGGTCAGGGACGGCCCGATTTACCGCACGTGAGCGCAAGATAACCGCACTTCGTCTTCATCGGCGAACTTGTCATTATTGCCGCCCAGGAAGCGGATGTCCTCTGATGTTCCGGAACGGACGCGGTCGCTGTTGTCCCCACCAGATCTACTGCAACCGATCCGGAGCGGATTACAACCCGCCGTTGGGCTATAATGAGGCATTGTGAACTCGGATCAATACGTGGAGACTCGTGAAGGGAGATACGACATCCCAGGCAGCCGCGTTTCGCTAGCCTCGGTCGTCTCCTGCTTTCTTGAACGCGCGTCCGCGGAAACCATTCGCGAGAACTTCCCCACTTTGACCCTGGCAAGTCTATGGCGCTCTGGCCTTCTATCTGAATCATCCAGAGGAGTCGGCAGCCTATCTGCGGGGTATCGAGCAGGAATGGACTGACATCGAGAAAAATGCCTAGCCGCCCAGCAAAGCTTGGCTGGACAAGATTGATCGCGCCAGACAGCGCCTGTTTGCGGGACGGCCATGATCGCGCGACTAATGGCCGACGCGAATCTGAAAGGGTCCATTCGCCGAATCACGTTGTGGCGCGCTGCCTGCGCGGGGGCCGCTTGATCTATGAGCGATGAGGCAGTAGATCGGCTGGATCGATAGAAAAGCCAGGCAGCACGACGGACGCTTCCAACTTCTGGCCGGGGAGTACAACCCGCGGTTGCCTGCCGGCCTCGAACACGTGAACCTCGCAGGGATATTCCAGAAACACCCACACGGTGTGAACGCCGGAGCGAAGATAGTCTTTGGCCTTCCGGAAAAGACTGGCACGTGATTCCGAAGGAGACTTCACCTCGACCGCCAACTGGGGAATCACCGAGACGCCGCCCTTGTGAAGATCGATGGTGTTCCAGTGCGCGCTGTCCCAGAAAACCACGTCGGGGCGGTAGAGTGTATTGGAGTCCAGCCGGAAAGCGGTTGGCCCAAGAGCCACTCCTAACTTCTTTGGTCCGGAAGAGTTAGCGATCCGGCAGAGCAGTTGGTCGCGAATCCAATTGTGATAAGGGGTCGTATCTTCCATCTGGACCGACTCCCCCTGCCAAAGCTCGTAGTGGTAATAGTCGTCGTCTCTCACCTGGGGCAGTTCCAGGAATTGATCCACGGTGAGGAGGGTCTTCACGCTCATACGGAGAGTATAACCCAATGCGGAGTTTTGCTCGGTTCCGAGCTAGGTCGGGGGCGTCCGGGCGTGCTAGAATAGCGCCAGAGTCGCAGTAGTGTCTTGCCAGTGATCTCGACTTTTCTTATGGCGGGTTCCGTTCTCATCTCGGACCAAGACTTCCAGCGCAAAGTTGCGGAGGCCATCGTCCGCTCCGCAAATCCGGAAAAGGTTTTTCTCTTTGGCTCCGCGGCTCGCGGAGACGTCTCTAGCGATTCCGACCTGGACCTTCTGATCGTCGAATCGTCCGCCTTTGGAACCGCCCGCAGCCGCGGAGAGGTAGTGCACAAGATCCGGGAGGCTCTTTCCGAGTTTCCCGTCTCCAAGGACATCCTGGTCTTCAGCGCCGACGAGTTTGCCAAATGGGGCCAATCGCCAAATCACGTTGTGGCGCGGTGCCTGCGCGAGGGTCGCTTGATCTATGAGCGACCCTGAACACGCCCGCTTGTTGCTGGAGATGGCCGGGAAGGATTTCCGCGCTCTGCGCGGCATGATGGACGCGGAAATCTTTGCCGATTCCATTTTCAGTTTTCACGCTCAACAGGCGGTGGAAAAGGTCTTGAAGGCCTGGTGCAGCTTGAAGGGGATCGGCTACCCGCGAACCCACGACATCGAGCGACTGTTTAAGCTACTCGAAGAGGGCGGAGTCCAGGTGCCCGAGGGTTTCACTTCCCTCGGAGGCCTCACTGATTTCGCCGTGCAGTATCGGTACGAGAGCACCGACGTGGGCCTTGGTCCCGTTGACCGTGAAGAAGTTAGCGGTAGCGTAGGCGAACTCTTCGAGTACGTTGCGGGTCTTGCGACACAGTCGGCTCAATGACGAAAAGGCACATCTTGTCGGTCGGGATTGTTGGGTCTTGATTCGCGCGGCGACTGTCTGAGGGAAAGGCTAGGCTAGGCCCGGCAGCCTATCCGTCCGCGCTGCGAGCACCGAAAGCGTTAAATATCATGGCTTGGTACAAACGACTTTTTGGAAGAGACAAGATGGAAGCGCAGGACAGTGCGACTGCGCTTGGGCATGCCTTGGCTACAATCAGAGACGCGCCTGCACAAGGCATCTCGCCTGACATGACCGTGGACGAGCTAGTAGATGCATTATTTAACGGCGACTTCAGTTCTGGGGATAAGAACAAATGGAAGGACCGGTGTGAAGCGGCCGCTGAACTGGGCGCCGAAAAGACGCGAGGGCGGTCGATGGGCTGATTTCCCAGCTGAAACAGGTCGGGTTTAGGCCGCGTGATTACGAAGTGGCAATCGCCGCAGTCAAGGCTTTGGAGCAAATCGGAGATCTCCGCTGCGTCAGTGAGATGAGCAACATATTGGGGCAATACCCCGATACCGACAAACTGCACCAAGCAGCGGCCGAAGCCTTGCGAACTCTTCTAAGGGGCCAGAAGCGTTCGTTGGTTTCTGATCTGGATGCTTCAAATGCGGAAGCTCGACTTGCCGCCGTGAGAGTTCTCGGAATTCTGGGAGACGCGTCTGCGGTTGAGCCTCTGTTGGCATCCCGTAATTGATTAGCGGCCCCCCGGATCAGGAGGGTGGGGCTGAACCGGAGGTTGTGAAGAGGTTGAAGAGTGACTGTGAGACAGTGTCCGGAGATCTTTGCTTGTACGTTTGGAGGACACTCAAGAATGCCTCGAAAGCACGGGCGCCCGGCTCGGTCTTGGAGCACTGCGATATTTTGCGGCGGATGACCGCAGGTCGCAAAGCGCGTTCGGCGCGGTTGTTGGTTGGCTCAACTCGCGGATCGCGCAGAAAGCGGAGCAGGTTGTTGCGATCATGCTGCGCGCCAATGCCATCCAAGAGCCGTTGATTATCGCGGTTGCGCAAGGTCCGGTCCAGCAGCAGATCGTCCAGCGCCTGATCCAGTTCGGCGACCTTTTGCTGGAACGGCTGGTCCCCCAGTTCGGAACGGCGATGAGCCAGGGCCAAGCCTTCTCGCAGCAGTTCCCGCAACTGGCGTGGGAACTGCAGGGCCCGACCGCGCTGGCGTGGCTCGACTTCCTGGGTGTTGCGGATTAAATGCGAAAGACATTTCTGCTGCTTCACTCTGTCCAACTCTTCCGCGTCGTAACTCTTGCCCCGGTCATTCCCCAGCACTCCCTGAAAGTCGTCGCCGATCACCTCGCGCACTTCCTCATTGCGATGTTGCCGGCGAACTTGATACACCGTGATTTCCGGCGTGGTGAAGACCATCAACTGCGCCGCTTGGCCACCCACCCGCCAGCCGGTGTCGTCGGTATTCACGACGGGGGCTTGCGGGATTTCGGCACGCAGTTGCTGATAGGCCGCTCCCACCACACCGGCGGTTTGCTTCTGGGCATCCTGGCTCAAAGCCCCTTGCGTGATTTCTAGTCCGCTCAGTTCCTTCATAACCCGCGGCACCTTGCGTTGCGGCACGCCCATACCGTAGTGCAAGGTGTGCGCCACCGCTTTGGCTCGTGCTCCCACCCGATGGGCCGTGGCTCCGTACTGATCCGCTGCCACGGCGGGATGGCGGCCCCGCACGGTCTTTCCACAGCGCTGACAGCAGCGCTTTTCCAGGAGGAAGGTTTGCACCTCCGGCGGAGGTTGCACCGGAAGGTCGGTGTTGCTGACCAACTCTTCTTCCGGCGCTCCCCACGGCCCTCCGCAAAACGGGCAGCACGGCTCTTCCACCGGAACTCGAACGGTCTCCTCGGGCGTTCCCTGGGGTGGCGCGGGACGGCGCGCAAAAGGACCTTGTCCCGGCTTGCGACCGGGCCGCTGGGGATTCTGTTTGCGGGTTCCTTTGGTGAAGGGCGCGGCGGATAACTTCTTCTTCAGACGTTCGATCTCCGCCTTCAACCGATCGATGACTCGCTGCTGCTCTTGATTCCGCTTGAGCAACTCTTCCCGGCTGAGATTGTTGGGGTCGTCCACAGTCTCAGGATGCCGCAGTCCGCATCCCGAAGCCAATGCTTTCCTGGGCTGTGAGCCCCTTTCAGTCAGTACCGCAGCGGCCAAGTGCCTGCACAGTCACCAGCCGCTAATCAATTACGGCATCCCTTTGCGATAGTGACTGGGAGATTCGAAATGCTGCCGCACGGGCGCTAAGACGCTTGGGTGGCAGCCAACAGGCGCGCACAGAGCCTATTTGTTGATCGCCCTTGGCGGTTATGACAGCGCTGTTCGGGAGGGATCAGATGCCGTGCCAGCACTAATACATGATCTACGGCATCCGAGAAAGGGACACCACACCTGGTCAACAGCGACGTATGCCGCGCAGGCGCTTGGTAAACTCGGTGATCCTCGCAGCGTAGACGCACTGGTTGAGAGCCTTGGCGTGGGCCTATTAGCTGCGGCGCATGCGCTAGGATTGGTGAGCAGCCCCGTAGCCAGCGAACATTTACTGGCCGCGCTTGAAAACAGAAGTGAACGGTTCCATAAAGACCTCAGCTGGGCAGCAGGCGAAGCGCTCGTACACCACGGGCCGGACGTTGCGAGCCGCTTAAATTCCACTGCTTGAGGACCCGAAATTCTATGTACGGAGGCGCGCCGCCCGCACTTTAGCCGAGATTGGCGACGTCCGAGCGGTGGCGCCGCTGATGAGTTTGGCGTGCAGGGACGAGAACGAGACCAAGAATTCTGTGGAATCACTAAACCGCCTATTGCGTTTTGCTATTACTAGCCTACCTGTCAGCGACTTAGAAGCGGTTTGTGGTTTTGGTGATGTGATACAAGATTATCAAGACATAGGCCGGCAGACGATTGACTGCTCCAGCATCCGTAGAATGGTCTTGATGAGAAAGCGCGTCGTGGGACAACAAAACAGACGACGGTCCCCAGTGTTCGTGCCTGATGGGCACCCGGCTTTCGAATTGACGCTTGCTTTCTTAGCCCCCCGCGACCGCGGGAATCAGCAGCACTTCGTCTTCGTCGGCGAACTTGTAGTTCTTGCCGCCTAGAAAACGGATGTCCTCTTCGTTCACGTAGATGTTCAGGAACGGGCGCGGCTCGCCGTTGTCTCCCACCAGATGCTTGGTCAGACCGGGGAAGCGTTGTTCCAAGTCTCCAAAGAGCTGCGGCAGATCCGCTGCTACGGAAGTGATTTTGTCGGCGCCCCCGGTGTGGCGGCGGAACGGTGATCCAAGTTTTACTGTGATTGCCATTTTCCTTAAGCGCGCCTTGCGCGCTCCTCTGGCCCCCGGAGGGGGCCAATCAAAAGTCAAAAATCAAAAATGTGTGCGGCAAGGCGTCACGCAACTAACTCCTGCGCTTCCGCACCCGCAAAGACGCGGTCGAATTCCCGCAGTTTGGGCGGAATCACGAACACCTCGCCGCCGATGCTGGACACCGCTTCCGCCGTCTTCAGACCATTGCCGGTGATCACCAGCACGGCCGGCAGATCCGGATCGATCGCGCCCTGCGCCAGCAGCTTCTGGAACGCTGCCACGGTGACACCGCCGGCGGTCTCCGCGAAAATCCCTTCCGTGGACGCCAGCAGGCGGATGCCCTCGATCAATTCCTCGTCGGTGGCGTGCGCTGCACTTCCACCAGATTCCCGAATCGCCCGCGCCGCAAACGGCCCGTCCGCGGGATTGCCGATCGCCAGCGACTTGGCAATCGTATTGGGACGTTCCGGCACGATCCCCTCACTACCCGTTTCCACGGCGCGCGCGATGGGCGCGCAACCCGTTGCCTGAGCGCCACAAATACGAACCTGCTTCGGATCGCCGTCCACCAGTCCCAGGTATCCCAGTTCCGTAAACGATTTGCGGATGCGGCCGATCAGCGATCCCCCGGCCATCGGTACAACTACCGCGCCGGGCAGCCGCCAGCCCAGTTGTTCGGCGATCTCGTAGCCTACGGTCTTCGATCCTTCGGCATAGAACGGCCGGAAATTCACGTTGACGAAAGCCCAGCGCCGCTCCTGAGAGATTTGCGTACACAGCCGGTTGACGGCGTCGTAGTTGCCTTGCACGCGGATCACCGTGGCGCCGTAGATGCGCGAGGCGGTGAGTTTGGCGTCCTCCATCTCCTCGGGCACGAAGACCACCGCGCGGATTCCCGCGCGCGCCGCTTGCGCCGCCACCGCGTTGGCCAGGTTGCCCGTCGAGGAGCAGGCCAGCGTGTCGTATCCGAATTCCAGCGCGGCGTTGAGCGCCACCGACACCACGCGATCCTTAAAGGACAGCGTGGGATAGTTCATGGCGTCGTTCTTGATGTAGAGCGCGTGATGTCCCAAGGCCCGTCCCAGGTTGCGGGCTTCGACCAGCGGCGTGCCGCCGACCGGCAACCGCGACTGCGGCTCGCGGCGCAAGGGCAGCAATTCGGAATAGCGCCACATGTCGCGCGGACGGCTCATGATCAATTCGTGCGTCAACTTGCCGCGCAGGGAGTTGTAGTCGTAACAGGGTTCCACGGGCGAGTAACATTCGTCGCAAATGGAGGTCGGTTCGGCGGGCAAAATGCGTCCACAACCGCGACATTCGAGACCAAGCAAATAACTGGACATCATCTCTCCCACGAGGTGACCGCGCCTGCGGCTGGCCTCGAAGACCGGTTTCCGTTTGGATTTGGGGAAAATGAGGGAAGGCGTGGCTCTTAAAGCCATCGGCCCCGTCATCTTTCCCCGGCGGAATCCCGGGGCAGGAATTGGCACCTTGGCCCTCCAGCGGATCGCATTGCGGTTCCGGTCAGAGGCGGTTGCCGTGGCTTCGTCGGGCCTGTTCCCTCAGCCACTCTTGATGATTCAGGCTCTTTCAGGATACCGCAAAGAGGGGGAAGAGCAAATAACTGTTTCTTATAGGTACCATAAGCTGCACGACATCGTAACCCTGGGGTGAGGCGCAGGTCGGAGGGGTTTTGTGTTGTCAGTACCGTCCGCGGTAGCGGATGGGTCCCTGCTCTCACTTGGAAGTCTGACCCACCTGCTACCGCAGGCGGTACTGACCCACTCGCGCGTCATCCAGGTTTTCTCCGGGTCCCTGCGCCAAAAAACCGTCGCCGTCAACAAACCCGTGGCCCTGGACTTGACGGTCGTTGCCGGGCTAGAATCGCGGCATGCGTAAGAGGGCCATATTCATCGCAACTCTGATTGCGGTCGCGCTTTCCGCGCAGTCCGCGCCGCAAGCGCCGGACCTGGACAAGGGCGAGCAGCGCGGCTTCGAATGGATGTACCGGCAACGCGCCTTTCCGCTGGGCCGCATCCCCGCGGGCGTCGGTTTCCGCGCGATCCAACAACTCAATCGCCTGAAACAGCAGCAGGGTGCCCGAATTTCCTCTCGCCGTGGACCCCAAGGGGCCAGCGCTAACGCCTGGACCCTAATCGGTCCGCTGCCGATGATGGCGAACTTCCCCACCGCCGATCAACCCGCTGGACGCACCAACGATTTTGCGGGATCGGTGCAGGCTTGGGCGGTGGATCCACGCAGCAACAATACCGTCTACCTCGGCGCATCGAGCGGAGGAGTTTGGAAAACAACGGATGGCGGCAATACTTGGGTCGCGCTCACCGATAATCAACCGTGGCTTCCGATCGGTTCGTTCGCCATCGATCCCAACAACCCGGACACGGTCTACGCCGGCACGGGATACCCCTGGGGACTCTACGGCGACGGCATTCTCAAAACCACGAACGCGGGCGCGACGTGGTCTTATCTGCCCGGACCGTTCGCCAGTCTCGACGGTTCCGACAATTTTTACGGCGGAGGCGCCAGCTCCGCGCCTTGGCGGTGAGTCCGGCCAATGGACAGATTGTTCTGGCTGCCGCGTGGCGCGGCAACAACGCTGCACAAGGTATCTACCGTTCATCGGATGGCGGCGTGACCTGGAAGCAAACCCTTTCGGGCGGCGATGGCGCCAATGTCTTCTTCTATCCCGGCAACGGAAACATCGCCTATGCGGCCCTGGGATGGGTTTTTGGCCGGCCGCAGGACGGCGTCTACAAGTCCGCCGATGGAGGACAGACTTGGGTGACGGCAAATGGCTCCGGCAGCAACACGCTGCCCGTCGGAAACATCGGCCAGATCATGCTGCAACCGGCGCTCTCGCAGCCAACCACGATGTACACGGCCATTTGGGACCTCAACGACACGTTCACGGGATTCTATAAGACCACCGATGGCGGCGCCAACTGGACCCTGATGCCGTCCTTGCTCGATCTGCCCGCCGATCCGCCGCAAACCATCGCGGTGCATCCCAGCAATCCGAACGTGGTTATGATCGGCAGCCACGACTACATCAATCGCTCGATCGATGGCGGCAGCACCTGGGTGCGCGCTATCCCTCCGCGATTCACCGACAATCGTTCCTTCGTTTTCACACCCGATGGAACGCGTCTCTACATCGGCGACGACGCCGGCGCGTACAGTACGGACAGCCCGCTGGGAGCGTTCACGATGAGCAATCTGAATCATACGCTGCCGCTGACTTTGTACTATCCCGGATTGTCCTTGCATCCCACCAACCCCAACGTGGCGTTTGGCGGCGCCCAGGATCTGGGCATCAGCCGTTATCGCGGGACGACAGCCTGGGACTGGGTCTACAACTGCGACGGCGGCGCTACCGCCATCGATTTCACCACGCCGACGACGGTTTACGCCACCTGCGATAGAGTCGCCTCGTCATTCCTTATCAAGTCTACTGCCAACGGAGATTCCGGCAGTTGGAATGCGGCACAGACGGGAATTGACACGACGGACACGCCGTCGTTCATTCCGCCGCTGACGATGGATCCCTCGAATGCGCAGCGTCTTTACTTCGGGGCCACGCGGGTCTACCAGACCAGCAATGGCGCGGCGTCCTGGCAGGCGATTTCGCCGCCGTTGACCACCGACAATTCCGGTTTTTCGTCGATTAGCTGGATGGCGGTGGCGCCCTCGAACTCCGATTACGTGTACGCGGGGACGGCTGGTAGCGTGGCCTATGTCACGACCAATGCGACAGCGGGAACGGGATCGAGCTGGAAGGACATCACCGCCGGCTTGCCGCGCCGGGCGATCACGGCGATCGCGGTTCATCCCACGACTCCCTCCACGGCCTACCTGACCGTGTCCGGCTTCTCCGGCTTCAACGACACGAAAGGGCACATCTTCAAGACCAGCGACACCGGCGCGCATTGGACCGATATCGGCGGCAATCTTCCCAACACGCCGCTGAATGACATCGTGGTGGATCCGGACTTGCCGGGAACGTTGTACGCGGCCAGCGATATCGGCGTGTTCATCAGCACGACCGACGGAACCACATGGTCGCCGATGGGCAGCGGGATGCCCGCCGTGATCGTCAATAGTCTCCGCCTACACCGCAGCGCGCGGATCTTGCGCGCCGCCACGTTTGGACGCGGCATGTTCGATATCGCGGTGCCGCTGGCGAGCACGCCGCTGCCCGCGGTGTCGGCGGGCGGCCTGGTGAACGGAGCGAGTTTCCAGAACCAGCCGCTGGCGGCGGGAACGATCTCGTCCGTCTTTGGATTGAACTTCGGCACGACCTCCCTCCAAGCGACGCAATTGCCGCTGCCGACTTCGCTGGGCGGGGTCAGCGTGCTGGTGAACGGCGAATCTGCTCCTTTGTTCTTCGTGGGGAACTCGCAGATTAATTTTCAGATGCCCTGGACGTTCGGGTCCGCGCCGGAACCGCTGGTTGTCACGGTGAGTGGTCTCTCCAGCGCGGCGCAGACGATTTCCGCCGGGCAGTTCTTTTCCCCTGGCATTTTCTCCATGAACTCCTCGGGCACGGGACAAGGAGCGATCCAGATTGCCAACACCCCAATCTTCGCGGCACCCGAGGGCAGTATTCCTGGCCAGCAAACGCGCCCGGCAGTGAAGGGTAGCGATTACCTCACTATTTACTGCACCGGACTGGGCGACGTCAAAAACCGGCCTGTCAACGGCGCGATCGCGCCGGACGGTACGTCCACTACGCTACAGGCTGTCACCGTCACCATCGGAGGGATCGCTGTGCCGGCGTCGTTCTCCGGTCTGGCGCCTGGATTCGTGGCCTTGTACCAAGTGAACGTGCCAGTGCCGGCGTCCGCGCCCAGCGGCAGCGCCGTGCCCCTGACGATTACCATCGGCGGCGTCACGTCGAACACCGTAACGATAGCCGTGCAGTGAATGGCGCGGGGACTGTAGAATAGTAAATAGCCCTTGAAGAAAAATACCCGATCGAAATCCGGGCGCGCCGTTCCCGTCCCTGCACCAGTTGCTCCTGCCTCGTCGCCGCTCTGGCCGCGCTTGTGGCCCTACCTGCTGCTGATCGCCCTGGCCTTCGGCATCTACGCCAACGCGCTCGGCAACGGCTTCGTATCGGACGACGATTTCCAGCTTCTCGGAAATCCGCTGGTCACCGACTGGCATCAGATCCCGCAGATCTTCCAGCATCACATCTGGGCTTTCGCCGGGCAGGAGACCACCAACTATTACCGGCCGATCCAAATGGTGCTGTACCTGGCTTTCTACTATGCCTTCGGATTCGACGCCTTCATCTTTCATCTCGGGATGCTGCTCATTCACGTCGCCAACACGCTGCTGGTCTACCACCTGGGAAAGCGGCTGCTGAAATCGCGATACGCCGCGCTGGTGGCCGGGATCGTCTTTGCGGTCCACCCGATTCACAACGAGCCGGTGGTGTGGATCGCCGTGCTGCCCGACGTGTTGCTGACCATGGTCGTGCTGGCGGCCCTGCTTTTGTTTGTGCGGTGGGAAGCCGCGCCGCGTCCCGCGCAGATCGCCGGACTTGCCGGGCTGTTTTTCCTGGCGTTGCTCACCAAGGAACCGGGCGCGATGCTGGTGCCGCTACTGGCCGGCTACGAGTTCTTCTACCTGGGGCGACCGGTGTGGCCTCCCCGTCTCACGCGTACCGCCAGCGAGCCACGCTCCCTCTGGGATAATTGGGTGCTGTACGCCTCGTTGATGGGCGTGTTCGGCATCTACGCGCTGTTGCGGATTCACGCTCTCGGCGGGATGGCTCCGGCGCAGGGCTTTTATTACAAGTTTCACGGCAAGGTCCTGATCTTGAGCATCATCGCCACGCTGGGACAGTATCTCGGCAAACTGGTCGTGCCGATCCATCTCAACTATTTCTACTTCTTCGAAGCCACCACATCGGTTACGCCGCTGGTGATCGTCGCACTGGCAGTGGAATTGGGTGTTCTCGCGGCCATCGTTTTGCTGCGCCCGCGTTCGGGAAGCGCTGCCGGCCGCACCTGGAATGCCCCATTGATTTCCTACGGACTCTTCTTCATCCTGACGCCGTTGGCGCCCGCGTTGAACATCAACGGCGTGGGCGAGAACGTGTTCACGGAGCGCTATTTGTATTTGCCGTCGGTGGGTTTCGTGATGGTGGCGGCCGTCGCCTGGGAGTGGCTGGCCGGCAAACAACGTGAAGTAGCCTGGGCCGCCGTGGCCGCCATAGTGGCGGCCTCGGCGTGGATTCTGGTGCCGCGCAATCTGGATTGGCACGACGACGTGCGTTTATTCACGATCAGTGCCGCGGCCTCGCCCAAGTCCGGAACGCTGGTGGGAAATCTCGGCTGGTTTCACTATCAGCGCGGGGAGTACGACGCGGCCATCGAGAAATACCTGATGGCGCTGAAACTGCAACCGGAGATGGCGCTGTTCCACAACAATTTGGGCAACGCCTACGCGCAAAAGCATCGTTATCAGGATGCCGTGGTTGAATTGCGCAAAGCCATTGAACTGAAGCCCACTTATGCCGAGGCGCACATGAATTTGGGATTGGCGCTGGAGGCCCTGGGCGATATTCCAGGCGCCGTGGCCGCGCACAAGAAGGCGCTGGAACTCAAGCCCAATTACGCCGAGGCTTACACCGCCCTGGCGTTGCTACGCATGAAGGAGAAGGACTATCCCGCGGCGATTGATCTGTTGCAGCGCTCCATTGCGGTGAATCCGCGCTACACCGAGGCCTACATCAACCTGGGTGTGGCTTACAACGATACCAACCGCTTCGCCGAAGGCGCGGCGGTTTTCCGCAAGGCCATCGAGGTGGGGCCAACGCATCCCAGCATGTATGTGGCGCACTACAACCTGGGGGTATCGTACTCGCACCTGAACTCCTTGGAAGCGGCGGCCATGGAGTTTTCGCAATCATTGCAGTTGAGGCCGGACTTCACCTCCGCCCAAGAAGCGCTGACGCAGGCGCAGAATACGCTCAAGCAGCAGCCGGCCAAGAAGCCGTTTTGAGGATGATCCTCGAACGAAAAACAAGACATTTATCCACAGATGAACGCAGATGAACGCAGATAGGAAGACCCAGGCCATCTGTATCTCTAACCCTGAGTTTCTCTGTCTGGCGCGAAGATTTTTAACATGGATGGACAGGATGGACAGGATGCGACCATGTCAGGATGGGCTTTTGTCCATCCTGTGCATCCTGTCCATCCATGTTAAGAAAACGCCGAGAACGACTACTGGTGCACCGGAACCAACGCGGGAGCGGGTGCGAACTTCACCAACACGTTTTTCAGCAACTCCCTGTGCAACGGTTTGGTCAGGCAGCCGTTCAAGCCCAGAGCCAGGCATTTCACGCGCGAGACTCCCGCGCCGCCATCCAGCAAAGCGACGATGGGCGTGCGCGCCGGACGATTCGGGTCCCGCGACCCTAGCTGTTCCAAACCGCGTATCTCGGTGGTGGTCTCGTAGCCGTCCATCCCGGGCATGTCGCTATCCATCAGGATCAAATCGTAAGACCGCGCTCCCCACATTTCCAATGCTTGCTGGCCATCGGGGGCCGTTTCCGCCTGGCAACCGAATTCCTCCAGGGCCTGTGCCAGCGCTCCGCGTTCTTCGGCGTTACCGTTCACTACCAGGACGCCCATCCGCGTGCGATCGGGCGGCGGTAAGTCTAAATCGCTGGCGCGGGATGTCGCCGGCGCGTGGCGAGCCTCTCGCCAGGCTCGCACCAATCCGTCGTAGATGCCGGAAAAGGCGGGATTCTCAATGTACTCGGTGAAGCCGGCCAGCAAACTCTGGCGGCATCCCTGGGGCGTGGGATTGGCCGCCACCATCGCCATGGCCGTGTCGCGCAGTTGCGGGGCGGCCTTCACGGCCCTGGCCAGCGACTCGGCGTCGTCTTCCGCCATGCGCTGGCCCGCCAGCATCATGCCAAACGGATCGCCGGAGCGCTGCGCTTCCTCCATTCGCTCGACCGCCAGCGCGGCACTGGCGCATTCCGCGCGGCATCCCCACTGCGAAAGCACTTCAGCCACGATCTGGCGATTGGCGGCAACATAATCCACCACCAGGATTCGCACGCCGGCCAGTTCCGCGTGCCGCGAGTCCGCGCTACGCTGCGTGTCCCGCTTCAAGCGCATGGTGAACCAGAATTGCGATCCGACGCCCGGCCGGCTGGAAGCGCCCATCTCTCCGCCCAGTAAACCGACCAGCCGCTTGCTCAGCGACAAACCCAGCCCGCTGCTTGCGGCGGGGGATTTACCCGGCGACATCCGGGCGCCGCTGGCCTCCCGATTTGCCGGCGAATGCAAGGGATCGAATAATTCAAACAGCCGGGCCATTTGTTCTTCGGACATGCCCCTTCCGGTGTCGCTCACAGTGATGCGCACGGTGGTCTTGTCGCCGAAGGTTCCCACAGCCTCCACGGATACGGTGATTCCGCCGAACTCCGTGCAGCGGACGGCGTTGCTCAGCAGGTTCAAGAGGACTTGGCGGATTCTGGCGCGGTCGGCCACAAAGCGGCGCGGGCACTGCGGCGGATACTTCACCCATAGCCGCAAGTTTTTCTGGCGGGCGGCCGCGTCCATCCAGTCCACCGCCTGGCCGACCACCCCTTGCAGGTTGCAGGGAACCGGGTCGGGCTGGGCCTGGCCGGAATCCACTTGCGACAGATCCAGAATGTCGTTGACGGTGGCCAGCAACAATTCTCCCGACCCTTGAATGGAGCGGGCCACGCGCTCTTGGGTGGGGCTCATCACCGAGTCCAGCAACAGCGAAGTCATGCCCAGCACGCTTTCCACGGGAGCGCGGAGGGCCCGGCCGGCGGCGGCCAGCAAGCCGTTCTTATCGGAAATGTCGCGCCCGGCTTGCTGCTGCTCGAGGAGCAAATCGTTTTCCAACTCGGTCTCGCGATCGGCCAGCAGCCGGAAGGCGCGAGCGGCTTCGCGGCGGGCGTCCAGCACGAACAAGGCTCCGAACACCACCCAGCCGGCGTGCTCCACGGTTCGCCAGCGGGAATCGGGCGCGAATCCGCTGCTGGCCAGCGCCGGCCAGCCGCGCAGAATCTGGTCGGCGATGACGGCTCCGGCAGCGGAAACCATCACCCAAGCGTCGCGGTAGAAAGCCAGGAACAAGAGCGACGCCAAAATATGGAAATGCACTCCGATGCGCCACATTGTGAGATGGATCAGGAAGCCGGAGAACAGCAGTTGCGCGGCGGCGATGGTGCAGCGTGTGGCGGGTCGTCCGGGGCCCGCCAAACCAGCAGGGCCGGCACAAGCGCCAGCAGGGCGCCCAGAAACAGCGTGGCGAACTGATGGCGCAGAGCGGTGGACACGGAGATTCCGTTCTCGCGGCTCAGCCACACCGTGACCGTCAATGCCAGCAGCCATTCATACTGCAGGAAGCCGGTGAACAGGTAATCCAGGTGCGTCCGTTGGATGCCTATGCGCGCGGCGGCCGGCGAAGATAGGGCTGGGGAAGTCATCTCTATTTTGTTCATCGGCCAAAAACAATCCACAGATTAGACAAATCTCAAAGATTTCAGGCCGCCGCCTGGCAAACGCGCGCGTCGTGGCCGTGATGGTTCCTAATCTGTGAAATCTGTGTCATCGGTGGATTGATCCGTTTGGCAATCGGTGGATCGATTCTTCCGATTCCGAAATGCAATGCCAGGGATTGCAATTATCTATTGGGACTCTCGGAGCCATCGCGGTATGGTGATGACATGGACCGCCATGTAGCAACGCTGCATGAAATCGGCAGCCTGGTGGCCGCCGCCGATCCGCTGCACGAAGTGCTGGATCGCGTGGTCGAGTTGATCGCCTCCGTAATTCCGTGCGATGCCTGCATCATTTACACGCTGGAGTCCGAGGATCTGGTGTTGCGCGCGTCGCTGGTGCCGCATCCTGGCGTTGTGGATCGTCTGACGCTGGCGATGGGGCAGGGAATCACCGGGTGGGTGGCCGAGCATCGCGAGCCGGTGGTAGTGGGGCAATCCGCTTTTCGCGATCCGCGTTTCCAATTTTTCCAGGAACTTCCCGAAGACTGCTACGAGGCGTTGCTCTCCGTGCCGCTGCTCTCCGGCGGCCAGACCGTTGGCGTGATCAATCTTCACCATCGTTTACCGCACCGCCACACGCCGGAGGAAATCAAGTTTGTTTCCACCATCGGATTCCTGGTGGGCAGCGAAGTGGAGCGGGCCCGTCTGGAGAGCGAGGTCACCGAGTTGACCGAACGTTTGCAGGCCCGCAAAATAGTGGAGCGCGCCAAGGGCATCCTGCAAAGTACCATGGGAGTGACCGAAGCCGAGGCTTACTATACCCTGCAGCGGCAAAGCCGCCAGCGGCGGAAGCCGATGAAGGAGATCGCCGAAGCGATTTTGTTGGCGGAAGAGGTGCGGGAGCGGCGGGGGTAGGTTTTCTTGGAACAGCGAATTCGCCGCGGAGAATTCGCCACCGAGACACGGCGCGGCGAAGCCGCAACCAAAAGGAACCACCGTGTTCGGTGACCCAGGAGGGGTCGCCGCTTGTAGCCGGTGGTTGAGCGTCGTTTGCGAAACCACCGGGAGGCGAGCAAAAAACATCTGTCCCCCGACAGGGGGACTAGCGACTCTGCGGAGAGCGCTGGGACCCCTGTCCGGGGTCCTCGCTTTCATTTTCTATTACCGGTGGTGTCGCACAAAACGCTTCACCACCGGCTACAAGCGGCAATCCCTCCGGGATTCTCCAGTGCTGACGCAATTCCCGGCAACCGCGTCTTCACAGAAATCTTCGCGGCGCTCGACGAAATCCACGGTTAGTAGGGCAGAGGACGGCGCGCCGCGCCTGCCACAGGCCGGCGTCAGGAAACCCGCAGCCAGCGCGCCAGCCCGTCGGCGGGCAAATCGGCTACCAGGAAGGCCTGCGGACGGCCCAGCTTCCCAGCCACCAACTCCGCTGCTTTGTATCCGCTGCGAACCGCGCCTTCCATGGTGGCCGGCCATCCGGATTGCGTCCAATCGCCGGCCAGCCAGCAATTTTCCCATGGACTGTGGTTGGTTGGCCGAATTCCCTCGGCGCCGGCGGCGGCCGAGTATGTGGCGCGCACTTCCTTCACTACCGCCGACTTGACAAGCTGAGCCTCTCGCGCCGCCGGGAAAAACTCGCCGAGTTCACGTACCGCCGTCTCAACGATTTCACCTTTGCTCAGCGGCACCAGGCTGCGCGAGGCGCTGACCACGCATTGCACGTAACCCTCACCGTCTTGGTCCGAGGCGTGACGCCGGAACGCGAATTGAATCGTGCGTCCCAACAGCGCCGTGAAAGGACGCTCCATGATCGGGCGGTCGAACCACAGGTGGATTCCCGTGATCGGCGAATGTTTGAGGTCCACTCTCAGTTCAGGGCGAAGTTCGCCCAACACTTCAAACGGCGCGGCCAGCACGTAGGCGGGCGCGCGACGTTCTTCGCCGTTGGCGAGGCGCAGCAGCGAAACAGCGCCATCCGCCGTCTCGATGGCCGTCACCGCAGCGCGCGGACGCACCGTAACGTTCGGCAGGTCGTGCGAATACAACTCGGTGAGCGATACCGCCGGCAAACCGATTCGATAGGCGCGCCAGGACGCCGCGTAGCCCTTCCAGAAGACTCGCAAACCGTGCCAGGCCGAAACCACTTCCAGATCCTCGTTGAGCGCGCTGGTCAGCACCGCGCGCCAGAAGCGCTCGATGGCCCGCGGTGTCTGGCGGCGCGCTTGCAACCACGACATCATGGTTTGAGAATCCAATTCCTCCGGCGAGCGCTTCCGCAGATCGGAGATCATCGCCAGCAGGCCGCGCGCAATGGAAACCTTGTCACCCAAGCGGAGGGCGTGCAAGCCGAACATGGACGGCGCCAGATGCAGCGGCGCAGGCAACAAACTGGCCGCGATCAAGGACTCTTGTCCATCCGGCGTGCGCAACGGAATCGCGCCATGCCAGCGAATTTTGTCCGCCACGCCCAGGCGTTTGTAAAAATCCATCAGGTTCGTGCAGCACCAAAAAAGGACATGCTGGCAATTGTCGATGGTTGCTTCCGTGCCGGGGACTTCCCAGGAGCTGGCGCGGCCGCCCAGGATCGGGCGGCGCTCCAGCAACTCCACGCGGAACCCCGCCCCGCCCAGCGCGGCGGCCGCCGAGAGCACCGGCGAGTCCTCCACCGACAATGATGATTTCCGGTTCCACAGATTTCACAAGAAAAACAATCCACAGATTACACAGATTTCACAGATTACGCACAACCAGTTTTAATCTGTGGAATCTGCGGAATCTGTGGATCAGAAGGGTTCGGGTGCGCGGCCCCGCAGGCGGATCCATAGAGCACGCGCTACGATCGCCAGTTTCTCCATCCGGCTCAGGCCGACGCGCCCATCGAAAACGCGTAGCGGATCGGCTTCGATGTGCCGCAGAATTCCGGCGTAGAGCGCGATCATCGCCCACAAGGACGCGCGGCTGTCCCGCGAAACAATATCCAGCAGGGGCAACGCTTCACGATAGTATTCCCAGGCTCGCGCAATCTCGAACTGCATCAACTTGCCGACCGCCTCGCCCGGATTCCCCGCGCTCAAATCACCCGCCTGGACACCGAAACGTTGCAGATCCTCGGCGGGCAGATAAATGCGGCCCGCGGCGGCGTCCTCTCGAAGATCGCGCAGAATGTTGGTGAGCTGAAACGCCACGCCGCAGGATTCCGCCAGCTTGCAGGCGCGTTCGTCCTGCTCGCGCGGAAAGCCGAAGATGTGGATACAGGTCAGTCCCACCACGCCGGCTACGCGATAGCAATAGCGATAGAGATCGTCGAAGCTCTTGTACTGCGTGCCGGTGACGTCCATCTCCGCGCCGCGCAGCAGTTCGAAGAAATACTCGGCGGGGATGGCGAATTTTTGCAGAGTGTCATGAAAGGCCGGAAGAATCGGGCTGCCGCCGTATTTGCCCGCGAGCGCCCATTCGAAGCGCGTCCGCCAGGCGGACAGTTTTCCTTGCCGCTCCTCCGCGGGAATTGCGTTCTGCCCGGGAATGTCATCCGAAATATCGTCGGAATGCCGCAGGAAGGCATAGATCGCGCAAAACGCCTTGCGCTTCTCCTCCGGCAGCACCAAGAAAGAGTAGTAGAAATTGCGGGCCTGCTCGCGAGCCACGCGAACACAGTATTCGTAAGACAACTCCAAGTCGATATCGCCGGCGAGGGCGGAAGCCGCGGAGGCTCATAGATGTACGCTCGTATCTCCGCCCGTACTTCCGGCGGCAGGCGTCCCCGCCGGCATCGCCGCCAGCGTCAGGCGCTTCACCGCCGCACCTGCCAGCAGCCGCAGCTTGCGCCACTTGCCCAGCGACGGACGCGCCCGCAGCACGTTGTAATCGTGCTCTTCGATCATGTTCAGAATCTCCAGCCCGCCGCGGCTAAACAGATCGAGATCGGCCGCCAGGTGCGGATTTACCATCTTCACCAGCGGCAAGCCTTGTTGGAACAAAGCGCGCGCGCGGTCCACTTCGAATCGCATCAATTCGCGGAAGGCGGGCGTGAATTCGCGCCGCGCGATCTCTTCTTCGCTGCAGCCGAAACGCGTCAGGTCTTCCAGTGGAATATAAATGCGGTCTTTCGCGTAGTCTACCGTTACGTCTTGCCAGAAGTTGGCCAGTTGCAGCGCCGTGCAAGTGAAATCGGAGAGCCGCTGGCGTTCTTCGTCGCGATATCCGCACAGATAAAGCACCAGGCGTCCCACGGGATTCGCGGAGTTGACGCAGTAGCCTTCCACGTCCGCATAAGTGGGATAGCGGCGAACTTGCTGATCCTGCACGAAGGCGCGCAACAGGTTGTGAAATGGCGCCGCAGGGACGTCGCGGCGGCGCACGGTTTCGGCGAGCGCCTGAAAAACGGGGTGCTGCGCGTAGCCGGCGTAACACTTGTCCAACTGGCGTTCCCAAAGCTCCAGCAGATGCAGGGAACGGGCGCGATCGCCGGTTTCGTCCGCCAGATCGTCGGACCAACGGCAGTAGGCGTAGAGATTATAAAAATCCTGGTGCAGTTCCTGGGGCAGGAAAAACGTGGCCACGTGAAAATTCTCGTAATGAGACTTGGCCAGCGAGGCGCAGTACTCACCGGCTTGCGCCGCGGTCATCACCGGAGGCGTTTCCACCCATTCGAGAGGCAGGTTCATAAGCTTCGCGGTTAGGGTTCCGGTAATATCGCGGTCTTCAAGTCGCCGTTGCGATTCTGCAGGTGCCGCAGCACGTTGGGCAGTTCGCTCAGCGGCGCTTCGTTGGTGATCAAGTCGGCCGCGCCCACGTCGCCCGAGGCGATGCAGTCCAGCGCGCGGCGGATGTAGTACGGCGTGTGATGGAAGGTGGCTTTCAAGGTCAGCTCGGAGTAGTGCAGCAGCACGGTATCGAGTTGCACCTTGGAGCCGCTGGGACAGCCACCGAAAAAGTTCACCGTTCCGCCCTTGCGCACCATTCCGGTGGCCCACTCCCAAGTCTCCGGCTTGCCCACGGCTTCGATGGCTACGTCCACGCCGCTGCCTCCCGGCGTCATTGAACGCACCGCCGCAACCACGTCTTCCACTTCGGTAACGTTGAGGACATCGTCGGCGCCCATCGCCAGGGCCTGATCCAATTGGCTGCGGCGGCGGCCCAGTGCCAGGACGCGTGCGCCGCGCAATTTGGCCAAGCGGATAAACATGAGTCCGATGGGCCCCAGCCCGAGCACCACAATATGATCGCGGCGGTGCACGTTGCTTTCTTCCAGTCCCCGCAGCACGCAGGCCAGCGGTTCCACCAGCGCGGCGTCATGAAAGGAGAGATGTTTGGGAATCTCCAGCAGGTTCTTGCGCACAATGATCCCAGGGATCCTGATGTACTCGGCGTAGGCGCCGTTGTTGAAAAGCAGTTTCTCGCACAGGTTTTCCAAGTCCTTGTGGCAGAAGTGGCACTCCCCGCAAGGGGCGGAGTTGGAGGCCACCACACGCTGGCCTACGCGGAAATCGTCTACTTCGTCGCCGACTTTTTCGATGGTTCCGGCCAGTTCGTGGCCGAACACCGCGGGCGGCGTGATCATGCGGGCGTGAAAGCCTTGCCGCCACACTTTGAGATCGGTGCCGCAGGTCAGCGCCACTTTCACCTTCACCAGCACCTCGTCGGCGGCCAGTTGGGGAATGTCCACCCGCTCGATCCGGACATTTTCTTTGCCGTAAAGCACGGCAGCCATCATTTTGCTCACTTCGATACCTCTTTCACTTCCACGACGATCTTCAGCGAGCCGGGCTGGGGATGATTGGCCAGCGCCACCGCTTCTTCGATCCGCTCGAGCAAAAAACGATGGGTGATCAATTGGCGCAGCGGCAGTTCCCGATCGAAAACCAATTTCGCGGATTCATCCTGTAAATCGATGTCGGCGCTGTAGCTGCCGATCAGTTGTTTTTCATCCACGCAGATGGAGGCCAGACCCAGATCGGCGTGATCCTGGCGCGACGTTTGCGCGAACAGCAGGACGCGTCCGCCGGGACGCACAGCTTCCAGCGCCTCCGCCGCCAGCGATGGCGCGGCGGCCGCCACCAGCACGGCGTCGGCGCCGCGTTCTTCGGTCAGCGCTCTCACCCGTTCCACAATCGACCCGCGCCGCGGGTTCGAGCACGCGGCCGGCGCGAATTTTGCGCCGAGCTTTGCGGCGAACGCCAGGCGCTCTTCCAGGGGATCGGAAACCAAAACGCGGCAACCTTCCCGGCGAGCCAGCATCAGGAAGAGGAGTCCGATCGGCCCTTGGCCTTGCACCAAAACGGTGTCACCCGCGCCGATGCCGGCTTGTCTGACGGCCTTCAAACAGGTATTCACCGGCTCCACGAAACAGGCTTCCTCGTAACTGACGCCATCGGGAATGCGTACCACGCCCGCGCGAACGATCCAATCCATGACCCGCACGTAGTTGGCGTATCCTCCGCCGGCCGGCTCAAAACCCGCGGTGATGCCAACCTTCTTGTAAGTCGGACACTGCGCGTAGACTTTGGCGCGGCAATAAAAACAATCGCGGCAAGGGATGTGGTGAAACGCTACCACGCGATCTCCCGGGCGAAACGCGGTGACGCCTTCGCCCACGGCCGCCACGATGCCGGCGGTTTCGTGTCCATAGATGCGCGGCGGAGGCAGCAGGTTGGCGTGAATCTTTTTCACGTCGGTGGGACAGACGCCGCACACCGCCACTTCCACCAGCAACTCGCCCGGGCCGATCTCGGGCACTGGCACGGACTCCACCAGCACGCGTCCTTGGCCGCGATAAACGGCCGCGCGCATAGTTGTTTGGGCCAGTCCGGCCGTGCGTTGCGCTGATAATGTGGTGGTCATCTGTACCTGGCGATGGCTGCGCGCACTCCCACGCTTAAGCCTGCCCGTTCGTCAGCAGCTTTCCAAAAAGCTCCGCAAAT
This sequence comes from Terriglobia bacterium, assembly GCA_963747095.1. Lineage (GTDB taxonomy): Bacteria > Acidobacteriota > Terriglobia > JAJPHL01 > JAJPHL01 > JAJPHL01. The sequence continues at coordinate 103,349 of CAVVEL010000009.1, forward strand.
ATGCGCTCAGGACTCTGGTGGCCTCCTTAGAAGAATACCAAAGCCGGAGCAATTCCGCCATCCCCCGGAGAGTACCCAGGGCCGCAAGCACCGCCGCAGCGGTGCGCATGGTGCCATCCCGCCGGCGGTAGCGATCCCATTCAATCACCAGCGTGTCGTCCGGACCATCGGTAATCACGCGAACGGCGGCAAAGGGAATGCCGCGCTCCTTGGCCACGCGCGCGACGGCGGCCGACTCCATGTCCACCGCGATGGCGCCGGTGGCAGCGGCCAGGCGGGCGCGGGCGTCAGGCGTGGCGACCATCGTTTGAGAGTCGGCGATACGCCCGCGAACGGCGGGTGGCAGTGCGTGGTCGAAAAGTGTGGTGGCCGTATCGACCACGATGACGCCACGCAGAGCGGGAGCTACGAGGCCGCCGGCGTACCCTGCGGATACGGGCGCCGGCATCGGAGATGCTGCGCGCGGCGCGTTCCGCGGCGGCTGCGCCAAGGCCTCCGGCGACGATCGTGCAACCGGGTGGCGGGTTGTGGTACAAGCTGCCGACCTCACGGGGTAGGGCGCAAATGATGCCGATGGCTGGTTTCATTTCCACATCCGTGGATCGAAGCGAAACGCTTGGGCTTCCGAGAACCGCAAGCGATGAAAGTCGGGATGCGCCGGGTTAAGAAGGAGATTGAAATCTTCTGGAACCACTGCCGACGGGACAATCAAACAAACAGAGGAGGACGACTTCACCCAGTTCTCGCCAATTCTCCGCAAGACCATTGGAATCGGATTGCTTCGCCAGTTTGCCGGAAGGATTGCGGGATCTAATCGCTCCAGTCCGATGTCCTCGGGAATTTCCACACGAATAGACACCAAGCTGGCTGACGCATCAGCACGATCCAGATTTACGAAGTACTCTAGCGCCGCCAATGCCAAACTTGCAGGGGCGTAGGCTACTCGTATTCCTCTAGGACTCCAACGGCCTCCGTAGAGTCGAGAACCTTCGCCGCCGAAGGCGGAGAAGGCTGACTTGGTGTAGCGTGCCTTGGACAGACGCCAGCCGAACATCAGCTATAGACACCGTATTCTATGCGGCCGAGTATTGTCTCGACCTCCTCCTTACCAGCGGAGGTGTCGAGAAGGTTCAAGGGAACTTCTCCGCCCAAGGCGCGACTCGGTGTAGTCAGCCAGTGCACAGCCTTCTTGGCGTCCTCCAGCACTTCGATTGCCCGGGCCAAGACGCTTGCCGTCCTAAAAACTAGATCGGAGTCTTCCGGGCTCAATCGCGTTCCAGGCTTATGTTTCATCGCCCAAGTGGCGCGATTGGCGCCGAGGAAGTCGGCCAATTGAGTCGCGGCCTCGGCCGGCAGGCCCTCCCGAGTGGCGCGGGCGAGGTCCAGATTGGATTGCACCAAAGGTCCTAACACCCTTTCGCCTCCCAGCAGGTCTCGCGTTTGAAGGTCCATGTGGGTATTATAGCCGCAATTTCCGTCTGGCTAAGGCGAGCGTGGGGTTGCGACTTTGCCAGGACGAAGCCCGCATGCCCTCCGGCCCTGACAAGCGCGCCTTACCGCGATGCAGTCAGTCGCGGCTCAGAGCGTTTGACCTTGATTTCGTTCTCCTGCTGGCGCGCTTGTGCCAAGTCGTAGGCCGCCTGCAACCTCATCCAGTGATCCGCGTTGGACCAGCCGGCCCGCTCCAGGCGAATCGCCATCTCCGGCGATATTCCAGCCTGTCCATTGAGGACACGGGATAGTGTATGGCGTGCCACGCCTAAGATCGCCGCTCCGTCCGTGACGCTCAAGTTCAGGGCGTCAAGGCAAGCGTCCTTGATGGAGTGGCCGGGATGCGGCGGGTTCTTCATCGGCATCTGCTTTTCCCTCCTAGTGGTAGTCCGTCAAGTCAACATCGAATGCATCGCCGTCTTCAAACCGAAAGACGATGCGCCAGTTGCCGGAAATTGTAACGCTCCACATACCCTTGAGACCGCCTTTGAGCGGATGCAGCCGATAGCCCGGCAAATCGAGATCGGATGGGCGGCTGGCCCGATCCAAGTGCGCCATTACATCCGCAATCCGGCGCGCCTGATCGGCGCGGATCTTGCTGGAGTCTCCCTCCTGGAACAGGCGCCGTAGTCCACGGTGGCGGAACGTCTGGATCAATCGAGGATAGTGTACCTTGTATCGGTACAGGTGTCAACGGGCACGAAGGGTATCCTGCCTGAAGCCCATGATCTTTTCGCTTTGGTGTGTCTGATATAATCCAAGGCAGAGGGACCGCTTATGATCACGATCACTTTCGCAGACTGCGAGACTGAAAAGAAGGCGTTGGATTTCCTGATCGGGCGCTTTTCCGGCCGTGTGCTGAGGTCCGACGAGCACATTGTACCTGAGGTTGCCTTAGAGGCATTGGCGGATCAGGGCATTTCCTTCACCGTCAAGGGAAGGGCAACCTAGCGCGTCACAGATTCCACGTCTTATCCGACAGCATGTGGCGAACCGGGACACGGGCAGATCCAAGCCCGCAGCGCGGGCGGCTAGAGTGTGGCCCAGGGCGTCAGCCCTGGGACTAGAGTTTCTACATTTCCGGGAAGGCTGAAGGCCTGACCTATGTCAGCCCAGGCCAACGGCCTGGGAAAAACCGAGGAAGTATCAAGCCCTGAAGGGGCGCCCTAATCCCTGACACAGATTGACGACCTCGGATCTCGCGAGACAACCGTCTTAGGTCGCCCTTTCAGGGCTTCTCTTTCTATCGCGCCCAACCCAGGCCGCTGGCCTGGGCTGACATAGGTCGCCCCTTTGGGGCTAGCGAAACACGTCAGTGTGGGCGATAACGCGAGAAAATGCGCTGTTTGCGAAGCCATCGAACGCGTTGGAAATGTAGAAACTCCTGGCCCAGGGCGCCAGCCCTGGGAAATGTCAACGGGGAACGCAGCCCGCAGAGCGGGCGAAAGACGCGCGTATCTCTCTCTCGCTGGCTCGCTTGGACTGACCAAACCGCCTTTCGCCCGCTTCGCAGGCTCTCCCGTTTTCTAAAAATACCCAGGGTTTTCGCTGCGCTTCACCCTGGGCCACAATCTCCCGCCCACTCCGTGGGCCGCGCACACCCGGAATCAATGGCTTTCTGTTTAACCACCACACCATTTGACCACCACACAGGTGACGAACGCCCGCCAATAATGCTATAAACAGGTCATGCGAAAAACTCTTGGGGTGTTTCTGCTGATGGCTCTGGCCGGATGCCAGCACAAGGATTCCCGTGTCGTTACCGTGCCGGCGGGCCCGGAGTTTCAGAAAAAGCTGCAGGCCGCTCTGATCGCGGCCAAACCCGGCGCGGTGATCCTGCTGCCCGCCGGCAAGCACTCCTTGGACGCCCAACTATCGCTGACCGTGCCGAACGTCACCATCCGCGGCGCGGGACCGGAGCAGACCATCCTGAGCTTCACCGGGCAAAAGACCGGGGCATCGGGAATGCTGGCCACCGCCGACGGCTTTACACTCGAAGATCTGGCCATCGAAGACACCAAGGGGGACGCCCTGAAGGTCAATAACGCCAACGGCGTCACCATCCGGCGCGTGCGCACGGAATGGACCGGCGGCCCGAAAGAAACCAACGGATCGTACGGGATTTACCCGGTGCAGTGCCAGAACGTATTGATCGAGGAATCCTCGGCGATTGGCGCGTCGGATGCGGGCATCTACGTGGGGCAATCCTCCAACATTATTGTGCGCAAGAGCCGCGCGGAAAAGAACGTGGCGGGCATTGAGATCGAAAACTCCACCGGTGCCGACGTCTACGACAACGTAGCCACCGGCAACACCGGCGGCATTCTGGTTTTCAACCTGCCCGACCTGCCGGTAAAGGGCGGAGGCCACACGCGCGTCCACAACAACCAGGTAATCGCGAACAATCAGCCTAATTTCGCGCCGAAAGGCAACATGGTGGCCAAGGTTCCGGCGGGCACCGGGGTCATGGTGCTGGCCACGAATCACATTGAAGTGTTCGCCAACACGATCAAGGACAACGGCGACGCCAGTGTTTCCGTCATCAGCTACTTTGTCACCGGCAATCCCATGAAGGACGATTCGTACTATCCTTTCGCCGAAGCGATCGATGTGCACGACAACACGATCTCCGGCGGGGGCGGCGCGCCGAACGGCAATATCGGTGGAGAGTTGGTCAAGGTGGTAGGCAAGCCGCTGCCCGATATTCTTTATGACGGCGTGTTCAATCCCGCCAAGCTGGTGGACAAGAAAGTCCCGGACGACTTACGCGTGTGCATTCGCAACAACGGCCCCGCCACGTTCGTCAACTTCGACGCCGGCAACAATTTCAAGCATGTCAGCAAGGATGCGGCTCCCCACGATTGTTCTCTTCCGGCCGCCGCCGCCGTAACCATTGCAGCGCCGGCGCAGGCCGCTGGGACGAACTAAGTGCGCCGCGCGACACGAACCGGCCTGCTTGCCATTACGCTGGCAATCGCGCTGGCTGGTTGCAGCCGGGGCGTCCGCCCGTATCTGGAAGAACCCTATCCGCAGAAGCTTTCCGCATGGCGTCTCTTTGAGGGCACCGGCCAAGACTGGCGTCCCGTTCCAGGCGTGATTCCCTACGACCTGAACACACCGCTCTTCTCCGACTACGCCAGTAAGTCGCGAACCGTGTGGATGCCGAAAGGCACGGCGGCCGAGTATCACGCCGATGGCGCGTTTGCCTTTCCCGCCGGAACAATCTTTTCCAAGACCTTCGCCTTCAACTCCCAGCGCATTGAGACTCGCCTGCTGATCCATACCGCGTCCGGTTGGGTGGGATTGCCCTACGTCTGGAACGATGCGCAGTCCGAAGCCATCCTGCAAGTCATCGGCGACGAGCATCCCGTGAAATGGAGGCATCCCAGCGGGCAATTGTACGACATTGACTATCACGTTCCGAACGTCAACCAGTGCAAGGAGTGCCACGAACGGGACAAGACCATGATGCCGATCGGCCCGCGTGCGGGACAACTGAATCGCGACTTCGATTATCCGGAAGGCCGCGCCAATCAATTGGAGTACTGGACGCGCGCCGGTTATCTGAAGGGAGCGCCGCCCAAAGATCAAGCGCCGCGCATGGCGGTGTGGAACGATCCATCCACCGGCGGCGTGGAGGCCCGCGCGCGCGCCTACCTCGACGCCAACTGCGCGCATTGCCATCAGCCGGGCAGTGCCGGGAACACGGCGGGGCTGTACCTGGGCCTGGACGTAAGCGATCCGTTGCGGTTAGGCGTTTGCAAGACACCGGTGTCCGCGGGGATCGGCTCCGGCGGACTGCGTTTCGCGGTGGTGGCGGGCCGGCCCGATTTGTCGTTCCTGGTTTACCGCATGGATTCCGCACAGCCCAAGGTGATGATGCCGGAACTGGGACGGACCTTGATCCACGAAGAAGGTGTGGCGCTGATCCGCGAGTGGATCGGCACGCTGAAAGGCGGTTGTTCCTAGGTTTCTGGGAACAACGGGACACGGAAAAACATGCGGCGGCGCGTTTTCAGAACCGTCCGCGGTAGCGGATGGGTTTTGTGCTTGACCCACAACCGCAACTCATTTTGCCGGTTTGGCCTTGCTGGCGCCGGCCAGGATGCGGCGGACCTTCTTGGGCGAAATCCGCAGCCGCGCGGCAACGCGCGACACTTTGCGTCCCTCGCGCTCCCACACCCGCGGAATCACCATGGCCGCGAATTCCTCGTTGATGCGCCGGAAACTCTTGCCGCCCATCAGCCCTTGCGACCATTCCCGCAGCAGCGGATCCACGTTACCGGCGCGCTGCACGCGCCGCTTCAGGTCGCGCAGATCGTCCCATCCGTGCAGATCGGTTTCGGTGCGCACCAGGGCGTCCGCTTTTTCCGCGCAATCGCGCGCGCCATCCAGATCCTGGGTCCCGGCCAAGACCAGCCCGTGCCAGATGTAGGCGCGCGCCAGCAAACGCCGGTTCTGAGTGTGACGGGCGTACTCCACCGCTTCCCGCGCGTAATCTTCGGCCTGCTGGACGCCTTGGGTACCCTGATTCTCGCCGTAGCTGTCGATGATTCCTTCATCGAATTGCGCCACGGTCACCATGCATTGCAGGATGCGCGCGCGCGCCAAAATAATATTGTCTTTCTTCTCGGCGCCGATGGCGTGGGCCAGCAGCGCCTCGCGCTCCGCCAGATCGAGCTGTCCGGAATCCATGTGCAGATAGCCGCGGTCGATGTGCACGTTGCTCAAGCCGCGACTGTCGGGAACTCCGCCCGAACCGCGCTCGAAGATGGCCTCGGCGGCGGCGAGATGCTCAAAAGCCTCGTGACGCAGCGCCTCGAAGCGTTCCCGATCGCGGGAATGCCCGTCCGCTCCCGCGGACTTGCCGCGGCCGCTCGGTGCGTGAGCCGCCGGCGCCGCACCCGGCTTGCGCCGGCGAGCCGCCTCACGGTCCATTTTTTCCGCCAGGGCGTTGGCGATGAGACGCTTCACAAAGGCCATGTTGTTCAGCGATCGCGCCAGCAGCCGATGGTGGGGGTCGCGCTTGCGGAACTCGCGAATGGACGCCGCAAAGTGTTCCAGAGCGCGTTCGTAGCGCCCTTCGCGGCGCGCGATGCGCCCGTAAGCCGAGTGTACGTTGCCCACGCTGACGGAATCGTCGGTGGCCTCCAGGGCCGCTTGGGCTTCGTGCAGGATACGCCGCGCTTCGGCCGGCCGTCCTTTTTGGAAATAGAGCCAGCTTTCCAGCAAACGCATGATGGCGGCCATCGGCGGGAAACCCAGCGCCAGAGCCAGATCGCGTCCACGTTCCGTGTAGGTCAGAGCGTCGTCGTAGCGGCCCTCCTTGCGCAGGGTGCGGCCAATCCAAAAACTAGCGATGGCCGCCGGCTCCCGATCGGAAAGATCGCCGGCCAACGAGAGGACAAATTGAAAGTGCTGGATGGCGGTGTCGTAGTTCTCCTCGGCCAGCGCCAGCCGGCCTTCGGCCATTCGCAAGTGGGCGTAGCCTTGCAGCGAAAGCGCGCCGCGCAAGTCCTGCGGAAGGCGCGAAACCAGGCGGCGCAATAAGCCGAAATCGGCATAGCCGACGTCCACCCACTGCGCCACCAGGCCCAGCAGCGTAGCCGCCAGGGGATCCCGCGGGTCCAGCGACTCGGGCGATTCCAGCAGCGTGGCATGCCGCCGCAAGCGGTCGAATCCGCTGGTGATGCGGCGGAAGGCCAGGTCTTCGCGCAATCCGGCGATCAAACTGTCGGGGATACGTTGGATGTGTCTTGGGGATGCCCTCTTCAATCAATTTCCTCGTAAGCGGCCAGGGTGAGAAATTCCGGGAACTCCTCGGCGACGATCATTTTCCCCAACAGGCGTCCGGCCGCTTCCATGGACGCCGCGCGATCGGACGCGCGCTCTGTTTCCGCGGCGATCTGTTGCGATAAAACTTCCAGCGCCATTTCCGGCGTAACGGTCTCTCCGTTATCCAGTTTCGCGCCATGCTTCACCCATTGCCAGACTTGCGAGCGGCAAATCTCCGCGGTGGCGGCGTCTTCCATCAAATTGTAGATGGGCACGCAGCCCGCGCCGCGCAGCCACGATTCCAAGTACAGCAGCCCCACGTTGATGTTCCACCGCAAACCATCGGCGGTGATGGCGCCTGGCGGGACGGCCAGCAAATCCTCGGAGCCCACCACGGCCGGCTCGCGTTGGGAGTCGATTTGGTTCGGCGTTTTCATGTGCTCGTCGAAAATCTCCCGCGCCACTCCCACCAGGCCGGGATGGGCCACCCAGGTGCCATCGTGTCCGGCGCGCACCTCGCGCAGTTTATCCTGGCGGACTTTTTCGATGGCGTTCAGGTTGGCCTCGGGATCGTTCTTAATGGGGATTTGCGCCGCCATTCCCCCCATGGCGTGAATCCCGCGATGATGGCAGGTTTCAATCAGCAGGCGCACGTAGGCGTCCAGAAACGGCACGGTCATGGTGACGCGCTGGCGGTCCGGCAGGACGAAATCGGGGCGGTTCCGGAACTTCTTGATGAAACTGAAAATGTAATCCCAGCGCCCGCAATTCAGGCCGGCGGAGTGCCCGCGCAACTCGTACAGTATCTCGTCCATCTCAAACGCTGCCAGGATGGTCTCCACCAGAACGGTGGCGCGAATGGATCCCTGAGGGATTTCCAATTCGTGCTGGGCGAAACGAAAAACGTCGTTCCACAAGCGCGCTTCCAAGTGGTTCTCCATCTTCGGCAGATAGAAGTACGGCCCCGAGCCTTTCCCCAGCAGCACGCGCGCGTTGTGGAAGAAGAACAAGCCGAAGTCGAACAACGAAGCGGAGATGGGATGGCCGTGGATGGAAAAATGCTTTTCCACCAGGTGCCAGCCACGCGGGCGGACCATCAGCGTGGCGGTTTTCTCGGACAGCCGGTAACTCTTGCCCTCCGGAGAATCGTAAGCGATAGTGCCGGCGACGGCGTCGCGCAGATTCACCTGGCCTTCCAGATTATTGCGCCAGGTGGGCGAATTGGCGTCCTCGAAATCGGCCATGAAAACGCTGGCGCCGGAATTGAGGGCGTTGATCACCATCTTGCGATCCACCGGTCCGGTGATTTCCACGCGGCGGTCGCGCAAGTCGGCGGGGATGGGCGCGACCTTCCAGTTCTGGCGGCGAAGCCGCGCGGTTTCGGCGATGAAATCGGGTAAGCGTCCGCTGTCGATCTCGCGCTGGCGCACGCGGCGCAACGACAACAGCGCCTGGCGGCGAAGCTCGAAGTGGCTGTCCAGTTTGACCAGAAAATCAATCGCTGGTTCGGTCAGGACTTCATCCTGACATTCCACACTCGGACCCGTGACCGCCCAGACTTGACCGGTTGTTTCCATGAAGCCAGTTTATAACAGGCGGTGCATAGCGTGACAGGGAGCCCCGGGGTAGTGGACCAACTCGAGCGGTAGCTCGCGGCTCCACCGCCTCTTGTGCGGAAAGGCTGCGCCGTTCCGGGCCCGCTGCGCGCCCGCAAAGCCACAGCCTTGCCGGCAGAAAGGATCATCCCGAACTCGACGATCTATTTGTTGTCAACGCGTGCAGGCTCCGGCCGCACGCATGGTCCGCGACCGTAGTGCTTTTGATAGTCCACTGGCCGCGCAATGACAAGGCGATTGAAAGCATCCCGCATCCTCATTTCCTCAATCCACCAGCGCCTGATAGACCAACGCGCGAGTCTGGCGCCAGTAGGGGACGCCGATGCCTTGCGAAACCTGGATCATCAGCACCGCAACCAGTTTCTCCTGCGGATCCACCCAGAAGTGCGTGCCGGTGATGCCGGCCCACGAATAGAGGCCCACTCCTCCCGGTAGGGGATTGCGGCCCGGGTCCGTTTTTACGGTGAAGCCCAAGCCGAAGCTGGTGCCCATCTCCGGCGTCGGACCAAACGCACCCACCGCCATCGCCACCGGAGAATGACGCTCGGTGCCTGGCGGCAATTGGTCGGAAGTCATCAGCGCGACGGTCTTCGGCGAGAGGATCCGCACACCCTCCAGTTCGCCGCCGTTCAGTAACATCTGGCAGAAACGCGCGTAGTCGCCGGCGGTGGAGAACACTCCGCCGCCGCCCGAAGGGGCCGCGGGTTTCACCGTGGGATCGCCGGGAAAAAGCGCCATCGCCGCGTCTGCTTTCGCCAGGCGCGCGGCCTGCGCGGCGGTCAGGTAAAAACCAGTGTCCGGCATCTTTAGCGGACGCGTGATCCGCTCGGCCACGAAAGCATCGAACTCCTTGCCGGAGGCCACTTCGACGATGCGCCCCAAAACGTCGGTAGACACGCTGTATTCCCACACTTCTCCCGGTTGATGCGCCAGCGGCAGGCTGGCGATCGTCTCGACCATCTCCTTCAGGGACTTGGCCGTGAAAATCGGACTCCTCTTGTAGAGCTCGTCAACGGCCGAGTTGCCGAAGATGCCGTAAGTGAGTCCGGAAGTGTGGCGCAGCAGATCCTGTACGGTCATGGGACGCTTGGGGGCGGCCTTCTCCGCGCCCACCTTCACGTCCTTGAACTCCGGCAGGTACTGCGCTACCGGAGCGCCGATATCCACTTTGCCCTCCTCGGCCAGAATCATAATCGCCACCGAGGTGATCGGCTTGGACATGGAGGCGACCCGGAAAATGGCATCGTTCTTCATGGCCTTCTTCGAGCTGCGCTCCTGAAACCCGACGGCGTCGAGCGAGGCAATCTTGCCGCGGCGCGCCACCAGCATCACGCCGCCGGGGATGCGGCCGCTTTCCACGTCGGCCCTCATCTGTCCGTGGAGGCGTTCCAAGCGCGGCGAGGAAATCCCCACATCTTCGGGACGCTTGGCCAGGGGCAGGGACTGCGAGAAAAGCGGCGAGCAGAGCGCGGCTGAAAGCAGGGCGCAGAGACACAACGATTTCCGTGCGATTCGCATGGCGCTAGTTTAATCCAACCTGGCCCGGCAAACGCGGCACTTTTTTATACGAACGGGCGGCCCGGCCCGCTGGTTACGGAGATGGCGAAAGGACGGAGCCTCCAAAGAAATGACCAAGTTCGGCTGTCCCCTGGCGTTCCCTGGCGTTCCCCGGGAAAACTCGCCGCTGCCATCGGGATGCTCCGCCACATTTCAGGCAGCCAATTCCGGCCGCATCGGAACGCCCACCACCACGTGATCGCGTCCGTCCGCTTTAGCCTTGTACAGTGCGGTGTCGGCGACTTTCAGAAGGCTGGCGATCGTAGATCCGTGATCCGGCACGGCGGCGACGCCCACCGAAATGGTGACCTGCCTGGCCGCGATGCCGCAACTCCGGAAATCGACGAGCTTGATCTTCTGATGTAATTGCTCGGCTCGCTGAGTGGCGACCTGCAGCGACGCCTCCGGCATGATGATGGCAAACTCCTCGCCCCCATAGCGGCACGCGATGTCCGCGCCACGAGTATTGTTGCGCAGAAACGCGCCTACTTCCTTGAGCACGGCATCGCCCGCGTCGTGACCGTAGGAATCGTTGAATCCCTTGAAATGGTCGATGTCGATCATCAGGGCGCCCAGCGGCCGGCCATTGCGGGCGGCTTTCTGCAGTTCGCGATCCAGGGACTCCTCCATGAAGCGCCGGTTGAAGACGCCGGTGAGTGGATCGCGGATGGATTGGCTGCGCAACATTTCCCGCAGCTTCAAGCTGGCCAGGGCCAGGGCGATTTGTTCGACGAAAGTCTTGGACAGTTGGTCGTCAATCGTCTTTCCTGGCATGGCGTACACGCTGACAACCCCAAGGATCTCGCCCTGGGCCGCCATGGGCAGGCATGTCGCGCCGTCCGTGGGGGACGATCGCAGATGCTCACAGACCAAGCGGTGGCCGCCATCTTCCGGTGCGTTGATCTTGCCACGCCGCAGCGCCCAGCAGTGTTCGGGAGGGAAACTGGCATCGCCCGTCGGCGGCTCTCCCCAATGCGTCTGCAAGTGAAGATTCCGGCGCGCGGAGTCGAGAAGATACAACGCACCCGAGGCGGCAGGGAATAGTTGCCTCGCAGCGTCGCCGATCACGCTGCTGGCTTCCTCAACGTCCAGGCAACTGAGCAGGAGATCACTCATGCGACCAAGCTGGGTAATCTCCAAGTTGCGCTGTTCCAATTCCTTGACGAAGCGCTCGCGCCGCGCATCGGCCAGCCGCAATTCCGCTTCGGCATGCTTCAGTCGCCCGATGTCACGAAAAAGAACCACGGCTCCCCGCAGTTTGCCGTCTTGATCTCGCAAGGGCCTTCCGCTGGCATGCACCGAGGTTCCCGATGGCGAAGCGTCCGTCCGGACAAAAAGTTCGACATCGTCGGTGGACTCGCCCCGGATGGCTTTCATGATCGGCAACTCGCTGGCGGGAAAAGGGGTGACCTCGTCGGCGTGAAAGAAGCTTCCCCGAGCCGCGGCTTGACTGTTGAAACGGCCCAGAACGTCCCCGAGAATTCTCTGTGCCACCGGATTCCAACTCGTCAAGTTACCGTTTTCGTCGCCGACCACCATGCCCTCTCCCATGCTGTCAAAGGCCGATTGCATCAGTTCCGTCTGGTCGCGCAACGATTGTTCCGACCGGGCCAGGTCTTCCGCCTGCTGGGCGGCCTCCCGTTGGTTGTGGATCCGCTCGATGTCCGCGTTGTGCAGCCTTTGGCAGACCCACCAAACCAGGATCGCGAAAAAGGAGACGTTGGAAATGCTCTGAATGATGAAGCCAAGATCGCTTCCATACAGGCCCACTCTTTGCGCCTGGACATACAGAAAGCCGAGCAGCGGCGGCAAAACAAGAGCGGGCGGCAGCAATCTCCGGATCGTCTCACCGCCCGAACTGGAGGATGTGACCACGGCCATGGCGCCGTCCGACGGCCGGTAACAAAGGATCGCGCAACAGAGCAATAGGAAGCCCAGACAGGTGTGCAGCGCCATCGGCGGGTAGCTCTGATGGCCGTACAGGGAACTCATCTCGAAGGCATAGCCATTGATCGTGCGAAGTGTGACCAAGAAAGCTATGACCGCGAGGAATTGGAGCGTGCTGTGGAGCTTGCGGATCCTGGCGCCGAGGAGCAGCATAGCCATTCCCAGGAGGATAAAACACACCGCCGTATTGGGGGCCATTTGTCCGGGACCGGAGGAGTAGGAGTCCCCCAGGGGATCGCGGAACAGGAATTGGTCAATCCCGAAGGTCCATCCGGATATCACCTCCATGAGGGAGAGCATTCCTACCAAGGCGACGATCATGCCGGCGAGTTGACTCACGCGATTCCGGGCCCGTGTTTCCCGCTTGTGCATGGAAAACCACAGCGTGCCGCCCGCCAAGAGGAAGCACGCGGCGGTATTCGGTTTTATCGAAACCAATCCGGGGAGGATCGTCTTCAGGATAGCGATGTGGAAGATCCATCCAACGGTACCCATCAGGCCGATGAGCGCAGCCCCGGCGGCGGTCCAAGCAGATGAGGACCGCAACGTCCGAACAATGGCGGGATCGCTGAACCTTGGCAATCTTCCCTCCTTATGAGATACGCGGCAGCTTTGATTGCATCACATTCCCAAGGGTTCTATCTGGTCAATACTGCCCAAGGAGGGTGACCAGAAAAAGGGGCTGCGTTTGGCACGCAATTCCCTTGCGATTCAGTATCTTGAATGGTTGCCGGGGTGTTCAGCCTGAAGTTGTTGATTTTCCAGTGCGCCGTACGTGAAGATATTTTGGGAACATTGTGCTAGGGCGCCGTTGCGCCACATGTGAACACGCGAGGAACGGTGGGGTCATCCCGCCTGCACTTCAATCAGCGGTTCGCACGTCACCGGGAAATTCACCGAGCGCGCCAGACAACAGTAATGATGCACCTCCACGTGCAGACGCCGCGCCGTCTCCAGGTCGGACTCGGCCGTGATCACAACCTTGGGCCGCAACACCACGGCCGAAAACTCGCCGCTGCCGTCCGGATGCTCCACCATTGTCCCGCTGGCCGAGTCGCGATAGCTCACCACCACAACCTTACCGACGGCGCACAAATGCAAGTACCACAGCATGTGACACGCCGAGATCGCCGATACCAGCAAGTCTTCGGGATTGTAGCGCGCCGGGTCGCCGCGAAACGCAGGGTCGGAGGAGCCCGGGATCGGCGGCTTCGCCCCCGCGCTAATTTCGTGGTTTCGGCTGTAAGCCCGATACGTGGACGTTCCCGTACCCAGATTGCCGGTCCAATCTACTTGCACTTGATAGTGATGCTTCTTGTCAGGTTGATTCGACATTGGTTCATGCTATCGCCGAACGGGCCGTTGCGGCTACAATGAGCCATCATGAGGAAATTGGGGATCGCTCTTCTGATGTTTTCCGCGCTGGCTGCGACGCAGCAACTCAGGCCGGCCGCGCTTGTGAACGACGCTACACTCCGCAAGGGACACACTGGCGAATGGCTCACGCACGGGCTGGATTACGCCGAGACGCGCTATTCCCCGCTCGCCAGCGTCAGCGACGCCAACGTTGCACGCCTCGGCATGGCTTGGTCCTTCGACATGGAAACACGCCGCGGCCTGGAGGCCACACCTCTGGTCGTCGACGGCGTGATGTTTGTCACCAGCGCCTGGAGCGTGGTCTACGCGCTGGACGCGAAAACCGGAAGCCTGCTCTGGAAATACGATCCGCAAGTGGATCGCAACTACGGGCAGCGCGCCTGCTGCGACGTGGTGAATCGCGGCGTGGCCGTGTATCGCGGCAAGGTCTACGTGGGCACACTGGACGGCTGGCTCACCGCGCTCGATTCCGCTAGCGGAAAACCGGTGTGGCAGCAACTCACCGTGGACCGCAAACGCGGATACACCATTACCGGCGCGCCGCGCGTCGTCAAGGGTAAGGTGCTCATCGGCAACGGCGGCGCGGAGTTCGGCGTGCGCGGCTACATCACCGCGTACGACGCCGAAACCGGCAAGCAGGTCTGGCGCTTCTACACGGTGCCCGGCGATCCCGCCAAACCCGTCGAATCGCCGGCGCTCGAAAAGGCCTTGAAAACCTGGACCGGACATTGGTGGGAAGCCGGCGGCGGCGGAACGCCGTGGGATTCCATGGCCTTCGACCCGGCGGTCGATCTGCTTTACGTCGGCACCGGCAACGGCTCGCCGTGGATGGAATCGCTGCGCAGTCCCGAAGGCGGCGACAATTTGTACTTGTCGTCCATTCTGGCGTTGCGTCCCGACACCGGCGAACTGGTCTGGTATTACCAAACCACTCCCGGCGATAGCTGGGATTACACCGCGACGCAGCATATGATTCTCGCCGACATCACCATCGGCGGGCGCGTGCGCAAAGTGCTGATGCAAGCGCCCAAGAACGGATTTTTCTACGTCCTCGATCGCATCACAGGCGAACTGCTGAGCGCCAAGGCTTACGCCGAGATCGGCTGGGCTACCGGCGTGGATATGAAGACGGGCCGGCCCATCGAGGCGCCGGGAGTCCGCAGCCAATCGCCGCTGCTGCCCATGATGCAGAAGCCGGGGCCGCTCGGCGCGCACAACTGGCAGCCGATGTCCTATCATCCGAAAACTGGATTGGTCTACATTCCTGCGCGCATGGACGGTTTTCCGTACATGAAGGATCCCAAGTTCCAATTTTCATTGACGCCGGGAGTTTGGAACAACGGGCAGATCGCCAGTCCCACCAACGAGCAATTGCCGCCGGGCACGGGCGAGTTGCTGGCCTGGGATCCGGTGAAGCAGGAAGCGCGCTGGCGCGTGCCTCTGGCCGCGGATTGGAACGGCGGCACCCTAGCCACGGCCGGCAACCTTGTTTTTCAGGGTGCGGGCGACGGCCGCTTCGTCGCCTACAGCGCGGATCGCGGCGAAAAACTTTGGGAAGTGGTCACCGGCGCCGGTGTCATTGGGTCGCCGATGACCTACAGTATTTCGGGACATCAATACGTCGCGGTGCTGGCGGGCTGGGGCGGCGCGGCCAGCCTGTTCGGTGAAAATCGCAGCGGGCGTTTCGGCGTTCCGGGACGCTTGCTGGTTTTCACGCTGGATGGCAAGCAAGCCACACCCGCGGCCGCGGCGCAAGCGCGGCCCACGCCAACAGCGTTGCCATACAACACCGACGTGGCGTATCTGCAAAAAGGGTCCGCGCTGTACGGAGGCCACTGCGTGATGTGCCACGGAATCGCGGCCATCTCCGGCGGCTCGATCAGTGATTTGCGCTACTCTACCGAGGGTGTGTTGAAGAGCTATCCGAAGATTGTTTTGGAAGGCTCCTATCAACCGATGGGCATGCCTTCCTTCAGCGATCGCCTAAAGGAGGCGGATGTGGAGGCTATCCGCAATTACATACTCGGTCGGAGAGCGGCGATGACCAATATCAGCCACAGATGAACACAGATGAACACGGATAAAACCAAGATCAGATCTGCGTTGATCTGTGTTCATCTGTGGCTGATATTCTTCCTACTCGTACCGCAACGACTGCATAGGATCCACGCGCGTCGCCCGCCGCGCCGGCACGTAAGTGGCCAGCAACGCCACCGCCGCCAATAGTAACGGAATCGCCACGAACGTCGGCGGATCGGTTGGTGCAATGCCAAACAGCAGTGTGCTCATCAGGCGCGTGAGCGCCAGCGCCGCGACCACTCCTGCCGCGACACCGGCCAGCGCCAGCGCCGCGCCTTGCCGCATCACCAGGGCCAGCACATTCAACGGACTCGCGCCCAGCGCCATGCGTAATCCGAATTCCTTGGAGCGCCGCGCCACAGAGTAGGAGATGACTCCGTAGATTCCAACGGTAGCGATGGCCAGCGCCACTCCCGAGAACATCGTCAGCAGCAGCGCCAGGAAGCGCGGGCGCGCCTGGGCGTTCGAGAGCACGTCTTCGAGCAGCATCACGTTGGAAACGGGAATGGAAGCATCCATCTCCTGCACGGTGTGGCGCACCTCCGGAACCAACGAGGTGGGATCGCCAGCGCCGCGTAAGACCACGTTCATGCCGCGCGGTCCCGATCCTTGCGTCTGCCGAAAAGGTAAATAGATTTCCGTTCCGGCGGGCTGATCCACGCCGGCATTCTTGACGTCCTCCACCACACCCACGACCGTACAGAAAGGACCGCTCATGCCCGGCTGGATGCGGCGTCCGATGGCGCTCTGATGCGGCCAGAAGGTCGCGGCCATGGTTTGATTGATCACCACGGAGTCCAGGCCGCCGGCCACGTCGCGACCGTCGAGCAAGCGGCCGTCGAGCAAGCGGATCCCCATTACCTTGAAGTAATCTTTGCCGACGACTTGATAGAAATCGACGTTCTGGATCGGTCCGCCGCCGTTGGGCTGCACCACGAAGCCTTCAATCGCGGTGTCGTTCATGTTGGGAGGACGCACCGGCGGCAAGCCGCTGACCAGCGCCAAAGATTCCACACCAGAGATGCGCGCCAGCCGCTCTTCCAGGCGCATCCAAAATCCATCGAGGTCTTTGTTTTGCGGATAGGTGGCGCGCGGCAGAGTCACTTGCATGGTGATCACGTTACGCGTGTCCACGCCGACGTGTACGGCTTGCAATTTCCAAAATGCGCGGATCATCAGGCCGCAACCGATCAAGAGCACCAGGGCCATGGCCAACTCGCCGGCCACCAGCACGCGCCGGAAAATTTGAGCGGTCACCGAACCGGTGGACGCGCCGGCCGTGTCCTTGAGGGAATCGGTGATCTGCGTGAGACGGAAGTCCAGCAGCGGCGCGAATCCAAACAGCAATCCGGTGAGCAGGGACACTCCCAGTGTGAACACGAGCACGTGCCAGTCCATGCCGATTTCGGCGGCGCGCGGGATGCTTCCGGCGTTGGTGAGAACGATCACGCGCAATCCGCCATACGCCAGCATCAGGCCCAGCGCGCCGCCGAGCAGCGACAGCAGCACGCCTTCGGTGGCGAATTGCCGCGCCAGACGCGCCATGCTCGCGCCCATTGCGCCGCGCACCGCGATTTCCCGGCGGCGCGCCTCGGCGCGCGCCAGCAGCAGGTTGGCCACGTTCACACAGCCGATCAGCAAGACAAACGCCACCGCTCCCAGCAGCACCAGCAGCGCGGGACGCACATTGCGCACCACTTCGGCTTGCAGCGGGAAGCTCAGCAGCGTGTGGTTCTTATCGTCGAAACGATGCATCTTCGCGCCGCCCTTCTCGGTGGAGGCGTGTACCAAGGCTTGCAACTCCCCCTGTGCTTGCGCCGCGCCGACACCCGGTTTCAGCCGGCCCAGCGCAAAGTAATTGTGGCCCCCGCGGCCTCCTGGGTTGGCGGGATCGAGTTGCATGGGCACCCAAACTTCCGAGGGCGGCGTAATGCCGGGAGGAAAAGTGAATCCATCCGGCATCACACCGGCGATGGTGCACTTGCGTCCGTTGATCAGCGTTTCCTGTCCCACAATGCCGGAGTTTCCGCCGAACATGCGCTGCCACAGACCGTAGGAAATATTAATGGCCAGCGGGGCGCCGGGTTTGTCTTCCGGCGCGCCGATCAACCGGCCCATCGCCGCTTGCACGCCGAGCGTCTCCATCAACCCGCCGCTCACAAAGGTGGAGGGCGAGCGGATGGCCTCGGTGGTGGCGGCGAGGTTCACCGAAGTTGGAAAATACAGATCCAACGTCTGCCAGGAATGCGTATCGCGCTGCAGGTCGAGATACTCCGGACCGGACATGGCGAAGCGCCGCAGGCCGCCATTCGGAAAAGTCGGAAACTCGGTGTAGATACGCACCAGGCCCTCGGGGTTCTTGTAGGGCAGGGGGCGCAGCAAAACGGCATTGACCACGCTGAAAATTGCCGTGGTGGCGCCGATGCCCAAGGCCAGGCACAAAACCGCCGCGGCCAGGAAGCCGGGATTGCGCGCCATCATGCGCAGTGCGAACTTCACGTCTTGGATGAGTGTGTCCATATTTGACCCGCTTCTTTGCCGCACGGAATTTGCGCACGCGCGCCTCCGCAAGAATGTATGGAGCGTCACGGACGCCATTGCCTATCAAGTAAGCAAGAGCAATCGCCGCACCGTGGCTAAGCTAGTGAATCTCTTGACTCAACATGTTGGAAGCGAATCGCCCGTGTCCGTCCCTGAAACCTTGCCGTCCCAAGAGCGGACAGAGTCCGGCGGGTCCGAATCTGTGAAATCTGTGTAATCTGTGTAATCTGTGGATCGATTCGTTCTATCCTGATAAAACCTATGACCGTAGAGACAGTTCGCGGACCCGTTCCCACCGATCAGCTCGGCGAAACCTTGATGCACGAACACGTCTTCGTAATCGACACCGAGATCGCTCTCAACTATCCCGAAGAGTGGGGCGACGAGGACGCCCGTGTCGCCGGCGCGGTCGCGCGCCTCAACGAACTGAAGTCGCGCGGTGTCGGCGCCATCGTGGATCTCACGGTGATCGGCACCGGCCGCTACCTGCCGCGCTTGCAGCGGGTGGCGGCGCAAACCAAGCTCCACATTATTGTTGCCACGGGGATCTATACCTATAACGATGTGCCGCACTACTTCATCTACCGCGGACCCGGCACGGTGCTGGGCGGTCCCGAGCCCATGGTGGACATGTTCGTGCGCGACATCGAACGCGGCATCGCCGATACCGGCGTCAAGGCCGGCATCCTGAAGTGCGCCACCGATGCGCAGGGAGTGACTCCAGGAGTCGAGCGCATCCTGCGCGCCACCGCGCAGGCCCATCGCCAGACCGGCGTACCTATCTCCACGCATACTCACGCGCGCGCGCGTGTGGGACTCGATCAGCAACGCATCTTTCTTGAAGAGGGAGTGGATTTGACTCGGGTGATCATCGGCCATTCCGGCGACACCGACGACCTGGCTTACCTGGAAGAACTGATCGCCAACGGCTCTTACATCGGCATGGATCGTTTCGGTATCGACACCATCCTCGCGTTTGAAGCGCGCGTGAAAACGGTGGCGGATATGTGCGCGCGCGGGCACGCCCGGCGCATGGTGCTTTCCCACGACGCCGCCTGCTTCATGCACTGGCTGCCGGAGCAGCTTGTGCCACAACTGCTGCCGCGCTGGCACTACATGCACATCCACAACGACGTACTGCCGGCGTTGCGCGCCGCCGGAGTATCGGACGGCGACATCCGCACCATGCTGGTGGATAATCCACGAGAGATCTTCGAGCGCCGGGGAAACCAAGGCCCGAGCCGCGAGGCCCGAGGCCCGAGTCGTGAGGACCAAGGCCCGAGGCGCGAGGCCCGAGTCGGGAGGACTAAGGCTCGAGTCGCGAGGCCCGAGTCCTTTTGTTCGACTCGGGCCTCGTGCCTCGTGCCTGCCTTTCCGGCCTCGGGCCTGCTGCCGCCGGTGTTAGAATCATACCGAGGCCACTGGGCCGATGAACGTTCTCCTGCTAGCCGCGCTCCTTCTCCCCGCTGATGTCGGCGTGACTGGCCGTGTGCTCAACGAAAACGGCGCGCCCGTGGCGGCGGCCCGCATTACCGTGCGCGCGACAGCCGGCGGCACCTGGCAGACCCGAACCGATCCCGCCGGCACGTTCACCTTTACGCTGCCGGGCCCCGGCGACTATCTTTTCTCCGTCGAGCGCGAAGGCTACTATCGCTTGACCGATCGCGCCGTCCATATCGAGGGATCCCAGGAGGTCGCGCTCACCATCAACACGGTCCGCGAAGTATTTCAATCCGTGGACGTGCACGAACAGCCTTCGCCCGTGGATATCACGCAAGCTCAAAATAAGGAACGTCTCACCGGCACGGAAGTGAACAACATTCCCTACGCCACGCCGCACAGCTTGAAGGATTCCATGCACCTGCTTCCGGGCGTGATCGAGGACGCCGGCGGCGGCCTGCACTTCGACGGCTCGTCGGAGAACCAGGTTCTTTACACCCTCAACGAATTCAACATCACCGATCCGGTCTCCGGCCATTTTCAGACCCTGGTGGCGGTGGAGGGCATCCGCTCGCTGGATTATTCCTCGGGCCGCTACTCGCCGCAACTGGGAAACGGATCAGCCGGCGCGGTGGCCATCTCCACGGAAAGCGGCACGGACAAGATGCACTACACCGCTACGAACTTCATCCCCGGTCTGGATTTTAACCAAGGCATTCGCTTCGGCAACTGGTATCCGGCCGCCGGAGTCTCCGGCCCCATTGTGCCCGGGCGAGCCTGGTTCGCCGACACCTTGGAATCAGTTTACAGCGGGTCCGTGATCCGCGGCCTTCCCGCGGGCCAGAATACACGCCACGGCTGGGCCGGCAGCAATCTGCTGCACGCGCAGGGGAACGTGAATTCGTCAAACATCCTCTTCGCCGACTTTCTGGTCAACGTGGACAACCAGGGACGCGTAGGTCTGGGCGTCCTCGATCCCATCTCCACCACGCTCAACGCGCATTCGCGCCGGTTCTTCGGCAGCCTCAAGGATCAAGTCTATTTAGGCCATGGGACGCTGGTGGAACTGGGCTACGGACACTACGATTCGGCGTTGGCGCAGACTCCGCAAGGAAACAGTCTGTACGTTTTTTCCCCCGTGGGCCGCAGCGGAAACTCCTTCCTCAACGCGACGCAGAGTTCGTCCCGCGATGAGGGCTTCGTTCATGCCTATCTGCCGCAATTCCTGCTCGCCGGCACGCATCAGTTCGAGGCTGGTTACGACGCCGAGTTCCTGCACTATGACGGCGGCTTCCACCGCACCGGCTACCAGGTGGTGGGCCTCAGCGGAGCCATTCTTTCGGAGACGCTCTTTCAAGGCGCCGGGATCGTTCACACGCACGACACGCCACTGGCGGCGTACTTGCTGGATACGTGGCGGATCTCCCGGCGCGCGCAGATCACCGTGGGACTGCGCCAGGATTGGGATCAGCAACTGGGCGACGTGGCGTGGTCGCCGCGGGTGGGGTTCTCCTGGGCGCCTTTCGCCGGTGCGAATACCAGGGTCACGGCCGGTTTCGCGATCACGCATGACGCCGTCCCGCTGGACGCGCTGGGACGCTCCTTCGATCAAGAGTCGCTGACCACGAACTTCAACCTCAACGGCCTGCCCAGCGGGCCGCCCGTGCGGACAACCCTGGGTGCGCCCACGGGACCGCTGGAGTTGCCGCGCGCCGTCAACTGGACTCTGGGCCTGGACCATCGCGCCCGCGACCGTTTCGATATTGGCGCCAAGTATCTGCGCCGGCGCGGCTCCGACGGCTTTGTGTTTCTCAACACGCTCGATCCCAACGCGCCGCCATCGGAATTACCGGTGCCGGGCGCGCAACTTCCGGGCGTCTATCAACTCGAAAGCCTGCGCCGCGACGATTACGATGCGGCGGAGTTTTCCATCCGCCAGCATTTGAGCGGCCAGTATGAGTGGATGTTGTCCTATACGCGATCGCGCGCGCTTTCCAACGCCGTGCTAGACTACAACACCACTCAACCCTTGCAGGTGCTTCCCAACCTGGCTCCCATGCCTTGGGACGCGCCGCATCGCCTGCTGGGATATGCCTACTTGCCGCTGCCCTGGAACAACTGGGCCGTCGCCATCCTGGCCGACGCGCGCTCGGGATTCCCATACTCGATTCAGGATCAGACCGGCGAGATTTCCGGCGCGGTTGACTCGCATCGCAACCCCTTCCACTTCGACCTGAATGTGGCTCTGGAGCGCATCATTACGGTCCGCGGCTATCGCTTCGCGCTACGCGGCGGAATCAACAACCTGACCAACCAGGCCAATCCAACCGCGGTGAACAATACCATCGGATCGCCGCAGTTCTTGCAGTACCTGGGCAACGAAGGGCGGCACTTCGTCGTGCGGATCCGGTTTTTCGGCCGCGCGACGTGATCCACAGATTAGGGACTCAATCCACAGATTACACAGATTTCACAGATTAAGGACGATGCGCTGCCCGTACTATCGCTTTGTTCGAATCTGTGTAATCTGTGTAATCTGCGGATCGATCTTCGACGGGCACTCAGTATAATCGTGTGAGGTAAAGGAGAATCCGTTGCCTCCTGAGTTCAGCAAGAGTCAGATCGACCGTTTGGGCGAGCGTCTCCGGAAGGACCAGCATCTGGATTCCGACCTGGAACTGCTCGATGCGTTTCGAAGCTCATTTGGCGATGCGCAGGAAGCCGTCGTTCGAACCCTTCGTGAAGTAGGACTGGACCCGGCAGGGAGGATCGCGAAGACCACGCCATCAATCGTCGCCAAGCTGAAACGCTCGCACATCAAGCTAGGCCGAATCCAAGATATTGCGGGCTGCCGCGTTGTTGTAGACAACACTGCCGACCAGGACCGCGTTGTCGGCCTAGTGACCGGCGCATTTGCAGAGCGTAAGGTGGTGGACCGCCGCGAAAAACCCAGCTATGGCTATCGGGCTGTGCATGTGATTGTGGAGGCAGATGGAAAACTGGTCGAAGTGCAGATTCGGACGCAGTTGCACATCTGTGGGCCAGACTTTCGGAAGGATGGGCTTCCACTTTTGATCAGTCCATCAAGTATGGCGGTGGGTCACCCGAAATGCGGGTGACCCTTGGCCTGGCTTCGAAGGCAGTCGCCGGCATCGAGGCTGAGGAGCAACGGCTTGCGGCTGCCGAAGCAGAGGCTCAGCGCGCGTCTTGCAGGCCAGACCAACGAGAAAGGCGTCCAAAATATCTTTTGGGAGGCCTTATACGGGCAACTACCGCCCATAGCAAGGTCCACGGTTGTCGATGATTTCAGGCGGCACATTCGCGCCTCCGACGACTGGGATCGTTTCAAACAGGATGTCGAGGAATGGCACAAGCGTGAGATACTGAAGACGGAGGAGCTTCAAAGGACCCGCCATGATCTACCTGGTCGAATATGACAGACCGACGCGCAGCACGCTGTTGTTCAAGGCCTTTGACGACGCGGATCTTCCAAAGGCCCGACACGAGCGCCTCCAGATAGAACTAGACCTGAACCGGCGTGGACTGCTGATGCAACATGAAGTCGTCCTGCTGCAGGCGAGCAGTGAGCAGCTTCTTCGGCGGACGCATGACCGTTATTTTGAGAACCTGCCCGACGAGGTCAGGTCTCCGCTCGTCGCCGCGGACTAGACCACTGAGCGCCTGTCCATTTGCCCCACCATCAGGAGCGCACGCTAGTAGCCTTCGAATGCCCTTGGAGTCGGTCTTGCTTCCACCCGCCATTTCATGCTTCAATCAACCCAGTTCTGCTTTTCACGGGATCGGGTTCCGCATCACGAGACCAGCATCAGGAGTCGCCACATGAATCGCACGTTCGCCGCCACATTGTTGCTCTTTACGTTGCTCTGTACGTTGCTCTGTACCGGCGCCCTGTTCGCGCAAACCGGTGAAGACGCCCCGGCGCCGCCGCCCAACAAAACCACGCGCCCGGTGATCCGCGGTACGCAGTACGCCGTGGTGTCCATGAAGCCGCAGGCTTCGCAAACGGCCGAGAATATCCTGCGCGCCGGCGGCAACGCCTTCGACGCCGTGGTCGCCGGACAAGCCGTGCTGGGACTGGTGGATTGTCCCATGAACGGCGTCGGCTCGGACGCGGTGCTGCTGGTTTACGACGCCAAGTCGGGCAAGGTTTACTCGATCAACGCGGAAGGCACTGCGCCGAAGCTGGCTACCATCGAGTGGTACAAGCAAAATGCCGGCGGCAAGATTCCCTCCAGCGACACGCTGCTTTCAGCCTCGCTGCCCGGCGCCGTGGACGCCTGGTATACGCTGCTGGATCGCTGGGGCACCATGACCTTCGCGCAAGTTCTGCAACCGGCCATCGACCTGGCGGAAAAAGGTTTCCCCGTCAGCGACTCCCTGGCTCGCGCCATCAAAGTGACGCGCAAGATCCGCAAGTATCCCACTACGGTGAAGCTGTACCATCTCGACCAGCACGATCCCGAGCCGGGTGAGATCTAGCGCAATCCCGATCTGGCCGCTACGCTGCGCAAGCTGGTGGAAGCAGAAAAATCGGCGTCCGGGCAAGGCCGCGCCGCCGGACTGCGCGCCGCACGCGATCGTTTTTATAAAGGTGATATCGCCCGCGCCATGGGCAAGTTCTCCGAAGAAAACGGCGGCCTCTACCGCTACGAAGACTTTGCCGCCTACACCGCCAAAGTGGAAGAGCCCGTCTCCATCGACTACAAAGGATATCGCGTCTATAAGAACGCCTCGTCCACGCAAGGTCCGGCCGAGTTGATCGCGCTCAATCTGCTGGCCGGTTACGACCTGAAAGCGATGGGCTTGAATTCACCCGACTACATTCACACTTCGGTGGAAGCGATGAAACTGGCTATGGCCGATCGCGACACTTATCTCGGCGATACCGATTTCATCAAGATCCCCTTCGCCGGATTGCTCTCCAAGGAATACGCCGACGAGCGCCGCAAGCTGATCGATCCGCAACACGCCTCGGCCGAGTTCCGCCCCGGCCGGGCGCCGGGCGCCAGCCAAAAGCCGCCCGCGCGACTATCAAGTGCGCGGCGAAGCCGATCACACCGGCGACACCAGCTATATCGCCGTGGTGGACCAGCAACGCAACATGGTCAGCTTCGAACCCAGCCTGCATAGCGCTTTCGGAACGGGCGTGGTGATGGGCGATCTGGGATTCATCTTCACCTGCCGCGGCGACTACTACTCGCTGGTGCCCGGCCATGCCAACGCGCTGGAGCCGGGCAAGCGCCCGCGCAGCACGCTGCAAAGCACCCTGGTGATGAAGGACAATCAACCGCTGATGGTCCTGGGCAGTCCCGGCGGCGACGATCAAGTGATGCGCACGATCCAGACGCTGCTGAACGTGGTGGAGTTCGGTATGAACGTGCAGCAAGCGATCGAAGCGCCACGCTGGAACACCACCAGTTTTCCGTCGTCGCCCTTCCCGCACGTGATGCGTCCTGGCGCGATGGCGGTGGAGGATCGCATCCCGGCGGAGGTTCGCGAGGCGCTGATCAAGCGCGGCCATAAACTGACGGTCAGCGGACCGTGGGTGATGGGCTCGAACGGCGCCATCATGGTGGACGCGAAACACGGCACGGTCAGCGCGGGCGCCGATCCACGCGTGGACGCCTACGCGCTGGCCTGGTAGCCCAGTCCAGCGATTGCACAGATTCAACGCAAATCGATCCACAGATTACAGAGCGCGGCAGGGCCGCAACCAGAGATCGCCCGGAAGCAAACTCCAGCACCGGGAGTCTGACTCGTCAAGTACCCTACCTGACGAGCACCTGACGATGGCCGGACAATTGCACTCCAAATGCTGCCACCACGCCGAATCCTCCCGCGACGTTAGGCACCCATGCTACGCTAACTAAACCGCGATGAACCATCTGCTGGCGTTCTATCTAACGGCCATTGCCGGCTTCTCGACCTCGGGACAATTCCAGGAACAAGTACGCGTGATCCCGATGGTGCCGGGTGTCACCGCGACCATGGTCGCGCCACCGTCGCGGCAGTTCGATCCATCGCGGCCAACGCTGTTGGTCATCTACGCGCTGCCCAACGGCAACACCACCGCGCAAACCATCGGGCGCGCCGGCGCCATCCAGGCGGAGTCCGACTCCCGATTCGCCGGTAAAGATCTCGATTGGCATTTCGACATCCAACATATCGGTGCGCAGACCCGCCTGTTACGCCAGGCGTTCGGCGAACGCAATATTGTGGTCGCTTATTTGGAAAATGATCTCCTGAGTTGGCCGGCGTGGCGGCAGAAGAACCCTAAGGAGAGCTTGCGCGCGATTGTCGATCGCGTGAAGGCGGCAACTCCCGGCGGAGCGCCACGCATCTGCCTGACCGGACACAGCGGCGGCGGCAGTTTCCTTTTTGGATATTTGAACGAGCTGGATGCCATTCCACCCGATGTCGAGCGCATCGCCTTCCTGGATAGCAACTACTCCTTCGAAGAGGCGCACGGCCCGAAGCTGATCGCCTGGTTGAAAGGCGATCCCTCGCGGCGTCTCGAAGTAATCGCCTACGACGATCGCAACATCGAGTTGAACGGCAAGAAAGTGGTTTCCGATACCGGCGGCACTTACCGCGCCAGCTTCCGAATGGTGGAAAGTTTGCGCAAAGGGATCGCGCTGTCGCAGGACGAGCAGGGACCGTTCATCCGTTTCCTTGGGCCACAGGTGGAAATATTGATCCATCGCAACCCGCAGAACAAGATTCTGCACACCCTGCTGGTCGGGGAGATGAACGGCTACATTCACGCCCTCACCACCGGCACGGTGTGGGAAGGCAAGCTGGCATCGCTGGATGGCCCGCGCGCCTACACGGCGTTTGTGGAGGGAGATCCGGAGCCGCCGCCATCTAGCACCGCCACGTTAGATTCGCGGGCCATTCCGGCACGCTCCGCAACGGCAATCGGCGGCACGGCATTCATCGAATCGCTGAAAGCGCTGGACCGCGAGGCGCGCGAGGCCGCCATCCTGCGCGAGTTGCTGGCCGGCAACATTCCCAGCTTCCTGCGCCGCCTGGTCAGCGTTACCGTGAAAGCCAAACTCGACGATGGTATCGAACACACCGCGACCTTCGACGTGATGCCCGACTATCTGGCCATCGGCTCGGACGCCGACTTCGTGCGGATGCCCATGAATCCGTACACCGCGCAAGCCTTCTGCGATGCGGCCGGCCTGGTGCTGCCCACGCGCAAAATGTCGCTGGATATTTGGGGACAGGCGCGGGTGCGCTTGATTCCCCAGCCGCTGACAGAGGCTCGCGAATCGCCGGCCACGTTTCTGGAGAGTCAACACCTGATCGAGGAACAAGCCGCGGGAGTACGCCGCGGCGCCATCTGGGTGGGAATCAAGAAGGACATTGTGATCAGCAACCGGCTGCAGGAGCGCGAACATCGCCTGGCGATCTATGGATGGCATTTTCCGTCCGGTGAAGCGATTCAACCGCTGACCACGGTGCATGTAGATTGGTACGTGGACTACAGCCACGGCGCGCGTCCGCTGCGCCGGGCGATGCGAGTGGAT
The DNA here is from genome assembly GCA_963747095.1 of Terriglobia bacterium. Lineage (GTDB taxonomy): Bacteria > Acidobacteriota > Terriglobia > JAJPHL01 > JAJPHL01 > JAJPHL01. Next base: position 130,728 of record CAVVEL010000009.1, read on the forward strand.
GGCCGCGAGATGTCCTACGAAGACGTGCTGCGCGATCCGCGCCTGAGCGCCCTGCTGAGCGACGAGGGAGCGATCGCCCAGCCGCGCTACGTTCGCGCGATTCCTTAGGTACCTTACCTGGCGGGCACCTTGGCGAACTTGCCTGATCAATTGCACTCTCAACCGGCAACGCCAACCACGCTAGATACTGCTCCGCATCAACCGCTAGCGCCGCCCCTGGAAATAGCGCCGATATGCGATGCGGGTTCCCTTCCTTTCTACCGGGACCCAGAGATTGCGTAGCACGCACTCGGCCTTGGCCTTTTCCGGCCGTCCGTGAAACGGACGACATGATAATAGCCCAGCAATTTATTGCTGGGTATCGTAGCAAAGAGGGCCAAGTCCGTGAAACGGACGGCTGACATTTTGCCGTTTGACATGTCCGGCCGCCAACACCTCAGCCGTCCGTTTCACGGACTCGTGGAAGGTTGTCCTCGTTCCCAGCAATAAATTGCTGGGCTATTTTCAAAGCGTCCGTTCCACGGACGCATGAGCCTGCGTAGCAGGCGGTGGAGTAATAGCCCCAGGCGAGGCGTAGTTCAGCCGAGCCTGGGGTTGTGGAGCGATGAAATTGAGCCTGCGTAGCTGGCGACAGAGGAGGTGGTTCAGGTCTCTGTCGCCAGCTACGCAGGCTCCGTCCTCTTCCATCTTCTAACCCAGGCTCGGCTGAACTGCGCCTCGCCTGGGGCTATTCCTCTGGCGCCTTCTGACGCAGGCTTCGGTCTAGTGAAGAGCCGAACCCCAGAGCCTGCGTAGCAGGCGGTGGAGTAGTAGCCCCAGGCGAAGCGTCGTTCAGCCGAGCCTGCAATCGCGGATCGTGTCATCTGTATATCAGTTCGCGACCGGCACTCTCTCCGCGTGGTCAACGACAACGATCCCGACCGAGACCTTCTGCGACTCCAGCTTCAAGCCGAGTTGTTCTTGCAGCGCGGTGAACAGGGACGGGCCGCTGCTCGCTGGCCTCTCGCCGCCGTCCGGCGAGGGCATGGGTTGCTCGTCCGGCGTCCATTCCAGCTTGAAGTTGAAGACGCCGGTTAGCTCCGTCTTGTCTTCCACCGGGCGCCCCGCGAACCGCGTCAGGAAATCGGAGAATCGCGCCATCGATATGTTCTTCGCCTCAAAAACTCCGTCGCGTCCTTGCGTACTGTTGGGGCCCGGTTCACCGGGTTGCAATCTGGGACCAGCCTTAACCTTGATCAGCGCGTAGCCCGGCACGATTTTCGATTCGCGATGGACCACCAGCTTGAAGCGCTCCGCGAGCAGCGCCTGGAACATCAGCTCGGCCTGCGCCCGCATGTGCGCCGGATCGCGCGGCATGTCGGCCGGGAATTTCGCCACGATGTCGTATCGCTCGGACTTCAGCCAGTCGGGGCCGGAGATCGCGTAATCCTTGTCCTCGCTGACGCCGTAGGCTTGGGCGATGCACTTCCAGAGGGTCACGTTCTCTCCGATCAGTTCGCTACCCGCGGGACGCAGCGATCCTCCCCGCCCGCCGGCGCCTGATGGAAGGGGCGACGATTTGTTGGGCTTGACCGTCGCCGCTTCGAACGCGGGCGAGGCAAAGGCGCTTGCGCTAGATGGCGCCGGGGGCGCTTGGGCGAACACGCAAGATGTGAACACGACAAGACTCAGGCAGAGGGCTGCTCGCGTCATTCTGGATGACCTCCACAGAGTACAACGCGTGCCGCAGGGAAATGTTAACCGGGACTTGGTGCGTAGGGCCTGCGCGTCTCGGGCTAGCCTTGCCTTTTCATCAAGACAGCAAAGCCCTCTTGCTCGAAGTGATGGTCGTTGGTCAACGCCTCCGAGAGTGATTCCGATCTCATGGTATTCATTGAAATGCAATCGGCCAAGCTGTACTCCTTGTCATGCCGCTGCTCGAAGAGCTCCAGGCCCTGGAGAAACGACCTGCGCGACTGGGGGACCACTTTGACGTTGGCGTTGGCCAGAATCGCTCGAACCATTTGCGCCGCCTTCTGGCGCAATGTTTCGCCTCCGCCCGACAGCGCCGTCAGAAACTCCGTGAGAACTTCGTCCGTGGTAACGATCCGTACGGGACCCAAGCTATCCCTCGCACTGGCAGCGGAGGCCTTCCAGGAGTCATCCGGCTTGACCATCGCAATCCAGTAGACAGCATCCGCGAAGACTGCCTTCATCGGCGAGGGGTTCCGTAGAGGTAGTAGTCAAGATGGTCGGTCAGGTCGCCAGGGAGATTGTCCCATTCCGCCTTAGGCACGTCGTCGGCCAGCCTGGCGAGAACCTCTTCAATCGATGGTTCCTTTGGATCGTACGGCGCTTCTTCCGCGGACTCACCGCGGCCATTCACCCGCACCCGTACTGGTTTCTGGTCTTTCAGCGCCGACGCGGCGCCCGCCTCCAGGTACAGGCGAATCGCCTCCTCAATATTCCTCCGCGCTTCCGCTTCCGTGTTGCCAACCGAGGCGCATCCCGGCAGCTCGGGACAAACTGCGGAATAGGCAGCGGTCTCGGGATCGAACTCGATGACGACTTGAAACGTCATACGGTCATTATATTACTTCTTTTCAACCCGTGGATCCGGGCTCGGCCGAGCGCATCCACAGATTGCGCAGATTACACAGATTCTCGGAACCAGCGTATGTGGTTTTCTTCATCTGTGTAATCTGCGTCATCTGCGGATCAAAATCCGAGTTCGTGGAATCAGTGGACCGGGAGCGGCCCAAACGTTTCGGCGGGCAGCCATTCCGGCAGTCCCGTGCCCTCTTCCGGAACCACCCATCCGAGGCAGCGCCAGGCCTCCGCGCCGCAGGCCAGGATCTTGTTGTTCGGATGGTCGATGGCGGCCCAGGTCGGCTGGCCGTCGGGCGTCGTGAAATGATAAAGGGTTGGCGCGATCTCCACGTAGTTTACGGCGTCCCACATGCGTAGCGTACAGTCGAAGGACGCCGAAACGATCCGGCTCCCGTCCGGGGACCACGCGCAACCCGACACGTAGCTCTCGTGTCCGGCCAGCGTCGCCAGCACCGCCCCAGTTGAAGCCTCCCAGACACGCAGGGTCTTGTCCTGGGACGCCGAGACGATGCGGCTCCCGTCCCAGGACCACGCGCAGCCATTCACATAGCTGTCGTGCCCGGCCAGGGTCGCCAGCGCCGACCCAGTGGAAACTTCCCAGATGCGCAGCGTATGGTCGTAGGATGCCGAGACGATCCGGCTCCCGTCCGGCGACCACGCACAGCCATTCAAGTAGCTCTTGTGCCCGGGCAGGGTCGCCAGCACCGCCCCAGTGGAAACCTCCCAGATGCGCAGCGTCTGGTCTTCGGACGCCGAGACGATCCGGCTCCCGTCCGGCGACCACGCGCAGCCATTCACCCAGTCCCCGTGCCCGGCCAGCGTCACCAGCACCGCTCCAGTGGAAGCCTCCCAGATACGCAGCGTTCTGTCGCCAGAGGCCGAGACAATTCGGCTCCCGTCCGGCGACCACGCACAGCCATTCACTCGGTGCTCGTGCCCAACCAGGATCACCAGCACCGCCCCAGTTGAAACCTCCCAGATGCGCAGCGTCCTGTCGACGGACGCAGAGACGATCCGGCTGCCGTCTGGCGACCACGCACAGTCCCTAACCCAACCCTCGTGGCCTGTGAGGGTGGCCAGCACCGCTCCCGTGGCAACCTCCCAGATGCGCAGCGCATTGTCGTAGGACGCCGAGACGATCCGGCTCCCGTCCGGAGACCATGCGCAGGCATACACCTGTACTCCTCTACTGCTTGTCGGCGTGAGACGAGCCGCCTCGCGGCCCGGAGCCGCGACCGTGCCGCCGCACAACGCATACAAGGCTTGCGGCCTTCCCGACGGCAATCCTAGCGCCGCCGCCGTTTCGCAACGCAAGAATTGCGTGCGAATACACCTCGCCCGATCGAAGCTAGCCTTGCCCATCTTGCAGTCGCGGAACACAGCCTCATCGAGCGCCGCCTCCCGCCAACTTGACTCCCGCAAGTCACACTGGAGAAACTCCACGCCGCCGCCCTCTGCGCCGTCGAAAACGGCGCGATCCAGATTGCAGTTCCGCCAGCGTGACTTCCCCAGCGTCGCGCCTTTGAAGACCGCCCCGGCCAACACCAACGGAGATCCCTCGTCGCCGGCGACCAACCATTCTGCAAGATTCGCTCCCGGCAACTGAAAACCCGCGACAATTGGTACGGGATATCCTTTCCGATGCGCCAGCAGGAAATAGGCAAACGCCAGTTCACTGGCGCGCGAACGATAGGCGTCGCGGAGTTTTCCCAACGTGCGCATGGGTTTTTCCGCGCCCCGCTCTTCCTCCAGCCATTGCCCCAAAAAGTCCAAGGTTTCGGGACTCACATTGGGCAGATCCCAAGCCTCGAGATTCCCTTCCACCAGCGCGCGGCGCAAGTATCCGGCTAAAAAATACTCTTGCAGCGACTTGTGTGCAAAACGGAAACGGTCCTCGCCCTCGCGTACCAGAAAAGTCGCGGTGCGCAAGTCTTCCTTCAACAGTTCGACATCTTTGCCCCTATAGTGAGCGGACAGGCTGGGTCGCGCTTCCAGAAAATCGATCAGCCACTGTTCCAGATCCTCCACCGACCAGAAACTCTCGCCCGACCGCCACAACTCCGCGGCGAAATACTCCATCAAAGCCTGTTTGTGATCGGGTGTGAGCTGGTGTTTGCCGGTGTCCCGCTCCAGCCACGACCGCACCATGTGACGATAGAGTGTCAGTCCCGTCACCCGCCGGCCTTCGGCCTTCCACTGTTCGATCTGCGCGAATTGCTCGGTGATGAGGCTCAGCGTGTAAGGACGCTCTGCCATTTCCCGGAGATTGTGGACCGCACCGAGCGCTTCCATAACGCGGTCGGTGTCTTCGTCCGGCAAGGTGTTCTTCACATACTGCCGGATCTGCTCCTCGGTGAAAGGCAGCAGCACGAAGGGCGCGCGATAATCCTCCTTGCGCACGTTGTCGCGGTCTTCGGCACGGAAATGGGTTTGCTGATCTCTTAAAGTGCGGAAGTAATGTGTCCGGCAACTGATTAGCAGCTTCCCTGGGCGCGTCTGCCCTTTCTTCGCGGGCGGCAGGATGCGGAAAAGCTGGCGCGTGAACATTTGGCCGGCATGGGTTTCCAAATGCACCAGAACTTCGTCCAGGCCGTCCCAGATCACCAGCGCGCCTTCCTTCTCGACCAGCGCAATCAACTCCGGCGCGGTCAGCCGCTTCTGTTCCGGGCCGCTTTTCCAGCTTCGTTTGAGGATCAACTCTAAAATCTCCTCCAGCACCAGTTCCTGGCGGGCGCTTTCGCCGACGTAGCGCAAGTCGAGATAGATGGGCAGCGGAACTTTTTCGTTCTTGTCGCGGCGCTCGAGCAGATCCTTCGCCAGAGCCTTGCAGGTGGTGGTCTTGCCCATGCCGTATTCACCCAACAGGGCGCAGTAGGGTTGTTTGCCGTCGCTCAGCCATTCATTCAGAAATACCAGCGCGTCCTTGCGCTGGCGCGGATCGATTTCGGGCGCGCCTTCCAGGCCCTTGCTCATCGTGGTGGCGACGCCTTCCGTGTGCACGAACTTGCCTTCGTCAAACTCGTCCACGAAGGTGCGTAGATGATCCTCGAGCCTGGGCTTCTTCGGCAGCGAAACCGCCGGAGCCGCCAATTTCCCCAATCGCTCGTGGATTTTTTGAAAGAGTTGCAGCCCAAACTGGTCGCGGGGATTGCCGGGGGTTCGCTCCGAGTAGGCTTTGCCGCCTTGGTCGAAGAAGACTTGGTGCTCCTCCAGTTCATGGAGTTTCATACTGCCGTCGAACAGGACCCGTTTCAACGCCACCGGGAATACCTGCCTATTGGCCAAGAGGAACTTCAGTTCCACCTCCTTGATGAATCGGCTGGCCAGGAATTCCGGGCTCACCAACAACAGCCCGTAGTCGCACTTGGCCATGGCGTTCTTGATCTCCGCAAACCATTTTTCGCCCGGTAACAGCTTGCGATCCGACCATAGCTCGACCGACCCTTTCGCAAGGGTCTGCAACAGCGGGAGCAGTTTCCCCAACAAGCCGGTCTTCAGGTCCAGGTCGGCGTGCGCGTAGGAAACAAAGAAGCGGATCGGACGCTCTTCGACCGCGTATTGCGGCGACCGCTCGACATCGCCCACCTCGGCGTCCACCATCCGCACAACTTCCTCGATCACGCGATCCTCGGCCTCGAACCAGACCGTGCGGTTTTCGGGTGCGCTACGGGTTTGCCCGTCGGTTTCCAGAGACACACGGATCTTGACGCTCTCGGCGGCTTCTGCCAGTGCCATCCGGAACTGGCGCAACGCCGCCTGCCCGGCGACGCGGCTCTTTCCGGGAAAGAGTGCCGTCAGGACATTCGACAGGACCGCTGTCCCATCCGCTTGGAGCAGCTCGACAATCTTGTCGAAGCGCACGGCGTCGGCGCGAGAAAGCTCGGCCCGTAATGATGGAAGCAACCGAAGGAGAGATGATTTCGAAGACGCCATGAAGCCAAGATACAACATTATCAACGAAATCACAACGCTATTTTAATGAGTGAAATGCCCCTTCGGCTCCCTCAGCCAGCCCCGACGGGGTCGGCCCATGTCAGCCCAGGGCAACGCCCTGGGCGGAACACGTCCTGTAAGTGTAAGCCCTGAAAGGGAGAACTAACCATTCGTGAGGCGTGGATGCCGATCGTACCTCTTAGGCCGCCCTTTCAGGGCTTCACATTTTCGCGATTTCCCACCCTGGGCGCTGCCCAGGGCTGGCATAGGCCGGGCCGTCGGCCCTCGGCAGGGCGTCAAACAACGATTAAGATATTCATTCTAAAAAATATTCTGTCTATAATGGAACGGAAAAACCGGATACCGCCGGGAAACACAGGGGGGTGGGGCCCATAGGGGGCTGTTTGGCGATAACTACCGAAGATTCAGCGGGATAATCATCAGGGTAGGGGGGCTGATGGTGGGGTTGACGGTTCACAACATCAAACGCATCTCATTGGTGGCAGCAAATCCCATGGATTCATATAACGCTCGCCCGTCTTGGCTGGCGTGCAGGACCACGATATCGAGCGAATGGGCGCGGCACCAATCGAGGATCGTGTCCATGAGCCGGCGAGCGAGTCCGCGGCGACGATACTCGGGCGCGGTATAAACATTCACCACATTCGCGCGACGCGCCTGGACCCCAACCATGTGCGGCGGCCAATCCATGATCCACAGGCCGGCGCCGGCGACGACGGTTGCGTCTCCCTCAGGCGAAGCCAACCACGCGAGATACTGTTCCGCTTCCATCTTGGCGATCAGCCACGGGCGGAATTTCGCGCACATAGCGTCGAGCGCGGCCGCATCGCGATAGCCCATGTCGTGAAACATGCCGCGGCGATGGGTCACCAGGATGTCCACGTCGGCCAGCGTGGCGCGGCGGATGGTGAAGGTATCAACCGCGGAGGTCAGAGTGGCCATACCGCCAGTGTACTGCAAGACCGGCAGGTTGAGGGAAGCGGGCGGACCGCTTCCCTCATCGTTTGGTAACGGTGTTAGAACGTCAAGCGCAGCGATAACTGCGTCACGCGCGGTCCGCCTCCCACCACACCGGCCGTCGTTCCCACCGCAGTGGCGGTGCCGCTGCCCAGCGTGGAGGTGATCTTCCCGAAGTTGGCGTTGCTCTGAGCCGCCACGGGGTTCGAGAAATTGGTGTGGTTGAAGATATTGAAGAAGTCCGCCGCGAACGTGAGCTTCAATCGCTCCGTGGTCAGCGCGAAGGTCTTCAGCGCCGTGAAGTTGTAGTTGATCAGCGCCGGACCGTAATACTGGTTGCGGCCGGAGCTGCCCACTCGGCCGAAGGGCGGCGGGTTCACTACTTTTCCGCCGACCACGCCGAAGTATGTCGGGTCGAAGGCGTTGTCCGGGTTGCTGTTGTTCTGGGTCAACTGTCCGGTCCCGATTACGTCGGGCCGGTCGTGAAACTGGTTGAACCCGCTGAAATCCTGCGACGTGTTGACAACCGTAAACGGCGAGCCACCCTGGATGGTGGTGATGCCGGCGACCTGCCAGCCGCCGAATGCTTCGCGGTTGAAGCCGTTGTTCCAGCCCATCAAGCGATGCCCGGGGCCGAACGGCATGTCGATGACGTAGTTGACCACGGCACGCTGGCGGATGTCGAAGGAGGACGGACCGCGGTCGAAGTTGATGTGATTGCCATCCGCCACGCCGGATTGCTCGCCGCTGGAACCGAAGAAGGCCGATCCGTCGTCAATCGACTTGCCGTAGACGTAGGAGCCTTGCACGAAGACTCCGCGGTGCTGATACTTGGCCGTCACCACCATGGAGTTGTAGTTCGAATTGCCGATGTCCACGCCCGTGCCAATGCTTCCAAACGTCGGATAGGGGAAGGCCTTCACGCCGGGAGTCAGAGGAGTCGGCTGGTTTTGATCGATGAACAGACCGAGCTTATGTCCGGCTCGAACCCTGATAGTCCACCTCCAGGGAGAAGTTCCCGTGGATCCGCCGCTGGACTCCCAGGTTGTACTGGTAGAGATAGGCGCTGCGCATATTGGGATCCACGGCGCTCAGGCTGATCAGCCCGACGGAGGGAACTCCGTTGACAAACTTCACCAGCGGAACGTTCTGGTTCAGGGCCGTGGCGTCAGGAGAATTTGCCCGGTTGCGTCGTGCCGGCGGCCTGCGACGTGGTCAGGTTGTACGGCGCGTTCAATCCCATGTTGGCGGGAATGTTGTTGAACAGGTCGTCGTAGCCCACCCGGAAGCCGGCGCGGATCACGGTGTCGTCCTTGCCGAACAATTGTGGGGCGAAACGCGGAGTGTAAGCCAGGCCGAGCACCGGAGCGAAGTTGTTGTTATCCTTGTTCACTCCGGTATTGCTCAGCGTGTTGGGCGCTGGCTTCAAAACCAAGGAGGCGCCCGTCTTGGTCGTATCGATGGTCAACAACTGGTTGGTGCCCAACAACACCGGGCCAACCCCCGGAACGAAGTTGGTGGCCTGGTTGCGAGTCTGCGCGATCGCCGATGGATACTCGTAGCGCAGACCGTAGTTCACCGTCAGGTTGTCCTTGACCTTGTAAGTATCCTGCCAGTAGGCGTCGACAGGATAACGCTGCCAGTAATCCAGGGTTGAGCCGTAGAGCAGCGACGACGTGTTCACCAAGCCGTTGGCGAAATCGGAGAAACTCGTGAAATTGAACACCCCGCGGGCCGAGCCGTCCAGGAAACGGCGGGCGTCCTCGCGACGGATGTGAATGCCCATGCGGAAGGAGTGCTTGGAGGCTCCGAATGGCGCGATCACGCTGACGTTGTCGAACAACTCGTAGGTGTTGGTGATGCGGCCTTGCGGCAGGTTGCTGGTGCTTCCCAACGAAGCAAAGCCGCCGGTGACGCCGATGGTCGGCAATCCGGAGTCCAGCAGATTCGCGCCGCCGTTGACAATGCCCGGAAGCACCTTGCCGCTGGCGTCCTTAAAGATCGTGGAGGCGTCGAAGCCGGAGTCCTGCACCGTGATAAAGGTCTGGTTGCGGGAGAAGCCGAAACGAAATTCGTTGAGCACCTTGGGCGAGAAGGTATGGGTTTCGCTCAATACTCCGGAACGGCTGATCGGCGCATTGCCGTTTCCGTCCAGAAGCGGCAGGGCGCCCGGCGTGAACGTGGTCCCTTCATACTCCGCCCAGCGCCCGGAGAGATGATCCTTCTCGCTGAAGTTGTGATCGATCTTCAGCAGACCGGTGTGGTCGAAAGTTGTCGAGCCGACGTTGGCGATAAAGTTGTTGGCGGAACCGGAGATGCTGGTGTTGGCGGTGGGCCAGAATTGCAGCAACGCTTTGGAGATGGGATCCACAACGGTGGCGCGCTCGGCGGCCGTGGGAACGCGCGTGGTGCTCACCTGCGGAGCCACCTGGCGGAAGTCCTCCCAGGAGGCGAAGAAGAACGTCTTGTCGTGCCAGATCGGCCCGCCGAGGGTGGCGCCGAATTGGTTGCGGTGCAGGGGATTCTTGATCCCATTGCTCTTGTTGGTGAAGAAGTCGGCGGCATCCATGTTGGAATTACGGAAGTACTCGAACACCGAGCCGTTGAACTGGTTGGAGCCGCTCTTGGTGACGATGCTAACCTGGCCGCCGGTGCCGCGTCCGAACTCGGCGGTGGCCACGCTGGTCTGCACCGCGAACTCCTGCACGGCGTCGGTGATGCGGAAATTGCCGAGCGCGGAATTGATCTGGGTATCAATGGTGCTGACACCGTCGAGCAGAAAGACGTTGGATTGCGAACGCGCGCCCGAGACGTTGAATCCCCCGCCCTGCGTGCCGTTGGCCGAGGGCAGGACCCCGGAGTGAGCAGCGCCAAGTCCAGGTACTGCCGGGCATTTAGTGGCATGCTGGCGATGGTCCGGCTCTCTACCACGCTGCTGAGCGTGGTCTTATCCATCTCCAGGAGCGGCGCGACGGAGGAAACTTCCACCGTCTCGCTCACGTTACCCACCTGCAGCGTGAGGTCGACGTGGGTGACCTGGTCTACTTCCACGATGATGCTCCCCACGGTGTCTTTCTTGAAGCCGTTGGCCTCGGCCGTCAGCGTATACACGGCCGGAGTCAGTTGCAGAAACGTGTAGTTCCCGTTGGCATCGGAAGTCAGGTTCACCTTCACGTCCGTAGCCTTATTGGTGAGGGTGAGGTGAGCGTTGGGTACCACCGCGCCGCTCGGATCCTTGAGAGTTCCCGTGATGCTGCCGACTGGCGAAGCATACAGGAATGAACCGAGGCCTAGCAGCAGACACAGCACGACAAAGCGGAATCCCGCTGAATGTGACATAAGCCCCTCCACTTGGGCAAACCTTGACCTTAGACCTGGAGCGAAGTGTACCATCGTGAGGTACACGTCTTCAAGAGATCCTTATGAGAAATACCTATGAAATGGATAACCCAGCTTACGGTTTGACGCTATTTTGCAGAATGGACGGTTCAAGATCATTCCTCGCGCAACGCCATCATCGGATCCAATTGCGACGCGCGCCAAGCCGGCAGATAGCTGGCCGCCACGGCCACCACGGCCAGCACGACGGCGGCTGCCGCGAAAGTCGAAGGATCGTCCGGCTGCAGATTGTAGAGCAGGGTCGTCGCGACCTTCGACGCATACAGCGCCAGAGCCGCACCGGTCACCAAGCCGAACCCCAGCAGCAGCGCGGCCTCGTGGAGAATCATGCTTAAGATTTTCCCGCGATCCGCGCCCAGTGCCATGCGGATGCCAATCTCCTGCGTGCGCCGGGCGACCGTGTAGGAAATCACGCCGTACAGCCCGGCCATTGCCAGCGATACAGCCAGCAATCCGAACAAGGCGCTCAGCGCGGCCATCAACCGTTCGCGCCGCAACGACCACAGCACTTGTTCCCGGAGGCTGCGGAAATGGTAGGTCATCACCGGACTGGTGGCTTCCAACGCCTGCCGCAGACCCGGCAGCAGCGTCGCAGGAGGCAAGGTGGAACGCACCACCATCTCGGCGTCCGGGTCGGGCTCCTTCTCCTGGTCTGCCGCGAAATAAACGATGGGAGAAAACGCGTCGCGAAGATCGTAGTACTTGGAGTCGCGCACCATCCCTACGATTTCGAAGATACGGTCCGGCTCGCCCGCCTCACCTGGTACGTGGAACCGCCGCCCCACCGGGTTGCGGCCGCCCACGAATTGGCGCGCAAACGTTTCCGTCACGATCGCCACCGGCGTGGAAGAAAGGTTGTCGTGATCGTTGAAGTCGCGGCCGGCGAGCAGGGAGGTCCGCATGGTATTGAAATAGCCTGGGCCCACGCGGTTCATCGGCTCGTTATCTTTGTGCGCCTCGTCGCCGTCCATCCACACGGTGTTGTTCCATCCGTTTCCGGACACCGGCACGATCGCCACGGTGGCGGCCGAATCCACACCGGGAACGGCGCGGATCCTCGCCACCAGGTCGCGATGAAATTGCAGGCGTGTGTCCTTAGCGAGGTTCATTTCTTGCGGGTCGTAGGAAAGGGACATAATGCCGTCCTGCTGGAAGCCGGCATCCACCGTTAGCAGGTTCGTGAGGGTGCGGATGAACAGCAGCGACCCTACCAACAAGACCAACGATAGCGCCACCTGCGACACCACCAACGCCCGGCGCAGGCTGAGGCGCTCGCGTCCTTGCGTGGCGCCGCGGCCGCCGGCTTTCATCGCGTGGATCGGCGCGGCGCGCGTGGCCTTCAACGCCGGAGCCAGGCCGAACAGCAGGCATGTGAGCAACGACATCGCGGCGAGGAAGCCGAACATGCGCCAGTCCGTTTTCAGATCCACAAATACCCGGTTGGCGTCGGTGCTGAGGAAAGAGATCAGAAAGCGGCTGGCGAATGGCGCCAGCAACGCGCCCGCGGCGGTTCCGCAAACGGCCAGCAGCAAACTCTCGGTGAGCAATTGACGAATCAACCGCGGGCGCGACGCGCCCATCGCCAGGCGCACGGCCAATTCGCGTTCCCGCGTGCTGGCGCGCGCCAGCATCAGGTTGGCCAGGTTGGCGCAGGCGATCAGCAACACCAGGCCGGCCGTGGCTTGCAGTAAACCCAGCGGGTCCTGGTATTGCCGGCGCAGATCCGATAGCCCCGACTCGGCGGAAAACGCGCCCAGTTTGAATTTGAGAAAACCCTTGGCGACGCCGGGATCCCACTTGGGATACACCGAAGCCTCGAAAACGCCGGGCGAAATCGCCTCCAACTGGGCGGTGGCTTTTTCTTGCGTCCAGCCGGGTTTCAGCCGGCCCAGGATCGCCAGCCACCAGCAATTGCGCTGATCCAGCCGCTTGTACTCGGGGGAGAGCATCGGACTGGCGCACAGCGGCAGTGCCACGTCGTAGTAACGGCCCACTTCCGGGCCAAAAAAACTCGCCGGAGTGACGCCGATAATGCCGAAGGGATGCCCTTCCAGGCTGATTTTCCTGCCCACCACGCCGGGGTCGCCGCCATACTCGCGCTGCCAAAAGGCATGGCTGATCACCGCCGCCCCGGCGCAGCCGCGTTGATCGTCGGAGGCGGCGAAGACGCGGCCCAACTCCGGCCGCACGCGCAGCACTTCGAAGAAACTCCCGCTGACCCACATGCCGTCACGGGTGATGCGCGACTCTCCGGCCGAGGCCAGATCGAAATTGTCTGAGCCCCACGCGACGACGCCGGAAAATCCTTCCTGTTTCTGGCGAATCTCCTCCCACATGGCGTAGGTGGACTGCGGCCAATGACTCATGAAGGCGCCGCTGCGGCCGGCGTTCTTCGTCGCGATCTTGATGTTGAGCAGTTCCTGCGGATTGTCCACCGGCAGCGTGCGCAGCCGTACGGCGTCCACAAGTTGGAAGACCGCGGTGTTCGCGCCGATGCCCAGCGCCAGCGAGAAAATCGCCACAGCGGCGAATCCCGGACTCAAGCGAAGCTGCCGCAGGCCGTAGCGCAGATCCTGCCACACGCTGTGCCAAATGTCCGAGGCTGGGGCACCCGCCACGACCGGCTCGGATCTGCGGCGGCGGATGCGCGCCAGTTCCGCGCGCAGTTCCGTAGCGCTCCATTCCGACATCACGGCGTCGTACGCGTGAGGATCGGTAGATTGCAATTCCTCGAAGCGCGCTTCCAGATGCTGCGCCAACTCTTCGAGAATGGACGGTTCAATCTCTCCGATACGTCGAGTAATTTCTTCTTTCCAGTTGAGGCTCATCATTCCTCCCGAAGCGCAACCATGGGATCGAGACGCGCGGCGCGGCGCGCCGGCAGGTAGCTGGCTACGGCGGCCACCGCCGCCAGCAACGCCGCGGACAGCGCGAACGACCAGGGATCTTGCGGTGTCAATCCGTACAGCATATTCTCCGTGAACTTCACCACGTACAGCGCTAGCGCCGATCCGGCCGCCAGGCCGGCGGCGAGCAGCCAGCCGGCTTCCCGCAGGATCATGCCGGCGATGCGCAAACCATCCGCGCCCAGGGCCATGCGCACGCCGATCTCCTGGGTGCGCTGCGCCACGGTGAAGGAAATCACGCCATAGAGTCCCACCGTCGCTAGCAACACCGCCAGCACGCCGAAAACGCCGCTCAGCGCCGCCATCAAACGCTCGCGCAGCAGCGACTCTCGCGCCTCGGCCTGGAAATCGAGAAACTGGTAGGACATCTTTGGACTGGTTTGCTGCATCGTTTCCCGCATCGCGGCCATCAGCGAGGTCAACGCGTCGCTGGAACGGAAACTCGAGCGGACGAAAATGCAGTCGAAGTTTCTCGGAACCGGATCTTGGGAAGCGGTTAGGTAGGCGAGTGGCGCAAAGTTCTCGCGCAGGTCGTAGTATTTCGTGTCCTTCACCACACCCACGATCTCGTAGACACGGTTCGGTTTGCCGTCCTCTCCCTCCACTAGAAACGGACGGCCCACGACATTCGCGCCTGGAGCCAGTTGGCGTACAAAGGCCTCCGTGACGATCGCTCGCAGCGGAGCGCCCGGCTTGTCCTGATCGTCGAAGTCGCGCCCGGCTACAAGCGGCGTGCCCATTGTCTTGAAGTAGCCGGAACTGACGTAATTGAAGTTGGCATGCTGTTTGCCGCCCGGGTCCTGGCCATCCATCCAGACTTGGCCGGTCGAGAAATCGCCGCTCAAAGGGACGATCAGCGCGGATGCAGCCGACTCCGCGCCTGGGGCGGCCCGTACACGTTCCAGCAGGTCGTGCCGAAACGTCCAGCGATCCTTTGGCGCCAGCGGAAGTTTGCGGAAGTCGTAGCTGATGACCAGAATTCCGGCCCGCTGAAAACCGGCATTCACCGTTTCCAGGTTCGCCAGCGTGCGGATGAACAGGAACGATCCCACCAGAAGTACGAGCGAGAGCGATACTTGCGAAATCACCAGAGCGTGGCGCAAGCGTGATCCTTGGCGATTCTCGCCGGTCCCGCGGCCGCTCGTCTTCATCGCTTCGACTGGGGACGTGCGCGTGGCGCGCAGCGCCGGCGCAAGGCCGAACAGGATGCACGTCATGACAGCCAGGCCCGCGAGAAAGAGAAATACACGCCAGTCCGTCCCGAGATCGACGAAGACCGGGTTCTTCTCTGTGTTGAGGAAGGAAACGAGCAACTCGCTCAGATTGCGCGCCAGGAATGCACCCGCCGCCGCGCCCGCAACTGCCAGCAGCAGGCTTTCCACCAGCAGTTGCCGGACCAGCCGGGCTTGCGACGCGCCTAACGCCAGCCGCACGGCGATCTCTTTCTGTCGCGCGGCGGCGCGCGCCAGCATCAGGTTGGCGAGATTCGCGCACACGATCAGCAAGACCAGCCCGGCGATCAACAACAGCAGCTTCAGGGGATCTTGGTATCCCTCTCGCAGTTCCGACATCCCACCGGGAGCCGCAAACGCACCGAGCTTGGCTTCCAGGAAATACCTGGTGATCTGCGGATTCCACTTCTCGTATACGGAAGCGTTGAGAATCGCCGGCGAAGCGGCCGCCAATTGCGCCGAGGCCCGTTCCACTGTCCAGCCCGGCTTGAGACGTCCCATGATGGCCAGCCACCAGACGTTGCGGTGATCGACGCCGTTGCGGTCGGGAGAAAAGATCTGAGCGGCGCAAAGAGGAATCGCCAGGTCGTAGGACCTTCCGATCTCAACTCCATAAAAACCGGGCGGCGTGACACCGATCACTTCGAAGGGATGCTGATCCAAAGTGAGCTTGCGTCCGATGACGGAGGCTTGGCCGCCGAACTCGCGCTGCCAGAAGGCATGGCTGATCACAACTCCCGGAGATGCGCAGCCACGCTGATCGTCGGCCGCGGTGAAGACGCGGCCCAGCAACGGGCGCGCGCCGAGGACCTGGAAGAACTCGCCGCTCACCCAAAGACCGTCCTGTGTGTAGCACGTCTGCCCGCTCTCCGCGAGGTCGAAGCCTTCCGGGCCCCAGGCAAACAGCCCGGAAAAACCCTGGCTCTGCGACCGGACTTGTTCCCAAACCGCATAGGTCACCTGGGGGTAACGGTTCCGGAAGCTGCCCGAATTGTCCTTGAGGTTGGCGAATCGGACGTTGACGAGTTCCTGGGGATTGGGCACCGGCAAGGAACGCAGACGCACCGCATTCAAGAGTTGAAAGATCGCTGTGTTCGCGCCGATTCCCAGCGCCAGCGAGATGATAGCGACCGCGGCGAAACCGGGATTCAAGCGAAGCTGGCGCAAACCGTAGCGCACATCTTGCCACAGGCCCGCCGCAGGATTGCCGGGTTGCGGCGGCTCGCGACGCCGTTTGATCCGCACCAACTCCGCGCGCAGATCCTCGGCGCTCCATTCCGACATCACCGCATCGTAGGATGGCAGCTCCGCGAAGCGGGATTCCAGATGCTGCGCCAGTTCCTCGACTACCGAATCTTCGAGATCGCCGAGGCGTTCGCGGACGGCCCGCTTCCAATCAGGTTGATTTGCGTCAGGCATGTTGTACTCCTGCGATTCTACTGATAGCCGCAGCGAACACCTGCCAGGTGCTGCGCTGCGCGCTCAGAACCTTGCGGCCGGCGGCGGTCAGTTTGTAGAAGCGGCGGCGGCGCTGGCCGGCTTTGTCAACCCAGCGGCCCTGGATCCAGCCGCGCGCTTCCAGACGATAGAGCAACGGATAGAGCGAAGCCACGTTGAACTTGAGCATGCCGCCGGAACGGCTCTCGATGAGCTTGCTGATTTCATAGCCATGGCGGGCGCGATCCTCGACCAGCGAAAGGATCAACAGTTCAGCGCTGCCCTTCTTCAATTCGCGATCTAACATTGTTGTAGACATATATGTCTATACAACATATACGCCGGCAGCCGAAAAAAGTCACGCGTGTTCTGAGGAGTTGGCAACTTTTGACAAATGGGGATTAGAATTCGATCCGCGCCTGAAACGCGATCATGCGCGGCGAGCTATCGCCTCCCAGGCCGACGCCCAACAGGCCAGTCGGCGGCGAGGTCGTGTAGGTGAAGGCGCCGAAGCCGGTTTGCGTCGAGCGATTTCCGGGAATGCCGGCAATCGCGGTGGAGGGCAGGCCGAAGTTCGGGTGATTGAAGACGTTGAAGAATTGCGCGTCAATCCGCAGCTTGACCCGCTCGTTCAACGGGAACCATTTCGTCAGATAGAAATCGCTCCAGACAAAATCCGGACCGCGCAAGGCGTTCCGGCCGAGGTTTCCGAACTGGCAATGTTGCGGACTATCGCCGCCCACACACGCGCCGGTGCTGGGATCGACCGCCGATACAAAGGCGTCGGGGTTCAGCCATTGAATCGTTCCCGGCTGCGTGACAGCCAGCAATCGCATTGTGCGAGTACAACGGAATGCCAGAGACAACGCTGGCAAATTGCGGTCCGCTGCCGTTGACGATCCCGTTTCCGTTGGCGGAATAAGGAGTGCTCAGTACGGAAAACGGAATGCCGCTGTGCCAGAAGACCGATCCCGAAATCTGCCAGCCGTTGACGGCGTAACCCAGGGCCCGCGAGCGCACCTTGAGCGGAAGCTGATAGACGTAATTGGCGTTGAAGTTCTGGCGGATGTCGTAGTCGCACGGTCCGCGATCCCGCCGCAGATCGCCGGGGATGGGCGAAAGAATAGCTCCCGCCGCGAATTGCAGGAAGCCGCCGTTGGACACGGTGTCCACGCAGTGACTCCAGGTGTAGTTCACCTGGGCCTGTAAACCGTGGGTGAGGCGCTTCTCCGCCGATAGCTGCAAGCCATTGTAGTGGCTGTTGGCGCCCGTGTTGAACTGGGTCACCGTGCCGAATCGTGGATCGGCGGCCGCAGCGTAGGGAAACGGTGCAAAGCAGCCCGCGCACACCGTCTGGTATCCGTTGACCTGCGTGACATACGGCTGATTCACCGCGCGAGTCCCGACATACTGCGCGCGCAAGTTCATAGCCGCGCCAAGTTGATGCTCCACGGCCATGCTCCACTGCATGAAATACGGCGCCCGCAGTTCTCCGGCCGGCATGGCCGTGATGGAAACCGCGGCAGACACGCGCTTGGATTCGCGAGCGGGGATGCGCACGAGCGTTGAGCTTGCGCAAAGCCCGCGAGGAAATTGCGATTCGCCTGCGCTGTCGCGTCCACGGCGCTGCCCGGCACGCCGGGCGCAGTCCCAGTCCGCCTACGGTGCCGAGCAAGCCGCCTTGAAACGTGTTCACATAAGGTGGATTGGCGCCTACCAGATCGACGATGCTGCCCGGCAGTAAATCGCTGAACAATCCGAACCCGGCGCGCACAACTGTGCCCGGCTTCGATTTCCCACGCCAGCGCCGTCCGCGGTTGCAGAATCGCCGCCGGCGTGGAATCGAAGACATAGCTCATGCTGCCCTTGAATTGCGGCGTTGAGCGGCTGATTTACGTCGTGCGAGATCGCATCGAACGAGCCGGGCAAGCGCGCCAGGGCGCCGTGAGGATTCAGCGGATTCGAATTGTAGGTGGTGCGTAGCCCGAGGGTCCACGTGAGCGTTGGCGTCAGCTTCCAGGTGTCCTGCGCGTAAAGGTCGAGGTTCAGGAAATTGAAGGGCTGCGAGTCGGCGAGCGGATAGGTCGTCGGTGGCGGTGGACGCCACGCCGTAGATGAATTGCGGCAAGATCCGTGTAGGTTACGGTGGGCACCGTTCCTTGGCCGAAGTCGTAGTCGTTCAGGCGGAAGATGCGGGTGTTCGTTCCGAACTGTAGTTCGATGGGCGCCGGCACTCCAAACCAGATTATCGTTCAGAAAAAACCGCGTAGCGCGCCGGCCCTGAACCCAATAGTTATCCAAACCGCCGATGGTGGTGTAGGGCGCGGCCGCGGCGCCTTGCAGAACGATCGGGAAATGCCACCAGAGTCTTGGCAAAGTCCTGCGGTCCGAACAGGCTTTCGTACCAGGAAAAGGCGGGATTGAAATAGTTGACCAGATGCGGCGAGAAGACGTGCGTGTAGCCGGAAGCAAAAGAGTAGAGCGGCTGCGGTGAAACGGCGTTGAAGAGCGGATTGATCGGGTCGGTACTGACGGCCTGCAAGCCGCCATCGTATTGAAACCGAAACCAGGTCATATTCCACTCGCTGATGTTGTAATCCACGCGCGCCGTTTGCACCTGTTCGTGATCGTCGCTAGAGTGCGAAACGCTTCGCCGATTGGCGCAGCCGTTTCCATTCGGCGCGGCTCCGCCATGGCTATCGAAGGGACAGCCGAGAACCGCCAGCGGCGTACCCGCCGTGGAACTGTACAGAGAAAACAGCTTCGATAAAACGGCGCCAAGCCGGGTTGCGCCGGATACACCGCGCCGGTGAGCACATCGCGCCCGCCTGCGCGGTAGTTGGCTGAGAATATAGGTTTCCAGAGCGGGCGTGGGCACGGTTGTGGCGGTGACGATCGGCAGCGCGATGCGTACCCACTCGGAGTCGAAGAAGAAAAACAGCTTGTCGCGCCGGATCGGTCCGCCGACGCTGCCTCCGAAATGATTCACCGTCGAGCGCGGTTTCAGATTTCCCGCCGTCGCGTTGGTGAAAAAGTCCGCCGCGTTAAAGCGCGCCCCATTCCACAACTCGTACAGATTGCCGTGATACAGGTTGGTTCCCGACTTGGTGATGTAATTGACCTGCGACGCGCCATAGCGTCCCAAGTCTACCGAGTACGACAGCGTGTTGACCGTTACTTCCGCGATGGAGTTGAGACCGAGCACAAGGTTGGTGGACAATCCACTGTTCAGGTTGGTCAGCGGATCGTTGGTTTCCAGGCCGTCCACAATGTATCCGTTGGCCAGCGCAGGCAGGCCATTGAACTCGACATTTCCGTAGCCGTTGGTTGAACCGACGAAATCGTTGCCGCTCCCCGCGGTGTTGATGAGTGCGCCCGCGGCGAACTGTAGCGGATAGGTCATGTCGCCACCGGGGTTCGGAAGATCCTCGATGGCTCGCGCCTTGAGGCTCGTGGCGGTGTTGGCGTTCTGTGTGTTCAGCATCAGCGCGCCTTCGCTGACGATTACTTCTTCCCGGACGGTTTGCACCTTCAGGACCAGGTTCACGGTTTCCGTGCGGCCGAGGCTGGCTTCCACGGCGCGGTTCTGGGCCGGGGCGAAACCCGCCGCGGATGCTTCCACCTTGTAGGTACCCGGCTTCAGATGGGGAAAATCGAAGCGGCCGGCGGTGTCCGTGCGGGTGATCCGCTTTTGGCCGTCGTCGTTACTGGTAGCGGTGACATTCGCGCCGCTGATTGTCGCTCCGGTGGCATCGGTGACGCCCCCGGAAATCGCGCTGGTGGTTTCACCCTGGCTATAGGCCGGCGTTGACGCGGCAAGTGGGAGGAACAGGAACAATGAAATGAATGTTAGTGAATGCCAGACATTAACCATACTTAATAATATAAGTGTTATGCGATTCACTGTCAAGCGGAAGCGCTTGAGGGTTCGTTATCGGCGCGGGAACCAGCGCGAAGGCGGGGGTGCGGCGGTTCCAAGTTTGGGATCTGTGGCGATCAGGCCTGACGCTCCACTTGTGTTCTAATGGAACGGTGAAACGCCGCTACCCCCTTGCGGTCTTCCTAGGCGCTTTTCTTCTTTTCCTGGTGCAGCCGATGGCCGGCAAGCGCGTCCTGCCGCGCTTCGGCGGCGGTCCCAGCGTTTGGACCGCCTGCATGCTCTTCTTCCAGGTGCTGCTGTTGGGCGGATACGCTTACGCCCACGCCATCAGCAGCGGCCTTTCGCGGCGCGCGCAAGCTTGGCTGCACTGCGGACTGCTGGTTCTGGCAGCGGCGTCGCTGCCGCTGTTCGCCCGCGCGGAAACTTGGACCACCCACGGCGCCGGGTTGGAAGATCCAGTGGCGGCGATTTTGCTGGTGCTGGCGACCGCAGTGGGCTTGCCGTATTTCCTGCTGGCCTCCACGGGACCGCTGCTGCAAGCCTGGTTCTGGGCGGATGCGCAAGCGTTACCCGACGGTCCTTCGCCCTACCGTCTCTACGCGCTTTCGAACATTGCCAGTTTTCTGGCGCTGCTGTGCTATCCCGTGGCGGTGGAGCCGTGGCTGGCGTTGCGTACGCAAGCCTGGATGTGGTCGGGCATCTTTCTGGTGTATGCCGCCGCCATCATGTACTGCGCCTCGGCCGGGTCGGCTGATCGCACCGTTCCCGTGGTGGATACCGCGGAAACACAAGAACCACTTTCCGTCTTCCAGGTGATTCTCTGGCTGGCGCTGGCCGCCTGCGGGTCCACGCTTCTGCTGGCGGCCACCAATCACATTTGCCAGGAAGTCGCGGTGATCCCGTTTCTGTGGATCGTGCCGTTGGCCATCTATCTGTTGACCTTCGTGCTGTGTTTCGATAGCGAAGGTTGGTACAACCGCCGCGCCTTCGCGCTGCTGGCGGCCGCCGCGATCGCGGGCGGTTGCTACCTGGCCACGCGGGAGACGCCGCCGAAAATCTGGTTACAAGCTTTGACCGACTTAGGGATCGTGCTGGGCGGCTGCATGATCTGCCACGGCGAGCTGGCGCGATCGAAGCCCGCGCCGGCGCGGCTGACGCAGTTCTATCTGACGCTATCGGCGGGCGGCGCTTTGGGCGGCATGTTCTCGGCGCTGATTGCCCCGCGCATCTTCAATACTTTTCTGGAATTCCCTCTGGCGATGTCGGCGTGCTGTTTGCTGGGACTACTGGCCTGGTGGCGCGACGGCGTGTTCTCCGTAGCGCCGGGCGCCGGCCAGTCGCTGGCGGCAAGAATCGGATCGTTCACCATGTACATCGCGGCGGCCGGGTTAATTGCCGCGGCGACGGCGGGCGTTACGTTGATCGTCAAGAAGCCCGACGAAAAGGTCCTGGTGGCCACGCGCAATTTTTTCGGCATCCTGCGCGTGACCGAGGACGAAGAGGACGGCGGCAAGATCCGCAAGCTGACCCATGGCCGCACGCTGCACGGTCTGCAATTTCAGGACGCCGAACGGCGCGACCTTCCGACTACCTACTATGTTCCCGACAGCGGTGTGGGCATCGCCATGACGTTGCACCCGCGGCGATTCGTGCAAGAAGGAGAGGACCCCGCGACGCCCCACAATATGGCGATCGGCGTGATCGGCTTGGGAACGGGCACGATGGCCGCTTGGGGCAGAAAGGGCGATACCATGCGGTTTTACGAAATCAATCCCTCGGTGCAGCGAGTTTCCGACGAATTCTTCACTTATCGCAAAGATACGCCCGCGCGCACTACCGTGGTGCTGGGCGACGCGCGCGTGAAATTGGAAGAAGAGGCTGCGCGCGGCGAGTCGCAACAGTTCGACGTGCTGGTGGTGGACGCCTTTTCGAGCGACGCCATCCCCGCGCATTTGCTGACCGCCGAGTGCGGCTTGCTCTACAAGTATCACCTGAAGCCCGACGGGCTGTTGCTGCTGCACATTTCCAATCGCTGGCTGGATCTGCGTCCGCCGGCGCGGGCCCTGGCGCATCATTTGGGATGGACCGCGGCGCTCATCGATTCCGACAACGAAGACGGTCCCGGAGGCCGCTCCTCCGCGTGGGTGGTGGTCACCGCGAACACGGTGTTCCTGAGAATTGAAGGTGTCAAGAGCGCCATCACCGAATGGTCGAAGAGCGACCGGCCGCCGCTGTTGTGGCGCGACGATTTTACCAGCTTGTGGCCGGTGTTCGAATGGTGAGTTATT
This sequence comes from Terriglobia bacterium, assembly GCA_963747095.1. GTDB lineage: Bacteria > Acidobacteriota > Terriglobia > JAJPHL01 > JAJPHL01 > JAJPHL01. The sequence goes on from CAVVEL010000009.1 coordinate 153,370, forward strand.
TTTTTATCCGCCTACTTCACGTACTGATCCCACAGCTTGGCGATGCCCGCGTCCTTGGCGTCGCCGGAATGGATGACGATGCGGTAGCGGAAATGCAGCGTTCCGCCCGGCTCCAATGAGACACTGCCGTCCGGCAGCGCTTTGTCGAATGCGGTTCGTCCGAAGGGATTGGCGGCGAACAATCCATAACCGCGGGAATGCCAGATGGCGCGGCGCGAGTTTTGCGGATTGTCGAAGATGGCCACGCCCACCTTCTCGCCATCCACGTCGCCGGAATAATCCACCCAGTTGGAGAGCTTACCCCAAACGTTCTTCTCGTGCTCCTGGCCGTCGGCGTTGACCATGGTTCCGGTGTGCGCCAGGTTGTCTTTCTTGCCCCGGTCGGCGGAGTCCTCTTGCAGGGAGCGCGCCAGGCGAATGCCCAGCACGCCGTCCTTGGCGTCGCCGAGTTTCACTGCTGTGACGGCCGTCAGGGTGATATCCAGGTCGATGGTGCGCAGCTTGGAATCGCCGCTGAAGGTCATGACGCGCTTCTCTTCCAAAAGTTTCGTGCCGTCGAGCGCGCTCCAGGTCATCTGCGCGCCGATGACGCCGTTCTTGCCGCCCTTCGCTTCGGTAATCTTGTCCACCTTGATCCAGCCGCGCCTGGGACTTCTGGTCACGTAGGAGGCCGAGGTCTCGTTGTTCCAGAAGTCGCTGCCGTGCGGCGCAGGATCGGAGGCGGCCTTGACGTCCTCGTGGCCAAACCACAATCCGCGCTGATGCTGGTGGTCGGTGGGCTCGCCTTCCACGTTCTCCATGGGGAAATGGCGAGTGATGATTTTGCCCGACGCCGTACGCAGCGGATACAGGAACGGCTTCATGGCGTCGCCTTCATGCAGGTAGAAAGTGGTAAAAGGTTTGCCGTCAATCTCGACTTGGACGTGGTCGGCGTCCTGGGTGACTTTGACTTGAGCCGGGAGAAAAGTGCTCGCAAGGAGCAGGATGAGGGTGGTTAGACGCAGTCTCATACGTCTAGTAAATCACAGAATTGTGGCGCGTGGAATCGTTTCCGCTCGGTTCTTCGCCACAGAGACACAGAGAGCGCAGAGACCGAAACACAGAGAAAACCTGGATCTTGGTTTTGTGTTCTCTGTGTTTCCGGTCTCTGCGCTCTCTGTGTCTCTGTGGCGAAAAGGCGTTACCCAACCTTAACGAACACGATCACCAGCGTGTACAACGCCAGCGATTCGATCAACGCCAGGCCCAGGATCAGCGCGAAACGGATGGCGTCGGACGCGCCGGGATTGCGGGCCATGCCTTCGCAGGCCGCGGCCGTCGCCTTAGCCTGTGCCAGTCCGCAGAGCCCCGAGGCGAAGGCCATGCCGAAACCGGCGGCCATGAAGCCCCAGGCCCTGTCGTTCGAGCCGCCGCCCGCTTGGGCCGAGGCCGGTGCGGCGATCATCAACAGCGCGATCGCCAGGAATGTCAACGTGAGTGCTTTTCTCATGGTTTGCTTCGACATGCTTTGCTCCTTTATGAATCGCCTTCAGGAGGTGGTTCCCGTCATCCTCTTACAGCCGGGCTCACACTGGCGGCGTGGTTAATGCCCTAATGCGCGTGGGCGGGTTCGGCGTGTCCTTCCGCGTGCTCTTCGTGATGCGCCGCGCCAGCCAGATAAATCAAAGTCAGCAGCATGAAAATGTAAGTCTGTAAGAAGGCCACGAAAATATGCAGAGCCATGAAGACAATCGGAACGCCGATCGGTACCAGGTGCAAGAACACCAGGAAGACCTGCTCCCCCGCAAACATGTTGGCATAGAGACGAACGGAGAGCGACAGATTCCGCGCTAAATGGCTGAAGATCTCGATGGGAAACATGATCGGCGCCAGCCACCACACCGGTCCCGTGAAGTGCCAAAGGTACTTCAAGAGGCCCATCGCCCGCACGCCCTGGATGTTGTAATAAAGAAATGCGAACATCGCGCATCCCAGAGTCACCTGGATGAATTGCGTGGGCGCTTCCATGCCGGGAAGCAAGCCGATAAGGTTGCAGAACAAAATGAAGACGCTCAGGGTCATGACCACGGGCACGAAGGCTTCGCCGTGAGATCCAACTTGCTCTCGCGCCTGACCCTTGACGAAGTCGTGGAACAACTCGAAGAAATGCTGGATGCCGCCGGGATTGTCCATGGAGAGCAGCGAACGCAGCACGATGAACAGCACCATGATGATCAGGGTTACCAGAATCTCCATGGCCAGGTAGTTGGAGAACGGCCGGCCCGGACCAAAGCCCTCGATGTGCAGCATGGCCAACAGCGGCTGCGCGGCACTGCCCAGCAAGTCGTTCAGCAACTTCGCAAACCAGACTTCATGTTCCATTCGGGGTCCCCCGGCTCTTACCCATTCTTACCCGTGCAACAACTCGTAGATCATCTCGGCCATGATTGCCGCGGCCGCCACCAGCAGGCCGCCCAGAAAGGCCGTCAAACTCACCTTCAAGTACCTGAAGATAACATAGCCGGCCACGCCGATCAAGGCATAGCGCAGCATAAACTTGGCGGCCACCTGTTTAGGCGGCTGCGGGTCGGGCTGGGAGGTGAACTTGGCCACCAGCGTGTCGGCCGCGCCTTTGATCCAGTGAAAATTCAACCCGGCTACGGACGCTCCCACGGCAAAACCCAGCGATTCCCGCCAGCCCTTCCAAACCAGCAGGGCGATGGATCCAGCGGCGCCCAGCCAGGCGATCCACTGATAGATACGGCGCAACGCCGCTGCCACGTTCATGGGGCGTCCGGCGGCGGCTTTCTGGTTAGCCGGATCAACTGCACGAACCCGGCGGCGATTCCCAACAGCAGGCCGACAATGTACAGGAAATGCGTGTGGAAGTAGCGATCCAGCCCGTAGCCGATCATCACCCCGACCACGATCCCGGCGGGAAAGGCAAAGCCGATCTCCAGATAGCGGTCAGCCTGGCGCAATGGGGACATGATGAAAACTCCTAGAGAAGAGCTAACCAAGCAAGTTCTTCTCGCGCAGCAACTGGATATACTGCTCCCGGCTCACTGTGCAGTCGTGCATTTCGCGACACTGCTTCTGGCTAAGGTGAAGCGCCATCGGAAGATGGCCGTGCCCAACCTCTTTGGAGGCGCGGCGAATACCGAAGGTGGCGACCAACCTGCCATCTTCGAAAACATCGGCGTGGCGCTGCGCTCGGCCTTCTCTCATTTGGCACTTCAGCTTTTTGGCGATCGCCTCGGCGTGGCGCTGCGTAAACATCCCTATGATTCCAGTTTGGCGATGTGCGAGCGCAAAATACCCTTCTGTTTCTGCGGCCCCGGTCCCAGTTCGCTGTCGCCCAATTGCTCGAACCTATCGAAGGTATCCAGAACCATGGTCTTCAGGTCAGTGAACGCTTGTTCTTCCGTCTCACCGGATGCGTGAATGTTGGCATCAAACCAACTAGCGATGAACTCGTCTCCCCGGCAAGCCAGAACGACTGTGAATGGAGCCGTAACACGGTATGGTTCGGGCGCAAACGAGTCAATGGGAATCCAAATGGGCGCGCGCATGCTCTCGGCGAGAGCTTTCAGCGAACCTTCTATTCCGGTAAGCCGCTCTTCCAGCTTGCTGACCTTCTCTTGGATGTCCGGTGACGTCATAGTCCCTGCAAACCAAGTCCTTTGCCGAGATCGTTCACGAGGATGTTATCACAGCACGCCGCTGATACCTTAGAACTTACCCTGGCCAAGACTTCCTCGGGGTGTTCTTAGTCTTGTTCTTCGTGCCTTCGTGGTGAAAAAAATCCTACCGGATAATCGCGGAGCTGGCCAGTTGGATAAACGGCTCGGGGTAGACTCCAATGATCAGCGTGGCGGCCACGGTCAAGCCGAGGGCGATTCGGATGCCGGGAGACAGGCTGAGCGGCTCTTCGACGGCGGGCTCGCGCATGAACATCATCACCGTCATGCGCATGTAGTAGTACAGCGCCACCGCCACGTAGAGCACCGCGAGAACCGCCAAAGTGGTATGGCCCGTTTCGATCAGCGACAGGAAGATGAAGTACTTTCCAAGGAATCCGGCCATGGGCGGAATGCCGGCCAGCGACAGCAGAAAAATCAGCATCATGATCGCCGAGCCGGGGTTGCGGAAAAACAGGCCGCTCAAATCCTCGATCTCGTCGCCGATGATGTTGCCGCGCCGCAGCGACACCAGCACGGTGAACGCACCCAGGTTCATGAAACTGTAAACCAAAATGTAGACCGCGATGCCCTTCAGTCCGGTCTCGTTGCCGGCCACCAATCCCAGCAGGATGTAGCCAACGTGGGAAACCGAGGAGTAGGCAAACAGACGCTTGGTATTGTTCTGGGTAACCGCGGCGAGATTTCCCACCGTCATCGTAAGGATGGCGATCCCGGTAAGCATAGGTGCCCACGCCGGGCGCATCGGAGCAAGACCCACCAGGAAAATCCGCAGCAGAAAAGCAAACGCGGCGGCCTTGGGAGCCGTGGATAGAAAGCCGGTGATCGACGTGGGCGCACCTTCATAAGCGTCGGGCGCCCATTGATGGAACGGCACGGCGGCCACCTTGAACAGCAAGCCGGCGGCGGTAGTGATCAAGGCCAGCGACGCCAGGGCGTCGCCGGGAGGGCGCTGCGCCAGGGCCTGCGCGATAATCTGCAAATTGGTGGAGCCGGAAATACCGTAGAGCAGCGAGAATCCGAAGGCCAGCAGGCCGCTCGAGAACGCGCCCAGCAAAAAATACTTCAATGCGCCTTCGTTGGAACGCTTGTCGCGGCGAAGAAAGCCGGCTAAAACATAGCCCGCCAGCGCCATCGTCTCCAGACCGATGAACAAGGTCACCAAGTCCAAGCCGGTGATCATGAAATACATGCCCATCAGCGAGAACAGCATCAGGGCGTAATATTCGCCGTGATTCTCGTGTTCGATCTCCAGGTAACGCACCGAGATCAGGATGCTGATGAACGTTGCGGCGACACACACCAGCATAAAGAAGATCGCGAAGTGGTCCACCAACAGCGAGCCGCGCAAGCCCGGCAGTTCGGTCAGGCCGTTGGCGTCCATCTGCCCCTGGATGCGAACCAACTGGAACGCCGTGAAACCCAAACCTACCAGCGCGGTCACCGCGTTCATGAACTTCTGGCGGGCGTCGTGCAGGAAATCAATCAGCAGGATGCCGCATCCGAATAGCGCCAGCAACACGGCCGGCGTGATCAGGAAATAGTCGTTGCGATTGAAAAACTCGGAGAACCCGGTCATCTCGCGGCACCCGATTTCCCGTCAATAGCAGCCCGCTGGGCGGCGCCCTGCTGGGCGTAGTAGCCGGGATGCACGCGCTCCACGATCTTGGCCACCGGCTTCTCCAGCACGTCGAAGTACGGCTTGGGATACAGGCCGATCCAAAATGCCCAGGCGATCAGCGGCAGCAACACCATTAACTCGCGGGGATTCAGATCCTTCAAGTTCTGGTTCTTGGGATTGCTGAGCGGCCCGAACATGGTGCGCTGATACAACCACAACATGTAGGCCGCGCCCAGTACCACGCCGCTGACGGCGATCATCGCCCAAATGCGGTAGGCTTCAAAGGCGCCCTGCAAGATGGTGAACTCGCCGATGAAGCCGTTCAGCGCGGGAACGCCGATGGAACTCATGGTGATGATCATGAACAACGTCGCGTAGATCGGCATGATGTTCGACAGTCCGCCATACTCGGAAATCTCGCGCGTATGCCGCCGCTCGTAAACGATACCGACGATCAAGAACAACGCGCCGGTGGAGATGCCGTGGTTGATCTGCTGCACCAGGCTGCCAGCCAGGCCGTTGGGATTCATGGCGAAAATACCCAGCGTGCAGAATCCCAAGTGGCTCACCGAACTGTAGGCCACCAACTTCTTCCAATCCTTCTGCATCAGCGAAACCAGCGCGCCGTAGACAATCCCAATCAGCGACAGCGTGACCATCAACTTGATGATGCGCGGATCGGAAGCGCCTAGCGGCGCCAGCGGCAGCGCGAAACGCATGAAGCCGTAGGTACCCATCTTCAAGAGCACGCCGGCCAGGATTACCGAGCCGGCGGTAGGCGCTTCCACGTGGGCGTCCGGAAGCCAGGTGTGGAAGGGGAACATTGGGACTTTGATGGCGAAGCCCACGAAGAATCCCAGGAAAATCCAGATCTGCGTGTGTACGGGCAGGCTGACGCGCATCAATTCCAGGATGTCGAAAGTGTAGCCACCGAACTGCGTGCGATAGCTGAAGTACAGCGTCAGGATACTCAGCAGCATCAGCACGGAGCCGACCAGAGTGTACAGGAAAAACTTGATGGCCGCGTACAACTTGCGTGGGCCGCCCCAGATGCCGATGATGAAGTACATCGGCACCAGCATCACTTCCCAGAAAACGTAAAACAGGAAGAAGTCCAGCGACATAAAGACGCCCAACATGCCCACTTGCAGCAACAGGAAGAAGGCGTAGTACTCCTTCACCCGCTCGGTGATGGCGCTCCAGGAGCACAGGATGCTGATGAAGCCGAGCAGCGTGGTCAGCATGATCAACAGGAAGCTGATGCCGTCAATGCCCAGGTGATAGGTTGCGCCGATGGAGGGAATCCAGCCGCACTTCTCTTCGAACTGCATGCCGGGGGCGTTCTTGTCGAACCAGAAGACCAGCGGCAGCGAGAACAGGAAGCCGAGGAACGACCAGATATTCGCCACCCAGCGAACCGTTTCGGCCTTCTTCGGCAGCAGGACGACGAAGACGCCCAGCAGCGGGAAGAACAGCGTAAAGCTTAGAATGTGGTCTTTAAACAAATCCATCTCATCTCCAATTGGCTCTCATGGGCCGTTCCTTACCGCAAGAAGTAATATCCCAACAAGACCACCCCCGCGACGATCATCAGCGCGTAGTTCTGTACGAAGCCGGTTTGGATCATGCGCATCGGAAACGAAAGAAGTTTGGTGGCGAAGCCCACCGCGCGCACCGCGCCATCCACGATCCAGGTATCCCAAAGGATGGAGATCGAGGAAGTGCCGCGCGTTATCCAGCCCACCCCGTTGACGCCGCCGTCAACCACCGTGGCGTCGAAAGCCGAGAGCGCCGATCCCATCTGTTTGCCGAACACCGGGCCGTCCACAAAGACGGCGCTGTAAATTTCGTCCACGTAGTACTTGTTCAAAAGCAAATTGTGTACCGGCGCCATGCTTTCGGCCAAGGCATCGGCCGCTTCCGGCTTACGTACGAAGAAATGATAAGCGAGGGCAATTCCCGATAGCGCGATTCCGATGGATGCGCCCATCAGCACGTATTCCATGCTGCCGCCGGCTTCCGCCGCCAGCGACGGCGCCAGTTTGACACGTTCAAACACCGGCTCCATCCACTGTTCCAGCATTTTTCCGTACCATCCGCCGACAATCGAAAGCGCCGCCAGCACTCCCAGTGGCGCCAGCATCACCGTGGGCGATTCGTGAATGTGGTGCTCCACTTCATGATCCACGCGCGACTTGCCGCAGAAGGTCAGATACATCAGCCGCGACATGTAGAAAGCGGTCATGCCCGCGGTGATGAATCCCACCAGCCACAGGAGTTTGCTTCCCTGCGGGCCGGAGTAGGTCTGCCAGAGAATTTCGTCCTTGCTGAAAAATCCGGCCAGAGGCGGAATGCCGGCGATGGCCAACCAGGCCACAAACATGGAGCGGAAGGTCCATGGGAATCTTGCCGGCCAGCGCACCCATCTTGCGCATGTCCTGTTCGCCGGAAAGGGCGTGAATCACGCTGCCGGAACCAAGGAACAAAAGCGCTTTGAAGAACGCGTGGGTCATCAGATGGAAAATCCCCGCCGCAAAACGCGCCCACGCCGCAGGCCAGGAACATGTATCCCAACTGGCTGACGGTGGAGTACGCCAGCACGCGCTTGATATCGTTTTGCACCAGCCCGATGGACGCCGCCCAAATCGCCGTCGCCGCGCCGATCGCCGCCACCACGTGCAGGGTATCCGGCGCCAGCTCGAACAAAGCGTTCGAACGCGCCACCATGTAGACGCCCGCGGTCACCATGGTTGCGGCATGGATCAGCGCGCTGACCGGCGTGGGACCTTCCATCGCGTCCGGCAGCCAGATGTAGAGCGGAATCTGCGCGGACTTGCCGGTGGCGCCGATGAAAAGCGCAATGTCAGGATGGTTGCTACAAACGATCCGTACGCCAAGTGTCCTTCGCGCGGCCATCGCGGTGACGTGCGCGAAAGTTCAGCGTGCCAAAGGTCACCAAGATGTAGCAACATGCCGATGCATGAACGCGGCGTCGCCGATGCGGTTGACGACGAACGCTTTCTTGCCGGCATCGGTGGCCGATTTGCTGTGGAAGTAGAAACCGATCAGGAGGTAGGAGCAGAGCCCCACGCCCTCCCAGCCAACGAACATCATCACGATAATTGTCCGCCAGCACCAGCGTGAGCATGGAGAACATGAACAGGTTCATGTACCCGAAGAAGCGGTAGTATCCGCCTTCATGTCCCATGTACCCGATGGAGTAAATGTGGATCAGGAAGCCGACGCCGGTGACTACCAGCACCATCACCGAACTCAGCGGATCGAGCATGTATCCGAAATCGGCGGAGAAGCGCGCCAGCGCGCCGCTGGACATATGGAACGGCAATCCGGCCACCCACGTGTACAGAACCTTTTCGTAAAAGTGATTGGGGGTGGAAGTGAGTTGAATCACCGCGCCGATGGCGTGCAGGAAGGCCACGCCCACCAATCCCGGGCAGATCATTGAGATGATGCCGTTCTTATGGCCGTGTTCCAGCTTGCGGCCGAACAGCAGCATCAGCAGCGAGCCGGCCAGCGGGTACATCGGGATGAGCCAGATCAGGTTGAGAAAGTCCATGGTTTTGCGCTTACCTTACCACTTCAACAACTCGATTTGATCGGCGTTGACCACTTCCTTGTTGCGGAACAGGGCGATCAACAACCCCAGCCCCACGGCGACCTCCGCGGCGGCGTCGGCAATGATGAAGATCGCGAACACCTGCCCGTGAACGCCGCCCCAATAGTGCGAAAACGCCACCAGGTTGATGTTCACCGCGTTCAGGATCAACTCCACCGACATTAAGATGATGACCATGTTGCGGCGCGTCAACACGCCCAGCACGCCGATGGTCAGCAGCGCCGTCGATAGAAACAGGTAATGGGAAATCGGGATCATATTCTCTTTTTGGCCATCACCACCGCGCCCACCATGGCCACTAGCAGCAGGACGGAAGCAATCTCAAACGGAAGCAGGTAGCTCTGGAACAGCACGTCGCCCACTTGCTGGACGTTGCCTAATTGCGTGTTAGCGGAAGTCACGTGGATCGGCGCCTGATCGGGAAGTCCCACTCCCTTGGAGATAAACCAGGCCAGTTCTCCTCCCAGCAGCACCACGGCGACGACACCGATCTTCCACTGCGCGCTGAAGATGGCGTCCTTCAGCGTCTCATCGATGTTGACCAGCATGATCACGAACAGGAACAACACCATGATGCCGCCCACGTACAGGATCACCTGTACGCCGGCCAAAAACTCGGCGTTAAGATGCAGGTACAGTCCGGCCACGCCCAGCAGCGTGCCGATCAGAAAGATGGCGCTGTGGACGGCGTTGCGCGCCGTCACGCAGAGCAGTGCGCTGACCAGAATCACGGTTGCGAATGAGTAAAAGAACAGTTCGTTCATAGGCAATGCACCGCTCGACAATTTGGAGTGCGCCGACTTGTCGCCGCTTTCCTCCAGCTACACGCAAACGCCAACCAAAAGCGGCGACAAGGCGCCGCACTCCAAATTACTCCTTGTACTGCGTCGGCCGCGGACCCTCCTCCAACATTTGGCGGTCCCAAATCGCGCCTTCGCGTGTGTAGGCGGCCATTTCGAAATCCTGGGTTAACTCCAGAGCGTCGATGGGGCAGGCGTCCTCGCACAGGCCGCAGAACATGCAGCGGGAAATGTCGTACGTGAAGTTGGTCAGGATCTTTTTGCCCGTCTTGCCGTCGGCGCCGGCGCGCTGCCAACCCACAACAATCAGATTTTCAGGGCACGCCAGCGCGCACAAGTCGCAGGCGATGCACAGCGTCTCGGCGTTCTCCGGATTGATGTTCAAGCGCGGCGCGCCGCGATAGCGCTCCGACACCGGCGGCCGCTCCTTCGGATATTGCTCGGTGTAGATGAACTTGGGATTCTGATACCCGAAAGTAACCTTCATCCCCTCGATCAGGTCCACCAGGAAAAGCTTGCGAAACAGACTCATTTGGCACCCCAGAATTGCATTTTCAAAAGTATCAACGCACCCGTCACCAGCAGATTGGCCATCCCCAGCGGGATCATCCACTTCCACCCCAACTTCATCAATTGATCGTAACGATAGCGCGGGAAGGTGAAGCGGGCCCACATGAACATGTAAATCATGGCGAAGACTTTGAACAAAAACCAGAACGGACCGGAGACGTACTCAATCACGATGGGGGCCGCAAAGGCCAAGCCGATCAGCACGATCAGCGCGCCCAGCACGCCCATGCCGATATTATTGTACGGGTTGCTTTGGCGCTGGGCCAGATACAAGCAACCAGCGCCGATGCCCACCACCATCACGGCCGGCGCCCAGTCCAGGAAGTTCAGCCAGGTCACACCCGGGAAGGGCCGCAACCATCCGCCGAAGAACACCGTAGTGGCGATGGAGCAGACCACGAAAATGTTGGAGTACTCGGCGAGGAAGTACAGGGCCCAGCGAAATCCGCTGTATTCGGTCATGAAGCCGGCCACCAACTCCGACTCCGCTTCCGGCATGTCGAACGGTGCGCGGTTGGTCTCCGCCATCGCCGCCACGAGGTAGATAAAGAATCCGACGGCTGGTAGAAGACAAACCACACTCCGGAGGCCAACTGATGCTTGACGATCTCGACCATGCTCAGCGATCCCGCCACCATCACCGCCGAGACCAGCGTGAATCCCATGGCCACTTCGTAGCTGACCAACTGCGCGGTAGAACGCAACGCGCCCAACAACGGATAATGGCTGTTCGAGGCCCATCCGCCCAGCATGATTCCCAGCATCGCCGATGCGAAGTCATGGCCAGGATAAAGAGAGGCCGATGTTCAGGTCGGTGACAAAGTAACGCTGGCTGAACGGCAGCACGGCAAACGCGGTCAGCGCGGTCAGCACCGGATCACCGGAGCGAACCAGAAGACCCACTTGTCCGCCCGGTCCGGGACGATGTCTTCCTTGATCAGCAATTTCAAGGCGTCTGCGAGCGGCTGCAGCAATCCATGTGGACCTACGCGCATGGGACCCAGGCGCGCCTGCATGTCGGCCATCACCTTGCGTTCCATCAGCACGATGTAGCCGGACACCAGCGGCACACAGCCGCGATCACCAGCAGCATGATGATGTAAGGCTTGGCGATGGTCAGCAAGTCGAGTACTTGAGGTATGGAAGTGGGCATAAGCTTCTTAGTCTTACGGATCTACTTCAGCGGTCCACTTCTCCCAACACGATATCAATCGTTCCGATAATCGCCACAATGTCGGCCATCAGGTGTCCGCGAACATCATGTCCAGCGCCTGCAGGTTGACAACGAGGGCGGCCGCACGCGCACGCGATAGGGATGCGTGCGTACCGTCGCTGACCACTAATATCCCAATTCGCCTTTGGGAGCCTCGATGGAATGGTAAACCTCGCCCGACCGGCGGCTTGATCACTTTCGCCACTTTCCCAAAATCGGCCCGGCGGGAATCTTGCGCCACGGCCTGCCGAATGATCCGCACCGACTGGCGCATCTCCGCCATGCGCACGATATACCGGTCGTAAGTATCGCCGTGCCGTCCGATGGGAATATCGAATTCAATCTGTCGTAGGCCTCGTAGGGCTTGGCCTTGCGAATGTCCCACTTCACGCCGCGAGCCGCGCAGCACCGGGCCGGTGACGCCAGGGCAATCGCGTCCTCCGCGCTGATGAACGCCGATTCCCTTGGTGCGCTTCATCCAGATGCGATTCTTGGTGAGCAGCGCTTCGTATTCATCGATCTTGGCCAGAAAGTAGTCGCAGAACAGTTCGCACGTCGCTTCTCGAAGCCGTCGTAGGGTCGTATTGCAGCCCGCCGATGCGGAAAGCGTGGGTGGTGAGCCGCGCGCCGCAATATTTCTCGAAAATCTTCAGGATCTCTTCGCGCTCGCGGAAGGTGTAGAACACCGGCGTCATCGCGCCGATGTCCAGCGCGTGCGTCCCGAGCCAGAGCAGATGGCTGGCGATGCGCTGCAACTCCGCCAGAATCATGCGCGTGTACTGCGCGCGCGGCGGCGATTTCGACGCCCAGCAGCTTTTCCACCGCCTCGCAGTAGCCCATGCCGTTGGTGACGGCCGCGACGTAATCCATGCGGTCGACGTAGGGAGCGAACTGCGCGTAGGTGCGGTTCTCGGCGATCTTCTCCACGCCGCGATGCAGGTAGCCGATGATGCATTCCGTGCCCAGCACCCTCTCGCCGTCAAGTCTCAGCTTGACCCGCAGAACGCCATGCGTGGCCGGATGCTGCGGCCCCATGTTGATGACAAGCTCGTTGGAATCGAGAAAGGTTTGATCTTCGGGATGCTCGCGGTAGACGGCTTCGATCGGGTCGGGGTCATCGCTTATTGGCCACTTTCGATATTCAAGTTTTCGCGCACCCATTGGTCGTCCTGCTGCAGGATATGGTGGTCCTTGCGCAGCGGGAATCCCTGCCATCCTTCGGGCAGCAGGATGCGCCGCAAGTCGGGATGGCCGGCGAAGGGGATACCAAACATGTCGTAGGCTTCGCGCTCCAGCCAGTTGGCCGCCTTCCAAACCTGCACCACGGTGGAGATCGGCTCGTTGTCGGCTACGGCCGCCTTCACGCGCAGGCGTTCATTTTTCGGGAACGAGTAAAGCTGGTAGACCACTTCGAAGCGCTTATCCTTCTTGGGATAGTTGACCGCCGTGAGATCGGCCAGCATGTTGTACTGCTCATCGTCGCGGAGGAAGAAGCAGATTTCCTCGATTCGGGCGGCATGCACCACAAAGTAGTTCTGGCCCAGGAACGTGGACGCCTCCAGGATCGCCGCGCCGAACCGCGCTTTGAGGCGCGCGGTCAGTTCGCCTTCCCACGGCACAGGCGCGGGTCCCGCGGGCTTAGCCGGCGGAGCGGGCTTAGGGGGTGCGGCTACGGCAGGTGGAGGAGTCGCGGCCGCCGGCTTGGCGTTCTCGGCCGGGGCCGGCGGCGGTACTGCACCTTCTGGTTTGGTCTTGTCGGGCATCGCTTCCAGTATCTCTCAATTAGCCGGAACAGTGGCGACCTTCTGTAGGAAGATCCATCCGGGTCGGTCGCTCGCAAGAAGGTTAGTTTTAACACACTTGCGGAGGATCAAGCAACAGAATGTGGTGGGCCCAAAAATCAGGCTGTCCCTGTCTGGTCCCCCCATCCAGCTAAAGTCCCGGCCGCAAACGTTCGATCTGTCTACCGAGGGATGATTGGATACACCCAACCACCGTGCAGAAAGACCAAAGGCAACGAGGACTCGGCATGGGTAGCAACCGGCACCTGTTCAGAGTATCCGATTATGCCCTGCTGGAAAAGGAAGACCCGTTCGGAACAAGACGGGAGGTAGGGAAAATGCGCATGATCCTCTTTCTGATTTCCTGCCGGCTGGCCCGCTGGATGGCGCCGTAAGGATCGGGCCACTCGGGTTCGCCTGCACTCGCCGTTTCTTAAGCCCTGCCGTTCCTAAGGATTCCAACGTAAAGGTTCGTTAACATAGGTAAAGGCCGGAACTTCACCGATCCGCCCGTGTTCTAATCTCGGCATAGGCCCGGTTCTCGCCTCATAGCCCCTCACGCCTCCATTGAGAGGGCCGGGCCTCTTAACTCCGCAGTTTTGAGCGCCCCGCTGGCTTCCCGGAAGATGTTCCAGGAATGCCCGATTTGCGCTCAGGCTGCCGAGGTCTGCGACGCTTCGGCCTCGAAGGCGGCCGTCAGGGGCAGACGAATCAGGAAACGGAACCCCTCCGGCGCGGTGTTTTCCGCGCGCACCGCTCCGCCGGTGGCTTCCACGATCTTGCGTGCCAGCGCCAGCCACACGCTGGAATCCTCCTCGCTGGGACGCGACTTGGAAACAAAAAACGCATCGAACAAGCGCGGCAATTCATTCTCGGGGATAGAGCCGCGGCCGTTGGAAAAAGTGGCAACGGCGTGGCCGTTGCTGCGCTCGCAGGTGACAATCACGGTGGACCCGGAGGAACTGTAGGCGAGAAAAGTGTTCAATAGTTGGGAAAACGCCTGGGTCATCCGCGCCACGCTCACCACGGCATAGAGCGGGGCGCCCAAGGATGTTTCCACACGCACACCGAGGCGCTCGGCTACGGCAAAGGAATCCTCCAGAGTATCCTGGAGCAGCGCCGACACCTCGGCGCGTTGGGCGCCGGCGGTCAGATCGTGGCGTCCCGACAATTCCATCGCGGCTTTCTTCAGCCGAACCATGCGGTCGGCCTGCTCGATGGCTTCCTGAATGCCCTGGCGATATTCCTCCGGTGTGCTGGAAAATTCCAGCGCCAATTCCAACGATCCCCGCAGGGCCGTCAGGGGCTGGCTGAATTTGTGCAACAGGGCGGCCACAAACTCGGCGTTGACCGCCGTCGAGGAAGGGTTGGGGGCGGCAGTCATGCGGCTGCCGCGGCGTCTTCGCCCAATTGATATCCCACTCCGCGAATCGTGCGAATCAGCCGCACGGGGGCCCCTTCGTCGATCTTGCGCCGCAAGTAATTGATGTACACGTCTACCACGTTGGTCATGGTATCGAAGGAGAGATTCCAGACGTGCTCGATGATCATGGCCCGGGTGACGCGATGGCCGCAGTTGAGCATCAAATACTCCAGCAGCGCAAACTCCTTGGGGGTCAGCTCAATTTTCCGATCCGCGCGGCGCACGATGTGCTCCACGCGGTTGATCTCCAGATCCCCCGTGCGCAAGGTAGCCTCCAACGGCCGGGCCCCGCGACGTATCAGCGCGCGGACCCGCGCCGACAACTCGGAGTAGGAAAAAGGCTTGGTCAGGTAATCGTCGGCGCCTATGTCCAGCCCCTTGACACGATCTTCCACCCGCGCCCGTTGCGTCAACACGATCACCGGCAGATTGGGTTTTTTGGCGCGCAGGCCCCGCAACACCTCCAAACCGTCGGTCTCCGGCAGATTGAGATCCAGGATCACCAAGTCGAAATCGTACTCCAGGGCCATGAATAAAGCGCCCTTGCCGTCCGCGGCCAGATCCACGGCATAATTCTCGGCTTCTAAGCCCTTACGCAAGAACATCGCCACAGGTTTGTCGTCTTCTGCAACCAGTACCCTCATGTATCCTCCTTTTAATGAAACAACCCTCACATTGATTGAATCGGCTCAGCCCTGGACAACATTAACGTGGTCCCGCTTTCCGGCCGATAATCTAGCTGAACCCGAAAACGCCCGGCCCCTGGCGGTCCTGGAAATGCCGATGCCGCCGTTTCTCGATTTCTGGTGGCCTGGCTAGGTGCCAAGAAAGGTAAGACATCAGATGTCGTCCCAGTCGCTTCCCAAGATCCTCGTGGTTGACGATGAACCGTCCATCCGTGATTTCCTGGCCCGCGCCGTCGGTAACATCGCGCGTGCCGTGGGCCAGGCCGGCAGTGCCCGGGAAGCCACCCAGCGCATGAAGGATCAGGATTACGACCTGGTGATTTCGGATCTGGCCATGGCCGACGGAGACGGCATGGAGTTGCTGGCCTCCGTGCGGCAAGCCGACTGGGACGGCGGGTTCATCCTGGTCAGCGGATGCGCGGCCACCGACCAGGTCATTTCCGCGATGCGCCAGCAAGTCTCCGATTTCCTGGTCAAGCCGTTCTCGCTGGTGGAGATTCGCGATTCGGTGTCGCGCACTTACCGGCAATTGCTGGCCAAGCGGGAAGCCCGCGCCTATCACGGCATGTTGGAAACCAGTCTGCAGCGCCGCACCCGCGACCTGGAAAACGCGCTGCGCGATGTGGAAGCCAACTACGACACCACCCTGGAAACCCTGGTCGCCGCCCTCGATGCCCGCGAGCACGAAACCTTCAGCCACTCCTTCCGGGTACGCGCCTACGCTTCCTACCTGGCGCGGGAGATCGGCTACCCTCCCGTCTACCAGAGCCAGTTGGAGCATGGCGCCCTTCTTCACGACATCGGGAAGATCGCCACCAGCGATTCCATCTTGCTGAAGCCGGGCCGTTTGACGCCCCAGGAATGGGTGGAGATGAAAAAGCACCCTGTCGCCGGCGAGCTGATCCTCAGTCACGTACCCTTTCTGGCTCCCGCCGCCGTCATCGTCAGGCATCACCACGAAAGCTACGATGGCTCCGGTTATCCCGACGGGCTGGCCAAAGAAGAGATTCCCCTGGGAGCGCGAGTGTTTGCCTTCGCCGATACCATGGACGCCATGACCTCCGATCGTCCCTATCGCCAAGCCGCCGGTTTCGAAGCGGTCCACCAGGAGGTTCTGCGCTG
The DNA here is from genome assembly GCA_963747095.1 of Terriglobia bacterium. Lineage (GTDB taxonomy): Bacteria > Acidobacteriota > Terriglobia > JAJPHL01 > JAJPHL01 > JAJPHL01. The sequence goes on from CAVVEL010000009.1 coordinate 169,903, forward strand.
CAGTGGAACGCAATTCGACCCCCACATCGTTCGACACCTTTCTCACCATACCCATTCAGCGCTGGAAGGAATTGCGGGCCGAGGCCGAAGCACACGAGTCGTCGAAATCCAGAGTGCTCGAATCCGTCCTGATGTAACCGTGTCATAACCCCTCTGTCTCTCATTAAGCAACTTAGACGCCAAAATAAGAAACTACGAAAGGCCTTTCAAAGGCAAGAGCCTAGCGGAAATAAGCGCTCCGGTGCTAGTTCTATTAAGGGACATTGGTCCATAATGGGCTGGTCATTATTTCCGAATAGGAATTTGTACCGAATTGGTAGCGCGTACCTTGGCGATCCGGCCTTGTCAGAACCCGGGCCGATGGGTCCAAAGCGAGGCATACAGCAGCATCCGGAACTCCGTCCCTCTCCTGAACAGACGGTAGTGGGCTTTGCAGGCCGTGCGGCGCGCCGCTAGGCAACTCCCATTTGTTACGCTATCCAACAGGCGCGGGACGCGGCAACCACTTGGCCAGTACGTCCGCCAGCCGATGGATGTTCACGGGTTTGGCAAGATAATCGTTCATTCCTTCGCGCAGGCAGCGTTCCTGGTCGGCCGGCATGGCGTCGGCGGTGACGGCGATGACCGCAAGATTGGGGTGAATCAAGCGAATCCGGCGATGGGCTTCGAAACCGTCCATGACCGGCATCTGGCAGTCCATCAGCACCAGGTCGTAGCTACCTTGCTGCACCGCTTCCACGGCTTCGGCACCATTGCTGACTACGCTGGCCTGGTATCCCAGCTTCCGCAATTGCGCCAGCGCCACGTGCTTATTGGTGGCATTATCTTCCGCCACTAGGATGCGCGCCGTCGGCTCGGCGAGAGCTTCGCCACGCGCCGCTTCCGAGAGGTCCGTGGCGCGCGCGCTCGAATCGGCGGAAAGACTTCCCCTGGTGGACGCGGCGGGCTGGCTGGGAGATGCCGTGTCAAAGACCGCCGTGAACCAAAAGGTCGAACCTTGGCCTTCGCGGTTGTTGACACCGATGGTTCCCCCCATCATCTCGACCAGATGTTTACAGATGGCCAACCCCAGCCCGGTGCCGCCGTACTTACGGGTAGTCGAGGCGTCGGCCTGTACAAAGGGAGAGAATAAGTACGCCGCCTGCCCCGGGCGCAACCCGATGCCCGTATCGCTGATGGCGAAACGAAGGGCTGCCTTGCCGCCGGCCTTGCCGTCATGCAGGCCGCTCGGCTTCCGAGTGCCGCTTTCCAGCTTCACCTCCCTGCGCGGTGAACTTGATGGCGTTGCCGAGAGATTGGTCAATACCTGGCGCAGGCGGCCGCCGTCGCCGCATAGCAGCGACGGAGTTTCCGGCGCCACGCGCGAATGCAAAGTCCAGGCCCTTCGCCTTCGCCTGGACCTGTAGCAGTTGGACCACATCCTCGATGGTGTGGCTCAGGTTGAAGCTCCAGATGCTCCAGGGTGATTTTGCCGGCCTCGATCTTGGAAAGGTCCAGAATGTCGTTGATCAGGGTGAGCAAAGTCCGTCCGCTGTTCTGGGCCACGTCGGCGAACTCCCGTTGCTCGGCGGTCAGGTCGGTGCCCAGGAGCAGTTGAACCATGCCTAGAACGCCGTTCATCGGGCGTACGGATTTCGTGACTCATGTTGGCCAGGAAACGGCTCTTCGCCCGATTGGCGGCATCGGCGCCCTCGCGGGCTTGAATCAACTCCTGCTCGTAGCGCTGTCGCTCGGTGATGTCGCGGGCGATGCCCACCAGCGCGATTCTCAGCCCGTTCTCGTCGCGCACCACCGAAGTGTCCAAGGAAATAGGGAACTCCCGCCCTTCCTTGGTGCGGTTCCATATCTCCCCGTGCCACTTGGCTGTCAGCGTGGCCGGGAGAATCGCGTCCTGCACCTCCTGGGCAGTGCGCGCTGAGCGAAGCATGGCGATAGGCCGGCCGATCAGTTCCTCTTCCCGGTAGCCATAGGTCCGAAGAAATGCGTCGTTGACGTACAAGATGCGGTCCTCTGTGTCGGTAATACTGACGCATTCGCCGGTGCTTTGCAGCGCCTGTGCCAGGATGTGCCGGCGCTCTTCGCTTGCTCGTAGCGCCTCCTCAGTCCGCTTGCGCTCGGTGATGTCCTCCACATGGACGACAAAAAGTTGTGAGTCGAGGGAGTCTCGTAGCGCCGAAATCTTCATGCGGGCCCACACCACTTTGCCACTCCGGTGAATGTAGCGTTTTTCGGCTTCCAGACAGGCGCCTGGGTCCCTCCGCAAGTGGTCCATTCGCTTTTGGGAAGAACCGAGATCATCGGGGTGAGTCAGGTCCGCCCAGGCCGTGCCCATCAATTCCTGCTCGGAATACCCCAGCATCCCGCAAAGCGCCCGATTCACCTGGATGAAGCGCCCGTCCAACCCGTTCACGCCCATGCCGAACGGGGCGTGTTCGAAGACCTCGCGGAATCGTTCTTGGCTGTCGCGAAGCTTGCGCTCGGCTTCTTTGCGCAAGGAAATATCGTGCAGAATGACGGCCACCGCCACCACCTTACCGGCCTGGTTCCGAACCGGAGATCCGGTCACCAGTATGTCAACATTGCGCCCGTCCTTGCGCCGGGCCAAGCCCTCGTAGTCGGGGACAGGCTTACCTTGCAAGATCTGCGCGATGAAATCGGTCGCGCGGGCCCGCCGCTCCGGTGGCACCGTGATGGATATCGGCTGGCCGATGGCCTCCCCGGCGGTGAAGCCCAGAAGCCTTTCTGCGCCGCGATTCCAGGTCAGGATGATACCGTCGGGGGTGTAGGTGAGAATCGCATCGTGGGAGCTTTCCACAATCGCCGCCAGGGAGCGTTGGCTTTCCTCGGTCGCCCGTCGCGCAGTTACGTCCCGCTTGATCGCCACAAAGCTGACAATCCGGCCCTGGGAGTCCTCTACCGGTGTGATTTGCATCTCCTCGGTATAGAGGCTGCCGTCCTTGCGCCGGTTCATCACATCGCCGTGCCAGACGCGTCCGGATGTGATGGTCTTCCAGAGCTCTTCGTAGAAGGCCGCCGTCTGGCGTCCCGACTTGAGGAAACGAGGATTCTGCCCTACCGCTTCCTCACGGGTGTATCCGGTGATCGTGGTAAACGCCGGATTCACGTACTGAATTTTCCCGCTGGCGTCGGTGATGACAATGCCATCGGCGGCCTGCTCCACGGCCGCCGCCAGGCCGGCCCGCTCCACTACCCCATTTTCCGGAACCATGCGCACCTCGGTGAAGTTTAAGGCCTCATGTCTATGTATCGGCCTTTCTCAGGCTTCCTTGAGCTTTTATGCGAGGAATGGGAGAAATGGGAGAAATGGCGATCTTCCGGGCCATTCCCGGCTATACTTCCCGAGTTGGGTGTTTTGAACAACTGTCAGTACCACAACTCAGGGAGGCAAACGCCTATGCGTACGATCGTTTTCGGTCTCGTGCTGTGTTCGCTAACTATGGCTCAGGCTCAACCGGCTAACCCGCAAGTGGCCAGCGCCAAGGCGTTCTATGGCTACATGAAAGGGAACATCCTGAAGACCGCGGAAAAAGTTCCCGAAGAAAAGTACGCCTACAAAGCCGCCCCCGAGGTGCGCAGCCTGGGCGAGATTCTGGCGCACGTGGCCGACGCCCAGTTCACCTTTTGCGGGATCGTCAAAGACGGCAAGCCGCAGAACATGAGCGTCGAGAAAACGGCCAAAACTAAAGCGGACATCGGCAAGGCTCTGAACGACTCCTTCGCCCTGTGCGACGCGGCTTGGGCCGGCCTAACCGACGCCAACTCCGCCGATATCGTGCAGTTCCGGGGGCCGGTGACCAAGCTGGCGTTGATCAGCTTCAACACGGCGCACGGCCTGGAGCACTACGGCAACCTGGTCACCTACATGCGCTTGAACAAGATTGTTCCGCCCAGCAGCGAGGAAGCGCCCGCGCCGGCCAAGGCCCCGGCCAAGTAGCATCAAGCAACCTCCGGCCCAGGCGCGGCCCCCATAAAGCGGTTTTTCTATGGAGATTCCTGCATTCTTAGAGGGTTTTGGCTTGTAAATAAGAAGCGGCCTCGTTAGCATTTGAAGAGTGCACGGCCCTCCGCCCGGACAATTACTATTGGCGCGGCGTCCGGAACGGACGCGATGATAATAGTCTAGCCATTCATTCATGGCTGGATATGGGCACAAGAAGGCCCAGTCCGTGCAACGGACGACTGAGGGTTTTTTCCGTGGCGGCGTCTAACCCGCAGTCGTCCGTTGCACGGACTCGCTTCCTGCTTGGTTCCGTCCCCAGCACTAAATGGCTGGGCTATTTTCATAGCGTCCGCTTCGCGGACGCCACGCCCGCGAAGCGGGCGAGAAGAGTGTGGCCCAGGGTGAAGCGCTTTTTGCGGAACCCTGGGTACAGCGCGAGAAAACAGAGCCCGCGAAGCGGGCGGCAGTATTTAGGCCTTATTGAGTGAGCTGGTAACTCATGACGGTATCGCCCGCGGCCTCCACTCTGGTTCGTCCGCGTTCCTTGGCCCGGTAGAGCGCGGCGTCGGCTGCGGCGAGCAGCGCGTCGAAGCATTCCGGCGCCGGCGCAGTGGTTGCGGCTACGCCGATACTGACGGTTACGGAGATTTGCCGCCCCTCCCACGTTACGGGCCGATCGCTCACCGCGCGGATGATTCTCCAGGCCAACTGCACGGCACAGGCCTCGTCACAGCCTGGCGTGACCAGCAGAAATTCCTCGCCGCCGATGCGTCCAAATGCGTCATACGTCCGCAGAGTATTACCGAAGCGCGCCGCAACCTCGCAAAGGACGGCGTCGCCTGCGGCATGCCCCAGCGTGTCGTTGACGTGCTTGAAGTGGTCCAGGTCGGCGACCATCACGGCAACCGGGGATTTCATGCGCTCGCCGCGCGCCAGTTCCTGGCGCAGGCAATCCATGATGTGCCGCCGGTTCCACACCGAGGTCAAGGCATCGTGGGTGGCCGCGAATCGGAACTCTTCCCGCGAGTCCAGAAGTTGCTGGTGAATTCGCAGAATCCGCTCCGCCACCAGAAGGCGGGCCCGCAGGACTCCGGGCTTTCCGGGTTTAATGACATAGTCATCCGCGCCGGCTTCTAAGCCCGCAATCAGTTCATCGCTGTGATCCCGCCCGGTCAGCAAGAGCACGTAGGTATAGCTTTCCGATGGCCGGGCGCGGGACCCTCTTGCAAAGCTCCACGCCATCCGGCGCGGGCATGGTCCAATCGAGCACCGCGACGGAGGGCGCGTCTTCGCGCTGGAGAACCTCCCAGGCTTGTTCGCCGTCGCATGTTAAAACGACCTCATGGCCCCAAGCGTTCAACAAATGGCGAAGGCGTTCACGATCCATTCGATTGTCATCGGCTATCAGTATGCGCATTCTCTCTTTTTCAAGGGTCCGTTAAAAGCTAAGAGCGGCTGCGGGATGCCTTCCAGGCGGGAGGCCGCTTCAAGAGGGCAGAGGGGGAGGTGGGTTATCGGGCAGACCGCTCTCTGGCTGGCGCCCTCGACCCTGTTTCGTCCACCTTCCTTGGCGCGGTAGAGGGCCCGATCCGCGGCGGCCAGGAGGGCGTCCTGCTCTTCGACTGCCGGCTCAGTGGTCGCCGCCACGCCGATACTGCAGGTGAGTGAAATCTCTTGAGATTCCCACAGAATGGGCTGCTGGCTAATGCCAGAAAGGATCCGCCAGGCGAGTTGTACCGCAGCGTCTTCGTCACAGGCCGGGGCGACGATCAGGAACTCCTCACCGCCGATTCGTCCGAAGGAGTCGTACTCCCGGAGACCCTTCCGGAATCGGGCCGCGACCTCGCGGAGCACCGCATCCCCGGCGGCATGTCCCAGGGTGTCATTGATCCACTTGAAGTGGTCCAGGTCGGTAACCATCACGGCGACGGGCGACTGGGCGCGCTTCCCGCGCGCTAATTCCTGCTGCAGGCTTTCTAGAATGCGCCCCCGATTCCACACCGAGGTTAAGACATCGTGTGTGGCGGCAAATCGGAATTCCTCGCGCGAGGCCAGTAGTTCCTGTTGAACTCGGACCACGCGCTCGCCCGCTGCCAGCCGGGCTCCCAGCTCCTCCGGGTCGCAAGGTTTGATGAGATAGTCGTCCGCGCCGGCCTGCAGGCCGGCAATGACCTGCTGTTTTTGAGCCTTCCCCGTCAACAAGAGCGCGTAGGTGTAGATTTCGGTTTGCCGGGCACGGATTCTCTTGCACAACTCCAGGCCGTCTGGCCCGGGCATGACCCAATCGAGCACGGCCATCGACGGAGGGTTCTCGCCGCGCAGAACCTCCCAAGCCTGATGGCCGTCATAAGCCACAATCACCTCGTGGCCCCAGGCGCTCAAAAGGTAGTACAGGAAATCGTTCTCCGCTTTGCTGTCATCCGCGACCAGGATCCGCACTCGAGCCTCCTCGGTTCTGCTATCAACGACGTGTTCTACTGCTTTATCGGCAAGGGATCGTTGGAGTTTAGGAGGGCCTTCCTTGCCGCAATCCTTTGGAGGAAACCTTAAACTGCACCCTGGACCGGTGGAATCAGATTGTCTTTCTCCACACTGCCGCCAAAGAGAAGAAAAACCGACTTGCCAAGTGTTTTATCGGCCCACAATCGCTACAAGTTCAGTTTTGGGATTATTAGAATTCTTGCTATTTCCTCCCCATGGGAGGTATTTTCCTATCAGGACTGGGATGGCCACTAAATTGCATCTCCAATAGACATGATTGAGTTGGAAGATGAACAAGAACTTATGAAGTTGGACGTCAGCATTCGGGATTCCGCGACCGAGCATGGCATCGTTGCGTTGGACCGGGCAGGCCGGGTTCTTCTGTGGAACGAAGGAGCGGCTCGCCTCTTCGGCAGGGCTTCAGACGAGGTAGTGGGTAAGCTCGGTATCGAGAACCTGCTGACCCTCCCGGCCAGTGAAGCCGGCGCGGCCAGCCAAATTCTGGAGGCGGCACTCACCCAGGGCAAGTGGGATGGTCCAGTCAAGGTCCTGCGCGAAGATCAGGGCCTCCTTAACTTGCGGCTAGTGGTCACACCCCGCAGGGACGCAGCCGGCGAACCGGATGGCTTTTTGATGATCGCCGAGCCCATTTCCAGCGGCGGCGCCTGGTTCCCCAGCGAACTACGGCGAACGAATCTGGTGGACCGCGCCGCTCTGAGAAACCCGCAGGAAGCGATCGAGTTCATCACCAATATTTTGCAGGCGTCCACCGAATACTCCATCATCGGGAAAGGACTGGACGGCACAATTCTCTTGTGGAACGAGGGGGCCCGGCGGATTTACGGCTACGAGCCCAATGAAGTGGTGGGCAAAGCCAATTCCGCGATCCTGCACGTTCCCGAAGACATCGCGGCCGGCGTCCATGAGCAGATCATGGCCACGGCTTTAAAGACCGGCAAGTGGGAGGGAACCCTCCAGCGCAAGCGCAAAGACAACAGCCGCTTCACCGCGCGCATGGTCATTACGCCGCGCCTGGACATCGGCGGGCGTCCCGTGGGATTCCTGCTGATCTCCAAGGACATCACGGCGGAGATCGAACTGACCCGCGAACTGCAGGCCACCCAGTTCTACACGCGCTCTCTGATCGAATCGAGCGTCGATGCGCTGATGACCACCGACCCGCTGGGGATCATCACCGACGTCAATCAGCAGATGGAACAGTTGACCGGCTATTCGCGGGACGCCCTGATCAGCACGCGCTTCAAGAATTACTTCACCGATCCGGCGCGCGCCGAGGAAGGCATCCGCCAGGTTCTTCGGGACGGCAGGGTCACCAACTACGAGCTGACGGCGTCCTCAAGGGACGGCCGCGCCACCGTGGTCTCCTACAATGCTTCCACGTTCCGCGACGCCAAGGGGGAATTGCGCGGCGTTTTCGCCGCGGCGCGCGACATCACCGATCAGAAAAACCTGGAACAGAAGTTGCGCGAATCGCACACCTATAATCGCGGTCTGATCGAGGCCTCCGTGGACGGTCTGATTACCGTGGACCCCTCGGGGACCATCTCCGACGTCAACGAACAGATGTGCCGGATGTCCGGCTACAGTCGCGAGGAATTGATCGGCACGCCGTTTGCGGACTATTTCAAGGATCCCACCCGCGCCACCCTGGGAGTCCAGGAGACCTTCGAAAAAGGCTTCGTCACCGACTGCGTGCTGACCTTGACCCGGCGCGAAGGGCATCCCCTCCAGGTCTCCTTCAACGCCTCGGTTTTTCGCGATCCGTCGGCCAGTGTACGGGGCATCTTTGCCAGCGCGCGGGACATCACCGATCAGGCCCAATTGCAGTCGCAACTAGCCGAAGAGCGCGCCTATAACCGCGGTCTCATTGAGGCTTCCCTGGATGGCTTGATCACCGTCGATCCGATGATGGCCATCACCGACGTCAATGAAACCATGTGCCGGATGACGGGGTACGCCCGCGGCGAGCTGGTGGGATCCACCTTCCACGGTTATTTCAGCGACTCCAAGCGCGCCGCCGAGGGCGTCCGCTTGACGCTGGACAAGGGCGCGGTGACCAATTACGAGCTCGACTTGCGCCGCAATGACGGCAGCCAAATGCTGGTCTCCTTCAACGCCGCGATCTTTAAGGATCAGTCGGGGGCGGTGCGCGGAATCTTTGCCAGCGCCCGCGATATTACCGAGGAAGCCCGCCTGAAGACCCAATTGGCCGAGGAGCGCGCTTACAATCGCGGCTTGATCGAGGCCTCGGTAGATGGACTGGTCACCGTAGACGAGGCCATGCGCATCACCGACGTCAACGAGACCATGTGCCGCATGGCCGGCCGGCGGCGCAGCCAGTTGGTCGGTTCGCTGTTTCCCAATTACTTCGCGGAGTCCGAGCGGGCCGCGGAAGGCGTGCGCTTGACTTTCCGCGAAGGATCGGTGGCCAACTACGTCCTGACGCTCCATCAGGGGGAGGGCCACGAACTGCCCGTTTCCTTCAACTCCGCGATATTCAAAGACGCCGCCGGCCACGTCCGCGGAATCTTCGCTTCGGCGCGCGACATTTCCGATCAGAAACAATTGGAACGCCAGTTGCAAGCTTCGCAGTTCTACACCCGTTCGTTGATTGAAGGAAATATCGACGCGCTGATGACCACCGATCCGCTGGGCCTCATCACCGACGTGAATCAGCAAATGAGCGTGCTCACGGGCCGCTCGCGGGAAAACCTGATCGGCACGCCCTTCAAGAACTACTTTACCGACCCGCAACTGGCCGAAGAAGGCATTCGCTCGGTGCTGCGCGAGAGCCGCGTGACCAACTATGAGTTGACGGCGCGCTCGCAAGAGGGCCGCGAGACGGTGGTGTCCTACAACGCCGCCACGTTTTACGACCAAGGCGGGAAACTACAGGGAGTTTTTGCCGCGGCCCGCGACATTACCGAGCAGAAGCAGTTGGAGCAGCGCTTGCGGGAGAACCAAGCCTACAATCGCGGGCTGATTGAGTCTTCCGTGGATGGCTTGGTCACCGTGGACCCGGCAGGCACCATCACCGACGTCAACGATCGCATGTGTAAAATGACCGGTTACAGCCGGGCGGAACTGGTGGGCACGCCCTTCGCCGACTACTTCACGGAACCCCAGATCGCCCGGTCCGGCGTGCAACAGACGTTCGAGGTTGGGTTCGTCACCGAGTACCTGCTGACGGTGGTGGCCCGCTCGCGGCGCCAGTTGCAGGTGTCCTTTAACGCCTCGGTATTCAAGGATGCCTCCGGCAGCGTGCGCGGAATCTTCGCTTCGGCTCGCGACATCACCGACCGGTCCCGGCTGGAAGAACAGTTGCGGGAGCAGCAGACCTATCTGCGGGGCTTGATTGAGGCCTCGGTGGATGGCCTGGTGACCGTGGATCTGGAAGGGTTCATTACCGATGTCAACGAGCAAATGTGCCGCATGTCCGAGTACAGCCGCGAAGACTTGATCGGGTCGGCCTTCAAACGCTATTTCACCGATGCCGTGCGCGCCGAGGCCGGCGTACGGTTGACATTCGCCGAAGGCATGGTCACCAACTACGAACTGGTGTTGCTCTCCAAGAACGGAAGAAAGGCCGGCGTTTCCTTTAACGCCTCGGTATTCCGCGGCGGAGACGGGCAGGTGCAGGGCATCTTTGCTTCGGCACGCGATATTTCCGAACAGACCCGCTTGCAGACCAAACTGGCCGAACAGCAAGCCTACAATCGCTCCCTGATCGAAGCCTCGCCCGACGCACAGTTCGCCATCGCGCCCGACGGTGTGATTATCGACGTCAACGAGGAGGCCACCCGCCTGACCGGTTACTCCCGCAAGCACCTGGTCAATTCGCGCTTTGGGGAGTACTTCACGGAACCGGAACGAGCTCGCGATGGTGTGCAGCAAACCTTCGCGGAGCGGCGCGTCCTGGGCTACGAACTGGTCCTGATTACACGGCACGGCCGGCGCATCGCGGTCTCCTTCAACGCCGGAGTGTTTTCCGACGCGGAGGGCCGGCCTCTGGGCATTTTGGCGGCGGCCCGCGACATTATTGCGCAAAAGGGCCTGGAACAGCGCTTGCGCGATTCCCAGTTCTACACCCGCTCCCTGATCGAATCGAATATCGACGCCCTGATGACCACCGATCCCCTGGGAACAATTACCGACGTCAATCAACAGATGGAAGAGTTGACGGGCCGGGGACGGGATGAACTGATCGGTTCGCCGTTCAAAGAATACTTTACCGACCCGCAGAGCGCCGAAGCCGGCATCCGCCTGGTCTTGCAACAGGGCCGTGTCACCGACTACGAATTGACGGCGCGCGCTAAGGATGGGAAAGAAACCGTGGTTAGTTACAACGCCACCACCTTCAACGATCAAGGCGGCAAGTTGCAAGGTGTTTTCGCCGCCGCCCGCGACGTCACCGAACGCAAGAGATTTGAGCAAACGCTGCAGGAGAAGAATCTCGAACTGGAGAACGCCAACTTGGCCAAGGACCGCTTCCTGGCCAGCATGAGTCACGAGTTGCGGACGCCGCTCAACGCCATTATCGGGTTCACCGGCACGCTGTTAATGAAACTGCCCGGGCCCCTGCTGGCGGAGCAGGAGAAACAGTTGCGAACGATTCGCGGCAGCGGCAGGTTGTTGCTCTCGCTGATCAACGACTTGCTGGACCTGGCCAAAATCGAGTCCGGCAAGGTGGAGATTCGCTTCGAAGCCATCCATTGCCAGGAAGTATTGCAGGAATTGACCTCCACACTCCGGCCGATCGCCGAAGCCAAAGGCCTGTCGTTTGAGGTGAAGCTGCCGGAAACGGAAATCGTCCACTTGACGGATCGCCGCGCGCTCAGCCAGGTGCTGATTAATCTTGCCAACAACGCCATCAAGTACACGGACGTGGGTCACGTCCGATTGGAATTGCAGCAGCATCGCTCCAACGGAGAGCTGCGGACCAGTGTCGTCGTGGAGGATACCGGAATCGGAATCCGCGAGGACGATCAGAGCAAGATCTTCCAGGCCTTTCAGCGGCTGGATGGCGGCCGGCGCTCCGAAGGCACCGGGCTGGGCCTGCATTTGAGTCAAAAGCTGGCGGAACTCCTGGGAGGTCGAATCACCTTCCAGAGCGAATATGGCAAGGGGAGCCGGTTTTCGTTGATCCTGACGGCAAAGGGGGACACGCCGTGGGCGCACGAATCCTCGTAATCGAAGACAATCCCGCAAACTTGCAATTGATGACTTACCTGTTAGAGGCTTTCGGACACACCGTGGTCCCCGCGCACAGCGGGGAAGAGGGCCTGGAGAGAGCCGCCGAGTTACCCGATCTGATTCTTTGCGATATGCAGTTACCGGGGTTGGACGGCTTCGAAGTGGCACGGGCCCTCAGCCAGAGCCGGTCCTTGCGGGCGCTGCCGCTGGTGGCGGTCACGGCGCTGGCCATGGTAGGGGACCGCGAGAGAGTGCTGGCAGAAGGCTTCGACGGCTACCTCGCCAAGCCCATTGAGCCGGAAACCTTCGTGCAGCAAGTGGAAACATTTCTCCGTCCCGGAGCGCACGGGCTGGTACCCCTGAGAGTACCGGAGAGCGGGCCAGGACCACCCAAAGCTAAGCCCGTGCGGCGGGCATCTATTTTGATGGTGGACGACTCCCAGGTGAATATCCAATTCGTGCGCAACATCCTGGAGCCCAATGGATTTGAGGTTCTGGCCGCGTTTGACGCCGTTGACGCAGTGGAATTGGCGCGCCGGTGCCAACCCAATTTGATTCTTTCCGACTTGCACATGCCCAAGGAAGGAGGCTTCGATCTGATCCGCGTGGTCAAGACCGATCCGCTCTTGCGGCGGATTCCTTTTATCTTCTTGTCCTCCAGTTTGCAGGCGGACCTGGACTCCAAGAAAGGGCTGGAACTGGGAGCGGTGCGGTTCCTTCAACGGCCCATCGAGCCGGAAGCTTTACTGGCGGGAATTGAGGAGGAACTCGTGAAAGGAGCCAATAAGAAATGGCTCGAATCCTAATTGTGGACGACCGGGCGATCAATCGGGAATACCTGGCCACGGTTCTGCGCTATGGGGGCCACAGCCTGTTGGAGGCCTCCGACGGGGAGGAAGGACTGGAATGTGTACGTGGCGCGCGCCCCGATTTGGTGATTACCGATATTCTGATGCCCTCCATGGATGGTTATGAATTTGTCCGCCGTATTCGGGCGGATCCGGACCTCGCCGCCACGCGCATCATCTTCTACACGGCCCACTTTTTGGAGCGCGAGGCGCGCGCCTTGGCCGAATCTTGTGGTGTGCTGCACGTCATCTCCAAACCCGTCGAACCGGAGAAGGCCCTGAGTACAGTCGAGGAAGCGTTGGGAGCGCCCGCCTCCTCTGTGGTCGCGGAAATCGCCGAAGGATTCGACCGCGAACACCAGCGTCTGGTGACCGACAAACTGGCCAAAAAGAACGAGGAATTGCGGCAGGCGAATCTCCGCTGGGAGGAGCTTCTCGAGACCACCCTGCGGTTGGTCACGGAGCAACGGCCTTCCATCGAGGATTGCTGCCGGTCGGCCCGGCAGATTGTGGGCGCCAAATACGGCGGTATTGGTATTGCCGTGCCGGGAGAGCCCGAGCTGAAGAGTTTCATCACCTCCGGATGGTCCGCGGAAGAAAACGCGGGACTGCCTTCGCTCCGCGAAGGTCTCCTCCACGATATCTTCGCCAACAACAAGGCCATGCGCTTGGGCGCTGGCGACCCCGGCTTGGAATCCCTGGGGCTGCCCGCGAATCATCCCCATGTCGAGTCTCTGTTGGCGGTGCCGATCGCTTTACAGGGGCGGGTTCTTGGATTTCTATACCTCGCTAACAAAATCGGCCAGGAAGAGTTCACCGATGGGGACCAGCGGATTGCGCTCAGCCTGGCGGCACCGTTAGCCGTTTTTTATGGGAACGCCAGACTCTTGCAGGAAGTTCGAATGCGGGCGGAGGAGTCAGAACGAAGCATGGAAGTACACAAGCGCCTGGAGCAACAATTCCTACAGGCCCAAAAAATGGAGGCCGTCGGACGGCTGGCGGGAGGAGTGGCCCACGATTTTAACAATCTTCTGACCGTGATACGAGGCTATGGAGCCGCGTTGCTCGAGGATGAGCGGTTCGACCCGGTCGCGCGGGAAGACTTGGGCGAAATCGTGAACGCCGCGGACCGAGCGGCTTCCCTCACCCAGCAACTGCTGGCCTTCAGCCGCCGCCAGATCCTACAGCCGAAAATCTTGGATCTTAATGCCGGCATCGCCAACATTGAAAAGATGCTGCAGCGCGTAGTCGGTGAAGACGTGCAGATCAAGAGCGTCCTGGCGCCGGACCTGTGGAGCGTCAAAGCCGATCCCGGCCGAATGGATCAAATCCTGATGAACTTGGCGGTCAACGCGCGCGACGCCATGCCCGACGGGGGACGAATCACGATTGAAACCTGCAACGTGCAACTGGACCAATCCCATTCGGAGTCCTACTTCCCCATGTTACCGGGCTGCTATGTCTCGCTGGTCATCACCGATACCGGCGCGGGGATGGATGCGGTAACCAAGGCCCAAATCTTCGAGCCGTTCTTTACCACGAAAGGGACGAGCGGAACCGGCCTGGGCTTATCCACGGTATACGGCATTGTGAAGCAGTCCGGCGGCTTCATTTGGGTGGATTCGGAACTGGGCCGGGGCACCACGTTCAAAATCCTATTGCCACGAGTCGCCGGTCAGGAGGAGGTTGCGCAAATCCCCGCGCCCGTCGAGCGCCGGCGCGCGTTGCCCGCGACGATCCTGCTATTGGAAGACGATCTGGCCATCCGTCGTTTCGCGTTAAAAGTCCTGACCCATGCCGGCTACCGGGTCCATGAGTTCGGAACTCCCAGCGATGCCATTGAGTTCTCAGCAAAGAGCAAGGAGCCGTTTGATCTATTAATCTCCGACCTGGTGCTCCCGGAAATGGATGGAAGACGCGCCGCGGAAAGGATTATCGAGAAACATCCGGAAATCCGGTTGTGCTTCATGTCCGGCTATACGGTGGCGGCGGTGATGCGCGATGGCATCTTTGAGCCTGGCACAGCCTTCTTGCCCAAGCCCTTTACCTCCATCGAACTCTTGAAGATGGTAGCCGAGAGTCTGGGCCGGTCCCTCAATAGGAAGCAGGGAAATCCCGATGAGTCGGTCCTCCCCGCTGAACTGCGACCGGCGCAGTCTGTCGGCTGACCAGGAGGGCAAGCGGCAAGGCACAGGCAAAAGGCAAGGCAAAAGGCAAAAGGCAAAAGGAAGAAGGCAAAAGGCAAAAGGCAAAAGGCAAAAGGAAGAAGGGCAGGGAAGCCTTTATCCTGTGGGCTCTTTTCCGTGTTATCCCTTTTTTTCTTCCGTGTCCTGCCGTGTTCCCAAAAAACCCTACTGTTGGTGAGACGCCAAGAAAACCATCCCCGCATAGCCTACCACGCGATCCCGATCCGCGCCCTTGGCGTCTCCGCTGGTGGCGTAGCGTACCAGGCGGGCTTCCCGCGATCCCAGGCGCCGCGCCGCGGTGATCGCGGCAATCGCCGGACCGAAGCCGCACATGCTGATTTTTTCGCGGCGTAGCGTTTCCTGCAAGCGCCCCGTGTCCAGAGCCAGCATGGCGTCAATGGCGGCGTGGTCCTTGCGGCGCGTGACGCTGTCGCTCTCGTAGTGATTCATGTCGCTGGAGGCGACGATGAGCACGGCGTCCCGCTCCGCGGCAATCACCGCGGCCAGCGCCTCTCCCAAGGCCACCAACGTGGCGTGATCTCCCGTACCGATGGCGATGGGAACGAACGTGAACTCCGCGAGCAAATATTGCAAAAAGGGAAGCTGCACCTCCAACGAATGCTCGGCGTGGCCGCGTTCGTCTTCCCCACACTCCGGAAAGGCCGCGCGGATACGCGATGCCAGAGCCGCATCCAGATTCGCCCGGCCCAGGGGCGTCTCCCACGCTTCGGCGGGATGCAATCCCACGCTGCCCCCGCGGCCAAAATGATCGGGCGCCAGAATCACGAAGCGCCGGGGCAGGTCCAGCGCCGCATAGACCGCGCCGGCAACCCCGCCGGAATACATGTATCCGGCATGGGGAACCAGACAGGCGGCGGCGCGCACGCTGCCGGCTAATCGAGAGGCGGACTTCGCCTGGATGGCGCCGGCTAATCGAGAGGCGGACTTCGCCTGGATGGCGCCAGCGCGTGGCGAATCTAAAGCGCTGTCGCTGGATGTCGCCGGCGTGCAATACTCCTGCAGATCGCGAAGCAAGGTTTCCTTGCGGGCGGGATAGAATCGGCCGGCGACAAGCGGTGGCCGGATCATGACCAATATCCTATTGGGGCAATTTGACGATCTTCCCCTTCAACGATACGGCAACGTTGCTCTTGGCTTGGAATTTCACAGTGACCGTGGAGCCATTATCCATGGAGCGGTTTTCCATCTTACGCTCCAGGCTGGGGGAAAAATCGAAGGTTCGAGTGTTGTAGACGTTGCCCGGCTGGCGCACGGTAATCGCCTTGCGGGTGCAGTTCACCACTTCGCCGCGAAAACGGTCGTACTTCGTTTTGGGTTGTTTGACAACGATGGTTGGCGCGGTGGTCACCTGTCCGCTCAACCGCAGCGGGAAAAAGGCCGCCAACACCGCGATCGCCAGCCAGGAGGCGACGGCGAATCGAGAGGCGGACTTCGCCTGGATGGCGACGGCGAATCGAGAGGAGCGCTTAGGGGTTGTCGTCATCAATGCTGATCTTCAACGCCTTTAGGAACTTGGCGTCCTGGGATGTGAATTTCACCTGCGTCTCAATCGAAGTCCGACCTGGCTCGGCGGACTCCACTTCATCCTCTCGCTTATTAAAGCCGATGGTAGCCTCCAGCACCAGAAACACGTCGTAGCCCGCTGTCTTGATGTTGGAGATCGCGTTGGCGATGCGATCCGATTCCGAAAGAGACTCGTTGATGGCGCCACCCAACTCCTTCATCAGTTGTTTCAAGCGGTCGTCCAGTTTCACGAACCCTCCTTGGGGAATCTCCCGTCCCGTCTGCTCCTAATCCGATAGTATGCTGCCCGCTGGCGAGTGTCAAATTGAAAGTCCGTGACAGCTCTCATTATCGGACGCCGCGGGTGGGCCTTCTGTTTCAATATCGGCGGTGGACGGGTTGAGGACTAGCGTAGCGCAGGCCTCCGGCCTGTTCTTTTCCTATGCGCTAAAAGAACAGGCCGGAGGCCTGCGCTACCGGGCCGCCGCTGTTACTCGCGGTAGTAGAACTGCAACTTGATTCCGGCCACTTCGATGACATCGCCTTCTTTCAAGTCGCGCGCTCCAGCCACGGACTGGCCGTTGACTTTGGTGTCGGTGCCGGAGGGAGAAACCGAGTAGCCGTTTTCTTTGCGATTCACCACCGCCGCTACTTGCGGCGCGAACCAGCCCTTCAGCTTGATGGTGGCTTGGTCGCTCTTGCCGATCATCGAGAGGCGGCCGGTGAGGATGTATTCCTTTTGATCGGTCTTGCCATCGAGTACGGTCAGGCTGCCGACTTTCTCGGAGGCCGCCGAGGCCGAGGCTCCTTCGGTGGCCACCACGGTGGCCTTCTGGAGCATCTCCCGGCGCTTCTTGGTGTCCAGCACCATGGTTTCTTCCAACTTGGCTACGGGCATGGTGCGATCCGCCGCGGCTTCCTGGGGAGGAGGCGGCGCGCCGCCTTCGTCCACATAAACCAGGGTATGCTTGCCGATCAGGACTTCGTCGCCGTTCTTCAGAAAACTCTTGCGAATGCGCTGGTTGTTGACGAAGGTGCCGTTCAGGCTATTGAGATCCTCCAGCACGAACTTATCGCCCTCGTAATAAACCTTGGCGTGATGACCGCTCACCGCTAGGTTGTCAATGGGCAGATCGTTGGCCTGGGTGCGCCCAATCGTCAAAGTCGACTGCTTCAGAGGGATCTCTTTCAGCACCGCCGCCTCATACTTGAGGATGATCTTAGCCATAAGCCTCCTTCGATTCCCGTTTCATCAATCGCCGATCGGCCCGACGCCGGGCCACTGGCCGCTTTTGATTCGTCGTCCGCCATCACTCCACAAACAAGCTCTTCAGCAAGGCCCAGAAGCCCTTGGGCTTGGCCTGCTGCACGCGCACCACAATCACGGTGACGTTGTCTTCGCCCCCGGCATCGTTGGCCGCCTCCACCAGGCGATCGGCGGCCTGCTGCGAAGTTGGCGCCTCCAGGACGATTTGGGCGATCCCTTGATTGTCCACCATCTTGGTCAATCCATCGGAGCATAACACGACATGGTCTCCGGCGAGCAAAAGTACTTCGTCCATGTCCACGTTGACGTTTTCCTCGGCGCCCATGGCCCGGACGATGATGTTCTGCATGTCGCTGTGTTCGGCCTCTTCCGCGGTGATCAGGCCGCGCCGCACCTGCTCCATGACCAGCGAATGGTCCTGGGTGAGCTGCTGCAAGGAGCCGTCGCGGATGAGGTAAATCCGGCTGTCACCGACGTGGGCCAGGCCCATGATCGGGCTGTGCAGCCAGACCGTCACCACGGTCGCGCCCATGCCTTCCGTGTGGACGTGCTTGTGGCCGGCTTCCCATACCGCGCGATTGGCCAACCGCACCGCGCTGGCCAGTTGATTGGTATAGTCGGAGAACTGCGGATTCTGCTCGCCGAACGTTATTTTGGCGCCGTTGCCGCTGGCCTCGCGCAGGCAGCCGGCAATGGTGTCCACACTCATCTTGCTGGCGACCTCGCCGGCGTTCTGTCCGCCCATTCCGTCCGACAGCACGCACAAGTTGATCTGCGGCACCAGGGCGAAGCAGTCTTCGTTGTTGGACCGTCGCATCCCTACGTCCGTTTTCGCGCCGATCGAGTATTCCAGATCCAGTCCCATGTTTCTCCCAACGTTCGTGTTGCCCGGAAACTATTTAGCCTTCATGGCCACCGTCTTCTCGAACCCGCTGGGCGCCGCCGGCGGCGGCGGAGCCGGAGCGCTCCCGGCGACGGGTGCCGGCAACGTGGCGATCGCCGCGCGCAGATCCGCGGCCATGTCCTTGCCGCGCTGGTAGCGCTCGTCGGGATTCTTGGCCAGAGCCTTATCGACGACCTTGTCCACCGCTTCCGGCAGCTCGGCCTTGTGAATCCGCACCGACTCGTGAGGCTCGTTGGCGATCTTGTACAGCAGCGTCGCCACCGTCTCGCCGGTGAACGGCTTCTCACCCGTTAGCATTTCGTAGAGAGTAGCCCCCAGGCTGAACAAGTCGCTGCGGCCATCCACCTTCTTGCCCGCCAACTGCTCCGGCGACATGTAACTGGGCGTGCCCATCACCGTGCCCGTGGCGGTGCGCGAGCTGGTGGTGATGCGCGCGATACCGAAGTCGGTGACCTTGATAATACCGTTTTTCAACAGCATGATGTTGGCCGGTTTGATGTCGCGATGCACGATGCCTTGCTCCTGCGCGTAATCCAGCGCGTCGGCCACCTTAGCGATCAATTCCAGCACGTCGCGCATGGGCATCAGCTTGTCTTTCGAGGACCAGTCCTTCAGATCGCGGCCGTCGAGCAGTTCCATGGCAATGTAGCACATGTCCTGATCCTCGCCGGTATCGTAAATCGTCACGATGTTGGGGTGGCTCAACCGCCCCGCCGATTCCGCTTCGCGGAAGAAGCGCTCCTTCAAAGCCTTCTGGTCTTCCGGATCGATGTCGTCTTCGAATTTCAGGGTCTTGATGGCCACCATGCGGTTGATCTTGGGGTCCTTGCCCAGGAAAACCACGCCCATGGCGCCGCGGCCCAGTTCGCGCTCGATTTCGTAGCGGCCCAGCGTCGGTTTCAAGTTGGCGCCATCCACTAATACAGTGGCGTCGGCGCCGCCCTTGCGGAGTCCCGCGGTGCCGCTGATGATGGTCTCACCGGCCGCCGTCAAGCGCGGGATGCGGTCGGCGATATCCTTGAAGGTTTTGTCCTTCTTCTGGATATGCTCGTAAACCGAGACGGCCTTGTTGAACTGCCGCTTGCGCTCGAAGTCCAAACCCAGGTTGTAGAGGGCGTCCTTGACTTCGTCCACCGGGCACTTGCGCAATTTTTCGAAGGCCAGATCCAGCATGCCCTGGCCCTGGAAGCTGAGCGCCAACATGCGGTTGGTCTCCACGCTTTCCACTTCCAGCACTTCCTTCTCCTGCTCGGTAAACAGGTACTTCTTGGACACCACCGCGGCGTAGCCGATGGCCAGCGTCAGCGTGGGATACAGGATCTTGATCCACAAGCCTTTGGCCAGGAAAATCCAGAAACCGAATCCAATGAAGGCCAGGCCCAGAACGGCGGCTACCGCGGCGCTCTTGCCCGCGCCCAAGCGCGGCAGACCGAAGGAAATGAACGCGCCGAACAGCAGCACCATGGCCAGTTCCACTTTCCCGGCCCAGATGGGGCGGTCAATGAAGTGCTGGTGCAGGATATTCTCCACCACGTTGGCCAGCACTTCGGGTTGCGGCATGGAGCGCGCCGCCACCGGCGTGGCGATTTGCTCGCCCAAGCCCACGTGCGTCAAGCCCACGATCACGATCTTGTCCTTAAAGGCGCCGGCCTGCACCTTCTTGTTGAGGATGTCGCTCATCGAGAAATACTTGAACGTTCCCAATCCGCCGTTGTAGTCCACCAGCATTTGAAAGCTGGGATCGGTGGGAATGCTGATGTTCTTGAGCTTCATACCGCCGCCCAAGTGGATGCTGACGTCGCTGGGCTTCAGGTTCAGCGAGGCGGCCGCCAGTTGCGTGGCGAACGACGGAAAGTATTGTCCCGCGTAGTCCACCAGCAGCATGTGCGAGCGGTAGATGCCGTCGCGATCCGGGTAGACGTTGAGATGCCCGATGGCCTTGGCTTCCTTGGCGAATTTCTCGATGGGCACCTTGATGGCCACCGCTTCGCGCACCGCCGCCGCGCCCTTGTCGTTGGGATTATCGATTTGCGTGACGAAATTCTTGATGATGCTGGGCGGCAGTTCTCCGGTGGGATTGCCTTCCGGCGTGCCGATATCGAAATACAGCGGCAGGACTACATTGCCGGAGAGGCCGATGGAGCCGGCCAGTTTCTCGTCGGTATCGAGCTGTCCTTCGGCGTTGGTGATGGTCTCGATCACCGGCTGGAGCGCTTCTCCGCCCTTGCCTTGCGCCAAGGGGGTCAGTTGATCTTTGACCTGCTTCAGCACCACCAGTCCGGGGTTCTGTTCCGGCTCGGTATAGAGCACCGCCAAGCCGATGACTTTGGCGCCCGCTTCCGAAATGATGTCCAGGGCGTCGGCCATGATGGAACGCGACCAGGGCCAACGGCCGATGGTGTCGATGGAAGTCTCATCAATGGCGGCGATCACGATTTCCGGGCCGACCTGCCCGGTCGCGCGCATGTGGGCGCGAAGGTCGTAGACCTTCATTTCCATGGTTTCGATCGGCCACCAGGCGGTGAGCGTGGCCAGCACAAGCAGAACGGTGACGACTCCCCCCAACGCCCAATCGGGTATGACGACTCTCGGCTTCTTCATGTGTTCCTCCTGGCGGATGCCCGGCGCCCGATCCCTACATCAATATCATTGAGCAAGATAGGCGGATCATAGCAAAGAACTGAGCAGTGTTGCAACAAGGTAAAGAGGGGTAGTGGGCTCCTTTGAGTTGTTGACCCCAGGAGGGGTCACCGCTTGTAGCCGGTGGTTGAGCGCAGTCTGCGAAACCACCGGAAACGGGTGTTTGACATTTTTGTCCCCCGGTAGGGGGACAAGCGCTGGGACGCCTGCCGGCGTCCGGATCGTACGTTAAATCTACCGGTGGTTTCGCAAAAACCGCTCAACCACCGGCTACAAGCGGCGATCCCTCCCGGGATCAAAGACGACGCGATCAATTCTCAAAGGAGCCCACTACCTAAAGAGGGGTAAAAAGGGACCTCGCTCCGGGCTTGATCTGGTCCGCGATCCACTTGTACAATATCTCTGTACATGTTCACCGAAACCACCTACACACAAGCGCGGGCGCGCCTAGCTCTCTGTGCGACCGCGTGTCCGCCGACCGAAGCGTCGTGATTATCAAACGCCGCGGCGCCAAGGATGTCGCGCTGATTTCCGCGGATGAGTTGAGCAGCATCACAGAAACGGCGCCCCTGCTTCGCTCGCCCCGCAACGCTGCGCGGTTGCAGAAAGCGATGAAGCGGGCCCGCAAACGCTCCCCCAAGCCCCAGCCTGTGGCTAAGCTCCTCAAGGAGATGAAGCTCGACCGGGAGAACTGAGGCAATATGGCGCGCCAGGCGGTTTTCCATCCAGAATTCCGTGAAGACCTGAAATCCTGGGTGGAAACGAACCGGGGAGTCGCATTGCGTGCGCTGAGTTTGGTCGAAGCGATCCTGCGCGACCCGTTTACAGGAATCGGCAAGCCTGAACCTCTGCGGCACGAACTGGCTGGCGCGTGGTCCCGTCGGCTGACCGAGGAACATCGTATCGTCTACATGGTTAGCGCGGATCGAGTAGATTTCCCGCAGGCGCGTTATCACTACTAACCAGACTGGCGGAATTTCCGGTCCTCTGGGCGGCCCCGTAAGGGCTCCGAAAACGTAGATCATTGGGATAAAAATGCGGGGACAGTCCGATCTGCGTCGCGATTTTTCGCGCGCAGTCCAAATTAGCGCTGCGGCAGTATGCTACGATAATCGGAAATGGATGCGGCATTTTCGAAACGACGCGAAAAAGGAGACTACGCAGATCAGGCTGTCCCCGTCCCCGTCCTTCCCCAAGCGAGAACAACACCGCAGCCTACCAGCAATTCATACAGAACGTCGCCGGGGTGAGCGGCAACACGCCAGTCTCATCTCTTTCACCAGCACAGGCCTGAGCGCTCGATAGTGGCATTGCCCGGGCCGAGGGGTTCAATGCCCGGGGGTATTCTGTAACGACGACATCGGCGATCAGGATTCCATAGACCGTCTTTTCGACGGGCATAAGGAGGAAGGTCTTGAGTTATCTTCGCGGTTTCTCGATGAGGACCCAGCGCATCCGGGCCGCTATGACAGGGATTGCTCTGCTCGCTGGGTACTTAGGAGCCTGCGCCGCCCAGCAGGAGCGGGTGACCCACGGAGAGCAGGAGCTTAGCTACAAATGCGACACTGCGGGCGTTCAATTGGAGGGTGTGCTGATCGAGCGCATGTCCTACGGACCGCCTGGATTCGGCGAGACTCCAGCCAAGGACTTGAAGGACAAAGTCCTCGTCTTAAGGCTCGCGAGGCCGATCACTGTTGAGCCTCTCCAAGATGCGGAAGCGAAAAACAGCACGAGCCTGAATACAATCCAGCATGTTAGTCAAGTGCAACTGTTTTTCCCAGGTACACAAGCTGCCGAGGCGCGAAAGCTTTTAGGAAAGAAGGTTGTCGCTGTCGGGACCTTGAATGAAGCGGTTGCGCCCCGTCAATACACGGACGTTACGATGGATGTGAAAACTGTGGGTCTCAAATAGTGGGGGAAATGGGGTCGGCCTGGGGAGGAACGAAGGGGGAAAGGGCTCGGCCTGAACGGGGCGATTTTTCGCCAGCACCGCGTACGGTTGCGCGATCGTCTGAAGCATTTAGCGCACGGGAGCCAAGCTCCCAACCTCTTACTCCAAAACCGGTCATGGCCTCTTACGCCGCTTTGCGCGGCTGAATCTGCTTTTCGATCTGGGCTTGCAAGGACCGACGCACCACCTCGAACTCGAAGTGCTTCTGCATGTTGTGCCAGTACCCTGGGGAGAACCCGAAGTAGCGGCCCAGGCGAATGGAGGTATCCGCACTCACGGCACGCCGCCCGCGAATAATTTCGCTGATCCGGTTGGCCGGTATCTTCAGCTCCTTAGCCAGATGATTCATGCTCAAGCCGTAGGGCTCCATAAGGTCCTCTTTGAGGATTGCCCCTGGATGAATGGGCGCTCGAAACCTTCCGAACGTTTTTTGCATAGCAGTTCTCCCTCAATGATAGTCCACGATCTCAACGTCGGCCGCCGCTCCGTCCTTCCAGGAGAAGCAGATGCGGTACTGAAGGTTGATTCGAATACTGTATCGGCCCCTTCGATCGCCTTTGAGCAGCTCCAGGTGGTTGCCCGGGAAAAAGCCGACATCGTCGAGGACTTCCGCCGAGTCAAGCTGGATCAGCTTCTTTTCCGCGACACGCGCTATGTGATGAAACTTCCGCGAGTGCTCGCCTTCAAACACAGCCCGCGTATCCTTGCAGCGGAAAGACCGGATCACGGAGATAGAATACTCCGTTGTACGTCACACGTCAAGCCGCGGCTGCGCCCGCGTGTGCCACGCGTGCCACGCGGGTGCTTTTCGGGAATGCGGGGTCTGCCTGATCTGCGTCGCCATTGTTCGCGCGCAGTCCAAAATAGCGTTGCGGCAGTATGCTACGGTTATCGGAAATGGATGCGGCATTTTCGAAACGACGCGAAAAGGAGACTACGCGGATCAGGTTGTCCCCGTCCTTCCACCGTCCTTCCCCAGGACCCGCTGATCCGCATCTTTGACGACGAAGAGCATTCTATCGACAAGCGCCGCGAAGCGGCGGTGGGATACTCCGAGCGCGGCCGTTTGCTGGTGGTATTCTTCACAGAGCGGGAAGCTGCGATTCAAATCTTCAGCGCTCGCGAAGTCACAAGGCGAGAGCGGCACGACTATGAAAAAAACGTTGTCTCGTAGCAAGCCGAGGGCGCGGAATGATGAAATGGCCAAGGAGTATCGATTCGACTATTCCAAGGCCAAGCCGAATCGCTTTGCGGCCCAGATGGGCGCAGATACGATCGCCGTGGTTCTTGCACCGGACGTTGCGACGGTGTTCAAATCGGCGGAGTCCGTCAATGCCGCCCTACGTTCCGTGATTGCTGCGCGGCCCCGCCAACCCAAGCGCTAAGAAATGGTGCCCCCGGCGTGAGTCGAACACGCGACCTAAGGTTTAGGAAACGAAACTGACCAAAATTCACAAGTCGTTGGACGGACGGCAGATAGCCCTGCAACTCACTCCAGGCAAGGATGTTACATTCGTGTGCCGAGATGGCCCGAGACTTGCCCAGATGTACCGAAATGCATGAGGAGTCCCCACAAAAGTCCCCACACTCAAACGTCTTCCGCGTTAGACTGGCATCCTGTTCCGCGACCCGCCTTCAGCGGTTGCCGAGCGGAGGTGAAGAAATGGACAGTTATGACTTCGTGGCTGAAGAAGTGGACAAGTCGAAGCATCGTGACTGGGTCGGGAACAACGCCGCAGTTCAGTGTCCCGCGTGCTTCAAAGTCTATCTGGTTAGCCTCCTAATCCACCACGGCAACAGGGCGTGTCCGCACTGCGAACACTCTAGCGCGCACATCGTGGGCGGTCGAGAGAGCGGCGGTACTGCCAAACTAGAGTGGCAGGCCGCGAAAGACGGGCCACTGAACACACGAAATGACCCTTTCGGCTTTGCGCGGCGAACGATGACGAACCTCGATCAGATCGAAGCTCAGCGGGCGGCTGGTAACAAACAGGTGCACGTCGTCACCCAACGAGTGCTGTGCTTGCTTGGCCTTGTCGTGTATCCTTTCCAGTCTGGCTTCGAAAACAACCTCAAGAGCCTCAAACTGGAAAAGATCGCGGAAGAGGGCTGGCCAACGTGGCACACCTTCCTAGGAACCAACAAGACTCTCGGGCAACTCGTCCGCCACCTGCGTAACGCGGTCTGCCACCGCAATTTGATTTTTTTGTCCGACAGCGCCGACCCCGCGCAGGTCAGAATTCAGTTCTGGGACCAGAACGGGAAATCCGATCCTCATTGGCGGGTCGAGATCAGCGCAGATGACCTGCTGATCTTTTGTCGCAAGTTCGTCGAACTGGTTTACACCAGCCCGACCGGCTAAACAGGCTAGAGCAAATGCACCTATTTCTCTGCCCCAAACTCCTGTGCATAGCGGAGATTTATCAGGCGCACACGGTCCCAGCTGGAAGGCTGCCGGAGAGACCTGAAGCCCAGGCATGCGGACAAGTGATCAAACACTGATAGGGCAGGCTGCTCCACAGGTCTCTCGCGTGCGATGATTAGATAGGCCAGCTCCTCAACGTCGCGGCCCAGTTGTGGCAGACCGCCAGGTTCCCACGCAAGGCCCGTGTCCTGCTTGGAGAAGAACTCAAGAAAATCCTGCGTTCGTCTGTCACTCCAAAACAACCTCCTAAGTACGATTGCGGCAACTTCCTGGAGGGCATTTTCTTGGTGAGCCGAACCACTATTTGTCACACTCTTATAGGTTCGGAGGACAAGCAAAACGACCCGGTCATCCGAAAAGAAGATGGCCCTCCTGAAGTAAGCGATCGGTAGTACGGTTGACAACAGAGCGGCAGCACCGACGTTGCCATACTTCACTAGCAGAGCAATGCCCGTCAGAATCAGCGTGGACCCTAGGATGTTGAAGAACCGCAGGGTGCCGCCCATCATGATTCTGTAGCCTGTGTGGTATCCGATGATCTGCACCCGAACAAGCACGATGAACCCAACGACAAGAAGAGAGAGAGCAACGAGCATACCCATGGGCTATTAAGTGCTACCGCAAGCGTTGGCGCTGTGGCACGCCGCCGGGCTCAACGGCTAGACCCCGTCGCCGCAGTCATCGCGCTTCTTTGGCCGCGCCTCAGCTTCTTCCTGACCGTTTCCGCCAACTTATACGCAGCTTTCTTCCGGTATCCTGCTCCGAGAGTCCGCGGTCCTCCACGAGGTGCGTATTTCATTTCGACCGGAAAGTATCGGGCACGCTCCCCTCCCAACTCTTTGCACATGTGCTCACCCAAGAATTTGGCATTTTCCTTATTCACCTTTGGTGAAGACTTTTTGTAGTGCTTGGAAAACCCTTGCACCAACAGGAAAGGACGGTGCTTCCGATCCTTCTCGGCCCCTTTCCAGATCTTGGCGACATTAGACTCAGGGTGACCTCTATGGAGTTCTGCTTCTACGAAGATCCACGGGTGACCGCTGTGTTCAGGTGGTTCGCCAACTACATCCACAAACTCACGCGGAGCACCGGACGGATGGGCATTTTTCTTCCACGTATATCCGGTCAATAACCCGATCTTGGAAAGTTCTTGGAGCCTCCTTTCCAAATCCGTCGAGAACAGCGTGGCTTTGTTGGTTCGGTTTTTTCGCTTTTTGGGCATCGGTACCCTCCAAAGGAGCCATTATACACTCACCTGAAATACTGGAGCCAGATATCGGGCTGAACCGTTCTCGGAAGAAGGTTGCCATTGTTGCTGAAGGCCAGCGCGCAGACGCTACCGGGCTCTAGCGGCACGGTGCCCCTGTCGCTTGTGGCCACCTTCGATCAGGCGGTAAAGAGCGCGGGCATCAGTACGCATGAGGGTACCCGCCAATTGCTAGCCGGTCTTCCGGGCTTGACGCCTGAGGACCTCGTTGCGGTTGGTGGGCCCCCTCGGACAGACAAGGGCCTCCGGATCTCCTTCTACGTGGGGGAGCGTGCGTTGTGGGCCTTGGAATTAGCAGCACGGGCTAGCGGAATGTCCAGATCCACTATTCTACGGAAATTGATTTTCGGAATGGTTAGCTCGGGATCTTTGCGTTTCGTCCAGCATCCGCAAACGGGCAAAAGCCGATTAATCCGCGTCCAGCACATCTACGCCACGAGGCCCGCATCTGGGCCAACGATTGCCTCGCGCTCTGCAAGCGAATCACAGAGGTTGGTATGAGCCGATTCGAGATACTAGAAATCCTTGCCGGGCACAAAGAGGGCATTTCTTGCAGGGATATCGCCTTGCTTTCTGGACAGGGAAAACGGCGTTTCCGCGATTTCCACGCCAGTCTCGCAGCGCGTTTGCGACGGCTGCGCCGATGGGGTTTGGTAAATCGCCGTGAGGACACTAGCCAGCGACCGGAACACGCACGCATTGGAGTTTATCTCTGGACAATTTCACACCGTGGCGCAGAACGATTGGACTGGGCTCGGAAGAACGGTATGCTCGCATCCTCCCCTTCGATTCCACAAAGGGCGCGGCGTTCTATTGCGGAAAATATTTAAGCAAGGAGCAAGGGGACTGGGAATTCAGCGACGATCTGACCGCGCTCAAGCAATCTCAACTCATGCTTCCCGATCCGCGAAAAGTCCGGTAGCACGGCCATGCCGACGAACCGTCCTCCCGATCTGCTGACCGCCGAACAAGTCGCCGTCCTCACGAGCCTGTCTCTCGAAACGCTCGCACAATGGCGGTCCCAGAAACGCGGAATCCCCTACTTGAAGCTGGGCCGTGTCGTGCGATACGATCCCTCTGACGTTCAGAAGTACCTGGAAGGTTGCAGGGTGTCTGTCTCCGATCCGCGAGGAAGGAGACACAATTGAGCGTTTACAAGCGGGGCGAAGTCTACTGGTTTGAGTTTGTCTTCCAGGGACGGCGCTACCGCGACACCACGGGGCTAAGCAACAAGAATGCTGCGCTCAACGTGGAAGCAATCCGCAGAGCAGAGTTAGCGGAGGGCCGGGCCGGGATCGTGAAACGCGAGCCTTGCCCCACTTTCGAGGATTTCATGGAGACTGTGTTCCTGCCCTGGTCGAAGAGAGAGCACGCGGCGCACCCGCGCACACACATGCGTTACCTTGTGTCCGCAAAACCGTTGCGGGCGTTCTTCGGCAAGATGCCGCTGGATACGATTACTTCGGGCCACGTCGAGCGTTACAAGCTCGATCGCTCGGGGCACGTCGGGCCGGCGGGAACGAATCGGGACATGGCCAACTTGCGATCCATTCTCAACCTAGCAATTCGGCAGGAGCGCATTTCACGCAATCCAGTTATCGGCGTGCGTTTCTTGCAGGAGGGTCCGGGGTGTATGCGGGCGGTTTCTCACGAAGAACAGATGCGGTACTTGGCTGCGGCTACTCAGCCGCTGGAGGATGTCGCAAAGCTGATCGTTGAAACGGGAATGTGTCCCGAAGAGGTTTTCAGTATCCGCAAGGAAGACGTGCATCTCAGCGTTTCCGGTGGAAGTTATCTCTTCGTGCCGTTCGGGAAAACCAAATTCCGGCGGCGGAACGTTCCCCTCACGGCGGAAGCGCTTGCGATTCTCAGGCGGCGGAAGGCTGAGGCCGAGGGTCCGTTTGTGTTCCCGCGTAAGCACGATTCGAGCAAGCCCCTCACGACGGTCTACAAGGCGCACCTGGAAGCCTTGGAGACTACCAAAATCAAACCACCGTTCCGGCTCTACGATCTGCGGCACACTTTCGGCTCACGGATGGCGATGGCTGGAGTAGAACTCGCGACCCTGCGGGAACTGATGGGACACTCCAACATCTCGACCACGATGCGTTACGTTCATCCCACACCGGAGCACAAGCGGGCGGCAGTAGAAAAGCTGGAGCGGTACAACGTCCAACAAGTATTCGCGATTTACGAAGGGCAAGGCACTCAGGGGTCCCCACAAAAGTCCCCACAGTGATGGAAAAGGCACTATGACGATTCAACCGCAACTCGTTGGAAAGAAATGGTGCCCCCGGCGTGAGTCGAACACGCGACCTAAGGTTTAGGAAACCTCCGCTCTATCCATACTGAGCTACGGGGGCTGTACTTCCAGCGTAGCATGGACCGCCCACTCTCTGCCCTGCCCCGGGAATCGCCGGCAGGATGCCCGCGCTACGGTTTCAATTCGCGTATCATGCTGCTATGCACAAACGCAAACTTGGAACACATGGCTTCGAAATGGGCGCGCTCGGACTCGGCTGCATGGGCATGTCCGAGTTCTATGGACCCAGCAACGAAGAAGAGTCCATCGCCACCATTCATCTGGCTATCGACTTGGGCGTTACCCATTTCGACACCGCCGACGTTTACGGCCCGCACACCAACGAAGTGCTGGTCGGACGCGCGCTGGCCGGCCATCGCCATCGCGCGACGAATCCCATAACCATCGCCACCAAGTTCGGCAACGTGCGCGACGACGCCGGCGCTTGGAAAGGCGTTAGCGGCAAACCCGACTACGTGCGGCAATGCTGCGAGGCCAGCCTGCGCCGCCTCAATATCGAGACGATCGACCTGTACTACCAGCATCGCGTGGATGCCGACACGCCCATCGAAGATACCGTCGGGGCCATGGCCGCGCTGGTGAAAGAAGGCAAAGTGCGCTACCTGGGACTCTCGGAAGCCGGTCCCGCCACCATTCGCCGCGCGTGCGCCGTGCATCCCATCACCGCGCTGCAAACCGAATACTCGCTGTGGACCCGCGATCCCGAAGACGGGATACTGGCCGCGTGCCGCGAACTGGGCGTGGGCTTCGTGGCCTACTCGCCGCTCGGGCGCGGATTCCTCAGCGGACACATCAAGAGCCACGACGATCTCGATCCCACCGACTATCGGCGCATGGCGCCGCGCTTGCAAGCCGAGAACATGGTCAAGAATCTACAACTCGTAGCGCGCGTGGAAGCGATCGCCGCAGCCAAGGGATGTACGCCATCGCAACTGGCGCTGGCCTGGGTGCTGGCGCAGGGCAACGATGTGGTGGCGATTCCCGGAACGAAGCGTCGCGCGTATTTGCGCGACAACTGCGCGGCCGCGGATGTCCAACTCACCGGCGAGGAATTGCGACAACTCGACGCCGCCGCGCCGAAGGGCGCCACGGCGGGCCTGCGGTATCCGGAGGCGGGGATGCGCCGAGTCGGGATTTAGCCTTTGGAGTGCGGTGGCTTGACACCGCCTTGGATGCCCGCGGCTTGACGCGGGCGCGTCCGCGAAGCGGACGGTGCGCAGGCGCTGCCCGCGCAGGCCGAGTCAAGCCTCGGCCATCCAAGGCGGCGTCGAGCCGCCGCACTCCATACGCGTTGGCGCTTGAAAGCTACGCAAGCGCGTTCTTTCCCGCGGCCAGGACGCGTAAGATTTCCTCTACGTCATACACCGCGCCGCCCCATGCGCCACCGCTGACGTCCTGCAACGCCGCCCACAACCGCGTGTCATCCGGCAGCGCAGGATCGGCCGCCAGATCCGCGCGCAGCGGCCGGGCCGCCAAGATGCGCGAGCCATCGTCCACGCCGGCAGCCACACCGTTTTCCCCGATCAGGTTGACCGATCCCTCCAGCTTCGCCGTGTCCACCTTGATTTCGATCACATCGCCGTCGCGCAACTTGCCGATCGGGCCGCCGGCCAGCGCTTCCGGCGAGATGTGGCCGATGCAGGCGCCCGTAGACACTCCACTGAAGCGCGCGTCGGTGAGAATCGCCACGTGCTTACCGAACTCCAGATATTTAAGCGCGGAAGTAAGTTGATAGGTCTCCTCCATGCCCGCGCCCATCGGGCCCGCGGCAGATCAGCACCAGCACGTCGCCGGCTTGAATTTGTTTTCCTTTAATCGCGGCGATCGCCGCCGGCTCGCTCAGAAACACTTTGGCAGGCCCGGTCTTGCGGTACACGCCATCGGCATCCACCACCGAGCGGTCAATCGAGGTGCTCTTGATTACCGAGCCTTCCGGCGCGAGATTGCCGTGCGGGAAGCAGACGGTCGAGGTCAGGCCGCGCCGTGTGGCGGTTTCCGGCGACATGATCACGTCGTCCGGATCCACGCCGTCGCGGTCGCGCAACAGCGCGCGCAATTTCCCGCGGCGTTCCGAGCTTCTCCCAGGCGTCGAGTTGTTCGCCCAGCGTGACGCCCGCCGCGGTCAGCGCGCCGGTTTCCAGCAATCCCGCGCGGCGCAAATGCAGCATGACTTCGGGAACGCCGCCAGCCAGAAAGACCTGCACGGTGGGATGGTTGCGCGGTCCATTGGGCAGGGCATCGACCAGGCGCGGCACCAGCCGGTTGATGCGCGCCCAATCGGCGGCCACGGGCCGGCGCAAACCGGCGGCGTGCGCGATCGCGGGCACGTGCAGGATCAAGTTGGTGGATCCGCCAAACGCCGCGTGCGACACCATGGCGTTGTGCAGCGCGGCATTGGTGAGGATGTCGCGCATCTTGATACCGCGCGATTCCAATTGCAGCGCCGCGCGCGCCGAGCGGCGCGCCATGTCCAGCCAAATCGCCTGACCCGAAGGCGCCAGCGCGGAATGTCCCAGCGACATGCCCAGCGCTTCGCCGATCACTTGCGACGTCGCGGCCGTTCCCAGAAACTGGCAGCCGCCACCCGGTGACGCGCAGGCGCGGCAACCGAGATCGGCCGCCGCTTGGAGCGTGATCTCGCCATGAGCGAAGCGCGCGCCGACGCTTTGCACGCGTCCAGCGTCTTCCCCGTCTTCCGGGAGTAGGGTTACGCCTCCCGGCACCAGCACGCAGGGCAGATCGTGCATGGCGGCGAGCGCCATCATCATGGCGGGGAGTCCTTTGTCGCAGGTGGCCACGCCGATCACACCGCGCCGCGTGGGCAGGGAGCGGATCAGCCGCCGGAAAATCGTGGCGGCGTCGTTGCGGTACGGCAGACTATCGAACATCGCCGGGGTTCCTTGCGAGCGTCCATCGCAAGGATCGGTGCAGGCGGCGGCAAACGGAATCGCGCCCGCCGACTTCAACTCCCTGGCCGCGGCCTCCACCAGCAATCCCACTTCCCAGTGTCCGGTGTGATATCCGAGCGCCACCGGCGTGCCATCGGGGGCGCGGATTCCGCCGTGCGTCGAGAGGATCAAAAACTCCTTGCCGCCGAGCGCCGCGGGTGTCCAACCCATACCGGCGTTCTGGCTCCATCCGAACAGGTCGCCGGAGGGGCGCTCGCGCAGCATCTCGGCGGTGAGCGGCAGCGATCCTGGTGGTCCCGGGGCGTGGGTGGGGACATCGTAGAGGGCCGGGTTGTCGGAGTCGAACAGGGGCATATCCACAGATTACCCGATTACACAGGTTTCACAGCGTGGAGGAAACGCAACCAAAGAACGCCTGGAAGCAAACTCCCGCGCCGGGAGTTTCGACATTTGCCTGCGGCAGCAGATGGGTCCGGGTGCTTACCAATTCCGCTCCCACACCCGCGCAATCGGATAGCGCCCAGTGTCGCCGGCTTCATACTTCGATTGACCGAACCACCACTGCAATCGCGCGCGCGGATTCGCGGCAAAATCAGGTTCGGCGGCGAGTTTGGCTTCGAACTGCCTGCGCAACTCGGGGGAATCGGCCATCATGCGCCGCGCCACCGGCTCAGTAATATAGTCGCCGGCTAATCGGGAGGCGGACTGCGCCTGGATGGCGGCGACTTCGCGGCCTTCCAACACGGCGTTGAAAAATCCCCAACGAATCAAGGAATCGGGAGCGTCCGGCTCCAGCATCGCCAGGATCAGGCGCGCGCGGCGTTGCTTCATCGGGATCCAGTACGATCCCACGGGGAAGAACGATTTTTCCTTCACCAGCCTGGGATCGAAGGTTGCCATCACCCGTCCTTCAAACGACTGCGTGGCGAACTTGGTATTGGAAAAGCGATAGGTCTCGTACTCCTGGTCCAGCGGCTTGGTGGTGCGCTCCATCTCCACGCCGTGTAGCGCCAGCAGCGCGGTGATCTCCTGGTAAGCCGCTGGGATCAAGTAACCGAGCGGCATTTGCGCTTCGGCGGTGGTATCGATCTGGTCGTGGATCACGGTGTCGATATCGTCTCTTTCCGGCAAATAACGGTTGACCATCGCGCCGGTCACTTCACTCTTGTAAGGACCGTTCTTCAGCGAGTGATAAACCAGCGGCCGGCTCTTGTCGCTGACTTTACCCGCCAGGTAAACCGGCGCGGCGGCACGATCGCCGGCGCGCGCCGCCATCTGCGCGTCGGACTCGCGCACGGCGCGGCGCAACGCTTCGGGATCGCGCAGGATCGCTTCGATGGAGTGGCGCATGATGTCGTAATGCGCCCAGGCGCGCGTCTTGGCGGCCTTCAGGCTGTGCGATTCCACCAACAGCGACGGCCGGTTGTGCACCGCAACATAAAGATGCGAGTAGCGCGGCGAAAATACTTCCATGTAAAATTCGCGCTTGCCGCTCGCCGCGCCCCGTAAAGCACCGTAAGGCGCCACCAGATGTCCGTCGGCCTCCATACGGCGATTCAACTCCGGAACAAATTGGTCATTTACCCAGGCGCGCGCCGGCTCCGCCAGATCCTGATTGCGGGCCATGTCCCAGGTGACGTCGTACTGGAAGTCGGCGCCGTCGGTGACGTGATTATCGATGTGGAAATCGGGATTCCAGGCGTTGAACAAGCGCAGCCATGCGCGCATCTCCGGCGTGTCGGCCTTGATGTAATCGCGATTCAGGTTTAAACGCTCGGCGTTGGCGCGCAGTCCCGTGGATTTGGGGCCGTTCTGCTGCACGCGATGATAAGGGCTGAAATACTCGTGGCCATCCACGTTGAACACGGGAACGATCACAAAAATGCATTTGTCCAGCCAGGCCGGGAAGCGCTTGCTGACGGTCATGTCGCGGACCAGCATCAACACGGTGTCCTTGCCTTCGATTTCCCCGGCGTGGATGCCGCTTTGAATCAAGATCACCACTTTGCCGGTCCGCGCTGCGGCCTGCGGAGTGAAGGCGCGATCCTTGGACACGATCAACGCGATCAAGGGACGGCCTTCCGGCGTAGTGCCGATCGTTTGTACCCGGACGAAGCGCGAGGCGCGTTCCAGACGGTGGGATATTTCCAGCGCCTCGGCGTACGGAGCGGTCTCGTTCCAATCGGTTTTCTCGCCGGTGGTGAGCAGGTTCGGCGGCGAGGCTTTGGTGCTGGCGGCCAGCGAAGCGGCGGCTTTCGCCGCGGGCGGTTCCATGCCGGAATGCGGACCAATCGGTTCTTGGGCGCGCGAAAGTCCGGCGCTAGTCAGTAGCAGTGCGACACAAGCAATGAAGTGGCGAGCCACGCTTCCCTCCCGGGCGCACCGGCTCGATGCCAGTACAGCCAAGGCCGCCAATGTAGCACAATCTTCCTGTATGGGAAGCACGAGTTGGCATCCCGTCGCATCCCGTCCAGGCCGGCGTTCTTCGCGCCAGCCTGGTTCGAGCTAAGCCGAAAACAAACGGGAGGATACGACTGGCCGAGCTACTCAGGCTCGCGCCGGTTTTTCTTGCGGTTACGTTTGCGGGCCAGGGCCGCTTTCACCCTGCGCTTCTCACCCGGTTTCAGATAGTACGAGTGCCGCTTCACTTCTTTGATGATGTCCTCTTGCTGGACCTTCCTCTTGAAGCGACGCAAAGCATTCTCGAGGGACTCACCCTCTTGAAGCCGTACTTCAGCCACTTGAAATCCACCCCCCTTTGCGTTCCACAAAAGCTCCTAAACAGGTTCAAAGTAATTATAGCAGGATAACCTTGGTGTTGTCAGAACCGTCCGCGGTAGCGGATGGGTCCTCGTCGGCAAGAGCGAGACCCATCCGCTACCGCGGACGGTTCTGACAACACCAAGAACCACGTCTTCCTCTATTCTGAAACCGTCTCTTCCCGGTGCTTTTGCGATAGACTGAGGTGGTCCATGGAAAGCGTACTGGCCATCCTGCTCGCCGGAGGCGCCGGTGAGCGGCTCTATCCGCTGACCCGCGACCGCGCCAAGCCGGCCGTGTCTTTCGGCGGCAACTACCGCATCATCGATATCACGCTGTCCAACTGCATCAACTCCAGCCTGCGCCGCGTGCTGATCCTGACACAGTACAAGGCGCTCTCGCTGAATCGCCATATCCGCCACGGCTGGAATATCCTGGCCAACGAACTGGGCGAGTTCATCGAGATTATTCCGCCCACCAAGCGGGTCAGCGACGATTGGTACCGCGGCACGGCCGACGCCATTTATCAGAACCTGCACACCATCGTGCAAGAGGGTCCCGAGCACGTGCTGGTGCTGGCCGCCGACCACATCTACAAGATGAACTACGCGCTGATGCTCAAGCAGCACAAGCAAAGCGGCGCGGACATCACCGTGGCCACCATCCTGGAAAAGCCCGAGGAGACGGCCCGATTTGGCGTGGCCGAAATCGAACCGGACGGCCGCGTCGTGGGCTTCGAGGAGAAGCCCGCCGTGCCACGCCGCCGGTCGCCCTACAATTCCGAATGCGTCAGCGCGTCCATGGGGATTTATATTTTCAACACCAGCACGCTGGTGCGGATGTTGCGCGACGACGCCTTAGACGAAACCTCCAGCCACGATTTTGGAAGGAACATCATTCCCAAGGCCATCCACGAGTCGAAAGTATACTCCTTCAATTTCGTGGACGAAAACCAGAAAGAAGCGCTCTATTGGCGCGACGTGGGAACGCTGGACGCCTACTACGAGGCCAACATGGACCTGGTGTCGGTCTCTCCGATTTTCAACCTGTACGACCGTCATTGGCCGATCCGCACGCGGCAGGAGCAGCATCCGCCGGCCAAGTTTGTTTTCGCTCAAGAGAGCGCCCATCATGAAGGGCGGCGTATGGGCGTAGCTCTGGATTCCATCGTCTCGCCGGGATGCATCGTCAGCGGCGGGCGCGTGACTAACAGCGTGCTGTCGCCGAACGTGCGCATCAACAGCTACTCCGAAGTGGACAGCAGCATCTTGTTCTGGAACGTCGTGGTGGGCCGGCGCAGCCGCGTCCGCCGCGCCATCATTGACCGTGACGTGGTCATTGAGGAGAATACCGAGATCGGCTTCGATCCCGAATTGGATCGCTCCCGTGGTTACATCGTCACGGAAAACGGAATCACCGTAGTGCCCAGCCCGGTGCAGACCCTGGAGGGCGCCGAAGAGTTGGGTTATCGCGCGGAATAAAGCCCGAAAATTCAGTAGTCCAATCCAAACGAAAGAAGCAATCATCATGTCTACTATCGAACTCATACAAGCACGGGAGATCCTCGATTCCCGGGGCAATCCCACGATTGAAGCGGACGTCAAACTCAGCGGAGGCGCATTGGGCCGCGCCGCCGTACCATCGGGAGCATCCACGGGTGAGCACGAAGCCGTGGAGTTGCGCGACGGCGACAAAGCCCGTTACCTGGGAAAAGGTGTCCTGAAGGCCGTCGCCAACGTCAACGGGCCGATCCGCAAGGCGGTAACCGGCCGCGACGCTTTGGATCAGGTGGGCCTGGACCAAACGATGATCGCCCTGGACGGCACGCCCAACAAGAGCAAGCTGGGAGCGAACGCGATCCTGGCCGTGTCGCTGGCCACGGCGCGCGCCGCGGCGCGGGCCAGCGGCTTGCCGCTGTATCGCTATTTGGGCGGAGTCCACGCCACGCTGTTGCCGGCGCCGATGATGAACGTCATCAACGGCGGCGCGCACGCCGACAATAATCTCGACTTCCAGGAATTCATGATTATGCCGCACGGAGTCGGATCGTTCCATGAAGCGCTGCGCGCCGGTGCGGAGATTTTCCATAACCTGAAAAAGATTTTGCATGCTAAGGGACTTTCCACCTCGGTGGGCGACGAAGGCGGCTTCGCTCCCAACCTGAAGACCGACAAGGAAGCCATCGACGTGCTGATCGAAGCGATTACCGCCGCGGGATACAAGCCCGGCGTGCAAGTTTCCATCTGCCTGGATCCCGCGGTCAGCGAAATGTTCAAGGACGGCAAGTATGTCTTCGAAAAATCCGGACGTCCCTCGAAGACCTCCGCCGAACTGGCCGACTACTGGGCCGGATGGCTGGCCAAGTATCCCATCGTCTCGCTGGAAGACGGTCTGGCGGAAGACGATTGGGCCGGATGGAAACTGCTGACGGACAAGGTCGGCAAATCCAAGCAACTGGTGGGCGACGATCTGTTTGTCACCAACACGGCGCGGCTGGCGCGCGGAATCAAGGAAGGCGTGGCCAACTCAATCCTCATCAAAGTGAATCAGATTGGCTCGCTGACCGAGACGATCGAGGCCATCGAACTGGCCCGCAACAACGGCTACAGCGCGGTGATGTCGCATCGTTCGGGCGAAACCGAAGACACTTTCATCGCCGATCTCGCGGTGGCTACCGGCGTGGGACAGATCAAGACGGGATCGGCCAGCCGCACCGACCGCATCTGCAAGTACAATCAGTTGCTGCGTATCGAGGAGGAGCTGGGATCGGCCGCCGTTTATGCCGATCCATTTGCGTCCTAAAATGCCCCGACCGAAACCAGTTGTTCTCTGCATTCTCGACGGCTGGGGCTACAACCCCAGCACGCAAGGCAACGCCATCGCCATGGCGCGCAAGCCCAACATGGACAAATTGGCGGCCGAGTATCCACATACGCTGATCCATACCTCCGGACCCTACGTGGGTCTGCCAGAGGGCCAAATGGGCAACAGCGAAGTGGGCCACCTCAACATGGGCGCGGGCCGCATCATTCACATGGACATCACGCGCCTGGACCTGGAAATCGCCAACGGTGAATTTTTTCGCGAGCCGCTGCTGCTGCAAGCGATGGAGCGCGGACGCGCCAATCAGCTTCACTTGATCGGGTTGGTCAGTGATGGGGGCGTGCATTCTCATAACACGCATCTCTACGCGCTGCTGCGCATGGCCGCGGAACACCAGGTGGAGCGTGTCTTCGTACACGCCTTCATGGACGGCCGCGACACGCCGCCGCAAAGCGGCGCGGCGTTTCTCACAGCGCTGGAAGCGGAAATGCGCCGCTACGGCGCGGCGACCCATCAAGCAAAGATCGCCACGGTCTGTGGACGCTACTATGCCATGGATCGCGATAAACGATGGGAGCGCACCGAGCGCGCCTATCGCGCGCTGGTGCTCGGCGAAGGCCGCCAGGCGACGTCCGCGGTGGACGCTGCCAAGCAAAGCTACGAGCACGGCGTCACCGACGAGTTCATCGAACCTGTGGTCATCACCACGCCCGCGGGCGAGCCGCTCACGCGAGTCCACGACGACGACGCGGTGGTGTTCTTCAACTTCCGCGCCGATCGCGCGCGGCAAATGACCAGCGCGCTGGTGGGTCCCACCCTCGGTGGCGTGGACCTGCCGGGCGGCGCGCTCGTGCGCCAGCGTCTGCTGATGGTCATGATGACACAATACAATAAGGCGCTGACCGTTCCTTTCGTCCTGCCGCCGCAATCGCCATCCAACATCCTGGCCAACGTCCTGGCTGCGAATCACTTTCGCAACATGCGCATCGCCGAGACGGAAAAGTACGCGCACGTGACCTATTTTTTCAATGGCGGCAACGAAAAACCCTATCCCGGCGAGGAGCGCGTTATGATTCAGTCGCCCAAAGTGGCCACCTACGACCTGATGCCGGAAATGAGCGCGGCCGGCGTAGCCGAGGCCGCGGTGAAAGCCGTGGATGGCGGCGAAATGGATTGCCTGGTGATGAACTTCGCCAACGCCGACATGGTGGGACACTCCGGCAAGATCCCGCCGACAATCAAGGCCGTGGAAACCGTGGACGGCTGCGTCGGCGGCGTCTACGACGCGGTGCGCCGCGCGGGCGGCGCGCTGATCGTGACCGCCGATCACGGCAACGCCGAGTTGATGATCGATCCGGTGACCGGCGGTCCGCACACTTATCACACCACCAATCCAGTGCCGCTGGTGTTGGTTTCGGACGGGAAGCGGCACCTGCGCAACGACGGCTCGCTGCGCGATCTAGCGCCGACCATGCTGGCCTTGATGGGTTTGCCGCAACCGGTGGAAATGACGGGGAGGGACATCCGTGTTTGATCGAACTGGCTCACGCCGCGGAAGAGCGCCGGAAACGAAAAGGATGGTTCCGCGACCGCATCCATCCTCTATTCCGGTGGTACTCACGAAATCGCAGGAAAAACGCATTCAAGAGTTGATCCGCCAGGTTCATGAAAAACGTCTAGGCGATTCTCTGGCGCAAGTAGAGCAAGCGATCCTGGATTGGCGCGAGGGCGCCCTGCCGATCATGAAAGTAGACGACGTGATCCGCCAGCATGCCCAGCGGGCCGCGCGCTATTTCTCGCGCTACGCCAACACTGCGGCACGCGACCGGGAAGCCATGGGTGTGCTGGACGAAGCCAAGGATCTCGGGCTGCTCAGTGAGGATCAGTACCGGGATCTGACGCGAGCCTAACGCAAGAGCAACCGCCGATAAACGCCGATGAACGCCGATAGGATCTTCGTTCTTATCGGCGTTCATCGGCGTTTATCGGCGGTTGCTTTGTTCCGTGTCCTTCCGTGTTCCAATTAATCCTTACAACTCGAGTACCCGCAACTCCTTGATCCGGTCCCGCAACGCCGCGGCCTTTTCGAACTCAAACTGCTTGGCGGCTTCGCGCATCTGCTTTTCCAGATCCGCGATCACCGCATCGCGCTGCTGCGTTGTCGCGATGTCGGCGTCCGGTACGTCCAGCGATACGGTGACGTAATCGCCTTCCGCCACCGCGATCAGGCTCATGTCGATGGGCCGGATGATAGATTCCGGGGTAATTCCGTTCTCCGCGTTGTAGGCCAACTGCTTGTCGCGGCGGCGCGTGGTTTCCTCAATGGCGTGCTCCATCGAGCCGGTCCTGCGGTCGGCGTAGAGAATGGCGCGGCCATTGATGTGGCGCGCGGCGCGGCCCATGGTTTGAATCAGCGAGCCCTGCGAGCGCAGAAACCCCTCCTTGTCGGCGTCCAGAATGGCCACCAGCGAAACTTCCGGCAAGTCCAGCCCTTCGCGCAATAAGTTGATGCCGATCAGCGCGTCGAACTCGCCCCGCCGCAAATCGCGCAAGATCTTGATGCGGTCGAGCACCTCGACTTCGGAATGCAGGTAGCGGCAGCGGACTCCCACTTCGGTGTAATACTCGCTTAAATCTTCCGCCATGCGCTTGGTTAGCGTGGTCACCAATACGCGCTCGTTCTTTTCGGCGCGAAGGCGGATTTCGTTTAGCAAATCGTCCACCTGGCCCTTCACCGGGCGAATCTCCACTTGGGGATCCACCAGGCCTGTGGGACGGATGATCTGCTCCGTATAAACGCCCGCGGTTTTCGTCAGCTCATACGGACCGGGCGTGGCCGAGACGTAGATCACCTGATTCACACGGTGCTCGAACTCCTCGAAGGTCAGCGGACGATTGTCCAGCGCCGAGGGCATGCGGAATCCGAAGGACACCAGGTTTTCTTTGCGGGAACGGTCGCCGGCATACATGCCGCGAAGCTGCGGCACGGTCTGATGGCTTTCGTCGATGAACATCAGGGAATCGCTGCGGCAAATAGTCCAGCAAAGTCGGCGGCGCCTCGCCCGGAAGCCGTCCCGAAAAATGGCGCGAGTAATTCTCGATCCCATGGCAGTAACCGATTTCGCGCATCATTTCCAAATCGAACATGGTGCGCTGCGTGCAGGCGCTGCGCTTCCACCAGTTTGCCCTGGCGCACCAGCTCCGGCTTCCACCACTCCAGTTCCTTCATGATGCTTTCCATGGCCCGGTTGCGGGTGTCCTGATCCATTACGTAGTGGGTCTTGGGATAGATGGCCAGCCGCAAATATGTTTGCCGCACTTGGCCCAATAGGGGATCCATTTGGGAAAGGCTTTCGATCTGGTCGCCCCACAGTTCGATGCGATAGGCGTGTTCGTCGTAAGCGGGATAGACCTCGATGATGTCGCCGCGCACACGAAAACTGCCGCGGCGGAAGTCGGCGTCGTGGCGTTCGTATTGGATGTCCACCAGGCGGCGCGTGATTTCGCTGCGCGAAATGCGCTGGCCTTTTTCGAGCATCACCAACATGCCGTAATAAGCTTCCGGCGATCCCAAGCCGTAGATGCAAGAGACGCTGGCCACGATCACGCAGTCGCGCCGCTCGAACAGCGAGCGCGTGGCCGAGAGGCGCAGGCGGTCCAGTTCCTCGTTGATGGTGGCTTCCTTCTCGATGTAAGTGTCGCTGGCGGGGATGTAGGCTTCGGGCTGATAGTAATCGTAGTAGCTGACGAAGTATTCCACCGCGTTGTTGGGGAAGAACGATCTGAATTCATGGTAAAGCTGCGCGGCCAAGGTTTTGTTGTGGGCCAGCACCAGCGTGGGACGTCCCACTTCCTCGATGACCTTGGCCATGGTGTATGTTTTTCCCGAGCCGGTGACGCCCAGCAACACCTGGTGTTGCTCAGCGTCGCGCACGCCGCGGATCAGTTGCGGGATGGCGGTCAGTTGGTCGCCGCAGGGGCGATAGTCGCACTGGAGTTGGAATTCCATGGGTCAGTTTGTGGGATCGCCTGGCGTGTTTCGCTGGTCGAGCTTGCGCTTCTCGGATAGGGTCGCGCGTAAC
Organism: Terriglobia bacterium; assembly: GCA_963747095.1. GTDB lineage: Bacteria > Acidobacteriota > Terriglobia > JAJPHL01 > JAJPHL01 > JAJPHL01. The sequence continues at coordinate 211,468 of CAVVEL010000009.1, forward strand.
GTCGGCAGGGCTGCTCGGTCCTTATCGCGGCCGAGCCGCTCCTTTAGTTCTACGTATTTCTCCAGGCTCAGCGTCCTGACGATAAGACCATCAATTTCCACTGATTGTGAATCGCCAGCCAGGCCTTCATAGGTCAGGCCATCCCCAATCGCTCCAAGTATGTCGAGGCGACCGAACCGGGTGGCCAACAGTTGGTGACCAAGCGTTGATAAGTGCGATTCATTAGGGACCAGCTTCTTGTCGGAACGCAGTCGAAACCAAGCGTCCAATTCCCGGAGGGCCTTGAGAAGACGGATCAGATTCTCGGGCTCGCGCGAATGTACAACGTCCACGTCCATCGTGTTGATTGGCGCTCCCTGGACAATCGCACCGAAACCACCCACGAGGATGAACTCCACGTCGTGCTTGGCCAGGACGCGCAGTATCTCTACAGGGTCAAACATGAAAGATCCGGTCGAGCCGGCTCAAAGTGAAGCGTGCCAGCACAGTTGCGGATTGCACGCGCTCGGTCGGCGTAAGCGCAAGGAAGTCGCGAATGAAGGAGAGATCCACTCCCTCCTCGTTGTAGACCGGCTCGCCGTCTTCGAACCGAAGATCCTCCGGCATCCCGTGCAGCGTCTTGTCCAGTTCGGGTGGAAACGGCTCCATGATCCAATTATACTCCTGCTGTCTCTCCCCACGGCGGACCTACTTCACGAAAGACCCGGTGGGTTCTTCAGTCGGATCGGCCATCTCGCGGTTGAACACGTCCCGAATCCCTTTTAGCGTCGAGTCAGCTCGTCCCCCGCTCGTCACGAAGGGCGTTCGCCACATTACGAGCCGCGTCGGCGAGGACAATTCCCCAAGCCCAAGAATTCTCCCAAGTGGTTGGTCGAAGAGCGCAGACCAATCCGCCGTTAGCCACCAGGCACGGAGAATCTCGTTAGCATTGGGATCAGTGTTCACCTCTCGGGGAACGTCAAGATCTCTGGGGTTTGTCATATAGGCTGCTCTTTCTTGCTGTCATCCTTGCTGTCATCCGATGGGGCCTGCGGGTCGTTGTACCGGAACTGGCTTGTCCCATGCCGTATCGTCCTCCGCTTGGGCGATGACTCGCTCGTCTACTTCCTGCTCAAACAGTTCCTTCTTCCTCGGTTTGACATTGCGTCCCATAATTGACGATTGTACAGCTTCCCAGCCGGCCGCCACCCTAGTCCTAGTCCGGACATTTGTCCACCCAAGCCCATAATGTGGTAGATTCAATAACGCCCTCCGGAAGGGAGTTCCTCTGGCTACCGACACCTCTCCGACATCCGATCTGGTCAAGCGCCTGGAAGCCGCGATTGCCGGCTGGGGATTCGCCCTCGGCTCCGCGGCCGTCACTTCCGCCGATGTGGACCGGCAATTCGGACTGAGCGAAGGCACGCTTAACCGCAAGACCGGGATCGAATCCCTGGCCCGCGCTCAGGAAGGCGACAGCGAGGTGACCTTGGCACGCGAGGCCTGCCAGGCCGCCGCCGGCGGCTCTTTCGGCGTGGTGGATTTGCTGCTGGCAACCAGCGAGACCAACGTGGGACATCCGGCCCTGGCCGCGGCGTTGCACGAGCAACTCGATCTGCCTTCCACCTGCGCGGCCATGGACATCGGAGGCGCCTGCGCGGGTCTGCTGCACGCCTTCTCGGTGGCCAAGGCCATGCTCTCTTCGGGGTTACGGAAGGCCGTTCTGGTCGTCGCGTCGGAAGTGCATAGCCGTTGGTTCACGCCGGAAAAAGTCACCTGGAAGCTGGGCGCGCTGTTTGGAGACGGCGCTTGCGCTTTCCTTTTGCGAGCGGTTGACGACGCCCCGGCCACCGCGTTCCGCCTGGGCGAGTTCACCTTCGGCTGCGATACTTCCTTCGCCGATACCATCCGCGTGAACCTGAAAGACCATGAGAGCGAAGAACTGGCCGTGGACTTCCGCGGCATGGCCCTGGCCGACGTGGTGCTGAGCCTGATGGCGCAAATCGCCACCGATTTTGAGGCGCGCATCCACACGGCGCGCGCCGATTTCGCGGCCTACGCCATCCATCAGCCCAATCCCCGGCTGGTGGAGATTTTCGCCCGCCAGACCGGCGTGCCCCTCGATAAAATCCCGGAAGTGGCGCGCACCGCCGGCAATCTGGGATCGGCTACCTGCGGCGTAAGCTTGTGCCACATCCTCTCGGCGCTCAGTCTGGAAGAACATCCCGGCCCGGTGCTGATGGCCTCCGTGGGTCCCGGCTTACAGTGGGCGGCCACCTGCCTGCAATCGCATTCCTGAGACGATTCCTTGCTGGTCCTGGGCCACTCGGGCCAGGCGGCAGTGGCTCAGTTTGAGGATGACGTGTTGTCAGAACCGTCCGCGGTAGCGGATGGGTCACACTCTCATGGACGGGCGGGACCCACCTGCTACCGCAGGCGGTTCTGACAACACATACCCGCCCTACGATCAAACTGAGCCACTACTGCTTTGCTAACTCCGTCAACTCCGATAGAATATAGGTAACGGCAAGGATGAATGCCATCGTCCATTATCGTATGAGGCCGCGGATAACCAGAGCCGCTGCGCTGCTCCTGGCGGCGCTTTCCGTCGTCCGCGTTGCCGCGCAAACACCCACTTTCAGTTCGCTGACCCAACTGGTGCCGCTGTATGCCACGGTGATGGATAAGCACAAGAACTCGGTAACCACCCTGGGCAAGGAAAACTTCAAGGTTTACGAAGATAATGTCGTGCAGAACCTGACCTATTTCCGCCGGGAGGACGTCCCCGTTTCCATATGCATCGTGGTGGACAACAGCGGCAGCATGCGGGAGAAACGCTTGCGCGTGGCGGCCGCGGCCATGACCTTCGTGAAAACGTCCAACCCCCAGGACGAGGTCTGCATCGTCAACTTCAACGAGGACTATTATCTGGACCGCGATTTCACCAGCAATCCCGACGATCTGAAAGACGCGCTGGAGAAAATCGACTCCCGCGGCGGCACGGCCTTCTACGACTCCTTGATCGCCTCCCTCGATCATCTGAAAGACGGCGGGAAAAAAGCCAAGAAGGTGCTGCTGGTGATCACCGACGGCGTGGACAACGCCAGCCGCTCCACGCTGGAACAAACCGTGCGGGCGGCGCACGAATCCGAAGTGGTGATCTACACCATCGGGCTGTTCAGCGACGAACGCGGCCGCGATCTGACCCGGGCCAAGCACGCTTTGAACATGATCTCGGAAGCCAGCGGCGGCGTGGCCTTTTTCCCCAATGAAGTGCGCGAGGTGGAAGCGATCGCCACGCAGGTGGCGCACGACATTCGTAATCAATACGTGCTGGGCTATGTCCCGGCGGAATCCGAGGAAGGACGTTTCCACGCCATCCGCGTGGTGGCGGAAGCCCGCGGCCTGGACAAACTTACGGTGCGCACGCGCACCGGCTACTACACGCCCAAAAAGCAACCCGCGCCTTCCAAGGACTCCAAGTGAAAATCGGGAGGCGAACTTCGCCTGGATGGCGCCAATGAGTGCCGCGCTGCGTTTCCTGTGGGTGTCCACTCGCGGCTACCGGCTTGGTCCCTGGCGAAGCCCCTTCTTGCGATGGAGGATTGAAACTTACTCCGGCCTGCCGGCCTCGAAAGTGGACTTTGCGGCGTTCTGGAAATTCGTGTGGATGGAGCGGCAACGGCTGGGGCGGTTCTTGGGATGGACCTCGGAGATGGCAGGGTGGGAAATCAAGAGCCGGGCCGGAATCAGATAAACGCCACCGACTGGACTCCGGACACTTCAATCTTCCGCCGGCAGCGCGGATTCTTGCACATCACCACGTCGTCGCGGCGCACCATGTAGGGTTTGGCGGCGGCAAAGCGGCGGCGATCGTCGTCGTTGGCGCGCGGCGAGAGCGAGGCTTTCTTGCGGCGCACTACCCAGCGCAGGTCGTAGCTCTCCGACTGCCGGCAGAAAGGGCAGTTCAGCGTGGCTGGCTTGGACTCCTCGGTTTCGTTGAAAAAGTCGCGTTCATCCATAGGAAAGCGGTCAGGGCGGGCGGCGGAGTATTTCTCGTTTTCCGCCCCACCACCAAACCTGATACTAATCCTATCACCAGCGCCGGGATCGCGAACATCAGGATGCGCAGCCACTCGAAATCCTGTTCTTCGAAGAAAGCTTCGGAATGCTCGGCGATGTCGTCGGCCAGTTGCGGATCGAGATAGGGAAGTTCAGCGTGGAAGGTCTTGCCGTTTTTGTAGCGGCCGCTAACGGTGAGACCGTGGATGTCGAGTCGATCGAGTTGATCGCCGTCCAGGTCGCGCAGGAACTGCGAGTAGCCGATCTGGTCGGCAGCCGCCACGCGCCGCAACTCCAGCCAGATGCCCCCGGTAACGCCGAGCAGCAACAACACCAGGATCGCGACTTTGGTGACCAGATTCACCCGCGGTCCGCCAGCGGCACCCACACTTGGCCATCCGGCGGCCCGATGTATTCGGCGCGCGGGCGGATCAGGCGGTTGTGGCGAAGTTGCTCCAGCACGTGGGCGGTCCAGCCGGAAATGCGGCTGACCGCGAAGATCGGCGTATACAAATCAATCGGGATGCCCAACACATAGTAGGTGGAGGCGGAGTAGAAATCCACGTTGGCGTTGAGGCCTTTTTCTTTCTTGATGTACTTCTCCACGGCTTCGGAAATGCGGAACCATTTCAGATCGCCGGTTTCGCGGCCCAGCGCTTCGGACATTTTGCGCAGGTGCGTGGCGCGGGGGTCTTCGGTGTGGTAGACGCGGTGTCCGAAGCCGGAGATCTTCTTTTTGTCGGCCAGCATCTTGGTCACGCCGGCCAGGGCTGCCTGCTTGTCGGAAAATTGCAGCAGCAGCTTCATCACGGCTTCGTTGGCCCCGCCGTGCAACGGACCCTTCAACGCGCCGATGCCGGAAACCACCGCCGAATGGACGTCGGAGAGCGTCGCCGCGGTGACCCGGGCGGCAAATGTGGAAGCGTTCAATTCATGATCGGCGTGCAGCACCAGGGCCAAGTCCATGGCGCGCTCCGCGTGGGGTCCCGGCGCTTGGCCGGTGAGCATTTCCAAAAACGCCGCGGCATGGCTGGCCGAAGGGCTGGCCTGCACCGGCTCCTTCCCGGTTCGCAAGCGATGGAAACACGCCACCAGCGCGGCAATCTGCGAGGTCAGGCGGATGGCTTTGCGCTGATTGGCGGCGTCGGACATGTCCGCGGCGTCGGCGTCGTAGTGGCTGAGCATGGACACGCCGGTCCGCAGCACGTCCATGGGGATGCCGTGGGGTAATTCGCGCAGGAACTTCACCACCGGCGCGGGCAGTTGGCGTTCCGCGGCCAGTTGCTCCTTCAAATCGGCGAGTTGCCGGCGGTTGGGCAGCTTGCCGTACCATAACAGGTAGGCCGTTTCTTCGAAGCTGGCGCTAACCGCCAGAGTATGAATATTGAAGCCGCGATAACTAAGAATGCCCTTGTTGCCGTCGATGTAACAAATGGAAGACTCGCCCGCAACCACGTCTTCCAGTCCTTCTTTGAAAGTCGCTTCGACCATTGCCATCGCTCCCGATGCCGGTATCTCGCGCCAGCTGAAAAACTACATTGACTAATCTAGCATGGAACGGAATCAGGAGATGCGCTGCGACTTGGCCGCGGGGCCCTGGGACGAATTGTCCTAGCGCGCCGGGCATGAGCCGCGACAGTTATGGAGCGACGGAGCCCTGGAATGTCTTGAACGCTAGCCCGAAAACACTGCGTTTGCGTTGGGTGTCTTCGTGCAGACCTTCGACCCTGGCCACGGTGTCCGCTGCTCCACTGTCGCGGCTCATCCTCGCGCTACTAAGCTAGGGCACCGTAATCTTGTTCAAGGTGCTGGCCATCTTGCCATCCATGTCCTGTCCCACGGCGACCAGGCGATAGACGCCCGGCACAGCATCCAGAACCAACGAGGCGTTCACACCTTCAGCCTTAATGGTATTCAATCTGCCGTCGCTTAGCGCAAATTCCAGGAGGCCTTCTTTAGCCGAGACCAGCTTGCCGTCCTCATCCAGGACCGCGGCCACCAGCGTCAGTTTCTGCGCATGGCCGTTGTTGCGCATGGCGAATGGCAGATCTTTGACGTCGGTGTGCAGCATCACGGTGATGCTGGTCTTGCCTTTGGGCAGCTTGGTGTCGGCCTGGAGTCCCACGGTAAACGGGAACTCCGCGACCGTCTCCGGGTGTCGCGCACCGCCACTCCCACCGGCACGAGCAGCATGTCGCTGGGCGGCGCACCTGCCACATAGGGGCGGCTGGAGACGCGCACCTCCTGCTCCAATGTCCTCGACTCCAAGAGCGCTTTCCGCGAAGTTTCCCCTTCCACCGGGCCGGCCTCTGTGCTGCCCGCCGTCCGGGTTGTGCGGCGGCGGCAATCGTGCTAGTTAAAATCAGGAAGGTGATTGCGGCCGAGCGCCCGCCGCGTCCCGGTTGTTCGTTGCGGTAAGACGATATCATGTACCTCCAAGGAATCGGAAGGAATTGTATCGCAACAAGAGGCTGCCGACACCATCCGATGCGAACGAGATGTTATCGTATCCCGGCAGCTAATTCTCCGGCAGCATGTACCCTTTACTGGCCAGCACGCGCGCGTTAGGGATGCGCTTCTTGGCTTCTTTAGTGAGGTCCAACTTGATCTCGCGATATTCCCCGGGCTTGCCTTGCGGCATCGGATAGTACAGCGCGTAACGCTGCCGGATGCCCTGCATCATGCGTTGAAAGCCCGGGCCAGCGCCGCCTTCCTGGTCCGCCACCAGCGCTTCGCCGCCGGTCTTCTCGATGACGTTCTTAAGTGTGCCGCGCTCGGTGGTCCGGTTGTAGCGCCGGAAGTCTTCCACGCCCGGCGGATCGGGAATGATCAATTCGGCCAGCAGGGCGTTGGCCTGCCAATAGTGATCGAGAAGCTCCTTGTCCTTCATGGTGCGCTCGCCGTCATCGTCGCTGATCACCAGCACGGCGCGGCGGCGATCCGTCTTCGGCTGGTTGATGAAGAATCGCGCCACGGCGTCGGCGGCGTCCTGGATCATCGTTCCGCCGCCGTAGTGGATGCTCAGCAAGTCCCATTCCAGGATGGTCTGGACGGCGTGCAAATCGGTGGTGAAGGTTTGCAGCGTGCGGGTGCGGTCGTGGAAGGTCCACACCGCCACGCGATCTCCCTTGCGCAGTTCGCCGAGAGCCGCCCCGGCCGTCGAGATGGCCTCCTGCACCTTGGGACGCATGCTCCCGCTGATATCGAACAGCAGGACGATGTCCAGCGGCTCGGCGCTCAGTGAGAAGTGCTGGACGGCCACGGGATGACCATTGTCGAACAGCAAAAAATCTTCTTTGGTCAGGCCCGGAACGTTGCGCTTGCCGTCGTTGACCTGGGCGTCCACGCGCACTTCCGCTACGCCGGTGCGGAAGGTCGGTGTTTCTTGCGGAGTCTCCTGCGCCGCAGCCAGGCAAGCGAACAGGAGGCCCGAGGCTAGGAGGGTACGCTTCATTTGATTTGTCCAGAGGAATCCATTCTACACCGGGGTGTGCGGACCTTGGAAGACGGGACACACTCACGACGCGCGAGGAAAAAAAGCCTCCTCCACCGCTTTCGGATTATTCTCGATGACCAATAGGTAGGCGCGTGCGGCGCTATCCGGTATCCGGCGACCCTGCTCCCAGTCTTGCAAGGACCGCGGATTGAAACCATAGCGGCTCGCGAAATCCGCCTGGGAGAGGCCCGTCTTCTCGCGCACGCGGCAAACGTCCACTGCGGGCGGCACGTTATACACCTTGATCCGCCCTTTGAGTTGGCCCCGCTCGAAGGCGACGGCTTGGCGAAGGCCTCGCACGAGCGATCTCCCGAATGACGTCGCTGTCGGGCTCCGCCGTTTCCTTGCTGGTTTCCTGGTCATGGCTGATTCTCTCCCTTCAGCGCGTTAACCGCGCCGAGAACGGCCCTTTTTTGCGCGGGTGTTAGGTCCGCCTGTTCCGTCTTCGAATAGATCCAGAGCAAATAGACCGTACTTTTCACGACAACATACAAGTAGATGATTCGAACACCGCCGCGTTTGCCGATGTTGCCGCGTCCCCATCGAACCTTGCGAATGCCCTTCAGCCCCGGAATAACCTTGCCGGACTCCGGATTGGCGCCGATGTAATCAGCGAACTCGGCCTGTTCCGCTCCCGAGAGCAGCCATCGGCTCGCGCGAGAAATTCCGGAAGCGCAACGACTCTCATCTTCTTGGCGAACCCAGAAGCCTATTCTACGGCATCGCCGTATAGGATTGCAATGGAGACCTCACAAAGGCCAAACGCCGCGGCGCTCTTTCGAGGCGCTGCGGCGTTCGTTACGAACGGACTTCGCGGTCTTCCCGGCTAAGCAGCCTTCTGGGCCGCCATTGGGGATATATCTTCGCGGAAGATTTTCATGTCCTTGACGATACCGACAAAGCTGAGCAGTTTGAGGATCATCCAGGTGATGTCGTACTCCCACCACTTGTAACCCTGGCGGCAAGAGGACATGCAGTAGTGATGATTGTTGTGCCAGCCCTCGCCCATGGTGATGATCGCCAGCAGCGGGTTGTTGCGGCTCTCGCTCTGGGTGGCCCAGCGCTTGGTGCCGAACAGGTGCGAGAACGAGTTGATGGTGAACGTGCCATGCCACAACAGAACGGTGGAGAAAAAGTATCCCCACAGCAGCAAGGGCCAGCCGCCGATCAGATACATGGCTACGGCGTACGTTACAGTGGGGACGATGTGATACTTGTTCAGCCAGCGCAGTTCGGGATACTTGTAGAAATCCGCGATCAAGCGGGGATCGTAGGTATCATATTCGTCGCCCAGGATCCAGCCCACGTGCGAGTAGTAGATGGTGTGCCACCAGGGAGAATGGATATCCGGCTCCTGGTCGGAGTAGCGGTGGTGATGACGATGATTGGCCGCCCACCACAGGATGCCCTTCTGGGCGGACGTTTCGGCCAGGAAGCCCATCAGGAATGCGCTGACGCGATTCAGCTTGTAACTACGATGACTGAAGTAGCGATGGTATCCGGCGGTCACGGCAAACATGCGCAGAGCGTAGGAGCCGAGCAGCCACCAAACCAAGCCCTTCCGATAAGGAGTCCAGATCAGGCCCAATAGCATCAGGTGCACGCCAAAGAACAGCAAGGGCGAGGTGTTGGAGAAATAGGTCCTCCAGATGGAGCGCGTGGAGCGATCGGGAACCGCGATCTGTGTGGTCACAATTTGATCGTAGCAAGGACCACGGTACTCGTCTGTAATACTTGTGTAATGTCGAAGTTTACGGGCAAATCGGAGGGAAAAGGCCTACTTACCAATGTGGCACAAATGGGTGTAGGCCCGAATGCTCGCCGGCGCTTGCCACAATGTGCTCTTCTGTCACCATTGGTTCATGAGGATCACGATTGAGATTCCCGACGCCACCTTCCGGGAACTGAAGATGTTCACGGCCGAGTGCGGCATCAGCATGAAGGAATTTGTGGTGCGGGCCGTGCAGGAGCGGCTTGCGAGAGTCCGGCGAGAACGTAGGCACCGGCGCGGCGTCAAGCTGCCTTTGATTCCTAAGATACTCACCGGAACGATTCCCCCGAAGACGAATGCGGACGTCGAGTTGCTTGACTGACCTCGACAACTTAGTACTCCATTTCAGAAGTTCGCTAACGTTTCCCGTGTCGGTGGGGTGTCGAATCCGAAAGGCCAACGCCCTGACCTATGTCAGCCCTGGGCAACGCCCAGGGTTCGAACAGGTGGAATCGCAAAGCCCTGTAGGGACGGCCTAAACGTCCCTAGATCGCCCCTTCAGGGCTAGGGCATTCACGCTCTAACCCAGGGCTGCGCCCGGGCTGCGCCCTGGGCTAACATAGCTCGCCCCGTTGGGGCTAACATCGAAGCACTCCGCGGTAGATTACGTGATCGTATTTCTGAAATGGGGCACTTAGCTGGCGGATGGTCCTCTTTTTCGTTAGAGCGGGAGCGATGCGATCCGGGAACTGCCGCCGCAGCAAGGCTCAGTCGGCGCCCTGTAAGCCCAGCCACTTTCCATTGTGAAAATAGTAGGTAATGGAGGCTTTCTCGCAGATGTCCATGTCGATTCCTTGGTGGTCAATGGGTGGCGGCTTGGGCCCGCCGTAGGCGCGGTAGTGTAGCATGATCACATCTTTTCCGACTGGCATAATCTGCACGTAGCATCGCCCCTCCGGGTCCGCTGAGCGGTGAACGATGCTCATCTTGTGCGAGTCCCCGCCCCAGAAGACCAGCACGGCCTCCGACTGGCCGGAGTAGTCGCAGACGACGGCCCAATCGGTCTGCTTGGCGTGTCGAAACTCCCCGCGGATCGCGTTTACTGGGCGGCGTCGGGTGTGTTCTGGGTCGGGCGGCTGAGGAATCTTGCACCCGGCGGACCTGAGTTTGCGTTGGAGATCCACAGGCATCATCGGGAACGCCGAAGCACTCACCGTTTTCGGTGCGGCGTCTTCGCCAACCGGCCAAGCTCCGAACACGATTGTCGAAGCCAGCAAGCCAAGAGCCGTGATTAGGATGGCCGGCATCTTTGGCGTCGCTTAGGGACGCGCCACGGCGCACGAAAAACTCGCCGCATCGTTGGGATCGCCCGTGCCGTTGTATCGCGCTACCCGCGGATAGGGACATAGCGGACGCGTCAGCTTCTTAGACGGATCGCCGGCCACCGGTCCCGTGCCGATAATCTTGTCGGGCGCGACCCCCTTTTCCACCCACCGTTCCAGCGCGGAAATCATGTCGTGGTCGGCATCCATAATCGGCGCCGGTCCGGCGTTTCCGAAGGAGTTAGGTCCCAGGCCTCCGGCACAATGCGCCATCCCCGGCACCATGAACAAACGATAAAAGTCCGGCACCGTTTCGGCGTGGGTGTTTCGCGGATCCGGATATTTTCCCAGAAACGCCAGTACCTTCTCGTAATACTCGATGGATCCCACCGGCGCTAGCGCCACGTCGCCCCATCCGTGATACTGGATCAGCTTGCCGCCGTGCGCGCGGAAAGAGCGCAGATCGGGATTGGTGGCGTTGAGAACCACACCGCCCTTCTGATCGCTATACTCGATATCGCTGTCGAAGTTCAGCTTGCGGAAATCCCAAGTCGGGTCCTCAAACACCGCCTGCCCGAAATAGGTGTTGCCGAACATGAATTGCGGAGTACGATCCGGCACCGCGCCAATCACCCAGTTCCAGGATCCCGCCACAGCTTCGGTGCCTGGGGAGAAGCCCGGATAAATCTGCTTGCCGGTGCGCGGATTCTTGGGTCCGGCATAAATTTGCTTTAGCGCGGCGACCTGCGGCCCGGTGAGGCAATCCGGGCCGTCGGGACCCTTGCAAGTCAGCACCGCGGGATCGAAGTGACAGGCTCGCGGGTCTTCGATCAAGCCGTCTTTCAGGCCGTCGAGCGCATCGCAGGCCGCCACCGAGGCTTGCTGAATGGCGGTAAGTTTGGCGGGAGGAATCGCGCTGGCTGCGTCTTTCAGCAACGCTTGTTCGTCCCACACAAAGCCAGCCACGCCATGCGACCAATTGTAGGCCGGCGCGCCGGCGATGATGCCTTCAAAGTCTTCGGGAAAACGCTGCGCCTCCATGAGCGCCTCGCGGCCGCCGTCGGAGCAGCCCACAAAGTAATTATGTTGGATGTCCCGGCCATAGAAAGCGTGGACGATGGCCTTCGATTGCACGCTGGTTTCATGCACCGCGCGATATCCAAAGTCGATGAACTTTTCAGGATGCCCTATCGCCCAGCTGGCACCGGTGAGCGCGCCACCGGCGTGTCCATCGTCGGTACCGGCGGCCGCATAGCCGCGCTGCACGGCGAGCGCCAGACTGGCCACCGGAACGGTTCCCGCCCAGCCGCCGTTGCCTGCTTGCTGATACCGGCCATTCCACGCGGCCGGCGCCGGCATCCAAACCTCGAAGGTGATTTCCGAGTCGCTGGTGGGCCGGGCCACGGCTTTCACCACGCAGCGTTCCGGCGCTTGCACCGGCCGGGCGCCTCCGCCGATGGGTCCGGCTGGAAGCGTTTGAGCCGAGGCGATAGTCACCTGCGGCAGTTTCAAGTCCGTAAGTTTCTCGCACGGCTGCTGCGCCGGGAGAACGGTGGAGAAAACCAGGGCCAGTGAACCCAAAACAATCCAGCGATGGTACATAAGGAACCTCCCCAAAACCAAAGTCCCTAGCACTATACCTCAGTCGGTGTGCCCAAATCTCATTCGATCCCATTCATTCCTCATCTACCTTTTATTAAATCGTTGCGGCGTGGTATTCTAAGTGACGATGCCGCCAGTAGGTGCAACCTTGCGATTGGCGAACGCCCCAGTCAGTTGGGGCATCACGGAAGTACAGGGCTGCTCGCCGCCCATCCCCTATGCGCGGGTCCTGGACGAGATCGCCGCCGCCGGCTACCGCGCCACCGAGTTGGGCCCCTACGGCTACTATCCTACCGACGCCGCCAACCTACGCGACCAACTGGCCCGGCGCAGTCTGCAACTGACTTCCGCGTTCGTGCCCCTGCGGCTCAAGGATCGCGCCGCGGTCGAGGGTTGTCTCACCGAGACGCGCGCCATCGCCCGCTTGCTGGCCGCGTGCGGCGCGAAGTACCTGGTGCTGGCCGACCACATGTCGCCGGAGCGGATGGCCTGCGCCGGTTGGGCCGCTCAAACCGGCATTGCGCTAACCTCTGGCGAATGGAAAACGGTGGCGGAAAGCGTGCGGGCGGTGGCCGCACTCGCCGCCGAACATGGCTTGCGTTGCGTCTTCCATCATCACGTGGGAACGTATGTGGAAACTCCGCAAGAAGTGGCCACCCTAATGCAAGAAACCAGTTCCCGCGATCTGGCGCTGTGTCTCGACACAGGCCACTATTTCTACGGCGGCGGCGACCCGGTAGAGGCGGTGCGCCAATATGGTTCGCGAATCGAATATCTTCACTTCAAAGATGTGGATCCGCGGGTGCTCGACGAGGCGCGCCGGGAACGGGTTGGTTTCCTGGACGGCGTGCGGCGCGGCATCTTCTGCCCGTTGGGCCGCGGCGGCGTGAACTTCCCGGGGTTGAAGCAGGAGTTGAACAACGTCGGCTTCCAGGGCTGGGCCGTGGTGGAACAAGATATCGACCCCAGCGGCGCCGCGGCATCCGCATCTACTCCGGCTGAAAGCGCGGCAGCCAGCCGGCATTTTCTGCGCAGCCTGAATTTCTAGCTCACATTCCTTAGCAACATTGCCGGCCTATTTGGAGTGCGGCAGCTTGCTGCCGCTTTGCGTTGCCGCAAGCTTGCTTGCGGCGCGCGGGGCCACGCCCCGCGCTGGCCGAAGCAAGCTTCGGCCCGGAAAAGCGGAAGCAAGCTTCCGCACTCCAAAAAAAACGCGCCCTCCATTCAAAACAGCTACGCCAGCGCCGGCGGATGTCTCTTGGAGAAACCGGTAGCCTGCTCGAAGGCGTGCGCGAGTTGCAGCACGCTCCACTCGTCTTGATGCCGCCCGACAATCTGTAATCCCACCGGCAGACCTTCTGAGGTAAATCCGCAGGGAACCGAGATCGCCGGCAGTCCGGTGATGGAAATGAAGTAGCAGGATTTCATCCAGTCAATGTAAGTCTCCATCTTCACGCCGTTGATCTCCTTCACGTACGGTTCGGTAATATCGAACGGCGGCACTTGCGTCGTCGGCAAAATGAAGTAGGCATGCGCTTCGAAGAACAGCCGCATGCGCTCGAAGAGCGCGGTGTGCAACGCTTCGGCGCGGCTCAGTTCCAGCCCGCTGATGCGGGCGCCGCGCTCCACTTCCCATATCACAGTGTCCTTCACCAGGTCGCGGTGGGACTTCACCAAATCCTGGTACTGCGCGGCGTAGAGCCAGCCGCGAAGCGTCTTGAAAGCTTCGTCGGCGCCCGAGAAATCGGGTTCGGCTTCCTCCACCACGCATCCGAGCGACTCGAAGGTTTTCCGCTGCGCATCCACGACTTCCCGCACGCGCGGATCAAATGGCACGCCGCCCAAATCCTTGGCCCACGCTACGCGAACGCCTTTGAAGGGGCGCTCCAGCGGCGCGGTAAATTTAGCGCCTGGCTCGCTGATGGCGATCGGCGAGCGCGCATCGGGACCGGCAATCACGCTCAGCAATAACGCCAGGTCGGCGACGCTGCGGGCCATGGGGCCGTCCACGCTCAGCGTGGACCAGGCCATACTTTTCGGGTGCTTGGGGACGCGGCCTGGCGCGCTGCGCAGTCCCACCACGTTGCAGAACGCCGCGGGATTGCGCAACGATCCACCCATATCGCTGCCGTCGGCCAACGGGATCATGCCGCAAGCCAGCCCTACGGCCGCGCCGCCGGACGATCCGCCGCAGGTTTTCGTTGTGTCGTACGGATTATGCGTCGCGCCAAATACTTCGTTAAAGGTCTGCGAGCCCGCTCCGAACTCGGGCGTGTTGGTCTTGCCGATGGTGATGGCGCCGGCGTTGCGGATGCGCTCGACGATCAGGGCGTCGGCCGTGGGAACGTTGTCCTTGAAAATGCGCGAGCCGTAGGTGGTGCGAATGCCGCGTGTCTCGAGAAGATCCTTGTGGGCGATGGGCAAGCCGTGTAAGGGTCCCAGCCATTGGCCGGCGGCCAGCGATTCGTCGGCGAGACGCGCTTGCTCCCGGGCCTGCTCGGCCAGCAGTGTGACGATCGCGTTCACCTGGGGATTCCAGCGCGCGATCTGCGCGAGGTGCGCATCCAGCAGTTCACGCGCGGAAAGTGTTTTGGTTCGCAACAGCCGCGATTGTTCCAGCGCGGTCAGAAAGCACAATTCGGCGGCACGGTCTTGCGCTGCGTTGGATTTCAGCAATCCCGTGGCGGCCGCGCCCATCACTTTAGTGGCTTCGCGTCGAGTCATCACCAACGAAGTCTAGCACAGGCCCATAACTCCCATAACTCGCATAACTCCCATACCTCCCGTTGGGAATTATGGGAATCATGGGAAGAATGCAAAACCTACTGCAACCAAATCTTCGGCGTCACCGACATTCCCGGCCGCAAACGGTGCTGCGGATCCTGGCCCGGCTTCAGCCGCAAACGCACCGGCACGCGCTGCACCACTTTCACGTAATTCCCGGAAGTATTTTCAGGCGGCAAAATGCTGAAGCGCGCCCCCGTGGCCGGAGAGATGCTTTCCACGTAGCCTTCGTATTCCTGATCGAAGGCGTCCACGCGAATGGTCGCCCGCTGATTCAGCTTCATGCGCTTCACTTGTGTCTCTTTGAAATTTGCGGTGATCCAGATATCTTCCACCGGAACCACGGCCAGCAATTGCTGGCCGGGTTGCAGTTGCATTCCCACTTCCACCGCTTTGCGGCCCACTTGTCCGGTGACCGGTGAAACCAGCTTGGTATATTCCAGGTTCAACTTGGCTTGTTCCAGCGCGGCTTCCGCCGCTTTCACCGCGGCCTCCCGCGAGGACACGCCGGCTTGCTGCACGGCCACCTGTTCGGGCGCGTTGTGGCGGGCTTGCTCCAGCCGGCTGCGGCCTGCTTCCACAACCGCCTTCCGTTGCTCGATCGCCTTCTGGGCCGCCGCCAGGGTGGCGCGCGCGCTTTCCACGGCCGCGGCGGAAAACTTGGCCGCGGCCAGGCGGGCGTCGTAGTCTTCGCGCGACACTTCTTCCTTGGCCACCAGCTTCTGATAGCGCGCCAGATCGGCCTGGTTGCGCGCGTTGGTCGCTTCCGCCTGCGACACGTTGGCCGCGCTGGCATCGTAGTCGCGCTGCGCCGCGGCCACTTCCGCATCGGCGCGAACCACTTCCGCGCCGCTGGTAGTGATGGCGGTTTGGGTGCTGGTTGCAGTCATCGGTACACCGGGAGCCGCGCCGCGCAACTGCGCCTGCGATTCCGCCAGTGCGGCTTCGGCCTGCTTCACGGCCACCAGAAAGTCGCGCGGGTCGAGATCCACCACTACTTGCCCCTGCTTCACTTGCGAATTCTCGTTGACGTAGACCGCCGCGACGGTGCCCGCCACGCGCGCGCCGACCACGGCCATGGGTCCATCCACCTGGGCGTCGTCGGTGGATTCGAAAGTGTCCAGATACCGCCAGAGCAATAGTCCGCCGATGGTCAACACCACGATGGATACAACAACAATGATAGCGGTGCGCATTATCGTTTCCCTTTCAGATATTCGATCACCGATTTGCCGGCGTCGCCGCGGGCCCGCGCGACCTGCGTCTTGGCAGCGTTAAACGAAAACAGGCTGGCTATATAGGACTCTTCAGCCGCCGCTACGGCTTGTTGCGCCTGCACGATTTCCAGGTTGTCGGTGACGCCGTTGGCAAAGCGGTCGCGCGATTGCTCCAATTGCTGGCGGGCCAGAGCCACGTTTCCCTTGGCCGCATCCACCAGGCGGTCGGCGGTGCGCACATCGAGCAAGGCGGCGCGGACCTCGGCGTCAATGCGGGCCCGGAGCGCGGCCAATTCCGACTTGCGACGCTGCAGGTCCGCGTCGGCGTCGGCCACGTCGGCCTGCACGCGTCCGCCCTGATAGATCGGGATGTTCACGCTTCCGGCCACGCCGAAGGTGCCATGCACTTCGTCGATCCGCGCGCCGATGACGCCGTAGTTAGCGTCGAAACTTACGGTAGGCAGTTTGCCCGCCGCGGCCGACTGCTTGCGCAGCTCCGCCCCGCGCACTTCCGCTTGCTTGGCCAGATAATCGGGCCGCTGGCGAAAAGCGAGATCCAACAGATTTTCGGGGCTGAATCCCGGCGGAACAGGATCGTAAGGCATGGGATCGGCCAGCGAAAACTTTTGTCCGGGAGGCAAGCCGATGGCGCGGGAGAGCGCGAGCTTTTGCTTTTCGAACTCACCCTCGTAGGAGATCAACCGTTGTTGCTGCTGTTTCCACTGCACTTCCGCGCGAATCACGTCGATGGCCGGCGCCGTTCCGGCATCCTTGCGGTCGGCGGCCTGATGGTAAAGCGCTTCGGAAACCGCCACCTGCGCGCGCGACGATTCGATGCGCGCCGCCCCAGACAACGCGTAGAGATAGAGCGACGTGGAAACCAACACCACTTCGTCGCGGGCGTCCTGATAATTGAATTGCGCGGCCTTCATGTCTTCCGCGCCGGCCTTGTACTTGCGCCACGATTTGAGATCCACGACCGGCGTGGATAAGAACGCTCGCGCGTCCACCACCGTGAAAGGTCCCAGGATCGGCGGCACGCCGGGAAAGGCGCTAAAGCCGAATGCCGCCAGGCTGGTTTGTTCCTCCGCAACCGATGGACGGACACTTAGGTTGGGCAGCAGATCAGCCAAAGTTTGCAGGCGTTGCGCGCGCGTCTGGCGGATGTCCAAATCGCCGGAGATCATTGCCAGGTTGTATTTCAAAGCGCGATCGATGGCGTCCAGAAAAGTCAGCGAGAAAGTGTCCGCGGTGGCTTCGCCGTTAGGAACGGCGCTGCGAAAGTCGGCCGAGGTGCGCACCTCGCCTTTCGGACCGCCCGATTGCGCCGAACAAGCGCCGGCCAGCACTACCAGAGCGATTGCGATTTTCCTATGGAATGCATGTTTCAATGTAGCGATACCTCCTCACCCGGTCCATGATCGGGCCTTTTCATGATCAAAATCAGCGGGACGAGCGCGACAAACATGGCTGTCAGCAGCAGAAAAACGTCCACGAATGCCAGCATCGCGGCCTGCCGTTGCACCATGCCGAACGCCATGGCCAGGGCCTGGCGTCCGGCGCGCCCCGGCCCCGACCCGAGGGTTAGCCACAAGGATTGCATCTGACGCAGCAGGCCCGTGGCGGCCGGATTGTACGCCGTGAAATGCTCGCCTAAACGGTTGACGTAGGCTTGCTGATAACGCGCGTTGAGCGTGGTGACCATGGCGATGCCCACGCTGCCGCCGATGTTACGCGTAAGATTGAACAAGCTGGTGGCGTTGCCCATGCCTTCCTTGCTGATCAGGCTCATCGTAATGGTGGTCAGCGGGACGAACAGCAATCCCAGAGACATGCCCTGGACAAGCTGCGGCCAGAAGAAATCCCAATATCCGGCCTCCAGATTCAGACGCGAGAATTGAAACAGCGTGAACGAGCATAGCAATACGCCGGCGGCCAGAAATTTCCGGGGATCCGATTTACGCATGGTCAGACCGACCAGCGGCATGGCGATCATCGAGCCGATGCCGCGCGGCGCCATGGCGATTCCCGCCTGCAACGCGGGGTATCCCAGCAGGAGCTGCAACCACAGCGGTACCAGAACCAAGCTTCCATAGAGACCGAATGCCACCACGGTCATCAGAAACGCGCCGGTGGCGTAGGTGCGCTCTTTGAAGACCCGCAGATCCACCACCGGATGCTCGGCGGTGAACTCGCGATACAGGAAGGCGGCGAAGGCCAGCACAGTGATCGCCACCAGCCAGCGGATGAGATTGGAGCCGAGCCAATCTTCCTGCTGTCCTTTGTCGAGCACCATTTGCAACGCGCCCACCCACACGGCCAACATGCCGATGCCCCAGTAGTCCACGCCGGTGCGCTCGCGCTGCCGCAAATAAGCAGGGTCGCGGATGAACGCCCTGGTCATCCAAATGGACGCGATCCCTACCGGAATGTTGATGTAGAACACCCAGCGCCAACTGTAACTATCCGTGAGCCAGCCGCCCAGCACGGGTCCAAGCACGGGTGCGACGACAATTCCCAGTCCCCAAAATCCCATAGCGCGTCCGCGCTCTTCGGGAGGAAACGCCTCCAGCAACACGGCCTGCGAGAGAGGCTGCAAACATCCGCCCGACGCGCCTTGCAGGATACGGAAAAACACCAGCAAGCCCAGCGTGGGCGCGAGCCCGCAAAGAAACGACGAGGCCGTGAATCCGACCACCGAAGCCATCAGCAGATTCTTGCGTCCAAAGCGGCGCGAGAGCCATCCGGTGATGGGCAGCACGATGGCGTTAGCGACGAGATACGACGTCAGCGCCCAGGTGGCTTCCTCGGCGGTAGCGGAAAGGTCGCCGGCGATGTGCGGCAGCGAGACGTTCACCACGGTGGTGTCGAGCACCTCCATGAACGTCGCGGCCATCACCGCGGTGGCGATCAGCCAGGGGTTGATGTGCGGGAGGCCGTCTGGATCCAAACGCGTGTCAGCCACGTTTGCGTCCTTCCGCGACGGGACTCAAACCGCTCCATAGCAAGTTCATGACGAGGTCCAGATCCTCGCGCGCCGTGCTTTTCACGAATCCCATCAGGCGGCGCTCGATGACGCAACGGGTCAGGTCGAGAATTGCCAGCGCGGTGCGTTCGATCGGCAGTTTTTGGATCTCGCGACGAGCGATTCCCTCTTGCAGCACGGCCTCCAGTTGTTCTCCGGATCGCCGCACCGCGGCTTGGAATTGCTTGCTCTGCGCCGCCGGGCTGACTGCCAAATTGGAGAACTCCGCGAAGAAAATCCGCCAGAAGTTGGCGTGGCGTTCGGAATGTTCCAGGCGCACAGCCACGAACTCACGTAGCTTCTCGCGCGCGCCGCTGGCCGCGGCCACGCGGCGGCTGGCCTCCCGTTGCAGGTCGCGCACGTCCTGCATGAGGGCGGTGAGATAGATCTCCTCTTTGGATTTGAAATAAAGATAGAGCGTGCCTTTAGCGATGCCGGCCTGTTCCGCGATGTCGTCCACGGTGGAGCAGCGGTATCCGCGGCGGCCGAAGACCTTCCGCGCAGCCTCGACGATTCCCGTGCGGCGGAACTCGGCGACAACATCCTTCTTGGTCGGCCCTGCCGACGCAGGCCGCGCCGACTGCCCAGACTGAACCATACGGTCAGTATACTATACTATGGGGTCAGCGCCCTCCCCATCTATAAGTGGTTATGACCGAGCCTCCTGGGCTAGTGGCGCGGGCATCCTTGCCGGCGCATTTTCGCACGCGGTCTAGCGTGAAAGAATGTTGACCTTAGCGCGAGCAATGGCTCGCGCCAAAGGGCCGGCAAGGATGCCCGCCCTACGGTGCTCTTCCGGGGAGCGTATCCCGATATTTGCTCCAGTGTTTTACCAACTCCGCGACCACCGCATTCCCCACGCGCCATGCCGACTCGAGCGCCGGAAGGTACGCCACATACTTGGCGATCTTGGTGCCGGCCAAACTTTCCGCCGCGGTCACGCCGGGCGGCGGCTGATCGAAGTTGCTGGCCGTGCGTAACACCAGCACGCGATTCACATTGACGCGGCCGGCCTTCGCCAACCAAGTGAGCGATTGCAGCGTGCCGGAATCCTCCATCGCCGAAGTGACGAAATTGCCCTGGCCATCGGTGTGATACTTTACCCAGTCGTTGGCCCATTGGTCCATCAGTTTGCCGTGCCAGAAGGTGCTGGCCGCCAGATGATCGCCTTTCAGCACGAACGGCGGACGATTGGCGTTCGGCATGTCCACGAATCGCGCACGCTCCTGGCTGAGAGCGTCGCTGTCCGGCAGCGCGATGTCCTTGGTTAGCGCGAAGGCCCAGTCCACTAACGTTGGATTCAAGTGATACACCTCGCCGGAGCCGGTGTCCGTGCGCGGCTGTTCGTAGGGAGTGGAGCGGCGTAGCGGCACGTAACCGGTATTCCAATCGGCGGGTTTTTCGCGCGCGTCGATTTCATGCGCCAGATCGCCGTCCACGACCCAGGTGGCCCAGGCCGCCGATCCCAACGTGGCGTCGGCGGGATCGATGCCGGCGATGCCGGCCACCAGCCAGTAAGCGTGACGCAGGTCGAAGCGCGGGTCCAGGCCCACGGCCATCACGCTGGCCGCCGCGCGCGCCGTGCCCACGCCGGTGACCATCCCCAGCACGCCGTCGCGATTCATCCGCAGATCGTGGTAGGCCTGCGGAAATGGGAATATGCGATCGAGGTGATCGCGCTCCACCCAGTATTGGAATTCGCCCGGCTCGTCGCCGGTGTCCGCGCCGCGTTCGAACATGGTTACGACTACGACTTTGATGGGGATGGGCCGTTTGGCCGCGGGCTGGGCTGGGAGGGCGGCCGTGAACGCGAGCGCGATCAGCAGGTTGTGAGCCGCGACAGTTATGGAGCGACGGAACGGTCGTAAGCGTTGAATGCTGGTCCGAAAACACGAGAACCTTGAGTACTCAGCGTTGCGGGTTTTCGTGGAGACTTTCAATATCCACCTGCGTTGCGTCGCTCCATTACTGTCGCGGCTCATATCGCTTCCGCAATTCCTCCGCGCCGTGGCGCAACAAAAGTGTGTCAATGCCTACCGCGATGAAGGTGCATCCCAACTCGATGTAACGCTTGGCCAGGCGCTCGTCAATCGCCAGGCTGCCCACCGGCTTGCCGGTGGCGCGGGCCCGCGTAATCGCGTCTTCAATCGCCGGCTGTCCTTCCGGCGCCATCGCCTTACCCAACATTCCTAGCGACGCCGTCAGGTCCGATGGTCCTACGAAAATGGCGTCCACGCCATCCACCGCGGCGATCGCTTCCAGGTTCGCAAGTCCTAACCGCGTTTCCACTTGCACCAGCAAACACACTTGCGCGTCGGCCTGCTGCAAATAATTTTCGACGCGCCCCCAACGCGCCGCCCGCGACGTCGCTCCGCCAATCCCGCGAAAACCCGTGGGCAAGCCCTGCGCCGCCGCTGCCGGCGAGGGATAGCGCATGGAACGGGCCAGCAAGTCGGCCTGCTGTGCAGTCTCGACCATGGGGATCAGCAGCGTTTGCACGCCGATGTCCAGCAACTGTTTGATGATCGCCGCGTCACCGATGGGCGGGCGCACCACGGCCTCGGTGGGATAGGGCACCATGGCTTGCAGTTGCGTCAGGACTTCGCGCAGGGTGTTGGGAGAATGCTCGCCGTCGAGCATCATCCAGTCGAATCCCGTAGCGGCGCAGATTTCCGCGCACACCGGATCGGCCAAACCCGACCACAGCCCAATCTGCAATTGCCGGCGCTGGATCGCCGCCTTGAAATTGTTTTTCGGAATTTCCATAGGGGTGCAGGCCCTTCGATGCCGCGGGAACCCTGCCATATGCAGTATAATCGCGATTTAGCGCTGGTTTGAACTTCGGCGCGATCCTGCAAGCCGGCCCACAACAGCGCCAGACCTACGACCAGCAGCTTCGCGACGCTCGCCAGCCGGCCGCGCTTCGTCCCTCGCCAGTGGCCGCAGCCAACCCAAAGCAGGCGCTTTCTTAACATGGATGGACAGGATGCACAGGATGAACGAAAGCCCTCCTGCGATGGTCCATCCTATCCATCCTGTTCATCCATGTTAAAAATCTCCGCACCAGACAAAGAAACTCAGGGTTAGTAGTAATAGTACAGATTTCAAAGCCGTTCATGTCTTCGTTCGAAAATCTGTGAAATCTGTGTAATCTGTGGATCGAAGCCTTGGTGCTAATCTGTGGACCCGCCACGTGGACGAGTCTTCAGCACAATGGGCGTACCTTCAAAGCCGAACTGTCTGCGGATCTGATTCACCAGGAAACGCTCGAACGCGAAATGCAGCTTCCCCTTGCGGTTGGTGAAAACCACAAACGTGGGTGGATGCGTGTGGGCTTGGGTGAGATAGAGGACCTTGGCCTTCTTGCCAAAGGGCTGCGAGGCGCGTCCGAAATCGAGTGTTTCGAAAAACTTGTTCAACTCCGCGGTGGGAATTCGCCGGCCGCAGGATTTTCCGACCTCGGCAATCGTCTTGACCAGCTTGGTGACGTTGGTCCGCTCCTTGGCCGACATAAAGAGCACCGGCGCGTAGTCCAGAAACTTGAATTCGTCGCGGACTTGCTGCTCCAACTGGCCCTTTCTGTGGATGCGATCGTTGATGGCATCCCATTTGTTGAGCGCCACGATCAATCCCTTGCCTTCTTCATGAGCGTATCCGGCGATGTGCGTGTCCAGCGCGGTGACGCCTTCGAGAGCATCGAGCATCAGCACGGCCACGTCGCAAAGACGAATATGGCGTTGCGCCATCACCACGCTGAGCTTTTCGGCCATCAGCTTGGTCTTGCCGCGGCGGCGGATGCCGGCCGTATCCACGAAGCGGAAGCGCACGCCGTCGCGCTCCGCCAGCAGGTCCACGGCGTCGCGCGTGGTGCCGGGGATCGGTGTGACGATGGAACGTTCCTCGCCGGCCAGCGCGTTCAATAGCGTGGATTTTCCCACGTTCGGTTTGCCGATGATGGCCACGCGAATTTCCGGCTCTAACAGTGCGCTGGCTTCGCCGGCGGGGAAATCGGCAGTAATCTCGTCAAGGAGATCGTCCACGTTGTGACCGCTCTCGGCGGAGACGAACAGGATTCGCTCGATGCCCAAACTGTGCCAGTCGTGCATGGTGGTGGCGACCTCGGGAGAATCGGCCTTGTTGACGGCCAGCGTCAAAGGTTTTCCCAGGCGTTGCAGCATGGAGGCGAGTTCGCGGTCGGTGCCGGTGATTTCAGCGCGTCCGTCGGTCACAAAAACCACTTGCGCCGCTTCGTCCAGAGCCATGCGCGCTTGCTGGAAGATGTGCGCGGGGATAGTGTCTTCTTGTTCTTCTCCGGGCTGCAATCCGCCGGTATCCACCAGGCGGAAATTGCGCCCGCGCCATTCCCCTAAGCCGTAATTACGGTCGCGGGTGATCCCCGGTTCGTCGCCGACAATTGCCTGGCGGCTGCCGGTGATGCGATTGAACAGCGTGGATTTTCCGACGTTGGGCCGGCCGACGATGGCGACTAACGGAGCCGGCGCAGCGGCGGGCACGGCGTCGTTCTCCACGTTAGGGGTGTCACTGCGGCTGGCCAGATGTTTAGCGGACGGCATGATATCCTGAATTCATTCGTGACTTCATCTTATCAGGCGGAGCTCTCCATGCGCGCGTTCTTTGGCCCGGGAGGCGCGCTGGCGAGGGCCCATGCGCATTACGAATTCCGCCCGTCGCAGTTGGAAATGGCCCAGGCGGTGGAATCCGCCTTCCGTGAAAAGCGCCACGTGATGGTGGAAGCAGGCACCGGCACGGGCAAGACGCTGGCCTATCTGCTGCCCGCGCTGCTAAGCGGGCGGCGCGCGATCGTTTCCACAGGCACCAAGAACTTGCAGGAGCAGCTCTTTCAAAAAGACGTTCCCTTCCTGCTCGACACTCTGACGCAGCGCGGGATTACCGACTTGAAAGTGTGTTACATGAAAGGCCGCGCAAATTATCTTTGCCGGCAGAAACTCTACGACCTGGAACGTGTCCCCGGATTGCCGATGGAGCTCGATCCTCAAGCGGCTATCTTGAGGAAAATCCGCGCCTGGGACGAGACCACCGAGATGGGCGATCGCTCCGAGCTGACGTTCTTGCCAGAGGGTTCGAAAAACGACAATCTTTGGCATCAACTCGACGCTCGCCGTGAAACCTGCACCGGCCAAAAGTGTCCGCAATACGACCGCTGCTTCATCACCAACATGCATCGTCGCGCCACGGAAGCGGACCTGATCATCGTGAACCACCATCTGCTGTTCGCGGACCTGGCGTTGAAGCGCGCCGGAATTCCCGGCATGTCGCTGTTGCCGTCCTATTCGGCGGTGATCTTCGACGAAGCGCATGAAGTGGAGGAAGTCGCCGGCCAGTACTTTGGAACCAGCGTCAGCAACTATCGCCTGGAAGGGTTGGCCTCCGACTGCGAAGCGTTGTTCGGGAAAGGCACCGGCACGCCGGAGTTGCATGGCGCCGTCCGGCGCCTGGAGCACAACGCCGAAGTTTTCTTCGGATTGCTGGCTGGTCCGGAAGGCCGCCTGGGATTCACCGAACGTGAAGAGTTCCGCGAGGAGCACGGCGCAACGTGCGGCAATCTGTTCTCCGCGCTGGACGGCCTGCACTCGGCGCTGGCCGCGCTCCCCGCCGCCGCGCCGGAAGAAAAATCGGCGGCCCGGGAAGACGCGCAACGCTGCCTGGAACGCACCCTGGAACTGCGCTCGGAGTTGGAGTTTCTCCTGGAAAGCAACAACAGTAACTTTGTCTTTTGGATCGAACGTCGCGGCCGCGGCGTCTTTTTACAAGCGACGCCCGTGGATGTTTCCACGCTGCTGGAAGAGCATCTTTTCCGCGACACCGACACCGTGGTGATGACTTCGGCCACGCTCTCCGTGGGCGGCAGCATGGAGTACGTGCGCCGCCGCTTGGGTCTGCGCTATGCGCGCGATTTTGTGCTGGAGTCGCCCTTCGATTACGCCTCGCAGGCGATACTGTATCTCCCGCACGATTTGCCCGATCCCCGGCACACGCGTTTTGCCGATCGCGCGGCGGAGGAGGTGATCCGGCTGCTGGAGGCGACTGCAGGCCGGGCGTTTGTGCTGTTCACCAGCTACGCACAAATGGATTTGGTATACGCGCAGGTCGCGGGCAGGGTAAAATTTCCTTTACTGGTGCAAGGGAAAGCGCCGAAGACGGCGCTGCTGGACGGATTCCGGTCGCGCCCTGGGGCGGTATTGTTTGCCACTTCCAGTTTTTGGCAGGGCGTGGACGTTCCCGGCGAGCAGTTGAGTTGCGTGATCGTGGACCGGCTGCCGTTCGCCGTGCCCACCGACCCGATCGTGATGGCCCGCTCGCGCCGCATCGACGAGGACGGCGGCAACGCTTTCCTGGACTACCAGATTCCCGGCGCGGTGCTGGCGTTGAAGCAAGGATTCGGCCGGCTGATCCGCTCGCGTACCGATCGCGGTGTGCTGGCGTTACTCGATTCGCGGATTCGCACTAAGCCGTATGGCGGATTGTTTCTGGAAAGTCTGCCGGGATATCGCGTGACCTCCGATTTGGCGGAGGTGGAGCGGTTTATGAGAAAGGGAGCAAATGTTCGAAGTCACGGTTGACGAAACTTTTTCCTCCGGCCATGCTCTGCGCGGCTACAAGGGCAAGTGCGAGAATCCGCACGGCCACAACTACAAGGTTCGCGTGATGCTGAAAGGCAAGCAACTGGATTCGATCGGCCTGCTTTACGATTTCAAGGACGTCAAGCAAATTATCGCCGCCACGGTGGATCGTTTGGATCACCAGTACATCAACGACATTCCGCCGTTTGACGCGATCAATCCCTCCGCCGAGAACCTGGCGAAGTATTTCTTCGAAGAGAGCACCAGATTGCTGGCGGAACGCTTGCCGGGCAACGCGGTGGCGGTGACGGCGGTCACGGTGTGGGAGACCGATACGACGACGGCGACGTATACGCCGGATTAAGGACAAGAAAAAATGCAACCGCCGATGAACGCCGATGAACGCCGATGAGAACGAGGGACCCATCGGCGTTTATCGGTGTTAATCGGCGGTTGCTTTTGTTTCCGGTATGCAGATCACCGAAATCTTCTTCTCGATTCAGGGAGAGTCCACCTTCACGGGCCGGCCGTGCATCTTTGTGCGGCTGACGGCCTGCAATCTGCGTTGCGTGTGGTGCGACAGCGAGTATACGTTTACCGGCGGTGTGAAAATGACGCTCGATGAAGTGCTGGCGCGCGTGGATAGCTATCCCTGCAAATTGGTGGAGATCACCGGCGGCGAGCCGATGCTCCAGGAGAAGGAAGTGCTGGAGTTGTGCCGCGCGTTGCTTGATCGCGGCTGCCAGGTGCTGATCGAAACCAGCGGCGAGCGCGATCTGTCATGCCTGCCCGCCGAAGTGATCAAGATCATGGACGTGAAATGCCCCGGATCGGGAGAAGGCGGAAGTTTCCGCATGTCCAACTTGGACACTTTGACGCCGCGCGACGAAGCAAAGTTTGTGCTGGCCGATCGCCGGGACTACGACTTCACACTGGACTTCATTCGCGCTCATTCGTTGCGCGATAAGGTCAACGCCGTAAATCTCTCGCCCGTGTTCGGCAGTTTAAATCCGCGCGACCTGGCGGAGTGGATGCTGGCCGATGGATTAGACGCGCGTTTGGGAATGCAGATCCATAAGTTCATTTGGGATCCTGGGACAAAAGGCGTATGAGCAGCACGGCCGTGGTGCTGGTTTCCGGTGGCATGGACAGTTGTGTCACCGCTGCGCTGGCTGCTGCCGAAGGTCACTCGCTGGCCTTGCTGCACTCCAGCTACGGCCAACGGACCGAAGCGCGCGAGCGGCGAGCGTTCGAAGAAATAGCGCGTCACTATGGCGCGCGCCTGTTGTGGCTCGATCAGCGCTATCTCGGCCGCATCGGCGGATCGAGCCTCACGGACGCCGCGATTCCGGTGAGTGAAGCGGATCTGGAGTCCACGGCGATTCCCACGAGCTATGTGCCCTTCCGCAACGCGCACTTCCTGTCTGCGGCGGTATCGTGGGCGGAGGTGATCGGCGCGCAGCATATTTACATCGGCGCGGTGTTCGCGGACAGCTCCGGGTATCCCGATTGCCGGCCCGAGTATTACGAAGCGTTCAACCAGCTAGTGCGGCGCGGCACGAAGCCCGAGACGCACATCGAAATTGTGGCTCCGTTGATCGGCTTGCACAAACACGAAATCATCCGCAAAGGGATGGAGTTGGGCGCGCCGTTGCATCTCACCTGGAGTTGTTATCGCAACAGCGATCTGGCTTGCGGGACGTGCGATAGTTGCGCGTTGCGTCTGCGCGCGTTTGCGCAAGCGGGGGTAGTGGATCCTATACCGTATGCCCGTCGGTAGGAATGGAAGCGATCGACGGCATTGGCGAAATCGCTCCGGGGCCGTTGTGGTACAGTCGGTTCACCTGCGACATCTGCGGATAAACTCTTGGCCTGCGCTACTAGCGTTTTCCTTGAAACGCGTAAAGCGTGGTTTTCGTGCGAATGTAGATTTTGCCATCCGCGATGGCCGGCGTGGCATTGCATTCCTCGCGCAGATCGTTTACCGCCAGCACTTCCCACTGCGGCGCGGCCTTCAGCACGATGACTTTCCCGGCCGCGTTAAGGAAATATACTTTGCCATCTCCGGCGACCGGCGAGGCGGAGTGCTCGTCGAGCGCTTCTTTGGCGCGCTCTACCTTGAACGTCTGGCCGGTTTGCGGGTCAAGCGACGCGAGAATTCCGCCCGCCTTAACCAAATAGAGCACGTCCTTGTAGAGCACTGGCGTGGACATGTTGGGCGCGTGCTTCTTCTCCCGCCATAGATAACCGTTGGCGGTCAAGTCTCCGCGCCCCTGGGGATGGATGGCGATCAAGCCGTAGTCTCCCTGCGCATCCTTCATAATCTCCTCCCACTCGGCGCGATCGAGAAAACCATCCTTATTGCGGTCCAAGCCTCCGAAATAATCACCGAACTCCGGATCGGGCTTGGCTTCCTCCTCCGAAATGCGCCCGTCGCCATTTTTGTCCAACTTTTTCAGCAGCGCGTCAAATGTCGGCCCCGCAGGGCCGTCGGAACCATAGGTGCTGATGATCAGCTCGTCCTTATTCACCAATGGTGAAGGGATAGGAAATGAAGCGACGCCACGCAGCCACCATAAATGTTCGCCGTTGGCGAGCGCGTAGGCGTCCACGCGATGCGGGCCAAGAATCACCACTTGATCGCCGAAGATCGCCGGTGAAGTATAGCCCTCGCCGTGGATCTCGCTACGCTCGATGCGCCAGCGGGGCCGTCCGGACTGGGCGTCAACGGCCAGTAGAAAAGCTTTGTCGCGGGTGTCGCAAACCAGCAGCAGCGTATCTCCAGCCAGCACCGGCGAAGCGCCCAGTCCATAGAAAGTGTCGAACGGGCCTAGCGGCACCCGCCAGCGTTCTTTCCCTTTGAAATCGTAGGAGACCAGTCCGAAATCGGCGAAGAACGCGTAAACGGCCTTGCTATCGGCGGTGGGTGACGGCGAGGCAGGATCGTTGGCTTTTAGCGTTGAGGTAACGCGCCTACGCACGATCTGGCGGCGCCACAGTTCGCGGCCCGTTTTGCGGTCGAAGCAGAGTGTCAGCAGCTTGTCGCCTTCCGAAGCGGTGAGAAAGATGCGCTCGCCGCTAGTCACCGGCGACGATCGTCCGAAGGGCACCGCGGTCTTCCAGGCGACGTTCTTGGCGGGCGAAAATTCCA
The DNA here is from genome assembly GCA_963747095.1 of Terriglobia bacterium. Classification (GTDB taxonomy): domain Bacteria; phylum Acidobacteriota; class Terriglobia; order JAJPHL01; family JAJPHL01; genus JAJPHL01. Next base: position 240,419 of record CAVVEL010000009.1, read on the forward strand.
CCGGCAGGCTCGCGGAGTCGGACACGCCAGATCCGTTGGGTCCGCGAAAGCGCGGCCATTCTTGGGCTGTCGCCAGCGTTACACAAAAGACCAGGAGGCACCCGATTCGCGGCATCCCAAGAGTTTACAATAGCTCGGTCCGCAGCGGCCTGGAACGAGCCGGTGGTTCTAGGGCTTGCCTTTGCCTATCAGCAATCGAGGGTTTGGCATCGCCGAACGCCGCCGGTCTTGAGAGCGTAAACCGCCGCCTATCCAATCGTGGAGAACGCAATATTTGGCGCAAGACCTGATTCTCCATGTTGATTTACTCGTCAGGGAGACGCAGAGTCTTGAACTGACGTGTATACTAGGCGAAGTCACCACGATGGCTTGCCACTGGCGTAGCTCGATTGACGGGCTTAGCGCCAGGGGCAGCCGGCAGGGCTGTTTCGATTCCGAGCCCGAAATAAAGAGAGCAAGAGAAGAAAAAGTACTGTGGCCCGGATGGTGCAGGGCCGGGGCGCTTGAGAAACGCTTGAGAAATCATGCTTGAGAAATCAGGAGAGATGACGATGAAATTGGCGAAAGTGGTGAAGGGGGTAAGAGCCGCGTTGCTTTTCACTCTGGCGACCGCGGCTTGGGCGCAGGTCAATGTGGGTGAACAGAAACCCGAAGCAGACCTGCCGTTCAACATGACCACGGTGGCCACATTTGAACTGCCTTGGCGGATCGCCTTCCTGCCCGATGGCCGCATGCTGGTCACGGAAAAGGTTGGACCGGTTTGGCTGGTGTCCCAGCAAGGAGAGAAGATCCCGGTTGGCGGTACTCCCCCGGTCTATTGGCAGGGCCAGAACGGCATGTTAGGCGTCTTCGTCTCGCCGCATTACGCCACCGATCAGAGTATTTATCTCACGTATGTTGAACCGGGTGATTATGGCGGTGGTCTGGCGCTGGCCCGCGCCAAGCTGCACGCCAATCCCACCTCGGCCCGGCTGGGAAACTTCGAGGTGCTGTGGCGCCAGATGCCGAGAGGCAAGGGCGGCCAGGCCGGCGCGCAGATCGCCTTTTCGCCGGACGGCCAGTATCTGTTCCTCGCGGTTGGCGACCGCCAGCGCATGACCCCGGCCCAGGATCCCAGCCAGCCCGTCGGCAAGATCCTGCGCCTGACGCTCGATGGCAAACCGGCGCCCGGCAATCCCAACTTCGGCAAAACCGGCGCGGCCACCGTTCCCCTGATCGATCCGCCCATGGACACCGAAGCCGCCAAGTCTGCCAAGGTGGTGAGCACGTATACCTTCCCCGGTCCAAACCTGACACCGGCGGAAACCTGGGCCAGCGGAGTCCGCACGCCCTACGGCCTGGCGTTTTCTCCCAACGGCGAATTGTGGGAGGTCGAGCACGGCCCGCGCGGCGGCGACGAGCTCAATCTGATCGAGCCGGGCAAGAATTACGGCTGGCCGCTGGTCTCCTACGGCATGAACTATAACGGCGTACCCATTCCGAATCCCGACACCCGGCCCGATTTGGCGAAGCCGGTGCTTTATTGGGTGCCGGTGATCGCGCCCGGCAATCTGATGTTCTACAGCGGCACGCAGACCTTCCCCCAATGGAACGGTAGCGGCATCATTAGCGGCTTGGCGAGCACGTCGCTCACCCGCATCATCTTTGACGGCCACGGCGGCGCCAAACCCGCCGAACGCTGGGATGTTGGCAAACGCATCCGCGATGTGGAAGAAGGCCCCGATGGCTCGCTGTGGTTGCTGGAAGACGCCAATCCCGGCGCCTTAATCCATCTGACACCCAAAGTGACTTCTTCGCGGTAGGGGGCTGTCTGTGAGATTAGTTTAGAGTGGAACATTCGGAAGGAACGTTAGATCGCCCTTTCAGGGCTTGCTTTGTTGGCTGTTGGTACCCAGGGCGCCGCTTCGCTTGCCCTGGGCTGGCATAGGCCGGGCCGCTGGCCCTCAGGAAGTCCGCGACAACGGAAGCCCCGACCGGGGCGCGCTATTCCAGCCCAGGGCAAGCGAAGCGTCGCCCTGGGTAGGTCCGAGTTTCATTCCAGCCCTGAAAGGGCGCACTAAAGATCTTCACCAGACAGGCCACTAGCAGGCAGGGGTCGGCTTGGAGTTCGACGATTTCCTTCTGAGCCTTGCCTCTGTTGAGAACTCAGGAAGTCACGGAAGATTGATCAGGATTGCAAAATGAAATTCGTCAAGTCCAGGCCGACACCGGCCTCCCCACACCGGCCTCCCCGATCGAACTCCGATCGGAGAATCAGACTGGCGTTGCCGTGAAGAACTGCGCGCGAAAAATGGCTACGCAGATCAGGCTGTCCCCGTCCTTGCGTCCGTCCTTGCGTCCTTGCCCCCGTCCTTGCTCTAGCTTCCACCTAAGATTCTTTGAGAACAGCGTGGCTTTTTTGGTTGGTTTAGGCATCGTACCTCCCAGTCGGAAGGATTGTAACGTAAAGAAGTCACAATTTCGTGTTTTTCGTGGTTGGGGTTCTAACAGCTAACCACGAAAAACACCAAAGACACGAAAATACAGGTGGACAAGACGATCCGCCGTTTAGCGCGGATTGCCGCTGTAGTCTTTGGCTCCTTAAGCGCCGATCGTGCGCAGCGGATAATCCACGACGATCGCCTTGCCGTCCGTGATGGCGCGCAACGAGTGCGGCACGTTCGGCGGCACAACCGCGGCCATGCCGGGGCCGGCGACTTGCTTGACGCCGTCCAGCGTGATCTCCACCTGGCCTTCGATCACGTCCCACACTTCTTCCTGTTCATGGAAATGCTCGTGGACCGTCGAGCCGGCCTTGAAGTCGTAGTGCGCGATGGTCATGTTGAGCGAGTGGAAGTATCGCCCGAACCAGCCGGGCTTGCGCTCGATGACTTCGAGGTTGGCTGTGTCGATGAATGGCATACGGCGCTCGGAAACAGCAACGCCGCGCGGCCTCCCTGGTGGAAGCCGCGAGCGTTGAGTGCGAAGCCGAGTGGGCTATTGCTTGGCCGCGGGTCTGATGCGCGCGCACACGGTGTGCGCTCCCGTCGGGTCGAGGGCGCTGCGCCCCTGCTCCACGTTCTGGATGACGCCGTTGCCGTCCACCACAAAGGTGGTGCGGTTGGCGATTCCCACATCCTCGTTGAGAATGCCGTACTCCTTCGAGGTCTTGTGGTTTAGATCGCTCAGCAGGGGGAACTTCACGCCGATCTCATCGGCGAACTTCTTGTTGGCAGCGAACGAATCGACCGAGATGCCCAGGACTTGTGTGTTGGTTTCTTCGAATTTGGCGATATCAGCCTGATACGCCTTAAGTTCGGTCGTTCAACCACCCGTAAACGCGAGCACGTAGAACGCCAGAACCACGGTCTTTCCCTTGAAGTCGCTCAGCTTGACCACCTTATTGTTTTGGTCGTGCAGAGAGAATTCGGGAGCCTTGTCGCCCGCCTTCAAGGGCGTCACGGCGGCCGGGGTCTGGCGATTGCGGCCGTGCTCAGAGCAGCCGCAAGCAGTACAGAACCCAGTAACTTCATGTGTGTAAAACCTCCGGACCGTATCTTACACCATTTCCACGCGCCCGTGCCATTTCCAGCGCCCGAACGTAAGCTACTCAACGACGGTTGCACTCGACAGCCGGTTGGCGTAAGGTGCTGCGGAATCGGGGTCGGCCTGGCTGGTAAGCTACCAACTACGCCGGACTAGGTCGCTGACCCACTACCCCGATTTCCGTGCTGCGGATGAAACCTTCAGAGTGATAAGATCCCCTAAAGGAGCAACCACCATGCGCGCTGTAATCAGTCTCGTTGGAATGCTGATCGTCACGGGCGTTGGCTTGTTCATCTATCGCGCCGAACTCACAGGAAAGAGCGGCACCGCGGCAACGATGGGCACCAACAATATTCGGGCTGTAGTCGATGTCACGGGCGTCGAGGCCGATCTGACTACCATGGCCCAAGCCGAACGCGGCTTGCTGGCGCAGAACGGCCACTATGCCACGCTGGAAGAGTTGGAGTCCAGCGGCAGTGTCCAGGAAGGCCGGACCAAGGGACGCTTGGGCTACACCTACTCTGTGGAGAGCAACGAGCGCAGTTTCACGATCACAGCCAAATACGACGGCCCGGCCACGGGCATGCCCACTCTCTCGATCGACGAAACCATGCAAATCGCCAGGAAATAGCGGGGAAGCAGTTCTGCGAGGAGCTAACTCGTGTCTGCCGACCCAACGGTGCTTTCATTCCGCGAAACACTTCGCGGAAACGGCGCTGGTGTTAGCGCAGATTGGGAAATGCGGGGACAGCTGTCCCCTCGCTTCCCCCGAACGAACAGCCGGGATCTCGAGTACTCGGCGTGCCCGGGTTTTCGTGGCGAGGTTTCATGATGGAAAAATCTTTACGCGCCGAGGAAAATGTTCTCCCTTGTCGTTGACGGTGGACATTTCATAAATCGTTCTCCTGCAATGCCCTATCTGGCCATGTAACCAAGGTCGCGGCCCCCGCGTATCTCTAGCCAGCGGTTTCCTTTTGGGCGGTTCTGAAGTTTCCGCGCTGGGCCGCACACGTCGCGCAGGAGTTTGCATGCAAACTCCGTCACTTCGCCGAAACACTCCGATACGAAAGCGAGGACTGACATGTACGAAACTAACTCTCACGGAAAACAATGGTCAGGGACGGCACGGAAAACAATGGTCAGGGACGGTTGCTGCCATTCTCTGCACTATGTTGATGATCTTCACCTATCTTCCCAAAGCCTCCGCGGATGACACGGACAAGAAGACCGTAATCACGTTCGGTGAAACGGTGCAGATTCCCGGCCAGGCTCTGCCAGCCGGCACTTACGTGTTCAAGACGATGAGAATGACCGGCGACGGCCACATCGTGCAGATCTTCGACAAAGACGGGCACAAGCTCTTTGCGACGCTAATGGCCGTTCCGGTGTACCGCGACACGTCCAGCTATCACGGTGATCAGCCGGCCATTCGGTTTGAGGAACGCCTGTCCACCGAGCCGCAAGCGGTGAAGGTATGGTTCCGGCCGGGCGACGACATCGGGCAGGAGTTCACGTACTCCAAGGATCAGTCACGGCTGTTGGCGAAGAACAGCCCGTGGGCGATTCCTGGAACGGTGACCACCGAAATCGCGCAGAGTAATATGCCTGCTCCTGACAACGGCATCGTCGCCGAGCCGCCCGCGGACACCGCGTCGGCCGTACAGACTCCCGACACGTCCGCTCCTGTAACGCCATCCCCGGACACGGCGGCCGACGAAGACAAGGCCGCTCCCAGTCCGATGGCTGAGGAGACGCCCGACGCCGGCTTGCCGCAAGATCAGGCGCAGCCTCCCGCCACGTCCGAAACGCCGAGTTCTACACCCGACGACAACAAGCCCGACCAACTGCCCAAGACCGGCAGCGAGTTGGCGCTGATCGGATTGGCGGGCAGTTTCTCTCTGGCTCTTGGCGCAGCCGTTTCCGCCTATCGCCGCTGTGCGAGCCGCTAGGCGTTCCTGTGTGAAGTAACTTCTCGCCGGCGCGGGTGCTTGCAAGCCGCCCGCGCCGGCCCTTTTTGAAGAACTATGCGACGGCTGCGTACTCTCCTCGAATGGTTCTGCTTCCTGGTTGCGGCGGTTTGCCTGGGCTATTGCGCGTGGGTATTGCTCGACTCGGAGATCTTTCAGAAGCGCGCCTTACAAGAGTTGGATCGCTCCAGCGGCCAGGCGCATTCCCGTTCGAAGGCCCGGCTTCAAGAAGGCACACTCCTCGGACAGATCACGATTCCGCGCTTAGGCGTTTCTTCCGTGATCCTGGGAAGGCACCGGCGATACAACGTTACGCCGCGCTGTGGGTCACGTTCGCGGAACGGCGCTTCCCGGACAAGCCGGTAACATCTGCCTGGCGGGCCATCGCGACCGCCAATTCCGCCCACTGAGCGGCATCGCCGCCGGCGACGAGGTGCGCATCCGCACCGCCAGAGGCACGGAGATTTACCGCGTCGTGGACGCGGGAATTGTCGTGCCTCAACACACCGATGTGCTGGACAAGACTTCTTCCGATAGTCTCACCCTGATCACTTGCTATCCCTTTGATTTTATCGGCAGCGCGCCGGAGCGGTTTATCGTCCGCGCGCGCGCCGTGGGCGCAGAGCGCGCCCGGGCCGGCGAGTGATATTCCTTATCGCTGCTCCTCCCATAGATGGCTACCTGCCCCGCCGATCCAGAACGGCACGAGGTGATTCAAAAGGCTCCCTCCAGCGAACTGTATCCCCCGGAAAGAGGGGTCAAACAGCCTGAGAGTGGGTCGGAGATGTCGGGAACGGCGGTCGGAACGGCGGGGTCGGGAACGGCGGGGTCGGCCTGACGTGCGTAGTCACTTTTCGGGACCACGCATTGTCGGCACGACGCGAATAGGAAAACAGGCGACGCAGATCAGGCTGTCCCCCGCATTGCCCAAGCGATTGAAAGTACAAGCCGGCGAAGTCATTCTCAGGGCAGCGCCAAGAAAAATCGATTCCCGTCAACCTTTATCGGTGGTTGCTTTTCCGGCGCTTCGGGAACACCAACCACTCAAATGGTGTCTAAACCACCAACATGGACGTAAAGACCGCAGCAATCAAAATCCTGACCTTCTCCATCGCTTTCGCCGCAGGAGTACCCAGCGTCGCCGCGCAGCCGCCGACCGCGCAGGAGCCGGTCGCGGGTGTCACTTCGGCAATCATCAAGCTATTTGACCAATATCGGGTCGTGATGCTGGGTGAGATGCACGAATCTATCCAGGAACACGCCTTGCTGAACAAACTGGTGGAGGCGCCGGGATTTTCAGAACGCGTCAATGACATCGTAGTGGAAATCTGCAACTCCCTTTATCAGGACACCATGGATCGCTATATCGCAGGCGAGAACGTGCCGGTCGAGCGCCTTCGCCTATCGTGGGAGAACGTTGTGGGAGCGCCCGGCGGCGTCGCTGTGGCGCCCTACCATGGCTTGTACGCCACGATCCGGTCCGTCAATCAAAAGTTACCCAAGGACCGCCGGCTGCGGGTGCTGTGCGGAGATCCGCCGATTGATTGGGCCCGCGTCGCAACCCGCGACGACATCGCGCCATTTCTGGGCTTCCGCGACAAGCACTACGCCAGCGTCGTCCGGTACGACGTCCTCGCCCTACGTAGGAAAGCGTTGTTGATCATGGGCAGCGGACACTTCCAGCGGCGGGAAGGCAAACCCGGCGTGATCGAACAACAAATGATCCAGGCTTTCGTGAAAACTTACGTGATCCTGCCCGGTAGTGACATCGTAGGGACTTACGACGATCTCGATGCACGCTTCGAACATGAGGCCGCCCCGCAGTTGATAGAGATGAAGAACACTTGGCTAGCCGGTTTGCCGCGTTGGCAAGAGTCGCCGGTGATTGGCTATCCCGCCATTGCCGCCCTTAAGACGAAGCTGGGGACATGGGAGCAGAACGCCGACGCCTACCTGTACCTGGGACCGCGGGACAAATTGACGCAGGGCGGCGAAGAGTTCGATTTGGAGGGTACCCCCTACGGAAGCGAACTTCGCCGCAGGTGGAAGATCATTTTCCCCAGGCCTCCCGAGGCGCTGCCGAAATCCGACGGCAAGGAGCGTCCCTTGTTCCAACGGATGGCACCGACCACACCGGCGCTGCCACGTGTGCCGCCACCCAAATGAAACGGCCGACCGGCTGGGGTCCACGCGACATCCAACACCGCGATATCGGCTTCCGATGCGTGTGGGCAGCACCCTGAGATTGCTGTTCACCCGGACCTATAACGGGCTTCTCGCGGATGTGGAACAGTGCTTCCGAGTGGATGTCGGCAAACCGGACAAGTGATCACACGCCTGGAATTGGCTGCGGACGTAAAGTGGCGAACAATCTCCGCAAGTGGATCGCGAGAAGAGTTTTCATAACTCCAACACGTAACACTGTCCGGTTTCGGGCTCGGCTTCCCGGCCCTGGACAGGCAACCAGGTAGGACTTGCCTTAGTTTTCATGGTGATAGGCTGGAATCAAGGATGCGCGGGTTTGGGTATGTCGAATATCTGGAACGACCTCCGTTTTGGACTGCGCATGCTGGCGCGCCGCCCAGGGTTCACCGTAGTCGCGGTGCTGACTCTGGCCCTGGGAATCGGGGCCAACACCGCTATCTTCACCGTTGTGGAAGCGTTGTTGATGCGACCACTGCCCTATCGCGATCCTAACCGGCTGGTCATGGTTTGGGAACACAACTACAAGCGCAACCTGACCAAGTACAACTCGGTGGGTTCATCGAACTATATGCGCTGGAAGGAGCAGGCCAAGTCGTTCGAGAGCATGTCGCTGTTTGTCTCGTTATCTGCGAACGTCTTGCCGGACAAACCCGGCCGGGGCGACGCGGAACGCCTTCCCGTTGGCATGGTCGGTGGGGACCTGTTTCAGACCATCGGAGTGGGCGCTTTCCTGGGCCGGACCATCCAGCCGGAGGACGGCCGGCAGGGGCACAATGACGTCGTGGTCATCAGTCACGGATACTGGATGCGGCGCTTCGGCGGCGATCCCAGTGTTATAGAGCAGAGTCTTAGACTGAACGATCAGCGAGTCCAAATCATCGGCGTCATGCCTCCCGGATTCCAGATTGGAGAAGCGGTGGACCTTTGGACTCCGGGCGTGTTGACCGAAAGCACCCGCGATTCCACGGGACGCTGGGCATCCGTAGTGGCTCGCCTGAAGCCGGGTGTCTCGCAAGAACAAGCGCAAGCGGAAATGTCGGCGATCGCCCAGCGCTTCGAGCAGGAACGTCCCGGATTCGACATGGGTTGGACCGTGTACCTGCGTTCGATGCGCGATGAGATTTCCGGCGACATTCGTACGCCGCTGCTGGTCCTGTTAGGCGCGGTGGGCTTCGTCTTGCTGATCGCTTGTGCCAATGTTGCCAATCTGCAACTGGCGCGCGCCGCGGGACGTCGCAAGGAGCTTGCCGTGCGCGCCGCGTTGGGTGCAGGCCGCCGGCGCCTGGTAGCGCAGTTCCTCGCGGAAAGCGTGGCGCTCGCGCTCGCCGGAGGAGCCGCCGGCATGGTTCTGGCGATGTGGATGCTGAGCGTCGTAGGGAAATTGCTGCCGGCTGAGATCCCCGGATTCGTCGCCATCGGTATCGACGCGCCAGTAATGGCTTTCGCCTTGGCGCTTTCATTTCTGAGCGGCCTGGCTTTCGGCATGGCTCCGGCACTCGAGGCGTCGCGGACTGATCCGCAAGACGCGCTTCAAGAAGGCGGCCGCGGAGCGTCTGCTTCGCGCTCGAGTGGTCGTCTGAGGAACGTGTTGGTGGCGTCGGAGATGGCGCTGGCTCTGATCTTGCTCGCCGGCGCGGGCATTCTGATGAAGAGCTTCGTGCGACTGAGCGGAGTCAATCCTGGATTCGCGGCCGATCGGTTGCTGACCATGGAAGTGGCCCTGAGCGGACAACGTTACCCAAGCTCCCGCACAAGCGCGCTTTTTTGCGGACGCCATTTCACGTATCTCCACGCAACCAGGCGTCATTTCGGCCGCGGCGATGAGTTTCGTTCCGCTGGCCAGTCTGGGATCTGCTACCAACTTCAATCTGGCCGACCGTGCTAAGCCGCCGGAAGGCGAAGACCCGGTAGGGGGCTTACGTGTGGTCACCGCGGGATTGTTCCGCACCATGGGGATTCCAATACTCCAAGGCCGCGAGTTCGAGACGCGCGACACCGCCGCCGCTCCCGTGAAAGTGATCATCAACGAAAACATGGTCAAGACCTACTGGCCCAACGAGAGTCCCTTGGGCAAGCACGTCTTGATGGACTGGGACAAGAAACTCGACGCCGAGATTATTGGTGTCGTGGGCGATGTGCGTCTTACCAGCCTGGAGACGAAGGCGGGCAACACGCTGTATTGGGCGCAACCGCAATTCCCCAACGAGTTCATGGCCATCATGGTTCGCACCCAAGGCGACCCTTTAGCGGCCGTGCCGGCCGTCAAGGCGCAACTCGCCACCCTCGATCCGGAAACGCCGGTGGCTAAGATTCAGACCATGGAACAAGTGGCCGGCGACTCTCTAAAACAGTCTCGCTTCACCATGCTGCTGCTGGCCATTTTCGCCACGTTGGCGCTGATCCTGGCGGCCATCGGGATCTATGGCGTGATCTCCTACCTGGTGACATTGCGGACGCGGGAGATCGGCGTACGAATGGCGCTGGGCGCGCAGCCGGCCGATGTGCTCCGGATGGTGATCCGCCAGGCGATGCTGACCACGAGCATCGGCATGCTCGCGGGCCTCGCCGGTGCGCTGGCTTTGAGCCAGTCGCTCACTAAGCTCTTGTATGAAGTGCAGCCGGCCGATCCCGCAACTTTCGCGGCCGTTTCCGTGGCGCTGGCTGTGGTGTCGCTAGGGGCGTGCTACATCCCGGCACACCGCGCCACACGCGTTAACCCGATGACCGCCCTGCATCATGAATAGCTGCAAGACACCACGCTAACGGCCGCCCGTTTCACTCGCGTAGATCATGAATCAGGCCGAAAACTGCGGGGTCAGCCTGAACCTACGGTTGCAGGATCACCTTCATCAAATTGCCCTCCCGCGCGTACAACCGCGCGAACCACTCCGCCCCTTCCGTCAGCGGCGCCTTGGCGCTGATCAGCGGTTCCACCTGGATCGCGCCACTGGCCAGCATCTCGATGCACTGCGGATATTCGCCGCAAGAGGCGCACGATCCCGTCACGCGGATTTGCCGCGTCACCACCGCTTGCAAAGGGAAGTCGATTTGCGGCGCCAGATTGCCCACCAGCGTGAGCGCGCCGCCTTTGCGCAACGCGGCCACGGCAGTTTTCACCGGATCGCCGGCGCCAACTACTTCCATGGCCACGTCCGCGCCGCGGCCGCCGGTGCGGGCCCGCACAAACTCCACCGGATCGTCCTGGCGGGCATTCACGGTGTCGGTGGCGCCCAGGCGCAGCGCCAACTCCAGGCGATTCGCTTCCAGATCCACGGCCATGATTCGCCCGCAGCCGGCGCGTTTCAGCGCCTGGATCGCCAACAGTCCGATCATCCCCGCGCCTACGACCACGGCGGAATCGCCCAGACGAATCGGTGTCAGGTTGGTGGCGTGAACGGCCACCGAGACCGCTTCGATCATCGCGGCGTGCTCGAAGGGCAGCGCATCGGGCAGGCGATAGCAGATGTGCGCGGGAGCGGCCACGTATTGGGCGAACGCGCCGTGGCGGCGATAGTCGCCGCAGGAAACGCCCAGCACTTGGCGATTGTCGCAAAGGTTCACGTCGCCCCGGCGGCAGAAAAAGCAGGTTCCGCAATAGACCGTGGAGTCGAAGGTTACGCGGTCGCCCTCGCGAAATCCGGTGACACCCGCGCCCGCAGCTGCCACTGTGCCGGCCGCTTCGTGGCCCATCACCAGCGGCGGGATGCGCCGGCCGGAACTGCCGTCGTAGCCGTGAATGTCCGAGCCGCAGATGCCGCAGGCCCGCACCCGAATCAACAACTCTCCAGGCCCCGGAGAGGGCGTGGGCATTTCGGCGATTTCCAAATGACGATATTCGGTCAGCAGCAGGGCTTGCATGGACGAACGCCCTCCTGAGTTGGCCACATCCTGTCCATCTATGCTAAAAATCCTCGCGTCTGCTCGGGATTGTCCAGTGTTCCTTTTTCGCCACGCACCTACTTCTTCTTTCGAGCAGGCCTCTTGCGCTTCGAGGCGCTGGGACGCTTGCTGGGAGCGGCCTTCTTGCCCACGAGCAGGCGGCTGACGGCGCTTTTCGCTTCCGCCGCTGTGGGCATATGCATCTGCTTGGCCTTCGCGGTCAGTTCGTCGGCCTTGGCGCTTAATGTGCCGAGCGCCGAGCCGATACTGCGGGCGGCGTCAACCAAAGCGCCATCTGAGGATACCGCGTGCTTTGTTTTCTTGGTAGGCATAGTGATTTCCAAGTCTACTACGAGTAGGGTCACGTGTTGGCAAAATCCCTTGCAGGCAGTGGGTCAATTTGAACATGACGCTTCGACTGCGGCTCTGCCGCTCCTTCGTGCGGAAGGCTCCGCCTTTCCCTCCGCCTTTCCATGGGCGTCCGCGAAGCGGACGCCCTGACAGTAGCCCAGCACTTCAGTGCTGGGAAAATGGCCGTCTCCGATGAAGTCCGTGCAACGGACGGCTGAGGTCTTTCCGGAGCCATGCTCAAAAATATAGAAACCTCAGTCGTCCGTTGCACGGACTCGCTTCCTGCTTGGTTCCGTCCCCAGCACTAAAGTGCTGGGCTACTGTCAAAGCGTCCGTTTCACGGACGCCTGGCCGGCAAGCTGACTGAAAAATGTAGAAACTCCAGGGAAAGGCTCCGCCTTTCCGAAAAGTCCGTTAGTACTTCGCACGGCTGCGCCGTGCGGGCAAGGCGCAGCCTTGCCAAATGAGGGCGGGTCCGGAAAGGCACAGCCCTTTCCGCACGAAGGAGCGGCGGAGCCGCACGCTTTCAAACTGACCGACTACCCCCTTGCAGCGGGGCGTTATGCAGCCTGATCGGCGCAGCTTGGATCATCGCCGCTACACCGCTGTATTCACAGCCCCTCGGATGGCCTCCAGCGCCTCCCGCTCTTCCCTGCCGAATTCTGCGGAATGCGTGGCCTGCACTTTTTCGATCGACTCCAGGAAAAGCCCCCAGCCGTCGGTGAGGCCATTCAGACAGCCAAACCCCCGTCTTAGCTCGGCGGCTGCCTGCGGATGACCTGCGGCTTTCAGTTTGGCGATGAGGTCCCTCACGGCCTGGAAAAAATCCTCGTTCGATCGAAAGGTAGTCAATGGAAAATCGGGGATCACCCGAGTAGGCACTGCAACACCCAAGTGATTAGAATATACTGCCAGCGAGGCGAAGGGATCGCCGGGATGGTAACAATCACGCCAACAATTACAAAGGCGGGCGCGACACTGGAGGGGAAATGAAGTTAGGGATCGTGATTCCCGCTTTCAACGAAGAAGGTGCTATCCAGGCGATCATCGAGCGCACCTTGGAGGCGCGCGAACACATTTGCGCCGCCAGCCCGGTCCAGGACGTCGAGGTGGTCGTGGTCAGCGACGGTTCCACCGACCAGACCGTGGAGATCGCTCGCCGTTTTGCGAATCGCGTTCGCCTGGTCATCCTGCCCAATAACCGGGGCTACGGAGCCGCGATCAAGACCGGTTGGTCCCAGACGGACGCCGACCTGCTGGGTTTCCTGGATGCCGATGGCACCTGCGATCCCAGATTCTTCGCCGTGCTGTGCTCCCGGCTTGTCGAGACCAACGCGGACGTAGTTCTAGGGTGCCGTTTGAATCAGGAAAGCCGCATGCCGCTGCTGCGGCGCGTCGGCAACTTCATATTCGCGATTCTGTTAAGCACGCTTTCCAGTTCCCGCGTGCGGGACACGGCCAGCGGGATGCGAGTGGTCCGCCGCCAAGCCATCTCCAAGCTGTATCCTCTTCCGGACGGTTTGCATTTCACCCCGGCCATGAGCGCGCGGGCCATGCTCTCTCCCAGTCTCCTGATTGAAGAACTGGATATGCCTTATCGCGAGAGGGTTGGCCAATCCAAACTGCGGGTCTGGCGGGATGGCATCCTTTTTCTGCGCGTGATCGTGGAGGCCGCCTTTCTCTACCGGCCGTCCCGCCTCTTGGGGGCTTTCAGCTTGCTGGCCTTCCTGTGCGCCGGCCTTCTGATGCTCTTCCCGATCAGCTACTATCTGGCGCATCGACGTGTCCTGGAGTGGATGATCTACCGTTTCTTGGGCGGTGAACTGCTGGGAACCGCCGGCGCCATCCTTTTCTGCGCGTCCTATCTTTCCTCCCGGATGACCACCCTGGCGTTGTCGGGTGAAGTCGGGGAAGGACATCGCTCCTTGATTGCGCGGTTTTTCCAAAGCCCCTGGTTTTGGCTGGTTCCAGCCGCGTTGGTTCTTGCCTCCATCTTGTTGGTCGGCGCCAGCCTGGCCGAGCGCTTGGAAAAGGGTGGGACAACGGAACATTGGTCCCGTTACGTGGCCGCGGTCTTCTTCCTGTCGATGGCGGTTATGCTGGCCGTGACGCGGTCTCTCGACTACATCTTCCGGCTGGTCCAGGAGAGGCTGCGGTACTGGCAAGAGAAGGAACTAAGATGAGCGGCCCTTGGCGATGCCGGGATCGCGGATGCTGTGCCATACTAGTCCCGTGACTGCCTGATTTGGTTCCCAGTGAAGCGTTGGGGAAGCAATCATTACCGTTTTGACCGCGACGGCAAAGAAACGAAACTAGGCGGTCACGGGACTAGGAGCAAGCCGTGGAATACCAAACCATACAGGTGACGCCTGCCACGCCGGTCATCGGCGCGGAGATTCGCGGCGCCGATCTGACCAGCCCGCTGCCGGACCACCAGTGGAGCGAAGTTCACGATGCTTTCCTGCGCTATTCCGTGATCTTCTTCCGCGAGCAGAACCCGCTGACGCCCGAGCAACAGATCGCCTTTGGACGGCGCTTCGGAGAATTGCACATTCATCCGGCCGCGCCGCACATGGAAGGCTACCCGCAAGTGTTCGTGATCCACGCTCACAAGGACTCCCAGATCGCCAACGGCGAATTCTGGCATTCCGACGTTTCCTGCGATCCCGAGCCGCCCCTGGGATCGATCCTGCAAATCCACACCCTGCCGCCATCGGGAGGCGACACGCTGTTTGCCAGCATGTACGCGGCCTACAACGATCTTTCGCCGCGCATGAAAGCGTTTCTCGAAGGACTCTCCGCGGTCCATGAATCCGAGCACATCTATCGCGGCCGCTACGCCGAGCGCGGCGTCAACGATGCCGGCAAGGTCTATCCCACGGCGGTTCATCCCATCATTCGCACGCACCCGGAAACCGGCCGGCCTTCGCTCTTTGTCAACCGGACTTTTACCACGCGGATCGAGGGCCTGCCGGAGGAAGAGAGCCGCGCCATTCTGCAATTCCTCTTCCAACACGCGGAAAGCCCCTGGTATCAAACCCGCTTCCATTGGCAAAAAAACGACATCGCCGTGTGGGACAACCGCTGTACGCAACACATGGCTATTTGGGATTACTGGCCGAATGAACGCAAAGGCAACCGCGTGACCGTGAAAGGCGACCGTCCGGTATTTCGCGCAGAGCGCCACCAAAAGAAGGAACTGAACCACGGATGAACCGAGATGGCCGCCGCGAGGCTGCCACCCGAGATGATGAAAACGCACCCCCGATGGCGTCCTGAGGGCCAACGGCTCGAACCATAACAGCCCCGAGCAACGCCCGGTCTCGCGTCGTGGGGCACGCCATCTTCACGCAGGGGAAACCATGGCTGAGCTTCGGTCCATGGTGCAGGACGCCGTCCGCTGTCACTTCGAGGACGATGAGCGGCCCCGTATGATCCGCCTGCATGTCGTCAAGGACAAGGTGATCCCCGCGTGCAGCCGCCTCGCGACCTGGATCGTTCTGCGCGGCCACGCTTGTTGTCTCCGCCCGACCATGGAATACTGCTAGTTCGATGCATTTCACCTGCCTAGGCTGCGCGACCACATTCCCGCTGACGGAAAACATCCACACCTGCGCGCGATGCGGCGGCTTGTTGGACGCCTGCTACCAATTCGGCGATGCCTCCACATGGAAGTCCATATGGCTCGAACGCCGCAAATCGCACGCGCCTGCGGATCGCAGCGGCGTCTTCCGTTTTCGCGAAATTCTTCCGTTTCTCGACGATCTTTCGCTGGTCTCGACGCTCGGTGAAGGCAACACGCCGTTGCTCGACGCTCCGGGCGCGGCGCGCTACGCAGGTCTCGAGCGCGTGCGCTTCAAGCATCAAGGTTTTAATCCTACTGGATCGTTCAAGGACAACGGCATGGTCGCCGCCGTGGCGCGGGCCCGGCAATTGGGAATGCGCTTGGTGGCCTGCGTGTCCACCGGCAACACCTCGGCCTCCATGGCGGCCTACGCGGCGGTCGCCGGATTGCGGCCGATCGTGTTTGTGCCGCGAGGCGAAATCGCCATGGGCAAACTGGCGCAAGCCCTGGAATACGGAGCCACCACGCTGCAAGTGGAAGGCAACTTCGACACGATTCTCAAACTGGTTTTCGATCTCGCGCCGGCGCTGGGGATGTATTTGCTCAATTCCATCAATCCATTCCGTCTGGAAGGGCAGAAGACCATCATGGTGGAATTGCTGGAACAGTGCGAGTGGCGCGTTCCCGATTGGATTGTGGTGCCGGGCGGCAACCTCGGCAACGTCTCGGCGTTTGGAAAAGGCTTGCGCGAAATGCGCGATCTCGGGCTGATTGCGCGCCTGCCGAGACTCGCCGTGATCCAAGCGGCAGGCGCCGCGCCGCTCTATCACATGCTGCGCGACGCGGCGGCGGCACTCACGCCGGTGGATCATCCGCAAACCTTGGCCACGGCAATCAAGATTGGCGCGCCGGTATCCTGGCCCAAAGCGGTGCGCGAGTTGCGCGCGTCCGGCGGGCTGTGCGAGATCGCCAGCGAACAAGAGATCGCCGACGCCAAAGCGGTGATCGGCCGATGCGGCATCGGTTGCGAGCCGGCATCGGCGGCCACGCTGGCGGGCATCCGCAAACTAACCGCCGCCGGCATAATGCAGCCCGGCGACGATGTGGTGGCCATCCTCACCGGCCATGTCTTAAAGGATCCGGAGTACATCCTGAACTATCACGCCGGTCGCCTGGAAGTTGGCGGAGAACGGCTGGTCTCGACGTTTGCGAATCAACCGCGGCCCTTGCCCGCCGATCCGGCGGCGTTGCGCGCGGCCCTGGAAGAATTGACGTAACGCGGGCCTTCAAGCCTGCGTTACTCGACGCTCAAGAGCGCCTGTCCGGGATTGACCGACGCGCCCTCGGCCACTGCGATGGCAACCACCCTGCCAGCCTTGGGCGACTTGATCTCGTTCTGCATCTTCATCGCTTCCACAACCACCAGGCCTTGGCCCGTGCTCACTGCGTCGCCTTCGGCGACCAGCAGCCGCACTACTTTGCCGGGCATCGGCGCCAATATGTTCTGCCGGCCTTCCAGCAACGCGCCGCCGCGTTTCCGTGCCACCTTGCGAGGATCGCCGACGCGCGCGACATAATGATTGCCGTTGACGTGAACGTCCAGCACGCCGTCGAGGCCGTCGCGCACCACGACTTCGTAGCTGCGGCCGTCGCGCAGAATCGAGTAGACGCCGCTTTCCACTTCCTCGACCACCGCGCCCGGCGAGGCCAGATCGATTTGGTGTTGCTGGGATCCGATTTGGACGATCACCTTCATGTCATTTTCATTTAGCGGGCCAACTCCGCCAGCGCTTCCGCCAAGAACAGCGTGCCTTGCGCGATGGCCTCCGCGCGGCGCATTCGATCCACAGATTACACAGATTACACAGATTTAGGAAACGGCATTCCGCGGTTCTTAATCTGTGTAATCTGGGTAATCTGTGGATCGTTTTTCTGTGGACCCTTTTCTTAGAGCATTCCCGCCACAATCCCGGCGACCTCCCTGAGCGTGGCATCGAGTTGCGCGGGATTCTTGCCTCCGGCTTCCGCCATATCGGGCCGCCCGCCGCCGGTGCCGCCCATCTTTTCCGCGACGGCTTTCACGATCTTGCCGGCGTGAAGCTTGGGGTTCAGATCCTTGGACACGGCGGCGACCAGTGCCACCTTGTCATCGTCCGCGCCCGCGCCCAGCACGATGACGCCGCTGCCGATCTTGCCGCGCAAGGAGTCGATCAAACTGCGCATTTGCCCGCGATCCAGCGCTTCCACCCGCGCCGCCAGCACGGCGACGTTCTTCACCTGTTCCACGCGCTGCAACAAACCAGCCACGCTGGCTTGCGCCAGCTTCATGCGCATTTGTTCCACTTGCTTCTCCAGCAACCGGCCGCGCTGGCTCAGCTTCTCCACCGCTTCCACTAACTCCGGCTCGGCGGCATTGATCATCTCCGAGAGCCGCGCGATGCGCGCCGCAACATCGTGGTAATTGTGATACGCGCCTTCACCGGTGATCGCCTCGATGCGCCGCACGCCGGCGGAAATGCTGGATTCCGAAACCACCTTGAACACACCGATGTCGCCGGTGCGGGTCACGTGGGTGCCGCCGCACAGTTCGGTGGAGAATCCCGGAATGCGAACCACGCGCACGCGCGCGCCGTACTTCTCGCCGAACAGCGCCATGGCGCCGGTCTCGATGGCCGCGTCCAGGTCCATAACATCAGTGTGCAATTCGGTGTTCTGCAGAATCTGCTCGTTGACCAGCCGTTCCACTTCCGCAATTTCACTGGAATCCATGGCCGTGTAATGTGAAAAATCGAAGCGCAGGCGCCCCGGATCGACGATGGAGCCTTGCTGTTTCACGTGCGTGCCCAGCACGCGGCGCAGCGCCGCGTGCATCAAGTGCGTGGCGGTGTGATTGCGCATCGTGGAGCGCCGGCCCGCGACGGCCACGCGCGCCAGCACTACGTCGCCGACGCGCAGGGTGTCCTGGGCCAGCACTTTGTGCGCGATCACGCCCTTGAGCGGCGCGTGGGTGTCCTCCACGCGAGCGGCTTCTTCGCCTTCGCGCAGAAAAACGCCGGTGTCGCCCACTTGTCCGCCCGATTCGGCATAAAACGGCGTGCGATCCAGCACGACTTCCGCGCGTTCTCCGGCCGGCAATTGTTCCAGCCGTGTAGCGCCGCGCACAATCGCGACGATCTTGCCGACGGCCTCGAACGCCGAGTAACCGTCGAAAACAGTGGCCGACGATTCCAGGATCTCGCGAAACACCGGCGCGGCCACGGCTTTTTCCCCGCCTTTCCAACTGGCGCGGGCCCGCGTGCGTTGCTTGTCCATCTCGGTTTCGAAACCGGCCGTGTCAATGGTCAGGACGCGCTCGCGCGCGATTTCCTCCATCAGATCGAGCGCCAATCCGAAGGTGTCGTAAAGATGGAAAACTTTCTCGCCGGCGAGGCGCTTGCTCTGGCCCGCTTCCTCGACGGCCTTCTCGAACTCGCGTAACGCCAGGGTCAGGGAATGCCCGAAGCGCGTTTCCTCTTCCTTCACTACCCGCGCCACGCGCGGCACGCTTTCCAGCAGCTCGGGATAAGCGCCCTGCATCATCTCGGCGACGTGTCCAGTCAACTCATAAAGGAAGGGACGCTCCAATCCCAGCATCCGCCCGTGGCGAATCGCCCGGCGCAGGATTTTCCGCAGCACGTAGCCGCGTCCTTCGTTGGCGGGCAGCACGCCATCGTTGATCAGAAACGCCGCCGCGCGAGCATGGTCGGCCAAAATGCGAAGGGACACGTCGTTGGCGTCATTGTCGCCGTAGGCTTTGCCGCTGACTTCCGCTGCCTGGTCCACCAACGGACGCAGCAAGTCCGTCTCGAAGTTCGACAGCTTGCCCTGCATCACGGTGGCAACGCGCTCCAGGCCCATGCCGGTGTCGATGGAGGGCGCAGGCAGCGGCGTCATCTTGCCGGAGGCGTCGCGATCGAACTGCATGAAGACCAGGTTCCAAATTTCCACGTAGCGGCCGCAGTCGCAGGGAAACTGGCAATCGCCGTGACCTTCATCGGAGGCGTGCACGCCCATATCGTAGTGGATCTCGGAGCAGGGGCCGCAGGGGCCGGTGTCGCCCATGGCCCAAAAATTGTCCTTCTCGTCCAGGCGGAAGATGCGCGCCGCGGGCACGCCCGCTTCGCTCTGCCACAATGCTCCGGCGGTATCGTCGTCGCGGAAAATGGTGACGTAGAGGCGATCCTTGGCCAGGCCGTAGCCTTCCCTGGGGCTGGTGACGAGGTCCCAGGCAAAACGGATGGCGTCCTTCTTGAAGTAGTCGCCGAAAGAAAAATTCCCCAGCATTTCGAAAAACGTTTGATGGCGCCGGGTGCGGCCGACGTTTTCCAGATCGTTGTGTTTGCCCCCGGCGCGAACGCACTTCTGCGAAGTGGTGGCGCGTTTGTAGTCGCGCGGTTCCAGACCCAGAAAAACGTCCTTGAACTGCACCATGCCGGCGTTGGTGAACAACAAGGTTGCGTCGTTGGCCGGCACCAGCGCACTGCTCTTCACCACGCGATGGCCGCGCGCCGCAAAATAGTCGAGAAACCGCTGGCGGATTTCATTGCCTGTCATGAAGCTTAGATTATATCGCGGCCTGGGAGAAGATCAGCCACAGAGGCACAGAGAACACGGAGACCGGATGCACAGAGAAAAGCTTGTCTTGGCCTTGTGTTCTCTGTGTTTCCGATCTCCGTGTTCTCTGTGCCTCTGTGGCTGATTCCTCACTCTCCCAACGATTCTTCCAGCGCGTCCGCGTCTTCCTTGCGCAGCCTGCGCAATTCCGCAAAAATGAGCGACGGCGAGAATCCCGCCACCACCAAGTGCCGGTACAACGCGGCCATGGCGCGGCGGTCGGCCGGCAGGCCCGTGCGGCGGGTGTGCTTGGCGATGTGCTCGCGCAGCATCTCCGATTCATCGGCGCCGGCGAAGGCCTTTTCCACGGTGCGCTGGGCCAGTTGGGGGGCCACGCGGCGAGCCCGCAGGTCGCGCTCCACGCGACGGCGGCCTACTCTGGCGTCCATGCGCCACGATGCATAGGACTCCGCGAAGCGCGCATCGTTCAGCAAGCCGGCATCCTTCAGGCGGCGCAGCACGGCTTCCACGTCGGTCTTGCGCAGTGCGCGGCGCTCCAGTTTGCCGCGCATCTCGCCCAACGACAACGCCCGCGCCGCTAGCGACTTCAGCGCGTAGGCATGCAACTCCCCCTCACCCAGCGGCTTGGGCCGGCGATTCATCACTAAGATTGTATAATCTGTTCCATGACTCTAGCCGAAGTTCGCGCCAAAATTGCCGCCAGCAGACGCGTGGTTGGGTTCACCGGCGCGGGGATTTCCACGGAGTCGGGCATCCCCGATTTCCGAAGCCCCAACGGCGTGTGGGCTAAGTACCGCACCGTGTACTTCGACGAGTTCCTTTCCAGCCACGAAGGACGCGTGGAGTATTGGCGTCAAAAAGTGGAGAACTGGCCGTATATTCGCGACGCCAAGCCAAACGCCGGTCATTTCGCCTTTGTGGACCTGCAACGTGCCGGAAAGTTGCGCGCGCTCATCACTCAAAACATCGACGGCCTGCATCAACGCGCCGGCTTGCCGCGCGAGGCGGTCATCGAATTACACGGAACCACCACGGAGGCGGTGTGCTTGTCCTGCGGCGAGCGCATTCCCTCGGAGGAAGCCGTGGCTCGCGTGCAAGCGGGCGAGTTGGCGCCGGAGTGCCGGTTGTGCGGCGGCTATCTGAAGCCCGCCACCATCTCCTTCGGCCAGGCCATGCCGGAGCAGGAAATGCGCCGGGCCACCACCGCGACGCTCGACTGCGAGGTGTTCCTCGCCGTGGGATCGTCACTGGTGGTGCATCCGGCGGCGGGCTTTCCATCGCTGGCCAAGGAGAATGGCGCGATGCTGGTGATTATCAATCGCGACCCGACGCCGCTCGATGCCATCGCCGACCTGGTGATCAATGGGGAGATCGGGAGCGTCTTACCAACGTTGCTATAAAATCACGAACCCGCCGCGTACTGAGAGGCAGCGGTGTGCCCGGCCGGATCACCGCCTGGCGCCGCAGCGTTGCCCCAGGCGCTCGCGCTCGATGGCGCCGGCGAATCAAAGGCGCTCGCGCTCGATGGCGCCGGCGAATCAAAGGCGCTCGCGCTAGATGGCGCCGGCGAATCAAAGGCGCTCGCGCTAGATGGCGCCGGCGAATCAAAGGCGCTCGCGCTAGATGGCGCCGACGCGCGGTTGGGCGGTATAAGCGGAGCCGGGTCGCATTTCTGGCCGGTGGGAACCAGGCGATCCCGCACGGAGCGGGTCATGCGCAGCAGCAAGCTTTCTACTCCTTTTACCGTGAGATCCACGGCCGGGATGGCCGCCAGAGCCGCCGCCGTGTATCCCTGGCGGTAGTACAGCCAAAACAGCGAGCGGTGCACGCGCGAATATCCTTCCTCCGAGAGCACGTGGCCGATCTGTTTCAGCAGCACGGTTTGCTCCAACTCCTCGCGGCTGCCGTGGCCGCCAGCCCGGTCCGGAGGATCGGCCAGATCCAGGCTTTGATCCGCCAGACCCGATCCGCGCTTGCGGGCTTGCCGCGCTTTGAAATGGTCTTGGACCAGATTGGCGGCCGTCACTTTCAGATAGGCGAAGAGAGAATCGGCATGGACTCCCTGGAAGTCGCGCAGCGACTGGCAATGGTCGGCGCAGAGTTTCAAGTAGACCTCTTGCACCAAATCTTCCAGCATGGCGGGGGCGGTCACATTCCATCGCCGGGCTGTGCGCGCAACCACGGTAGCGATCAGGGTATGAAACCGATTCAGGAATTCCTCCCACGCTGCTTCATTCCCTGCCCGGAGGCATTCCTGAACCAGTTGGTTCGGAGAAAGTGAGCCGTAGTCCATACACTCCCATCTGCGAGAATCCCTCGGAACGTGGGCCAAACGCTCTACGCGTTTCGTTTCAGGCCTCCGGGTACTATAGGACCACACCTCGCCACGAAGGTGGTCTGGACTAACGACTTTTCGGTTCCCGTTCTGGGCCTCAATGAGAGCAGACGAAAAAGGTGTTAGACTTTCCCTATGCCGAGTACTTCTGCGCCGGATTGCCAGGTTTGCGGCGGTACCGGCTGGCGGCCCAGTGCCGAGAGCGGAGCGAAAGGTCCGCTGGTACCGTGCGACTGCCGGGAGCGGGCCCGAGTGGAGCGCGCCATTGAAGGCGCCGGCATACCCTTGAAGTACCAGACCTGCGACTTCAACACGTTTGACTGCCATTGGGAAGGGTCTCGCAACGATATGCTGTGGAAAGCGCTCAACGTGGCCCAGCAGTTCGTGGACGAATATCCCACCAACGCCCGCGGATTGCTCTTTTTGGGCCCTCCTGGAACGGGCAAGACTCACCTGATGATCGCGCTGCTGCGCAAGCTCTGCGAGAAGGGAGCCGAAGCAGTTTTCCTCGATTATCAGGAGTTGCTGCGACGCATTCAAAATAGCTATAACCCTTCGGTGCACACGACGGAGTACGAACTGCTACAACCGGTGCTGTCGTCGGATGTGGTTGCCATCGACGACCTCGGCAACAACCGCATCTCGGATTGGGTGGAAGATACGGTGACCTATATCGTGAATCACCGCTACAGCAGGGATCTGCCTACGCTCTTCACCGCCAACCTGAAAGAAGAGCGCATGACAGGCAAGCCGGGCAAGCACACGACCCATCCTTCATTCGAGGAGCGCCTGGGCCCGCGCGTGGCTTCGCGGGTTCGGGAGATGTGCCGATTCGTGGAGATGAAGGCGGGCGATTATCGGCGGTTCAAGGCGGGCGTCGCGCAGTTGCCCTCAGAGGATACGGGACTTCCTACTGAGCATCGGACAGAGTAAAGAAAACTACGCCCGCCGGGATGCCCGCGCTACTTTGTGTTACATTATCTTTGAGAGTCGCGCCAACCGTCTCTCGTGGAAAAGAACTCTTCCAATTTGCTCGCGGATGCCCTTAAGCAACGCGTGCTGGCCGTCCAGGAATTCACTTTCCTGGGATTGCGAGCTATCGCCAATCTGGGCCGCCCTCCCATCTATTGGAACGACATGCTGGCGCAGATGGATATCATCGGCGTCGGCTCGCTTCCCATCACGCTGCTCACCGGATTTTTCACCGGCGCGGTGCTGGCGCTGCAAATGTCCAAGACGCTGACCACGTTCGGCCAAGTCAACTTGACCGGCCAACTGGTGGCGCTGTCGCTGGTGCGCGAACTGGGTCCCACGCTGACCTCGTTGATGGTGGCCGGCCGGTGCGCCTCGGGCATGGCTAGTGAACTGGGGTCGATGCTGGTCAGCGAGCAGATTGACGCCATGCGCGCACTGGGTACCGACCCGGTGAAAAAACTGGTCACGCCCCGGTTAGTCGCGACGGTGCTGATGTTGCCGCTCTTGACCATCGTCAGCGACTTCGTGGGTCTGTGCGGCGGTTTTGTCGTGGCCAACTTCATCATCCGGCTGAATCCGGTGGAGTATTGGACCACCGCCTACCAGGCCCTTCACTTTGCCGACGTTTTTCAGGGACTGCTGAAACCCTTCGTCTTCGCGTTCATCGTGGCCCTGGTAGGCTGTTATTACGGATTGAACACCCGTGGCGGGACGCAAGGCGTGGGCCGCGCCACCACGCAGGCCATGGTCGCCGCATCGGTGCTGATTCTGACGGCCAATTTCTTCTTGACGCGAATCATGCTGGGGACTTTCTGATGTCATAACTCCCATGCCTCCCATCGCTGCCATCGTCGAATTCGATCGCGTCACCGTCCGCTTCGACCGCGGACCGCATTTTCCGTCCGAGGTTCTCGACGACGTCAGTTTCCGGTTGGAAGAAGGCGAGACCAAAGTGTTGCTGGGCGCGGCGGGATCGGGCAAGTCGGTGCTGATGAAAACCGTTTTGGGGTTGATCCCCGCCGATGAAGGCGTGGTGCGGCTCTTTGGCCAGGATCTGACTGACCTGAGCGAGGATGAAATGTTCCCGTTGCGGCTGCGCGCCGGCATGGTTTTTCAGGAAGGGGCCCTGTTCGATTCCCTCACCGTAGGCGAGAATGTCGCTTACATTTTTCAAGAGGAACGGACCCTGCCCGAAGAAGAGGAAACGCGCCGCGTGGAAGAGGCGCTGCGCTTCGTAGAACTGGAGGGCACCGAACGCCGGATGCCGGCGGAATTATCCGGCGGCATGCGCCGGCGTGTGGCCATCGCTCGCGCTTTCGTGGGCGGTCCTCCGTTGATGCTGTACGATTCCCCCACGGCGGGTCTGGACCCGGTGACGGCGCACCGCATCATGGCGCTGATCGTGAAATTGCGCGACGTCCTGCGGGTCAGCGCGCTACTGGTGACCCATCGCATCCAGGACGCGCATGTGCTGGCGCAGTCGCGATTCAATCCGGAAACCGGCCAGTTGGAACGGATGGGTTCGGGGAGCGCGGGAAATGGCGCGGGCACTTCTTTTCTGGTGTTGCGCGAGGGCGCGGTCGTTTTTGAAGGCGGGGAGCGCGAGTTGTTCGCGGCGCGCGACTCCTATGTGCGAAAATTTATCGAGTAAACAAAACTGCGAGGTCGATTATGGCGCAACGCAAACAGGTTTCCTGGGTGCAGCTCCGCGTGGGGCTGCTGGTCGTAGTGTCCTTCACTATTTTTGGACTGATGGTGTTTTTGATGACCGGTCAGGGATTCTTCAGCCCCAAGACCAATCTGAAGGTCTACATCGATAATGCCGGCGGCCTCAAAAAAGGCGATCCGGTGCGTCTGTCGGGCATTGATATCGGCAACGTGGACGACATCACCGTGTCCAACGACCCCAATCCGCTACGCGTCGTGGAGGTCTCTTTCCACGTGGAGGACCGCATGATGAAGGAGGTTCGCGAAGACTCCCTGGCCGCCTTGGAAGTAGAGGGCCTGCTGGGCCAGCGCTTCATCGACATCACGCGCGGCTCGCCCGGCAGGGCCGAGCTGCAGGCCGGATCGGAAGTGCGCTACAAAGTGCAGCCCGACTTCGGACATCTGATGGCCTCCGGAGACAACGTGATGACCAACGTAAACCGCCTGACCAATACGCTGAATGCCATGGCCGACCATGTGCAGCAGGGTCAAGGCACGCTCGGCAAGATCATGTACGACGATTCGCTCTACAAGCAGCTCAGGGTCACCGCCACGCAGTTCCAAGACATGGTGAGTTATGCCAACTCCGGCAAGGGCAGTCTGGGCAAGATCGTCTATAGCGACGACTTCTATAATCACGCCGACCAAACGGTGGCTAAGCTGAGCACGATCGCGGACGACATCCAGGCGCAAAAGGGATCGCTCGGCAAGTTTATCTACGACACCACGTTGCACGACGATACGCGCAAAGTAATCAACGACTTTGGCAAGATTGTCGCCGACACCAAGGCCGGCAAGGGCTCGCTGGGCAAGATCCTCACCGACGAAGCGTTTTACGACAAGGCGACCGCGGCGGTCACCAAGATTGACGACATTGCCGGACGCATCGATCGCGGCGAAGGCGCGTTCGGCAAGCTGTCCAAGGACGATGCCATGTATAACAACGTCAACGGGCTGAGCCTGGAGTTGCGCGAGTTGTTGGCGGACTTCCGGAAGCAGCCCAAGAAATATTTGACCATTCAGATGAAGCTGTTTTGAATGGGAAGAATGGGAAGAATGGGAAGCATGCATAATTCCCATACTTCCCATACCTCCCATTCTTCCCATGCTGGGTTCCTCCGTGTTCCAGCAGATGCAAGTATGAGAACACTCCCAGAACAAGGCCGCCTATTCGCCCGCCGTCTCCTGACCGGCCCGGCGGGCGCGGGGAAGACTCACGCCATCCTGAATCTTTACCGCGAAGCATGGTCTGCCGGACGCGCGGCTGAAACGCTGCTGATTGTTCCCACGGTCAGCTTCCGAGAACACACACGCAATTCCTTGTTGCGCTTGATTGCGGACAACGGCGGCGCAATCCTGACCGGCCGCGGCGTAGTCACGTTCGACGAACTGGCCGCCCCTCCGCCGGGGCTTTCGGCGGTGCGCCGGGAACTGCTGGTTCGGCGGCTGCTGGACGAAGCCGACATCCCGTACTTTCGCGGCGTGATCGCCTATCCCGGCTTCCGCGAAACAGTCGCGGAGGAAGCCGAGGAGGTGCTGGCCGCCGGCCTGCGATCCACGGACGTGGCGCGCGCGATCCGCGGCGATCGCCCGCGCGGCCGGGCGTTCCTGGAATTTCTGCGCGCTTACGAGCGCGCTGTGGCGTCTCCCGGCGCGCCGGAGGTCGTCGCCGCTCCCGGCCTGCTGCTGGTGGACGGATTCACCGATTTCACATACCGCCAAAAGCAAGTGCTGGAGCAACTCGTCAACCGTGCCGCGGACCCCGTAGTGACGCTTCCGGAATCGAGCGAGACCGCGCGGCAGATGTTGATTCGCGAGATGGCGTTTTCGGAAGAGCGCTTGGAAGGCAACCATCGCGGGCAACCGCAACGCGCCGCGTTTTCTTGCCATGACCGCCGCGAGGAACTGGAGTTAGTGGCCCAGAAAATCGAGAAGCTGGTGGGCCATCACGATTACCGCTTTAGCGAAATCGGCGTCATTGTGCAGCGTCCGGACGCATATTTGCGCCCTCTGACCGATCTTTTTCAAGCGCGCCATATACCGGCGCGGCTGTTTTTTCCGGTTTCCGCCGTGGAGACCTCCCTGGGACGCCACTTGCTCGCTTGCCTGCGCCTTTTTGGCAGCGAGACTGATGCGCAAGCGATGCTCGATGTGCTGAGATCGGGCTGGTGTGAGCGATACGACCGCGCTACAGTGAATCGCCTGGATTTCCGCCTGGCCGAAGGCAAAGAACCCGGCGGCTTGGCGGCCGAGTTTTTTGCCACAATCAAACGCCTGAACCAGGAACGTCCTACTAAGCCTTCGGCGATGGCGCGTTGGGTGCTTCAAGCGTGGGAGACGCTGACCGACATGGGAGAAGTGTCCGTGACGGACCATGCCCGCGCCGCCGAACTGCGCGCCGACGCGCTCACCTGGCGGCGCGCGCGGGAACTTCCCGGCGAGGTGGCCGCTGCCATCGAAGCGGAACGGGCCGATACCAATCTAGGGGACTTTCTAGCCCTTCTGGAAGGCGAGTTGCGCGCGCTGCGCTTCCGCGTGCGCGACCGCCGTAGCGACGCCGTCAACGTTATGAATGCGTACGAAGCGCGCCAATGGGAATTGCGCGCCGTCTTTGTGGTGGGCCTGGTGGAAGGCGAGTTCCCGCGCCCGCCGCGTACGGCGTTGTTCTTGAACGAAGCCGAGCGGTTGGCCGCGGCGTTGCCCACGGTCGCGACGGGACTGCGTGAACAGCATAATCTTTACGACGTGGCCATCACTCGCGCCCGCGAGCGGCTGACCATCACTTGGCCGCGCACCGACGGCCGCGGCGGGGACTTGATCGCTTCACGCTTCGTCGCCAGAATGTCTTGTGAAATGCCGGCGGCGCGGCCGGCAGGCGGCACTCGCGTTCCGCCCGCGGAGGAGGCGATGCTGAACACCGCGGTGGTCCGCGACCGCGTCCGGGAGTCGCAAGTCCAGTTCAGCGCCAGCGAATTTCAGGAGTTTGCGCGATGCCCTTTCAAACATTTTGCCCATTACCTGCTGGATCTGAAGGGACGTCCCAGTCAGGAGAAAGGCATCACCTCGATGTTGGCGGGGACCATCGTTCACGCCGCCCTCGCCGAGTGGGAACAAAGCCAGGGGCGCGCCGATATCGCCGCGATCTTCGAGCGAGCCTTCGCCGAACAAACGCGTGGCATGATGCTGCGCCACTCCGACGACAAAATGCGCGGCCGCATGTTGGCCGACCTGCGGTGCTTTGTGGAAAACGAACGGCTGTGGCAGCAAACGTATCGCACGCGCTTGGATCCTGGTTTCATCGAACGCTCGTTTCAACTGCCGCTCGATCTTTCCGACGGCACGCGCGTGGAAGTGCGGGGCCGCCTGGACCGCGTGGAGACGATGGCCTCGTCCGGCGGCGAGATTGGCCTGGCCGTAGACTTCAAGTACAGAACCAAGAGCTTCACGAAGAAACAAGTGAAAGAAGCGCGCGAAGGCCAGGAATATCAGATTCCCGTGTACTTGCTGGCGCTGCGGCATCTGGGATTACGTCCGGGCGGCATTGAATTTCACAACCTGCGCGGCGAACCGAAGCGCGCGGGAGTGCTGGAAGAATCGCTGATGGGCCACACCCTGACCTCCCACAAATATTCAGGCGTAGCGACGTCTCTGGAGGAACTGGTAGCCGTCGGGAAAGGCCATATGACCGAAGCCGCTCGCGGTATTCGCAATGGCGTGATCTCCGTGGAGCCGGCGGAACCGAAATACTGCAAGAAAGGCCCCCATGGCTGCGACTTCTACGATCTGTGCCGGGTGAACAAATGGCAACGATGATGCCCGTACCTGCCGCTGAATCGGAGAGAATCGATCTGCGTCCGCGCCAACTCGCCGCCGTGGAGTCGGCGGCGTCGCGCATTGTTGTGGCGGCGGGTCCAGGTTCCGGAAAGACGCGCGTGCTCGTGGAACGCATCGCGCGCGCGGTGCTGTCGGGGCGGCTGCGCCTGGACCGCGTGCTGGCCGTTACCTTTACCATCAACGCCGCGGGAGAAATGAAGACACGCCTGGCCGAACGCCTGCCGCGGGCGGAGGTGGAATCGGCGGCCATTTCCACGATCCACGCCTTCTGCGCCGCGCTTTTGCGCGAGCATCCCGTGGAGTCGCGCGTGGACCCGGCGTTTCGCGTGCTGGAGGAACTCGAAGCCGACGTACTGAAGGTGCGCGTAATGGACGCGCTACTGAACCGCATGTCCGAGGAAGAACCCGTGGAGTTCGAGGAGTTTTCCCGCCATTTCAACGTGTCCACGAACGACGCTCTGTTGCAAGTGTATGAGGAAGTGTTGTCGCAGGGCGGCGACTTAACAAATCCCGAAAACTTATTGCCGGCGGAAGCCGACGCGCGAGAGCACCTTCGGCGCATCGCCGGAATTCTAGTGAAATTTCACGACCAATATCGCGTCGAGAAGGACCGCCTTTCCGCGCTGGACTTCGAGGACCTGGAACGCCGCGCTTTTTCGCTGCTGCAAAGCGACAGCCTGGCGGCCGAGGTCGCCGGACGTTTTGACGAAATCCTGGTGGACGAATACCAGGACACCAGCCGTCTGCAAGCGGGAATCATCGAGCGGATCGTAACCGCGGGTAAGACCAGGCTGTTTGTGGTGGGCGATCCCAAGCAATCCATTTACGCTTTTCGAAACGCGCGTCCCGAGAATTTCACGGAAGCCATGGCGCGCGCCCGCGCCGCGGGGCCGGACGGCGCGGTGATCGAGCTGGTGGAGGATTTCCGCAGCCGCCCGGAGATTCTGGCGGTGGTGAACGAGTATTTTGCCGGCGTGGACAACTTTGTCGAAACCGGATATCGGCCGCTGGAAGCGGGACGCCCGTTTCCGCCGCGGGAAGGGCCGGTGGTGGAAATCCTCTCCTGCGAGAATCGCCCGGAAGAAGCGCGTCGCTTGGCGCGCGCGATTGCCAACCTGGGACAAGAGAGCGGCGGTGTGGCCATGCTGTTTCGCGCCACCACGGACATGGCCCTGTACGAACAGGCGCTGGCGACGGAAGGTGTGCCGTACTTTTCGGAAACCGGCCGCGGTTTCTACAACGCCCGCGAGGTGGCCGACGTCGTCAATATGCTGCATGTGCTGGACAACGATCGCGACGAGATCGCGCTGGCCGCCGTGCTGCGTTCGCCCATGTTTGGAGTGAGCGACGATGCGCTCTATCTGCTTGCCGAACGCGCCGTGCAGGAAAGAAGCGGCGACCGCGAGTATCGTCTGAGCGACGTATTGCCGCAAGCGGGCGAGATTGCCGGCTTGCCGGCTGCCGATCTCTACCTGGTGCGCCAATTCCTGGAAGTCCGCGAGCGCCTGGCGGAGGAGGCTGGGAGGCGGCCGGTGGATTCGCTGATCCACGAAGTTCTGCGCCAGACGGCGTACGAAGGCGTGTTGCGTCGGCAAGGCCAGGAGTATGCGGTGGCCAACGTGCGCAAACTAGCGGAAATCGCCAGCACGCTCGCTGCTTCCTCTATCGGTGTAGCTTCGGTGGGAGAGTTCGCGCGCGCCGTGGATCACTTCCGCGCCGACGAAGTGCGCGAACCGGAAGCGCGCACGCCGGAATCGGGCGGTGCGGTGCGCCTGATGACCATGCACGCCGCGAAGGGCCTGGAGTTTCCCATAGTGGTGCTGCCGGATCTGGGTCGCCGCGGCCGTTCGGAAACGGATCCCCTGGATTATCATCGCGACCACGGCTTGGGCTGCTCGTATCGCGGGGCGGACGAGATGCAGCGCACGCCGTCGCTGGAAAGAATTCGCGACGCCAAGAAGGCGCGCAATCAAAGAGAAGAGGAACGCCTGCTCTTTGTGGCCATGACGCGCGCCGAAGACCGCTTGCTTCTGAGCGGCGGCGATCCCAAAGGCGCCAACAAACGCTATCATCGGATCCGCCAACTAAGGCAGCTCCAGCCGTACGTAGAGAAAGCCAGTGAGCGCGTTGCGGCGGCCAGCGTGGAGAGTTTCTCCCTCGAGGACCTTCCCAGCCGGGAAGCCGTTCCGCCCTTGCAAGCCGATCAATCCGACTACGCCGCGGCCATCACCGACGTAGCGGAATTCGCCGCCTGTCCGCGACGCTACTATCTGGACCGCTACCTGGGATTTTCGAACGAAGCCGTGGTTGTGGAAGAAGAAGCAGCAGATACCCGGCCCGATGAAATGTCCGCCAGCGAATCGAAAGGCGGACTTCGCCTGGATGGCGCCAGCGAGCGCGGCAGTGCGGTGCACCGGCGCCTGGCTGGGGATCGCGCGGCTTCCTCGCCGGAGATCGAAAACTTGGCGCGCCGTTTCGAAGAGAGCGATTTGGGCCGGCGGCTGCTGGCCGCACCGCAAGTGGAGCACGAGTTGCCGATCCTGGCGCGGTTTGAGGATCGCTTTCTGCACGGTGTCCTTGACCTGAGCGCCGGCAACGCAATCGTGGACTACAAGACCGGCCATCGCGACGACCGCCGCTACGGGCTACAAATGTTGTTGTACGGCTTGCTTACCGGCGCCAAGGAATTATACTTGTTCTACCTCGACGAGGCGGACGCGGGCAGGCGCGCATCGTTGGTGGAGGTCACTTCGGGGGCGCTCGCGGATGCTGGTGAGGCAGTCCGGCGATTTTTCGCCGCGCAGCAGACCCTGGAGTTTCCCGGCGTGGTGGCGGAACATTGCCTGCGGTGTCAATTTAACGGAAAGCAGTGCCGCGAGCCGCAGAAGATGCGTGCCGCCGTTTAGTCAGTACCATCCGCGGTAGGGGATGGGTCCGGCGCTTGACCCATCCGCTACCGCGGATGGTACTGACAACACGCATGATGCGTCAAAAAAAGAATGAGCGAACGTCTCCATCGCGCGATCGACTTGGCGGCCCGGGCCCACGCGGGACAATTCCGCAAGGATAAGGACATGGCCATTCCCTACGTGGCGCACGTCTTCGGTGTAGCCATGTTGCTGGAGTCCCAGGGATTCTCCGAGGACGTAGTCATTGCAGGTCTACTCCATGATGTGCTGGAAGATTCCCCGGCGTTTTCCGCGGAGGTTACGGAGTTCGGCGACAACGTGCAACGCTGGGTGCTGACGGTAACCGATCCGAAGCCGGTTGATCCCCGGCCTTGGCTGGAACGCAAAGCCGGCTACATCGAGCAAATCCGCGCCGGTGCGCCGGAAGCCAAGGCGGTGGCCTGCGCCGATAAGATTCACAACATGGAATCCACGTGGCTTGGCTTGCAGCGCGGCGACGGCGCGCATCTCCGGCGTCCCTTGGACGTGCAAGTGCTTTATTGGCGGCGGGTCCGCGAAGCCTTTGGCGATTGGACGCATCCGATGCTGGCGACCTACGAGGAGTTGTTGGAGCATCTGGCCGCGAGGGCCGGTCGTGGGGCTTAGCGGCCTTTGGAGTGCGGTAGCTTGCTACGCTTTCCGGCCCGAAGCTTGCTTCGGCCGGCGTGAGCACCGCTCGCAGCTCAAGCGGCGACAAGTCGCCGCACTCCAAATAAGATCCCGTCCACGTGCTACGATGGGCTCATGAAAAAACCGCGTGAGCCGCGTCAGCCCCGAGAAAAATATAAAGTCCGCACTCGTTTAATTCATGGAAGTTTTCCCACCGAACGCTGGGATTACGATCATCACGTTGTCCCGCCGCAATCCAGTTCCGCCACCTTCCGTCTGACCTCCGCGGATCGCGGTGCGCGCGGATTCAAGGAATTCGGATCGTCGCTGGCGCAGGACGCGCCCATCTACGTCTACGACCGTTTGGACGAACCCACGCGCGGCATGTTGGAAGAAAATCTGGCCACGGCTGAAGGCGGCGAGATGGCCGTGACTTACTCCACCGGCATGGCCGCCATCACCGGGGCGTTCGGCGCCCTGCTGAAGCAAGGACACCACGTTGTGGCGCATCGCGCGCTCTATGGATCCACCTACACAGTGCTGGCCACCTGGCTGCCGCGCTGGGGAATCACCGCCAGCTTTATAGATATGACCGATCCGGCGGCCATCGTCGCCGCCGCGCGCCCGGAAACGCGCATCGTTTATTTTGAGACGCCCGTGAATCCCACCATGGAGTTGATCGACCTCGCCGCGGTCGCCGAAGCCACCCGGCAAATCAATGCCGGACGGGCCGAAGCCGATCGCGCCGTGGCCATCGTGGACAACACCTTTGCCACGCCGTTCTGCCAGCGGCCCATCGAGTTCGGCATCGACTTGGTGGTGCACAGCTTGACCAAGGATATTTGTGGGTTCGGCACCGACATGGGCGGCGCGGTGATCGGCGGCAACCGTTTCTATCATCCGTTGATGGCTTTCCGCAAAGATTTCGGAGGCGTGCTTTCGCCGCGCAACGCCTGGCCGATCCTGGTTTATGGATTGCCCTCGCTGCCCGCGCGCATGGTGGCCAAGCAGAAAGCTGCCATGAAAGTGGCCGAGTTTTTACTGAAGCATCCCAAGGTTGGACGCGTGGCTTATCCGGGATTGCCCAATTTTCCGCAGAGCGAGATGGCCCGCCGCCAGATGATCAGCTACGATGGAAAATTCGCGCCCGGCGGACTGCTTTACTTCGAGCTGAAAGGCGCGGCGAGCACCGTGGAAGAGCGCGTGGCAGCGTCCAACCGCTTTGTGGACTTCATTGCCGAGCACGCCTACACCATCACGCTGGCGGTGAGCCTGGGCCAGGTGAAGACGCTCGTCGAAAACCCGTTCTCCATGACCCACGCGGGAATCCCGGCCATCGAAAAGGCCCTGGGCGGCGTTTCTCCCGACGGGATTCGCTTGTCGCTGGGTCTGGAGGATTGGCACGATATCATCGCCGACCTGGAGGCCGCACTGGCTGTGGTGTAACGCGAGAAAGGCAAAGAAAAAGCAACCGCCGATAAACGCCGATGAACGCCGATAGAGCAGCGACCTATCGGCGTTCATCGGCGTTTATCGGCGGTTGCTTTTGTTCGACGTGGGTGTACACTATCTCCCATGTCACATCACAACTTTCGCCTCGCCCCCCGGCCCTGGTTAACTCTGGGCTTGATGGTGGCCTCCACGCTGGCCCTTACCGCGCAGAAGCATCCTCTCAAACTGAACGACATTCAGAAGATGCGCGAAGTCCGCGACCCGCAGTGCTCGCCCGACGGCCAATGGGTGGCGTACGTCGTCTCCAACATCGACGTCAAGGAGGACCGGCGGCAACGCGCACATCTGGATGATCAGCTTCGACGGCAAGACCGATCGCCAGATCACCACCAGCACCGAGAGCGAAAGCGCGCCGCGCTGGAGCCCCGACGGAAGTATCTGGCGTTCACTTCGTCGCGCCCCGGCCGGCGCGCGGCAACCAGGTGTGGCTGCTGCCGACGCGCCGGCGGCGAAGCCATCCAGCTCACCGATGTCAAGGGCCGCCTGCGAGCTACGAATGGTCGCCGGATTCGAAGCGCCTGGCGCTGGTGATCGGCGATCCCGATCCCGACGCGCCCGACGGTCCCGATAATCCGGCGCCCGCCGCGCCAGCGGCCGGCGGGCGCGTGGCGGACGCGGCGGCAGGCGGCCACCGCGCCCAAGCCCATCGTGATCGACCGCTACAAGTTCAAGCAGGACGGCCAGGGCTACCTACTCTCCGGCCGCCACAGCTACATCTATATATTCGATATCGCCACCAAGAAGACGGAACGCCTGACGACATCAGACAATTGGGACGAAGGCTGCACCCGTCCTGGTCGCCCGACGGCAACGAAGATCGCGTTCACCAGCAATCACGTCGCCGATCCGGATCGCGATCCCGGCGGCAGGTCTACGTCGCCGAAGCCAAGCCCGGCGCGACCGAAAAGGTGCTGACCCCATCGACGCCAGCGGCGGCGGCGGCCGCGGCGGCAAGCCCGAATGGAGCCCCGACGGCAAATGGATCGCGTTCCTGCAGGGCGAAGAGAAAAAATGGGGCGCCTATAGCCAGGAGCATCTGGCGATCGTCCCCTGCCGACGGTTCGGCGCCGCCGACGCTGGTCAAGGCCGCGCTCGATCTCGATCGCGGCGTTTCGGCGCCCGCGCTGGAGTGACGACGGCAAATCCATCTATCGTGACCGTGACCGACGACATGTCCGTTTATGGCGCGCAGCTCCCGGTCGAGCGGCGGCCACGCCACGACCGCTGTTGGCCAAAACCGGTCGTGCTGGGCCAGCGCCACAGCGCGGCGGCATGCGCCGTGGTGATCTCGGGCGGCGACACCAAGCACAACGAGATTTACGCGCTATGCGCACCAAGGGCGAAGCTCGCCAACTCACCCATCAGAACGATGCGCTGATGGCCGAAATCGAATGGGCCAAGACCGAAGAAGTCAGTTTCAAGAGCAAGGACGGCACCGAAGTTCACGGCCTGCTGACCTATCCGGTCGGCTATCAGGCCGGCACGAAGGTTCCGCTGCTGCTGCGCATCCACGGCGGACCGAACGGGCAGGACGCGCATTCGTTCAGCATCGAAGCGCCAGTGGTTCGCCGCCAACGGATACGCGGTGCTGCGCAGTGAACTATCGCGGCAGCGACGGCCGCGGATCGAAATATCAGCAGGCCATCGCCGCCGATTGGGGCCACTACGAAGTGGAGGATCTGGAAGCCGGCGTGAACGGCGTCATCAAAATGGGCGTCGCCGATCCCGACCGGCTGGGCGTCGGCGGATGGAGCTACGGCGGCATCCTCACCGACTACATGATCGCCAGCGACACGCGCTTCAAGGCCGCCACCAGCGGCGCGGGCACGGCGTTCACCGTCTCCTTCTACGGCACCGATCAGTACATCATTCAATACGACAACGAAATCGGTCCGCCGTGGAATCCGAAGGCGTGGGAAACCTACGTGAAGATCTCCTATCCGTTCCTGCACGCCGACCGCATCAAGACGCCGACCATCTTTTTCGGCGGCGAGCGCGATTTCAACGTCCCGGTGCAAGGCGGCCAGCAGATGTATCAGGCGCTGCGCAGCCTGGGCATCGACACGCAGCTCATCATCTATCCCAACGAGATTCCACGGCATCACGCCGTCCCAGCTACGTGCGCGATCGCTATGAGCGCTACCTCGCCTGGTACGACAAATATCTGAAGGGCACGGACGTGGCTAAAACGGCGGTGATCGAGGATCGCTAGTGTAGCGCAGGCCTCCGCCCTGTTCTTTTTAGAAAATAAGGAAAAGAACAGGCCGGAGGCCTGCGCTACAGGAAGGCGAGCCACCAGGTTTCCACATGGCTGAAGCCGTCTGCTTGGGAGAACTGCTCATCGACTTTGTATCGCTGAAGGCCGGAGTGCGTCTGGCCGACGCGCCGGAGTTCCGGCGCGCGGCGGGCGGCGCACCGGCCAACGTGGCGGTGGGGCTGGCACGCCTGGGAGTCGAGACGGCGTTTGTGTCCAAAGTGGGCGCCGACGAGTTCGGGCGCTTCCTCCGTGAGACCCTGGAACGTGAAGGTGTGGATACTTCCGGCTTAATCACTACGAAGACGGCGCCGACGGGGCTGGCGTTCGTTTCGCTGGCCGGCAATCGCGAGCGAACCTTCGCGTTCTACCGCGATCCTTGTGCCGACGCTTTGCTGGCGCCCGGAGATTTACGGGAGCGCCCCTGGCGCGGCGCGCAGGTGTTTCACTACGGCAGCATCAGCCTGATCGCCGAACCCAGCCGCTCGGCGACGCTGGCCGCTATCGCGCGGGCGGAGGAGCGCGGAATGCTGATATCCTGCGATCCAAACTTGCGCTTGCCCCTGTGGCCTTCCGCGAGCGCCGCTCGCGCCGGCATGAGGCTGGCTCTGCGTTACCCTCATGTGGTGAAGATCAGCCAGGAAGAAGTTAATTTCCTTGGGGCTGTGCCACGCGCCCCGCTGGTAGTGGTCACGCGCGGACCGCGCGGCGGCACCGTAATCGAAGGTGGACGGCGGTTGTTCGACTTCCCGGCTTTCCGGGTAAGAACGCTGGATTCCACCGGCGCGGGCGACGCCTTCACCGCGGGTTTGCTCTACGGCATGCTGCGAGGTTTGCCGCTGCGGGAAACCATCCGCGTGGCGGCGGCCTGCGGTGCGCTGGTGACGCTGCGCCGCGGCGCGATTCCGGCGATGCCAAGGCTCGCAGCGGTGAAACGCTGCGTCGCGTAAAGGGTTTTTTTACCACGAAGGCACGAAGAACGACAACAGCCAAGGACACGAAGGGGTTCTCCGTGCCCTTGGCTGTTATCTTTCTTCGTGCCTTCGTGGTGAAAAAGCCCTACTTCACAACCACCTTCTCCACGCCGGCGTTCTCGGGCTTGTCGAACACCCGCACCGCGATCACGTGCTCCGCGGCGCTGAGGTCTCCCGTCAGGAAGGAATAGTCTTCAATCAGGGAGTCGGCGATCTGGTCGGCCGGCAACACGAACTGCCAGTCGCCGCCATCCACGGAGAATTCCGCGCGATGGATCACCGAGAGCGCATCGGAAGCGCGGAAGCTCACTCGCACGCGCCCGCCTTCCCGCACGGCTTGCAGATTAAGAATCGCCGGCGGCGTGTTGTCGATGATGAACGGCGCGCTTTCCTTCTCGTCCGTCAGCGCGTCCTGCTCGGAGTTGGAGGGACTGTCCGACGCCACCACCTTCACGACGTACAATCCGTCGGGAAACGTGTTGGCGTCCCAGAAATAGGACTTATCAGTTACCTTATCCTTCAGCAGCTTCCAGGCGGTTTCATTCACGCCCCGGATGTAGACGTTGAAGATCAACTGGTCGTCGTTGTCGTCGTGGGCGGCCCAGCGCACGCCCTGGGAGCCGTGCTGCGCATTCAACTGCATTGGCGGATTGAAGACGTTTACGATGGCCGGCTGATTAGCGTTGTTGTGCTGGCCCAGTGGTTGGAGCTGGATGCTGGCCGGCTGGTTGTTCTGCACCACCATGTTCGCGTTGCCGCGATATCCGCCCGGAGTGGCTTCCACTTCCTCGATCACCGGCGCAACGTTCTTCGGCAGGAAAGCGATTTCCACTTCATCCAGCAGCGGCGTGTGCCGGCCGTCGCCGGAAGTCAGCGTGGCCTTCCATTGCAGGAAGCGCGCCCCCGGACTATCGGCCGGCTGGCCGGCCTTCACCTTGTAAGGTTGCGACCAGGAACTCCAGTTGCGGTTGGGATCGTCCACGTTGCCGCTGCGCGTGTTCAACACCACCGTGGTCGAGTCCGGCGTCTGGTTCTTCCAACTCACGCGGCCCCAGCGCGCGAACAAATGGGTGTCGAAAACTTCCGACTCGAAAGTGCCTTTGTGCTCGAATTCCGGGCGCAACTCGAAAACCTTGCCGATGTTGCCGGAACCCGCGTAGGTGACGCCCTTCGAGGAGAGCAGCAACGCAGTCAACTGCGTGACCGGGGCCTTCACCAGCGCGGTATGGAGTACGTCGGAATCCATTTGAAAGAGCTTGCCCTTGTTGCCGGTGGCCATCAATAGCTTGCCGGCGGGCGAAAAGCCCAGCGCGTAAACCACGTCGTCGCGCGAAAACCAGATCTTGCGCGGGAAACCGTCGGCCTGGATGCGATACAACTCCGTGCCGCCGGGAACGCTGGGAGGTGCATTCTGGCCGGGAATGAAGATGGGCGGCGCCACGTTCTGGAACGGTTGCACCGTGGGCATCTGCGGGATCGGCATGGCCCGCGCGGGTTTGTCGCCCACGGCCGTGGCGTAGACGCTGCCCGCGTCCGGGCCGCTCTCCACCACCGCCAGCGCGGTGACTTCCTTCTTGCCGGATTCATACATCACGAATCCCTCTCCCACGACATCGCCTACGCTATCTCCCGTGCCGGCCTTGGGCGTGACGCGCAAGATCAGGCCGCTCGGATCGGTGCCTACGATCAGAGGACTATTGGGAGTTTTGCGCTTTTCCAAAACCATGGAGCGCGCGTGCAACTCGTCGGTATTAAAGAAGAGCTTGATTTTGCCCTGGGAGTCCACGCGGAAGATTTCGCCCTTGTCGCCGGTGGCTACGTAGAGGAATCCCGCGGGATCCCAGGCCAGCGCCCACACGTACTTGGCCTTGGGCTCGCAAAACACTTGCGACGTGCCGTCAGGCGCGATCTTGTAGATTTTGGGATCGGGCGATGAGGCCGCGTAAATATTGTCCTTGTCGTCCACGGCCAGGGCATGGATCTCCAGTTCTTTGATGGTCAAGACTGTCTCGATTTTGGCCTCGACCTCCGGTTTGGCCGGGTCGTTGGTGATGCGCACGACTTTCCCGGGAGATCCGCCGGAGGCGTACAGGCGGCCCTTGCTATCCTCGACCATGGACCAGATGTAGGTGAACTGCGGGTCGGCCAGGGACCGGAAACGCGGCGCCAGCAGCAACATACCGTCACTGCGCATGGAGACGTTCACCGGCGTGCCGCGATCGAAATCCTCGAAGCGGTCGGTGCGCCAGACGTGGGTGTTATCGGAAAAAACGGGCAGGGCGGCAAGAATCAGGGCCGCGCCCGCAAGGAACAATATAGATTTTTTCATGATAGCTTCTCTCTTTGAATTGAAACTCCGCTCACAACGGAACGCGTCCAACCATCCGGCGTTTGGGGGGCGGTCATGGGGGCGCGCCTCACGCCACCCCGCCTACTTTATCGTGACCGTAACGATCTGCATTCCCTGCAAGACATGATCCAGCGAAATCGTCTGCTGGTCCACCACCGACTCGCCGGTAAAGGCCGGCCGGTTGGTGGCGCGCGCGTTGTCCATCACGCTGGCCACGGAAGAGGGGATACTGGGAAGAATCTTGTCCTCCACCAAAGCCGTGGGACTGGTCTGCATCATGGTGATGAAGAGTCGTCCGTTGGCCTGCTCCTGATTGAGCAAGTTCACAATCTGACCCAGGCTTTGAGCGCGGTTTTGCAGCAGCAGGAAGTTGTGATAGCGGTTCACGTAGTCCGCGTCGCTAAACTGAATTCGCAGTTCGCCTTTGGGAGCGGTCAGAGGAATCCGCAGCTTGAAATCCTTGGTAATAGGATCGCCGCGATAAGGCTGCAGGAAGACGCGTCCGGAAAGCTCGTCGCCGGGGCGGGCCTCGGTCTTGTCCAGCCAAACGTGCTCGATGGTGGCGCTGCGGCGCTCCGGCAGCAGGTCGAAATCCAGTTTGATGCCGGTCACGTCGGGCGCTTCAAAGCTATTGTTGAAAATGCGCCCGAAGCGATCGCCCAGCCAGAAGCTCAGCGCCAGCGGCCCCGGGACCGGGGAGTTTTCCGGCGCGGCATACAGTTGGTCCAGATTCACATCGGGATAGCCCTGCATCGTGAAGTTGGCATGGGTGCGATAAGTGGTGTCCTCGCCGAATTCGTTCAGTCCCGTAATGGTATTGTAAGCCGCCAGTACCAGGACAAACGGGGTGAACTTGGCATTCTGGAAAATCTGGTAGTGATAGGTCTTCGACTTGCTTCCGGAATGCACCGTGGCTTCCACCGGAATCATGTGCGCTTTCTGGCCCAACATTCCCAACATTCCGGAATGGCGGTCTTGCACGAAGGCTCCCACAGGCAGTTCGGCGTTGAGTACCTTGGTGGGCTGAAACGTCGAACCGAGCGTGGTCACCACATCGGCCGTGGCCATGGGCATTTCCACCTTGCCGAAATCCAGGAACGGATGGCCGCAAATCAAGACATGCTTCAGATCGTTGTAGGTAACCGTGCATCCGCTGGCAATCGAAAGATCGCCATCCAGCAGCACCATCGAGACCGGCGCGCCCGGCGGAAGCGCGGCCGCCAGTTCGGCGGGATCCTTGGGGATCTCGGTGGTGGCCAGCTTGCTGCTGGCGCCGCCGGCCACGGGATTGAGTCCCAGTTCCCGGAAGGTCTGCGCGAACTGCTGCATCACGCCTTCATTGAATCCCGCGAAAGCCACGGGCGTTTCGATCGGCGTGAGGTAGGCGTCGCCGCTGCCGGCGCGCGTGGGATCGAGCATGGCCCGCATTTCCGTTGAAAGCGGCAGTTTGGAGGGAGCGGTGGCTTGCATCACACCGGGACGCGTGCCATCCTTCTCGTTGATCTCCAGCATCAAGCCAATGGGCGTGATGCCGGCCATGGGATCGTTCAGGAACGCGCCGAAGCGCAAGGAAATGGCGCCCAGCAGTTTGCCGTCAATATAGACCGGCGATCCGCTCATGCCGCCGGCCACGCCGGTCTTGGCGGCGCGTCCGCCGACCTTGGCCATGATGATGTCCTGGCCCGGTCCCCACAGATTCTTCAACCGGCCGATGATCTCCACCGGGAATGGCTCGGGAACGTTGCCTTCGAACGCAGTGAAGGCGGTGCCCATCATTCCTGGACGTAGTTGGTCCAGCGGAAAAATCTCCACTGGCCCGGCGACGGGCAGTTTGATGGCGGGGTCCGGGGATGTTCCGGTTGGGGGTGCCTGTGCGCACAGGAACGCGGAAAAGAGACAGACGATAGCGGCGACAACAGCCTTGGGCATTAACCTCTCCCTACTTAAAGCGTGATTACCATTTGTACCACTATTTAGGACGTGTCTGCAAGGGTGGCGGGTACCCCAGGTACCCCGAGACCCACGGCGCAGCCGTTCCTGGCTCCGGCGCAGGCCGGATCTGCGCCTTCCCGCGGCTGATCTCATTGAGAGATAAGGGATTAGCCTATCAGCTTTTCCTCCAGCCGCGCGCGAACCTCGGGCCATTCCTCGCGCGTGATGCTGAAATACACCGAGTTACGAATGCGGCCGTCGTGGCAGATCACGTGATTCCGGAAAACGCCTTCCTGCTTCGCACCGATGCGCAATATGGCCGCCCGCGATTTTTCGTTGAGCACGTCGGTCTTCAGTTCCACGCGGATATGAGGCGGATGAGGCGGGCACTCATAACGGTTCGGAAATGGCTCCGGGGAGGATCCGCATTGTCAGCTACTATTGAGATCTTCCTGACAGTCGCAGTTCACGCCCGCCGGCCTTCATGCTTTCATTCGCCGAAATGCCATACACCGTCAAGCTCGCCGACCCATCCACCCGGCCCAGTCGCAGACGCTCCCCGCCGCGCAGCGTCAAGCCTTCCAGCCATGCTACAGCAATCGCGCCCGGTTTGCCGGAATCCAGCAACGACGGCGCCAGACTCTCGGCGGGGGTCCAACGAAGCACTGCGCCATCCGCGCTGCCCAGCGAAAACGCCAGGCCGGACAGCGAGACATCATGATCGGCGCGCACGTACACTTCGCCATCCACAATTTCCAGCGCGCCTTCCGGTGGTCCTTGCGGCTCGCGCCGGGCCGCTGGCGTTTGCGATGACGACGATGAGGAGGATGAGCAGCACGTCAACCCCTCATTAAGGAGATCGGCGGGACTGCGCTGCGTGCGCGTCGGCCGCGACGTGTCAATGTCCGTCACCCGCCGCAAGTTGGTCAGAAGGTCCAGCGTGTTAGAGGTCCCCGTCGCCGCCCGGACGCCCCGCCAGAATGTTGGGATCGTTGCTGCCATCCAGC
Source organism: Terriglobia bacterium (assembly GCA_963747095.1). Classification (GTDB taxonomy): domain Bacteria; phylum Acidobacteriota; class Terriglobia; order JAJPHL01; family JAJPHL01; genus JAJPHL01. The sequence continues at coordinate 282,962 of CAVVEL010000009.1, forward strand.
GGATAGGTGTCCATGGCGTCGTAGCGGTCGCTGCAGGATGGCGGCCTCTGTCCCGGCTGCCCGGCCACCGCGCGCAGTTGGGTAATCAGATCCAGCGTATTCAGGACCCCGTCTCCAAAGGCCGGCGCGGTGTCGCCGGTGAAGGGAAACACATCGCCTACCAAATACGTGAGAATCGCCACCGTCAAGGTTCCATTCGGTCCGGGACTCAGCGATATGGAAGTGCTGTTCAACGCCCCGCCCGGTCCCGTGACCTGCAAAGTATAGGTCTGGCCCACCACCGCCGACGCGGGAACGGGCACCACCAGGTTCCCCAACATCACCGTTCCCGACAAAGGCGTCGCAAACGAGGTCCAGAGCACTCCGATATCGGTTGTCGAAGCAGTGGGGTAAGGACTCGGTAACGAGGGGCTCGCCGTGAATCCCAGGTTGGAGCTCAGCGCAGGGGCACTGCCGTTGGGAGTAATGTGGATGCCCAAGCTGAGGCCGGAAACCGATACGCCGGAGCTCAGCGCCAACGTCACCGGTATCGACAGCGCGCCTCCCGAACCGCCGGAGGCGCTGGCCACCGTCACCGATCCTTGCGGCGGTCCGGCGATCGTGAAGTTGGCCGTGGCCGTGCCGCCACCCGGCGTGGGATTGAAAACTCCCACCGTCGCCGTGCCCTGCGTGGCAATGTCTGAGGCTAAAATCGTCGCCTGCAAGACGGTGCTGCTGGCATAGCCGGTGGAGCGAGTCTGGCCGTTCCATTGCACCTGCGAGGCCGGCACGAAGCCTGTTCCGGTCACGGTGATCGTGAAGGTCCCGCTTCCCGCCAGCATATTCGCCGGATTGAGGGATGTGATCGCGGGCACGGGATTGTTCACCGCGAAGGGGTATCCAAACGACGTGCCCCCGCCCGGCGCTGGGTTGAAGACCGTCACCGTGACGGTGCCCGCCGTGGCCAAGTCCGACGCCGGGATCTGCGCCGTAATCTGCGAGGAGTTCACGTAGGTCGTCGGACGGCCCGCGCCGTTCCACTGCACCACCGAAGTGGGGACCAGCCCGCTGATGCCGTTAACTGTCAGGGTGAAGGAGGCCGAGCCTACCGCCGCCGAATTCGGCGAAAGAGACGCAATCACCGGGCTGGGATTCGTCACGCTGAAGTTCACCGGACTGGAAGTTCCGCCGCCCGGCCCCGGCGTGAAGACGGTCACCGGAATAGTCCCCGCGGCGGCCACGTCGGCTGCCGTGATGGTTGCTGTTAACTGCGTGGCGCTGACAAACGTAGTGGCCCGCGCCGAGCCGTTCCACTGCACGACTGATCCTGAGCTAGACGTCGTGTTGATGAAACTGGAGCCGGTAACGGTCAACGTAAACTGCGCCGCCCCTACTCCCGTGGTCGTGGGCGAAATCGAGGTCAGCACCGGCAGGGATTACCGGCGACAATGTTCAACGAAAACGCGCTGGAAGCGGCCACCGCCGGCGCCGGGTTCGCCACCGTGATCTGAGCGGTGCCCTGCGAAACGATGTCCGTGGCCGGGATCGTCGCGGTGAGTTGTGTGGCATTCACGAAAACGGTGGTCCGGCTCGCGCCGTTCCACTGTACGGCCGCTCCCGTGACGAAGCTTGTTCCGTTCACGGTCAGCGTGAACTGCGTTCCTCCCGCCGAAACGCTGGATGGCGAGAGCCCGTTGATCACCGGCATGGGATTGTTGATGGTAAAGGTCAGCGTGCTCGCCGACGTTCCGCCGCCCGGCGTGGGATTCATCACGCCGACCTGCGCCGTGCCCGCGGCGGTAATGTCGGTGGCCGGAATCGTCGCCGTCAATTGCGTTGCGCTGACAAAGCTGGTGGTACGCGGCGATCCGTTCCACTGCACGGCGGCTCCCATCACAAAGCTCGATCCGTTCACGGTCAGCGTGAACTGCGTTCCGCCCAGCGTAGCGCTCGCCGGCGATAGCGACGACACGGCCGGCACGGGATTGCCCGAGGAAATCGTAAACGCCGATTGTCCCGACGTTCCGCCGCCCGGTGTGGGATTGAACACAGTGACCTGGGCTGTCCCGGAAGCCGCGATGTCGGTCATGGGAATCGTGGCCGTCAACTGTGTGGAATTGACGAAAGCGGTTGTGCGAGCGGCCGCGTTCCAATTCACAACTGAACCCACGACGAAGCCCGAGCCATTCACGATAAGCGTGAACTGCGCGCCGCCAACCGTGGCGCTTGACGGCGAGAGCGTGCTGATCGCCGGCACCGGGTTGTTGGTTTGAATAGTGAAAGGCGATTGCCCGGAAGTCCCGCCGCCAGGCGTGGGATTGAGCACGGTCACCTGCGCGGTACCCGAGGTCGTGATGTCCGTAGCTGGGATGCTGGCTTGCAGCGTGGTGTTGGACAGGAACACCGTGGTGCGGTTCGATCCGTTCCACTGCACGACGGAAGAAGAGATGAAACCCGTCCCGTTGACCGTGAGCGTGAACTGGGCCCTGCCGGCCGCGGCGCTGGACGGCGCGATCGAAGTGATGGCCGGCGCTGGGTTGCTGACCGTAAACGTGGACGCCAACGAAGTCCCGCCGGCCGGTGTGGGATTGAACACCGTGACATTGGCCGTCGTGCCGGAGGTCAGGTCCGCGGCGGGGATCAGCGCGGTTAGTTGCGTGGCGCTGACAAAGGTGGTCGTCAGGGCGACCGTATTCCACTGCACCACCGACGACGGATTGAAGTTTAATCCGTTGACCGTCAGCGTGGTGTCGGGCGATCCGGGCGGCGCGCTGGAAGGCGAGAGTCCGGTAATTCCTGGAGTTGGGTTGTTCACCGTGAACGTGGAACCGGTGGACGTGCCGCCACCCGGCGTGGGATTGAAGACGGTAACCGTCGCGGTTGTGCCCGCGGCAATGTCGGCTGCCGCGATCGAGGCGGTCAGTTGCGTGGCGTTGACAAAAGTGGTGGTGCGATTCGAGCCGTTCCACTTCACAACCGAACCTGATCCTGAAGCATTAGAGACGAAGCCCGATCCGTTGACGGTCAGCGTGAATCCCGAACCGCCCGCCGTTGTGCTGGCGGGCGACAGCGAAGTGATGGCCGGCGTGGGGTTGGGGCTGGCGATGGTAAAGGTTGCGGTTCCTGACGTTCCGCCGCCCGGCGCGGGATTGAACACGGTTACTTGCGCCGTGCCCGCTGTAGCGATGTCCGTCGTCGAAATGACGGCGGTGAGTTGCGTGGCGTTGACGAAGGTAGTGGTCCGGCTGGACCCGTTCCACTGCACGACGGAAGCGGCCACGAAACCGGAACCGGCAACGGTCAGGGTGAACTGCGCGCCTCCCGCTGTGGCGTTGGCCGGAGACAACGGATTGCTGGCGGCCAGCGCGGGAACCGGATCGTTGATGGTAAAGGTCAGCGCTCCGGACGCCCCGCCGCCGGGCGTGGGATTGACCACGGTAACCGAGGCGGTGCCGGCTGCGCCAAGATCCGCTGCGGTTATGGTTGCGGTCAGGTTCGTAGCGCTCACGAACGTGGTGGCGCGGTTCGATCCGTTCCATTGCACCACTGATCCTGAACCGGACAAGCCGGCGATGAAGTTGGCGCCCGTAAGCGCCAAGGAAATCTGCCCGCTGCCCGCCGTAATATTGTTTGGAGAAATGCTGGATAGTGTGGGCGTGGGATTGTTAATTGCGAAAGTGGCGGCTGCCGACGTCCCGCCGCCCGTCCCTCCGCTCGATGCCGGGTTGGTGACGGTCACGGATGCCGTTCCCGCCGCTGCGACATCGGCGGAGGAAATCTGTGTGGTGAGTTGGGTGCCGTTGACTACCGTAGTGGTGCGAGGCGAGCCGTTCCAGTTGACCGTTGCGCCCGTGATGAAGTTCACGCCGTTCACAGTGAGCGTGAAGGCCGGGCTGCCGAAGGTCGCACTGGCTGGAGAGAGGTTGGTGATGGAAGGTACGGGGTTTGGATTCAATACTCCCAGCAGGATGCTCACGTTGTTGCTGCCGGAGTTGGCCACGGCGAGGTCCGACAGCCCATCTCCGTTGAAATCGCCGACCGCGATGGAGGCTATGCCTGAACCAGCGCTATACGTGACTGCTGCCTGGAATGTTCCGTTACCGTTGCCCAACAAGATGGACAAGCTGTTGCCGCTGGAAACTGCCAAGTCTGAAACGCCGTCGCCGTTGAAATCGCCGACCGCAAGGAAGGCGGTGCCCGCGCCGACGTTGTAGTTGACCGCCGGCTGGAATGTTCCATCACCGTTGCCCAACAGGATGCTCACATTGTTGCTGGAATTGTTAGCAACAGCGAGATCCGGTTTGCCGTCCCCGTTGAAGTCACCTACGGCAACGAAGTAGGGCAGGGCACCGACGCTCGAATTAACAGCGGCCTGAAAGGTTCCGTTACCATTGCCCAGCATGACGCTTACGTTGTTGCCCCGCTGGTTGGCAGCGGCGAAGTCTGGGATTCCATCGCCATTAAAATCTGCAACTGCCACTGCCCAAGGGTAGTTTAGACCGGAGCCGATTACAACGTCGGCCTGGAAGGTACCGTCACCGTTGCCGAGCAATATGTTGACATATTGGATAGAGCCAACCGCTAAGTCCGGTTTGCCGTCGCCGTTGAAGTCCCCCACGGCCATCGTGAATGGATAGTCTCTGACGCCGTAGCTGACTGGCGTTTGGAAGGTTCCATCGCCGTTGCCCAGCAGTACGCTCACGGTGTTGCTGCTGTAATTGCTCACCACGAGGTCCGCTTTGCCATCGCCGTTAAAGTCGCCAACCACCACAGCGAACGGATTCGTTGTCGGGTAGCTGACCGCTGCCTGGAAAGTCCCATTGCCGTTGCCCAGCAGCACGCTGATATTGTCGCTGTTCCTGTTAGCGACCACTAGGTCCGGTTTCCCATCTCCATTGAAATCTCCTATCGCCACGGAGTAGGGAGTCGTTCCAACGCTATAGTTGACCGCCGCTTGAAACGAGTTCTGTGGCGCAGTATTCACCGTTTGCGCGACCGCCGCCGACGTGCTCACCGCGTCGGTGGCATCGCCGCCGTAGTAGGCTTTCAGCGTGTGGCTGCCGGACGGCAGCAGTCTTGTGATCAGCGTTGCTACGCCGGCGGAGACCGTGCCGCTTCCGAGCACGGCCGTCCCGTCGTAGAACGTCACCTTGCCGGTGGCCGCCGCCGGGGACACCGTGGCCGTCAGCGTCACGGCCTGCCCGAAGGTGGACGGATTCGGGGAACGCGTCAGGGTCAGCGTGGTCGTCTGTAGAATTGTGGTGGTGTCGCTGGCCGTGAAGGTGGGCGTGAAGGAGTTGCCGCCAGACACCGTCGCCGTGTTCGTCAGGCTGGCCGCGGCGGCGCTCGACACGTTCACTGTCACGGTGACCGCCGGATAGCTGGCGCTCGCGGCCAGCGCGTCGGCGCGGGTGCAGGCCAGCGGGCTCAGCGTACAACTCCATCCCGTGCCGCTGATCGCCGCGGCGGTCAAACCAGCAGGCAGCGTGTCGGTTACCGTCACTGTGCCGGAGGTCGCAGCCGTTCCGATGTTGGAAACCGTAATCGAGTAGGTGGCTCCTGTTTGTCCTTGGGTAAAGTTGCCAGTGTGCGTCTTGCCGGCGATCAAGTCGGGAACCGCCAGCGCCGCTCCCAGATAGACGCTGACGTTGGCGCTGAGCTGATTGGCAACGGCGAAGTCCGTCCGGCCGTCGCCGTTGAATTCTCCCACTACCGCGAAGAACGTATCTCGTTCCCCGTTGATGCGGTAGCCGGCCGACGCTTGGAACGTCCCATTGCCGTTGCCCAGCAGCACACCCACGAATCCGGGATCGACGTCTTCACCCACGATGAGATCTGCCTTACCGTCGCCGTTGAAGTCACCCACAGCGACGGAGTTGCAAGCACCGCCGTCTCCACAGGGGTAGTTGACCGCCGCCTGGAAGGTCCCATCGCCGTTGCCCAGCAGCACGCTTACGTTGATGCCGGTGTAGTTGGTCACGGCGAGGTCCGCCTGGCCATCCCCGTTGAAGTCTGCCACTGCTACGCCGATAGGCGACGATCCGACCCCGTAGCTGACTGCCGCCTGGAAGGTCCCATCGCCGTTGCCGAGCAGCACGCTCACATAACCGTTGTTGCCCCCATTATCGCTGGTCACCGCGAGGTCGGCTTTACCATCACCGTTGAAATCTCCCACCGCAACCCAGGCGGGAGCTGTGCCGGCATTGACATTGTAGTTGACCGCTGTCCGGAACGTCCCATCGCCGTTGCCCAGCAGTACGCTCACATTGTTGCTCACCCGGTTGGTCACGACCAAGTCCGCCTTACCATCTCCGTTGAAATCACCCACCGCCACGAAATAAGGATTGCTACCGACGTTGTAGTTGACCGCGGCCTGGAAGGTGCCATCGCCATTGCCCAACAGCACGCTCACATTGTTGCTGTTGGCGTTGGCCACGGCAAGGTCCGCCTTACCATCTCCGTTGAAGTCTCCCACCGCTACCGCGATGGGCGTGGTTCCGGCGCTGTAGTTGACGGCCGTCTGAAAGGTTCCATCGCCGTTGCCCAGCAGCACACTCACGGTGTTACCGTCGTAGTTGGCCACGGCGAGATCCGCCTTGCCATCCCCGTTGAAATCTCCAACCGCCAGGCACCAGGGTCGGGCACCGGCGTTGTAGTTCGTTCCCGCGAAGGAGCTCGCTGGTTTGGCGACCACCGTTTGCGCGACCGTCGCCGAGGTGCTCGCCGCATACGTGGCATCGCCGGTGTAGTAGGCTTTCAGCGAGCGGTTCCCGCTGGGAAGCAGTACCGTCGTCAGCGTGGCTTGGCCGCCTGAAAGCGTCGCGACACCCAGAACAGACGTGCCGTCGTAGAATGTCACCTTGCCAGTGGCCACAGATGATGTCACCGTGGCCGTGAGGGTCACCGGCTGCCCGAATACCGAGGGGTTAGGCGAACGCGTCAGGGCCAGCGTAGCCATCTGACTGCCGGTGATTATCGTCGGATCGCTGGCGGTGTCGTTGCTGGTGTTCACCTCGCCGCCGCCCGACACCGTAGCCGTGTTTGTGACACTCGCGGCATTACTTGCCACATTCACCGTCAAGGTGATCGCCGGGTAGCTGGCGCCCGCCGCCAGCCCACCACTGCGCGTGCATGTGAGTGTGCCAAGCGTACAACTCCACCCTGTGCCGCCCATCGCCGTTGCCGTCAGACCGGCGGGTAAGGTATCGGTTAGCGTCACGGTGCCGGTAGTCGCTGCGTTTCCGACGTTGCTCGCAATGATGGTGTAGGTTGCGCCAGTCTGACCTTGCGAGAAGTTTCCGGAGTGCGTCTCGCTGACGGTCAAATCCGGCGTGGCGATCACCGTGGTTACGTCGCTGGCCGTGTCATTGGCGGTGTTCAACTCGCCGCCGCCCGAGACCGTGGTCATGTTGGTGACGCTGGCCGCGGCGTTGCCCGCCACGTTCACCGTCACGGTGATCGCTGGGTAGCTGGCGCTGGCCGCCAGCGCGTCGCTGCGCGTGCAGGTCAGCGTGGCCAGCGTGCAGGACCAGCCGGTGCCCGCGATGGCCGTCGCGGTAAGGCCGGCCGGCAACGTATCGGTTACCGTGACCGTACCCGTAGTTGCTACGAGTCCTACGTTGCTCGCTGTCAGCGTGTAGCTGGCCCCGGTTTGCGATTGCTGGAAATTTCCGGTATGCGTCGCGCTGATCGTTAGATCCTGGATTGCCGTTCCCAGCAGGATGCTTACGCTGTTGCTGCCGTAGTTAGCCACAGCGAGATCCGAGAGGCCATCGCCGTTGAAGTCTCCCACCACTACGACCTCAGGAAAAAGTAGCGTACCGTAGTTGACCGCGGGCTGGAACGTCCCATCGCCGTTGCCCAGCAGAACGCTTACACTGTTGCTGCCTTTATTGCTAACTGCCAGGTCAGCGTTGCCATCCCCATTGAAATCCCCCACCGCTACGAACAGAGGCTGTGTTCCAACAGTGTAATTGATCGCTGCCTGGAAGGTGCCATCGCCGTTGCCCAGAAACACGCTCACATTGTTGCTAGCAAGGTTCGCCACTACGAGGTCGGCCTTACCATCCCCGTTAACGTCACCCGCCGCTATTGAATAGGGTTGAGCTCCAGCGCTGTAGGTAGCCGAATATGTGAAGGTCCCATCGCCGTTACCCAGCAGCACGACGACGTTGTTGTTAGAGCGGTTGGCCACCGCGACATCCGCCTTGCCATCGCCATTGAAGTCTCCCACCGCAACGAAGTAGGGATTGCCGACCGAGCTATTGTTGACCGGCGCCTGGAAGGTCCCATCGCCGTTGCCCAGCAACACGGTTACATAAGCGTTGGGGAAGACGGCGAACACGAGGTCGGCTTTCCCATCTCCGTTGAAGTCGGCCACCGCGACGCTGAGAGGATTAGTTCCCACGATGTAATTGACCGCCGCCTGGAAGGTCCCATCGCCGTTGCCCAGCAGCACGCTCACATTGTTGCTGCCGACATTGGCCACCGCCAAGTCTACTTTGCCATCGCCATTGAAATCTCCCACCGCTACTGAGATTGGTCCAACTCCCACGTCGTAGTTGACCGCCGCCTGGAAGGTCTCATTGCCGTTGCTCAGGAGCACGCTAACATTGTTGCCGCCGTTGTTGGCCACGGCAAGGTCCGGCTTCCCATCCCCGTTGAAGTCTCCCACTGCGACGCCGGCAGGACCGGTTCCGGCATTGTAGTTGACGGCCGCCTGGAACGAGTTCGCTGGCTTGGCGTTCACCGTCTGAGCGACCGCCGCCGAAGAGCTCCCTGCATATGTGCCATCGCCCCCGTAATGGGCTTTCAGCGAGCGGCTGCCGCTGGCAAGCAATACCGTGGTCATGGTTGCCTGACCACTGGAAAGCGTCGCGACACCCAGAACCGTTGTGCCGTCGTAGAACGTGACTTTGCCCGTAGCCGCGGATGGCGTCACCGTGGCGGTGAGCGTCACCGCCGCGCCGAAGACTGCGGGGTTCGGGGTATGCGCCAGGCTGACGCTGCTGACATCGAGAATGGAGGTGGGATCGCTGGCGGTGTCGTTGGCGGTGTTCAGTTCGCCGCCGCCCGACACGGTCGCCGTGTTGATCACGCTGGCCGCCGCGCTGCCGGACACGTTCACCGTCAAGGTGAGCGGGGGATAGCCGGCGCCCGCCGTCAGCGCGTCGCTGCGCGTGCAGGTCAGCGTGGCCAGCGTGCAGCTCCAACCGGTGCCGGTGATCGCCGTCGCCGTGAGACCAGAGGGCAGCGTGTCGGTTACCGTTACTGTGCCCGAGGTCGCGGCGGTTCCAATGTTGCTCGCGGTGATGGTATAGGTCGCTCCGCTCTGACCCTGCGCAAAACTCCCGGTGTGCGTCTTCGTGATCGTCAAGTCGGGGACGGGGGCCATGACCGCAAACGTTGCGGTGGAAGAGGCGCCTCCCACAGGCCCGGGATTGACGACCGCGACGTACTCCGTGCCCACCGTGGCGATGTCGGACGCGGAGATCGCCGCATTTAGTTGCGTCGAATTGACGAATGTAGTGGCTCGCGCCGAGCCGTTCCATTGCACGACGGAAGGAGCCACGAAGTTGCTCCCATTCACCGTGAGCGTGAAGGCCGGCCCGCCGACGAGGGCGCTGGACGGTGAAATCGTGGAGATCGCCGGAGTGGGGTTGAAAGCCCCGTTGGCGTTGTCGAGAATGTAGACATCGTTAAAATCAGAATAGGACGATCCGTTATAAGTCTCCCCTCCAAATACCGTTATCCGGTTCGTGGCGGAATCGAAGGTAGAGGAATAGTAAGCCCTGGCGGGGCCCGCGAAGTTGCTCAATTGGGTCCAGGCGGCATTGCCCGTTCCGTTGGCATTGCTGAGAACCCAAGTATCGGCTCCGGGCGTTGAGAAGCCGCTGAGCGCCCCTCCCATGATGGTGAAGCGGTTGGTGTTGGAATCGTAGACGCCGCCGCAGGGACACCGTCTGGGGACTGGCAGCGAACCATCTGTAACCACCTGCATCCAGGCCGGCGAACCGCCGAGGCCATTGGCGTTCGTGAGTATCCAGATTTCGTTCTTGATCCCGGTGGGGTCGTCGCCTCCGAAGACGATCATGCGATTTGTGGCCGGGTCGTATGCGGCAGCGTGGTTTTCCCTGGTCAGCGTCCCGGCCGGGTTGAGCTGAATCCAGGCCGGAACTCCTCCTAGCCCGTTGGCGTTGGTCAAGACCCATACATCGCTGGAGTAGGCCCCCGCATTGTTCCCGCCGAACACCATCATCCGGTTGTTGGCGGCATCGTAGACCGCGGTGTGCTCGTTGCGAACCGCGGGAGCGGCGCCTGTTGGACTCAACTGGTTCCAAGTGGGTGTTCCGCCACTGCCGGCGGCGTTCGATAGAACCCACGTATCGTTGAACCAGACAGTACTGCCGGAGATGACGGCGCCGCCGAAGACGATCATGCGGTCATTCGAGGCGTCATATACGGCGGTATGCCCTGCCCGAGCGCTGGGACCAGTGCCTGACGGTGTCACCGCGGTCCACTGTGACACCCCGATCCCGTTAGCGTTGCTCAAGTACCAGACATCGCCAAAGAAGGGCTGGCTAGGGGGCGGGCCCGATCCGCCAAAGACAATCATGTTCTTGCTGGTGGGATCCCATACCGCCGAGTGGGAATACCTGGGAGCCGGAGCGGTCCCCGCCGGTGAAAGTTGAACCCAGGCCGGAAAAGTCGCCACCGTGAAACTGGCGGAGCTGGAAACTCCGCCTCCCGGTGATGGACTCGACACTGTCACGCTCGCGGTTCCCGGCGACGAGAGATCGCCGGCAAGAATCGCCGCCGTCAATTGCGTCGGGCTGGCAAACGTTGTGATGCGGCTGCTTCCGTTCCACTGAACGGTGGATCCGCTTACAAAGTTGTTGCCATTGACGGTCAGCGTGAAGGCGCTCCCGCCCGCCGCCGCGAAGGTAGGAGCGAGCGTCGCAATGGATGGCACGGGATTGTTGATCGCAAAGCTCGACGCGGCGGAAAGGCCCGCGTAGGTGTCGTAGACCGAAACCTGCGCCGTTCCGGTAGTGGCAATATCGGCCGCGGTGATGGAGGCGGTCAGTTGCGTGGCGTTGACAAACGCGGTGCTCCGCGCCGATCCATTCCAGAGAATCGTGGACGCAGTCGTGAAGTTGTTGCCATTTACGGTCAGCATAAAGGCCGAGCTTCCCACAATCGCGTTCGCCGGTGAAAGCGACGTGATCGCCGGGACGGGCAGTTTGACCAGGAACACGTAAGCGGCGATGTTGCCGATGAGCGGCGATCCCGCTTGCGTCGAAGTCGCCGCCTGGCTGTCAACGGCGTAGGCGTAGAGTATGTGCAGGCCCGACTGCAGCGCGGCGGTTGCCGCCGTGAACGACGCCGCACCGCCTCCGGACCACGCGCCCTGCCACGTGTCCACCTGATAGCGCACGTCCTGGACGGCGGGCGCATTCGGGCTGAAGGTGCTGGTCCCGCTAACCGTGAAGGAAGGAGTCGCGCTAGTTGTGGTGTTGTTTGCCAGCGGCGTGATGGAGGCGTTCAGCGGGATTGTCTGTGTGGATTGTTCGATAATTACGGTAACGTTGTTCCCAGCCTGGTTGGCGACGTAAACCCTGTTCGTCGCCGGGTTAATCCCGATCCAATAAGGGGTGCCGCCCGTATTAACCGTGGCAGCGTTAGAGTTCGTCTCGCCGTCTATCACTGTAACAGTGGAGCTGTTGATGTTCGCAACATAGATCTTATTCGTCACGGGATTCACCGTTACCCAATATGGGAACGTCCCCGCACCCACCGTGATGGTGGAGTTGGTAGCACCGTCGATTACGGTGAGATTGTTGCCGCCACCATTGGCAACGTAGATCTTGTCGGTCACGGGATTCACCGTTACCCAATATGGGGAGGTCCCAGCGCTCACGGTGAAAGTAGCGTTGGTCGCTCCGTCGATCACCGTGACGTTGTTGGTGGTCTGGTTGGCGACATAGATTTTGTTCGTGACCGTGTTGACGGCCACAGCAATAGGCTGCGTCCCGACCGTCACGGTGGCAGTGGAGTTGGTGGCGCCGTCGATCACCGTGAGATTGTTGCTGGCCTGATTCGTGACGTAGACCTTGTTGGTCACCGGGTTCACCGCCAACGAATTGGGCGCCCGTCCCGACGCTCACTGTAGCCGTAGAGTTGGTGGCGCCGTCGATCACGGTCACAGTGTTGCCCGTGCTGTTGTTGTAGTTGGCGACATAGATCTTGTTCGTCAACGCGTTCACTGCCACCGCGTATGGTCCGGTCCCGACATTCACCGTGGCGGTGGAGGTTGTGGCGCCGTCAATGACCGTAACGTTGCCGCTGCCTCGGTTGGCGACGTAGATCTTGTTAGTGACCGGGTTCCCGGCCACCGCGAAGGGAGTAGTCCCGGCATTTACCGTGACGGTGCCATTCGCGGCGCCGTCAATTATCGTCACGTTGCCGCTGCCTGAATTCGCGACATAGACCTTGTTGGTCACCGGATTCACGTCTACCCCATAAGGAGTCGTTCCGGTGCTCACGGTGGCCGGCCCATAGGCGTCGCCGTCAATCACCGTGACGTTGTTGCTGCCGTAGTTAGGGGCGTAAATCTTGTTCGTCACCGGGTTTACCGCCACGGAAAGCGAACCGGTCCCGGCGCTCAGGGTGACGGTGGAATTGGTCGCGCCGTCAATCACCGTGACGTTGTTGCTGGCGTAGCTAGCGACGTAGATCTTGTTGGTCACCGGGTTCACCGCCACTAAATGGTTATTGGTCCCGGCGCTCACGCTGGCCGTAGAGTTGGTCGCGCCGTCAATCACCGTGACGTTGCCGCTGTAGTTGGCGACGTAGATCTTGTTGGTCACCGGGTTCACCGCCACGGAAACGGGAGTAGTTGTCCCCGTGTCCACGGTGGCTGTGGCGTTGGTCGCGCCATCGATCACCGTGAGATTGTTGCTGCCCTGATTCGTGACGTAGATCTTGTTCGTCACCGGGTTCACCACCACGGAGTCGGGCCGAAGCCCGGCGCTGACGGTAGTGGTGGAGTTGGTCGCGCCGTCGATTACCGTGACGTTGTCGCTGCCGAAGTTGGCGACGTAGATCTTGTTGGTCACTGGGTTTACCGCGACCGCATTGGGATTCGTTCCGGCAGTGCTCACCGTGGCGGTCGAGTTGTTTGCGCCGTCGATCACCGTGACGGTGCCGTCGCTGTTGCCGACGTAGATCTTGTTGGTCACCGGGTTCACCGCCACCACTAAGGGGCTGGTCCCGGCGGTCACGGTAGTGGTGGAGTTGGTCGCGCCGTCAATGACCGTGACATTGGCGCTGCCGGAGTTGGAGACGTAGATCTTGTTGGTCACCGAGTTCACAGCCAGACATGCGGGCGTGGACCCGGTGTTCACGGTCAAAGTGGCGTTGGTGGCTCCGTCAATCACCGTGACGTTGTTGCTAAATTCGTTGGAGACGTAGATCTTGTTGGTCACCGGGTTCACCACTACAGGACCGGGATGGGTCCCGGCGCTAACGGTGGCAACGACACTCTGCGCGTGGGCCGCGCTCGACAGAGCCAGCCCATTAACGAGCGCCAGCACAATCAGGCAGCCTGCCGCCAGCCTGGTGGGCGCGACTCGCAAGCGCTGAATAGCTGCCAGAAAAAGTATGGTCTTCCGCATAGTTGCCCCCGTCCGCCACGTCTCACGTTCGACTGTTGATATTCCCAACCCAAAACCGCGGGCTTAACCCGCCCACGGGTAAAGTCCGCGCCGGCAAGGATGCCCGCGCTACCTGCCCGGCTTATCCACAGGCTGTTAAGCTTACACCACCCACGACAACACCGAAATGCGCGCAGGGCTGCCGTCTTTCCCTGGGCTGGCTGCGCTAACCCATATTTCTCACAATCTGGTCGGGCGAGCGCTGTATCCATTTGGAGTGCGGCAGCTTGCTGCCGCTTTTTCCCGCCGAAGCTTGCTTCGGCCAGCCGCAAGCAAGCTTGCGCAAAGCGGCGACAAGTCGCCGCACTCCATACGAGCCCCGCTCTTGTCAGTACCGTCCGCGGTAGCGGATGGGTCCGCTCTTGCCTGAGCGAACTGCGTGAACACCCATCTGCTACCGCAGACGGTACTGACAACCCAACCAGGGCCCGCGCGTATCCTACTTTTCCGCTCTCCCCACCAACCGCACTTCGCGGCCGCCAGCCTTCTCGCTTTCATTCGCCGAAATGCCGTACACCGTCAAACTCGCCGACCCATCCACGCGGCCCAATCGCAGACGCTCCCCGCCACGCAGCGTCACCCCTTCCAGCCACGCCACGGCCAGCGCACCCGGCGTGCTCGAATCCAGTAGCGACGGCGCCAGACTCTCGGCGGGTGTCCAGCGAAGGACTGCGCCATCCGCGCTGCCCAGCGAAAACGCCAAGCCGGACAACGACACATCGTGATCGGCGCGCACGTACACATCGCCATTCACAATTTCCAGCACGCCTTCCGGCGGTCCTTGCGGCTCGCGCCGTGCCGCCTGACCGCTGGAAAGTGTCGCGACACCAAGAACCGTCACGCCATCATAGAACGTCACCTTACCCGTGGCCGCCGACGGCGACACCGTGGCCGTGAGCGTCACCGCCGCCCCGAATACCGCGGGGTTAGGAGAAGCGCCCAGCGTGGTGGTGCTGGACGTCAGCGCCGCAGCACGAACGGGCAGTAAAACCGCCGCCACCATAGCGGCCACGATTACCCAGATCAGCAAGCGCTGATTAGCTGCCAGAAAAAGTATAGTCTTCCGCATTATTGCCTCCGTCCGCCATGCCTCGCGTTCGACTATTGCCACTCCCAACCCCAAGCCGCGGGCTTAACACGCCCGCGGATCAAATCTGCGCCGGCAAGGATGCCCGCGCTACTGTTAACGCCCAAAGTGGGGCAGGCATCCTTGCCCAATGTCACTTACTTAAGCCTTGTTCAGCCCCAAGGGGGCGGTCTATGTCAGCCCAGGCCAACGGCCTGGGTAACGAGTTCAACAACCCCAGCCCTGAAAGGGCGTCCTAAAATGCCCCTTTGTATCACAGCCACGATTCCTTTCAACGCCGCCAACCTGCGGCTAGCTGTCTTAGGCCGCCCCTTCAGGGCTTCGGTCACTCTTTGCCTTTTACCCAGGCCGTTGGCCTGGGCTGACATAGGTCAGGCCTTTGGCCTTCAATCTACAACACTAAGTAAGTGACATTGGGCATCCTTGCCGGCCCGATTTTCTCGCCGCCCGTTTATCCACGGGCTGTAAGCTCACACCACCTGCAACGAATCGAAATCCTGGCCGAGCCGCCCGTCTTTCCCTGGGCTGGCTTCGCTAACCCATATTTCTCACAATCTGGTCGGGCGAGCGCTGGATCCATTTGGAGTGCGGCAGCTTGCTGCCGCTTTTTCCGGGCCGAAGCTTGCTTCGGCCAGCCGCAAGCAAGCTTGCGCAAAGCGGCGACAAGTCGCCGCACTCCATACGAGCCCCGCTCTTGTTAGTACCGTCCGCGGTAGCGGATGGGTCCGCTCTTGCCTGAGCGAACTGCGTGAACACCCATCTGCTACCGCAGACGGTACTGACAACCCAACCAGGGCCCGCGCGTATCCTACTTTTCCGCCCTCCCCACCAACCGCACTTCGCGGCCGCCAGCCTTCTCGCTTTCATTCGCCGAAATGCCATACACCGTCAAACTCGCCGACCCATCCACGCGGCCCAATCGCAGACGCTCCCCGCCACGCAGCGTCACCCCTTCCAGCCACGCCACGGCCAGCGCACCCGGCGTGCTCGAATCCAGCAGCGACGGTGCCAGACTTTCGGCGGCGGTCCAACGAAGCGCCGGGGCGTTGCTGCCCACCGCCGCGCTGCCCAAGGAAAACGCCAGGCCGGACAGCGAGACATCGCGATCGGCGCGCACGTACACATCGCCATTCACAATTTCCAGCGTGCCTTCCGGAGGTCCTTGCGGCTCGCGCCGTGCCGCCGGCGCTTGGGATGACAAGCAGGCCAGCCCGCGCTGCGTGCGCGTTGGCCGCGATAGATCTATATCGGTCACCCGCCGCAAGTTGGTCAGCAGGTCCAGCGTGTTGAGGGCCCCGTCGCCGCCCGGACGCCCCGCCAGAATGTTGGGATCGTTGCTGCCATCCACCGGATAGGTGTCCATGGCGTCGTAGCGGTCGCTGCACGATGGCGGCCTCTGTCCCGGCTGCCCGGCCACCGCGCGCAGTTGGGTAATCAGATCCAGCGTGTTCAGGACGTTGTCTCCGAAGGCCGGCGCGGTGTCGCCGGTGAAGGGAAACACATCGCCCACCAAATACGTCAGAATCGCCACCGTCAAGGTTCCATTCGGTCCGGGACTCAGCGATATGGAGGTGCTGTTCAGCGATCCGCCCGGTCCAGTGACCTGCAAAGTATAGGTCTGGCCCACAACCGCCGACGCGGGAACGGGCACCACCAGGTTTCCCAACGTCACCGTTCCCGACAAAGGCGTCGCAAACGAGGTCCACAGCACTCCGATGTCGGTTGTCGAAGCAGTGGGATAAGGACTCGGTAACGAAGGGCTCGCCGTGAATCCCAGGCTGGAGCTCAGCGCCGGGGCATTGCCGTTCGGCGTTATGTGGATGCCCAAGCTGAGGCCGGAAACGGATACGCCCGAACTCAGCGTCAAGCTCACTGGTATCGACAGCGCGCCTCCCGGACCTCCGGAGGAGCTGGCCACGGTCACCGATCCTTGGGGCGGTCCGGCGATCGTGAAATTAGCCGTAGCCGTGCCGCCGCCGGGAGTGGGATTGACAACTCCAACGATAGCCGTGACCGATCCCGACCCGGTGACCACCAGGTCCGACGCCAAAACCTGCGCTTGCAGCACCGTGCCGCTGACAAAGTTGGTGGCCCGGTTCGCGCCATTCCACTGCACCACCGAGGCCGGCACGAAGCCCGAGCCGCTAACCGCCAGCACGAAAGCGTCGCCATTGGCGGAGGCCGTGGAAGGATTCAGGGATGCAATGACCGGCGCCGGATTCCTCACCGAGAACGGGAACCCGAACGACGTGCCGCCGCCCGGCGCGGGATTGAAAACCGTCACCGTATTGCTGCCCGCCGTGGCCAAGTCCGACGACGGGATCTGCGCGGTAAGCTGCGAGGAATTCACGTAGGTCGTCGGACGTCCCGCGCCGTTCCACTGCACGACCGAAGTGGGGACCAATCCGCTGAGACCGCTCACGGTCAAAGTCAGCGTGGAGGAACCGGCCGCCGCCGAACTGGGCGAAATCCCGGACACTTCCGGCGTGGGGTTATTGATCGTGAAGGTGGAAGCCGCCGACGTCCCGCCGCCCGGTCCAGCCGTAAAGACCGTCACGGGAATGTTCCCCGCGGCGGCCAAGTCGGTGGCGGGAATGAGGGCCGTCACCTGGGTGGTACTCACAAACGTGGTGGTCCGCCCCGCGCCGTTCCACACAACGAATGAACCGTTGACGAAGCCCGATCCGTTCGCGGTCAACGTAAACTGCGCCCCTCCCACGCCGGCGCTGGTGGGTGAAATCGAAGTCAGCACCGGCACGGGACTACCGGTGACAATGTTCAGCGAAAACGCGCTGGAGGCGGCCACGGCCGGCGCGGGGTTCACCACGGTGATCTGCGCGGTACCCTGCGCGGTGATGTCGCTGGCGGGAATCGTGGCGGTGAGTTGCGTGGCGTTGATGAAAGTCGTGGTGCGGTTCGAGCCATTCCATTGCACCGTCGCACCGTTGACAAAGCTGGCGCCGCTTACGGTTAGCGTGAACTGCGCGCCTCCCGCCGGGACGCTGGAGGGCGAGAGTCCGCTCATCACCGGCGTAGGATTGTCGATGGTAAACGTCTGGGTGCTGGTGGAGGCTCCGCCTCCCGGCGTGGGATTGGTCACGCCGACCTGCGCCGTTCCCGCGGCGGTAATATCGGTGGCCGGAATGGTCGCGTTTAGTTGCGTTGCACTCGCAAAGCTGGTGGTACGAGGCGATCCGTTCCACTGTACAGCCGCGCCGCTGACAAAGCTCGATCCGTTGACGGTTAGCGTGAACTGCGCCCCACCGGCAGTCGCGCTTGCCGGCGAGAGCGACGACACCACCGGCACGGGATTTCCCGAGGAAATCGTGAACGCCGATTGTCCCGAAGTCCCGCCGCCCGGCGTGGGACTAAACACCGTCACCTGCGCGGTGCCCGCCGTGGTGATATCGGTGGCCGGAATCGTTGCTGTTAACGTTGTGGAATTGACGAAAGCAGTTGTACGCGCGGCCGCGTTCCAATTCACGACGGAACCCAGAACAAAGCCCGAGCCATTCACGGTCAGCGTGAATTGCGCGCCGCCAAACGTCGCGGTGGCGGGGGAGAGCGAGTTAATCGCCGGCAGCGGATTGTTGGTTTGGATCGTGAACGGCGATTGTCCGGAAGTCCCGCCGCCCGGCGCGGGATTGAAAACGGTCACCTGCGCGGTGCCGGAGGTAACGATGTCCGTGGCCGGAATCGTCGCTTGCAGGATGGTGCTCGACAGGAACACGGTGGTATGGCTCGATCCATTCCACTGCACGACGGAAGTGGCGATGAAACCCGTCCCGTTGACCGTGAGCGTGAACTGGGCCCCGCCGGCGGCGGCGCTCGATGGCGCGATCGTAGTCACGGCCGGCACAGGATTGCTCACGGTGAAGGTGGACGCCAACGAAGTCCCGCCGGCCGGCGTGGGATTGAACACCGTGACGTTGGCCGTGGCGCCGGTAGCCCAGGTCGGCCGCGGGGATCACTGCCGTGAGTTGCGTGGCGCTGACAAACGTGGTCGTCAGGGCGGCCGCGTTCCACTGCACCACCGACGACGGATTGAGGTTCACACCGTTGACGGTCAGCGTGGTGTCGGGCGATCCCGGCGCCGCGCTGGAGGGTGAGAGTCCGGTGATTCCCGGAGTCGGGTTGTTCACCGTGAAGGTAGATCCCGTGGACGTACCGCCGCCCGGCGTGGGATTGAAGACCGTGATCGTGGCGGTTGCGCCCGCGGCGATGTCCGACGCCGAGATCGAAGCGGTCACCTGCCCGCTATTGACGAAGGTGGTGGTGCGATTCGATCCATTCCAGCGCACCACAGAACTAGCGATGAGTCCCGATCCGTTTACCGTCAGCGTGAAACCGGAGCCGCCTGCCGTTGTGCTGGTGGGCGAGAGCGCAGTGATGGCCGGCGCGGGATTGGGATTGCCGATGGTAAACGTTGCAGCGCCCGACGTTCCTCCTCCGGGCGCAGCGTTGAACACGGCGACCTGCGCCGTGCCTGCTGTAGCAATGTCCGCGGCGGTAATCACGGCGGTGAGTTGCGTGGCGCTGTTGAACGTGGTGGTCCGGTTGGACCCATTCCACTGCACGACGGAAGCGGCCACGAAGCCCGAACCGGCGACGGTCAGGGTGAACTGCGCGCCTCCCACCGTGGCGCTGGAAGGAGACAGCGGATTACTGCCGGCCAGCGCGGGAACGGGGTCGTTGATGGTAAAGGTCAGCGCGCCGGACGCGCCGCCGCCGGGCGTGGGATTGACCACGGTGACCGAGGCGGTGCCGGCCGCGGCCAGGTCCGCCGCGGTAATGGTGGCGGTCAGGTGGGCGCTGTCCACAAAGGTGGTGGCGCGGTTCGACCCGTTCCACTGCACCACTGATCCTGAACCGGACGCGCCGGCGATAAAGTTCGTGCCCGTGAGCGCCAGAGAGATCTGTCCGCTGCCCGCCGTGGTGCTCGTCGGGAGGATGCTGGACAATGTGGGCGTGGGATTGTTGATTGAAAAGGTGGTTGCCGCGGATGTCCCGCCGCCGGGCGCGGGATTGGTGACGGTAACCGAAGCCGTACCGGTCGCGGCAACATCGGTGGCGAGAATCTGCGCCGTCAACTGCGTGCCGTTGACAAACGTGGTGGTGCGCGCTGAGCCGTTCCAGTTCACGGTCGCGCCGGAGACAAAGTTCACTCCGTTGACGGTGAGCGTGAATGCCGCCGCGCCGGCGTTTATCGTGGAGGGCGAGAGGCTGGTAATGGAGGGAACGGCGTTGGGTAGGAGTCCGTTGGCGTTGGAGAGTACCCAGACGTCGTTAAGGTTGCCGTTACCAGTGCCACCGCCGAAGACCGTCATTCGATTGCTTGCCGGGTCGTACACCGTCATGTGCCCTTGCCTGGAAAGCGGAGGTCCGCCGGCCGGCGCCAGTTGTGTCCACGCGGGAGTGCCTCCGAGGCCGTTGGCGTTCGTCAGAACCCAGGCGTCGTTCATAGCGGACCCGTTGGACCCGCCGAAAACGACCATGCGATTGCTCGCCGCATCGTAGATCACGGAGGGTGCATATCGCCCTGGAGGAAGCGTCCCACTGGGTGTAAGTTGCGTCCATGTCGGGGTGCCGCCCAGACCGTTCGCGTTGCTGAGAACATACACGTTGTTCACCGGCGAATTATTCAAGTTGTTGGGCAAGCCGCCAAAAAACACCAGACGATTGTTTGCCGAATCGTAGAATCCCCGCGCTAGGCCGGTGGGCGGTGGGACGGTCCCCGTTGGACTAAGCTGAATCCATGCCGGTGTCCCGCTCGCGCCGTTAGCATTGGTCAGAACCCATACGTCGTTATAGACAATACTGGGGAAGCAGCCATCACCCCCGAAGGCGATCATCCGGTTGTTGGTATCGTCGTAACCGGCGACGTGCCCCTCCCGCGCGGATGGAGCACTTCCCGAGGGGCTCAGTTGGGTCCATGCGGGTGATCCACCGTTGCCGTTGGCGTTCGTCAACGCCCACACGTCGTTCGCGCATGGCGAAGTGCTGCCCAATCCGCCGCCAAAGATTATCATGCGGTTCGTGGAAGGTGAGTAAACCGCGGATTGAAGCAGGCGTGCCGCTGGACCACCGGAAACGCTGACCTGCGTCCAGGCAGGCACGCCGATTCCGTTCGCGTTGCTCAAGCGCCAAAGGTCGTTGTTGCTAGCAGCCCCACTCGGTCCCGGTCCGCCGTCAAACATGATTATTTGATTCGTGACGGAATCAAACACCGTGCTGGCGTAAGACCGCGCCGAAGGCAGCGTGCCGGACGGCGCCAACTGAATCCAGTCCACCGCTTGCGTGGGATCCAAGATGCTGAAGTTAGCGGAGACCGTCCCGCCCGCGCTGGGGTTTACCACGGAAACCTGCGCCGTTCCGGCCGTGGCAATATCGGTAGCGGTAATGGCGGCGGTCAACTGCGTGGCGCTCACAAACGTGGTGGTGCGGGCCGATCCGTTCCAGTTCACCACCGCGCCGCTCAGGAAATTCGATCCGTTGACCGTCAGCGTGAACGCGCTACCGCCTTTGGCGGCATCGGCCGGGTAGAAGGAACTAATCGCCGGAGGACTAGTAATCGCGAATGTCGCCGCGGAAGACGCGCCGCCGCCGGGCGTTGGATTCACCACAGTGACGCTGGCCGTTCCTGCGGCCGCCAGATCGGTGAGAGTGATGGCTGCGGTGACTTGCGTGGCACTGACAAAGGTCGTGTTTCGCGCCGAGGCATTCCAATTGACGGTAGCGCCGCTCACGAAATTCGAGCCGTTCACGGTCAGCGTGATCGGGCCGGTGCCCACGGTCGAGACGAACGGGGAGAGCGAACTAATCGTCGGGACGGGATTGTTGATCGTGAACGTCGCCGCGGATGACGTGCCTCCGCCCGGCGCTGGATTAGTGACCGTGACGCTGGCCGTACCCGCGCTGACAATGTCGGCCGCTGTGATCGTGGCAGTGAGTTGGACGGCACTAACGAGGGTGGTGGTCCGCGCCGAACCATTCCAATTCACCGTCGCGCCAGTCACGAAGTTCGAGCCGTTGACGGTAAGGGTGAATTGGGAACCGCCTTTGGTGATGCTCGACGGGGAAAGCGAGGCAATGGTCGGCATGGGGTTGTTGACCACCCCCAGCAGGATGCTCACGTTGTTGCTGCCTTTGTTGGCCACGGCGAGGTCCGACAACCCGTCGCCATTGAAGTCTCCCACCGCTACGGAGACTGGACCGCCTCCGGCGTTGTAGTTGACCGCCGCCCCGAAGGTTCCATCACCGTTGCCCAGCAGAATGCTCACTTTACCGACGGCGCTTTGGTTAGTCACAACTAGATCTGCCTTACCATCCCCGTTGAAGTCTCCAACTGCTATGGCCCTAAGACCGGTTCCGAGGCCATAGTTGACTGCCGCCTGGAAGGTCCCATCACCGTTGCCAAGCAGCACGCTCACGTTGCCACCGTAGTTGGTCACGGCGAGGTCGGCCTTCCCATCCCCGTTGAAGTCTCCCACCGCTACGGCTTGAGGTTGGTTTCCGAGGCCGAGGCCATAGTTGACCGCCTGGAAGGTCCCATCGCCATTGCCCAGCAGCACGCTCACACTGCCCGGGTCGGTGTTATTGACCACGACGAGGTCCGCCTTGCCATCCCCATTGAAGTCTCCCACCGCTACCGATTCAGGAGCGCCTCCGGCGTTGTAGTTGACTGCCGGAGAGAAGGTCCCGTCGCCTTTGCCCAGCAGCACGCTCACATTGGTTCCGCCGTAGTTGGCCACCACGAGGTCCGCCTTGCCGTCCCCGTTGAAGTCTCCCACCGCTACGAAGAAAGGACCGGTTCCGGTGCCGTAGTTGACCGCCGCCTGAAAGGTTCCATCGCCATTGCCTAGCAGCACACTCACATTGTTGCTGCCACCGTTGGTCACGGCAAGGTCCGCCTTCCCATCCCCGTTGAAATCTCCCACGGCTACCCCAGTGGGCCCTGCTCCGGCGGTGTAGTTGACCGCTGTCTGGAAGATCCCGTCGCCGTTGCCCAGTAATATGCTCACATTATTGTTATTGCTGGCGCTGTTGGCCACGACGAGGTCCACCCTACCATCCCCGTTGAAGTCGCCCGCGGCTACGAAATTCGGTTGGGCTCCGGCGGTGTAGTCAACCGCCGCCTGGAACGAGTTCCCAGGCTCGGCAACCACGGTCTGCGCGACCGTCGCCGAGGTGCTCGCCACGTAGGTGGCATCGCCGCTGTAGTAAGCTTTCAGGGAGCGGCTGCCGCTGGGAAGCAGTACAGTGGTCACCGTTGTCTGGCCGCTGGAAAGCGCCGCGGCGCCCAGAACAGTCACGTCGTCGTAGAACGTCACCGTGCCCGTAGCCGCGGACGGAGTTACGGTGGCCGTCAACGTCACCGCCTGCCCTAACACTGAGGGGCTAGGAGCAGCCGCAAGAACGACGACGCTGAACGTAAACTTTACGCTAAAGCTAACGGCGGACGATGTCCCCCCGCCCGGCGCGGGACTAACCACCGTGACGCTCGCCGTGCCGATCGAAGCCACGTCGGCTGCCGTGATCGTCGCGGTGATCTGCGTGGGGCTCAGGTAAGAGGTAGTCCGCGCCGATGCGTTCCAGTTCACTACCGAGGTGGTCACAAAACCCGTGCCGTTCACCGTCAACGTGAACTGTCCGCTATTCGCCGCGACACTGGATGGCGAGAGCGACGTAATCGTGGGAACCGGATTCGACCCCTGCGTCACCGTGAAAGTGGCGCCGGCAATCGTGATGATTCCGCTGCGCGCACCGGTGCTGCCACCGGCTCCGACATTGAAGCTAACCGTGCCGGCGCCCGCGCCGCTTGCGCCGCTAGCGATAGTGATCCATGTGGCGTTGGAGGTGGCCGTCCAGGAGCAAAGGGACGACCCGGTAACATTGACACTGCCCGTTTGGCCCGCCGTAGAAGCGTTCAGACTGAAGGACGAAATCGCCAGGTTGCAGTCCGCGCCCGCCAGCGTCCACACGGTGACGTTGCCGCCGCCTTCGTCGAGTAAGGTCATGCGGTTGGTCACAACATCAACCACGGCACTCGCAGGAGACGCCGGCGACCCGCCGGAGGGATACTCCTCGGTCCAAGCGGGAGTGCCGCCCATGCCGTTGGCATTGGAGAGAACCCATACGCTGCCCGTTTCCACTACGGTCATGCGGTTGGAGGCCGCATTGTAAACCGCGGGGATGAAGCCGCCCGCGGGCGGCGATCCGGCGGCGCCCTCGGCCACCAGGTTGGTCCAGGTGGGTGTGCCACCCAGGCCATTGGCGTTACTCAGCACGTAGGTGGCGTTGGTGGCGATGCTGCCGGTTCCCTGGGATGCGCCCGCGAAGACTGTCAAAGTATTGTGGGACGGATCGTAAACCGCCGACGGTGCGTCTTGGCCCGGTGGGAACGTGCCCGCAGTGGTCAACTGGGTCCACGCGGGCGTGCCGCCAAGGCCGTTGGCGTTGCTGAGCACCCAAACATCCGTATACGTGCTGCCGCTCGATCCGCCGCCGTCTTGTCCGCTGAAAATCATGACGCGGTTGTTGGCGGGATCGTAAGCCATGCCCATGCCCTGCCGGCCCGCCGGAGCCGTTCCGCTAGGGAAAAGTTCGGTCCATGTGGGCGTGCCGCCCAGTCCGTTGGCGTTGGCCAGCACCCAGACGTCGTTGCCCACCGGGGTACAGCCGCCCTCGCAGCCGCCGAAGATGATCATGCGGTTGTTGGCGGAATCGTAGACGGCTCCGTGATTATGGCGGCCCACGGGGGAACTTCCGCTGATGCTGAGATTGATCCATTGCGGCGTGCCGCCCGTGCCGTTGGCGTCGGTCAGCACCCAAACGTCGTTGTTGCTGGCCGTGCACTGGAGGGTGGACTGGTCCAAGATCATGCGGTTGTTGGCCGCGTCGTAGACGGTGGTGGCCCCGCATCGCGCGCCGGGCGCGGTGCCGGTGGGCGCAAGCTGGGTCCAGGCGGGGATCGAGGTGACGTCGGTGAACAACTCCGCGCTGGCAAGAATGCTGCCGTTATCACCTCCCGCAATCAGCACCAAGCCATTGCCCAACAGCGTCGCGGTGTGGTTTTCGCGAGCAGTGGTCATGCTGGCGGTGGCAGTGAAGCTTCCCGTGGTGGGATTGTATAGCTCGGCGCTGGAGTAGTAGACCGCTTGGCCGATCTGCCGTCCACCCGTTTTGAGCACCTCTCCGTTATTCAGCAGTGTTGCTGTGTGGGCACCCTCGGCGGTAACCATGCTGCCGGTGGCCGCGAAGGTCCCCGTGGCAGGATTGTACAGTTCCGCGCTGGATAGACTGGAACTGAATAGGGTTGTCGGAGTGCCCCCCGCAATAAGCACTTGACCGTTGGTCAGCAGCGTCACGGTGTCGCTGATGCGGCCAGTGATCATGCTGCCGGTCGCCGTGAAGGTTCCCGAGGAGGGATTGTATAGCTCTGCACTCGCGAGGACGCTGCCATTGTAGCCGCCCGTGAGAAGCACTTGGCCGCTAGCCAGCAGCGTTGCCCTGTGGGAGGTCCGTGCAGTGATCATGCTGCCGGTAGCGGTGAACGTTCCTGTTGCAGGATTGTACAACTCCGCACTGGACCAGATAGTGCCGCTGTTATTCCCTCCGGCTATGAGCACCTGACCGTTGTTCAGCAGCGTCACCGTGTGGCCCGAACGGGCGGCGATCATGCTGCCAGTGGCTGTGAATGTTCCGGTGGCGGGATTGTATAATTCCGCTTCGGACAAATAACCGCTGCCGACGGTGCCTCCGGCTATGAGCACTTGGCCGTTGCTCAGCAGCGTCGCCATGTGGTTGCTACGCGCGACAACCATGCTGCCGGTGGCCGTAAACGTTCCGGTTGCAGGATTGTACAGCTCCGCGCTGGACGAGAGGACGCCTCCGGCGATGAGCACCTTGCCGTTGCTCAACAGCGTCGCCGTGTGGCTAGCATGCGCGGTGATCATGCTGCCGGTGGACGTGAAGGTCTGCGCGGCGCCGGGCGCGGGTGCTAAAAGAAAGAGCGATACCAGTGCTTGTAAAGTCAGCTTACGAGATAGGTGCGTCATGTGCGATCCCTCCAGTTAGCGTTGCAATATACAGAATGCCGTGTACTTGTCGGGTGAGTTCAGCCCACGAAGTGGGCGCGAGATTGTAGCCTAGCGCGGCGTAGCCGCAACCAAAGAACCAAGACCGTCTGATCGTTTCGGCGTTCGGCGAAGGATCAGACCATATGGAGTGCGGCGGCTCGACGCCGCCTTGGATGGCCGAGGCTTGACTCGGCCGGCGCCATCCAGGCGAAGTTCGCCCTCCGATTCGCCGGTGCGGGCAACGCCCGCGCGCGCTGCGAGACAAGCTCGCAGCGGTCCGAGTCGAGCCTCGGGCATCCAAGGCGGTGTCAGGCCACCGCACTCCATACAACGGCCACCGGTTCCGGAGGTTGTGGCACCCCGGAGGTTGAAGAAACTGCTCAGGAAAACAAGATTTTAGTGGATTGTTATCCAGCGTGGAGCGCATTTTGCGGAACCCTGGGTACCTGCGAAAAAGAAGAGGAGCCCGCGCGGGCGGCTGCGCGCTAGCCCCGAAGGGGCGGGCTATATCAGCCCAGGCCAACGGCCTGGGTCTGGAGTTTCTACCTTTCCATCGGGTGTCCGCGAAACGGGAGTCCAACCGGCGTAGCCGGTGGCATGATTTCCACAGCGCAAGCTGTGGGTCCATGAGCAAAGGCCGAAAGCCCGCGAAGGCGGGCGACATAAAAGCCGGTTCTCGGGCCGGCACAATGTGCCAACAGGCTTTTATGTCGCCCGCATTCGCGGGCTTGGGTTGCCTCGACCCAGACCCACAGCTTGCGCTGTGGGCTAAATCATGCCGCCAGCTACGCTGGCTTCGCCAGCTACGCTGGCTCGGCGTCCGCTTCACGGACGCCGGGGTGCAAATGTAGAAACTCCAGGCCCAGGCCAACGGCCTGGGTTGATTGTTCATTTGATCGGAAGCCCTGAAGGGGCGCTCTAATTCTCGGCTCACCTCGGCCAGGTACCCGAGCGTCTTAGCGCGCCCCTTCAGGGCTTTCTGATGTGGTTCCCTAAACCCAGGCCGCTGGCCTGGGCTGACATAGCTCGCCCCTTCGGGGCTAATGCATCCAGAGCTCGAATGCGCCCGTTCCCGGCTTCTTACCGGGCTGACATAGCCCGCCCCTTCGGGGCTACATCCGATCCTCCACGCGGACCGCAGTCGGCAATGGGCCAAACTCGTTCCCCCGCCTCGCAGTTTGAGGACGCGCGGCTCCGCCGCAAGCTGAAGTGTCACCTCAAATTGACGCACTACTCTTCGCGGGCTCGGCTTCTTTCTGGCAGCCCAAGGTTTCGCAAACTGCGCTCCACGCTTGTCTACGCCGTGGACCACAATCTCGCACCCATTTTGTGGGCTGAACCCACCGATAAATAAACGGCATTCTGTTTGACGCACTAACCCTCTGATCTACTTCACCGCAATGGTCGCGAGGTTACTGGTTGTCCCTCCCGAGGTGATCAATACCGGCACCTGGCTGCCGGTCGTGATTCCCGCCGGCACGTGCGCGTTCACTTGATACAACCCCACAAACCCGGGCGCCAGGCCGGCAAAATCAACCACAGCGGGCATGGTCCCAATGGTGACCGTCGGCATGGTATTCACAACCGCTGAACCGGGCGCCGCCGTCCCACTGGACACCGAGGGCGTGGTCGCGCCCAGTCCGGTGCAGTAAATCACAATCACATCGCCGATCGCCGCCGGATTGAATGGATCCGCCAGAACGTAGTTGTTCGAGCCGTTCAAGATGGCGCCCTGCGCCAGCGCCGCCAATTCCCCCGGAACCAGGAAAATACCCGGCTGAACGTCTGTAATGGTCACCTGGGTAACGGGAGCGGGTTTGCCGTTTACCGTCATCACCAGCGAGACGTCGCGGTTGGTCGGCAGGTCCACGGGTACCTGCCCATTCACTTGGGCAGGACCGGCATACAGCAGCGGCACCGCGGTGTTGGCCATGGTGACTTGCACGTTGCCAAGGTTAGTAAGGAGGGGAAGCTGATTGGCGAGAAAAGCTTGACTGGCGATGTTCTGTCCGAACAGAGAGAAAAGACTGCCCGGGGCCAGAGCCACATTCTGGTAAGTCGCGGCGTTGACTACCCCGCCATTGCTGACGAGAGGGTTGCCCGAATTGACCACCGATCCCGAGAAGATCTGCTGCGCGGAAGTCAGGCCGCTCTTCACCGCGTTGACCGTGATAGTGACGGAATTGGAGGCGTTGGACGGCGTCCAGGAAGCCTTATACGTTCCATTTTGCAGATTCACGAAGTTCAGCGGCTGCGCCTGACCCGAAATCGAACCGGTCACGGTGGCGTCGGGAATCAGGTTGCCGCAATTGTCCGCGACGGTCGTCAGGGCCGGCAGCGGCGTGGACACGAACGTGGCAAAGCCGTTCTGGAGCAAGGTGTCCACAATCGCCAACTGAGTGCAGGCGGTGTCTCCCGATGCCCGGACGGAACTGGCCGCGGGCCCCGCCGCGTGTATCAGCAAGGCGACCAGCACATTCTGGGTGTGTCCCAGCCCAAAATCGACGATGATGGTGCCGAAATTAACGCCCGGTTGCAACCCCGCAGGATTGGCCGTGATTTGCAAAGGCAAGGAGGCTTGCTGGGCCGACTGCGGAGGCGCGGCGAGGGCGCCGGAAAGCGGGCTGGCAGAGAGCCACCCCGAACTGGAAACATGGACGTTAAACTGGAGCGTTCTGCCACCGGTGCTCGCGACGGTCACCGACTGCGTTTGCGACCCGCCATTCTGCGCCGCCGTAAACAACAGCCCCGCCGGCGCCACGCTGCCATAAGGATTGGCACTCGGATCCAGCATGTTCACCAGGGCCAAAGCCTGCCGCGGCGAATCCGGAGCGTCGCTGGTGACGTTCAGGATGGCGAAGTTCGCTCCCGTGGAAAGCTGCGCACTGTTGACCTGCAATTGCACTTTTTGCTCCGCCACTCCCACGCCTTGCGCCGGGCTGCTTCCCGTGGTTCGGTCCGCGGTCAGCCAACCTCCTCCTTCGACCGTGACGATATTGAGATTCCAACTCATCGAGCCCTGGCCGGTGTTCAGGATTCCCAGCGGGGCGGGCAGGATCTGTGGTCCGTTGACCAGGCCGGTGAAGAGAATCCCATCCTGGTCCAGATCGAGGTGGTGTGTCTCAGCCTGCACGATCAGAGTCACATCCACTTGTTGAGTCGTGCCGGCGTTTGAAACCGTGATGACACCGGTATAAATGTCCGGCTTCAGTCCGGTCGTATCGGTCCGTACTGTGAAGGAACTGACCGTGGGCAGTGTACCTGCCGGCGGATTGACGCTCAGCCACTGGCCCTGCTGAGACACGGAGGCCGTCCAGGATCCTCCCAGACCGCCAATTTGCACGGTGCTCGAAGGGGGAATGGCTTGCGATCCTTGCACAGCATTGAAGCGCAGAGCATTCGGAGACAGGGTTAGAGGTGTCGTAGCATCCAGAATCGTGAACGGAAGGGGATTGGAGACTCCGCCTCCGGGTGAGGGATTAAAGACGGTGACCTGCGCCGTGCCCTTGGCCGCCACGTCGCTGGCCAGAACGGAGATCTCCAGAATCGTCGAGGAATCGATCTTCGTGTCGCGATCGGAGCCATTCCAGCGAGCCTTCGCGCCGCTCAGAGCGAAGTTCTGGCCGTTAATCAGCATGATAAAGGCCGGATCGCCAGCCCGATAAGTGTTCAGGCTGAGCGAGGTAATGATGGGAACCGCGTTTTGCGACGGGCTGACTACCAGGGTCACCGCCACGACGGCTCCGGAGTTGGCGGCGTTGGCGGCGGAAATCGTGATGGAACCATGGTAAGTGCCCGCAGCCAACGCGCTGGATGTGGCCGAGACCGTGAGCGTGGATGGCGCAACTCCGCTCGCCGGCGTGACCGCCAGCCAGTTGCCGCCTTCGTTCGTGCTCACGGCAGCGGTCCAATTCAAGGCTCCGCTGGCGGAATTCCCGTTCGACAAGCCGATTCCTTGAGGCGGCGGGTTGGCGCCGGGAGAACCTGAGAAATTGATACTGGTCTGCGACAGATTGATGATGGGTTGCTGCGAAAGCACGACCAGCACCGCAGTGGTTTCGTGCTGCAGCGGGCCCGCGCTGGCGCCGAGAATCGTAAAACTGTTGCTGCCCGCCCCACTCGTGGAAGACGTGGAAACCGTCAGCGTGCCGGTGCTCCCGGCCTGCACGCTGAGGGCAGCGCATTGCGCTCCCGAGGACAGATTCTGGCAAGTGATCGTGACGGCGCCGCTGAAGCCGGCAATCGAGCCCACCGTAACGGCATAGCTGGCGGAGGAGCCGCCCGTAACGGTCTGGGACGGCGGGGAAACAGAAATCGTAAAGTCCAGGGTGGCCCCCTGGACGCTCACGAAAGCGTCCGACCCGGCAGTCAGGGAGACGGAGTTGGATCCCAGATCCGATGCCGCCACGGAAAACACGTGCACGGTGTAACTCTGTCCACCCGCGGCACTCGAGGGAATCGCAAAGCTGATGGTCCCCAGAGTCAAGGATCCTGAAAGCGCGGGATTGAAGGCGGAGATCCACGCCACACTCACGGTGCCTGTCGAATTGCTCACGCTGGGACGCGGCAGGTCCGGGGACGCGGTGAATGACAGCGCGCCGGCCGCGGGCGCTCCGCCCGTCGCGGAGACCTGGACTCCAAAGGAGATCGAGTCGGCCACCACGCCCGAATTCAAACTGAGCGACACCGGCACCGCGACCGTCGAACCGGGGCTGGCGGACGACCCGGCCACTCCCAGCGTGCCTTGCGGCCCTCCGCCGATGGCCAGCGTTACTTGCACCGTGCGCGAAGTCGCGCCCGTAGCGGTGATCGTAATGGTCCCGGAATAGTTTCCCGCGGCCAAGCCCGCCGCGTTGACCGCTACGGAAACCGTCGATCCTGCTGTGGTGCTGCCGGCCACTGAACCCGAAGCCGGACTGACGCTGAGCCACGACCCGCCCGAGGCCATCGCGGCGGCCGACCAATTCAAGGTTCCGCCGCCGCTGTTGGTGATCGTCAGGCCGAGCGGCGTGGGATTCACGCCCAGGCTGGTGGAGAAATTCAAAGCGATCGTGGAAAGACCGATTCCGGGGGCGGCGGCCGAGACGCTGAGAGTGGCGGAAACCGAGTGCGATTGCCCGCCGCCCGTTCCGGCGATATTCACTGTGGAGGTGCCTGCCGGGGTGGCCGAGGTGGTCGTGACGGTGAGCGTGGAATTGCCGGACGCCACCAGGCTGGCCGGCAGAAAACTGCAACTTGCTCCGGCAGGAAGCGTTCCCGAACAACTCAGCGCCACCGTTGCGGCAAAACCGTTGCTCGGAGACACCGAGACCGTATAAGTGGCCGGCGCTCCCGCCGCGACGGTAGCAGTGAGCGGCGAGACACTCATGGTGAAATCGGACGGCGAGGTGTTGGCCACGGTGACGATGGCATCGGGGCCCGAAGTCAGGTTCACGTTGGTGGACGATCCCAACGATCCGGAAGGCGAACTAATGTGTACGGTGTAGGTATCGCCGCTCGCGGCGGAGGCCGGCACCGTTAGGTTCAACGTTCCCAGCGTGCGGCTTCCCGTTAAGGCCGGAGAGACGCCACTTATGAAAATGCTCAGGAAGGTCGAGCCGCCGGGACTGGCGATGACCGAGCCCAGGGAAGATCCCGCCGAGAAACCAAGCGTGCCGGTGAGCCCGGCAGCACCGCTGGCGGTCACCTGCACGCCGAAACTGAGCGCGTCTGCCGACGCGCCGCTGTTCAGGCTTATGCCGATGGGAATGCTCAGCGCGGTTCCCGCCTTCACCGTCTGGTTTCCGGAGGCCGTAATCGTGCCTTGCGCCGCGGTTGAGCTGACGGTCAGCGAGACACCGACGCTGGCGGGAGAGCCGGTTGCGCCTGTCGCGGTAACCGTAATGGTCCCGGAATAGTTTGTTGCCGACAGGCCGGCGGCGTTCACGGAAACGGCCACGCTGGTGGAGCTGCCCGCAGACAGCGATCCCGAGGAGGGCGAGATACTCAGCCAGTTTCCGCCCGCGGCGGCAACCGTGAAACTCATAGTTCCCTTGCCGGTGTTGGCGACGGTAATGCTCTGAGAGCTGGGATTGACCCCAAGGGACGTGCTGAAGCTCAGCGAGCCAGGCGCAACCGACAGAACCGGTATCGTGGACGGAGCCGTGATGGTCAGCGACCCTCCGGCCCCATGGGAAAGCGATCCGGAGCTTCCCGTAACCGTGAATGAGGCGCTTCCCGCCGCGGCGCCGGAGGTGGTCGAGATGGTCAGCGTCGAACTGGACGGCGGCGTTACCGAGGACGGCGAAAAACTGCCGCTCGCTCCGCTCGGCAGTCCGCCCACCGAGAGCGAAATCGCCGAGTTAAAGCCATTGAGCGCCGATGGACTCACCGTGAAACTAGTGGAGTTGCCGGCCACCACGGAGGCCGAACCGGGCGACAGCGAGAGCGAAAAATCGGCTGTACTGGCGACCGTTACGGTAGACGATCCGCCGGACAGATTCACGGAGGCGCCGTTGTGCGTGGCCGACGGCGAAGTTACCGACACGGAATAACTCCCTCCCGTGGCGGATGAGGGAATCGTAAAGCTCGCCGATCCCAGACTCGCGGAACCGCTAAACGAGCTGAAGAAAATTACCGAGACGAAACCGTTCCCGGGCGAGGCGCTACCGCCTGAAAAGTTGACCGTGCCGACCGCCGGAGCGCCGGAAACCGAGATGCCAAAACTGAGACTATCAATGGAAACACCGCTGTTGAGCGATAGCGAGACTCCCAGAGAAACGGATTGACCCGGAGTGCCCGACGCACCCGACACAGAGACCGTGCCCTGTGCGGCTAAGAAAGGCACGGCAATCAACAAGAAAAGGATCGCAACCCGGGTTCGGCGCACACTCATATAGCGGTCTCCTCGGGAAGCGGTCGCCGACGAAGACTGCCGGGAGCGTGGCACGTCATTACGTCCAGGTCCCCAAAGGCACATCGCTGATGTGCGGCAAAATGGCCGCGCACCGCAAATCCCCAGCGTAGAATAGCATAGCGGGCGTTATCTATATAAAAAATCGTGCTTTAATCTTTTTGGGCGTATTATAAAGCCGTGCTGTTCTTGGTGTGACCGCCCCTCGTATTACTATGAGCACAATCGCCCGTTTCTTGTTAGGCATTACCGCCGCAGCCCTCGTTTTCACTGGCGGACAAAGGGTCCCGAAGGGGCCGAACTTTTGGGCGGTGGTCATCGGTATCTCCAAGTTCACCGGCCTCCCTGGCGATGAACAATTGCATTTTGCAGATGCCGATGCTAAGTCATTTGCGGAGTTTATTCAAACCCCACGGGGAAGGGCGTTCCCGAAGGAGAACGTCACCGTTCTGCTCAACCAGGATGCCACCTACGTGCCAATGACGAGGATCCTGGCCTACGACCTTAAAAAGAAGGTCCAACGCGACGATATTGTTTATATCTTCATCGCCACGCACGGCATAGTAGAAAAGGACCAGCCCCGTAAGACCTACTTACTGGCCGCCGACAGCTCAACGGAAATGCCCTACGGTACGGCGCTGCCGGTGGACGATTTGGGAGCGCTGGTCACCCAGCGAGTCGGTCAGGCCCAGAGAGTCGTGGTGTTCGTGGACGCTTGCCGGTCTGGCAAGCTGGGCCGGGCTGAACGCGGACGTGCTCCGCGCCACGGGGCCGGGGCCTGAAGTCATCGTTTTCACCGCCAGTCGCGGTTCCAAGCCATCCGAGGAAGCGCCGCAATATTGCGGCGGGCATGGTGCTTTCACTTGCGCCCTTCTCACCGGCATGAAAGGCGCGGCGGATCGCAATAAAGACGGAACGGTCACCATCGACGAACTGAGCCGCTATTTGCAGGACAAAGTTCCCGAGCTTACTTCCAACCGGCAAATTCCCGATGTCCGGTTCGAGGAACCGGATGTCCCGATGTCTTACCCCGACAAGTCCGACCAGCCCATCGCCTGGCTTCGCCATCAGCCGCCGTTCTTCCTGATGCTGTCCTCCTACACGGCTCGGGATCCCTTCCCCCAGCAGCGGCGCCCGCTTCCCGCGGCATTTGAAGACGACTGGCAGCGATACCGGGCGCTGATCGCCTCCAATGCTCCGGCGAGCCAAAAGGACGAGGCGGCGTTGACGATGTCCATCGCGCTGGAGGGCGAGGGCCAGAAAGTGCTGCTGCAATATCTTCGCGGCGACGCCGCGCCGCCCTCGGTGGACGACTATTGGCGGGCCGCGGAGCTTTTTGAACGGGCCTCGGAAATTCATCCCAGCGAAGACGAATTGCGTGCCAAAGCCAAGTTCTGCGCCGGGCGCGCCCTGATCGAAGGACAGAAGTATGACGATGCGGAAGCCGCGCTGCGCGAGGCGATTGCTCTCGATCCGCGCGGGCCGTTCGCCTACAACGCCCTGGGAATCGCCGAGTTGCGGCGCGGCAAATTCCGCGAGGCCGCCGGCCAGTTAACAAAAGCCGCGGAGTTGGCGCCGCGTTGGGCCTATCCCTATCACAACCTGGCGCAAGACTACATCGCCATGGGGCGTTATTCCGAAGCCGAAAAAGCTTATCAACAAGCGCTGGACCGCGGTCCCAACTATTCCTATCTCTATCTCACGCTGGGCATGCTTTATGCGGAACAGATGAAACGCCCCGACAAGGCCATCGCCACGTTCCAGCGCGCCCTGCAAGTGAATCCCTCCGATTTTCAAGCCGCCAACCATCTGGGAGTACTTTTTCAAGCGCGCGGCGACCGTAAATCGGCCGAGGCTCAGTATCGCCGCGCAGCGGAAATGGCGCCAGCCGCGGTGTTGCCGCGCCAGAATCTGGGCCGCTTGATGCTGGAGGAAGGTAACGACGGGGGAGCGGAAGCGATGGCCCGGGAGATCCTTGCGCTGGACCAAGGTAATGGCGAGGGCCATGATCTGCTCGGCGAGGTGTTCCAAAAGCGCGGCAATTTGACAGACGCCGGCGCGGAGTATGTCATGGCCCTGCAGTCGAGTCCCAACGATCCGGAACTTTTCGAACACCTCGGCGATTTGAGCATGAAGCAGAACAATCGCGAGGCCGCCGCCGCGCAATTCCGCAAGGCCATCGAGTTGACGGCCGACGCCAGGGCGAAATCGCGCTTGGCTGGGAAGTTGAGGAGCGCGGAGCGCAAATGAGGTACGCCGGGATCTTGCTCTTGGTGTCGGCCGCGTGTCCCTCTCCGGCGTGGACCCAAGCTTCCTTGGTTGGCCGGGTGACCGCAAAGGCCACCGGCAAGCCGATTCAGGCGCTGGTCACCTGGCAGGATCCGCGAACCGGAGCGAGCGCTTATACGCGAAGCAATCCGGAAGGTTTTTACAGCCTGGCGAGGATTCCCGTGGGAATGTATCTGGTGCGCGCCGACGCTCCGGACCTGGGACTGAGTTCGCAAGCCAAGAATGTCGAACTGCAAGTCGGCGCAACCGCGCAGGTGGACTTCGCGCTGCCGCCCGCCACAGGGGCCCCGACCCTGGTGGCGCCGTCCAATGGTTCGGCGGCCGCCGGACTTCACAAGATCTTTCTGACTCGTTACGGGATTGACGGCATTCCGAGCGTGAACGAGTCGGCTTGGTCTTCGCCGAAGAGCAGACCATGTCGGTTTCCACGGTCATTGACGAACACCAAATTCGGGACTTGCCCTACTCCGGCCGCGATGTTTACACGCTCTTGGTGATTCAGCCGGGAGTTTCTTCGGACAACGCCACGGGCAAGGGCTTGGGCTTGTCGGTGAACGGACAACGCGTGGCTGGAACGAATTTCCTGCTCGACGGAGTGGACAATAACGATCCCTTGCTCACGGGTCCGGCCGTCAACGTACCCGCAGAAGCGGTAGAAGAGTACCGCATGACCACCAACAATTTTTCGGCCGAACAAGGCCGGGCTACAGCTTTCATCGCCGACGTAGTCACGCGCACGGGCGGGAATCAGTTTCATGGGAGCGCTTGGGAATATTTCGATCACGACCGCCTTAACGCCAACACTTTTGCCAACAACTATCAAGGGATTGTCCGCGCACCGTTCCGGTTCAATCAAACCGGTGGCTTGTTGGGCGGCCCGATTCGCAAAGAAAAACTTTTCTTCTTGGCGTCGTTTGAACGTCTTTATTCCGACAGCCAGAGTCCCAGCCAGTTGTTTTACGTTCCCAGCAGCGGTTACACCGCTTCCTTGCCGTCCGGCTCGCTGGCCCGCCAACTGCTGAACCAGTTTCGGCCTCCCGCGGGACAACCCGATCCGGCGGATCCAAACCGGACAGGGATTTCCGCCGCGGAGCCTCTGCTGCAGCGTAACACCCAGGTCTTGGGACGCGTGGATTTCCATCCGCCTCTGGCGGCCACTCGCCTGGGTTTTCGCTACGCGCTTTCCCAGAACGTGTCGGACGATTTCCTGTGGAGCATCTATCCGGACTTTCGCGCGCCTTTGACGGTTCGCGACCAGAATTTGGAGTTTAACGCCACGTTCTCTCCCGAAAAGGGCGGCGTGAACGAATTCCGGGCAGGATTGACACTTTCCAGCAACGGCTTCCAGCGCCCGCACCCGGAAACTCCCGTGCTCGTCAGTTTTTTTGAACCCGTCACGCTTCCGGGAAGCGCAGCGTACTACGACTACCAATACGGTGACCACACCTGGCATGTGTTGGATAACTACTCGCTGCAGCTCCGCAATCACCGTTTGGCAGTGGGTTTTGACGCGCGGCGCCTTTCCGACGATTCCACCATCACGCCCTACGCCGCGGGCATCTACAGCTTCGATAATCTGGCGAGCCTGGCCGCTTCCCAGCCGGCGGAATTGCAAATCACCGTGGACCGCCTCACGGGCCATCCCCTTCAACAGGCGGACTATGGCCGGCGGTACACCCAGAACGAAGGGGCTGCTTTTGTGCAGGACGACTGGAATGTTTCCTCGCGGCTGGTCGTGAATCTGGGATTGCGCTGGGAGTACTTTGGCGTTCCCCATCGCGCGGACGGCCCCCCGGACTGGAATCTGTTCTACGGTCCCGGCACGGACTTCATTTCGCGCCTGGCCTCGGCCCAGTTTCAACAAGCGGAGCCTTATGCGCCCGATCACCATAACTTTGCTCCTCGTTTTGGATTTGCCTGGCGCGCCCGAGGCGGTGATGGCGCCCAGGGATCGCTCGTGGTGCGAGGAGGATACGGAATCGCTTACGACCGCATTTTCGACAAGGTTTGGCAGGATCTTCGCAATAACAGTCTGGCCGTGGCCGACCTTTTTGCGGGACAGCCGGGCTTGGATTTCGCCTTCCCGGCGCGGAACAGCCTGCCGGCGGTAAGCCCAACCTTCGGAGAGGAAATCCCGGTCATGGTCGACCAGACTCTGCGCACACCTTACGCGCAGAACTGGTTTCTAGGAGCGCAGTACCACGTGGGGAAGAGCCTTTTGTTCGAACTGAATCATGCCGGCTCGTTGGGGCGGAAGCTGATCGATACGGATGATATCAACCGGCCGTTCGGCAAGATCTTGCCGGGTCTCAACGACATCAGTTATCGGGGCAATCAGGGCGCCTCCGATTACGTATCCCTGCAAGCCTCCGCGCGGAAGAGTTTCGAGCACAACTTGGCGTTCCAGGTTTCTTATACGTTCAGCAGGGCCCGTGACAACCAGAGCGACCCGTTTCGTAATCCCCTCATCAACTACTCGCTGCCGGCTACCTCCCGGTTGAGCGATCCGGGCCTGCTCCAGATCAACACCGCTGAATTCACTCAGCAGTTCAACTCATCCCTGGACCGCGGGCTTTCCGATTTCGACCAGACCCATAACTTGGTGTGGAATCTGATTGCCCAATCGCCGGAGGGCGCGCCGTGGTGGGCGCGCCAGTGGCAGTTGGCTTCGCTGGCGGGAATTCGCTCAGGGTTTCCTTTCACAGTATTCGACAGTTCCGCCTATACTTCCTCGTTTGGATTACTCTACGCGAATCGCCCCAACCTGGCGGGGCCGGTAGGCGGCGCGGAGTTGGCTTCTCCGCAGCCCGCGCCTGGAGGACTGGTTTTGCTCGACCGGACCAAGTTCAGCGATCCGGCGCCCGGCCAGATTGGAAACTTGTCGCGCAACGCGTTTCGCGGACCCAAATTCTGGAACCTCGATCTGAGTCTTTCTCGCAGTTTTCCCGTGCCTGCTGCGGGCGAACGCGGGAGCGTCCAGTTTCGAGCGGACTTCTTCAACATCTTTAACCACACCAACCTGTCTACTCCGGCTTCGGACATCGCCGCCCCTGGTTTCGGCTACGCGTCCTATGGACGCACGGGGTTCAGCGGATCGCTGCCTAGCGTGACACCACTGAGCGAGCAACCGCGCCGGATCCAACTGGCTCTGAAGTTGAGTTTCTGATCTGCGAAGCACAGGTTTCAGGAACGGACACGAGGGCTGGGTGCGCCGCGGCTCTTTCGCGCATTTGAACTGGCCAGGGTGCCGGCCGTACGCGGTGGTTAGAATCTGTACCCTGCATCGTCATGGCGCGAGCACTCTTCCTGCAATTCCGTGACGCCCATCGACCAGACGCAACACCGCGACAGCCTCTAACATCGCCTCTTCAGCTAGGCAAATAATGGCTGCCATCTCCCGTTGACCCGATCGTGGTACCAGGCTCATCGCTGACCTCGAAAAGTCGCTTTCGCTCCAAATCCAGTGGCTAGCGTCGCTCGCCATGATGTGGTCGGGCGCTCTTGTGGCGACGACCAACGGACTCCACTTCCTGCCTGACCTGGCGATTCCTTCTTCGCGCCACTAAAGTGCTGGGCTATTGTCAACGCGTCCGTTGCACGGACGCCCGGCCAGCAAGGTGACTGGCAGATGTAGAAACTCCAGGGAAAGGCAGAGCCTTCCGCACGAAGAAGCGACGGAACCGCCAGCACCCTCCATTGACCGCCAATTCAAATTGAGCCACTACTCGATTTTTTGCTTGCTCGCCGCGGCGATGGATGTGCCTTCTGCCTCGCGGACTGATAGCATTGTAGGCGATGCCGGCTCCCGCGCCCTCGGACCCTTGGCGGTGGCCCGACTCTAGGTTTACGAACATCGGCGGTTCGGAGCGGAACAAGTGGCCCGCTCAGTTAACGGTTGGAATGAATCATGACCTATCCTCCTTTGCAAGTTCTCTCCGCATATCCAAAACCAGAAGAGTGGGACGACTGGGTGGAGTACGAGTCCACCGCGTGGCCGCGCAAGGTCGAGAAGCGCTATTTCCTGGTGCCCACCACGTGCTTCAACTGCGAAGCGGCTTGCGGCCTGCTGGCCTACGTGGAAAAAGACACGCTGGGGATCCGCAAGTTTGAAGGCAATCCCGCGCATCCCGCCAGCCGCGGACGCAACTGCGCCAAGGGACCCGCGACCATCACACAGATCCACGATCCCGAGCGCATCCTCTATCCCATGAAGCGCCAGGGCCCGCGCGGCGCCGGCCAATGGGAGCGCGCGACGTGGAACGCCGTGCTGGACGATATCGGCGGACGCATCCGCAAAGCGCTGCTCGAGAAGCGCGGGCACGAAGTGATGTATCACGTGGGCCGCCCCGGCGCCGACGGCTACGTGGATCGCGTGCTGCAAGCCTGGGGGATTGACGGCCACAATAGTCACACCAACATCTGCTCGTCCTCGGCGCGCCTGGGATACAACCTGTGGCAAGGCTACGACCGGCCATCGCCGGACCATGCGCGCGCGCGCTTCATCCTGCTTTTGAGCGCGCATCTGGAAACCGGGCATTACTTCAACCCACACGCCCAGCGCGTGATCGAAGCGAAAATGCGCGGAGCCAAGATCGCTTGCATCGACGTGCGGCTTTCCAACACGGCGTCACAGTCGGATTACTGGATCTCGCCGTGGCCCGGCTCGGAAGCGGCGCTGTTGCTGGCCGTGGCCCGGGAATTGATCGAGAGCAATCGCGTGAATCGCGAATTCATGCGCCGCTGGGTGAACTGGCGCGAGTACCTGCGCCACGCCGGGGTAGAGGTTACTTACGACAACTTCATGGTGGAACTGAAGCGCGTCTATGCGGAGTACACACCGGAGTTCGCGGCCCGGGAATGCCGCATCGCGCCGGGAATCGTACAAACGCTGGCCGATGAAATCGCCGGTGCGGGAACGGCCTTCGCCAGCCACGTGTGGCGCAACACGGCGGCGGGAAACCTGGGCGGATGGCAAGTGGCGCGGGCGCTCGAGTTTCTGCATGTGCTCACGGGATCTGTCGGTACGGAGGGCGGATTGCTACCCAACGGCTGGAACAAGTTTGTCCCCGCGCCGTTTCTGAAACCGTCGCCGCAAAAAATGTGGAACGAGTTGCTGTGGCCCAAGGAATATCCGCTGGCCTTCCACGAAATGAGTTTCCTGCTGCCGCACATGCTGAAAGAAGGCCGCGCCAAGGTGGACGTGTACTTCACGCGCGTCTACAACCCGGTGTGGACCAATCCCGATGGCGCCACCTGGATGGATGTGCTGCACGACGAAACCAAGATCGGCCTGCACGTGGCGCTGTCGCCGATGTGGAGCGAGACCACGCTCTTCGCCGACTACGTTTTGCCGATGGGTATGGCCAGCGAGCGCCACGACATCCAGAGTCAGGAAACGCACGCCGGACGCTGGATCGCCTTTCGTCAGCCGGTGTTGCGCGTGGTGCAGGAAAAACTG
Organism: Terriglobia bacterium; assembly: GCA_963747095.1. Lineage (GTDB taxonomy): Bacteria > Acidobacteriota > Terriglobia > JAJPHL01 > JAJPHL01 > JAJPHL01. The sequence goes on from CAVVEL010000009.1 coordinate 323,460, forward strand.
GGAAAGAAGGTGGAGTTCACCTATCAGGCGAATCCCGGCGAAGTTTGGGAAGAAGACGAGTTTTGGATTGAACTCAGTTGGCGCATCGATCCCGACGGATCGCTGGGTATCCGCAAGTATTTTGAGTCGCCCTATCGTGCCGGCGAGAAGCTGACCATCGAGGAATACTACCGCTGGATCTTCGAGAACAGCGTGCCGGGACTGCCGGAGCGCGCCGCGCGAGAGAACCTGACGCCGCTGGAGTTCATGCGCAAATACGGTGCGTATGAGGTGCCTGGTGAAACCACGTTGTTGCACACCCGTCCGCTCTCCGCAAGCGAAACGCGAGACGCCGCGCCGGATGACGACGGCGTGCTGCGGCGCGGCGGGCAGGCCGTGGGCTTGCAGATCGACGGCACAGCCATGGCGGGCTTCCCCACGCCGTCGAAGCGCCTGGAGTTCTTCTCCTCCACCATGCGCGATTGGAAATGGGCCGAGCAAGCCCTGCCGGGATACATCCGCAGTCACGTGCATTTTTCCAACATCGACCGATCGAAGAACGAGTTCGTGCTGCTGCCGACGTTTCGTCTGCCCACGCTCATCCACACCCGATCGGGCAACGCCAAGTACCTGAACGAAATTTCCCACCGCAATCCGGTGTGGATTCATCCCGAGGACGCCGCACGTCTCGGCGTGTGCAACGGTGAGTTACTGCGCGTCTCCACGGCGATTGGATATTTCGTGAATCGCGCCTGGGTCACGGAAGGGATGAAGCCCGGGGTGGTGGCCTGCTCGCATCACTTGGGACGCTGGACGCTGCATCGGGCCCAGGGTGAACGATGGTCGGCGGCGCTGGTGAACTTTACGCGCCAGGACGGCACCCTGCTGATCCGCCAGACGGAGGCGCTCAAGCCTTTTGCGTCGTCCGACCGCGATTCCGGCCGCATCTGGTGGAGCGATGCCGGCGTACACCAGAACCTGACGTTTTCGGTGCAACCCGATCCCGTGAGCGGCATGCACTGCTGGCATCAGAAGGTGACCATCGAGAAGGCGCGCGCTGGCGACCGCTACGCCGACGTTTTTGTGGATACCCGCAAGTCGATGGAAGTGTATCGCCAATGGCTGAAGAAGACGCGGCCGGCGCCGGGGCCGGATGGTTTGCGGCGTCCCTTGTGGTTCCTGAGGCCGTTGAAACCGGATGCGTCGGTTTACAAGATGGGAGCGTAGTTGGACCCCCTTAAGCCCCACAGCGAATCCCCGATTGTTCGATCCGCTGATCTGTCGGGGCTCGCAACCAAGAGGGTTTCTCTCCAGTCGCTGCGTCGAAAAAAACCTTGGTTAGAATTGTCGTCTGGAAGAACGGCGGGCCGGTTAACATGGACGGGTGCTGCGAGTCGGCGACATCTCCAAGCGGTTCAACCTGCGTCCTGTCTTGGACCGAGTGTCGTTCTCCGTGCGCAGGGGTGAGATCCTCGGCCTGATTGGTCCCAACGGCGCGGGAAAAACTACGCTCTTTCAATGTTTGGCGGGCTTGCTTCCCGCGGATGGCGGAAGCGTCTTCCATAACGATCGGCTACTCCCGCCGGCCGCGCGCAAGAACGTGCTGTTCTACGTGCCCGACGGCATTCGCCCCTGGCCGGACCAAACGCTGGGTTGGGCGGCGACTTTCCACGAGCGTCTCTACGCGCGCCCCACCGGTGAGGCGGCGCGCGCGCTGGCGTCGCTGGGATTGGCGCATCTGGCGGGATCGCGCCTGGGATGGCTGTCCAAAGGCGAAGGCAAGCGGGCTGTGCTGGCTCTGGGATTGCTCACGCCCCAGCCCCTGTTGATGCTCGATGAGCCGTTCGATGGTCTGGACCTGCGTCAAATGCGCGAAGTGATGACACTGCTCCGCGCCGTGACGGCGTCCGGAAGAACGTTGTTCCTTTCCGTACACGAACTGGGTCACGCCGCGCAGGTCTGCGACCGCCTGGTGTTGCTGAGCGCGGGACGCGTGGCGGGCGAAGGAACCGTGGACAAGTTGCGGCAGCGCGCCGGCGTACCCTCCGGCGGAATTGAAGAGATTTTTCTGGCGCTCACCTGAAAGTAGGGCGGGCATCCTTGCCGGCCTGGAATTTACTATGTCTATCGGCGGGTCATCCGCGGTTTTGCTCGGCAAGGAGTTCCGTGAACTTCTGGCGTCGCGCGCTTATTGGCTGATGCTGGCGCTGCTCGGTCCGCTGGTGGGACACGCCTTCGTCACCGCCGTGAGCACTTACGCCGAGGCCAGTAGCGGCGGGTTGCCGCAAGCGTTGTCGCCGCTGGACGGAATTCTGGTTCCCACATTCGGTGTCTACGATCTGGCGGCCATGCTTTTCTTTCCCTTCGTGGCGATTCGCCTGGTTGCGGCGGAACGCGAGAACGGCGCATGGGTGCTGCTGCTGCAAGGTCCATCCAGCGCGGCGCGCATGATGGCCGTCAAAGCAGTCACGCTGACAGCCGCCTGGATCGCCGCGTGGACGCCGGGATTGATCGCGCTGGCGTTGTGGCGGTGGTATGGCGGCCACGTTGCGGCGCCCGAGACATTGAATCTGTTGACCGGCTACTTGCTGCGCGGCATGTTGACCATCGGAGTGTCCATGGCCGCCGCCGCGCTGGCGCAAGGCGCGGCCAGCGCCGCCATCATGACGCTGGCGTTTACCGTGGGCACGTGGGCGCTCGATTTTGTCGCCGCGGGACGCGGAGGACTGTTGCAAGCCGTGGCCGCCTATACTCCCGCCAACGCGCTCCGCGCTTTCGAGACCGGCCTGTTCTCCCCGCCCCGCGCCGTGATGCTGGCCGGCGCTTTTGCCGCGGGCGTCGCCGGCGCGGCCATCTGGATGCGCCAGGGCGACCCGTTCACGCGGCGCCTGGGGCGATCGCTGGGCTTGCTGGCGCTGGTGGCCGCCTTGGCGTTGGGCATCGCGCAGATCCCGGCCTCCGCCGATCGTGACTGCAGCGAAGATCGCCGCAATTCCTTTCCCGCCGCCGATGACGTCCTGCTGCGCGGAATCTCCGCGCCATTGCATGTCACGGTGCATCTGGCAGCCGAAGATCCTCGCCTCAACGATCTGGAACGCAACGTGCTCGCGAAACTCAAGCGGGTCCTTCCGCACATGGCCGTGCAGTACGCCGCGCAGAGCCGCACCGGGTTGTTCGACAACTCTTCCTACGGAGAAATTTGGTACGAAATCGGCGGGCGCAAGCAGATGACCCGCTCCACCACCGAGGAAATTGTTCTGGAAACCATCTACAAACTGGCCGGGATCACTCCCGTCGCGCAGACGCCGCCGGCCGCGGCTTACTCCGGATATCCGCTGGAGGCGCAGCCGAAGTATGCCATGGCGATGTTGGTGGGATTCTGGCCGCTGGCCTTGGCTGTGCTATTCTGGTTGCTTCGAGGGAGATCCTGATGCGTCTGCTCACGGGTGTACTCACGCTCTGTGTGGCTGGGTTAGCGGCGGCCGCCGGCATGGCCGCGGCTGGCCCGATCAAAGTGGATATCTCCAAGGAAACTCCCGGCTCCGCCTCCAAGGTGTTTCTGTCCGTGGTCGGCAACTGGTCGGTGGTCTTGGACAACGGACGCAACGTGATGATGGAGGACGGCCGCCCCTGGAAACGCGGCCAACCTGCCGGTGGTTTGGTAGACAACGCGCGGGCGATCTACGGGTCGCGTCACGAAGAGTTCATCGACAGCGTCAAAGCCTTTGCCTATTACCCGTACGCCGTGGCGCAACAGATCCCCGATTTCCAGAACGGCGAAATTTCCATGCGCTTCAAGATCCTGGACGGCCAGCTCGATCAATGCGCCGGAATCCTGTTCAACCTGAAGCCCAACGGCAACTATTTGGCGGTGCGCTTCAACGGCAAGGAAGACAACCTGGTGCTGTGGACTTTTAAAGAAGGCAAGCGCAGCTTCGTCAAGCGAGCTCCCGAGGACGTGCCGCTGGAACTGAAGAAGTGGTACTCCATGAAAATTGCCGTACATGGAACGCAGTTGCAGGGCTATCTGAACGGCCAAATGATATTGGAGTACACGCTTCCCGAGCCGGTCTCCGGCAAAGTGGGCTTGTGGTCCAAGACCGACAGCGTGATTTACTACGACGACTTCACGGTGACTCCCGAATGAGCGCCCTAAATCTTCACCCGCCGGACCCCTTCCCTGCCACGCGCCAGTTGCGCGAGTTGGTTCTGGAAGCCAACCTCGCGCTGGTCCGCGCCGGCCTGGCGATGGATACTTTCGGCAACGCCAGCGGCATTTTGCGCCCCTCCGGTTTAGTGGCGATCAAGCCCAGCGGCGTGCCCTACAACAAACTCCGTCCCGAACACATGGTGCTGGCCACGCTGGACGGCCAGGTGGTGGAAAGCAAACTGCGTCCCTCCACCGATCTGCCTACGCACCTGGCGCTGTACCGCGCGTTTCCCACCATCGGCGGAGTGGCACATACGCATTCCCATTACGCCACGGTGTTCGCGCAGGCGGGCCGCGAAATCCCCTGCTTCGGGACCACCCATGCCGACTACTTTTACGGTTCCGTGCCGGTAACCGAGCCTTTAAACACCGCGTCGATCCTGGACAACTACGAGTTGAACACCGGGCGCGAGATCGTCCGCCGCTTCGAGGTGCTGAATCCGCAGGCTATGCCAGCGGTGCTGGTGCATGGTCACGCGCCGTTCTGCTGGGGACCGTCGTCGGCCGAGGCCTCCCACAACGCCTGGATGCTGGAAGAAGTCGCGCGTATGGCCTTTCACACGCTGGAACTGAATCCCGCGGCTCTTCCGATTTCCAAGGAATTGCTCGATAAACACTTTTTGCGAAAACACGGGGCGGAGCGTTATTACGGACAGGGCTAAGATGCAGAGGTGGTCAGTACCATCCGCGGTAGCGGATGGGTTCCGCCGGTTGAGAGCAACACCCATCCGCTACCGCGGATGGTACTGACAACATCTTCGGCCGGTGATTTTCTTGGGAGAACAACATGGTGCGTTACTTTTCAACGGCGCTGGCGCTGCTGGCGCTTTCACTGGGAGCACAAACCAAAGTGACTCAACAACCTTTCGGCAAAATGCAGGACGGCGCGGCGGTGGACATCTACACGCTCAGCGACGGCAAGATCGAGGCGCGCATCATGACCTACGGCGGCGTGATTGTGTCGCTGAAGACGCCCGATCGCGCTGGAAAAATGGCCGACGTAACCTTGGGATTCGACACTCTGGCGCCCTATCTTGCCGACAATCCCCATTTCGGTGCGCTGATCGGCCGTTACGGCAATCGCCTTGGTAAAGGACACCTGGTAGTCGCCGGCAAAACGTATCAACTGGCCAAGAACAACGGCGAGAATACGCTGCATGGCGGCGTGGCGGGCTTCGACAAGAAATTGTGGAAGGGTAAAATCATTCCCAACGGCATCGAACTGGTCTACGTGAGCAAAGACGGCGAGGAGAATTTTCCCGGTACTCTGACCGCGACGGTCCACTACACCGTGGAAGGCGGCGCGCTCAAAATAGACTACCGCGCCACGACCGACAAGGAAACGGTGGTGAATCTTACCAACCACGCCTACTTCAATCTGGCCGGGGAAGGCAGCGGCGACGTCTTGAAGCAAGAGATGCAAATCAACGCCAGCCGCTTCACGCCCGTGGATGCCGGACTGATTCCCACCGGCGAGTTACACCCGGTGAACGGCACGCCCTTCGATTTCCGCAAACCCGCCGCGATCGGCGCGCACATCAACGACAACGACCAGCAACTCAAGCTGGGCCGCGGATACGATCACAACTTTGTGATCGACTCGAAAGGTGGTCTGGTGCAGGCCGCTATTGCCCACGATCCATCGTCGGGAAGAGTGATGGAAGTGTGGACGGATCAACCCGGCGTCCAGTTCTACACCGGAAATTTCCTGGATGGCACTATTCACGGTAAGGGCGGCAAGGTCTACAACCAGCGTTACGCGTTCTGTCTGGAGACGCAGCATTTTCCGGACTCGCCCAACAAGCCGGAGTTTCCTTCCACGGTCTTGAAGTCGGGCCAGAAGTATCACACGGTGACGGAGTACAAGTTCTCGGCCCGATAGCTGACATCCTCGAACCGCTATCAGGTAGCGCGCAAATTGCGGCGAGGAATCACGTCGCATGGCGAGAAGCGACCACAGGCGTCGCTCGCAAGGGAAGTATGGTATAAGAAGGATAAGGATCTATTGGTGCGATTGCTATCCGAGGCTGGGTTCTCGGGTTAAGGGAGGCCACATGTCAAAGAGGACTGTTGGAATTGTTCTATTCCTCACCTGTTTCGTTCTAGCGGCGAGCGCCCAGGATAAGAACGCGCCCACGATCAAGAAAGAGCAAGTGAGCCGGACGTCGCCATCTTCCGGGAAAGAAATGTTCACGCATTACTGCGCCGCCTGCCACGGCAAGGACGGCAAAGGCAACGGCCCGGCGGCGACGGCCCTCAAGAAAGCGCCGGCCGACCTGACGACCCTGGCTGCTCGCAATGGAGGGAAGTTCCCCGACACGCGGGTCTACAACTACGTCGAGGGCAGCGACGAACTCGCCTCCCACGGCTCCCGGGAAATGCCGATCTGGGGTCAGGTGTTTAAGTCACTGTCGCCGGCGGACGCCCCGACGGTGCACCAGCGCATCAGCAATCTGGCCGAATATGTGAAATCGTTGCAGGCGAAGTAGCAACTAGCGATAGGCCCGAGCCACGAGGTCCGAGGCCCGAGTCGGAAGAGGTTTTTGACTCGGGCCTCGGGCCTCGCGGCTCGGGCCTAGTCGTACTGCATCATGGCCATGAACCCGAAGTCCATGTGCAACTGCTGGTGGCAGTGCAGCAGAGTAGGTCCCGGATTGTCGGCCGTCAGCGCGACCCTCACTTGGCGCCAGGGCGGCACGACCACCACATCCTTGCGCAGCGCCGAAGTCGCCTGACCGGCGACGCGAATGATCTCGAAGGTATGGCGGTGCAAGTGCAGCGGGTGGGGGTGCGCGCTCTGATTGTCGAAGATCATGCAGTAGCGCCGTCCCGCCTGGACGCGGATGGGATCGGTGTGCGGAAACGACTTGCCGTTGATGGTCCACTGGTAATCGCCGCGCGGCCGGAAAACCAGCGGGATTTGCTGACTTGGTTCCGGAGCAACCGGCGGTTTTCCGAAAGCCGTATAATCCCACGTCGCCGGCGGTAGAACCGCCCACAGTGGGGATACCGATTCTCCGGCGTACTCAAGGGCCACCCCCATGCCACCCTTGCGTTGGGCTTCGCGCGTTTCGCCGAAGATCCACACACCCGGCTGATTCATTTCCACGATCGCATCAATGCGTTCTCCCGGTCCGATTTCCAGCATGGTGACGGGCCCCGCCGCCGGCTTATTTCCGGCCAGCTTGTTTCCGTCCAGGGCGATGACATTGAAAGTATGGCCGGGAAGAGCCAGGCGGTGAATCGTGGTGGCGCTGGCGTTCAAGACGCGGAAAAGCACTCGCTGCCCGCGCCGTACGCGAATCGGCTCGGCAGCGCCTAGCATTTTGCCGTTGATGGAAAGCAGGCCATACTCCACGTCCACCGCGCCCTCCGTGACCAACCGGGGAGCCCCACTCATGCAGGATGATCGGAACTTCCTGGTCCCAGCGGCCGGCAGCGTCGCCGGGATCGTCGCGGGATTCCACGATCATCATGCCGAACTGCCCGCTGTAGGTGCCGGTTTGGAAGTTTCGTCCCGAGTAGATATGACTGTGATACCACCGTGTCCCGGACGGCTTGGGAGTAAAGGTATACCGCCGGCTGCCGTGGCGTGGTACGTGCGGTGTCCCTTCCTCGTGAACGCCATCTACATCCGGCGGAATATGGAGTCCATGCCAATGGACCATTTCGTCGATGTCGGTGTTGTTTTGCACTTCCACGACCACCGGCTTGCCTTCCGCGACGCGCAGCAGCGGACCGGGAACCTGCCCGTTGTAAGCCACCGTCCGCACGGAACGTCCCGGCGCCAGGTCCAGGGTAATGGGAGCGATGCGCAGCTTGATATCGGCCTCGCCGTCGGGAACCGGGGAGGATCGCGGGCCATCCGGCCAAGCCGAGCCAAGTGCCAGTCCGGTGAGGGCCAGGAATTCCCGGCGAGTCGGCTTCATGTTTATGCCTTCCGTACCAGAATAGCGCCGTTGCGGGAACGCCGGGAACAGAATCGCGAGAAACCCGATTGCGACAGAAGTCCTGACAGACTGCTTGGGTTTGCTATAATATGTCAATGGATCTCGGCATCTCCCACGACCGCGCGGAGGAGGACATCGAGGCCAAGGCTCGCTGGTTTCAGTCTCTCTCCGAAGAGGAGCGCGCCGAGTTATTTTGCGAGTTCACAGACCTGATGTTTGAGAACAATCCCGGCCTTGCAGAGGGGATCAAAGCAGATGATCCACCGCCTTCAGCGAGTGTTCGAATCGTTTCACTCCCACGAAGTTAAATACCTCGTCATCGGCGGAGTCGCCGCCATCCTTCACGGCGTGCCGCGTACTACGCTCGACCTGGATATTCTGATCGAGGCCACTCTCGACAACGCTCAAAGACTGCTGAAGGCCATGGAAGAGGGAGGCCTGGCAACCGCGGCGATGATCTCGGGCGAGGAATTGCTGGCGAAAGAGGTCACAATTTTTCGTGACCGGGCTCGAATCGACGTGCAGAGTTCGACTCCGGGAATCGACTTCGGGCAGGCTTGGGCGCGCCGTTCGGAGATGGCTTTTCGCGGTGTTCGACTGTTTGTGGCGTCGAAAGAAGATTTGATCGCCTAGCAAACTGCCGGGCGGATGAAGGACCTGGACGACGTTCGACTGCTCAGCCTCCCGCCGGAGCGCGAGCCAGACTCGTAGGTCAGAGGGCGCGATCCGGGTCAAAGGCATGGGACGTGATTCTGCCGCAGATTCTTGACATGGATGCACAGGATGGACAGGATAAAACGATCAACGAAAATCCTGTACATCGATGTTAAAAGGTCTTCTCAGTGTTCCGATCTCCGTGTTCTCAGCGCCTCTGTGGCTATTTTTTCCCCGGCGCGACGCGCAGCTTGATATCGGCCTCGCCGTCGGGAAACGCGGAGGGAGCGTGGTAGGATAAACTCACGCCGGAAGTCAGCCGTTTCTTTGGCATCGCGATCCGGATGTATTACGATGAACATAATCCGCCGCACTCCCACGCGATCTATGCGGGCGGTGAAGCCCAGGTCGGCATTGATCCGATTACCTTCCTGGAGGGGAAGCTCTCGAATCGAGCGTTGTCCATGGTTCTGGAGTGGGCTGCGCTTCATCAACGGGAATTGATGCGGAACTGGCAGCGATTGAGGAATGACCAGGGGGTCGAGAAGATCGAGCCTCTGGCTTAGAAAGGCGCAGAATGTTGCCGAGAGTCGAACAAGTCCGTCATCTTAGAGACTACCGTCTGGAGTTGCGCTTCACGGACGGCACGAAGGGCGAGTTGGATCTGAAGGAACGCGTCGTCGGTCGCGGCGGCGTGTTCGCACCCCTGGAGGACGTATCTTTCTTCAAACAGGTTCGGGTTGACCCCGAAGCGGGGACCATCGTCTGGCCCAATGAGGTTGATCTTTGTCCCGACGTTCTCTACGGTCTCGTGACGGGCAGGCCAGTTCGAGTGCTGGAGCCAGCTTAGGGAGCGTGGGGCAGGCATCCCTGCCTGCCGTTTTCCTTGGGTCGAAAGGAAGACGGCAAGCGAGGCCGCGCGAACTTGGTGATTTATTCCTCCGACGAACTGCGATGTTTCAGGCGTGTCGCTCAAGAGCGCCGCTCAGAAAAAAATCGCCAAGTTCAGGCTGTTTGACCCCGGACCCCCACCACCAAGGTGATCGCCGGGAACTCCGGCCCTCCCAGCATCGTGGCCACTTACCTCTGGTAGAGTTTCCGGGTACGAGTTCATTCACGCCCGTCTTATGCGTTGGCTTGCCTTACAAATGCCCACCCGCGCCAACTGGAGAGAAAGGGGGCAGCAGTTGACGATTTTTCTCCGGACCAAGCACTCGGCCCGCCGCAGGTTCTCAGTGTTCTGCAGCATGTGCGCCCGAAAAATAAATCGTCAACACCAGGAGTTTGTCGGAAATAGATTTGCCCGAACGGCGAATCAACAACTTACGAAACATTTTCAGGAAGGAATGTTCTGTAACCTATTGATTCCTCGTTCGCCGAAATCTATTTCCGACTATAACTAACGATAGAGTCCAGCGACACGCGCGATCCACGCACGTAGTAGGCGTCATCCCTCAGTTCGACGTAGTCCGACGTCATATGTACGCGACTCTATCCTCTTGCCAGTATACTCTACAGCAACGACAAATAGACCTTCTCATACGCCCGCGCCGAGACCGCCCAGGAATGATCGCGCGACATACCGGCGCGCATCATCGCTTCCCAGCGCGCGCGATCATGATACGCGGCCAGCGCTTCGCGCACCGCCCACATCATCCCGGTGCCGTCGGGATGCACAAACTTGAAGCCGGTTTCCGAGTCCACTGTATTGTCCAGGCCACCGGTGGCGCGGACGATCGGCGGCGTTCCGTATTTCAGGCTGTACATTTGATTCAAGCCGCAGGGCTCGTAGCGCGAGGGCATCAGGAACATGTCGGCGCCGGCTTCGATCTTGTGCGCCAGCTTGTTGCTGAAGCCGATGCGCACGGCCACACGCCCCGGAAAAGCTTCCTGCAATTCACGAAACAAACGCTCGTAGGGAAGCTCGCCCGTGCCCAGCACCACCAGCGTCAGGTCGCGACCCACCAACTCGTACGCGGTGGCGGCAATCAGGTCGAAGCCCTTTTGCGCGGCGAATCGCGAGACGATGCCGATCAGCGGGCGCGCCAGATCGGCTTCGCTGGTAGGCAGTTCGAACTCCCGCAGCAAATCGCGCTTGCACTCGCGCTTGCCGGACAAATCATCGGGACCATAGTTCGCCGCCAGATACTTGTCACTCTGCGGATTCCACTCCTCGTAATCCACGCCGTTGAGGATTCCATGCAGTTTGCCGGCGTGAATCCGCATGGTGTTGTCGAGACCCGCACCGAGCCCCGGCGTTTTGATCTCCTCGGCGTAACGCGGGCTCACCGTGGTGACCGCGTCGGAGTAAACGATGCCGCCCTTCAGGAAATTCACATGATCGTGATTTTCCAGGCGATCCATACGGAAAAGGTCCCAGCTCAATCCCACACCCGGCACGGCGGCTTTGTCGAATTGGCCTTGATAGCCGTAGCCGATGTTGTGAATGGTCAGCACTGCTTTCACCGGACCCCAGGCCCAGTCGTACATGTAGTTGGAGTGCTTCAGCACCGGCAGCAGCGCGGTGGGCCAGTCGTGACCATGAAGAATGTCGGGACGAAATATCTGCTTGCCCGCTTCCATTACCGCGTAGCAGAAGAAGGCGAAGCGCCCGGCGTTGTCCCAATACTCGCCGCCGGTGGGACCGTAAATTCCCGGGCGATCGTAGAACGGCGGATGTTGTACGAAAAAAGTGCGCACGCTGGCGCCCGGTTTGCCGAGCGGCGGACCTTCCAGGATGGTGGCGAAACGCAACACGCCGCCCATCGGCACCGACATGCTGGGGATCAGGGTGACGGGATTTTCCAGGCGCACCGACTGGTAACGCGGCATGATCACCGCCACTTCGTGGCCCAGCGCCGCCAACGCCACCGGAAGCGAGCCAACGACGTCGGCCAATCCGCCGGTCTTGGCGAATGGGACGCACTCCGGAGCCGCCATCAAGATGCGCATGGTTATTTTTTGCGCTTGGCGCTTTTCTTAGCCGGCTTTTTCGCGGGCTTCTTTTTGGCCACGAGCGCGGATCGCAACGCTTCAACCTGCCGCAAATGATTCACGTCGTGACCGGCGCACGTTTCGAAGGTAATCCGCATGGACACTTCGCCGCGCTCGGGATGCTCTCCGGTACGGGCGAACACCGGCGCCGGCGAGGCCTTGTACAAGAGAATTTGCGCCTTGCGCAGAGCCTGGAATCGGCTCAACGCATCGGCGGTGGATTCTCTTTCGCGCGCCTTGCCGGCGGCCCAGCGATCCTGATCGAAAGGCGCCAGGTGGGGATGATCCTCGAACGCGATCAGGCGGCAGCGCGACGCGAACATTAATTCGCAATCGGCCAGGTGTTGCAGGATCTCGTGAATGGACCACTTATCCGGATTCACGCGTTTCTTCAACTGCACCGGTGTCAGGCCCTTCAGCAGCCCTGACAGATGCTTGGGCGTGGCCATCATCAGTTGCAACGGGTCGTTACCTTCGAGAAATCGTTCGTAAGGGTTCATGATTTTGAGCATACCGGAAGAACGATCCACAGATTACACAGATTTCACAGATTCTGCCCCGCGGGAGCGCGCCTGGGCGTCGGCTCGATTACCCTCCTTTGTAAAGGCCGGCGTTACGTATTTGCCCGCAGCTCCACGACAAAGTAAATGGCGTTCTTGGTTCCAATGTTCTTCAAGCTGTGCTCTTCGTTGGAAGCGTTATAGCTGAGGGATCCCGGACCCATGGTGGTGGTGACACCGTTGCAAGTAACTTCCACGGTGCCCTCGCGCAACATGATGATCTCCTCGTGAACGTGATGGTGCGGCGGATGCGGCATCAGTCCGGGCGCCAACTCCGTTTCATGCACTTCAACGGCAAAACCGCCGTGGGTGGTTCCGTGCATCACGGCGCGCGATTTGTTGACGCCGTTCGGTCCGCCCGGCCGGACAGGAAGATCTTCGAACTTATATACATTGGACGGCAAAACCGTAAGCGGCGCGGCGGGCGCCTTGGGCGCCGCACTCTTGTCTTGCGCGGCAGCTCCGGCCGCCAGCACGCCCACCAACATGGTCAAATCTCTACGTGAGTAAGTCATTCGGCATTCTCCTGAATCCATCCTATTCCAAATCCATCGTCAACTGCGTAACCGAGGCGGGCGCGAAATGCCGTACCCAAGCCTTACCACCCGCGCCCTGTGCGGCCTCCGCGGAGGGTTCCACGGTGCGCGGCGCGGCAAACGTGTTGCAGGCGTGAACGTCCATGGCCGCCAGCACCGTGGCCCGCACCGATTTCGCCGCCGCACCGCGCAGCACGATCTCCACCTCGCGCTGGCGATCCAGGCTGGGATTCGTGACGGTGAGCGTCAGGCGTTTCCCGTCCAGCGAAGCCGTAGCGCTCAGCCCCGCGAGGGAAGCTGGTTGGCCATTGCGATCGTAGGAAATCGCCGGCGTATCGTTGGCCACGCGCAGGGACTGCGCGCCCTGATGCGCGGCGTACATTCCGAACACGTGATAGGTCGGCGTGACACAGAATTGTTCTTCGTGCGCCAGAAACAGCGATTGCAGGCAATTCACCAGTTGCGCGATGCAGGCCATGCCAATCTTCTCCGCGTGACGATGGAAAATATCCAGCGTCATGGCCGCCAGCACGGCGTCGCGCATGGTGTTCTGTTGTCCGATCAGCGCTTCCGGAAACGGCTCGGTGCCGGGCGCATACCACCAGCCCCACTCGTCCACCACCAGTTTCACGTTACGGCGGCGATCCACTTCGCCCATGGCATCCCAGTGGCGCTGGATCAGCCCGTCCATCTGCTGCGATTGCGCCAGCAGTTCGTAATACTGCTCCGGGCCGAACTTCAGCGCGTCGCCTTTGCCGGCCGCCCAGTCGGTGGTGCGTCCGCCGCTGGTGTTCCAGGAATAATGATGCAAAGCCCAGCCCCACATTCGCCCCAGCGCCCCGTGCTCGTTGCCCGCAGTAAAGAATCGGCGCGTCCAGGCGATGTCGCCGCCGTTGGGTCCGGAACCAACCAAGGCCAGCCTCACGCCGTAGTTCGGAAGCCACGCGGTGTAACGGCGGAATTCAGCGGCGTATTCCTCCGGCGTAAAATTGCCGCCGCATCCCCAGCTTTCGTTGCCCACGCCCCAGAAGCGCACGTTCAAGGGATCGCGTTCGCCGTCCGCGGCGCGCAGATCGGCGCCGCTGGTAGATCCCGCGGGCGAGTTGCAGTATTCGATCCAGCGCCAAAACTCCTGCGCCGGCTGGCTGCGCAGATTGGCCGCGAAGTAGGGCTGCGCGCCAGTAGCACGGCAGAAGCGCGCGAACTCCACTGTGCCGAATTCGTTGGGATCGAAAACCTGCGGACCTTTCTTATTGGCGTTGGCGGGCCACTCGCGAGAGTCGGCCCAAAAGTTGGTGCGCCGCGGACGCTTGCCGCGCGGCCCGGTACCGTCGCGCCAATCGTATTGATCGGCGAAGCAGCCGCCCGGCCAGCGGATCGCCGCTGGCCGGGTTTTCTTCAGCGCCTCCACCAGTTCTTTTCGCAACCCGCCAACATTGGGGATTTTCGATTGCTCCCCGACCCACACGCCGTCGTAAACCACGCCGCCCAGGTTCTCCACGAAGTGGCTGTAGATTTCCGGCGCGATGCGGCCGATCGGCTCATTGGTCAAAACTTCGAGGCGCGATTCCGGTGATTGCGCACGGGAGAACGAGGAAGCTGCACCCAAGGTCAAGGCGGTGGTCGCGGTATGCTGGAGAAACTGCCGGCGGTGGATGGTCATGGCGCCACCAGTTTACTGCGGAAGGATCAGCGGGAGGAAGAAGTTGCGAGGCTGGCAGCGAGAAGCCGGGGAGCAAAGTCGGAAGCGTGAGTGTTCCGCCGGCGGTGACGATGCTCCGCCCCGAAGGTTCGAAGATTTGGATCTCCAGGGGATCGTCGTTGACGATCCATACGGTGTTGACGCCAACTCGCTGGTACTTGGCCACTCTGCGCAAGAGATCGCGGTAGGAAATCGAAGGCCCTGCACGGGAACACTATAGTGATCAATCGTCCTGAAGCGCTGTGCGTCCCAATACATCACATCGGGATTGTAGATGCTGTTCAAATCTAGTTGAACATCGATCTCGTGTAGCGCTTCACCGAGTTTGGTTTCAGCCAGAAAACGACTCAGCGCCAGAAGGATCTCTCCACGAATGTAATTCTGGCCAAGAGTCATGCTAGGAGTTTCGATCAGTTCGCCGTCATCCAATTCATAGTGGCTCGGATTGTTCTCATCAAGAACCTGCGGCAATTGCATGAACTGCGCGGCGGTCAGGAGAGCCTCGGTCCTCATGAAGGCCTTATACATGCAAACGAACTTCCGCTCCATGTCGCTCCGCCGACAGATAGCCGGCGTACAGCACCGCGATAGTATCGCGGCCCAACTGGCTGCCGCACAGCGGCGGCCTTCCCGGAGTCGCCGCGCATTCCATAAAATCCTGCATTTCTTGCGGATAGCCGTGCTGCCAGTCTTCGTCCGGCGCGGGATGGCTCCAGCCCTGCTTGGTTCCGGTTTTTTCCACCACGTAGACGTCGGCAAAATAATCTTCCCGCGCATTGTAAGTGGTGAGCGCATCCACGGGATTCAAGTTGCAGCGGGTGCGATGATTGGTGGCGTACACCTCGATCCAGTTGGCCACGCCGCCCAGCACTAATTCGCTGGCGAAAATGTCGGCTACCGTGCCGTCTTCGAAGATCACGTGGATGGCCGCGTAGTCTTCGATGTCGCGGTATCCGGTGCGCAAATGTCCCAGGTCCTGAAACGCCGGCAGTTTGGTGATGGCGTGGGTGCGGCAACTCACCGCCGCCGGCCGCGCGGGACCTTTCAGGTAAAGCGCGGCGGTTAGCGGATGGCAGCCCTTGCTGAGCAGCGATCCGCCGCCGGAGCAGCTCCAGATGCCGTAGAACGGCGAGTGCGATCCGCTATGCGATTCTTCGCCGAGGATGCGCAGTACTTGGGCCTTGCTTTTCTCAATGATCTCGCGCTCCTTGGCCACGGCCGGCGCATAGACCCAGTTTTCAGCGTAGTAAATCTGCTTGCCGGAAGCGCGTTCCGCCTCAACCAGGCGCGCGGCGCTGGCCAGGGCCTCGCGCATCATGATTTCCTTGGAGAACGATTCCCCCCGGAAATCGGGGCTGCCGTCGCCGTAATATCCGGTGAAGGGCTTTTCGACGATGACATGCCGCCCGCGCTGCAGCGCCGCGCAAGCCATCGGCTCGTGGAGGTTGCCGGGGACGCAAGCATCCACCACGTCGACGGCGTCGCAGAGGGCTTCGAAGGAAGCGAACTCCGGAATGCTTCGCTCCTTGGCAAACTTGCGCCGGTTGGCCTCATTCGGCGACCACACGCCGGCAACTTCCACGGTCAATCGCGGCACGCGGCCTCCGTGGACCTTGGAAAGGGCCGCGTAGTGGAAGCGCGCCGAGAAACCCGATCCGACGATTCCCACGCGCACGGCGTGGTTGGCTGCGTGAGGTTGGTTGGGCATACGGAAGTAATGATAGAACAAGTTCGGGTGATCCTCAACCGACCCGTGGAGCCTTTGCGGCCCGGATTTGCGGGAAGCGTGGTAAAATCCATTCGTAA
>CAVVEL010000010.1:0-354009 GCA_963747095.1 Terriglobia bacterium
CGCGGCGATGACCATCACCGGAGCCTGGTCACAATACGCGTTGTAGATGGCCATGGCGGCGTGCTGGATGCCGACCGTACCGTGCGCGCAAACCAGGGCCGGTTTGCCTTCGATCTTGGCGTAACCATTGGCGGCGGCCACCGAGCACTCTTCATGCATGAAGGTGATGAACTCGGGGTTGGTGTTGCCGCCGTGATTGATCACCGATTCGTGAATGCCGCGGAAACTGGAGCCGGGCGTGGCGAACAGATACTCGAAGCCGAGGGATTTGAAAACATCCACCATGTAATCCGATCCGGGACGCTCGACGATCTGGATGCTTTCGCTGGACGTGGCGGGAGTGACGTTTTCAGCAGCTCGCTGCGCTGCGGTGGGCGGCAAGGCAGTGGTGCGAGGCGAAGCTTCCTGAGGCTCGGCGGGAGCGGAAACTGGAGCGACTAGCGCGGCGGCTCCGGCAGCCGCTCCCACGGCCGCGCCTTTCAGGAAACCCCGGCGCGCAAGTGGAGTTTTGGATTTTGCCATGAGTATTATGCCTCCGTGATCAACCGCTCTCGGGGGTAACTATATCATGTTGCGGTATTGGTTTCGGCCGCGGTTGTTGAGGACGCGGCTCAAAAGCCGCGTGTACCCTTAGTTGGCCGAGCCGGCCTTGCCCCACAACTTTTCCGACGCGATCTTCGCGCCGTCAGCCAGGGACTTGAGCTTCAGCCAGGCGATGTCGGGATACACGGCGCCGAATCCGGCGAAGGTGCCAAATCCGCAATCGGTTCCGGCGATCACGCGATCGCGTCCCAGCATCTCCGCATAGCGCACAATGCGCTGCGCCACCAGTTCGGGATGCTCCACATAGTTGACGCTGGATGCGATCATGCCCGGTACCAGGACCTTGTCCTCCGGCAGCTTGAATGACGTCTTCCACAGCTCCCACTCGTGCTCGTGGCGCGGATTGGCGCCTTCAATCAGCATGTGCTTCGGCTTGGCTTTCAACACCGCGGGAAGGACTTCGCCACGGGATGTCGCGGGTGTGCGGGTCCTTCGTAGTTGCCCCAGCAAACGTGCATGCGCGTGCGGTCTGCCGGTACGTTGGCCAGCGCATGATTCAACGCCTCCACCTGCAGCTCGGCGTTGCGCACGAACTCGTCGTCATCCACGCCGCGAAATTTGATGTGGCGGCCCATGGCCAAGATCCGGGCAATCGACGGACAAGAATCAGGCCCGAGTTCACGATGGTCTCGTATTCGCTCCGCATGGCGTCGGCCAGCGCTTCCAGGTAGGCTTCGTGCGACGGATAATATTCGTTCGGCTGGAACACGGCGATGGTGCCGGGCGAAACCGCGTTCATGAAGCCGGCGGTGACTTTGCGATTTCGACAAGGCATCCTTGAAGCGCGCGATGTCCTGCTGCAGCGGCTCCAGGGTCTTGACTTTGATCGGCCCTTTGCAAATGGGGCGCAGGTATTTCGGCGTCGCGCCGGCCGCGGCAATCTTGTCGCGGTATTCCGGAAAATCGTCCTGATCCTGAGGGCGTGGCGCGGGGCACATTGCCCGGCTCAAAACCGGTCAGACGATGCCGGATATAGGTGGCATAGCTGATCTTGCCCATCTCGCCGTCACTGACGATATCCAGGCCCGCCTGGCCGCCTGCTTATTGACGGCATCGGCAACCGCTGCGCGGATGGTTGCATCAAACTTCTGCTCGTCGATGGCGTTCACCGCGATCCTGCGCGAATAACAGATCGACCACTTCCTGCGGCCGGGGCAGGCTACCGACATGGGTGGTCAGAATGCGGTCGGTACTTTCATCTTTATGCGTTTCTCCTTAATGTAAGCTTGGTGACTACAGGCGAGCCTTTACGAGCATATCACGGAGAGGCGGAAAGTTGATTTTAGATGACGCTCGCGGTTCCAATTGGCGAGAAACGATTCAGTAGCGAGTTCTTCGAGCAGCGCGGATTCCTGATATTTCCACTCTTCGAGCCGGCGATTTCGAAGCTCCTCGAGCAGCCGGACCCGGCGCTTGGCTTCGCTATATTTCTTCCGCTGCTTGGCCAGTTCGCGGCCGCATTGCAGAAGATGCTGCGCCAGATTCTCGGCGTTCCGGCGCAGCCGGAGGCCGCAGGCGGTGAGGGTTCTGAGATCGTCGCCACGCAAGTCGGGCATGGTGCCCAGGGAGGAAATCAGTTTGGATCGCTCGGCGCTCACTTCGGCCAGCAGGGTCTGCAGATGGAGTTGTTCCTGAACCAGCGCCTTCAGCTTGGCCTCTTCGCCGGTAAGCTCCACGCATGCGCCAGCGAAGGACTTTTTCGAGTGAAAAATGGAAACGCGCCATGGCTGAGTGCTGCCTATCCCGAGCGCCGCGGCCAATTTCTCCAAACGGTCCAGCGTCTCCGGAAGCGGGCAGAAGGTGTGCGCGTCCTGCTTCAGGAAATCCAGAATCTCCGGACGGCAGCGGATGGCCGCGTCCAGCTTGGGATTGGTTCCCGCGACGTAGGCGCCCAGTTGGATCAGATCCTGCGAATCGTGATAGAGCGCCAGCGCCTCGCGCAGCTTTTGCAAATGGCCGCGCTGTTCGGGCGTCGCGATTTTAGACGTGAGCCGGCTAATCGACTGCCGGATGTCGATGGCGGGATAGTGTCCGGCCGCGGCCAGCTCGCGCGAGAGAATGAAGTGGCCGTCCAGAATGCCGCGCACCGCGTCGCAGATCGGCTCGTTGAAATCGTCGCCTTCCACCAGCACGGTGAAGAAGCCGGTGATGGAGCCCTTCTTGAAATGTCCCGGAGCGCTCGAAAATCTTGGGCAGCAGCGCGAATACCGACGGCGTGTAGCCCTTTTGGCTGGGCGGCTCGCCGGCGGCCAGCCCGATTTCGCGCTGCGCCATGGCCAGGCGCGTGACGGAATCCACCACCAGCAGGACGTTCTTGCCCTGATCGCGAAAATATTCGGCCACAGCCAGCGCGACGAAAGCAGGCGCGAATGCGCAGCGGCGCGGGCCGGTCGGAAGTGGCCACCACCACTACCGAGCGGCTGCGGCCTTCCGGGCCCAGCTCGTTTTCGAGGAACGCGCGGACTTCGCGATTGCGCTCGCCGACCAGCGCGATCACGCTCACGTCGGCGTCATTGTGCCGCGACATCGCGCCCAGCAGAGTGCTCTTGCCGACGCCGCTGCCGCCGAAGATGCCGACGCGCTGTCCTTTGCCGCAGGGCAGCAGGCCGTCGATGGCGCGGATGCCGGTGACCAGCGGCTCCACGATATGTTCGCGCTCCAGCGGCTGGGGGGCGCGCGTATAAAGCGGATATGCGGTGGAGGCTCGCAAGGGCGGGCCGTCGTCCATCGGGCGGCCGAAGCCATCCAGCACGCGGCCGAGCAGTCCGGGCCGACGCGCAGCAGGGCATCGTCTCTGCGCGCGATCACCCGGTCGCCAGGCTGCAGGCCGTCGGTTTCTTCGAGCGGCATGGAAAGCACGCGGTCGTTGCGGAATCCGATCACCTGCGAGCGGATGGAGCGGCCGGACGCGGTGCGCACTTCGCAGAAATCGCCGATGGACACCACGGGCCCGCGCGAGGCGATCAGCAGGCCCACCATCTCCGTCACTTCGCCGATCCAGGGCAGCACTTCGATGCCGGGAACCTGTGGAACTAGCTCACGGATGGACGTAATGTTGGCGGGGCCAAGTTATCGCTCCAACTTATCGATCAACCCGCGCTCGATCTCGCGCAACTGCGTTTCCACGGACGCATCCAGGATGCCTTGCGCTGTTTCGAAGAAAACTTCGGCAGGCTTGAGACTCGGATCCGGCATCAGCACCAGGTTCTTCGGTGCGCCGGCCTGGTCCAGCAGCTTACGAACCAGCGGCTTCCAGCGTAGGGTGCATGCGCACGCGGTTGATCTCGCGCGACTGCAATTTCGAAAACGCGGCCTGGATCAACCCGCCCAGCGCATCGGGATCGACGGCCACTTCGCGATGGATGACGCGCGCGGCGATCGAGGTCGCCAGGCGCACCAGATCCTGGGTGGTTTCCTCGCGGATGTTTTCGCGCAGGCGGGCCAGTGTAGTCCAGCGTCTCGGCGAGCCCTTGCACGGCGGGACGAAACTGCTCTTCGGCTTGCTGGCGGCCGGCCGCGAGGCCTTCGGCGTACGCTTCGCGGCGAGCTTGATCGAGCTTGCGCGCCGCTTCGCGCTCGGCTTCGTGGTGCATATTGCGGCGAGCGTCGCCAACTGACGCCACCATGCGCCACAACATGGGCGTGGCGGCCTGCGGCTGATCGCCACTGAGGATTTCGGCCGCCGAAAGCTTTAGACGACATACTCAGCGCCGCCGCCTCCCTTGAGGCTTAAGCGTGCCTTCGCTTTCCAGTTGCCGCACCACGGCCAGGATCTGTTGCTGCGCCGCTTCCACGTCGCGGATGCGAACCGGGCCGGCGGCTTCCATGTCTTCCCGCAACATTTCCGCGCCGCGCTGCGACATGCATTGCAGAAATTGATTCTTCAGCTGATCGCTGGTGCCCTTCAGCGCCACCACCAGCAGTTTGCGGTCGATCTTGCCCACCACTTCCTTCATGGCCATGGTGTCGATCAGCAGCAGGTCGTCGAAGGTGAACATGAAATGGCGGATGGCGTCCACCAGCGGCTGCTCGTCCTGCATGTTGCTCAGGATCTCGTCGCTCATGGCGCCTTCCATGCGGTTCAGGATTTCGGCCACCGAGCGCGGACCGCCGTGCAGCTCCATCTTCACTTCGCCCAGCGTCTTCAGCTTTTCGCTGATGACGATGGAGATGCGCGCCACGACGTCCGGCGAAACGCGATCCAGCTGCGCGATGCGCAGGGTCACGTCGGAACGCAGCGGCATGGGAAGAGTGGCCAGCAGCGAGGCGGCCTGCGAGGCGGGAAAGATGCGAAAGAATGAGCGCGATGGTTTGCGGATGCTCGCTTTCGAATGAAGCGGCTCAACTGATTCGGATCGGCCTTTTGCAGCGACTCGATGTTCTTGTTGAAGCGCGCTCCGATGCGCGGAAGGTGGTCGGCGATGCGCTTGGCGCCCTCCGGCCCAAAGGCGTTCGAGAGCACGCGCTTGGCGTAATCGAAGCCGCCGCGGCCGCCGTTTTGCCGAGTGCAGACTGGCAAAATTCTTCCAGAACCGATTCGGTCTGGCTGGGCGTCACCTTATCCAACCGCGCGATGGCTTTGCTGACCGCTTTGGCCTCTTCGTCGTTCAGTTGCTTCATCACTTCGCCGCTGATCTTGTCGCCCAGAGCAACCAGCAGGATGGCGGCCTTTTGCGGGCCGGTGATTTTGGTCGAAGTGTTTTCTGTGTGCCGGCATGAACGATCTTAGCTCGCTTCCTCTTCCGCCAGCCAACCGCGCAGAATGTTGGCCCAGGCTTCCGGATTGTTGCGGCTGTTTTCCTGGAGCTGCGTGAGCAGCACTTCGGTTCGGGATGGCATCAGCGCGGGCAAACGGGCAGGCTCGCCGATGGCGGCCGCCGCTGCCAGCTGCCGCGGGCGGCAAGCCAGCGTAGGTATCCACCACCGGCAAAGCTTCGCGGGTCTCCACGCTCGCGCCGCGCTTGCCGCCGCGCATCATGACGGCGAAGACCACCAGGCCGATCACCAGCACCACGCCTCCCACCGATCCCCACAGCAGGGCCGGCTTCTTCTTCAGCGTTTCGATGGAGAAAGACTCGTCCGGCTTCTTCTGAGCGCCCGGCGCGCCGAGCGATCCCGGGTCCAGGTTCATGCTGTTGTCGAACGGAAGCGCCTCCACGGTGAGCTGATCGCCGCGCGTCGTGTCCAAGCCAACCAGCGTTCCCACCAGCGTTTGAATGGCTTTCAACTTCTCGGTGTCGGGAGGAATGGCCACGCGATGCGCCTGCGCCCCTTGCCCTTCCATCCGGGATCCCTGATCCACCAGCACCGCGATGGACAATCGTTTGACGGTGCCTTGCGGAAGCTTCAGATGTTTGGTGATGCGGCTGGATTGATAGGTGATGCTTTCCGAGCGCTCGGCTGGAGGTGGTGGTAGTTGCCGCCGGTGCGCGGTGGAGTTGGCTGGCGCCGGCCGGCTGCGCCGCCGGGTTGTCCAGCTTGCCGCCGGCTGTGCGGGCTGCGTTGCCGCGGGCGGTAGCTGCGGCGGTGCTGCGCGTTGGAAGGCGGCGATTGCTGCGGCGGCAGATTGGCGGCGGTTCCCGGGAGCGCGGCGGCTGCGTGCGCGTGGTCGCCGCTTGCATCCTCCGTCTTCTGCGAACTCATCATCACGGACTTGGTAGGGTCGAAGGTTTCTTCGCTCTGCTCGCCGCTGGTCATGTCGATGTCGGCCGATACGCCGGTGCGGAATTTGTCGGCGCCCAGCAGCGGCTCGAGCGTGTTGTTGATTTTCGCCGCCAGGTCGTGCTCGATCGCTTGCCGGTATTCCAGCGCCGCTTCGGTGATCTGCGTGCCGTCCGCCGAGGCCTTCGCGCCGCGGCCGGCTCAGCAGATTGCCGCTCATGTCGACCACCGAAACGGATTCGGGCGCCAGGCCTTCCACCGCGCTCGATACCAGATTGGTGATCGCGATCACGTTGTGCGGCGACAAGCGCGCGTCCCGGGCCGCAGGCCCACCAGCACGCTGGCTTTGGCGGGCTCCCGCGCGTCGGTGAATACGGAATCCTTGGGCAAGCGTCACGTGAACGCGCGCCTGCTGCACTTCCGCGATGGCCATGATGGAGCGTTCCAATTCGCCTTCGAGCGCGCGCCGATAGTTGACATGCTCGGCGAAATCGGTGATGCCGAAATTGGTTTTGTCGAAGATCTCGAAGCCGATGCGTCCGGTCTTGGGCAGGCCCAGCCCGGCCATCTCCAGCCGCAGCTCGGGCACTTTGTCCTCGGGCACCAGCAGCTCGGTTCCGTTGTCTGACGATCTTGTAGTCGACGCCCGCCTTCATGCAGCTTCTGCACCATGGCGCTGGCGTCTTCCGGCGCCAAGCCGGTATAGAGCGGCCGCAATCCGCTCTCGTGCTGCCAGCGCGAAAACGCCATCACGCCGACCGCCACGCGATGGCGCACGATGACGATGGTCGCGAGCTGGCGAGGCGTGAGCGCTCCGAGAAGTTTCTTGGCTTGATCCATTTTGTCAGCTAGAAGGCAACGAGTTCACGCAGGATTCACGCGTCAGACCTGCATCCGCATGACCTCCTGGTAGGCCGATACCACCTTGTTCCTCACTTGCAGGAACAGATTGAACTGCAGGTCCGCGCGCTGGGCCGCCAGCGCTACCGAGTGCAGTTCCTCGTTGCCTCCGCTCAAGAAATTCTGGGCGGCCTGCTGGGCTTGCGTCTGGGATTGTTCGACGCGCCCGATCATGCCTTCCAGCATGGATTGAAACGCGCCGGTGCCGCCGGCCGGCTGGATGCGATCCACTGGCGCCGTCTGCCGGCAGGCTACGATCATCGAAACTGGAGAATGGGAGACATGGTCGTATTAACGGAAGAGGTCGAGAGATTTCTTAATCATGTCCTTCACGGCCGAGATGGCGGCGACGTTGGCCTCGTAACTGCGCGAGGCGCCCATCAGGTCCACCATGTCTTCGGCCGGATTGATTTTCGGGAAAGCGACGTAGCCGTCTTTGTCGGCGTCCGGATGGCCGGGCAGGTAGCGCAGTTCGGGCGCGCTGTCGTCCACGTGGTCTCGCTCACCGTGACGCCGGAAGAGCCGGGCCCAGCGCCGAATCGAACTCGGAAGAGAAGGACCCGACGGAGCTGTCCTCGGCGAAGACCACGTCTTTTCTGCGATACGGGCCGCCTTCGGGAGTGCGCGTGGTTTCCGAGTTGGCGAGATTCTCCACCAGCAGTTCGGCGCGCGTGCGCTGCGCCGCCATTCCCGACGCGCTGACGGAGAGAGCTGGAAAAGAGGCTCACGAGCTCTTACCTCCCTCCTCGATCGCCGTTCATGGTGCTGATCTCGGAGTGCGCCAGGTTGGAGGCGACACTGAACCGCAGGGCGTTTTCGGCCAGCAGGCGCGCTTCGCGGTCCATGTCCACGTTGTTGCCGTCGTTCTTGTTTTTCAGCCCGGAGACTTCGATCACGTTGGGCTTCGACGCCCGCCATCTGGCTTTGGAACTCGTTCTCGAAATCGATGTCCTTGGTCTTTAGCCGGGCGTGTCGGCATTGGCGATGTTGGAGGCGACCAGTTTCTGGCGGGCGCTCACCAGATTCATGTACTGCTCAATGCTCGCGCCGACATTGTCCAGCATGAAGCGATCGGGATGCAATCCGGCATGCCATGAGATCACGGGCGACGATTATCAGGGACTTACTGGGCTAGGAGTGTTTCGAACCCGACGGCCAGCTTGAGCGTTGAGATTTCGACGCCGGCCAAAGCCGGACTGGGGGTCCGGCGCGGACGAGGGCGTTCGCCCCACCCGGGTGCTCAGCGATGCGCTTCGGGCTGCCGTTGAGGTAAGCCCGCGGGCCGCGAGCCTGCGGCTGGCTCCTTCGACCATACCAAGCTGGGCTGCTGCCATGGCCTGCTGCATGAGGTCATTTCGCGAACCCAGGTCAGGAGTTCCATGGATTGCCTGGGCAACGGCGAGGCGGCGCGCTCGCCAGCGGAGAGCTGTCGTCCATTGATCGCGCACAGCCGCGGTGTATTCGGCGCTCAGGCGCGTGGCCTTTTCATGATCGATCGCGAGCACCGCGGCGCGAAGCTCGACGAACGGTCCGCGGGATTATCCAGCGGTGGAGGCATTGGGGTTGTTGCTGGTGTCGGCCTGGAACAGGCCTTGCAGGAAGGAGGTCTGGTTCTGGAGTGTCGCGATCAGCGCATTGGCCTGCGCCATCTGGTTTTGCAAGTTGGTCTGCATCAGGTGAAGCTTGGCCTGATCGTTAGTCGATCTGGGTCTGATCGTTCTGGCTCTGGTTCTGAAGTGTCTGCGTTTCGGTGGCGATCACGCCGCTGGTGGGATCCGTGATGCTGTTCAAAGTATTGGTGGCGTATTGCAGAAAGCCGCCGCTGTTGGGATCGCCTAGAAATGTCAGAGCGTCGCTGATTTGGGATTGGCTCAAGGCGGAGATGGCCGACGAGTTGAAAGTCAGGGTGCCTTGCTGCGTAAACTCTACGCCGAACTGGGCCAGAGACGTAATGGAGCCGCTCGACCCGGAGTAGGTGATCATCTGCTGCAGCGCCTGCTGCATATTGAAGACGGCGCTATCGCCAACCAGCGTGCCGCCGTTCTGGCCGAAGTTTTTTTGCACTTCAGTAAATGCCGCGTTATAGGCGGTAACGAACGAGGAAAGCTGCGCTCGAGACGGAACTCAGACTAGAGGATACGGTGACGGTGGTGGTACCAAGCGCCCCCAAGGTAACGTTGAGGCCCGGGGCGAGAGTGACGGTGGCAGCATCGGTCGTAATGCCCCCCGACGGCTGGCCGTTGACGGTGTAGGACCCATCGGTACCCGCGTTCAGGGTGCCCATCAGATTATTGGTGCCGTCGTTCAGCTGCAGCGCAACATCTCCCAGAGCAGTGGCTTGCAGGCTGAGCTGATAATTGGGCGCCGCCGGGACTTCCTAAATTGATGACGACCGCTTGCACGGGCGCGCCGCTGGAATTGATCGCACGTGGCCAAAGAGTTTAGATTGCTTGCGCTGATGTTGTAATTGGTGGTTCCGACCGTGAGAGTGAACGAAGTGCTGGAGCTGATGTTTTGACTGGTGGGATCGGCGACCGCGGTGGCGGAGTTACTGGTTGCGCTGGAATAAGAACCGGCGTTGAGGACTTGGACGGTATACGTGCCCGCCAGCGCGCTTCCTGTAACGCTGGCGGTGGCCACAGACTGATCGCTCGAGGTCGCCTGCAACGCATTCGTGCCAGTTCCGGAAGTGATGTTCTGCAGGGAAGTTTCTAGAGAATTGAAGAGCCCGCTCAGAGTACTCAGTTCGCCGGTCTGGCCGCTAATGGTGGATTGATCGGCTTGGAGCGCCTGCATGGGGAGCGAGGCGATCTCCAGGGCCCGGTTGACCGAGGCCTGCAAGTCCGATGCAAAACTGCTGGTTCCCGTAGTGGCTGTCTGGGGCGCAGAAAGGGAGAGGTTGCTATTCAATTGACTGGTCGAACTGGTGCTCATGAAAACTCCCCCGGCAAAAGACGAAACTGGGCCGTAGATAGGAAAGATCGACCCAGATTCGTCTTAGCTTTAGACTTCAGCGCTCTACTGGAGCAGCTTCAGCAGGGCCTGCGGCATGGAATTGGCCTGCGCCAGGGCTGCGATGGAGGACTGCTGCAGCGTTTGTGCCTTGGCCAGGTTGGATGCTTCGGCGGCCACATTGGCGTCTTTGATGGAGGATTCCGAGGCCGTCAGGTTGGTGATTTGGGAATTGGCGAGCGAGGTGGCATAGTTGAGCAGGTTTTCGCCCGCGCCCACCGCGCCTTGCACGGTGCCAAGGTTGGTGATAGCGGTCTGGACCAGACCCAGAGCCGTGGCCGCGTCCGACGCAGGGCTGACGTCGGCAGAGGCAATGCCAAGGCCGGTGGAGTCGACGCCCGTGACGGTAACACCACCTGCGCCGCCGTTGGTCAGATCGACCGTGATCTGGTTGTCAGTTGCAACGCCCGTATCGCCGCCGCCGATGAAGATGCTGAGCGGGTTGGTGTTGTACTGAGAAGAACCGATGGTGCCGGTGTTGGAGGTGGAACCGCCGGACGCCAGACCGATGTTGCCGGCCTGACGCGTAATTTCGTTCAGCACCGAGGTGAACTCGTTGTTCAACGTGGTACGGCTGCCTTCGAACGTTCCGCTGGCGGATTCGGTGGCCAGCGTCTGCAGGCGATCCAGAAGGCTGGAAATGTTGCTAAGACCGCCATCGATGATCTGCAGGGTGCTGGTGCCGTTGGAAGCGTTGATGACGCCCTGTTGCAATTCGGTGATATTGGCTTGCAACTGATTGGCGACGGCCAAGCCCGCGGCGTCGTCACCCGCCTGGTTAATGCGATAGCCGGAGGTCAACTGCTGAATCGTGTTGCTTTCGAAATTTTGGTTCTGATTCAGTTGTTCCTGCGCGAACAGCGACGTGACGTTGGTTTGAAGTGAAATCATAATTTATCCTCTTTCATCCTTAAGCTCGGCTTCTCGCCGAAGTCACGCCTTGCCAGCGTGCACTACTCTTTTCGATGATGCGGAGCCATCTTTCACGTTTTTTGATAATTTTTTTACTTACCGCCAGTACCGTCGAAAGCTCGACACCCGCAACGGCGATGACGGCGGAGATAGCAGCGGGGCTCATTTGAAAGCCGAAGCCTTGGCGTCGTCGGCGCGCTGGATCTTCAAGCTGTTCAGGATCACGACATCCACGCGGCGGTTGCGGGCCCGGCCTTCCGGCGGTCTCATTGGAATCGATGGGCACAGTGTCGGCACGCCCGACGACGGAGAAACGCTGCGCGGCTTAACTGGAACGTGCCGCAAAAGGTTTCGAGCACCGCGATGGCGCGGGCGCAGGAGAGCTCCCAATTGCTTTTGAAGCGGGCGTTATGGATGGGGATGGCGTCGGTGTGGCCTTCTAGCTGGATGGAATTGGGCAGGGTTGCGATCAGTTCGGCGAGCTTCTTAATGGTTGGAAGGTTGGCCTGATCCATGGCGTCGGTGCCCGAGGAAAAGAATGCCGACTGCCGTAGGCTGATGACCAGGCCGCGCGGCTCCATCCGGACTTCCAGCTTGCCGGTTCTGATTTCGTCTTCCAGGTCCTTGTTCAGCCGCTCGAGCGACGGCATCAGCTCGATGACGTTATCGGGCGGGGCGTCTTTGGGGGCCCGTTGCGCGCCGCCGGGGCCTCGCATCATGGCGTTGCCTTGGCCTTGTCGTCCACCGTGCCGCCCAGGATCTTGGCTACCGCGGGGGGAACGCTGATGGAGCGCCCGTTGTCCAGCGCTTTTTCGACGGCTTCGAAACCTGCTTGGCGCGCGCCTTGTCGGTCTGCGAGGAGGCGAACATCACCACAAAGAAGGCGAACAGCAGCGTGATGAAATCGGCGTAGGAAACGAGCCAGCGCTCGTGATTTTCATGTTCCGGCGCGCCGTGTCTTCGCTGGCCATGGCTTATCCCTCGGCCGCGGCGGCGGTGCGCGCGGCCTGCGGAGCGCTTGGCCTTCTTGGGCGCTTCCGGCATCGCCCTCCGCGAAGGCGTCCAGCTTGACGCGAATCAGCTTGGGGTTCATTCCTTCCAGGATGCTGCAGACGCCTTCCAGCATGAGCTCCTTGATGTGCAGCGTTTCCTGCAAGCGCGCTTTCAGCTTATTGGCGGCCGGCAGGAAGAACAGGTTCGCCGACGCCACGCCATACACAGTGGCCACAAATGCGACGGCGATTCCGCGGCCCACTTCTTCGATATTTTCCAGATGCTTCATCACCTGGATCAGCCCGAGCACCGCGCCGATGATCCCGATGGTGGGCGCGTAGCCGCCGGCCGCTTCGTAAACCTTGGCGACGGCTTCGCCGCTGCGCTGCTGCAGATCCAAATCCAGCTCCATCATCTTGCGCAGCTCCTGAAGATCGGTGCCGTCGACGGCCAGCGAGAGCGCTTTGCGCAGGAACGGATCGGCGATGTTCTCCAGATCCGCTTCGAGCGAAATGATGCTGTTCTTGCGGGCCTTGGTGGCGTAGCCGATGATCTCTTCGATGACCTGCTGCGGTGCTTCTTCTTCTTCGAAGAAGACCGTTCCCAGCTACTTGCCGCGCGGATCAGGGTTTTGAGCGGCGTGGTCACCATCACCGCGCCGAGGGTTCCGCCCAGCACGATCATGAGCGCGGTGACCTGCGTGATGTCGGTGAGCTTGCCGCCCTCGATCAGGAGCCCGCCCAGAATGCCGCCCGGCAGCCAGCAGCAACCCGCCCAGAGTTGCGATATCCGGCCTGCTGGACGCCTTCTTGTGACTCGCTGCTGTTCGCCATTACTTAACCCGTAGCCCGGCCGATTCGTGATCGGCGTCTGCCCGCTCGGAACTGTCATGAATTTTCAGAGGGCAGTGGGCAGCGCTCATGATGGCTTTGCGAAACTGGATCACCTTTTCCACCACTTCTTCGGCCGATTCCAGGACCATGAACTTCTGGCCGGTAGTGAGGGCGACCACGGTGTCGGGCGTGACCTCGACATGCTCGATGAGGTCGGCATTCACGATCAGCGGAACGTGGTTCAGCCTGGTGAGCTGGATCATGGTCTATCCCTTTGGTCCCCCCGGGGTTGGTCTGATGGCCCGAGGGCGGCTCGGTGGTATATCGACCTTTCCGGGCAAAGATTTACGATTTTACGCAGCGATTCAGCGGGGTTAAGTCCCTTAGGGTAAAGTGTTTGGCGGAGCCAGCCGATTCTAAGACTTATGGCTTAGCCCGCCTCTCATGGAATCAAATCAAGAATCCAATTGGACCAAGGCCGAGTTCCGGATCAGCAGCAAGCTGCAGGGCGTGCCCGGCGAACTGGTGCGCCTGGCGAACGAGACCTTAGCCAAGGAACTGAATATCAGCCTGTCCGCCTTCTTGCGGACCTCGGTAACGGCCGTCCACACCAGCGCCGGCGAGATCTCCTACGGGGAGTTTCCGGCGGCCGACACCCGGGCCTGCTTTGGTACGGCTGTAGTTCGCCCCGGCGACAGAAAGCTGATCCTGGTCATGGATTACTCGGTGCTGCTTCCATTAGTGGGGGTGGCGCTGGGGGCGAAACCCGGTTCCTTCGGGACGCTGGACCGCAAACCTACCGAGATTGAGCTGCAGGTAGTGAGGCTGTTATATCGGATGATCCTTTCCGATGCGTATCGCTGCTGGGCGACGCTGATGGAGACGCCGCTGGAGACGGTGACGCTGGAGTTTGACCCCGCGCCGTCGCGCATTTTGCCTCCTACGGAGCCCGTGTTTGCCGCCCATTTTGAGATCGCGGCCGGGGACCAGATGGGCCGGCTTACTTTGCTGGCGCCACCCGATCTGTTTACTACAGTGGTCGCGGAAGAGGAGCCCGTTCCGGTCGAAAAGCCGGAAAGCACAGTATCGGTAGAAGCCACTCTGGAGCTGCTGCTCGGCGGGCAGGTGGCCATACAGGTATGGCTGGACGGCTCAGAGATGCGGCTGGGCGATCTTTTGCGGCTGCGCGAAGGACAGATCGTTCGGTTGGACCACCCCGTGGAACGGCGGGCGGTGTGCACGCTAAACGGAGTTTCCAGTTTCAGCGGCCAAATTGTAAGTACCGGCCAGCGGCGCGCATTCCAGGTGGAAGACTTCATTCGCTGATTTGGGCGCTGAGCTCGCGGGGGTTGCGCGAGGTGTTCCAGCAGCCGAACGGCGCCGGGACGCTTCTTTCGGTAGCCGTGACGGAGCGATTCCACCGCGCCGGCCAGTACTTCCATCGTTTCCATTTCGAGTGTGCTGGCAGCGGGAAGTTTGGGCGATAGCCATTGGGCGTGTTCCAATTCCTGGCGGAGGCCGCGCCTTCACCGTTGCGCCAAGCGAACAGGATTCTTCCCGCCACTTGCGCGGCGCCTTCCCTTTGGGCATAAGCAGACTGTGGCATGGTAAGCGTATCGAAGCTGCGCGGCGGAGATTGAAGAAAGTTGGGGGCGGAAAATTACTTAAGTAAGGTGAGCGGGCGGGGCAAAATCGGGATAGGGGGAAGCCTCACGGCTCCGCCCCTCCCACACCACCGGACATGCGGGTCCGCATCCGGCGGTTCGGCGGGTTAAGCTATCGGCTACCAGTCAATCTCGGAATCCCGAGCGAGTCGAAGTAAGCATTGGGCAGTGCGACATGCGAGCGCCGGCGAGTCCGCCAACCGCCACGGACCATGAGCGCTGCCCGCCGTTTGAGCGGCCAGGTCTTTGCCCACACCCCGTTGGCGTAGTTCGGCGAACCGCGACCGAGCCCCGCTTCCACTGCTTCCAGATCGCAGACCGTAGTCTGCGCCTGAGCCACTGCTCAAGACCGTCCAGCACCGAAGGCGTTTCACACTTCCCGAAATAGCCGATCCAGCCCCGTAGGTATCGGGATAGTTCCTCAGCCATCCGTTCCGATGCTGACACCTCGTGTTCCGGCGCGTCAGTTCCCGAACTCGCTCCTTGAACCGGCCCACCGCTTTCGGCGCGATGCGCCGTTTTGGTTGCCTGCGCTCGTGAAGCTGAATCCCAGAAACTTCCGTTCCCATGGCCGCGCCACCGCACTCTTCTGCTGGTTCACCTTGAGCTTGAGCTTCGCCGTGATGAATCGCGTGATGCTTTCCATCACTCGTTCCCCGGCCCGCCGGCTGCGAACGTAGATGTTGCTGTCGTCCGCATACCGCGCAAACCGGAGCCCGCGCCGCTCCAACTCCCGGTCCAACTCGTCGAGCACGATGTTCGACAGCAAGGGCGACAAAGGTCCGCCTTGCGGCGTCCCTTCATCCACCGGACTCACCAGCCCATCCTCCATCACCCCGGCTCGCAGAAACGCGCGGATCAGCTTCAGCAACCGCTTGTCGCTCACCCGTTCCGCAATCTTTGCCATCAGTTTGTCGTGGTTGACCCGGTCGAAGAACTTCTCCAGATCCAGATCCACCACCCAGCGGTAGCCTGCGGCGATATACTGCTGCGCCTGCCTCCACCGCCTGATGCGCCGAGCGTCCAGGCCGAAACCCGTAGCTGTGATCGGAAAACGTCCGGTCCCACTTGCGTTGCAGAACCTGCATCACCGCCTGCTGGATGAATCGATCCAGCACCGTCGGGATGCCAAGCTTTCGCACCCCTCCGTCCGGCTTCGGGATCTCCACCCGCTTCACCGGTTGCGGCTTATAGGTTCCGCTCAGCAACTGTTCCCGGATGGCTGGCCAGTGCTGTTTCAGGAACTCCGGCAACTGCTGGACGGTCATCCCGTCCACGCCAGCGCTTCCTTTGTTGGCCTTGACTCGTGCCAATGCCTGCTTGCAGTTTTCCCGCTCGCAGACTTCCTCCATCAACTGTTCGCCAATGGCCGGGCTTTCTGTCCCGCGCTTCGCCGCGAGCGATTCGGTCCCTTCCCCGGATACCCTCGGAGCTTCACTCCTACTCTCGTCCGTGAAGGCCAACATCTAGCTGGTTTTTCTGCCGCTTGTCGCTCATGAGTCGCGCTGCTTACTTGCCTCTCCCATCAACCCCTTGCGGGGACCGTTCGGGCCTTCAGCACTTTCGTGCCTAATACGCCCTCTGCTGACTTCTGCCGCCCGGTCAGGATCGATCGCTCGATCCTCAGTCCTGATATCCAGGACAAACGGCAGATCTCCCGAGGTAAGTTCGACCGCCTTCCGCACGCAACCGCCGGATTTACAACCAGTGCCCTTGATGGATATGGACTTCGCGGTCATTGGCCCGCTCGTCCGGCACCGTATGCCTCTCATCCGGTTCTTGTTCATCGGCTCGTACGTTTGCTCCACGCTTCTTTCAGACCCCGCCTCGCGACGACGCCCTTGCGCTTCGCTATCACTTCACCTCCATCAGGTTGTGAAAAGGACTTTCACCTTCGAGCTGTCGAACATGCTCGGCACACCAAAAAAGGCGGCGGGGGCCAACTGCACCCTCCCGCCGCCGTGTCGGAACGACTTTTAGCTAGTTCACTGCTACGGTTACACCGGTCTGGCTGCTAACCGCGCTGGTTCCAGTGCCAACCGTGACCACTACCGGAAGATCGCCGGCAAGGGCCTTGGTCGGGACAGTAGCGTTGATCTGATAGAGACCAGCCACCGAACCGGAGACCCAACCTGCGTAGGTGACAGCCGCGGCCGCACCACCGATGGTGACGGTGGGCGCGGTAACGAAGCAGGGAGGCAGAAGGTTGGTGGCGATCTGGGTTGGATCGAGCACCACGCCATCCAATGAGGCGGGGCTGAGCGCCGCCGTGGTGATGTAACTGGACAGTGAAACGCAAGAGGTAGGATACTTGGCCGCTTTGGTAGAAGCGGTATCGGCGGTTGTGCTGTTGGTTGCGCCCATGCCGCTGAGATAAATCAGGACCGTGCTCCCGGGGGCAGCCTTGGTTGTGGCGCCGGCGTCGGAGTTTACGGTGCCGTTGGCTAACAGGATGGCGCCCTGGCCTTGGCCGCTGGAGGACGTGGTGAAGATGCCCGGGTTCGCGGCCACGGCGTTGGCTTCGTATAGGACGTTGGCGTTGCTGACCACTCCGTTGTAGCTCACAACGACCTGCATTGGATTGTCAGCGGGAACTGCCGTGGACGGGACCAATGCATTGATTTGGGTGTTGTTGGCGAACAGAATGTAGGCATTGCCAACGAGCGTGGAGCCGTCGCTCTGATAGAACGTGACGGTGAGCGGGTGACCGCTGGTGACCGGGGCCGTCAGGGTAGTGGGATAGCGGCCGGAGCTTACCGGGGCTACCACGGGCGCGACGCAGGTCGGGCAGAAGTTGTTGCCGAAGATGGAGATGATCTCATAGGGCGCAACGTTCGGCTTGGAGCCGGGCGTCGGTTCCGTCAGAGCAGCCGCATCCGAGATCGAGTAAATGACCGGGCTGTTGGTCACGTACAGATTGGCGGTGATCGGCACTTCGCTCGTCAGGCCGTTGGTGATGCTGATGGTGACGGTTTGGGCCGTATTGAGGATGCTAACCGGCGTGCCGTCTTCCCAAGGAATCGTAAGAATCATCGTGGTGGGGTTCACCACTGTCACTGCGCCGACTCCACCACCGGTCTTCGCGGTGATCCCCACGAGGTTCGTTGCGGAAACGGCGCCATAAGCAATCTTCACCGTTGTCGCGGTAGTGAAGCCTTGTGCGATGGTGCCAAAGCCCGTGCCTGTCACTACAACCGTGACGGCGCCGGCGCCCGTTAGAGGCACTTCCTGCGGGAAGACGTTGGTAACGGTCGGGGCCGGCTCGCCAATCAGGACGGTGAGGTTCACCGTGTAGGTTGAGCTGCCGTAGCTGATGGTCACCGTACCGGAGAGGGTGCTTCCGACAGCTGCGTTCGTAAGAGCATCCTGAGCGAAGGTGATAGTGAGCGGGGTCCCGTAGTTGTAGGCGATGCCGCTCGAATTACTGAGTAGTATCCAGTCCTCCGGCGACGTTCCATTTACAGTTGACGCGGCGGTGAAGCCGATCGGGTTGTCGCTGGAAAGAAGGGTCAAATTCACGGTGGGCAGAGCCGCACCGTAGACCCAGGTAGTGGCCACTGTACCAGCGCTTGCCACGGCAGTAGCACCGTTCATCACGGACAACGTGGAGTTGGAGCCGGTTACCGTAAGAGTTACCGGAACAACCAGATCCTGATAGCCGTTGACTTTCACGTGAACACTGGCTTTGTAGGCGCCATTGCCCAACGTTCCAGCGGCCGCGCTGGCCACAAAGTTGATGGTCAGTCCGGGTGAAGGCACGGCAGTGTCGGACAGATCCGGAGCGCTAAGGTCCGAAGTCAGGATGGATAACCAAAACGGCACTGTGGTTGGATCGATGACGAAGGGATCCGAAACGTTGGCCGTGGGAACGGTGAGTACCACTGCCTGGGCCGAACCAGC
Organism: Terriglobia bacterium; assembly: GCA_963747095.1. Lineage (GTDB taxonomy): Bacteria > Acidobacteriota > Terriglobia > JAJPHL01 > JAJPHL01 > JAJPHL01. Next base: position 18,479 of record CAVVEL010000010.1, read on the forward strand.
GGTGCTGGGCAGCGTAAAACCGATGGATACTGACGCCGGCGCCGCTGTGAGCGGCGAACCCGGCAAAGTCGTAGCTTGCGCCAAGCCCGCACCGAGGAGGAGCGCGGACGCGGCGAGGGAAATCTTTATGCCAGAGAATCTAAACATTAACTGAATCCTTTCCAAAATCTCGTGTACGGCTTCGATACCCTCGCTGCTCTCGATCATCCGCTTGGGTATGTTCTTCTATCGATATTTCAAGGCCTGAATTGAACATTTTTTTACGAAACGCCCGCAAAATAGAACCCTTTTTGCCCGCGTACTGGGGGAAGCATGAATGCGAGTGAGGGGATGGCAACCGCACAGCGGCGTCGCAGGCGAAGACATGAAGTGTCCTATCCGATCGGCAGATAGTCAAACAGAGTGCTGGCGGGCTTGTGGGCTTGGGCCGACAGGGCCGCATCCAAGGCCGTGGAAGCCTGGGTGACCTCAACGGCGAGGGTGGCGGTATTGGCATCCTCCAGGCCGCTCAGTTGGGTTTGATCCTGAGTCTGAAATTTTTGCGCCAGATCCAGCGCCGAAGAGACGTTATTTTCGGCCGCTCCGTAAAACGATGTCTGGCTGTTGACGTAGTCGCTCGCGGTCTGGAGGCCGCCGAGGGCGGTGGCAATGTTCGCGCTGTTTCCGCTCTGCAGAGCTGTCGCCAGATTAGTGAGCGCCGCGAATGCATTATTGGCCGTGGGAGCGCCGCTCGAATCCTGCTGATCGAAAAGATCCTGAGCGGTCATCGATATCTGGAACGTCACTCCGGTGGGACCGGCAATCTGCAGCGTGGCCTGCTGCGGAGTCACCAATTGATCCACGCCGGTGGGGCTGGAGGTATCCACCTTATACGGGGGCGAGCCGGTGGCATCCCCGCTGAAAACATACACTCCGCCGACATCGGTATTGCTGATGGAGACCAACTGCGCCAGAATCGCCTGGATCTGCGACGACAGGTTCTGCTGCGTGGCTAGCGTGGTGCTGGAGCTGGCGCCCTCGGTACCCAGAGACACAGCCTGGTCGAGCAATGAAATGGCGCTCTGAACGCCGCCACTGGCGGTTTGCACCTGGCCCTGTATGGTGGTCAAATTCTGCACCGTTTGATTGGCCTGGCCGAGCTCGGCGCGAGTGACGAAGATATCCTGAATCGATTGCGGGGCGTCGGAGGCTTGGTTGACGCTGAGACCGCTTGAAAGCTGTTCGTCGGCCTGGTTCAAGTTGTTCTGAAGAATGTTCAACGACGCCAGGAATTGTTGGTTGGATGCGCTCAAGCCGCTGATCATGTGTTTTACTCCGTGTTACTGAACCATGTTCATGAGCGACTGCGTGAGGTTGTCGATCACAGTCACAAACTTGCTCGCCGCCTGATAGGAGCTCTGAAGCTGGACCAGGCGGACGGCTTCCTGATCCAGGGAAACTCCTGAAACCTGCTGCTGCAGGCTCTTGGCCTGGGCCACCAGCTGCGATTGGGCAGTGGCCTGCGTATTGGCGTTGCTGGCGGCGTAGCCCACCGCCGAAGTCAGCGATGCAAAATATTGCGTGAAGCCTTGACCATCCACTGGCCCGGGGCTGGTGGAATCCAAGCCCGCCAGCGTGAGCGCCGCGCCATTCGCCACCGGCGGAGGTCCGGTATCGGCGGCGGCGAGCTGGCTACCGGTGATGGTGGAACTGACCGCGAGCGTTCCAGCGATCCCCGCCGGATTGGTCGCGTTGTAGGTGAACAAAGCGCTGCCGGACTGATAGGGCGGCGTGCTGGTGGTGGAGGCTTGTTCCAGCACGTTATTCACACTATCGGCCAGGCCCTGCGCCAGAGTGTTCAATCCGCCGACCTGTTGCCCGCCGCCTATCAGCGACGGAAGCAAATTGTTGTTCACGCTGAGTAAGCCCGCCAGACTGCCCTGTGTGACCTGGCCGGTGACGTCGTTGCCATTGCTGTCTTGGATGCTGATGAGGGGAGCGGCGCCGGGATTTCCGTTGTTGGAGGCGGTGTTGTTCACGGCCTGCAGGGCATTCACTTGTGTGCCTTGCACCAGCGCAGTCTGGCCTCCCAGCAGCACGGTGACCGTGCCACCATTACCCTTCAATACCTGGATGTTCGCCAAGCCAGAGAGATTTTCGAGCGTATTCTCCAACAGGGCGCTCAGACCCGCGTTGGGCTGCGAGTTTTGCGAGATCTGCTGGTTGTAGGTCTGGATAGCGGCGGCATCCTGATTGATCTGAGACACCGTGGTTTGAATGTCGTTGCTGGTGGAGGTCTGGATCTGTCCGAGCTGCGCCGAGGCCTGCTGAAAGGCGCTGGCAACCTGCTGTGCCGCGCTCAGCACGCCTTGCTGGTAATTCGTATTGCTGGGCTGCGAGCTCCATTGGGAAAAACTTTGGAACAACTGGTTCAAGGCCGATGGGATGGCACTGCTGGACGACACGTCGAACACGGTCTGCAAGGGCGCGAGCGTGGTTTGAAGCTGTTGATACATGCCCTGGAGCGACAGCTGCTGCTGCACGGCCGTATCGGCATAGGGACTGCGAGTGTCCTGGGTGACTTCCTGAACTCCGCCTAAGATGGGTGCGGAGTTCGAATTCGAAACGATGTCCTGCGCCAGCATCTGTGGGACCTGGTCGGCATAGCCCGGGCTGTTCGCATTGGCGACGTTGTTCTGCGTGACGTTGATGGCCTCCTCGAACGCCTGGAGGGACTGGCTGGCCGAATTCAATGCCGAGAAGAGATTACCCATGGCGAATTATCCTGTTCAACCCTCCACGCTCAGCCTTTTCACCAGCATCAGCGGCGCTGCCTGGCCGCGCTCGGTGTAGCCGCCGCGGCGCGATCGGACAGCATCCAGCCAGCCGTTCAGCATTTTGTCGGCGCCTGTAAAAAATGCCGCCAGCACGGCCACTTCGCTCTGCAGCTCTTCGACCCCGGCGCGAACCCCGGCGTCGGGTTTACAGCCGTCCCGGCGCAGGATGGCGGCCACGCAACCCAACTGCACCTCGACATCGCGCAGCAGCGCGGCGGATTCATCGGCCGCCTCCGGTGAGGGCTGAGAGAGCAGCTTCTTGATCTGGCGCATGCTGGCGCGGGCGACCTGGAGGCATTCCCGGGCGTCGCCATACTCGGTGGCATTCTCCATACGGGGTCCGAACGGCTGGCGCTAGTCTCCCGCAATGTGCGCATTGATCAGCGCACGGCTTACTTCCTGAGCGTCGGGCTGGTATTGATTGTTTTGCACCAGAGCCTTGAGTTCCTGCACGCGAGCCGAGCGCGAGGAGGAGGATGAGGCGAGCGCTTGTTGAACGAGATTGGGAGAGTTAGAGAGCGAGATAGAATCAACCCCTGGGGTGGCGCCGGTAGCGGAAGAGCTGGAAGCCGAATTGGAAGCGGCGGCGCCGGCGGCGCGCGACGATTGCTGGGTCTGGTCGAGACTCAGGCGCGAAACGTCCGGGCTGTCGTTGTTATTGATGATCATCGCTTCCTCATTTCATTGGCCTTCGGGCCGCATTATTTATCGCAACGTCCCGCGTAACATTTAAGATTTTTCAGATACCTCTTCCCCCGATGGCGCGGGTGAAACGTCCTCATAGGGGCGCATGACGATTTTGTGGACCTTCACCAGCAGGTCTACTTCGCCCTTGGGAACGCGCAAGGCTCCGGCGATGCGGTCAGGGGATTGTCCCAAGCGGTGCATTTTCAGCACTTTGCTTCTCAGGGTGTTGTTCACGCTATTTCCCGGCGCGGCTGCGGGACCGGATGCCGCGGCGGCGGAAGCGAGTGACTGGCCGGTTTGCTCCAGGTCCAGAATCTGGCTCTTCATCTCAATGATTTCGCCGGACAAACGAGAGATTTCCGCTTGCAGTCCCTTTTCGTGCTTGGCCGCGCGGAAACGCAGGTCGCGAACGCGCTGGTTTACGCCGAACAGGATTCCGAGCACCAGCGCAAGATTCGCGACTACCGTCAGGTAAGGGAGGAGGGTCAAAAACATTTCGGTTACCTTAGCTTTTGCGAGAAGCTGAACAGATCCCCGGGCAAGCTTTCCTCCTCACCATCTTCGCGGCGCGCGCCGATCTTTGTAATGCGCACTCCATAGTTGCCGGACACCACGACTACTTCCCCGTGTGCGATCACCCGATCGTTCACGATGATCGAGACCGGATCGTCCGGCGAGCAATCCAGCTCCACCACCGCGCCGTTGCCAAGTTGGGCGATGTCGCGCAGACTCAGTTGCGTGCGCCCCAGCAGAACCCGGATGGGAAGCTTGACGCCCATTAATAACGGAGCGGCCTGGGCGGGCGACGATGCCGGGCGCGAGGGTGCTGGGCCGGTTGTTTCATACGCCGCGTCGGACTGCTGTTCGGCGGAATCGGCCGGCGCCTGGGTGTTGATCTCCTGCTCGCTCATTTAGAGTATTCCTCGCGTGGACGGCCATTTCTTGATGACATAGGCGCGCAGGCGCAACACAGCTTGGGATTTGAGCTGGCACACGCGAGTGGTGTGAATGCCCAGAATCTCAGCGATTTCGTGCAAATTCTGTTCTTCCTTGAAGTACAGCGTCAGGATGGTGCGTTCCACCCGCGGCATCTTGTTCACGGCTTCGGCCAGAAGCTTTTCGAGCTCGGCGCGCTCCAGGATGCGCGTGGGCAGGTTCTCTTCGTCATGCGCCACGTAGCGGAGCAGTTTGCTCTCCGAGAATCCGTCGGCCACTTCGTCCAGGCTGCCCAGGCTCACGCCGCGCAGCTCGGCAAGAAGCTCCTGATAATCAGCGAGCGGAATGCCCATCTCGGCGGCGATCTCTTCTTCGGCCGGCACACGCTGCAGGCGCTGCTCGGCGCTGGCAATAGCCGCTTCGACATCTTTCAGTCGCTTGCGTTTGTGGCCGGAATGCCATCCAGGCCGCGGATGCTGTCGAGAATCGCGCCGCGAATGCGATGCTCGGCATAGGTCTTGAGCTTTACGTTGAACTTGGGATCGTAACTGTCGACTGCATTGATCAGGCCGATGACGCCGGAAGAAACCAGATCCTCCAGACTGACCGCTCCGCCGATCTTTTCGTGAATGCGCATCGCCACCCAGCGCACGTGCGGCAGATTTTCGAGAATCAGCCGGTCCCGCTCAACCGCGTCCATCGCCGGAGTGGCGGTATAGAAGGCCGTATTCGCCAGTAGATTGGATGCCATCTATGCCGCCGAGACCGCCTCCGAAAATTCCGGCCGGAACACCGATGCGAGCAATGGGCGCGCGTGGGCCGGCTCAATATCCTCGGGAATGTTTTGGCCGTTGGTGAAAAACGACAGCGGCTTATCGGCTTCCAGCGCCGCCGAGAGAATGGCGCCCATGGATTCGGTCTCGTCCAGCCTGGTGAACAACAGATAGTCCGGCTGGAACAAGGCATAATCACGAACGCTGCGCGACAAATCCGCGCGTTTCATCGAAGCGGGCAGAACCAGATGGACCTGTTTGTTGGCGAGGCGATCGAAGCAGCTGGCAATCTCCCGGACACTGTCCAACTCGGCCGGGCTGTAGCCCGGGGTGTCCACCAGCAGGATGCTCTTGCTGCGGGATTCTTCGACAGCGGCCGCAAACTCCTGGACGGAATTGAGCGGCCGAGAATCCCACGCCGATAATCGATGCAAAGTTGCGCAGTTTTTCGTGCGCGGCGACGCGCCAGGGATCGAGCGATAAGATGCGAACCGGCTGCCGCTGCGCCAGGCACTCGCGGAATGCAAGCTTGATCAGAGTGGTGGTTTTACCGGCGCCGGGAGGACCGCGAAGACGCACCATCTGCGCGGCTTCAGACGCCGGCTTCTGCGGCGATGGCTGGAATGGCTGGGCGAAACGAAGTTTCTTCGAGATCAGTTCGGCGGCATATGCCCGCAGAGGATGGGCCGATGGCTGGCCGGCGGAAAGCTGGTCGCGCAAACGAGCCGCCGACGTAACAATTTCCTGCGCGACGTTGCGAGCCAGGTCATTCGAGACCAGCTCGTCAAACAGCGGTTCCACATCCGACGAGGGCGAGTCTGACGACCGCGCGCCTTGTAACATGCTCTTGATCTCCTGCAGCTGCGCCCGCAAGCTCTGCAGTTCGGACGAAAGATCGGCCGCGCGAGCCGCCGGACGCTGCCGTGCGCCGGGCGCGTTCAGCCCGAACACAACTTCATAAGCACCCAAGCTGGCGCGATTCGGGCGACGATCGCCGCGAAGTGATCAGCATGGCGTCGGTGCCCAGCTCCTGCCGCGCTTCCTGAACGGCCTCCTCCACGGAATCGGCGAAGTAGGATTTGATTTTCATGGAAGAGGCTGTTTGTCCGTCATTTCTTATCCGACCCAGCCCAGCGACTTCACCTTGATCTCCGGCGGCACTTCGCTGTGCGAGAGCACCGTTACATCCGGGAACGCGGTTTCCAGCAATTGCTTCACGAAGTAGCGAATGGACGGGTTCACCAGCACCACGGCGGAAGAATCGGGCCGTTCCAGCTTGCGCGTAATGCGGCCAACGAGGTCGCGCGCCGATTGCGGAGCAAGGCCCAGCACGCTGTTGTGCTCACTATGCTCCACCGCCGCTTCCACGGCATGCTCAGCGGAGGGTTCCACCATATAGGCGGCCAATTCGCCCTGCGGCGTGGTGTGCGAACTCACAATGGCCCGGCGAATGGCCTGCCGCACATATTCGGTAAGCAACACCGGATTCTTGGTCATCTGCGCTCCTTCGCTGAGAGCCTCCAAGATAGTGACCGAGTCGCGAATCGGGACTCGCTCCCGCAACAGATTCTGAAGCACTCGTTGGATCACCGAAAGAGATAGCATTTTTGGCACCAAATCCTCGACCACTTTCGGGTTGCTCTGGGCCACGCGGTCACAGAAGTTCTTGGTGTCCTGCCGGCTGAAGAGTTCATGCGCGTGACGTCGGACCACTTCCGAGAGGTGGGTGCCCATTACACTAACGTCGTCCACCACCGTGTAGCCCTTGGTGCGGGCAAGCGATGCGCGCTCGGAGGGAATCCACACAGCCGCCAACTGAAAGCCGGATCTTTGGTGGGCCTGCCTTCCAGCGTTCCATCCGCGCCGGCGCTGGGAATGGCCAACTCCTGACCGGCGGGCATTTCGTAACGCGCCATTTCAACGCCTTTGATCAGCAGCGCGTACTCTCGCGCGCGCAACGCCACGTTGTCGTTCACCTTGACGGGAGGCAGATAGTAGCCCAGCTGCTGCGCCAGATTCTTGCGAATGCCGGCGATGCGCTGCAGCAGCCGCGAGTTGGCGCCGCCCTCCACCAGCTTCACCAAGCCCAGCCCCACTTCCACCGTGAGAGGATCCACTTGCAGCAATGCTTCGACATTTTCCTTGGCTGGTTTCTCGGCGCTTTCCGTCGAGGTTTTGACGGCTGCGTCGTTTTTCCGACGCAGGCGCCAGGCCATGGCGCCCAGCCCGCCGCCTAAAGCCAGAAACGGGATGGTGGGCAAGCCGGGGAACAACGACAGCGCGACCAGTACTCCGCTGGCCAGAAGCAGCGGCTCCGATTTGCCGAAGACCTGCGCCTGGACCAGCGCGCCGAGCCTGGAATCGGAACTGGCGCGCGTGACGATCAAGCCGCCGGAGATCGAAATCATGAGCGCCGGAATAACGGTAACCAGGCCGTCGCCGATGGTGAGGACGGTGTAGGTTTGGAGGGCATGCCCGAGGTCCATGTTGTGCTGCAGAACACCGATCAAGAAGCCCGCGACGATATTGACGCCGGTGATGATGATGCTGGCGATGGCATCGCGCTGGGTGAAGCGCGATGCGCCGTCCATGGCGCCGTAAAACTCGGCTTCGCTGCTCAACTCGCGGCGGCGGCGGCGCGCCTCGGAGTAACGGCAGAAAACCCGCGGCTCCCACGAAGCTTACCGTGGGGCGCTTCAAATCCTTCTCGGCGTCCATGAATTTGTAGGCGGCATCGCGCGAACTGCTCAGGCTGGCGATCTCTGGACGATTGGCCATCGCTTGCGTCACCAAGTCAACGGCGTTGGCGGGCGGCGCGGGCGGCAGGCTTTCGTCGCTCAGTTGATACGAAAGCACCTGATCCGTTCCCAGGGCGTGGGCCAATTCCGCGTAAGCTTGCCCCACGCTCTCTTGCGAGCGGATCAACAGCAACTTCGCCTCGGAAAGGTTCACCTCGGCGAAGGTCACGTCCAATTGCGATTTCAAGTTGTTCTGCGCCAGCGCGGTCACTTGGTCGAACAGCAGCTTGCGGGCCTTCACGGTTTCTTCGCCACCGTGACGGTGGCTTGCGCCTGCAACACCTGGAAGTAGGCGCGATTCACGCCCAGCAGCACGTCGTAGCGCGTGGCCTGATATATTTGCGAACTGGCCTGCGCTTGCAGCTTGGAGCTAGCCACCAGGTTGCTGCGTGCGTCCGGAATCGGTGATGAGTTGGGACAGGGTGATGCCTTGCCTGAAGCGGTCCCACACGCGTGAATCGGTCAGGTAGCCCGCGCCGATACGAGCCTGCGGGTTTCCTTGCGATCCGGTCACGTCGCCCTGGAGCGTCGGAAAATATGCCGCGCGCGCTTCCGCGATGGCCTGCTGGGACGCCTGGTAGTTCAGTTGGGCGGCCTGCACTTGCGGGTGATTCTTGAGCGCCAGAGCCTCGGCATCGTGGAGGGTCAGGGACGGGGGCGGCGGTCTGCGCCAGTGCGTGGGACGCGGCCGCCAGGTCCGACTAAGGATGGTCTGTTCATGAAGCCTCCTCTGGCTCGGTACGCTGCTTCTTTCCGTAGACCAGTAAGTAAGCGGCCGGGACAATAAACACAGTCAGCAACACGGACGAAGTCAAGCCCCCGATGATAGCCCGCGCCATGGGAGTGTATTGCTCGGCCCCGTCCCTAACTTCATAGCCATGGGGATCATCCCGATGATGGTGGCGAGCGACGTCATCAAAATCGGCCGCAGCCGCACGCGGCAAGCCGTGATGACGGCATCGGTCACCGGCAATCCCTGCTGCTCCAGCTTGTGCGCGAAATCCACGATCAGAATGCTGTTGGAGCTCGCGATTCCCACCAGCATCAGCACGCCCATCAGCGACATGACGTTCAGGGTGGTGTGCGTCAGCGGCAAAATGATCAGCACGCCGACAAAGCCCATGGGAATCGCCAGCATGATCAGCAAGGGGTCCATAAAGGACCGGAACTGCGCAACCAGGATGAGATACAGCAGAATGAAGGACAGCAGGAAGCCGAGACCGAAGCTGTTGAAGGAAGCCTCCATGCCCTGCACCATGCCGCGCAGATTGACGCGCACATTGGCCGGGCAATTGGGCATCGGCGATCACCTTGGGATCTCGGTGGTCACACGTCCAAGATCTTCCTGCGAGGGCGTCACATAGACATCGCAAGACGCGTTGAATCTGGTAATGGTCCACTTCCGTCGGCGTTTCCACGAACTCCACTTTGGCCACGCTCTTCAGAACCGTGACGGGCCGTCCGTGCGGCTCCGTCGGACCTTTCGGCAGGACCTGGCCCGTGGAATCACAAGTCCAGTCCATGTGAGCCGGCGGGCTTCGGCGTGCCCTCCGTGGTTGGCAGCGGCGATCCAGAACCGCAGTGGAGGCTCAGCTTCAAGGGCTGGTCCTCCCGGTGGCGTAGAGGGATCTGGGTAAGTTCCGACCAGGTTATGGATCGCCCCCGCGCCGTGCTCGTAATACTGCACGGTCAGGAAATAGTCGTTCCCGGTCTTGTAGTCCACCCAATAGTTGGGTGCGATCATGGTGTTGGAGTTGAGAGCGGTGATCACGTTCTGAACCACGTCCTTCTGGCTCAGTCCCATTTCCGAGGCATGAATCCGGTCGATGTTCAGCCGCATGGCCGGGTAGTTCATGTCTTGCGGAACGTAGACCGAGCCGACGCCGGGCAGCTTGCGAATCCGGTCCGACAGACTCCAGAGCCACGCGGGAGATCGGTCCCAGTTCGCGGCTGCTTACTTGCACGTCGATGGGCGCCGGCATTCCGGTGTTCACAATGGCGTCCACCATGGAGCCGCTCTGAAAGAACGTCCGCACCTCCGGAAATTTCTCGGGCATCTCGCTTCGTACCTGCGTCATATAGGCGGCGCTGGACAATTGGTGATCGTCGTTCAATGCTACCTGGACCGTGGCGGTATAAGGACCGGCATTGGTGGTGTAGAGGGAGGAAAAGTCGTTCACCACGCCAATGTTCGAAATCACCATGCGCAGATCGCGCACCGGAATTACCTGGTGGATCAGGTCTTCCACCCGAGCCACGTACTTCTCGGTGATCTTCGATCCTGGTTCCCGTGGGGACCTTCAGATTGATAGTGAATTGACCGGCATCGGTTTGCGGGAAGAAGGCCACGCCCAAAAATGGATAGATCGCCAAACTGGCGGCAAACAGCGCGAGCAGTGCGGCCACCGTCAGCCCGGGCCGTTGCAGGGCCCGGCGCACCCAACGCTCGTAAAGGTCCAGCAGCCGGTTGAACTGCCGGTTAAAGGCCTGATTAAAGCGCGCGGAAAATCCCTGGGGCGTGCCGGCAATTTCGCCGCCGGCCGGAACCACAAGTTCACCGCAAGTCTGACCGGAAGTCTCATCGGAAGGTGTCGGATGGGAAGGCGGAGCGTGCTGAGGAACGTGTTTCAGGAAGCGGGCGCAAAACAGAGGAATCACCGTCATGGCCACCAAATACGAAGCCACCAGGGAGATGACGGCGGCCAGCGCCAGTGCCGAAAAAAGGAAGCGGCTGACGCCGTAGAGGAGCGTTACCGGGAAAAAGACCACCACGGTGGTCAGCGTGGCGGCCAGAACGGCCATGCTCACTTCCGTTCCGCCGCGCTGGGCAGCCTCGTCCGGCGAAGCGCCCAGCTCCAGGTGCCGGTAGATGTTTTCCAGGGAGATGACGGAGTTATCGATCACCCGGGAAAAAGCCAGGGCCAGGCCGCCCAGGATCATCGTGTTCACGGTGTTCCCGGCAAAGTACAGCACCACGAACGTGGCCAGCGCCGAGAGCGGAATCGACAGGAACACCGCGGTGGTGGCGCGCAGGCTGCCCAGGAAAATCAGAATCATCAGGCTGGTCAGCAGCAGGCCGATCAGTCCTTCTTGTACCACGGTGAAGAGGGCTTCCTTGACGAAGACGCACTGGTCGAACACCACCGTGGTCACCAACTGCTTGGGGAGATCGAAGAGACGTCCCAGCATCTCGTGGATGCCTTTCACAACTTCGATCGTGTTGGTGTCGCCGCCCTGTTTCATGATCGGCAGGTAGACGGACCGCTGGCCGTCCACGCGCACAATGTTGTATTGAATCTGGCTGGCGTCCTTGGCCTCTCCGACGTCGGCCACGGAAACCCAGCGGTTGCCCGTGGTGCGCAGCGGCACGTTGTTCAACTCGGCCACTTGCTTCACCAGGCTATTGGAGTAGACGTAGTAGTCGCTTCGGCCGATCTTGGCGTCGCCGGCCGGGAGGATCAGATTGTTCTTGTTGACCGCATCCACCACGTCCATCACGCTCAACTGCCGGGAAAGCAGCTTGTACGGGTCCACATAAACCATCACCTGGCGGTACTTGCCGCCAAAGGGCGGCGGGATTTCCGCGCCCTTCACCACCGCAATCTGGTTGCGGATCTGGAACTGCGCCAGATCGTGAAGTTGGGTTTCATCCAAACCCTCGCCCTTCACCGAGACCAGACAGACCGGCAAGCTGGAAGCGTCGAACTTCAGCACTACGGGAGGCAAGGTCCCCGGCGGGAGCCGCTTCAAGTCGGCCATCGCCAGGTTGGAAAGTTGCGTGACGTCGGCGTCGGCGTTGGTGCCGGGCTGGAAATACACTTTAATGATGCTCACTCCCAATAGCGAGCGCGATTCGGTGTGATCCACGCCGCTGGCCAGCGTGAAGAAGCGCTCCAACGGATTGGTGATGTCGGTTTCGATGTCCTCGGGAGGCATCCCAGAGTAGAAGGTCGCCACCACGACTTCCGGCAGGTTGATCGCCGGAAACAAGTCCACCGGCATGCGTGCGGCGCTGGTGATGCCGATGACCGCCAGCGCCAGGCAGACCACCACGATGAAGTACGGATTCCGGATTGAGAAGGCGGCCATTACTTTTTCCGATACACCAGTAGATAGGCGGCCGGCACGATAAACACCGTCAGCAACACCGAGGAGGTCAGACCGCCGATGATGGCTCGGGCCATCGGTGCGTATTGCTCCGCGCCGGTTCCCATCTTCAGCGCCATAGGCATCATTCCGATGATGGTAGCCAGCGAGGTCATCAGAATGGGCCGCAGACGCACACGGCACGCCGTGATCACCGCGTCGGTCACCGCCAGTCCCTGCTCCTCCAGCTTGTGGGCGAAGTCCACAATCAGGATGCTGTTGGAGTCGGCGATCCCCACCAGCATCAGCACGCCCATCAGGGACATCACGTTCAGCGTGGATCCGGTCAGGGGCAAAATGATCAGCACCCCGATAAAGCCCATGGGAATCGCCAGCATGATCAAGAACGGGTCCACGAAGGAGCGGAACTGCGCCACCAGGATCAGGTAGAGCAGCACAAACGACAAGAGGAAGCCCAGGCCGAAGCGCGAGAAGGAAGCTTGCATCCCCTGCACCATGCCGCGCAGGTCGATGCGGATGTTCGCGGGGTAGTGCAGTCCGGCGATCAGCGCGGTGATTTCATCGCGTACCTTGCCGAGATCCTCGCCCGCCGGAGTCACGTAGACATCGGCAATCCGCTGGATCTGGTAGTGGTCGATTTCCGTGGGCGTTTGAAACTTCTCCAGCTTGACGACGGAATCGAGCGTGGTGGGCTGGAGCAGATTCGGGGCCCGCAAGGGAATGTTGCGAAGATCCAGTAAATTGTGAATGGCCGCGTTGCCTTCTTCGTAATATTGCACGGTCAGAAAGTAATCGTTGCCGCTGGCGTGATCCACCCAGAAATTCGGGGCGATCATGGTGTTGGAATTGAGCGCCGTAATCACGTTCTCAACCACTTCCTTGGAACTCAGCCCCAGTTCCGCGGCATGCACGCGGTCCACGTTCAGCCGCACCGCGGGGTAGTTCATGTCCTGGGGGATGTACACCTCGCCGACGCCGCTCAGTTGCCGGATCCGGGTAGCCAGATCCTGGGCCGTATCGTTAATCTTGGTCAGATCGCGGCTGCTCACCTGCACGTCAATCGGCGCCGGCATCCGCTGTTGAGAACGGCGTCCACCATGGACCCGCTGCTGAAAAACGTGCGCAGATCGGGGTACTGGCGGGTAATCTCTTTGTGGATGCGGTCCATGTACTCGAAGCTGTCTACTTTATGGGCATCCTTCAATTGCGACTTGAATGGTCGCGGTATATGGTCCGGCGTTGGTGGTGTAGAGCGCCGAGAAGTCCGGGACGATGCCGATATTGGAAACCACCATCTGGAAGTCTTCGGGAGAAACCACATGCGGATCAGGTCTTCGACCTTGCGCCACGTACTGTTCGGTGGGTTCGATCCGCGTGCCGGTGGGCGCTTTCAGGTTGATGGTAAACTGGCCGGCATCGGTGCGCGGGAAAAAGGCCAGACCGAGCAGCGGGTAGATGGCCAGGCTGGCGACAAACAGCGCCGAGCAGCAAGGCCACCGTCAAGCCCGGACGCTGCAACGCCCGGCGCACCCAGCGTTCGTAGAAATCCAAGCAGATGATTAAACAAGCGGTTGAAGGCCGCATGGAAGCGGGCGAACCAGCCTTGGGGAGCCTCGGCGCCGTGCTCATGGCCTGCCTCGCTGTGGCGGAACGCTCTTCATGAAGCGCGAGCAGAACAGCGGGATCACCGTCATCGCGACGACGTAAGAAGCGAGCAGGGAGAGCACGAATGACAGCGCCAGCGCCGAGAACAGGAACTTGCTCACGCCGTACAGGAAGGTGACCGGGAAAAAAACCACCACGTCCACCAGCGTCGCCGCCAGCACCGCCAGGTTGACTTCCGCGCCGCCCTCCTCGGCGCCACCATCGGGCGAAGAGCCCATCTCCAGATGGCGGAAGATGTTTTCCAGCGAGATCACCGAATTGTCGATGACGCGCGAGAACGCCAGCGCCAGGCCGCCCAGGATCATCGTGTTGACAGTGCTGCCCATCATGAAAAGCGCCACGAAAGTGGCCATCGCCGACAGCGGGATGGACAGGAACACCGCCGATGGTGGCGCGCACGCTGCCCAGGAACACCAGGATCATCAGGCTGGTCAGCACCAGTCCGATCAGATGCCTTCATGCAACACGGTGTTGATCGCTTCCTTGACGAAGGCGGACTGATCGAACACCACATCCGTGACCAACTGCTTGGGGATATCGAACAACTTGCCGAGCATGTCGCGGATGCCGTCGACGACCTCGATGGTGTTGGTGTCGCCGCCCTGCTTCATGATCGGCAGGTAGACGGAGCGCTGGCCGTCCACGCGCACGATGTTGTATTGGATCTGGTTGGCGTCCTTGGCCTCGCCGATGTCGCCCACCGAGACCCAGCGCGTTCCCACGGTCTTGATGGGAACGTTGTTCAGTTCCTCCACGTTCTTCACCAGGCTGTTGGAGTAGACGTAGTAGTCGAACGGCCCGATCTTCACGTCGCCGGCCGGCAGGATCAGGTTGCTCTTGTTGACGGCGTCCACCACGTCCATCAGGCTCAACTGCCGCGACAGCAGCTTATAGGGATCGACGTAGACCATGGCCTGGCGGTACTTGCCGCCGAAAGGCGGCGGGATCTCCGCGCCCTTCACCACCGCGATCTGGTTGCGGATGGTGAACTGGCCGATGTCGTGAAGCTGGGTCTGCGTTGAGTCCCTCGCCCTTGAGCGTCACCAGGCAGACCGGCAGGCTGGAAGCGTCGAATTTCAGCACCACCGGCGGCAGCGTGCCGGGCGGCAGGCGCTTCAGGTCGGCCAGCGCCAGGTTGGAAAGCTGCGTCACGTCGGCGTCGGCGTTGGTGCCCGGCTGGAAGTACACTTTGATGATGCTGACGCCCAGCATGGAGCGCGACTCCATGTGGTCGATGCCGCTGGCCAGCGTGAAGAAGCGCTCCAGCGGATTGGTGATGTCGGTTTCGATATCCTCCGGCGGCATGCCGGAGTAGAAACGTGGCCACCACCACTTCGGGCAGGTTGATGGTGGGGAAAAGATCCACCGGCATGCGCGCCAGGCTGGTGACGCCGATCACCATCAGCGCCAGGCAGACCACGATGATGAAATACGGATTGCGGATCGAGAAGCGCGGCATCGGGACTATTGCTCCTGGTCGCCTTGCGGATTGCACCAGGTCGACAGCTTTCGGCGCGCACGCATTTGGCCGGCCTTCAGCCCGCCGCGGTCGCTGACCACCACCAGCTCGCCCTCCTGCAATCCCGGAGAGCACTTCGGCGTCCGTGGCGGTCTGGATGCCCAGCGTGACCGGCCGCGATCTCGACTTGTTGGAGGAGTCCACCACATAAACCGTACGTCTGGCCGCCGTTGTGATTGATGGCTTGCAGCGGCACGGCCAGCGCGGCGTCCTTGTGTTCCAGCGTGAGGGTGGCTTCCGCGTACATGCCGGGGACCAGCGAGCGGTCGGGATTGGGGACGTCCACTTCCGTGTGCATGGTGCGCGTGTCTTCCTTCACGTCCACCGAGAAGCGCGCCACCTTGCCTGGAAAAGTGCGGTTCAGCGACGGCACCCGCACCTCCACCGGATCGCCGACGTGGATGTAGTGCACGTAGGATTCCGGCACGGGAATGACCAGCCGGAACAGGTCGTCTTGGGACAGCCGCACCAGCGGCAGGGCCTGCGTGCTGGAACTGGTGCCGGCCTGCACCAGGGTGCCGAGATTGGCGTAGCGTTGCGTGACCACGCCGGCGAACGGCGCGGTGATTTTGGAGTAGTCGAAGCAGCACCTGGTCGTGCTCCCGTCTTGGCCTGGGCGGCGAGCAGATCGCTTTGCGCGGACTCCAGGCTGGATTGCGCGGCTTCCACCTGCGCCTGCGGCGGCCAGGTCTTTGCCTTGCGCGTCGTCCACTTCCTGTTGCGCCACCAGTCCGGGCTGTTCCTTGACCACTCCGGCCAGCCGCTGGTATTGCAGATGCAGCACGTTGGCTTGCGCTTGGGCACGCTTCAGTTCGTGCTGGGCATGATTCACGCGGTCGTGCGGCGTTGCGGGCATCGCGTCATCCTGCCGCAATTGCACTTCCAGTTCGGGAATCTCCAGAACCGCCATCACCTGGCCCTTCTTCACGCGCGTGCCGTAGTCCACCAGGAGTTGCTTCACAAAGCCGGATTCCTTGGCGTAGACGTCGATTTCCTGGAACGGCACCAGCTCCGAAGACAACGGTGAGCTGGCGATCCAGCGTCTTGCGGGCGGCCTTGGTGACGGCGACTTCCGGCGCCGCGGTTTCAGCGGGCTCCGCTGCGCCGCTGTTGCCGCATCCCGCTAGAGCCGCGGCTGCGCCCGCCAGCAGAGCCGCCGTAAGCCACCGCCGGCTGTCGCTGGTAGTCAAATGGAAGAAACGTTGGGAAAGCTGGTTCATAAGTTGTGAGCTTGTACCTCGATCATTTGGAGGCCGGCGGGTGAGCCGGTTCGGGATTGTCGTTGCGTAACTTCTGCTCCAGGTGTTCCAGCGAGAAATCCCGCGACCGGCACAGGCGGATCAACTCTTGTTCATGCTCCATCAGTTCCGCGGCCTTGCGCGGGATCTCCGCGGCGATGGACAGCGGAATCGTTTGTACGCCGTGAAGGTCGCCGTGAACCAAGTCGCCGGGCTTGATGCGCAAGCTCCCGATCTCGACGGTATCGCCGAACTCGATAATATGAGCGTAGGCGTGCGACACGGCCACCGAGCCGGCGAACAGCGGGAAGCCCAGCGCCTCGATGGCCGGCAGATCGCGCACCGCGCCGTTGGTGACACATCCGTGGCAATCCAGCGAAAGCGCGATGTGCGCGTGAATCTCGCCCACAAATGCGCCCAAGCCTGGATGCGGGTCGATGTCGCGGAGCACCAGAATGCGAGGACGCGGAATGGTCAGCACATGCTTCCAGAAATCGATGCGATCGTAGTAGCAGCGCCCGGCGATCGGCGGCGAGGAACTGCGGATCCGCGCGGTGACGGCGTAGCCGAGCATGGCCGGCAGCCGCGGAAACAGGCAGCGCACCGTGCCGTAAGCGAAGCCCTCGTTGCGCAAACGCACGTCGAAACGCTCGATGACGTTGGAGACAGTTGGGGCGTCCAGCGAGCGCAGCTTCTTGAAGTCGGCGGGTGCGAGCGGGGAAGGCATGGTTTCAGCGGCTCCTCATGGACCAGTATCTCTCCAATGGATCAGTATCCAGCGTTTAAAATGTTCTCCGAGGTTGCGGATGTCCGGGAAAGGACAACGCGAAAGCTACCACGCGCCGCAACTCTTCGCTTTGAAATGGTTTCGATACCACGTCGTAGCCCTGGCATTGGATCACCTCGTTCCACAGATACTGATCCATCACCCGGGAGGCCAGCAGCAGGCAAGGCGACTTGGGGAGCGCGGCCATGCGGTTCAGCACCACTCGCCAATCTTCCTCTGGCAAATCCTGATCGCAGATCGCCGCCGTCACCGGCTCGGCTTGCAGCCGGGCCATGGCCTCGGCCGGCGTGTTGACGATGGACACGCTCCAGCCCAGATCGCCGACGATCCGTTGGAGTTGCTCGGCGTCCTCCGTTCCGGGGAGGATGGCCAGCAACCGCACGGAGGCGCGCGATCGTTCCGTGGAGTCCGCTGCGGGCGACTGCCGCCCGCCTTTTGTTTTGGTGAATGACAGCCATCGTTTCAGATCAAGCATGCCGTACCCACCCAAGCTTTCAGCCAAGCACAGAAAAGGGTGGCCGGTTTCGGAGGCGGAGGCAAGCCATCCGGCCACCCAGGTCGTGCACTCAAAACGTGCAGCAGCTAGCCATCGTAATCCAGGCCAGCCAACGGCGGCTATCCCTTGGAACCATGATTCCGGCAGGAAAAACACCCTAGCCCTCTCTTGCAGGGCTGGGCGGCCACGTTTGCTCCGTCCGCTCGTTTGTATATTAAGAGAAGAAGGGGTGGCCGGTTTATTGGAGGCGTAGCGAGGCAAGCCGGTCACCCCTGGTGGAGTGGGTTACAGATCACAGAATACTCTGGACGTGCCAGGCTGGCTATAGGGTAGAACCATGATTTCTGAGGGAAAAAGCATGTATGCCGCCCGGCCCTCCGCCGCCGGGCCCGTTGGACCCGCCGGACCGGAAAGAGAATCGGTAGATCGTAACAAAGTACTTTACAATACAATCCAAGTGCGCTACGATCCGGTATGCGAATCTCTCAACTGACTGTTCCCTTTGCCGTCCTGGTCTGTGCGGCCGCCATGGCGTTCCTGGGCTTTTTCAATTGCACACCGACGATACCGGCGTTGAAGTCGCCGCTTTGTGCGCCTGCGCGTTTCTCCTGGGATGCCTGGATCCACGCCGCGCCTGGCTCTGGTCGTTGCTGGTGGGCGCGAGCATTCCCGGGGCCGAACTGCTATTCGGCAAGTTGGGCATCCACGGCAAATTGGCGGGAGTTACCGTGGTTGTCCTGGTTGTGTCTCTCATCGCCGGCCAAGCGGGCGGTTTTGCGCGTAGAATGATCTACCCGGCGGGCGCCGTCAAATGAGATCCGGGCCCGCTGAACTCCGTGCCCCATGTCTAGTGTGGTGCGTCAAACAGAATGCCCCATTGATTCCGGGTGCGCGCAGCCCACGGAAGTGGGCGGGAGATTGTGGCCCAGGGTGAAGCGAAGCGGAAACCCTGGGTACGTTTAGAAAAGGGAGAGCCTGCGAAGCGGGCGAAAGGCGGTCTTGCCAGTCCAAGCGAGCGAATGCGTGCGTCTTTCGCCCGCTCTGCGGGCTGCGTTCGTTCTTGACATTTCCCAGGCCTGACGCCCTGGGCCACACTCTAGCCGCCCGCGCTGCGGGCTTGGATCTGCCCGTGCCCCGGTTCGCCACATGCTATCGGATAGGCTTGGATTTGTGATGCACTACACCAGGACCTCCCCGTTTGTTCACTCACGGCGTCTGAGCTTCGTAAACTAAACGCAGGGCCAATCGTTGTCTCCCGGAAACTCCGGCAACACGATGATGCCGATGACACTGGAACGGAGCAAGCCGGCCGCGCTCCAAGTCCCTGCGCGCGGATCGAACCACTCCGCCCGATACGTGCTTCACACGGGCTCCGCGGATCTGGCTGCGCGGACAGCCCTTTTCGAAATACGCCAGGAAGATTTCTTGTCCGGCGTGCGGGCGCAGTAGGCCCAGCCTTCGTAGCCGCGCGTGGTCTGCGTCTTGTTGGGCGAGACCAGATCGGCATCGGGCACCAAGTCCTGATAGCGCTTGCCGATGGAGAACGCGAAGGTGCGCAGATGCTTCATCTGGCCGCCGGAGCTCCACTGAAAGGCATCCCACATCTTGATGGGCGCGGCCGGCTCGATGTCGGCGCCCCAGATTCCTTCCGCGCCATAGACGTGGCCGGCCAATCCGCCGGAAAGAAAACTGCCGTACATGGCCGAGCGCACGAATTGGTCGTCTTTCTCGGTGTCCGCCCGGCGCGCCGTATTTATAGCCCGCCGCCGCCCAGCAGCGCGCGTCGTTATAGCCGGAGTAATACGGCTCGCCGTTCAGCGCCGGCTGCGGGGAAGCGGCGTCGAAGATCTCGGTCAGGTACCAGTAGAAATTGTGTTCGCGCATGTTGCCGGTCTGATGCAGCGTGACCCAGGAGTCTTCGCCCCAGTTCACCAGCGTGGAAGGATTGGCGTTGGCCGACAGCAGCGTGCCGAACGGCGGCGGGCCGTATTTCTTCATCACCAGCTCGATCGCCTGCGTGAAATCGGCGGGACGGATGGACTCGCTGATGATATCGAGATGGATCGGGCTGAGCACCGTGTTGTTCGCCTGGTAGCGCGCGACCAGATGTATTCGATGAATCGCGCGTAGGAATCCGGCCACGGCGTAATATTTCTTCCAGCACAGGCTGGCGTCGCGGCGCGAGCACCTCGATGAACGGAACAAAGCCCTGCTCGTTCAGATAATCGATCTTGCGGTCCAGATAGTGGAAGTACTCGGGGTTGATGCGGTCCACGTCGGGGAAGATGTTCTCGTAGCCCGGAACTTTGCCGGGAAACAGAAACGGCCGGCCGCCTTCGTTGTCCATGTTCTTGGCGCTGTTCGCGCCGAACTCCAGCCAGGCCGAGCGGATCGTGGTCTTCTCGGGATCGTTCATCACGATGTGCCAGGGGATCCGTCGGTCATCCAGTTGGGAAAGGCCGCAATGATGTTGATCCAGTTGAATCCTTGCGCTTTGCGGTAGCGGACGTAGTCCTTGAAGCCGGCCGTCGGGACCGATGGGGCGCTCCTGGTCGTCGTCGTACCACCGGAAGCAGTTGGTGCCGGCGGCCCACCAGGTGTCGCCCAATGACGAAGAACGGCGTGCCGTCGGCTTGTTCCAGCGCGTGATGGTTCGGCGTGGCGCGCAGAAAGCCGCGGCGCAGCGGATTCTGCTGCTTCTCTTCTTCGGTCCAGGCGACGGCGTCGAAGGAGCCGCTCTTGCCGGCCAGACCGGAATCGCGGCGGATTCGAGCCGCTGTGCCAGCTCCAAGCGCCCGGCGCGGTGGCCACCAGCCGCACCCGGAAGGTCTGGCCGCCGTCCCAGAAGCCGTAGACGCGCTTGTTGAAATCCGGGACCGCGTCAGATCGACCCAGACGGTGACATCCGTGTAAGGATTGGCGAAGTTGCGCGGCCGGTGAAGGTCAGCTCCTGCTTCTCCCAAACGTGCACCCGGCCTGGGCCGGAACAGCCGCGATAACACCGCCAAGAAGAATGAGCCAGGCACGTTTGCGCATGCAGATTCCCGGAACCGTCGCTATGGGAAATGCGGGGCCGTGGTCACGGGCGCGCATGTGTTGTGACGCTGCCCTCCGTGCGGCGCAGCACCCACTTGATTGCTTCCAGGTACATCTTCTGCACCTGCGGATTGTCCCAGGCCTCGTCGCATGGCCGAACGTGGAGTAGAACACGCGGCCCTTGCCGTACATCTTGGCCCACGCGACGGGGAAATCGTGGTCGGTCGCGGATGAATGTTTGGCTTGGTGTAGTCGAGCTTGGTGGCGTCCAGGCGCGCCAGCACGTTGACTTTCTCGCGCGAGAAATCCTTGTGCTGGTAAATCTCGTCTCGAATGGTGAACGTTTTTTGCGAACATGCCGCATCGCCGGGAAGCCCGGGTCTTCCACGATCACGGGCGCGTCGAAGGTGCCCCACGGATGATCATCGAAATAGCCGCCGATCATCTCGCCGAACTCCGGCCAGTCGAAGAACGCGTCCATCGCCCGTGTGGGCGCCGACGAAACCCTTTGCCGTCCTCGTGGATGAAAGACATCAGGTCTTTCTTCTGCTGATCGTTGAGCGGCGTTTCACCCGTGGAGCTGGCGAAAACCACCGCGTCGAAGTTGTACAGGTTGAGCGGCGTGAAGCCGCCGCCCGGTTTGCCGGCGGCGGGTTTGCGGATCACATCGGGATCGGTGTAGATCTCGGTGTCCCAGACGCCGGATTCCTTGCCCAGCTTCCAGACCGTGCCCATGGCGTTGGCGATGGAGTCGTGGTGGAATCCCTTGGCCATTCCAAAAACTAAAACCTTTTTCTTGCCGCCTTGGGCCATGGCGCCCGGAACCGCGAGGATCGCGGCGATGACAACTACGAACAACATCGACAACCTACGCATAGAACCTCCAGTAGTCCGCTATGAAATCGATCCACAGATTACACAGATTCAAGCTGATTTGTTCTGAATCTGTGAAATCTGTGTAATCTGTGGATCGATTTCATATTACGGCTCCACCGTCACCGAAACCGACGATCCATGATACACCCGCTCGGTAGCCTTCTGGAAATCGGCAGCACTGCATACGCTGCCGCGGATAGCCGGGGAGGCTAAAGTCCAAGTTTCAGCTAACGTCCAACAACGACAATTTGAAAACTATCCGGCAAAGCCTGCGGCCGGCCTTTATGGGCCGGGGGCCGGCGCGGGCCGTATTCGGCGGCGGGGAGATACAGCTTATGGGCCTTCTGATCGGCGGCGATGGTGCGGGCGCCGCGCTGCGTCGGGATGGTGGCGACTACTTGGAACTTAGCTCGTCGCCACCATGGTGATAGTTGCCATCGCCGCCGTTGGCGCTGAAGGCGTAGCCGTCGTCGAAGGCGACGCCGTCGACTCCGGAGCCGATGGCGGGCGTGGCGAGCACCTTGCCCGTGGCGGGATCGCTGACGATCATCATTTTATTGCCGCAGACGGAATAGAGCAGCAGCTTCTTCGGATCGATGGCCAGGCCGCTGGGGCCGTCGCAGGGGGCGATGGAATAGCGCTTGGAAACCAGCGCGTTCTTGGCGTCGATTTCGACGATTTCGTTCTTGTCTTCGATGTTGGCGTAGACGTGGCCTTTGCCGTCGACCTGCGCGAACTCGGGTTTGCCGCCGAGGGGGATCGAGGCGGTGATGACGTTGCCGGTTTTGGCGTCGATGGCGGTCGAATCGCTGCTGCGGCCGTTGAAGGTGAAGACGCGGTGCGTGACCGGCTCATAAATGATGGAGTCGGGGTTCTGGCCGGTTTTGATTTTGCTCAGGACCTTGAGCGTCTTGATGTCGAACACGGTGACGTCGTTGTCGCCGCCGTCGCTGGTGAAGCCTTTGCCGAGATCGTCGGCGATGGCGATGCCATGAACGCCCTTGGTGTCGGGAATGGTGCCGACCAGCTTGTCGGTGGTGGTGTCGATGACCTCGGTTTGCGTGCGCGTGCGAGACGTACAGGCGATGGTTGGCGCTGTCGACATAGGCGTAGTCCCAGCGGGTGGCGCCGCCGATTTTGATCTTGTTGACACCTTGTAGGTGGGCGGCGCGGCGAAAGCCGTGGCCGCGGCCAATAGGAGGAGAAGCGTGGTTTTCATAGTAGCAGAGTATACCGGGAATCTGAAATTTTCCTGAAGCGGTTCTTTGAAGCCGAAAGCGCCGGAAAAAGCAACCGCCGATAAACGCCGATGAACGCCGATAAAACGCGGACCTATCGGCGTTCATCGGCGTTTATCGGCGGTTGCTTTTCTTCCGCTCTCCGGTTTTCAGACTTTCTTAAGGAATCCATGATCCAATCGACTGCAGTGATGTGCATGAAAAACAGACTGGTCTGGGTGTGCCTTGCGACCGCTCTACCGGCATTGTTGCCGGCGCAGGAGCCGCCGCTCACGATCACGCTGCCGGACGCGCTGGCCCGCGCGCGCAAGTACGGCGGGCAGATCCAAGGCGCCCGTCTGAACATTCTGCAAGCCAAGGAAGACACCGTGCAGGCCCGCGCCGCCACGCTGCCGTCGGTCAGCGCGTTCAATCAGTTCATCTACACGGAAGGCAACGGCACGCCCTCCGGAGTGTTCGTCGCCAACGACGGCGTGCACGTCTATAACGAACAGGCGGTGGTTCACGAGGAAGCTGCTGTCGCTGGTGCGGCACGGCGAGATGCAACCGCGCCATGGCGGCCGAGGCCATCGCGCGCGGCGAAAGTCGAAGTCGCCGCGCGCGGGCCTGAACGCCACCGTGATTCAGGATTACTACGCGATCGTCGCGGCGCAGCGCAAGCTCGCCAATCCGCAGACCAGCGTCGGCGAAGCGGAGCGTTTTCTCGACATCACCCAGAAGCAGGAGAAGGGCGGCGAAGTGGCGCATGCCGACGTGATCAAGGCGCAGATCGATCTGCAGCAGCGCCAGCGCGATCTGCAGGACGCGCAATTGGCGATCGAGAAAGCCAAGATCGCGCTGGGCGTTCTGATCTTTCCCGGACTTCAGCTCGGATTTCACCGTGGTGGACGATTTGCAGCAGCCGCGCCGTGCTGCCGCCGCTGGCCGAAGCGCGCGCGCAGGCCGCCGCCTCCAGCCCCGATCTCAAGGCCGCGAAGGCGAGCGTGCAGGAAGCCGGGTACGAAGTCGAGCGTGGCGCGCTATCAGTATCTGCCTTCGCTTGGGCTCGATTTTTTCTACGGCATCGACGCCAATCAGTTCGCCGAGCACACCGTGATTCCACCAGGCGACGGGCCGCAGCACGCTGCCGAATTATCAGGTCACGCGCGGCAGAATCTGGGCTATGCGGCGCAGGCGACGCTGAACATTCCGGTGTGGAACTGGGGCGCGACGCGCAGCAAGATCAAGCAGGCCGAGCTGAAGCGCGATCAGGCGCAGCTCGATCTTGTCGCTGGCGCAGCGGACCTTGCAAAGCAACCTGGCCGCCGCCTACGCCGAGGCGCAGGCGCGCGCAGGCGCAGATCGAATCCCTGCGCAGTCGCGTCGATCTCGCCGCCGAGAGCCTGCGCTTGACGCTGCTGCGCTATCAGGCAGGCGAAGCACGGCGCTTGAAGTGGTGGACGCGCAGAACACCGTGACCCAGGCGCGCAACGCTATGACGACGGCCTGGCGCGCTATCGCGTGGCGCTGGCCAATCTGCAGATACTCACGGGGACTCTATGAACATATGCCTCGCGCAAATCGACTCTTCTGGCATCGCCAACTCTGGCCGCCGCATGTTTCTGCTCGGCGGCAGCCGGTTGCTGACCGGATGCGGCAAGAAGCGGCCGAAAGGAAGCCGCGGCGGGCGAAGCAGCCGAAGCGCCCACGCCGGTACCGGTGGAAACCGCCGTGCGCGGCGCCATCGATCACGTGGTCACCGCCGACGCGGTTCTGTATCCCATCAATCAGGCCAACGTCACGCCCAAGATCAGCGCGCCGGTGAAGCGCGTGCTGGTCAATCGCGGCGATCACGTGAGGGCCGGCCAAGTGCTCGCGGAACTGGAAAGCGCGATCTGGCCGCCGCGGCGAACGAAAGCAAGCAGCAATATCGAACAGGCGCAGGCCGCCTATCAAACCTGACCGGCGCGACCGTTCCCGAGGACAAGACCAAGGCGCAGGCCGACGTGCAAGTCGGCCGCAGCAGGCGCTGGACGCCGCCAAGAAGCTCTACGACAACCGCGTCGCGCTGCAGAAGGAAGGCGCGCTGGCGCAGAAGCTGGTGGACGACGCCAAGGTCGCCATGGTGCAGGCGCAGAGCCAGTTCGAAACCGCGCAGCGGCATCTGGAGGCGCTGAACCAGGTGAGCCAGCGCGAAGCGATCCGCGGCGCGCAGGCGCAGATGAACGCGGCCAAGGCGCATTACGAAAACGCCGCCGTGCAGCTTTCCTACGCGCAGATTCGCAGCCCCATCAGCGGCATGGTGCCGACCGCCGGTCTATCCCGGCGAAATGCCGGCCAGCGGCACGCCGCTCATTTCCATCGTCGATATTTCGCAGGTGGTCGCGCGCGCCAATGTGCCGGTGAAAGAGGCGATCATCGATCAAGGTCGGCCGGCCGGCGCGCATCACGGGACCCGATGGCGACATTCCGGGCAAGGTGACGGTGGTGAGCCCGGCGGTGGATCCCAGCACCACCACGGTCGAAGTGTGGGTGCAGGTCGCGAATCCCGGCGAGAAACTGAAGCCCGGCGGCACGGTGCGCGTCGCGATCATCGCCGAGACCATCCAGAACACGATCGTGGTGCCCGCGTCGGCGCTGCTCAACTCCGACGAGGGCGGGCAGAAGGTGATGGTGGTCGACCAACGATTCGATCGCGCATGAGCGCAAGGTCTCGGTGGGCGTGCGCCAGGGCGACGCGTGCAGATCGTCAGCGGCGTGCAGGAAGGCGAACAGGTGGTCACCTCGGGCGGCCTGGGCCTGGACGACAAAGCCAAGGTCACCATTCAGCAGCCCAAGCCGAAGAGGACGAAGACGAAGACGCGCGACGAGGACAAGCCGGACAGATGCAAAGAGCCACCGCCGCAAGGACGGCAAGGACAAGAACCGCAATGCAAGAGCGAATCGAGCGGCCGCCGCAAGCATCCGCGACGCGCGCCGAGCATTGGACCGCGCGCTTCTCGCGGCCCATCATCTTCGTCATCCTCACGCTGATCGGCGGTCGGCGTTTATCTGCGCGTTCACGATTCCCGTCGCGGTGTTTCCCTCGACCGATTTTCCGCGCATCGTGGTGGGCGTCGACAACGGCGTCGCGCCCATCAATCAGATGCAGGTGACGGTGACGCGGCCGATCGAAGAGGCCATGAACAGCGTGCCGGGCCTGGAGCAGGTGCGCTCCATCACCAGCCGCGGCTCGGCGGAAGTCAACCTGTTCTTCAACTGGAACGTCGACATGTTCCAGACGCTGCAGTACGTGAACGCGGCGCTGGCGCGCGTGCAGCCGACGCTGCCGCCGACCGCGAAACTCACCGCGAACCGCCTGACGTTCGCCGCGTTTCCGATTCTCGGCCTACAGCCTGACCTCCGACACCATGCCGCAGACGCAGCTCTGGGAGCTGGCCAACTACACCATCAAGCCGCGCCTGAATCGCGTGAACGGCGTCTCGATGGTGGTGCTGCAAGGCGGCCAGCGTTCCGGAATTTCAGATCGAGCCCGACCCCGCGAAGCTGCTGCAGGCGCAGGTGACCGTGCCGGCGATTCTGGACGCGGTGGCGCAAGACCAACATGATCGATTCGCCCGGCCTGATCGAGAACAATCACGAGCTGTCGCTGACGCTGGTCACCGGCCAGACCGCGCGATCCGGCCGAGATCGCGAACATCGTGGTCCGCACCACGCCCAACGGCGTTCCGGTGCGCATCGGCGACGTCGCGACCGTGCATCCGTCGGTGATGCCGGTTTACACGATCGTCACCGCCAACGGAAAGCCCGCGGTGCTGCTGAACATTTTCCGGCAGCCGGACAGCAACACCGTGGCGGTGGCCGACGCGGCGGCGCGCGGAGCTGGACGCAGATCCGCAAGACGCTGCCGCCCGGCGTGAAGGTGCAGACGTTCTACGATCAGTCCACGCTGGTGCGCGATTCGATCGCCAGCGTGCGCGACGCGATCCTGATCGGCCTGATTCTGGCCGCGATCATTCTGGTGCTGTTCCTGCGCGACTGGGGCAGTTCGCTGGTGGCCGGCGCTGGTGATTCCCGCCACCATCGCGATCACCTTGATCGTGCTGCGCATGATGGGCCAGAGCTTCAACCTGATGACGCTGGGCGGCCTGGCCGCGGCGGTGGGCCTGGTGATCGACGACGCCATCGTGGTGGTGGAAAATATCGTGCTGCACCGCGACTCCGGCCAGAGCCGCGCGCGAGGCGATCCGCAGCGCGTTGCGCGAGATTCGCGTGCCGCTGGTGGGCTCGACCATCACGCCGATCGTGGTCTTCCTTCCGCTGATCACCGATTACCGGCGTCACCGGCACGTTCTTCCGCGCGCTGGCGATCACCGTGGGCACGGCGCTGCTGACTTCGCTGGCGCTGGCGCTGACCTGGACGCCGACGCTGAGCCATTACTTGCTGCGCCAGCGAGCGGACGCGGCGAGAATGCCGATGCTCATGCGGCGACGCTCACGGTCACGCGACCTCCGGCATTCATGGGCCGCGTCACGCGGCATCTACGACGCGTCGCTGCGATTCGTGCTGGCGTATCCGCTGGTGCTGGCCGCGGGCTGCGCCGTGTCTGATCGTGGCTTCGTTCTTCTGCTACAGCGCCCTGGGCAGCGACCTGCTGCCGGCCATGGACGAAGGCGGATTCATTCTCGACTACCTGATGCCCGCCGGATCGTCGCTGGCCGACACCAACGAGGTCCTGCTGGGCGTCGAGAAGATTCTTCAGGCGACGCCGGAAGTGGAGAGCACGTCGCGCCGCACCGGCTTGCAACTCGGCCTGGCCGCGGTGACGGAAGCCAATCGCGGCGATTTTTCGGTGCAGCTTGAAGCGCGCATCCGCGCCGCGGTATCGACGAGGTGATCTCCGAGGTCCGCGAGAAGGTCAACGAGCAAGTATCCGCAGCTCGACGTCGAATTCATTCAGGTATTGCAGGACATGATCGGCGACCTGACCAGCTCGCCCGAGCCGATGGAGATCAAGCTGTTTTCCCAGGATCCCGACGCTGCTGAAGAAGTGGGCGCCGAAGGTCGGCCGACAAGGTCAAGAAGATCAAGGGCGTGGCGGACGTGAAGGACGGCATCGAGAACACCATCAGCGGACCGGCGCATCGTGATGAACGTCGATCCCGGTGGTCGCGGCGCGCGCCGGCTTCACGCCGCAGGAAATCGAGCTGGACGCCAGCGCGATTCTGCAAGGGCGAGCCGGCCACCACGCCGGTGGTGGTGAACGATCGCGCCTACACCATTCGCGTGCGCTTCCCGCAGGACCACGCGCAGTGACGCTGGACCAGATCCGCAACACCATGATCACCAGCAGCTCCACCGGCAAGACCGCGACCCTCGGCTCGCTGGCCGACGTTCACAGACGAAGCCGGGCAGACCGAAATCCTGCCGCGAGAATCTGCAGCGCGACGTCGCGGTGACCGGCCGGTTTCGAGGGCATGAGCCTGGGCAAGGGAATGGAAGCTGGTGCAGCAGGCCGTGGCCGGCATGCAAGTCTTCCGCCGGCGATTCGCGTGGTTTACGGCGGCATCTACGAGGAGCAGCAGAAATCGTTCCGGGATCTGTTTCATCGTGCTGGTGCTGGCGGTGGTGCTGGTGTTCACCGTGCTGCTGTTCGAATTCCGCACCTTCGCCGCGCCCACCGCGATTCTGGCCTCGGCGCTGCTGTCCACCTCCGGCGTGTTCCTGGCGCTGCTGGTCACCGGCACCACGTTCAACATCTCCTCGTTCATGGGCCTGATCATGGTGATCGGAATCGTGGCCAAGAACGGCATTCTGCTGCTGGACGCCGATCAGCGGTTCCGCGCCGAGGGATCTTCGGCGCGCGAAGCGATGATCGAAGCGGGCGAGCGCCGGCTGCGGCCGATTCTGATGACCGCGCTGGCCACCATGGCCGGCATGATTCCGCTGTCGCTGGCCATCGGCGCGGGCTCGCAGATGCTGCAGCCGCTGGCCATCGCGGTGATCGGCGGAATGCTGGCGTCCATGGTGCTGTCGCTGATCGTCACGCCCGCGGTGCATTACGTGCTCAGCGGCCGGGAAGAAGAGATGCCGGCAGGCTAATCCCGGCGGTGGCAGTTCGGACGGGCTGCGGCGCGGTCCTGTTGCGTGCGGCTCTGCTGCTTCGTGCGGACCGGCTGCGTCTTTCCAGGAACGGCGCCGCCTCGAAAACGGTTTCTTCCCGACAAGGCTGGGTGTTGTCGCGGGGCGTCCGTGAAACGGTTGAGGGCTTCGCCGCCGGCCGCGATCAAGAGAGAACCTCAGCCGTCCGTTTCACGGACTGGCGTACTTCTGGGCCCAACCCAGCAAGGAATTGCCGGGCTATTTTCAACGCGTCCGTTTCACGGACGCCCACCGCCGGCCACACAGCCTCAGGCAAAACCGCCAAAAATGTACAAACTCCAGATCTGCGTAGCCATTCCTCGCACGCATGTCGCCAAGCACGATATTCAACTCCATTGGTTCCGTCACCGATTCAGATCTCGACTCCATACTCCTTCAGCTTGCGATATACGGTGGTCTTACCGATGCCCAGGCGCCGGGCGGCCAAAATCCTGTCGCCGCGGCTGGCTATGACGGCGTGGAGGATAGCTTGCTTCTCGATTTCTGCCAAGGGGACGGTGGACCCAATTCCAATGGCCGGCGGGCATAACGCCGGATCGCCGGTGCCGACTTCGTTCATTTGGGACATCGCCACGTTGGAGGGCGGGTTGCGGCTCTCTTGCGGCGGAGGTTGCGCCGGCGAATTCAGCGCGCTTTCCGTGGGCGTCGTCGCGGTAGACGCCGGTCGCGGACGGTGAGAGGCACGCTGTTGCAGAACGACGGCCAAATCGGCGCATCGCAGCACCGGTCTCCCTCCCAACGCCAAGGCGCGTTCCATGCAGTTCTCCAGTTCTCGCACGTTGCCGGGCCAGTCGTGCGCCTGAAGGAGACGGACGGCCTCATTCGAGACGGTTACCCGGGGTTGTCCGGCCACTTGATGCTTTTTCAGGAACCAATTT
The DNA here is from genome assembly GCA_963747095.1 of Terriglobia bacterium. Classification (GTDB taxonomy): domain Bacteria; phylum Acidobacteriota; class Terriglobia; order JAJPHL01; family JAJPHL01; genus JAJPHL01. The sequence continues at coordinate 48,471 of CAVVEL010000010.1, forward strand.
ACCAGCAGCGGAATGTCGCTCTTGCGCTCCCGCAGCGGCGGAACACGCAAAATAACCACGTTCAAACGGAAATAAAGATCCTGGCGAAAAGCGCCGTCCCGTACGGCCACCTCCATGTTGCGACTGCTGGCCGCCAGGATGCGGGTAGCGACCCTCACACGGCGGTGGCTGCCCATCGGCTGGACTTCGTGTTCCTGCAGCGCCCGCAGGAGTTTAAATTGCAATTCCAGCGGCATTTCGGCAATTTCGTCCAGCAAGACCGTGCCGCCGCGAGCCGTTTCCAGCAAACCGGCGTTGCCGGCAGCCGCCCCCGGGAACGCTCCGCGCACGTACCCGAACAATTCGCTCTCCAGCAGAAGAGGCGCCAGCGATCCACAGTCCAACAGCAGGAACGGCCGCCGTGCCAGCGGGCCGTGGGCATGGATCGCCCGCGCCACCTCCTCCTTACCGGCGCCGCTTTCGCCCACAATGAGCACAGCATGATGGTGCTGGCTCACCAGGCGGATGCGGTCGAACAACCTCCGCATGGAAGGCGAACAGCCCCGCAGGCCGTGACAAACATCATTCGATTTTTGCGCCTTCTCGTTACTCGCCGTTGAGCCTGCCATTTGATCGACTGTACGCCCCTGGGGTCATTAAACAGCTAATCGGCGCAGCAAGTCAATAAGCAAACTCCGCGTCTCCGCGCCTGTTTGGGAGCAATCGGCTTAAGGAACTAACTCGATAGTCCTGCTTCGGAAGAAGCAATCCTGGCGCCGGCGATATGTGCGTGCCCCCCCAAATACTTGCGTCCGGCGTCTATTGACGTTGCTGAGCGGCCAGGTGCGATGGCGTGTCAAACAATGTTACACTGGGGCCATCATGCTCTGGATTCTCATCGCGCTGCTGTTCCAAGATCCACCGAAGCCGAAACCCGAGCCGCAGGACAGCAAGCAGGAAGCCCAGAAGCCTGTGGCGGATCCCGACGCGCCTCGCGGCCTGAAAGACGAAGACGAAAGCGCCGAAAACGACGTGAAAGAATACACCCTGGATCCGGCCAAAGCTAAGCACGAGATCGACGCCGGGAACGTGTACATGCACCGAGGCAGTTACAACGCCGCGGCGCGTCGCTACGAAGAAGCCACCAGGTGGCAGCCTAAGAATGCGCAGGCCTACCTCAAGCTGGGCCGGGCGCTGGAGAAAAAGGACGACCCTTTGCGCGCCGCACAAGCCTATCGCAAATTCATCGAACTGGCGCCCGGAGACAAGCAAAGCAAGGAGCTGCAAAAAAAGATTGAAAAGCTGGAAAAGGAAGCGGAGAAATAGAGGCAGAAATCCCTATACCCAATCGAGGAGACCATATGGCCGATCAGGCGCCGCAGAATTTTTCGAACCACACTAGGTTTGTTCCGATGTTTCACTTCGGCTTGTTACCCCTGCTAACCATCAACTTGGGTTGGCGCATCTACCGGGTGGTGTTCATCCTGGACCGCGCGCACGGCCGCGCCGAACCGTTCTTCGAATTGCTCATCGCGGTGGCGCTGATTCTCACCGCGCTGTTCGCCCGCATGTTCGCCGTGCAAGCGCAGGATCGCGTGATTCGCCTGGAAGAGAGCTTGCGCTGGCAAAAGACGCTGGCGCCGGATTTGTTCGCGCGCTTTGGCGAGATCAAGCGGCAGCAATTGATCGCACTGCGCTTCGCGCCCGACGGCGAACTGCCCGGTTTGGTCGCCCGCGTGCTCGCCGGCGAGTTGCAGGAACCCAAGGCCATCAAGCAGGCCATCAAGAATTGGCGGGCCGATTATTACCGCGTCTAGCGAGAACCGTCGGGCCCGATCGCGTGACGGAGCCGTCGTTATCCAGGCCCCCATCCAGGCGAAGCTCGTCTCCCGATTCGCCGGCCGATGGCGATGAAAACATCGGCCCGCTGCCGGTGTGCGTCCTACTCGAGAACGTCCGCAGCCTCTATAACGTCGGGGCGTTTTTCCGCACCGCCGACGCGGTGGCCCTGGAAAAACTTTATCTCACCGGGATCACCGGCTATCCGCCGCAGAGAATGATTTCCAAGACCGCCCTGGGCGCGGAAGAAACGGTGCCGTGGCAGCACACCCGGGAACCTGAAAGGACGGTTGTGGAACTGCGCGCCAAGGGCTACCAGATCGCGGCAATCGAAACCAGCCTTCCGGCGGTGGATCTGTTCGATTGGCAACCCCGCTTCCCCGTGTGCGTCCTGTTCGGACACGAGACGGACGGCTTGACGCCGGCCGTCTCCGCCTTGGCCGATACGCACGTGCGCATTCCGATGCTGGGCCGCAAGCATTCCCTCAACGTGGCGTCGGCCGGTGCGGTGGTTTTGTACGAGTTGTTGAGGAAGTACCGCGACGTCTTGAGCTTTCCGCACCATCTGCGAACGCAAATCAAAAATCAAAAATCAAAAGTCAAAAATCAAAAATGAAGCCGGTGCCGCCGCACGTCCCCGAGAAGGTCCTGGGCAGCAGCTCCAGCGAGCGACCGCAACTTTCGTTCGCGTCTCATTTTTGATTTTTGACTTTTGATTTTTGATTTTTGATTTTTGATTTGCGTTTTACCACCCACCGCCGAGCGCTTGATAAAGCAGTACCAGCGATAACAACTCGTTGCGCCGCGCCTGCGCCAATCCCAGATCGGCGGTCAGAGCGTTGGTTTCGTTGGTCAACACTTCCAGGTAATCCGTCTCTCCGGCGTTGTAGCGCAGGTTGGAAAGACGCGCGGCATCGCGCGCGGCATCGGCCAGTTTTTCCTGCTCCACGCGGAACTCGCGGCTCTTGCCGCGGGCCACCAGCGAGTCCGACACGCTTTGCAAAGCGTTGAGAATCGTCTTGCGATAGGTCAGCAGCAGTTCCTGCTGTTGCGCTTCCGCCAATCGCACACCGGCCTTCAGCCGGCCGGCGTTGAAAATCGGCTGCACCAGGCCGGCCGTGAGGTTGGCAGCCACCGCGCCCGGATTGAGGATGCTGTTCAAGGCCGAGCTTTGCAGGCCGGTGGAGCCGGTCAGAGACAATTGCGGCAGGAGCAAGGTCCGGGCAATGTTCAACTCCGCTCCGGCGGCGATTAATTGCTCCTCTACTTCGCGCACGTCGGGACGACGCTCCAGCAGCGATGAAGGAATCCCCGCCGGCAGTTCCGGAAGCTGCGGCTGATCCACCAGTTTCAGCCCGCGTACCATGGCGCGTGGATTTTCGCCCAACAAGGTGCTGAGCGCGTTTTCCTGCTGCGCGATACGGCGGTCCAAGTCGGGGATCTGCGTCGCCGCGGCCTGCACCAGTTGCTCGGCCTGACGCACATCCAACAACGAAGCCAAGCCATGCGATTCACGGGTTCGCGTCAAGTCCAGCGATTCTTTGCGGCTCTCCACCGCGGCCATAGAGATTTCCCGCTCCAGGTCCAGTTCCCGCAAATCGAAGTAACCGGCGGCCACGCCCGCCACCAGCGTGGACAACACTTCCTGGCGAGCCCCATCCGACGGCCAGCAGGTTGGCGCGCGCCGCCTCCGTGGCGTTCTTATAACGTCCCCAGAAATCGGGGTTCCAGGATGCCGAAAATGACAATAATCCCGCGGCGAAAGAGTACGCCGGAAAAGGCCCGGCTTGAGCGGAACGTACCGCGGTCCCGCCGAGGCTGCCGGTCACCGTGGGAAACTGATCGGCGCGCGCGATGACCACTTGCTGCTCGGCTTCCAAAATGCGCGTGGCGGCGATGCGCACATCGTAGTTGCCTTCCAGGGCTTTGCGGATCAGCTCCTGAAGGTGCTCGTCTTTGAAAACTTCCGGCCATTTTTGATCGCCCAGCGCAACCGCCGTGGGGTCCTCTGGACCCGGCGGCGAGCCGCGATAACTATCCGGAAGGGTCGTCGCCGGCCGCTGATAAGGGGCCGGATGCGCGCAGCCGGCCAGCGCCGCCAGCAAGGCGCCAAGAATCGTGTATTGCGCGAGTCTCGCCGCCACTCTAATGCTCCTTCCGGAGCAGCGGGGCCGCTGCACCCATGGCGGTGGGCAGCTTGGAATGCGCCGAGTGGAAGAACGACGTGCGGTTCAGCACCTTTTCCTGGAACTCCTCGAGGTACAAATAAATCACCGGCGTCACATACAGCGTGATGAATTGCGAGACCACCAGCCCGCCGACGATCACCATGCCCAGCGGACGGCGCGAAGCTCCATCGGCTCCGTAACCCGCGGCGATGGGCACCGCGCCGATGACCGCCGCGAGCGTGGTCATCAGGATCGGGCGGAAGCGGTCCATGCTCGCGTCATGGATGGCTTGCTCCGCGGTCTCGCCGGCGTCCACGCGCTGCCGCGCGAAATCGACGATCATGATTCCGTTCTTCTTCACGATGCCCATCAGCATGAACATGCCGACGAACGCGTACAGCGACGCCTGCTCGCCAAACAGATACAGCGTCAGCAACCCGCCGACGAGCGCCGTCGGCAGCGTCGAAAGCACGGTCAGCGGATGCACGTAGCTTTCATACAGAATCGCCAGGATCACGTACATGACGAACACGGCCAGCGCCATCAGGATGGTCAAATCGCGCACCGTGTCGCGGAACGTCAGCGCCTCGCCCTGCAGGCTCGCGCGAATCGTCGGCGGCACGATTTCCGCTGCGGCCTTGGTGATGAAGTCGGTGGCGTCGCCGATGGCCACGTCCGGCTTCAAGTTGAAAAAAATCGTCACGCTGGTGAACTGGTTCAGGTGATTCACGTTCTGCGGGCCCAGAGTCGTTTTCCAATCGACCAGCGCGCTGAGCGGCACCAGATTCTTTCCGTCGTCCGACCGGATGTAGAGCAGCGAAAGATCGTCGGGCTTGGGCGCGCTCGGAATCCTTCACTTCCAGGATCACCTGGTACTGATCCTCCGGCTTCTTGATCAGATACAGATAATTTTGCGAATAGGCGTTGCGGAGAAGATTCAGGATTCGCGTTTCCGAAACGCCGTAGGTGCGCGCCTGGTCGCGCCGGATATTGATTTCCAGATTCGGCGTGTTGGTCGAAAAAATCCGATGTAGACGGTCGCAAAGCCCGGGTATTGCGTCAGCTTGCGCCATCAGCTTTCTGCGCGACGTCGTAAACTTGCTGCGAATTCACTCCCGAAAGCGAGTACGCATATTGGCCCTGGTTCTGGTTGGTCGCGCCCGTGCTGATTTCCAGCACCGGAATGGGCCGCAGAAACGCGAAAATGCCGGGAATCGTGCCGAGCCTTGCCCATCAAGCTCGCCCGCCACGGTCTGAATCGGCGCGCGAACCTGCGGCGGATTCAGAAACGCGAGCAGAAGTCCCTGATTGGAAGCCAGGAACTGGCTGTTGCCCGTCATCGTGAACGTCGCCCCGACGGCGGGATCCTCGCGCATGAGACTCGCCGCCTGATCCTGCAAGCGCGTGCATCTGATCGGGCGACGAGCCTTCCTTTCCGATCATGACGCCCCAGATAAAGCTGCTGTCGCCCGACCGGCAGGAAGGCCTTGGGAACGGCCATGAAAAGCAGAACCGTGCCCGCCATGCAAGGCAACCCAGGTCAGCGCCGAAATCCAGCGATGGCGCAGGAACCACCACAGCGATTTCCCGTAGACGCCCAGAACGCGTTTCTCGACCGCGCCCGATCGATCCGCTCCACCCAGTTTTGCTTGACGCCGTGTCCCCTCGGTCTTCAGCAGCCTCGCGCACATCAGCGGCGTGAGCGTCAGCGAGACCAGGCCCGAGGCGAAAATCGAAACCACGATGGTGATCGCGAATTCGCGGAAGATGCGGCCCACCAGGCCGGACATGAACACCAGCGGAAAAAATACCGCCGCGAGCGAAATCGTCATGGAAAGAATCGTGAAGCTGATTTCCCGGGCGCTGTTCAGAGTCGGCTTCGAGCGGCTTCATCGCCTCGTTCCATCAGGCGCACCGTGTTTTCCAGAAACACGATGGCGTCGTCCACCAGAAATCCGATGGCCAGCGTCAAGCGCCATCAGCGAGAGATTGTCCAGGCTGTACCCGAGCATCGCGCATGGCCATGAACGTCAGCAGCAGCGACAGCGGAAGCGCCACGGCGGGGATCAGCGTGTCGGTGGCCCTGCCGAGAAAAACAAAAATCACGGCGACGACCAGCACAAACGCGATCATCAGCGTCGCCTGCACGTCGGCCACGGAATTGACGATGGTCTGCGAGCGGTCGTAGATCGGCGTCACGCGCACCGACGCGGGCAGCTCGGCGCTGATGATCGGCAGCAGGTCGCGCACGCTCTTGGCCACTGCCACGGCATTCGAGCCGGCCTGGCGGTTCACGGCCACGACGACGGTGGCGGCCGGCTCGTCGTACCCGCGCACCCAGAACTTCATGTTGATGCGCTCGTCCTGCAACGGTGTCCTGCACGTCGGCGACGTCGTGCAGATAAACCGGGCGCGCCGTTGGTGCTGCTGACGATCAGATTCCCGTACGCCTGCGGCGTTCTCCAGCTGGCCCGTTCGGCCGCAGCAGAGCCGTGCCGGACGAGCTGTCGAACTGCCCCGCGCCGGTGTAGCTGGTGCCGTTCTTCACGGCGTCGGCCAGATCGTCGATCGAAATTCCGCGCGCCCACATCTTGGAAGGATCGACCTTGATGCGCACGGCGGATTTGGTGCCAAACACGTTTACGCTGCTCACGCCGGGCAGAATGCTGATCCGCTGGCCCACCTGCGTGCTCCCGTAATCGTAGAGCTGGCCGCCGCGTGACCGAATCGCTGGTCAGCGCGATGTACAGGATCGGCTGATCGTTCGGATTGGTCTTGGAGTAGGTCGGCGGCGACGGCAAATCCGTGGGCAGGCTGCCGGTGGCCTGCGAGATGGCGGTCTGCACGTCGGTCGCGGCCGCGTCGATGCTTTTGTCCAGCGCGAACTGCAGCGTGAAGCTCACGTGTGCCCTGCGTGCTCTGCGAGGTCACCAGTTCCAGCCCGTTGATCTGCATGAATTGCCGTTCGAGCGGCGTGGCGATGTTGTTGGCGACGGTGTCGGGGCTGGCTCCGGGATAATTCGCCTGCACGCGAAATCACCGGATAATCCACCACCGGCAGATCGTTCACCGGGAAGCGCAGATAGCTCAGCACGCCGAAGACGATGACGGAGACCGTCAGCACCGCGGTCATGACCGGCCGGCGAATGAATGGTTCGGAAAGATTCACTGACTGTCCCCCGACTGGCGCTGCGCCGCGGGCTGCGCCGCTTACGACGCGCACCTTGCCCCCCGGCATCACGCCGAGCTGGCCGTTCATCACGACGCGTTCGCCCGCGGCTGAAGTCCCTGTTCGACCACCACCAAATCGCCCTGCCGCTGCCCGAGCTTCACGGGCCTCAGTTCCGCGGTCGAGTCCTCCTTGATGACATAGACGAACGGACCCTTCGCCGAATCTTGCGGCGCGGCCGCGGGCACCAGCACCGCGCCTTCGGCAGAGTCGCCAGCACCAGCCGCACATTCACGAACTGGCCCGGCCAGAGGTGGCGCGCGGCGTTCGGAACGGTGGCGCGGAGCATCACCGTCCCGCTGCTGCTCTGCACGGAGTTGTCGAGAAAGGTGAGTCGCCGATCATCGGTTTGTCCGCCTCATCCGGCAGGCGCACTTCCACTCGCAAGCGTGCGCTTCGCCTCGTGCTGCGCTGCACCGTCGGAGAAATCGTTTTCCGTGACGGTGAAGTCGGCGTAGATCGGGTCCATGCGCTCGATGGTCAGCAGCGTGGTCGTGTTCGCCGTCACGACGTTTCCGATATCGACCAGCCGGTGCCCGGCGCGGCCATCGATGGGCGAGCGAATCGGGTGTACTCCAGATTCAGGCGCGCGGATTCCACCGCCGCTTCGTTTTGCTTGACCTGCGCTTCGCCCACGTCGACCGCGTTTTTCCGCGTGTCGTAATCCTGCCGCGCGATCGCTCTCGACTCGACCAGGTCCTGCACGCGGGCAAACTGCAATCTTGCGCAAAATCCAGCGCCGCCTTCGACTTGCGCCAGGTTGGCCTGCGCCGCATCGAGCTGCGCCTGGAAGGGCCGCGGATCGATCGTAAACAGCGGATCGCCCTTCTTCAAATCGGCGCCGTCCGCGAAATGAATTTCCGTGATCCTTCCGGAAACTTGGGGTTGCACGGACACCACTTCGCGGGCGACGCAGCGGCCCACCTCGTCGAGATACACGGGAACGGTGCGCGACAGCGCTTCGACCACGTTCACCGGCGAAGGCGGCCGCTCCGGCGCCGCAAGCGGCTGGCTGTTTTGGCACGCGGATAGGAACAACACAAGGGTGGCGCATAGCGCCGCGCCGGAACGAGTCATAAACTTTTATCGTATCATTGGATTCGGCAGGCTTCTTCAAATGGCAGTCGCGGCTGGCGCGGATGCAGCTTGGAGGCGTCGCCGTAACCGAGGTTACATAGAAAATTGGCGCGCCACTTCCCTTCCCGGCTGCCGGCCGGAAAAAACTCGGCGTTGACCTTGCCCGGATCGAAACCCGACATCGGCCCGCAATCGAGTCCCAAGGCGCGCGCGGCCAGCATCAGGTAGGCGCCTTGCAGCGACCCGTTGCGCATGGCGGTCTCGGCGATCAGCGGGTCGTTACCGGCGAACCAGGACCGCGCGTCCTTGGCCTGGTTGAGCACGGACATTTTCTCGTAGAACTCCATATCGTAGGCGATGATCGCGCAGACCGGCGCGGTCCTGACCTTTTCGACATTGCTGCCCTCCAGGGCCGGCAACAAGCGCGCTTTGGCGGTTTCGCCCTTCACGAAGACCACGCGAGCCGGGCAACAGTTGCCGCTGGTCGGTCCGAACTTGAACAGCTCGTAAACCTCGTGCAGCAATTCGTCGGATACGGGCGTCGGCAGCCATACACGGTGGGTGCGGGCCTCGCGAAATAAGGTGTCTAGGGAAGCTGCGGGCAGCGGCGTCATGGATTGATCCTCAGGTTAATGATGACTCGAGCGGCGTGTTGGTTTCAGGAAATCTAACATGGATGAACAGGATAGACAGGATGCTGAAGATGGTGTTCTTCCATCCTGTGCATCCTGTTCATCCATGTTAAAAATTCCCCGCAAGTTTGATATGATGCCTCTTCGCGAAGGAGGATCCATGAAAGCCGTTTTTTATGTAGTTCTGGCAGCCAGTCTGGCGCTGGCCGCGGTTCCTGCGGGTAAAGACCTCACCGGCAAGTGGAATTTTGCCGTCGAAACATCGGCTGGCGCGGGCACGCCAACGTTCCAGTTCAAGCAGGACGGCGAAAAACTGACCGGCGACTACTCCGGCCAACTCGGCTCGGCCAAACTCGCCGGCACGGTCAAAGACAATAAGTTCGAGTTCAAGTTCTCCGTGGATCAAGTGGGCGACGTCGTCTACAGCGGCGACATCCTGGACGACGGAACCGTGAAGGGCAAAGTCAAGCTGGGAGAAATGGGTGATGGCACCTTCACCGGCAAGCGGGCCGAGAAGTAATGTCCAATTTCAAGGTAAAAGAAAAGCTGCGCGCCGGAGAAGCGGTCTTCGGCACGATGCTAACGGAATGCCTGTCGCCGGAGCTGGCCCCACTGATGGCGGTGGCCGGCCTGGACTTTTTCATCATCGACACCGAGCATTCCCCCGCCGGATACCTGGAGATTGAAGCGCTGTGCCGCGCCGCGCGCGGCGTGGATCTGGCGCCGCTGGTGCGCATCACCCAGAACGAGTACTACCTGATCTCGCGGGGCTCTCGATTGCGGTGCGGCCGGGGTGGTGGCTCCGCGCATTAACTCGGCGGCCGAGGCGCAGCGCGTGGTGGACGCCGTGAAATATCCGCCGGCCGGCAAGCGTGGCTTCGGGATTCGCGGCATCTTGACCGATTTCCAAACCATGACGCCGCCCCAAGCCATGGCCAAGATCGACGCCGAGACCATCGTGATCGTCCAGGTGGAAAGCGGCGAGGCCATCGACGATCTGCCCAACACCGTGCGCATTCCCGGCATTGACGCCACCATGGTGGGTCCCAACGACCTTTCGATTTCGCTGGGCTTGGCCGGAGAGTTCGGTAGCCCGCGGTTCAAAGACGCGCTGGAACGTATTGCCAAAGCCTGCGCGGGAAGTCCGGTGGCCGCGGGAATTCACTTGGGCGACGAAAAGCGCTTGCTGGAATGCAAAGCGATGGGCTATCGTCTCCTGAATTTCTCCTCGGACATGGCCATGCTGACCCGGCAACTCAAGGACAGCCTGAAAACCCTGCGGGGATCGGGCGCCGCCGCCGCGGGTGAAGAACCAAAAGCTGTGTACTAAGTTGAATCCGCGCCGCCCGGATTCACGTCCAACAGTGTGACAATGGAAGGAACGTAAGGTAAAGAGTCCAGAACTTCATATGTTGGAGAAGGCGGTCAAAGGAATGTTGCGTGTGGCCTTGGGCGCTTGGGGTGTGTCCGCCTACCTGATGGCCTGCGAAACGGAGTTGGTACCGCGACATCTTTCCGTCTCTGGCAGGCTTCCGGAAGTCTGGCTGCACTGGCAAGTTTGGCTGCTGGCGGGCATCCTGACATTGGCGATCCGCGACGTATTCCTGGATTTGAGCTGCGTGATGTGCGGCGCGCACGAAAACCTGTTGCTGGGACGCTGGCTGCTGGCCCGCAAGCTGCTGTGCCGCGATTGCCGGGAACTAGAGGCCGCCCTGGAGGCGCCACCGGAAGCCGAGGTATCCGCGGAATACGCCAAGTTATTTGACGCCTTGAAGTAATCCGTAGCGCGGGCATCCTTGCCGGCGGCTTTACGGCGGGCGCCAGAACCGGGCCGGCAAGGATGCCCGCCCTACTTTCCATCTGGTATGATGGTAGTTTCCGTGCTTCCATCTCATGCCCGACCAAACCCCCGAACCGCCCGACTTCCGCAGCCTGCGCGACATTATCGGCGGCGAGGGGATCGCCGCCGCGCAATTCCGTAGGATCGCCCTGGACCTGGCCACAGCGCTGGCGGAACATCACGAGCAAGGCATAACGCACGGCTATCTGGCGCCGGAAAGCGTGGTCATCACGCCGGAAGGCCAGGCGCAAATTCTCGGCTTCGGGCTGGCGGCTCCGCCCGAAGTCTTCGATCCACACCCGGACTTGCTGGCGCTGGGCCGCACTCTGTACGAATTAGCCACCGGGCATCCGGCCGCTTCTGGCGATGCGGGAACGGACTCGCTGGACCTGGAACGGTTGCCCGCCGAGTTGCGGCCGGTGGTCTCGCGAGCTCTCGCTGGCGGCTATGCCTCGGCGCGCGATCTGGCTGCCGATCTCTACGCCATGGAGCCGCCCCGGCCCACCGCAGCCATCCACCCGATCTACGATGAGGCGCCGCGAAAATACCTGTGGGTAGTAGCGGCGCTGGTGCTGGTAGTGGCTCTTGGCATGTTGTGGCGCCGGGCTCGTTCCGGCGGCACGCGGGCTTCGCGGCACGCGATTACCGTGCTATTCGTTTCCAATCTTTCTCAAGATTCTTCGTTAGGCTGGCTCAGCCGCGGCATCCCCGACCTGCTCACCACCGGCTTGCAGCAAATCGAGGGGTTGGAGGTGATCTCCCTGGATCGCCAGTTGGAGGTGTTGCTGCGGCGCAACCAGCAGATTGGCCAACTCGCCGATCCCAACCTGGCCATCGACGTGGCCCGCGAGGCCGGCGCCGACTTGGCCGTCACCGGCGCGCTGCAGCGCGACGGACCATCGCGGCTGCGCTTGGATCTGCGCATCCAAGACACCGCCGGAGGACGCACGCGATCCACATTCAAGATCGTCGCGGAAAATTCCGGCGACATTTCCAAGCTGCTGGACTCCGCCCTCAAAGACGTCGCCGGCGCCCTGCTGGATTCTTCCCACCCTGCCAAATGGCCCGTGTTGGCGCAAATCTCCACCGCCAACGCCGACGCCTTGCGCCACTACGTCCTGGGCCAGGAAGCGATTTTTGGCAACGCGCCGCGCGCGGTGCAGGAGTTCCAGGAGGCTCTCCGCCTGGATCCGAATTTTGCGCTGGCGCAATTCCGCATGGCCGAGTTGTTCTGCCGCGGAGGCGGGCCGCGGCAATGCTATGAATTGCTGACCAAGGCCGGAGCCCAGGAGAACCGCCTGCCCCGCCTGGAGCGTCTGCGGCTGCCTCTCGACTTCGCGCAACTGGGCGGCGATCCCGCCGCGCAACGCCGCAGTCTGGAAAAATTGCTGGCGGCGTTTCCGCGCGACACCTCGGCGCGCAACGAATTGTCGTTGCTGCTGTCGCTCTCCAGCGAGCCCGCCGCGGCCGTCCAGTTGGTGCAACAGGGACTGGATCTCGATCCCGAAGATTTCTCGCTGTTGAATCAGATGGTCTATGCCACGGCCATGGCCGGGGACAATGCGGCATGGCGGAAGGCCAGCGATCGTTACATCGAACTGCATCCCAGCGATCACAATGCGCTGGATACCCGCGGCGAAACTCTGTACATCCTGGGCAACGACGACGAAGCGCTCTCCACCTTCCGCAAGCTGCTGGAAGTGGAGCCGGATTTCACCGGCTATTCCTCCTATCAAAAGATCGCCCTGATTTTGGCCGATCAAGGCGTTTACGAAGACGCCGCCGCCGCGCTCAACGAATACCAAGCCCACGCCTCTGAGGAACAGCAGCGTCTGGCGCCGCTCTACCAGGCGCGCCTGGCCGAAGCGATGGGCGATCCCCGCGCCGCCATGGAAGGATACCTGCGAGGCGCGGAAGCACTGGGGACTTCCGGACGCACCGTCGCCGCCGGCGACGTGCTGATGAGTCTGGCCAACGTGGCCATCTTGAGCGCCACGGAAAACGGGGCCGACGCCGCGTACTCCAACATCGCGCGCGCGCTGTCCATGGTGAAATCGCAAAAGCTGTTGGGCGAGGAGTTGCCGGCGCTGGCCTGGCTGCAAGCGGCCATGCGCGATGAAGCCGCGGCCCGCCAGAGCCTGCAGCAATATTTCGCCTTGCGTCCGTGGATCGGCGCGCCGCGCAAGGAACTGCTGACCGGCGCGGTTCGCGCCTACGCCGCCTTGCTGCGTAAGGATCCGGCCGCCGCCGCCGACATCCTGAAACAAATGCCGCTGGACGGCGCCCCTGGTTGCTTTACGCGCGAGGTCTGGCCGGCGACCAGCAGGCCCTGCGGCGCGCCTTGATCAACGGCCGCGCCTTGTTTCTCCCGGCGCCGCTGGAATGGCCGTCGCCGTTCCGGCAGCGCTTGATTCGTCAGAAGCTGGGAATGAAAGAGCCGGAGGCCAAGCCCGGAAAATCGGGGACCGTGCATTTGTAGGGACGCGAACAAAGATTTTTAACACGGGAGCTGTCTGCTACGATGGACGAATGTCTAACCCAGAGACATTGCAATGAGGGTCGCCGATTACGTCGCGCAAGCCGTCGCGCAAACCGGCGCGGAATGCTACTTCATGCTGTCCGGCGGCATGATGATGCATCTCATGGACGCCTTCGGCCGCCTGCCGGGACTCCGCTACTACTGCAATCATCACGAGCAAGCCTGTGCCATGGGCGCGGACGGCTACGCGCGCCAGAGCGGTAAATTGGGCGTCTGCATGGCCACCAGCGGTCCAGGGTCCACCAATTTGTTGACGGGACTCGTGGGCGCTTACCAGGATTCCGTGCCGCTGCTGTTCATCACCGGCCAATGCAAACGCGAAGACACGGCGCGCGCCAGCGGCATCGCCGGCCTCCGGCAGGGCGGCTTCCTGGAAGTGGATATCGTCCCGATCGTGGAATCCGTCACCAAGTACGCGGCCTTCGTGGAGAGTCCCGAGCGGGCCCGCTATCACTTGGAGAAAGCGCTGCACCTGGCGCGGGAAGGCCGTCCCGGACCGGTGCTGCTGGATATTCCTCTCGATGTGCAAGGCGCGGTTTTCCCGGAGGACTCCGAGCCATTTCATCCGCGGCCCACGCCTGCGGAACCGGCCGCCGAGGCCGATCTGCTGGCCCTCCTGGAACGCATCGCCGAAGCACGCCGTCCGCTGATTCTGGCGGGACACGGGATTCGCTGCGCATCGCAGGTCGCACCATTCCACCAACTGGTGGAATGCCTGCGGATTCCCGTGCTCACTTCGTTGATGGCCAAAGACCTGATGCCTTTCGACCATCCCTTGTGGGTGGGCCATCCCGGACCACGGGCCCATCGCGCCGCCAACTTCGCCGCGCAAACCGCCGACCTGATCGTGACCATGGGTTGCAGCCTGCACGTGCAAACCGTGGGGTACGAAGGCGCCATGTTCGCGCCGCATGCCGAAAAAATCCAAATCGACTTGGAACGTCCGCTGTTGCAGCGGGAAAAAATTGGCGTGCAGCGCAAATACGCTTGGGACATCCACGACTATCTGCCGCGCCTGGCCGCGGCCGCGCAGGACCACGCCAAGAGCCATGCCCATGGCGTGCCGGCCGCGTGGCGGGAAGTCTGCCAGCGGTGGAAGCGCGAGTACAACATCATGAAGGACCCGCACCTGCTCGGCGAAGCGGGCGATCGCGTGAATCTTTACGAATTCGTGGACCTTCTGTCCGACGCTCTTACCGGTAACGAAACGATTCTCACCGATGCCGGACAGCCGCACCCGATCCTGGGCCAAGCGTTTCGCGTGAAGGGAACGCAACGCTACTTGAATCCCGGCTCTTTCGCCGGGATGGGTTGGGCGTTGCCGGCGTCATTCGGTGTTGCCGCCGCCGAACTTTCCAACAATACCTCCACCAGGAATGTGATCGCCGTAATCGGCGACGGCTCGCTGCAAACCAATATTCAGGAACTGCAAACGCTGGCGCATCACCAATTCAACGTCAAGCTGTTCGTCATCAACAATGACGGTTACGCGTCTATCCGCCGCACACAGGAAACTTTTTTTAAAGGTTTTTATGTGGGCTCTACACCGGGTTCCGGCGTCACTCTGCCGGACACCGAAAAAGTCGCCGCCGCCTACGGACTTCCTTACGTGTGGCTGGAGAATCGGGGCGTGGCGCGGGAGCGAATCGCCGATGTGCTGGCGAGGCGCGGCCCGGTTCTCTGCGAAGTGATGGGCCAAATCGATCAGCGCATTCTTCCGGTGGTGGCTTCCCGCCTGCTCCCGGATGGCCGGATGCGTTCCAACTCGCTGGAGGAAATGAACCCGGCCATCGGGATCCCGTTTGCGGAGATTCAGGCGCAGGCGGGCGTCCAGCTACTTTAATTCCGCAATCTTCTCGTCGAGATGTTTCAATGACGCGCGAAGCATCTTCTCGAGGCGGAAATTGTGGCTCGTTTCCAGGTCGTGGAGGACGCGCTTGCGGGCCAGCTCCAAACTCTCGCGTGTCCGCCTCCGTTCCAATTCGGCCGGATCGGGCGGACGCTGTGGTCCGGATGCGCGGCGCGATTCCGCCTCTTCGATTTGCGATTCGACCGCCTTGCTTTCCCAACCGCGAGCCATAAGTCTAGTGCGACACTCCCTTGTTTCCACTGACGATAAGAACCTCAGCCGGGAAACTCATCCCCCGGTCTGTCGAGTACTCACGAAGAGCTTCCAGCACCTGACGCTTCACTTCAGTCAACTGCTCCTGTGAAAGCCTGGCGAGCTTTTCCACGAAGCTTCTCGGACATCTCGCCTCGCAGTGTCCAAAAGTCTTCCACCGAGATCGACGCTTGTATCGTGAATTGCAGCAGACGCTCGGATGGAGCAATCGCGCCGGCCTCCAGAAGAACGTCCCGCAATTTTCCTGGACTGGCAAAGCGGAATGCGTCCGGAGCATCCGGCCCAGGTGGCGGCGAATCGACATACCGTGTCCATCACTCGCGCCAGCGTGTAGTGAAAAGGATTTCTTTCCGCGAAGTGCCAGACCGCCAGAGCCAGTTTCCGTCCTGGCTTGAGCACTCTCAACATCTCGCGAACCGCCTCGGCAGGAGACGGAAAGAACATCACGCCGAAGCGGCTGATCACGGCATCGAAGGTGTCGGCTGGGAACGGCAGATGGTCCGCAAAGGCGACGTCAAATTGTGCATTCCTCAACCCCAGATGGTCTGCCGCTCGACGAGCGGCGGCCACCATCTCCGGAATCGGATCGATCCCAAAGACCTTGCCTTCAGGTCCGGTCAAGGCGGCCACGGTCAAGGCCGGTTCTCCGGGACCGGAAGCAATGTCCAGAACAACCTGCCGGCTGCCAATCTTCCCATCCTCGACAAGAGCTTGCGTGACCGGCGCAAACATCTGCCGTATGATTTCGCGGTGCTTCTCCCAGAACGGAGCGGAACCGCTCCATCGGTTGATAACCTCCTGGTCCGGTTGCATAAGCAGAATAATTCTAACTCAGAATGTGGCCCACCCGTTCCCAACAACAGCCACGGAATAGTCGGCGATAGTTCGGTATACTATTGGCCATGTCCACACGAGTTGGCTCACTGGTTCTGGGGGTTTTGCTTTGCGGTTTGGCTCCGGTCCGCGCTTTCGCGCAGATCATCACTACCTTGACCGGCGCGGACTGGCTGTTCCAGGACAATGGGAAACCCGCCGTCAACGCGGCGCTCGGCAACACCACCGGCGTAGTGACGGATTCCGCCGGCAACGTCTATGTCGCCGACCGTCACAACAACCAGGTGTTCAAAATCGCCCTTAACGGGATCCTCACCGTGGTGGCGGGCAATGGCCTCTCTTGTGGTTCCTCGGCGGACGGCATCGCCGCCACCAGCGTTTCCTTCTGTGGTCCGTGGGGCATCGCGCTGGACGCCGCGGGCAATCTGTACCTCACCGACCTTTTCGGCAGCAAAGTACGCAAAGTGGATGCCGCCACCGGAATCATCAGCACCGTGGCGGGAAACGGAAACGCCGCTTTCGGCGGCGACAACGGACCCGCCGCCAGCGCGTCCCTCAACCGTCCGCGGGGCGTGGCGGTGGACGGCGCGGGCAACGTCTTTATCGCCGACAGCGCCAATGGACGCATTCGTAAAGTGAGCGCCGCGGGAATCATTACCACCATCGCCGGCAACGGGACGGTGGGATATTCCGGCGACGGCGGACCAGCCACCGCCGCGATGATCGATCCCGAAGGCCTGGCGCTCGATGCCGGCGGCAACCTCTATTTTGGCGACTCTGGCTCCGGCCGCGTGCGCGTGGTGAAGACCAACGGAATCGTCTCCACGTTCGCGGGCGGCGGCAGCGCCGCGCCCAACAACGTGGCCGCCACCAGCGCGGCGCTGGGCCGTCCGACCGGAGTTTTTGTCAACGCCTCCGGCAACGTGTACATCGGCGACGATGCCAGCAACAAGGTGTATAAGGTGTCCGCGGGAATCATCACCACGGTCGCCGGAACGGGCGTGCAGGATTTTACCGGCGACGGCGGGCCCGCTAGCGCCGCTACTTTCTCCAATCCCGACTGGGTAACCGCGGATTCCGCGGGCAACATCTACGTCTCGGACCTCTCGAACTCGCGGTTGCGCAAGATCTCCGCGGCCGATGGAACCATCAATACCATCGCCGGGAACGGCAATTACCGGTATGCCGGCGATGGCGGACCCGCCAGCGGCGGCGTGTTGAGCGATCCCGGGGGCATAGGCCGCGACAACGCCGGCAACATCTACATCGCCGAATACAGCAACAACCGCGTGCGTAAGGTGTCAGCCGGAGGGATCATCACGACCTTTGCGGGAAACGGCTTGTTCCGTTACACCGATGCCACACCGGCCACGTCCGGGAGCTTCACGCATCCCGAGAGCCTGGCCGTCAACCCGCAAAACAACGTCTACGTGGTGGATTACTTTGGCGGCGCGATTCGCAAGATCACCCCCAGCGGAGGATCTGACCACGTTTGCCGGCCGCGGTTCGGGCGGCGACGGCGGGCCGGCCGCGCAGGCCAGGCTGTCGGGGCCGCTGGGTGTCGGCACGGATTCCGCCGGCAACGTCTATATCGGCGATTCCGGCGGCCACCGCATTCGCAAAGTCAACTCCGCCGGAATCATTTCCACCATCGCCGGTACGGGAACCGCGGGATTTTCCGGTGACGGCGGTCCGGCCACTTCCGCCAACCTGAATCTACCGATCGGCGTGGCCCTGGACGGCGCAGGCAACGTGTATATCGCCGATTCCCTGAACAACCGGATTCGCAAGATCGACAGCAGCGGCATCATCACCACGGTAGCGGGCAACGGAACCGCGGGGTCTTCCGGCGACGGCGGACCGGCCACCAGCGCGGAGTTGAGCCAGCCGCAACGCCTGACGTTCGACAGCGCGGGAAACCTGATCATCGCCGATACGGGCAATAGCCTGGTGCGCCGCGTGGCAGCCAACGGCATCATTACGACGGTAGCGGGAGGTGGCAGTGGCGGCGATGGCGGGTTGGCGGCCAAGGCCGGACTCCTCCAGGCGAATGACGTCGTGACCGATCCGGCCGGCAATCTGTACATCTCCGCGGGCCAGTCGATCCGTGTGGTTCTGGCGGCGGCGCCTTCTTTTAGCGCCACGCTGCCGAGCGGCAATCTTACCGGTACGGCGGGTCTTCCCGGCGTTGTGACGCAGCAAATCGCCTTAACCAGCCCCACTCCCGGTTTGGCCTGGACGGCCACCGCAACGATGCAGACAGGCAGCGGTTGGCTGTCGATTGCACCGGCGGCGGGCGTGATCCCCACCAACATCACCGTGAACGTGAATCCAGTGAGCCTGGCTCCCGGAACCTATCAAGGCTCGGTCACCGTTACCGTGCCGCAGGCCAGCCCGGCCACGGCGACAATCCCCTTGACCTTGACGGTCTCGGCCGCAACACCAGCCAATCTCCAGGTCCAGCCAGCTTCGTTGAGCTTCCAGATTCCGGCCGGGTCCGCAGCCGGCATCGGCGGTGGCGTTGAACATCACCAACACTGGCGGCTCGACGCTGGCCTGGACCGCGCGAGCCGCAACGGCGAGCGGAACCTGGCTGAGCATTGCGACAACATCGGGAAGCGTCGGCGCTGGAGCGACGCAATCGGTGCAAGTCGGCGCCAATGGCGCTGGTTTGGCGGCGGGCGTGTATTCCGGAACGGTAACCGTGAGCAGCGCGACAACCAACCAAACCACCATTGTTCCGGTGACGCTGACCGTTCAGGCGCAGACGCAAACCATTCTGGTCAGCCAAAGCGGGCTGCTGTTTACGGGAGTCGCCGGCGGATCTTCCGTGCCACCGCAAACCATCGGTGTGTTGAACATCGGCCAGGGAACGATGAACTGGACAGCCACGGCCAGCACGCTCAATGGCGGATTGTGGCTGAGTGTCACGCCGTCCAGCGGATCGAGTGTTGCCAACTCGCTGCAAGTTCCGCGGGTTCAAGTCAACGTCAACACCGGCGGCCTAGCGGCAGGGCAGTACAGCGGAATCGTGAAGATCGTTTCGTCCGGCGCCAACAATTCGCCGCAATACGCCACCGTGATTCTCAGTGTGCTGGCGGCGGCCAGCAATCCGGGCGTCACCGTGCGGCCCACCGGGTTGATTTTTACGGCGCGCGCCGGCGGCAGCGATCCGGGATCGCAGAACATTCAGCTCGGCGCGGCCGGGGCCGGCAGCGCGCAGTACTTGAGCGGATTGCTGACATTCGGTGGAACCTGGCTGCAGACGACGCCTGGAAACGGCACGGTTTCGGCGCTCAATCCCGTCACCATCGCCGCACAGCCCGCCCTGGGCTCTCTGGGTGCGGGCATCTATCGCGGTTCGCTGACTTTGCTGTTCAGCGACGGCAGTCCTTCGCAGTTGGTCGATCTGTTGTTGGTGGTAGCCGGCTCCGGCCCCAAAATTTTCCCCGAGGGCCGGAGTTCGGAAGACGCGACGGGCTGCACGCCGACGCAACTGCTGGCGGTGAGCCGCACGCTTTCTGGAAACTTCAATTCTCCGGTGGGCTGGCCGGCGTCGCTGGAAGTGCAGGTTGCCGACGACTGCGGCAACGCGGTTCCGAATGCCACGGTGATCGCCAGTTTTTCGACGAGCGATCCGGCCATCGCGCTGGCCAGCCTGGGTGACGGAACGTATAGCGGAACGTGGCGGCCGTTGAACATCGGTGGGCAAGTCGTGGTGACCATCCGCGCACTGCTCCCAGGAGTAGCGGCGGCCCAAATTACTCTGCAAGGACAAGTGGGCGCCAACATCGCATCGCCGGCGGTGTTTGCAGGAGGCGTGGTCAATGCCGCCAGCTTCGCGCCCGGCGGCGCGGTGGCGCCGGGAAGCATCGTCTCGGTCTTTGGGAATAACTTAGCGGCCACGGCGTTGGGGGCCAGCACCGTTCCTTTACCGACCAGTTTGAGCGGAGTGTCGATGACTATCGGGGGACTTCCCGCGCCGCTGTTTTACGCCACCAGCGGACAGGTCAACGCCCAGATCCCTTTTGAATTGCCCGCCAACACCCGTCCGCAATTGTTGCTGACCACGCCGGTCTCGCTGGCGGTGCCGGAGACGATCACGCTGGCCGCGAACCGTCCGGGAATCTTCACGGTGAACTCCTCGGGATCGGGACAAGGCGCAATCACCAATCCGCAAGGGCAAATCGTGGATACCACATCACCCGCGCCGGCGGGCAGCATAGTGATCGCGTATTGCAGCGGCTTGGGCGCCACCAATCCCGCGGTGGCCTCAGGCGTAGTTCCGCCCGCGGCCGAACCGCTGGCACGGGTGACGGCGCCGGTAACCGCAACGATCGGAGAATTACCCGCGCCGGTGCAGTTCGCGGGCCTGGCTCCGGGCTTCGTGGGTTTGTACCAGGTGAACTTGCAGATTCCCCCCAACGTCAACCTCGGAGACGCCGTGCCGGTGGTCTTGACACAAGGCGGGGTGTCGAGCAATACCGTGACAATCTCGGTGCGATAGGGCCCGCGGCGCAGGGAGGCGCAGGATCGATGCCAGCCGGCCAACAACCTGGCAAAGACGTAATATTCGCGACGCTATGACGCCAATGTGAGCGCTTGACGCTGCTTGATAAAGGCGTCGGCGTCGGGCGTAATGCCGACCAACATGCAAAGGTCGGTGTAGATCCCCTCGGCTTCGCGCCATGCTTCGCTGGAGGAGCCGGGCAACCCGCCATCCATATACATGGAGTGCCGTCCAAACGGCCAGGCCACCAAGGCCACGCTTTCGCCGTCTACGGGAAGGTTGGGAACAGTGACGATGGGAACCGGCTCGCGCTTCCCAATCATAATGCGGTAACCGTAGCGCGCGTCCGATCGTCCGCAAATCAGCATGCGGCCCCAGGACAGGGCCCGGTGCGAGGCGTATTCGACAGCCAGCTCCAACAAATTCATATAACAGCGTACTCCCACTAACAGGATCGGCCGGATGTGACGATCAGTTCAATAGACCTGAGGTTTTAACTCGGGTTAGTACTCCGGACCAGGTGTTTGGGCCTATGCCAGTACGGCCGAGTTGAACGCGGGTTTCCCTGCCCCGGCGCATCAAGAAAAGGCCAGCGATGTTCAACCTTCTTTCAACACCGCCCGCAACGCGCCTTCCAACTCGGGATACTGAAACGTGAACCCGGCCTCTTCCAGGCGCGCCGGACGGACGCGCGTGCTGGCCAGCAGCAGCGCGTCGGCCATTTCTCCGAAGGCCGCCCGCGCCGCAAATGCCGGCATCGGAAACAACGTGGGGCGCCCCAGGACGCCGCCCAAAGTGCGCGTGAATTCGGCGTTGGTCACCGGCCGCGGGGCCACCGCGTTCACCGCGCCACGCAGCGACTCGGTTTCCAGCGCAAAAATAATCGCGCGCACCACGTCGTGGAGCGCGATCCAGCTCATGAACTGGCTACCCGTGCCGATGCGCCCGCCGACGCCCAGCTTGAAGGGCGTCAGCATTTTCGCCAGCGCGCCGCCGCGCGCGCTCAAAACGACGCCCAATCGCAAATGCACCACGCGAATTCCCTGGGCCTCCGCGGGCGCGGTGGCCGCTTCCCACTCCCGGCAAACCTGCGCCAGAAAGTCCGTGCCCGGCGCGCTCTCTTCGGTCATGGTGTCGGCGCCGCGATCGCCGTAGTAGCCCACCGCCGAAGCGCAGACCAGAACTTTCGGAACGGCCGGGCGCTTGGCGATGGTCTCGCACAACAAACGCGTGCTGTCCACGCGGCTGCGGCGGATCGCCTCCTTGCGCGCCGCGGTCCAACGCCCGCCGGCGATGCTTGCACCGGCCAGATGAACCACCGCATCCAAACGGTGCAGCGATTCCGCGTCAATGTAGCCGGAGCCGGGATCCCAGGCCACCCGGCCGAACTTGAAGTCTTCCGGGACTCGCGTGCGGGGCCGCAGCAACGCCGTCGCGCTGTGCCCGTTCTTCCGCAACTCGGCCAACAGAGCCTGGCCCACCAGACCACTGGTTCCCGACACCAAAACGTGCATGCATTTCACCTCATGAAATTGTTAGCCGCTGGGGACACCGATCTCACCTGGCCGAAACTGGCGGTCGCGAATCCGGCGCAGCAGATCCGCGGTTCTCCCGCTGGGATTCTGGTCCAAAAACAGCGTCAGGTCGCGCGGCTCATCCAGATCGCGCATTAATCCTTCGGGACGCATCACCTTGACCGCCGCGCCGGCGGCTTGGGCCCGCGCCACGTGCTCGGAAAAACTGTCCGGACCGAAGCGGCTGCGGATCACGTCCGGCGGCGTGCGCACCATGGCGTTGGTTCCCGTGCCGTCGTGCGATGGAACAATAATCAAATGCCGCCGCGGCAGTTTCCAGGACTCCTCCAGCAACGACTCCATTTCCGCGGCGCGCACCTGCGGCACGTCAATGGGAATCAGCATCACCGTTTCGGCGCCGCGCTTCATGCATTCCTGCGCCGCCCAATCGGCGGACGTGGAATGGCCGCTCTGCTCCTGCTCCACCAGCACCATGGCCCCCGCGGCGGCGGCTACCACCAACACATTGGCGTCGTTGGAGACCACCACCAGCCGGTCCAGGCCGCGCACTTGGAGCGCTTCCACCAGCACGTCTTCGAACATGGCGTGAGCCAGTTGCACGCGCTGCTCCTGGCTCAGGTAATGACGCAAGCGTTCCTTGGCTCGCGCCGGCGACTTCACGGGAAGGCACCCGAAAATCACAGCGCCAGCCCTCGATAAGCGATGCCGCTCTTAGCCCCAAAGGGGCAGATTATGCCAGCCCAGGCCAACGGCCTGGGTGGATCAAGAAAGAATAGCCAGCCCTGAAGGGGCGACCTATAACGCCAGCCCGCGAAATTCCCCTTGACCAGCGTTATCTCGGGATTAGGACGCCCCTTCAGGGCTTTGATGATTTGTTGCATTCTCACCCAGGCCGATGGCCTGGGCTGACATAGGTCAGGCCTTTGGCCTTCGCGGAAATGTAGCGACTCCAGGGGAAGGCGAGGGGGCTGTGAAAGAATTGATCCCGGAGGGATCGCAGCTTGTAGCCGGTGGTGGAGCGGTTCTTGCGACACCACCGGTAAGAAACGTTCCGTCTCAGGACCCCGGCAGGGGTCCCGGCGCCCTCCCAAAGACGCTGGTGCCCCTGCCGGGGCACGGAATCTCTGATTCCAGCCTCCGGCGGTTTCGCAAACTGCGCTCAACCACCGGCTACAAGCTGCGATCCCTCCAGGATCAGCACATACATGCCTATCCCATGCCCATTCCTTCAAGGCTCCTCCGAAATCAGTTCTTTCACAACTCCGACGCCTTTCCGCGCGGCACGGCGGAGCGAAACGGGCTTTAGGCTGACCCATTAAACAATCCTCCCCCGAGCTGAGAAATGACCGCGCGCGCCAGCGAGACGCGCGCCGCCTGGTCCTTCATCACCGTGTTGGTTACAATCGCCTTCATTCCCAAAGCTTCCACTTCCGGCTTTTCCGCGGCGTCCACCTCGTCGAGTACAAACACGTTCACGAAATCGCCATACAACGCGGCCACCGCCGAGGCCGCCGCGCGCAGACCCAAGCCGCGCATCATGCGGTCGGCCGGTCCCTTCAAGGCGCGTCCGCCGACGATCGGCGAGATGGCCGCAACCGGGCTCCTTCGCGAACATTCGCGCAACGCCTCGCGAATCCCGGGCACCGCCAGAATCGGCGCGATGCTGATCAGCGGATTGCTGGGACAAACAATCGCCGCCGCGGCATTGTGAATCGCGTCGATCACGCCGGGCGCGGGACGCGCGTTCTCCGCGCCATCCAGCACGATGCCACGAACTTCCGGTTGGCAGCCGCGCCGCACAAAGTAGTCCTGAAAATCCAGCAACCCCTCGCTGGTGTCCACGCGCGTGCGCAAGCGGTCGTCGGTGGCCGGCAGCAGACGGGGCCGCACTCCCAGCGCGGCGCAGATGCGGCGGGTCGCTTCCGAAAGCGCCACACCTTGCCGCAACAGTCCGCTGCGAAAGCAGTGAGTGGCCAAGTCGCGATCTCCCAGCTTAAACCAACTTTCCATCCCATAGCGCGACATCCCTTCCAGGCACTGGTACGTTTCGTCGCGCAATCCCCAGCCGCGCGTCTCGTCGGCCAGGCCAGCCAGCGTATAGGCCACGGTGTCCAGATCGGGTGAAATGGAAAACCCGTTCCACTCCATGTCGTCGCCGGTGTTGCCGATGATGGTGATACGCTCCGGTTTCATCACCGCGACAAGGCCGGAGAGAAAGCGCGCCGCGCCCACCCCGCCAGCCAAAGCAACAATTTCCGCACCCATTGCGGCTTTCATTCTATGCTGGAACGTGGTTTCCGGCACTGACTCTGATCCGGCCTCGGCTTCCCCGCGCAAGAGCTGGGGTGTTTTTCTCGTAGCCCTAGGCTCCGCATTATGGGGAACCGACAGCGTGTTGCGCCGGCCCTTGACGCGAGCGCTGGCCAGTCCCGCGATTGTCCTGTACGAGCATCTCATCCTCAGCCTGATCGCCGTGCCGGTGCTGATCGCATCATGGAAAGAACTGCGGGAGATGCGCGGGCGCGATTGGCTGGCGGTTCTGGGAATCGCTTGGGGCGGTTCGGCGCTGGCCACGGTATTGTTCACCGAAGCGATCTCGCGCGGCAACGTGAATACCGCCGTGCTGCTGCAAAAAGCGCAGCCGTTGTTCACGTTTCTGCTGGCCGGCCCGCTGCTCGGCGAACGCTCCACGCGCCGCCATTGGAGATACTTGCTGGTGGGTGTGGCCGGCGCGTGGCTGGTTTCGTTTGGGGATCGCGGCTTGTTGGCGCCGCTTTCCCGCGTGGAGATCAGCGCCGCGCTGTTCGCGCTGGGCGCTTCCGCGCTGTGGGGGAGTTCCACCGTGCTGGGGCGCTTTCTCTCCCCGCGGTTCTCGTTTCTCACCATTACATCGCTGCGTTTTGTGGCGGCCCTGCCGCTGTTGTTCGTGATTTCGCTGTGGCACGGCGTGGCGCTGCCGGCGACATCCAGCGCAGGCGCCTTTGATTCGCCGATATTGACCGTTGAGCAATTCTGGCGCATCGTGGCCATGGCCCTGATTCCCGGAATGGCGGCATTGCTGCTTTATTATCGAGGGCTGATGAGCACCACGGCGCCTGTGGCGGCAATCGCCGAGCTGGCGTTTCCGGCCACGGCCGTAGTGTTGAACTGGACATTTCTGGGCCAGCGTCCCGCAGTGGTGCAGGTGATCGGCTTTGCGATTATTTGGGCCGTGGTGTGGCGAATCCAGCGGGGCCAGGCGGCGGAAGCGCTGGATGCGCGACCATAAATTCAGCGACCATCATGCCATCTCCAACTCCCGCGACCGTTTGGAGTACCCGGCGATTTCCCGCCGCGGCTGCGAGGCGTGCCATTTGACCAAACGCTCTACATAAGCCGATACCGGCGTGTAGGTCATCCTCAGTTCCTGCCGGCTGCGGCGGTTGTCCAGCACGGACATCCAACGTCCGCTGAACGGCGAACAAGCCGGCAACAGACCGGCTTCTTCCAGGCGCCGGCGCGCCACGCGCGCGATGCGTAGCGGCCGCCCGGCGGCGCCGGCGAGCGTTTCCAAAAAAATCTCCAGCGCCAGCGTCTCGTCCTGCGAGATGTTGTACGCCCGGCCCAAGCTTGTGGCCGTGCCAGCGCCATCCAGGCGCAGTCCGCCTCCCGATTCGCCCACGCAGCGGCGAACCGCTTGGACGGCGTCACCGCCATAGACGTGGCGCAGCGGCAGGGCGGGGCTTCCCGATTCGACATCGGGAATCACGATGGGACCGCCATCGAGCAGGCGCAGCCAGTAGCCATAGATGCGATCATGATGGTCCAGCTCGCTGTTGACCATCGGCAGACGGAGCGACGTGAAGGGGAAGCGCGTCGCTTCCCAGGCTCGTGTGAAAACGTCTTCGGCGGCGCGCTTGTCCACGCCATAGACCCAATCCTCGTGATCGCGATGTTCCAGGCCGGGGTCCGCCATCACCTCGCCGTCGTATTCCTCCTCGCGAAAGGGCGGCTGCGGGCCGACTCGCACCAGGTAGACTTGGCCCGTACTGATGAAAATGTAGCGGCCCACGCGACCCGCCAGGATTCCCACCACGGCCTCGGCGTCGCGGCCGCTGTAGAGCGTGGTATCCACCACTAGATCGAATTCCCGGCCGGCCAGCGCGGATTGCAACTGCGCGGCGTCGCTACGATCGCCATACAAACGTTCCACGCCCGAAGGAAGCTGCCCGGCGGTGATCCCGCGATTGAAGACGGCCACGTGATAGCCGTCCTCCAGCAACGCCTGCGCCAGCGGTGGTCCCAAATTACGTGTGCCGCCAATAATGAGTGCCTTCACCTTGTGCGATGCCTCCTGGCGATGAGCCGCGACAGTTATGGAGCGACGGATTGGTGGTAGGTCTTGACCGTTGACCCGAAAACACGCGGACTCAACTAACTCCGCGTCGCGGGTTTTCGTGGCGAGCCTCAACACCTACCAGCGTTCCGTCGCTCCATAACTGTCGCGGCTCACCACACCCGCCGACAGCATATAATAAACTATGCAGGTTTCTTCGTCCTCGCCGGGGTTCAACCCGGCCAGCGTGGCTCCGGCCATCAGCTTTCAAGAGTTGATGCGCAAGGTCCAACTGACGCGTCCCAAAGAGGATCTGGACCTGCTTCGCCGCGCCTACGAATTCTCGGCCCGCTACCACAATATGCAGGTGCGGGAATCCGGCGAGCCCTATCTCTCCCATCCCCTGGCCGTGGCGCACACGCTGGCCGACATGAAGCTGGACGTGGTCTGCATCTCCACCGGCTTGCTGCACGACGTAGTGGAAGACACCGAGGCCGATACCGGCGTCATCAAGAGCCAGTTCGGTCCCGAGGTTGCTCACCTGGTGGAGGGCCTGACCAAGATCAGCAAACTCGACTTCCAAAGCGCCGAAGCAAGACAAGCCGAGAACTTCCGCAAAATGCTCTTGGCCATGGTGGACGACGTGCGCGTCATCCTGGTGAAACTGGCCGACCGCTTGCACAACATGCGCACGCTGGAGCATGTCCCGCCGGAAAAGCAGGAGCGCATCTCCCGCGAGACCATGGATATCTACGCGCCCTTGGCCCACCGCCTGGGCATGAGCAAAATCCGCGGCGAGCTCGAAGACCTGGCGTTCCGCTATCTGGAGCCGGCCTCCTATGAGGAGATCACCAAGGCCCTGGACAAGAAGCGCAAGGTCAACGAAGCCTTTCTGGCTGAGGTGGCCGGCGTGCTCGATTCCACCATGCGCAAGCACGACATCCCGGCGCGCCTGGAAGGGCGCGTCAAGCGCGTCTACAGCATCCACGAGAAACTGCGCCGCCAACGCATCACCATCGACCAGGTGTTCGACCTGCTGGCGGTGCGCATCGTCACCGAAACGGTGAAGGACTGCTACGCGGCGCTGGGTGTGATTCACAATCTGTGGCGGCCGGTCCCGGGGCGCATCAAGGATTTCATCGCCATGCCGCGGCCCAACCTCTACCAGTCGCTGCACACTTCGGTGATTCACGATACCGGCGTGCCCTTCGAAGTGCAAATCCGGACTTCGGAGATGCACAAGACCGCCGAACTGGGCATCGCCGCGCACTGGCGCTACAAGGAAGACGGCCCGGGCGCCGCCAAACCATCCGGCAAGGATGTTCTGGACGAGGATCAACGCATCGCCTGGCTGCGGCAACTGGTGGAATGGCAGCGCGACGTGCAGGATCCCGGAGAGTTTCTCTCCACGCTGAAGGTCGATCTGTATCCCGAGGAGGTTTACACGTTCACCCCGGCCGGCAAGGTCATCATTCTGCCGCGCGACGCCACGCCGGTGGACTTCGCCTACGAGATTCACACCGGAGTGGGGCACGCCTGCGTGGGCGCCAAGGTCAACGGACGCATCGTGCCGCTGCGCTATCACTTGAAGAACGGCGACATCGTCGAGATTCTCAACCAGCAGGGCCACGGCCCCAGCCGCGACTGGCTGACCATCGTCAAAACGTCCAAGGCGCGCAACAAGATTCGCCAGTGGATCAACACGCGCGCCCGCCAGAAGGCCCTGGAGCTGGGCAAGCGCCTGCTCGAGAAAGAGTCGCGGCGCTTCGATGTGAATCTGAAGAAAATCGCCGAGGAAGCCTATCAAAAGGCCGCCCAGGATTACGGCTTCCACAAAGTGGACGACCTGATGGCGGCGATCGGCTTCGGCAAGTACTCGGCACGCCAGGTGCTGGCGCGGCTTTCACCGCAGCCGCTCAAGGAACCGGAGGAGCCGGGCAAACTCGTCACCACGATCAAGCAGGCCCTGGGCATCGCCAGCGACGGCGCGATTGTGGTGGAGGGCAGCAACGACTTGATGACTTACCGCGCGAAATGCTGCAATCCGATCCGCGGCGAGCCGATTGTCGGCTACATTACACGCGGCAAGGGCATCGGGGTCCACTCCAAAACCTGTCCCAACGTGGAGAATCTGATGTACGAGGCGGAGCGGCGCATCGACGTGGAGTGGGCCCGTACCACCGAAGCCACCTATCCCGTGAAGCTGGTGGTGTACACGGACGAGCGCCCCGGTATGCTCAAAGAGATCACCCAGGCCATCTCCGACGGTACCAACATCCGTACGATCGAAGCGATGGTGGATGAAACCGACCACAGCGCCACGATCGAGTTGATCTTGGACATCGCCGACATGAAGCACTTGGACCGCGTGTTGGGCGGAATCAAGCGAATTAGCGGGGTCCGTGACATTGAGCGGGTATTGAAGCTATAATGGAGGGAGTGCCACCGCGCCGGCGCATTCGTGAGCCTATTCCGGAACAGTGAAGGGCTCCAAAAGAAAGTGAGAACGTCTATGAATCGCCGGATGTCTTTGTTCCTTCGCTTTTTGTCTCCTAGTTTGGTATTGCTGTTAGCTCCCTCTCTTTGGTCGGCAAACGCTTCCTTTCAAACCAGCAGTCTTCCCCACAATGTGCGCATCGAAGGGTTGGCCGAACTGGCCGGTGCGGTGACCTTGACGACGAAAACCCCTGGCGAGACCATCCCGGCGAACTCGTCCCTGGGTCTGGCTTACTCCGCGCCGATCTCGGCGACCGCCAGCGACGACGGCAGTAACAAGATCGTCACTTGCACGGTTGGCGGCGTCACGGGAGCGTGCCCCCCCTTCGTGACCGTGCAGGTGGCCGGGAAGAACATTTTTCTCGGCTTCGGCGCCGCGCTCACATTTCCCAGCGGCGGTGACGGCCTAACCATAGACCAGGTACGCCTAAATGTGAGCGGTCTGAGCCCCGGTGGCCAGGCAACGGTCTTGCTTTCGGGAGGCGGCTCCTTTGGCACCTTAACAAACCCCCAATTGACGGTGGTCAACGGCGCCTTCACGTCGTTGAATCCCAGCGCATCAACGTTAACTGCTTCTAGTTCCGGAGTGTTTGCTTGCGCGCCGCAAGGAACCACGGCGATGACGTTTAGTGTGTCGGTGATGGAGGGCTTCGCCGGTGGGTTTAGCAGCGTAACTCAGGAAGGCGGGACTGGGGCCGCGACAGCGACCAACGGCGCCAACCTCGAAGTGCTCCTGACCAATGTGCCGCCCGGAGTCACGGTCGCGCCCGCCAACACGACCGGCTCAACCGCCAGCTTAACGTTCGGGCCGCTGCCGGCGGCGATCACGCAAAGCGGCACCGGCACCATGCTGTTCTCGTTTCCCTTTACCGCCACGAACACCGGAAGTGTGGAAACTGCAGTGGTAAATTTCACCGCCGGCTTCACCAATCCGATCCCTCTCAGTGCGCTCGCGGGAACGGTCACGGCTCGGGCGCGGTTGGGTCCGGTTTCCACCGCTTCGGTCAGCCCGCCAGTAATCGTTTCGTTTGTCGACAACACCGCGGTCAGCGGAACGCCATTTGCCGTCGTTCCCTGCACGCTCGCCTTGACGGGAGGGTCCAGTATCGTCAAGTTTCAAGCGGCTGCCGGCACCGGACTGACAGCGGTATCACAATTGGAGGTTTACGAAGCACGGGCTAGCGCGGCGACGTTTACCGCGACGTCTTCGGCAAGCTGGTTGTCCGCTTCCCCGGCGACAGGAGTGACTCCTTTGTTCATTGCGGTGAACTTCGACGCCACCAACCTCACTCCGGGGACCTACACCGGTCAGATCGTGGTGACCGCCGTAGGCGCCACGAGCGTCACCATACAGGCGCAGTTCACGGTGGTGTCGCCGATTCCGACTATTTCCTTGAATCAGGGTACCTTCACGTTCAACGGCCTGTTGGGAGCATCGAATCCGCCCCCTCAGAGCACCACCATCTCCAATAGTGGAACCGGCGCGTTTAACTGGACGACTTCGGCGTCCACAGTCACGGGAGGAAGCTGGCTGAGCGTGTCGCCGGCGTCCGGCACCGGAGCCGGCTCGATTACCGCTTCGGTGAATATCGCTGGTTTGGCGCTGGGCCAATATACCGGGACCATCCAAGTGGCATCCGTGGGCGCCAGCAACACTCCGCAGACGATCTCGGTGATCCTTACGGTGACTTCCCCTCCGACCATTGCGCCGGCGTTGCCGTTGCTATCGTTCGTTTCGGCGGCCGGCGCCAACCCCGGACCGCAAACGCTGCAAATAAATAATTCCGGCGGCGGCACGTTGGGATTAACGGTTGCCACGTCCACTTCGAGCGGTGGGACCTGGCTGACGGCAACGCCCAGCACTGGCACGGCCCCGCTGGCACTGACTGTATCGGTGGCCGCCAGCAGTTTGGCTGTGGGAAACTACCAGGGCACCATCACTCTCACCGCCACTGCCGGATCGGGCGCGCTGAACAGTCCGCAAACCGTGGGCGTGAACCTGGCTGTCGGTACGCCGGCGATCAATACCGGCGGCGTGGTTGGCGGGGCGTCGTACATTACCAACGCTTCGGTAACGCCGGGATCCATCGGCACGATTTTCGGCGTGCGGCTGGCGGCCAACACGGCCTCCGCGACGACGTTGCCTCTGCCCGTGATACTGGCGGGAACCCAGGTGTTCCTGAACGGCCTCAGCGGCATCGCCTGCCCGCTGTTCTACGTTTCTCCCACCCAGATTAACTTCCAGATGCCCGTGGAAGCGACGGCCTCTACCGCGACGCTTACGGTCGTTTCCGGCGGTTTGGCGGGACCCCAGGCGACAGTCGCATCCGGCGCGGTATACCCGGGAATTTTCACGATCAACGGCACGGGTACCGGCCCGGCGGCGGCGTTGAACGCCGACTTTTCGCCCAACAACGCGACGAATCCGGCTCCGGCCGGTAGCGGCATTCTGCTGTATCTCACGGGCCTGGGCGCCACGAATCCCGCGTTCGTCACGGGACAAGCCGGCGCCGTTTCTGCACCGCTGAATCAAACGGTGGCAACTCCCACAGTGATGATCAATGGCGTGGCCGCGAATGTTGCTTTTTCGGGACTCGCGCCCGGCTTTGTGGGACTGTATCAGTTGAACGTGACCATCCCGCCAGGCACACCGTCGGGATTGGTCAACGTGCAGGTGATCGCCGGAGGCGTGACCAGCAACACGGTGCAAATTGCGGTGAAGTAATGTAGTACGACCTTGCGCGCCGCTGACGTGCCGCGACCGTAAGGAAGCGGTTCCGGGGCGCGGTGACAGTCTTGATTCCATGCACCTGTTCGAATTAACGCGCCGTCTGGTGGACATCGAGTCCACCACGGGACAAGAGGCCCCAGCCTCCCATTTTGTGGCCGATCATTTGCGTGGGCTGGGTTCCCTGGCCCCGGACACCCTGGCCCTGGAAGACGCCGCGCCGGATCGCCCCAACGTCTTCGCGGCGTGGGGACATCCGCGCGTGGTGTTGTCGACTCACCTGGACACCGTTCCGCCATTCTTTCCCTCCAGCGAAAACGAAACTACGATCCGCGGCCGCGGCTCCTGCGACGCCAAGGGCATCGCGGCCGCGATGATCAAGACTGTCGAGGCGCTGCGTCGCGAAGGACGGCACGGTTTCGGGTTGCTGTTTTTGGTCGGCGAGGAACGCGACTCCACCGGCGCGCAATTCGCCAACCAGCATCCTCGCGGCAGCGAGTTTTTGATCAACGGCGAACCCACCGAAAACCTACTGGCGCTGGGCAGCAAAGGCACGCTGCGCGTGGTGCTGGAAGCGCACGGACGCATGGCCCACTCGGCCTACCCGCATTTGGGGGAATCCGCGATCGATAAGTTGGTGCAAGCGCTTCATCGCCTGGCGCATATCGAATGGCCCACCGACGCCGTGCTGGGACAATGCACCTGCAACGTAGGAACCATCGCCGGCGGACGCGCACCCAACGTGATTCCCGACCGGGCCCGCGCTGAGATACTGATCCGCCTGGTGGGCGATTCCGCGCCGGTGCGCCGCACCGTGGACGAAGCGTGCGCGGGCCTGGTGGAAGTGGAATACGTGCTCGACTTGCCGCCGATGCATCTCGGGACGCTCGATGGTTTGGATACCACGGTGGTATCATTTACCACGGACATTCCTTCCCTGGCCGCTTGGGGGACGCCGTATCTCCTCGGTCCAGGCTCGATCACGGTGGCGCACACGGAACAGGAACACGTCGCCAAGCGCGACCTGGAACACGCGGTAGAGTTGTATTCGCGAATCGTCAAGTCTTTGCTCACTTTATGATTGTGATGAAATTCGGCGGCTCCTCCGTGGAGAACGCCGCGGCCATCGAGCGGGTTGCCCGGATTGTCGCCACGCGGCGGCGGGAGCGTCCCTTGGTGGTGGTGTCGGCGATGGCCAAGACCACCGACCATCTGGTGGAGATCGGCGAGGCCGCTGCTGCGGGAAAGCGCCGGAAGGCGCAGCGCCTCCTGAAAGCCATGCGCGATTTCCATTATGCCGAGGCCGCCGGCATGGAAGACGCGCTGACGCCGCTTTTCCACGAACTGAGCGAGTTGGTGCAAGGCCTTTCCGTGCTGGGCGAACTGAGTCCGCGGGCCCGCGACGCGGTCATGAGCTACGGCGAACGCCTATCGTCCTTGATCGTTACGCATTGCTTCGAGCGCTTGGGATTGCCCTCCGTGCACCTGGACGCCCGCCGCTGTGTGATCACCGACGATCGTCACACGCAGGCCCAGCCTTTGTCCGCGCCCACGCGCGCGCGTCTGAGAAAACACGCCGGGCCGCTGCTCGCCGCCGGCAAGACCGTGGTGATGGGCGGGTTCATTGGCGCGACGCGCGGCGGCGTGATCACCACACTGGGACGCGGCGGATCGGATTATTCGGCGTCCATTGCCGGCGCGGCCCTCGACGCCAAGCGTATCGAGATTTGGACCGACGTGGACGGCGTGCTGACGGCCGATCCGCGCCTCTATGCTCACGCCAAGCCGGTGCCGCGGATTTCCTTTGAAGAGGCGGCGGAACTGGCCTATTTCGGCGCCAAAGTCCTGCATCCGGCGACGATCCTGCCGGCCATCGAGCGCAACATTCCCGTACAAGTCCTGAACTCACGGCGGCCCCAAGCGCCTGGAACATTGATCACGCGCCGCGCCGCGGCCGGCGGCCATTTCAGGGCCATCGCCTGCAAACGGAACATCACGCTGGTGGACATCACCTCCACGCGCATGTTGATGGCTTACGGTTTTCTGGCGCGTATCTTTGAAGTATTCGCTAAACATCAAACGCCGGTGGACATGATCGCCACGACGGAAGTGAGCGTCAGCCTGACCGTGGACGACACCCGCCGCCTGGCGCCGGTGGTGGCGGAACTGCGTCGCATCGCGCGCGTGGACGTGAGCACGGGCAAGGCCATTGTGTGCCTGGTGGGCGACAACGTGCGCCCCACACCGGGCATTTCCGGGCGCGTGTTCACGGCCATCCGCTCGGTCAACGTAATCATGATTTCGCAAGGCGCCAGCGAGCGGAATCTCAGCTTTGTGATTGAAGAAGCGGATCTGCGGCGCGCCGTGCGGCTGTTGCATGAAGCGTTCTTCCGCTAATAGCCGTCTCATTCGAGCCCATTCTTCCCATTCCTCCCATTCCTCCCATTTTGTCTCTGGGAACTTTCCTGGCAATTCCGGTGTCCAATTCCGCAGGTGGAGGAGGTAAAAAAATGTTCGAGCAAAGCCTGCTGGAGAACGCCCTACGAAGCGGTTGGAAGCGAGCGCTGGCGGTGGTGATTTCCACCACGTTTCAGGTTGCCCTAGTGATGATCCTGATCGTCATGCCGCTAATTTTCCCGGAGAGCGTGCCGAAAATGGCCACCGTGGTGGAAACCTGGATTCACCTTCCGCAGCCGCCGCCGCAACCCATCGCCGACCGGCCGCCGGCGCACCGGCCGCAGGGAAGCAGCGGCCTCTTCCATCCATTAGTCGACAACACCCCGCGGATCGAAGCGCCCACCGCGATTCCAGGTAAGGTTGATATGACGCCCGACGAGATGCCGTCCGGCGATCTCCCAGTGAACTACGCGCCTGCGGGCAACGGTTATGACACCTTGGCTGAAGTTTTTCGTGGATTGCCCGGTGGACCTTCCGGACTACCGCCGAGGCCGCAGCCTCGAGTGAAGGAACCGCCTGCGGGCCCGGTTCGCATTGGCACGCTCGATCCGGCCCAAGTTGTGGATCGCGTGCAGCCAATTTACCCATCCCTGGCCCGGCAGGCGCGCATCCAAGGCGTTGTGTTACTGGAAGCGATCATTAGCAAGACGGGACGCATGGAACGCCTGCGGGTCCTCTCCGGCCATCCTTTGCTTGTGCAGGCGGCGCTGGACGCGGTGAATCAATGGACTTACAGGCCTACCAAGTTGAACGGCGAGCCGGTGGAAGTGATCACTACCATTGAGGTAAGGTTCATGTTAAGCCAGTAGGGGACTGTAGCAGCTTGATCTACAGCAATCCCCTCCCTGAGGGTTTTTTCGACGCAGAGACGCGGAGACGCAGAGAAAACCTGGATGATTCTTGTTCTTGGGTTTCTCTGCGTCTCCGCGTCTCTGCGTTGAAAAAACCCTCCACCCTACGCGCACGCTGGACAATGCCCAGCCATTGGCATAGCATCACGAGATGCCGCAAGACCGCGAACGCCCCGGCGAAATCCACGACGTGATTGTCATCGGCTCGGGCGCCTCCGGCGGGATGGCCGCCTGGAACCTGACCCGCAAGGGCATTCGCGTCCTGATGCTCGACGCCGGCGATCGCTTCGATCGCAGCAAGTTCTGGACTCACGTGCTTCCCTACGACGCGCGGGAGCGCCGCCAGCGCGGCGAGCGCCCGCCGGAGTTTTATCTCGATACCAAAGAGCAGCCCTACTTCACGCCCGCGGGAAAGCCTTTCGACTTGGTGCGCGTCTGGGGCTTGGGCGGAAAAACGAATGTGTGGGGACGCGTGTCGCTACGCTATGGCGACTTGAACTTGCAGGAGGCCGCGCGCGATGGCTGGGAGATTCCCTGGCCCATCACCTACGCGGATCTCGAACCGTACTACGATCGCGTGGACCAGCTCATCGGCGTCTGTGGCGGCACGGATTCCAGCGATGCGCTGCCGGGCAGCCGCTATCACATGCCGCCGCCCCGCCCGCGCTGCGGCGAAGCAATCCTCCGCGCGGCTTCTGGACGCGTGGGAATTGGCATTGTGAGCGGACGCCGCGCCGTGCTCACCCGCGAGCATCGCGGCTTTCCGCCTTGCCACTATTGTGGATCCTGTGGATTGGGCTGCGACACAGCGTCGTTCTTCAATTCCGCCGATCATCTGATCCCCGAGGCGCTGGCCGGCGGTAATCTGACGATTCGCACCAATGCGGTGGCCGCGCGCATCCTTACCGACGACCGAGGGCTGGCCTCGGGCGTGCAATACTTCGATCGCAAAACCAAAGAAGAGCGCGTGGTACGCGGGCGCATCATTATTGTGGGCGCATCGTGCATTGATTCCACGCGTATCCTGCTCAATTCGAAATCGCCAACGTATGCCAACGGCATCGGCAATGGATCGGGCGTCATCGGACATTACCTGTGCGAGCAGATTCGCTTTCACGTCCGCGCCTTCCTGCCGCAGCTTTACGGACGCGCCGCCACCAACGACGACGGCATCGGCGGCGAGCACATCTATCTGCCGCGCTTCAATCATCGCGGCAAGAAGCGCGACTACCTGCGGGGATTCGGCGCGCAATTTTGGGGCATCGGCTGCCAGGCCGGCGCCGGCCATTTTGCCCACGACTTGCCGGGCTTCGGCATGGGCCTGAAACGCGAGATCAAGAAGCGTTATCCCGCGTGGGTCGAGATGCACCCCTACGGCGAGGTCCTGCCTTATTACGACAATCAAGTAACGGTCGAAGGCACGTCCAACGACGCCTACGGCGTGCCGTTGCCGAAACTCATCTACGAGATTCGTGCCAACGAACGGCGCATGGCCGAAGAAATGTACGACACCGCCGAGACGATCATGCATGAGGCCAAAGCGGAGATCGTACACCTGAAACGCGGAGAGATCGACGTGAACGGCTCGGCGATCCACGAACACGGAACGTGCCGCATGGGCGCGGACCCCAAGCGGTCGGCGTTGAACGGCTTTTGTCAGATGCATGAAGTGAAGAACCTGTTTGTGGTCGACGGCTCCGCGTTTCCAACGGCCACGGAAAAGAATCCCACGCTGACGATTCTGTCGCTGGCTTGGCGCGCCACCGATTATCTGGCGGAAGAGAAACGCAAAGGAAACATCGGATGAGCAAGCAACCCACGCGACGCGAAACGCTGAAAGTGTTGGCGGTAGCCGGCGCCGCTGCGACGCAAGGGATGTCGCAGCATCATGCCGAGCCTCCCGCGGCTAGCGCCGCACCATACAAGCCACTGTTTTTCACCGCCGCCGAGTTCACCTGCGTGGAAGCGATTGCGGCGCGCATCATTCCCGGCGACGACACGCCCAGCGCAAAAGAAGCCGGCGTGGCCGCCTATATTGACGAGACAGTTCAACACGGCGCCAAGCTGCATGAACTGTATCGTCAAGGGCTAGCGCCGCTGATCGCCGCGGGATTCGCAAACCTTTCAGCGGCCGATCAGGACTGGTCCCTGGTGCAGCTCAGCGAAGGAAACGGCGCGTTCTGGAAGTCCATTCGCAGCCTGACGATTGATGGGTACTACACTTCCAAGATCGGGCTGGCGGAGTTGGGCTACTCCGGCAAGAGCTTCCTTAGCGAATTCAAGGGCTGCACGCACCCGGAGCATCAGTAACGCAGGCCTTCAGGCCTGTTCTCGTTTACGGCAAAAAGAACAGGCCTGAAGGCCTGCGTTACTTGCCATCAACTCCTGTAAACTGCTTAGACATGCGAATCGCCATCGTAGGCTACGGGAAGATGGGCCGCCTCATCGAGGAACTGGCGCCCGGCGCGGGCGTCGAGATCGCCGGACGCTTCGATATCGGCCAGCCGCTCGAGCCGGGCGACTTCCGCGTGGCTGTCGATTTCACCATGCCCGAGGCCATAGTAGGTAACGTCCGTCGTGCCGCGGAACTGGGCGTCAACCTGGTGATCGGGACAACCGGATGGTACGAACACTTGCCAACCGTGCGCGGCATCGTGGAATCGAGCGGCATCGGCGCGGTGTACGGCGCGAATTTCTCGATCGGCGTGAACTTGTTTTTCCGCGTCGTGAAGCAGGCGGCGGAGTTGATCGCCGCGCATCCCGAGTACGATCCCTATCTGTGGGAAATGCATCATCGCCACAAGAAGGACGCGCCCTCGGGCACTGCGGTTGTTCTACAAAAACTGCTGCGCGAGAGTTATGGCCGCGAGATCGCCGCGGCCAGCGTCCGCGCCGGAGAAGTGCCCGGAACGCATGAGGTAGGTTTCGATTCGGAGGCGGACACCATCACGCTGACGCATACCGCGCGCGGGCGGAAAGGCTTTGCGTTGGGGGCGCTGTTGGCCGCAAAATGGATAGAGGGCCGGAAGGGCCTGCACGAATTTCAGGAGGTCTTGTAAGTATGGGAAGCACTCTGCTGAAAGGCTGCGGCACGGCGTTGGTTACCCCTTTCAGTCCCGACGGCAGCCGGCTGGATGAAAGCGCGTTCCACAACCTGCTGCGCTATCAAATCGAAGGCGGAGTTCACTTCCTGGTTCCCTGTGGAACCACCGGCGAGAGTCCCACCCTGACGCATGAGGAAACGCTGCGCGTGGTGGAGATGACCGTGGCCCAGGCCAAGCCCGCCGGCCTTCCGGTTTTTGCCGGCGCGGGCGGAAACAACACGGCGAAAATCATCGAGCTGGCGCTGGAGTACCAGCAACTCGGCGTGGACGGCATCCTCAGCGTCTCGCCTTACTACAACAAGCCCACCCAAGAAGGCCTGTACCAGCATTATCTGGCCATCGCCCGCGCCGTGCCGCTGCCGATCATTGTGTACAACGTGCCTGGCCGCACCGCCTCGAACGTCGAGCCGGCCACGCTGGAGCGCCTGGCGCACATCGAGAACATTGTTGCGGTAAAAGAAGCCTCGGGAAACATTTCCCAGATGGCGGAGATCGCCGCCACGATCCCGGACGGTTTTGCGCTGTTTTCCGGCGACGACTCGATCACCCTGCCGCTGATGGCGCTGGGCGGCGTGGGGGTGATTTCCGTGGTCTCCAACGAAGCACCCGGCGACATGGCCAAGCTGGTGAACGCGGCTCTTCGTGGTGACTATGTAGAGGCACGGCGCCGCCAGAAGAAGCTGCTTCCGTTGATGCAGGCCAACTTCATCGAGTCCAGTCCGATTCCGGTGAAAGCGGCGCTGGCCATGATGGGAATGATCGAGGATAGCTATCGCCTGCCGCTGGTGCCGATGACGCCGGAAAACAAGGCCAAGCTGCGCGCGGTACTGGAACAATCGGGTGTATATGACGCTTGCCGAACGAATCGAGTCGCTGTTTGAACAAACCACGCTGACCTCCGAACACGAGGCCGCCTTCGCCGAATTGCAGGATGCGCTCAACGCCGGCAGCGTCCGCGCCGCCGAGCCCGATGCCGCTTGCCCCACCGGATGGCGCGTCAACGCCTGGGTGAAAAAAGGCGTGCTGCTGGGCTTTCGCCTGGGAAAAATCGCCGACATGTCGGTGGAGGGCGCCGGACGCCTTTCCTTCTTCGATAAACATACTTACCCTGTTAAACCCATGACCGCCGCGCATGGCGTGCGCGTGGTCCCCGGCGGGTCGTCGATCCGCAGCGGCGCCTATGTTGCGCCGGGCGTCACCTGCATGCCGCCGATGTACATCAACACCGGCGCTTACGTGGACGAGGGAACCATGGTGGACTCCCACGCGCTGGTGGGATCGTGCGCCCAAGTGGGCAAGCGTGTGCATTTGAGCGCCGCGGCGCAAATCGGCGGCGTGCTGGAACCGGTGGGCGCGATGCCCGTGATTATCGAGGACGATGTGCTGGTGGGCGGCAACTGCGGCGTGTACGAAGGAACCATCGTTAAGCGCCGCGCCGTGCTGGGAGCC
Source organism: Terriglobia bacterium (assembly GCA_963747095.1). GTDB lineage: Bacteria > Acidobacteriota > Terriglobia > JAJPHL01 > JAJPHL01 > JAJPHL01. The sequence goes on from CAVVEL010000010.1 coordinate 88,175, forward strand.
GGTACGATTCTTACGGGGTCCACGCCGCTCTACGACATCGTTCACGGTCACATCCACCGCAAGAGCGCCGATCATCCGCTGGTGGTGCCGGAAGGCGCGGTGGTGGTGCCGGGATCGCGCGCTGTCAGTTCGGTGTGCGGCAAGGACTGGAATTTGTCGCTTTACACGCCGGTGATCGTAAAGTATCGCGACGACAGGACCGACCTGGGAACGAAGCTGGAAGAGCTATTGCGGTAGTGCTAGACCGCCAGCCCGTGTTGGGTGCGCAAATCGCGGCAGGCCGATCCGCCGTTGGCAAAATGGCGGCACACCAAGGGACGCGTCGCGTAGATGGTGCAGCGCGAAGGCGCGGCGGTAACAAACACGCACGGCAGCGCGGGATCGGTTTCCGCTTCAAAGTACGCCAGGATCGAACCTGCGTGCTCCTTACGCCAGCGCTCGCCGTCCTCCGGATAGAGGTGCAAGCTGCCGCCGTAATGGATACAACAGAGTCCGCATTCGCCGCAATCGTATTCGTGAAAAGGCATGGAAATTGGAACCTCCGCTCAACGCCGATGCGCATCGCTCCCTTAACATCCTATATCGTCTTGCGATAGCTAACATGGATGCACAGGATGGACAGGATGGGACCAACTCAGAGGGCGTCTATCCTGGACATCCTGTTCATCGATGTTAAGAATTTTTCCGTAACCTTTCCCCATCCCGGCAGTTTACTCTCATGAATGGTGGAACTCGAAGATCGGCAAATCGTTGAGGAGGCGCAGCGCGATCCCGCGCGCTTCGCCGGCTTGTACGATCGCCATTTCGACCGCGTGTACGGGTTCATCGCCCGCCGTGTGCGCGACCGTCATGTGGCCGAGGACCTGACCTCCGAGGTGTTTCATCAAGCGCTGGCCAACCTGCCGCGATTTGAGTGGCGCGGCGCGCCTTTCGGCGCGTGGTTGCTGCGAATCGCCGCCAACGCCGTCGCCGACCATTGGAAGTCGAGCGCGCAAATGCAGCAGAAGGGCGCGGAGTTGGCCCGCCAAAGCCGCGAAGCCGCGCCGGACGAGGTGGAAGCCGCCGATGAGCGCGCCCAACTGTTCCGCCACGTGCGCCGGCTGCCCGCCGAACAGCGCCTGGTGATTGTGGGACGATTCGTGAAGGAGAAAAGCATTCGGGAAATCGCGCAGGAGCTGGGCAAGAGCGAGGGCGCGGTGAAGCAACTGCAACTCCGCGCCCTGGAGACTCTGCGCCAGCGCCTGGGGGAATCCAATGACTAAGCGCCCATTGTCCGCACAACTCGACGCCGCGATTGAACGCGTACTGGCGGGGCAACCGTCCGCCTCCACGCGCTCGCGGACGCTCACGGATCTGGTGCGCCTGGCCGGCGATTTGCGCGATCTTCCCCGCGAGCAATTTCGAGAGCGTCTGAAGGCCGATCTACTAACCAAAGGAGAAACTACATCTATGAGTTCCGCCGCCGCCGTAAAAGAAACCGCCACCGCCCAAGCTTCCTATGAGCGCGAGGGCTTCCTTACCGTCACACCATACGTGATTTCCAAACAAGGCCCCGAAGTGCTGGAATTCATCAAGCAGGCCTTCGGAGCGCAAGAGACACTTCGCGTCGAGGGACTGCCCAGCGGCATGCACGCCGAGGCACGGCTCGGCGACGCCATGCTGATGCTCGGGGGCGGACCGCAATACCAATTGCCGCCGCAACTCTGCGCCTTGCATTTCCACGTGCCCGATGTGGACGCGGCCTATCGCCGGGCGTTGGAATTTGGAGCGACATCGCTCTCCGAGCCGACCGATCAGCCTTATGGCGAGCGTAGCGCGGGCGTGATGGATCTGGCCGGCAACATTTGGTACATCGCCACGGTGAAAGGCGAGAGCTTCCATTGGCCGGGACTTCCGCAATTGCAGCCGTACTTCCATGTTAAGGGAACCGACGCATTTCTCCAGCTTCTGGTGCGCGTGTTCGACGGCCAGATCGAGGGGCGTTACGCCGATCCGCAAGGCCGAGTCGCTCACGCCCAGGTCCGCATTGGCACCGCCACTCTGGAAGCAGGTGAGGCTGGTGGACCGTATCAACCGCTGCCCAGCATGCTCTATGTCTACGTGCCGAACGCCGACGCCGTGTACCAGCGGGCGCTCGATGCCGGGTGTACTTCGGTGCACCCGCCGGCCAATCAGCCTTACGGCGATCGCAACTCCGCCGTAAAGGATTCCTGGGGAAACACCTGGTACGTGGCCACGCATCGGGGAGCCTAGCCTGCGTAGCAGGCGGTAGAGTACTAGCCCCTGGCGAGGCGCATCTCAGCCGAGCCTGGGGTTTGTGACGCGAAGAACGTGAGCCTGCAAAGCAGGCGGCAGAGTGGTGGATGGACGATCTCTGTCGCCAGCCTCGCAGGCTCATGTTTCTTGTCTCCTGCCCCCCAGGCTCGGCTGAACTGCGCCTCGCCAGGGGCTATCCCTCTCGCGCCAGCTTCGCAGGCTGCGCCCAGCCGTTGACAAACATCCACAAAATACCCTCTTGACCTATTACACACCGGAATAGTAGCATCACAAACGGATGTAGTAGATCATATGTCCTTACCCAAACTGAGCAAGCTGGAACTACAGATCATGCAGGCGCTGTGGAATCGCGGCGCAGCGTCCATTCGCGAGATGCAGGAGGCCTTCCCCGAGCGCCGCCGTCCCGCCTACACCACCATTCAAACCACCGTCTACCGCCTGGAAGGCAAGAAGGCCCTGCGCCGCGTCAAGAAGATCGGTAATGCCGACATCTTTGAAGCGGCGGTCTCGCGCGACGCCGCGCAAGGCCGCTTGATCGACGAGCTATTGGCGCTGTTCGGCGGCCGGACGCAGCCGGTGATGTCGCACCTGGTGGAGTCCGGCAAGTTGACGATGGACGACGTACGGGAAGCCGAGAAAGCGCTGCGCCGCCTGGCGCAAAAGGAGAAGACGGAATGATCCAGGGCGGGTTCTCATTCGTGCGCGGCGCGGGATTGCTCGTCATGGCTGCCTGTATCGGGGTTGCCGCGCCGCAGGGGCCGCGAGCGTTCGAGGTCGCCACGGTCAAGTTGAACAAGTCGGCGCAGGACTGGCCCGGCATTCATTCCGATCCCGCCCGGCTCGCCGCGACCAACATGACACTGAAAGCGCTGCTCGCAACGGCCTACCTCGTCCGGGAAGATCAAATCTCCGGCGGGCCCGGCTGGATCGACTCCGACCGATATGACATTGTCGGCAAGTCTGAGCGCGCGACCAATGGGGACGAACAGCGTCAAATGCTTCGGACGCTGTTAACAGAACGGTTCAAGTTGCGGCTTCGCCAGACCAGCAAGGAAATCGAAGGGTTCGACCTGGTGGTAGCCAAGAACGGTCCCAAACTGAAGCCCGGCAAGGAGGGTGCGCCATCTCGCCGGAGGTTTGGAAAGGGTCGGCTGGGTTTAGAAAACGGAACCATGGAGAATCTCGCGCGAGTGCTGGCCGGCGCGCTCGGGCGGCCGGTGGTGGATCGGACCGGACTGACTGGAAGCTACGACGTCAATCTGGTATATACACCGGAAGGCTATCTGCCCAAACCAGCGGAAGCCGAAGATGCGCGCACCGGCCGTGAACCACCACCGCCCGATCCCAATGGTCCATCCCTTTTTATCGCTTTGCAGGAGCAACTTGGCCTGAAACTGGAGTCGCACAAAGCCCCGGCGGAATTCGTGGTGGTCGAGCACGCGGAGAGACCATCGGGAAATTAGTGTGGGAAGGATGAAGCCATGAACCCGACCTATTCATTCGTCGCCCAGCACCTATGGCAGTCAACGGTGTTCGCTGCCTTGGCCGGACTGCTGACCTTGGTGCTGCGGAAGAACCATGCGCGGACGCGCTATACGCTTTGGCTGATTGCGTCCGTGAAGTTCTTGATTCCGTTTTATCTGTTATTTGCAATCGGCGGTTATATGGGTGCCCGTCTCGGCCAGTCCATGCCGGCGTCTTCCGCGGCAATGGATCGATTCGCCATGCAAGTGAACGGTCCCGGTCTGACCCCGGCGTGGGTTGCGGTTTCCGCCAATTCCGAGCGGCGTGCCGAGCGCGACAATCGTGGAAGGAGCGAGGCTTTGTTGTTGGCGTTGTGGGCCTTGGGCTGCGCAACCGTTGTCCGCCTTCAGTGGAAGCGTTGGCGGCGGGTCCGCGACATTGTGCGCGCGGCATCCCTTTTGCCGTTTCGAATCGGCGATCCCGGCATCGAAGCGAGGTCCTCGGCGGCGTTGGTCGAACCGGCGGTGTTCGGCATCTGGCGGCCGGTACTATTGCTTCCCGCCGGTGTTGCGGATCGGTTGTCGCCCGCGCAGTTTCAGGCGATCCTGGCGCACGAGCTATGTCACGTCCGTCGGCGCGACAATCTAGCCGCTGCTATCCACATGGTAGTCGAGGCGATGTTCTGGTTTCATCCACTGGTTTGGTGGTTGGGTGCACGATTGGTTGAAGAGCGGGAGCGGGCCTGCGATGAAGAGGTCATCCTGCTCGGAAGCCGGCCGCTTGACTATGCCGAAGGAATCCTGTGCGTCTGCCGGTTCTACCTGGAGTCTCCGCTGTGTTGCGTTTCCGGGATTACGGGTTCCGACCTCAGGCGACGAATCGAGCGCATCATGGACGGACGAACGATCCGTGAGACGCGCCGGCTGAATCTTGGGAAGAAACTGCTCCTGGCCGTCGCCGGCCTGGCCGTCGTGGCCCAACCGATCGTTACCGGCTGGGCGCGTGCTCCGCGCACGACCGCGCAGGGCGTGGCCGCCGTTCCGGGGCTGGCTTTCGACGTGGCGTCCGTGAAGCCCAACAAGTCGGGTACGCGCGGGTATGGGTTTCCGCCTCCACTGCACGGCGCATTCCGAGCTATCAACGCACCTTTGAAGGCGCTGATCATCGAAGCCTACCAGATTCAGGAGTACCAACTCGCCGGGGGGCCAGGCTGGCTGGACTCGGAAAGATTCGATATCACCGCCAAGGGACCCAGCAACACCCGTCGCAGCGAGGTCTACCGGATGCTGCAAACACTGCTGACAGAGCGGTTCGGACTCGCGCTTCACCGCGAGACCAAGGAGATGTCCATTTACTCGATTACAGTGGACAAGAACGGTCCAAGGATGAGCAAAGCCGACGACGGGGAATGCGGCGAGCCAACGCGCGATCATCCTTGCGGCGGCTTCAACATGTCCAATCGCAGCCACCTGCAAGGTGAACACGTCAGCGTGGGGCAGTTGGCCGACATGCTGGCACTGGTGATGGGCCGCGTGGTGGTGGACAACAGCGGGCTGAAAAACAACTTCAACATCAAACTGGACTGGACGCCCGACGATTTTCAATCCCGGGGATCGGAGCGTCCCGACGCGCCGGTCGCAGCCGAAGGCGGCCCCAACGTTTTCGCGGCCATGCGGGAACAGCTTGGGCTGAAACTGGAGTCGCGCAAGGGGCCGGTGGAAATGCTGGTGATTGATCGCGTCGAGAAGCCGACTGAGACCAGCGTCTTGCCGAGCGTTGGAAAGCTGCTACTGGCGAAGGCCGCTGTTGCCGCGATCGCGCAGCCGGTGGCATCATTCGAAGTCGCGTCGATCCGGCCGTCGCAGCCGGGAATGCGCGGATCGAACGTCAACCTTCCGCCGCCGGGCCGCGAGTTCACATCGAAAAACGTGCCGCTCGGTACGCTGATTCAAGTGGCGTATCACATCCACGATTTCCAGCTCTCGGGAGGACCCGGTTGGATGAACTCCGATCCGTTCGACATTGCCGCCAAAACCGAGCATGATGCCGATCGCGAACAAATCCGCCGCATGCTGCAGGCGCTATTGGCGGATCGATTCAAGTTGGTGGTCCGCCGGGAGACCAAGGAGTTGCCGATCTATGAACTGGTAGTCGCCAAGAACGGACCAAAGCTGCCGGAAGCGACCGAAGGCGACGGCGGATTCCGCTGGGGAGGCAGCCATGTCTACGGCCACATGGTTTCTTTGGTGAATTTCGCCGAAGTTCTTTCCGCATCGCTGGGACGGCCGGTTGTGGATCGAACTCGAGCTCAGCCAAGTTGTACGAGATCAAACTGGATTGGACGCCCACGCACTTTGTTCCGCGCGAAGGGCCGGGCGTGAAGAACGAACCGCAGCCCGATCCTGACGGTCCTTCCATCTTCACGGCGATCCAGGAGCAATTGGGATTGAAACTGGAGGCGCGCAAGGGTCCAGTGGAAACCATCGTCGTTGAGCGCGCTGAAAAGCCGTCGGAGAATTGAACCGCCTAACGCAGTAACGCGTCAAAGCCAGCCTGCACAAAGTGACGGTCGCCGGTTAGAGCCTTCGTAATGCCGTTGTCGCGCATGACGATGAAGGAGAGGCAATCGGTTAGGCTCCATTGTTTGTCGGAATGGCGTTCAAAAGAGAGAGAGCGTCTTCTGCCAGAGTTCGGGAGTGGCGATGACCACCGTCATTTCACCATCGAAGCTGGAACGGATCCAGCGCGTGGCGCTCTGACGCAGGTCGGGGGAATAGCAACAAGCGTCAGCCGTCTCCAGGAGAACCCAATCGGTGGTCCAGATCATCGCGCCGGCCAACTCTTGCGCAGCCTCGACAGCACTATCGTGATGTTGATCGCTTGAGTTCAGGAGCGCGATCAGGTAGAAGCTGTCAGCGAAGACGCGTTCGCGCATTCTTTCGACCGTGGGCGTAGAAGTCGTGGTTCTCCGCCATGTCACTAGGCAGTTTAACTCCCAATCGCCGGAGCCGCTGCGCTTCCTCAAACGCAACCTTCATCCAGCGCGGCGCGTTCTCGGGCAACGAGTAATCCGGTTCCGAGGCGACGGCCGTAGAACCCTTAGTCTGGCGTTTGGTTGCCATACCCGTAATTATAGCCGACTTCACCCCATCGTCAGCACCAGCTTGCCGTGGGTCTTCCTCCCGGCGAGTTCGCGCAGCGCCGGCACGACCTCCTCCAACGGCACTTCCCGCGACACCACGGGCGAGATCTGGCCGGCGCGGAACATCGCGAACAAGTCCTCTTGCGCCTGCTTTACCATCGCCGGATTGTGTTTGCGATACTCGCCCCAGTGCAAGCCGACAATGGAAATGTTCTTCAGCAGAATCCGGTTGGCTTCGATTTTAGGGATCGTGCCGCCGGCGAAGCCGATGATCAGCAGACGGCCCTCCCAGGCGATGCATTTCGTGGACAAATTGGTGATGTCGCCGCCTACCGGATCGTAAATTACGTCCGCGCCGTGACCGCCGGTGATCTCCTTCACGCGGTCCACCCAGGTTTCGTCGCGATAGCCGATGGCGTGATCCGCGCCCTGCGACTTACAGAACGCGAGTTTCTCGTCGCTGCCGGCGGTAGCGATGATCTTCGCGCCCAGGGCCTTGCCGATTTGCACCGCGGCAAGTCCCACGCCTCCCGCGGCGGCGTGGACCAACAGCCACTCGCCGGCGCGCAGCAAGGCGCGATGCTTCAACGCAAAGTAGGAAGTTTGATAAACAATCGGCATCGCCGCGCCGGCGGCGAACGACATTTCATCGGGGATGCGGAATACGCCCGACACGGCCGCCAGGGAATACTCGGCGAATCCGCCCCACGGCGACATCGCTTGCACGCGATCGCCCACGGACAGGCCACTGACGCCTTCGCCCAATGCGTCAATCACGCCGGCGACCTCGGCGCCCGGCGTGAAGGGCAGCGGCGGCTTGACCTGGTACTTGCCTTGGCATTGCAGGATGTCGAAAAAGTTCAGGGCCGCGGCGCGATTGCGAATCCGCACCTGTCCGGGTCCCGGCTCGGGAACGGGGATCTCGTCCAACTGCATCGTTTCGGGTTCACCCAGTTGATGGACTCGCCATGCACGCATGCCAAGAGTTTATCCGCAGATGTCGCAGATGTGCGCAGATAAAAAACGCGTGTTATCTGCGTTCATCTGCGACATCTGCGGATAGAAGCTCGGCCATCGTCCTGATCGCCACCGGATCCGCGGTATGGCACATCAGCGTGGTAATGCCCGAATCGCGCCACAACGGGAGCAACTCGGCGATGCGCTCCTTCGGTCCACACAACGATACTTCGTCAACCAAGGCGTCGGGGACGGCGGCCACCGCTTCGGCTTTGCGCCCGGCCAGGTAAAGATCCTGGATCTTGTGCGCGGCTTCCTCGTACCCATAGCGGCACACCAGGTTGAAATAGAAATTACGGTCGCGCGCGCCCATCCCGCCCACATAGAGCGCCAGATGGGGCTTCACGGCGTTACGGCATTCGTTCACGTCATTGCCCACGTGGATCATCACTCCCGGCGCGATATCGAAATTTGCCAAATCCTTGTTCCCTCCGGCGCGCGCAAAACCTTCGTTCAGCCACTCCCGACATACGTCCATGCGGCGCGGGGAAAAGAAAATGGGCAGCCAGCCGTCGGCAATCTCCGCCGCCAGCGCGACGTTCTTGGGACCGATCGCCGCCAGATAAATCGGGATGTGCGCGCGCAGCGGATGAATGATCAACTTGAGCGGCTTGCCCAGGCCGGTGCCGCCGCGTACGGGGATGTCGTAGTGCTCGCCGTGATGTTCCAGCGGGTTTTCGCGCTTCAAAATGTCGCGGATAATCTCCACGTACTCGCGGGTGCGCACCAGCGGCTTGCCGTAGGGCACGCCATGCCAGCCTTCCACCACCTGCGGACCGCTTACGCCTAATCCCAGCAACACGCGGCCGCCGCTCAACAGGTCCAAGGTGGCGGCGGTCATGGCGGTCATCGCCGGGGTGCGCGCGGGCATCTGCATGATCGCCGTTCCCACGTGGATGCGCGTGGTCCGGGCGGCCAGCCAAGTGAGCGGCGTGATGCTGTCCGAGCCGTAGGCCTCGGCGGTCCACAGCGAGTGATAACCCAGGCGCTCGGCTTCTTGCGCCAGTGCCACGTGATCTACTTTTGACGATCCCCAATAGCCGAAGTTCAGTCCCAGTCGCATGGAGGAAGTGTATCAGCTGTTCTCGGGCTGTTGACACGAGGATCGCATGGCGCTAACGTTTCTTATTCAAATGCTTGGCGCTCTGGTGGGTATCGCCGTGGGGCTGCTGGTCGGTTTCCCGCTGGCCGTCGCGGTCCACGAAACCGGCCATCTCCTGGCGGTGTTGTGTCTCGGTTTTCACTGCCGGTCGTACGTGCTGGGACCGTTTGAAATTTCGCGGAGCGGCATCCGCTGGAACCGCAAGTGGTCCCTGGTACACTACGGAGGATTAGTTCAATTCCAGTCCGAGGAGATGGTTTCTCTGAACAAATTCGCGATCATCCTGGCCGCGGGGCCGTTCGCCAACCTGGTGGTTGGGATGTTGGTCCGCCACGTCTGGCGAGTGGCGCTGCTTCCCATGATGCACCACGGCAACGTCACGGTATGGCCGATGGTTGTGGACATGGTCGCGCTGATGAATCTGGGGATGGTCTGCAACATGCTTCCCTTTGTCCGCAAGGGCCTGCTCAGCGACGGCGCGCAGTTGCTGTTACTGTTGAAGCTGGCCAGGAGAGTCTGAATGGGAATGCGAACCACAAAGACACAAAGAACACAAAGAAGAACCAGGTTTTCTTGGTGTTCTTGCTGCCTTTGTGGTTTATTGACGTTTCTTCTTTCGGCCGGCCGCGCGCAAGCCTGCGACTCCACCGTCGCCGGTACGCTCGATATCGTTAAGTTCGACAGTAAAGTTTTCGGTAACACGCGCATGCTCCGCGTGTTGCTGCCGGAGGGATACCGGCTGCGCATGAATAGCTCCCGCCGCTACGCGGTGCTCTATCTCAACGACGGGCAAAACCTGTTCGACGTCTGCACCTCGATTTTCAATCGCGAGGAATGGCGCGTGGATGAAACCGTCAGCGCGTTGGTGACGGCCCGCGAGATTCCGCCGATCATCGTGGTGGGTATCGACAACGCGGGGGCGACGCTGCGTTCGCATGAGTATCTGCCCTACCCCGACGACTCGCTGTCGCCGCCCGAGGCCAACCCGCAGGGTCAGAAGTATCCGCAATTCCTGCTCGACGAGGTGGTGCCCTTCATCGAGGACCACTATCGCGTTCGCGGGGGACCGGGCAATCGCGTTTTGGGTGGATCGTCCTATGGCGCCGGCGCGGCGCTCTACACCGTAATCGCGCGGCCAGGGTCGTTTGCCGGATTATTGCTGGAGAGCCCTTCCGTGTATGCCTCGGCGTATCAGCTCTTGAAGGATGCCGCGAGCGTTCACGACTGGCCGCGCCGCATTTTCATCGGCACGGGCACGGTGCAAGAGCCCGTGGAGGACGTCGCTAGGCTCGCGGCGTTTTTCCGGCAGGCGGGATTCGACGATCGTCACTTACGCGTGATCGTTCAGGAGGGCGGCAAACACTCCGAATCGTGGTGGGCCAAGCGGCTGCCGGAGGCCCTGAAGTTTCTTTTCGCCAACTAATGCGTAACGCAGGCCTTCAGGCCTGTTCTGTTGGAGGTTGTCAGAACCGTCCGCGGTAGCGGATGGGTACTCCCTGAGCGCCGGACCCATCCGCTACCGCAGACGGTTCTGACAACGCAAAAAACAGGCCTGAAGGTCCTGCGTTACTTAATCGCGATGGTCACCTGATCCAGGTACGCCCCGTTGGTGGAGATGGCCACCGGTATCGCGGGTCCGGGCGTGGCGCTCGCCGGCACCACTACGTTGAGCTGGTACAAACCGGCGAAGCCGGGCGCGAGTCCTTGATATTGGATTGCGCAATTGATGTTGTCAATCAGCACCGTCACGGCGGCTTGCACGTTGGCGGTATTGGGCCCGGGCGGTCCGGCGGCGCCGTCGATCACTGGCGGCTGCACCGCGCCCAGGCCGGTCATAAAAATCAGAATCGTTTCTCCGCGCGCCGCGGGACTCGCGCCGGTGATCAAGGAAAAATTGGCGTGCAGGAACACGCCCGCGCCACCGCCCGACGAGCTTTGCGAGAAAATGCCCGGAGCCGTCGCGGCCAGCGGTATCGTCACGATGTTGGACGTGGCGCCGCCCGTTTTTACCTGGAAGCTCGCCGTCGGCCCGCTCACTTCATAGGGCACCAGCAAGTTGATCTGGCCGGTACCAACGAAGTTCAGCGGCGCGAAAAATGTCCCGTTCGCCGCTGTGACCGAGACCTGCACGCCGCCGAGCGTGGTGGGAATCGGAAAAGATCCGGCCTGCGCCGGCGCCGCAGCCAAGCCGGCGCCGAACAAGCTGACGTACTCACCCGGCGCCACGGGACTGCCCACCGGCGCAAAACTGGCCGCGTTCACCACTCCCGCGGGACTAATGAACGGCACGGCTCCGGAAAAGCCCGGCGCGAAGCCGGCGATGTTCAGTTCATAGTTGGACGTCGCCACGATCCCGGTGCCCGCCGCCAGCCACGCCTGGCCGGGGCCCGCGCCGCCGTCGCCTACCGCGAGGCGATCCAAACCATAGCCGCCCGTGCCGTCCGGTAGCAGCGAGTAAGTTTGCGATCCCGTGAAGTCGAAGGTGTTGCCTGCGCCAGGAGCGTGATAGCGCTGGTGAAACAGGACGGTGCCGGCGCCGCTGGAATTGGCCGAGCCGGCGTAGGAGTCGAAGCCGCTTCCGTCGGAAACCCAGGCCAGGCCGCCGGTGAAAAACAATCCGAAGAGATAAGTATTGTCAATGGTGGTCGAGGTGAGCGCGCTGGTTCCAAACAGAAGGTCGTGACTGCCCGCCGCCGTGGATCCGCCGATCACGAAGTTGCCGTCCCCGGAAATATAGATGTTCTTGACGCCGGAAATCAGTTGCGATGCGGCAGTCACCCCGGAAGCGAGCGGAAAGGTCATCGTGCCACTGCCGTCGGAACCTACCGCATAGGTTGCTCCGGTGATGGCGGACGTGGTAGCTGTTCCGCCGAGATTGTTGGCGTGTCCCGCGACCGCCGGACTGCCCAGGCCGCCTTTGCCGTCGGCGATCACGTTGAACTGCGTGCTGCGCGCGTTGGCCGTACTGGCCGAGGGAAATTCGATCGTGCCGATCTGATAAGTGCCGTTGAGAGTGCCATTCGAAAGCGAAGATGCCGGCGCCGGGATGGCCACCAGCAGGTCGCAGGTGTTGGTTTGTCCTTCCGTGGTGGAGGCCAACAGCAGTTCTTTTCCCAAGCGTCCGTTCATCGCCAGCGTGCCGGTTGGCTGGGTCAAGGTCACAAAACCATTGGAAGCCACCGAGAATGTTCCGCTGCCGTTGACCGTCGCGGTAGAAGAGGGTCCGCTGGTCTGGCTGGCGCTGTAGATGAACGTGCCGGCGCCGTCGAAGGTCAGCGATCCCAGCAAACTCATGGCTTGGCTGAGATTGCCGGAGGCATCCGTGGTGATTTGCACATAGCGGAACCAATACTTGCCCTTCAACGAGGCGTTGGAGGGAACCTGCGCGTGCCAACCGCCGGCGATCACCACAAGAAGGATGAGCGTCGCGCGCACCCCATTCTTGATTTTTGATTCTTGACTTTTGATTTCTGATTTTCCGGCCATGTTCACGCCTCCATTGTAGACCGACGCGACCGCCCGCGCATAGGGTACGGACGCCGCGGACAACGGTACCAGGGCCCCCTACGAAAGTACTCTTGCATTTGCCTCCAAATGAAGGGAAACTTACAGAGGTTATATTGCGTCTCAACTGGGACGAGGTTCTGTTTTTCGGGAGTGGAGAAAATGCCAGGTTACCGAAGGTCGCTCTGGGTTTCTTTGATCGCTGTTCCCGCCATTTTGCTCGCCGCCGGGTCCCCGGCGCTTTGTTCCCAGGAGACTGCCCGAGCCGCCACCGGGGCGTCGGTGACGGAGCACGCCGAGTGCAGCTACTTCACCGAAGCGCAGCGCCAAAAGGCCATGGCAATGGTCGGCGTGCGCAGCCGTTTGACGGAGCAAGTCACGCGCATGAGGATGGTCCCGCAATCCGACCCCAGCCAGGCGGGGACAACTCGATCCACGGCCTCGGTCACGCCTAACGGCGGCAATAGCGGCGGCACTCAGGACGTGGAGAAGATGGGCACCATCGATCGCTACATCTTCCAAGCTCTGGCCCAAGCCGGCGTGGCGCCCGCGCCGCCGACCACCGATCAGGAGTTCATCCGCCGCGTGACCCTCGATCTGACCGGGCGCATCCCCACGGCCGCGGCGCTCACCGCGTTTCTGAACGACGCCACACCCAACAAGCGCGCCGTTTACATCGAGCAACTGCTGGCCTCGCCGCAATGGGTGGACAAATGGACGATGTATTTCGGCGACATGTATCTGAACACGACGAACACGTCGCAGGGAGTCAATCGGGGAAATCAAGGGCGCGACTCGTTCTACAACTGGATCAAAGCGAATCTCACCAATGACGCGCCCTACAATCAGATGGCCGCCGCGCTGATCTCGCAGGCCAGCGGTAACACCACGGCGGCCACGGAGTCCACCTTCAGCAAGGGCCAGTTGGATTGGCTGCTGGGCGGCGTGCAGCAAGGCGCGGGCATTCCCGCGCAGGACACCTACGATCAGATGGCCGCCAATGTGGCCGACACGTTTTTGGGAATCGAGCACGTCAATTGCCTGCTGTGCCACAACGGCGCGGGCCACCTGACCACGCTCAGCCTGTGGGGCGGCCAGCAACTGCGCTATAAGGCCTGGGGATTCGCGGCCTTCATGGCGCGGACCAAGTGGACCCAAAGCGGAGAAACGCCGCTCAACGGCGAAACTCCCTGGTCGGTGTACAACGCTACCAGCGGCTACTACAATCTGAACACCACCTCCGGGAATCGTCCGGCACGGCAGCCTTCGGTTACGCCCAACAACGCCACCTACATCACGCCTAACTACTTTTTTAGCAACCAGACGCCCAATCAAGGCGAAGACTACCGCGTGGCCATGGCCCGCATGGTGACCGGCGATTTCCAGTTTGCGCGGGCCTCGGTGAATTACATCTGGGCGGCCATGTTCAGCATGGGCATCGTGGATCCGCCCGACACTTTCGATCCCGCCCGGCTGGACCCCTACAATCCGCCGCCTTCGCCGTGGACCTTGCAGCCCAGCAACGCGCTGCTGCTGAACGCCCTGGCGACGGATTTCGTCAACAGCGGCTACGACCTCAAGGCCTTGATGCGGGAAATCGCCAATTCGCAGACCTATCAGCTTTCCTCACGCTACAACGGCACGTGGAACGAGGCGTGGGAACCGCTGTTCGCCCGCAAACTGGTGCGCCGCCTGACGGCCGAGGAAATTCACGACGCCATCGCGCAGTCCAGCAATGTCTATAGCAACTTCACGCTGAACAACGGCCAGCCCTACGCGCTGGGGCCGTTCCAGTACGCCATGCAGTATCCGGACACCAATGAGACGGGCGTAGGCGTGGAGGTTGCCTTCATGGACGATTTCCTGCGCGGCAATCGTTTGAACCTGTTCCGCTCCGGCGATTCCTCGGCCACGCAAGCGCTGGACTTGATGAACAGCAGCTTCGTGATGGGTCGCGTGACGGCCACGGGATCGCCAAGCACGGGCAGCCTGTTGCAGCAGAATATGAGCCTGAGCAACCCGCAGATGATCAACAACCTGTTTCTGGCGGTGCTGTCGCGCTACCCGTCGTCGCCGGAAATGGGCATGGCCACGGCCAATGTGAATAACAATCGCAACGCCGAAGCGGTCAATTTGCTGTGGACGCTCTATAACAAGGTGGATTTCATTTTCAACTACTAAGCGGGGTCGCTGTTTGCCGCAAGGGGCGCTGCCCGGCGGTGGAGGAGAGATCATGAACGCCCAGGAAAAATTCGATCGTTTTGTGCAGCGCTTCCCGCATCCGCACAAGAACTGCTTCGAGCGCCCCCACATCTCGCGCCGCCGCTTCTTCGAACTGACCGGCGCGGGCGCCGCCGCGGGAGTCACGCTGGGCTGCCTCGGTCCGCTGGCGCTGCCGGCGCCGGCGCAAAGCGGCGTGCGAATCGTCACCCAGCCGGTGACCCTGCAGAACACCGCCAAGAACGTGATTTTTGTCCTGATGGCCGGCGCGCCGAGCCACACCGACATGTTCGACTTGAAGGTGACCAACGGAGTGACGCCTGCCAGCTACAACCCCGCCATGATCGGCAACATCAACTGGCCCACCGGCCTGATGCCCAAGCTGGCCGATCGTTTGAACAACGTGGCGCTGGTACGTTCCATGCAAGCTTGGGCCCTGGTGCATACGCTGGCGCAAACCTGGACGCAGATCGGCCGCAACCCCGCGGCGGCGTTGGGCAACATCGCGCCGAACATCGGCAGCGTGGTGGCCATTGAAAAAAACCCCGAGCGCCAGGCCGGCCAGGTATTCCCCACGTTCCTGTCGCTGAACGCCAACAACTCCGCGTCGCAAGTCAACAACGGATATTTCGCGGCCACCTACGCGCCGTTCAAGATCGCCGAACCCGGCGGTGCGGGCGCCAACACCACGGGCATCGCCAACACCACGAATGTCAGCGGCCAGGCGGCTTCCACCCAGCGCTACAGCGAACTGCTGGCGCTGGACGGGACATTGCGCGGCAACTCCCCGTACGGGACCCCCATGCAGGACATGGGCAATTTTTATACGGCGGCGACGGGCTTGGAATACAACCCCGTCGTCAACAAGGCCTTTCAGTACAGCGCCGCCGATGCGGCCCGCTATGGCGGCACTCCTTTCGGCAACGCCTGTTTGGTGTCCAGCCAGGTTCTGGCGGCCAATCAAGGCACCCGTTACATCGAAATCGCGGTGGGCGGCTGGGACCTGCACGTCAATATCTACGGCACCGGCGACAGCACCGACAAGGCCACCAACCTGAATCCGCTGAGTTCCAACTGCCTGGGCATCACCTTCGACAACGGTCTCTCGGCGTTGCTGGACGATCTGCAAGCCGCCGGTATTCTGCAAGACACGCTGATCGTGTGCGCCGGCGAATTCGGACGCACCGTCGGCCCCCTGACCGGCGCCAAGGGCCGCGACCACTACGTGCAGCAAACCGTGCTGTTCGCCGGCGGCGGCATTAAGGGCGGTACCGTGATCGGCGCAACCAACGCCACCGGATCCCAAACCGTGGACTTCGGCTGGTCGGCGCAACGCATTGTCAAGCCGGAGGACATTGAGGCCACGATTTACTCCGCACTGGGCATCAACTACACCTCCGTCCGCTACGACGATCCCTTTGGCCGCGGCTTTGAGTACGTGCCGTTCGCCAGTGAAGGTGTGTATCAGCCGATCAACGAGTTGTGGTCGTAGTATCCTAAAGGAATGGAAGTTGTACCCTACGAAGAGCGGCTGCGGCAGGATCGCATTTGGGCCCGAAAGCAGATAGACTCTTTCTTCATGCGTAGCGGCCCGGTGTACCAAGCCCTCGAAGACCTGACCCGCAAGCTGGAAGACGCGGGTATTCCCTACGCCCTGGTAGGAGCGCTCGCTCTGGGCGAGCATGGCTTGCACCGGGCAACTTCGGACGTGGATATCCTGGTTACCAAGCAAGGTTTGGCGGCGTTTCGAGAGCGGTATGAAGGTCTCGGCTATGTCCCGGCTTTCCCGGGTGCCAGCAAGAGATTCCGGTCTACGGAAACGAACGTGAGTATAGAGTTCATCACCATGGGTGAATACCCTGGCGACGGGAAACCAAAGCCTATCGCATTCCCCGATCCAGCAACAGCCTCCGAGCTAATCGGCGGCATCCGCGTCATCCAACTAGAAAAGTTCATTGAATTGAAACTGGCTTCCGGCCTAACCGGGGAAGACAGGCTAAAGGATTTGGCGGATATTCAGGAATTGATCCGCCACGCCAAGCTACCGGCCAGCCTTGCTGAAGGTTTGGACGAGAGTGTCCGGCAGGAATACCTGAAGCGTTGGCGCGTGGCTCAGACGCCGGACGTTCATAACGAGGAACCTCCCACACGAGAACCTCGATAAAGCGCGCAGCACTCGCGATCCTGGCGGCGATCGTCGTCGCGGGAGCCGGCCAGCAGCCCGCGCCGCCCTACCTGGGATTTGATCGAAACCTCTATCCGGGCGACGACAAACTCTCCACGCTGCACGCGCATTTTTCCTATACCGGATATTGGCTCAGTAATGCCCCCGGCGAACGATCGAACTCCTGGACCGGCAAGCGCGCCGTCCTGGATGCCGCCGGCTTCGGATTCCTGCTGCTCTTCAACGGCCGATCCTCGGAGGCGCTACGGCGCCGCGCCGGCGAGCAAGGTGCAGCCGACGGCCGCACCGCCGCGGCCGCCGCGGCACAGCAGGGTTTTCCTGAAAACGCCGTGATCTTCCTGGACATGGAGGAAGGCGGCCGCATGACCACCCAACAGCGCGCCTACATCCACGCCTGGGTGGACGCGGTGAACGGCGCGCACTATCGCGCCGGCATCTACTGCTCGGGAATTCCTGCGCGCGACGACGACAACGTGATCACCGCTGTGGACATTCAACAAAACGCCGGCGGACGAGCCATCGTCTACTGGGTGGCCAACGACGCTTGTACCGCTTCCAAGGGCTGCGTGCTCACGGCGCGCGATCCCGCCGCCAGCGGCGTGCCCTTTGCGGCGGTCTGGCAGTTTGCGCAATCGCCGCGCCGGAAGGTCGCCTCAGGTCCGTGCGCCGCCAGCTATAATCGCGACGGCAATTGTTACTTGCCGGAATTGGGACCTTCCACGGACCTTCATCTCGACTTGAACACCGCGAATTCTCCGGACCCCAGCGGCGGGCGGACATCACGCCACCGTTGAACGGATCGCCGAAGAGCGGGTTTTTATTTGCGCGCTCCAAAGGAGCGGCGTCTACAGCAAGCCGGGATGCCGCAAGTACGATTCCACCACCGCATCCGCCGCGCGATAGGTGAGCGCCACCGCCGTCAAGGTGGGATTCCCCGAAGGATTCTGCGGGAACGTCGACGCGCCCATGACAAAAAGGTTGGGGCTTCGCCAGTGTTGCCCATACGGTGTTGACCACCGAAGCGTTCCGGCGACTTGCCCATGATCGTGCCGCCCTGCACGTGCGTGGATTGGTAGCGCGCGCGCGTCGTAGCGGCCGTAACTGGGCGCCGGGACGATTTCCTTGCGCGCCCATGGCGCGGGCGAGTTCGACGGCTTTGGCGATGAGCGAACTCCGACCATGTTGCGCTCGTTGTCGTGCCAGTCAAGCGTCAGCCGCAGCAGCGGATCGCCGAGATGATCCTTGTAGGTGGGATCGAGATCCATGTAGTGGTCTTGTAGGCGATGTGCTCGCCGGCAAAGCCGATCGCGCCCGACGCGGTCGTACCAATCGACCGCCGCCTTCTTCCACTCCGATCCCCAGCGCGCCTTCACCGATGGGCGGCACGACGCCAAAGCTCGACGATGGGCTGGAAGCCCGTGCCGATCCGCGCGAGCGTTCCGCCGCGCAAGAACGGCAAATTGCGTGATCGAAGACGTCGCCATCGAAATCGGCCATGCGCCACGCCCGCCGGTCGCCGCGCCCATGAAGCGATTGAGCGGCTTATCGAAAAACGCCTGCGCCGGCGCGAAGCTGACCTGGTGCGTCAGATTGCGCCCGACACGCCCTTGCCCGTCGCCGGATCGTAAGGCTCGCCGATGCCGGAGAGCAGCAGCAGTCGCGTGTTGTTGAGCGTCCAGGAGCCCAGGAAAACCAGATCGGCGGGCTGGAAAAATCTCCTCGCCCTTGGCGTCGATGTAGATCACGCCGTCGCGCCCCGCGCCGTCCTTATCGTACACGATGCGGCGCACCCAGCATCCGTCGCGCAGTGAGACGTTCTTCTGCTTCTCCACCAGCGGCAGCAGCGTATTGCGTCGGCTGCGCCTTGGCGCCGATCATGCAGCCGAAGCGGTCGCAGAATCCGCAATAGGTGCAGCCGGGGCGCGACACGCCGTCGGGATTGGTGTAGGCGTGCTGAGGGTCGCCGCCGGATTGCGTACGGGTGATAGCCCAGCGATTTCGCCGCGTCGCGGAAATAGCGCCGAGATAGGGCATCTTCGTCGGCGGCGTGGGATACTCCTCGCTGCGCGCGGCCCTCGAATGGATTGCCGCCCTCGATCACTTGCCATGCAAATTGCCGGCCTTGCCGGAAACGCCCATCAGCGTTATCGGCGCGCGTGTAGTAGGGCTCGATCTCGTCCCAGGTGACGCCCCAATCCACGATGGCAGTGATCCTCGGGCAGCGCTTCTGCGCCGTATTTCTCGCGTGGTGCTGGTGAGCAGCTCGAAAACGTCCGGCACGATAGCGATAGGCGACCCGCGCCCCAGTGTTCGCCCGCGCCGCCGGTGCCGGTACCCGGCAGGAACGATCCGTAGCTGGCGAATGGGAAGGCGCGGTCATTCGCTGGAGTAGCGCAGCGTGACGGTTTCCTGCGAGTAGTCCTGCATCATGCGAAAGCGAACGTTGTAGTCCAGCTCGTCCATGCCGCCGCGTAGTCGGCCAACTGTGCGCGTCGCGCCGCGCTCCAGCACGACCACCGAAAGCGGCGTGCGCGCGGCCAATTCCTTGGCCATCAGCAGGCCGGTCCAGCCGCCGCCAACGATCGGCAATCGTCCACGGGACGTAGCGTTTTCATTTTGGGTCCCCATCTTCGCTGCGGTTTGACGCGTTTACCCACGGTTTGTTCCAGGCTGTGCGGGCTTGGGGCGAAAAGCCTCGTCCGTAATACTTGTCCACTTCGTCGTCGAATTGCTCATGCGCGGGCCGGGGAATCCGATGAGTTGCCAGCCGACCATGTCCGCGTTGCCGCCATGCATCGGATCGCAAAACATGCCCTCGATCGTGTTGCGGCGCAGCAAGGTGAAGAACGGCGTGGTCTCGATCTGCCGCAAAGCTTGCGATCCTGCTGCCGCGGCAGTCGAGGTCCGTCGAAACCGGCCAGCTGCTTCAGCCCCTGGCGATAAATTTCGCGCGGCGTTGCTTTGCCCTGATAGCCGAACTCCGGCGAGCCGACGTCGAAGGGAGCGTTGCGTGTAACGCGCGCGATCGCGCCCTACGGTCCGGCCAGTTGGCGATCGATGTAGATCGCCACGCCGGCTTCGTTGCGCGCCGGGACCGGCATCGTCGCTGGGGAAAATGCGCGCCGCGGCGGCGGCGACGATACGAGCTTCCCCGTCAGTGAAGAATCGCAGCGGGATGCGCACGGCCTGCGCGTTTAGTAATTGCGGGTGGCGATCCAGCGAGTAAACCAGCACACCGCCGATGGTCCCCACGGAAAGCTCCAGGAAATGGCGGCGGCGCATGGGAGGAGTATATCGCAGTGATTCGAACGCCGGAAAAGGCAACCGCCGATAAACGCCGATGAACGCCGATAACGGCACCATCGGCGTTCATCGGCGTTTATCGGCGGTTGCTTTTTTCCGATGGTCTTTGGGTTGCTCAGTTTTCCGAACCCTCCACCGCCCCGCGCGCCGGACTGGGCGCAGGAGTGGCCGGCATATCGTTGTAGTTCATCACCGCGTTGAACAGCATGTTGAACTCGCCGAAATTCTGCCAGCGATAACACGGATTGGTCGAGAACATCATCACGCGGCCCTTGCCCACCGGCACGTCCAGAATCGCGGCGCGGTCGCGGATTTCGTTGGCGCCGCGCATCAGGCCGCTCAGCACGCCCGCGTCGCCGCCGGGGAAGCGCATCAGCATCTGCTGCTCGCGATCCTGCTCCGGCACGGTCAACAGCGGGCCGTTGGCCCAGCGCACCGGAATGGTCTTTTCGGTGTAGCCGTAGAAAATCGGATCGCGCGGGCGCAGGATTTCCGCCTGCACGATCGGGCCCGGCGCATAAAATGCGGCGAGGTGCGGCCGCGCTTCCACGTTGCGCGTGATGCCGAAATCGGCCGGGAAGCGAGCTGGCCGTGCCCAGCGTGATCAGCAACTCCGCCCGCTCCACGAATTTGCTGGAACTCGACCACGCCCTTCCAGCCCCATGCCGCCGGTGATGTCGTCCGACGATCCGTACATCGCCCAGGTTCTTGAACTGATCGGACTTCGTGTAGGCCAGCGGCTTGGCCTTGCCTGGTGCGCGGCTCGATGTCGTAGACCAGGCCCTTCGCCGCCGCGGCCCTGGTTCGGGATCACGATCACGTCGTAGGCCGCGCGCAGGTTGCCCTGCTTCACGCGCTCCTTGTAAATCAGATCGTAGGGACTTCGAATTGATCGAAGGCGTAGCGCACCCAGCCGACTTCCTGCGTGCTGCCCCAGGTGCTGAATAAACCGCCAGGCGCGGCAGATCGACGTCGTGCGTCGGAACGTCGGCGCGCCGGCCAGCGCGACCGCCTTCAACCCCAGCGGCTCGACCGCGGCTTTCAACGTTCGTAGGACGCTGCACCGGAACGATGCAACGATCCAGCGGGAATCTCCTGATCGCCCGATCTTGAACGACTGCCTCGAGCGCCTTCATCGGCACATCTTTCAAGCGATAGCGCAGCGTCACCATGATTGTTCGATCCGTTGTCGAGCACCGCGTAAACCAGCCGCGCCGGCGCCTGGCGACGCTCCCGCGCGGCTCGAACTTCTCGACCGCTGTCCACAGGCACGCTCAGAACCTCCTGATCGGCGCTCTCGACCACTTTGGCGTGCGCCATCAGGCCCATGGTCCAGGCGGTGTCGTCGTAGGTGCGTCAGACTGCGGATCGGGAAATTCTGCTTTTCCAGCAGGATTTTCGCCAGCCGCCCATAGGGCTGATCGCGCTTGATCGACAAACGATCCGGCCGGAAACGTCCTTCCTTCGAGCTTCACTTCGGCGTCGCGCGCCCCACTTCGATGCCTTGCAGGCGCAGAATGTTGACGACTAGCGCCACGCGCGTCATGTCCGGCCTGATCTGCGGGAATCACGTAGCCGTAGGCGTTTCCTTCTTGCCGGCTTCGATGGAGTTGTCGGCTCTTCTTATAGAAATTTTCGAGAATAATCTCCGGAAACTGCCGAGGTCAACTGCAGCGCGCGTCAGCACGCCGGTTTCCTTGTAGTTGGTGTTGTTGCGCATGGACCAGTCGACTTCGCGTAGGGCGGCAAGCGGCCGATACCATTCGCGCGTGGTCATGCCGCCGCCGCGCGCCTCCGCGTCCGACCGCCGTCCGGCCCGCCACCGCCTCCGCGTCCGCCGCCTGCGATGCGGCGATGCATGGTGTTCGCGCCGCCGTTGCCGAAAGTTTCATACATGCGCATCATGCCGTTGTGATTCGACGACATGAAGCCCAGATATCCCGGCGACCACATGTCCACGAAACGCGTGCGTCCACACGCCCGGCATGCCGTACTTGATCATCTGCTCCATCTCGAAATTCGAAAACCACGGCAGCTCGCCATACAGAATCGGATCGAGCGTGGGGTTCTGCGGCGCCTGGCCGCTGAAGGTGTACATGAACGGCACGGATTCATGCAGCTCGTGCATGATCGGCGGATGCCATTGCAGATACCAGCGCGAGCAGCGTTCTTCATGGTCATCTGCGAATAATTGATGTCGCGATTGTTGTCGTGGAAAATGTACTTGCCCCAGTAGGGCGGGCCGGGACCCATGTTGTCCTGCTCGCTGGTGTCGTCGATCTTGTAGTCGTAATACCAGTCGACGTAGCGGTCGCGGCCGTCGGGCTCGGCGGCGGGCGTGATGCGTAACGATCACGTTGTCGCGGATCTTCTTGATCAGCGGCGTGTCTTCGGTCGCCAGGCGATAGGCCAGCTCCATCAGCATTTCCGACGGGCCGGTTTCGGCGCTGTGCAGGCCGCCCATCACGTGATAAATCGGGCTTGGCTTTGGCGATGATCTCGCGCGCCTGCGCGTCGCTGAGCTTGCGCGGATCGGCGAGCTGGGCCAGGTATTCGCGATACGTTTCCAGATTCCTGATCGACTCGTCCGAAGCCGACGAAGACCACGACGCAATCGCGGCCCTCGTCGCGTCTTGCCGATGTCCATCGATCTTCACGCGCGGCGACTTCGCCGCCAGCGCGCGGTAATACTTCAGCATGTCCGCGTAGTAGGTGAGCTTCTTGGGCGCGCCGATGTAATAGCCGAGCACGTCCTTGGGCGAAGGCACGGTGGCGGATTTCGGCAGATGATCCACCAGCGGGCTGATGAATTCCGGGCTTGCGTGGTCCATTCCTTGACCAGACTTGGCGAATTCGTCGTCCATCTGCTGGGAAGACTGGTACGCTGGCTGCGCGAAAGCTTGCGGCAGGGCCAGCCAGGCGAGGGCGAGAAGAGAAGTGAGCAAGCGCATAGGTTTCCCTATTCTAGCCCCGTCACGGGCGCATGGGCGCGTTTTTGTAACGCAGGCCTTCAGGCCTGTGTTTTCCTGCTGCCAGGTAGTGGGCTACTTTGAGGTTTCAGAGATTTTCAGCCTGCCCAGCCGCTCGCCCTTTAATAAGTCCACATCGGGATGGGCGGTTTCTAACGTGCGGATAGCTTCGGCTGAGGGCCGGGAGGTCTACGCGGTCTAGTTCTTGCATTTCGCCGCCAATCCCTGGCACACGTTGAAATAAAGTACGTAGTCTATTGGCGCCAGGAAGACGGCCGTTGGAAGTGGCACGTGGATATTTGGAACGCCAACGCTTGATTCCAATCCGAGATCATCGGCAACGTTAAGCTGACGCAAGAAAGCCACCGATGACAGCGGCGATCGGTCTTAATTGCCGGGTGGTTGGATCCGCCTGCACGCCAAAGTTCTCGAGCGCGGTCGCACCGAGCAGATAGAGCGAATCCGCCGGAGCGAAGATGACGGGGCAGGTCAGCGATTCGTCCAACTGTGGAATCGTTAACACGGCCTCGCCGAGCGAACGCCGGTCGCGGCGGCCATCCGCCAGAATCAACTCCCGTGTTCGCAGAGGGCCGATCCCGATCTCATTGAGCCGCCCTTCTGGAATGAAGGAGTAAAGTGCTCCCGTATCAACCCAAAAGTTTTCCTCAAAAAAACGGGACCGCTCGCCCGGATTTGAAACTCTGACGCGGACCTGGAACATTCCCATAGTTCGATTCCCTGCAACGGCTCACCTGTAAGTATACCTGAGCTAGGGTTGGATAAGTAGGAGACACCTATGATCGCAAGTGCGGCCGCAGCGACTCCACCAAGCCCGCCGGCAGCGGCAGCGATTTCTTGGTCGCGGGACTCATCGCCACGACCACGATCCGTCCGCTGGCCGCCTGGCGGCCCTCCACCGAGGCGCGGAAGGCAAACGTGAAAGAGCTGCCGCCGATGCGCTCGACCCATACTTCGATCGCCAGCAAGTCGTTGTACTTGGTGCCGGACTGAAAATCCACCTCGACGTGGACGCGCGGGAAATCCACTTCGCGCGAGG
Organism: Terriglobia bacterium; assembly: GCA_963747095.1. GTDB lineage: Bacteria > Acidobacteriota > Terriglobia > JAJPHL01 > JAJPHL01 > JAJPHL01. Next base: position 112,415 of record CAVVEL010000010.1, read on the forward strand.
AGATCTGCGGGTAAGCGCAGCCGATGTGCGCAAGAAACTCGTGCTCCGCCGCTTCAAAGTGGCGCAGCATCGCGGTGTAATGGATGCGCCGCGAGGCGTCGGTGTCCACAAAGCGGATCCGGCTATGCCAGACGAAAGGTTTCTCCATTGCAATGTTGGTTTCAGGCATGGGAAACTGACAGTATATCCTGTGTCAGAACCGTCCGCGGCAGCGGATGGGTTCGGGTGTCAGAACCGTCCGCGGTAGCCGATGGGTTCCGGTGTTAGAACCGTCCGCGGTAGCGGATGGGTTCTCCCTCGAAGAAACGTACCCATCCGCTACCGCGGACGGTTCTGACAACACGCAACCTGGCAGTACAAAGGAGTTCGATATGTCGGCTCGAGACGTCTTTATAGTGGAAGCGGTACGCACGCCGATCGGCCGGGGTAAAGCCGATGGCGCGCTGCATCACGTGCATCCCGTGGATCTGCTGGCGCGCACGCTGAACGAATTGGTGTCGCGCGCAAGAGTGGATAAAGCGCAAGTCGAGGACGTGGTGGCCGGCGTGGTCATGCCGGTGGGCGAACAGGGCGCCAACGTGGCCCGCCTGGCGGCGCTGCAGGCGGGATTCCCCATTTCAGTGCCGGGCCTGCAGATCCAGCGCTTCTGCGGGTCCAGCCAGCAGGCCGTGCATAGCGTGACGCAAATGATCGCCGCCGGCGACGCCGAGATGGGCATCGCCTGCGGTGTGGAATCGATGAGCCGCGTGCCGATGGGCAGCGACACCAACTTCACGCCCGAATTCGTGAAGAGTTTTCCCTACGCCATCATGCATCAAGGACAATCCGCGGAAATGCTGGCGGAAAAGTACCATCTCTCCCGCGCGCAATTGGACGCGTTTTCCGTGCGTAGCCATACCCTGGCCACGGCGGCGCGCCAAGCCTGCTTTACATCACGCGAAGTGTTCACCGTGGAGGGCTTGCAGTACGATGAGGGCGTGCGCGCCAATCCCGATCCCGCCAAGATGGCCACGCTGAAGGCCGTTTTCAAGGACGGCGGCGTGATCACCGCCGGCAATTCCAGCCAAATCTCCGACGGCGCGGCGGCGGTGCTGCTGGTCAGCGGCGAGAAAGCCGCGGAACTGGGTTTGCGCAAACGGGCCCGCGTGATCGCGCGCGTGGCCGTGGGCAGCGATCCCGTGTTGATGCTCGATGGTCCCATCGCCGCGACGCGCAAGGCGCTGGCGCGCGCCGGGCTGACCATCCAGGACATTGATGTGTTCGAAATCAACGAAGCTTTCGCCTGCGTGCCGCTGGCCTGGGCCGCGGAATTGCATCCGGACATGAATCGCCTGAATATTCAGGGCGGCGCGATCGCGCACGGACATCCCCTGGGCGCAACCGGGGCCGCGCTGATGACCAAACTGGTGAATATTCTGGAACGTACCGGCGGTCGGTACGGATTGCAGGCCATGTGCATCGGCTTCGGCATGGCTACGGCGACGATCGTCGAAAGGGTTGACTGACAATCAATCCACAGCATTTTCTTAACATGGATGAACAGGATGCACAGGATGGACGAACGCCTGAGTTGGTCATATCCTGTCCATCCTGTTCATCCATGTTAAGAATCTTCGCGCTTCAATTCGATTTTCAGGACCTCAGCGTAGCTTGAAACTGCTTTTCCAGGGCTGCGATAATCGCCGCGGCGTGCGCGTTGACCTCGACGTCGGAGAGAGTGCGGTCGTTCCTTTGGAAACGGATGCGCAACAATAAGCTGTACTGACCCGCCGGTACCTGGCCGCCGCGGAAAACTTCGGCGGCGGCGACCTCCCGCAAATCTTCCAGCCCTAACGCCGTCACGGCATCCCGCACCGATTGGAAGATCACGCCATCGGGCAGCAGCAGGGAGAAATCGCGATCCACTGCCGGGAATCGCGGCAAATCCTGGTGCCGCGCAACGCGTAATCCCGCCGCGTACAGCGGATCGAGCAAAACTTCGGCGGCCCATACCGGTTGCCGGAATCCGTACTCGGCTGCGATACGCGGATGCAACTCGCCGAAGCGGCCCAGCGCTTCTCCGGCCATTACCACGCGCGCCGAGCGGCCGGGATGGAAATAGTCCACACCCGTTACTGCGTCGAACGTCACGCTGCATTGGAACAAATCGACAATCGTTTCGATATCGCCTTTGAGATGCAGGAAATCGTCGGGCGCGGCGGCCAATCCCAGGGTGAGCGGCTCATCGTAACCGTTTCCAGCGTGGCGGTAGACTTTGCCGACTTCAAACACCCGCGACTCTCTTTCGCCGTGATTCAAATTCCACAGCACCGCATCAAGCACTCCCGGCAGCGGCGAGGTACGCAGTACCGCCGATTCCGCACTGAGGGGATTGCCGATGGCCGCCGGTTCGTCGGCCGAAAAGCGCCGGGTCTTGGCTTCCGGCACCAGCGAAATGGCGATGGTCTCATCGTAGCCGAGGGACCGGGCGGTTTCACGCACAGCGCGCTCCATGCTCGCGTTGGGCGCGCGATGGATGCCGCCGGCCCAGGCGCATAGCGAATCCGGCAGGCGCTCGAATCCGTAGTGGCGCGCCACTTCTTCCACAATGTCAATCTCGCGCGCGACGTCCAGACGCCACGTCGGCGGGATCAGCTTCCAGTTGCCGTAGCCCAATTCGTCGGCGCGGAATCCCAGACGCCGCAGGATGCGCAACACTTCCGCCGCGGGCGCTTGCACGCCGATAATACGATCCAACTCCTTGCGGCGCAGTTCAATCGCAGTGCGCGGCTGCGGATGCGGATAGGCGTCCAGCACGCCCTTCAGAATCTCGCCGCCGGCTACTTGCTGAATCAACTCCGCGGCGCGATCCGTGGCCGTGGCGGTGAAGCCAATGTCCATGCCGCGTTCGAAGCGATGGCTGGCGTCGGTGTGCATTCCGAAGTAGCGCGCCGTCTTGCGAATGGATTTTGGCTCGAACCATGCGGCTTCCAGCAACACGTTCACCGTGCGTTCGCTGATGCCGCTATCCTCGCCGCCCATCACGCCGCCGATGCCCACGGGCTTTTGGCCGTCGCAAATCAAAAGATGATCGGTGGTGAACTTGCGCTCCACGCCGTCCAACGTCTGCATGGTTTCGCCGGTGCGCGCGCGACGCACGATGATCTTGCGTCCGGCGACCTTGTCGAGATCGAAGGAGTGCAGAGGATGGCCGTTCTCCAGCATCAAGTAGTTGGTCACGTCGGCGACGTTGTTGATGGAACGCTGTCCGGCGGCTTCCAGGCGCCGCACCATCCACCCCGGCGACGGCCCCACCTTCACGCCCATAATCACGCGCGCGGAATAGCGCGGGCATAGGTCGGGATCGAGAATCTCCACCGACGCCACATCGGAAGCAAGCTTGCCCGATTCCTTCACGGCGGGACGGATCGGCTGCAGATCGCGATCGTAAAGCGCCGACGCTTCGCGCGCCAATCCATAGTGATTCATGGCATCGGGGCGATTCGTACCGATGTCGGCTTCCAGAACGGATTCGCCGTTGGCGGCCGTTTCCACGGCGTCGATCGCCAGGCCGGCCAGCGTCAAACGCTCGGCCAGTTCCCGGTCTGTGGCCGGGATCTCGACGAATTCGCGAATCCAACTGGTGACGAGTTTCATGTTTAGCGGAACTGCCGCAGGAAGCGTTTGTCTCCCTGCCACAAAAGTTGAATATCGTTGATGCCGTACTTCATCAGCGCGAGGCGATCCGCGCCGCAGCCGAAGGCGAAGCCGGACACTTTTTCCGGATCGTAGCCGACAAATCCGTACAGCGCGGGATCGATCATGCCGCTCCCTAATAGCTCCACCCATCCGGTACGCTTGCACACCGGACAACCCGATCCGCCGCACAACAGACAACTAATGTCCAACTCCGCGCTGGGCTCGGTAAACGGAAAAAAGCTGGGACGGAAACGCGTGCGCACATGCGGTCCAAAGAAGCGGCGCGTGAACTCGTTCAGCGTGCCCTTCAGGTCGCACAAGGAAATGTTGGTGTCTACGGCGAAGCACTCCATTTGATGGAACATGAAGGAGTGCGAGGCGTCGGGATTGTCGCGCCGGTAGACCTTTCCCAGCACCACGGCGCGCACCGGCGGCTTTTGTTTCTCCATGGTGCGGATTTGCACTGGAGACGTATGGGTGCGCAACAGGTGCGTGCCGTCCCCGGCCAGAAACAACGTGTCTTGCGTGTCGCGAGCGGGGTGATCGGGCGGAAAATTCAGGGCTTCGAAATTGTAGTAGTCGGTTTCGATCTCGGGGCCGGTTTCCACCGAGTAGCCCATGGAGCGAAAAATTTCTTCGATCTCCTGCATCACGATTTGCACTGGATGGCGCGAGCCAATCTCGCGCCGGATGCCGGGCAGAGTGACGTCCACGCGCTCGCCGGCCAGTTCCTGCGCCGCGGCATTCCGCAACGCTTCGATTCCAGCCTCCGCGTGCGCGCGCAGGTCATTGACCAGTTTGCCGACCGCGCGCTTCAAGGGACCCGGCGCCGCCTTCAGCCAGTTATCGGCAGCCGCGCCAATGAGTCCCTGCTTGCGACCGAGCCAGTGAATGCGCAGCGTTTCGGCATCTGTGCCGGACTGGAGATCCACGTCGAGCGCGGCGCGCAACTCTCCAATCAGGCGCTCGACACCGGCTTCATCGCCGATGCCGAGATCCTGGAGAGATTGCTTCACCTTGGCGGAAAGAGCGTCAGAGGTGGACATTCGGAAATCTCAACCACAAAGACACAAAGAACACAAAGAGGAATGGCCGGATTCTGGTGCTTCCCCGGTTTTCTTTGTGTCCTTTGTGTCTTTGTGGTTCAACCTGCCCCCACGTTTACTTTTTCACTCGCGGCGGTTTTGGCGGCTTGGGCACCTTCGGCGCCACGGGATTCGCCGCCAGATGCTTCGCCGCAGCATCCTTCAACGCCGCCTTGGCCTGCTCGGCCAGCGTGCCAAAACCGGCCGCGTCGTTGATGGCCATGTCGGACAGCACCTTGCGGTCCAGTTCGATGTTGGCCAACTTCAGTCCATGCATGAACAGGCTGTAGCTCAGGCCGTGCAGGCGGGAACCCGCGCCGATGCGCACAATCCACAACGAACGGAAGTCGCGTTTTTTCTCGCGGCGGCCGCGGTAGGCGTACTTGCCGGCCTTTTGGATGGCCTGCTGCGCGGCGCGATACAGTTTCGATTTAGTAAGAAAAAATCCCTTTGCGCGCTTTAGGATCTTCTTGCGCTTGTCGCGCCGTTTGGTACCTCTTTTTACACGTGGCAAGGTTTTCTCCTTTCAAGGTGTACTGCAAATGTCCACTCGCCGTCTGGCGGGGACGGGCCGCGGAACAGGCACCTGCCAGGCGCTGTCCGCAAGCCATGAAATAACATCGCGGCCGAAACCGCGGCGTTACTTCGGTAACATCTGGCTCATCGTCTTGGCGACTTTCCCTTCAATCTGGACTGTGCGTCCCAGGCCGCGCTTGCGCTTGGGTCCTTTGCTGGTGAGGATGTGGCGATTGAACGCCTTGTGGCGCATGATTTTTCCGCTGCCGGTGCGCTTCATGCGCTTCGCGGCTCCGCGGTGGGATTTCATCTTGGGCATAAATTGATCCTTTGTTTGATTCCTAACACCCGACAAGAACAGGCCTGAAGGCCTGCGTTACTCCTACGCCGGCGGCGCTTTCGGAGCCTCGCTCACCGGCGGAGCCGCCGGAGCCGCCGAAGGCGCCGCCGGCTTGGGTTTCACCTTGGGCGCAGCCGGCTTCTTGTCGGCCTTTTTGGCCGGAGCCAGCATGGCCGTGAAGAAGCGGCCTTCCATGCGCGGCCGGGCTTCCGGAACGCCGTGCTCGACGATCTCCGAAATCAGCCGCTGCAGCACTTCGCGGCCGATCTCCTGATGAGTCATCTCGCGGCCGCGAAACTCCACCACCGCTTTGACCTTGTCACCCTGGCCCAGGAAGCGGATGGCATGGTTCTTCTTAAAGGTGTAGTCATGCTCGTCCACGTTGGGACGGAACTTGACTTCCTTGATGACGATGCTGTGCTGGTGTTTCTTGGCCTCATGGGCACGCTTGGACTGTTGGTAAAGGAATTTCCCATAGTCCATGATCTTGCAAACCGGCGGTTGGGCGGTGGGCGCGATCTCCACCAAGTCCAATGCCTGTTCGCGCGCTTTTTTCAGCGCTTCGTACGGCGGCATGATACCAAGCTGCTCCCCGTCGTCCCCAATCACCCGAATCTCGCGGGCCCGAATGCGGTCATTGATGCGCGTAAATCTGTCGGCGATAAGTCGAGTCCTCCTCTACACTCGGGGAATTCCCCACAAGCTAAATGGATTATACCATCCTTTGGAGTGCGAGCCGCGACAGTTATGGAGCGACGGAGCCTTTGTACGTCCTTGAGCGCTGCCACGAAAACGCGCCATCCCGAGTACTTGAGTCCTCGTGTTTTCGGATCAACGCCCATACCTACAAAGGCCCCGTCGCTCCATAACTGTCGCGGCTCACTGCAAATCAATCCACACACACGCGCCGGCGATCCAAGTCCTGGGCCATTGCCAGGAACTCGGCCACCATCTGCGACCCGCGGTCGCCGTGCTTGCGATGGCGCACGCCGACCGACCCGTTCTGGGCCTCGCGATCGCCTACCACCAGCATGTAGGGCACCTTTTGCATCTGATGCTCGCGGATCTTGGCGTTCACCTTTTCATTGCGTTCGTCCAGTTTCACACGCAAGCCGCCGGCTTGCAACTCGCCCAGGACCTTGTGGGCGTATTCGGCATGGCGGTCGCTGATCGGCAACACCACGGCCTGCACCGGCGCCAGCCAGAGCGGGAAGGCGCCGCCATACAACTCGATCAAGTACGATACCATGCGCTCCATCGTGCTGATCACCGCGCGATGGATCATCACCGGGCGGTGCTCCTTGCCGTCTTCCGCGATATATCCAAGTTCGAATTGATTGGGCAGATGGAAGTCCACCTGGATCGTCGAATAGGTCTCTTCGTGACCCATCACGTCGGCCAGTTGGATGTCCAGTTTCGGCCCATAAAAGGCGGCCTCGCCGGGCGCTTCGACGTACGGCAGGCCGAGTGCATCCATGGCTTCGCGCAGCACGCGCGAGCCCAGCTCCCACATTTCGTCGTTGTCAACGTACTTTTCTGTGTTGGCCTTGTCGCGCAGCGAGAGGCGATAGCTATACTGGGTGATCCCCAGATCGCGGTAGCACCGCTCCACCAATCTCATCACGTTCGAAAATTCTTCCTTTATCTGGTCGGCGCGGCAGAAGATATGCGCGTCGTTGAGGGTCATGCAACGGACGCGGCTCAAGCCGCTCAGCACGCCGGAGCGCTCATAGCGATACATCTTGCCGAGCTCCGCCAGCGCACCGGCAGGTCCCGATAGCTGTGCTTTTTCGCCTCGTAGATCAGGATGTGGTGCGGACAATTCATCGGCCGCAACACCATCTGCTCGTTCTCCAGTTGCAGGAGCGGGAACATGTCCTCGTGATAGTGTTCCCAATGACCGGACCGTTTGTACAATTCCACCTTGGCCAGGTCCGGCGAATAAACGTGCTGGTATCCGGCCTCGCGCTCGCGCTCCAGGATGTAGTCTTCCAGGATGCGCCGGATCGTTGCGCCGTTCGGCAGCCAGAGCGGCAATCCCGCGCCCACCGCTTCGTTGACGGTGAACAACTCCAGATCCTTGCCGATGCGGCGATGGTCGCGGCGTTTGGCGTCTTCGAGGCGCGCCAGATAATCTTCCAGCTCCTTGGGGGTAAAGAACGCCGTCCCGTAGATTCGCTGCAACTGTTGATTTTTCTCGCTACCCTTCCAGTACGCGCCGGCCACCGAGAGCAGCTTGAAAGCCTTCAGCCGTCCGCTGGAAGGCACGTGCGGGCCGCGGCAGAAATCAAGCCAGATAGGGTGGTCGCCGGGACCAATCGTGTAGCACTGCACCATCTCGCCGGCCTTGTCTTCGATCAGTTCGCACTTCATGTGCTCGCCGTCGGCGGCAAATTTCTTGAGCACTTCGGCCTTGGGGAACAACACGCGATCATAAGGCAGGTCGCGCTGGGCGATCTCCTTCATTTTCTCTTCGATCTTCGGCAGATCCTCGGGCGTGAAGCGCGCCGGGCGCTCGAAATCGTAAAAGAAGCCGTCTTCGGTGGGAGGTCCGATGCCCAGCTTGGTTTCCGGAAACAACTCCTGCACGGCGCAGGCGCACAAATGCGCCGTGGAATGGCGGTAGACTTCCAACGTCTCGGGATCTTTGCTGGTGAGAATGCGCACCGCGGCATCGCCCTCGATGGGACGCCCGACTTCCACCAACTGGCCATCAATGCTGCCGACGACGGCGGCCTGCGCCAACCGCGGCCCGATGGAACGGGCCAAGTCCAGCACGGTGCTGCCCTTGGGGACATCGCGGCTGCTGCCGTCGGGTAACGTTACTTTCACGGTTTCCATGGGAGTAATCCTTTATTCTACCATCGTTGGACCATGCGCCGCCGGGCCGCAAAGTCCTAAGTCGGGAATGCATTGTCGGGAATTACCCTTCGAGGAGCCCATCCTCCGTGCTATCCTTGCGTATTCCTCTGGTATGAGGGATCACGTCCGATTCAAAAGGGGTTAACTCAATGCGATTCGCAAGAGTTTTGGCAGTACTACTGTTTGTGGCAGGTTTTTCTTCGGCGCTTCATGCTGGCGTGTCGGTGCCGGAACTCGATCCGAGCACTGTGGCGAGTTCCTGTTTGCTCATCGGTGGAGCGGTGCTCGTCTTTCGCGCCAACAGGAAGAAATAGATCTAGCACGGGAGCCGATAGCCGATCGCCCGCTTTCCCGATCTCATGAGCGAGTTAGTTCAACGTGTGTCGGCCAGCACCGTCTGGCTTTTCGTCCTGATGGTAGCGTTACTTTCCGTTTGGGAAACGCTCGCTCCGGGGCGACAGTTGCGGCTGTCCACTCCGCGCCGCTGGCTGTGGCATCTTCTGCTGTACCTCGCCATAGCCATTCCGGTTCGCTTGATTGGGATTGCCCCGGTGGCCATGGCTGTGGCCCGTAGCCGCGGGCCCGGCGGTCTGCTGAGCCGGCCGGAAGTCCCGTGGGGGGCGAGGTTCCTGGCCGCGCTTCTCATCCTTGACTTGATGCGCTACGCGGTGCATCGCTTGCAACACCAAGTGCCTTGGCTGTGGCGACTCCACCTTTTGCATCACTCCGATCGGGATTTCGATTTCACCAACAATCTACGGTTCCATCCGCTGGAGACGGCGCTGCAACTGGGAGTATCCCTGCTGGCCATCTGGATTCTGGCGCCGCCTCCGCTGGCTGTGGCTCTGACCGAAGTGTTGGCCATCGCGGTGGGCATGTTCTCACACGCCAACGTGCAGGTGCCCGCGGCGCTGGACCGTTGCCTGCGGTGGGTATTTATTACGCCAGAACTGCATCAGATTCACCATTCCCTTGAAGATCGGGAGCAGGGCCGGAATCTGGGAGTCTCATTTTCCTGGTGGGACCGCCTGTTTGGAACCTTCGCGGACGCACCGGCACGCGGTTACGACGCGATGCAGTTCGGCGTGCAGGAAGTGAACCCGGATGAATGCCTGCGGCCGTTACACATGGTCCTCGCTCCGTTTCGAACCTACCCTGCGTCCCATTCCCTGCCTCTGGATACAGAATCTCCGCCCGATGCCAACCTCTCTGACACCCCGTGAGGGCGTCCTCGACCCGCTGCTTCCTTTCCGGAACTCACACTATGGCGCCTGAGTTTTCTGTTCTCCTTGTTCATCCTGGAAGGAGGCGTGTTGTAGTACGCCGTGCCGCTGGGAATGAGGGTATGATCCATCTTCCGGCCGGCGCTGTTCTGGCGGTCTTTCTATTCTGGGGTGTTCTGAAGTATCCGGCGTCCTTTCGAGATCTTCTCGGTGAACCGGCCAGTTTTTCCGTGCATTTGCCGCTCCTGGTTTGTCACCTCGCCGCGTTGTCGCTGCTGGGTGGCAGCATCCCGGCTTTGCGGCACTTGCCGCCCACTTTTTTCCCGGTCGTATTTTTGGTGGGCGCCTGGTTCCTATTGTTGGCGGCGGTGCTGGCGTGCGGAGCAGGAAGCCACTACCGGAAATTCCTTGATCGGCATACTCGCCATCTATGGTATGCTGGCGTCGTTCTCTTCGGCTGGGGAGAAACGCAGTACAAGGAGAATAAGCAATGAGATTCGCACGGTTCTTGGCGGTGTTGCTATTTGTCGCGGCTTTTTCTTCGGCGCTTCATGCTATTGCGACTCCAGTTCCAGAGCCTCGATCCGGGCAACGCCGTCAGCGGCGGTGTGCTCCTGGCCGGTGTAGTGCTGGTCATTCGCGGCCGCGCGAAGAAATAGGCTCTGGCGCGCGCCATCCCTCGGCGGCGCGGCGACGCTCGTTGCGTGATGGACGCCTTATGGTATTGGTATTGCCCAACCGCGCCAGAATTTGGTAGTGTCTCCGTTTGATCGTAAGGCCGGCATGCGTTGTCAGTACCGCCTGCGGTAGCAGGTGGGTCCGCCGCGTGACCCATCCGCTACCGCGGACGGTTCTGACAACACGCTTTCTACCCAGAATTTGGAACGGTTGACGCGGCGCTTGTGTTATGCTGCATTTGCCGTTCCCTCAGGTTAGGGAACCCAATCCACTCCAAGGTGATGCTTTTATGAAACTAGCGAGGCTCGGTGCAGTGCTGATGTTGGTCGCGGCTTTTTCTTCGGCGCTTCACGCCACTGTAGCAGTTCCGGAGCTGGATCCGGGCAACGCCGCCAGCGGCGCTATGCTCCTGGCCGGCGTAGTGCTGGTGATTCGCGGCCGCGTGAAGAAATAGGTCCTGGCCTCCGAAAGTAGTCTGTCTCGATAGGTCTCTCATTTAGACTCGCGAGAGTCTGGGGAGTCTTTTCGCGTCCCGAGGAAGAGACCCCGTTGTTGCTTCCTTTCAAGAGTACACAAACCTTCTGGCGCCTGGTTTTTCCGGTCCTTTTGTTCAGCCTGGAAGCGGGGGCCTTTCATGCCAACTTGCAAGCCAGGATCGGCGCGTCCTTCCTGTTCCGGTGGGCTCTGGTGTCTCTGGCCGTCTTTCTATGCGGTGGCTTCCTGAAACACCGGGCGGCGTTTCGGGATCTCCGGAACGAACTGGCCGAATCATCCGTCAACGCCCGGTTCCTGGGCGGCCACGCCGCCGCGCTCTTGCTGTTGGCCGGTGTCACCTGGACCCTGCTCCACGCGCAACCCGATTTTCTCCAAGGCGTATTCCTGCTGGCGGTCTGGTATCTGGCCCTCCTGACGGCGATGGTCTGCGGCGCACTGGCCTTCCTGCGGTGGCCGGCGATCTCGGAAATCCTCCGCCGTAGCGGTCGCTTGTGGATGTATGCGGCGCTGGTGGGCATCGCCGCCGTTTGGTCGTCCTCGCGGACCAGCGCCGGCGAAATTGACAAGACGATTTGGCTGTCCGGCGTGAAGGGGACGTTTGTCCTGGTTGAGGCGCTGTTGCGGCTCTTCACCGCCCATGTTGTCGCCGACCCGGCGGCCTCGCGCATCGGTACGGAGCGCTTCACGGTCAACATCGCCATGGGTTGTACGGGCATCGAAGGGATTACCCTCATTCTGGTTTTCGGCGCGGCCTGGCTGTGGTTCTTCCGCGACGAATTGCGGTTTCCACGCAGCTTGCTCCTGCTGCCGGCCAGCGTGGTGCTCATCTATTTGCTCAACTCGGTGCGGCTCGCCGCGCTGATTCTGATTGGCCATGCCGGCGCCGGGAATATCGCCACGGGAGGATTTCACGCCAATGCCGGCTGGATCTTCTTTAGCGCGGTGGCGCTCAGTCTGGTCTACGCCACACAGACCCGCTGGTTCGCCGCCGGAATCATCCCGGCGCAGTCCGCATCCCCATTCGGTGCTGATCCTATTCCCCTGGACGATGCGCAGCCGCGCGCTACCAACGGCGCGTTCGCGGAAGAGAACCCGACGGCGGTTTATCTGGCGCCGCTTCTGGCGATCATGGCGGCCGCCATGATCACCAGCGCGGTCTCCGCGGGATTCGACTGGCTCTATCCGCTGCGATTCGCCGCGGCAGCGGCCGTGCTCTGGACGTACCGCCGCCGCTATCGCGCTCTCGATTGGCGGTTCAGCGCAACGAGCGTGATCCTGGGTGTGGCGGTCTTCGCGATTTGGATTGCGCCGGATGTTTTCGCCGGCCCCTCGAGCGCTGCTTCCGGCAAGGGCCTGGCGGACGGGCTGGCCGCGCTGCCCGGCTGGGGCCGCGTGTTATGGATGACCTTCCGCGTCCTGGGCGCGACGCTGACGGTGCCGATCGCCGAAGAACTGGCCTTTCGAGGCTTCGCCTTGCGGCGCTTGCAATCCGCGGATTTCGAGTCCGTCAGTTGGAGAAGCTTTACCTGGCCGGCGCTGCTGATTTCGTCGCTGATCTTTGGACTGCTGCATGGCCAGCGCTGGATGGTGGGAACCGTAGCCGGCCTGATCTACGCCGCCGCCATGTTGCGCCGCGGACGCCTCGGCGATGCGGCTGTGGCGCACGCCACCACCAACGCGTTGCTGGCCGTCTGGGTGATCACCCGCGGCGCGTGGTACCTGTGGTAGCGGCGCATGGCTGTGGTGGCGCCTATTATGGAGTGCGGTGGCTTGCCACCGCCTTGGATGCCCGAGGCTTGCCTCGGGCCGCTCGCGAGCCTGGCTCGCAGCGCGCGCGGGCGCTGCCCGCGCCGGCCGAAGCAAATCTCTTGATAGAACCAGGCCATCCAAGGCGGCGTCAAGCCGCCGCACTCCATATCCGCCGATTCTCGTCAAAGGGACGCGCGATGGCCCGGACGGTTGCTTTGTCTTGCTCCGTGTTCCCAGGAGTAGCCCGCCCCGTGGGTCTGATATAATCCTTGTAAATGAGGAAATCGCTTTCTGGCGTAGCAGCAGGCGTAATTTTAGCCGTGTCGTTGGTCTGGGCGCAGACGCCCACTCCTCCGCAGAATCCCCCTGGCCAGCCACCCGCCGACCAACTCGTCATCCGCGAGAAAGTGGAACGCGTGCCGGTGCTGTTCACGGCTGTCGATCGCCGCGACCACTTCGTCACCGACCTGGAGCGCCCCGACATCACGGTCTTGGACGAGAAGAAAAAGCAGGAAATCGTCGATTTCACGCAGGAAACCGATCTGCCCCTGCGCGTGGGACTGCTGGTGGACACCAGCAACAGTATCCGCGACCGCTTCAAGTTCGAGCAGGAAGCGGCCATCGAGTTTCTGCGTTCCATCATCCGCCAGGGCAAAGACCAGGTTTTCCTGATGAGCTACGACACCAACGTCGAACTTGTGCAGGACCTCACCGGCGATATCGACACCCTGACCAAGGGCATCCGCAGCATGAAGGCGGGGGGCGGCACATCCATGTACGACGCCATCTACGAGGCTTCCCGCGACAAGTTCCTGCACTCCGCGGACCCCGATAGCGTGCGCCGCGTGCTGATCGTGATCGGCGACGGCGACGACAACAACAGCCGGGCCAGCCGCGAAGAAACCCTGGCCATGGCCCAGCGCGCCGAAGCCACCATCTTCACCATCGGAACCAATATTTCCGGCGTGGAGATGACCGGCGACAAGATCCTGAAGCGCTTTTCCGAGGAAACCGGCGGGCGTTCCTTCTTTCCGTTCCACTTGCAGGACATGACCACGTCGTTCCAGAACATCACCCTGGAGTTGCGCAGCCAGTATGTGCTGGTGTTCAAGCCCAATACGCCGCGCGACGGTCAGTTCCACAGGATCGAAGTGGCTTCCCTGCGCAAAGGCGTCAAGGTGCGGGCCCGCAAAGGGTATTTTGCCACCAATCAGTAAGGCGCAGAAGCTGTGAAAGAATATCCCGGAGGGCGTGGTTAGCATCGGGACCCCGGAAGGGGTCCCAGCACTGGTCCCCCTGCCCGGGGGACAGATTACAATTAACCTCATTCCGGTGGTTTCGCAAACCACGCTCAACCACCGGCTACAGGCGGCAATCCCTCCGGGATATTTCTTTCAGCTCATCGCGCATGCCTGTCTCACTTCGCATGTACCGCCGAACCTGCCTCGCCGTGCTCGCCGCCAGCCTGATCTCGTGTTCCTGGCTGGCCTACTCCCGATACCAGCGCGGATTGCCAGCATTATTGGACTTCGCAGCGATGTCCGGGATGCCTCGCACGTTCCCAAACGTCCCCGCGCTGCCCGCCATCCGTCCGCCGTTCTATCGGTTGCCTCCGTGGCCGGGACTCTGGCTGGCGCTCAACGCGGCGTGCGGCTTCGCCTTCGGATACTGGGCCGTCGCGCGTAGGAAAGAGCCGGCACTGGCCTTGCTGCTGGCCATGTTCGTTCCGGCGATTGTTTCGCTGCTGGTCGGGCAGGATAGCCTGATTCTGCTGGCTGCGGTAACCGGCGTATTTCTGTTGCTGGAATCGCGGCGGACGTTTCTGGCCGGATTGCTGCTGGCGATGCTGTGGGTGAAGTTTCAGTTTCTGCCGGCGTTCGTGTTGCTGCTGGTGGTCCGCAGGGAATGGCGGGCCCTGGCTGGATTCGCGATGGGCAGCGCGGCGATCCTGCTCCCGTCTGCCGGTCAGTTGGGCGGCTACGCCGCCGCATTGCTGGCAATGGCCGGACAAGCCGACGTCGTTCCCTGCCGCGAATGCATGCCCAATCTGTACGCCTTCCTTCCTAGCTTTGGCGTGGCGGCGTTGGCTTCCGTGGCGCTGTTGATGGTCACCGCGACGCAATTCCGCCGCCGCGCGCTGCCGCAGGCGTTTGCCCTGGCGGCCGTGGCCGCTTTGCTGGCGGGTATGCACGGGCATGGATACGATTGCGGACTCTTGTTCCTGGCGGTGACGTTGGCGGTGCCCCAGGCAACCGGCGGATTTCGGGCGTTTCTGGCCGGATGGGCACTCTCGCCTTTGCCCTATTTGCTACCTTATTTCGGTAGCGGCGTGTGGACGGCGCCGGCGCGGTTGCTGCCCGCCGTTACCGCGACCCTGCTGTGGCTGGCCTTGCTAGTCTGTGGGCCGTTTCCACCAGCCCACGATGAATCGCCGCTCGCACCTGATGGATGTCGAAGGGCTTGAGGATGCACTGGGACCGCGTACGCTCCAACAGTTCCTGCGTTTCCACGCTGAGAACGTCGCCGGTCATGAAGATGAATCGCGGGATGTGGCCCTGTAACCGCTCGCTCAGCCGATCGTAGAAACTGCTTCCGCTGAGACCCGGCATCTTCAGATCGGTGATGATCAAATCGTATTCCACTTGCAGCGCTTTTTCCAAGCCCTCTTCGCCGGTGGCGGCCATCTCCACGGTCAGCGGATCTTCCTCCAGGACGGCGGCGAACAACTCCCGCACGCTCTCCTCGTCGTCCACGATCAGAATGCGTTGGTCCGTGAATCCGCTGGCGATTTCCGGACCCGGCGGGATGGTGGTCTCTCGCTGTCCCGTTTCCCACGGTAGCCAGATGTGGAAGGTAGCCCCGGCCCCTGGCACGCTCGTGGCCCAAACTCGTCCGCCGTGCTCCTCAATGATGCCGTAAGAAATGCTCAATCCCAGTCCAGTCCCCTGCCCGACCGGCTTGGTGGTGAAAAACGGATCGAAAATCTTCTTGGCCAGATCCGGTTCGATGCCGGGGCCGTCGTCGCTGACCGTCAGCAACACGCCCTCCCCTTCCAGACGCGTCTCGATAGCCAGGTTGCCGCTGCGGCCGGCGCCCAGAATGGCCTGCTCGGCATTGATGATCAGGTTGAGGATCACTTGCTGGAGTTGGTGCGGATCGGCATGGATGTTGGGCAACTCCGGGGCCAGGATGTGTTGTACCAGGATGTTGTTCACCCGCAGTTCATAAGCCCGCAAGGCCAGCGTCTTTTCCGCCACCTCATTCAGCGATACGCTGCTCTTCTCCGGCTTGTGCTGGCGCGAAAAGGTCAGCAGGTTTTGCACGATCCGGGTGGCCCGCTGGGCTTGCTCGTTGATCGTCGCAACATGGGCACGCACCGGGCTGGGAAGCGGCTGATCCAGCAAATACTGGCTCCAGCCGACCACGCCGGTCAGCGGATTATTCAATTCATGGGCCACACCGCTGATGAGTTGTCCCACCGCCGCCAGCTTTTCCGATTGCAGAAGCCGCTGCTGGGTAGCCTGCAAATGCTGATAGGAGTCTTTCAATTCCTGGAACAAGCGTGCGTTCTCGATGGCCGCGGCGGCCTGGCTGGCCAGGTTTTCCAACACCGAGAGGTGCTCGGCGTCGTAAAGATCTTCCCGCTCGTAGCTCTGCATGGCGATCACGCCCACGGCGCGATCGCGGAAAACCATCGGCGCGCCCATCCAGCACTCCGCGGGACGCCCCACAAAACCGATTCCCAAACCACGGCAGGCGCGCTCGAAGTTGCGCGGAATCAGCAGCGGGCGGCGCGTGCCTAATAGATACTCGGTGAGTCCCGCGGCCATGGGCCGCGACCGCCGCTCGCGCCGCTGGTGATCCTCAATCTCCAGGACGAACTCGATCTGGCAGTCTTCGCTGACGATCGCGATGTAAAAATTGTCGGCCGGTAAGATACGCCGAAAGCCTTGATAGATGAACTCGGTGACCTCGTCCAGATTCAAGGACGAGTTGATGGCCCGCGTAACCTCATAGACCAACTCCAGGACGCGAGCCCGGCGCAGTGTTCGATCCATCGGCTCACCTGGAGGAACCAGGCTGTGCGACACGGTTTGCAAAAGAGCGCTCATAGGAATACTTGCCAACCCACATTATTCGCCAACCCACAACTAGAAGACTTTAATTCACAAGCAAGCAGGGTTCCAGATGCAAAGTGTAACAAAAAACGACGGTTACCTAGATAGTAATGGGGTGACGTCGGTATCGGATGTAACCTTTCGTCCCACATTTCGAGAGTAGCCCAAGGTTGGGACGGATGAGATCGCCGTGAGGGTCGGCCATGCTGTGCCAACCGATATAATGGAATTCGTGAGCCGACTTCACGGCGCGATCGCGCTGGCCGCCTTGTGCTGCGCCGCCCAGGCGCAGACGCCCACGTTTTATCGCGACGTCCTGCCGATTTTGCAAGATCGCTGCCAGGAGTGCCATCGTCCCGGGGAAATGGCGCCGATGGCGCTGCGGACGTATGCCGAAACGCGGCCCTGGGCGCGCGCCATTCACGAGCAGGTGGCCAGCGGAAAAATGCCGCCCTGGTTCGCCGATCCTTGTTGCGGAAAATTTTCCAACGATCGCGCGCTGACTGCCGCCGAGCGCGACACGCTGCTGCAATGGGCCGGCGGGGCAGCGCCGCGCGGCGATCCGCGCGAGGCGCCTCCGCCGCGCGTCTGGACCGCTGGATGGAACTTGCCGTCGCCGGATCTGGTACTGGCCATGACTAAACCATTCCGGGTACCGGCGAAAGGTCCGGTAGAGTATCAATACTTTGGCACGCCCACCGGTTTCACCGAAGATCGCTGGGTTACGGGCGTCGAAGTCAAACCGGGAAAACGCGCCGTGGTGCATCACATTGTGGTCTACATCCGTGAATCCGGTCAAACCTGGACGCAAGCGCCGACCACTTCCGACATCCTGGGTCTCTACACGCCAGGTGCTTCCGCGGACATTCTTCCGCCCGGCATGGCGCGGCTGGTGAAAGCCGGCTCGGAACTGGTTCTCGAAATTCACTATACGCCGAATGGCCAGCCGGCGCTGGATCAGTCGCGTGTGGCCATGACGTTTTTCAAAGGTCCCGAGCTTCCTGACAAGCGCGTCCTGACATTGGAAATGGACAACGTCAAGTTTCGCATTCCGGCAGGCGAGCGCGACTATCCGGTGACGGTGTGGGGTACGCTGCCCAACGACGCCTTACTTTTGAGTTTGCTTCCCCACATGCATTTGCGCGGTAAATCGTTCGAGTACGACTTGATTCACGATGACGGCCGCCCGGAAGTGCTGTTGCGCGTCCCGAATTACAATTTTTACTGGCAGCTTGCCTATCGCCTGGCCGTGCCCCTGCCGCTAAAGAAGGGGACCAAGCTGGCCTGGATCGCGCATTACGACAACTCCAAGCGCAATCCACGCAATCCCGATCCCACGGTGGAAGTCGGCTATGGGCATCAAAGCTGGGATGAGATGTTGGTGGGGTTTTTTGATGTTGCCGTGGATCCGCACTTGGATAAGCACGCGTTCTTTATGCGCTAGGAAAAAGCATTATGGAGTGCGGTGGCTTGCCACCGCCTTGGATGCCCGAGGCTTGCCTCGGGCCGCTGCGAGCTTGGCTCGCAGCGCGCGCGGGCGTTGCCGGCGCCGGCCGAAGCAAGCTTCGGCCATCCAACGCGGCGTCAAGCCGCCGCACTCCATATCGGTAACGCCGGTTGCTTGAACTCTTCCGCGAGCTTATATTACAGAGATGGTTCTGTTGCTGTTAGCATTGCTTGCCGCCGCGCAACAATCCGGCGAAGCTCTGCACGATCCCCATCACGTTTTCTGGAAAACCGCCGCACCGCCTCTGTATCGCGTGAAAATCGAGACTACGCAAGGCAACTTCGTGATGGAAGTCCACCGCGATTGGGCCCCGATCGGCGCGGATCGTTTCTACAACCTGGTCCGCGCGGGATTCTACGACGATTCGCGTTTCTTCCGCGTGATTGCCGGGCGCTTCGCGCAATTCGGCATTGCCGGCGATCCCCGCGTTGCGGCGGTGTGGCGCAACCAAGCGATTCCCGACGATCCAGTGCGCCAGAGCAATACGCGCAGTACGTTCGCCTTCGCCATGACCGGCCCCGGCGCGCGAACCACGCAGATCTACATCAACACCGTCGATCAGAGCGGCGCGCCCTATTATCAAGATCGCCAGGGTTTCGCGCCGCTGGGCAGCATCGTCTCCGGCATGGAGGTGGTCAACAAGCTGTACTCCGGCTACGGCGAATCGGCGGGCGGCGGGATGCGCGGCGGCCAGCAGCGACGCATCTTCGAGGAGGGCAACGTCCACCTCGATCGCGACTTTCCCAAGTTGGACAAGCTGGTCCGCGCCACCATTCAGAAGGCAGAGTAGCCCAGGCTACTGCGCGAGTGTTGCCGGTACCGCCTGCGGTAGCAGGTGGGTCGGTCTCCTCAACGGGAGAACCCATCCGCTACCGCGGACGGTACTGACAAAGCAAGGCGCCCGAGGCATCCCGCAAGACTGGTACAATCGCCCTCATCTGAGGTATCCTTCTTCCTATGATGAAGAAACGCGTTCTGTTGGGGTTCTTTCTCTGTGTTTTTCTGGTCACCCTGGTTCAAGTCCAGCTCGTGCACGCCGAAGATTTATTCTTCGACTCGAACGGCGTCAAGATCCATTACACGGTGCAGGGCAAGGGCGAGCCGGTGGTGTTGATTCACGGCTATGCCGTTAACATCGCTTTGAATTGGGGCGCCGTCATCCCCGGCCTGGTCAACGACTACCAGGTGATCGCGCTCGACGATCGCGGGCACGGCAAGAGCGATAAGCCACACGACCCCGCCGCCTACGACGCCAAGCTCATGGCCGGCGACGTCGTCCACTTGATGGATCACCTGAAGATCCGCAAGGCGCACATCGTGGGATACTCGATGGGCGGCTTCATCACCAGTGTGATCGTCACCGAGCATCCCGACCGCTGCCTGACCGCGACACTCGGCGGCGCGGGATGGTCCAGTCCGGAGGAGCGCGCCACGACTCGCGGATTGCTGGAACAACTGGCTGTCTCGCTGGAAACGGGCCAGGGCATTGGACCGCTGGTGATTGCGCTGAATCCGCCGGGCGCGCCTCCGCCCACGCCGGAACAGATCGACACTACCAACAAGATGCTGCTCGCCAACAACGATCCGTTGGCGCTGGCCGCCTGCGCGCGCGGCGGTTTGACCAGCTTCCAGGTATCGGAGGCCAAGATCCGCACCAACAAAGTCCCGGTCCTGGCTTTGATCGGCGACCAAGATCCCCTCAAGGCCGGCGTGGATCGTCTCGACGGCATGATGCCCAATCTCAAGATCGTGGTGATCCACGGCGCCACGCACATGACTGCGCCGGGCAATCCCGAGTTTCTGAAAGGCTTGCGAGCGTTTCTAGCCGATCACGCCGCGCCCGGCGAAGGTGCCGCGCCAGCTGCCAAGGTGGGTAATCAATAAAGTGCCAGAGGAAAAAGCAGCGGCCGCAGCGACGGCGCCAGCGGCCGCCGGCCAGCCCGGATTCGTCACGCGCACTTTTCAGGCGTTCCACTATCGCGATTTCCGCCTGATGTGGACCGGCGCGTTCACCTCCACCACCGGCACTTGGATGCAGAACGTGGCGCAGGCCTGGCTGGTGCTGGAGATGACCGGCGTGCGCTCCTCCTTCTTCCTGGGTCTGCTGGCATTCCTCGGCGATCTGCCGATCCTGCTGTTTTCCCTGATTGGCGGCGTGGTGGCCGATCGCATCGATCGCCGCAAGTCGTTGCTGGCCTCGCAGTACACCCAAATGACCTGCGCCTTCATCCTGACGCTGCTGGTGTACTTCAAAGCGGTGCAAGTCTGGCACATGATGATCCTGGTATTCGTGGCCGGAACGGCGATGTCGTTTGGCGGTCCCGCTTACCAGGCGCTGATTCCCGGACTGGTGGAGCGCAAGGATCTTTCCAACGCCGTGGCGCTGAATTCCATCCAGTTCAATCTGGCGCGCGTGGTAGGTCCGTTCCTGGCCGGCATCACCATGGCGGCGTTTGGCGGGGTGGTGTGCTTTTTCCTCAACGGCCTGTCGTTTCTCGCGGTGATCGCTAGTTTGTACATGATTCGCGCCACCTTCCAACCGCCCAAAACCAGCGAGTCGGTGCTGGAGGGCATCCAAAGCGGCTTTGCGTTCATTCGTGAACGGGGAGCCCTGTGGCAGCTTACGGTGCTGGGATTCGTCAGCACATTTTGCGGTATCCCGCTGTTGACGCTGTTGCCGGTGGTGGCCCGCAACACCTTTCATCTCGATGCCAAGGGCTATTCCTACATGTTGTCCACTTCCGGCATCGGCTCGATTGTGGGGGCGCTGACCTACGCGGGGCTGGCCAGCCGCAGGAAGCAAGGTCTGCTGGCGCTGCGCGTGCAACTCAGCTTCGCTGTGCTGCTGGCGGGCTTCGCGATGTCGCACTACCTGCCGCTCAGCTATTTGTGCTTGTTCTTTGGCGGAATGTGCCTGATCACGCTGTTTGCCTCGGTGACGTCCCTGGTGCAACTGGCGGTGACGGAGGATATGCGCGGGCGAGTGATGAGCATCTTCATGCTGGCTTTCCGCGGCGGGATGCCCATCGGCAACCTGGTGGCGGGATATTTCGCCACGCAGTTTTCGCCGGCCAGGGCGCTGCTCGGTTTAAGTTGTCTGCTAGCGGCGACGGCGGTGGGGTTTCTGGTGTCGTCCAGCGGGGTTAAGGAGCTGTAACGCAGGCCTTCAGGCCTGTTCTTTTTCTTGCGCCGGGAAAAAGAACAGGCCTGAAGGCCTGCGTTACGGAACTTCGCATACCCCGGGCCCGTATGATAGATTGAGGGAATCATCGGGCATGCCTTTTTGCATCCATTGCGGATCGTCGATCGGAAACGCCGACCGCTTCTGCGCTCACTGCGGAGGCACGCAGGCCACCGGGGCTTCGCAACCCGATAGCGCCGCGCCGCCTCCGCCGGCCGCACCCGGCGTGGGAGTCGCGCAGACCAGCCCCCAGGTTGGGCCGCAGGTCAGGCCGCACGTTGCCGCGATGCTTTGTTACATTCCGGTCTGTGGCTGGCTGGCTTCCATCTTTTTCCTCATCGCCGATGACTATCGCCGCAATCGCTATGTCCATTTCCATGCTCTTCAGGCCCTCTACCTGTTAGTGGCCTACTGGGTGGTGCGAATCTGCTTTGGCTTCACGCCCAATCTGTTTTTCGAGCCCCTGGACCATTCACTTTGCGCACTGGCCGCTCATCAGCGCGGTTCGGCTGGCGGTGATCTGCATTCAAGTGCTCGGAATGGTGAAGGTGATCAAAGGCGAAGAGTTCCATCTGCCCGTGATCGGCGATCTGGCCGCGCGGTCCATGGTATAGGCGGCCCCAACGGTGCCGAACGCCCCTCCTGCGGCAGGGTCCGCGATCGCCAAGAACGCCATTCGCAAGGTTGGTCCGCTGGCCCTCACCGCGATTCTCTACTTCAGCGTTTCCGGCGGACCCTTCGGTCTGGAGCCGGCCGTGGGCGCGGCCGGTCCGGCCATGGCGCTGGCACTCCTCTTGCTGGTTCCGCTGCTTTCCGCACTACCGACGGCGTTGATGGTCGCGGAGCTCTCCGCGGCCTTGCCCGTGGAAGGCGGATTCTATCGCTGGGTGGAGCGCGCCATGGGACGCTTCTGGGGATTTCAAGAAGCGTGGTGGAGTTTCATTTCCGCGCTGCCGGACATGGCCATCTATCCGGTGTTGTTCACGGGATACGTGGGCCAATGGGTACATCTCTCTGGTCCTGGAAAATTCGGGGTGGCGCTGGCGGTGATCTGGGTGGCAACGGCGCTCAACGTTTTGGGCGTCGGCGCGGTAGGCGCAATCGCGATGATCTCCGGCGTGCTGGTGATTGTTCCGTTCATGCTTTTCACCGCTTTGGGATTGCATATGCCCACGGCCCCAATCGTTTGGAGCGCGCCTGGCCACGCCGCGCAGGGCGGATTTCTGGCCGCGCTCAGCATTGTCCTTTGGAACTATACCGGATGGGACAACATCAGCCTGGTGGGCGAGGAAGTCGAGAATCCGCAGCGTAGTTATCCCATCGCTTTGCTCGGCGGGCTGGCGCTGATTGTGGCGACGTACGTGGGGCCGGTGCTGGCTGGTCTGCGGATGGCGCCCGATCCGGCATCCTGGAGCGAAGGCGTTTTTCCGACGCTGGCGAAGGCCTTGCCGGGAGGCCGCTGGCTCAGTATGTGGCTGCTGGCCGGCGCATTGGTGAGCACGTTTACTTTGTTCAACAGCCTGATGCTGTCGTACTCGCGGCTTCCCATGGTGCTGGCGGAGGACGGATACTTCCCGAAATTCATGGCGCGCACCAACCGCCGCGGCGTTCCGGTGATGACCCTTGTTGTCTCGTCGATTTTCTACAGCGCGCTGGCGCTACTCAGCTACACCCGGCTGGCGGTGCTATATGCGCTGGTTTACACGCTGTCGATCATTCTGGAATTCCTGGCGCTGTGGATCCTTCGCCGGCGCGAACCGTCGCTAGCTCGGCCGTTCCGGGTACCGGGCGGCCGCGTGGGATTGGCGTATGCCGTCGTTACGCCGCTTCTCGTGTCGGCGGTTGTGGTGGGGTTCACCATTCGCCAGGGAGTTGCGGAGCCGCTGTGGTTTGGGCTGGCGGTTGTGGCGGCGGGGTCGGGACTGCCGGCATGGTGGGTGCTTAAGGGAAGGACGGAAATCAAAAATCAAAAATCAAAAGTCAAAAATCAAAAATGAAGGAACGGGCGAACGTCTGTGGCTGGTCGCCCGCTCCGGTTCCCCATTTTTGATTTTTGACTTTTGATTTTTGATTTTTGATTTCAGCCGGGATACTATTCGGGGCCTAGGATCTCCACCATGCCAAGTCCGCTCGTAGTCTTGCAACAAACGGTGATGGCGTGTAAGAAGTGTCCCCGTTTGATCCGCTATTGCACCGCCGTCGCGCACACCAAACGCCGCGCCTATCTTGACTGCGACTACTGGGGCCGGCCGATTCCCTCCTTCGGCGACCCTCAAGCGAGAGTCTTGTTAATCGGTTTGGCTCCGGCGGCGCATGGCGGCAATCGCACCGGACGCATGTTCACCGGCGACCGCAGCGGCGACTTCCTCTGCGAAGCGCTCTATCGAGCCGGCTTCGCTTCGCAACCCACTTCGGTCAGCCGCGGCGACGGCCTTACGCTGCACGACTGCTATATCACCGCCGCGGTGCGCTGCGCGCCGCCTGGCAACAAGCCGTCGCCGCAAGAAACCAAGAACTGCGCGGGATACTTGCTTCAAGAGTTGGAACTATTGCCGCGAGTCAGGGTGGTGGTGGTATTAGGCAAGTTCGCGTTCGACGCCTACCGGCGGCTGCGGCCGATGCCGGGAGCGAAGTTCGGTCATGGAACCATTTCGCGCCCCGCAGACGGGGGAGCCTGGCTGCTGGCGTCCTATCATCCCAGCCAGCAGAACACCTTCACGGGAAAGCTGACCATGCCCATGCTGGTGGAGGTTTTCCGTAAGGCTCGGGAATTAGCTGGGGCCTAACGCAGGAAAAGGCAATTGCCTTTGTAGCGCAGGCCTCCGGCCTGTTCTTTTTCTCTTGGGCAACAGAATAACAGGCCGGAGGCCTGCGCTACAAAGGCGGTTGCGTTTTTCCTGCGTTATGATGGAGCACGATGTTTCACAAAGTCCTGATCGCCAACCGCGGCGAGATCGCCGTGCGCGTGGTCCGCGCCTGCCGCGACATGGGGATCGCCTCGGTAGCGGTTTACTCGGAGGTGGACCGCAAGTCGCTGCACGTGCGGCTGGCCGACGAAGCCTACGCCATCGGACCGGCGCCCGCATCAGAGAGCTATTTGCGGATTGACCGCATCGTCGAAACGGCCCAGCGTTGCGGGGCCGAGGCGATTCATCCCGGCTACGGATTTCTCTCCGAAAACCCGGCGCTGCCGCGGGCCTGCGATGCCGCCGGCATCGTGTTCATCGGGCCTTCCGCGGAATCCATGGAAATGATGGGATCGAAAACCCGCGCGCGGCAAACCGCCGTCGCGGCGGGCGCGCCTGTGACGCCGGGAACCGATCACGACGTGGCCAGCGCCGCGGAAGCGGCCGAAGCGGCGGCGCGATTCGGCTATCCGGCGATGATCAAGGCGGCGGCCGGCGGCGGCGGCAAGGGCATGCGCCTGGTGCGCACGGCGGCGGAAATGCCGGCTGCTTTCCGCGAAGCGCAGTCCGAAGCGCTCAACGCTTTCGGCAACGGCGAACTGTACGTGGAGAAATACATCGAACGGCCGCGCCACATCGAGATCCAGATTTTCGGCGACCGCCACGGCAATATGGTGCACTTGGGCGAGCGGGAATGCTCCATCCAACGCCGTCACCAGAAAGTGGTGGAAGAGTGTCCTTCGCCGTTCGTGGACGACGACCTGCGCCAACGCATGGGTGAAGCCGCCGTGCGCATCGCCCGCGCCGCGCACTACTACAACGCCGGTACCATGGAATTTCTGATGGATGCGCAACGCAATTTCTACTTCATGGAAATGAACACGCGCTTGCAGGTGGAGCATCCCGTTACCGAGCTGGTCACCGGCCTGGACCTGGTGCGCTTGCAGATGCAGGTGGCGGCGGGGGAGTTGTTGCCGTTCACCCAGCCCGAGGTGCGCTGGCGAGGCTCGGCGGTGGAGTGCCGCATCTACGCCGAAGATCCCGACAACAACTTTTTTCCATCGCCCGGCAAGATCACCGCGCTGGTTTCGGCCGGCGGTCCCGGCGTGCGCACCGATAGCGGCGTTTATCATGGCTGGACCGTGCCGCTGGAGTACGATCCGCTGATCGCCAAGATTACCGGGTGGGGATCGAACCGCGGCGAAGCCATCCAGCGCCTGCGACGGGCCCTCAGCGAGGTGATTGTCGCCGGGATCAAGACCAATATCGCGTTCTTCCGGCGGCTGCTCCTGCGGCCGGAGTTTTTAGCCGGCGAGTTGGACACTGGATTCATCGAAAGAATGCTGGCCGCGGAGCGCGCCAACGAATCGGGAGGCGGACCTCGCCTGGATGCCGCCGGCGACGGCGTGGAACAACGCGGGGAAGAAGAAGAATTGGCGGCTCTGGCCGCGGCTTTCCACGATAACCGGCGCCAAGCCACGCCCGTCGTTGCGGCGGCCGCGGAAAGCGCCTGGAAACTCGCGGGACGCGATGAGTTGCTGCGGTAGCTGTCAGTACCATCCGCAGTAGCGGATGGGTCTTTCTTCGAGGCACCGGACCCACCTGCTACCGCAGGCGGTACGGACAACGCTACTTCTCGCTCCGCCGGAAGCGCCACAGAGACCCGCGCATCGGCAGGCCCGCGGAAACGATCGCGCCGTCCGGTGTCCAGCCGAAGTTGAAGGCGTCGCCGGCGTAGGGAACGTTCAGTTTTTCCACCTTGCCGGTTTGCGGATCGAGAATGCCCGGCTCGTCCCACCAGGAATCGGGACGCACCACGGTGATAGCGATTCGTCCATCGGCCCGCACCGCGGCCGGCGAGAACGACGCGTTCAACAGCAGCGAAGTGTTGTAAGGCAGCAATTCTTCCGGTGCGCCGGGAGAGAGCGGCAGACGATACAAGTGCTGGCCGCCTTTCTCGGATCGCATCACCACCAGATCTTTGCCGTTGGGATTCGGCGCCACCGCGTCGGCCGATCCTAGTTTGCGAGCCTCTCCGCCCTCGGCCGGCATGGACCAAAGCGTTCCCTCGGCAACATAGTAGATCGTCTTGCCATCGGGCGAGCCCGCCAGTGCGGACATTCCCTTGCGATCGGGCCCGGAGTCCAGTCGGCGCGTGATGCGCCCATCGCCAACCCCAGCGATAGCCACCACCCAGGTCTTGTGATCGCTTCCCTTGCCGATCCGGAACAGGACCTGCTGGCTTCCCAGCAGGCCAAGCGGGGCGCCGGTTTGATCTTCGGTTTCGACGAAGGGTACCGGATTCTTTCCGGCCGCGACCGCCATCAAGGTCTCGCGGCCCGCTACCGAAGATGCGAACAATACGCGGCGATCCGGCAGAGCCAGGGCGGCCAATTGCCGCTGCCGCTGGAAGCTTCCACAATCCGCTCCGGGGCGCCGCCACTTGCGGGAAAGCGCAGGACGTTTAAGGGACGATCCACTTGATCGGCATAGATGGCCCCGTCGGCCGCGACGTCGATGAATTGCACCATCGAACTGAGGGTCGCCACGGTTCGGGCGACCGACGCTTGGCCTGGTCTGAGCGGCACTTCCATAATGCGAAACAAATCTCCCGCGCCGCCGATGGCCAGAAGGGATTTCCCGTTGGGGAAAATCGCCAGCGCGGTAGAGTGAAAGCTCAAGTGCGGCGCCACGGCCCGCGGTTTTCCGGAGGCCAAGTCCAGGAGTTGCAGTTCCACGCTGGCCTTGGAATCGGAAAGTGCGCGCCCGAAAAAAACGGCCTGGCGGCCATCGGGAAATACGCGCACGGAACTACTGAAGACCTCGGCGTCGAGAGGATCGAACTTGCCGGTTTCCGGCGAGAAACGATACAACTGCTGCTTACGATCGGTGTTCAGCCGAAGAGCCAGGAAGGTTCCGTCCGGAAGCGCCTCGACCAAGGCGGTCTGCTCCAAGAACAGGTGTTGCTCTCCGCCCAACGCGGGAACCGTGTAGATGCCGTCGGGCCGCGCGAAATAGATCTTGGACCCGTCCCTGGACCAGCAAATGTACCCTGCTTCGCCGTGCTTGTCGTCATGAGTGAGCACGGTCCAGTTGGCCGATCCCGGATGCATCACCGCGACCTGTCCCTGTTCGCCCTCCACGGTGACGAAAGCCAGCGTCGAGCCATCGGGCGAGATACGCGGGCCATAGACCATGCCGGATCCGGTCAGTTGGACACCTTCCCAGTCCGACGGAGCGTGGCGCGCCTGCCACCACAGGGCCCCGGCGACGCCCGCGGCAATCCCCAGGATGGCCAGCAGTGCGGCGGCGGCCAACGCGGTGCGCATCCTCATCACTGCGGTTTTCTTTGACGTCTCCGAAGAGGCGGGCACCGCCGACGACATCCCGCTGCCGGTGAGCGCCTGGATGGCAAACCCCAGATCGCTAGCCGACTGGAAGCGCTGCTCCGGTGATTTCTCGATACATCGGCGGACCACCGGCTCCAGCGCGGCGTCGGCCAACGTTGGAGGATCTTCCTTGAGAATGGCGCTGAGCGTATCCATGGCCGAATCGCGATGGAAGGCCCGCTGTCCGCTGAGCATTTCGTAGAGCACCGCGCCGAAACTGAAAATATCGGAGCGATGATCCGCCGCTTGGCCGCGGGCCTGCTCCGGCGACATGTACCCGACGGTTCCCATGGCCATGCCCGGCGTGGTTCCGGCGCTTTGTGTGAGTTCGCTCTCCGATTTCGGGGCGGCAACTTTGGCCAGTCCAAAGTCGAGAATCTTCAGGCGGCCGTCTGTGGTGATGAACAGGTTGTCGGGCTTCAAATCGCGATGGGTGACGCCTTTGGCGTGGGCGGCGGCGAGTCCCGCGGCGATTTGCCGGGCGTAGTCGAGCGCTTTGCGGCGCGGCGTGGGCAGTTCTTCACGCAACGTCTGGCCTTCCAGCAACTCGGTGACCAGGTAGGGCGATCCTTGATGCGTGCCGACGTCGTAGACCGCCAGAATATTGGGATGATTCAGCATCCCGGTGGCGCGCGCCTCTTGTTCGAAGCGCCGCAAGCGTTCGGGATCACTGGCGAACGAGGCCGGCAATACTTTGATGGCCACCTCGCGGCCCAGCCGGGTATCGCGGGCCCGGTAGACCTCGCCCATTCCACCCGCGCCGATCGGCGCCAGGATTTCGTAAGGTCCGATCTTGGTGCCAGTCGGCAGCATGGAGGGATTATACTCTACGGGCCAAAGAGCATTAGCCATAGATGAACACAGCGCGGCCTAAGCCGCAACCAAAAGCAGGCGTTTTCTTAACATGGATGGACAGGATGCACAGGATGGACGAAAGCCCTCCCGAGATGTTCTCATCCTGTCCATCCATGTTAAAAACCTTCGCGCCAGATCCAGAAACTCAGGGTTAGTAGTAAGTACAGATGAACGCAGCTTGAAAACGGCTTGCTTATCTGTGTTCATCTGCGTTCATCTGTGGTTAATTCTTTCCCCGCGGGCCGATTCGCTGGTGGTAGGATGGGTCTCGTTCAGGTGCATGTGTCCCATGTTCGCCGGTTACCTCATGTTTAGGAATGCGTTGGCTGTTTTGACTCTGCTGGTTCTGCCTTGTTGGGCGATTGTGCCGGGTGGCCAATCCGCGCCTGCGAATCGGGAGGCGGAGTCCGCCTGGATGGCGCCGGTGATCGCCGTCAACGGAGTGGTGCCGGCTAACGGTTCGCCGCACTCCGCTGCCGTTGCGCCGGGTTCGATCGTGACCATCTACGGCTCCAACCTGGCATCCCCCCCGCACGGTAAGGGATTCCGAGCCGCGGGAATTCCGCTGCCCCACAGGTTGCCCTCTTCCGATTCTTCCGCGGGCGCCACGCAAGTGCTGATGAACGGAATTCCCGCACCGCTCTATTATGCCGACTCCGGGCAGATCAACGCGCAGGTGCCGTGGTCCTTGCAGGGCGCCGGCCGTGTCGAAGTGCAAGTCGCCTACAAGGGCGCCACTTCCAATACGGCCAGCCTGGAAATCGCGGACACTGCAACCTTGGCCACCTTCCCCCTGGCGGAGATGTTCGGCGTCTCGTGGCCCTCGCAGCCCATCGAATTCCGCTACGACGGCGATCCCGTGTCGCAGGCCAGCGCCCGCATGTTGGGGCCGGATGGCTCGGAGGTTCCCTACCAGTGGGTGACTTCCTGCTCGGATAGCAGCGCGACGAAAGGTTGCATCGTGGTGCGCAGCGATTTGCCCGCCAATGCCAGTTACAGTTGGACCCTGCAAGCGGGCGTGGCGGCGTCCGTGCCGCCCGGGCCCAATTCCGTGCAGGTTCAGCGCGTGGGATCGAACTGGGAGATCACCAACGGCCTGACCGGCGTGCGGTTGATTACCGCGGAAGCCAATCCCAACCCATGGAATCTTGCGCCGCTCCAGGGAGTGCAACTCTCCAACGGAGCATGGACGGGCGTGGGCCAATCCCCCAACTTGCTGTACGCGGAAACCGCCAGCCGCCCCGGCTGCGTCGGCTGCGCGTTGCAGACGCCGATGTACACGGCGACCGGCTATAGCGTCACCATCGGCGATTCCGGGCCTCTCAAGGCGACGATCACCGCTACGTACACCTTCAACCACGCTCAGTATGCCAACGGCACACAACTGATCGGCGCGGCCGGCCCGGGGCACTACACCATCACGGCGACTCTGTTTGCGAACTCCCACTCGGTCCTCATTGACGAGGATAGCGACATGCAGTTTGCCTACTACTTGCCGGTGTACGATCAGATTCACCCGGACACAGCGCGCTACCGCGGTCACGATAGCATCGGTGCCCAAGGCGTCCCCGATCCGGCGTGCGGATACACTTCGACGGTGGCGGTTGGCAGCGTCGCGGCAGGCACTCCGATGATCGTGACCAGCACGGCCGCGGTGACGGATAACTCCCTGGTGACGATCTCCGGCGTGCAGGGGATCGCCGCGGCCAATGGCATCTACTTTGCGCGAACCGGCGGTTATGCGGCCGGCCAGTTTGCCTTGTATTTGGATTCCGCCATGGCCCGGCCGGCATCGGGAACGGGATCTTACACCGGTGGCGGCACGTTCCAGCCGGCTTACACCGGAGTTGGCGACGCCTTCCTGAACCTGACCTACTCTTCCGATCGTCCCGCTCTCTACGCCTGCCTGTCCACGGCGACCTACGCTAAATTGGTAACGAACTATCCGCCGGCCAGACACGCGGCGGGATGGTATACGGAACTGTACCAGTCCTCTGGCAATGGAGCCGGCGCCGATGCTCCGGTCCTGGGCTTTTACACGGGCCGGTTTTCGAAGCAGATTTTTTCGGCGGTGGGTCCCTCCATGCCGGGCCTCTACACCAGCGACAAACACTTTATCACCGGAAAAACCGCCGCGGGGATTCAGGTGGAAAACTTGTTGCGAAGTCCGGCTAACACCATGGCGGCATTGATCCACCGCAACTGGGCGATCTGGGCCGGCACGCAGGCCAGCCTGTTGGCGCCCGCGCTGCATCAACCCATCGCCGACGATCAGAATGCCCTGACGGGCATCAACCTGTCGCGCTTGTATACCTATCACCTTGTCTATCCCGATCCGCCAGGCGGCTGGACGTGGCTTTATCTTCCCGCGGACAGCGCCAACCGGATCATCAGCCTGGTGCGCGACGGCACCTCTGCTTGCGGCTCTTCGGCGTGTTATTACAACCTCCTGGCCGGCTCCGACGGGTCGCGGTGGGGCCAGGCTCTTCTGAACCTGTGGAGGGGAAACAGCACAGCGGCGGTGCAGGCCGCTTTGAACGGAGCGGTGCAGTTGGCGCAACAGGTCGAGCAAACGCTTATTTCCGGAGACAATCGCTTCGACGGGCCGTTTGGCTACTACCAACTGGGATTGTCTACGTCGCCGCAAACCGTGGTTCTCAACGCCATCCTGATGGACAGCAACAGCACCGCCGCGCAGAAAGCCTCGGCCAAGGCTTGCCTGGCGCTATTCGGCAGCTTGTTTTGGGACAACGATTGGTGGCCGATCGACAACAACAGCGGCGAGAGCGTCGGCCTGGCCAACCAGATCCAACAGTACCTGCAATATCGCTCGCAGTCGGCCGCGGCGGCGCCGTCCCAGCCCTTCCTGGCTTCGATGTTGCCTGTGGCGCTGAGCTACCCGCTGACCGACTTCGGAACGTATTTCAGTTCCACCGGAGCGGCCGCGGGATCTACTCACTATCAGGGAGCCTTTTTTCAGCCGCTCATTCTCAACTACCTGAATCTCTCCCTGGATCCTTTACAGAGTGGAGTTCTTTCCATGGCCGATCCCAAGTGGGCGGCGTATGCCAACTGGGAGTTGTCCATCCAAACGCCGCCCGAGCCGCGCTTTGGCAATCTGCGCAAGGGTTACAGCAACGGGGACGGCAATACCGAGGGGGATGCTCGTCTCGGCATGTTGGGCACGGCGCTTTTCTCTGTAAATCCACAGCTCTCCGGCAACCTCATGTGGGCCTGGCAGCAGAACAACAGCGCCACACACCTGACCGAAGACGCCCAATTCGTTACCACGCTGGCGGTGATTGATCCCACTTTGCCGGCGATTCCGCCGCAGCTTTCCAGCATTAACGTTCCCGGCTACCACTCGGTGGAGCGGCATAATTTTGGCGCCGCCCAAGAGACCGCGGTCTGGTTTATCAATGGGGGATTTTATTCCACAGGCGGCCATCGCCATTATGACGACGGCCAGGTGAGCATTTACGCGCTCTCCGCGCCGCTGGCGATCGACTGGAACGCCAACGCCGGCTATCCCTCGACGGCGGGCCGTTTCATGCACGACTCCATCGTTTTCGATAGCGAGTTGACGCATCCCTGGTCCGCCGACAACGCCGGATTGTTGGATGCCGCGACGCTGCTGAACAATCCGGTAAACACCGAATTCGCGGCGTTCTCCAACTCCACCACGGCGACCGGCGCATTCACCACCAAGGACGGCACGGTGTGGACGCGCACGGTTCGAACGATGGCCTTCAACCCCAGCTATCCGATCATTGCGGTTTCCGACAATTTCTCCGGACCCAGCGCCGGCGCGTCCAAGACGCTGACCTGGAACCTGATGGCCAGTGGGCCGGTGGACACTCCGGCCGGCCCGGTTACGCCCACGCCGCGCCTCAGCGGAACAGCGTGCTCATCCACCGCGGCGCAGCTTCCTTCCAACGGAACCGTGTTCGGCTTAAGCGCGGGTTTGAACGAGTTTAGTTTTCAGGGCATGCCCTGGCCGCAACACGCCACCCAGGGAATCAATTGGGACTTGTTCACGGTCGCGGGCTCCACGGGACAGCAGTTTTACATTGGAAACTGGGGCCACTCCTGCCATGCCTCGCGGGAAATGGGTGAGTATGCCAAGGCCAACGGGTCCCCATTCGCCGAGATCCAGGACATTCTAAGAATCCACGACACCGGGCCGTTTCAAACCCTCATTCTGCCGTACCGCAAGAGCGAGCCGCCGGCGCGCACGGTGAGCCAGCAAGACTGTGGCCTGCAAGTGGTGCAAGACGGCGAATCCACCTGCTTCAACGACTCGGCGGCAACGTACTCGAATGCCAGCGGCGTAGCGGTTCTGACGGTCTTCGATGCCTCGAAACAGAGAGCTTTCGGAATCACGGCGTCGGGCGGCCCGCAGGAGGTAGTTGCGCAGTCCGATCAGATTGTGTGGACCATATCCGGCGTGGCCGCCGGGACGCGCAGCGTGACGCTTCCGCCGGGCGTGTGGAGTCCCGATTCGACAGTTACCGGCTCGCTCAACCAATTTTCCTACGCCTTCTCCGGCGGGCAGCAAGCGGCGCCCGTGACGGTTACGTTCACGCTGATCGCAGGCGGGCCGGGCACCAGGGGGAGCACCTCGCGAAGAAAGCCGTAAGCGGGTGCGGCCAAAAAACAAAAGCAACCGCCGATGAACGCCGATAAGAACGGAACAACTATCGGCGGTTACTTTTGTTTTGTGTCAGGCGGGATCGGTCTTCAGCAAGGCCACGATCTCCGCGGCCGCCTTACGCGCTTGTTCCACCGCTCCGGCCTCGAAGGAGATGGCTCCCACCTTGGCGTGGCCGCCGCCGCCATAGCTCTCGCAGATGGTGGCCAGGTTGTGCATCCGCGGCGGATTGTTCCAGGGATTCGATCCCACCGAAATCTTGGTGCGGTACGACGAAGCCGTCAAACTTACGGTGTAAACGCCCTGCGGAAACAAGTCGTACGGGATGAACTTGTTGTATCCCTCCATGCCGGTACCGAGCAGATCGAAGAAGATCACCGCGTCTTCGCAAGTAGCGTGCGAACGGATTACGTCAATGGATTCCAGGTGCGCCCGGTAAAGCGGTTGGAAGCGCGCCTGAATGGCCGCATCGGCGGCGATCTCATCGAGTGTTCGGCTGGCCATCATGGGGATGAGCTGGGGCAGCAGGGTTTTGTCGTCGCATGCTTCGATCAACAGGGTGAGTTTGGTGGCCGGCGCTGCCATGCGCACCGCGGTGGCCGAGTCGGGGTACTGTGCGCCATCCACGATATCGGCCCAGCGGACCAGATCGTCAAGATCGGGCGCGGTGAAGCCGAACTTTTCCGCTGTCACCGTGGCGATGAACTTGGTGCAGGACTTGAAAGTGGGATCGAAGAATTTCAGTCCCGAAGTGTCCTTCAGGAAATGGGCCTGATCGGCGGCCGAGAGAAACGCGCTCTGGTGATGATCGAACCACCACGTGAGACGCGGGCTGGGGGTGTACTTGAAATCCACGATGGCGTTGGCGTCACCGTCGAACTGGGCTTCGTCGAACAACTGGGAAGCCTTGTGAGCCAGCCCGGTGTAGTGGAATTCCGCCGAAGGATCGATCTTGGCGCGGAAGAAGCGGCTGAAGACCGCCGCGGAGGCCGCGCCGTCGAAACAACGATCGTGGAAAAAGACGCGAACTTTCATGGGGAAAACAATTAGAAATATCCCATCCGGGGGATTGAAGCAAGGAAAAACTGCGTCCGACCGGCTGGTTGGCGCGCTCCGGTCGGCCTGCGATCGTCCGGAGGTCCTCCGGACGATCCTCCGGAAGGTACGTGGGAGGTAATTGTATGAAGATCAATGAGTTACGGCAAATGCCCCCTCTGGGGTGCACAAAAAACCTCTGGAAATCGCTTTTTCCCGGAGAAAGTGCCTCGAAGGAATGCCAAATGCTTTTGATTGAGTTGGTTACGCGGATGACATCTCCGCACGGGTTTAACTGACGTTAGGGAGTCCCGGCCGCCTCGGAAGTCTGCGTGCGGCGCCGCGTCTCGAAACCCTGATACACCATGTCCAGCAAAAGCGTCGTCAGACCCTCCTTTCACACCGTCCTTCTTCATCACCTGACTTTGCCGTAATCGGACTGATTGTAATCGCCGCGCAGCAGGTCGGCCACCGACCAGATAAAGGCCGGGGAAGAGAAATTCATGATGCCGAGAGTATCAGATTTCGGTAGTGGGGCTCCTTTGAGAATTGATCGCCTCGTCTTTGATCCCGGAAGGGATCGCCGCTTGTAGCCGGTGGTTGAGCGGTCTTTGCGAAACCACCGGTAGATTTAACGTACGATCCGGACGCCGGTAGGCGTCCCAGCGCTTGTCCCCTACCGGGGGACGAAATGTCAAACACCCGTTTCCGGTGGTTTCGCAAACCGCGCTCAACCACCGGCTACAGGCGGTGACCCCTCCTGGGGTCAACAACTCAAAGGACCCACTACTCAGATTTCCGGGGACAAAAGCCGGCGGTAGCTTGGGATAAGATATCTGCGTGAGAACACTCCGGGCCTATCCTGACACCTCGGTTTTCGGCGGCTGCTACGATCCGGAATTCGAGTTCGCGAGCCGGCGGTTTTTCAATGAGGTGGCAAAGGGGCGCTTCCTGCTGGTTCTTTCCGAGGTCACCGGCGACGAATTATCGGGCGCGCCTCTACAAGTGCGTCAGATACTCGGCGGCATTTCACCCGCCGCGGTTCAGGAAGTGAGCGTGACGCCCGAGTGCCGGGAACTTCAAGCCGCGTACCTGCAAGCCCTGGTGGTCCCTCAGAAATCGGCGTCCGATGCGCTGCACATCGCCGCACATCGCCTGTGCCACGGTTTGGCTGGCTGATATAGTGGTAAGCTGGAATTTCAAGCACATCGTGCGCTTCGATAGGATTGCAGGGTTTGAGGGTGTGAATACGCTGCGAGGTTATCGCAGTCCGAGGCTACTCGCCGCAGGAGGTGATCGGAATATGAAACCGAAGAAAAAATCGTTTGATTGCGTCGAGATGAAGAACAGGATTCAAGCGAAGCTCCTGCGTGAGGAGGCCAAGTACGGGAAAGCAGAGGCCGCCAAGCGCCGCCGCGCTCGGGTTCTCGCCGACCCCATCCTGAGCAAGTTTTTCCGCGACCACCCCGCAACAAATGTTCTAGCGCCGCCAACGACCAAACGCGTCGCCGGACGCCGCTCCTGATCTCTCACAGCTTGCCGTAAGCGCAAAACAACAGGCCGGAGGCCTGCGCTACCGCTTACTTCGATCCCTCAATCACCGCGCCGCCCTTGTCCTTCTTCGTGTACTTCCCAAACCAGTAGCGCAGATAAAGCTGGGTGCGTAAGAAATTGGACGGCTTCGACGCCGTCCCGTGAAACTCCTCGTTGAAGCGCACCATGGCGGTCGGGACTTTGCGGATCTTCAGCGCTTCGTAGAACTCCTCGGTTTGCGAGATGGGCGTGCGCAGATCCAGTTCGCCGGTCATCAGCATGGTGGGCGTCTTGACGTTGCCCACGTACATCAGCGGCGACCGCTGCAAGTGCTCGCTGGGATCTTCCCACGGAAGCTTCTTGAAGTTGTGATACCAACTGGCCCCGTCGGTGGTGCCGACAAACGACATCCAGTCGATCACCGGGCAGTTCGAGGAAGCCGCCGCAAAGCGGTCGGTGTGTCCCACCGTCCAGGCGGTCAGCACGCCGCCGCCGCTGCATCCGTACACAAACAGATTGCGGGTGTCCACGTAGCCTTTGCCGATGACGGTGTCCACGCCTTTCATCAAGTCGTCGAAATCCTTGCTGGGATAGGCGTACTTGATGGCGTTGCCGAAGGCGCTGCCGTAGCCGGTGGATCCGCGCGGATTCACCCACACCACCACGTAGCCGTTGGCGGCGTGGTCCTGATACGCGAAGTTGAACGCGCCGTTGAACATGCTGTGCGGTCCGCCGTGAATGGTGAGAATCAGCGGATACTTCTTCGAGGGATCGAAGTCCGGCGGTTTCATCACCCAACCTTGAATCTTGTAGTTGTCCAGCGAGTCGTACCAAAATTCCTCGACTTGCCCCAGCTTGACGTCGCCCAGCACGTCGTCGTTGACGGCGGTGAGCTTCGTGACTTGCGGATTGTTCAAGGCGAAAGAAACCACGTCGCCCGGCTGATAGGCGCTGGACTCGACGCCCACGGCCTGGCCGTTCGAGTTGACGTCGGTCAGCATCAGAATGTGATTGCCGGTGGTCAGTTGCTTCGGTGCGCCGCCGCTGAGCGGCGTGAACCACAGGTTGCGCCAGCCTTTATCCTCCACGGTAAAGTAGATGCCGCTGCCGTCCGGGGCCCAATGCATTTGCGTGGGCGTGCGGTCGAGCGATGCGCTAATCACGCGCGTTCCTGAGCCGTCGCGATTCATCACCGAGAGCTTGGCGTCCACCCAAGTATCGTCGGTTTGATCGTAGCCGGTGTAGGCCACCAGTTTTCCGTCGGGAGAAACCACGGGATTGTTGTCCGGGCCCTTGCGATGGGTGAGCTGGCGGATCGCCTTGCTCGACACGTTCAGCGCGTAGATCTCCGACTCGCGCCATTGATACTCGGCGTCTTCGGCGCGCAGGCCGCTGAACAGGATTTCCTGGCCGTCGGGAGTCCAGGAAAGCGAGTCGCTGCCACCACCGCCGTGATTGTAGTCGCCGGATGTAAGCTGGCGCGGTGTGCCGCCGTCGGCGGGAACCAGGAAGATGTGGCGGAATCCTTCTTCCAGAAAACCCTGTTGATCCTGGCGATAATGCAGGCTCTGCACCACGCGCGGCGCTTTGGTCCACTTGGCGCCTTCCGGCGCGGTGGGCATGTGGATGTTCCAGTTGTCGCGCTTGGGAACGAGCATCACAAAGGCGATGGACTTGCCGTCGGGCGACCAGGCCAGTCCGCTGGGTGTCTGCTCCACGTGGGTGAGTTGGGTGACGGCGCCTTCTCCGTCCATCCAGCGCACGAAGAGTTGCCGGCCGCGTGGCTGGCCCTCGCGGATGAACGCGACGCGCGTGCCGTCCGGCGACCAGCGCGGCGCGGAGCCGTCGGTGAGTTTGCGGTTATGCGAGCCGTCGGCGTTCATGATCCAAAGATCGGATGCGCGGCGGTCGTTGATCTTGTCCACCCAGCCGCGGGTGTAGACGATCTGCTTGCCGTCCGGCGAAATTTGCGGATCGGCGACCGTTTCCATGTCCCAGTACATTTCCAGACTGAGCTTGCGCGTGGCTGCTTGCGGTTGTCCCAGGGCCAGCGGCGCACAAAGCGCGATGAGCAGGGCCAGCGTCAGGGTGACGGTGGTCTTAGACGAGGTGGTCATAGGGTTCTCCTTATCGCGGCATTGTAGCAGAACCTGGTGTCACTACGTGTGCTTTCGGGGCAAACGTTGGCAAACGTAGCTTTAATGTCGCACACCAATCTCGCCTGCCTTCACAGGTTTTTGAGCCGCTCCGTCCTATAATAAAAGAATGCCTACGCGACAACTGGGAGCCACCGGAATCCAGGTCTCCACTCTTTGCCTGGGTGGCAATGTCTTCGACTGGACCGCCGATGGAGCAACGTCCTTCGCCATCCTCGACGCTTTCGTGGACGCCGGTCTCAACTTTGTAGATACCGCCGACGTTTATTCCACCTGGGTTCCAGGTCACACCGGTGGAGAATCGGAGACCGTCATCGGCGCGTGGTTCGCGCGCAGTGGTAAGCGCGCTAAGGTGGTTCTCGCCACCAAACTGGGAAGCCCCATGGGTGTCGAGAAGAAAGGACTCTCCAAGGCCTACATGTTTCGCGCCGCGGAAGACTCCCTGCACCGCCTGCGCACCGATTACATCGACCTGTATCAGTCTCACACCGACGATCCCGAGACGCCGCTGGAAGAAACGCTGGAAGCCTATTCGCAACTGGTCCGCCAAGGCAAAGTGCGCGTCATTGGCGCGTCCAACTACACCGCGGCGCGATTGGAGGAAGCGCTGAAGGTGAGTGCGCAATACGGATACCCGCGTTACGAGTGCCTGCAACCGCACTACAATCTTTGCGAGCGCGCTTACGAGACGGAGTTGGAGCCGCTGTGCCGGCGCGCCGGAATCGGCGTGATCCCATACTTTTCCCTGGCCGCCGGATTTCTCACCGGGAAGTATCGTTCCGAGGCCGATCTCCGTAAGAGTCCGCGGGGCGGCGGAGTGAAAAAATATCTCAACCCGCGCGGCTTCGTCATCCTGCACGCCTTGGATGAAATCGCGTCGCGTCTGCGTGCCACTCCCGGACAAGTGGCTTTAGCCTGGCTGATGGCGCGTCCCGGAATCACCGCGCCGATCGCCAGCGCCACCAACCTGACGCAGTTGCAAGAATTAATCGCCGCGACCACGCTGGAACTCGATGCGCCGGCCATCGCCGCGCTGGATCGGGTCAGCGCTTGAACTCCGCGAATTCCAGCGCTACTGGTTTCGGCCGCCGTTTCTGGATGCTGATCGGAGCCACCTTCCTGGGCTTCCTCGGCTTCGGTACGGTTCTGCCGCTGATGGGACCGCACGTTCGTCACGACTTGGGTGGATCGGATCAAGCCGTCGGCCTGGTGATCGGCATTTTTTCCTATGTGGCGCTGGCTGGCCGCTTTGTTTCTGGTCCGCTGGCGGATCGCCGCGGGCGCAAGGCCGCGTTTCTCACCGGTCTTACCAGTTGCACCTTCGCGGGCGTGACGTATCTCTTGCTTCCCGGCATGGCAGGCGCGTTCTTGGGACGTATCTTGCAAGGCTTTGGTGAAGCGTGCCTCTACACGGGCGCGGCGGCGTGGGCGGTGGAATTGGGCGGCATCGAGCGCAGCGCGCAAACGCTGGGATATGTCAGCAGCGGCATTTGGGGCGGCATTTCCGCCGGCCCCGTGGTGGGCCAGTGGCTGGGCTCGTTCGAACGCGCCGCCGCCATGCAAGTGATCGCCGCGGTGGTGGCGTTGACCGTGCTTTGGCAAATTCCGGAAGACTACAAACCTTCGCCCCACGCGGAGAAAAAGCCGCTTTTCCGAAAACACATCCTGGTGCCGGGATTGTGCGTGGCCTTCGTCAACGTGCAGTATCCGGTGATGACCGGCTTCCTGGTTTTGCATCTGGCGCAACACGGCGGCGGCGGTCCCACGGCGTTCACGGCGTTTGCGCTAATGGTTCTGACCTCGCGATTCTTCCTCGGCGGACTCCCCGACCGCATCCATCCCGCGATCACGTTTT
Organism: Terriglobia bacterium; assembly: GCA_963747095.1. GTDB lineage: Bacteria > Acidobacteriota > Terriglobia > JAJPHL01 > JAJPHL01 > JAJPHL01. The sequence continues at coordinate 152,227 of CAVVEL010000010.1, forward strand.
ATTGCGGGATCGCCGCAATGTGCGCGGGGTTGCTATTGCTGGCGTTCTTTCCCGGACCGGTCTGGGGCATCGCCTCGGCCGCGCTCCTCGGGCTGGGTTTCTCTTTTCCCTGGTCGGCGATTGGGTCAACGGTATTGCGGCGCACTCCCGCGAATGAGCGTGGTTCCGCGGTCAGCATGTTGAGCGCGTTTTATGATATCGCCGTGGGCACCAGCGCATTTACCGCGGGGCGAGTCGCGCAAGTCTATGGCTACTCAGCGGCGTTTGCGATGGCGGCGACGTCGCTTGTGGGTGCGGCGATTGTGGGCCGCTGGGTCTTTGCCGACGCCGGTCACCAGAGTCATGAAGCGGTGCTGGTGACACCGGATACGTCGGAGTTGGGGATGGACTTGTGATTGGCCTGGACTTGTCGGGAGGGGGCCATGGCGATCGCAAGACTGTGCTAATCTAGCAAGCAGGTTGATGTATGACGATTACGCTCGAAATTCCGGACAAGATTGCGGCTGAGCTTTCGGGCGCGGGTCGCGAACTGTCGCGCGACGCCTTGGAAGGATTGGCAGTGAAAGGGTACCGCGAGGGCAAGCTGAGTCAGTTTCAGGTTGGGCGGCTGTTGGGCCTGTCGCGCATCCAAACAGAGGACTTCCTGGCGCAGCACGTTGACCTCTACCGCTACGATCCGTCGGAATTGCGACGGGAGCTCGAAGCGCTGGCCAAGCTCGACGACCATCTTCGCTAGGAAGGTTTCGACACGACCGTCGTTTCCAATACGTCCCCGCTCCGCTATCTCATTGTGGTTGGTAGCGTGGGACTGGTGGAGCAGATCTTTCACGAGGTTCTTATTCCAATCGAAGTCGAGCTGGAACTGACCAACCCGAACGCTCCATCCGAAGTCCGCCAGTGGATGGAACACCGGCCCGCATGGCTCCAAGTCGGGCGGTCCCTTCGGCCGTCGAGTCCCTCCCTGCTCCGCCGCTTGGACGAGGGAGAGGCAGCCGCCATTCAGTTGGCTTTGGATCTGCGTGCCGATTTCTTGCTCATGGACGAGCTCCTGGGCCGCCAAGCTGCGGCGCAGGCAGGGCTGGTCGTGATTGGCGTCCTGGGAATCCTGCTGGATTCGTATCGCCGCGCGCTTATCAACAATCCTGGATCAATCCTCAGCCAGTTGCTGACCGCCGGATTCCGTGTTTCTCGCGAGTTGGTTGGGGAGTTTGAGGAGCAGGCCCGGGCAATCGAAGCCGGCAGCGAGCCGCGTGGAACACGAAAGGGTCCCCAATGACAATCTCAAGGCGCTGGTTTCTGTTGGCCGCCGCGATCCTCGGATCCTGTCTTCCGTTGACCGCACAGGAGCCGCAGGTGCAAGGGTTCGAGTTGAAGTGGTTGGACGACAATCCGCAAGGGTTGGGTGTCGCCCAATTGACCAACCGCCGCGACGCGGCGGCCACCGCTTACCTCGTCCAGTTCGAGCGTGTGGAAGGAGATGCAGTTACCGTGATCAATTCGCCGCTGGTCGAGGCTGTTCCCCGGGGCGCGCCCGCGCTTGAACCAGACCAGTCGAAGACGTTTACCGCTGCCAAGGCTCCCACCAAGGCGGCCACCGCCAACACCGTTCGCGTGGTGTGCGCCATCTTTGCCGACGGATTCACCACCGGCGACGAACTTTGCGTGAAACGCTTTCTCGAGAAACGGCGGCAACTCCTGCGTGAAGATATTCCGCATGTGGAGGGTTTCCTGAATGCCGCGCTGGCTCAACCCAAGCCGGACCTGAACCTCATCATCGGGCATATGGGCGAAATCATCACGGAGCGTTTCGAGTGGGCGAGAACCCAAACGCCCTTCAGCCAAATCCTGGCGGAGGCTCGGGCCGATTCCACAGTCCAGTCAACTTTAGCGATGGTGGTTGCCAAACACGACAAACGGCCGCTAGCGGAAATCCTGAATAGCCTGGTGCAGCTTCTGGAGACGTGGCGCGGGGATTTGGAATCCAGCAAGCCGGAACTGGCGCAGTGACCCACAGATTATACCGGCGACACGGATTAAGGTTTTTAACATCGATGGACAGGATGAACAGGATGCAACCCGACGCAGGACGTTCCGCCATCCTGTGCATCCTGTTCATCCATGTTAAGAAGGCGCCAAAGCGGTTGCCAGGAAGGTAAAGTCATGGTATTTTGAAAGCTGATGACTTTCCCGGCCCAGATCGCGCAGCATCACCACGGATACCACCACGCGGCCGTCTGCCGGGTTAGTCCTGAATGATTGAATGCACTCATGGAGAGGACAACGGCCCGGCCTAAACAGCCGGGCCTTTTTTATGCAACTCGACTACTCTAAGCTCGATGGACTGGTACCCGCGGTGGTCCAGGACGCCCGCACACGCGAGGTCCTGATGCTGGGGTTCATGAACGAGGAAGCTTTCCGCAAAACGCTCGATACCGGCTTCGCTACGTTCTTCAGCCGCACGCGCAACAAGCTTTGGACGAAGGGCGAAACCAGCGGCAATCGCCTGGCGGTGCGGGAAATCCTGGTGGATTGCGACAACGATTCCCTGGTGCTGCTGGCCGAGCAACAAGGATCGGCGACCTGCCACGAAGGCTATCGCAGTTGTTTCTTCCGGCGGATCGAGAATGGCCAACCGGTGATTTTTCAGGACAAAACACAATGAAGCTGAAACTCGGCATACCGAAAGGCAGTTTGCAGGACGCCACGGTGGACCTGTTCCGCCGCGCTGGATTTCATATCCACGTCAGCGAGCGGTCGTATTTTCCGACCATCGACGATCCGGAGTTGGAATGCATGTTGATCCGGGCCCAGGAAATGTCGCGTTACGTGGACGACGGCATCCTCGATGCGGGACTCACCGGCCTCGATTGGATTCGCGAGAACCAGTCGGACGTGGTGGAAGTGGCCGACCTGGTTTACGCCAAGCAAAGCTTCGGCAAAGTTCGCTGGGTGCTGGCGGTGCCGGAGGCCTCCACGATTCAAGGTCCGCGCGATTTGCAAGGCAAGATCGTGGCCACGGAACTGGTCGGCGCCACTACGCGCTATCTGGCGTCGCACGGCGTCAAAGCCAAGGTAGAGTTTTCCTGGGGCGCCACGGAAGTGAAACCTCCGGAATTGGCGGACGCCATCGTGGAAGTCACCGAGACGGGATCGTCGCTGCGCGCCAACAAGCTGCGCATCGTGGACACGGTGATGGAATCGAACACCAAGTTCATCGCCAACAAGCAGGCCTGGAAGAATCCGGCCAAGCGGCAGAAGCTGGAAAACCTCAAGATGCTGCTGGAAGGGGCCATGGCCGCGTTCGGCAAGGTAGGCTTGCTGCTCAACGTCAGTAAGAAGAACTTGCCGCGGGTATTGAAAGTTTTGCCGGCGCTGAAGCGGCCGACCATCTCCAACTTGAGCGAACGCGGATGGGTGGCGGTGCATACGATTCTGGACGAACGCACGGTCCGCGACATCATCCCGCTGTTGAAGAAAGCCGGCGCTCAGGGAATCGTGGAGTATCCGCTGAACAAGATCGTGATGTAAAGCCATGCGAATCCTGGAATTGAAGCAACTCGATACCTTTCTGCGCCGCCGGCGCGTGGCCTTGGACCGCGCCGAGGCCGTGGCGCGCCCGATCATCGAAGACGTGCGTAAGCGCGGCGATCGCGCCGTGGCCGAATACGCGCACAAGTTCGACAATTACGACGGCCCGCTACGCCTGGGCCCCGTGGAGATGGCCCGCGCCTGGTCGGCCATCGATCCGCCGCTGCGAGCCGCGCTGCGCATTTCGGCACGCAACATCACGCAGTTTGCGCGTTGGCAGAAATCCAAATCATGGATGCGCAGCGTCGCTCCGGGAATACGTGCCGGACAAGTGGTGCTGCCGCTGGCCAGCGCGGGATGTTATGCGCCGGGCGGCCGGTTTCCGCTGCCATCCACGGTGTTGATGACGGCGATTCCGGCACGCGTCGCGGGCGTGGCGCATGTGGCCGTGGCTTGTCCGCGCGGCCCCTCGGTGGTCCTGGCGGGCGCGCACGCCGCCCGCGCCGACGCGCTTTATCCCGTCGGCGGAGTGCAGGCCATCGCCGCCATGGCCTACGGCACGCGCAAGATCGCGCGCGCCGATCGCATTGTCGGACCGGGGAATATATACGTCACCGCGGCCAAGAAGATCATCGCCGGAGAGACGGGAATCGATTTCGTCGCTGGACCCACCGAGATTGTCCTAGTGGCTCAGCGCGGAAAGGCCGCGTGGCTGGCCGCCGACCTGATCGCGCAGGCCGAGCACGATCCCGCGGCCGTTGCGATCCTGCTGACGCCGTCGCGGGCCCTGGCCGCGGCCGTTGCCGCCCGGGTGGGGCCAAAGTGGCCCAACTGCGCCGCGGTGCTGACACGCTCGATGGACGAAGCCCTGGAGGTTTCTAACCGCATTGCGCCGGAACATCTCTGGCTGGATGATCCCAAACTGCTGTCGCAAGTGACCAGCGCGGGGAGCGTTTTCCTGGGGCCGCACAGTCCCGTGGCCGCGGGCGATTATGCCACTGGTCCCAACCACACCTTACCGACGGCCGGCGCGGCGCGGCTGCGCGGCGGATTGTCGGTGACGGATTTTCTGAAGATTGTCACGGTGCAGCAAGTGACCTCGCGGGGTCTGAAGCGCCTGGCGCCGACGATCGGCTGCCTGGCTCGCGCTGAAGGATTGGAGAATCACGCCCGCTCTATTGAGGTGCGCTTTTCATGAAGCCAAACACCGCCGTTCTGCAAATGGATCCTTACAAGCCGCCGTCTTCCGGACGCGACGGCTACCTGCGCCTGGACTTCAACGAGAACACGGTGGGGTGCTCGCCGCGGGTGGTACGGGCCTTGCAGCGCGCCATCAATCGCGACATGCTGGCGGTGTATCCGGAGTACGAGTCGTGCCGCACGGAGATGGCCGCGGCGTTTGGATGCACGGCGGAAGAAACGCTGCTGACCAACGGCACCGACGACGCTTTGCTACTGCTGCTGAACACCTTCGTGGAGCCGGGTGATCGCGTGGTTCTGGCCGAGCCTTGCTTCGCCATGTATCGCTTTTACGCCTCGCTGATCGGCGCGCAGATCGTCGCCGTGCCGCGCGGTCCGCGCTTCGCATTTCCGGCGCAGGAAGTGCGGGCGGAAATCCGTCGCGGCGCGCGAGCGGTGTTCATCGACAATCCCAACAATCCCACGGGGACCGTGGCTAAGCCCGACTACATCGAGTCGCTGGCCGCCGAGTTTCCCAACACGCTGGTGGTAGTGGACGAAGCCTATTACGACTTTTACGGCAAGACGGCGCTGCCGTTGCGGCACAAGTATCCCAACCTGGTGGTTACGCGCACGTTTTCGAAAGCGCACGGCTTAGCCGGTATGCGGTTGGGATGTTTGTTTGCCTCCGGAGAGACGGCCGCGCATCTGCGCAAGGCGCACTCGCCGTATAACGTCAACGGACTGGCGGTCGTCGCCGGGCAGGCCGCCTTGCGCGATCCCGAATATACCCGCCGCTATGCCAAGCAAGTGCTGGCAGCGCGGAAGTATTTCGAGGCGGAGTTGCGCGCGTTGAAGATCGGTTACATTCCCAGCTTGGCGAATTTTGTGCTGGTGAAATTCGGCGATCGCGCCGTGGCCGTAAAGAACGGCTTGCGCGATCGCGGCATCCTGGTGCGCGATCGCAGCTATGAAGCGCCCGGATGGGTTCGCGTGACGGTCGGCACTAAGCCGCAGATGAAGCGTTTAGTGCGGGAGTTATCGCGCCTATGAAGCCGCTGCTGGTTTTCGACATGGACGGCGTGCTGGTGGAGGTTCGCGAATCCTATCGCGAAGCCATCATTCAAACCGTGGCCCAGTTCGGCGGCCCGCGTTTGACGCAGCGCGACGTGCAGTTTCACAAGAGCCGCGGCGGATTCAACAACGACTGGGTGCTGAGCTGGACGCTGCTTAAGGAGAACGGCATCGAAGTGCCTTACCAAACGGTGATTGACGCGTTTCAATTGATCTATCGCGGCGCCAACGAAGACGGCCTGATGCTAAAGGAGCGATGGTTCCCGCGCGACGGCTTGCTCGGCCGCCTGGCAGTGAAATATCAGTTCGCGCTCTTCACCGGACGCCTTCGTGAAGAGGCGCGTTGGGCCCTGCGCCACTTCGCTTGTCCGTATGAGTTCGATCCCTTCATCGGAATGGACGACGTGAAGGTTGAGAAGCCCAGTCCGGAGGGCCTTTTGAAGATTCGCGAATTGACGGGTCAGAAGGATTTTACTTACATCGGCGACACCGCCGACGATCTGCGCGCCGCGAACGGGGCCGGCGTGCGCTTCATCGGCGTCGCGGCGCCGGATCTCCCCGGTCGCGAAGTGCTCTTGCAGCAGTTTCGGGAAATGGGCGCGTCGGCGATTGTGGACGATATCAACTCACTGGAAGGGGTCCTATGAAAGCGCGCGTCGTTCGCATCGAACGCAACACGGCGGAAACCCGGATCCGCGCGCGGTTGAATCTGGACGGCCGCGGGCGGTACAAGGTTGGCACCGGCGTGCGTTTTCTCGATCACATGCTGGAACTGTTCACCAAGCACGGCGGCTTCGACTTGGAACTGAAGGCCAGCGGCGACTTGGATGTGGACCAGCATCACACCGTGGAAGACGTCGGCATCGTCCTTGGCCAGTGCTTCGATCGTGCCTTGGGAGACCGCCGCGGCATCAATCGCGCGGGATATTTTCTGATGACCATGGACGAAACCCTGGGCTTGGCCGCGGTGGACTTGGGCGGGCGTCCGTATTTGGTGCTGGAAACCAAAGTTCGCAACCGGCTGGTGGGCGATTTGCAGGTGGAATTATTGGAGGACTTTTTTCAGGGCTTCGCGGTGCAGGCGCGCGCCAACGTCCATTTGAAGGCGTTGTACGGGCGTTCCTCGCATCACAAGATCGAGGCTATTTTCAAAGCTTGGGCCCGGGCGATGCGCACGGCGTGCTCGCGCGACCGGCGGCTGGCGGAGGAGTTGCCCAGCACGAAAGCTCTGCTGTAGAAAGTAGGGCGGGCATCCTTGCCGGCCGGTTTGTGTTTGTTTAGCAAAGGACGCTTATGATCGCGGTGATTGACTACGGTGCAGGCAACCTTTACTCGGTGGCCAACGCGCTCGATCTCTTCGCCTCGGAATATCGCCTGGCCAAGAATGCGGAGGACCTGGCCCAGGCCTCCGCGATTCTGCTGCCGGGCGTGGGACATTTTGGTCAAATGATGGAGGCGCTTGGGCGTCTGGGGATGATCGAACCTTTGCACGACCGTCTGGCTGCGGGAACCCCGTACATGGGGATTTGCCTGGGCATGCACGCGCTCTATGAATCGAGCGAAGAAGCGCCAGGCGTGGCGGGACTCGGCTTGCTCCGCGGACGAGTCTTGCGCTTTGGACCAGGTGAGAAAGTTCCGCACATGGGTTGGAGCGAAGTGCAGCCCAGCGGACGCAGCTACTATTTCGCGCATTCCTATTACGTGCCGGCGGACGCCGAGGGATCGTCGGCCACGGCGCGTCACGGGATCGAATTCACCGCTATGGTGCGGCGCGGCAATTTGTTCGGAACGCAATTCCATCCGGAAAAGTCCGGCGCGGCCGGCGTGACGCTGTTGAAGGAGTGGGTGAATTCTTGCCTGCAAAGCGCATAATCGCGTGTCTGGACGTGAAAGACGGCCGCGTCGTCAAGGGCATTCAATTCCTCCAACTGCGCGACGCCGGCGATCCCGCGGAGCTTGCCGCAGCATACTCGGAGGCCGGAATCGACGAAGTGGTGTTCCTGGACATCACGGCATCCTCCGACCATCGCGACGCGATGGTGGAAGTGGTCGAGCGCACTGCCAAGCGCGTTTTCATTCCGCTGACCGTTGGCGGCGGCGTGCGTTCTGTGGACGACGCGCGGCGTTTGTTGCGCGCCGGCGCGGATAAGGTCAGCGTAAATACCGCCGCGGTGGAGCGTCCGGCGCTGATTACGGAGTTATCGGAAGAGTTTGGCGCGCAGGCTGTCGTGTTGGCGATAGACGCGCGTGAGAAAGCCGCCGACGCTTGGGCTGTGTTCACTTACGGAGGCCGCCGCGAAACTTCGCTCGACGCTGTGGCTTGGGCGCGTGAAGGCGAGCGTCTGGGTGCCGGCGAGATCCTGCTGACTTCCATGAATCACGACGGTCGGAAGATCGGTTTCGCGATTTCGTTAACTCGCGCGATTTCCACTGCCGTCGGCATTCCCGTGATTGCTTCAGGCGGAGGCGGAGTCCTGGGGCATTTTCTCGAAGTGTTGACCGCCGGGAAGGCCGATGCCGCGCTGGCGGCGTCCATCTTTCACTATGGAGAAGTGCACGTGTCGGCGCTGAAGTCTTACCTGGCCGCACAAGGCGTGGAGGTCCGGCAGTAAACGCTGTACTCGCTGCGGCGCGAGAGAGACTATAATGACCAATATGGCTACATCGGCTACATGGAGCGTCGCCAAGGCCAAGGCCAAGTTGAGCGAAGTGATTGCCCGGGCTGAATCGAAAGGTCCGCAAACGGTGACTCGTCATGGGCGCAAGGTAGCCGTCGTCGTTTCGCCCGAAGAATGGGAACGCCGGACCAGGCGCAAGGGCACGATTGTTGAGTTTTTTGCGCGTTCGCCGCTTCGCGGTTCCGGAATCGACTTGACCAGAATCAAGGATCGTCCACGCCCGGTGGATTTGTGAGCTATCTGCTGGATACCGATGTTACTTCTGAATGGGCCAAGCCCCAGCCTAATCCACGGGTCGTTGACTGGCTAAGGGAAACCCTCGAACACGAGTTGTACATCAGCGTCGTATCGTGGGCCGAGTTGCGCCGGGGAATCGAACGACTGGCCCTTGGAAAACGCCGGGATCGACTGGCAGACTGGCTGGAGAACGAGTCCCCTCGCAGGTTTGGGTCCCGAATACTTCCCGTTGATTCGGCAGTCGCCGACGCTTGGGGCACGCTCATGGCGCGACGCGAAGCGGCAGGGAGTCCTCTCCACTCCATGGACGGATTCATTGCTGCTACGGCGGAAGTTCACGGTCTGACGCTGGTCACACGGAATGTCGCGGATTTTCGGGGCTCCGTGAGATCTATCGTGAACCCGTGGACGGCCGACCGATAGTGACATTGCCGCTGAAGCCGGTGTGCACTTCGGGGAATGAGGTGCCACGTCAGGCTGTCCCGCCGGTTCCCGACCATTTTTGCGAGGTATTGACGCGGGGCGAAGCCGGCGCTGGCGAGCGTCCATCTTCCATTATGGCCAGGTACAGGTGTCCACGCTGAAATCCCATTTGATGGAACGGGGCGTTGAGGTGCGTCGGTAACCGGGCAGGGCCCTCGCGCATTCTCAAGATTGACCAGAATTCTGGTCTTCGATATGATGGTTCATGCCGAAGTGGGAGGCTGTGCTCGGAGAGTCGGTGATCGATGACCTCAGATCCCTTGGCCCGGTTGCCTCGCGCAAGGTTCTGAAAGAGGCATCCCACCTGCTCGCCGAGGATCCGCAAGCCGAGACGCGGAACTTGAAGACGCTTCGGCCCAACCCCGTTGCGGAGCGTGAGCTCAGGCTGCTCGGTAAATACCGCGTGCTATTCAATGTGGACGTTGCACGCCGACAGGTTGCTATATTGTTCTAGTGGGTGAGAAGCAAGGAAATGCCCTGATCGTTCGGGGCCGGAGGTTTACCGCGCATGAAGATCATCTCGCTGAGTGACGCCAAAGCCAACCTGAGCCGCTATGGCAATCTGTGTCAGGCTGAGCCTGTGATCGTGACCGTAAACGGAAGGCCGTCCTTCCAACTGCTACCGTTGAAGGAGGACGACGATCTGATCGACCGCCTGATTGAGAAGCATCCCGGCTTCCGGCAAATGCTTCAACGCCGCCTTGGCGAGAAGACCGTATCATTAGCCGAAGCGCGCCGGCGTCTGCGGCAACCGGAGCGCACTTCTCGCGCACGAACAGCCTAAATCAAGCGCCATTCTTTTAGAATGGTTATGGACGGAGGCAGCGGTTCCTGCCACAGCCACTCGACACGGAGCCAAAGGCCCGTAAGCACTTCGCTGTGAAAAACGTTGTCGCTGCCCACAGGTAGCTCGTGATAACTCCCGTCGGCTCCAAGACCGTAGAACGCCGACTGCTTCTTGGTGCTATCCACGATCCAATACTCACGCACGCCAGCCTCGGAGTATTCGCGGAACTTGTTGACGTAGTCGCGCTTCCGGCTATCGGGACTGACCACCTCAATCGCAAGGTCGGCCGGGCCATTGAGGAGCCGCCCATCAAGTCTCGCGAGGTGTTCAGTGGCAACACAGAGGATATCCGGTTCTCTGCCGGATCTCTCCAGCTTCATTTGAACTGGCGCATACAACATTACCCCCAACGCTCTAACTTCGACAAAGAAGCTCAGGCATCGGAACAGGAAACTCGCGATTCTCTGATGATTGGTGGCAGGTGGCGCCATTATGAAAGCCTCCCCGTCAACCCACTCGGCCAACCCGTAATCGGGATGCCATTCAAAAAACTCCTCGTAAGTCATCCTGGCGGGAGGTGGCGGCGAGGCAATGGCGATGGTGGCCAGCGGTGAGTCGGTGCCCATATTCAGATGTTACCACCTAAGGCGTGGCTACTACAGTAAGTCTTCCCTGCGATGCTCCTCCAGCCATTTCACGACCTTGGACACGTCTTGGGCCGATCGCGGTGCGTCACCAGCAGCGCGTCGGGCGTGTCCACGATAATCAAGTCCTCCACGCCGATGGTGGCCACCATCTTGCCCGGAGCGTCCACGTAGTTGCGCTTGGAATCGAGCAAATAGCCTTGACCGCGCAGGGCGTTGCCGGCGGCGTCGCGCTGCACTAATTCGTACACCGCGTTCCAGCTTCCCACGTCGTTCCATCCGATTTCACAGGGAATTCCGGCCACGTTGCGGGCCTTCTCCAACACGGCGTAATCAATCGAAATGTCCTCGCACAACGGATAGAGTTTTTCCACCGACTCGCCGTTGGCGATATCCTGGAGAATCTCCGCGGTCTTCGGCAAGTAGCGGTCCAGCGCTTCCAGAATGGTTTGCGCGCGCCACACGAACATGCCGCTGTTCCAAAAATGCAGGCCGCTCTTCACAAAACGCTTGGCCATCGCCAGGTCCGGCTTCTCACGGAAACGCCCCACACGGTAGAGTTTGGGATTTCCGGTGACCGAGACGCGCTTCTCGAACTGCACGTACCCGTAACCGGTCTCCGGCCATCTCGGCTTGATGCCTAGCACTACAATGGACCCTTGCACCGCGCCGATGATGGCCGTTTGCAAAACTTTCAGGAAGCGGTCTTCCCGGGAGATCAGGTGATCGGCCGGAAACACGCCCATCACCGCCTCGGGACTGCGCCGCCGCACCATGTGCGCGGCCAATCCGATCGCCGCGGCGGTGTTGCGCTGCACCGGCTCGGCGATGATTTGCGCGGGAGGCACGCCCGGCAACTGTTTCACGATTTCATTGCGAAGATGGCCGTTGGTGATCACCCAAATGCGTTCGGGCGGCACCATGGGACGCAGGCGCGTCACGGTTTGCTGGATCAAGGTGTGTGGACCCAGCACCGCCAGCACCTGTTTGGCGCGGCGGCGCCGGCTGCGCGGCCAGAAACGCGTTCCCCGCCCTCCCGCCAGAATCACGGCGTGAAAGGAGGGCGAATGGGACTCGGGATGGAAAGCTTCATTCACGTGTTCACCAGGAGTGTTTCAGTTGCGCAAGCCGAGCGCCATTCCGCCGGCGTGGAAATCCGCCAAACTTGCCGCGGCTCGTAATGCTGGCCGCCGATCGTGCCCTCTCCGTCTAGAACTACCCAATGTCCGGCGGCTACCTCTTTCGCCGAACCGGGCTCGCCGGTCAACTGCTGCACCTGAAAATACTGGCCGCGAAACGGCAGCGCCACGATTCCCGCGCCCGCCGCCCGGCCGCCCTCGGCCATTACGTCCAGGGCGCGATCCAGATGCAACTCCCGCGGCCGGCCGCGATCCAAGCGGCCATAGTCGTACAGGCGATAGGTGATGTCGCAATGCTGCTGAATCTCGCAGATCGTCAGCCCCGCGCCCATCGCGTGTACCGTTCCAGCCGGAACGAAGATCGTCTGTCCGGCGCGTGCGTCGAGCCAGGACAACTGCTGCTCCAGCGTGCCTTCTCGCGTGGCGCGACGAACGTCCTCTCGAGAAATCCCCGCTCCCGCAAACCCGATGGCCACTCGCGCCCCGTGCGCGGCCCCCATCACGTGCCAAATCTCGGTCTTGCCGCGGCCCCCGCGTTGGGCCTCATGCTGGGCGGCGTAATCGTCGCCGGGATGCACTTGCACGGACAGCTTGTCCGCGGTGGTGATGAACTTTATCAGCAACGGTCCAGCGTCAAACCAGATTTCACCGATCCGCAATCCCGCGTAACGGCCTTCGGTCTGCATCACGCCCCAGACCATATCGCGCGGCGTATCTTCCAACCTTACCGGAGCACTGTCCATGTGTCAGAAGCTCGCGAAAAACTTCCTCATCCGTTCCAAACCCTTGGCCAGATCCTCCATGGACGCGGCGTAGGAAAGCCGGAAATGCTCGTTGGTACCGAATGCTTCGCCCGGAACCACCACCACGCCGGCTTCGCGCAGCAGGCGCGAGCACAGATCGGTGGCGGTCTTGGTTCCGTTCAGGCGCAAATACTTCCCGACGTTGGGATAGGCGTAAAACGCGCCCGATGGCATCGGACAAACCAAGCCGGGAATGGCGCGCAATCCAGCGACCACGAAATCGCGGCGCTTTTGATACTCGCGGCGCATCGTGTCCACCGAATCCATCGGGCCGGTCAGCGCCGCCAGGGAGGCCTTCTGCGCGATCGAAGTGGGATTGGACGTGGAATGACTCTGCAACTTGAGCATCTCCGCGATCAATTCCTTGGGAGCCAGCGCATATCCAATTCGCCATCCCGTCATCGCGAAGGTTTTCGAAAGCGATCCCGCGATCACCAGGCGCGCCCGCACTTGGGGATCGCGGGCCGCCAGTTGGCCCAGCGAAAACGGCTTGCTGCCGTAGACCAGGTGGCAGTAACATTCGTCGGACATCAGCCAGATGCCGCGTCCCGTCACCAGGTGGGCGATCTCCTCCATCACTTCGGGACGCACCACCGCGCCGCTGGGATTATTCGGCGAATTCAGGATCATCAAGCGCGTCTTAGGGGTGATGGCGCGCTCCACGGCCGCGGTGGTCAACTCGTATCCGTCTTCTTCGCGCGTCGGCACGAAGGCGCACACGCCGCCGGCGTACTCCACGATGTCGCGGAAACTCACCCAATAGGGCACCGGGATAATTGTTTCGTCGCCGCTATTCAGCAGGGCGGAGACCGTATTGAAGATGGCGTGCTTGCCGCCTACTGTTACGATCGTTTCCGCCGGCTGATAGGCGCTTGCCAGTTCGCGGGTGTGCCAGGCACAGATCGCTTTCTTCAACTCCGTGGTTCCGCCGGCCGGGGTGTAGCGCGTGAAGTTGGCATCAATGGCCGCGACCGCCCCTTGCTTGATGTGCTCTGGCGTGGGGAAATCGGGCTCGCCGGCGCCGAAATCAGTGAGGTCGGCGCCGTCCGCCCGCAGGCGGTCGGCCTCGATGGTCACGGCGATGGTGGAAGAAACGCGGATTCTGCTGACGCGATCGGAAAAGTTATTCATGGAACGGGTACTTTGGCGCGCAGGCGATCCAGAACCACGGCGGGTACCAGATCGTCGATTTTGCCGCCTAAAAGATAAACCTCCTTTAAGAGACGTGAACTCACAAACGTGTAACGGCCGGCCGGCATCATGAAGACGGTTTCCACTTCCGGCGCCAGGCGCCGGTTCATCAAGGCCATCTGCAACTCGTACTCGTAGTCGGAGATAGCGCGAATACCGCGCAGGATCGCCGCCGCTCCGGTTTGCCGCGCGAAATCCACCAGCAGGCCGTCGAAGGTGTCCACGGTGACGTTGTGGTGCTCGGCGGTCACCTCACGCAGCATCTCGACGCGTTCGCTCAAACTAAACAGCGGGTTCTTGTCCGGATTCCGGAGCACGGAGACCACCAGTTCGTCGAAGATTCGCGCCCCTCTTTCAATAAGGTCCAGGTGCCCGTTGGTGATCGGGTCGAAGGTCCCCGGAAAGATGGCCCGCGTGAATTGGGTGTTCGTCATGCCAGCCCGAAGCCGCTGAAAACACTAGGGTTGCCCAGGAGCTAACCCCGGCACACCACTACACTTTTGAATGGTAACGTTTTTGGGGTCTTGTTTGCAAGCGTTTAGTGCTAGTTTACGGGTATGGGGAATGGATGGGAAGGATGGGAATAATGGGAAGCATGGGAGGAATGAAGAACGCTTGCTTCCTCCGCGTGGCGACTACCAGACCTTGCTTTCCTTCCAGAAGGCTGAGGTGATTTACGACCTTACTTTCCGCTTCGCCCACAAGTTCCTCGGCAAGGGCGACCGTACCATCGACCAGATGATTCAATCGGCGCGTTCCGGCAAGAAGAACATCCTGGAGGGCAGCAAGGCCGCGACCACGTCCAAGGAAACCGAGATCAAGCTGACCAACGTGGCCCGCGCCAGCCTGGAGGAATTACTCGACGACTACCGGGACTACCTGCGCGCTCGCGACTTGCCCCTGTGGGACAAAGCCTCGAAAGAGGCGCAATACGTCCGCCAACTGGGCCGCCGGACCCCACAAACCTTCGAGCATTACCGCGAGTTTGCAGAGACGCGCCCGCCCGCCGTTGTAGCCAACATCGCCATTTGCCTGATTCACCAAACGAACTACCTGCTCGACCAGCAACTCCGCCGCCTGGCGAAAGACTTCACCGAGCAAGGCGGCCTGCGCGAGCGCATGACACGCGTGCGCCTAGCCCACCGAAACAAGCCGTCCGAAAGATAATTCCCATACTTCCCATTCCTCCCATAATTCCCATCCTTGCGACGCGCCGGCGAACGCACAACAGTTAAGTTAAAATGAAGCCTCATGCCCCTTAACCGCAACCCAACCGCGCTTTCGCCCGCTCGATTCATAATCGCCGCTTGCCTTCTCGCCGCCAGCGCCGCTCTCGCGCAGGCGCCGCCCTCGCCTGCCGCCATCGAACACCGCTTCGCCGAGCTGCGCCGCAACCCGCTGGAGCTTTACGCGTTCCTCTATCGCATGCCCAAGGGCGGCGATTTGCACAACCATCTCTCCGGTGCCGTCTACGCCGAGACCATCCTCGCAGCCGCGGCCAGGCAGAACCTGTGCATCGACACAACAGCGCTGGCCATTGTGGCCTGCGCTTCGGGACGCGTGGAGGCCGCCAAAGCACAGTCGGACAACAACCTCCGCAACGCCCTGATCGACAGCCTTTCCATGCGCAACTTTGTTCCCGGCAGGGAATCCGGCCACGATCATTTTTTCGCCACGTTCGGCAAATTCGGCGCCGTCAATGGCAACGATTTCATCGCCGAGGTCGTGCAGCGCGCCGCGGACCAGAACGAGTCCTATCTCGAGCTGATGGCGCTGGCCGGCCCCAGCGTGAACGATCTCGGCAAGGACGCCGGCCTGGCTGACGATTTCGATGTCACCCGCCGGAAACTGGAGCAGGACCCGAGATTCCCCAATCGCGTGGCCGCCCTGCGCACTCGCGTGGATGAGATGGAACAGGCGCGCCGCAGTGATCTGCACTGCGATGCCCAACCCAATTCCCCGCCCTGCCGCGTGCAGGTTCATTACATCTACCAGGTCCTGCGCGAGTCCCCGAAGGAGCAGGTTTTCGCCCAGGTCATCGCCGGTTTCGCCCTGGCGGCGGCCGATCCGCGCGTCGTCGCGGTCAACTTCGTTCAACCGGAAGACGGCGTCGTTTCCATGGGCGACTATCACCTGCAAATGCGCATGGTGGAATATGCCCGGCGCCGGTATCCGGCGGTCCACGTTACGCTTCATGCCGGCGAGCTCGCCCCCGGCCTGGTCCCGCCCGATGGCCTGCTGTTCCACATTCGCGAGGCCGTTGAACTCGGCCACGCCGAACGCATCGGGCATGGCGTGGACGTCATGTATGAAAAAGATGCGCCCGGGCTGCTCAAGGAAATGCGCGACCGGCATATCGCGGTGGAAATCAACCTCACCAGCAACGATGGGATTCTGGGAGTCAGCGGCAACTGGCATCCGTTCTCCGCCTATCGCCAGGCCCGAGTCCCGCTGGTCTTATCCACCGATGATGAGGGCGTCTCGCGTTCCGATCTGACCCGCGAGTTTGAACGCGCGGTTCACGCTTACGGCCTGCCTTACGCGGATCTGAAGGAACTGGTGCGCAACAGCCTGGAATACTCTTTCGCGAGCGGAGCCAGCTATTGGGGAAAATCCGGATACTCCACACCGGTGGCCGCCTGTGCCCGAGGTAAGCAAGGCGCTCCCTGCGTGGACTTCCTCCGTCAGAACGAAAAGGCGCGTCTTGAATCGGACCTGGAAGACCGCTTCGCGCAGTTCGAGCTTTCTGTTCGCTGAGACGGACATGCTCATCGTGCTATTTCACTACCAGGGTAGGTGAAGCCGCCGCACTCCCTACAACTACAATCGTGCACGTCGTCGTGAGAGAATGCGGTTGGAGAATATGAAGAAACAACCAAAAGCGAATCTCCGTAAGCTTAGGCTTTTCTTCGACGCAGAGACGCGGAGACGCAGAGAAAACCTGAGTAAACCAGGGTTTCTCTGCGGTCTCTGCGTCTCTGCGTCAAGAAACTACCCTGCAGGGCTGCTACCGCCAGGGTAGCCCGGGTACGCACTGCTCAGGTTTCTCCCCCGATTCCTGCTATGATGGTTTCATGGACGACAAACAGGCGCAGGGGATCGCCGGGATTCAAGATACGTTCCTGAACGCCGCCCGTAAGGACCGGCTGTCGGTAACCATCTACTTGGTCAGCGGGGTGAAACTCAGCGGGCGCATCCGGAGCTTCGATAAGTACGCGCTGGTGTTGGAAAGCGGCAACCAGGAACAGTTGATTTACAAGCACGCCATTTCTACCGTAGTCGTGCAGAAGATGCACCTGGCCCACACCGCCGCAGCGGGTGAATCTAAGGCGCTGGCGCTGGATGGCGCCGCTAACTCCGCCGCGCAGGAGGCTTAGCGATTTCCACACGCGGACGTTCACTCAAAGGAACCGCACCGCCGCCCGAAAAGACCATTCTGGTCGGCGTCAATTGGAGGACCCGCAAGGGCGGCGCCCAAGGCGCGCCTCATAGCGTGGAAAGCGCCGAGGAATCGCTGGAAGAACTGCGCGAACTCGCCGCCGGCGCAGGCGCCGAAGTGGTCAACAGCATCCTGCAACAGCGCGACGCCCCCGACGCCGCCACCTTCGTCGGCAGCGGCAAACTCGACGAGCTCAAGGGACTCACCGCGGGACTGGGCGTGGACCTGGTGGTCTTCGACTCCGACCTGAGCCCCACACAACTGCGTAATCTGGAAGCGGCGCTGGAATGCCGCATCATCGATCGTACCCAGCTCATCCTGGACATTTTCGCGCGCCACGCCCGAACCCGTGAAGGACAGTTGCAGGTGGAGTTGGCGCAGTTGAACTACATGCTGCCGCGGCTCAGCGGCCAAGGCAAGGATCTCTCCCGGCTGGGCGGCGGCATCGGCACGCGCGGACCCGGCGAGCAAAAGTTGGAACTGGATCGCCGCAGAATTCGCCGCCGCATCGCCACTTTGGAAGAGGCGCTGGAGCATGTTCGCCAAACGCGCGCCTTGCAGCGAACGAAACGCACGGCCGTTCCGCTGCCAACCGTGGCGCTGGTCGGTTACACCAACGCCGGAAAGTCCACGCTGTTCAACCGCCTCACGCAAGCCCAGGTGCTGACCTCGTCGCGCATGTTCGCCACGCTCGATCCTACCTTGCGCGCGCTACGGCTGCCCTCGCGGCGCGGGGCGCTGCTCTCCGATACGGTGGGATTTATCCGCGGCTTGCCAACCGCGCTGGTCAAGGCCTTTCGCGCCACGCTCGAAGAAGTGCAGGAAGCGGCGTTGATCCTGCATGTCACCGACGCCTCCGCGGCCAGCCGCGAGGAACAGGATCGCCACGTGCGCCTGGTGTTGGAGGAATTGGGCGCGGCCGACAAACCCTGCGTCCTGGTGCTGAACAAGACCGACAAGCTGACCGAGGAAGAACGCACCGACTTGTACAGGGCGTATCCCACAACGGCGGCCGGCCGCGGCGCAACCGCGACCGTCTCCGCGCTCACCGGCGACGGCATCGAGGAGTTGCTGGCGCTGCTGGACACGTCTCTACCGGGCGATCCCGTCCAAACGGTGCGCTTCCGCTTTCCTTATAGCGAAGGCGCGGCGCTTTCATTGCTCTATGAACACGCCCGCATCTTGAGCCGCGATGATTGCGGCGCCATGGTGGAAGTAGAAGCGGAAGCACCGCAATCGTTGGTTATGCGCTTGGATCGTTTCCTCGCCGTCTGACTTGGGCCTCTGTGGAAAGTTGTGCAAAAGGCTGTGGAAATCCTCCTGATGCTGGCTTCTAAGGCATTGTTAAGACAGCATTTGTGGCTCGATGTCGTGTCCTGGTGCAGTGCTAAGCTATTGAAAATAGATGGGATGGTTAGGGGTACCCCGTTTTGCACTGCGGCGGGGCAGGGAGCGGCCTCGGACATGGTGGTTTTGCACATGCCGAGTGCAAATTCGCGGCCTCCAAAAGAACCGAAAACGGCTCGAGCCCCTTCGGATGGCCCGGCGAGGACCTTGAACTCTGCTCCCATGTGCGTCTTACGCGGTTCTGCGTTTGACTCTCCTCTAGCCAAGTTTTATAGTTGGTACACCAGCTCCCGATGAACGTCCCCAACGCGCTCACGCTGTCGCGAATCTTTCTGACCCCGCTGCTGCTGACCGTGTTGCTGACCCAGAGCTTTCCTCATAAGGAGATCATCGCAGTGGCCATCGTGTTGCTCGCCGCAGCCACCGATTGGTTTGACGGCTATCTGGCGCGCCGTCTGCAACAGGTTTCCAACGTCGGCATGTTGCTCGATCCTATCGCCGACAAGCTGCTGGTGTCTTCGGTGCTCATCTCCATGGTCGAGACGCACCAAGTGGCCGCCTGGATGGTGGTGATCATCGTGGGCCGCGAGTTCGCGGTGACCGGACTGCGCAGCATCGCGCAAGCGGCGGGAACCACCATCGCCGCCTCCGATCTGGGCAAAACCAAGATGGTGATGCAGATCGTGGCCATCGTGTCGCTGCTGCTGGTGCCCCTGGTGCGGATTGCCTGGCTGGTGTCGCAGATCGCGCTCTACCTGGTGGTAATTTTTGCGCTGGTCTCGGCGGTAAACTATTTCATCAAGTTCTGGAAGACGGTGGATCTGGAGGTCAAGCAGCGCAAAGGACGCCTGGAATGGTTGCGGGCCCTGCGCCGCCAGCGCCGCCAGAGAAGCTAAGGCTCGTGAAGGGGAGGAATAGGGCATGGATTCCCTGAGCGATTCCGAACGGCGCCACTTGTTGGAGGTGGCCCGCCAGGCTTTGCGCGCGGCGGCCGATGCGGGCCGCCACTATGAACCTGCCGATTCGCCGGAACGCTTACGCGAGAAACGGGCGGTTTTCGTCAGCTTGCACAAGGGCGGCGAACTGCGCGGCTGCATCGGTTCCACGGCGGCGCGCTTGCCGCTGGATGAAGCCGTGGCCGACGCCGCTTACAGCGCGGCGATCCAGGACCCGCGCTTCGAACCCGTGAGGTCCGAGGAACTTCCCCGTATCGACGTGGAAATATCGGTGCTATCTCCCTTTGTCGAAATCCTGCCGGAGGAAATTGTGGTGGGCCGCCACGGCCTGATGATTTCCAGCGATTTCGCGCGCGGACTGCTGCTGCCGCAGGTGGCCGAGCAGCACCACTGGAGCGCCCAGCGTTTCCTGGAAGAAACCTGCCGCAAAGCGGGACTCCCCGCCGGCGCCTGGCGGCACGGCGCCAGGATCCAAGCTTTCACCGCGGAAGTGTTCGGGGAGGAGCGTTCGCCATAGGTCGTTTGGAACACGGAAGGACACGGAAGAAAGCCGGACACGGAAGAACACAGAAAAAACAAAAGCAACCGCCGATGAACGCCGAGGGGGTACCGCTTTCCATCGACCGGCGTTTGCGGTTTCCCGTGTTTTTCCGTGTCCTGGTTTTTTTCCGTGTCCTTCCGTGTTCCAAAGATCGGCTTGGGAAAAGTGGAAACTACTTCATCTCCACCTGATCCCCAGGGAAAATCTCGTCGGCGGACATGGTAATCAGGGCGGTGGCGGTCTTGCCCTGCACCGAGAGAATCACCAACTCACCCAAAATGTCGCGCGGCAGGATGGCGCGCTGCTCCTTGCTGAGTTTGTAATTCTGGCGCATCCCGAAAAGTTCGGTGGGCGTCTGGTCCAGATAGGCGCGGTTGGGGTCGTTGGAGGCGGTCGCAAAGGTCCGAAAGATGCGGTATAGCTGGCCCACTTCCACGCCCTGCTCGGCGCCGATGTTGAGGTAGACGGTCTTGCCCGCGGCGAGAGTGGCTTCAAACTCCTTGCCGGTGGCAATCACGCCTTCGTTCTTGCCGCTGCTCGGCGCAAAACGGTCGTAAACGCCGGTGGGCGCCGGAGGCGTCGGTTTCAGGTTCAGAGGAATGGCAATGTCGCCGGGCTGGATCTCGCCGCAGGACTCGGTTATCCTGGCCGTGGCAACGAACTCGTGCACGATGTCGATCCGCAGGCGGCCCACTTCGGAATAGACCTGGCCCATGCTCTTTAACAACTTGTTCTGGCCCAAAAACAGTTCCAGCTTGTTATTGGGATCCTGGATCTTCCGCAACAACATGTAATCTCCACCGGGCCGCACAATGTAGCCCGCGCCCCGGCTGAGGTACACGGTATCTCGCTCCGTGAAGGTCTCTTGCAGTCCACCCTCCGCGCCGGTGATCACGAACAGACCGCTGATGGGAGGCTTGTCGGTGATGAATCCGGCACAATAGACATCGGCATCCTTGGGTGTGTACATCCGAATCGGCTTGCTCCGGGAACCGCCCTCGGAGGCCCTCATCATGTTCGCGGTGGCCGGCACGGAGCCTTGAGCGTTGGGTTGGCTGGAGGCTAGAGCGGGGGCCGGCGCGGGAGCCAGCACGGGTGTCAACTGGGGTTGGACTTCCGGCCCAACGGGCCCGTTGCCCCTGGAGTAATCCAAGGAGTTCAGAAGACGTTCAAACACGGGCGCCACCACCGGAAATGCGCTCGCGCCCGCCGTGCACGTGACGACGTAGGTGTTGCTGGGGCCGGAAAACACCGCCTGCCACTGATGTACCCGGCCGAGTTCCTTGTTCGGCCCGTTGGAGTTCGAAAAATCCATGTCGTAGTCGGCTAGCAACGAGCCGTGTTGGGCATAGTTGTGGCGATTGACGGTGAGGCCGGCAACGGTCACGCCGGCCTGCGCCGCCTGGTCCTGCAGCATCGCGGCATAACCTTTGGTGGCATCATCGTCCAGGGGAACCGCGCCCATCAAAACGATGACGTTGACATTGACCCGCGGATCGGCCGGACTGTAGATCATGGCCGCCATCCGATCGGGGTTGAACTTGGTCCGCGCCCTGAGGTAGTCGGCTACGGGCTGGCTTTGTTCCTTGGTCATCACCTGCCAGCCGTCCGGGACACTCAGGGAAAAGCCTTGCGGGCTAGTGAACCTCTCGGAGGGAGCTTGGGCCTGGGCCAGTCCGCCGAACAGGATCATGCCGGAGAGAGTCATGCCAGAGAGAACCATGGCGGTTACACCCATGGCGATTGAGCGTGGAGCTAAGAGCTTCATGCTACAAGAAGTAGCAGAGCGGCACGGAAGAGTCAATGGGACCGTTGACCCTGCTGGTAATCAGATTGATACCCCCTTGGCACTCTGCAACCGGCGTAAATATGTTATTCTACAAGACTTAGCTTATGTTCAAAGGGCTTCCCAAAATCTGCGTAACAGTAGCCGGAAACAGCCTGGAGGAGTTGCGGAATCGCGCCGAGGCAGAGATCGCGGGTCAGTCGGCCCGCAAATCAAGTGCGCTTGCGCTGGATGGCGGCGGCAGGTTCCTGGAACTGCGCCTGGATTACCTGCGTCCGGCCGTCCTGCACGAATTGCCAAGCTTGATGCGGTTGCTGCGCGACTTGCGACGGCGGCGCGTTGCCCTGATTGTCACTTTGCGGAGTGTGGCGGCGGGGGGAAACTTTCAGGGATCGGCCGAGGAACAGTTGCGGATCCTCGCAACCATCGCACGAGCCGGGGCGAGTCTGGTGGATCTCGAGGTGGAGTCGGCCGAGCACTTGGGGCGCGACGCCGTTCGCGGGTTGCGCAAGCTGGCATCCCTGATGGTCTCCTTCCACGACTATCGTGAGACTCCCAACTCGTTGCCGGAGGCCCTGAGCCGGCTGCGGCACTTCCCGGCCGACTACTACAAGCTGGTGACGCACGCCAACGATCCCCAGGATAACGCCGCGGTGCTGGACCTTCTGGCCGAAGGGCGTGGGCGTCTGGTGGCGTTCACGATGGGAGAAATCGGCCGGCCCACGCGGGTGATGTGCCTGGCGACGGGATCGCCGTTCACCTATGCCGCGGCATCGGGAGTCGGCGCGCCGGGCATCGGTCCCGGCATTGGGCAAATCCCCGCGGCGTTGATGCGCGGCCTGTATCGCGCCGATCGCATCGGCAAACGCACGCGGGTGTTGGGTGTGGTGGGGCATCCCATTGGACATTCGCTATCGCCGGTGATTCACAACGTGGCGCTGGCGGCGCTCGATCTCGATATGGTCTACGTGGCGTTTGAAGCGCCCCACTTCGAAAGTTTTTGGAGCGCCTTTCAGGCGCGGCTGGCGGGTTTGAGCATCACCATGCCGCACAAAGAGGCCGCCGCGCGCGCGGCCGGCGAGCGCGATCCCGCCGCCGAAAACGCCGGCGCGGCCAATACGCTGGTTCGCCGCGCGGGTGGTTGGAAGGCATATAACACCGACGTGATCGGGCTGCTGAAGCCCCTGCAACGCCGCCTGAAACTGAAAGGCGCGCGGATTCTGGTGGCGGGCGCGGGCGGCGCGGCGCGGGCCGCGGTGTCCGCGCTGAGCCAGGCCGGTTGCCGCGTGGCTATCGTCAACCGCACGGCGGCGCACGCCGACGCATTGGCCGCGGAGTCCGGGGCGGAGGTGGTGGAGCGCGAAGCGTTCGGGCGCCAGCAATATGACGTCATCATTCATACCACTCCCTTGGGAATGACGCCGGACGTTTCCGGGTGTTTTTTTGAGCCCGCGGAACTGAACACCCGAATCCTGTTCGAAACCGTGTACACGCCGGCCACCACGCGGCTGATGCGCATGGCCCAGCGCCGCGGCATCGAAGTGATCTCCGGCGTGGAGATGTTTCTGACCCAGGCGATGGAACAGTTCCGCCTGTGGACCGGGAAAAAAGCGCCGGAAAAAGTAATGGAAGATGCTTTGCGGGCGGCGCTTCCCCGGTAAAAGAAGGTAGAATAGAATTCGTGACGCGACATGATCCCCGATCTGAAGACCTTCCTTGGCCTGGCCCAAGCTGCCGTCGAATCAAAAGCACTGGCGCGGGATGGCGCGGCCGTAGAATCGGCGACGCACACCGTAATACCGGTGTGGAAGCCGATCCTCGCCGACCTGCTGACGCCCAGCGCCGCCTATCTGCGCCTGGCGCGTAAGGCCAAGCACGCCTTTCTGCTGGAATCCATTGAGGGTGGGGAACGCGTGGCCCGTTACACCTTTCTGGGCACCGATCCCCATTTGATCGTGCGGGCCCGTGGCGCGGACATCGAAGTGTGGGACCGCGGCATAATCACCCATCGCCAGGGCAAGCTGCTGGACACGATGCGCGAGATCGCCGCGCGCTTCCGGCCGGTGCGAGTGCCCGCGACCGGCGGTCACAGCCTGCCGCCGTTTTCCGCCGGCGCGGTGGGTTACATCGGCTACGACGTGGTGGGACAATTCGAGCGCGTTCCGCCGCCCAAGCCCGCCGGCGCCACCGGCTTGCCCGACGCGGTGCTGATGTTCTTCTCCAACCTGCTGGCGTTCGATCATGTGAAGCACCAGATCCTGATCATCTCCAACGTTCATTGCCAGCCGGGCGCGTCGCGCGCCAAGTTGACGGCGGCCTATCGCGCCGCGGAGCGGGAGATCGCCGGCATGGAGAAACTGCTGGCCGCCCCGGTCTCCGCGCCGCGCGTGGGACGCAAGACGCGCGTGCGGCTGAAGCAGAACATGACCCAGGCGTCGTTCGAAGCGGCCATCCGCAAGTGCAAAGAGTACATCGCCGCGGGCGACATTTTCCAGGTGGTCTATTCGCTACGCCTGGAAGCCGATCTGCCGGCCGATCCTTTTTCCGTCTATCGCACGCTGCGTACGGTGAATCCCTCGCCCTACATGTTCTTTCTGAAGATGGGCGACGACGTGGTGTTGGGATCGTCGCCGGAGATGCTGGTGCGCGTAACGGGCCGCGAAATCGAGTATCGTCCCATTGCCGGAACGCGTCCCCGCGGCCGCGACGAGGCGGCCGACGAAGCGCTCGCCCGCGAACTGCAAGCGGACGAGAAGGAACGCGCCGAGCATATCATGCTGGTGGATTTGGGACGCAACGACGTGGGCCGCGTGGCCGAATACGGATCGGTACATGTGCCGCCCGGCGGCCTGATGTTTGTGGAGCGTTACTCTCACGTGATGCACCTGGTGTCCAGCGTGCGCGGAAAACTGCGCTCGGGCTTGGACATGTTCGACGCCCTGGCATCGTGCTTTCCGGCGGGCACGCTCTCCGGCGCGCCCAAGGTTCGGGCCATGGAAATTATCCACGAGCTGGAGCCGACGCGCCGCGGAGTCTACGGCGGCGCGGTGCTATACATGGACTACGCCGGCAACCTGGATTCCTGCATCACCATCCGGACCCTGGCGATCCGCGGCAAGCACGCCTATTTGCAGGTAGGCGCGGGCATTGTCGCCGATTCCGATCCGGCGCTGGAGTTTCGGGAAAGCATGAATAAGAGCCGGGCCCTGGTGCGCGCGATCGAAGAAGCGGCGGGAGTATGACATGATTTTTGTCCTCGACAACTACGATTCGTTCACCTACAACCTGGTGCAGTATCTGGGCGAGTTGGGCGGCGATCCCGTGGTGCGCCGCAACGATCAAGTGACCGTGGAGGAAGTAGAAGCGATGGCTCCGGAGCGCATCGTGGTTTCCCCGGGCCCTGTACGCCGAAGGAAGCGGGCATTTCGGTGGAGTTGATCCGGCGCATGGCGCCGCGTGTGCCGATTCTGGGCGTCTGCCTGGGACATCAATCGATGGGCGAGGCGTTTGGCGGCGTGGTGGGCCGGGCTCAGAAGTTGATGCACGGCAAGACCAGCCGCATCCATCACGACGGCCGGACAATTTTCAAAGGTGTGGAGCAGGATTTTGTGGCCACGCGCTATCACTCGCTGGTGGTTTTTCCCGAGACGCTGCCCCCGGCCCTGGAAGTGTCGGCGCGCACCGCCGACGGCGTGATCATGGGCCTGCGGCATCGCCGCTACAAGATGGAAGGCGTGCAGTTCCATCCGGAGTCGATTCTCACCATTGTCGGGAAACAGTTGTTACGGAATTTTATAAATTTGTAGGTTTCTGACGGCTACTTGTTGGCGGGCGTTTGGATCTTGTTCAAGATGATGCGGGCCCGCAGGCGGGCGATGTCCATGTAAGTCTTGCCGACGGCGATCGCCTCCAGGTTGGGAATCAGCAGGAACGGTTCGGCCAGATCCTTGTGATCCAGTTGGATCTCCACTTGCAACAGAAGTTTCATCAGCCCCAGTTTGTCGAAATGCATCACCCGCTGCATCTCGATGTTGGCCTGCTGGGTGTTGGAGATTCGTTCAAACAGATTCACCAGGTCCATGGCCTCGGAGCGTTCGGAGTAATTGAACGTTTGCGAGCTGCGTTCCTCGCCGTTCTGGTAGGTGAGCGTTTTCTTGCCCATGTTGGCGAGTTTGCGGCGTGTCTCCAGAGACTCGCCTTTGAAATGGTCCAGCTTTTCGGCCAGGTCGAAAGCTTGCTTGACAAAATCCTCGGAGACTCTGAATTTTTCCGGCTGCGGATCGTCGGCGGCCGTGGCATATTCGGCGTCGCCGTTTTGTTGGAGCACCACGCGGTAGTAGTCCGGCACGCTTTCCGGAAAGGATTTTATGAAGGTCAGCTTCGGCTGAGCAGGCGCGGCGGAAGCGAGGACGAACGCCAGGAGACCGCAGATGAACAACGAGCCAGCCCCAACGGGGCGGCTTATGTCAGCCCAGGCCAACGGCCTGGGTCGACATACCGCAACCATCGAGCCCTGAAAGGGCGACTTAAACGTCGGAATGAGGTTATCGTTCATGCTCCTTAGGCCGCCCCTTCAGGGCTTTTCATACGGCCACTACGATCCCAGGGCTTCGCCAGGGCGTCGCCCTGGGCTGGCATAGGCCGGGCCGTTGGCCCTGGCGC
This sequence comes from Terriglobia bacterium, assembly GCA_963747095.1. Lineage (GTDB taxonomy): Bacteria > Acidobacteriota > Terriglobia > JAJPHL01 > JAJPHL01 > JAJPHL01. The sequence goes on from CAVVEL010000010.1 coordinate 178,701, forward strand.
TTACCTTGTCACGACATTTGCCATCTGCGCCTTGGCATGGGCATGATGCGCGTGACAGATGGCCAATGCCAGGGCGTCGGCGGCGTCTTCCGATTTGGGTACTTCGGCGAGTTGCAACAGCGCTTTGACCATGCGTTGCACCTGCTGTTTTTCGGCGCGTCCGTAACCGACGACACTGGACTTCACTTCCAGCGCCGAGTATTCGTTCACCGTCCATCCGGCGCGCGCCGCTTCCAGCAGCGCCACGCCGCGCACGTGACCCAGTTTCAGCGCGCTCTTGGCGTTGGCGGCAAAAAACACTTCCTCGACGGCCACCTCCAGCGGGGCCCACTCCTGCATCAAGCGCGTCAGACCCTCGGAGATCAACTTGAGACGCTCCGCAAAAGGCTGCTTGGAAGAAGTGCGGATGGCTCCGTACGCCAGCATGCGATGGGTGCGCCCGTCGGTTTCAATGATGCCGTAACCGGTGGAGTCGCATCCGCAATCTATGCCGAGAATGCGCATAAGAACCTTTGGAGTGCGGCAGCTTGCTGCCGCTTTGCGTTACCGCAAGCTTGCTTGCGGCTGGCCGAAGCAAGCTTCGGCGGGCGAAAGCGGGAGCAAGCTCCCGCACTCCAAAAAACTATTCCACCGCCAGCAAGTCCTTTTCGTCGGCGTCGAAGTTGGAATGGACCTTCTGGACGTCGTCGTGATCTTCCAGCGCTTCCGTCAGGCGCACCATGGCGGCGACATTCTTGCCTTCCAGCTTGACGCTGTTTTGGGCGATCATCGCCACCTCCGATGAAGCCGGTTCCAAACCGGCCTTCTTCATCGCCGCCTTGACGGCCTCGAAGGCGTCCGGCGGCGTGATCACCGCCCATTCGTCGCCTTCGTCCTTCAGGTCCTCGGCGCCGGCGTCGAGCACCACCGTCAGCAAGTCGTCTTCACTGGCTTTTTCCTTGGGCAAGGCCAGATAGCCCTTCTTGCTGAACATCCAGGCGACGCAACCCGATTCCCCAAGATTGCCGCCGTTCTTGCTGAAGGCGTGGCGCAGTTCGCTGACCGTGCGATTGCGGTTGTCGGTGGCCACTTCCACCAACACGGCGACGCCGCCCGGTCCATAGCCTTCGAAAGTGGCTTCTTCGTAAGTGGCGCCCGGCAATTCGCCGGTGCCCCGCTGGATCGCCCGCTTGATGTTGTCGGCCGGCATGTTCTCGGCCTTGGCGTCGGCGATGATGGTGCGCAGCCGCGGATTGGTATCGGGATCGCCGCCTCCGGCACGCGCCGCAACCGAGATTTCCTTGATGATGCGCGTGAACACCCGTCCCCGCTTGGCGTCCGCCGCGCCCTTCTTGTGCTTGATGGTGGCCCACTTTGAATGGCCTGACATAATTCCCTTTACCCCGTACGCTTCAGTAGTTGCTTTGAGTAGAATATTGTATCACGCGAGGGCGCGCTTGTGCTCCCGGTGGGAACTGGAGACGCTTAACCGTTTTGGGGAAACACCGATCCAAGACGCGTTAAGCACCCCTGATCCCGGAGGAGCTGTGAAAAAATATCCCGGAGGGATTGCCGCTTGTAAGCCGGTGGTTGAGCGCAGTTTGCGAAACCACCGGGCCTCCGGCGAGAGATGATGTGCCCCGGCAGGGGCACCAGCGTGTTGGCAGGGCGCCGGGACCCCTGTCCGGGGTCCTGGTTAGGAACGTTTCTTACCGGTGGTGTCGCAAAACCCGCTCCACCACCGGCTACAAGCTGTGATCCCTCCGGGGATCAAGGGCGCTGAACCCGTTTGGATCCGTGTTTCCCCAAAACGGTTAGGCACCCGGAACTGGAGACGCTTCATGAAGAGATCGTTCATCATTTTGTGCACGGCTTGGGCCGCTTTGTCCGGTACGGCGCTGGGACAGCAGCCCGCCGCAACCGCCTGCGACATCGTGCAGCGCGACGTGATGGTAGCCATGCGCGACGGCGTGCATCTGGCCACCGATGTGCATCTCCCCGCCAAGGACGGCCAGCCCGCGGGCGGCAAGTTCCCAACCATCCTGTGGCGAACGCCCTACAACAAAGTCGCCCAGGGGACCGGCGCGTCCCGCTACACCTGTCACGGCTACGTGGTGGTGACCCAGGATGTCCGCGGACGCTTCGCTTCGGAAGGCCACTGGCGGATGCTGGTGGACGATCCCAACGACGGCTACGACACGGTGGAGTGGATCGCGCGGCAGGCCTGGTCGGACGGTCAGGTGGGTATGGCCGGGACTTCCTATGTGGGCATGACCCAGCACGCCGCTGCGGAGATGAAGCCGCCGCACTTGAAGGTTCTTGTGCCGGCCTATGGCGGCGCCAACGTGGGCATCTTCGGAATGCGTCATCAAGGCGCGTTCGAATTGCGCTTCTTCAACTGGATCTTCGGCATGAGCGCCAAGGATTCTCCCGCGGCGCTGGCCGATCCCGGATTGCAAGCCGCGCTCAACGACGTTTCCGATCACGTCAAGGACTACATCCTGCACCTGCCGCTGCGCCCGGGCACCACGCCCATGAAACTGGCGCCGGACTACGAATCGTGGATCGTGGAAGCGATGTCGCACGGCGACAATGACGCCTGGTGGAAGCGCAAAGGTCTGAACGTGGTGGATCACCTGGACGATTATCCGGACATTCCCGTGTATCACATCAGCGGCTGGTACGATTCCTGGACGGCGCAGGTGGCCAACCTCACCTACGCCAAACTGGCCGCGGTGAAGCACAACCAAAAACTGTTGATGGGTCCCTGGACGCACGGCGGCGAGCGCCGCAGTCTGTCGGGCGACGTGGAGTTTGGCCCCGCGGCCGTGCTGGACGCCGAGGCGTTCCATCTGCGCTGGTTCGATCGCTGGATGAAGGGCGTGGAGAACGGCGTGGACAAAGAGCCGCCGGTGCGCCTGTTCATCATGGGCGGCGGCGTGGACGGCGCGGGCGTGGCCGTGAAGTCCAAGGAAGGCCACTTGTTTCATGGCGGTCATTGGCGCGAGGAATCGCAATGGCCGCCGGCGGCGATGAAGGGAAGGACATATTATCTCGCGCCCAACGGCGTGCTGGCCGCGGCCGCGCCGAAAACGCCAGGGAAGCTGGAGTTCCGCTTCGATCCCGCGCATCCGGTACCGACGATGGGCGGCGGTATTTCCTCGTTCACCGGTGTTTCCGAGCCGGGCGGCTACGACCAGCGCTGCTCGCCGCGCTTCTGGGGCTGCACCGACAACCTGCCGCTCTCTTCCCGCAACGACATCCTGGTATTCCAAACGCCGCCACTGGAGGGCGATCTCGAAGTAACGGGCCCGGTCACCGCCAAGCTATACGTTTCTTCGTCCGCGCCGGACACCGACTTCACCGCCAAGCTGATCGACGTGTATCCGGCCAGCAAGGACTATCCCGCGGGATATGACTTGAACATCACTGACGGCATCGTGCGGGCGCGTTACCGGAAGTCGTTGGAACACGCCGAAATGCTGCACGCCGGCGAGGTGTCCACCGTGGAGATCGAGCTCTATCCTACGGCCAATGTATTCAAGAAGGGTCATCGCATCCGCCTGGACGTTTCCAGCAGCAATTTCCCGCGCTTCGATCTGAACCCCAACACCGGCGAGCCGCTGAATAACAACCGCCGCGTGGCGGTGGCGGTGAACACCGTGTATCTGGGCGGGGTCCAGGCGTCGCAGGTGGTGTTGCCGCTGATGGAACGGTGACCGAGCGAAGAATTTAACATGGATGAACAGGATGGACAGGATAAACGAACGCCGTCCCGAATCCTGTGCAAGCCTGTCGATCCATCCTGTCGAACCATGTTAAAAGTCGTGGTCCGGGAATCTGTGTAATCGGTGTAATCTGTGGATCGTTTTTCCGAGCGCTGCGCGCTTTCCCCCAGGACCCATGAGGCAATTGGCCCACTCGACTCCCGCCATTCCACGTTGATTCATTATGTTACAAATGGCCTATGGGTTGCTCTCCGCAAAGGTGAAGTTTGAACTGGGTTTTCGCAAGGATCACCCCATGCAGACCGTCGATTGGACCATCACCGCGCTAGCCGAGGAACAGGACCTGCACCCGATTCGCGATTCCCTGCGCGCGGAAGGCATCACCGTGGTTCGCGCCAACAGCTTGGATCACGCTCTGCAAGCGGACCCCAGCGTGGTCCTGTGCGACGCGGATGCCTCCTTCTCGTGGCGCGATGCGCTGGCCAAACTGCGCAAACCGGGACGCCGCGTCATCCTGCTCTCGGGACTGGCCAATAACCGCATGTGGATCGAGGCCCTCAACCACGGAGCCTTCGACGTGCTTTACAAATCGGACGATGCCCGCGAAACGCGCGGAACCATCCTGCGCGCCCTCTTCGCCGGACGCCCGTCCGCGCTGGACGCCGCCTAAAGTCTGGCAGCCCCCCTCTGCGATCCCTGTAATCCCCGGACAATTCGTTCGTAAACCCTGTTAGCCGGGAGGCCAGTTCATTTGCCGCCCGCCGAGAACGTGGACGTGCAAATGTGCAACGCTCTGCCCGGCGCGCGCGCCGTTGTTGAGCACGGTGCGATAGCCGTCGGCGATGCCGCGCTGGGCGGCAATCCGCGCGGCCAGCAGGTGCAGGTGGCCGATCAGCGCGGCGTCTTCCGGCGCGGCGTTACTGAGCGAAACAAAATGCTTGCGGGGGATGATCAGCACGTGCGTGGGCGCCTGCGGATTGAGATCCTCGAAAGCCACGGCATGCTCGTCCTGGTGGACGATGCGCGCGGGGATCTCTCCGGCGGCGATCTTGCAAAAAATGCATTCAGCCATGGCCGCGATTATACCAACATGCCGGCGCGATACAATGAGTGCCGGGGAAAAGGGGACTCGCCATCATGAGGTTGAGGGAAGTAGTGGGCACCGCTTGGGCGACCATGGTGGCCCACAAGCTGCGCTCGTTCCTGGCCTTGCTGGGCCTGGTGATGGGCGTGGCCACGCTGATCACGGTGATGACCCTGGTGCAGGGCGCCAACTCCTACGTAGAGCAGAAAATCGCTAACCTCGGCACGCACGTTTTCCAGGTGCAGAAAACGCCGGTGATCCCTCTCGACTTCAACGAGTTTCTGCGCGCGCAGCGCTACAAGAACATCACCGCCGACGACTTGGACGCGGTGCGCCTGCGCTGCCCGCATTGCGAAGCGGTAGGCGGGCAGATCGCCAGCAACTCCGTACACATCTACTACAAGAACAAAGAACTGCAAGACGCCGCAGCCTTCGGGCAAACCTGGAACATGGGCGCGATCGGCAGCCGCACCTTGGACATGGGCCGCTTCTTCACGCAGTTTGAAGAAAGCGCCGGCACGCCCGTGGCGGTGATCGGCTACGGCGTCAACGACAAGTTTTTCGGCGGCGTCAACGCGCTCGATCAATTCATCCGTTTCGCCGGTGAGGAGTTCCGCGTGGTCGGCACCATCGAGAAGATCGGCTCGGTGCTGGGCCAGGATCAAGACAATTTCATCCTGATTCCCTGGACGACATACCGGCGATTACTCGGTGCACGGAACTCGCTGCAATTGAACATCCGGGCCCGCAGCGACGCCGACTTCGCCACCGCCCAGGACGAAGTGCGCCAGGTGATGCGGGCGCGCCGGCACATCGGCCCGCACGACAAGGAGGATTTTTACTTCGGCACGCCGGACAGCTACATGGCCCTGTGGCGCAGCATCAGCGGCGCGTTTTTCGCGGTGTTCGTGCTGATTTCTTCCATCTCCACGCTGGTAGGAGGAATCGTGATTATGAACATCATGCTGGTCAGCGTCACCGAGCGCACCAGGGAAATCGGGGTACGGCGCGCGGTTGGCGCGCGGCAGACGGATATCTTGCGGCAATTCCTGGCCGAGGCGCTGCTGCAATGCACGATCGGCGGCGCCATCGGTGTGGGAATCGGCTTCGGGGCGGCTTCTCTTTTAAAGGTGACGACCGGCTTCCCCGCCGATGTGCAGGCTTGGGTCGCGGTGCTGGGAATCGTTCTAGCATCCATCATCGGCTTGTTTTTCGGCATCTATCCGGCGATGAAAGCCGCCAAGCTCGATCCCGTGGTAGCGTTACGAAGCGATTAGTAGCGCAGGCCTTCAGGCCTGTTCTTGATCTTCCGTTACGAAAGAACAGGCCTGAAGGCCTGCGTTACAAAAAATATGACGCGCACCGAACTCAACGAGAACTTTCTGCTGGCCATGGACACCATCCGGGCGCGCAAGGGCCGCAGTGCGCTCACCGTGCTGGGAATCGTCATCGGCGTCACGTCGGTAATTGCCGTGGCGGCGATCATCGAAGGGCTGAACCGCCACGTGGCCGATAAAGTGAATTCCCTGGGATCGAAGGTGTTCTTCATCACCCGCATCCCCAACGGCATGGTGCGCATGACCGAGGAAATCCGCACCCGGAAATACCTGACTTACGAAGAGGCCCTGGCCGCGCGGGAGCAGTGCAAGTCCTGCGCGATGGTCACCGGCTTCAGCACGCGCTTCGCTTTTTTCGGGGAAACCGACGTGATTCGCCACGGGCGCGAGGAAGTGGAGAATCCCTTCATCCGCGGCGTGGAGCCGGAGTATGGCGACGCGATCCCCATGTTCTCCGTGGCCGATGGACGCTTCATTTCCAAGTACGACATGGAGCACACCCGCGACGTTTGCGTGCTGGGCCGCGCCGTCGCCACCACGTTGTTCCCGGCCGTCGATCCGGTCGGCCACGAGGTGTCGTTGGACGGGCGGCGCTACGAAGTGATCGGCGTGTTCGAACCCGATAGCGGATTGTTTGGCGGGCCGGGCGTCGATCAGTTCGTGGTCATCCCGTACACCACGTTTCACAAGGTCTACCCGGAATCGAAGGAACACATGCTGGCCATCAGCGTGAAGGACCCGCGCCTGATGGACCGCGCCGAGGACGAAATCACCGAGATTCTGCGCCGCCTGCGGCATGTGCCCACCCTGAAGAAAAACGATTTCGAACTGGTCACGCCCGATTTTATCAAGGACCTTTGGAACCAGCTTACCGGCGCAATCGTGGTGCTGACCTCGGTGATCAGCTCGATCGGTTTGCTGGTGGGCGGCATCGGCGTAATGAACATCATGCTGATTTCGGTCACCGAGCGGACCCAAGAAATCGGCGTGCGCAAGGCGGTGGGTGCGCGCAAACAGGACATTCGCGCGCAGTTCCTGATTGAAGCGGTGACGCTGACCAGCCTGGGCGGCATCATCGGGGTGCTGCTGGGCGCAACCATCTCCTTCCTGGTGCGCACCTTCATTCCGGGGTTGCCGGCGGAGTTATCGTGGTTGTGGGTGGGGCTGGGCTTTCTGATTTCGGCATCGGTGGGCTTGTTCTTCGGCTATTACCCGGCGAATCGGGCGGCGAATCTGGATCCGATTGATTGCTTGAGGTATGAGTGAAAACCACAAAGGCGCAAAGAACACAAAGAAAACGACAACACTCCCTTTGTGTTCTTTGTGCCTTTGTGGTTATTCCGCCATCACGGACGAGAATTCCTGGCTAACGTGATCGAATTCTGCCGCATGCGCAACATGCGCGTGACGAGCGATATCGAGTTGATCGCTCTACTGGCGCGACGAGGCCCGCTTCACTGTACAAATCAGAGCGACAAACTCTTCCACTTGAAGCGCGTCTCCGCTGCCGCCATGCAGCGGCGGAAGGTCTCTTTCGAATGAACGAAATCGAAGCGGTTGGCTTCATCATTAATGCCCATGTCTTCGAGCTCATCTTCCGAGAGCCCTTCGATCGCATTTTCCTGACGGGAGTAGAACAATCCTGCCTCGGCAAACATGTCCTGGAGGTCGCACTGGATACGGTCGTTCGCCCGAAGGTTCCACGGGTGAACAGGGTTTTGCTGGTTGTTCGAAATGGTCACTTTCGTCACGAGAGCGCCGAAAGGATCGTCGACGACGACCTTGGCCAAGACCCGTATCTTCGAGAACTGTTCCTTTCCCTCCTTCAACGCTGGGTGAGCATGGTTATCCTCAAGGAAGCGCGCGACGCTCGTCACAGTCTGCGCACCGTTAAGGAGCCGCGGGACCTTGAACGTCACCCGGCCCTCCGCGAAGTCAAGGCGCTCAACAGCGAGGGTTACGCCGTTGTGGTTTAGCGTGAAGTGCTCGGGTGGCTCGACCTGTTTCAGAACGATGTCTGCGAGAGCCTCGCGAATTTTCACGTTGGGCTGATTGTTCTGAGACAGTCCCGCCCGGACGTTTCGACCGAAGAACTTCGGCCCGATGGCGCGGTACATATCATGTAGGTCAACCAAGCGAAGGAACCCGATGTGCATTCGGGTAGATTCCCCGGGATCTCAAACATGACGTGGTCGCCGAACCACGCGGTGTAGGAGTCTCCGTGCGGTGGCGTTTCTCTGATTCGGCGATCTGTGATGTACTCAACGGCAAGGGGAACCGGACGCTCAAAGAAACCTTCGACGAAGTGTGCCTTGTTCTCCAGATTTTCTTTGCGGTCTGCGAGGCCCGCGCTCGCCTCGGCCTTTTCGACGTCGCCCTTGAAGACGAAGTGAATGTAGACGCGCTCGATCAGAGTCCGAACCTCTCCGAGGTCGGCTCGGAGCGAGCGAAGCACCTCGTTTTTCTTCGGATCGACTGGAGCCGAGCCAAAAATCCGCTGCATTCCTGCGACAGCCATGCGTTCCAGGGAGTCCCTAAACAGCAGGGGGTTTTCCGACCACTTGAACTGATAGAGGTAGAGGTTGCGGCTAAGGCGATCGATATAATAGGCGTCGATGCCGTAGTCGTTGTTGCCGAAAGCAACCTGTGGGATCAACTCCTCAACAGTACACTTGAAACGTCTGGGGAGATAGAGGAGCGGGAAGAAGTCCTCTCGCCGCCTTTTGGTCCCGGCTGGCCTGTACTGGTGAACGAGCGCATCAAGGTCGTGTTCATCTTTCGCGCTGATGGGCATTTGTCTCCCTCACGTTTGCCGATCGGTTCCGATGCTCGATCCTCTGCCACTTACGAAGTATCTCATCAGTGCACCGTCGCGGACGCCAGCGCCCGCGCGTGACTTGCCAACGCCCTTGGAACGAATCCGTCTAGCAGCCCGTGGTAATAGTCCCGAAACCGGGCCGACCGATGATTGAGGGGGTCCTCAACCATTGGCAAGTTACGGGAAAGGCCGTCCTGAGCCATTTCTGTGCGATGTTTTTTCCGCCCTTGCGGGTGAAAACGGCGTTTTCCGCAAAACTCGACTACTACCACGGGCTGCTAGGGCGGCCGAGTCGAAACGGAAGACCTGCAATCCTTCCTAAGCGGGTGGCTTCTTAAGAAAGGGCCTCATGAATCGGACTGAGATGCAAGAGAAGAAACAAGCGAGAATGACTCGCGCTTTGTGGGCGCGCGGGGCGAGATTCGCGATGATGGTTACGCTTGTGGCTGTCCTGGGCTCAGCCCAGTCGGGTTTCTCCTACAGCCGCGCCATCACCATCAATCACACCAAAGTCGGAAACTCGGATTCGGCGAGCTTTCCGATGCTTTTGTCCGGGACGTGCGGTTACTTGGCCACGACCAGCAACGGAGGGAACGTGACCAACTCCAACGGCTACGACATCATCTTCGCCACCGATGCGGCTTGCTCCACCAAAGTTGCCGGATGGGAGATCGAGAGCTACTCCCCAACGACCGGCGCGGTGAACATTTGGATCAACATTGCCAATCTGAGCCATACCACCGACACGGTGGTCTACATGTGTTATGGAAACTCGGCGATCAGCACATTCCAGAGCACGACGACAGCGACTTGGAATAGCAATTATGCCGGAGTCTGGCATCTACCGAACGGGACGACGCTCAGCGCCAACGATTCGACGAGTAATGGTTCTAATGCAACAATATCAGGTCCGTCTGCCACAACGGGAATAATAGGCGGGGCAGCTGCGTTTAACGGCTCGGGCGACATTGTCATAGGGACAGGCAGTAACAGCCTTGCGGGGACTTTCACGATTGAAGCTTGGGTGAAGCCTGGAACCTTAGCAGGGTGGAACGGTATCGGCGGTTCTCGAACGCCCTACGATGCCAGTTTTGATTTTAAGATGACGGGCGGCAACACGATATATGGTGACATAGGTAATGGTTCCGCCTGGATCGCGCCCGGGGTTTACACGTCCTTTGCGTATTCTACAGGAGTCTGGTACCACGTAGTTTTCGTAGTGACGCCAACGGGTTACACTATCTATGCAGATGGTACGCAGGTCGGCTCGGGCTCATATAGTGCCAGTTCGCCCTTGCTTTATGACTCCAATCACCTATTTCGGTTCGGTGACGTTGGTGATTCGGCAGAGTGGTGGAATGGCAGCATGGGCGAACTGCGCATCTCCAGCAACGCCCGTTCCGCCGATTGGATCACTGCCGAGTATAACAATCAGAGCTCCCCGTTGACGTTCTATTCCATAGGACCGACGATTACCAGCCTTTCACCGACGCCAGGGACCATCGGCACGGTAGTAACGATTGCGGGGACTGGGTTCGGCGCGACGCAGGGCAGCAGTACGGTCACCTTCAACGGGATCGCCGCTGCGCCGACCAGTTGGAGCGCGACCAGCATCGCGGTGCCAGTGCCCTCAGGTGCCACGACCGGCAACGTGGTAGTTACAGTAGCAGCTGCGGTAAGCAACGCCGTGTCGTTCACCGTTAGCAGTTCGCCTCTGATTTGGCTAAACCAATCGAGCTTGAACTTTAGCGCGAGTGGCGTTGCCAATCCGGCGAGCCAAACCGTGCTGGTATCCAACGTCGGGGGCGGGACGCTGAACTGGACCTCCTCCGAAAGTACAACGCCTGGCGGTAACTGGTTATCAGTAACGCCTGCTTCCGGTTCCAACGGCGGAACCCTGACAGTTTCGGTGAACACAAGCGGTCTCTTGGCTGGAAGCTACTCTGGGACAGTCTCTGTGGCGGCGAGCGGTGCTGGCAATTCTCCTCAAACGATTGGTTATCGGTGAGCGGTTCCGGCAGCAATTCGGGAAGCGCCACGGTATCCGCAAACTCAGCCGGTTTGTCCGCGGGTACCTACTACGGTTCGATTTCGGTTTCCGCGACCGGCGCGAACAACACGCCGCAAACCATACCGGTAACGCTCGTGATTAGTAGCGGTGCTCCCGTGTTGACGTCGATCTCTCCAGCCGGTGCGATTCCAGGCTCCGCCGCCCTCACTCTGACGCTCAACGGCAGCAATTTCCTGCCAGGCGCAACGGTTTGGTGGAATAATGTCAGTCACCAAGCGACCGGCAATTCGACAACCATGACGACGACCATTCCAACCAGCGACCTGGCTAACGCTGGAACCCTGAACGTCCAGGTCGTGAATCCGTCGCCGGGCGGGTCGTCGAATGCTTTCGCGTTTGCGGTTAGCCAAGCCGACTTTTCAATAAGCACGTTGCCCAGCTTGTTCGTATTCCCTGGGACGACCAGCACAACACCGACCAGCACAACACCGACCAGCACAACACCCATCGCGGCGACCGTATCGCCAATCAACGGCTTCAACCAGAACGTAACGTTCTCCATATCGAATACGGAGGCAGGCATAACAGGCGCCTTTGCTCCGGCAACGGTTGGACCGAACTCCTCCACGCAAGTTACCTTCAACGTTCCAGCGGGTACCGCGGTCGGCACATACGATGTGACGGTAATGGGGCAGACCGCCTCCGGCGCCATTCAGCACACCACCGTTGCCAGCCTGAAGGTCCCAGATGTTTTTTGGTGGAAGGGCGAGTTCTTCGTTCCGCTCGATGACGGGACTGTGTACGCGTTCTTTGAGTCCTTCTTCGAAGGGTCGGATGCCGACCTGTTTTCCTCCCAGATTTCAAATGCGTCCTACACGGGACCGAACGGCCAATATTCCGGAGCCCTTTCGAGTGTCCCCTCGCAGACCGGCTCGGTGCCGGCACCGGTCAGATTCCCGCCATTTTCACTCCCAGCAGAAGGCTTTGGGACCTACCAATTCACTATGGACGTGCGTATCTGGGAAAGCACAAATTCCAGCTACTCTTGGTGGTTGCCGGGACAGGCAATCACACAGAGCTTTCCGACACCGTCCATCTCAAGCGTTTCTCCAAACTCTTTACAGCGCGGTACGCTGACAGATGTGACGATCGCCGGGACCGGTTTGGGCGCGCCTGACGAAAGCCTGGACGCTTACTACGGCATTACCGCAATCAATTTTTCGAACGGAGGCCTGACTGGATGGGTAACGTCCCCCCAGCCGTTCCCAACGTGGCCTGGTCCCCCCACTGGAAACTCCGTCTACGCGACGCTCGACGCGACTGCTGCTAACCCGGAGACGTACCAGGTCTCATTAACCGTGTTCGGCTACACGACTAATCCGCCGCTGACGATCACAGTCGGTGACTCAGGGCCAAACATTGTAACCATAACAGACGCTGCCGAAAACCCGATCGGGAGTCTACCGGCCGGCACGTCAAGCTACATCATCCTGTGGGGTACTGGGTTCGGGGCCCAAGGTTCGCAGAGCTCGGTCGCAATTTGCCCGACTGGCGCGAATCCATGTGGCAGTTCCGACGTAAGTGTGACGAAGGTGGCTTTCTGGGGTGACCACCAGATAAATCTACTTGTCGCCACGTCCCCAACAAGCCAGGGCACGTACGATGTCCAGTTAATCTCTGGAGGCGTGACCGGGAATGGATTCCTCGGTAATGGCGGTCCGACTGGCGCGCAGAGCAACCGCCGACAGGTCGAGGTCGGCGGCACGCAGCTCACGCTAAACTGGCCCTCCCTAATGCAGATCCAAGCCCAGGCTACGCCTGCCGGAGGGACGTTTACAGAAAGCCTAACCCTGATAGCGGGAACAACCAACTTCGTTTCATGGAATCTGCCAGCCAATGTTGTCACCAACGGAAACACAGTAACGCAATACTTAACCTTGCTGGATCCGCGGCCAGGTCCTGGCGGGACGCCGACGGCGGGAGGCCTGGCGCAGGTCACGGTTTCCTACCAGCCACCGTCGGGCAGCCCCGTCTCGAAGCAGCTTAGCGTCGCAACATTTGGTCTCTCATGTTACAACAGCGCCCTGGAATCGGAGTGGGGCAGCCCGCCAAGCTCTTGTCTCTCGACAACGATAAATGGCGTTACATATTCCGATCTGGCCGACCCTGACCCACCGAAAGGTCTCCAGGGTACGTACTGCAATGCGTTTATCCAGACGGTCAAACTGAATGGATCCGGCTACCTGAACACACCACAAGCCAAGGGCCAAGTCGTGAAATACCTCGGAGGTGACACCTATGAGGTACTGCCTGTGCTCACTGCGAGCGACGGTACTCCGCCAGTCGGCGGCATAACACTTGCCCGCGACCGAAATTATTTCGGTACACCGAATTCCGACACCTGTAAACCTAGCGGGTATGGGATCATTCCGACGAAGAACAACGTTACTCTTACCTTAGACGGCGTCGCCAACATCCGCCTGGCGAACGATACCGGTGCCTGCAACTACATTTTCGGCTACCGCCTCGATCTGTACCAAGGCAGCGGAAAGTCAGTTTGTCAGAACTACAGCAACCCCATCGTAGTCGGGGTATGCTCGCCGGGCCTAGCTCTATGCCCTTCGCAGCAACCCCAGTGAGGACCAATGCAATGAGAAACCTCGGAATGTACATACTACTGTCACTCGTGACCCTCAAACTTCTCGCTGCTGGGGGCGACAGAATTGCTTTCCTGAAGGGAAATCACGTATTTGTGGCCGATGCGGACGGAAAGAATGCGAGCCAGATCGACAAGGATCCCCGGAGGAAAGCTCGCCTGCGCTGGGATGCCGTTCATGGGCGCTTTGGTTTTCTGACAGATCCTACGGGTGGCGAGCTTTCGCGCTTTGTCACCATGGACCTCGCCGGAAAGATTTTAGCCGAAGCCGCCATCCGTCCGCCGACCAACCCACCGACTCAAGGAATGCGTTTCGTAGAAAGCTTGGAATGGCTGCCTAATGGCAAGATCCGACTAGGTGGAAGCGTCAACCCGTGGAATTGCGAACAGTTTGACCAAGATCCTGCAACCGGAAAGACCTCCAACGGCGTCTTCGGCAAGTGCGGATCGTTCGTTCCATCTCCAGATGGAAAGCACATGGCTAAGCTGGATACGGTCGCTCAATCTGACGATGAGCACGCGTTCGACACTGTTCTCGTGGACGAGGGGCCGAGCTCCGTCCATCGCTCTTCCAGCATCGCGACCGTTAGTTACTGGGGCGACAGCCACCTTCAGGGAATCTTCGTGCTGGCCGGGCCCGCATGGTCACCAGACAGCAAGGAGATTGCGGTGATAGAGAGACGCTCCTCTGATCAACAGTTCGCGGTTGTAATTTTCACTCCTGCCGACAAACCCGGTGAGGAGGCAGAGCCCCAGGGAAGGGTTCGAAGTTTCTGGATTCCGGCGGCGACAGTGGAGGATCCATCCTGGCCTTCGCTCCAATGGATTGGATCGAAGGTTGTCGCTGGACAAGGCGACCGTTCCGTTTCCGTGGATTCTCTGGATCCCCGGGCACTGTCGTTGGCGGCTACATCCGACCTCAAGGTGGAACTGGCCCGTCGGGAGAGGGCACGTACTGACGCCGCCGCATCTGCAGTGAGGACCGCAGCAATGGTCAGACAGCTCGGTGGAAGTGAAGGACTGCAGTTGGCCCAGAAGGGAGCAACACAATGAACTACAGGCACCGATTTGGAAGCTCGGTATCGCTCGGCACAACTCTACTGATTGCCACGATTGCAGTGGCACAGCCGCAAACCACCAATCACGCCCAGCCCACTCAAGATTCGCCGGAGACCCATGCAACGCAGCAACCCAACCGCGCCCATCCCGCGCAAGACTCGCCCGAACTCTACACGTCTTTTTTCTTCTTTGTGGAAGACTTTGGGAAATGGACAGACGCACGTGTCGCGGCAGCCGATCCCTCCGATAAAACGCGAATCTCGAATTCTAGAGCAAGACTGCTTGGCATACCTGCAGGCGATTTCGCGCAACTGCAGATCATTTCCACGCAGGTGGCCGCGCAGTTGCGCACCGCAAGCAGCGATTCGCAAAGCTATGTCGAGTCCGCCAGACGGACCGGATCGGTGGACCGTGCGGTTCTCGCTAACTTTCACAGCCGTAGAGGACAGATCGTACAATCGGGAGCGGAGCAACTGAAAACATCGCTATCGCCGGCCGGTTGGCAGGCTCTGCACAGATACATCAACAACCAGCACCGCCAGCATGTCTTCGCTTCAACACCGGAAGTTACCGCCTCCCGCTGACCGGGATGTCCAGGGAAATGGGGTCACGCTAGGCGGGACAGCCTGAAGGATGTCCTGCATTCCCCCGCATTTCTCCAAGGCGTTTTCGCACCAGGACGCCGGCTTTTCTTTGGAAAAACCGCCTGATTCGGCCCGCACCCTGATCCACAAGCCCATGAATCTACGGATGTTCTGCAAGACGGCTCATTGGCAAGTATTGTAGGGCGGGGTGTGCGCGGGCGAGCGTCGTTTCGCAATAAGTGCCATTGATTCAATAGCATAACATCCCAGTTTTGACCTTGCATATGGGCTTGATTATGCCACCAGGAGGAGGAGCCGCTTACTCGGCGTTGGTCATCCTGGTGCGCGCCCCCCAGCTTTAGCACGGCGATTGACGGCTGCCCGTCACCTGCCCTGCTCCCAAGAGACGGCACAAAGCCGCCGAACGCCGTTTATCTGCACGCCCGCCGGGCCCATCGCAGGAACCATCGAAGTGCAAGGCGACGCCATTTATCTAGTGGCCCGCGAGGACCTGAACCTGAAGGGTCTGGCGCTGGCGCTGAATTTGCAAGAAGGGCAGCAAGGCAACTTCACGCCCGGCGACATCGGCGCGTCCGTGGTGGATGTAGGCCGTCCCGGCCAAATTGCGATGGCTTGGCTCGATGGGATCAAGCTGTCCGCCCGCGGGCGTTTGCTGCCTGGCTCCGTAAACGGCGCGGATCGCGGCCGTGTGTTGAGCGTTACGACGAACGAGGCGAATGGGCGCGACGTGCGGATTACCCCAGAAGATCTGCGGCCGTGAGCACGGTGCTGCAAAATTAGAAAACGTAGCCGATAGCTAAGTTGAAATGGTCGCCGCGCTCAGCGCGGCTGCTGGTGCGACAGGCAATGCAGAGTGCCATTGCCGAGCACCAGGTCCGCGGCGCGAATCGGCGTGACCGCACGGCCGGGAAGAAGTTCGCCAAGGATTCCCAGCGCCACGCGGTCGTTGGGATGATCGAACACCGGGACCAGCACGACGGAGTTTCCAATATAACAATTGGCGTAACTGGCCGGGAACCTTTCGTCATCCTGCCAGATGGGAGCCGGCATGGGCAGTTCGATCACTTCCAGCTTCGATCCATCCTCGGTGCGGAAATTTTGGGCCCTCTCGCGATTTTCTTGCAATGGGCGATAGTTAGCATCGCGCGCGTCGGACTCCACCGCCAGCACCACGGTTGTGGGGCCGACGAAGCGGCAGATGTCGTCCACGTGCCCGTGCGTGTCGTCGCCGGCAATGCCGTCGCCCAGCCACAGAACATTGGTGACGCCGAGATAATCGCGGAACAGTCGTTCGTAATCGCGGCGGGTGAATCCGGGATTGCGTACTTGCATCTCGGGATCGAGCAGCCATTCCTCGGTGGTGAGAAGCGTCCCGCCGCCGTTGCCGTCAATGCCGCCGCCTTCCAGGATGACCGGCCGTCCGTTGGCCGTGGGAGAGAATATGCGGCCGCCGCCTGACTCAACGATGGCCTCGACTATTTGTCCGCCGGCCCGATCGTCCAACTGCCAATCGTCGTAGCGGGCCCAGCCGTTGAAATGGAAACGGATTGGCGCGACCTCGCCGGTATCGCGGTGACGCACGCAAATTGCGCCGAAATCGCGCAGCCATCCGCGGTTGGTGGGAAAGCGGAAAAACTTTACGCGCGAGAGATCCACGCCACCGAGCGTCAG
The DNA here is from genome assembly GCA_963747095.1 of Terriglobia bacterium. Lineage (GTDB taxonomy): Bacteria > Acidobacteriota > Terriglobia > JAJPHL01 > JAJPHL01 > JAJPHL01. The sequence continues at coordinate 195,649 of CAVVEL010000010.1, forward strand.
CAGCAGAGTGGCGGCGTGCTCGTGGGCCTCCGAGTTCACCAGGATGTGGACGGGTTCACTGGCCGCCAAACCTCGCACAATCTCCACGTAGACCGCGGGAATGGCGGCGAATCGCTTGGGCCAGTCCGATTCGTTGTGGGGCCACGCGATCCAAGTGGCGGCGTGTTCTTCCCATTCCGCGGGAAAGTGAAAGCCCAGCGCGGCTGGCGTTGGTTCCAATCTAGCGATCTCCCTGCGAGCCGTCGAGGTATCGCTGGGTAATGCCGGAATAAGCATCCACGCGGCGATCGCGTAAGAACGGCCAGTCGCGGCGCACCGCTTCCACGCGTGCCAAATCTACTTCGGCCAGGATGATTTGCTCCTTGTCGGCGGCCGCTTCCTGCAGCACGCTTCCCAGCGGATCGCAAACAAACGACGATCCCCAAAACTCGATGCCCGGCGCGCTGGCGCTCGGCGTTTCATGTCCCACGCGATTCACTGACGCCACAAACACGCCGTTGGCAATGGCGTGACTGCGTTGGATCGTACGCCAGGCGTCGCGTTGCGCGTCGCCGTAAGCGCCTTTGTCAGCCGACAGCCAACCGATCGCGGTGGGATAGAACAGCACCTCGGCGCCTTGCAGCGCCGTGAGACGCGCACCTTCCGGATACCATTGATCCCAGCAGATCAGCACGCCGATGCGGCCTAGGGAAGTGTCGAAGGCGCGAAAACCAAGATCGCCCGGAGCAAAGTAAAATTTTTCGTAGTACGACGGATCGTCGGGGATATGCATCTTGCGATACGTGCCCACGATGCTGCCATCGCGCTCCACCACCACGGCGCTGTTGTGATACACGCCGGCGGCGCGCCGCTCAAAGAGCGGCACGACCAGCACCACGCCGGCTTGGCGCGCCACGCGCGACATTTCCTCGGTGGTGGGCCCGGGGATGGTCTCGGCCAGATCGAAGGCGGCGCTGTCTTCGGTTTGGCAAAAGTATTGCGATCCGAATAATTCCGGCAGGCAAACCAGTTGCGCGCCCTGTTGAGCGGCTTGAGCGACGCGCTGCGCGGCCACGCTCAGGTTTTCGTGGGGATCGCGGCTCATGCGCATCTGCACCGCGGCCACGGTAATGGTGGGACGTTTCAGCATTGCCAAGTTAGTTTATCGCGACGTGGGGGTCTTTGGAACACGGAGGACACGGAAAAACCGGACACGCAAAAACACGGAAAACCGTAACCGCCGATGAACGCCGTAGCGCAGGCCTCCGGCCTGTTCTTGGCACAAAATAAAAAGAACAGGCCGGAGGCCTGCGCTACTCGAAATTACTCGCCGGCGGTTGCTAACTGATCCTCAACCCAGCTTCGCAAGGCGCGGATCATTTCGCGGGACCGTTGGCGATCCAGCGAGACTTCACCCGCGTAGTCCTCGTAGCGATAAATGACGCCGAAGGGAGTGAACCACGTCCAAATCTCGCAGTTCCTCGGGCAATGGGATGCCGGCGTTCCTTAGGAGGAGGCCCAGTTCCGCGAGATCGGCGTCTTGCGAAATCGGACGCCCTTGGTTGAAAGGAGGGCCTTGATAATTTTCTCCGCCGCTTGTTGGCAATGGAAACCAATGATCTCGTCTCCGATGTGAGGATTGCCCATTACCTCATCCAGCAGCATTTCATCCTGCGCGGCTTTCCGGAGAAAGAGAAGCGCTTGCTCACGCTTCCTCATAGAGCACTCTGCCCTCCGTGGCAGCCTCGGAGTAAATGTTCCCTGGAGTGTCCTGCCAATAATTGAACTTGTCCTCGGCGACCACCAGGAGATCAACCGCGACTTCGAGCGGCAGTAGTGCGCGTCTAAGGCGCACCATCTCAGCGATTCTGTCTGTGACGGCCCGCTCCACCACCATGAGATCGATATCGCTATCGGCCCCCGCCTCGCCACGAGCATGTGATCCAAACAAGATAATGCGACGAGGCTTGGCAGCTTGTACCAGCAACTCGGTTATCTTGGCGATGGTTTCGCTTTCCAAAACCGGCATGTTGTCAGTTTGCCACAGAGTGGCCCGACGAAGCGTCAATAATGCGAAGAATATGAGGTTGGCCAAGCCAGCAGTCTGACTCTGTTGTTGCCAGGTCGGCGAGCTTGGTTAGGCCGAAAAAGCGGCGACAAGTCGCCGCACTCCAAATTGCCTGGCTCACGGTTTTTCCCGGCGCTTTTTCCGCCCGGTCAGACCGCGCAGGCGATCCATCAGCTTACTCATGCGGGTGCGCTTAGGCGGATCTGGCATGTCGAGTACGCCGGCGGCGGTACGTGATCCCCGGCCTCCGCCGCGGCCCCTGCCCGAACGTCCGGAAGCGGTTTGCGCCTGCGGCTCGATTTTGTCGGATGTGAAGCTATGAGGCATTCATTAATGCTACCCTAGGTTGGAGGAGCCATGCATCCCAACTCCGAATGGCTCGAAACCGACGGTTTGGGCGGATTCGCGTCCGGCACGGTTTGCGGAATCCGCACGCGGCGCTATCACGCGCTGTTACTGGCAGCGACCACGCCGCCCACCGGCCGCTATGTTCTGGTGAACGGTATGGAAGCGGCGGTGGCCACGCCCAGCGGCAATTACTCCATCTCCTCACAACGCTATGGACCGGAGGTGGTTTTTCCCGACGGCTCCCAACGCATCCAGGAATTCCGCTATCAGCCATGGCCGCGCTGGATTTATCGTCTGGAAGATGGCACACGCCTGGAACACGAAATCGTCGCTGCAAACGGCTCGCCAACGGTGACGATGCGCTGGCGATTGCTCGATCCCCAGCCGGGACACTCCGCCAAGCTAAGCGTGCGGCTGCTTCTCTCCGGCCGCGACTATCACGCCCTGCATCGTGAAAATCCCGCGTTCCGCTTCGATCCGGAGCGTGTCGCGGAAAAAGGCGCCCGCTTGTTGATTTGGCGGCCCTACGACGGACTTCCGGAGATTTGCGCGCGAACCAACGGCTGGTACCAACATGAGCCGGATTGGTATCGCAACTTTTACTACAGCGAAGAAGCTCGCCGTGGTTTGGACTCCAGCGAAGACCTGGCCACGCCCGGCGTCGTCACGTGGGAGCTTTCCGCAAAGGACTCCTACCTGACACTCTCCACGGACCGCCGCGCTCCGGCGCATCGCGACATCCTGGTGTCGGAAGGCCGTCGCCGGCGCTTCCTGCGCGATCCCTTGGGTCGTGCCGCGAGCGCCTACGTGGTGCGCCGTGGCGCGGGAAAAACAATCGTTGCGGGCTATCCCTGGTTCACCGATTGGGGCCGCGACACCTTCATCGCCGCGCGCGGATTGTGTGGGCCAAAAACCGCCGCCGGAATTTTGCTGGAATGGTCGGGCATGGTTTCCCAGGGGATGCTGCCGAACCGCTTCCCCGATACACCGAATGCCGCGCCGGAGTACAACTCCGTGGACGCCTCGCTGTGGTACGTGATTGCGGCTTACGAAACGCTGCGCCGCGTGATGGTGAAGCGCGAGGACCGCCGCCGGATTGTCGCCGCGGCCGGCGCCATCCTGGACGGCTATACCGCGGGCACGCGCTACGGCATTCACAGGGATTCCGACGGCTTGCTATTCGCGGGAGAGCCGGGCACGCAACTCACTTGGATGGACGCCCGGTCCGGCGATTCCGCGGTGACGCCGCGCATCGGCAAGCCGGTGGAGATTCAAGCGCTGTGGTTGAACGCGCTGAAGTTGGCCGGCCGCGACGGCGAGTTCGAGCGCGGCCGCGCGGCATTTCGCGCCAAGTTCTGGGACGATTCCCGTGGCTATCTTCTGGATGTAGCCGATCCCGACGATGCGGCTTTCCGTCCCAACCAGATTTTCGCCGTCGGCGGATTGCCGTTCGCGCTTCTGGAAGACGCCGCCGCGCGGCGCGTGGCGGATGCCATCGAGCAACGCTTGCTGACTCCGCTGGGACTGCGCACGCTGGCGCCGGACTCCGCGAATTACGCGCCGCACTATTGCGGCGGGCCGCTGGAGCGCGACTCCCAATACCATCAGGGCACAGTGTGGCCGTGGCTGATGGGCGCGTTCGTGGAAGCGTGGTTGCGGGTGCGCGGCGGGACGCCGCAGGCCAGACAGGAAGCACGGCAGCGCTTTCTGGATCCGTTGCGCGGGCGTTTGGAAGACTATGGCTTAGGACATCTCCCGGAAATAGCCGACGGCGATGCGCCGCATGTGCCGGCGGGATGTCCGTTTCAGGCGTGGTCGCTGGGAGAATTGATGCGCATCGAGCGATTGCTGGCGGACGGAAAAAAGCAACCGCCGGCAACCTAAGGCAAAAGGCAAAAGGCAAAAGTCAAAAGGCAAAAGTGAAGAACGAGCGTTCTTACCTTACTTTTGCCTCTTGCCTTTCGTTATCACCAGGAAGAATACGTCGACCCATCGGCCGAGGCGCCGTTCGCGCCGCTGTGAACGTCCACCAGGCCGGGTTGGGTTTGGTCGGCGGCCCGCAGGGTCTCTTCCATGTCCGTTTTCCAGGTGCTCCGGGAGTTGGTGATGGGATCCTTGGGGATTTCCCGCAAATAGCCCTCCGACACCAGGTCGTCCAGCGATTGCGGCGCTTGCTGCTTATCCATGGTGTATTCGTCAATCATCTGGCGCATGGTGAAAAGCTGGTCGTGCAAAACTGCTTCCCGGGCGCGCATAATGGAACGGGTATAAACAGGCACGCCGATGGAAATCAGAATCACGATGATGGAGATGACCACGATCAACTCCACCAGCGTGAAGCCGCGCCGGCGCACATACGCCCTGTTGTCCGAAAGGCCGGGCCTACCAATCCGAGTATTTGGTTCCATCGAGTGCCTTGTCCTGACTCTTGGTAAAAACATCGAAAACGTTTTGTCCTCCGAAGGTGTCGGAGGTGGGATCGTCCTGCATGGAGCGCATGCCCCATTCGGTGGAATGGGTCATCGGATCCATGGGGATGCGCCGCAAAAAGCGGAACTTCTTGTCCACCTGGCCGACCATGTCCACGCCCTTCACCAATGTATCCAGATCGGGCGGATAACCTTCCGTGCCCACTTTCACCTGGATCAAGCCGCGATCGGAGGCGTCCTTGTAGCGGTTGATGGCGTCCCGCATCTCCCGCAGGTCGTAACGCAATTCCGTTTCCTTGGCCCGTTTGATCCGCACTCGCGCCAGCGGCAGCACCGCCGTGGTCAAGATCAGCAGAATGGCGCAGGAGACGATCAACTCGACCAGCGACATCCCACTCTGCGGTTTGGAATAACGTCGCATCATTTTGCCGGCGCACCGATCACCGGCGCGGCCGTCACCGTCACCGTGGCTTGCACCGCATCCAGCGACTTGGGCTCGTGCCCCGGACCACGCGCCGTGGCCCCGAAAATTTTCACAGTGGCCGATCCCGCAGCCACTGGCTGGAACACGAGCGTCACCAAGCGGCCCGTGCCCGATATGCCCGGAGCGGTTTGCGGCCGCGTCAAGGCGATCATCCCGGTTCCACTCTCGGCGTCGATGGTCGGCACGATGCTGGCCTGCTGGCCGTCCTTGTTCAGAAACTCGCCCTTCACCACGTTGACCAACCTGAGTACCTTGGGATCGAAACGCACCTGGAAGGGAACGGCGTTGACATCCTGCGCGCCGGCCAGTTCCAGGTTCAACGAGAAGTTCGTTCCCATCACCGCGTTGACGTTGCTCTGGTTGAAGCGCAACTGCATTCCGGTGGAGGACGACAGATCCGGCACAACCGGAGGAGCCCTGGCGGGTTGCCCGGGTTCACCTGTGGCGGTTGCATCGCGCCGGGGGCCATTGGACTTCCGGGCCCAGGCGCTATTCCGGGCGCGGGCACCGTTCCGGGCACAGCGGCCCCGGGCGCGGCTGCCGCTGGGGGTGCAACCGCGTGCGCGCTTTCGGCGCCGCGATAGCGGATCGCGGTGTTGGTGACGGTGCCGGTGTCAATGCCGCGCAAGTTCAGTTCGCTGAGATCCGAGCTGCGCACGATGTGCGGCGTCAGCACGATCAGTACTTCGCTTTGCGAGATGGTGGTCTGATCCTGGGAGAAGAAATGTCCGATCAGCGGCAGCGATCCCAGCAGGGGAACGCCCGCCTTGGTGATGGAAGTTTGATCCTGAATGATGCCGCCCAGCACATTGATCTCGCCTTCCTTCAGGCGGATGTCCTGCTCCACGCGGCGCTGTCCGATCACCGGCTGGGACACCCCACCGATGGTCACGTAGGAATTCACCGCGGAAATCTCGATCACCAATTTGATGGAGACCTCGTGCAGCCCGTTGACACGCGGGGTGATCTCCATGATCACGCCGACGTCGGTGTACTGGAAGGAGGTCTGCGCCGCCGGCAATCCGCCGGTGGCCACAATGCCAGTGGAAAAGGTGCCGGTGGCGATAGGCACGCGTTCACCCACACGCAGTTTGGCGGTTTGGCCGTCGGAGGCGCGGACCTGCGGATTCTGCAGGATCTTGGTGTGCGCATCGCTGAGAATGGCGCTCAGCGAGGCTCCCGGCAGCGTGGTGCTGAACTGATTGATGCTGGTTTTACCGATTTGCGACAGCGGAATGATGTTGCCCGTGGGTGAGGCGGTGCCTACGCCGACGGTCGGGGTTACGCTGGTGTTTCCGGTAGCTGCGGCTGCGGCGGCCGCCGCGTTGGCTGCGGCGTTGGTCGTTCCGCCCGTAAAGGTCGCCGGCAAAGACAAGCCGGGAGCCCCGTTCGATACCGGGGTAATCCCCAGCGTCTTGCTCAAATCGCGCTCTACCGCCAGCACGGTCACGTCCACCACGACTTCGGACTTGGCCTTGTCAATGTCGGAAATGATTTTTTCCGCGATGGCCATCTGGTCCGGCGAAGCCCGGATGACGATGGCGTTCTGCGAGTTCACCTGCATCAGCTTGATATTCTCCAGCATGTTGCGCAACACCTGGGTGATCTCGGTGATCTCGGTGTCCTTCACCGTATTGGTCAAGTAGAAGGTCTTCATGATCAGCGGATCGTGGTCGCGGGCCCGGCTATCCTGGTAGATGACGATGGAGTTGGAGCTGATCGGCGTCCACTTGGTTTTGGAGAGGATGGCGGTGTAATCCAGGGCCTGCTCCAGGGTGCTGTTGACCAGCTCCACGGTAATGCGGCGGCTCTGGTAATCGGGATCGGTCAGCACGTTGATGCCGGCCAGTTTCCCGATGGTCTCGAAGATTACCTTGGATTCGTTGGTCCAGCGCGCGTTGATCCGGGCGCTGGACACCGGCTGCAACTCCGCGGGGCCTTCGGCGCGCATCATGCGCTTTTCGTAATCGGATTTGGCCTTCTGTTGCGGGGTCAGCGCTTCGGCCGCGGTGTCGCTGGCTTTGCGCGCCTCGATCATCAACAGGGTCCGGTTCATTTCCTGTTCGCTGATGGCCGTGGACGGATCGATGATCCGGGCCTTGCGGAAGTGCTCCAGGGCTTCATCCAGTTTGCCCAGGTCCCGCAGCTTATGGCCGGCGTCCACGTGCTTGATGCCGGCGGTGAAGCGAGTCCGCCGCAAGGTGGTCTCGTAGTTCATGTTCTTGCGATCTTTGTCGTAGGCCTTTTGGTACCATTCCACGGCGGTGTCGTAATCGCCGGCGGCCTCGGCTTTTTGGCCATTCTTGAACTCGGTACTCCCGGCGGATTTAAAGACGGAGGCCGAGACGGGCGGCACGGCCATTACCAAAACCAACAGCAACGCCAGAAATGATCGCATGATAAGGCCCGCACCCAGGCCCACACCCCGATAAAGACCAGCGCCGGCCCCGCGTCCGAGGCCAGCGCCACTAAGAGACTGTGTTAACATTCTTTCCTTCCGGACTTCCTGAGGTATGACGAGAGAAGCGGTGCTGGCGTTGACCCGTTTTTGATCTTCCGCATATGGGCAAACTTCATGAATCCAAGGGAGAAAAAGCTAGTAAGGCGGAGCTGCCGGAGCGCGATTTGGGCGTCAACCGCAAGGCCCACCACGACTATTTCTTCCTGGACCGCTGGGAAGCCGGAATTGTTCTGACCGGCACGGAAGTGAAGTCGGCGCGCAGCGGCCGGGTCAGCCTGGTGGACGCCTATGCCATGTTGAAGGACGGCGAACTATGGCTGCATAACTGCCACATCAGCCCTTACAGCCACGGGAACTACATGAATCATGAAGCCTTGCGTACCCGCAAACTATTGGTTCATAAGGAACAACTGCGCCGGCTGGCGGGCACGACGCGAGAGCGTGGCCTGACCTTGATCCCTTTGCGGGTATACTTGAAGCGCGGCAAAATCAAGGCGGAGATCGCCGTCGCCAAAGGCAAGAAAGAGTGGGACAAGCGCGAAACCATCCGCCGCCGCGAAGCGGATCTGGAAGCCAAGCAGGCCGTGCGCGCCTCGAAAGCCCGCCATCAATAATTCTATGGATATCCAACTTACCGACCAAGCGATTGAAACTATCTCCACCGATGCGTTAATTTTTGTGACCTTCGAAAAGGAAGATCCCGCGCGGCCCGCACTGGCTGCCCTGGCCGCTACTGGCGATCTGCCAACCAAACTTTACGAAACGGCGACCTTCCATAACGTGGCGGGAATCGCCGCCAAGCGCGTGATCGCCATCTGCGGCGGCAAGCGCGAAAAGTTCGGAACCTATGAACTGCGCCGTGTCGCCGGTGTGGCGGTGCGGATGCTGAAACCGAAGACGCTGGCCGGCGTCGTGTTCGTGCCGGACGGCGTGTCCGACGTTGCGGCGGCGGTTCAAGCGTCGGTGGAAGGCGCCATCGTCGCGGATTTCGATCCCGGCCGTTACAAGACGGAAGGCCGCGCCGACGACAAACACTTGGGAGCGTTTCACGTTGCCGCGGCGATCACGCCGGCAACGCGCGTGGCGCTGGATCGCGGGCGAATCATCGGCGAATCGCAAAATTTCACGCGCGATCTGGTGAACGAGCCGGGCAATTGCATGACGCCCACGATGCTCGCGGATCGCGCTCGCGCTATGGCTAAGGAAGTCGGCCTGGAGTGTGACGTGCTCGACCGCGCCCGTTGCGAAGAATTGAAGATGGGCTCGTTCCTGTCGGTGGCTCTGGGCAGCGAGGAGCCGCCGGCGTTCATCCACTTGCGCTACAACCCCCTGCTCCACAACCCCGAAGCCGCGGTCACCGATCGCGTGCTGGGCCTGGTGGGCAAAGGCGTTACCTTCGACACCGGCGGCATTTCCATCAAGCCGGCGGAAGCGATGGACCTGATGAAGTACGACATGGCCGGCGGCGCGGCGATGCTCGGCGCGATGCGCGCCATCGCGCTGCTCAAACCGCCGTTGCGCGTGCAGGCCTTTGTGGCGGCCACCGAGAACATGCCCGACAGCAAAGCCCAGAAGCCCGGCGACGTGCGCATCGCCATGTCCGGGAAATCCATTGAGATCATCAACACCGACGCCGAAGGCCGCCTGGTGTTGGCCGACGCGCTGCACTACGCGCGTCTGCAGGGCTGCACGCACTTGATTGATGCGGCCACTTTGACGGGCGCCATCGGCGTGGCTTTGGGCAAGGTCAATGTTGGTGTGTTCACCAACGACCAGGCGTTCCAGGATCGCTTCCTGGCATGTACGAAAGTCGCCGGCGAAAAGATGTGGCCCATGCCGATGGACGACGACTATCGCGAGCAGATCAAGGGCATGGTGGCGGATCTGCTGAACACCGGCGGCCGCTATGGCGGCGCGATCACCGCGGCGTGGTTCCTGAAGGAATTTGTCGCCGACACTCCGTGGATTCACCTGGACATCGCCGGCACGGCATGGATCGACGACAACAAAGCGTTCATCGCCAAGGGCTCGTCGGGGATTGCGGTAAGGTCGTTGATCAATCTGGCGATGGGGTTTGCGGAGTAATTTGGAGTGCGGCGACTTGTCGCCGCTTTCGACCTAATTACGCGCGCCACGACGCAACTGACTTTTCGGGAGGGACAGCGGACCGGCATGGTATCATCCCCGGATGGCCGATTCTGCCTGGTTCCCGACCCGTGTTTCTGCCGTCGCCGCCGTCGCCGATCGTCCGCGGCACACGGGCGTAGTCCGCGTCACTCATTGGATCACCACGCTGTGCTTCTTGGCCCTGCTGGTCACCGGAATTGAAATTGTCATCTCGCACCCCCGCTTCTATTGGGGCGAAGCCGGCAACTCATTAACCCCTCCACTGTTCAAAATACCGATCCCGGCCTCCCGGGCAACCGTACCCACCGGTTACGGCTTCGTGCTGCCCGACCAGAATGGCTGGAGCCGGTATCTCCACTTTCAAGCCGCCTGGATCGCCGTATTGACCGGCTTGTTGTATTTCGTCTACGGCCTGGTAACACGCCATTTCCGGAAAAACTTGCTCCCGAACGCGGCCGATCTCTCGTGGCCGGCGCTCTCCAGCGACATCGCCAACCATCTGCGATTCAAGAGACCGGATGAAGCGGAAGCCTGGTCCTATAACGTGCTGCAGAGGCTCACCTACCTGTTGGTAATCTTCGTTCTGTTCCCCCTGGTGATCTGGACGGGCCTGGCGATGTCTCCCGCTATCGCCTCCGTGTTTCCGGCTGTCGTCACGGTGTTGGGCGGCCAGCAATCCGCGCGCACCATTCATTTCTTCGTCTCCCTGTTTCTGGTACTCTTTCTGGTGGTCCACATTGTGATGGTTGGCCTTGCCGGATTTAGAAACCGCATGAGAGCCATGATCACGGGCCGCGTCAACGCATCGAAGGAGCGCGCATGAGCGACCTTTCACGCCGCAAATCGATCGCCACCGGACTTGGGATAACGGCGGGCGCATCCGGTTTGGCCGTGGCCGCCAAAGTGGCGCATCGTTATGGACTGATCCCGCCCGACGGCGGCGGCATCTACGGGGCCGGCGAAACGTTGACCTATGCTGCCCAACGGCTGCTGACTCGGCACTCGCTGGCCCGGGAGTTTTCCCGCAGCCAGATTTCGAATCCACCGTTCGCCAACGAGGAGGCTCCCATGGACGAAGCCTTCAAGCGTCTTCAGGCCGGAGGGTTCGCCGACTGGCGGCTGGCCGTCAACGGCATGGTCGCGCGCCCCGCATCGTTCTCGCTGGCCGAACTCAAGAGCTATCCCTCCCGCAGCCAGATCACGCACCTGGCCTGTGAAGAGGGCTGGTCGTACATCGCCGAGTGGATCGGCGTGCCGCTCTCCCACGTCTTGAACGTCGTGGGGGTGCTCCCGCAGGCCAGATATGTTGTCTACTTCTCGATGCAGCGCGGGTGGTGGGACAGCGTCGATATGGCCGATGCCTTGCATCCTCAGACTCTGGTAACCTACGGGATGAATGGCGGGGAGCTTCCCGTGGGGAACGGCGGTCCGCTTCGCCTGCGCGTCCCCCGCCAGCTCGGCTATAAGAGCGTGAAACATATCACCCGCCTGACGGTCACCGATAATCTGAAAAGCTTCGGCAAGGGCTTGGGTTCGGCGGCGCCGGAATTCGGTTACGCGTGGTACGCCGGCATCTGAGCGGGGTTGTCAGTACCATCCGCAGTAGCGGATGGGTACTGCCCGTGTCGGCCCGCTCAGGTCAGCTCGCTCGTATCGGTGCGACGGACCCCACCTGAAACCGCAAGCGGTTCTGAAAACGTACGCTCCAACCGTGGTCCAACGGTATCCCTACACAATTGACAACACGCCTGGGTGCGCCTCAGGCGGCTCAGACTACATAGCGCGGCGAAACCGCAACCAAAGAGCGCCCGGGAGAAAACGCCAGCACCGGGAGTTTGACATTTGTCCTCGGCGTCCGCGGAGCGGACACCGAGCCGGCGTAGCTGGCGGAATATTTTAGCCCACAGCGCAAGCTGTGGGTCAGCCCAGCGGAAACGCAAGCCCGCGTAGCGGGCGACATAAAGTTGCGTGTGAAATTGGACTTCCTGCAAAAACGGGGCATCCTTCTGCCACCTTTATGTCGCCCGCCTACGCGGGCTTGCTGCGGCCTCTCCGTGGACCCACAGCTTGCGCTGTGGGCTAAAATATTCCGCCGGCTAAAGCCGGCTGGCAAGGATTATGCCTGGCAAGCCGCGCCCCGCCGTGATCCTTCAGGACGACCGCTTCGATAGCACGGACTCCATGACCGTGTGCGCCTTCCTCGATCCGACCGCGGCTCCGTTGTATCCGGCTACCGATTCGACCGAGCGATCGCAACGGGCTGCGAGCACCTTGCTCACTGATGGTAGACAAAGTCACGACGGTTCCGAAGATAAAGATGGGCAGGCGCATTGGCGTTCTCGCCGATCCAGATATGGCTGACTTGAACCGCGCGCTCCTGCGGAATGCACGGCACAAAAACGGAGCAGCGACGCGAAAGAGACGCTACGCAGATCAGGCTGACCCGGACTCTCCCGGACTCCTCGACCCGGACTCCCACGTTTCCCCCACCCGTCCCTCGTCACTCATGGACCAGAGCGGCAGCCCCTTCCTCCGTGCGGCCCAGACGGAAATCAGCCGTGCGCTGGTCGCTTCCGCTGTTCCTTCTTCGCGGAATTGGACCGGTACTTCTTTTCCAGATCCTCTAGCGATATCGTCTTGCCTTCCCGAATGTCCTGGCGGGAACTCGCGATGATCCTCAGGAACTGAGGGTTGGTGCTCAAGGCGACCGACTCTCGGTCTAGCTTGCGCAGGGAAATGAGCGCGGCCACGGGTCGCTTACGCTCGGTCAGTACCAATGTGTCGCGTTCAGACGCCTCCGCGAAATCCAGGAGGGCCTCAAGTCCTTTGGGTAGCTGCACTGTCTTCATAGCTGTATTTCCTCACCGGCTATCACGAGCCGGTTGCCACTCTTGATCCCAACCGCCACTACGCTTACTGTGTCCGGCGCCTCCAACCCTAATCTCGTAGAAGACGCGTAGCGTCCCTGCGCGCAACTCCCAGCCGGCGATTGGATTGGGCCGTAGTTGCTTACGATTCCTGGTTTCCTTATCCGGCTCGAACCGCAGTTGAACCTTCACCTCGTCCAGCACGATTCGCTGCTGTCCTGCTGAAAGGTGGTCGAGGTGCCGTTCCGCTGTCGCAGTGAACCGGATGGCGTATGCCACAACGGCAGTCTACCACGCCGTGTCAGGCAAAGCCCGGGATTGCGGAGTTGGGAAACCGCGGGGACACCCTCATCTGTGTAGTCACTTTAACGGTGGTTCTCGAAAAAAAAAGATGATCGTCAAGAAAAAACGGCTACGCACTCCAGGATCACGCTTTCAAATCGGAAATGGGCCGCCCACAAATCCCGCCTGGGGTGGAACAAGCGGGTGACCTCGCCGCTCACCGGGTCTATACCCGCCAAGTTCGGCCCTTTGTGCAAGTTGCAGAGATGGCAGGCGAGCGCCAGGTTGCTGGTGTCATCGCCGCCGCCGTGCTGTTTGGCCACGATATGCTCAACGTGATGCGAAACGTCAAAGGATTCCTGTGGCAGCAGGCAGTACTCGCATCGGCCGCCCGCACGGCGACGGACGAAGTCGCGGGTTGCGGCATCCATCGTTCAGTGGCCGTTTGACTTCAGTTGCTGCTGGACCTTGAGTTTCAACACGGAGATGAAGCCCGACGTGTTGACAAACGCTTCATATTCCCTGCGCTCATCCGGGGTGAGGATTCCTTCGTTGGCACGCTCCGCAAGAACGTCAACTCTGGCCTGGACGGCCGGGGACACACGAAACTCCACAATTCGCCGGGCTGACTCGGGGTCAAGGCAGCGGCTTAAGGGATCGAGCAGGCCATCCATTACCGTGGCAATCGCGGCGTGATCCATAGACTCACATTAGCACAAAAGACTGCTGGTTAGGCCAGTCGATCAAGCCTTCGATGCAACAGGGACCCATGGCTAAATTTGGTCACTTGAACATACAACGGCTATTTCGGTCTGCGGAGCCGGTTCATTGCTAGGAATCGGGCTACCCCGAAACAAACTTAGGCTGCCCTAGATCGCCCATGCTATGTTCTGACGATGCGCAGGCTCACCATCCTTGCAGTTTTCGTCGCGCTGGCGTGGACCGGCGCCGCGCAAGCGCCGCGATACGATCTCGTACTCCGTAACGGCCGCATCGTGGACGGCAGCGGCAACCCCTGGTATCGCGCCGACATGGCGATTCGCGGCGACACCATCGTGCGGATCGCGCGATCCATCGACGAGCCCGCCGCGCGCGTAATCGACTTGAAGGGCCAGGTGGTGGCGCCGGGATTCATCGATATTCACAGCCACGCCCGCCGCAACATTTTCAATGTCCCGACCGCCGACAACTACGTCCGCCAGGCGTCACGACATTGATCAAGGGGCCCGACGGCAGCTCGCCCGTGCCGATCGGTCCCTTCTTTGACCAGCTTGAGGTTTTGCGTAAATCCGTAAACATTGGAGCGTTCATTGGCCAAGGTTCGGTCCGCTCGGCGGTCATGGGTAATGTAGATCGCAAACCCACGGCCGAGGAAATGGACAAGATGCGCGGCCTCGTCGAGCAGGGCATGCAAAGCGGCGCTTTCGGACTGAGACTCCGGCCTATTCTATGTGCCCGGCAGCTTCAGTTCCACCGAGGAAGTCACGGCGTTGGCCAAAGTCGCGGGACGCTTGGGAGGCATTTACATTTCGCACATGCGCGACGAAGCCTCCCATGTCGTTGAACAGCGTGAAAGAAACTATTGCTATCGGCGAGATCGGCGGATTGCCAACGCAGGTGACCCACCACAAGATTATCGGGCAGGCCAATTGGGGCAAGAGCGTCGAGACGCTGCAACTCATCGAGGAAGCGCGCCGCCGGGGAGTGGATGCATCTTTGGATCAGTACCCGTACACGGCGTCGAGCACCGGTATCCAGGCGGCGCTGTTTCCGGCGTGGGCGCAAGAAGGCGGCCGCGCGCCGATCCTGGCGCGCCTTCAAGACCCAGCCACGCGCGCCAAGATCAAAGCGGAAGCCGCGCGCTTGATCCGCGAAGAGCGCGGCGGCGGCGATCCCAAAAACGTGGTCCTTTCCCGCTGTGATTGGGACACCTCCCTGGCGGGAAAAAATCTGGCTGAGGTGGCACGGCTCCGGGGCGCCGAGCCGACCGTCGAAAACGCCGCGGAAGCGGGGCTCTGGGTCGTCGAGAAGGGCGGCTGCCAAGCCGTCTTCCATGCCATCAGCGAGCCGGACCTGGAGCGAATCCTCCGCTATCCTGGAACGATGATCGGTTCGGACGGCGAGATTCCCAACTTCGGGAAGGAAGCGCCGCACCCGCGAAGCTATGGCACATTTGCGCGAGTACTGAATGTATACGTGCGCGAGCGGAAGACCATTACACTGGAGGACGCCGTGCGAAAAATGACCACGCTTCCCGCGCAGCGTCTCGGCCTGGCCGATCGCGGATTGCTGCGGCCCGGAATGAAAGCCGACGTGGCGGTGTTCGATCCGGAACGCGTGCGCGATCCCGCAACGTACGAGAAACCGCATCAGTACGCGGAGGGATTTTCCTGCGTCATCGTCAACGGCGAAATCGTTTTCGATGGGAATGCCATGACGCCGGCGCGGCCCGGAAAGGTGCTCTACGGTCCGGCGCTGAAGAAATAGCCGCCCATGGGCCCGCGAAACCGCCGCATGTTCATTCTTCCCATTACGGCCGCTGCTGGAGCGTTGCTCCTGGTCATACTGGCCCTCCTGTTCTTCGAGAACTCACTCATCTTCTTCCCCTCCAAGGACCCTGTCGGCAAGAGCCCGGGCGAGGACGTGTTTCTCATCACCTCCGACAACGTGCGGATTTACGGATGGTACGTCACGAATCCACAAGCGACGCGAACGCTGCTGTGGTTCCATGGCAACGCCGGAAACCTGGAGGATCGCCGCCAATGGCTCACCGGCCTGCGCCAGCTTCCCGCCAACATTCTGACCATTGATTATCGCGGCTACGGCCGCAGCGAGGGCCAACCGAACGAGGCCGGTGTTTACCGCGACGCTCGCGCCGCCTATGACTGGCTGTTGCGGGAAAAGCGCGTGCCGCCGGAACAGGTGGTGATCTTCGGAGAGTCGCTGGGAGGCGCAGTCGCGGCCGAATTGGCGACGCAAGTGAAATGCGGCGGCTTGATCCTGGAATCCGCGTTCACCAATGCCGCGGACATGTCCCGGCTGGTGGTGCCGTTGCTGCCGATGCGCTGGTTCATCCGCAGCAAGTTTGACACGCTGGCCAAGGTCGCGGCCATTCCCGTGGCCAAGCTGATCCTGCACGCGCGCGACGACGAGGTAATCCCTTTCGCGATGGGTGAGCGGCTGTGTGCTGCGGCGCGCCCGCCCAAGCAATGTCATTGGTTCGATCGCGGAGGTCACAACGCGATCTTCGTCACGGCGCCGCAAGAATACTACGGACAATTGGCGGCGTTTCTGCGCGGCCTGGAGTAGTGGATGGCTCTGGGATCTTTGGAACACGGAAGGCCTCGCGGCTCCAGGGAAGGGCTTTGCCCTTCCCTGGAGTCTCTACATTTTCAGTCACCTTGCCAGCCACGGCGCCCGTGAAACGGACGCCCTGACAGTAGCCCAGCACTTTAGTGCTGGGGACGGAACCAAGCAGGAAGCGAGTCCGTGCAACGGACGACTGAGGTTTGTATGTTTTTGAGCTTGGCTCCGTAAAGACCTCAGCCGTCCGTTGCACGGAGCTTCATCGGAAACGGACATTTTTCCCAGCACTGAAGTGCTGGGCTACTGTCAGGGCGTCCGCTTCACGGACGCCATAGCGCGCCGCTTCACAGGCCGGAGGCCTTTCCAGGAAGGGCTTTGCCCTTCCGATAGCTTTTTTCTCCAGACAAGGCTGCGCCTTGTCGCCTTTTGCCTGATGGTTACCCGCGTGCAAGACCCGCAAGGCGCAGCCTTGCGGGAGTGGTGGGGCGGGTTCGGAAGGGCCAAGCCCTTCCGCACGAAGGGGCGGCAGAGCCGCTAGCTGCAAAGGTCAGCCGCTTCGAGCCTCGTGCTCCACCCCTGCCGGAAATGTAGAAACTCCAAGGAAGGGCCAAGCCCTTCCGCACGAAGGGGCGGCAGAGCCGCACGCCTTCAAACTGACCCACTACTTGCCGGTTGATCGGCGGTTTCAAATTCCCGTCTCCTGATAAAATGTGGCAATGACCATGTCCCGGCCCCTTGCCGAGGTAGATCCGACCATTGCCAACCTGATCCGCCAGGAAACCGACCGCCAGCATTTCCAACTGGAACTGATTCCCAGCGAAAACTTCGTTTCCCAAGCCGTCCTGGAAGCCATGGGATCGGTGTTCACCAACAAGTACGCGGAAGGCTATCCCGGCAAGCGCTACTACGGCGGCTGCGAGTACACCGACGCGGTGGAATCGCTGGCCATCGAGCGCGCCCTCAAGCTGTTCGGCGCGGAACACGCCAACGTGCAGCCACATGCCGGCAGCCAGGCCAACATGGCGGCTTACGCCGCGGTGTTGGAGATCGGCGACACCGTGTTCGGCATGAACCTGTCGCACGGCGGACACCTGACTCACGGCAGTCCCGTGAACTTTAGCGGCAAGTTTTACAAGATCGTTCCCTACGGCGTTACTCGCGAAACCGAAACCATCGACTACGACGAGTTGGAACGCAACGCCGTGGAGCAACACCCCAAGATGATCATCGCCGGCGCCAGCGCCTATCCGCGAATCATCGACTTCGCGCGTCTGCGCCAGATTGCCGACGCCGCCGGCTCGCTGCTGCTGGTGGATATGGCCCACTTCGCCGGCTTGGTGGCGGCGGGCGTGCATCCCAGTCCCGTGCCGTACTGCGACATCGTGACCACCACCACGCACAAGTCGCTGCGCGGTCCGCGCTCGGGCATGATTTTGTCGCGCGCGCGCTTCGCCGCGGCCATCGACAAGATGGTTTTCCCGGGAATGCAAGGCGGTCCGATGGTGCACATCATCGCCGCCAAGGCGGTGTGTTTCCTGGAGGCCATGGAGCCGGGGTTCAAGGTTTATCAAGAGCAAGTAGTGGCCAACGCCAAGGCGTTGGCGGCGGCGCTGGCGGCGGAGGGCTTGCGTGTGGTCTCGGGCGGCACGGATACGCACCTGCTACTGATCGACGTGTTCCGCGAAGGGATCAAGGGCAAAGAAGCGCAAACGGCGCTGGAGCACGCCGGGATCACCACCAATCGCAACACGATACCCTTCGATCAGAACACTCCATTCAATCCCAGCGGCATTCGCCTGGGGACGCCGGCGGTGACCACGCGCGGCATGAAGGAATCCGAGATGCGCCGGATCGGCGCGTGGATCGCGCGCGTGGTGCGCAATGCCGGTGATACGGCGCTGCTAGCCAAAGTGAACGGCGAGGTCCGGGAGTTGTGCGCGGCGTTCCCGTTGTATCGGTGGCGGACGTAGTTTTTTTGGAACACGGAAGGACACGGGAAAAGACCGGACACGGAAAAACACGGAAACCCGTTGAAGACGATTGCACCTATGGAGTAACGACATGTTCCTTCATGTCCTTGAGGCACGTTACGTTCGAGACTACACCGTTTGGCTAAAGTTCAGTGACGGTACCGCTGGTGAAGTGGATTTGGAAGAGGAACTGGAAGGCCCGGTTTTCGGGCCGCTCCGTGACATCGAGCGCTTCAAGCGCTTTTCGGTGACACACTACACTCTCTCTTGGGACAATGGCGCGGACTTTGCTCCAGAGTTTCTGCGCCAGCAGGTTCCGGTCACGGCCTAGAGGTGGTTCCGAATAAGTGACGCAGTGGATTTGCGCTACACTGTCAGAATATGTGCCGAAGCATCAAGCGTCTTCGCGTTCCGGAACGCGCCTCCACCGAAGAAGAGATCCGTGCCGCCGCGCTCCAGTTTGTTCGCAAGGTCAGCGGATTCCACAAGCCGTCGAAAGCCAATGAGGCGGTGTTTCAACAAGCCATTGATGAGGTCGCGCGAGCCACCGGCAGATTGCTGGATCAATTGCCGGCCGCGCGCAGTCACGCCGCGATCGCGGCTGAAACGGTGGTTCATCCGGCCAACGTTTGATTTCCCGCCGGGCCAACCCTCCGCTACTTGGCCCGCCTCAGAAGCACCCGGTTGCTGGCATTGAGGGTGATTGCTTCCCAGCCCTCATCACCGAGTTTGTTGATCTCCCGCTCGGTGTGAACGGACCCCACAATCCGATACTCCCATTTCTGCTGGCTTTGGGCAGCCACGGGGCGGGACGTCTGTTGTCCCGCAACGAAAGCAATCACCAGCATCAATACAACCAAGGCGATTCTCACGACGGCATGCAGTTTCATAGGGCCTCCTGTTCGGTCGCCATTTGGACGGCGCGACGTGGCGCCGCGTTGCGGAATTCTAGGTAGAGCCGGTGCCGGAAGAACCAGGATGACGGTCCACCCCAATAGCCGTTCATCGGCGGCTGCTTTTGTTTTTTCCATGTTCCGGTTCTTCTGTGTCCCCCGTGCTCCAAGGACCTGCGGCCAGGAGACTCTCCGTCCACGACTCGCTGGATAACATGCGTGGGTTGTGTTGCTTGGTCACCAGGATTTGCAGAGAGCCCTACTGCCTGTGCGTCCAGGCGAGGTTCACGGTTCGTCCGCTGCCGCTCTCGTTCGCTGACACACCCAGAAGCGTAAGCGATGGCGGAACGGTGGTTTCGATATAGCCCAACAAGATATTGGAGCCGGCATTAGCAGATAATCCGTTGAGCCAAGCTACGGCGATGGTCCCGCTAACGCCGGCATCAATGAGGTTGGGAGCCTGGCGATCGCCGGCGATAAAATCTAGTTCGGTATTGTTGTTGTCACCCGCCGAGAACCCCAGTCCCAGCAGGCTCAAAGCCGCCTTGGTGTGCAAGTAGACAGGCGTGCGCCACTTGCCGCCGCTACGGGCAGCCGTCCCGAATTGGAGGAGGGCCTCCGGGGCCCCTGGATCGGACTTTGAATGGGGCCTTCGTTCCTGCGTCGCGGCCGCGGGACAAGTCAGTCCGCGAGAAGTTCGCGTTGGCCGCGTAGTGTCGATATTCGTAGCGCGCCTCAAGGTGGCAATCAGGTCCAAGGTGTTTAGTACGCCATCGCCGCCGGGGCGCCCCGCCAGAATAGTTGGATTGCCGCTGCCATCAGCCGGGTAGGCGTCCATGGCGTCAAACAGGTCTGAACAGGCCGGCGGCACGAAACCGGCCAGGTTAACCACCGCGCGCAGCGTGGCGATGAGGTCGAGCGTGTTAATCGCCCCATCGCCGAACTGTCCGGCACTATGTCCTGTGGTAGGATACACATCGCCGACCAGGTACAAAGTCGCCACCGTCAGAATCTGATCCACACCGGCGGACACCGGTGAACTCACGCTCCTCAAATGAATCGTATACGTCTGTCCCACCGTAGCCGACGTGGGCAAGGTCCCCAAGACATCGCCAAGATGCAACGTTCCGGAGAGAGGCGTTGCCAGGTTCGAGTATGCGAATGTGATCGAAGTGGTCGTGGCCTCGGAAATAGAAGGCACGGGTTGCGCGGCGTCATTCGAGAACGAGAGTACCGCCGTTAGCGCGGGGGCCGTGCTAACGGGAGTTAGCGTTACCGTCACAGTGAGCGACGTGGGGGTGATTCCGCTGGCCAGCGAAAGCGTCAAGGGAATACGCGCGACGCTGCCCGGCGAGGCCGCGGCCGCCGCGCTGTCCAACTCGTTGATGCCGGAGGATTGATTCACGGTGAAGGTTTGCCCCGCCACCGTCAACGTTCCCGCGCGCGCCAGGCCGGTATTCGCCGCGACCGTATATCCCACCGCGCCGCTGCCGGATCCGGGCGTGCCGGAGGCAATGCCGAGGAAGGCGCTGTTGCTGCTGGCTGTCCAAGAGCACCCCACTGGCGCGGTGACCATCACGCTGCCGCTGGAAGCGCCACTCATCGCGGTGGCGCTGGTGGAGGATAGTTGGAAGCTGCACGAAGCGACCACTACAAACGGCACTGCGCTGGATGTGCCGCCGGCGGTGTCCGCAACCGAAATATTGAACGAGCCCGCTGACGCCAGGTCGGGCGTGGGAACCAGCGCGGTTAGCTGCGTGGCGCTCGCCAACGTGGTGGCGAGGCCGGTTGCGCCCCACTGCACCTGCGACGTGGCCGTGAAATTCGCGCCATTTACGGTGAGGGTAAAGCCCGCCGTTCCGGCCAGCGCGCTGGTGGCACTTAAGCTGGAAATGGACGGGAATGGCACGACGGTCACGCGCAAGGAAGCCGAATCGGCCAGCGCCGGAGTGGAGTTTTCCGTGGCCAGCGCGGTCACAGGATACGGACAAGCGCGCACATCCGTATTCGCGGGAGCCAGGTGTAGCACGCTGCCGTTTACCGAAGCAAAACCGGGACCGGGAGCCGTCGAGTAGACCAGCGATAGTCCTGCCGCCGCGCTCGCCGACAGCGGAATGTCCATGGTTGTGCCCGGAGCCATCACCACATCCGAGAGCGCCGTTATCGACGGCGGAGCGCTCGACGGCGGGGTCTTCGAGATACGGACTCGCCCGAAGTAGTGGGTGACTCCTTGGGTGTTGTAGTCGTCGATGCGCAGATCGGCCCAGCCGTTCTGCCGGCCGCCGAAGTAGGCGTCGGGCAATACGAATGTTTTGACCAGCCAGGTGTTGGTATTGGTGGGCGCTACAAAGGTCGCTTGTTCGTACGGACCGGCCGCGCCGTCGTAACCCAGGCCCCAATAGGTGTTCCCGGAATCGAAATACTCAACGGTCACGTACACCTGGCCTTGCGTGGCGTGCTGAAAACTATCGTTAACATCGAAGTAGATGTAGTTCGACGGCGGGTTGGTGGTACGGTTAACGTAGACCGCATCTCGTCCTGAGATGCGGGTCTTTAGGAACGATCCGTCGCCGTACAATCCCAGATTGTTGGCCGGCAGCAGGCTGGCTTGATAGCCGTCTTTCCCGGGATTGACCCAAGCCACCGCCGGCGCGGATGGCGAAAATGGCGTGGACTTCCACTGGGCGATCTTCTGCCCGCTTACCGTAATGAACTGGCGGCCGTACTCCAGCGACGCCGCCACGTCGGTGCCTTCATGATATTGGTTCCATGTCTCGATCAAGACCAGGCGCGCGCCGCGCGCCAGGATGGCGTTCCAGCCGTCTTCATAAAACGCCACGCAGTCGCGGCTGCGATAGTTGGGGCCCTCGCCGAGAGCCGCCACCGCCGCGTTGTTGGCCCCAGGCGAGACGTCCACCACATCGCCCACCGCGATCGGACCGGTCAGCGAAGCCCCCAATCCGTAGGCGGCGTCGGTCGTCACGCCGGTCCAGGACCTCTCCAGAATGATGTACGGCGTTACGCCGAAATCCGCTTGGAATTGCTGATTGACGTAGGTGAAGGTCGTTTGGTCCCATGCGGCGATGACATTGGAGATATTCAGAACCACAATCGGGCGTCCATTGATGGTCGCCCACAGGTTGGAGGGGACGCGGCTGAAATAATCGTGCATCATCCCGTAGAAGATTGTTTTCCCCGCGCTGGTGGTGAGATCGGGCGGGGTCCCGCCGTTCTGGTTGATCAAGCCTATGGTGTCGTAGAACATGCCGATCATGGGACCGGGCGTGCCGGCTTGAACCAGCGCCTGCGAGGCGGTCACCAGATTAGCCAGGCCGGGCAGGCTCCAGACTTGATCGGCGGTATCACCCCAATAGTCTGGCAGGACTACGTCGATGCCCGCGGCCGTCATATCTTGCAGTTGCGTCTGATGCCAATTCGGATCGGTGTAGCTATAGTTGCTCAGGTAGCTGGTGGGCGGATGATCGGTCAATAAAGTGGCGCCGCTTGGACTCACGAAATGGGACCCGTTATACACGTCGTACCAATAGTAAAAGTAGGACATCGCGATCTTGCTGGTGCTGGTCCACGCCGCCAACTGTGCGGCGACGGTCAGTAACACATCGGGACCGCCCGGTTCCGTGCCGGTCACGTGCACGGTATAGGTTTGTCCATTGACTGCCAATCGCGGCACATTCACCAAGACATTTCCCAAGTGTAGGCCACCGGCAAAACCGCCGGTGAGCGGCGTGGACAAGCCTGAGTAAGTCAGCGTGATAGCGTTCGAGCCGCTGGTGGAAGTGGAGGGCGCGGGCTGTGCCGGATCGCTCGCAAAACCAAGTGTGCCGATTGTGGGGGCGGGCGCTCCCGAAACTGAAGTGACCGTCACTGTCACCGTCAGATTAGCCAGGCTAGTGTTGCTGTCCAGATTCAAGTAAATCGGGATGCTGGCCAGATCGGCTTGCGACGTCGCGGCGGTTACATCCAGCTCGTTCCTGTTGCTGAACTGGTTCACGGTAAACGTCTGCCCTGCGACGGTCAACGTTCCGGTGCGTCCAAAGCCCGTGTTGGCGGCTACGGAGTATCCTACTGTCCCGTTGCCGCTGCCGGGCGTGCCCGACGTTACCGCAAGGAAACCCGAGTTGCTGGCTGCGGTCCAGGGACAGCCGGTGGGGCCGGTCATGGTGATCGTTCCCGTCGTTGCACTGGCGGACGGACTAGCTGAACTGGGGGAGAGTTGGAAAGTACACGAGATCACGGTGACATAAGCCGCCGGTGAGACGCCGCCGCCCGGTTGCGGATTCCATACCGTAACGGCATACCTGCCGCCGGTGGCCAGGTCGGCAGTGGTGACCACCATCGTTAGCTGCGTCGCGCTCACGAATGTGGTCAACCGTACGCTGCCGTTCCAGCGGCCCTTGGAAACGCCGGAGATAAAGCCGGTGCCGTTTACGGTCAACGTAAATCCAGGCGCACCGGAGTACGAGGAGGTAGTGCTCAGGCTGGTGATGGTGGGCGCGGGACGGAAAGGTCCGGGCGGGGCTTTCGCGACTGGCCCAATCGGCAACAGGTTTTGCGCGAAACTGTAGTTACCGAAGTAATTGGCGAAGAAAAGATGGGTCTTGCCGTTGCCGATGAAGTCCCCGGCAAACACCTGGTTATCCTGCAACGTGGGCATGGCTTCGGTGGCGTCGGTAAATGTGCCGTCACCGTTGTTGATGTACAAATGCGGCGCGTAGCCGCCGCCATTGGTGATGATGTCCGGCCAGCCGTCATTGTTGACGTCGGCGACGGTGGCCCATTCGATCCAGCCGGTGGGGATATTATCGGGAAAGTCTTGCGGAATATTGGCGCTGGCGTCGCGGAACGTTCCGTCATGGTTGTTCAACAGCAGTTGCAGATAGACATTTCCCCCGTAGTTCTGGATCATGACGAACAAGATATCCGGATACCCGTCGCCATCGAAGTCCGCAATCGTGATGGCGGGGGAACCCCAGCCCAACCCGCCGTACTTAGCAGGAAGTGGGACGGGCGAGGGCGTGAAATTGCCGCGTCCATCGTTCAGCAATAGCAGGTTTGTGGTTTGCATTGGATCGCTGCCCAGCACCAGGTCGGGATAGCCGTCATTATTGGCGTCGATAAACCTGCTGGCGGAGAAAACCGTGGCCGGCGTGCGAAAGGCCACGAAACTCGGCAGACCGGCGGTGGTAGCGGTGAAGTGGCCGGTGCCGTCGTTCAAATAGAGTTCCGGGCCGGGGCTTGTGCAGCACAGGCGGCACATGTACAGATCGATGGATCCGTCGCCGTTCACGTCCGCGGCTGCCACGTTGTGGGTAAAGGCCATCACCTGGGGGAGAAGGCTGGCGGTTTGGTTGAGCAACTGGCCGTTGGCGCTCTGAATGAAGATCTGGCTTTGCCCGCCGGGATCGGGAGACTCGTCCAAGCCGTGGCTGGCCAGGAACACATCCGGCAATCCGTCGCCGTTGAAGTCGGCGACCGCCCAATCGCGAGGAGAGAGCACGCTGATTTGGGTCGGGATGACCGTGTCGGTGACGTCGGTGAATGCGCCACTAGTGCTATTGCCGATCCAACGGAACGCCGCCGCCGGGCCTGGGACGGTGATCGAGTGCTGAAACGCCATCACCGCGGTCAGGCCGGAAACTCCCATGTCAACCACGGTGCCGGTTCCGCCGCCGTTGTTATTGGAAGTGAAAGGCGTATATTTCCAATAAGGACCGCCGTCGTACATCGCGGTGTGAGCCCACTGAGTGTTGCCCACCAAGCTGAGCGCGAAGCCATTTGGACCAACGTCGCGCGCCGTCAAGCCGGCGCCATCGTCCAGCGGCCAATCGGCGAGCAATCCGCTTTCCTTGCCGGTGAGCGTTTGCTGGGCGTAAGCCTGCAATTGCGTGGCGTTCAAGGCCACGTTCCAAACCCGGGCTTGCCGCATACCCGCGGAATTCGCGCAGCAAGGAGTGTTGATATCCATCATGGCGCCGCCAACGCCAAAAGGAACGCTGGCGCCTCTCGGCGGGCCGGGACCGGCCACCGTGCCATTCAAAACACCGTTTATGTACAGGGACATCGTCCCGCCCGAGAGCACGGCTGCCAGATGCGTCCAAGTGTGCAGCGTCAGGGTGGAAGTTCCATTCAGTGCCACGAAGCTCCCGACCGCGCCGGTCGTCTGTATGAAGACCGGCTTCAATCCGCTGCCGTCCATACCCAGGACGTAATTCGTGTAGGGATCGCCGCCGGGTGGAGCAATGGTCTTGCCCATCAAGACAGCGCCCGGAGTGGCCACCTCCAGCTCAACCCAGCACTCCATGGTGAATGTCGAGCCCAGACTGACGCTGGTTGTGTAACCGAGACCGCTAGGAGCGCTAACCCGCAGGATAAAAGTCTGCGCCGGCGGCGTCAGCGACTGCGCGCTCAGCGCACAGACGGACCAGAGGACGAGACACGGTAGGGTCCACTGGCCGCCGCGATTACACATGGACCTGCCATTGTACTGTAACGCGACGCGGGAAAAAAGCAGAACCACGGTCTTCCACGGCTTCCAACGCCTGGTGATTGACTGCTCTTAGTTATTAGCCACGGAAACACGGAGAGCACAGAGAAAACCCACCGCAAAAAGTTTCTTCGTACTCTCGGCGCCTGCAGTGGCTATAATGCCTGGACATGTCTTTGATCCCCGGCTCACGCCTTGGACCCTATGAAGTCCTCGCCTCGATCGGCGCGGGAGGCATGGGCGAGGTCTATCGGGCTCGCGATACGCGCCTCGACCGCACCGTGGCGATCAAGGTCCTGCCGCAGCACCTGGCTTCGAAGCCCGAATTGCGGCAGCGTCTGGAGCGCGAGGCGCGGGCCATCTCCAGCCTGAATCATCCCCACATTTGC
Source organism: Terriglobia bacterium (assembly GCA_963747095.1). GTDB lineage: Bacteria > Acidobacteriota > Terriglobia > JAJPHL01 > JAJPHL01 > JAJPHL01. The sequence continues at coordinate 221,757 of CAVVEL010000010.1, forward strand.
ACGCTCTACGACGTCGGCCGCGAGGGCGACACCGACTTCCTGGTGATGGAATACCTGGAAGGCGAGACCCTCGCCGAGCGGCTCATCAAGGGACCGCTGCCTCCCGATCAACTGCTGCGCTACGCCGTGGAAATCGCCGACGCGCTCGATAAAGCGCATCGCCAAGGCGTCACCCACCGCGACCTGAAGCCCGGCAACGTGATGATTACCAAGAACGGGAGCAAGCTGCTGGACTTTGGACTGGCCAAGTCCGCCATCCCCGGAGCCGAGATGTCCGCGGCCACCATGACCAAGGCCGCGCCGCTGACCCAGCAAGGTGCGATCATGGGCACGTTTCAGTACATGGCCCCGGAGCAACTGGAAGGCAAAGAAGCGGACGCGCGCAGCGATATTCACGCTTTCGGCGCGGTGTTGTTCGAGATGGCCACGGGACGCCGCGCGTTTTCGGGCAAGAGTCAGGCCAGCTTGATCGTATCCATCATGGAGTCGGAGCCGCCGGCGCCGTCGTCGATTAGCGGGCTTTCCCCTCCGGCTCTGGACCGCGTGGTGAAAGTCTGCCTGGCGAAAGATCCAGACGAGCGCTGGCAGACGGCGCACGACTTGAAGTTGCAGTTGGCTTGGATCGCCGAAGGCGGGTCCTCTCTCACCGGCGCTCTTACCGGGGCCGGCTTGCCGGCCCCAGCGGTGGCTCGCCACAGGACGCGCGAGTACGCCAGTTGGGCCGCCGCCGGAGTGTTCTTCCTGGCGGCGCTGCTCATCGGCTGGATCCACTTGCGCGAGACGCCCGAGCGGGCTGGTCCAGTGCGATTTACGTTCACGGCTCCCGACCAATGGTCGCCGCGCCCTGTTGATTGGCCGGTGGTTTCTCCGGATGGCAAGCTTCTGGTGATGGGCGCGGCCAAGGATGAAAGAGGTTCCTTGTGGATCCGGCCCCTGAATTCCTTCGCGTTCCAGCAGTTGCCCGGCACGGAGGGCGGCTATTATCCTTTCTGGTCTCCGGATAGCCAATGGATTGGATTCTTCGCCAACGGCAAGCTCCAGAAGATCGCCGCCGCCGGAGGTCCGGTCCAGACGATTTGCGATGCCCGGCAGGGACAAGGTGGGGCTTGGTTTGACAAGAGCGGGCCCGACAAAGGAGGCAACAGCCAGGGCATCATTGTCTTCGCGCCACGCGTCGGCGGAGATGTACTCTTCCAGGTTTCGGCCGCCGGCGGCGAAGCGAAGCCCTTTACCAAGTTCGATTCTTCAAGAGGGGAAACCTCGCACCAAACTCCGCAATTCCTCCCAGACGGCCGGGTGATCTATTTTGCGGTGAGTTCTAAACCTGAATACCAGGGTACTTACATAGCTTCAGCGGAGGGCAAGACGGAGAAGTTGCTTCTCCGGGGAGATTCCGTCGCCGCTTTTACCCGGCAACTGGGCCAGGACATGTTGCTCTTCTTGCGCCAGGACACGCTGATGGCGCAGTCCTTCGACACCAGGAGCCTGGAACTGCGCGGCGAGGCGGTCCCCGTTGCGGAACACGTCGGGCAGCTTGGCCCTTTCGGCCTTTTCTCCACATCACCGAACGGCGTGCTGGTCTACCGCACTGGAGGTTCGAATCGCCGTTTGCAATTGGCGTGGTTCGACCGGGAGGGCAAGCCCAGCGGTGTGGCCGGCGAGCCGGGCGAGTTCACCAACCCGAGGCTCTCGCCGGACGGAAAGAAAGTGGCGGTGGGCCTGATGGATCCAAACATCAAAACGCGGGATTTGTGGATTCTGGACTTAGTGCGCGGCACGAGTTCCCGGCTGACCTTCGACAAGGGCGACGACACCAATCCCATATGGTCGGCGGACGGAAGCAAGATCGTTTTTACCTCCGACCGCAGAGGGCACCGGGACATCTATCAGAAAGCCGCCAATGGATTGGGCACGGAGGAACTGGTCGCCGAGTCCGAGGCTCAGAAGAACATGAACGATTGGTCCGCCGATGGCCGCTATCTGGTCTACGACAGCAACACAGAGGCCGGCGTTTACGCGCTTCCTTTGTTTGGCGATCGCCAGCCCGTGCTGGTAACCAAGGGACGGTGCGCGCAATTGTCCCCTGATGGGAAATGGATTTCCTATAGCTCGTCGGAGTCGGGGAGAATGGAAGTTTACGTGCAGAACTTTCCACAACCCATAGGCAAGTGGCAGGTGTCCAACAACGGCGGCACCGAAGCGACTTGGCGAGGCGACGGCAAAGAGCTGTACTACCTGCAGCGCGACTCCATGATGGCGGTGGAAGTCAAGGCCAGTCCCGCTGGTTTCGAGGCGGGAATTCCGAAAAAACTCTTTGAGTCGCGCGTAACCGGTTCCGGCGGTAAGAACCGCTACGTCGTCACCGCCGATGGCAAGCGATTTCTGGTCGTGACGCCGTACACCGAGAATACTGTCCTACCCTTGGTGGTGATGCTGCATTGGGCGGAGTCGCTGGCCAAGAAGTAGCGCGGAGATGGAATCACCGATGAACCGACATGGCCGCCGCACGGATTAGGTCGCCCCTTCAGGGCTTCTTGCTAAACGGCACGTCAACCTAGGCCGTTGGCCTAGGCTGATATAGGCCGCCCCGTTGGGGCTCGGAGAATTGTTTTTAGAGCAACGCCGATAAACGCCGATGGGAACCGATGCTCATCGGCGTTGATCGGAGCGGGGACCCACGCGAACGCGCGGGTGCGGCGGTTGCCTTTTCTCTGTGTCCTCCGTGCCTCTGTGGCTATCCTGCCCCGAAATGTCTCGCCCTTCGCGACAAGAATACTCTTGCGCACCACCGGGTGGAATCTGCTACTGTAGGGTTGATATAGATAGGTCTGGGCTGCGGCGATTCCGAGCGCTTGCGCCGGGTTGTCGCCAACACGCCCGCCATCCCCTGGGAGGGCACGAATGAGTACCGTCATCAATGGTGTCCCTGTCAACACCGAACAATTAACCCGCGCAGACCGCGGGAAACCCGAGTATCCCGGCATTCCTACTACCGCGGACGGCGCAGGGATGGTGGTGTGGGTGGAAACCCATATCACCCAAGGCGCTTGCGCTTATCCGATCACCTCTTCCACAACCATGGGCGGCGGCTACCAGCAGGAAGTCGCTAACGGCACCAAGAATCTGTGGGGCGAGGAACTGGCCTTCGTCGAACCGGAGTCCGAACACAGCGCCGCCACCACTTGCGAGGGATTCGCGGTGGCCGGCGGGCGCGTCACCAACTTCACTTCGGGCCAAGGCCTGGTGTTGATGAAGGAAGTGCTCTTTACCATCTCCGGCAAACGATTGCCCATCGTATTCCATATCGGCGCGCGGGCGCTGACCTCGCAATCGCTGAACGTGCACGCCGGCCACGACGACGTTTACGCCGTGTCGGATACCGGCTGGGGCATCGTCTATGGACGCAACGCCCAGGAGGCCGGCGACCTGGCCCTGATCTGCCGGCGCACCGCCGAAGACACCGAAACGCCGTTCATGAATGTTCAGGACGGCTTCCTGACCACCCACACCATCGAAAACGTGCGCCTGCCGGAACCCGAATTGATGAAGCAGTACGCGCGCCATCCTTCCGTCAAGCTGCGCAACATGATGGATCCCGATATGCCGGTGATGTCCGGCGTGGTGCAAAACCAGGACAGCTACATGAAGGGCAAGATCGCCCAGCGCGTTTTCTACGATAAAGTTCTTGGCTCGTTGAAGGAGAACATGGCGCTCTACGAGCGCCTGACCGGACGCCGCTATACCCTGGCGGCGCCCTATCGCATGGAGGACGCCGAGTACGCCATTGTCGGCTCCGGTTGCATGATCGAAACCGGGGAAGCCGCCGTGGATTACGCTCGCGAACACCTTGGCATGAAGGTTGGGTTGGTCCACTTGACTTGCTTCCGTCCTTTCCCCTCGCACGATCTGGTGGCGCTGCTGCGGAGCGTCAAGGGCATCTCGGTGATCGAGCGCCTGGACATCCCCATGATGCAATCCAATCCGCAGCTAGCGGAATTGAAGGCTGCCTTCGCCGACGCCATGTCCGGCGCGCCGGGCTATCCGCGCGTGGCCAAGATGCCGCGTTTCTTCGGCGGCTCCGCGGGACTGGGCAGCCGCGACGTGCGCGCCGGAGATTACCTGGCCATGTTCGAGAACATGATCTCCGACAAGCCGCGCCACTATTTCACGCTGGGCATCAAGCACCCTCTGGCGCTGCCGGTGGACGTGGATCCCGACGTGCGCGATCCCGGCTCGTTCTCGATGCGTGGCCATTCCGTCGGCGGGTACGGCTCGGTGACCACCAACAAGGTGATCGCCACCATCGCCGGCGAAGTTTTTGGAATGGATGTGCAGGCTTATCCCAAGTACGGCTCGGAGAAGAAGGGACTGCCGACCACGTACTATCTGACCATCGCCAGAAAGCACGTTCGCGTGCACTCCGAACTGGAGCATGTCGAGTTCATCCCGCTGAACGACGTCAACGCGCTGAACATGGAGAATCCGTTAGCCGGGTTGACCAAGGGCGGCAAGGTTTTCGTGCAGAGTCAAAAGACCGATCCCGTGGAGGTGTGGGCGCAAATTCCGGCCTGGGCTCGCGCTGAGTTGAACGAGAAACACGCCACCATCTACGCGCTCGACACGGTGCAAATCGCCAAGGAAGTATCGTCGCGCGCCGACTTGCAGCAACGCATGCAAGGCATCGTGCTGCTGGGCGTGTTCCTGCGCGTGACGCCCTTCCAGCGCGACTTGGAAATCAACGACGAACAATTGTTCAAGGGCGTGGAGAGCGCCTTGCGGAAGTATTTCGGCAAGCGCGGCGAGCGCGTGGTGCAGGACAACCTGAAGGCCGTCCATCGCGGCTTTCACGAAGCCATCGAAATTCCGCGCGCTGTGATGGAAGCGACCGCTAGCGCCGACAAGGCCCAAGCGGCCCTAAGAATCATGTAACAGCCACGAGCCACGAGCCCGAGGCCCGAGTCGGAAAGACCGGCGGCAGTCAGGTTTTTGACTCGGGCCTCGTGGCTCGGGCCTTAGAGAAAGCAAGGAGATATATGACCGAACCAATGGTAATCACCCGCGAAATGAAAATCGCGGACTTCAACGCCAACGTCGTGGACGTGGCGGACTTCAACGACCGCGTGGTGGGCGCTTACAACGCCGGCTTGGCCGAAAAGGGTCTGGAGGCCGACGATTTCCTGGCGCGCAGCATCGTCCCGGCGGGCACCGGGGCGCTGCGCGACTTCAGCTACATCGCGCCGGACATCCCCGTGTTCATCGCCGAGAATTGCGTCGGCTGCATGGACTGCGTGACGGAATGTCCGGACACCGCGATCCTCGGCAAGGTGGCCGAGCCGGCCACGCTGGAAGAACGCCTGGCGGGGATTACCGATCCCGCCGAGCGCGACGTCATGACCAAGCAGTGGTCGGTCACCAACAAGTACTACACGGTGCTGGAGAAAAAAGGCTCGGGCGGCGGCAAGTTCGGCATCTTCATCGATCCCACCAAGTGCAAGGGCTGCGCCGAGTGCGTGGACGCCTGCGGCGATCACGACGCCTTGAAGATGATCCGCAAGGACGACGACAATATCAAGTTCTACCGCACGGCTTTTAATTTCTACAAGAGCATGCCGGAAACGCCCAAGAAGTTTATCAACGAGAAGGCCCTTTCCGACATGATGCTGGCGGAGCGCTCGCTGCTGTACGTGGGCGGCGCGGGATCCTGCATGGGCTGCGGCGAAGCCACGGCGCTGCGCATGTTCCTGGCGGCCACTGGTTTCGTCTACGGTCCCAATAACATTGGCATCGTGGCGGCGACGGGCTGCAACACGGTGTACACCTCCACCTATCCTTACAATCCATACCTTGTCCCGTGGACCAATTCGCTGTTCGAAAACGCCCCGGCCGATGCCATGGGAGTAAGGGCCCGCTGGGATCAGTTAGGGTGGAAGAACAAGCGCCTTTGGGTGATCGGCGGCGACGGCGCGATGAACGACATCGGTTTCCAGTCGCTGAGCCGCATGTTGGCGTCGGGCGCGGACATCAAGGTGATCGTACTCGATACCCAGGTGTACTCGAACACCGGCGGCCAAACCTCCACCAGCTCGTTCAAAGGCCAGGACGCCAAGATGAGTTTCCATGGCAAGGTGGTTGACGGCAAGAAGGAGAATCGCAAGGAAATCGCCAACATCTGCATGATGCACAAAAACGTGTACGTGGCCCAGACGACGTGCGCGCATCCCAACCATTTCTACAAAGCGATCATGGAGGCCAACGCCTATCCCGGCCCGGCGATCGTGAACGTATTTACTACCTGCCAGCCGGAGCACGGCGTGGCCGACAACATGGCCGAGCATCAGGCCAAACTGGCCGCCGACTCGCGCAGCTTCCCGGTTCTGATCTACGATCCGCGCAAAGGGAATCGCTTCAAGGAGCGCCTGAGCCTGGTCGGCAATCCTAACGTGAAGGACGACTGGTACGTAAATCCCAAGACCGGCGAGGTGATCGACTTCATCTACTTCGCGCGCACGGAAGGCCGCTTCCAGAAGCATTTTGATAAAGACGGCAATCCCTCGGAGACGTTGAAGGCGTCGAACGCCGAGCGCCTGGAGAACTGGAATTTACTGCAGGATCTGGCGGGGGTGAAGTGAGCGTTATCGGCACATTCGAGGCGACCGCCCGTGACGAAGTGTTGCGGGCGGCCCAAGAGTTGGTGAGCAAAACAGGCCGCAACGAGTTCACGATGGCCGAGGTGGTTGATCGGGCCCTTGAGAATGGCAGTTCGCACTCGCCAGCCACGCTCCGGACCCACATTGGGTCCCGCTGCTCCAAGAATGCGCCCAAAAACCACGGCGTCACCTATGAAGATTTTGAGACGGTCCGAAGAGGAGTGTACCGCTTGGTGAATCCTCCAAGGCAGTCCACCCGCGGCGTCGAGCGCGGGCCTGTGACAATCCAAAGCCTTGGCTGGACGCGCGAGGAAGCGGCCCGTATTAGGGCAAAGTTCTCTTCGATTGCCGCCGATTGGGACGACCCGAGCATGGATGTCTACGATGAACCTCGTGCGAGGTGACGTAGCGTTAGTTTACTTTCCGAACTCCGATCTCGTCACGGCCAAGCTGCGCCCAGTCCTCATTGTTCAGGCCAACGGAGCTCAAGACCGGCATTCCCCAACTCGTTGCCGCGATGATCTCAAGCAATCTACGGCGGGCGGGCCACCCAAGCCGGATCTTCTTGCCCCTGGGAAGTCCGCATTCCAGTGGCTCTGGGTTGATCACAGATTCCGTCATCATGACGGATAACCTGGTGACCGTCGAGTTGAGCTTGTTTGGAAGGAGATTGGGAAGTCTTCGCGATATGAGCGCCGTCGAAGCCGCGTTGCGCGTTACGCTAGCTTTGTCTTGAATATGAATACCCGCATCGTTAACGCACCCAAGCGGCGCCGTCGCCACCGAATGAATGGGCCGTCACCTTTCCTGGCAGCCTGCATCTTTCTAAATGAGTGCGCTAACTGCGCCTGTCTTACAATGGCAGGGTGACCGATGCGCCCACCTCCGACACCGCCCTGGCCCGCGAGTTGCTGGCCGGCAGTCCCGCGGCCTTCGAGCGATTCGTGGAGGTCTACCACGGAAAGTTGTTCCGCTACACCTTTACGATGTGCGGACATCGGGAAGACGCCGAGGAGGTGGCGCAGGAAACGCTGCTGAAAGTCTTCGAGAGCCTGAACCAGCTTCGCGATCCGGAGCGGCTGAAGCCGTGGGTCTTCCGGATCGCCAAGAACGCCTGCCTGATGAAGCGGCGCAAGAGCGTGTTCGCTCCGCAGGCCGAGATTTCTCTCGATGAACTGATGCCCGGTAAGAGCGGCGACGGCGACGGCATGCGGCTGGAGATCGCCGACTGGTCGGCGCTGCCGGAAACGCTGGCCATGGACGCCGAGTTGCGAGGCGCGCTGCAAGATGCCGTCGGCGCGCTGCCGGAATCATATCGCGCGGTGTTTCTGCTGCGCGACGTGGAGGACCTCTCGACGGAAGAAGCCGCGGACGTGTTGGGTGTGAGCGAAGATGTGGTCAAGACGCGCTTGCACCGGGCCCGGCTGGCGCTGCGCAAGCAGTTGGACGAGCACCTGCGCCGCCGTGAGGGAAACGAACGGAAGCAATGAAGGAAAACGACTGCCAGGCGATCTTCGCGCTGTTATCGGAATACTTGGATGGCCAGCTCCGCCCGCCTCCTGCGAGGAACTGGAGCGTCACATCCGCGACTGTCCGCCGTGTGTCGCATTTGTGAACAGCCTCAAGAAGAGCGTCAAGCTTTGCCGCGAATATTCCTCGGGCGCGGAAGCGCCGCCGCTCGATTCCGCCGTGAAGGCGCAACTGAAGAAATCCTACCAGCGTCTGCAACAGAAATAATTCTCAGCGCCTGGGATGTAGCCGGCTACGCCGGCTCGCCCGCGAAGCGGACGCGTCGCGGGTCCGGCCCTCGGCGCGCTCCTGTCCGCCAGTGAATATCCAGTGAATATCCAGTCCCCCTGTGGATTTTTAAGCCACTGAAGCGATGCCCACTTGTTGGCAATATCCAGCGTCCGGGCCGGATTCATTTTTCTGGAATTGACCACGCCCCGTTTTGCGCGCTAACCCCAGCCGCATCAGCTTTTGCAAGTACGTACTGGTGGCTTGGCATTGTTTGCCGTAGAGCAGGCGCGCCTCCGTGAAGGAGAACGCCGGCGGCAGTTTCTGGAACGTCTCTTCCTGTTCCGGATTTTCCAGCATTTGCGGAGTGGCCTGGAAACGCTGGTAGCCGAGCGGCTCGCCGGCATCGTCCCAGACGCGCGACAACAGATAAGGACCGACCTCGCCGTGGGTGCGCAGGTGTCCGCGCAAGACCAGCGTGTCGTCGTTCTTCCGGCGCGTGGCGATGGCCAGCCGGGCGTCGGTTTGATTGATGAGCGCGCGCGATCCGGCGCTGCGCATCAGCCACGCCAGCGGTGGGCCGTCTTCCAAATGGAGGCCCTGATTCCGGCCGTGCTTGCGGACATGATGCACCAGCAAGATCGCGGTTCCCTTGCTGCGGGCAATCGTGCGAAGCTGCTGGATCTGCTTCACGGCCGCGGTGTTGTCGTTTTCCATGGCCGGGTTAAAGGACCGCAGCGAGTCGAAGATCACCAGGTCGGGAGCGAACTGATGGATCACCTCTTCCACGTTCTCGTGCAGACCCTCCCGCGCCAGTTGCTGGCGGGTGACACTATTGGCCATTTGGTTCATGGGCCAAATTTGCAGCGTGTAGGGCGCGCGATCCAGGCCCAGATGCTTGGTTTGCTGTTGCAGAATGCGGTGGGAATCCCAGAGCGAATTCTCGTAATCCACCAGGATAACTTTGCCGAGGCGCGAGGAATGTCCCAGAAATGGTTTGCCGGCCGCCACCGCCAGCGCCAACTGGTAAACCAGCGCGGACTTCCCGATGCCCGAATCGCCCACCAGAATATTGACGGAACAGGGTTGCAGGAAGCTCTCGACCAGATACGCGGAGATCGGGAAATTGCGAACGTACCGGGCCAGTTCCGAACCCTGGTAAATCCCGTGCCGTTTTTCAGTTGCAGGAAGCGCTCCTCGCCGGCCGGCAGCCGTTGCTTGGAAAGGGGAATGGCGCGGGGCGCCGGGGGAGACTTAAACCGCCGGCGCTGGATGTGGCCGGTGAATCGAAAGCGCCGGCGCTGGATGTGGCCGGCGAATCGAAAGCGTTGGCGCTGGATGTCGCCGGAGAATCAAAGGCGCTGCCAGATGTTGCCGGCGGCTTAGGAAGGGGGATCGCGTGGGGTGCTGCCATAAACTGTTTCCTCCTGTTCGTTGACGTTTAGCCGAGTCTCCCATATTCGCCTAGTATTCGCCATTGTGTCAAGGAGAATATTCGTGTTTTATTTGCTATTAGTGGACGGCTTTGTTTTCAGGAGTTTAAGACACTAGCCCAACCGACTGCGCCGTCCAGCCCCTTACCACGGCCAGCGCAAACACGGAAACCGCCAGAACATGCAGTTTCTTGTGGGCCGCGTCCGGTGCTACTCCAGGTGTAGCCTACCCCGTCAGGTCCATTGTGATTAACGAAGAACTCACCATATAATATCTGGCAGGGCAGGATGCGCCCATCGGCTGTTTCGATGCCTCCCCAACTTCGCAACGAGGTTCATTCATGCGGCGCTGGGCTATTCGCACTCTTCTATTGTTCGTTGTTTCCTGTTCAGCTCAAGTCATCACCACCGCGGCCGGAACCACTTGGATCTTTCGTGCCAACGGTTCGCCGGCCGTTAATGCGCCACTCGGCAAGCTGTGGGGCACGGCCTTCGACACCGCCGGCAACCTATACGTTTCCGATGAAGACAACAACGTGGTCTTGAGGATCGCGACTTCCGGAACCGTAGCCGTGGCCGCCGGAAACGGTATCCGCGGTTTTTCCGGAGACGGCGGCACCGCCACGAGCGCTTCGCTGAACAAGCCCTATGGCCTGGCCGTGGATTCGGACCAGAATTTGTACATCGCCGAGTACGGGAATAACCGCGTGCGAAAGGTGACCGCTGCGGGAATCATCAGCACGGTGGCCGGGGACGGATTCCAGAATAGTTCCGGACTCGGGCGCTACACGGGAGACGGAGGTCCCGCGACCGCAGCGTCGTTGAGTCTGCCGTCCGACGTTGCCGTCGATCAAGGCGGAAATCTGTACATCGCGGACACCTTCAACAGCAGCATCCGCAAGGTGACTCCCGATGGAATCATCACCACCGTTGCAGGCACGGGGAACGGCGGCGGCTTTGGTACTCCGGCCGCTGGAGTCACGCTGGCAACTCCCGCCGGAGTGAGCGTGGACGCGTCCGGCAACGTGTTCATTGCGGATACCGGCCACAACCTGATCCGCAAACTGACTCCCGCAGGCGTTGCAACGATTGTCGCCGGCAGCGGCACATCAGGATTCGGCGGAGACGGCGGTCCGGCGACCGGCGCGACACTCACGTTCCCCGGACGCGCGATCGTCGATGGCGCCGGCAACCTCTATATCTCCGACACCACCAACAATCGCATTCGCCGCGTCGGAACCAACGGCATCATCAGCACCATATGCGGCGTGGGTCCCACGGGAACTTTCGCGGGCGGTTTTTCGGGCGACGGCGGCCCGGCGACCCAGGCATCCATCAATACGCCGGAAGGATTAGCCGTCGATTCCAGCGGAAATCTCTATTTTGCCGACAATCAAAATCTGAGAATCCGCAAGATCGACTCGGGCGGAAACATCACAACGGTGGCGGGAAGCGGATCCTTCAAGTTCTTCGGTGACGGCGGAACGGCCACGGGCGCAAATTTGCACCAACCGTCGAGCGTTGCCGTGGATGCCGCGGGCGATTTCTACATCGCGGACACCTTGAATCGCCGCGTGCGCAAGGTTACGCCAGACGGAAGAATCGTTACAGTTGCGGGGAATGGATCGGCCACCTTCTCGGGCGACGGTGCGGTGGCCACGACCGCCGGCCTGGGAAATCCGATGGGTGTGGCGGTCGACCAGAGCGGCAACTTGTTTATCGCGTCCGCGGGCCGCGTCCGCAAAGTCAGTTCCACCGGAATCATCTCCACACTGGCCGGTCCGATTGTGCGCTTCGCCGGAGGATTTCCATCCGTATTCTCGGGACTGTCGGCGGATAACGCGGGAAACCTTTATGTGGCGGAGAGCGGATCACGCGTGATCCTGAGAGTCAACGCGGCGGGAAACGTCACGATTGTGGCAGGCAGCCTTGGCCTGCCGCCGGGATTCTCGGGAGACGGCGGGCCTGCAACGCAAGCGGCATTGAGTTACGCGAGCGCCGTGGCGGTGGATGCCGCCGGCAATCTCTTTATTGCCGATACGGAGAATCACCGCATTCGAAAGGTCAACGGTTCGGGAATCATCTCGACGGTGGCGGGCAACGGCAACGCCGCCTTCTCCGGCGATGGCGGACCGGCCATCACCGCGTCCTTGAATCAGCCCGACGGAATCTCAGTGGATCGTGGCGGCAACCTCTACATTGCCGACACCGCCAACCAGCGAGTCCGGATGGTCAATGTGAATGGGACGATCACGACGATCGCCGGGAACGGCGCCGCTGGGTTTTCGGGCGACGGCGGTGTTGCCACCGCGGCATCGTTGAACATGATTGCCCCACTGTCGCAAGAATCCGGCGTTGCGGCGGACGCTTCGGGAAACGTGTTTATCGTCGATGGAAGCAACGATCGAATTCGCAAGATTCAATCGGCTCCTCCATCGTTTATGCTCGGCGTTACAAGCTTGAGCTTCAGCGCGGCTGCGGGCGCAACCGCGGTGGCCACGCAGCAAATCCCGATCGTCAGCAGTTTGCCTGGATTATCCTTGAACGTCGCGGCGTCAACGCAAAGCGGCGGCAACTGGCTGGCGGCGTCTCCCAGCTCGCTGGCGGCGCCGGGAGCGGTCACGGTGAGTGTCAACGCCGCAACGCTCCAAGCCGGCTCCTATCAAGGAACTGTCACCGTGACTTCCGCGGTGGGAGGGCAGCAGTCCGTCGCGATTTCGTTGACCGTGACCGCGGCACCGCCGGCGCGGTTGGCGGTCACGCCTCCGTCGCTTACGTTCCAGGCCGCAGTTGGGGGTGGTAATCCGACGCTACAGGCAATTCAAATCGCCAACGCAGGAGGCGGGACGCTCAACTGGTCGGCGCAGAGCAACGCGCCATGGCTCACGATTGCTTCCGCGACCGGCTCGGCAGCTTCCGGATCACCCGCCACAGTTTCAGTGAGTGTAAGCATCGCAGGTTTATCCGCCATTGTTTATTCCGGATCGATCGCCATTCAAAGCGCGACGACGGGAGAGACCAAGACCATCCCGGTGACGCTTCTCATCTCGCAGTCTGCAACGATTCTGTTGAGTCAGACGGGAGTGCGTTTCACGGGTGTAGAGGGCAGCGCGGCCGTTCCGTCGCAGACCATCGCAGTGCTCAACATTGGGCAAGGACCAGGCCAAGGATCGATGGATTGGACTGCTCAGGCCAGCGCGGGCGGCTGGCTGGCGGTTACGTCTAGCGGGACAAGCGTGTCGGGAGCGTCCGTTGGTGCGCCATTGGAAATCCGCGTGGACGTTATGGGTTTGCGTGCCGGCCTGTATAACGGGACGGTTCAAGTGGCGTCCTCAGCGGCGACAAACTCGCCGCAAGTCATCGTGGTGGTCTTGAACGTTCTGGCGCAGGGCTCTACTCCTCCCGCCGTTGTACGGCCGTCGGGCTTGCTCTTTGTGCGGCAAGCCGGAACCTCCTCGCCCGGTTCGCAAACGATCACGATCGCCAGCGCGTCGTCCGCCCTTCAGGAAGCGACGGCCTTTCCATCGACGGAGAGCGGCGGGGCGTGGCTCGAAGCATTGCCCCGCGACCTGAACTTTTCCTCCGCGGCGCCGGGAACGGTTGTGGTTCAGCCCTCGCTTGGTTCGCTAGCGCCCGGGCAATATCGTGGTTCTGTCTCGCTCGGATTCAGCGATGGTTCCTCTCAGCAGGTGAGTGTCCTGTTCGTGGTTACGCCCGCCGGCGGATCGGGAGCTACCGTTCAAGCCGAGATTCAAAGGCCTCCCGCTGCCGGTGCCTGCACACCAACGCAACTATTCCTCGTCTATCAAGGCGACAAGGGACCGTTCCCTGTCTCGTGGCCCAGCGATCTTCAGGTGCAGGTGATGGACGACTGCGGCAACGCCGTCTCCAATGCCAGCGTTCAAGCTGGATTCTCTAACGGCGATCCCGCACTCAGTTTGATCAGCGTTGGAAACGGCATCTACGGCGGTGTCTGGCAGCCGGACGGTAGTCAACCGCAAGTCTTGCTGAATTTCACGGCAAAACTCAGCGGATTGTCCGACGCGAGCGCGCCGATCACAATTGCACTCGTCGGCAATCCCGCCGTTTCGTTCCCGGCGATTTATGCGGGCGGCGTTGTACAGGCGGCGAGCTACGCGCAGGATAACGTGATCGCGCCGGGAAGCCTCGTATCCATTTTCGGCGTCAATCTGGCTCAAGGCGCGAACTATGCGACTCTACCGCTGCCGATTCTCTTGGGTAGCACCTCGGTCACTATTGGAGGGCTGAATGCGCCTTTGCTGTACTCCGGCAGCGGCCAGATCAATCTTCAAGCGCCCTTTGCATTGCCTCCGGACACGCGGCAGCAGGTAATGGTAACCGTGCGGAATGCGGATGGGACGCAGTCGGTCAGCAAGCCGGAGCCGGTCTCCATTGCCCAAGGCAAACCGGGGATCTTCACGCTGAATCAAAACGGCGCCGGACAGGGTGCGGTGTTCAAAGGTGCAACCGTGGCAGACAGCAACTCACCGGCGCAAGCGGGAGATGTGGTCACTGTTTACTGCACCGGTCTCGGCGCGACGCAACCGGCTGTTCCGGACGGCGCGCCGACACCGGCGGGCGCGCTGTACAATGCTGTGCTCACGCCCACGGCGATGGTCGGCGGAGTTCCCGCGCAGGTCCAATTTGCAGGACTCACTTCGGGCTTCGTTGGACTCTACCAAGTGAATCTGGCGATTCCCGCTGGAGTGTCTCCCGGTACGGCCGTGGGACTCACGATCAGTCAGAACGGAATGACCAGCAACACAGTGATTCTGGCGATCCACTAATTCGCGTAATTCGCGCGCTAGGCGGGCGTACAATCGCGGTTCGTCCGGTGCTCGTCCGCTAGGGGTACTGGAGAGGGGCCGGGACAAACTGCCGAGGACCAAACTGCCGGAGGAAACGGGGTCAGACTGAACTTGGTGATTTGTTTCTGACATCGGCGATTACACGCCGGTCCCCTAATGAACGTGCTGCACGAGGATATGGACGCGGGCCGGCCCGGACACGCTGGTACAGCGCCACATCGCTACTTCGCCCTGCGCGTGTATTTGATCTCCACGCCCCTCCACTCCGGCATCTAGGGGGAAGCGGTGTCAGCCTTGTCATGGGTGTTTGTCATAAAGGGTCCTATGGCGTAATGGTTAGCGTTCCCACCGAGCGGCTGGCCCGATCCAAGACAATAATGCGGACCTTCTCCAGCGTGTCGTTCACGCCTAAGTCCGCCAGCGGAACACCGTCCGTCATGGCGGACTCAAGCTGTTTTGCGGTTAGGTCGAGATTGAGATTCCCGGTTCCTGTCTCGGGTGCCTTGCCGCCTTTGAAAAATTGCGTCACTACTACGATCACTTGGCCGCGATGGTGATCTTGGTCCTGCGTCAGCACCAAGTCCGCGGGATCCACCTGAATATGAATGACCGGTGCTTGCCCTGGCGACGCGGCCTGTAGGGACGCCCGAACGCCAAGGTCGGAAATCTCATAGGGAACAGCTTGCGCTTGCGTGATGGTTGCGTTTTCGCCGAGAAGCGGCTGTTCCTGCGCGAGATCGGCATTGTATCCCTGAGGATACTGAAGACGTAGGCCGCCGCGCGTGGAGATCACCTTGAACTTATGGGGCTTTTTGTCCCAGTTGCGCGGATCAGGATAATAGCCGATCCGGTAAGTGGCGCGCGTGTTCTGGGTCACTTGAAGGAGAGCGCCTTCCACGTCGTTGCCCAGGTAAGCGCGTCCTCCCGTCCAATCGGCAAGGTTTTCGAGAGTGAGCCGATCGTTGACTTGCTCCCCGAGGACGGTCTTGACCGGATTGATGGCAATATTAGCGCGGCGGAAGGCGCCCGCCAACTGTTGAATCCGAGGAGTGAAGTCCACGAACTGCCCGTCGAGTCCTGTCATGGTGATGGGTACTCCCTCGGTGATCCAAATGACGTTCTTGGGGCCGGGAGTAACCAGTAACTGCCTTCCTAGAGTCGACAAACCCGTGTAGGTTGCGGTGATGAACTTGGTATCCTCCCTCACCAGGTCCGGTGCTCTGAGCTGGGTGTACTTGGCCAAGGCAGCATCCAGCGGGCCGGCAATCTGCGAGACCCATGCGTTGCCGGACACGTCGGGTTCATTCTGCGGCACGCCGCGGACCGGCACGACGGTGGCGGTCTTGGTCAGGATGTAGATATAAACATGATCGGGAGCTTCGACTTTTTGTAGTCCTCGAACGATATCAATGTTCGAGGAGCCGCGTTCTCCAAGGGTGGAGTTCAACAGATCAAAGAGAATGCCAATGGCGGGCGGAACGCCCAACCCAGCCCGATTGGAATATTGCCGCGGGGGAAGCGTGATAGCTCTAGGCCGGGGCGTTTCATGGTGAAACAAGACGATTTGTTGCGCCTTGCCGTTATCGGTTACTTGGAAATCCTCGCGCTTCAAGTCAGTGACCGGAGCGCCATGAGCATCCAATGCAACCACACTTAACTGGACCAATCCAGGTGCAGGTGCAGGTGCAGGTTGAGGCGCCGTTCCTTGTCCAAGCACTAAGAGGAAAGGTGTAAGAATGCCCCAGACGATCAGTGTCTTTGAACCCATGGCCTCAAGCATACGCCTTTAGTCGATTTGCTGCTACCGCCAGTCGGACCCCGGGTGCTTACCAGTATTGGGGAAACACGGTCCAAAACGGGTTAAGCACCCTTGATCCCGGGAGGGATCGCCGCTTGTAGCCGGTGGTTGAGCGTTGTTTGCGACACCACCGGTTCGACGCAATTACCCTCGTACCCCTCCGGGGTACCAGCAAAGCACCAGAAAGACGTCTCGCCGCAATCCACCCGAAAGCCCGCTGGCACCCCTTCAGGGTGTGTCGCTGTCGGGGAATATAACCGGTGGTGTCGCAAACGACGCTCCACCACCGGGTACACGCGGCGATCCCTCCGGGATCCAACGTCTTTCCCCAAAACGGTTAAGCACCCTTGGACCCCGGAAGATGCAACATCCGGGAAGGGGCCAGGACAGCCTGATCTGCGTAGCCTCTTGCACGAAATTGTCCACGCAGATCAGGCGATCCTCGGTGGACAGTCACGAGTTGTACGACCTGGGACATTTGTATGAAGCGGCGGTAGCGCACGGGAAATGCGGAAACGGGGCCCGACATGCCGATGTCAGCCATTTTCAGTCCCAGAAACGGCGGGCCGGCTTCCGCGAAGCATGCCTCGGCCGTCTTGATGAGAACACGTTGGTCTCCATGAGACGGCACGAAGAGGATGTCGCCGTCGCGTGTGCGCAGGTTTCGTGGACTTTCCAGGTCACCGCGTGCTCGGTGAACTCCGCGATGGCGGTGTATCCCTGCGTGGGGCCGGGCGGCGGAGAGACGGCGGCGAGTCCAGTCGTGGTTGCGGCTGTGGTGACGGCCATGGTTTGCAGGAACTCGCGTCGGTCCATGTCTTCTCTCTTTGGCAGATGTACTATAATTGCCAATCATGAAAGCAATTACAACCGCTGCCTTGGCGGTTTCCCTGCTCGTAGCGCCGGCGGGCGCACAAGCGAAACGGGATTATCCGGTGAAGCCTGTGCCGTTCACCGCTGTACATGTGAACGACGTCTTCTGGGCTGCCAAGATCGAGACCAACCGCGCAGTCACCATCCCCTTCGCCTTTCAGAAGAGCGAAGAGACCGGCCGCATGGACAACTTCATTCGCGCCGGCAAGCAACTGCGCGGCGAGCCGTTCGACAACAAGAAAGCCCCGCCGTATCCTTTCGATGACAGCGATCTTTACAAGGTGATTGAGGGCGCGTCCTACACGCTGAGCGTGCATCCCGACCCGGCGCTTGACGCGCAGCTCGACCGTTACATCGCCCTGATCGCCGCGGCGCAGGAGCCGGACGGATATCTCTACACGGCGCGCACCATGCAGCCGCAGCCGCCACATCCTTGGGTTGGCAAAACGCGCTGGGAATTGGAATCGGTGGACAGTCACGAGCTCTACGATCTGGGACACTTATACGAAGCGGCGATTGCGCATTATCAGGCGACCGGCAAGCGTACGCTCCTGGACGTTGCCATCAAGACAGCCGACTTGCTCGATCGCACCTTTGGCCCCGGCAAGGAAAGCATCTGGCCGGGACATCAGATTACCGAGATGGGTTTGGCCAAGATGTATCGCGTCACCGGCAACGCCGATTACTTGAACCTGGCCAAGTTCATGCTGGACGTGCGCGGCAGCAATCCCAAGCGGCGCGACAACACTTACAACCAGGCGCACATGAAAGTGGTGGATCAGACCGAAGCCGTGGGACACGCCGTGCGCGCAACCTACATGTATTCGGGGATGGCCGATGTGGCTGCGCTTACCGGCGATACCGCCTACGAGACCGCGATCGAAAAGATTTGGGACAACGTGGCGGGCAAGAAACTCTACATTACGGGCGGCATTGGGGCCCGGGCGTCGGGCGAGGCGTTTGGAGACAATTACGAGCTTGCCCAACATGACCGCGTACAACGAAACGTGCGCGGCGGTTGGCAACGATTTCTGGAATCACCGCTTGTTCCTGCTCGATCCCGACGCCAAGTACATCGACGTGATGGAGCGCACCCTCTACAACGGCCTGATTTCCGGCGTGTCGCTCGACGGCAAGACGTTTTTCTATCCCAATCCCCTGGAGTCGAACGGCCAGCATGCGCGCAGCCCGTGGTTTGGCGTGGCCTGTTGCCCCGGAAACATAACCCGCTTCATGGCCTCCGTGCCCGGATATGTATATGCGCAGTCGGGCGACGCGATTTGGGTAAATCTCTACATGGCGTCGAAGGCCGAAATCAAACTGGACAACGGCCGCGTCGTCGGCATGGTGCAGGAAACGCGCTATCCCTGGGATGGCGCGGTGAGAATGACTGTAAATCCCGACCAGGCCGGCCCGGCAACCATTCACGTGCGCATCCCGGGGTGGGCCCACAACGAAGCTGCGCCGACCGATCTTTATCGGTTCGCAGATTCCGCCGCGCCACCGGCGACGATTAAGGTGAATGGCCGCGCGCAAGCGCTGAAGCTCGATCGCGGCTACGTAGTCTTGACGCGCACTTGGAAGCAGGGCGACACGATTGAGCTGAATCTGCCGATGCCGGTGCGCCGCGTCGCCGCCAACGAGCAAGTGGCGGCGGATCGCGGGCGCGTGGCGTTGCAGCGCGGTCCGCTGGTGTTTGCCGCGGAGTGGGTGGACAATCCGAATGGCAAAGTGCGCAACCTGGTGCTGCCCGAGTCTGCCAGACTCACCGCCGAGTGGAAGCCGGAACTGCTGAACGGCGTGGAGGTGGTGAAGTGCGCGCGCCGTGGCGCTGAAGTACGACGCGCAGGGCAAGGTCGAAAAGACCGAGCAGGAATTTACGGCGATCCCCTATTATGCGTGGGCCAATCGCGGTAAGGGTCAGATGCTGGTATGGCTGCCTACCGCCGACGCCAGCGCTAAGCCGTTGCCGTTTCCCACTGTGGCCATGACCGCGAAGGTGACCGCATCAAATGCCGGCCGCAAGAACGTGGATGCGGTACACGACGGCGAGGAGCCAGCGGCGTCGAACGAGCCGGGATCGTACTTCGATTGGTGGCCGCGCAAAGGTCAGACGGAATGGCTGGAGTACGCCTTCGAAAAGCCGTCCACGGTATCGGAAACGCAACTCTACTGGTTCGACGACACCGGCCGCGGCGAAGTTCGCGTGCCGGCATCGTGGCGGCTGCTGTACAAAGACGGCAACGATTGGAAACCCGTGGAAACGATGGGTTCATACGGTGTGGAAAAAGATGGCTACAACAAGGTGGCATTCAAACCGGTGACGACTTCGGGGATGCGTCTGGAAGTGGTGATGCAGGCGCAGTGGTCGGCGGGATTGCAGGAGTGGAAGGTGAAGTAGCCTAAAAAGCGGTCTCGTCGATCTTCGTCTAGTTGCGCCATCGCGTATCGAGAGGCATCACTGGTGCAAACGGCGGCATCGGCGACCGCTATTGGGCTGGCGTAACCAGCCCTTTCCGGACGAGGTCAGCAAACTCAGCATCCTGGGTGGTCCTCGCCTTCGGCGGGGTGAACTCGGCGACCACCTTGCCGCGATTCGTGATCAGAAAAGTCTCGCCGGCGCCAGCCAAGCGCAGGTATTCAGTTAATTGTTTCTTTAAGGCCGTGATCCCGACTGTTCGCAATGTTATCCACTCCCTTGGCCGGCTCCGCGGTTGTGATCGGGGCAGGTGTGGCCCTACCCCGATTCACGGTTGACTATTCCCTAAAAGAAGTAGCTTCTGCGCTGGCCGTCATAGCAACCGCTGCTTAGACAGCAGTTTTTGAAACCGGCGACCAGAGCCACACGGACATAAATCGTTGCGGCCCAGTTTTTCGACAAGCTCTTTTCCGGCACCTACCGCGCGGAATCCACGTCTGACTTGCGTTTCCGATGGGAATCCTTTGCGGCGTTTGCTACTGCGCTCGAAAGGACTGGTTGGTGAACACTTGGTTTTTCATGGGACACCTCCGTGCTTGATCTTCAAGGATACCATAGGCTGCTACGTGAGCGCCCGGCGATACGTCCGTGGGTAGTGTCCTAAGACGTCCTAAGACTGCTAGGACGCTACCCGTCCGTGGAATCGCGTGCAAGCCGGTGACGACGTTGGGCATGCATTTAGAGAGTTTGTGATGCAGCCGCAGTGGTCGGCTGGGGTGCAGGAGTGGAAGGTGAAGTAATGAAATGAGTTACGCTGGTCACGAGAACAAATTCGCATCTTTGGGAAGCACCCGGTACACCTCGCGATAGCCCGGAAAGCCCTTCAGCTTGAAGAGGCCGAGAGAAAAGCCATCCCATTGGCCGAGTGAGGCGGTATCCCATTGATCCTTGCGGCGTCCTAGTATTTCGAACACCTCCTCGCTACACAGGATGTAGTCCTGAGTGGGCAGGAGCTTCGGATCCGAATGGTCTGCAGTCTCGGCAAAGGAATCGCGTGAGATTCCTTCGATCCGGAAGGTGCAAGAGACGTTCGGGCCCTCTCTGTCGCCCTGGATGACATCGACTTCTCCGAAATGCACCGCGAAGCGGACGTGGATAGCTCGTTCCTGCTGCACTTCACGGTTGCGCGTGTCCAATTCCGACAGGATCGCAAAGCAACTTTCGACCGCACGAATGACCGCGACTTCCGCTGACTTGGGATCGCTGAAGGTCAAAAGGTAGCCGTCGCCCGTACTCTTGCGGCACTCGAGACCCCGGGGAGAAGCAACCCGGCTGATCAGGGCCCGAAGGTCCCTCATGAGTCCCCGTCCGAGCGCATACCAGCCGAAGCGGTTACTGTTTCGTACGGAGTCTACAATATCGAGAACGACAATTGCCTCGGAAGCGACGTGGGGAAGCGGCTCCAATTCGCCGTCGTTCATCTGGAGAGTACTCCAGAGAAATCGATTCGGCTAACCGCCACAGGTTCAGAGAAGCCTTTGATGGTCTCCGTTTCCTCGGGCCCCAGGCTATCCCTGCGGTCTTCAGGGAGTGCAAGGCGGGCGGCCTCGGAGATTGCGACCTGTCCGGGCCGGGCCAGGTCGGTGAGCCGGGCCGCCAAACTCACATCAGGGCCGAAAACATCGAGGCCATAGGACCTCTCCGACACATTGACCAGTCCCGCGTGGATCCCTATGCGCGCTTCAAGCGGTATTCCGCAGACGACAATTGGATTCTCGGAGAGGGACCGCTGTAGCTGTGTAGCGCAGTTCAAAGCACTCAACGCATCGCCAAAAACTGCGATGGCACCGTCACCCGTCGATTTCACGAATGTTCCAAGATTGTGGTCGTTGAACCGTCTTGTTCGGGCAAGGAACTCGCCCAGGGCCCGCCTAGTAGCAAGAAGTCCTCCAGCTTGGGAGTTCATTGCCGAGGAATTGGCGACGTCAACCACTAGGATGGTCTTCTGCTCCGGCCATGGTTTTTGAGCCGATTGCTCCTTCCCGAGAACATGGAGGATGCCCTGGGGGTGTTCGTAGATCCAGATTCTGCAAAAAAGCCCAGCCACGAAGATCTGTTGGATCAACCCTGTTAGTCGCGTCAACGTTTGCCGAATGGCCGGATCATACGGCGGATGCTTCCAATAATAGAGAACCAAGTCAACTGGAACGCCATCGGTCTGATAGGTCTTTGTCTTCTTTTTGATCATACGCTGCAGCGGCCCTATTTGGTCGAAGGCCCCTCCAGTTATCTCACCCGTTCTCAGCGAGTGGCTATAGCCACGGGCCAGTCCCTCGTCAACGACTTCACCCAGTTCAAAAAGGTAAGGAGTACCACCGAGAATACAGCGGATGTTCGGGGCTGGCCGGTCAAGGCAGATCACGGAACCGCGATCAACGAGCAGTTCGGCCGCTCTCACGAAGCCATCGAACGCGCGGAGCTTGCCCATTCGCTTCCGGTCGTCGCTGGACAGTACATTGTTGTAGGTATTCTCGCGGTCGGGAATCGAGAGCGCGTCGTACTCTGCGATATCCTTCAGGGTCCTAATCTGCATCGCGTTCCCTCCTTCTCAGAACACATCACCATCTTAACTCCTTTTGGCGCTGGAGTCATCCAAGCCCTTGCCGCGGGTTACAGAAGCTTATTCGCTCCCCCGCAAATTACGGCCTCAATCTTGCTGAGGCCAAGGACACTGAACCGCACCGCGCCCTCCGTCCTTTCTCGGTTGACTCCGTCCTGCGAGAGTCTACTGCAGCACACGCCGCAACGTCCGCAAATCGATGTTCCCGCCGCTCATCACGCAGATCACCTTCTTGCCGCGCAGTCGATCCCGCCATTTCATCGCCGCCATGATGGCGGCCGCGCCGGCGCCTTCCGTCAGATTGTGTGTCGTTCGCAGCGCCAGGCGCACGCCTTCGGCGAGCTCGTCTTCCGATAGCGTGACAATGTCCTGCAACTCGCGCTTGAGAATGTCGAAGGTCATATCGAAGGTTACGCGCGTGGCCAGGCCTTCGGCAAAGGTGTCGGCGCTGGCGCCGACCACTCGCGTGGGGCCACGCCAGGATCGCGCGAAGGCGTCGGCGCGTTCGGCTTGCACGCCAATCACTTGGGCGTTGCTTCCCAACGCCGTCCGCACCAGGCAGCAACCGCAGGCGCCGCTGCCGCCGCCGATTGGGACGAGAATGTAATCGGGGTCGGGCAGGTCTTCGAAGGCTTCCAGCGCATACGTCGCCACGCCCGCGATCAAGTGCGGCTCGTTAGCCGAATGGACGTAGCGCAGGCCGCGCTGGCGGCCTAACCGCTCCACTTCTTCGCGCGCTTCGTCGAAGTCGCGGCCGTGCTCCAGCACCGTGGCTCCCAACGCGCGCATCGCGGCGTTCTTCTCGGGATTATTTCCCAGCGGCACGGCGACGGTGCAGGGAATACCGAATCGCCGGCTGCCGAAGGCAATGGATTGGCCGTGATTCCCGGTGGACGCGGTGATCACGCCCGGGCATTCTCCGGCTTCCGCGATATGCGACATCAGGTTCACGCCGCCGCGCACTTTGAACGCGCCGGTGGGATTGTGATTCTCGTGCTTCACCCACACGTCGCAGCCCAATTCTTCCGACAGCAACGGATGTTGCATGAGCGGCGTGGGCCGGATCGCGCCGGCGATTCGGCGGCGGGCTTCGCGAACGTCGTCGAAGGTCATGGTCCACAGATTACACGGATCGGAGGGCACAATCCACAGATTACCCAGATTACACAGATTCTGCGGCGAGGCTAGAGCTGCGGCACGTCCAATCCGTACGCTTGGGCGGCCGTCCTGCCCAAGACCCACTCCCGTTCGGACTCCGAAAACTCACCGATGGCGTCGCTAACCATCCCCAGCCAATCGGCATAGGGAATGGCCGCCAGGCACACCGGCCAATCGGAGCCAAACATGATTCGCCGAGCGCCGAAGGCCTCCAGCGCAACGTCCATGTAAGGACGAAGCTGACCGCGATTGGCCAGAGTCAGGTTGGGGAAGTCGGCTTCGGTGGCCACGCCGGATAGTTTGCAGAAAACGTTCTCGCGGCGAGCCAGCTCGCGCAGGTTGGTGCGCCACGGTTCCCAAGCCCGATCGCGGATGCGCGGCTTGGCGATGTGGTCCAGCACGAAGCGCTGGCCCGGATGACGGTCCACAAACTCGATGGCCACCGGCAGGTGACGCTGGTAAATCAGAATGTCGTAGACCAATCCGCAGGCGGTAAGGGATCGAATGCCGCGATTAAAATCGTCGCGCAGCAGGAAGCGGTCGTCCGGCTCTCCTTGCACGATGTGACGGATGGCCTTGAGTTTCGGGCGCGCCGCGAGGCGTTCCAAAATTTTCTCCACTCCCGGGTCGGCCAGCGGCGCCCAGCCGACGACGCCGGCCAGGAAAGCATGTTGCTCGGCCATGCCCAGCAGCCACTCCGTCTCTTCCAGCGATTGCCGCGCTTGCACACTGACGGCGGCGTCCACGCCGGCGGCTGCCAGGGTATCGCGCAAATCGGCGGGCAGGAAGTCGCGGCGCAGCGCGGCCATGGAATCGTCGATCCAGCCGTATTCCTCCGGTGTGTATTTCCAAAAATGATGATGCGCGTCAATCGTTGGCATGGATTGGCATGGTACGGGTCATCGCTGGATTAGCCCGTCACGATCAGACCGCCGGGAGTTGTTTCCGCGGCGACCTCCGGAAATTGCTGGCGCAGGAATCCGACAAACGCGCGGCAGCGGGAACGCCCGTTGCTGCGAGCCGCCGCCAGACGCGCCAGGAACACCAGACACTTGAGAATCTCGGGTTCCGCAACTTGTACCTTGGAGCCAGTTTCCTCCAGGAACTGCTGCACGGCGCGAAACAGCGCTTCGGGAACCGGCCCCTGGGGAACGCTTTCGTAGTACAGGCCGCTAGCCAACGTCTCGCGCGTGCGGATCAGCCCGTCCAGCGCTTCGCGCAGGTCGCTATCCTGCACCGCGGGCAGTTCCAGCGCGCGCTTCAGCAAAGTAGCGGCGATCATGCCGATGAAGGCGTCGTGGTGATAGAGAAAATTGTCGTGGATCTCATGCTGTGGATAGGGATTCCCATCCAGCGGCGCGCCGGGATTGCGCTCCCACTCGTAACGGTGGGCTTCCTGCAAGTAGGGACAGTCGAGCGGACAGGTGACGCTATTCTCGCGTTCCGTTCCGCAGCAGAGCGAGCAGATCTCGCCGTGAACGCCCGGACAATGGCGCTTAGGTTTGCGTTTCTGGCAAATCGCGCAGGACATGAGAATCCATCTTACTTCAAAGAAGGCCCGAGTCGCGAGGCCCGAGGCCCGAGTCAAAGGAAAAAACTCGACTCGGGCCTCGGGCCTCGCGACTCGGGCCTTCTTTGAGCGATAATGCCGGAATGCCCGCTAAACTCGATCGCGTGATGGGCCTGCTGCCGGTTTCGGCGATCGTGGTGGGCACCATCATCGGCGCGTCGATCTTCGTGCAACCGACCGAAATCGCCCGCCTGGTTCCCAGCGTTCCGGGAACGCTGCTGGTGTGGCTGGCAGCCGGCGTGCTAACCCTGTGCGGGGCGTTGGTGTGCGCGGAACTGGCCGCCGCCTATCCGCGATCCGGGGGCGTCTACGTGTTTCTCCGCGAGGGCATCTCGCCGGCCGCCGGATTTCTGTGGGGATGGGCGATGTTTTGGAGCGCCCATACCGGAATCATCTCGGCCAGCTCGGTGGTGCTGGCCCGCTACGTCGCCTACTTCGTGCCGTTGGGCGATACCGGCATCCGCGCCACGGCGATTGCCGCGGTTTTGGCAGTCTCCGCGGTCAACTACATCGGCGTACGGCAAAGCGGCGCGCTGCAAAGCGTGGTGACCATCGCCAAACTGGCGGCCATCGCGATCTTGCTATTGCTGGTGGTGCTGGTGGGCAAGCCGGCGCAGGCGGCGCCCAGGCAACCCAGCCGGCTGCCGCGCCGCCCAGTTTGTGGTCGTTGGAAATGGTTCTGGCGATTGGCGCGGGACTGTTCGCCTATGGCGGCTGGCATCAGGTGACTTATACGGCGGAAGAAACGCGCGATCCCGAGCGCACCATCCCGCTGGCCTTGCTGTTCGGCACGTTGCTGGTCACGGCCTGCTACTTCGCGCTGAACGCGGCCTACTTCTATCTGCTGCCGATGAGCAAGGTGGTGGCCTCCACGCACGTGGCCGCCGACGCCGCGGAAACCATGCTGGGAGCGCGCGCCGGAACCGCGGTGTCGCTGCTGGTAATCGTGTCGTCGGTGGGCGTGCTGAACGGCGTGATTCTGGCCGGGCCGCGCGTCTACCTGGAAATGGCGCGCGAACACCTGCTGTTTCCCTGGGCCGGCCGGATCCATCCGCGATTTCACACCCCGCACGTGGCCATCGCCCTGCAAGCCGCGTGGGCCTGCGTGCTGGTAGCCACGGGAACCTATCGCGAGTTGTTCACGCGCGTGGTGTACACGGAATGGCTGTTCTTCGCGCTGATGACCGTCGGATTGTTCCGCCTCCGGCGGCGCGCCGATTACCGGCCCCGCTATCAAGCTTGGGGCTATCCCTTGCTGCCGCTGTTTTTCCTGATCGGTTGCGTAGCCGTGGTCGGCGGACACTTGGCCGCCCAGCCGCGGCAGTGCCTGGAAGGATTTCTCTTCGTCCTGGCAGGGCTGCCGGTCTATTATTTCTGGGCGAGGCGTTCCGCGCGCTCCCATAGCCAACAGGAATCCCATGCCGATCATTGACTTTCACAACCACTACTATCCGCCCGAATACCTGCGCCGCCTGCAAACCGGCCCCAGCGCCGTGCGCGTCACAGTGGACGCCGAAGGCAATCCCTGCCTGCACTATCCCGGCGACTACAACGTGTGCGTGCCCGGCCATCGCGACATCGCCTATCGCGCCACAGTGCTGGCGGAGCTGGGCGTGGATACGCAAGTCGTCACCCTGACCACACCCGGCACGCACGTTGAAACGCCGGAAACCGCCGCGCGTCTGGCTGCGCTGGTGAATGACTCGTTCGCCGAAGCCGTGGCCGGCTATCGCGGAAGATTCGCCGCACTAGCCACGCTGCCGTTGAACGATCCCGCGGCGGCGCTGCGGGAATTCGATCGCGCCTGCGGCCAGCTCCATCTGCCTGGAGCCACGCTGTTCAGCAACATCAACGGCGTGCCGCTGTACGACCAGCGTTTCTGGCCGATCTACGAATCAGCTAACCAGCGCGGCGCGGTGCTGTTCATCCATCCCACCAATCCGGTGGGCGTGGAGGCGATGCTCGACTATTGGCTGATGCCGCTGGTGGGATTCCTCATGGACACCACCCTGGCCGCCGCGGGCCTGGTGTTTTCCGGCGTGCCGGCGCGCTTCCCGCGCATCAAGTGGGTGTTGGGACATCTGGGCGGCGCGATTCCCTACCTGGCCGAGCGCCTGGACCGCGGCTACGAGGCTTTTCCCGATTGCCGCGTCCACATTGACCGCCACCCCAGCGAGTATCTGAAGAAGCACTTTTACTACGACACCGTGAACTTCGATCCGCAAGCGATCCAACTGGCGATAGCCTTCGCCGGCGCCGATCACATCGTGGCGGGCAGCGATTATCCGCACCAAATCGGCAGTATTCCGAAGATGCTGGATACGCTCCGTCAACTGGATGTAGCGGAGACGGACCGCGCCGCGATCCTGGGCGGGAACGCCGCGCGACTGCTGGGTGGATAGCGAAAAAACTGGCGGAGAAGAGCGACCGTGTGCTGGCGCGTTAGACAGGCGCCAGGCCGCCACGGGAATTAATCCCGTTACGCAGCCCGAGTCTGTATACAGATTAGCGGTCGCTGCTTCTCCCTAAAGACTCCCGCGCCTGGCTGGTGAGCGCGGCGGTACGACGCTTCAGATTACCCACGGTTAGCATCAGCATACCCACAAGCAGTAGAATGATCGGCTCCGGCAAGGAGATTGCGGGGCCGGTCGCGTGCAGAATCACATTTTGTACCATGGTTAGCATCAGGGTCACAGGCGTTACGTTCATCACAAGGTCCATCGTAACGGTCCCGCACGGTCGCGACAATGAATGAGAAGTCCTTACCCCGTGGAACCTTGGTACTACGCAGGCGTTCGCGCGTAAACCCGCCCTCATTTTTGTTGCGGACTACGCGTGTTCAACACACGGCACGCGGGGATCACGCGGCCTTGGAATCAGTGGGGTTATCGGAACAGGTCTTCCGCCGGCGGTCGAATGAGTTCCCGCGCCGCACCGGGCGCGCCTGGCAAGCGTAATCCGGCAGCCAGCACCACAGGAATTCCGGAATCCTTGCCCATCAACAGTTCGGCGGCGGCGCTCAATTCATCGGCCACGGCGATGACCGTGCCCTTCAGCAGACGCCCTTGGCGGTCACGACGTCCGCGATAATCCTCCAGCGGTGCGAAACCGGCCACGCCAATCGCCACGTTGGCCAGGCCATTCCGCCACGGGCGTCCAAACGTGTCGCTGATAATCACGCCCGCCACAGGGATGTCCAGGGCCAGCAAACCTTGGCGCAGACGCTCGGCGGAACCGTCGGGATCGCGCGGCAAGAGCGTCACGCTGTCCTGGCCGGGCACATTCGATTGATCCACACCGGCATTGGCGCAGACCCAGCCGTGATGCGTCTCGACAATCAATACGCCGCTCTGCCGGCGAACGACGCGGCGCGATTCGGCGAGAATCACGCTCACCAGGCGCGGATCCCGGTGTACTTCTTTGGCTACTTCCAGAGCTTCCGCCGATGGCTGGACGGTGCGAAGGTTCGACCACCTGGCCTTCGCTTTTCGAAACGATTTTCTGCGCCACCACTACGATCACGTCCGCCGCCCAAACGTAATGCTCGCGGGCGGCAGCCTGCGAAACTAATGCCGCGAGATCGTCGCCCCCTCCGACCTCGGGCAGGCTTTGGAGCGCGGTAAAGCGAATTTCCTTGGCGGCCTGGCTAGCGGGCATGACGTTTCTAGAGCATCTGACGCAGAACGTACTGCAAGATCCCGCCATGCCGCAAGTAGGTTAGTTCCTCCGGCGTATCGACACGCACGCGCGTGGTGAACGACTTACCGTCGGCCTTCACGGCGATAGTTTGGCGCGGTGCGATCGCCTCGAGACCGGTGATCTCGTAGGTCTCCCCGCCCGTCAGGCCCAGCGATTCGCGCGTTTCACCGGGGAGAAACTCCAATGGCAGCACTCCCATGCCCACCAGATTGCTGCGATGAATGCGCTCGTAGCTCTCCGCGATGACGGCGCGGACGCCCAGCAAGAGCGTGCCCTTGGCCGCCCAGTCGCGCGACGATCCCGTGCCGTACTCCTTGCCTGCGATCACCACCAGCGCCGTACCTTCCTTCTGATACTGCATCGCCGCGTCGTAGATGGACAGGCGTTCGTTGTCCGGCTGGTGAATCGTGACGCCGCCCTCCACGCCGGGCACCAGCAAGTTTCGCAGGCGGATGTTAGCCCATGTGCCGCGCATCATCACTTCATGATTGCCACGCCGCGCGCCATAGGAATTGAAGTCCGCCGGCTTCACTCCGTTGGCGATCAGGTATTTTCCAGCGGGCGAATCCACGGGGATCGATCCGGCCGGCGAGATGTGATCCGTGGTGACCGAATCGCCCAGCACCGCCAGAACGCGCGCCCCGCGAATATCCGCAAACCCTGGGGCCTGCTTCGGCATGTTCACGAAAAACGGCGGATGCTGAATGTACGTGGACTGGGCGTCCCACGCGTACAAATCGCCCGCCGGCGATGGCAATGCCCGCCAGCGCGAGTCGCCGAGAAAAATATCGTTGTATTGTTTGTGGAACATCTCGGTAGTGAGCACCGAGCGCAGGGTGTCTTCCACGTCTTTGGGCGACGGCCAGATTTCCTTGAGGTAAACCGGATGACCCGCACCGTCCGCGCCGAGCGGCTCGTTGTAAACGTCAATGTCCATGCGGCCCGCCAGCGCATACGCCACTACCAGGGGCGGCGACGCCAGGTAGTTGGCGCGAACCAGCGGATTGATGCGTCCTTCAAAATTGCGATTCCCGCTCAATACCGCCACCGCGACCAGGTTATTGTCCTTCACCGCCTGACCGATTGCTTCCGGTAAGGGGCCGCTGTTGCCGATGCAGGTTGTGCAGCCGTATCCCACCAGGTTGAAGCCCAATTTATCGAGATACGCCGTCAGTCCGGCGGCATCGAGATAATCGGTTACGACCTTCGATCCCGGCGCCAGACTGGTCTTGACCCAAGGCATCGACTTCATGCCGCGCTGGACCGCCGCTTTGGCCAGCAATCCCGCGCCGACCATCAGGATGGGGTTGGAAGTATTGGTGCAACTGGTGATGGCCGCGATCACCACCGAGCCGTGCTTCAGATCGAAGCTCGATCCATTCCGCACATGCACCGGCCCGCTGGTCTTCTCGGCCTGCGCCTTGAACGTGGAGCTCATGGCCGTGGCAAACGACGCCTTGGCGTCCTTCAGCGCCACGCGATCCTGCGGACGGCGCGGCCCGGCCAGCGACGGTTCCACTTCCCCGAGATCCAGCGCCAGGGTATCCGTAAATGTGGGATCGGGTGTGGCGTCGGTGCGGAACAGGCCTTGTTCCTTGCAATACGCTTCCACCAAATCCACCAGTGCGGCGTCGCGTCCGGTGAAGCGCAGGTAGGCCAGCGCCTCGGCGTCCACGGGGAAGAAGCCGATGGTCGCGCCGTACTCCGGAGCCATGTTCCCGATGGTGGCCCGATCCGGCAGCGTGAGGCTGGACAAGCCCGATCCGTAGAACTCCACAAACTTTCCGACCACGCCCTTGGCGCGCAACATCTCGGTGACCCGCAATACCAGGTCGGTGGCCGTGGCGCCGGGAGGCAGGCGTCCGTGCAGTTTGAATCCGACCACTTGTGGGATCAACATGCTGACCGGTTGGCCCAGCATGGCGGCCTCCGCCTCGATTCCTCCGACGCCCCAGCCCACCACGCCGAGTCCGTTGATCATCGTAGTGTGCGAATCGGTGCCCACGAGGGTGTCGGGATAAGCGTAGGTTTTGCCGTCGCGATCGGCGGTGAAAACCACGCGCGCCAGATTTTCCAGATTCACCTGGTGCACGATGCCGGTATCGGGCGGCACAACCTTGAAATTGTGGAAGGCCGTCTGTCCCCATTTCAGGAAGCGATAGCGCTCGACGTTGCGATGGAATTCCAACTCGGCATTGAACGCGAAGGCGCCGGAGGAGCCGAACTGATCCACTTGCACGGAGTGATCGATGACCAGTTCCGTAGGCCACAGCGGATTGATCTTGCGCGGGTCGCCGCCCATCGCTTTCATGGCCGAGCGCATGGCGGCAAGATCGACGATGGCCGGCACGCCGGTGAAGTCCTGCATCAAGACGCGCGCGGGCATGAAGTTGATTTCCTTATTCGGCGCCTCGCCGGCCTTCCAAGCGGCCAAGGCGTCGATATCGGCGCGCCGTACAAGAACGTTGTCTTCGCAGCGCAGCAAGTTCTCCAGCAAAATACGCAGCGAGAAGGGCAGGGAATCGCCGGCCAGGGAGTGGATGGAGAAAATCTCGTACTTGCGGCTGCCGACGGTGAGCGTTGTTGAAGAGGACATAATCCTTCATTATAACGTGGATTCTAAAGTGCATGAAGCCGCGGCGGACGGTAGGGTGCGCGACATGAAAGTGATCGTTCGCCGGTTGGCCAAGAAAGCTGATCGAATCCGAGCGTACTCCTACGCAAAGCAACCCATACCTTCTGTCAACGTTCCAGCGCGGGGAGACATTTCCGCCGAAACCTGCGTAGCAGGCGATAGAGGAATAGCCCCTGGCGAGGCGTTTT
Organism: Terriglobia bacterium; assembly: GCA_963747095.1. Classification (GTDB taxonomy): domain Bacteria; phylum Acidobacteriota; class Terriglobia; order JAJPHL01; family JAJPHL01; genus JAJPHL01. The sequence continues at coordinate 253,363 of CAVVEL010000010.1, forward strand.
TCAGCCGCCTGGGGTGGGAGACAGAAAGAGGCTCAGTTTCGTTGCCCAAAACCCCAGGCTCGGCTGAACTGCGCCTCGCCTGGGGCTATTCCTCTGGCGCCCGCTGACGCAGGCTTCTGTCTAGTGAAGAGCCAAAGCCGAGGGCCGCCGAAAGGCGCCTCCCAGTTCACCGACAATCTTGGCCGCCGGCTCCACGGCGATGACGCGTCCGGCGCTTTCGCCTGCGTAGAGCGCCAGCGCTTCCAGGTCGCCGGTCATGCCGGCGACCGGCGGGGTATCGTCGAAGCGATAAACCGGTGCGCCGTTGGAAAATCGCGCCACCACCTCGGGATCGCCGGGCGGGCGCGATTGGCTGCGTTCCCACATTTCCATGGTGCTGTTGTGGAGCGCGCGATGCGGCGCGTTGGCCCATCCGCCGTCGAATGCCATCGTGTAGCGCGCCTCCGCCGAGGACGCGGCGACAATCCGCTGCTTGTAATAGGGATGGGCGGCGGACTCCTCGCTGGCCACGAATCGGGTGCCCACCCACACACCCGCCGCGCCGGCCGCTCGCGCGTTCGCTGCATCCATCGCCGTGGCAATCCTGCCCGCGGCGATCACCGGCACGCCGCCGGCGAATCGGGAGGCAGACTTCGCCTGGATGGCGCCGGCCATGCCGGCCACATCGCTGAGCAAGGCGGCGGCGCTGGTGGTTCCTCGTACGTGCCCGCCGGCCTCGAGGCCCTGCGCCACGATGACGTCGCTGCCGGCGTCACCGGAACGGCGCGCCTTGTCCACCGATCCAACCTGATGAAGTACGACGGCTCCGGCATCGTGGGCGATTTTCCAGAGCGGGTTAGGCTCGCCCCAGAAAAATGAAACGATTCCGATTCCTTCCTCGAGACACGCCCGCAAGCGCTCTTCTTGCGGCCATTCCAGCACCAGGTTTATTCCGAACGGCCGCGAGGTAAGAGCTTTCGTCTCGCGAATCAAACGCCTGATGGCGTCGATCCTACGCCAACTCAGCGCCAGCATCCCGAGTCCGCCGGCGTTGGAAACCGCGGCTGCCAGAGCGGGGCAGGAGGCGCTGCCGATGGGCGCCTGGATCACCGGATGTTCGACGCCGAGAAGACGAGTGAGAGGCGGCGGCACTTTTCAACTGTATCGCAACAGTGTGGGTCGGCCCCAGGCGATTAGCGTAAAGCCGACCCATTGATGGCAAGCCCCGAGTTAATCCAAAATCGCTCTAACGTTGATGAGACCAAGAGCTGCCGATCGCTGCTGGCTCTCTGCGGTTTGACGTGCAGGCATCATGGTCAACGCCAGGTGGTCGTCTCCTGGAGCATCAACACCTACGACGGGCTGGGCCGCACGAAGTCCACGACGCTGCCCGATGGGAGCGTCACCAGGCCGTCCCCGGCCATTCATCTAGGGGGCGGAGTTTGGCCCGTATAGGCACCCTCGGCGCTCGACCAATGCTCGACCAATCCTTGCCAAGCCATAGCGAAAATGAGATAATGGGTTTGTGAGTTGGCGTGTCGTCACTCTGGATCATCGGGTGGATGCGGAACTGGACGCGTTGCCGAAGGGGCTGCGCGCGAAGTTCCTGCACATCGCCGAGATGCTGGAGGAATTCGGCCCCTTCCAGGTGCGCGAGCCGTACCTAAAGCCTCTGGGAGACAAGTTGTTCGAGATCCGGATGAAGTCGGAAGAAGGAATCGCCCGAGCCATCTACACGCCGGCAAGCGGGCAGCGCCTAGTCGTGCTTCATGCCTTCCTGAAGAAAACCGCCAAGACACCGCCATCCGCTCTTCGGACGGCGTGGAAAAGAGCCAAGGAGGTCCGATGAATCTTGCCGAACTGAAGAAGAAGTGGCAGCGGGACCCGGAATTTCAGCGGGAGTACGAAGCACTGAAGCCGGAATTCGCCCTTGCGAGACAGATGATTGCCGCCCGCGGCCGCGCTGGACTTAGTCAGTCCGCGCTGGCACGCCGGATGAAGACAACTCAATCGACGGTGGCGCGCCTGGAAAGCGGCAAGGGCGCGCCTTCGTTGAATAGCCTGAGGCGTTACGCGCAAGCGACCGGCCATCGCGTGGATGTCCGGCTCGTCCAATCTGCGCGATAGCAGCTTCCTACGCTCCCATTGCGGTTTGCGCGGCTACGCGATGAACGGTGTTTTGCGGACAAAACAAGAAGGAAGTGAGAGGAAGTGAGGGGTCGGCCTGAACTTGGCGATTTATTTGGGAGGGTTAGTGACTAAGGCAGCTAGCAATAATAAACTGAACATCTACGCGCTCGCGCTCGGGAGGATGGCGTAGTTCCACTCGCCGTGAAAGGCACTGGGCTTGAGGTTGAGGCGCTGCATGGCTTCATCGGACACCGTTTGTCCCTTGGGATAGGAAGAAGCGTCGATGGCGGCGTGGATCTTCAGACCTTTCGCGGTGGTGGTGTGACCGATCAAATCGACGATAACCGCGAGGCTCTCGAGGGGTTTGCCCCGCCAGTTCTGTGTAATATGACAGAACATGCGATGCTCAATCTTGTTCCACTTGCTGGTGCCTGGTGGCAGATGCCGGACCTGCAAGGTGAGACGGGTTTCGTCGGCGAATCGCTGCAGCGCCACCTTCCACAGGCGAACCCTGTAGCCGTTGCTGCCACCACAATCCGCAGTGATCAGGAGGCGCGTGGCTTGGGAATAGACGGGCTTTCCCATTTGCTGCCACCAGCGGCGGATACTTTCGACCGCGAACTCCGCCGTGTCGTGATCAATTCCGACGCTTACCCAGCCTTGATTGGCAGCCAGATCGTAGACGCCATAGGGCGCGGCTTTGCCCAGGAGCGGGTCAACGAAATCATGCACGCGCACGGGGATCGGCGTTTTCTTCTTCTGCCACTCCTGCCCGGCGTTCTTGAAATCGCCCACCAACTCTTTCTTTTTTGTATCCACACTGATAACCGGCTGACCAGCTTTGAGAGCGGCCTGCACTTGCCGGTTCAGGAATTGAAACTGGGCATCTCGGTCCGGATGCTGCGCGCCTTCCCGTGTCTTGCGTACGCTCTGGAGAGAATAGCCTTCGGCCGTCAACAGATCGCAAACCGTGCGCTGCGAGACCGGATGTCCCCTGGTGCTGAGTTCCTGCGCCAGTTTGGTCGTGCTCTTGCTCGTCCACCGCAGGGGGGACTCTGGGTCGCCCCGTGTCACAGGATCCACTAGCTTGTTGAGTGCGCCCAGCAGGCCTGGATCTTTGTCCGTCAACTTCTTGCGCCCACCACCGCTGCGGCGGATCCGGTTCCCTTCGGGAACCACGGCCGCGCTCTCTAACTCCGCCATCCCCGCATGGATCGTGGTCCGGCTCAGCTCGGTGGCGCGCGCTACCTCGCTCACCCCTCCATAGCCCAACGACAGAGCTTCATTCGCTGCCCACAGCCGCACACTGGCCTCGTTCAAGTAAGGCCGAATCCGCGCGAACTTCTCGGAAAGCGATCCGCTATAACCGGGCACTCCTCATGCATATCACGTCCACTCTTAGTTGTCCATGTTATTATTGCTAGATGCCTAAGATGCTCGCTGAGGTACACTAATGGTAGGTGCAATCATGGACCGAGATTTCGTTGAAAGCCGGGACGGTAGCTTCTATCTCGTGGGGAGTCGTGTGCCCCTAGGCTTTATCGTGCGGGAGTTCCAGCACGGCGAACCGCCCGAGGCAATCCGATCGCACTACCCCACCCTAAGCCTTGAGCAGGTCTATGGCGCGGTGACCTTCTACTTGGGTCACAAAGACGAAGTGGAGAAGGCCATAGCGGAACGCGAGCGCATGGAGGATGAGTTCAGCAAGACGCGCCCGGTGCCTCCCCACCTAAAAGAGAACCTGGAACGGGCTGGGCAACAATTGCCAGCCCGACGTGGCTGATCGAACTAGACGAACCCGCGAGACGAACCAATGATCCGCTTTCTGGCGGATGCCAGCCTCAACAATGTGATCGTTAGCGGTTGAAGTGCGGGGACAGCCTGATCTGCGTAGTGTTTTTTTCGGGCCCGGTTTTCAAAACAAGTTTTCTGGCGGAGAGTCGTCTGACTCTTGGGAGGGCGGGATCAGCTTGACGATTTTTTCTCGGCCAACTGCATAACTCCGTGACGATGGAATCTCTCCTTGGAGTACAATGACCCCGTGAGCATCACCCTTGCAGCTCGAACGGTAGGCCAACTTGGTCTAACTCCGCGATAAAACAGAATGCCACCCAAATCCGTCGATTCCGTTCCCAAGAACATGCGCGCCGAATACCAGGAAATCACCCGCGCAACCGACGAATGCTGTCATGAGATGCTCGACGAAGAGTACGCCGAGATTTGCCGGCGGATTGCCGCCGCGCTGTGTCGGAAGCGTCCCTCTCCGGTGGCGCAAGGGAACATCACGCATTGGATTGTTGGCATCATCCACGCCGCCGGTTTCGTCAACCTCCTGTGGGATCCAGGCCGGAAACCCTACATGAGCGCCTCCGATATTGGTAAGTGCTTCGGAGTCGGCTATGGCACTACCCTGGCCCGCAGCAAGGTCATTCAGCGGGCCCTGGGCCTGTACCAGTTCGATCCACGATATTGCCGCCGCAGTCTGCTGAAAGACAATCCGTATGTCTGGTACATCCAGGTCGAGGGCGTGATCATCGATGCGCGTACGCTGCCGCGAGCGGTTCAAGATGAACTCGTTGAAATGGGCGTGATTCCCTTTGTGTGGGAAGCCCCCCAGGCTGCCGTCCAGGCAGTCAACGAGCCTTCGAAAACCGCCGCGCAGCCGCAGCCCCAGGATACCGAAGGCCAAGGCGTCCAAACCAGATAATCCGAACCAAGGCCGGCTGTTCGGTTAAGGAACGAGTGGAAGGAACGGACCGGAAGAAGCCGGGAAACGCGGGCAGCGTGGGGAAACGGGTTCAGCCTTCTCACAGGGAGGTGTGAGAAACCCTGTGAGAAGAGGTGTGAGAAACGCGCGGACCGGGACCATGAAAACAGCGCGATCAGCCGCGCCGGCGTCGCCGCGAGGTTGCGGATTTCGCACAAGAAGATCCGCCGCACCTTGGCCGGCGCCAGCAAGGCCAAACCGGCAAAAATGAGTTGCGGTTGTCAGTACCGCCTGCGGTAGCAGGTGGGTCGGCCGCCGGACCCATCCGCTACCGCGGACGGTACTGACAACCCACTACGAACGGCGGGGACACGAGGACTTTGTGCTAGGGTTGAAATAGCGATCCGCGGCAGCCGGCCTGGGAGGATTCATGGCTCGAATCAACCGACGAAAGTTTCTCGCGCTGGCGTCGTCGTACGGCGCCTCCCTGGCTTGGCCCGCAGCCTACGCACGTGGTTCCGCAATGCGTTCCGCCATGCCCTGGGTCGAGCGGCGAGACCTTTATCCTCACGGCGTTGCTTCCGGCGATCCGCATTCCGATAGCGTGATCCTCTGGACGCGGCGGCCTCCCACGGACCACAACAAGGCGAAGGTGTTGCACGTGGAAATCGCCGGCGACCCCAACTTCCTCCGAGTCGCGGCCCGCGCGGAAGCGATCGTCTCCGAAGAAACCGACTGGACCTGCCGTGTGCTGGCTGCCGGTCTGCAGCCCGCGCGCGTCTACTGGTATCGCTTCACCGACGAGCACGGTTTCGGCAGCCGAATCGGCCGGACGATCACCGCGCCATCGGAAACCGACAGCCGGCCGGTGCGTTTCGCCTTCGTGAGTTGCCAGAATGTGCAGCAAGGCGCGTCCAGACGCCTATCGCCGGATGATCTGGGAGGACCAGCGCGGTCTCCTCAGGACCGCCTGGGGTTCGTCCTGCACCTGGGCGACTTCGTGTACGAAATCGTGTGGTATCCCGAAGACCGTCCGCAGGGCATGTATTCGCGCAAACTGCGCGACATCGTGCGCTATGCCGGCGGCGAAAAGCATCGCGATTTTCACGTGCCAACGACGGTTGACGATTACCGCGCGCTCTATCGCGCTTACCTGCTGGATCCCGATCTGGCGGACGCGCGCGCTCATTTTCCTTTCGTGTACATGTGGGACAATCACGAATTTTCCTGGAAGGGCTGGCAATCTCAGCAGAACTTCGGCGACGGCGTGGTGCCCGCGCAAACGCGCAAAGTGGCCGCCTGCCAGGCCTGGTTTGAGTACCAACCGTCCCGCGGGGTCCGCGCCAACTCCGATGGGACGGATCGATTCACGCCGCCGGCCGTGCAACGACGCGGTGCTGCATGATTTCGACGATAGCGGGCTAGGTTTGGAGCCGGGAAATCTGGCCGCCATCAACAGTCTGAAGCTCTATCGCAAACTGCGCTGGGGCCGCCATGTGGATCTGATCCTGACCGACAATCGCTCCTTTCGCGCCGAACCCTGGCGGACCGCGCGGAATTCGCGCCGTTCAAACCGCAAGGATTTCCTCAAGGCACTCCCGCGGATGTACTCGAAATTCTCGATGCCGGCCGCACTTACAATGGCGGACATCCGCCCGAGGCCATCGAATTCGGCGGGGTGAAGCTTCCCAATCCGCGAAAAAACGCTGCCGCGCTATCGATGCTGGGCTCCGAACAGAAGGCCTGGTTTCTGGAGCAGCTTCGAACTTCCCAGGCGCCCTGGAAACTCTGGGGCAACTCTGTCGCCATGGTTGACTGGCGCACCGACTTCCATAACTTGCCTTCAGATTTCGCGACGAAGTGGCCCACCAGCGGGTACGCCCTATTCATCGACGATGACTGGTCTGGATACCGGTCCGAGCGCGCGGAGATTTTGGATTTTGTGCGCACCCACGGAATTTGCGGTTTTGCCGCGCTGGCGGGAGATCGCCATGCGTTCACGGCGGGTCTGGTCTCCTCGTCGCTGCCTCCGCAACATTTCGATCCCGTGGGAGTGGAATTCATTACCGCATCCATTTCCGCGCCGGGTCTGTTCGAGGCCCTGGAGTACTCGTTGCCGAAGGATCATCCGCAGAGACCGATTTTCCTTCACCAGCCGCGTTCCGGTGGCGCGCTGGAGCCGGCCGTGAATTTTTCGCTGATGCACGGCGTTCGCGCCAGTCTGGCCCTGCAACGAACCGGGGATCTGCAGGAGGCCTTGCGAGAATCCAATCCCGAAGTTGCTCCGCATTTGTCCTTTGTTGACGTCGGGGCACACGGCTACACCACAGTGCGTGCGACCGCTGATCGACTGGAGGTGGAATTCGTCTGTATTCCCCGGCCCCTCGAATACAACGGAGGTGCGGATGGCGGGCCGTTGGCATACCGCGTGACCCATCAGGTGAAACTGTGGAAGCCGGGCCGCCGTCCGCAGATCACGCGTATAGCGCAAGAAGGCGCGCTTCCTCTGGCTCTGTGAGTTGCGCCGATTCGCAGGCCAGGCCTCCGTGCCAGGCTTACTTTTTTTCGACCTTGCGCGCCAGATATCCCACTTGCGGCGCGGAACTGCCGTTGAACGCGCCGATGGACACGCGGTCGCGCACGTCCGTAACGACCAACTGGCCTACCGGTTCGGTCACCACATCCAGCACTTCTCCGCTCGCCGGATCCTTCACTTCCTTGATGACCTTGAGGATGTCAAAGCGGTCGCACTTCTGCACGAAGTCGTTGGAGCCGACGCTGAGGTATACCTGGGTGCCCTCCACGGTAGCGACCTTTCCTTCGGCGTCCAGACTGCGTTCCGGAATCTTGCTCTCGTTGGTGTTGAGGAAGTCGGCGACCCCGTCAATGGATTTGATGGTTGCTTCGCCGATGATGGTTTGAGCAAAGTTGGAACTGCCCATGTCGAAGCCGCCACCGCCTCCGGCTCCGCCGTTTCCAAAGCCGGCCACGGCGAAGCTGGAGCCCTTGCGCGTGGACTCGCCCTTGGCCTCGCTGGCCTGAAGGATCTCGCTGCTCTCCACGTCGATCAGGCGCACGTTGACTTGCACAACGGCCTTGTCTTCATGGCTTCCCACGCGCAGCCCGCCGAACGCGCCTAGCCCGTTTCCACCGCCGCCGCCCACTTGGCGATGCTTATCGTCGCGGCCAAAGACCGTGATATCGCCGGCCAGGATGATGTCGGCGCCCACGATGCGGCCGATGCGGGCCTGCGTCCCTTGCTTCACCCGCCCGCTGGCGCCGAAGTCCTGTTCACCGGTCACCTGTTTGATTTTGGCCCGCTCCACCAGCCGGAATTTTCCCGAGTCGGAGAGGCGCTTGATTAAGAGCGCGCGCATGCCCTTGCCAAGATCCACGTCCGTGCCGAACACGGCTTGCGAGGCGCTTTTCACGGCGGCGTAATCGAACTCCTCGATCGCCACCACGCGCTTGCGCTTCTCCGCCACGGCACTGCTGCACGCCAGCGTGGAAAGATCCGTGTTGTAGTTCACGTTTACGGGAGCGGCTGCTTTGGTCAGCACCGGAGCCGGAGCCGCCGCCGCCGCCGGGGCCGGCGACGATTCCGCGCCACTCAGCTCGTTGATGATGGCGTCGGAAGCTCCCGCTTCTTTCAGCTTCATCAGGTCGTCCACGCTCGGTTTCAGAGTCTTTCTGTTCGCGCGGATGGATTGCAGGATGGTGGCCTCCGGCATCTTCATCTTGACCATCTGGACGAGTTTAGCCACGGTCATGCCGCTGGCTTGCTTGGACTGCGCGGTCTGCGCCACGGCGGGAATCGCCAGCAGTACGCACAGCACAGCCGCCAAAAATTGTTGATTGGTGAAAGATTTCATGTTGGCCTCCGATCCAATGTGTTTGTCCACGATCCACGGAACGGACCCATCATACTATAGGGAAGCGAGATTCGCAGCAACCGAAAAATGCGGGGTTGAAACACGTGTTGTCAGAACCGTCCGCGGTAGCGGATGGGTGACGCGAGTACCCACCTGGTACCGCAGGCGGTACAGACAACGCGTCCTTCTTAAGACGTTCGCAGCCCAATCCCGATAATGGAAACCGACGGCCAGGGCAGCCAGCCGTCAATGATCCGCCACAGCGGTACCAGCGCGTCAAAAGCGCGCAATTGAATCCGGCCAAAGCTGGTGCGGCGGAGGATTCTCCCGTTCACATACCATCCGGGGCGAGTGATGTGGTTGAAGTGCAGCACGCGTTCCACGCGGAATCCCGCTTCCTCCATCCGGGCGCGCAAATCTTCTTCGGAATAGCGCTTGTAGTGGCCCAGCACCTCGTCCAGCGTGCCATAGATGGACTGATCCTGAGGCACCAGGACAATGGCCCGGCCGCCCGGGGCCAGCGCGCTATGGATGTTGCGCAAGCCGGCCATGGCGTCCTGAACGTGTTCCAGAACGTTCAGGCAAACTACGGTATCGAATTGCCCTTGCAACCCGGAGAAATCCTCCGCGGCGGCCAGATCGCAATGCGCCGAGCTCAGATTGGGGCGGCCCCGGAAGCGGATCTGCAGGCGGGCGATATGTTCCGCGTCCAGGTCGGTGGCGGTGTAACGCTGCCGGCCGCGGGAGAGATGGCGGGTCATGTTGCCGATGCCCGCACCGACTTCCAGGACGCGCGCGCCTACATAGGGCCGCACGGTCTCGGCCATCCAGGCGTTGAAGCGGTGTGTGTCGGACAATGCGTCGAGGATGCGCGCTCCGGGATCGGCGTAGATATCGGAGGTGCCGGAATATCGCAGCACCGACCACAGCATTTGCCAGGCGTCGCGCGAGCGGATCTTCTTGCCCTCATCGTAGGTGCGGCCGTAATAGTTAATGGGAACTTCATAGATGGCCACGCCGCGCTTAGCAAACTTGATGGTCAACTCCGGTTCCACGGAGAAGCCGTTGCTGCGGATCGGAATGCTGCGCGCCATCCCCACCCGGAAGGCTTTGTAACCGGTGGCCATGTCGGTAAGGTTCAGATCGGCGGCCATATTGCAGGCGGTGGTGAGAAAGGCGTTGGCCAGGGAATGCCAGAAGTACAGCACGTGGCGTTCGCCGGAAATCAGAAAGCGGGAGCCGTAAACAACGTCGGCACGACGTTGCAGCAGGGGCGCCAGCAGCTTGGGATAATCCTCCGGATCGTACTCCAGGTCGGCATCCTGGATCAGGCCAAACTCTCCGCGGGCGTGCTGCAGGCCGCTGCGGATGGCCGCTCCTTTCCCCTGATTCACCTGGTGAGTGACGACACGCACGTGTGCGGGATGGGCCGCCGCGAGTTCCGCGGCCACTTGAGCCGTCGCGTCGGTCGAGCCATCGTTCACTACGACGATCTCGCTCGACAGACCGCCGGGCAGCGGGGCGGCCAGTACGCGGCTGAGACAGGCGGCCAGCAAGTCCTCTTCGTTGTAGGCGGGCACGATGATGGAAACCAGCGCAGACTGCAGCGGCAATGGATCGGTGGTGGGCACGAAGAAGTTATTATGACACGGCGAGTCGCAAACGGTGACTGGATTAGGCCGCCCCTTCAGGGCTTCGCTCACTCGTTGGCCTGGCCTAGGCCGTTGGCTAAGCCGAGACGCGACCGTTGCAATCCCTCCGGGATTCTCCAGATTCCGCACAGGCCGATCCCCGGGACTCTTGCGGCTGCTGCCTACCGCGCGCGGCCCTCCACACTGATGCAGATGACCCGCTGGGGATAGGTGCCAGTGGGAACGCGCGCCACTTCCTTCAGGTCTTTCACGGAAATCACCGAAAGGGTGTCCGAACCTCGATTGGTCACGTAAGCGAACTCGTCGTCGTGGTTGAAAGCGATCCAGTTGGGGTCCGTGCCCACCGGAACCGTTTTGACCAGCGTTAAATCGGGCAGCGAATAGACAGCTACGTAATTCACCACGCTGCCGGCCGCGAACAAATACTTCTCGTTGTGGCTGATGGCCATTCCATGGTTGTAGGTGCGCGGATAAAACTCCGGCAGCTTGGTGCCGGGAGGCAGCGCCGGAAGCGCCACTCTCTTGACCACCTTGCCCAAGGTCAGATCCACCACGTCGAATCCGTGCAGGCGCGAGATTTGCGCGAACAGCCACTTTTCGTCGCGCGTCATCTCGAAGGGGCGAATGCCATCGTCGAACGAGATGCGATTGACAACCTGGCGAGTGGCCACGTCCACCACCGCGATCTGGTGGTTCATCATGGAACCAACGTAGAGTCGTTTGCCGTCTGGTGAGAGCCGCGTGCCGTGCGATCCGAACCCCGTGCCAATGCGATCCACGACGGCATGCTTCTCGGTGTCGATGACCGCGGTCCAAGGGCCGTTGTAAAGCGGGACAAAGATGAATTTGCCGTCGCGCGTCACGGTCATATGGTTCGGCATGCCGTTGACCGGGACCCGCCAGCGAACCTTCTCCGTGACCGGATCGATGGCCATCACCTCTCCCGTATCGCCGACGTTGAGCGCGTTCTTCAGTCCCGCGCTGTCAATGCGGTTGACGTAAATCGTGGCATTGTCGGGGGCGGCAGTGACATCGTCGGGATACTTGCCAACGTTGATGGTGCTGAGCACCTTGTGGGTCATGGCGTCAATCAACGTGATGTCGCCGGAATAGGTGTTTTGGACAAAGACGACTTCGCCGCCAAACGCCGGCGCGGCAAAGCCAGAGAACAGCAGCAGCAGAAGAACCCAAGTGAACTTCATGAGGGGAGTATACACCTTAACCGCTAGCGCGTTCCGCGCGCGGGCGGCGGAGGCGGCAGTGGCGGCATGGTCTCCTTGGGGAAGCGCGGAACCATCTCGTCGCGATTGGCCAGATGCAGCACCGCCGCGGAAATGATCACCGCGGAAATCTTGGCGTCGCCTTCCACGATTCGCTCGTAGGTGTCCAAATTGGTGTGCCAGGTGTGGCTTTGATACTCGATGGGATCCTGACCCATCCCCACGCCCGGCAGTCCGGCATGATTGAAATTGGTAGAGTCCGTGCCGCCGGGATTGCGGCTCGAGGTCGCGTTGGCGCCGCCAAATCCCAAATCGCTAAAGCCCGCCAGCGCCTCGCGCAGGATCGTCGCCGCCTCCGCCGGACCGAAGATGCCGGCGCCGCGTGCGCGGCCGGTGCCGGAATCGATGTTGAAGTACGCGTCCAGCTTGAAAAACTCCGGCTTGGGATCTTCCACCGTGCCGAAATGCCGATCCACATAGGCCTTCGATCCCAGCAGCCCTTCTTCCTCGCCGCTCCACAGCGCCACGCGGATGGTCCGGCGCGGATGCGCGCCGATGGCCTGGATGATGCGGGCCGCCTCCATCATCACCGCGCAACCGATGGCGTTGTCGGTGGCGCCGGTGGCGGAGTGCCAGGAATCGAGATGGCCTCCCAGCATCACCACTTCGTCTTTCTTGTCGCTGCCAGGAATTTCGGCCACGGTGTTGTAAGAAGTTTTTCCTTCCGGATACCACTTGTTGACGATCTCCACTTCCAGCGTCACCGGCACGCCGTCGGCCAGGATGCGGGAGATGCGTCCGTAGTCTTCGTTGCGCATCACCAGCGTGGGCGGCGCTTTGGCGGCGTCAAAGGTACGATTGTTGAAAGCGCGAATTTGTCCATGCTCGCGGCCGGCGTCGTTGACGCGGACTTTGGCGCCGTTCGCCACCAGAAATTCATCCACCTTGGCGTTGACTTGGTTGGCGGTAAGCTTGGTGGGATCCTGATCCTGCCCGCCGCGGCCTCCCCGTCCGCCGCGTCCGTTGGGACCGTATGCTTCCTTCACCTGTTCATCGGTACGGCGCTTGGCCGGTGGTGTTTCCTGGAAGGGCACCACAACATTTGCGCCCACGAAGACAATCTTGCCCTGTACTTTGGTTTTCTCGCCTTCCAGATACTGGTCCAGCGCCTCCGCTGTTGGTCGCGTAGGGGGAATGATTTGATACACCGTCGAAGTCACAACTCCTTTAGTGCTGGGCGTCCAAGCGAGCACTTCGCACACCAGGGCATCCCTCACCGGCGAGATAACATGGACAACCTGCCGTTCATTCGTCCACCCAGGATGGCCGAAATCCCACGGTTCCAAATGCGCGTTGTCGAAACCCCAGGAGGTCATTTCCTTGAGGGCCCACTCGGCAGCCTTCTTGTGATTCGGCGAACCGGTCAGACGCGGTCCATACACGTCGGTGAGGAAGTGCATGGTGTGCATGATGTGGGAGTGCTCCATGCCCTCCTTTCGGATGGCCGCCTGGGAATCGGAATCAACCTTCTCGGATGCCGGCAGCGAGGGCGTGACCAGGCAGACGCACAGCAGGGCAATCGTAGCGTGTCTCATGGATGGGAAGTGTACACCAGGTAAGACTACAAATCAAAAATCAAAAATCAAAAGTCAAAAATCAAAAATGGGGGAACAGGCGAGTGTGTAACGGCTGGGCGGTCTTCCGTTCCTTCATTTTTGATTTTTGACTTTTAATTTTTGATTTGTGATTTGTAGCAGTTCCGCGCGCGCCTCCGCGAAGTTGGGATGATCGCGCAGCGCCAGCGTGAGTTCCCCTTCCGCCCGGACCAGGTCGCCGAGGCGCGCATAGCACACTCCCAGGCCGTAGTGGCCGATATAGACGAACGGCTGCCGTCCGGCGGGGTCCAGTTCCATACCCATGTGTAGCGCGTGCAGAGCCTCGGGATAATTTTGCACATCAATATAGGTCAATCCCAGGTTGATCCAGGCTTCCTCGAAATTGGGACGCAGGCCCACGGCCCGTTTGAGCATGTCCAGCGCCGCCTGATAGTTCCTTTCCTGACGCCGGAAAACCGCCAGGTTGTTCATCGGCAGCGTAAAGTCGGGACGCATGCTCAAAGCTTTCTCATACGCGCGCTCCGCGGGGCCATCTTGACCGGAGTTCTCCAGAGCCCTGCCCATGTTGTAGTACACGTCCGGCTTGTCCGGCTCCAGCGCCAGCGCCTGCTGAAACTCGCGGATGGCTTCCTGGTGTTTTCCCTGTAGCTCATAGGCGGCTCCCAGCGAGTTGCGCAAGGACACCAAGCCGGGAGATTGATTCAGAGTCACGGTGTAGAGATGCACGTCGTCGCGCCAGTCCGGCGTGCGGGCCCAGCCGATGGCGGCGTAGGTGGCCAGTAACACGCCGAACAAACTCCACGCCAGCCGCGATTGCCATTTTCCGGAGAGCAAAAATCCCCAGGCCCACACGGCAATCCATACAAAGCCGGCCGAGGGCAGATAAAGATAACGCTCGGTGAAGACGTTTTCTCCCACGCCGTTGATGTTCATCACCGGCAACAGCGGAAGCAGGATTACCAGCAGTGCATAGGAAATCATCGGGATTCCGCGGCGCAGCAGAACAATTCCGGCCGCTATGGCCATGATCGCCGCCAGCGAGAGCACCACCGCCAGATCCACTTGCTCGGTGGGATGGTAAATGTGAAAGTAATTCAAGGCGGGCGGGAAGATCAGGCTGGCCAGGTAGCGGCCCATCAACGCGATCATGCTCAGCGCCAACTCCCGGCCGGTGAGAAGAAAATGTCCGCCCTGTGCCGGCGCCAGGCTGCCGAGAGCATACAGGCGCATCACCAGATAGAAGCCCAACGCGGCGGCCAGCGAAGCGTAGAAGTTACGATTCGCCCATATCCGGCCCCATATCTGAAAACGCCCGCGGCCCCAATAAAACCACTCGTACGCCGCCAACAGCGGCAGCAGCACAATAGCGGTCTCTTTCGTGAACAGCGCGGCTAGGAACAGCGCGGTGTGGATAGCAATCTGCCGCGGGTTGGGGCGGGCGTCCTGGAGAACGAAGAGCAGGATCATCACCAGCGCCAGCAGGGTCATAAAAATGTCCGGCAGCACGGCCACCCAGACCACCGCCTCGTTGTGGATGGGATGCACCGCAAACAGCGCGGCGGCGGCCATAGCCATTTGCGAGGGGTGCGGAGAATCGCGCAGGAAGTACAGGCCCAATCGGAACACCAGCAGCGTGTTGGCCGCGTGGATCAGCAGCATCACGGTGTGAAACCACAGCGGATTGAAATTCCCCGGGTAGTACATGGCCATGTACAGCAGAATCTGGACGGGCCGGTAGTAGTTGGAGGGCCTGGCGCCCACTGGTTTCGAAAACGCCCAAATGTCCTGGCCGAAGATGTGCGGGATCTCGCGGTAGTTCACCACCAGAGGATTGTTGAGAAGTTGGGAATCGTCGTCGGCGGCGAAGCCGTTGGCCAGAGCGTTGGAGTAAACCAGGAAGGCCAGTAGCGCCAGGGCCAGGTACGGCCAAGCCCGTTCCCATCTCCCGGGGCCGGGCAACACCATCGGCGATACGGCCTGCTTCTTGCGATCTCGTTTAGTCCGGGGGGCCACGCTATCCGCTATTCTATACGCAAGGAAAAAGCAACCGCCGATAAACCGGCAGGGCCGCCGCGAGGCAACCGCCTGAGATCATGAAAACGGCGGCATGAGCCGCGACAGTTATGGAGCGACGGACCGGTGGGCACTATTGAACGTCCACACGAGAACCCGCCACGCTGAGTACTCGAGTGCTCGTGTTTTCGGGTCAACGGTCAAGACGTACCGTGGTTCCGTCGCTCCATGACTGTCGCGGCTCATAGCGCCGACCATCGCCGGGACCGCGAAATTGTTTTCAGAGCAACGCCGATGGGGAACGGATTCTTAGCCGGCACCCCCAAAAAGATTGCCTTGGAAAAGCGCCGCTTTCCGGTATCATCTCAAGATGCACTACATCAAGACCCTGGTGATTCTTCTGGGATTGACTTTTTTCGGCGCCGGCGCGATCGCCGCGCAACATCACGCCCAACCGGCCAAGCATGCTTCCCGTCACTACACGGCGAAACACAAAACCGCGCACCGTAAGGCCGCTCACAAGACGGGCTCATCGCATCGTGCGCCGGCTCGCCGCCGGGGCCATCGCAAAACAAACTAAGTGGATGAGTCGAGAAAAGCCGCAGGCAAGGATGCCTGCGCCACTACTGCGTAGGCGCGTAGTATCCGGTCTTGGCGTAGGCATGTAGCGGCGGCAAGCCGCGAGGTGGATTCAACTTCACCTGGATCTTGCGCCAGCGTCCGTCGCGGGTGCGGTTCTTAGGCGTGTATCCAATCACATATTGATTGCGCAGTTCCAGCGCGATCTTGCCGGCGACGTCGGGGAGCTCGCTCAAGTTGTCCACCGGAAACTGCCGGCCGCCGGTGGTCTCGGCCACATCGGTCAGCAGCGACGGTCCCGACAACTCCTCCGGGGTGCGGCCGCGCGAGGAAAACGGCTCGAAGATGCCGATGGCGTAGATCTGCACGTCGGCTTCCTTGACCATGTTCTTAATTTCGTTCTCGGTGTAGCGGCTGTGGTTGTCGCCGCCGTCGGAAAGAATCAGCAGAGCCTTCTTCTGATTCTTGGCGTGGCGCATTTGGTTCAGCGAAAGGTAGATGGCATCCAGCAGCGCGGTGCGCCCGTGGGGCTGCGAGAAATTCAGCTTGTTCTGCATCTCGTCCACGTCGCCGGTGAAGTCGCTCAGCAGGCGCGGAGAATCGTTGAAATCCACCAGGCAGAACTCATCGGCGGGATTGGCGGTCTTGAAGAACTGCATGGCCGCCATGCGCGCCCGGTTGACCTTATTGGACATGCTGCCGCTGGCGTCGAACACCACGCCCATGGAGAGGGGCACGTCTTCGGCGCTGAAGTGAATGATCTTCTGTTCTTCCTTCTCTTCGTAGACCTGAAAGTGTTCCTTCTCCAGACCCGTTACCAGACGATTCATCGTGTCGGTGACGGTCACGTTCACCAACACCATGTTGACGTCCATTTGGATGGGACGATCGCGTTGTTGCGGCTTGGCGGGAGGAACGTCGGCGGCCTTGACGCCGTTACCGGCGAGGACCGCGGCGGCTACTTCGGCGGGCTTGGCGGCGTCCTGCGCCTTGGCGGGGTTTTGCAGTCCGGCAATCCCCAGAACCAGCGCGACAACACAGCCCAAAATAATACATGCGGATCTTACCGGTCTGCGCCGCATGGTGAACCCTCCATTCCCGATTCTATCGCCGCGCCGCGCGTGTTACAAGAGCTTGTACCCGCTTTTGACGAGTTTATTTTTTCTTAGCCTCCCGTGGGAGGCCGGTACTAGGTCTTTTGCCAAGCGCACCTCTGAGCCTAATCGGCGGCGGATCGCAACGTCGCGAGGGGGTTTGGGGTCGCACATAGGAGACGAACGGCACAGTGCCTGGACACTTCATCCTGGCGGTGATTCCTGCAAGACTCCAGTCCACTCGTCTCCCCAATAAGCCCCTGCTGAAGATTGGTGCAAAGACTATGCTGGAGCGCGTCTGGGAACGCGCCCGGATGGCGCGCCTGGTTCATCAGGTGGTCATCGCCACAGATGATCCCGGCATCTTCCAGGCGGCCCAAGCCTTTGGCGCGCAAGTGGTTATGACCAGGCCGGCGCATCCTTCAGGCACCGACCGGGTGGCCCAAGCAGCGGAACAGTTTTCGGCCACGCTGGTAGTGAATGTGCAGGGCGACGAGCCCTTCATCGAGCCGGAGTCCATCGATCAGGCCATCGCGCCGCTGCTCTCGGAAAGCGATGCGGTCATGAGCACGCTGATGACCCGTTTCCGTAACCCGGCCGACGCCGCCCAGCCAAGTGTCGTGAAGGTTGTGGTCAGCCAGGACCGCCACGCGCTGTACTTCTCGCGCCTGCCGATCCCCTTCCGGCGCGATCCGGCCGAAGGCAATGGTCCAGTGTGGTACAAGCATCTGGGCCTCTACGTCTATCGCCGCGACTTCCTGCTGCGCTTCCCGAGCCTGCCGCGAGGACCGCTGGAAGCCGCCGAAAAGTTGGAGCAGTTGCGGGTCCTGGAGAACGGCTACAAGATCCGCGTGGTGGAAACCGAGTACGATAGCATCGGAGTAGATACGGAAGAAGACTTGGCGCGGGTCCGCGAAATGGCGGTTCTCGGGGAACAAGATCGAAAAACAGAGGATCGTGGCATACAGGAGAAAATCAGTGTCTAAATACATTTTCGTCACTGGCGGCGTGGTTTCTTCTCTGGGCAAGGGCTTGGCCAGCGCGTCGATCGGGTGTTTGTTGGAGAGCCGCGGGTTGCGCGTATCCATGCAGAAGTTCGATCCCTATCTCAACGTGGATCCCGGCACGATGAGCCCGTTCCAGCACGGCGAGGTCTTTGTCACCGACGATGGCGCGGAGACCGACCTGGACCTGGGCCACTACGAACGCTTCACCCACTCCAAGCTGACCCGCGACCATAACCTGACCACCGGGCGGATCTACGAAACCATCATCACCAAGGAGCGGCGCGGCGATTATCTCGGCAAGACCGTGCAGGTGATTCCGCACGTCACCAACGAGATCAAGAATGCCATCAAGAAAGTGTCGCAGGACGTGGACGTGGCCCTGGTGGAGATCGGCGGCACGGTGGGTGACATTGAATGGCTGCCGTTTCTGGAAGCGATCCGCCAGATGCGCCAGGAACTGGGCCGCGAGAACACTTTGTTTATCCACTTGACGCTGGTGCCCTATATCGCCACGGCGGGCGAGCTGAAAACCAAGCCCACGCAACACAGTGTGAAAGAGCTGCTGCAAATCGGAATTCAACCCGACATGCTGCTCTGCCGCACCGACCGCTTCCTGCCGCGCGACATGAAGAGCAAGATCGCCCTGTTCTGCAACGTCAACGAAGAGGCGGTGATCACCGCCAAGGACGTTCCGTCCATCTACGAAGTGCCGCTGGTGTACGCGCAGGAGGGTCTGGACGAAATCGTGCTGCGCCAACTGCGCCTGGACTCGGGGCCCGGCGCGGCCGGCCCTCGCAACATGGAGGCCTGGGAGAAACTCATCCATAAGATGACCCATCCGCGCGACGACGTATCCATTGCGATTGTCGGCAAGTATGTGGAGTTCGAGGAATCCTACAAGAGCTTGAAGGAAGCGCTGGTCCATGCGGCCACTTCGCACTCGCTGCGCCTGAACCTGCAGTGGATCGAAGCGGAAGGCGTCAACGGCACCGGCTGGGAGCGCCAGTTTGCGGACTGCGACGGCATCCTGGTGCCCGGCGGATTCGGCAAGCGCGGCATTTCCGGCATGATCAACGCGATCCAGTATGCGCGCACGCGCAAGGTCCCCTACTTCGGCATTTGCCTGGGCATGCAGTGCGCGGTAATCGAATATGCCCGCAACGTCTGCGGCCTGGAGGACGCCGATTCCAGCGAGTTCGATCCGGGCACGCCGCACCGCGTGATCTACAAGCTGCGCGAGTTAAAGGGCATCGATGAACTGGGCGGCACGATGCGCCTGGGCGCCTGGGACTGCAAGCTGGAACCGGGCAGTTTCGCGCACCACGCTTACGAGCACCTGGAGATTTCCGAGCGTCATCGCCACCGCTACGAGTTCAATCGCGAGTACGAAGATCAGTTGGTGGCGTCCGGCCTGCGCATTTCCGGGTCAACGCCCGATGGCACCTACGTGGAGATTTGCGAGATTCCCGACCATCCCTGGTTTCTGGGCTGCCAGTTTCATCCCGAGTTCAAGAGCAAGCCGCTGGCTCCGCATCCGTTGTTCCGCGCGTTTATCGGGGCGTCGTATGAGAATCGCGGGCGGAGGCTGGAGCATTGCCAGGAGGAGTCGGAGCAGTTGTTCATGCGGGGGAAAGGGAAGTAGGTTTTTACTGTAGGGCGGGCATCCCTGTGCCTCGGCGCCCGGCAACGCCCGGCGACGATGGGCCTTGCCCCAAACCGGCAATCTGCCGTACAATGGCCTAGGGTGCAAAACGATGATACCCATTGCAACCACAAGACGGCCTGCGAAACGCGAGCGCCTGGAAACTCGAATCACCCCGGCTCAAAAGCGGCTCATTGAGCGGGCGGCCAGGCTGCGGGGAACCTCTCTCACCGATTTTGTCGTGCTGAGCGCGCAACAGGCAGCCACCGAGGTTATCCAAGATTTCGAAGTGCTGACGCTTCGCGGCAGAGATCAAGAGATCTTTATAAAGGCGATCTTGAATCCACCCGAACCGAGCGCGGCGATGAAAGCCGCTGTCGCGCGGTACAAACGCCGGATGGGGCTTTGATTGGAAACGGCCGCCGAGGATCGGGATCGCTTTGTCGTTGAGCCGCTCCAGCCACATCACCAACGATCGGCGTTTTCGTGCGGGGTCTCGGCGCTGGACATTTATCTCCAGCAGCAGGCCACCCAGGATGTCCGCCGGCGGGTGGCCGTTTCCTTCGTACTGACACCGGATGGCGCTACGATTGCCGGCTACTATACTCTTTCGCAACACGCGGTCTCGATTGGAGATTTGCCCGAAGCGCTAGCGAAAAAACTGCCCAAATACCCTCTCCTCCCTGCGACCCTCATAGGCCGGCTGGCAGTCAGTACACTTTTCCGGGGACAAGGATTGGGAGAAACGCTTCTCTATGACGCGCTTCGCAGATGCCTGACGGGGAGCGCTCAACTGGCGTCCATCGCGGTCGTGGTGGATGCCAAGGATCTCGCCGCCGCGGCTTTTTACAGGAAGCACGGTTTCATCGAACTGCCTGCCAAACCCAATCGGCTGTTCCTTCCGATGAGCCTCGTCGAAAAGTTGTTCCCATAACTTAGTAGTAGAGGCTGCACGATGTCGCCTGCCGATCGCTGACACCTTTTTGGAGTGCGGCGACTTGTTGCCGCATTCGAAGTGGGTAGCTTGCTGTCGGCGAAAAGCGGCGGCAAGTCGCCGTACTCCAAAGGAAAAAGGCCCGAGCCAGCGCGTGCCAGCTCGGGCCTCAACCTTAAGAACCTTCTGATTCCTGCTAGAAGTAGAACTTCGCGGCGACCTCCACGTTGCGCTCGCCCTGCGAACTGCGAAGCATACCGAAGAGCGAGGACGAGATGGTCTGCGAAGCCGGGCTGGAGAAGATCGGCGTGTTGGTGAGGCTGTAAGCCTCGGCACGGATCTCCAGTTGCCGTTTCTCGCTGAACACGTTGAACTTCTTGCTGAGCGAAAGGTCCAAGCGATCCAATCCCGGCCCACGCACGATGCCGACTCCGGCATTCCCGAAAGTGTCGGGCGCCGGCGTCGCGTAGTAGGTCAGAGGAGTAGGGGTCAGCCATTGGATGCCTTGGAGCGAGGCAACCCCGCCGTTCGGATCGTTCGGTGTACCCAGCACGTTGGGGCGGAAGCTGCGCGCGCCAGTCCCCGAGGGATCGCCGCTCACTTTGATGGTGAGCGGGAACCCGCTGTGGTCTGTCCAGATGCTTCCCAACTGCCAGCCGCCGAGGATCCCGTTGGCGACGGGGTTCCAGTTGTTGCCCCATTTCTTGCCCTTCCCAAAGGGAGCTTCATAGACGACCGAAGCCACAAAGCTCTGGCCGACATCGAAGTACGTCGGCCCCCACTCGTCGCGGCGATCGTACAGGTTCTGCATGTAGGCGGACTGGCTGCCGGCCTGTCCGCCCTGGCCGTAGTAACCGATGGAGTCGGACATCCCTTTGCTCCAGGTGTAGGCCAGGCTGTACTCCAGCCCCGAAGTGAAGCGCTTGTGCAAGGTGGCTTGCAGCGCGTCGTACTTCTGGTTGGCGCACGAGCAGGTGCCGGAAATCTGGGAGATGTCGGCAACCAAGGCGGGGTTACCCGCCAAGTAGGGTCCCGCCACAACGGCGCCGTTGACGATCTGCTTCTGAAGATAGGGCATCGCCACCATCAAGTGCGTGCCATGCTGGCCCACGTACCCGAGAGTCAAGACGTTGGTCCCGGGCAACTGGTACTCCGTGGTGAAGTTCCACTGTTGAACTTCGGTCGGCCGCACGTTGGGATCCCACAAGCGGATCGTCGCGTTGTGGAAAGGATCGCTGTTGCTCAAGCCGGCCATGCCCTGGTCCAAGGTGGTTGTCGGCAGAGGGAAGGCGGGCGTGTTGTAAAGCGTGGTGAATTCGGTGGCGAAAGGCGGATTCAAAGGCAAGCGGAGGTTGGTTCCCGTGCCTTCCAGGAACGAGGAAATGGTAAACCCTCCGCGAACCACCATCTTGTTGTTGAAGAGACCAGGCGTATATGCGAAGCCGAGGCGCGGCTGAAAGTCCTTCTTGTAGGGGTTGAAGAGCGCGCGGCTGTTGCCGTTCTGTCCGGCGATCTCGAGCTGGCCGCTGAACAGACCGAAGTTGGCTTGACGATTGGCGACCTCGACATAGGGCGTATGGTATTCCCACCGCAGGCCGAGGTTGAGTGTCAGCTTGTCGGTGACGCGCCAGTCATCCTGGAAGTACAGGCCGTGGACCCAACTGCGTTGGCCCCAAGTGCCGGTGCTGATACCGCGTCCGAAGTCCGACGGCAGACCCAATACGAGGTCGGCCTCGCCCACTTGCTTGCCCGGCTGAGTGAGGGCGTTGGCCGTGGTAAAGCGGCCGGTGAAGTCCATGTAGCCGGTGCGGCCGTTGTTGCCGGAGTAGAACACGTTCTGATCGAGACGCAGGAAGTTGCCGCCGAACTTCATCATGTGCCGCCCGCGAATGTAAGTCATGTTGTCCGCGTAATGGTAAGTCGTGACGGCAAACAATTGTTGGGTGCCGACGTTGGCACTGCCCAAGCTAGCGGTGTAAGCCAACCCTTGCAGGGAGAACAGGCCGTTGCCGGCGTTTTGGATGCCCAGGGCGGCTGCGATGTCGCCCAATCCCCTGTCCTGGCCGCCATTATTCAGCATGATGTTGTTCACGCCGAAACGGGCTTCGTTGACGAGCGTGGGGCTGAACGTCCGGGTCCAGTCGATGACGCCGTTCTGGAAGGGCGCGATATTGAAGCTGTTGTACTGGAATGGAAGCGTGGTTATGCCCGGGTTATCTTGGCGCCCATTGGAATACCGGGCGCTGAAGTCGTTCTTGTCGGACATCTTGTAGTCCAGCTTGAGGTCGCCCTGGTCGGAGTTGATGTAACTGGACGCACTATAGAAATAGTTGGAGTCGGTGACCAGGGTTTGCGCACCCGTCGGTAACGGATAGAGGCTGTTGTTGGCAAACAGCTTCTGGATCGCCGGGCTGAACAGGCTGACCGGAATCTGATTGTTGGCGAAGGGCTGGCGCGCCCCGGTGGTGGGGTTTTCCGAAAACGGATTGTACAGTTGGATGCCGCCCTTCACTCCGGAATATGTGGAGTCCAGAAGGTTCGAGAAATCGCCCTTGCGCCACGATGCGGGAATCAGCGTGGTGGCGGAAATCTGCGGCGGGGTTGCCCGGCGGATGCCCTGGTAGTCCAGGAAGAAGAACAGTTTGTTCTTCTTGATCGGGCCGCCGAACGTGCCGCCGTACTGATTCCAGCGGATGGGCGGTACGAAGTTCGCCCCAATGGTCCAGTTGCGGGCCCAGTTATTGGCGTTGAGTTTGTCGTTGCGGAAGTACTCGAAGACGTTGCCGTGGAACTGGTTGGTGCCCGACTTGATCACCACGTTGACGATGCCGCCCTCGAAGTTTCCGAACTCGGCCGAGGCGTTGTTGGTGATCATCTTAAACTCCGCGATGGCATCGATATTCGGCTGATAGGACGACAGATTGTCGGTCGTTTGATTATTGTCCACGCCGTCCAGCAGGAAGTTGTTGGATTCCTCGCGGTTGCCGTTCACGTATGGCCGGCCACCGCCGGTGGTGCGCAGGCCGTTATTGAAGCTGGATGGATCGGGCGTGGTCACGCCGGCAGCCAGGAGCGTCAGCGCGATGGGGTTCCGCGTAATCAGCGGCGTATTCGTGATCGTCGTGGAGTCAACCACCATGCCCACCTGCGTGGTGTCGGTCTGCAGCAGCGCGGTTTCCGCCGCGACGGTCACCGATTCCGTGACGGCGCCCACTTGCATGCGTACATCCACGCGCGCCCGCTGGTTGACTTCCAGCACGAGGTCGGGTGTGATGTCGGTCCGGAAACCTTTGGCTTCCACCTTGACCTGATACCGGCCGACAGGGATTCTTGGGAATGCGTAGATCCCGTCTTCATTGGTCGTGGTAGGCCATTCCGTCAGGCGGTCCAAATCCTTGGCGGTTACGGAAGCCCCCACGATGGTGGCGCCGGATGGATCCGTGACGCGGCCAGTGATACTGGCACTGACTTCCTGTGCCATCAAAGGCCAGCAACTCAGGCATGTCAAAGCGGCGGCCAACAAGAGTTTTTTCGTGAAATTCCTCACCATACCCCACCTCCTCAAATTTGAAAACACCCGCTGGCCGTTAGTCTGCCACGAAGTAACGTTTTAAGCAACAGGAAAGACACGATCTTCCGGGTGTCTCCTTGCTGGAGATTTCGCAGGCCACCAAGATTGGCGCGCGCGTGCTCGACGCCATCGAGACCGAGCGTTTCGACCGACCGCCGGGAAAGCTTGGGCACTATGGTCGCGTTGATGGTCTGGATGTCCCTGGCGGTCGTGATCGTGCTGATCGGCAGCGAGTTCAATGCGGTGAATGAAAGAAGGCGAAGGGGCGGGGTGCGCGACTAAGGGACCAGCCTGCCACGGCAGGCGGCATAGAACGGGTCTATGTCGCCTGCCGAAGCAGCAATTAGGCACTTAGAAGTTCAGTTTCATTCCGAGCTGTACTAGGCGCGGATCGCGAGCTGAGAGGACCTGGTTAAAGGTAGTGCTGGTCAGGCTCACGCCCGGCTGGATGGGATTCGTGTGGTTGAAAGTGTTAAACGATTCCAGGCGGAACTGGCCGCTCAAGCGTTCGTTGATTTTCAGGTTCTTGAGGAGACCTAAGTCGGTGCGCCAGAAGCCCGGGCCGCGGCCCGCCCCTGGCTGTTCTGTACCAATGTTGGTCTGTCCGGTGTAAGGAAGACAGTTAATTCCCGTCCCATAGCAGGCGACTCCGGGATTCGTGGTGAAGGCGCCGGCGTTGACCCATTCCTGGTAATCGTGGAAGCAGGGCTGTCCCGCCACGCAGTTGCCGGACATGTTCAATTGACCGATCGCATCCGGGCGCAGCGCGCAAGGAGTACTGCCGAGGCATCCGAGTCCGGCCGGGTCAACGATATTCGCACCGGTCAGAGAAGGCGTGATGGGCAGGCCCGTTTGGAAGGTCTGCACGCCGCTCAACTCCCAACCGCCCAGGAGATGCCCGACGAGACCCTTCTGACTGCGCATGTACGGGATTTCCCAGACAAAGTTGGCGGTCAAGACGTGGCGGCGATCCGCAATGTTTGGACCGTAGTTGTTGGGCTCGATGTTCGTATAGCTCTGCGGCATGATCGCGCCGGTGCTGCGGTCGGCCTGGTAGGTGGTCAGACCATGCGACCAGGTATAGGCGACGCTGATGATGGAATTCCCGGAGAACCGCTTTTGAACCTGCGCCTGGAGCGAGTTGTAGTTCGAGGTGTAGATCTCCTCGAAGTCGTAAGCGCCCTGATATCCGGTGTAGGGCCGGAGAATAGTAAGCGCGTTGGTATTGCCCGAGGTGATGCAGGGGCGGCCGTTGCAGGCAGCGCCTCCAGGGGCAGAGCCGCCAGTGGCGGTGTATTGGATCACGTTCGGGCCGCTGGCGCACGATTTCGGCGCGGCGCAGTTCAGCCAGGCATCGGGAACCGGGGCATTGGAGTCAACGAAACCGGGCAGGTGGACCCCGTTGTTCCCGTAGTAGCCGACATCCACGAACCAGTTGTGTCGCATTTGGTGTTGAATGTCCAGGCTGCGCTGGATGGTGTAGGGCGATTTGTAGTCGATGGGCACGCGCCGGTTGACCGTCGGACCGGCCGTACCGCTGACCGTCGTTGTGGCGCCTGTGGGATTCGCGAAACTCACGTTGCTGAAGCTAAGGTTGGTCAGGAATCCCGGATTCAAACCCACGTTCAATTCCGGATTCCCGAACTCCAAGCCGCTGTCGTAGAACATCCCCATACCGACGCGGACGGCGGTGCGGCCATCACCGAAGGGATCCCACGCGATGCCGATGCGCGGCGCAATGGCCCGATCGAATTCATTGCCGACTTTGCTGCCGTAGGGCGACTGCGTGCCCACAAAGCCGTTGTAGGTTGGGGGATTGGCAAAGATAAACCCGTTGAGAGGGCTGTAGTTGGGATTGCAGGCGCTACTGGTCGGGATGCCGTTCACCAGTTTCACGTCAACGTTGCCGTTGGGCAGGATACAGGGTGCCTTGGATGCGCTCCAGACGGCCGGATCGAAGCTGCTGAGTTCGCTGCTGCCGTTAGGTCCGCTGGCATCGGTGGGTTGCCGGAAGAACGAATGGCGCATGCCGTAGGTCACCGTCAGGTTCGGTCTGACGCGCCAGGTATCCTGGGCGTAGTACTCGAACTGGTTGTCGAAGATATTCGCGGTGACGTCAAAGGACGCCTGCGAGAAACCGCTGGCCTGACCCAGCAAGAAGTTGGCCCAGGATTGCTCGAACGCGCTGCCGCAGGTCGGCTGGCCGGCGTTTCCGCAACCGGCGGCCGCCGTGCCGGCGCTGGGTGCGTTGGTGCCGATGAAACTAAAAGAGCCATTGTTCGAGCCGCTGAGTTGGTTTTCGTGCTTGTTGTAGTGATAGGCAATGAACCCGAACTTGATCGTGTGCGAGCCCCGCACCTTGGTGGCGTTCACAAAGAAGGTGTGATTCACGTTGTAGTCGCTGTACGGACCGAACGTGGAAATACCCGTGCCGCCGCTGATGCCGATCGAGGCGACGCGCCCCAGGTTGTTCGCAAACGGCAGATTGGTGATGGCCGACTTGACATCCGGCGAACCGCTGAAGTTCTCCGATCCGATTACATTACTGAGGATGGCGCCATAGGAATAGCCGTAACCGCCATCCACAACGAACGTCGGACCAGGCGTGTAGGTGAAGTGGAAGTTGTACTGATGGCCCGGAGAATTGGTCGACGTTGTGGCGATGCCATCGACGGGAAGGCCGGTAAACAACCCGCCCGCCTCAATTGTGGGGATGCTGTCCCGCAGGTACTTGCCGTTGATCGACAGCTTGGTGCCGAAGGAATGGTCGATCTTGATCATGTCCTCGCGGAAATTGGTCACGTTGCGCAAGGTTGAACACGGCGTTGAACGGCGTCGGAGAGTTGGGCGCGGGGAACTTCGAATAAATATCCTTGACGTAGGCCGCCGCGACGGGGCTGATCGATCCCGAGGGAATCGTCGTGCCGTAGGCGCTGCACGAACCAACGACGCCATTCAGGTTGGCCCAGTTGACGCACACCGGGTGCGTGAAAACCCCGCCTTGCATCGCCGCGGTGGGAACAATGGCGGTGGCGTTGGTATACGTGATCACCCGGCGAGCCTCTTCGGAAAAGAAGAAGAAGGTCTTGTCCCGCTGCGGGTACAGACGGGGGATGTAAACCGGTCCGCCGACCGTGCCGCCGAAGTCGTTGTATCGCAGGAAGGGGCGAATCACGGAACTGCGATTATTGAAGAAGTTATTGGCATTCAGTTTGTCGTTGCGAAAGAACTCGTAAACTCCGCCATGAATGTCGCTGGTCCCCGAGCGCGTGATGACGTTGATTTGCGCACTGCCGGAGCGGCCCAGCTCGGCGTCATACACGCCGCGAACGATACGGAACTCCGAAATCGAATCCACGCTGGGAAAAGCCAGCAGGGTGAGGTTGGACCCGCGGTCG
The DNA here is from genome assembly GCA_963747095.1 of Terriglobia bacterium. Lineage (GTDB taxonomy): Bacteria > Acidobacteriota > Terriglobia > JAJPHL01 > JAJPHL01 > JAJPHL01. The sequence goes on from CAVVEL010000010.1 coordinate 280,777, forward strand.
ATATTGTCCATGCCGTCGACCAGGAAACTGTTCTCTTCGCGACGGCCGCCGTTGATCTGAAACCCGGTGGTATTGGTGGCCGAGCCGCCGAAGGGGTTGGTCGCGCCGACGTAGTACTGGTCGGTGCTGTTGCTGTCGCTCACGCCGGGGACGAGGGTCATGAGCTGCGTCCAAACGCGATTATTGAGCGCGATCTCGCGGACCTGAGTTCCGCTGACCACGCCGCTAGCCGTGGCATCCTGTGTGGCCACCAATTCCGGTGCGGCCTCCACATGGACGACCTCCGTTTGCGAGCCCGATCTGAAGCATGGGGGAAATGGTCAACTTGTCATTAACGTTTAAGATGATGCCGCCCTCCACGTATTTCTTAAAGCTGGGGGCCTCCACGGTAATCGAATAACGACCGACAGGGAGCTGGGGAAACGAGAACTCTCCCGCGGACCCGCTGCTACCGGTCCGCACAACCGCATTCTTCTCGGTATCCATGAGTGTAACTTTGGCGCGCGGAACGACCGCGCCGCTGGGATCTTTCACCGTGCCGGAGATCACACCTGTCGTTTCCTGCGCCCACGCAGAGGCACAGAGCAGCAACGCGACCATCAAAAGACGCGAGCAAAATCTATTCATATACCCACCTCCTGAAGTTTTTGAAACGCTTGCTGGCCGATAGTTTGCCACGAAGTAACGTTTTAAGCAACTGTAAAGACACGATCTTCACGATCCCCGTGGAGTGCTTCCGGCGAAACGTAGGGCCGCGTTCTCCCGGCCCACGGGGCCTACCGGCTTTCTCTTGTAGCCGAGCCGCTCCTGACATAGAATTGCGGGTTAGCCCCTTACAGGTGGGGCCGCCATGGCAGCTTTCGGTGAAAACCTCCGTCGGGAACGCGATCTTCGTGGGGTGTCCTTGCTGGAAATTTCGCAGGCCACCAAGATCGGTGCGCGCATGCTCGACGCCATTGAGACGGAGCGCTTCGAACGCCTGCCGGGCGGAGTGTTCAACTCCGCGTTCGTCAGGCAGTACGCGCGCTATCTTGGGCTGGACGAAGATAAGATCGTGACGGAGTTCTTAACCGCTTTCGGAAACTGCAAAGAGCAGGAAACCCAGCAGCGCGACGCGGCCAGCGCCGCCTTGCGGCAAATGGTCACCACGGAGCCGCCCAGCGGCTTCGGTGACCGGCTCCCGTTAATCATCGCCGTCAGCCTGCTGCTCCTGGGAGCCCTGGCGGCGGGCGGATGGCGGATCTGGCAGGGTTCCGGCGATGCCCTCAAGCTTCCGCGTTCCAGCAGCAGCAGCGCGGTTCCGGCCAGATCGCTTCCCGCGCACCCGCCCGAAACATCGCCGGCCCCGGCTCCATCCCCAAGTACGGGCGGAGGCGCGGCGCCAGACGTCCTAACCAATACGGCCCCCGCCGTGAAGATCCCTGGCAGTGCGCCGGCCGGAGTGAATCTGGAACTGCAAGCCACCGAGCGCTGCACGATTCACGTGTCGATTGACGGACGGCCGGAGTGGCACTCGGTGATTCGCCCGGCCGGCCGGCGCACCATCAAAGCCGAGCGCACTGTGCAGCTCTCCGTGGACAACGCGGCGGCACTGGTGGTCACGCGGAATGGGGAAACCCTGCCGCCGCTGGGAGAGCGGGGCGAGTCCAAGACGGTGACCTACAGCGCCGGTCGCCAGTAACGCAGGCCTTCAGGCCTGTTCTTTTTCTTGTGTCCGACCCGTAAAAACCAAGAACAGGCCTGAAGGCCTGCGTTACCCCTGCTACAATGGGTTCTCGCAAGGTTCCAATATGAGTCTGCCCCCCATCGACAAATTGGCGGCCGCCAGCGGCAGCCTGGACATGCCTCCGGAGTCGGCGCTGGAATTGCTGGTGGCCCTGACCGAGGAAGAAGACGCCGAAATCCGCCGGCGAGCCCACGCCACGCTGTCTTCCTGGACCATCGAGCAATTGAATCCCCTGTTGCGCCGGCGCGGGGCCTCCCCGGACGCGCTGCGTTACTTCCTGAACCAGGACACCTTGCGCAGCGAACTGCTGCCGACCCTACTGACGAATCGCTCCACGCCGCAGGATGCCGTCGCCGACCTGGCCGCGGTGGCCGACATGGGAACCATCAAGATCATGCTGGATAACATCGACCGTCTGCGCACCAATGCGCTGGTGGCCCTGAAAAACAACGCCAGCTACATGACCCTTTACGAAAACCGCGAGACCGGCGCGGAAGACGGCTTTGTCTTCGAACCAAACCTGCTGGAGATGCTCATCATCGAAGCGCGGATGGAAGACGAGCGCGAGGGCTACGTGGGCCTGACCGACGAGGAGATCGAAGAACACGACAAGGCCATCGCCGAAGCCGAGGCCAAGGGCGACGAAGACGCCAAGCACCTGTCCATCTACGCCAAGATCGCCAAGATGAGCGTGTCGCAAAAGGTGCAAACGGCGATTAAGGGCGGACGCGAGGAACGCGCCATGTTAATCCGCGATTCCTCCAAAGTGGTTGCGCGCGCGGTCCTGGGATCGCCGAAACTGACCGACTCGGAAGTGGAGAATTTCTCCAACGCCAAGAACGTCAGCGACGAAGTGCTGCGGATGATCTCGCAGAATCGCAAGTTCATGAAGAACTACTCGGTCATGAAGAACCTGGCCAACAACCCGCGGACCCCGCTGGACGTCGGCCTGCCGATGCTGAACCGGCTGATCATTACCGACTTGCGCGTGGTGGCCACCAACAAGAACGTCAGCGAGACCATCCGTAAGATGGCCGACAAGATGGCCAAAGCCAAGAAGTGACCGGCCTGACCACGCAGCGAGGAGAACATGTCGGAGATATCTCCGGCAGATGGAGTTTCTGCATTTTCCAACGCGTTCGGTGGCTTCGCAAACGGCGCATTTCTCGCGTTATGCACCCACACTGACGTGTTTCGGGTAGCCTCAAAGGGGCGACCTATGTCAGCCCAGGCCAACGGCCCAATGCCATTTAGTTTTTTTCCACGTACTCGTAATTCATTGATGTGCGTTGGCTGATGCGTGCGTCTTTGTAGCGCCGGCCTCTGGCCGCTTCTTTTTCCTGCCCTGCAGGAACCGGCCTGGAGGCCGGCGCTACTGGACACCCAAGACGGAAGTCCTATACGGAAGTCCTATAGAGGGAAAAGGGTCAGAAGTCCTGTAGAGGGAAAGGGGTCGGCCAGCACCCGATTTGATACACTGCAATGAGCCGAGGGCGGAAGGGGTCATTTTGCGCTTCCGAGAGCCAGGAAGGGCAAAAAATGAAAAAAGACAAAACGAAACCACCACGCACCTGAAGGCTAATGTTTTGTGGCGATTAGCGAAGCGCTAGTCTGCGGCGGGGAAGACCATAGGAGAAGACCGGGAGGCTGACGTGCCTAACCGCTTTTCTTCACATGGATCAACAGGATGGACAGGATGGCAACCCAGGGAGGGTTCGTCCATCCTGTATAACAATCCGTCAAGATCTTGTTTTCCTAAGAGCCCGGAGGCGGTGGCTCTTGTATGGAGTGCGGTGGCTTGACACCGCCTTGGATGCCCGCGGCTTGACGCGGACGCGTCCACGAAGGGGACGCCGCGCGGGCAACGCCCGCGCCGGCCGAGTCAAGCCTCGGCCATCCAAGGCGGCGTCAGGCCGCCGCACTCCATATGGGCTGACCCTTCGCAGGGTGCTGAGCGTTGTTCTGACATTTGGTTGCGGCTACGCCGCGCTATGCATCCTGTCCATCTCTGCTAAGAGTTATCGCACCGCGATCAGCGACTTCACAAACCCACAGGCACGCTCGCGGATCATTCTCGATCCCGGAAAAAGCCGCGCCATCTGTGCGGCGTCAAGAAGCTGAATGTCATAAAGAAAATGGTGAATGTACCATTCGCGCTGTTGTCGGCTCACGTTCGTCAGCAGCGACCACACCGTAAACCGCGGCGCGATCCGCATCTGCCAGGACTTCGGCAACCAGTGCAACAGCGGCGTCAGCACGTGAGTCTCAATGGGGAAGTAGCGATTCGGCGTCTGCACCCAATAGCGCCGTCCCACGCGTGCGGCTTCCGCGGCGAAGCGCTGCTGCTTTTCCCAGCTTCCCACGTGCTCGATCACCGAGTTGCTGAAAACGATGTCAAACGATTGGTCGGGGAAAGGAAGCGCACAGCCGTCGCCGCCAACACAAAGCATTCCTTCAAACGCTTCCGATTCGCGCGGCATGTTCAGGATCACCACCCGTGGACGCACCGGCAGATCCGCCCACGTGGCCGGCGTGCCGCCGACGTCCAGAATGCGCGTTTCCGGAGTTGGCTGGAGCTCTCGAAGAAATGTCGCCATGCGGCGGGCGCGGAAATGGCGGGAGATCGGGCCGAGCAGCTTCAGCAGCATGAATCAACCCTCGGAAGCATGATCCAATCATGATACGATGCCGCGCATGAAGCTCAGCTCGCGTCTTGTGACGCTGACCACGATTTTTCGGGCCGCTCTGCCTCTGGTTCTGGCCGCGCAGGCCGGATACCAGCCCGCTCCCGAGAATCTGAAGGCGCGCCAATGGTTTCAGGAGGCGCGCTTCGGATTGTTCATCCACTGGGGCGTCTACAGCGTCCTGGGCGAGGGCGAATGGGTCATGAACAACGACAAGATGACCGTCGCCGAGTACGAAAAGCTGCCGCGCGCAGCTTCAATCCCACCGAATTCAACGCCGCCGAATGGGTGGCGCTGGCGAAAGCCGCCGGGATGAAATACATCACCATCACCAGCAAGCATCACGACGGCTTCGCGATGTTCGGCACCAAGCAATCCGACTGGAACATCGTGGACGCGCACGCCCTACAAGAAAGACGTGCTGAAGATGCTGGCCGACGAATGCCACCGCCAGGGCATCAAGCTGTTCTTCTACCACTCGCAACTGGATTGGCACAATCCGGATTATTTTCCGCGCGGCCGCACCGGGCACGACGCGGGCCGGCCCGAGAGCGGCGACTGGTCAACCGCTATCTGGATTACATGGACGCGCAGCTCCGCGAATTGCTGACCGACTACGGCGAGATCGGCGGCATCTGGTTCGACGGCATGGTGGGACAAGCCCGACGCCGACTGGCGCCTGGCGAAGACCTACAAGCTCGATTCACGAGCCTGCAGCCCGCGGCGCTGATCGGCAGCAATCATCACGACTGCCCGTTCCCGGCGAGGATTTCCAGATGTTCGAGAAGGACCTGCCGGGCGCACAACACCGCCGGAGTTCAACGACGAGTCGAAGGTCGGCAACCTGCCGCTCGAAACCTGCGAGACCATCAACAGCGCCTGGGGCTACAACAGCAGCGACAAGCACTACAAGAGCACCGCGCAATTGATTCAGTACCTGGTGCAGGCGGCGGGCCACAACGCCAATTTTCTGTTGAACATCGGGCCGATGCCGCACGGGCAAGATTCAGCCGGAGTTCATCGAGCGCCTGCAGGCAGATGGGCGCAGTGGCTGGCGCAAGAACGGCGAATCCATCTACGGCACGCGCGGCGGGCCCATCACTCCGCGGCCTTGGGGCGTGACCACGCAGAAGGGCAACATCGTGTACGTCCACGTGCTCGACTGGCCGGACCAGATTCTGGTGATGCCCAAGCTGCCGCACGAAGTGAAAGCGCCAGCCTGCTGAACCGCAATCTGGCGGTGAGCCACTATTCCTACTTGGACCACGAGGTTTTCAAGCTGCCCGATGGCAGGGACCCCTATGACACGGTGGTCAAGGTGGATCTATCGCAATGAAGGAAGGCCCGAGGTCCGAGGCCCGAGTCGGAAGTCAGGCCTCGCTCGCGCCTCGGGCCTCGCGGCTCGGGCCTTTTTCGTGTAATCTGTGGACATGCACACGCTCTGTATCGACGTCGGTGGAACGGGCATTAAAGCCATCGTGCTGGACACCCGGTCCAAGCCGGTCAGCGATCGCGGCCGCGCCTTGACGCCGGAACCGGCCACGCCCGGCGCATGCCTGAAGGTGATGTGCGATCTGGCCAAGAAACAACCGGCGTTCGATCGTATCTCGGTGGGATTTCCCGGTGTGGTGCGCAAGGGCGTGATTTTCACCGCCGCAAACCTGCATCCGCGCTGGGTGGGATTTAACCTGGCGCGGGAGTTGCAGAAGCGCCTGCACAAACCGGTGCGCGTGGCCAACGACGCCGACATGCAGGGATTCGGCGCCGTGAAAGGACACGGCGTGGAAATGGTCATCACGCTAGGCACCGGTTTGGGCTCGGCGCTGTTCGTGGATGGCATCATGGTGCCGAACATCGAGCTGGCCCATCATCCTTTCCGGCACGACAAGACCTTTGAGAACCTGCTGGGCAAGAAGGCTTTGAAGAAGGAGGGCCGCAAGAAGTGGAACCACCGTCTGCGCCAGGCCATCGCCAGCATGGACGCGCTCTTCAACTACGATCTCCTGTACATCGGCGGCGGCAACGCCACCAAGATCGCCGGCGAATTGCCGTCCCGAACCAAGGTGATTCCCAATATCGCCGGATTGCTGGGTGGCGTGAAGCTGTGGACGTAGCGTCAGTACCCGGCGCGTTTGTCCACCACGTTCATCAGCTCCTGCCCGTTGTAAAACCGCTCGAAATTTTCCAGAAACTTGAGCATCGCCCAGGTGGTCCAACCAACGGCATGATCGGCGGAGTGCGGCGAGAGCAGCACGTTTGGTTGGCCGTAAAACGGGTGGCCTTGCGGCAGCGGTTCAGTATCGTAAACATCCAGGGCCGCGCCATGAATGTGGTTTTTCAACGCGGCGATCAGGTCGGCCTCCACAATCACCGGCCCCCGGCCCACGTTGATGATCACGGCGCTGGACTTCATGGCGTTCAACTCGGCCGCGCCGATCATTCCGCGCGTCTCCGGCGTCAGCGGCGCGCAGACCAACACGTAATCGCAAACGCCGAGCATTTCGCGCAACTGGGCGGGCGCATAAAGTTGGTCCAGAGGCGGCTCGGGATCGGACGCGCGTCTCCGCGTGGCGACTACCCGCATCCCCAGGGCGTGGGCCAGATTGGCGGTGGTGCGGCCGATTTCGCCGTAGCCGATGATTCCCAAGACTTGGCCGCGAATCAACTGCACGTCGAATTGATCCCAGCGTCCGGCTTCCTGGCCGCGCACCAGCCGCCGCAGATCCTTGGCGAAAAACAGAATTGCGGCGATGGCAAACTCGGCCAAGGCATCCTTGAACACGCCTCGGGAATTGGTGAGCGGCACGGGACTCTCGATCAATGCCGGAAACAGGATCTTATCCACGCCCGCCGATAGCGCATGAACCCATCGCACGCGGTGCGCCAAGGAGAAGACGGTTTGCAATGAGCCGCCGGAAATATCGCTGAGGATCACGTCCGCGTTGGGCGCGTTGCTGCGAAGAAACTCCGGGGTGTTGCCCACCCGGACGGTAACCGTTTTCGGCAATCGCTCGAGCAGGCTCAAGTAACTCGAGGCGGGGTCGGAGACCACTAACAGGGTCATGCAAACATAATAGCCGTTTTAGTAACGCAGGCCTCCGGCCTGTTCCTTTTCCGCGCGTTGCAAAGAACAGGCCGGAGGCCTGCGCTACTACACCCCTACTCCCGCAACGCCCGCACCGGATCGGTCCGGGTGGCCCGCCAGGCGGGCACGAAACACGCCGCCAGCGCGGCGATGGCCATCACCAGGATGGCCGACCCGAAGGCCAGCGGGTCGCGCGGACTCACCTTGTACAGCATGCCCACGATCAGCCGCGTCATCGCCAGCGCCGCCGCCGCGCCCAACACCAGGCCGCCCGCCGTCAGCGCCATGCCCCTGCGCCATCACCAGCCGCAACAGGTCCGATACCTCCGCGCCCAGCGCCATCCGCAGTCCCAGTTCGCGCTTGCTCTGCGAGACCGCGTAGGACATCACCCGTAGAGCCCGACTGCCGCCAGCAGCAAGGCCAGTCCGCCGAACACGGCCGAGCATGGTGGCGGCCACCCGCTGGAAGGCCGTCGTGCGGTCCACCTGCTTCCTGCATGGTGATCACCTCTCCGGGCGCCAGGTTCGCGTCCAGCGACTGGATCTCGCGCGCCAGCACCTTCGCCATGGTCTCCGGGCCCTGCCGCGTCCGGATGTGCAGGCTCGAACCCATGGCGCTCTGGCGCAGGGGGACGTAGAAGAACGGCGTCGAGCGTCTCCCGCAGGTTCCGGTACTTCGACATTTTGGCGACGCCCACCACCTGCAGCCAACGTCCCTTCACCTGCAGGCGCCTGCCGACGGGATCCTGCCCGCGCCAGTATTGCGCGGCCATCGCCTCGTTCACCACCGCGACCGGCGGCGCCGTTTCGTTGTCGGCGCGGGTGAACTCGCGGCCGGAAACCAGCGGAATCCCCATCGTGGCGAGGTAGGCCGGACCGACCTCGTTGTAGTCGGAGGTGGGCTGCTCGTCGGGCGCGGGCAGGTAGCCATCCACCGCGATCGGAGCGGACGAATAGCTGCGATAGCTGAACGGCGTCATCCGCGCGAAGGCCGCCGATTCCACGCCTCCCAGCGCCTCGAAGCGCGATCGACCAGGTCGTCCTGAAAAGTCTTGGTGCGCTGCGCGTCGTATCCCGCCGCGTAGAAATCGATCGGTCGTGCCAGCACCCCGCGGGTCGAAAAGCCGGGACTGGTATTCTGCATCCGCTCGCAGGCTCTCGATCAGCAGGCCCGCTCCCACCAGCAGAACAAAGCTCAGGGCCACCTGTACCAGCACCAGGCCCGACCGCACCAGCGCCCGGCTTCTGCCGCCCACCACGCCGCCCGATTCGGCCTTCAGCGCCGAAGCCAGATCGATGCTGGCTGGACGTGCAGCGCCGGAAACAGGCCGAACAGCAGCGTGGAGACCAGGCAGACCCCGGTGCTCAGACGCCAGCACCCGCCAATCGAGCTCGCCCGGCAGCGTCATGGCGACGCCGCCGCGCGCGGCAGAAGCAGCACCAGCAAGGTTGCGGCACCAGTTCGCCACCACGAAGTCCGCCCACCGCGGCCAGCGCCGAGAGGATCAGGCCTTCGGTGAGAAGCTGCTTCAGGAGGCGGCCGCGACCCGCGCCGACGGCCAGCCGGACGGTCATTTCATGCCGCCGTCCGAAGGTCTTCACCAGCAGCAGATTGCTGACGTTGGCGCAGGCGATGAGGAGCACGAACACCACCACCGCGAGCGCGATTCCCAGCGTGGGCAGCAGCGTGCCGGCGTTGTTGAAAGGGGTTTGCCACAAGGGGTACAGCCTGATGCCGCGGCCGCGGTTGGTGGCCGGATAATCGTGCTTCCAGCCGCTGGCCACCGCCGAAATCTCCGCCTGGGCCTGCTGCCGCGGTCACGCCCGGCTTGAGCCGCACGAAGCCCTCAATCCAACTGCGCGCCGCGATCCTCCAGTTTGTATCCGCCGGGGTCGAACGTCTCCTGCATCGACGCGGGGACCCAGAACTGCATCGCCCAGCCGACGAAAGTGCCGTAGAAACCCTCCGGCGCAACGCCGACGATGGTGTGCGGCATGCCATTGAGCATCTGCGTCTTGCCGATGATGCCCGGATCGCCGTGGAAGCGCTCTTTCCACATCTGGTAGCTGATCACCGTGACGGGATGAGCATTGCGCCCGACGTCTTCCGCCGGTTCGAAGCCGCGGCCCAGGATGGGACGGACTCCCAGCGCGTCGAAATAGTTGGCCGATACGACGCTGGCCGGTGAGCGCGCTCGGCGCGGTCGCCGATGCTGAGCGTGGTACCCGTGATGCGGTCCGCGATGAAGGCGTCGAACAGCGTGCAGTTCCTCTGAAAGTCCATGAAGTCGGGCCAGGAGACATCGGTGTGGCCGCGGCGCGCCGCGATTCGGTTCCGGCCACGGCCATCAGCCTCTCCTGGTGGGCGACCAGCGGGAACGGCCGCAGCAGGATGCCTTCGATCCAACTGAACACCGCGGCGTTGGCGCCGATTCCCAGGGTCAGGCAAAAAACCACCAGGATGGAAAAACCGGGATTGCGGCGGAGCATCCGGAAGCCGATAGCGGAGGTCTTGCCAGCGCGGTCTCGATCATGGGCGTGCCTCTCTGGTTTCGCGATAGATTTCCTTGATTTGGGCGACGCCGCCGAACGCCGCAGGGCATCGCGGCGGGCATCCGCGGCGGTCATGCCTTTACGCAGATTTAGTTCCACGGCCATCTCGAGGTGCGCGCGCAGCTCGGCATCCAAGTCATCTTCAAGATGACGGCGGCGAAACAGCACGGCGACACGGCCTAGGAATACGCGCACAGCCTCAAGCATGGTCAGGTAGCCTTCAGCACGCGATTGATCATGGCGGACATGCGATCCCAGCTTTCCGTTTCATTCCGGAGTTGCTTGCGTCCGATGCGAGTCAGGGAGTAAAACTTGGCCTTGCGGTTATTCTCCGATACGCCCCACTTGGAGGCGATCCAGCCGCGCTGTTCCAGGCGCAGCAACGCGGGATAGAGGGTTCCCTGGTTCAATTGCAGCAGGTCCTGGGAGACCTGTTGGATGCGCACGGCGATCCCGAAGCCGTGCCTCGGTCCCATGGCATCGAGCGTCTTCAACACCAGCAAATCCAGCGTTCCCTGCAAAACTTCGGCTTTGCAAGATGGCATACACTCCCTTACTCCTTTAGACGATCAACAGGAGTGTACCCATGGTTATGTTGATTGTCAACAGGAGTGTGGGGATCGGGGGTGGGTCCCCTTGCCTGCGGCTGGCGGCTCGGCAAGCGGCCCACTACTGATCTGCGTAGCCCCTTTTCTCGTATCGCGTGCTGGAAAGGGAAAGGCCAAGCTTCACTCTCCGATCATCGTAGAATGCTGGGGCGACGCTGACGCGTTCGTTCACGCAAGAACACGTGGCCGCGTATTGAAGATCGCCTGTCGGAAATTCGTTATGCACGTCAGGCGGCTCCGTCCCCCGCCCGTTGACACCTTCTCCCGTTTTCTAATAAGGGCGGTGGTGACGCGAAAGTTGATAGAAAGTTGGGTAGTGTCTCAGTTTGAATGTGCAAGGGCTGGCGCTAGGTGGCAATGCGTGGGAAAATGTGCTTATGCCATTGAGACCGCGAGACCCAAGCCAGCTTGCCAAACTGATTGTGGATATAGCGACCGGCGAGGTTGAGGATACTGTTAGCGAATCCAAGAAGAACCCAAACCAACGGAAGGGTCGGGCGGGCGGTCTCAAGGGAGGTATTGCCAGAGCCGCAACCCTTCCAAAATCAACCCGCTCCGCTATAGCTCGAAAAGCAGCGCGTTCCCGCTGGCGTCCGTCGGTATCGTAACATCCGCTGGGCTCCGAGCGGGAGACGGGGACCCGATTAAGCTGTCCTCTATCGGCTGGATGACTTTAGCCGCTTCCTCTGGGACCAAGCAGGTTGTAGCCCATTCCGCACTCAGAACTTGCCATAGGATGTCTCCACCTATAACAAGCGTGGTAGCGGCGCGATTAATCCAATCATGATGGTTTTCCAGAAGCATTGTGGAGTCACAGGCATCCGCAACACTGGCATGAGGCCGATTGATGCGGGCAGCCACGTTCAGCCAGTTCTTCGCTTTCAATGATTCGAACACGACCCGTTCCGGCGCGTCTTCTCCAGGTAGATTGATGCACCCCGTCGAGGACCCCTGGTCCCCATCGAGGAAGACACACGATGGTCTAGGAAATCTACTCTGTGACACCATGATCCCTAGCGACTGTCCGACGGACGCCGCGCCGTAGGGAACTGTGCGGCAGCGCTGGACTAGTTCTGGCTTGTGTGCTGCGAGGATCTCTATTAGAAGTATCTGCGCCCTTCTGTCCTCGACATACAAGTCACACTCGTGCTGCGGAACATCGTCCATTTTCGTCATTGCAAACTCAGCGCTGATCCCGTAGACGATCCTGCGTACACCGTCTGTTTCCAAGATGTGCGCGCGGGCCTCAAACGGGAGTTCGTCCAAGACGAAAGGAGAGTGGGTCGTGAGGATTATCTGCAATTCTCGCTCGCGGCATCGTTCGGCAAGATCACGGATGAGACGACGCTGCGAACGAGGGTGGAGGGAGCTCTCCACTTCATCAATCAACACCAGACTGTGTTGCGGCAAGTCGGTCTTGAGCAATTCTGCCATCGTTGTCTCGCCAGCGCCTTGATGGAATCCGGAATAGTTAGTGTTGTGATGGCTCAGCACCGGAATCTCCCGCTTCGGGTCAACCGTGCTAATGGACATTTTTGCAAGATCGAACTTTCTGCCCATGATTTGACTTAGACGGGCGAGGCGGTACTTGTCGAAGGGGGTAAAACTTGCCTCTTTGTGTGGCGACTTCGCGATTCTTGAGTAGCCGACTCGCGCAGGGACGGGCTGGATACGGCTCAAGTCGATGTATACAACCGGGCGATCAGGTCGGTCCACGTTGCCAAGCCATCTATCCTTGAGTTTGCGGACATTGCCGGTCACAGTCTGATCTCCCTGGCGTATCGAAGATCTGATTGATGCCTGCGTGATCGTATCCCACGCTGTGTTAGGGAAGAAGTCGGACGCGAATCCACGCCCTTTTCGAAATAGACGGTCTGTGGACTTGTACACGGAAGCTGCTGACTGAAGCAGTGTACTCTTCCCGCACCCGTTCTCACCCACGACGGCCATTATGGGATAGTCCAGTCTGAACCGCTGGCCAGTCCAGCCCCGTAGGCCGGATATCTCTATCCATTCAAGCTTCTTAGGCCATCCTGATTGACTCCGCCACTTTGTCGTAAGGCGTCGAATCTCATTGCTGCTTGCCATAGTTGCCTCCTAGAGGTGGTCCCAGCGTATTCTCGATGCATCTAGCATACCGCGAGAAACACGAATAGTCAACTATATATTGCAGAAGTGCTACATAAATGCTATATTTTTATGCTTGGCACGCAGTACCACAACCATGGAACTGATTTTAATGCTTGACAAAGGAGCACCCATTCGGTAAGGTACAGAGCATGAACCGCCTATCAATTGACGAGAGGGTCCAGATCCTAAGTATGTTGGTTGAGGGAAGCAGCCTTCGCGCTACCAGCCGAGTTTGCGGGGTGTCCATCAACACTGTCACAAAGCTGCTGGTAGAGGCTGGCGAAGCGTGTGCGGAGTACCAAGACCGCGTGTTCCGTAACCTCAACCTGAAGCGGATCGAATGCGATGAGATATGGGCCTTCGTCTACGCGAAGCAAAAGAATGTCACGCCAGCGATTGCGGCAAAGAATCCGGCTGCTGGCGACGTGTGGACCTGGACGGCCATCGACGCGGAAACCAAACTGGTGCCGTGCTGGATGGTGGGAAGCCGCGATGCTTCAGCGGCACGTGATTTCATCGAAGACCTTGCAGGACGGCTCGCGAACCACGTCCAGTTGACGACTGACGGCCACAAGCCGTACCTGACGGCTGTGGACATGGCCTTTGGTGGAGAAATCGACTACGCCACGTTGACCAAGATTTATGGCACGCCAGCAGAGAACGACACGCGCTACAGCCCTGCCGTGTGCCTTGGCTGCGAGCGCCGGGTCGTTTCTGGATCGCCCGACCCCGATCTTGTGAGCACGTCCTATGTCGAGCGTCAGAACCTTACGATGCGCATGTCCATGCGGCGTTTCACCCGACTAACCAACGGCTTCAGCAAGAAGGTACAGAACCACGCCGTGCATCTGGCGCTGTATTTCATGCATTACAACTTCGTGCGGATTCACAAGACCTTGCGAGTGACTCCCGCCATGGCCGCAGGAGTTGCGGATCGGCTCTGGGAGATTCGTGATATCGTGGCGTTGTTGGAACAAAGGGCAGTGGACCATGCCTAAGAATCCGAGATGTACGAATCCTGATTGTAAGAACGCAGAGATGGTCAGAGTCCCTGATAAAGCGACCTCCGGCAAGAGCACACAATGGTACTACCGTTGTCCTGTGTGCCAGCAAACCAAGACTGTAAGTGATCCTCCATTCACGAAGTTTGAAACCCGGCCTTAATGCAGCGACCGACTGTCCAGGGTGCTCGTTTAGCGTTCATGGTGCTCATCGGAGCCATTATGCTTGTAATTCCTCTTGGCCTTCCAGATGAACCAATGCTGAAGAGAGCTGGGACAGCGGGCTTCGGACTACTATTGCTGCTCTTGGCGTCGTGGCTCTCAAGGGGATCAACACGGAAAGCAAGCTGAGACACTGCCGAAAGTTGATAGCCCTTGAGGTAAAGGTGCTCCGGAGGTACAATCAACTCACCATGAAGAAATTGGAGATTCTGCTAGACGAAGAATCCGATCGCATGCTGGATTCCCTGGCCGAGCAGCATTCCGGGGATCGCAGCGAGGCGATCCGGGATGCCTTGCGGATGCATGGCACTCTGCAAGGCTTGCTGGACGAGGTCGAGGAGATCCATGCGGCTGAGCTGCTGGCGCAACGTGAGCGTTCAGAATGCGGATTTCGCGAAGGCCGTTTCACGCCGTGGGAGGCGCTTCAGAAGAAGCTTGGATTGTGACCCTGGTTCTCGGTGACGGAGTACCCGAGATTTTTGAGGCTCTTCCTCGGCCGATCCAGCAAGAGGCTGCACGATTGCTCCGATTGCTTCTCACATAGCCAAGAATGTATCCTGTTCGCCTGCGCGGCTTGATGAGGGGCTACCGCTATTTCTCAGTCAACGGATACCTATTCTATTACCCAAGTCAGTTCCTCTCAAGTGCGACTTTCCGCGGTAATCCCGGGACGGATGCGCCGGGCTTAAGGCCAACCCAGCCGACACAGGCCCGCGCGATTGGACCTTAAACACTTGCTCCACCCGCTACTGCACGGCGATCGTGACGGTATTGGACACCGCGCCATTCATTGTCAAGATCAGCGGAACGGCCCCTCCCGGCGTTACGCCGGAGGGCACTTGTACGTTCACTTGGTACAGGCCAACAAAGCCCGGCGCCAAGCCGGAGAAGCTGACGTTGGCGGCTAACCCTCCGATGGTCACCACGGGCGACGCGATGGTGGTGGAGGTTCCGCCGGCCGCGGTGCCGGTGGGCGGCTGGTTCACTACCGCGCCCAGCCCGCTGCAATAAATGCTGATGTACTGGCCACGCACCGCCGGCGCGGCGGATGCCCCGGGAATCGATCCCGCCGGCGCTGCAAAAATGGAGCTGTTGGCCAGCAGAATCGCGCCCTGTCCCGCGGCGTTGATGGTGAAGATTCCCGGCGAGGACACGCCTATGCTGATCGGCTCGGGAACCGTGGCGATCGGCGCGGAAGCTCCCGGCGGAACGGTGCGCACAATCACTTGCGTCTGGCTGTTGGGTGTCAATTCAAACGGCAACTGCGCGTTGATTTGCCCGCTGGAGGAATAGAACAGCGGCACATCAATCCCGCCGACGGTCACGGTCGCGCCGGCCAGCAAGCTCGGCAGCGGTAAACTGCTCGAACCCAGCGAGCTTTGCGCCAGATTGGCTCCGAAAATCGAGACAATGCCTCCCGGCGCCAGCGCCGCGCCCTTCGCAAAGCTGGCGCCGTTCACCACGCCGCCTGAGTAGATCGACGCCGCCGACGGATTGGCCTGCGCCAATCCGGAGGCCTGCACCGTGACGGGCGGCAGGGGCGGCGCAAAGGCCGTGACGGTCATGGTCACCTGCCCGGCAGGCGTTTGCGGGTTCCAGGTGCTGCTGTAGATGCCGTTTTGCAGATTGTTCAGGGTGAGGGTCTCGCCATCCGAGAAGCTGGCGATCACGGCCGTGGCGTTGGTCACGGCGTTCCGGCAGTCGTCCTGCAGTTGCACTTCGATCAGTTGTCCATAACCGGCCGAGAGCGAGATGATGTTTCCGGCGCTGCTGCCATAATTGCTTCCATAATTGCGCACCTGGGCGAGCATCTGCGTGGGTGTACAGCCGGCGGCGCTCTCCCCAGGGAAGCGCTGCGCGGACGCGCGGGACGCCGACGCCACCAGGAACGTGATCGCCACGGTCTGCGCGCTGCCGTCGTGGAACTGCAGCGTGAGCGTGCCTTGATAGACGCCCGGCGCCAGCGTGCCGAGCGACGGCTGCACGGAAATGGCTTGCTCCTGGCCAACGGAAATCGTCGCGCTGAGCGGCGCCGCCTGCGGCCAGGTTCCGCGCGCAATCACGCCGCCGATAAAGTCCGAGCCTGCGGGAATGGCCGTGGCGACGTCAACCGTCTGCGAGCTGGGCGAGGACGTGTTGGCCAGGGCCGCAAAAATCAAACCGGTGGGCCGCACGATAACGCCAGGGTTGCCGCCGACCGGCAAGACATTCAATTTCACGGTCACAAACTGCGGCGTGTTGATCGCGCCGCTGGCCGCCATCTTCACCCAGCCGGAGTAAACGCCGGCGCTCAGGCCGGTGGTATTCACGGCCACGGTCACGGTGGGGATTTGCAGGGAATTGGCGATGCTGCTCCCGCTCGACGCCGAAATGCTGAGCCAGTTCCCCCCGCCTTGCGTGGTGACGCTGGCCGTCCAGTTCATCACTCCCGAGCCGGTGTTGAGAATTCCGAACGATTGGCTGGGGACCGCCGTTCCGCCTTGCACGCCGGTGAACGACATCCCGGTCTGGCTCAGCAGAATCGTCTGCGTCTGCTGCGTGCCGGGAGCGAGCAGCAGGGTGACGGGTACGCTGGTGGTGGTGCCGGTGGTGGTGCCGGTGGTGGAGCTGGATACGGCAACGGCGCCCTGATACGTGCCGGGCAGCAGGCCGGCGATGTTCACACTCACATGCGTGGCATTCGCCGGCGAACTGGAAGTTCCCGACGACGACAGCGATAGATTCAGCCAGTTTCCGCCTGAAGTGGTGGTGGCGGCCGTCCACGCCAAAGCGGTCCCGCTGGGATCGGTGATGTACAGCGTTTGGTTGGGTGGATTGGCGCCGCCCGCGCGGGTTTGGAAGTTCAGCGCGGAGGGCTGCACCACCAGTTGCGACGCCGCCGCGAAGTTCACTGTAAACGTGACCGGAATAGCGATCGTGGTGGGAGAAGCCAGGGCCGAAACCACCGTGACCGTTCCGCTGTACGTCCCGGCGGCTAGGTTCGCGGCGCTGACGCTCACGGAGATTGCGCCCGGAACGACGCCCACCGAAGGGGTCGCCGTCAGCCATCCGGAACCCGACGCGACGGCAGTATGAGCGGTCCAGGCCAATCCGGAAACAGCGCTGGAAACCAAAACTTGTTGGAACGTGCTGCCCGGAGCGCCGGCCGCGGCCGTGAAGCTCAAGCCCGCCTGGGAAACGGAAATTGTGGGCGCGGAACCGGGAGCCAGCAGCACCTTGCGAATGCGATTGTTCGAGGTATCGGAAATATAGAGATTGCCAACTGAGTCCACCGCCACTCCCTGGGGATTCCAGATCGCGGCGTTAGTGGCCGCGCCACCATCCCCGGAGAAGTTGTTGTAGCCGGCGCCGGCAACCGTGGTGATGATGCCGGTGGGCTCGACCTGACGAATCACCGCCGACCCCGTGGCGATGAAGAGATTGCCATAGACATCCACGGCCACACCGAAGGAAAAAGGAATCTCGGCGCTGGTTGCCGGACCATTGTCGCCGCTAGATCCAGCCGTACCGTTGCCCGCCACGGTGCTGATGGTTCCTCCGGGCGTAATTTTCCGGATCCGGAAGTTCGGCGCGTCAACCACGTAAAGATTACCGGCGCCATCGAAGGCTAAGTCCCAGGGGGCCAGTCCGGCGCTGGTCGCGGGTCCGCCATCGCCGAAAGCCGAGAAATTGCCGGTGCCAGCAATCGTGCCGATCGTTCCGTCGATCGCGACTCTGCGAACGCGCGAATTGTTATAGTCGGCGATGTACAGGTTTCCGCCGCTATTCACGGCCAACCCGCGCGGCGCGCACAAAGCGGCGCTGCTTGCCGGGCCGCCGTCTCCGGAAAAGGTGCACGCGCCGGTACCCGCGATCGTGCTGATGATTCCGCCCGGCGTAATCTTGCGCACGCGATTATTGGGCGTATCGCTGTAGTAGACATTTCCGGAAGCATCCACGGCCACACCTTCCGGCTGCGAGAGAAGCGCGCTGGTAGCCGGGCCGCCGTCGCCGGAGAAACCGCGCGCTCCGGTACCGGCGTACGTGGTGATGATTCCCGCGGCACTGACCTTGCGGATCATGTTGTTGGCGATATCGGCGATATACATGTCTCCGCTGCCGTCGAAGGCGACATGGTAAGGTTGCGCCAATAAGGCCCGCGTCGCCGGACCGTTGTTGCCCAGCAAGATCTGGCCGGCAAACGTCGTAATCGTGCCCGCCGGATTGACCACGCGGACACGATGGTTCTGGAAGTCGGCGATATAAAGGTTGCCGGCCGGGTCCACGGAGACCGATTGAGGTTCGGCGAGTGCGGCGCTGGTGGCGGGTCCGCCATCGCCCCCAAAGTTGTTGAGGCCGTTGCCGGCAACCGTGGAGATGATGCCCAAGGCGTTGATCTTGCGAATGGTTTCCCTGGCATAGTCGGCAATGTAGAGATCCCCGGCGGAATCCAAGGCTAGTCCCTCGGGAAAACTGAGATTCGCGTTGACGGCCGGACCGCCGTCTCCAGAGGAAGTCTGGATTCCCGTGCCGGCGATTGTCGAGATGATTCCACTGGGCATGACCTTGCGGACACGGAAATTGGAAGTGTCTCCGATATAGATGTTTCCCGCCGCATCCACCGCCACTCCACGGGGATTGTTCAGTTGCGCGCTGGTGGCCGGGCCGCCGTCGCCCGAAAATCCCGCCGTTCCGGTGCCCGCCACGGTGCTGATGATCCCCGACGAATTGACCTTGCGAATGGCATTGTCTTCCGTGTCCGCGATATACAGATTTCCAGCCGAGTCCACGGCCAAGCCGGTGGGGCCGAACAACGTGGCCTTGGCGGCCGGCCCGCCGTCGCCGGTGTAACAACAGCCTCCCGTTCCGGCCACGGTGCTCATGATGCCCGCGGAAGTCACTTTGCGAACCACGCCGTTATTGAAATCGGCGATATACAGATTTCCAGCTGAATCCATGGCCATCTGCGCAGGCTGATTCAAGGCGGCGCTGGTCGCCGGACCGCCGTCGCCCGAGTAGCTACACACGCCATTGCCGGCGACCACCGAGATGATACCGGCGGAGTTGATCTTGGTCACCAGGCAGTTGTCATTGTCGGAGACATAGACATTGCCCTGGGAGTCCGCCAGCACTCCGTTGACCAGCCCGAAGGTTGCGCTGGCCGCGGGACCGCCGGCGCCGGTGAAGAGTGGTTCGCTGCCCACGACGGTGGTAATGACCGGCGCGGCGCCCACCGTGAAGTTCAACGAAAACAGAGGCACGCTGGACTGGTTGTAGTACGTTCGGATGGTCCAGGTTCCGGGATAAGAAGCCGCTGTCGCGCCGTCCAGGTTAATGTAGTAAGCGAAGCAGTAATAGCCGCCGGCGCCCGGCGCGGAGATGGTGGGGTTGAAACTAGTGTAGAGGCCGCCGTCGGGACGATAGTAGTCGATGGTCACCGCGTCTCCCGACTGGGTTCCATCCATATCGAAATAGAGCCATACCTGTGGATCGGTGGGAGCGAAGACGCTCAACGCAGGGGGAAGAATGCAGACACCATTGACCAGGCCCGTGGTATTCGAAGTCAGGTCATGCAGCAGGGTCACCGCGCCCGCAGCCCGAGGCGCGGCCAGCAGCGACAATAGGACCAAGAAGGTGCCGCAGAGTTTCGCCGGGATTGCCTGGGAAAGGTCCCGAGTGTTTGGGGATTTCATTTCTGCTTCTCGGCGGATTTCTCCTTGCGATCGATGCGGGCCCGGTCGGCGGGATCTCTAGCCAACTGCATGGCCTGAGTGTACTCGCGAATCGCCTCGTTAAAGCGTTTTTGTTTCACGTGCAAATCGGCCAGATGTTCGCGCGCCACGGGATCATCGGGGAGCTGGCCGATCACGACCACGTATTCCACCTCGGCGTCCTCCAGTTTGCCGCGTTCCAACAACAGGTCGGCGAGGCGAAGATGGGGAGTGGGATTTCCCATGTCCAGTTGCGCGGCGGCGCGCAACATCTGCTCGGCGTCGTCCTTGCGATTCTGGTCGTACAGCAACTGCGCCAGATTGATGCGCGCCGCCACACTGTTGGGTACCACCTCAATGGCCTTGCGGAAATTGCTTTCCGCCAGACGCAGGTCGCCGCGCTTCCAGTACAATGCTCCCAGCCAGTTATAAGCCAGCGGATCGCCCAACTCGGCGGCCTTGCGGAAGGCTTTCTCGGCGTCGTCCTGGCGATGCAATTGCTCCAGGTAGAGATCGCCGAGGTTGATGTACAGGTAGGCGTAATTCGGTCCTAGCTCGATGGCCGCTTTGTACTCCTGCTCGGCTTCGCGATAGTGCCGCGTCTGGCCATAAGTGATCGCCAGGTTGTAGTGCGGATACGCCCACCGCGGCGCGTTGTCGAAGGCGGTGCGGAACTCGCGCACGGCGTCATCGGGGCGCCCCATGTCCGTGTAGCATTTCCCCAGGGCGTTGTGGGCGTAGGCGCCCCCCGGATCGATCCGCACCGACTCGCGCAGCGCGTTCTCGGCATCGCTCAGGCGCTTGTCGAAGAGTAGCGCGCGTCCGGCGCAGAAGCGCGCCTTGGCCTGCAGCTTCTTCTCATCAGGATTCAGTTCGGCGGCGCGCGAAAAATAGGCCTCGCCGGCGCGATAGTCCTGCGCGGTGAGCGGCGAGGCGTCGCCGCGCAGATAGGTTTGCAGAATTTTCTGACCCTCATTCTCGAGCGACACCGCCAGCGCGTCGCGGGCGTCTTCCTTCTCCGACTGAGGAACGCTGGACTGCAGCAACTGGCGGTACTGGTCCCAGGCGCTCTGCAGCTTGGGGGCCAGCAGCCGGCCGTCCTGAAGGGCCTGTTGGAAACCCAGCCGCAGGTTGTCGAGCGCCAGATTGGGGAGCAGGGCGTTGCCCATTTCTAGCGCCGCCCACAGGCTGGGAAACTTGCGCCAGGTGTTGGGGAATCCGGTGGGGAACATCAATTCGGTGAATCCCAAATCCACGCCCGGCTTATCCACGAAGGACATCGGCAAGGTGTTCTCGAAATCTCCGAATTCCTGCGGGGTCTGCTTGTCCTTGGTGGCGAGCGCGACTTTGTCGCGCAAATAGCGGATCAACTCGCCCACCGTAACCGTGCCGTCCTTATCGGCGTCGGCCTCGCCGTTCAGGCCTTTCAGCAAATAGCAAGTGAACGCTCCGTGACCGTTGCAGAATTGCTTGCCCTCTTCGGAAAACTCCTTGGCGCGGCTGGCCAGCAGCCCCACGATTTCCTGATTTCCGCTGGCCCCCTTCTGCAGATCGGCGCCGATGCCCGCACCGAGTTTGCCGGAACGGCAGGCGTCGGCGAACAGCACAATCCGGCCGGCGCTCTTGAGCCGGGTGGAAATGATGTCGCCCAGATCGTTCATGGACAAGGTGGTGTCGTACAAGTCTTCCGGGTCCGCCTCGTTGGTCAGCAGATAGGTGCGGCGCGGCTCTTCCTTGTCCACCATGCCGTGGGTGGCCAGGAAGATGTAGATCATGTCCTCCGCCTTGGAGTTGCGCTTCAGCCAACTGGCCAGGTCCGTGCGCAGCAGCGCAGTGGTGGCGGATTCGTTCATCAGCAACTTGACGTTTTCCTTGGGGAAGGCCCGTCCGCGCGGCGACTCGATGAATTTGGCAAACGACTCGGCGTCCTTATCGGCGAACTCCAGTTGCTGCGCCGCGTCCAGCTTCTGGAACTTGGAGACGCCCACGATCACCGCCCAGCGATTGCCGCCTTGGGCATGGGCCGGCGGCGCCAGCGCGACCAGCAGGGCCAGCGTGAAGGCGGATAGGAACGCCGAATATGAGTTCCAACCCCGCATGATCAAGGTGAGCTCTCTCGCTAAAGTATAATCCCGCTGGAACCCCAGTGTACGCCATTCTGGCACGGAGTACCTTTGTCGCCAAAAGCAAAGATCAATCCACAGATTACACAGATTTCACAGATTCGGACGAGCCTCGACCCGGCACCAGGCTGGTCGGTTCCTTAATCTGTGAAATCTGTGTAATCTGTGGATTGATGTTCTTCTGCGGCCTTTGCGCTATAATCCGGCAGAGACGCGTTTCCCTCGATCTCAATGTCTGCACCGACTCCCCGACCGGCTGGCGATGTTGGCCGCCGCCAAAGTTCTGCCGCCGGCCAGCGACGCTGGCTGGCGGCCATCGCGGTGGCCGTGGTGGCGCTGGCCAGCGCCGCCCTCGGCGATTGGATCTCGCGCGGAGAGTTGCTGCGCATCTTAGAAGTAAAAGCTTACGACCTTTGCTTCCGACTGCGTTCCAGCGTGCCGGCGAGCCTGGCGCCGCTTCGCCAGCCTGCCCCCATCACCCTGGTTTGGATCGATACTCCTACCGCCAACCTGCTGGTTAAACCGCGCATGTTGTGGCCCGCCGCTTTCGGGGAAGTGTTGCGCGCCGCTGCCACGGGCGGCGCCAAGGTCATTGGACTGGACTATTACTTCAGCTATCCGGTGACCGAGTGGGACGCCAAGGCCGATCCGGCGTTCTTCCAGGCCTTCGTTGAAACCACGCAGCAAGGAGTGCCCGTGGTCCTGGCCTACGAGGCCGAGGAACAGCAGCGCAACACGGAGGCCTTCGTGCCGGTCTACTATCAAGCCGTGGCCGAAGGCGACGTGGGATACGCCGAACTTGCCGCCGACCCCGACGGCTTTGTCCGCCGCCTGGAATGGAGCGCCAAACCCGCTCCATCCGCCCCCGACCCTCCGTTGTCCCTTGGCCTGCGAATCGCCTCGGCGTACTTGGGGAGCAATCCGGCCGCGCGAATTCCCGCCGCCGGAGGCAGTCCGGATGACGAGGGCCAGATGGCCATCCATTACTACGGTCCGACGGGCACGACATTTCCCTCGGTGTCCATGGCGGCCGTTCTTCAAGCCGCGCGACGCGGCGACCAAGCCGCGTTGCGCCGCTGGTTCCAGGGTCGCATCGTGGTGATCGGCCCCGACGACCTGCCGGACCGCCACCCCACGCCGTTTTACCTGGCCACGCGCGGCACCAGCCAGATGATGACCGGCGCGGAGATCCACGCCCACGCCATCTCCACTATCGTGCAAGGCGATTTCCTGCGTCCGGCTCGCCCCGCGGAACAATGGACGCTGTTGCTGGGCGCGGCGATTTTGGCCGCCCTGGCCGGTTTCGCGATCCGCTGGCCGCAGGGCTTGCTGGTAACCGCGCTGCTGATCGCCGCGGCGTTCTTCGTAGTGGTGGTGGCCCATGCGCGCGGGATCATCCTGCATGTGGTGGGGCCGGAGTTAGCCATCATGTTGGCCACGCTGGGCAGCTATGGCGCGCGCCTCCTCACTCAGGACCGCCGCCGCGCCGAGCTGGAAAAGAGTTTCGCCAACATGGTCTCGAAAGAAGTGCTGGAATCGGTGATCGAAGCCGGCGGCGTGCCTTTGGAGGGCGAGTCTCGCGAGGTGACGGTGATGTTTACCGACCTGCGCGGGTTCACCCGCTACAGCCAGGGCCGCGATCCCCAGGGCGTAGTGCGCGAGTTGAACGAATACTTCGACGTAATGGTGGAGTGCGTGCTGCGCAACGGCGGCATGGTCAACAAGTACATCGGCGACGGCATGTTGGTATTGTTCGGAGCGCCGGTGCCTCATCCCGATCATGCGCATCGCGCGGTGGTCTGCGCGTTGGAGATGGTCGCGCACATGGAGTTGCTGAACGAACACCGCAAGGCCACCGGATTGCCGCCATGGAAGATTGGCATCGGCATCCACACCGGAGAAGTGGTGGTCGGCTTTGTGGGGCTCGCGACAAGAAAATGGAGTACACTGCCAATGGAGACACGGTTAACGTGGCCTCGCGGATTGAAGGGCTGAACAAGAAGTGCGACACGCTGATCCTGCTGAGCGAAGCCACCCGCGATCGGATGGGGCCGGATATCGCCACGGTTTGCAAAGGCAGTCACGAATTGACCGGGCATGTGGGAGATGAAAGGTTATATACGGTGTGAGGGTCCCCCCAAGAGCAGAGAAAAGAAGGGATAAGAAAATGTCGAAATCCAAAATGATTGGGGTTGTGTTGCTGGCGGCCGCGCTGGCGGCCGCGCTGCCGGCGGTGTGCTTGGCAGCAGCAGCCGTGAGCTTCGCGGCAGCCATGCCCTTCGCGGACGATACGCCGGTAGGTTTGCTGTCCATGGTGAAGGGATCGGTGCAGATCCAGCGCGCCGGCCAGAAAACACCGGTGGCCGCCAAAATGGCCGATCTGGTGGGGCCCGGCGATCGCCTGATCACGGGAGCGGGCGGCGAAGCGGTGTTCCTCTATTGTCCGGACGCCCGTTCGGCGCGCCTGCCGTCTGCAGGCGAGGTGACCTTCACAGCCAGCGCGCTGCAAGTGACCAAGGGCAAACTCGCCGACGACCACAAGATCGCGGGATGCCGGCTGCCCACCACGCTGGCGCTATCCTCGGCCAGCCAGCAGCAGGTCGGGCTGGTGAAGACGCGCGGCCTGGAGCTGCGGCTGCGCACGCCGGTGGAAGGCGTGTACATCTCCGAGCCTCGTCCCAAGTTTGCGTGGGAGCCGGTGAAGGACGCCGCGCGTTACGATGTCCGGCTGCAGAACCGCGAAGAGCAAGTCCTGTACAAGACCACGGTGACGGGAACGGATTTCCAGTATCCCGCCGATGGTCCCGCGCTGGAGCCTGGTCAAAAATACTGGTGGCGCGTCTCCGCGGTAGGCAAGGACGGTCAAATGGACGTAGCCGGAACGTTCTTTCAAACCCTGCCTGCGGAGCAAGCCAAGGAATTCAAGGCCACTGAGGCCGACTTGAGGAAGCAGATCGCCGCCAATCCGAACGACACCGGACCGCGCATCCTGCTGGCGTTTCTGTACGAGGAAAACGGAATGTACGACGCCGCGGCGCGCTCCTACAACACGCTGAGCAACCAAATGAGCGACAACACCTGGATCAAGGCGCGGTTGTACACGATGTTGGAAAAGCTGCACTGGGATAAGGTGGAGTAAGCGGCCGGGAGCGGCCGTACAATGAACTGGCGCCGGTTCGTTCCGTCCGACTTTGAGTAGGATTTCGACCGCGACGAGTTTGCTGCGCATGGCATCACATTTGAAGAAGCGGTCGAGTGTTTCTTCCGCGACTTCGAGGTGCGGCGGAACAAATCTTATCGAGACCGACACCAGCAAAAGTCAAGCCGAGCGCCGGGGCGCGGAATTGATTTCTGATCTCCGGTGGTGTCGCAAAAAGCGTTCTACCACCGGCTACAAGCTACCATCCCTTCCAGGGATGAAGTCTCGCTTTAGTAGTGGGCCCCTTTGAGTTTGTTGACCCAGGGAGGGGTCACCGCTTGTAGCCGGTGGTTGAGCGCAGTCTGCGAAACCACCGGAAACGGGTGTTTGAAATTTTGTCCCCCGGTAGGGGGACAGGCGCTGGGACGCCTACCGGCGTCCGGATCGTACGTTAAGTCTACCGGTGGTTTCGCAAAAACGGCTCAACCACCGGCTATAAGCGGCGATCCCTTCGGGATCAAAGACGACGCGATCAATTCTCAAAAGGAGCCCACTACCCTCGCTTTAATGTCGCGCGCCCCTCCTGCGCTTGGATCTGATGTTGCGGTATGCTGATGGTCTTGTCTCGATACGTTGACAGTTCCGTATACCTGCGCGCCCTCCTCGGCCAACCCGGCGCTATGACCCTGGACCACGGCGTACCAACCTACACTAGCGCGATCACCCGCCTGGAAGCGCGGCGCCTCCTCTTCCGGCTGCGTGGGAAAGGCAAGCTGAGCGATGCCGAACTCACCCGCCACCTTGCGGAACTCGATGCAGAATTGCAAAATGCCATGATTGTGCCGTGCGATCAGGCCATCCTGGATCGCGCCGCGATCCCGATGGAGTCCCCGCTTGGCGCGCTCGACGCCATCCACTTGGCAAGCGCCTTGCAGGCACGGGAGAGCAGCGGCGCTCCGCTGCGTCTGATGACCCACAACGTGGAGTTGGCCATCGCCGCGCGCACGGCCGGCCTGGCGGCGGTCACGCAAGCGCCGTAACGGAGTAATACAACTTCATGTTTCGTCTGCGACATCTAGCGCACGCGCCTTTGATTCGGCTGCTGATCACGCTGGCCCTTCCCCTGACGCTCTGCGCCCAACCGCCCGCGGAGATCCACGGCCACGTCATGGATGCCTCCAGCAACGAACCCCTGGGCGCGCGCCGGTCTTCAGATGTCCACCGGCAGCACCATCCAAAAAAAGCGTCACCGGCAACGACGGACCCTTCCGCATCGCCAAACCCGCTGTTCGATCCGCGGCTGCTGGCCAACGGCACGGTCTTCTTCGCGCCCAACAGCGCGCCGTGGGCCAACTCGCAACGCGGTTACGGACGCGGCGCGCAAATCATGGTCCAGCGGCGAACAGCCAACGGATTCACTGGCTGGGTCTCCTACGCCTATGGCGTGGCCCAAGTAGACGACGGCGTGCTGCATCTGACTTTTCCCACCGACAACGATCAACGCCATACCGTGAACGTCTTCGGCAGCTACCGGCTGCGGCCCACCGTGAATCTCAGCATGAAATGGCTGTACGGAAGCGGCCTGCCGATTCCCGGATTCTACCGCCTCGTAAACGGCCAATACTACTTGAGTGCGAACCGCAATCAACTGCGCCTGCTGGACTATCAACGCGTGGACGTGCGCATGAACAAGGAATGGGCCCACGACAAGTGGAAAACCAAGTCAAGTTGTTTGTGGAAGTGGTCAACCCGTTCAACCACACCAACGAACGCTTCGATAGTTTTAATGGCTACAACGGCAAGACCGGGCAGGCCTCTCCGTGGTTCTTCAACATGTTTCCGATTCTGCCGTCGATTGGCGTAGTCTTTGAGAGATGAAGCGGAACGCCGCCCGGCGGGAGGGCTTGCTGCCACAATGAACTTTCAGGAACGCGCCGGCGCCTGCACCAATTGGTTCAACCGGAACGCCCTTACCCTGTTTCCACGCGCCCTGGCGGTGGTCTATTTCATCGCCTTCGCTTCGTTTTATCCGCAGCTCCCCGGCCTCCTCGGTGACAACGGCCTGGCGCCGTTCGCGCCATTCTTTCAAGCCGTCCATCAGCACTTAGGCGCGCGCTCCTACTATCTGCTTCCTTGTCTGGCGTGGATTCATCCCACCACCGGGTTTCTCCGTTTCCTGACGGCGCTGGGAATGGGAATCTCCGTGCTGGCAGCGGCCGGCTTTGGATCGGCCGTGGCCTTGGCCATGCTATGGGCCTTGTATCTTTCCTTGGTCGGCGCAGGCCAGGAGTTCATGTCCTTCCAGTGGGACATCCTGCTGTTGGAAGCGGGCTTCCTGGCGATCTTCTATGTCCGTTGGGACTGGCGCATCTGGCGGCGCGCGGTAGGCGGCGATCCGCCGCGGGTGGCCGTGTGGCTGGTACGTTGGCTGCTGTTCCGGCTGATGTTCCTGTCCGGCAGCGTCAAGCTGCTGAGCAAAGACGAAACCTGGCGCAACTGGACGGCGCTCAATTACCACTATCACACGCAGCCGATCCCCAACGCCATCGCCTGGTACATGGATCATGCTCCGCACTGGTTCCAGCTTGTCTCGCTGGGGTTCATGTGGACGGTGGAACTGGCCGTGCCGTTTCTCATTTTCTCCCCGCGGCGCGCGCGGTATGTGGCCGGCGTCTTGCTGATTCTTTTTCAAGTGCTATTGATGGCCACCGGCAATTACGCCTACTTCAACTGGCTGACGATGGTCTTGTGCCTGCCGCTGTTTGGGAATGATGGGAATCATGGGACAAATGAGCCACCCGTTGGCCGCATCCAACACTGGGCTTGCGTCGCGCTGGCGCTGTTCATCGTGCCCATCAGCCTGGCGGAGATCGCCGATCGCTTTGGCCTGGACATCGGCGGTACGGCCATCCAACAACAGGCGCCCTTCCACTTGGTGAACACCTACGGCCTGTTCGCCGCCATGACCACCGAGCGTCTGGAAATCGTGATCGAGGGCACCGCTGACGGCATAACCTGGCTACCCTACGAATTCCCTTACAAGGCTGGCGACGTGCACCGCCGCCCACCCTTCGTCGCGCCGCACCAACCGCGGCTGGACTGGCAAATGTGGTTCGCCGCGCTGACCGAGCACTGGGATAATAGCGGCGACCGCTGGTTCGGACGGCTGATGATCCGCTTGCTGGATGGGCGTCCCGAGGTCAAGCCGTTTTTTTCGCGCGACCCGTTTCCCGATCGCCCGCCGATCGCGGTTCGCGCGTTGCTCTACGAGTATCGCTTCACCACGGCGGCCGAGCGGGACCGCACCGGCGACTGGTGGGTTCGCACACCGCGCGGCGTGTACTTTCCGGAAGTCTCGCTGCGCGGGCGTTAGCACCCGGCGTTGACGACAATGAGCCGGCGCTTACTCGTCGCCGATCAGGATGGCTGCGGCCAGCACGGTAGTCCAGCGGGCCCGCTTGTCGCCCACCGCCGACTGCGTGCTGTTCATGGTCCGCACGATCTTGTTGGAGATGCGGTAAATCTCTTTTTTCTCGTCCCAACTGCGGTCGGGATCGAAGTCCACGTTGAGGGTGGTGGCCAGCATTTCGGCGGCCAGTTCCTCGGCGTAATCGCCGGCCATCTTCTCGGTCTCTCCGAAAGAATGGTGCTCGCTCAGGTAGCCGTAGGTGTTGCGATCTCCCGGCAGCGCCAATCCGATGGTCGCGGCGATCAGGCGGTGCGGCTCGCGCGTAGCGTTTTCGCTGATCACCGCGAAGCGCACCTGGCCGGGATGCAGATACTTTTGTCCGGCGGCGCGCGAAATCAACTGGCAGCGCGGTGGAAAAATGCTGGAAACGCGCACCAGGTTGTAGGCGGCGATTCCCGCGGAACGCAAAGCCATTTCGAAACTGGTCAGGCGCTCGCGGTGCACGCCCACTCCCTTGGTCAGAAAAATCTTCTTGGCGGTGAAAACCATCGTTCTGGAAGTAATCTCCTTCTGCTTTGGTGTCAACGCCGCCGCGCGCTTGCTGCGCGGATTTTCGGGCCCCAATCCTACCGCCCGAATCTTACCGCGAAGATGACCGTAACAGAAATTTGCGGGTGGGTCAAATAAAAAGGCCGTCCCGGAAGGGACGGCCTGGATATTTCGCGGGCGCTCGATCAGTGCGAGACAATGCAATCGAACTGCCCGGCATCGGCACCGGTGAGGATCCTTACGGCCACCGTGCCAGCGGGGCAGCCCGAGGGCGATGTTGAGATCGCCACAATCGTTCCAATCGAACCGCCCGCCGCACTGGACGCCGTGACCGTGGATGCCGCCACCGCCGCGGTTCCTGCCGCTGCTGCGCCTGCCGTCGCGGCTGCCGCGGCGCCGCTGGCCGCAGCCGAGGCTCCCGCCGAGGCGGCCGTAGAAGCCGCCGCGCTGCCTGCCGCACCGGCACCCTGGGCTTCCAGAACGCCCTGGTAGCCCTTGCAACCGGATAATGCCGTGCAAGTCTGGCCGTAATCGGCGCACTTCGAAGAATCCTTGGCGCAAGCCTTGCGCAGCGGTGTGCACTTGCTCTCCAAAGCCTTGAAATCCGTGCAGGCTTGGCTCTTACTTCCACCCTTACAAGGATCGTTACAAACCGGGCAGCGCTGCGAATAAACTTTGCATGTGCCGGGATCCTTGCTGCAACTTGCTTTGAGATCCTTGCAGGTGGTGTCCTGGCCTCTGGAGGCTGTCGCCGCGCCTTGCGGGCCGCCGCCGAACGGTCCCGGCTCCAGGAACGCGACCTTCACGGACTGGCCTTGCGCGACCGCTTGTGGTTCGTCAAGACCGCCCTCGGAAATCATGGCCGAGCCCTTGATGGCCGTCACATAAGTGGCGTCCTTGATCTGGGCCACTTCGAAGACCGCACCGGGAGCGGCGCTGATCTTTCCACCGTGAGCGCGAACGCTCACCGGTTGCGCGCCCTCGTGGATGCCCACATAGCCGCGCTGCAATCCCAACCACAATTCCTTGCCGGACTGCTCCAACGAGGCGCGAGCCGACGCCGAGAGGCGAGCCAAGCCCTGCTCTGGAAATTGAACGATCCCGAGAGCCGACCCCGGCGCTTCGATCATATCCCCGGCAAACGCGGGTTGCGACACGGTGACCCGCTTACCGTTCACGGTGACGCTGGAATCGCCATTGAGAGTCGCGATTGGATGGACGCCCGCGAAGCCTAGTGTCACGAGGCACAAACCCAACCCAACGAAGAATGCCATGTATCGAGTGTAGCTGAGGTTCATTGAAACCCGTCCCTCCGGGGGGTGAAAATTTTCTTTCGGTCTTTGACCGTATCAAGAATCCCCGCGTGGGTCAAACGAAAAGGCCGTCACCGTTGGGACGGCCTTGCCATTCATCTCGCACGCAGTTCCGGCCAGACGAACCGAACGAAACCTACTTGACGCCGCTTACTATGGCGTTATTACTAAACCCTCCCCCGGCGGCCACTCCGGCAACAGTCGCGCCGGCCACGCCTGCGGCCACGGCTGCGGTCACCGCGGTAGCGCTTGCTACACCTGCCGCCGCGGCGCCGCTGGCGGCCGCCGCTGCCGCGGAAGTGGCGCCGGCTGCTCCGGCCCCTTCCAGAAGGCCTCCGTAGCCCTTGCAACCGGCCAAAGCCGAGCACGTGGTGCTGTAGTCGGAGCACTTTGTGGAATCCTTGGCGCAGGCCTTGCGCATGGGGGTGCATTTCGCCTCCAAGGCCTTGAAATCCGTGCAGGCTTGGCTGTTGCCGCCACTCTTGCAAGGATTACTGCATACCGCGCAGCGCTGCGAATAGACCTTGCACGTGGAAGGATCCTTGGCGCAGCTCGCTTTGAGGTCCGGGCAGGTGGTGTCCTTGCCACCGGCCTGTGAACCAGTTCGCGGCTCCGGGCCCAACGGTCCCGGCTCGAGAAACGCGACCTTCACCGACTGGCCCTGCGTCACCGCTTGCGGCTCATCCAAACCGCCTTCGGAAATTACGGCCGATCCCTTGATGGCCGTCACGTAGGTGGCATCCTTCACTTGGGCGACCTGGAAGATAGCGCCGGGGTCGCCGCTGATCTTTCCACCGTGTGCGCGAACACTTACCGGTTGGGCGCCCTCACGAATGCCCACCCATCCGCGCTGCAATCCCAGCCACACTTCCTTGCCGGACTGCTCCAGGGAGGCGCGCGCCGCCGCGGAGAGGTGCGCCAAACTCTGTTGTGGAAAATGAATGATTCCCAAAGACGAGCCGGGCGCTTCGATAGTATCCCCCGCAAAAGCCGGCTGCGCGACCTTCAACTGTTTACCGTTTACAGTGACCTGGGAATCCCCATGGAGTGTAGCGATAGGAGCTACGCCGGCAGATGCCGCCGTCACCAAGCTCAAGCCGAAAGCCACGAAGAATGCGAATCGCGTGTAGTTGACCGTCATGACCACTCCCCTTTTCACTGCAACCGCAATAGAGATATGCTTCTGTATACGTTCTCAGCGCACCGGGGGGACGGAACAGAAAATTCCCCAACCAACCCTTATACTAGCCGCTGGTACCAACTCTGTCAAGTCAAAATCCGGGCTTTGACCTTCCCCAACCTGCCTCTTTTCTATACAGTTAGAAGGTTTATTGCAAAGTGGATTGGTTTGGTGATAAAAGGCTGAAGAGGATCCCTAAGGCATAGCATACAATCGGGGAGACGGACCCGGCACCTACCGGGTTAAAGTAGCACTCGCATGCATTGTCCTCGTTGCGGCCATTCGCGTGTTTTTCGAGATCGCTACCAAGGCGCCAACGAGTGGTTGCGCTTCACGCCCTTCCGGCCTTATGGCTGCCGGGACTGCCATCACCGATTCGTCAGTTGGCGGCGCAAAGGCGCGTTCTTCAGTACGCTCAAACGAAACCTGCTGCGTATTTTTCTGGTATTCTCCGCGGCCTGTCCCGGATGCCATGGGCGGGAGTTGGAACGCATCAACGGGCGATCGGTTCGCGGCTCCACGGGGCGCTCGATGGCCCGCATTCTGGGCTTTCCCGCCTACCGCTGCTTGAAATGCGGCAAGAAGTTCTTCAAGTTCCGCTGGCACGTGCGCTATTCCCCGCCGGCGGAAACGGAACCATGATTCCCAGGGTTTCCCTCGCTCCCATAGGAATTATGGGAGGAAGGGGAGCTCTGTTGCGCCTCTCGAAAAACTCGCCGATAGCCTTCCGTGGCGTGTCCCCGGTAATTCCATCGCAGCAGCGCCTCCCGGCCGCGCTGGCCGTACTCAGCCGCCAATTCGGGATGCTCGCGCAACTCCAGGATCTTGGCGATCAGACCGTCCACGTCTCCCGGGGCGAAAATCCATCCGCACGCGGCCCGCTCGACCGTGGCGGCGGTGTCGTTCTCGCGGCTGCCGACAAACAGAAGCGGCCGCGCCACGGCCATCCCACCATAAATCTTACTGGGCAACACCAGCCCTTCCGCTCCATACCGCAAAGTGACCAGAAACGCGTCGCCGCAACTCACAACGTAGGAAAGTTCACGGCGATCCCGGTAACCGGTCATCCGCAGGTTGGGCAGGTTGTGGCGGTCGCGGAAGCTCTCCACCTCGGCCCGCCGGGCTCCGTCGCCGACGAAGAGGAACAGGATGTCCGGGCGCGAACGCAGCCTGTCGGCGGCCTCCAGAACGGTATCGAATTCGTGGGCCATTCCCATGTTGCCGGAATAGAGCACCACGAATTCCCGGCCAATCCGCAACTCGCGGCGGAACCAATTCTGTTGATGTTCCACGCGCTGGACCAGGGCCGCGTCCTCCCAGTTTTCGAGAATCTCGATCTTTTCCGCGGGAATGCCCTTGGCGGCGATCAACGCTTTGGCGTAACGGCCCAGCACCACCAGCCGATCCATGCGCCGCATGCCCGCGCGGGAAAGCCTTTCCAGGAACCGGGCCATCGGACTATCCCGCCGCAGGACACCCAGGGCCACGGCAATATCGGGGTAAAGATCCTGAATGCCATAAACGACGGGAAGTCCGCGCAGCTTGCCGACGGCCAGCGCGGCCAGGCACAGCAAGGGAGGCGTGCTGACGATGAAGAGCACGTCGGGCCGCGGGGCCCGCAGCATCGCCCAGGTCGCCGAGAGGTAGAACGCCAGCATGTCGCTGAGGCGTCCCGCCATGGTGCGGCGGCCGAAGCCGGTGGAGCGCACTCGCCGGATGGCGATGCCCTGGTAGATCTCCTGGGCGCTGGGAAGATAGCCGCCGGAGTATCCTCCGCGTCCGCAAATCACGCTGATCCGCTCGCCGGCCGCGGTGAGATCCTCGGCCAGGTCGGTGAGCAAATGCGATACCGCGGAATGGTCGGGATAGAAAAACTGGTTGACGAAAAGGATTTTCACACTAGGACCTGAATACGTTGCGGGAATCGATTTCCAGCAGCCCTCGCGCCAAACGCTGGCGCATTTCATACAGTTTCACGTCCATGTGAAACACCTGCACGGCCATGAGCACGCAAAAAACGAATCCCGCGTAGCCGTCCAGGAATCCCAAGCGCAGGAAGTACTGATAGCCGAACAGCAGCAACGGCCGGAAAGGCAGTTTCGGCCAGATCTTATCCTTGATCCAGCGGCGGCGTTCCACCGCGTTGCCGAAGCAGCGCGGCTCCACGCCGCGCGGGAGCATGCCGTGCTCCAGCATCAGCAACTCCATGGCGTCGGCCGTGGAGTAGCGGTTGTGCCGGTGCAGCAGCGCATAAAGATCCTTGCGATCCTCGTGAACGATGTCGTTCTTGAGATACGCGGTGCGGCCCTCCACCAGGGCGTGCGCGGTGGAGGCGCGCTCCTCGTGGCGCGTCTGGGAGCGGCGGTACAGCCGGATAGTCCACAACGGATACTTGCCGCCGTACTTGATCCAGCGCTGCAGGAAAATGTAGCGGCGATTGATCCAGTATCCGTTGATGTCCGGCGATTCCAGGGCCGCCGCGATTTCCGCAACCAACGGCTCGGGGAAAGTTTCGTCGGCATCCACGGTCAACAGCCAATCGTACTTCCAGGCGATGTTGTGGAGCGCCCAATTGCGCTGCTCCGAGAAGTTCAGGAACTCGTGCTGGACGATCCGGCAAGGATAGCGGCGGCAGATTTCCAGGGTGCGGTCGGTGGAAAAGGAATCCAGCACCACTACGTCGGCGGCGAAGGCGCAGACGTTGCGCAAACAAGCCTCAATGCCCACTTCCTCGTTGTAAGTCAGAAGCAGGACGGAAAGCGGCAACGAGCCGTCGGCTGGATTCGGCATGAAGGGCCATTTTATCATTCTCCCTAAGCCGGGCCAGTGCTAGTGAGAAAACGATGTGGGCCAGTTGCCGTTGTCGCCGCGCGGCTGGGCCGCTTCTTCGTGCGCAGAGGCTGCGCCATTCCACGCCGGCCGTCCGGCCGGCGTTACACTAAGGCCGCCAGCAAGCTCTCCGTGGCTGGCTCGCGGGTGCTCTTGCGCCAGGCCGCCAGCGCCAGCAGCGGGAAATAGTGGCGGTACAAATGGTACGACAAATAGAAGACATTGGGAAAACCGGTGCCGGTCATCAACTCCTCGTCCCAACTGCCGGCGGCGTTTTGATGTTCTACCAACCAAGCCACGCCGCGCCGCGCGGCCTCGCTGGCGCTCTCCCCGCCCGCCTCCAGGCCGAGTAATGCCCAAGCCGTCTGCGAGGGCGTGCTGGGAGCCGGCACGAAGTGATGCAACTCGTAACTGGAGCAGCTTTCTCCCCAACCGCCGTCGTGGTTCTGCACCGAGCGCAGCCACTGAGCCCCCAAACGGATAGCGCCTTCCGACGCCGCACCGCTGGCACGCAACCCGCGCATGGCCAGGAAAGTCCCATACGTATAGTTGACGCCCCAGCGGCCGTACCAGCTTCCGTCGGGACGCTGGTGCGTCAGCAAATAGCGCGCCCCGCGGGCGATGGCCGGATGTTCGTGGGTGTACCCGCGCCGGCAAAGCGCTTCCATCACCCGTCCGGTGATATCGGGGCAAGTGGGATCGAGCATGGCGTTGTGATCGGCGAAGGGCACCTTGCTGAGCACTTGCCAGTTATTATCCACGTCGAAGGCCGCCCATCCGCCGTCGGAGGATTGCATTCCCAGCAGCCACTGAATCGCGCGGCGTTCGGCGCGCGCCTGGCGCTCCGCATCGGAGGCCGTGGCGTGCTGCATCGCCAGCAGCACCATGGCGGTATCGTCGATGTCGGGATAAAACTCGTTGGCAAATTCAAACGCCCACCCGCTGGGCGGCAGATTGGGGCGTTTCACGGACCAATCCCCTTTGCGGCGAACCTCGCGGTCCAGCAGCCAATCGCAGGCCGAGCGCATCGCGGCGGGCTCGGCCATTCCCAATTCGCCCAGCGCGAACATGGAAATAGCCGTGTCCCAAACCGGCGACAGACTGGGCTGAAACTCCAGCGTTTCCGCGGCTAATTCTCCGGAACCCTTGCCGGCGGCGCCGTCTTTCACGAGCATGAGGCCCTCGAACTGGCGCAACGTCTCCACGAAGTCGGGATGATCGCGCTCGTAACCCAGCGCATCCATGGCCATCAGCGCGTACATCATGGAGGGATAGATGGCGCCCACGCCGTCGGAGGATCGCATGTGATCGAGCGTCCATCGTTCGGCTTCGCGAATGGCCTTGGCGCGGATCTCCTTCAAGCCCCGCCGCTCCCACAACTTCAGCACGCGATCGGCCTGGTTGAACACCGCCGAAATGCGGTCGCGCTTGGGCAGCGCCAACTTCTTATGGGGCAGATACAGTTCTTCCACCGTCATGCTGTCGGGAGTGGCGCGCTGCGCGCCCAGCGCCTGAATGATCGACAACGGCATGATAATGACCCGGCTCCACGAGGACATTTCGTACAGCAGGTTGCCGGGCATCAGCACCACCTCGGGAGGGATGCTGGGCGCGAATTGCCGAGGGAACATTCCGAACAAGCTGAGATTGATTCGCGTGTAACTGTTGACGGCCTGCAATCCGCCGAGCGCCAGAATACATTCCCGAGCCCGCCGCATCTCCGGCTGCCGGGGGTCGTGACCGCCAATCTTCAGCGCCACATAGGCGCGCGCCGTGGCGCTGATCTCCGCCGGTCCGCCAGGATAGATGTTCCAGCCGCCGCCGGGAAGCTGGCGATCCAGCAGCGTGGCCAGGGCCATGTTGATCTTGGCGCGCCAGGGGGGATTCCAGCCATTCCCGTCTTTCTCGGCGGGCGGAAACAGCCACAGCGCCAGAAACACGTAATCGGATTCCAGCGTGGTATCCGCGGTCAGATCGCCGCGCCAGTATCCGGCGCGATGCTGCCAGCGCAGCAGCGTATGCGCCGCGGCTTGCGCGGCATGATCGGCCTGCTGGGCCAACTCCTGGAAATCTTCTTGCGCCGACGCCAGAATCGCCGCCACCTCGGCGATGGGCACGTGTTGAATCATCGCGGCGGTCTCTCGCAGTCCTCCGCTGGGCTCGATCAAGGATTGAATCTCGCGAACGATGGAGGCCCGCCGTTCCGGCGGCGGCGGCGCCAATCCCAGCGCCTCGCTGAACCACAGTCCCTCGGCGGCCAGACGAGCCACCAGGGCGCGCGCCGGATCGATGCCGTCGTGATCCAGATTATTTTGCCAATCGCGATAAATCTCCCGCAGGGGATCGAGCAGGCTGGGCGCGCTGGTCATGGCGGCCATGAGAATCGCGGCAATCTCCTGGCCTTGCAGCGGCCGCGAGGCGCCGTTTCCCGTGTTGGGGCGCGATTGATTGTGCAGCGCGGCTTCCACAAACGACCGCGTATGGATGCCCGGCTCGACCCCCGTCCGGTCTTTCGCCGGCACTTGATAGCTGCGCAGCCGGATCATCAGCAGCTCGACCAAGCCGGCAATCAGGTGCTCCTTGCCGGCATAGTGGTAGAGTAGTCCTCCCTTGCTGACGCCCGCTTCGCGAGCCACACGGTCTAAGGTAAGGGAATCCACGCCTTCGCGGATGATCAGGTCAAGGGCGGCTTGGAGGACAGCTTCGCGGGTAGAAGCCACGGAGGATAGTATACCGTCTGGACGGTACTCTCACAAGGGATTTATCTACAGATTGCACAGATTACGCAGATTCCGGAGCTGCCAACACGGCTACTTCCGGAAATCTGTGTAATCTGTGTAGTCTGTGGATCGCCTCCCTGTGGTACTCTAGCTTCACCTATGAATCTGTGGACACCCTTGCTCTGTCTGTCACTTGTGGCTCCCTGCATTGCCCAAGATGCCCACCCTGGCGCGGTCGGTTACGTCACGCGCGAGGTCTTGGAGCGTCCGTTAGGATTGCGTGAAGGCGTGGGCCAGGTGGACGAGCCGGTGTCCACGAAGTCGCGCCAAGCCCAAGCGTTTTACAACCAGGGTGTGGCTTATTTGCACTCCTATGTGTGGCTGGAGGCGGCGCGATCCTTCAACCAGGCCTTGCGCCTGGATCCGAATATCGCCATGGCCTGGATCGGTCTGAGCCGCGTTTACACCGGACTGGAGGACCCCGCGGCGGCTGCGGGCGCGCTGAATAAGGCCCAATCGCTGGCCGGCGGTCATGCCAACGAGTGGGAGAAGCGGCGCATCGCCATTCGCGCGCTGCAAGTGGACGCTTTGGCCGATCTCGGCAACAAGTCCAAGCACGAGGCCTACAAGCGGGCCATGGATGAGGCGCTAGCCGTCTATCCCAACGACCTGCAACTGTGGCTGCTGCGCGGCAACTCCGAGGAATCCACGGCCGCCGGGCGCGGGCAACGTGGGGGCATCGCGTCCATCGCGTTTTACTCGGCGGTGCTATTACGCGATCCCCAGAATTTCGCGGCGCATCATTACCTGGTTCACTCCTACGAAACGGTGAATCGAATGCCCGAGGCGT
Organism: Terriglobia bacterium; assembly: GCA_963747095.1. Lineage (GTDB taxonomy): Bacteria > Acidobacteriota > Terriglobia > JAJPHL01 > JAJPHL01 > JAJPHL01. Next base: position 318,588 of record CAVVEL010000010.1, read on the forward strand.
TGCATCACGGCGAGATTTACGAGCGTCTGGCGCCGGCGATTCCCCACGCTCATCACATGTACGGCCACGACTTGCGCCGCGTCGGACGCATTGACGAAGCCATCGGCAAGTTCCAGAAGGCCGACGAGATCGAACGCGCCTACTACGCTTCCGAAAACGTGCCCTCCGATTTCGACTGGCATCATCAGCACAACCTGGACCTGCTCAGCACGTCGTATCAATATGAGGGCCGTCTCAAAACCGCAGAGAAACTGATGGTGGAAGCCTGGGCCATTCCCGCGGTTTCCCAATCGGCCGCGTTCAACAAGAAGGAATGGCCCGCGTTTCTGCTCTCCCGCGGGCGGGTTGCGGAGGCGCGGGCGGCATCCGATCAGTTGATCCACGACAAATGGCCCGCCGGCCGCGCCGCCGGGCATATCATGATGGGTCACGCGCTGTTGGCCGACAACAAGATCGAGGATGCCGGTAAGGAACTGGCGGCGGCACAAAAGGAAATCAACTCCACCGGCGAGGTAGCGCGATCCATGTCCACGATGGCTCTCCCGTTCATCGAAGGTCTGCAAGGCGAGATTCTGCTGCGATCGGGAAAGCGCGCCGAGGCCGACTCGATTCTAAAGGAAGTCGAGCGCAAGGTGCGTGCTGTTCCCGGGCCGGATGCCTGGAGTCAGGCGTTGTTTAAGCTGGAATTTATCGGCCGCGTCGCGCGCGAGACCGGCGACTGGGACTTGGCCGAGTTCACCGCCCAACAAATGCAGGCGCACGATCCGGAATACGCCGGCACAAGTTACGCCCTGGCGTTGGTAGCCGAACACCAGGGCGACAACGCGTCGGCCAAGAAGTCCTTCGCCAAGGCTGCCACGCTATGGAGCAAGGCCGATCCCGATATGGCGGAAGCGCTGAGGGTTCGCGGAAAATCCGGCGGGGAATAGGCGGCGGCGCTGGGGCGATGGCCGAAGCAAGCTTCGTTGGAGAAAAGCGGAAGCAAGCTTCGGCACTCCAAATCGTGCGCGCGCGCCACCCCTCGGGGGGAAATGGGGGCAGACTGAACTTCGTGGTTTATTTTTTGCCAGGGGAGGCCGCGTCCAGAAAAATGAATCCGGCCCAGGAACTGGATCTTGCCAACGAGCGGAAATCGTGTCAGTGAACTTGGTGAATTATTTCTGAAAACAGGGAGTCTGAAAACACGGGCTCGGACTAAACTCGGTGACTCGTCTCTGGGATCCCGTGCCCCGTCCATCCGATCAGGCCAGATGGTCCAGATCGGCTCCCAACGCCCCGGCGAGTTTTTTCAGCGTCACGATTCCACCTCGCTTGTTTCCCGCCTCAATGGCCGCAATCATCGAGCGCGACACCTTCGACGCCTTGGCCAACTCCTCCTGGGTGAACCCGCGGTGCTCACGCCAGACTCTTACACTGCTCTCCCCGGCGAGGCGGCGCTCGGCGATCTCCAGGGGGATCAGTTCGTCCTCGCCGCGCTGGAGGCGCGCCTTCACCGCGTCGTAGGCTTTCACGTCGGCAAGCATCTCCGCATCGTGCAGGAGTTTCTTGAGATCATGCATCGGCAACACTGCGAACTCCTTGCCGTGGCGGGTGATCTTTTCTAAGCGCATCAGTATACTCCTCCTCTTGGCCCCACCTCCAACACCAGCATCACCAGGCGGTCGTCGTGCAGTTCGTAAATGACGCGCCAGTCGCCCACCCTGAGCCGGTATCCGTCGCGGCCCTGCAGCTTCGTGAGGTTGTTGTTCGGCGCATAAGGGTCGGCCGCAACCTCCCTGATCTTCGCCATAATCCGCTTCTGCCAGTTGACCGGAAGCTTCACCAGGGTCTTCTCAAACGACTTGGTTGTGAAGACCTGGTACATCCGTCAATTGTTACCATGGGTAACACTAGGGGTCAAGCGGAAACTGTCGCCGGGGAGGCGCCGGGACAACCTGATTTGGCGGTCAGCGAATTCCCGCGGCGCTCAGTCGATACGGAAGCGCGTCTGCTCTACGGCAAACAGGATCAGGCCGCCAGCACGTTTCTGCAAAAACTGATCCGGCTGGGTTTAGCGCGCAAAACCGCGCATGGTCAGTATCGGAAAAATGAATCCGGCCCGGACGCTGGATATTGCCAAACAAACGGCCATCGCTTCAGTGGCTTAGAGATCCAGTGGAGGACTGGATATTCACTGGATTTTTGCCGTGCCTGGCCGGGACGTAGCGCGGTCAAGGTCGCAACCAAAGGGCAAACAGGTTCTTCCACAGATTCCACAGATTTCACAGATTTAAGACGCCATTGGGAGTGCGGTGACAAGTCGAGTTAGGCGGCTAGACAAAAGCGGAGTCCTGCCCTACACTTTACTTTGACTTACGAAGTCGAGGGGTTCCAGGTCTCCCATGCCATCCTCCAAAACCGGTACGTTGTTTCTGGTCGGCACGCCGATCGGCAATCTGGAAGACATCACCTTGCGGGCCATCCGCACGCTGGGCGAGGTGGACTTGGTGGCTTGCGAGGATACCCGCCACACCCAGGTGCTCCTGAATCATTTCAACATTCAAACGCCGACCATCAGCTATCACGAACATAACGAACTGACTCGCGCGCCGGAGTTGATCCTGCGCTTGGAAGAAGGCGAACACATCGCCGTGGTTTCCGACGCCGGGATGCCCGGTATCTCCGATCCCGGCCATCGCCTGGTGACGTTGTGCATCCGCCACGGGATCGAAGTGCAGCCGGTGCCGGGACCGTCCGCGTTTCTGGCGGCATTGATCGCCGGCGGGTTGTCCACGCAACCCTTCCGCTTCGCCGGATTCCTGCCCTCGAAAAAAGGCCAACGCCGCAAGGAACTGGAGTCCTTGAAAGACCTGGCGGCAACGCTGGTGTTCTACGAAGCGCCGCATCGCATCCTGGAATGCCTGGAAGACATCGCCGACATTCTGGGCGACCGGATGGTGGTGGTGGCCCGGGAAGTCACCAAAATACACGAGGAGTTTCTGCGCGGGACTTGCCGGGAGGCGCTGGAGGAGTTAAGCCGCCGCGACCGCGTGAAAGGCGAGATCACCTTGATTGTCAACCGGCCCCATCCCGAAGACGCCCGCGAGACCGCCTGCGTCAAACCATTGCGCCAACGGGTGGAAGAGTTGATGAAGCAAAAGAGCCTGCGCAAAATGGATGCGCTGAAAGCCGCCGCCAAGGAGCGCGGCATCTCTAAGCGCCAGGCCTACGAAGAGTTGGAACAAGACGACGAATAATGCTCACCATCATTTCATCGCCCACGAAAGTAGAAGCGGTCGGCACGCCGCCCAAGACGATTCTGGAATTCATCGGCCGCGTAAACTCCGCCACGGAGGCGCTCTCCATCGCCAAGATGACCAGCCCCGCGGGCTGGAGCGAGCCCGGCCAGACGCCGGAGTTCGACGAGTTTACCGTGGTGTTGCGCGGGGCTTTGCGAGTAGAGACCCGCGATACCATAGCCGACATTGCCGCCGGCCAGGCGGTGATCGCGCCGCGCGGCGAGTGGGTGCGCTACAGCACGCCGGGCGCCGAGGGCGCGGAGTATGTGGCGGTGTGCCTGCCGGCGTTCTCGCCGGCCACGGTGCATCGGGAGGGCTGACGCTTTTTTTTCACCACGAAGGCACGAAGAAAGAAAAACCAAGAACACGAAGGATTCCTTTGTGTCCTTGGTTTTTCTCTCTTCGCGCCTTCGTGGTGAAAAAATCTGGCTACCCGGTGATCGCCGCCCGCAACTCCGCCAACGACGGCGCAGCCGTCCCCACGTGGGCCACGGCGATTCCAGCCGCGTAATTGGCAATCCGCGCGGCATCGCCAAAACTGGCGCCGGCGGCGTGGGCCAGCGCAAACGCCGCAATCACCGTGTCGCCCGCGCCGGTAACATCGTAAACTTCGCGCGACACCGTGGGGATCGGCTGCATCCGCCCGCTGTCTTCCAGCAACACCATGCCTTGATCGCTCAGCGTGATCAGCACCGCCAGGCCTTCCGTTAGCTGCAACAGCGCGCCGGCCGCCTGGCGCAGCGATTGTTCATCGCGAATGGCGATGCCGGTGATTCGCTCGGCTTCCTGGCGATTGGGCGTCAGCACCGCGATGGGCCGGTACAATTGCGGCTGGCGGGTGCGCGGGTCCAGAAACACGGGCGTCCCGCGGCGGCGCAGTTCCGGCAGCACGGCAGCGAGAAATTCCGGCGTCACCGCGCCTTTATCGTAGTCCGAAATAATCACAGCGTCGCAGCGGCTCGCCAGGAGCGCGCCGGCCAAACGCCGGGCCAGTTTCGCGGGTATGGGCGTGCTCGTTTCCGTATCCACGCGCGCGATCTGATGCCGCCGTCCGGTTTCGACGATCCGTAACTTCAGTGTCGTGGGGCGGCCCGCCACAGCCAGCAAGCCCTCGCTGGAAATTCCGCGCTCTCGCAACGCCTTGCGCAGCGACTGCCCGCCGCGATCCCGTCCGGTAATGCCAAATGGCGACGCCGACGCTCCCAGCGCCGCTAAATTGGCCGCCACGTTACCCGCGCCGCCGGGACGAAATTCCTCTCCGGTGCTTTCCACCACGGGTACGGGCGCTTCCGCCGAAAGACGGGAGGCCCGGCCCCAGATGAAATGGTCGAGCATGAAGTCGCCGGCCACGGCGATCCGGCAGCCTGAAAATCTCTTCAAGATGGCAACGAGGGATGGGGCCCCGGAGGCGCTTGCGGGCCGAACCTTTTTCGATTGCAGGCCTGCCTTCATACCTTGACCGCCGGTGACGCGAACCATTCCGGTTTCAGCCGCTGCAATTCGGCTTCCACCTCTTCGCAGAGCAGATGGGCGGCGGTCAGGAAAACTTCCATGGCGATCCACTCTTCCACTCCCGAAACCTCCAATACCAGCGTTTCCAAGCCCATCCGCTGGGCGTGTTCAATGCCATCGTGAGCGGCATGATCCAAGCCGGCCATCAAGCCCAGCACGAAATCGCCGGGCTGCGCCAGCGCCGTCAGTTGCCGGACATAGATGCGGTTCCTGCCATAGTCGTTCAGAATCGAGGTGACCGACGCGGCGTTGTCGCTCATACAGATCGCCGGTAGCGCGGGACGTTCCTGGACAAACCGTCCGGTCAGTTCCGCCACCAGGTGTTGCGCCACCGTCGGACAGCCCACCGCGATGAGCTTGTTGCCGCGCTCCAAGGCCGCTGCCAAACTGGCGGCGGCCCGCATCAAGACAGGTAAGTGAAGGTTCAGATACTGTTCCTGAGTCGCCAACGAGGTTTTAACACGTTCGGAAAGTTCCGCCATAGGTGATACAGCATTATACAATTTAGCGAGCGGACTTTGTGAAAGCGGCCAGCAGGGAAGAAATCCTCCCCCCAAGGCAGGAGCGCATACGGAATGAACCGTTTGGAAGAAATCCTGAAAGCCAAACGCCGCGAAGTAGCGGAACGCAGTGCCTCCGCCGATCGCGCCGCGATGGAAGCGGCCGCGCGGCGGCATGTGCGGCGGCCTTTCGCGGCGACCCTGGTGGGCGGAGGGTTGCGGGTGATCGCGGAAATGAAGCGCTCTTCGCCATCCAAGGGCCTGCTCCGCGAGAACTACGGTCCGGCGGCGCTGGCGCGCGCCTATTTCGCGGCCGGCGCGCGAGCCATTTCCGTGCTCACCGACCAGCCGTTCTTTGGCGGTTCGTTGGAGCACTTGGGCTTGGTTCGCCAGACCGTCCCGCTGCCGCTGCTGCGCAAGGACTTTCTGATTGATCCGTTTCAAGTGCTGGAGTCGGCGGCGGCCGGCGCCGACGCAGTGCTGCTCATCGTGGCGGCGTTTCCGCCCGGCGATAACGACGCGGTCCTGCGGGAGATGATCCGTTATGCCAACGCCTGGGGTTTGGATGCCCTGGTGGAGGTGCACAACGAAGAGGAGCTGGACCGCGCTTTGGCCACGCCGGCCAGACTGCTGGGAGTAAATAATCGCGATCTACGGACGTTTGCAGTGAACCTGGAAACCGCCGCGCGGCTGGCGCCCAGGATGAAGCGAACGATTTCGGTGGCCGAAAGCGGTTTGCGCACCGCCGCCGATCTGCGACGCTTGCAGGCGCTGGGCTACAAAGCGTTTCTGATCGGCGAACAACTGCTGACGGCGGCCGATCCTGGCGCCGCCCTGCGGGTCCTGCTGGAAGCGCAGCCTGAGCGATGACTGTCTGCGGCATTCAAGATATGGTCAAGATCTGTGGCATTACCCGCCTGGAAGACGCTCTGGCTGCGGCCGACGCCGGCGCAGACGCCGTGGGGTTCAACTTCTGGCCTCCCGGCAAGCGCTATATCCTGCCGGAACGCGCCGCGGAGATCGCCGCCGCGCTGCCCGCCAGGGTTCGCCGCGTAGGCGTTTTCGTGGACGAAAGCGCGGCCACGGTGCAAACCATTGCGGCGCAGGTCGGCCTGGACACGCTGCAATTTCACGGTCTGGAGACGCCGGAGTATTTGAACAGCGTTGCGGGTTATGTGAAGTGGAAGGCGTTTCGCATAATGCCCGGATGGAATCCGGGCGTACTGGGCGCTTACGCGGGAGTCGAGGCATTTCTCCTGGACGCCGCCGGTTCGACGCCTGGCGGCACGGGGCAAACTTTCGACTGGAGTTTGGCGGCCGCCGCGAAACCATGGGGCCAAGTCGTGCTGGCGGGCGGTCTGACGCCGGCCAACGTCGCCGAAGCGATCCGCGCAGTGCAGCCTTGGGGCGTGGACGTAGCCAGCGGCGTGGAGGATTCGCCGGGAGTAAAGAATCACGCGCTGCTGCGCGAGTTTATTCGGGCCGCACGCATTGCATAAGGAGCAAGAATGAGCCGTTTTGGCGCCTATGGCGGACGTTTCGTTCCCGAAACGTTGATGTCGCCGATCGAGGAACTGGAGCAAGCCTACCTGCAAGCTCGCGACGACCCCGCCTTTCAAGCGGAGTTGGACGACTTGTTGCATCGCTACGCCGGACGTCCCACGCCGCTGACGCCGGCCCGCCGGCTCACCGCGCAACTGGGCGGCGCGACCATTTACCTGAAGCGCGAAGACTTGCTGCATACCGGCGCGCACAAAATCAACAACTGCCTCGGACAGGGGCTGCTGGCCCGCCGCATGGGCAAGCGCCGCGTCATCGCCGAAACCGGCGCCGGACAACACGGCGTGGCCACGGCCACGGTTTGCGCGCTGCTGAACTTGGAGTGCGTGGTCTACATGGGCGAGGAAGATATGGCGCGCCAGAGCCTGAACGTCGCGCGCATGAAGTTGCTGGGCGCCCAAGTTGTTCCTGTCGGCAGCGGCAGCCGCACGTTGAAGGACGCCATCAACGAAGCGATGCGCGACTGGGTCACCAACGTGGAAAGTACTTACTACCTGCTGGGATCGGTGCTCGGCGCGCATCCCTATCCGCTGATGGTGCGCGATTTCCATCGCGTGATCGGCCAGGAAGCGCGCCGCCAAATCCTCGAAGCCGAAGGGCGCCTCCCGGACGTGTTGATCGCCTGCGTGGGCGGCGGCAGCAACGCCATCGGATTGTTCCATGCCTTCATTCCCGATGCCGCCGTGCGTATGATCGGCGTGGAAGCGGGTGGACGCGGCGAGGCGTTGGGAGAACACGCCGCGCGCTTCCGCGGCGGGAGTCCCGGCGTGCTGCAAGGGACTTACACATACATTTTGCAAGACGCCGACGGGCAGATCGCTACGACGCACTCGGTGTCGGCGGGCTTGGACTATCCGGCGATTGGTCCGGAACACGCCATGCTGCGCGATGCGGGACGCGCCGAGTACCTGGCTTGTTCGGATCGCGATGCGCTGGAAGCGTGCCGGCGGTTGGCGCGTACCGAAGGCATTATTCCAGCGCTGGAGTCGGCCCACGCCGTGGCGGAGGCGATCCGCCGCGCACCCCAAGCCAAAGGCGAGCTGTTTATCGTGAACGTGTCGGGACGCGGCGACAAAGACATGGAAATCATCCAGCGCGAGTTGGGCCTGTGAAAAAGGGCAGCCGCATTTCCGAGCGCTTTGCCAAGCTCCGCGCCTCCGGTGAACTAGGCTTGGTGGCCTACATCACTGCGGGAGATCCCCATCTGGATCGCACCCTGGATTTCGCGTTGGCACTTGATGAAGCCGGCGCCGACGTGTTGGAGTTAGGCGTGCCTTTCTCCGATCCCCTGGCCGACGGCGTGGTCATCCAGCGTGGCGTGGAGCGCGCCCTGCGCGCGGGCACAAACCTGGCCGGCATCCTGGCGTTAGTGACTCGCCTGCGCCGGCAGAGCCAGATTCCAGTGGTGATTTTTACGTACCTGAATCCCATTTTGCGCTACGGATTCGCGCGCTTCTCCGACGAAGCCGCGGCCGCCGGCGCGGACGGTGTGTTGCTCACGGATGTGAGTGTGGAGGAAGCCGAGCCGTTTGTGCAGGAGTCGCGGCGCGTTGGGCTGGACACCATTTTCCTGGCCGCGCCCACCAGCACGGAGCGCCGCTTGCGGGCCATTGCCGGGCACTCGCGCGGATTCGTCTACGCCGTGTCGCGCACCGGGGTCACGGGGGCGCGGCAAGCCATTTCCGGACAGTTGCTGCCGCTGATCGAGCGCCTCCGCGCGGTCACCGATTTACCGATTGCCGCGGGATTCGGCATTTCGAGTCCCGCACACATGGCGCTTTTGCGGGGTAAGATCGAAGCGGCGGTAGTTGGAAGCGCTCTGGTGCAGAACATCGAAGAACACGGCAACCAACCCGATGGCCCGCGCCGTCTGGCCGATTTCGTGCGAGAACTCAAACATGGATCTTAGCGACTGGCGGGTGAAACTCGACGACGTGGACCGCCGCCTGGTGGCGCTGCTCAACGAGCGCTTCGGCTACGTGGTGGAGATCGCCAAGATCAAGAAAGAAAAACGGCTGCCCGTTCACGAGCCGGCGCGCGAAATCCAAGTCTTTGAGAACGTCCGCGATGCCAACGGCGGCCCGCTTCCCGACGATGCCGTGCAGCGGGTGTTCGAACGAATCCTCGATGAGAGCCGCTCGTTCCAACGCGGGCCGATGGGGGAACCTCGGAAGGACTAGAGGCCGGAAATCGAAGGCAAAAGGCAAAAGTCAAAAGGCAAAAGGCAAAAGGCATAAGGCAAAAGGCAAAAGGCATAAGGCAAAAGGCAAAAGGCAAAAGGCAAAAGGCAAAAGGCAAAAGGCAAAAGGCAAAAGGCAAAAGGCAAAAGGAAGGTACTAACACTCATCCCTCTTGGTTTTTACTTTTGCCTTTTGCCTTTTGCCTTCCGGTTTTCTATTTCATCATAACGTCTCTCTTGGCCTTGAACTCGGTGCCGGCGTTCCACTGAGGCCACTGGCCAGAGTTCCCGACCTGAAGTCCTACCGTCATCAGCAACGAAAGGTCCTCGATAGCGCCACTGAGGTCCCAGTCGGCGCGCACAATGTCAGACGGCTTGTGGTAATCGTTGGCGGTATACGCTTCGCGCGTTTGCATTCCCCAATTGCCGGGATGGGCGATGTAATCCACGCCGGATCCCGTTTCCAGCGCCGGAACGCCTTCTTTGGCGAAACTGAAATGATCCGAGCGGTAGTAGTGGCCTTTTTCCGGCTCCGGATCGCCCTTCACGACGCGGCCTTGCACCTTCGCGGCAGCCTCCAGATCGTCTTCTAACGACGACATGCGCGTTCCGGTGATGGTGATATCTTTGGTCCGCCCGTAAACGTTCAATACGTCTTTGTTGATCACCGCCGCCGTTTTCTTCAGCGGATAAAGAGGATGCAGCGCGTAATACTCCGATCCGAGCAACCCTTGCTCCTCGCCGGTGACCGCCAGAAATAGCACCGAGCGCCGCGGCGGCTTCGCCAGATGGGCGTATGCGCGGGCCCATTGCAACAAGCCGGCGGTGCCGCTGGCGTTGTCCTGCGCGCCGTGGTAAATCACCGTGCCTTTGCCGTCCGGCCCCGGGCCGACGCCAAAATGGTCCCAGTGCGCCGAGTAGATGATGTATTGATCGCGCAACGCCGGATCGCTGCCTTCCAGTTTCGCCGCCACATTGTGCGAGTCAATGTGTCGCAACGTATTATGAATTTTCAGGTGCGCTTTCCAACGCAGTTCCACGGCCTTGAAACTCTTGGATACCGCCGCCTTCTTCAGCGCGGCGTAATCGAAAAGTTTTCCCGCGGTTTCATGGGTGATCCATCCTTCCACCGGGATGCGGCTCATATTGTTGCGCGAGTCCGTGGTGACAAAGCGTTCCTTGGCCCAACTGTTGCGGACCACGTCCCAGGGATACGCGGCCGGTTCGGTTTCGTGGACGATCAGGCATCCGGCGGCGCCTTTCTCCGCGGCGATCTCGTACTTGTAGGTCCAGCGGCCGTAGTAGGTCATGGCTTTGCCACCGAACATCTTGGGATCGAGTTTGGCCGGGTCGGCGGGATCGGGGATCGGCGGATCGTTGATCAGCATGATCACCACTTTGCCTTTCACGTCCAAACCTTTGTAATCGTCCCATCCATATTCCGGCGCCACCACGCCGTAGCCAACGAAGACCACGCCCGCGTCGAAGCCCGTGTCCGCGCTCACGCGGCTGGTGAAGGCGACGTAGTCTTCGGGGTACTTGAACGTCAGTTTCTTGTCGCCGGGGCCGGTGAAGGTCAATTCGTCGGCCATCGCCGCGGTGATGCCCACCATCGGCACCTTTTGGACATAGCTGCCGTCGGGATTGCCGGGCTTGAGTCCCAGCTTTTGGAAGCGCTGGATAAGAAAGTCCACGGTCAACTTTTCGCCGTTCGATCCGGGACCGCGGCCTTCGAACTGGTCGGAGGAAAGAGTCTTGATGTCGGCGAGCATCTCGGAGGCGGAGAAATCGAACGGGGCGGTCTGCGCCACCAGAGGGAGAGCCAGAAGAAGCAGGAAACCCAAGTTTCGCATGGAGTCAGAGTATCATGTGGTGTATCCGATGAACGCGTTCCGCCAGCAGGCCATACAGTGACATGGAATCAAGCGATGAGAGAATGAAGGGATTCCGCTACAAGAACAACGGCTGATGATCGCCCGACTTGAGAGACACTTTTTCGTAAACCATGTCCAGCAACGGCGAGCCGTATTGCGCCAGGAAAGAAACGCCGCTGAGGACGCGCTCCTGCAAGGAATGGCGCGGATGCAAGTGATCGAGCAGATAGACGGCATCGCGCTCCACTTGGGTGTTGCGGCGCAACACGGCGCGGTCGGCCTTGTCGCTCAAGCGGTGCAGTTGATAGGTCATCTTGCGGCCGGCGCGGGACGCGGCGTCGTCCAGGGTGGGATCCAGATCGCCCAACCCCTTGCGCAACGCCGCCAGCATCGCTTGCAACTGCATCTGGCTGCCGCTGAGCGTGTCCACCAGGCCCGCGGGCAGGAACTGGCGGGCCATGCGCTGGCGCACGGCGTCGTCTTCGTGAAACAGCACCGGCAAAGGCAGACCGTAGCGGCTCAGCAGCTTGGCGGAATGCGCGTCCAGCAGCGTAAAGCTGGCGCGCGGCGAAACCACCGGCATGCGCCGCAAGATTCCTTCGTAGACCACGCCGGCCTGCGCAAAATAGGCCAGTTCCGCCGGACCGCCGATATATCCGAGCGTCGGCAGGAGGGAATCCTGCACCACCGGACGCAGCAGCACATTGGGCGAGAAATTCTCGGGATGCCGCTCGAGGTCATCGAGCAGTTTGGCCTTCTCCACCGGCTCGCCGGACAGCGTGAATCCGCCTTCGTAGCGGCGCAGCGGGACGCGCTGGCCGTCCTGGCGCACGAACAACAGCGAGGTTTCTTCCGACACGTACACTTGATTGTGGTATCCGCGCGCGGCCAGCTCGTGGTTTCGCGCGTCCAGAGCATGATGAAAATCGGCCGCCGATTCCAGGGCCTTGCGAAACACCGGCGCGGCCAGCTTTCGTAGCCGGGGACTTCGCGGATCCATCACCACCACGCCGAATCGTCCGAATAGGCGGGTCATGAAGCGTCCAAAGGCCGCGCCGAAGGTTTCCCCAGGACGATACGATTCACGCAGAAGCGCGGCTGTTTCCGCCAGGCCGTCGCCTTCCGGTAGCAGGGCGATGGTTCGTTCCACCAGAGCGTCCATGTCGGCGGTGAAGACGATCTCGCCGACCGGGGCATGCTCGGCCGGCGACTTGCTTTCGGAGCGTACGCCTTCCACGCGTCCCTGGCGCGTGAGCAACCAGGCGTGATTCACTTCCTCCAGGTCGTGATCTTCCGTGGCCAGCCAAAAGACCGGCACCGTATCCAGACCGTCGGCGGTCAGCCCGGACGCCAGCTTGATCGCCGTCAGCGCCTTGTAAAACGTGAAAGCCGGACCCGTGAACAAGCCCACTTGCTGGCCGGTGACCACGGCGTTGGCTCCGCGCCGCAGGCGCTCAATGTTGGCCAGCACTTCGGGCGGTGCGTCAAAGCGCCGCGCCTGCTCCTCCAGCACCGCGCAGACCTCGGTGCGCGTGGCCGCGGGATAGTCCAGGCTGCGCGCGGCATCGCGGTACGATTGCGGGTCCAGCGGCGCGTGCGGATACCAGGCGCGCACGCGATCATAGTGGTAGAGAAGGTCGGTGAACAGGCGGGTGGCGTGCGGAATCTCCGTGTGGCTGATACAGTGACACGCCGGCTTGGAGGACGATTCGCTCATTTGGAGATTCTCACCCAGACGCTGCCCCATTCAGTGGGCTAGCAAGATCATAACATGCGCTCTAAGAATAGATGGTGCGGCAGGATACGGAGTTGCAAAACGGGAGCAAGAATTTAGCAATAAGTGGGGTTAGCGGCGCTAGCTCGGAGGCAAGGATGCCGGCAGGGATGCCTGCGCTACGACCTCCTCGGAATAATCCTCGCCCCAGAAGCCGGGATGATCCTCCAGCATCTCCAGACCCATTTTGTATAATCCCGGGCGCTGCTCGCCGCCGCTCCAGATGACCCGGCACATCGTGCTTTCCTTGGTCCGCTGATTCTGCATCTCCAGGTGAGTTCCGGAGGGATAAGCTTCCGGGGTGATGACCATCGCGCCGTGACGGTTGATGACGGCGGTGTACGCCACCACCGGATGGCCCTCCGAAATCAGCACCAACGGAACCCGGCTGACGATCCGGGGCGAGCGGCGAAGTTCAGCGAGAAGCTGGCGACCCACGCTTGGAAATGTAACATAGTTGAGGATATGATCGTTAACCTATGGAATCCGCGAGGGCCAGATTGAAATTTCCTCTCAACCGTTTGCGCGCCACGGAATCGGGAGGCGTTCTTCGGCTGGATGGCGCCAGGCGCGGCGCATGCGGCTGGGGAGCCGCGCTGCTTCTCGCCAGTCTTTCTCTCCCCGCCCCGCTTCTCTCCGCCCAGGCCGAAATCCTGCAACGTCCCGACGTGAAGGCCGCGTTTCAATATCTGGATCGCGACTTCGACCGCTTCGTCGCGGAGTTGGTGACCCTGACGGAAATCCCCGCGCCGTCGTTCAAGGAAGCCGCGCGGGCGCGCGCCATGGAAGCCCAGTTCAGCCTGCTGGGATTGCAGAACGTCCACATTGACGCCGAAGGCAACGTCACCGGCATGCGCCCCGGCCGCGGCGCCATCCAGGCGAACTCCGCCTCCCGATTCGGCGGTGGCGGACCGCTGCTGGCGCTGACCGCGCATCTCGATACGGTGTTCCCCGAAGGCACCGACGTCCACGTCCGCAAGGAGGGCAATAAGTATTCCGCGCCGGGCATCGGAGACGACACTCACGGCCTGGCGTCGCTGCTGGCTATCATTCGGGCGTTGGATTCGGCGCACGTCGTCACGCGCGGCGACATCCTGTTTGTGGCCGATGTGGGAGAGGAGGGCTTAGGCAATTCCCGCGGCATCCACTATTTGCTGGAGAAGGGCGAATATCGCGGCAAGGTCAAGAACTTCATTTCTATTGACGGCGCCGACGATAACTCCATCAACAACGGCGGAGTGGCCAGCAAGCGCTATCGGGTGACGTTCAAGGGTCCGGGGGGGCACAGCTACGGGGCCTTTGGATTGGTGAGCCCGGCCTTCGCCATGGGCGACGCCATGGCGCGCTTTTCGCATTCGGAAGTTCCGCGTTCGCCGAAGACCACTTTCAACGTCGGAGTGGTGGGCGGCGGCACTTCCGTGAACTCCATTCCCGGGTCGGTGTGGATGGAGGTGGACATGCGCTCGGAATCGCCGGAAGAACTGGCCAAGCTGGAAAAGAAGTTCCTGGCCGACGTCGCGGCCGCCGTGGAGGCGGAGAACCAGACCCGCAGCACGCGCAACGGCGCCATCAGCGCCGACCCGCAACTGGTGGGGGATCGTAAAGGCGGGAAGACCTCCGCGGACACGCCTTTGGTGCGCGCGGCCATGGAGGTGACTCGCGCTCTGGGCGGAACTCCCGACCTGCGCTACAGCAGCACCGATTCCAACGTGCCGATCAGCTTGGGCATCCCGGCCATTACTATCGGGGCGGGCCGCGCCGGACAGCGCGCCCATTCGCCCGATGAATTCGCCAACCTGGAGAAAGCGGCCACCGTGCCCGGCCAGCAGAGGGCCCTGGCAATTGTCCTGGCTGCGGTGGGCGTGAACTAAAGGGCGGCAGGAGTGCGGACTTACGACTGAACCGCCTTGACCGTACTTTCGTCGTTGACGAAGCGGGCTAACTTTTGCTTTAGGTCGTCGGGTATGACTTCAAAGCGAATCCCCGCGGCGCTGGGCGTTACATAGGCGCAGAACCCGCGGATCTTGCAGGTCTCCGTTCCCGGCAACGCGAATTGCAGTTGAATGTGCTTTTCCAACAGCAGGCGCGGGTGCTCGACCGGCCCGATCAACATGCCGAATTCGCTCAACTCCTTGGCGAAAGTCAACCCGCAAGCCCATCCGCTGAGTAGATCACCTCGAAGTTGACCGCCCTACGAAGAACTTTTCTGCGTTCCACTTCCCGGAGAGTAACAAATACCGGTCCGGAAAGCAAGTGTCCCCTATCAAATTATCAAATGGCGTCCTAGTATAGCGTTTCAATAAAACATATTCTGTTGGATCTGTTTTCTGCTATGCTGAAAGCATGGCAGGCAAATCGCGACGACCGAAGCTTAACCTGACGCCGGAACAACAGGCGCAACTACAACGGATTCGACAGTCGGCCAAGGCACCGATCCGGGAGGTGCAGCGGGCGCAGATCCTGTTGCGTTACGCGGCCGGCGAGACGGTAGCCGGAATTGCCAGAAACATGGGGACAACGCGAAAGAGCGTTGCCAAATGGGTCAACCGAGCGTTGGCGATGGGGCCGCTGGCCGCACTGAAGGACACCTGGCATCGTCCCAAAGAACCCGTCATCACCGAGGAAGCGCGGGTCTGGGTGGTTCATGTGGCTTGCACGAAACCAAAAGATCTCGGTTATGCGGCCGAACTGTGGACGCGGAGCGCTCTGGCCAACCATGTTCGAACCCACGCCGTGGAGGCTGGCCATCCTTCCCTGGGCAGGGCCGTTAAGGCCACCGTCCATCGCATTCTGGCCGACCAACCCCTGCACCCCGAACGGATCCAATACTATCTGGAGCGGCGCGACCCGCGGTTTGAAGAGAAGATGCGCAATGTCCTGCTGGTCTACCAAGCGGTGGCCCTGCGGAATGAAGGGCGCCAAGCCTCCGACCAGATCCTGCCGGTGGTCACGGTTTCGGTGGATGAGAAACCCGGCTTGCAGGCCATCGCCAACACCGCGCCAGACCTGCCCCCCGTTGCCGGCAAGCATCCCACGGTCACCCGCGACCACGAATACAAACGCTTGGGGACCTGCTCGATCTTGGCGGCTTTGGATCTGCACGACGGGCACGTTACGGCGCGCGTCGAGCGGCGCCATCGCAGCATTGAATTCATTGCCCTGCTGCAAGACCTGGATCACCACTATCCGCCGGACTGCTCCATCCGTCTGATCCTGGACAATCACTCCTCGCACATTTCCCGCGAAACCCAAGCGTGGCTGGCGACCCGCCCCAACCGTTTCCACTACGTCCTGACGCCTACGCATGGGTCCTGGCTCAATATCGTCGAGAGTCTATTTGGCAAGATGGCGCGGACTTTCCTCAAGCACATTCGGGTCCACTCCTGGGAAGAGTTGCGAGACCGTATCCTGCTGGGCATCGCCGAGATCAATGCGGCCCCCGTGGTCCACCGGTGGAGGAAGTTCGGAGCTCTTGATGAGATGATATTTTAATGAAACGATACACTAGTCTGCTGAGCCAGGCTACTTCCTCCAACTCTCCACGTCCGCCCCTTTAGGCGCCATCGTGCGCATGTGCTCCGCGAAAATCGGCAGGTAGAAGGCGAACATCGACACGCCCTCTGGAATCTTCCCGACGTAGCAATGCGGCTCGTTGTTGCCGAATTCAAAGCTTCCACCATAGTAAGGACCTTTTCCCGGAAGCTTGGTGCTCTCCAGAAAAGTCTCCATGCGATGCGCAGCGGCATCCAGGTAGAAGGTGTCCTTGGTTCCCATGGTGACGTGCAGTTTTCCGATCAGCTTGGGGCCCAGCCGCGTCCAATCGCGCATCAGCAGAGCCGTCAAATCGTAATGCTCTTCCCAGTACTTGGCCACGTCCGGTTGGATCGCGCCGGTTTCCGCATCCCAAAGCTTGGAAGGATAGCCCTCCGCATCCACGGGACCGAAGGTGGCATGGAAAGCATCCATCTGTCCGCCGGAACGCCCGCGCGTGCCCAGCACGAATTCCTGTTGGCTGAACTGCTCCATGGTGGCCAGGATGTGATCGTTGGGCAAGCGCCCCAGGAGCTTGGGCAGCCGCGCGAAGGGACCTTCGTCGAAATAGGCGTTCTTGTCGGAATACACGTTGATCGATTGGAAGGCGTGGAAATCGACTGGATCGGGGCAGAAACCCCACGCGCCGCCGAAATACTCGGGATAGAAGATCTGTTGCGCCAGAGTCATCCATCCGCCGGTGGAACCGCCGAAAACCACGCGGGCCCATTCTTCGCCGATGGCCCGGAATTGCCGCTCCACCTGAGGGTACAACTCTTCGGTCAACGCGTCACCATAGGGCCCCATGTTGGCGGTGTTCACGCCGTAGGAGTCGTCGTAATAAGGCGTGGGATGCTGGGTCATCACCACCAGTATGCGCGGCAACCGGCCGGAGGTCCACTCCTGGTAAAGCTGATAGCCGGCCGTGGCGGCGCGGCGCTCCCCTTCCTTCATGTCGGGACTGGGCGGAGTCTCGCGGAAACGCGTGAAATCGGCGGGGAAATGGCCTTGCATATAAGCCACCGGATAGCGCTGTTGCGGATGGTCGTCAAAACCCTCCGGCACCAGGACAATCGCGCCCACGCGCATCGGGCGTCCCCAAAACTTGCTGAGCAGCTTGCTCTCCACGCTAACGTGGCGAACGTACTTGGTGTCCTTGGGCGGCGCGATCGGCGGGATCACCTCGGTCAGATCAATGGAAACGGAAGTATTGGCGTCGATTTCCACGCGCTTCGGCTTGCTGTAAAGATTGCCGGGCGAGCGGCCCCATTGCTGGCCCTCGCCATGATCCATGTGCTCCTTCACCACATGGCCGTCGGCGCGATGGAACGTCTCGTAGACATTGAGCACCGCTTGGACGTTGTAGGCGCCCGGCGGAATATCGCGCAGGCTGCGCAGCGGATTCCCCAAGACGCCGGCGTCGAAGCGCGCCGTCTCGCCGCCTTTCCAGCCGTTGACGTCCAGGCCGAAGATCTGCGCGGTGCCGATTCCCCATCCCACTTGGAACCGCGGCTCGCCGGCCAACTCTTTAGACAGAATCACGATGACCCGGCCGTCTACCGGCGCCGATGTCGCGGTGGACGCCAGCTTGACTGGTATGTCCAGCGCCCAAAGCGGCGCGTTGAGGAGCAGGAAAAAGGGCAGGGATCGCAGCAGTCGCATCTTTACTTGCATCCAGGCATTCTAACACTGCGGCTCTCTGTACTACTAGCGTCCCAGTTCTTCGCGGTTGCTTTTCTCATCCGTGTCGATCTGCGTTCATCGGTGGTTCCATCTCCATTTTCAGTTGCTAAAAAGAGTTAAAATCGAGGCGCGACTAGGAAAAGGATATGGCTAAACCCGCGCGCGTCACGGTGGTGAACGTCGGATACCGCTCGACCAATTACTGGGTTGTCGGCGCGGGCGCGTCACGCCTGCTTGTGGACCTCGGTTATCCGGGCACTATGGGCGAGATGCGCGCGAACCTCCAACGTATGGGTGTGCCCCTCGAGGAAATTAAGTACGGACTCGCGACGCACTACCACATCGATCACGCCGGCCTGGCCCAGGAACTCAAGCAGGCTGGGGTACCGCTGCTGGTCGCCGAACCGCAGGTCGGCGCCATCCCGCTGATGAAAGGCTGGACCAAACCGCGCGACCGATACGTGGACATTACGCTGTGGGACAATGTGACCATTTCCTTGGCGGAGAGCCGTGCGGTGCTGGCGCGGATCGGCATTGCGGGCGAGATCCTGCACACGCCGGGACACTCCGACGACAGCGTGTCCCTGTTGCTGGACGACGGCGCAGTCTTCACCGGCGACCTCACCCATCCGAGACTCGTCGGAGAGCACGACGCCAGCGTGGTAGGCGAAAGTTGGCGGCTGCTGCGAGAGCGCGGCGCCACGCGCGTGTATCCAGGGCACGGTCCGGTGCGGCCGATGCATGCGGAGCCTGGCGCCTGAATCGCGCGGCGCGTCTGATCCACGGATTCCCGAGCGCGGCCAAGGCCGCAACCAAAGCAGTGTTTTTTTAACAGGGATGGACAGGATGCACAGGATGAACAAATGGCCTCTTGAGTTGGTCCCATCCTGTGCATCCTGTTCATCCATGCTAAGAAAGCGCTGACGTTGGTTGCGGCACGGCGCTAGATTCCTAAGGCCCAGCGCTCAATCGCATCCGCCAGACCGGCATCGTCGTTGCTGGCGGTGACGTGCCAGCCGTTGGCTTGCAGTTCGGGAACGGAATTGCCCATAACCACGGCAACGCCGGCGAACTCCAGCATGTCAAGATCGTTGTAATTATCGCCCACTGCCATGACCTGCTCGCGCGGAACGCCTTGCCGGCGCGCCCATTCCCGCAAGGCCGCGCCCTTGGAACACTGCGGATGGATCAGGTCCATGATTCCCAGGTCGCGATCTTCGTAAAACGTCTTGGTGAGTTGAAAATTGGCGCGGAACGGCGCGCTGTCGAGCGAGGCATACACTTCGCGCAACGGCGCGATCGGCCCGCTGAACATCACCTGCAGAGGGTCATCGGCGGCGGATTCCAGCGCGTCTTCCAACAGGGCGAGGCGCGCGTGCTGCCGCACGCGGTTGTACCATTGCATGAATTGCGGCGTGCGGTTCTCCAGCGTCTCCAGGACCACTTGGGCGACCTGGTCGCTTTCCGCGATGTCGTCGTCGTAGGCCAGCATGGTATAGGCGCGCCAAGTCTTGGTCCATTCGATGACCCGCGCCGCGGTCGCGCGGGGAAGCAGCTTGCGGAAATGGGTTTTGCCGCCGCGCGAACGGATCACCGCGCCGTTGCAGGCGATCACCACATGCTCGAAGGGAAGCTGCCCGGCGATCGGCAGCGCGAAGGGAAAGCGCCGCCCCGTTACCAGCACGATGTGGATGCCCGCTTCGTGCGCCGCCAACAGCGCCCGGACGTTCCGTTCGGGAATGTGCTGCCGGCTGTCCAGCAGTGTGCCGTCAATATCGGTGGCGATCATTTGAATGGAGGGTTTGCGCATGAGCGGGATAAACAATTCTCTCATGCTAGACTGGACTCATCCTCATGTCTTTCCTTACTCACCTGGAATGTTCACGCTGTGGCAAGCACCATGAAGCCGGGAAGCCCCACAATCTCTGTCAATGCGGCGGACCGCTGTTGGTTCGCTACGATCTGAACCGCGCGCGCCGCGAGCGGCCGCGCGATGCGGTTGCCGCCGGTCCGAACTCGATGTGGCGTTACAGCGGCGTGTTGCCGAGCAGCAGGCCGGTGTCGCTTGGCGAAGGCATGACGCCAATGATCCACGCCCGGCGATTGGGCGCGAAATACGGCACGGAGTCGCTGTGGGTGAAGGACGAAGGCTTGAATCCCACGGGAAGTTTTAAGGCGCGTGGCTTGAGTTGCGCGATCACGATGATGCGGGATCTTGGAACGACGCGCCTGGCGATTCCCTCGGCGGGCAACGCGGCATCGGCGGCGGCGGCTTATGCCGCGGCCGCGGGTATTGAGGCGCACATCTTCATGCCTAAAGACGTTCCGTTGGCCAACTACGCCGAATGCGTGTCGTTCGGCGCCAAGGTCACCATGGTAGACGGTCTGATCAGCGATTGTGGCAAGATCGTGGCCGAGCGCGGACCGAAAGAAGGATGGTTCGACGTTTCAACTCTGAAAGAGCCGTACCGCATCGAAGGCAAGAAGACCATGGGCTACGAAGTGGCCGAGCAGTTCGGTTGGACGCTGCCGGACGCTATCTTCTATCCCACCGGCGGCGGTGTAGGTCTGATCGGCATGTGGAAGGCCTTCGAGGAGATGGAAATCATGGGCTGGCTGCCCGTTGGAGGCAAGAGACCCAAGATGATTTCGGTGCAAGCCGCGGGCTGCGCGCCCATCGTGCGGGCGTTCGAGAAAGGCGACAAGCAATCGGAGTTTTGGCAGGGCGCGGCGACCATGGCCGCGGGTTTACGCGTGCCCAAGGCGCTGGGCGATTTCCTGGTTCTGGACTACGTGCGCGCCAGCGGCGGGACGTGTATCAGCGTTACGGATGAGGAGATCCGCGCGGCGGTGGACGAACTGGGCGCCGCCG
The DNA here is from genome assembly GCA_963747095.1 of Terriglobia bacterium. Lineage (GTDB taxonomy): Bacteria > Acidobacteriota > Terriglobia > JAJPHL01 > JAJPHL01 > JAJPHL01. The sequence continues at coordinate 339,351 of CAVVEL010000010.1, forward strand.
AAGGCATTTTCGCCGCTCCGGAAGGCGCCGCCTGCGTGACGGCTTACGCCAAGCTGCGGGAATCGGGATTCCTGGCGCCTCGCGACAAGGTGGTGTTGTTCAACACCGGCTCGGGCCTGAAGTATCTCGACATGATGGATTTCGTGGGGCGGGCATCCTTGCCGGCCCGGTAGCGCAAAACAACGCGCCGGCAAGGATGCCCGCGCCACGGAACAGATGAAAACCGAACGCCTTTACTACCACGATTCGATGCTCCTTTCCTTCGACGCGCGCGTGGTGCGCAGCGAGGAGAACCGTGTAGTGCTCGATCGCAGCGCGTTCTACCCAACGTCCGGCGGCCAGCCCTACGATACCGGCACTTTGGGCGCTGCGCGAGTGCTGAACGTCGAAGAGAATGACGATGGCGAAGTCATCCACTTTCTGGATCGTCCGGTTGCCGAAAGCGAAGTGCACGGCGAGATTGACGCCGTCCGCCGCTTCGATCATATGCAGCAGCACACCGGGCAGCATCTGCTCTCCGCCGTGTTTGCGGAGCTGTTTCAATTTCCCACTGTGAGTTTTCATCTGGGCGAGGAGACCTGCACGATTGACTTGTCCGTTCCGAAACTCACCGATGAGGTGCTGCGCGCCGAACAACATTCCAACACGCTGATTGTAGAAAATCTGGCGGTACGCATTTCGTACCGGGACAAGCACGAAGTGACCACGCTGGCCCTGCGTAAGGAAACCAAGCGCGAAGGCGAAATCCGGTTGATCGAGATCGCCGGTCTGGACTTGTGCGCCTGCGGCGGGACGCACGTTCGCGCCACCGGCGAGATCGGCGCGATTCTGTTGCGCAAGGTTGAGAAGGTGAAGCAGGGAATGCGCGTGGAGTTTGTGTGCGGGCATCGCGCTGTGCGCTGGGCCCGCCGCGACTTCACGGCGCTCACGCAGGTTTCCCACCTGTACTCGGCCAAGCCTTACGATCTGCCGGCGCTGCTGGCCAGGAAAATCGAGGAGGCCAAGACGGCGGAGCGGGAGCGCCAGCGCATCCAGGAAGCCTTGGGTGCGTACGAAGCGAAAGAAATGTACGAGCAGGCCACGGTGGGCCTGGACGGACTTCGCGTGGTGGAACGGACTTTCGATACCGGCGATCCCAACTATTTGCGATTTCTGGCTGGGCAAATTGCCGGGCAGCCCGCGGCCCGCGCCATTTTCGCGCTACGCCAGCCTCCTACGTTGATTGTCGCCCAGAGCAAAGGCTTACCTGGCGCGCCGGACCTCGGAGCTCTGGTTAAACAACTGGGTTTGCGTGGAGGTGGGACCAAAGACTTCGCGCAAGGCGGCGCGGCAACATGGGACGCGTTGGAGCAAGCGTTGATGGCGTTGCGTGTTCCAAAAGTCTAATTGCTGGTGGGCGCCTTCTCCATGTGATCCACCACCAAAACCGGCAACGGGGCTTTGCGTTTCTCCAACCTCAATCCCAGCGCTTCTACCGAGGAGAAGAGCGATTCATCGGAGGCGTTATCGAGCGCGCGCAGCGCTTCCGGCGGCAGGTTGACGCCCGCCGTAATCGCCGAGCGGTTCAGCATGGCCATGTAATCCTCCGGCGTGAGTTTCAGCACGAAGTCATAGTTCCCCTTCAGGTTCGTCATGTCCACCACAGGGCGGTCCATGAAGCGCGTCAGAGTGTCGGCGAAGGAAAGCATGGTTAACTTCTTGCCCTCGAACTGGTTGTTGGAGAAGGCGAAGGATGCCCCATTTCCCAGACTCGCGGAGACTCCGCCGCGACCGCCGCTAGCGGCGACGTTCGTTGTTCCGGCCGCGTCGGTATCGTCGAGGGCAGATTCTTTGAGCTTCAACGCGCCTTTCCCGGGCACCAAGGCGTAGACTGAAAACTCCTTGCTGTCGGAATGGCTCTTCAGTTGAAAGCGGTTCTGGAGAAGGGCTTGCAGCATCTTGGCGACTTGGTCGCGCTTGGAGCCTTCCGGCAGCTTGGCGGAAATGTCGTAACGCTCCGACGCCAGCCAATCCGGTCCGACCACTTGGTGCAGCTTCAGCGCATAGGCCATGGCAATATACTCCCCGAGGGAAAGGTAGTTGATCCGGACCATCGCGCCGTCAATATGAAGGCCCACTTGGACCTGTCCTCCGGCGCTGGCCGGCGTGGAAGGTCGAATGGAGGCCACCTCGAACTCGGGCCCCGGCGCAGCCGATTGGCCGAAGGCCCATAGCGGAGCGATCGCAAAAGTAAGCGTGGCGATAGTGGCGATAGTAGGAAGGATGATCCCGCGTGTAATGTTCATAAGATGCTATACGATCATCTCCTGAAAATGGTTCAACGTCTTTGAGGTTTTTCCGGCCAGTCGTTGTGGTAAGATGCGGCTGTAAGCAGTGCGTTCCTGGCGGAGATGTTTGGGAAGCTGGTGAGAATCCAGCACGGCCCCGCCACTGTAATCGCTTGTCCCTTTTCTGAACGGGGACTACGTTTGGCCCCTGAAGCCACTGTGCCGCTTGGCGGCATGGGAAGGCGGGCTGCACGGATGGGCGTGAGTCAGGAGACCGGCCGGGATCGCTTGGTTCTAGACCAGCACGTCAAACCCTTTCGCGGGAGAGGAGTCCCCATGAGTCTTCGTGCACCTAAGTGGTTTTCCGCTTCTTCCGAAGCAGGTCCCATCCTTTACTTCTACGTTCTGGCCGCCGGAATTCTCCGGATTCTGCCGCATCCCTGGAACCTTGCGCCGGTCGGCGCCATGTTTCTGTTCAGCGCCGCGACGTTCCGCAGCCGCTGGCAAGGCTGGCTGGTGCCGCTGGCGGCGCTGATGATCACCGATTACGCCGTTAACCAAATCCTTTGGCACGGCCAGTACGCCTGGTTCAGCCCGGCGAACTGGATCGCCTTCTCGCTGGCGGGGTTGCTGGGCTGGACCTTGCGGCGCAAAATTACCGTGACCCGCGTTGCGGGCGCGGCCTTTGGCGGGGCCATCGCTTTTTTTGTGGTCAGCAACTTTGCCGTATGGGCCGGCGGAACGATGTATCCCATGACGCTGGCGGGCTTGCTGGCCTGCTTCACGGCGGGGATTCCGTTTTTCCGCGGTGATGTGGCCGGCAATCTGGTGTATTGCGCGGCGATGTTCGGCTCTTATCACTGGCTGGCCGCGCGGTGGCCCGGCCTGATTCACCGCAGCGCGGTTACTGAAAACGCCTAGAGGAAAACGTGCGCATCTGCTCCTTGCTGCCAAGCGCCACGGAAATCGCTTTCGCCCTGGGCTTGGGCGAGTCCGTGGTCGCCGTGACTCACGAGTGCGATTATCCGCCCGCCGCCACCAAGCTGCCTCGGGTGACGCGCACGCCGATCCACAACGGGATGGATAGCCGCGACATCGACACCGCGGTGATGGCCGCGGTCGCCCAAGGCGAATCGCTCTATCGAATCGATATGGAAGTGCTGCGGGAACTGCAGCCCGACCTGATCCTGACGCAACAACTCTGCGAAGTGTGCGCGGTTTCGGTGGGCGAAGTACGGCGCGCGCTGGCCGGGCTGCCTTCGCAGCCGCGCGTCGTGAACCTGGAACCTCGCTCTCTCGACGGCATCATTGAAAATATCTTCGACGTGGCCGACGAGACCGGCACGAATGCCGCCGCCGCCGAGGTGGTGGCCGGTTTGCGAATGCGCATGGAGATGGTGCGCCGGCGAGCTCCGACGCTGCATCGTCCGCGCGTTTTTTGTATGGAGTGGGCGGACCCGCTCTTCTGCGGCGGTCACTGGATGCGGGAACTGGTCGAGATTGCCGGCGGCCGCGACGACCTGTCCTTGGAGCACCAACCTTCCCGGCGCATCGAATGGCAGCAGGTGCGGGAATTCGCCCCGGAGGTGCTGGTACTGACCTGTTGCGGATTCGACGTGGCGCGCATGCGGCGGGAAGTCGAGTTGCTCGCCGGCAACCCGGGTTTTCACGAGATTCCGGCGGTGCGCGCGGGGCGCGTCTACGTGACCAACGCCATGGCCTACTTCAGCCGTCCCGGCCCGCGCATCGTGGACAGTCTGGAAATTCTGGCGCACCTGATCCATCCGGAGGCCTTTGACGATCCAGGCTATCCCAACGCCTTTGCCGCGGTCCCTGTGGGGATTCGCGCCGCTGTCACAACGGCATGAAAACCACTTACGCCATGTTCTGGAGCGGCGGCAAGGATTCGCTGCTGGCTCTGGACCGCGCCCGCCGCGCCGGTTTGAACGTCACGCATCTGGTGAACGTGTACGAAGGCAACTCCGGCCGCGTGCGCTTCCACGGCGTGCGCCGCTCGCACATTCAAGCACAGGCCGATGCCATGGGTTTGGCGCTGGTGCAGGCCCACACCCATCCCGGAAACTTTGAACTCGCGCTCGGTGAAGCGTTCGGCGACTTGCAGCGCGCCGGCGTGGGCGGCGTTGTTTTCGGCAATATCCATTTGGCGGATATTCGCGCCTGGTACGAAGAGCGCACCAAGGGCGCAGGGTTTGAACATGTCGAGCCATTGTGGGGCGATCCGCCTGCGTTGCTGGTACGGGAATTTGTGGGGCGCGGACATCACGCCCGCATTGTCAGCGTGAACCTGGGCTGCGGACGCGCGGAGTGGCTGGGCCGGGAATTCGACGCCGCGCTGATCGCCGACTTGGAAGCCGCCGCGCCCGCCGATGTCTGCGGCGAGCGCGGCGAATATCACAGCTTTGCCTTCGGCGGACCGTTGTTCCGGTATCCCTTGCTCATGACCGTGGAAGGCCGCCTGGAGATGGAGAATCACCTGATTCTCGATTTCGGCCTGGCCGGCGGATTGGCTAAGATGATTGCCGCGAAGCTCGAAGAGCAAGTGGAACGCACCGAGCACTTGCTGGCGCTCGTCCCGCCGGAGAGGGTCGAACTGGAGACCGGGATGGTCCACGCCGGCCTTCCAACTATCGGAGCTGCGCAGCCATTTGCACGACACGTTGTCCGGCTTCTGCGCGGTTCTGCATGCCGCGTATCCCGACCGTCTGGACCACCTGAAGGCGCTACGGAAATCCGGCGCTTCGCTCCGCGAGCTTTGGGAACACATCGTGGCGGGCTTGACCCTGGTGACCGACCAGGATCTGGCGCGCCCGATCCCGACTGTCTTTGTTCCGCAAGGCGAGCCGCTTTTGACGCTGCTTCTCGGCAACCTGGAACACTTCATCAATCACAAGCACCAGTTGTTCGATTACCTCAAGATGTTGGGAGTCGCCGTGGCCACCGAGGACCTCTATCGTTTGCGTAAGTAACGCCGGCCTGTTTTTTGCCGGTTGTCAGTACCGTCCGCGGTAGCGGATGGGTTTCGCTCGTGCGGGGAGGTCCCATCCGCTACCGCGGACGGTTCTGACAAATCAAAAGAACAGGCCTTCCGGCCTGCGTTACGAAAATTGACATACGCGTACGCCGCGCACTGGGAAGCCGTGCGGTCCCTGGTGTATACTAAAACTTAGCGTTCTCTCTGGGTATGTCCACCGAACCACTGACAGTCCTGTCGCCAAACGAGGAAGAGACAACCGCCGGCAATTACTTCGTCTCGAACTATCCTCCCTATTCGTTCTGGACACCGGATCGGGTGGCCGACGCCTATGCCGCCCTGGACCGCCCGCCGCGCGCGGGAACGCCGCTGGGCGTCTATCTGCACATCCCGTTCTGCCGCAAGCGCTGCCACTTCTGTTACTTCAAGGTTTACACCGACAAGAACGCCGAGGAGATCGAGGCGTATCTGGACGCCGCCGTATCCGGAGTTGGCCTTATATACCCAGAAGACAGTTCATCGGCGGGCGCAAGCCGAAATTCATCTATTTCGGCGGCGGCACTCCGTCCTTTATATCGTCGAAGCAACTGGAGCGCCTGGTCGAGCGGATGAAGCGGTTGCTGCCCTGGGACGAAGCCGAGGAAGTCACCTTCGAATGCGAGCCGGGCACGCTGACCGAAGGCAAGCTCAAGTCGATCAAGGACTGGGCGTGACGCGCCTCAGCCTGGGCATCGAAAATTTCGACGATCACGATCCTCGAAGATCAACGGCCGCGCGCATCGCGTCGAAGGAAATCCGACCGGGCCTACGATTTCGCCCGCACCATCGGATTTCCCGCAGATCAATATCGATCTGATCGCCGGCATGGTGGGCGAAACACCGGAGAAATGGCGCGAATGCGTCCGCAAAACCATCGAGCTGGCGCCCGACAGCGTCACCATCTATCAGATGGAAGTGCCGTACAACACCACGATCTTCAAGGAGATGAAGACGCACGGGCGAGACGTGGCTCCGGTGGCCGACTGGCGGACCAAGCGCGGGTGGGTGGAGTACGCGTTTGCCGGAACTGGAACGGGCCGGCTACAGCGTCGCCAGCGCCTACACGGCGGTGAAGGATCCGGCGAGGACGAAGTTCCTTTATCGCGACATGTCTGTGGACCGGCGCGGACATGATCGGCTTGGGCGTGGCGTCGTTTTCGCATGTCGGCGGCGACGCATTTTCAGAACCAGCACGATTTCGATCCGTATATGGCGAAGCTGCGCGAAGGGCCGCTGCCGATCTATCGCGCGCTGACGCCGACCGAGGAAGAGCGCATGATCCGCGAGTTGATTCTGCAAATGAAGCTGGGCCAGGTCTCGCGGCGTTATTTTCAGGACAAGTTCGGCGTGGACGTGCCGGCAGCGCTTCGCCGAGCCGCTCGGGCATGCTGCGGCAGCAGGGATTCCTCGGCGTGCGATCCGACCGGCTATCGCTGAATCGCGAAGGACTGCTGCAAGTGGACACTGCTGCACGAGTTTTTCCTGCCGGAACATCGCAGCGGCTAGTTTTTTTTGGAGTGCGGAAGCTTGCTTCCGCTTCCCCGGCCGAAGCTTGCTTCGGCCAGCCGCAAGCAAGCTTGCGGCAACACAAAGCGGCAGCAAGCTGCCGCACTCCAAAAGCGAAGGGAGAAACGTGAGCGACAAGGGTAATACTTACGACGCAATCGTCATCGGCGGAGGACCGGCCGGATCTACCGCGGCCGCCACTGCTGGCGATGAAGGGCCGCAAGGTGGTGCTGCTGGAAAAGGAAAAATTCCCGCGCTACCACATCGGCGAATCGCTGCTGCCGTATCGGCTATTTCACGCTGGAGCGCATCGGCATGCTCGAGAAGATGAAGAAGTCGCACTTCACGCAGAAAGTACAGCGTGCAGTTCGTGAGCCCGGACGGCCGCGCATCGCATGCCGTTTTACTTTCCACACGCACCTGGAGCACGAAGCCGCGCAGACCTGGCAGGTGCTGCGCAGCGAGTTCGACCAGATGCTGCTGGACAACGCGCGCGAGAAGGGCGCGGAGGTGATCGAAGAGATCACGGTGCGCGACGGCATCCGCGAGAACGGCGCGGTCATCGGGCGTGACGGCTGTGACCAAAGACGGCGCAACGCAGCGAATTTCACGCGCCCATCACCATCGACGCCAGCGGCCGCGATGCTTTCTCCGTCACCCGCAGCGGCTGGAAGATGCGCGATCCCTATCCTGAACAAGATCGCCGTGTGGACCTACTACAAGGGCGCCAAGCGCGATCCCGGCATCGACGAAGGCGCGACCACCGTCGCCTACGTGCCGGAAAAAGGCTGGTTCTGGTACATCCCGCTGGCCGGCGACATGGTCAGCGTCGGCGTGGTGGCGGAAAAAGATTATCTTAGAATGAATCGCACAAGACCTGCAAAGAAATTTTCCATCAGCGAAGTCGGCGAAGAACGACTGGATCGAGGAGCATCTGGCCGTGGGCCAGCAGTATCGGGCCGTACCGCATCACCGGCGAATATTCGCTACCGCTCGCGCTATTGCGCTGCCGACGGGATGTGATTCTGGCGGGCGACGCCTTCGCGTTTCTCGATCCCGTGTTTTCCTCCGGCGTGTTGCTGGCGCTGCGCAGCGGGGAAATGGCGGCCGATGCCGCGGACGCCGCGCTCACCGACGGCGATTTTTCCGCCGAGCGCTTCGGCAAGTACGGCGCCGAGTTTTGCAAGGGCATCGAATCCATGCGGCGGCTGGTGTACGCGTTTTACGATCAGCGCTTCAGCTTCCGCAAATTGCTGGACGTTTCCGACGATGAAGGACGATACCACCGATTGCCTGATCGGCGATCTGTTCCGCAATTTTGACGAGCTATACGCGGCGGTAAGCGATTTCGCCAAGGTGCCGGATCCGCTATCGCATGGCCGGCCGTATGTACCGGAGGTCGCGCAAGCGGCGGAGTTGGTGTCGGCGGGGGACTAGCGCGAGTTATGCCCTACTCTTGTGATAACAGTCTCGCACCATTTGGATTTAGTCAAAGTAAACAAGGATTTCTCGCTTCCCACTGAACCACCCTTCGTAGGCTACTTCCTGGATTCGAATCCGGCTCGAAGGAGACTGGCGCGCACGGCGCGATACTCAGGGCTCTTCTTGTGGCCGTCATACACTCAGCTTGCTCCGCTGTGGCCTACTATCTCGCGCAGCCTTCTAGAAACGCGCTCCACAGCCTGCTGTATTAACTCTTCCTGTTGCGTTTTAGCCAGCGCCTTTACTTGCTCTGGCGACATCGGCCGCGGCCGATTTGCTATTGCTTCTCGGTGGAGCGATCTGAGTTTGTCTCCATCAATGTCCATTGCCGCTCGCCCCGCCTAGAGCACGACCGCTGGCTTGTTATCCTCGGCCCAGAGCCATGCTGTGATCGCTTCTTCTATGTTCTCCAGGGCTTCCTTCTCCGTCTTGCCTTGCGACACGCACCCCGGCAACGCAGGACACTCCACTACGAACCAGTCATCTTCGGCTTTGTCGAGAGTCACGTGAAAAACCATTGTGGATTCACCTGAATGAACTGTACCACCCTTACGCGTACGTCTTCAACTCCTCGTACGGGCCCTTGAAGTCTTCGATTTGCCCGCCGTCATGAAGCGCCAGATGCGCGTGGCCACTTCGTCGATCACATCGTGATCGTGAGTCACCAGCAGCACCGTGCCTTCGTACTTCTGCAAGCGCGATGTTCAGGGCGTTGATGGATTCCAGATCCAGGTGGTTGGTCGGTTCGTCGCAGCACCAGGAAGTTGGGCTTCTGCAGCATCAGTCGGCAAAAGATCAGGCGCGCCGCTTCTCCGCCGGAGAGAGCCTTCGGTGGCTTTTACCGCGTCGTCGCCGCTGAACAGCATCTGTCCCAGCACGCCGCGCAATTCTTCGCTGAGACGCTTGCGGATCGAATTCATGCAGCCATTCGAAGGCGTTCATCCGGCGCCGCATCGAATCGGTCGGTGTGATCCTGCGAGAAGTATCCCACCGGAGACTTCGTGGCCCCAGGTCACCGTGCCGGCATCGACGGGAAACTGCGGTCCGCGCGCATCGAGAAATCCCGGGCGCGTTGCGGAGCAGGGACTTCAGCATAGTGGTCTTGCCGGCGCCGTTGCGGCCGATCAGCGCGATCTTTTCGCCGCGCTCGATCGCTGGCGGTGAACTTGTCGAATGACTCTGTGACCGTCGTAGGACTTGCACAGCCGCCTTGAATTCCAGCGGATGCCGGCCCGATGGGCGGTTCATCTCGAAGCGGATGAACGGCCGCTGGATGTTGGACTTCGCCAGGTCCGCGGTTTGCAGCCGCTCCACTTCCTTCTTGCGCGAGGTGACCTGGCGAGGAGCGCGTTCCGGCCGAGAAGCGCGCGATGAATTCGTTCAGCTGCTCGATCTTCTTTTCGCGCTGCGCGTTCTCGGATTCCATGCGCGAGCGGATCTGCGTTTTGGCGAGCACCATGTCGTCGTACCCGCCGGTATAGATGATGATGGTCTGGTAATCGATATCGGCGATGTGCGTGCAGACGCTGTTCAGGAAATGGCGGTCGTGCGAGATGACGATGAGCAGCCTTCGTACTGGAAGTAAGATAATCCTGCAGCCAGTGAACGGAATCGAGATCCAGGTTGTTGGTGGGCTCGTCCAGCAGCAGCGCCGTGCGGCTTGCCGAACAGCGCCTGCGCCAGCAGCACGCGGACTTTTTGTCCGCCTTGCAGCTCGCCCATCTTGCGCTCGTGCAGCGATTCGGGGATGTCCAGGCCGTCGCAGGAGAATTGCGGCGTCGCTTTCCGCGGTGTAGCCGCCTTCTTCGCCGACGATGCCTTCGAGTTCGCCGAGGCGCATGCCGTCTTCGTCGGTGAGTTGGTCGTGCGGCTTGGCGTAGAGCGCGTCGCGCTCCTGCAGCGCTTCCCACAGCGGGCGCGTTGCCCATGATGACGGTGTCGAGCACGCGGAACGCGTCGAAGGCGAACTGGTCCTGGCGCAGCACGCCCAGCTTCTTCGGACGCGTGACCTCGCCACCTGGACGGCTCCAGGTCGCCGGTGAGGATGTTCATGAACGTGGACTTGCCGGCGCCGTTGGGTCCGGTGATGGCCGTAACGCCGCCCTGGGTTGAAGGCGATGGTTACGTCGTCGAACAGAATTTTAGCGCCGTAGCGCATAGACACATTGCTGACGGAAATCATATTTGCGGGGAAAGTCCATTATACCTCGATTTGGGCCCGCGTGATCCACCCGTTGTAGTGGCATAATCCTGTGATGCGCAAAGTGTTTTTCTACGTCCACCTGATCGTGGCTACCGTCGCGGGCGCCTTCGTAACGATTCTGGGAGTCACCGGCGCCATCATGGCGTTCGAGCCGGAGATAGATCATCTGACGCACCCGAAACTTTCCTATGTAACCCCCGGCCGGCAGCGGATGCCGCTGGCGGAATTCGGCGCCGCCGTCACCAAGGCGTTTCCCGGCGAGCGCGTAGCCGGATACCTGTTTTCCACCAATCCCGGCCTGGCCTGGCAAGTTTTTACGGAACACGGAGCGGTCAGCGTGAACCCCTACACGGCGGAGATTCTCGGCGTCCGCGAAGGCGGCATGGACTTTCTGGCCTACGTCCACCAGCTTCACTTGCGCTTGCTGATCACCAATAAGGCCGATACCGGCAAGACCATCATGAGTTGGATGGGCGTGGCCTCCCTGATTTTGTTCGCCTCGGGATTGTACCTGTGGTGGCCGGTCAAGCGATTTGCGATTTCCGGCGGCGCATCCGGACGCCGTTTCTGGTTCGACGTACACAACCTGTCGGGCATCCTGGCGCTGCCTTTCCTGCTGGTCTTGGGTTTCACCGGCGTCATGATCGGTTTCGAGGAACACACCGTACCGATGCTCTATAAAATGACCGCTTCCCAGCCCTCGCGATCCCCCAAACCACCGTCGCCTCCGCCCGGCGCCGAGCCGATTACCGTGGACCAGGCCGTGGAGATCGCCCGCAACGCGATTCCCGGCGCGGAGCCGTTCCAGATCAATGTGCCGGGGCCGCGCGGCGCGTACCAGGTCCGCTCGCACTTCCCGGAGGATTTAACACCGGGAGGACGCAGCCGCGTGATGGTGGATCAATATACGCGAAAAGTGCTGTTCGCCGAAGGATCGCGCACTGCGCCGGCCGGCGCGCGCCTGGTGATTCTGAATCGCGCCGTTCATACCGGCGATGTCCTGGGCATCCCCAGCAAGACGGTGGTGTCGCTGGCCAGCCTGATGATGGTGGTGCAGGCCATTTCCGGTGCGGCGATGTGGTGGAAGCGGCGCCATCCAGCGCGAACTCTTTAGATAAGCCGCAGGCGCAATTAACGGCGTCGAAAAACGGAGACCAGCAGCAGGTTCGCCAGCCAGATGGCCGCCACCACTCCATACAACGAAAGACCGTGTGGCGCTTGCGGCAAGTCGCCGTTGTATCCGAACGTGCCTCTCCAGTAGGACTCCCACGCCGGCTGGAAGCTGAAAGAATAAACTCCCAAACTGCCCCACGCGCGCACCAGAAGAATCTTCACCACTTCCTGACACCACGCCAGCAAAACCAATCCGCCAAGACAACTCCAACGCGCGGAAACTCCCGGCACCAGCGCCTCGCGAGTCCATTGACGGAGTCGCGGCCAGACGCTGGGGCGCTCGCTGGACAACTCGCTAGGCCGCTCGCTAGACAAAGATGCGAGCGCCGGCCACTGGGGCATCAGGAAGCTCGCTAACGCCAGAGGCAACAACACCGCGTACAGGACGGGAAGGAATTTCGTCAGCGTCTGGAACTCGTAAGGACTTTCTCCCAGAAAACCCGACGCGTTGAGCGGGCCGGCTAACACCCATAATGGAAAGCGTTCCGCTCCCCCACCGAGAAAGGCGCGCTCCATCTGCGCGGAATCGGGCAACACCAGCGGCTTTCCATCCGGCGCACTTTGCCTGCGGTTGATTTCCAGGAGCAGCTCCCGCTCCGGCGTGGGCGGCAGCCTCTCTTCGAGGAAGCGGGCGAAATCGGGGCCCGCGAAACTGCCGTAGCGCGATTCCGGACGTATTTCTTCAAAACGCCGCCAGGCGCGGTAATGCGCGCCGGCGATCCCTAAGGCGGCCCAGCCCAGCGCAACGATCAGCAGGACGTTGAAACGCTCCGTCCAGGACCAATATTCCACCCGCAGAAAGCGAAAATTCCCGCCCGGACCTTCCTGGCTCCGCCGCAAGGCGATATCGTCGCGCCCGCGGAAATAGTATTTCGTGAACAGCGCCGCGGCGTAAAAATCGCCGCCAGAATCGCGGCCAGCGCCCAGCGCAACGGACGATCCAGCCATAGCGGGGTCATCGGTTCCAGGATGGCTAACGAAGACGCGCGCGCCTCCTCGGCGCGTTGCTGCCAGAGCCGCGCTTCCGCAAGGCGGCCGTGCTTGGCGGCGTCCTCGGCGAACAGGGGCAGCATCAGTTTAGCTCCGCTCGACCACGGACCAAGCTGGTAAAGACGTTCCTGGGCTAGATCGTGCTGGTTGCCTGGAAGCATGCTCCAATTGACGGGATAAAGGGACCAGCGCGGGGAGAGATCGATGAACAAACGGGAATCGAGACCGTGGGCCCGATAGTTCCGCAGGCCAGATTGAAATGCCGCTTCCGAGGCCGCCGTTTCGCCTTCTTCCTGGAGAAACGCGGCGATGGCAAACATCTCGAAGAAGTCGCTGCTGGAACGGAGTTCTGCCGCGGCTTGGAGCTCAGCATCCGCGCGAGGATCGCCCGCCTTTTACGCAGGATGCCGAGGAACACATGGAACCACGGCGAGAGCGAATCGCGCCGCGCCATTTCCGCCAACCGGGGAATTGCCGCGCGTGTCCGATCGGTGGTCAGATGTTTGAGAATCTCGGTGCAGCCCGATCCGTAGCCAGGAAGGTCCGCGGCGGGCTCGCAAGACCATCCCCCCAGCCCCCAAGGCGACGGCGGGAGCCACCGCGTTTGCGGATTCTGAGGATCGAGAATAAAACTGTGCACCTCGGGTTTGCCGTACCACTTGGTCTGCGTTTCCACCTGCACGGCTCCCGAGCCGCTGGATTCGGTTGTCAGGCGCACGATTTCTTCCGGCAGCAACCAGCGGGCCAGCACCACGCCTTTCCGCGTGTCGATCCAGCGCAGACTCCGGCCGTTAACGAAAAAAGCGCGATCTTGGCCGACCGCCAGAAAGCGCGCCTGCTCGGGCGTGCGATAGCGCAGCACCCAGCCGGAGCCTTGAATTTCGGCAATCGGCAGGTGATAGCGGAACACCGCCTGGGCCGCCGCGGAATGGGCCAGCACCATTGCCGTCGCTAACACGGCCAGGCAGGTTGCTTTCATAAGAGCGCGAAGGGACGCATCGGCGATCCCGTGCCGCCGGAGATTTTCAGCGGCGCGCCGACAAAGAGGAACTCGCGCGCGCCGTGCTGCCGGAAGTTGGCGGCGAGTTCTTCCAGGTTCAGCGCTTCAACGATGTGGATGCCCTTTTCCACCAGCAGGTGAACGTGGACGGGGAACAGGGTAGGCGTGGCCTCGAAGGCCAGCGTGTCGGAGCCAGCCGCGAAAATGCCGTGTGCGCTGAGCCAGCGCGCCGCTTCGATCCCCGGCCCGGGCGCCTGTGCGCTAGCCATGCGGCGCGGTTCGTTCCAGTAGCGTCCCCAGCCGGTGCGGATCAGCGCCACGTTACCGCGCTGCAACGTGACGCCGGCCGAGGCGCGGTCTAAATCGTCGGGCATGATTACGCGATCGGGCGGCAACTCGCCGTTTGCGCCCGCCACGTCGAACAGCACGCCGCGGCGGATGATCGGCTTGACAGTTTCCACGCCCAGCGCGCGGAATCCATGATCCATCGACTGCACGCCGGCCGCGTCGATCCCGCCATACAGTTTGCCTTGATACGAGAAGTGGCAGAGCGCGTCGAGGTGCGTACCGACATGTCCGCCGAGGGTGAGCGCTTCGGCCGAGGAACTGACGCCTTCGCCCACGATCATGTCGCCGTGGGCCTTGGTGAGTCCATAGAGGAAGGGCGGATGCGACGGCCAGTGCGGCATCCCCACGCGCCAATCCTGGGCCAGGTCGATCATTTGCGCGGATGCGAGAGCGTGAAGGTCGAGGGCCACGAAGGTTCATGTTAGCGCAGTTGGCGCGCCATAACTGGAATCGTTTCGGCTAGATGGCGAAGAATAAATCGACAAACTCCCAGGCTGACCCCGCCCTCCGCCCTCCAGACTCTTATCAAAGTGCTCCTGCGAGAAGCGCTCGTCCGGCAGACGCGAGGGATCCAGGGCCAGGAGATGGGAAATGGCCAAGCAATTCAATCGTCACTGGACGCCGGGCCGCCCAAGAAAAACCCGCCGCTCCGCCCGTGC
>CAVVEL010000011.1:0-162014 GCA_963747095.1 Terriglobia bacterium
TGCGCGACGTATCCGCTTTGTGCATTTCACCCAATAGCGCCTCGGCGCGCTGCATCAAGTCGGGATCGTTGCGGAAATCGTGTTGGATGCCGCGCAGCATTTCTTCAGCACTGCGATATTGTTCCTGGATCTGGCCGCGCTCCTCCGGAGTCACCGGCCGCGGATTGCGCGTGTTCCGGTCGCCGTAGTTGGAGGCGTCGCCGCCGCGCCAATCGCCGCCGACGATGCCATCGCGAGATCCGCCGCCACGATTGCCATTGCCGCCCTGTTGGCCGCCGCCCTGCCCCGCTTGCTGTCCGCCCTGTTGACCACCTTGGCCCTGCTGTCCCTGGCTTCCTTGTTGCTGGCCGCCTTGGCCTTGCTGTCCTTGACCTTGCTGTTGACCCGGCTGGCCGCCGCGCGAAAGCTGTTGCAACTGGCGCTGGCCCTGCTGTCCTGCGCCTTGCTGAGCCTGACTTGGCGGCCCACCCTGGCCCTGGCGCAAGCGGCTTTCCATTTCCTCCAAGCGGCGGCGCATGTCTTCCACCGCGGTCAGGGCGCGTTGCGTGCGCGCGTCGCCTTTGCCTTGTTCTCCCGCAGCGCCCGGCCGTCCGCCGCCCGCTTGCAGTTGTTTGGCGACATCGCCGACACGCCCTTCCACCGACGCAAGCGACCGCTCGATGCCGCCCTCGTTCTGGCGCGCCAGATCGTTCAAGCCGCGGCGCATCAATTCCGATCCTTGCTGCATGCGCTCCTGGATGCGCTCCTGGCGGATCTGCTCGCCGGCGCCTTGCAATCCGCGTGCGACGTCCGGTTGCGATTTCACCAAGCCTCGCGCCGTTTCTTGCAAGGAGCGGTCCAGGTCGCCGACGGCTTGGCGTAGCCGCTCGCGCTGGCCCATCAAATCTTCTGCGGATGGAGTCGCCGACGTCCCGCCGCCCTGTCCAGGATTTTGTCCGCGATTGGCCTGGCCGCTCTGCGACTGACCCTGCTGCTGCCCCTGTTGCGCTCCCGCTTGCTCACGGCCGGCACCACGATCCATCGCTCGTTCAACCTGCTTTTCTTCTTGCACCAATTTCCGTGCCTGCTCCGCCAGCCGATCCACCGATTGTTGGCGATCGGAGTTGGCTTGGCGCGCCATCATGTCCCGCGCTTCGTTCAGGCGTTGCAAGGCCCGCTCCTGCGCCGATTGTTGCGATTGCCGTTGCGAGCTTTGCTGCTGCGAGGACTGCGACCCCGAAGGCAATCCCGACCGGCCACTCGATTGTCCGGACTGTCCCGACTGCCCCGATTGCCCGGATTGTCCTTGCTGCCCGCTATTCTGCATGTCGCGCGCCGCTTGTTCCAGGCGCTGGCGCACGTTATCCATTTCCTTCGAGCCGGACTGCTGCGCCATTTGCTGCAACTGCCGCGCAAGTTCCCCGGCCTCCCGGCGCAAGCGCTCCTGCTCCCACTTGGATTGCGGCATCTGTTTGTTCTGCCGCTGATCTTCGGCCAGTTGCTGCTGGCGCCGGGCTAATTCCTGCAACCGCCGCAACGCTTCGTCCACCGCTTCACTGTTGTTTTGATTGGCGGCGCCATTCTGCGCCTTGCGCGGAGTTTCGTACTGATTCTTGGAAGTATCCATCTCCAGATCGAAAAGGCTGGCCAAGTCGCGTCCCTGACTGCCGCGCGAACCGCCGCCACCCCCGCCGCCGCCCCCGAAGGCCACTTGAATCTCGCGGAAGGCCGCTTCGGCTCGCGACAAAAATTGCAGGGCCTTCTCTTCCGGCGACAATGCGTCGTTCAACTTGCGATCGGAAAGCTTGTCGGCGGCCGGACCCATGACTTCGGCAGCCTTCTTCAGGTTGTCCACCATTTGCTGGAACTGGGCGTTGGTTCCTGAAAGTTCCCGCGCCTCCATGCGCCCGGCCAGCGAGGTGGTCTGTTCCTTCAGCTTGCGCTGGATGCCAGCGAGCGTCTTCACGTCTTCGCTGGCGGCCGCCAGTTTCTTGTCGCGCAGCAGATTATGCGTGGCGCTGATAATCTCCTTTTGGCGTTCCAGCAACTGGCCGCTGTCGCCGCCCTGCTGGCCGCCACCGCCGCCTCCGCCCATGGACTGCCCTTGGCGATACTCGCGATCGAATGGGCGCACCTCCATGAAATAGATGTCTGTCTTGACGTTGTGATTGGCGTCGTTGGCTTCGGCGTGATAAGCGATCAGATCGCCGGGCTGGAGCTTCTGATCCTCCAGATAAAACGTATGCGCGGCGCTGGCGTTCTTGCCGGAGGCCGGCAATTTCACGGTTTGCTCGGGACCGCCGTTGACGGAATAATGCAGCGACAACTCCTTCACTGCGAAATCGTCGCTGGCGGTCACTTCGGTGACCACCTCTTCCAGGTTCGTAGGATGCTCGTCGCGTCCAGGCCGCTTGATGGTCACGATGGGCGGCTGATCTTCCACCGCTTCCATAAAGTAGTCGTCGCTGGAACGCAGCGGCGGTCCGCTCTCGCCCTTGCCGGCCAGGCGCACGTGATACAGTCCCGTTTCTTCCAACGTGAACTCGCCGTGCAGTCCTCCCGAGCCCGCCTTCAACTCGATGCTCTTTCCCGATTCCAACATCAGATCGCCGGAGGCCGCTGGGCTGTGCACCATCACATCCACTTTGGTGCCCTTCACGGCGCGAATGTCGGTGGCGTTCTTCTCGCTGCGGGCGGGCAAGCCGGTCCACGCCGGATAGTGATAGGTCACGTCCAGCGACCCCATTTCCACGGGCTGCGCTACGCTCAAGCGGAATTCCTTGGAACGCACGCCGTCGCCTTCCACGTAGTAGCGGATATTCTCGCGCACATCTTCGAACAGCGAGCCGAACTCCGCACCGTTGAGCGACGTCTTCATCGGTAGCGCTTCCCAGTGCGTGCCGCCGTCGTGCCACGCCATCACCTGCAGTTCCCGCGGTTGGAAGCCGAACGGCCTGGCGGTGATTGTCTGATTCGAGCGGCGCGCCAGCTTGGTGTCGCCGGGAGATACTTCGATGCGATAGAGCGGCTGGGCATGCACTTCCAGCCAGCCGGTCCAAAGATGTCTGGTTCCGTAGCGGAACATGGCCGGGCCAAACAGCGCTAAACCAAACAGCACGGCTAGCGATCCCACGCCGATACCCGCGAAGCGGCGAATCCGTGCGTGATCGAGAAACATTTCGGCGGGCACCCGCTCGGCGCAGCGCGCCGTGTCTTCCAGCAGCAATTCGTGAATCGCGCCGGCGATGGGATCACGGGAGTGGCTGGCGGAATCCACCGCCGTAACCAGACGATCCCGGAATTCCGGACGGCGATCTTCCACAAATCGCGCGATTTGCGCGTCGTCGCGGCGGCGCAACAGGGGACGCACCAGCATCCAGGCGATGGCCAACCCCGTGCCCCCGAACAACAGCAGGCGCGCCCAACGCACCGCGGCGTCGGAGAAACGCGCGATGTGCGCGAAAGGAACGGCGATGCAGGTGAGGAGTAAGACCACCGCGAAGATCCAGCCCAGGCCGCGCGCGGTAATTTCCCAGCGCAAGTTGCGGCGTACCGCGTGCAGATAGGTAATGACGCGTTCCCTGGAATTCGGCATATTCACCTGCCTTCTTCGGTCATCCGGAACAAATCGTTTCCCGCAAAAGCTTCCAGCAGCGCCAACAGCGCCGCGATCGACAGGACCGGCCACCACAAGCTCTGGCGCTTTTCGAGTTCCTCGCGGCTCGGCTTGTCTCTTTCTGAATTGGCCGGCCCGGCTGCATCGGCGCTGCCGGAGGACTGCCCAGAAAGCAACTCGCGATCTTCCTTCGAAAGCGGCGTCAGATCGGATTCCCGCGGATCGGAATTCGCCGCAATGTAACCCGTCTGACCCTGGCGGCGAACTTCGTAGAACCCCGCCTCTCCCAGTTTCGCAAAAGCAGGGCGTTCTGGCAATGGCGCTTGCAATGCCGGCTCTTCCTCGGCCAAGCGCTTCCCATGAGGATCCAGCACCGCCGAGGGACCAGCCAACGGCGCGTTCGCCGGCACGATGTAATAGGGCGGGACGTTCGTGACGCCGCCCAGATATCGCACCAGTTGATTTAACAATGGCACGAAACCGGGCCGGATCGGCAAGTCACACCAAATATTGTCGGGAGGCGAGGCGAACAGCAACACATGGCCCTTGCCGATTTGCTTTTCAACCACCGCCGGATCGCCATTCGACAAGCGCGCCAACACCGCGCCGTCGCTGGAGTTTTCTGAGAGCTTCAGGCGGAAATAGCCGAAGACGTGCGCGGCGGTCAGTCCGGCAGCCGCCGGTCCGGTGAAGGCTTGGAACAGGGCGTGATCGCGGCGGAAATCGCCGATGGTCAAGAAACCCTCGCGATCGCGCTCCACATACACCTTTTCGCCCGACGCGGCGGGCAGCAGCGTACCCAGCGCACTGGACATGGCCGGCCAATCGGTACGATCGCCGGGGCTGATCCACAATCCGCCGCCCTTCTCCACGTAGTCTTTCAAGGGCGGGGCCAAACCCGATGGCAACGACGAGGCATTGAACAGCACCACGGCCGCATATGCCGTGAGCGAAGGCACGCCTGGCGACGGCGATCGCGCGTCAATCACGAATGCGGGATCGTCGCCGGAAGAAAGCGCCTGGCGGAAGTAGAGCAGCGCGCGATCGGCTCCGCCCGATAGAAACAGCAGCTTGTGCGGATCGCGGCGTAGCAGCGTGAAGTAGCGAACGTCGTCGGAGGAAAAATCGTCGCCGGGCGTCAGGCGAATTTCGCCGCGGGAAATGCCCGCCGGCAGATCGAAGGGATCGAAAATCACCGTGGCCGCTGCGGGCGTTTTCTCGCCGGAGGGCAGATCCGCCTTGCGCCGCTGGATCTCGCGGCCGTTGAGCGAGAAAATCACGTCTTTGTGCGCGGCCGGCGTTCCGTAGCCGTTCACGCGCACCTGGATGTGACGCGGATAGCGGCTTTGAAAAGTGTCGTGTGCCACGCGCACGTCGGCCGCCGTGAAATTAGGATGCGGGTGATCGTCCACTACGATCCATTCCAACGTGCCGCTGGGAGCAAGATGCGGCGGCTCGGAGCCGGCGGTCCAGCCGGTTTTCTGGGCGTCGGTGATGAGAAACGCCGCGGTGGGCAGCGGCGAAACTCGGGCCAGTTTGTCGAGCGCCGCAAACGCCGCCGCGTAGCGCGTGGCCGAAGCGCCGGGCTTCAAATCCGAATCGGCCAGCGCCAGAAGCATGGCGCGATCGGAAGAGGCCGCGTTCAGGATGCGCGCCTCGGAATCGAAGGCCACGATTTGCGCTTGATCAAGCGCTCCCATCTTGCCCAAAACGCCGCGCGCCGCGGCCAGCGCCTTGGCAGCGCGGTCGCCGTACTTCATGCTGGCGGATACGTCCACCAGGATCACATACAACCGCGACTTTGGTCCCACGGCCGTCGCGTTCGTCAACCCCGGAAAGAAAGGCCGCGCGAAGGCCAGCGCCAGCAGCAGGATCAGCAAGCAGCGCGCCGCCAGCAACAAAAGATGTTGCAGGTGACGGCGGGACATGGTTCGTACCGGCATTCGGCGAAAGAACATGAGCGAGGGAAGCCGCAGCGGCTCGGCCTGCTGGCGGCGAATGAGATGCACCCAGATGGGAATGCCCACCGCCAGTCCGCCCAGAAGGAACCACGGAGTGAGAAAACTCACCGGCGGCTCCCCGGCATATTGCGCCGTGCCGCGCCGCCGGAGCGTTCGCGCAACGAGAGATAGGCGAACAGCGCTTCGTCTAGTGGTTCCGTGGTGGTCAGAACGCGGTAATCGATGTGCGAGTCGTGGCACGCGGTTTGGATGCTCTCGAGATGCGCTTTGAGCCGGTCGAGATACTCGCCGCGCACGTAAGACGGCGCCACTTCCAATTGCGATCCGGTTTCCAAATCCTCCAGCAACGCGGCGTCGCGCAGTTGTGGACGGCGCTCGTTGGGATCGAGCACGTGAAAAACCATCAGATCGTTGCGGCCCACCTGCAAGCGCCGTAAGGAGCGCGCGATTTTTTCGGGGTCCTCGTAGAAATCGGAGATCACCGCCACCACCGAGCGTTGGCGGACGAACCCGGCCAGCGTTTCCAGCGACTGGCAAAGGTCGGTGGGACGGCCCGGCTGAATGCCGTCGAGCGCGGCCAGCGCGTACATGAGTTGGCCGCGCCGCAAACGCGGCGGGATCATCTCGGTCACATCGGTATCGAACAAGGCGAGTCCCGCGAGATCGCGCTGCTTCAGCGCGAAATACACCAGCGACGCCGCCAGAATGCAGCCGTATTCCAACTTGCTGATGCCCGTCCCTGCCGAGGCGTAGCCCATCGACTTGCTCACATCCAGGGCCACGTAGATGCGCGTGTTGGTCTCGCCCTCAAATTTCTTGATGAAGTATTTGTCGCTGCGCGCGAAAACGTTCCAGTCGATGGAGCGCAGGTCGTCGCCGGGCGTATAAGCGCGATATTCCGCAAAATTTGGGCTGAACCCATGTTGCGGTGAGCGATGCAACCCGGCGAGAAAGCCGTCCACCACGGTGCGCGACGCCAATTGCAAATTGGCGATGCGCGTGAGCACTCGCGGATCAAGGAAGCGCAGCGAACGCGCCGTGGCGCTAACCGCCATGCAGTCCTCCCATGCTTCCCATATCTCGCATCATTCCTATATCTCCGACTTCGGCGCCGGCACCGCGTCCACTAATTGGCGAATCAAATGATCGGTAGTAACTTTGTCGGCTTCGGCATGGAAATTGGTCAGCAGGCGATGGCGCATCACCGGCGCGGCCAGTTTGCGGATGTCGTCCACGGCCACGTTAAAGCGTCCATCGAGCAGCGCCTGCGCCTTGGCGGCCAACACCAGGAATTGCGCGGCGCGCACGCTGCATCCGTAGCTGACATACTTGTTGATGAAATCGAGATTCGCGCCGGCGTCGCCCGCGCCATCCAGGCGAACTCCGCCTCCCGATTCACCGGGCCGCGACGATCGCACCAGGCGAATGGCGTAGCGCGCCACGCTTTCGGCCACCGGAATGCGCCGCACCAACTCCTGGAAATGCAGCAAGTCGGTTTCGTTGGTCACCGCCACCGGATCGGGCGGCAATTCGCCGGTGGTGCTATAGACCACTTTGACTTCCTCGTCTTCGTCCAGATAGTCCATCACGATGTTGAACAGGAAGCGGTCGAGCTGGGCTTCGGGCAGCGGGTAGGTGCCTTCCAGTTCGATGGGATTCTGCGTAGCCATCACGAAGAAAGGCCGTTTCAATGAATACGTTTTGCCGCGCACGGTCACGCTGGCTTCCTGCATGGCCTCCAGCAGCGCCGATTGCGTTTTCGGCGGTGTGCGGTTGATTTCATCGGCCAGCAGCACTTGCGCGAAAATCGGTCCCGGCACAAAGGTCCAGATCCGGCGGCCGGTGTCCTGCTCTTCCTCGACAATTTCGGTGCCGGTGATATCGGCGGGCATCAAGTCGGGTGTGAACTGGATGCGCCCGAAACTCAGACCTAGCGCCTTGGCGACGGTGCGGATCAAAAGCGTCTTGGCCATGCCGGGAAGGCCGGTGATCAGGGAATGCCCGCCGACAAGAATGCCGATCAGCACGGCGTTGACCACTTCTTCCTGGCCAACGATGATCTTGTGTACTTCCTGAAGGATTAAGCGGTGGTGGTCGGCGAGTTTGGCGACGGTCTCGCGCACGGCGCCGGGATTAAGATCGGAAGAGTTCATGGAGTTTTCTTGGGCCAAGTTGTTCCCTCGCTATCGGTAAGTTCGAGCAAAAGTTTTTGTGCCGGGCCGAAGTTGGGCGCCACTTCAAGCGCCGCCAGCGTCTCGTTGCGCGCCTCGGCGTTGCGGTGCGCCGCGGCGTAGGCGCGCGCCAGATTGAAATGAGCTTCCGCCAAATCTACCGGCTTCATCGCCAACGCTACAGTGTACTCGCGAATGGCGCGCGTCCCAAGGGTTGCGTCGTCTTTCGCCAATTCCAAATACAACGCGCCCAACTGTGTGTGAATGGCGGGATCCTGCGGCGCAATGTACAGCCATCCCTCTAAGACTTGCGCGGCTTCCTTGGGGCGCTGGAGATCCACCAGAAGCGCGGCCAGCTTCTTAGCGGTCTCCGGATCTCTGCCGCCGGCCGCGACCCACAGCAGCAACTCGCGCGCGGCCGCTTCCTTGTCGCCGCGTTTGCTGTAGATTGTGGCGGCCAGTTTGTAGGGATTTCCCTCGCCGGTAAATTCCGGAAACAACTTGCGCGCCGCCCCGGCGTGATCCAGCGCGGCATCCTTGTCACCGGATTCGAAGGAATCATGCGCCAAGTGTATCTGCGCGAAGAAATTGTTGGGATGCCGCGCTACTTCGTCCTGAAGTTCTTGCCGCGATTTCTGCTCGTGCCACTTAAAATCAATTGCCTTGACCCTTGCGCTAGTCTTCGGTTCCAACCAGGCGCGGAATTCTTTGTCGAGATCGGCGCTAGGTTTGCCAAGCACTTTTTCGAGCGCGGCAATGTTTTCCGCGCCGTCTTTGTAGGCGGCCAGCAGGGACAGCACCTTCTCGAATCCATATTTCTCGACGATGAAGCGGCACAACATGCCCGCTTCGTAGTAGGCGAACTGCACTTGTCCAGCGTAGGTGGGCCGCACAAAGCCCTTGTTCAGGTCCGCCAGCGCCATCAGATGGTTCTCTTGCAACTGGCGGATGGTGTCCAAATCAATGGGATCGCCCCAGCCGGCACGCCATTCCTCGTAAACGGAAAGACCCTCGGTGAGCCAGCGCGGGACGAGGTTGCCGGTGGTTCCCAGCGTGACCACGTGCGCCGTTTCATGCCACAGCGTGCTACCCCAGTGAAATTCGCCGGGCGGGCGTCCGGCCGGGGAATCCATCGCCACCACCGTGCCGAACGACGCGCCTAGCGCGCCGAGTCCTGGAACGCCCAGCGTGCGCACGGCGAAATCCTCATGGTCGGGAAACATTTCAAACGTGACTTTCTCCGGCGGCTTATAACCGTACTCCTTCACGAACGTGCCAAGGGCGCGCTCCAGCAATTCCTCCACGTAGGGACGCATCACCGCCGCTTCCTTCTTCTGGAGTTTCACGTGGAAGTTGGGAGTTTCAAATCGATCGAAGAGCGCGTAGCTATCCATGAGCTTCAGCGTGTTCACGGTCCAGGGATTGAAGGGATCGCCGCGGAAGGCCGTCTCCAGCGCCTGTCGCGCTTCGGCCTCGCGGCCCAAACGCAACTCGTTGATGCCCAGTTCCGACCAGGCTTTCCACAGTTCGGGATCTTTTTCGGTGGCTAGGCGCAAAAAATCGCGAGCCTCGCGAAGGCGGCGGTGCAGCGCCGCAAAACGCGCCAGCGTGAAGTACATCTCGCCGTAGTGGGGATTATGCGTCAGTACGGCTGCCGTCCGCCGTTCGGTTTCCGCGGCATCGCCACGCTGATAAGCCTCGGCGGCACTCATAGCCAGCGCTTCCAGGGAATTGGGGTCGGCCTTGAGCGCGCGCGCCACGTCTACCGCGGCGGCATCCGGCTTTTCGTCTTCCAGTGCCAGGCGCGCTTCCAACACCATCGCCGGTACGTAATCCGGATCGGCCTTCAGGGCCTCTTCGGCAAGGGTGTCGGCCGTGCCGTCCCATTGGTCGGACCGGATTTCCGCCAGGCTGGTGAGCGCTCCAGGATTCTTGGGGTCGATCTTCAGCGCTTCCTCAAATAGCTTTTCGGCTTCCGGCTCGTCATAGGCTTGCAGAAAAAGTTTTCCCCAGCGCACGTGGATGTCGGCGGACTTAGGATTGCGCTGCAGCGCCACGCGAAACGCGGAGTTGGCGTCCTGCATGCGGCCAAGCATCTGGTAGGCCTCGGCGGCGTCGGCGATTTGCGCGGCCTCGCGCACGTTGCCGGATTCGTAAGCCGCCACGACGCGCGTCAGCTCAGTACGCACCACCGCCAGATCGCCCCGGCGATAGGCGGCTACGCCGCGCTGGAACGCCGTGTGCACCTGCGCCTGGCAGGCAATCGCCAACAGAACGACGAGGATCGCGCGGGACTTCATGGCTTGCCGCTCTCCAGTTTTTCCAACTGCTGCTGGGTCCTCGCCAGATTGAGAAGGAGTTCTTCCAGCCGCTGTTTGTACTCGTATTCCTGGAGCGAAGCCTTATTGTACTTGAGCGTGGCGATATCGTTCTCGAGCTTCTCCTTCTGCGCCCGCAACTGGCGCGCTTCCGGTGTATCCACGCGCGCCGAAGCCGCCGCAAGACGCACCAGCGGAACCGTCGCGGCCAGCAATCCTTCGCCGTTCTGCGGGCTGGGATCTTTCACGCCTTTGCCGTCCCCGTTGTCGTCGAGCATGGGATGTTCGGTGGCGATGCGTCCCGCCGATTCGTAAAACTTGGCGGTGTGTTGCTCGGCGTAACGATACGCCTCCACTGCGGAAACAATGCCGTTCTTGTCCATATCCGCCGCCGGATCGCTGAGTGCTTCAGCGAAGAAACGCATGAAGACGGTGGCATTGCGTTCCTGCCCATTGCGCGTGGCGGTGATGACCACGCGTCCCGCGCGGCTCCAGACTTCCGTGGCCGCTCCGCTGGAACTGCTGGAATTGACAATCACCTGCTTGCCGGCCGGCACCTTGTCCAGCCATTGCCGGAAGTCGGCGGCGGTGGGATCGGGACCCACGAGGTTGAACTTGTAGTCGTGGCCATCGTAGGTGCCATGGCCCACCAGAAAAACCAACAGCGTGTCGACGGCCCGCGTCTTCGTGGAGAGGTCCTGAAAGACACGCGCCACTTCTTCCTTGCGCGCGCGATCGGCAGGCAATAACGTGATGTGGTCGGCGGCGAGCCCCGCCTTGCGCAGGCCCGTGGCCAAGCGATTGCTGATGTCGGCGAACTGCTTGTCAAAGTCCGGTTCGCCGCCCAATCCGGTGATGATTACGGCGTAAGTTTGCGGCGCTTGCGCCGGCAGGAGCCCGGGGAACACAAGGCAAAAGGCAAAAGGCAAAAGGCAAAAGGCAAAAGGATGGTAGTTCGGGTGTTCACGTTTGCCTTTTGCCTTTTGCCTTTTGTCTTTTGCCTTCGTTTTTCGCATCATACCGTCCCCCACCATTTGCGCAAGCTCCACTCCACACCTTTCAACGCAAAAAGCAACAGGAAGAACACCGGCAGACTCCACAACTCATGCACATCGCGCTCGGTGATCCCGCCCTGCGTGTAAACAATGTCGTCGGGCAGCGACTTGGCGTCATCCAGTGTGTAGTAGCGGCCGCCCGTTTCGGAGGCCAGGCGCGTGAGCAAGGCGCGGTTTTGCTGGGCATCGAAATATTCCAGGGTTCCGGCAGTGCGCTCGAAAAACGACGCGCCCTTCCCGAGGTCTTCGCCGCCGGCCGATTTGGCCGCCGCCTCCACCGTGAAGACGCCCGTTCCGGCCGCTTCGTACGAGCCGGTATAGGCGCCTTCATCGCGCGGCGACCAATCCAGGCGGACCGCGGTGCGCGCGCCATCGGGCGCCGTGACCGTCGCCGCTACCGCGGCGTCGTCCACCGGTCGATAGTTCTTGTCGCGCACTTCCACGCGCAGGGCCACGGTGTGATCGTCGCGATAGAGCGGGCGATCGCTGGCCACCTGCACGCGGCCGGGCGTTTCTTCGATCAGCCAGCGGGCGATCTGCCGCCACAAGCGCACATGGGAATCGTCGTTGTGATCCATTTCCATTTTCCAGCGCCAGCTACTGCCGCTGGCAAACAGCATGGTGTGACCGCGTCCGAAGCGCTGCGTGACGATCAGCGGCATGGAATTGCGCTCGCCCTCGGGCGTGACCGTGGCCAGTACGATGGCGCCCGGCTTGGGCTCGCCCAGGCGCGTAAAATCGCCCAACAGCGGCAGCAGTTTCCAGCGCGCCGTGGTCTTGGCGGCGTCGGGACCGAGTTGCAGCATGGGATGATCCAGGCCGTAGGCCGTCAGCGCGGCGCGGCCTTCGTTGCGGAAAAACGTCGGCTGGCGGGCGGTGAGGTTCACCGGGACTAGGTCCGCCAGGACGGTGTTCTGCCATCCTCCCTCTTCCAGAGACAGCCGCGCACCGAACATCAGCAATCCGCCGCCGCGGCGGCTCACGAAGTCGTAGAGATTCTGGGCATCCTCGGCGGAAAAAAAGCCCGCTTCCAGGCTGCCGACGATCACCGCGGAGTAGCCGAACAGCTCTTCAGCCTTGGGAAAGCCGGATTCCAGAACTTTCTCGCTTTCCATGCCCTGGCGATAGAACTTGTTGGCCGAGGTCCGCAACAATCCGTGCAACTCGATGGCCGGATCGTCAAACACCGCACGGCGGATAAACTTGTAGTCCCAGCGCGGCTCGCCTTCCAGCCACAGGATTTTCGATTTACGATCCTCCACTTGGATGACGCGGCTTTGCGCGTTGTTCTGGCGGATTTCGTCGCCTTCGTCCGGCAGCACAAAAGTGTATTCGCGCAATCCCTTAGCGCGCGGCGTAAAGTTCACGCGTACCGCCATGGTTTGCGAGGGCCGGTCGAATGCCACGGGGATCTCTTGCAAGAGCGTCCCGCCGTCGCGCACCTCCAGCGACACGGTTCTACCGGCGTATCCTTCTTGATGCACGGTGACCGCGGCGGAAATCACGCCCCCGGCCAGCGCCGTGGGCGCCACGCTGACATCGTTCACTTGCAGGTCGCGGTCGAAGGAGGTTTTCCCCACGCCTACCGTATGCAGGGGAACGTGCGCGGCTTTCAAACGCGCCAGTCCGCTTTGTTCGTGTTCCGTAAAAGGCGAGTTGTCCGCGCCGTCTGTAACCAGTACCACCGCGCCCAGCGGAAAGCCTTCCAAATCCGACAGCACGCCGTTCAGCGCGTCGTCGAGCCGGGTGGCTTTACCGGCGCCGGTGAGCGCGCCGGGCGCTTGCGCGTCTGGGACGCGCGCCACGGCGTCGGAGAAACGGTAGGTGCGCACTTGAAACTTTTCGCCCAGCCGTTTCATGATGGCCGATTGTGAGCCGAAAGTTTGTTTGGCGCGGTCTAGTCTTGACGGAGACTCTAGCGTCATCGAAGCGGAATCGTCGAGCAATACAGCGGCGATGTTCTGGCGCGGAGCGGCGGTGGTCACCACCAGCGCGGGATGCCACAGCATCAGCAGCAAGATTAGCAACATGCTGGTTTGCAGAATCAGCATTGCGCTGGAGCGGCGTCGCGCCAATCCCGCGTTCAGCAATCCCCGGCGATAGAATCGCCAGCCGAGTAACGCTGCTCCTCCCAGCACCAATAAAACCAGCAGCGGACGAGGCCATCCCGAGAGCAAGGACAACTTGCCCTGGGCGTACGCCGAAAAGGGATAACCAAACAGGAGTCGGAACATCGGGTGCCTTGCTCTAGCTAGTGAGTCATGGTAAAGACGATGTAGTTAATCTCCAAGCGATAGGCGCGCGTCGTGAAACGTTCTTCGTATTCCGGCACGTCGGCCCATTCCCAGGCGTCGCCCCAATCCATGTTGTGGCTGATCAGCACCATGGGCCGGCCATCGTCGTCCAGGATGGCGCGGTAATAGGGAATATGGCCGGTCTCGTAATCTTTTTCCCACATCCGTCCGCTGCGCAGATACTGCGCTCCAGGAACTTGCAGCTTGTCGGGTATGTCGAACACCGTGTGGAAAATGGGGTGTTCCAGCGGCAGATCCACGATCTGGCGATCGGGCAGCACGCGCTTGATTTGCTCTACCCAGTGATTCCACTCGAAGCCGCCGTGATAGTCGTCGGCCATGTAGGTTCCGCCGCGCAGCAGGTACTCGCGCAGGCGCGCCACTTCCGCGTCGGTCCACACTAGAAACCCGGACTCCACCGAATAAATGTAGGGATACTGGAACAGCCGCGGATTGTCGATCGGCATCACCAGCGGTTGTTGATGCGCATTGATGCGGGAGAGGCGGTTAAAGCCCTGGATCAAGTGCACGTCGGCGGCCGGATAATCGGTGGTCCACCCGGCGTACCAATTGTACCGAGGGCCTTCGCTGAAGAAGACCATCCGGGAGAAAGCGAACTCGGTGTCGGGATTTTTCGGCAGCCATTGCGGTGGAGGCGGCGCGTTGGTGCGATTCCCTCCCCAGCGCTGCGCGGCCAGCGAGCCGATCAGGAACAGCAGCAGCGCGCTTCCAGCCATCCGAATCAGAACAAGACGACGCATGCGGTATTCTCCCGGGCAAATTTCCGGCCACTTGGCTCCAAGTTATCACAGGGGGATGGCCGGACAAAGGGAATCTCCCTCCGCCTCGTAAAAGATCGTGAAGTTACTGCCTGAGCCGTCCGCGCGTGAGCCGCGACAGTCAACAGTCGCGGCTCATTCCGCGTTATAATCGCGCACAATGAGATTCCTGGTGCTGTTGGTGACAGCGGGAACACTGCTTGCCCAAGATCCCGCCAATTGGCCGCAATTTCGCGGACCGAACGGCAGCGGCGTCGCGTCCGGGGACGCCGCGCCTCCCGTTGAATTTGGGCCCAAGCAACACCTGCTCTGGAAGCAATCCCTACCTCCAGGACATTCCTCGCCTTCCGTTTGGGGCGAGCGCATCTTTCTCACGACGTTCGATCCACAATCGCAGAAACTCGAGTTGCTCTGCTTGTCGCGCAAGACCGGCGCGATTCTCTGGCGTCATGGAGCGCCCGCCGAACAGATTGAGAAGACCCATCAGGTCAGCAATCCCGCCACGGCAACGCCGGCCGTGGATGGCGAGCGCGTCTACGCCTATTTCTCGTCGTTCGGGCTGATGGCCTTCAATCATGCTGGAGAGTCCGCTTGGAACCTGTCGTTGCCGATGCCCCGCACCAGCCACGGTAGCGGCGCATCGCCGATTCTGGCCGGTGATCTGGTGATTGTGAATCACGACGGCATTCAAGGCGGATACTTGCTGGCAGTCGATCGCCGCACCGGCAAGGAAGTCTGGAAGCAGGCGTATCCAGCGCCGGGTGGACGCCGCGAAAGCTACTCCACGCCGATTCTGTGGCACGATCAAATCGTGTTGCATCGCGCCGGCGTGGTGGACGCCTACGATGCCGCAACGGGACAGCCGCGGTGGTCGTTGGCTACCGCCACCTCCGGCCTCAGCACTCCTGTGGCGTCCGGCGATACGATCTTCGCGCAAACATGGAACGTTCTTGGCGAAGACGATCAGCGCGGCGCGCTCCCGGACTTCGCCACCCTGCTGAAGAAGTACGACAAGGACGGCGACGGCGCCATCAACGAGTCGGAATTCCCCAGCGACCTGCTCTTGACGGTCCGGCCGGGGCTGGAAAAAGTTCCCGACTCGCAGAACTACTTGAGTTTTCGGAGCGTGGACAGGAACAGAGACGGCCTGATCCAAAAGGACGAGTGGGAAGCCATGCTGGCGCAGGCCGCATCCATGACCAAAGACCACGGCCTGCTGGCACTACGCCCCGATGGCGAGACAGCCAAGATCGTTTGGCGCGAATACACGTCCATTCCCGAGGTGCCTTCGCCGCTGCTCTACAAAAACCGCTTATTCTTGATGCGCAACGGAGGCGTGCTCTCCTGCCTGGACGCGGCCACGGGCCGGGTGATTTATCGCGCTCGCACCGGCGCGACGGGCCCATACTACGCGTCGCCCGTGGAAGCGGACGGGCGTTTGTACGTGGTTTCGGGCGATGGCGTGGTCACCGTGATCGCGGCGGACAAGGATCGCCTGGAAGTGCTGGCGCACAATGAACTGGGCGAAGACGTGTACTCCAGCCCGGCCATCGCGGGGAAGGCGATTTACGTGCGCACGGCGCGGAGTCTGTTTGCGTTTGGGGAGCGCTGAACCCGTCTCGGGAATACTACTTGACCGGGGGAACGAATCGCGACACATTTTCAGAGAATCCGGGCAGAACAGAAGGCGCTTCCAGCTTTTCGCCGGGACGGACGATGTGCTTGGCTTTGCCCTTCTCAAACATGTGGATTTCAAATGGATCGATGTCCACGACCCAAACTACGCGCACTCCCGCCCGGATGAAGTACTCCGCGTTCCGAAAGAGCCTGGGGAGGGAATTGGAAGGCGAAACGATCTCGGCCAGTAATTGCGGAACGATCTCTACGGGGCTCGTCTCCGATCAATACTAGCGAGATGTGATGCGTCCCAGTAGGAGAGATCGGGGCGGGCCAGCGTGTTGGAGTCGAACTGAATACCGGTTTCCACTAGCGCCTCTCCGCCGATGTTTTTCGTCAGCAGAAACTGCTTGATGCTGAATCGCAGCGTTTCGCGGACCCAATTGTGATCGAAGATGGTTTCGCCCACGTCAATCAGTTCTCCTTGCCAGAGTTCGTAACGACGGGATTCTTCGTCGGGCAGCTGCAGGAACTGCTCGATGGTCATCAAGGTCTTGGTGCCCATAGGGAGAGTATACGCCACGGCGGAAGTCGCCGGATTACTTTTCACATCTCTCCTGTTGACATCGCACAGGATATTCCTGTGGTCATGCCAAAGGAACGTTCCGAAATCCTGCAGGGCGCCCTCGAACCTTTCTCTACCAATCTACCGTTATACAATCCGTATAGGGTATGGAATCGACGCGTTGCTGCCGATGCTTGCGATTGCTTCTGGCCATGACACTGGCTTTGCTCTCTCGGGCGTCCGCGCAAGTGCGCTGTCCGGCGAGCGGAGCCCTGGACGAGGCGCAGTTGACCGATATGGTCAAGGACTCGGCGCGGGAACCGCGCGCGCGCCTGTTCATTGCTACTTGCGGCGTGTCGTTTCCGCTGACGGCGGAGGCCGAAAAACGGCTGCGAGCGGCCGGCGCAACGGAAAACACCATTCTCTTGTTGCGGGAAAAAGCCCCCAAGCCGGCCGACGCGAAGTCTCCCGATCCGACACCGGAGAAGAAGCCTGAATCCCCATCGCTACAAAACGAGCAGACCATTACGCCCGGAACAGTGCGGAAAGGCGCCGATGGATCGGACTACGTATGGATTCCTCCCGGCAAGTTCCAGATGGGTTGCACGCCCGGCGATCGCGATTGCACCGAAGACAAGAAGCCGCGTCATGAGATACGCATCACCAAGGGATTCTGGATGAGCAAGACCGAAGTAACCCAAGCCGCCTACCTGCGGATCGCCAAGAGCGACCCGAGCTACTTTAAGGGTCCGGACCTTCCCGTAGAGAAGGTCAGTTGGGGTGAGGCGCAGACGTACTGCAAGGTTGTCCAAGGCCGGCTGCCGACCGAAGCAGAATGGGAGTATGCGGCGCGCGCCGGCAGCGAAGGATCGCGCTACTTGCCCGGCATACTCGGAAATATTTGGCAATGGGCAGGCGACTGGTACGACGAGAAATACTATCAGCGGACGCCGGGCACGGACCCTCAGGGGCCGGCCAGCGGGCAGTATCGCGGGTTGCGCGGCGGCACGGCGGGCGACGAGGACCCGCGCGTCTCCTGCCGGGGCAAGGGCATTCCTGGCTTCCTCTACTACAATGTGGGCTTTCGCTGTGTGCGGGAAGCCATACCTTGAATCGGGATTGAATGCCAACGATCAGCAGATTTTTCGGCGTTATCCGCTGAGTTGATGGAGAATTGGAAGTTGGCACGCGAGCACGACTCGCTCAAAGGAATCCGTCCGCTGGAGTAGAGCATGATTCGGGTGAACAAGGTGATACCGCTTGCCGGTTACAGATTGCACGTTGAATTTGAAGACGGCGCGTCGGGAGTCGTAGGTATTTCCAGGGATCTGTACGGCCCTATGTTCGAGCCGCTCCGCGACCTTCGACTGTTCGAGCAGGTCTCCACAGATGAGTTTGGCGTGATCTGTTGGCCGAACGGCGCCGACCTGGCCCCGGAAGTCGTTCATTCCGAAGTGACCGCAGTGCCGGCTCGATCCTGACCTGTTTGACGCAGTTCCCTCGAAGGACCCTAATCTTAGTGCTCTTTCGCCCACGAATGAAAAGCAGCCATGAACTCGCGCATGGAACGCGCGGGCTTGGCGGTGGCCAGATTCCTCAAGATGCCCTGTTTGTCGGCCTCGCTGCGCTCTTGGCTAAGTTTGAATTTCCCCTCCAGTAAGTCGATTTCCATCTCAAAGCCAATGATCCCCGACATGAGCCGACTCTTTTCAGTAGGATCGAGCTTGGCGAAATCGTAGCCGGAGTTGCGACTCTCGAATTTTTGTACCAGCTTGGCAAGCTCATCGTCGAGGGCCTTGGCGGTGAGCGCCTTCAACTTGCCGGACGCATGGACGACGGCGAAGTCCCAAGTAGGAACCAGACCCGGCCGGGCATACCAAGTCGGCGAAATATACGATTGCGGCCCCCGAAACACGATGACCGCCGATTGATTGCCGGTGAAAGCTTTGCTCTGCGGGTTCTGGCGCGACACGTGGCCGTAGATCGTGCCGTACTTTCCAACGCTGCGGTCCAGAATCACTGGTATGTGCGTGATGCGAATGTCGGGGCTGGCCGTGACCAAGTCCACGAACGAAAACTCGTCCATAAAATCCTGGAGAAATTTGCGGTCGCCCACAAGCTGAGGCTTGGGGATGTACAACGATCCAGCATCGGAAGTGGGATCCTGGGCTTCCCACCCGATGCCCGCCGCAAATAAGCTCGCCAGCATGTTCCGTCGATTCATGTTTGATCTCCGTGCCACGATAGTAGATGCATTCTGCGGGAACGTCAATCGTGGCGCTAGCCTTTCTTCGTAAGAAACTTCGATGCCGCTGTTCGGCTTGAATAGGAACACTATCCTGATGAAAGGTTGCAGAGTACGATCCACCGTCACGCTGCCCTCTAGCAAGGTGCAGCGAACATAACTTACGAAGTAGTGATTAAGTTTCGGAAAGGCAGAACCTTTCGGAACGAAGGGCGGCAACGCCACACCGGCGGGTACACCGGAACGAAGCCGGCCATCAGTTATCGGTCGGCACTTTCTCGATGTGATCCACCACGACAATTTCCACCGGCAGTTTCTGCGGAACGAGCCGCAGACCCAACTGTTCCTGCACCGCCGTAAAGATGGAAGGCGCGGAGTTGTCCGGCGGCTTGTCGCTCCCCGGTTGAACGTCGTCTCGCGAAAATTCCAGCGTGAATTTGAAATCTCCGGGCGCCTCGGTCTTGTCCACCACCGGGCTGTTCAATGTGCGCGACAGAAAATCGGCGAAGCGTTGCATGGACACGCGGGTGGCCGTGTATTTGCCGTTGTTGGTATTCGATGAGGATCCGTCCGCTGCTTCGAGTGGCTTGAGCTTGATTCCTCCCTTGGCTTGAACCAGGGCGTAAGCCGGCATCACCTTGGACTCGCGGTGAATCACCAGCTTAAAGCGTTCGGCCAAGAGGGTCTGCAGCATGGGACCAAACTGCTCGCGGTAGGACCAGCCCCCCGGCGGCTTGGCGGTAATGTCGAAGCGCACGGATCCCAACCAGTCCGGGCCGGAAAAGGAGAAGTCGCGCACGTCGTAAGCTCTTTCGACGAGCTGTTTCAGGGACACGTTCTCCATGAAGACTGCGCCTTTCGAACTGTGCTCGCCGGAGTGGCCTGGGCCGGTGGTATTCGGTTTGATCGCCGCCACCTCGAAAGCCACCGGCGCGGCCGGCGTCATGGCTGTCGTCTGGGCGCAAGCGGCGCAGGAAGCAAGGACCATCAGACTGACACCGTCCATCAACCGTGGCATCGCAAAACTCCTCCTTGGTGCGGCGTGCTACTCGATTATGACGAGGCAGCCCCTCCGATGGTTCGCCCAATTTTTGAGCTAATTCTCCGTCGGAACCTTTTCGATATGGTCTAAAACCAGGACTTCCAAGGGCCCCTTGCGCGACTCCAGTTTTAATCCAAGCTGCTCCTGAACCGCGGTGAAGATGGACGGCCCGTTAGCGGCTGTCTCGATCTTATCGTTGGGGGTCTGCTCCGGCGTTTCCGGCGTGAAGTCCAAGGTGAAATTAAACCCGCCGGTCAAGCCGGTTTCGTCAAACACGGGGCGGCTGAGCAAGCTGGATAGCTTTTCGGCGAGGCCACTCATGGAAATGTTGGACGCCTCGACGTGCCCGAAACCCGAACGCATGTCGGTGCCGCCCGGCGAAGCTGCTTTCATCTTAGGCCCGTTTTTGCTGACAACCAACGCGTACTTGGGAAGGTCCTTGGTCTCGCGATGGATCGCCAGTTTGAATCGTTCCACCAGCAACTGCTGCAACATCAAACGCATCCTGTCGCGAGGCGTGCCCACCGGCATGGTCGCGGTGACGTCAAATCTTAGCGAGCCGAGCCAGTCGGGGCCGGCGATTTGATAGTCCTTTACGTTGTAAGCCTCCTCGATGAGGCTCTTCAGGCGGGTGTTTTCGAATCCGATTTTGCCGGTGCGGAAGTGGCCCGACTCGCCGCCGGGTGCGTTCGGCGCGCTGGGCCGCACCGAAGCCACTTCAAACGATGGTAAGGAGACCGCTGCCTGTTGGCAGATCGCCGGACAGACGATCGCCGCGACGATCGCGGCTTGGGCAAGAATGTTCTTGAGCATCGCACCCTCCACGCGGTACAACGCAATAGAGGGCGCGATGTGAACGAGTGGCTGTCTGCAAGATTCGTTTACTCTTTTTTAGGCGAGATCTTAGGCCGCCCCTTCAGGGCTACGATCACCGTTGGACCTACCCAGGGCGGCGCTTCGCTTTCCTGGGCTGAAATGGTCCGCCCTTTCAGGGCCAAGGCCGCCGACCTGGCCCTGACCGCGATAGCTTGCCCGGGCCGCGACAGTTTGCTCTGACCGCGATAGCTTGCCCTGGGCGCGATTCCTGAGGGCTGAAGGCCCGACCTATGCCAGCCCAGGGCAAGCGAAGCGTCGCCCTGGAAAAAAAGCGGTTCCACCTAAGCCCTGTAAGGGCGACCTAATTGGCGGTTTGAAGCAAGTGCAGTAAAGGTCTCATGTAGACAGTCCACTAATTTTCCGTAGGTACCTTCTCGATGTGATCGATCACCAGGATGTCCACTGGCGCTTTGCGCGGCTCCAGTTTGAGTCCGAGCTGTTCTTGAATCGCGGTGTAGATGGATGGCCCGGAGCTATCCGCGGCTGGTCCACCGCCGCCTCCGCCTTCCCCTCCAGGCGGCGCATGCATGGGCACCGGCAAGCCCTTCATCATGCCCTGACCCGGCTCCGGCGTCCAATCGAGTTTGATGTCGTAGTTGCCCTTGGTGTTGGTCATGTCGAGCACCGGGCGGTCCACCATGCGCGACAGAAAATCGGCGAGTTGGGAGAGCGGGACTTTCGTCTCCATATGCCCCATGCCCATGCGGATTTGCCCCACGCCATTGGCCGATTCCTCGACTTCTTTCAACTTCAAACCGTTTTTGCCCACCACGAGCGCGTAGATGCCCATTTCCTTCTTGTCGCGGTGGGACACTATTTTGAAGCGCTCCGCCAGCAGCGCCTGGAGCATGGCGGGAACCTGATCGCGCTTCACACCCTCCGGAAACTTGGCCATCACGTCAAAACGCTCGGAGTCCAGCCAGTCCGGCCCGGAAATCTGGTAGTCCTTCATCGCGTAGGCGTCGGCCAGGAGCATCCTCATCGGCAGACCTTGGTAATTGATCCGCCCCGGATCACCGCCCATGCCGATCCGCACTCGCCCCTCGGTGATGGGCGCGGACGGCTTGATGGTGGCCACTTCAAACTGCGGAAGCGCCTGGG
The DNA here is from genome assembly GCA_963747095.1 of Terriglobia bacterium. Lineage (GTDB taxonomy): Bacteria > Acidobacteriota > Terriglobia > JAJPHL01 > JAJPHL01 > JAJPHL01. The sequence continues at coordinate 21,620 of CAVVEL010000011.1, forward strand.
CGGCCGGCGCTTGCGCCGCCGCTAAACTCGACAAAACCAGGATTGCGATACCTACCATGCTTCGAATCATTCGGGATTCCCTCCTCCTACCTTTAACGGCGCTCACCTCTAGAATATGACGGATCTGCTTCATAAACGTGAGCAAGACGACACGCCCCAAACAAAAGCAACCGCCGATGAACGCCGATAAACGCCGATAAGAACGGAGGATCGGGTTTTATCGGCGTTTATCGGCGTTTATCGGCGGTTGCTTTTCTTACGGCGCGTAGCATAGAATAATCGCAGGCGATGAACCATTTCCTCACCATTCTAGCGGCGGCAATCACCATCTGCGGCGCAATGGCGGCGGCCCAGGAGAAAGTCATTGTCGACACCGACTCCGGATTCTTCGGCGACGATGGCGCGGCCCTGGTCATGTTGCTGCGCTCGCCGGAAAAGGTGCGCGTCGTGGGCGTCACGGTCGTTTCCGGCAATGTCTGGTCGCGGCAGGGAGCGGAGTACATGTTCGACATCATGCAGGCGGCCGGGCATCCCTCCGTACCTCTGTACCTGGGCGCCAATTTGCCTCTGACGCGCACGAAAGCCAGCACCGACGAGGAAGCGCGCCGCTGGGGACCGCTGGAATTCACCGGAGCGTTCGGGCGTCCGCCGGACCAACTGCTGCCGCCGTTCGGCGGCAAGTTTACGGGGCGCAAGCCGGAAGCGGAAGGCGCCGTGGATTTCATCATTCGCACGGTGGAAGCCGACCCCGGCCAGGTAACCATCCTGGAAATCGGCCCGATGACCAACGTGGCGCTGGCCTTGCGCAAACGTCCCGGCCTGGCGGAGAAAATCAAACGGCTGGTTTTCATGGGCGGCAACCTCTATGTTCCAGGAAACGCTTCGCAGGCCGCCGAATTCAACTTCTGGTTCGATCCGGAAGCCGCCAACGAAGTGTTGCGCTCCGCAATCCCGGAAAAAGTCATGTTCGGCCTGGACATCTGCAATCACGCGCCGTTGGGCCGGAAGGAGTTCGACCAGTTGATCGCGGTAAAGACGCCCGTTACCGAACGCATCGCCGAGGATTTTGGCAATCGCTATCCCGGCTTCTTGAAGAAGCCCAATGCATCCGCCTACATTTGGGACGCGCTGGCCGCGGCCTGGCTGCTGGACACCAGTTTCGTCACCAGACGCGAGGAGCAAAGTCTGGAAGTGGATACCACGTTCGGAAAGAGCTACGGGAAGGTGCGCGCGGCAACCTCAATGGACCAGCCGGATCCGGCTCCGGCACCCGTGCAGGTAATGCTGGACCTTGATTTCCCGCGTTTGTTCGCGTTGTACAAGAGGCTCTTGACCCAGCGGTGACAGCGGCCTGTGCGGTTGTTGTCAGAACCGTCCGCGGTAGCGGATGGGTCATCTTCCTAGAGGTGACCGCCTCAAGACCCATCTGCTACCGCAGACGGTTCTGACAAAATACAGGCCGGAGCCTGCGTTAGAGCGCGAGCCGCTGTTGCTCCAGTTCCAACAATTTCTCTTTGATTGCCAACCCGCCTCCATACCCCGTGAGTTTCCCGTTCGATCCGATCACGCGATGACAGGGAATCACAATGGCGATGGGATTCGACCCGTTGGCTAGGCCCACGGCGCGCGATCCCTTGGGATTGCCGACGCGCCGGGCCAATTCTCCGTAAGAAATGGTTGTGCCGTAGGGAATCGCGCAGAGTTGCTTCCATACCATTAACTGGAACGGCGTGCCTTGCGGCTTGAGCGGCAAGTCGAATTCGCGCAGTCCACGGGCCCAATAGGCGCGCAATTGCCGAACTGTCTCGCGCAGTGTTGCGGAGGCATCGGGCGCGACGGCCAGCCATTCGGGATCGGGCTCGATGGTCTTGCGGCCATTGATGAAACTGAGCACTCGCAATCCGTCGTTCGCGGCGGCCAGCAGCAATCCGCCAACCGGGCTGTCGATGCGAGTGTAGGAAACGGGAGGAGTCATGAATCGGCGCCAGAGAGATTATACGCCGGCAATGGCTGGGCGTCCGCGACGCGGACGCGATGAAAATAGCCCAGCAATTCATTGCTGGGAATCCGATACCGCAGAGGGCGAGTCCGTGAAGCGGACGACTGAGGTTGTGCCGCGCACGTCCTGACGAGAAGACCTCAGCCGTCCGTTGCACGGACTGGCTTCTCATTTGCCCGATACCCAGCAATGAATTGCTGGCTATTCTCATCTCGTCCGTTTCACGGACGCCCACAGGCGCCTATGCGTGTGTAAGACCTCAAGCGCCCCAGTGAAGTGTCAGCCCCGGAAACGCGCGGTGCGGAGCGCGAGGAGGAAGAAATGGGTCATCGTGGCGAGGCTGAACGCGCCGCGCAGGAAGGAGGTCGTGGACAAGTTCCGAGAATGAACGGTTCCGGCCAGGTCGTGATTCGTTTCCGAACCTCTGGACGACCCGCTCTCATGCCGTCGCATGCCGTCGCGGACCATCAAGCAGCCCCGGAAACGGTGATACGATTCGGCAAGGCGGAGACACCAAAACGATACGAAGACGTTTGAGAAACTCACCTTCAAGGAACAGGTCCTGGCGATGAATGTGGCGGCTGCGCAGTACCGCAAAATGCTGGGTGCCCATGTTCGCCGCGCCGAAGCGGAGGAAAGATCATTGCCGGGCGTCAGGCGTGTCGGGGTGGGTCTTCTTGAACGGATTGTAGCCGAATATTAAAACTGATACGAAGCAGCGCGCGCATTCCTTAGGGGGCTCGGCGCGAACGGAGGCATACGCTCCAGGCCGACCTATGCCAGCCGGCCAACGGCCTGACCTATGCCACCCAGGCCGACGGCCCTGGGATTGCAGATGTTTCCGATGACCCTGGGACGAAGGTCGGGAGCTAAACCGATTCATCAGTGTCACGACCTGACTGCGGCGAAGGGAAAGGATACCGGAGAGAAACTCGGGCGATTCGTGTTCCAATTGATCGCACTCCAGCGTCGGCAATCGCAGAGGCCAACGGCCTGACCTATGCTAGCCCAGGCCAACGGCCTGGGAAATGTGCAAAGATAACCGAAATGTGCAAAGATAACCGAAGCCATGAAAGGGCGGCCTAAAAAACCATGCCCCAATCGCTCGCCAAATCTACCTGTACCTGATCTTCAGTACCAAGAATCGCGTGCCGATGCTCCGTGGCGAGTACGGGAATCGCTGCATCGCTACACCGCAACGGTCCTGGAAAACCTGGGTTGCCATGCGGTCCTAATCAATTCCGTCGGCGACCACATGCACATCCTGTTTGAATTAGCCCGTACGGTTGCGGTTAGCGCCGTTGTGGAAGACATCAAGAAAGCCTCGTCGCAATGGCTCAAGACCCAGCCAGGCAACGCCTTGCGCGGTACCCGCTCGATTAGGTTGACGATGAAATTACCCGTGCCGGTGCAGGGATCTAGGATCACCAATTGGCAGATCTTTGCATGCAGCACATCGAACACGGGATGCGTGACTATCGCGAGAGCGATCGAAACGTCGTCCGGCAGGCCGAGGTCTGGAAACTGCTAGCACCGTTCGGAGTTGAAACAGGCGAGATCAAGTCCCTCATGGACGATTGCGTGAAAAACGCTTGGACGTCAAAACCAACCTCCAAGTAATTGATAGTACAGCCGTTATCGCAAAACCGGGACCAGAATGACGTGATGGGCGTGCCTGCCGCCAACGGACATCTGAGGAACATCTGCGGACATCTGGCCCCCTGGCCGTGATCCCACTGGAGGTGACCATACGCAAAATGTGCGGGAACGCCACGCCGGTTCGCAAACGCGCGTTATGAATCTCAAAGATCATCTATCAAGCTATATTGGGAGTTGAGTTATCTAATCCCCGACCGGGGCTCGCCGAAGAAAACGCACGAATTGCTGTAGACGGCTCAGTGCACCTGAAAGCCTCAACGTTCAACAAAGGCCAACAGGCTTCAACAAGCTCACTGTAACTCCTTCGAACGAAAGGCACTGAACTTACGGTACCGAGACCCGATCCAATGATACGCAGTCCCGCGTCAGCCAGGGAATCTTGATTCGCGTCAACATCTTGCACAATCCCTTGATCTCCGTCGTCCAAACACGGAGAGAGCCCCTGTAAGCCTTCCAGCGCCTCGTCGGAAAGGCGGAATTCGTATTCCTGAGGTTCATCCAGGCGATAAGCCTCGACGTTCTTGAATGCGCCATCGGCCAGCCAAGGGCTGATGTCATAGCGCAGATTGGCACGGGCGGGCGCCAGAATCTCCTCACGCGTGTGCCCCTGCACATGCTGGACTTCGATGTAGCTGTGAAAGTCCGACCAGAACTCGTCGAAGCGCGGAATCTCGCGTTCCGCACCGTGGGCCACTAAGAGCCGTTTGGTCACATCCATTGCCAACTTGCAGACCGCCGGCCAGATGTGGAACGAGGAGATGGCGTGGTACTTGTGCACAACATTGTCTCCAATGTCCCCGTTCAGCAGTCTTTGGAAGTTGTCTTCCTGGCTATAGAACTCAATACAGGCCTCGCGCGTCGGAAACAGCTCGTGGATCGTTTCGTAAACAAAACCGTCCAATAATTTGCGCACTGGGCCGTCATCATTCTCCATGGCCGGCAGTATTGCATTGAGCCACTCCGACCGTTTCACTCCGAAGCAGGCGGCGAAAGTCAGCACATCTTCCAGTTGGTCGTCATGCCAGAAGACGTTGCTGGCCAAGGCATACTTGCGCGCCTCGACATAGTCGTCAAAGGGCAGCGTGTCGGTGGCCACCACAATCTCTTCCACGTCGAATACCTTCTCGCCACCGTAGATGCCAAAGTTTTTCGGCAAAACCCGGAACCGTGTTTCAAACGAGAACATGTTCCGCGAATCCAAGGTTTCCAGTTCCGAACCCTTGAGCATCATGAGCTGAAAATTGTTGGTCTGATGCACGCCCGTATCAAGGAGCTTGTGAATGCCCTCGACATGCGACTGCAGACTCTCTCCCGGCAGCCCCAGGATCAGGTCCGAATGCGAACGCATTCCACGACCGCGCATGTGAACCAGAAGCTCCTCGTAAGCTTTCAACTTAATGGTGGTGCGCTTGACGTTGCGAAGGACGTTTTCATCCAGCGACTGAACCGATTGGTATAGGATCAGCGCTCCACTAACCTTTTCCATCGAGGCAATGACCCTGTCGGGGCGGTTTTTTCCGGTGGTCGCGTCAATGAACTTGGGCCAGCCATGCTTCTTCATCACCTCGCCGAGAAACGCCGAGATTTCGATGTCGCGCTCGAACATCCCATAGTTCGAGTCGGCAATGCGCAGAACACCCATGTTGGGGCTCACTTCCCGGACCCTGCGCCCGACATACTCGATCTCTTCTTTGATCCGCTGGAGGCTGAAGTTGTTGACCTTGGTGTACCAACCCGTACCCTGAACGCAGAACGTGCAGGTGAATGGGCAGCCCCGGTTCGTTTCCATCATCGGGGCCAGCTTGCCGTCGAAAAATTCATCCTGAATGCCGGTCAACCAAGGCGACGGAATGTCGTCCATTTCCTTGTGGCGCGCCCACATCTTCTGCAGAGCCGGTTCGCCATCCGGCAAGCGATAGACGGAGGATGGGATTTCCCGAGTTCCTAGCTTCTTGGTGGACAAGCTGGCGTCGAGGAATAGCCGCACAACTTCCGTGGCCAGAAAATCGCCTTCGCCCAGGATGTAGATATCGAGTTCCGGATGGCGGCGGAGGTAGGCCAACTGGCGGTCCTCTTCGATCGGGAAATTGGGGCCGCCCATCACCACCAGGGTATCCGGAGAAATGCGCTTAGCCAGTTTTGCAAAATGCAGGCTCAAGGCCTCGTTCCAGCAGTAATTACTGAGCATCAGGACGTCGGGAGGGGAAGTCCGCAGAGCCTCCCAAAGCCGGTCGGGGTAAGCGAACAAGCGGGACTGCACCTCAGGCAGGTCGCGATCCATGACCGCCTTCATGTACGCCACGCCCAGTGGCATGCAATCGTTGGCCAGTACACCAGTGTAGTTATAACGGAGATCCGCTAAGAATACTGTAGGCTGCATAGTTCCTCCCCGTGGCTCTGGTGGCCTCGGAAAAAGCTTAACACATGGCAAGAGGACTACCCTGTTAATTGGAGCCCACTGTCGGGGGGAAGGCTCATTACCAGACCTCCCACCGCAGCCCAGTCGCTGCGGACCGACTCCAAAAAAAGGAGCGGTATTGGAAAAGCTACCACCTTGGGGTCGCGCAAGTCAAGGAACATCTTTTGCCGTGTGGTTGCTCAGTGATTCTGTCGCCCCCTAAGCTGCTCAGTGATTCTGTCACCGTCTGAAGGAGTTGGTGACCTTGAGCCAACAACAACTGCAACGAGTGAAGGTAATCGAGAAGGCGGCAGACAGGCATTTGAGCGTCGCCCAAGGCCAGCAGCGAGGCGAGCAGTAGCGTACTGTACGCGGCAACCGCTAAGACCGGTTGTTTGGGGACCGCGTCCCCGTTCCACCGTTGTGCTTTGCCCACGCCCCGGGTGTCTTTCTCTTCCCGGTGATTGACCTCTATCTGCCTACGGTCAAAATAGATCTGCAACAACTGCTTGGCGGGACTGTGCGCATCGGTGGTCAGCAGAAAAGCCGGCTGCCGATCATACAGCTTGCTGCTTTTCCGTTTGCGATAGGGTCGGAGCCACCACCAGCAGACGAAGAGGCAGCCGCCCGGCACCTCCCTGCCAGTAGACCGCGGTGATCTCTTTATAACGAATCTTGCGGCGCTTGCCGCCGTAGAACAGCTTGGTGGTCTTCCAGGGCCGTGCCTCATCGCTACGCACTTGTTCGGGAGTGAACTTGTCGATACCGTAAAATCGGTGCGACCCTTGGGGAGCCAGAAAACACAGCACCGCATTCTTGCGGGCCCGCGCCACCAACTCGGTGCGTTCCCTCTGGGCTCGAAAGCAAGTCCGGTTGCAGAAACTGCCGCCAGAACCAAGATCTTGTGGGTTCATCCGGCCCGATCCAGATCCTGTCGTAAGACTCCCAACATCTGCACACAACTTTGCGACAGGTTGTGCCGCTTCACGGCAAACTTGTACTGCTTCTGCGTTTCTTTATCCGCCTGGCGGGAGGGCTTCTTGACTCGCGATACCTGCGGGAAGTGGATGGGGATCGCGCGGGAGCCGACCGCGGTCCGCCGATTCAGGGGCACCAGCAGGGAAGGTTGCAGAAAGCGCAAGCCGAGGATCAGATTGAGATGGAACTTGGGGGAAAGCGGATCGCGTTGATAGAACGCTTGCGAGATCATCGGCCCGGTTTTCTTCAGGCGGGTGTTCATCGACGGCCACCCCGACCAGACGGCCCGGGCAATGCTCCAGGGAGCGGCGCAAGACCGGGAGAAAGAGTTGTTGGGGATTCCACTGGCTGCGAGAATGCAGAAAATACTCGGCGCTCCTTCTGCGATTCTGGCCGCCTCCAGATGATTCGGGACAAACAACGCCGCCCGATACAGAGCAACGAACCGAGCGCTTGACGGACGCCGCGTTGGAAGGTTCGCTGTTGCGGGAACACGCCGCGCCAGTCCTTGGATGATGCAGAGAAAGGCCTCCAGCAAACTCATCGGGTCTCCGATCGCAGCGCGAAGGTGTTCTTTGCGGGGCGCAGGAAGCGGTCGCCGCGGGCGACCTTCTTGGTGAGCGAAGGGATCAGGCTTTCGCGATCGACGGCCAGGTCTGGATGCGCTCGAGAATCTGGGAGATATGCAGCGGGCCGCGGGCCTTCCTGAGTATGTCGAAAGCCATGTCCACTTGGGACAGACTTTTACGGGGGCGCGGCTCCGGGTCTCCGTCCTGAGCAGGCGGAGACGTCGCACCGCGCGGAGTTGGGCGTCCAGAGAGGCTTCCAATGCGGACAGAACTACATCCTTGAAATTCATCGTTCATGATGGGATCCTGAGCACAGGCTCAGAAGCAGAATGCCATATTCCAAGACCCTGAGACCAAGGCCGACGACCACTAACCGGATGGAAATGTAGAAACTCCAGAGGCCAGCGAAGCTGGCCAAAGCCGGCGTAGCCGGCGACATATCGATAGCGCAAGCTGTGGGTAAACCGTTCGAATCATACAGGCCCGCGTAGCGGGCGACAAAAAGGCTGGCTGGGAGGGCAGCGTTCCCCCGAACGGATCAGGTTTTCTCAGCGTGCAATCATGTCGCCCGCGTTCGCGGGCTTGCTCCCCTATCCGTAAACCCACAGCTGGCCTGTGGGCTACCGACATGCCGCCGGCTACGCCGGCTGGAAATGTAGAAATTCCAGGGACAGGCAAAGCCTTTTCCCACGAAGAGGCGGCAAAGCCGCACAGCTTTCAAACTGAGCCACCACCCTTTTGCCCTCTCTGGCATTGCCACTGCCTTAGTTTTCGCCTATCATTGTGGACTCTGAGCCTTGCTTCGCGGAGGCGCAGAATGGATCTCGCGCCCGGCTCGCGCTCCAGGAGGCTACCCTACAAGACCGGGACTGGAGTGACCTTGGAGACAATCGGTCTGATACCCGCTGCCGGCTTTGGAACGAGAATGAAACCGTTCCGCTACCCGAAGGAGCTTTTCCCTATCGCCTACCGTGATCCTTCCACGGAGGACAAGGCAATCTGTGTGCGCGTGGTCTGCCAGGACGCCTTCGATTGTCTGGCGGCCGCGTCCATTTCCAAGGCCTTCGTGATCATCAGCGATCACAAGTCCGAGGTCATGCGCTTTCTCTCCGACGGCCGGGAATGTGGGGTTGATCTGGCCTACCTGCACCAACGCGAGGTTTGTGGCCTTCCCAACGCCCTCAGTTGCGCCTACCCCTGGATCCGGAGCAGCCGAGTCGCTCTGCTATTGCCGGATACGCTGATCGAGCCCCAGGACAGCATCGCGCAGTTGCTGTCCTTTCTCGAGACATCCGGTTCGGATATCGTTCTGGGCGTGTTTCCCACCCCACATCCCGAAGATCTCTGCCCAGTGGAGTTCGATGAGCAAGGAAGGGTGACGGGGTCTATGACAAAGATGGCAGCAGGGGAATCATGAATACCTGGGGAGTCGTGGTCTGGGTCTCCGAGTTTCTCGGAGTTCCTACAGGGTTACACGAGCCAGAACCGAGCGGGGAAGGCAGGGGAGCCTGCCCTGGCGCAGGTCTTTACGGCCGCTTCTGCGGCGGGCTTATCTGTAACCGCTCTGCCCATTCGCAATGGAAGATTCGTAGACATTGGACGGCGGTCTGCCTTGATCGAGGCGCGGAACTTGATTGAGCAGCGCCTCGAAGGCGCTCTACCGGGGGCAGTGCACATTTAGCTAATTCGTGTCGGTGCGCCGCGATGGAGAGCCAAGGTGATCGAGTCGCTTGGTTCTATCCGAAAGCCTCGCTCGCGAACGGGCAGTCAGCGTTGGGATCCATCCCGGAGAATGTTCCAGCTCTTCTTGGGTTTTCCATTTCCATCGAACACGCCCATAGACTGGAGCATGCCCTTGAAGGCGGGGGTCTTCAAACCATAGAAGCCCGCAAACTGATCGACCACGTGATCGCTAAGATCGGCCAACATCATGAAATTGACGGCTGCGAAGGCTGAGGGATCGCTCCTCAATTCTCGCAAGGCCAGCCGGTAAAACTCAGCCTGCTTATCCTGGGAACTGCGATTTGCCGCCGCCGAAGGGTAGCCGATTTCCTGCAACAGAATCTTTCTGCCGCTGGCGACTTGCTTCATCCGGCGAAAGTCGGAGGGCAGCACGGAAGGATCCTGGACCGTGAAGTCCGGCTCTACCGGAACATAGGTGAAAGCCACGAAGTCCAGTTGCCGGTTCAGTCCGGACAAACTGCCTTCCAGTTGGCCGGCTCCCGCGAATTCCAGCGTGGCGCCGACCTTCACGCCGGGGAGGAGTTCCTTGATCCGGGCAGTGGCGAGGCGGTGCAGTTCGACGAAGCCCTCTACTTCTCGAGGGTTCTTGGAGAGATAGGCATCCAGTTCATAGCCGAACATGAACCACCGTGTTCGTTTACTCAGCACCGGCGCCAGGGCATCGATCAACGACAGAACCCGCGCCCGCATCTTCGGACTTGACCAAGACTCCCGCCTTAGATCGGAGGGCACATCGCGCCGGTTGGTGTCGATCACGCGCAAGGTGAAGGAGACATCTAATCCCCGGGCATCGGCGAAGGACATGAATTGCCGCACGGAGTCGAGCGCATACTGCCCTTTTTTCGGTTCCAGCTCCGCCCATTTGCCGTTACCGAGCATGAAAGTTGCCCCCGCCTCCACGGTCTGATCCACCCGGCGGGTCATGGTGTCTACACTGAGAGGCTCGTTCGCAAACGTGTTGGGAGTCAATCCGATCGGTACACCAACCGATCCTCGCGAGGCCGTTGGACGAGCAGGTTCCACCGGACGAGGACGGGCAGGTTCCAGCGGACGACCCTCCAGACTCGGGAGCGGTTCAGCCGCGCGCCCCGGTGACGTTTCCCGGCCCGGCAGCGTCGAGGCGGACCGGTCGAGGACGAACGCCGATTTGCCTTCCCCAAACTGTACATAACCGATTCCCGGAGCAAAAGTGAAAAACAAGCTGGTTTTGCCGGTCCGGTGTTGAATTTGCAGGCAATCCCGGAACGTTTCCGATCCAGCCTGAACAACGGCCGTTCGCGAACGGATGGTGAAGGTTCCGAGCCGGTTCGTATACGACTCTCCGGCCCGCCGGGTGAAATCCAGATACAGCGGCCTGTCACTCAGCGGCATCAGACCGCTGTTACCGCTGCCATAGGCAGTCAAATACCCTTTGTCGTTCTCCAGGACAAGTTTCCATTCGCTGGATCCCCACGGATAGGACGAGCGGATGTGGACACCCCCGTCGTCCTTCTGGACGACCTCGAATATCACTGGTTTCGATTCCTTGGGATGGCGGAGGACCCAGCGGGTTCCGGCGTACAACGGCAGATAGTTCTGCTGAGCCTCCGGCGGAAACGGGCAGAAGGAGCAGCAAGGGCATTACTAGGCTGGCAATTCGCAATCGCACTGTTAGACCTTTCTGGACCTCAAGCTTTCAAGCCAAGGAACTAGGACCCCGGACGTTCGCGGTGGTACGGAAGTACCAAGCCGGCCCTCTTGAGTTCCGAGGGCCGGTGTGATAAAACAACAGACGGCTCCGATGGGTTTGTTGGGTCCTTAACTTTGTACACCGCGGAATGATCTCGCGTCAAGTGGACCGGGACTCATCGCGAGTCAAGATGGAGGGAGACGGGCGTGTGAGACCAGCGTCCCTCTGGATCGCTGATGGGAGATCACAACGCGGCTCAGCGCGGAAGAGTGCTGATCTGGGGAGGCTGCGGCTTCCTCGGGCAACACTTGGCTGTAAGATTGTTGAGCCAAGGATCACCCGTGTCGGTTTTGTGCCGCCCGAGGAGTCTCCATCTCCGTCCATCGTGGGCCTCCCAAGTTCAGTGGTTCGAATTGAGCGGCGGCGCGGGGGATAGAACTACGTTGCAAGAGGCGGTGTCGTCGGCGTCCGTGATCTACAACTTCGCCGGATCCTCGGGGGCAACGGCCAGTAACCGAGACCCGATCCAAAGCTTGGACGACAACTGCCGCACCCAACTTGATTTCCTGGCTGCTTGTGAAAGAGCCGGACATTGCCCGCATGTAGTGTTTCCCAGCTCCTGGCCCGTTTACGGTGTCACCGGCGCAGGGCCGATCGGCGAGGACCAGCCGGTCGCTCCCCGCAGCATTTACGCAGCGCACAAGTTGTGCATCGAGCATTACCTTCAGATTTTCCAGCGGCGGCAGCAGATTACCTACACCATCGCCCGTATCTCGAATCCTTATGGTTTCGACCGCTACCCAGCGGGAGGCGTATACAAGATCCTCAACTGGTTCGTTCAGAGGGCCCTGGCCAACATGCCGATCACGATCTTCGGCGATGGAGAACAGTTGCGTGACTTCGTCTACATCGCCGATGCGATTGACGCTCTCATGCTTTGCGGGTTTTCCGCCCGCGCCCGCAACGCAGTGTTCAACATTGGCAGTGGAACCAGCCACTCCATGCTCGAAGCGGCTCGCCTGGTTCAAGAATTGGCCGGGGCTACGGTTCGGTTTCAGGCCTGGCCCGATGAGTACCAGGTGGTGGAGTCCGGCGATTACACGGCGGATATCTCCAAGGCTCGAACCGAGACAGGTTTTCGACCGAGATTCACGCTGAGGAGCGGGCTGGAGGAAACCATTCGGCAGTATCGCGCGGACCAGGTTCAACCACAGGCGGCGGCCATCGCCGTAAGCTGTCTGGCCGTTCAAGGGGAACAACCGTGACGAACACGATTCGGTTCTGGTTGCCGGCCGCGCTGATGGCGGTTCTTCTGCCCTGGAGGCTGGACGCCGTTGAAATCCAGAACGGCATCTTCAAGGCTAGCACGGCGGAGATGACGATTACGTTTCAAGGGCTGAACGTCGCGTCGCTCACCAATCTCCTGACTCAGGAACGGCTGATCACCAGCCCCGGTCAAGGATGGCTGCAACTGAATATGCAGGGAACGGCAAGCACACCGCTCCAGACCGGAAGCTGGCAGATCGTCAACGATCCTCAGACCGGCACACAGGTGGGCACGATCTCGGCGAGCGACGGGGTTCATACGGTGACAGTCTTAGTGGGCGAGGACCAGGCCACCCAGGAGATCTTCGTGCGGGTGCAGGGAACTTCCACACAACAAGGGGTGCAAAGCGTTATCTGGGGAATCCAAGGTTTCGATCCGGCCCTGGGGAAGCTCGTGCTGCCTGCCGAAGCTGGCATCACCTTCGACGCTAGCGCACAACCATCGGTTGTCGTCGAGCAGTATCCCACTCATTGGGAAGCGCAGTTCGCGATCTATGAAGCTGCCGCGGGCAGCTTCATGGTCTACGCGCCGGAATCGAACCCTCACTTCAAGCGCCTGTGGGCCTCCCGGCAGTTTGGCACCCTCGACTTGGGATTGGAAGTCTTTGCGCGAGCCCCCTATAGTTCCGCTACGGCGGTTCCTTTAGTGGAGTGGCGCCTCAAGTCCTTTGCGGGCAATTGGAAGCCGGCGGCAGATTACTACCGAAACTGGAGCAGTAGCCAGTGGCCCGTACGGTCCTTCGATTCCAGGCGCGAGTGGACCAAGCAAATCCGCGGGGTCGTCACGATCATCAATCCGGACCCCTCCTACCTGAATCCGCTGGCGGCCCGCTTAGACCCAACCAAGACGCTCCTCTACCTGATCAATTGGCGGCAGGATACCTATGACGTTAATTATCCGGACTACACTCCAGGCCCCAATACGGCGGCGTTCGTGAAGCAGGCCCAGGCGATGGGTTTCCGGATCATGCTGCACGCCAACGCGTTGGGAGTGGCAACGTACAATCCGGCCTATCAGACCGTTTCGCAGTACCAAATTCGTGATCCCGACTCCGGGAATCCGATTTTCTGGCCAACGGGGCTGTGGCCGGGCGTCGAGCCGCCGCCAGGGTTTCTTCCGAGCTTCGCCTTTATTTCTCCCTGCGCGCCCGAGTTCCGCGCACTGATCCGCGAAGCGTTGCGGCCCGCCATTGACGCGCTCCAACCGGATGCCATCCATCTTGACGCTGGAGGCGTGTTGTTGAACGATGCCAACGGCCTGCTGAACGGGGAAACCACGATCCAAGGCATGATCGATTACAGCCGCGAGCCTCAACGATGCATTTCCGCAACTGGTTCTGAGCTACGAGAGCATGACGGAGTTCCTGACGGGATCCTACACCTTCGCGCAACGGTGGGCGGCCGATCTCCCCGGGCATCCAGTCCTCACTTATTTGTTTGGCGATCAAGTCACGTTTTACGGTTTCCTCGACCAAGGTTCCCCCGACGATCCGCCCTTCATCAACTATATAAAACGCTACGAGCCGCAGGGCATCATGCCCACCATTGAGATCAATTCCTTGGACGATCTCGACGCAAGCTTGCCAGTGACATCGCAGATCTTCCGCATGATGCAACTTTGGCAGACGTATGGCTTCCAGCCGGATTGGGAAGGCGACTGGACGGGACTCCTGTTTCGTTACAAGAGCGGCGACGGATCCCGGGCCGCGGTCGTGGAAAACCAAACTAGCCTGATTCAATTGCGCGTTGGTGACGAAGTTGTTTATCAGCGGGCCCAGGCCGCGGCTTCCCTGAAGACCGACACCTACATTCCTAACTGGACAGCCTACGATGCCGAAACGATCTACGGCTTGGATCCTACACAACAGTATTGGCTGCAATCTCGAAGATCCCCCGGCGGCGGAAAAAAAATCCAACTGACCGAAGTATCGAAGCTGAACAATACGCCGCTCCACCTGACCAATCTCCCGAACACTGCGAGCATGGGGCTGGGCACGCTGGCCGCCCCCCGCTATGGCTACTTTGAACTCACGGATAACACTTGGCCGGGCTACGACTTCATCGCTGGATTCGGGACTGCCAAGGCCGGCACGGACTACTACGCCGTCGACTATCCGCTGGGAGCGGGGGACATCGTTCAGGTGAGTAGCACGCCGATCAACGGCGTCCTCAAGAGTCCGGTGATCCTCATACAGCCGCCGCTGCGGCTCCCTGGAGCGGCGGCGTTCCTGGAGTACCAGGTGGCGCTGCCCGCCGCGGCAAACGTGCAACTCAACTTCTCGGCCGGGTTGAGCGACTTCGGCACGCGTAGCGACGGCGCTCTGTTTCTCGTGCGCGTCAACGGAACGACGTTATTCCAGCAAATGATAACCCTCGGGCAATTGGTCCCCGCTGTCCTGGACTTGACCCCTGGGCCGGCCAGACAGTCAAGATCCGCTTTCTTGTGCATCCGGGACCCAACTTGAATCCCATCGACGACTTGGGTTGTTGGACCGACCTGAGCCTGACGGCCCAATTTACGGGCCGCGTGCCTTTCCAAATGGTCGTGCCGGCGGGATCGGCAGTACCGGCGACGAATGGGGACGTGGATCTCACCGCCGTTGGAAACGCTAATTACAGCGCGTCCGCGGCGCGGACCGCAAGCTTTTCTGTTTTCCTGCAACCGCCGCAGGCAGCCGTGACCGGCCAGAGCTTGCTGGATCTTTCTTACGACGTGTGGCAAGACGGCTACGGGGGATGGGCCAAGCCCGTAACAACAGATCCGGGAATCTTGACGAACATCGTATCCGGTGGCGAGAAGGTTCCCAGGGCCCTGCCGACGTTTCCGCCGAACAAGGGGGAAAAGCGGCTGACCTTCGCGGTGCACCTGCCGGCCGACGCGACGAGCATGGCTTTCCGCGTGTGTTTGGGCGATCCCTTGCCTCCCCTTCCTCCCGCGGTTACTTATGCCACCGTCATATTCACGATGAAAGTCAATGGGCAGAAGGTTTGGACGAACACGCTGCAGACCAACGGCTGGCGAGATCAGAGCGTGGACATTTCCAAATGGCACGGCCAGAACGTGGTAATTGAATTGAGTGCGGGAACAACCGGATACGCAGTGTTCTCCTGGGCTTATTGGACCGGCTTGACGATCCAGTGACCCGCTTCTCCCCCCAGCCCGGCTATTCCTGCGCGATCGCGTATTTCCTGCAGGAAGACTCCTGATCCGCCGTCGCCCGAAACAAATCGAGGGTCTTGCGAGCGGTGTTTTCCCAGGTGAAGAGAGGCGTACGCTTCAGACCTTTGGATCTCAACTCGACCCGCAACTCCCGATCTTCCGCGATTCTCTGAATGGCCGCGGCGATTTCCTCGACGGAATAAGGATCCACCAGCAACGCGGCTCCGCCGGCGGTCTCCGGCATCGCCGCCAGGTTGGAGGTGATGACCGGCGTGCCGCAGGCCTGGGCTTCGATGATGGGCATGCCAAAGCCCTCCCAGAGTGAGGCGAACAGAACACCATCGGCGCCCCCGTACAGGTAGGGCAGTTCGCCCACCGGCGTCTTTCCCAGATCCACGATGTCACTCTCTAGTCGCAGGCGGGCGATGGTTTCCTCGGCGTCCCGCCTGCCCCAAGTCCGTTCGCCGCTGAAGACCAGTTTGTGCTCGGTACGCGTGCGGCGTTTGAACAAGGCAAAGGCTTCCAGCGTGCGGGGGACGTTCTTGCGAGGTTCCCAGCGGCCCGAAAACAAGAAGTACGGATAGTCGATGCCATGCCGTTCTCGCAACATCTCCCGTTTCTCGTCCGCTCCGATCAACCGGAACGATTCGTTCAAGCCGGGATTGATGATCGGCAACCTCTCTTCCGGCACGCCGAAGGCATCCCGAACAACGTCACGGACATGCTGCGAAACGCACACCACCTGGCGAGCCACGCGAATGCCGCGATGCAGAAGAAACTGCAAGCGCATCCGGATCATCGGAGGATAAAACTCCGGGTGGACAACCGTGGTTGAGCAGGGCATGTTCATGATCAGATCCATCGGACAATACGGTGGGGGAATCACCATTGCGTAGAAAACGTCCGGCCGCACCCTGCTGATCGCCCAAGGCAAAGACATCGATAGGCTGATGGGACGGAGACTAGGACGGAGCATATGATAAATGATATTTTCCTGCTCTAGTCCGACAACCTCCCGGGCGCGGCGATCCAGGCAAAACAGGTGATACTCGTTGTCCGGCGCGAGTCTGGAAACGGCTCGCGGAAATTCCCGGTCCATGATCTCCGGACCACCGCAGTTGCGTCCGGCAAACGCGACCAGCAACCCAACCTTCATACGCCCATCACCTCCCGGTAAAGCCGCTCGACTCTCTCGACGGAAGCGCGCACCGACAGTTCGTTCAGAATGGCTTGGCGGGCCGCGCGGCCCAACTCTCGGGCCTTCGAACGGTCCTCCACGAGGTCCATGACGATAGCTGCGAATCCTTGAACATCGTTCTCGCGCACCAACATTCCCGAGTGTCCGTGCTGGATGACCTCTGGTACGCCGCCAACCGCGGAGACGACAATGGGCATGCCCGCGGCCATGCCCGCGAGAATGGTCTGGGGAACGCCCTCCACATGGGAAGGGTGAACCATGATGTCGGCCACGTGCAGGAGCCAACTCAGATCTTCTTTGAAACCGATGAGTTCCGCCGCAGACTCCAATTTCAGCTCGGCACGCAGCGCCAGCAGATCCCGTTCGATGTAATCGAGGCCTACCCCGGCGATCCACAGGCGCGTGCGCGGGAAGCGGTCATGAATAATGCGAAAACTGCGCAGGAGTTGGTCCTGGGCTTTCTCGGGAGCCAGCCGGGCAACGTTGACCAGCAGGACCTCATCCTCGGCGATGCCGGCGTCGTGGCGCATTTCCCGACGCCGATCTTCCGCCGGAGGCGGATGGATGTCGGGATAGCCCGGTAGCAGAATGGGAATCTGCTGGCGCGGCGTGCCGAGGACGAAGGTCTTGCGCGCGGTATCCCGGCAGTGGGCCGTAACTTTGTCCATGAACTGAATCGCTGTCCAGTCGATCAGGTGCATGATCTGGCGGTGGAGTTCATATTTTCCCCATACATAGACGGTGGCGATTGTCTTAACAGGTACCAAGAATCCTGCCAGAGAGCCGACGGCGTCTCCGTAATAGGCGTGGGTGTGGATGATGTCGATGTGCTTCTCGCGAACTATCTTCGCCACCTCGCGAGCGCATCTCAAGAAAGGCTTGAACCGGTTCCACGGCACGGGGAAAAGAGGGATGCCATTGGCCTCCGCCGCGCGCACAAAAGGAGCCTCGCGGTTGCGGTCGCCGGCGAAGTAAGCGACGTGGACATCGAAGGCCTCGGGATCGAACTGTCTAACCCAATTGATGACGATCGCTTCTATGCCGCCGAAGGCCGGCGAGTAGATCAGGTGAAGGACCGATATTTTCCGCGCCAGCGGGTTGCCTCTCTGCGTTTCACCGGAGTCGCGGACTCCGGGGGCGTCGGGAGAACTCATATCATCTTTTCTCCGCGCCACCCCTCGTCAGCACCGCGCCGAGCAGTGGAATCTTCAACCGTTCCAATTCCGTTTGAAACTCGACTACCTCATGGCGCCGGCGGGATCCGGCTGCCAGAGCGGCGACGACGCCGTCGCAAAGCGAAGCCAGCATCATCCCCGCGGGATCGGAGGTCATCACTCCCACGTCGATCAGGATGTAACGATAGCGCTCGCGGATCTCCCGGATGACGCGTGTGGAAGCCGGATTCGACAACACAGAGGCCAAGCTGCGGGCGCCTTCGCCGAGCGGCAAGATCGAAAGGTTTGCGGGATGAAACGTCCGCGCGGCCTGCTCCAGGCTCACCGTTTCTTCCAGCAGATCAAGCAGGCCCGGCGACTTCGGGATGGCGAGCACTTCGTTCAGCCGCGAACGGCGAACGTTGCCGTCCACCAGCAATACGGTGCACTGGTCAATCGCCACCAAGGCCTCGGCCAGGAGCGCTGCCAGGCGCGTCGCACCATCGGTGTCCGCCAATCCGGTGACCGCTACCATTCGCCGCAAACCGAGCACCAGCTTGAGACGCGCCGCCACCTGCGAAGCCGGCGCCGAGGAATCGCTTGCGCCCGGCGGGAGACCCGCGATCTGCCATTGTTCTTCAGCCAATCCCGGCATCGAAAAGGAATCGGCGGATTGGCTCGCGCCGGTCGCTTCGGCTGTTTTCACGAAACCCCTTGGCCTCCACCAGGAAGAACTCATACTCAAAACGCACCCTCCTGGGTGATCATCTTGTAGACCGTCAATAACACGATTTTCAGGTCTAACAGCAAGGAACGGCGCTTCACATATTCTACGTCGAGGTTCACGGTCTCATAGAAACCCAACCGGCCGCGTCCGGAGATCTGGGCCAAGCCTGTGATGCCGGGCCGGACCGTGAACTTCTGGAGCATCTCTCCCTTGTAGTATACCAGCATCTCCGGAATCTCCGGGCGGGGACCCACCAGAGCCATGTCTCCCGTCAGCACATTCCAGAAATTGGGCACCTCGTCCATTGTGCTCCTACGCATCCAGGCGCCCTGCGGCGTGACGCGGGGATCGTTGACAACCTTGAACTTCAGATCCTTCAACTCTTCGGAGTCGTACTGGTAGGCATAGAGGTGAGGGAAACGCTGCCGGGCGTCGGCGTACAAAGTCCGGAATTTTACAAAGCGAAACGGCTTGCGGTCCAGTCCCAGGCGATCCTGGAAGAACAGGGCCGGTCCTGGGGTGCCGAGACGAATCAGAATTGCAAACAGCAGCATGATGGGGGAAGTCACCAACAAAGCGAAAGCGGCAACCGTCATCTCGACGGCGCGCTGGGCTAAAGAGACCGGGGAAGCTAGGCCCACGCGGCGGCGTCCCAAGTGGTCCAAGGCTTCCAGCGGAAGATAGGCTCCGGCCGGGATCGTCTCTTGCCCAGAGATGTCGGCCGGTTCCGCGCCGGCCAGCGTTTCAGCAGCGCGCAAGCGTTTGTCCATCCACCACAAGAATCCAATGGCTCCTGCCGCCACGAAAACAGATCCCCAGGGACGGTCGCTCCTCGTGGGATTGAAATCCTGCCAAGAGGCCATCATGGCGAAGCATAGGAGTACGCCGGCGATCAAGGCAAACTGCTTTCGCGGCGTCCAATGGTAACCGTTTCCCGACCATTTCCGTAACCAACGTCCCGAGCCGAGCGCCACAGCCGCCAGCAGGCCCAAAGTACCCGCCGGCCAGTGAAACAACTGCGGAACGAGGTACATTTGCATGAGCACGGCCACAGTGGTCCCAAAACCCAGCAAGAAATAACCTCGGACTGAGACGCCGGTTGCGGGAGCAACCGCGGCGGGCCTCCGGCCGATCCACCAAGCTAAAATGACCGTTACGACGACGGCCGCGTAGCAAGCAACGATTCCCATCTGTGGCGCCGGATACGTACCGCCCTTGCGCACAAACACGGCCGCCCCGAAAAGAAAAAGAGACGACACCAACGCCAAGCCCCAACGCGACAACCAAGGCTTTGCCGCAGACCGGGGGAACAACAGGCCAACCAGGAGAATGGGGATCGCCACACTGACCACGGCGTGATAGAGGATGACGTCGAGCGTCCAAATGACGTTTACGCCAAACCAGCGTCCGTGTCCCGCCAGCGGGCCGAGCGACCTCCAAGCGGGATCGAAGAAGGCTCTCGTGGAAACACCCTCCTGGAGGATGCCGAAACCAGCGCCCAGCAGCAATACGCCTCTCCATCCGCTACCCCAACGGATGGAGAATTCGCGGATCAGAATGGAGCCGCATCCGTAGAAGAGAACAAAGAGGGCGAACACCCAGGGAATAAAGAATGCGACCGGGGAAACCGATGTTGACAAGAGTCGGCAATCACCGGGGAAGCCACTGCCAGCGCCATGGCAGAGCCGTAATAGGTGGCTGGTTCGACTCCTAGCGACTCCCCGCTCCTGACTGGCCAACGCCGGTGTACCGCTCATCTCGCTCATCTTTGGTTGACCTTTCCCGCAGATTCTGTCTTCCAGTTGGCAATCCAGTCCATGGCGGAGAGCGCGCAGGCACGAAGCTCGAGACCCACCTTGGCGACCCACCGGGCGGGATTCCAACGTCCCAGACCGTTGTGCTCGCAATAGAACCGAAACGCACCCTGGTGGAAGTCTGAGATCATGAAGCGCCGCACTCTGCGGGTTTTTCGGCCGGTACCGTGTCCTTCGAAATGAATCAGCTTGGCCGTCGGAACGACGTAAACCCTCCACCCGGCGCGGCTCAACCGATCGCAGAAGACCGCGTCGCTCCAGTAGAACATGTCTTCGGGCAACCCCCCGACCTCGACGTAAGCTTGTCGTCGCACTAGCGTGCATGACCCCGGCACCCAATCCACCGAAAACGGCTCGTCCTTGGCCATCTCATCCTTGTAGAGATAATCGCGGACCGTCTGGCTACCGGAAAACAGCCGGCTCAACAGGGTTCGCCGTCCGAGCAAGGCATTCGACCACGAGGGAAACCGGCGCGCCGACCATTGGTCGCTCAGATCGGGATTGAGCAAACGGTTGGCGGCCGCTCCGGCCGAGGGCGTGCGGTCCAGGAATTCGGCCAACTTGGGGATGGTGTCCGAAAACAACACGGTATCATTGTTCAGCAGATAGATGTAGCGGGACTTGGTTTGTTCGACTCCCTGGTTGCAGGCGCGGCAGAATCCGGCATTCGTCGCATTGACGATGATCTGGACGGTCGGAAACTCATCACGCACCATCTCGACAGTGCCGTCCGCAGAGGCATTGTCCACGTAAACGACCTCGGTCCGGTAACGGCCATCCTCGCTTGGGAAGAGGGATCTCAGGCACTGCTGCAGGTAAACGCGGGAATTGCAGCCCACCAAAACCACGGCAATATCGGCATGATCGTTCATGCCGGCTCCGCCTCCGTTCCCGGGGTTTCCGCCTCCGCCAGCAGCGCACAACTGATGGCGGCGGCCAGCCACCAGGCCTTCAACGGATAATGGAAGGCCTCGCTCTGACAAGCAAAGAACAGGATGGCGGTCATTGCCACGGTGCAGGCAGAGGCCAGCAGGCGCCGCTCGTTGCCATCCGGCTGTCGGCCCAGTCTGGCCGCGGCCCGGTAGCCGGCCCTCGTGACCACGGCGACAAAGCCCCAGTGCAGCAGATATCCGAATAGGCCCACTTCCAACATCACCGTGATGTACTCATTGTGGGCGGCCGCTCGCAGGCCCAGGCTGGACAGGAATCCGGAGTTTTCATCGGTTACCCTCTGGACCACTAAGGTCTGGTTGCCGACCCCGATGCCAAGCAGCCAAGTTTCCTGAATGATTTCCCAACTCTTTTCCCAGTATTTGAATCGCGCCCGTAGCGAATCCGACCCGCCGGTGGTATACAACGCCGGGTCGAGCGTACGGCGGTAAACGTCTTCCGGGATAAACGGCCCCACCGCGACCGCCAGTAAGACCAGGATCGTGACGGCCTGAAGGCTGGGCCGAAAAACACGGCGCAGGTAACAAAACCCGACCACGAAAATGAGCGTCAGAAAAACTGCGCGCGTGTTACTCAAGACAATGCCATAGGCCGCCACGAGCAGGCCGCCGAGCCAAAGCGGCCGCCACCAACCGCGCTGCGATTGCAGCGCCCAAAGGAAGAATGGAATGGCCATGGTCATGTTCAGACCGAACAGAGTGGGATGGGCGGTGGTTCCAAACATTCGTTTCACATTCATGCCCAGATTGCGGGCCTCGGCGCCGTCGCTCACCACGGTGGTCAGGCGTTGCGAAGTTAAGCCCATTTCCGTCTCGGCTACCGGATTACTCGTGGCGAAGTAATAGTCGCCGAGGGAATAGACCCCTGCGGCGATCGTCGCCAGCAGCCACACGATGGCCGCGCGCTTCGCCTGGCGATAGTCCCGGATGAGATTAATGATCAGGAAGAAGAACAGGAGGTTGCCGAGGACCCGGAAAGAATCGCGAAGCGTATCTTCGGGAGCATAGGCCCAAACATTGCTCAAGAGGGCTATCGCCGTATATCCAGCGTACAGAAGGAGGGGCACACCGATCTTCAGCTTTTCCTTCTTCAGTGCGGCGTGAAGCAGAAGGCTGGCCAGGGCGATGATCCCGACGATCCGGCTGACCGATACCGCCACCTGGTCGGCGTCGTTGGTCAGCCTTCCGATGCGCTCAAACGGCAAGGAAAAGCACACCACCCACAAGGCAACGTTCGGGGAAACCATCATCGCCGCGGCGACCACGAGGCCCAGCATTCCCAAGAGCGCAGTCAGCGGGGAAACCGCGCTCGCCAAGGCGGTGAGCGCCAGGGCCCCGCAGCAACCGACGGCCACCGCCAGAAACAAGGTGGCCGAGGTCGGGTTGCTCTGCGTCCAGGAGAGCAGGCCCCCGCCATTCGTCAAGGCTCTCATAGGCGATGGCGGCGTCCCCGACCGCCGGCGCGCCCGCTAAGCTTCATCGGCCACCTCCACGGTCCCCAAGTAGGTAAGATCTTGGAAGGCCAAGACGCTCCCTTCATCGAGGACGCGATCCTCGATGGTGTCGAGCAAGGCAGCCAGAGCTATGCCTAGCACCAAGGACGTCGGCATGGCAATCCCCATGAGAAAAAGCTTGTTGGGGTACACCGGCTTGAGGGGCGTGTCTGGAGAAGCCACCACGGCAACGTTGGTGACGCGCTCGGAGTCCAGTTGCTCGGACATGCGCGCCTCCTCGATCAGCTTGGCGTATATTTGATAGTCTTGCTCGGCGCGCCGGTATTCCCGCTCCGCAGACTCCATCTCGTCCATGCCCCTGTCAATTTGTTGCAGCCGTTCCTTGAGGGCCGTCGCCGGACCGGTTAGGACGTCCCTCCGGCTCTCCAAGCCGGCTACTTGCACGGCCTGCTGTGCCACTCCAGACGTCAACTCTCGCTTGGTGGGATTGTTCTCCGTCGTCACCGAATTCAGAATCGTGGCGCTTTCCTGGTTTAGCGCGGCCTGCAGATCGCGGATCTCGGCGTCTATCTTGGCCACCACTTCCGATCCGGCTTGGTAACGGCTGGCGGTCTTGGCACGCTCGACACGCAGCGCCCCGATGCGGTCCTTAATCGATTGAATGGCTGGGTTGCTGCCATCCACCTGTTCCTTCAGGACTGAATCGGGCATGGCCGCCGATTGCTGATGCATCAACTGGCCCTGCACCTTCAGTTTGGCGATTTCAGCCTCGCTTTGCTGAAGTTCCACGTCCAGCGTGGAGAGGCGTTGGAGGTAGAGCGACCGCTGCTCTTCGGGCGCGATCAGATTCCACTTCGCCCGCACCTCCGCGCGCACTCGCTGCATGCTCTGGAGGCGCGCGCGGGCTTCCTCCATGCGGCTCTTGAAGAATTCCGAACCCGCCGGCATGCGCCGGATGGCGATGCGGCGCTGCAGGTAGACTTCCAGCAGGGTGTTGGCAAAGTCCACACAAAGCTTGGGAGCCGGCATGGTGACCTTCAGAACCAGGATGTCGGAATCCTTGATGGGCTCAACCTTCACCCCGGCGCTGGCGTCGAGGATAGCGGCTTCGCGAGGCCCCAGGCGTTTGTCGAGGGCCACCAAAATCAGGAATTCCTTGTATCCTTGTTTGACTTGGCGGGCGGTCCACTTGGCCCAGAACTTCGGATATCCATACCAGTGCTCTGGAGGGGCCAGCACCGACTTAAAGACATCCGGGCCCAACCGGTCCACCACGGCTTCCACCAGCGACCGGGAGGACAGGATTTGCACCTCCGAGTTGATGTCGGCGAGCCGCACGCCTTGGCCCAGCACTTGACCGCGCTGCACCGTGCTTGGCGTCTCCATGGTCTCCCGCCCGACCTTGACCAACAGCGGGACCTCGGTGACATACAATTCCGTGAAAAACACCGCCAGCGAGCCGTACATCGTCAGCGTCCCGGCGATGAAAACGATGAGAACCACGCGCCAATACTTGCGCGTCAAGTCGCGCAGTTGTGTGGCGGAGAGCTGATGCTGTTCGAAGTTTTGTGAGCTGGCCATTTAGAAGATTGGTATGGTGCTGCTGCTGTTCTGCCGTGTGATCAGATAGGTGAATCCCGCCGCCGTGTTAAAGGGTATCACCTGGCGGATATGCTCATCAACCCAACGGTCCAAGTGCGCAACCTTGGTTTCCGGCACGACCACTACGTCAAACGGATTGAGTTGGATGGAGGCGTCGGCCGCCAGCCGCTTTTTCTGGTACAACTGCAGCTTTTTTCCTACGGGCTTCCCATCCGGGCCCTTATGGATCAACACGATCATCTTCTGGTTCCCGGAATGCTTGATTCCACCGGCTTCATTTATGGCATCTAAAACCGTCATGGGTCCGGGCAGCCCCAGCACTCCCGGGCGGAGGACTTCTCCCGTGACATAGACCTTCTGTAGCGCGAATCCGCGAATCTGAATTGAGATCTTGGGAGTGCGTACCTCCTTGCGATAGAGATCCTCCAGCATAGTCGCGGCTTCCTGGACGGTCAGCCCGGCGAGGTCCACTTCGCCAATCAGTTGGAGCCAGACTCGGCCGTCGGGCCGGATCTGCATCTGCTCGTTCAACTCCGGATTAAAGAAATGGCGCAGTTCGATAGTGTCTCCGGGATTGAGTCGGTACATTGCCACGCTGGGAGTCTGATCCGTGGCGCCGGCAGGGCCCGCAGCGGGCTGTGGCTCTTGGCCGAGCGCAAATGGCAACAGCGCGATCAGCAACGTTGCCAGGGTCATCGAAGGTAACAACTTCTTGACAGCAGTCTTCATAGGTTTCAAACCGCCATGTTGGGAGCAGCGGTGGTCCCGCTGACCGCGGGTCCGGTGCGCTTCTTAAGAGTCCAACCCGCCACAATGTGAAAGGCGGCCGTCTTCAGAAGCGCGAATGCGCTCGTAACGGCCGCGGCCCCCATCGGACCGTACGATGAAATGCAGAACCGGTAAATCAGGAACAACACCGGAAGGGCGCAGAGGTCGAACAGCAGCAGCAAGCGCGGATGCGCGAACATCAGGAACGATACGGTCCAGGGGAAATTCACGAAGGCCGCCAGCGCCGACGGAAGCAGCCAGAGGATGATGGCCGCTGCGCCCGCAAAGGTCGCCGGCAGCAGCGTGGCGACAGCCCAACCCGTGGTGAGAAACGCCAAGGCATAGATCAAGATGGAGATGCCAGCCAGGGCGCCTTGAGCAGGCCAATAGATAGACGCCAGACGTCCCGACTCCCAGAGGGGAATGATCCGAGGCGCCAAGACGACTCCCATGTACATGCCCAGCAACTGCAGCGGCAAGACCACCGTTTGCGCTGAGGAATAGACCCCGGCCTGTGCTGTGCCTGCGACCGCGGACACCAACAGGATATCCATGCGCGAAGTGGTCGAGCCGGCGGCGGCGGCGCCGAAATACCACTTCGCCAGCCCCAGCACTTCCCGGCAAACACCCCACTGAAACGAAGCCTGCAGAATGCTTCGTCCGGCGGTCAGCAAGAGAGTTGCGGCCACCGCCAGGGGACCCATGGCGTAGAGCAGGAGCACGCGGACCGGCTGGACGGTTCCGAACGCCAACAATAGCCCGATTCCACCGAACTTTGCCGCGCTGTGTAAGATGTCGGTGAGGCCGTAGAGCACAAATCTCCCGCTTACCTGAAAAGCTGTCTGCAACGACCGCAGCACTAGTAATGCCAGAAGCGCCAGAACCGAGAGAAGAAGAAGCGTGGCCGCGGACTCCTGATGAAACAGGATCCGGCTGATCGGGCGGGCGAAAGCGATGGTGGCCAGAGCCAGGGCGGCGCAGCCCGCCACTTTGGCCTGCAAGGCTGCTTTTTGCACCTCTGCAGAATAGGATGGCCCGCGACGGTGTTCCGAGGTCACCATGCGCACAACGGCCACGTCAAAGGCGGAGCCGAGAACGGCATCGCTCAAAAGGATCGTGGTCAGGCAAACGAAGACTAACCCGGGATCCTTCCGGCCCCAGACGGCGAACCAGGAGGAGGTTCGTGAGCAATTGCAGCGCGCCTGCGACGATCTTCGGAGCGGCAACCCACAAGAATTCCCTGGTGCTCTTCCCTATGGCAAGGCCCTCGGCGGGACCTTTCACACCCTCACGGGCCTTCACATCTGAGGTAGCGATTGGGCGCACGACGATGGAAATCCTTTCGGGGGGATGAACATACTATTATCTGGGCCGGTCACCGCCGTGTCAAGTAGCTTGACCGGAGTTGACCGGTCGTCCACAAGGAGGTAAGAGATCGCGACCGGGTCAATCCCGGCTGGGATGGGCAAGGAGTTGACCAACGGCCTCATCCGCGACCTACCTCGAACCTGTTGCGGATCTTGGATGGACATGGTAAAAACATTGAGCACACCGTGCTCGTCCGTGTTTCCTGGGGGGCGCTCGGTTCGTTCTGGCTCCGGTTCTTCCAGCGCGCTATGGCGAGGACGCCTTCGACCAAGTCCGTTTTCCTTCAGACATCCCTCTTGCGGGCCGGGAGATTCCTTCTCGAAAAGGCTTTCTTGTTTCTGCGTCGTTTCAAACCTGTGCGCGAGCGGGTTACCGTCGGCGAATTCAACGATCATGTGGAACAGGAACATCTGGCCCGTTATCGGTTCGCGCAGGGCCTTTGCCGCGGGAAGCGAGTGGCCGACATCGCGTGCGGAACCGGCTATGGGTCTGAGATCCTGGCCGAGACCGCGCTGTCCGTTGACCGCTTTGACAAGGAACTGCTTTGCGGGAATCGCGCGATCGATCTTGAGAAGGAAGCCTGGGACGACCGCTACGACGTGATCGTCAGCTTCGAAACCATCGAGCACTTGGCGAACCCGGAGTTCTTCTTTGAGAACGCCCGCCGCACGACGGATCTGCTGATTGTTTCCACGCCGATTGGCGAATTCAAAGGATACAATCCCTTCCACAAGCAAGTTTGGACCTTAGCCGAATTCAAAGCCGTTGTGGAGAAATATTTCCATTGTGAGTACTTCTACCAAGACGGAGTGGAGATCCACGCTCAGCGGGGCCAGCGGGTGCGATTCATCATCGTCGTAGGCACGCCGAAGCGACAGATGCCGTCTTGACGCCACCGTCAGGTCCTCTACGAGATCCTCGGTTGCGCTGGCCAAGACGAATACAGACAGAGTGACAGGTGGATGACTAACCAAAATGGGTGGAGCGTACCATGACTTTAGTTATGGCTCATCCGTACTACAGTTTCTCACTTGACAGAAGAACGGCGTCAGGACAAACTGCTACGTATAGCGGCTGGGCCGCTGTGAAGTTCCGCGCCGGAGTTTCGATCGGATTGAAAGGGGGCTAGTGTTGCTTACCCAGGTTCGACGACAGTCCTCTCATCCTGAAGATATGGGAGCAGGCGCAATGGCTGCAATTGTGTAGCCGGAGGTCGAGGCCAATTATAATGGCGAGCAGCTTTTGGAGCGGTCGAAGAGTGTTAATCACGGGGGCCACCGGTCTGCTTGGTGGCTGGCTCCTCAGGCGATTGCTGCGGGAGAGCGCCCACGTCGTCACCCTAGTGAGAAGCCATCCTCGGCCGAGCATGGCCGTCCAGGAAGGCCTCCTGGACCGCACGACGATGGTGTGCGGCTGTCTGGAAGACTTCGAATTCCTCCGGCGCACGCTCGCGGAGCATCCCGTTGACACGATTTTTCATCTCGCCGCTCAGCCGCTCGTCGGAGTTGCCCAGCACGATCCCCTGAGTACGCTGGAAACCAATGTGCGTGGAACCTGGCACCTTCTGGAAGCGGCGCACAGGTCTGGCGTCGCGAAGATCGTCGTCGCGTCTACGGGCAGGGCGTATGGTCCTACCGACAACCTTCCCACCGCCGAGACGAATCCGTTGCGGGGTGTTTCTCCCTATGACGTCTCCAAGAGTTGCGCGGATCTCATCTCGGTCATGTACGCCTCCGCCTACGGCCTTCCGGTCGCCGTGGTCCGCTGCGCCAACCTGTTCGGGGGCGGCGACTCGAACTTCAGCCGGACAATTCCCGGCGTGATCCAGGCAACGCTGCGAGGCGAAAGATTCGTTATTTGGAGCGACGGACGCGCGGTTCGCGATTTCCTTTATGTGGAAGACGCGGTGGAGGCGTATCTCACCATTGCCGAAAAACTGGGCGAAGACCGTTCCTGGCGGGGGAGGCCTTCAATTTCAGCCTCGATATGCGCTTAACGATCCTCGAGATTGTGGAACGAGTTTTGCACCTCCTTGATCGCCCGGACCTGAAGCCCATCATTCAGAACCGGGCCGTTTCGGAAATCAAAGAACAGTACCTGTGCTGCGATAAGGCCCGCACCAGACTGGGATGGACGCCCCGTTTCAGCCTGGAAGAAGGGCTAACGGAAACGATCAAATGGTATCGTGAGCGGCTGCTCGTTCCCGCCATCAGCCCGTTCAGCGCCTCCGTTGCGGCAGGCGCGGGAACGCTGGGACGCCCAGACACCCAGGTGCGGCCGGCGAGTTATTTGTAATTTGTAGATAACCAGGAGGATGGAATGAAGCCGAGTGTTTATCTGGCTGATCTGCGCTACAACTATTCGGGCGTTCTCGCCAACGACTGCATGCCGCTCGGCGTGGCCTACATGAAGGCCGTGATGGACCGCGACTTGCCGGATGTGCAATCTCGGCTCTTTACCTATCCCGATCGTCTCTGGGAGGCGATGCAGAGCAACCCTCCGCAAGTTCTGATGGTCAGCAATTATCTCTGGAATGAGGCCCTCAGCTTCCATTTTGCGAAATTGGCCAAGTCCATCCGGCCGGATTCGCTGGTGGTTATGGGCGGCCCGAACATTCCCATCGAACAGGAGCGGCAGATCGAATACTTCAAGGCCCACCCGGAGATTGACGTGTATGTGCTTGGGGAAGGCGACTTCCTCGCCACGGAAATCGCCAAGCAGTATCTGGATTGCGGACTGTCCGTTGCGAAGTTGGGCGATCGCCACTTGCCTTCCAGCATCTACCGGCGCCCCGATGGCACCATCGTTGTGCAACCGATGTGGGACCGCCATCGCGAAGTGGATGATATTCCCTCCGCGTGGCTGACCGGCATTCAAGACGAATTCTTTGACGGCAAGCTGGCCCCGATGATCGAAACCAACCGCGGCTGTCCATTCAGTTGCACTTTCTGCGTTCAGGGGCTGAACTGGTATACCAAGGTGCACAACTTCTCCCTGGAGCGCATGAAGGAAGAGATCGAATACATCGCGCGGAAGAACAAGGCGATTTCTCCGCAAATGGGGACGCTCCGCATCGCCGATTCCAACTACGGGATGTTCGAACGGGATGTCGAGATCTCCGGCTGGATCGGGGAAATGCAAAAGCGATACGGTTACCCCACCTTCATTGACGCCACTACAGGCAAGAACCGTCCCGACAGAATTATCCGTTCGGTGGAGAAGGTCAGCGGGGCGTTGGTCGTCTATCAAGCCGTTCAATCGCTCAATGACGACGTCCTCCGCAACATTAAGCGGGCGAACATCAAGCTGGACACCTACGAGGAAGTAATGATCCACATCCGCGGCCGAGGGCTGCGCTCCAACTCTGACCTGATCGTCGGCCTCCCGGGCGAGACGTTGCAATCCCACGTTCACGCCATTCGGTCGTTGATCGATGCCGGCACCAACCAGATGCACAATCTCCAACTGGTGCTCCTCAAGGGATCGGAGCTGGAAATGGTGAAATCGCGGCAAGAGTTTCGCTTCGAGACCCGTTTCCGGGTCCTGCCGAAAAACTTTGGCGTTTATGGAAACGCGAAAGTTCTCGACATCGAGGAAATCGTCATAGCCACCGATACCATGTCGTTTGACGACTACATCGAAACGCGGAAGTGCCACTTGGTCAGCAGTGTGTTTTGGAACGACTCCTGGTTTGAAGACGCGGTGTCGTTTGCGCAGAAGTTCGGTATCAAGCGGTCGGATTGGTTCATGGCCATGCTGGAAGCGTTGAAAGACAGCCGCGGACCGGTGCGTGAGTTCCTGGACCGGTTCGTGGGTGAAACCAAGGGCGAGCTCTTCCCGACGGAGCAGGCGTGCCGGGAGTTCTACGAGAAGGCCGAGAACTTCCAGCGCCTGCTCAACGGCGACATCGGCGACAACCTCATGTATAAATATCGCGCCATCGCGTCATTCCAGATTTGGCCGCGCATGGTGAAGTCCGCGATGGATGCCACCAGGCGCTTGGTGGAGGAGCGGGGGGCCCAGAATCGGGTTCCCGATTTCGACACTTTTTGGGAGAACCTCACGGCGTTTGTCCGGACAAAACACGCCGACGGGAAGACGGAGGAAGAGATCCTCTCGCCCACCGAAGCGGAGTTGCAATATGACATTCCGCAATGGATCGCCGACGGCATGCCGCTGGAAACCGCGCTCTATCGGTTGCCGCAACCCGAGACTTTCGAGTTCCGTTTGACTCCGGAAGGCCACCACGAGATGCAGGCTGCCCTGCGGGTGTGGACGCCAACGCTAAAAGGTTTGACCAAGATGGTCACGCGGATTCGCATGGCTTGGCAGATCCGGAGCGCCCATCGGCTGGCACAGCCGGAATTTGCGGTCCAGGCGGCCGCCCGAGGCGCCGGCGCGGGACTGCTGCCCGAACAGTGGTAATCCGGGCAGAACGAACCCGGACCGGCCGCATGATGTCCCTAGCCGGCTGAGTCACGTTTGGCGTAAACCTTGGGAGTGGCGGCAGCCAACCTTCAGTAGACCGACAAAGTCCGACCGACAGTAGACCAACAAAGTCCTACCGATTTAAAAGCCATTTAAGAATTGACTTGAAACGGGCTGGGCGTCTCATGTAAGCTGGGCGCCTCAGAAACCGCGGATGCCGAGGCTCGGGATCCGCGGTTCCTTCGGACCCCGAGGATAGATGCCGAGTCAAGTGAAATCACGTCGTCGCGGTGAACGTCCCGATCAGGAGAGACACATGCCGGATTCCTACTCTACCAGCAAGAAGATCCTTTCATTCGTTTTCCTTGTGGTGGCTGGAACAGCCCTCGGCCTGGCGCAGCCGGCCAATATTGCCGCCACGAGTGGCACGCCTCAGACCACTACAGTGGGCACGGCCTTCGGCGCGGTTCTGCAAGCGACCGTCACAGATGCCAGCTCCACTCCGGTTTCTGGCGTTTCGGTGCAGTTCTTCCTTCCGGCCAGCGGTGCCAGCGGAACCTTTCCTGGGAGCGTAACGACGGCGACCGTGACTACGAACGGGAGCGGTGTGGCCACGTCCCCTGCAATCACGGCCAACACTATCGCTGGTAGCTATCTAGCGGGAGCCGGGGCCAGCGGCCTCACTCCTGCGACGTTCACCCTGACCAACAGTCCGGGCACTCCTGCCACATTGGCCGTGACCGCAGGCAATAACCAGTCGATTTCGGTGGGAAATCCCTTTAGCACGGCCTTGCAAGCCCAGTTGACCGATTCTTTCGGCAATGGAGTTCCCAGTACGACCGTGCAATTCTTTGTCCCTGCTAGCGGTCCTAGCGGGACGTTTCCTGGGAGCGTCACGACAACGAACGTGACTACAGACGCCACTGGAACGGCTACCGCGCCAACGCTGGTCGCCAACGCTATTGCCGGCAGTTATTCTGCTGGCGCCGGAGCTTCCGGGGTAACCCCAGTGGCTTACACCCTGACTAACACCCCAGGTTCGCCCGCCGCGATCGTTGCTGGCGCGGGAGGTGGTCAGTCTGCGCAGGTGAACACGGCATTTGCGACGGCTCTAACAGCCACAGTCTATGATGTCGCCCTGAATCCTGTGCCGGGCGCCTCTGTAACCTTTGCGGCTCCCGGCAGCGGGGCCAGCGGGGTTTTTGGGTCTTCGCCAACCGTGACGACCAACGCCAGTGGCGTGGCCACCGCTCCGGGCTTCACCGCCAATACCACCGCTGGCGGCTATACGGTGACCGCAACGGCTGCGGGTGTAGCCACGCCCGCTAATTTCAGCCTGACCAACAACCCGGGTGCGGCGTCAGCCATTACGGCGACGGCTGGCACGCCCCAGTCCGCCACGGTAAATACCGCTTTTGCCACCGTCTTGACCGCCAAGGTGGCCGATTCCTTCGGCAATGGAGTGAGCGGGGTTTCGGTGACCTTTGCGGCTCCCGGCAGCGGGGCCAGCGGGGTTTTTGGGTCTTCGCCAACCGTGACGACCAACGCCAGCGGCGTTGCGACGGCTCCGGGCTTCACCGCCAATACCACTTCTGGTGGCTACACGGTGACCGCAACGGCTGCGGGTGTAGCCACGCCCGCTAATTTCAGCCTGACCAACAACCCGGGTGCGGCGTCAGCCATCACGACGACGGCTGGCACGCCACAGTCCGCCACGGTAAATACTGCTTTTGGCACCGTCTTGACCGCCACCGTGGCCGATTCCTTCGGCAATGGGGTGAGCGGGGTTTCGGTGACTTTCGCGGCTCCCGGCAGCGGGGCCAGCGGGGTTTTTGGGTCTTCGCCAACCGTGACGACCAACGCCAGTGGCGTGGCCACCGCTCCGGGCTTCACCGCCAATACCACCGCTGGCGGCTATACGGTGACCGCAACGGCTGCGGGTGTAGCCACGCCCGCTAATTTCAGCCTGACCAACAACCCGGGTGCGGCGTCAGCCATCACGACGACGGCTGGCACGCCACAGTCCGCCACGGTAAATACTGCTTTTGGCACCGTCTTGACCGCCAAG
This sequence comes from Terriglobia bacterium, assembly GCA_963747095.1. Classification (GTDB taxonomy): domain Bacteria; phylum Acidobacteriota; class Terriglobia; order JAJPHL01; family JAJPHL01; genus JAJPHL01. The sequence goes on from CAVVEL010000011.1 coordinate 54,652, forward strand.
GTGGCCGATTCCTTTGGCAATGGAGTGAGCGGGGTTTCGGTGACTTTTGCGGCTCCCGGCAGCGGGGCCAGCGGGGTTTTTGGGTCTTCGCCAACCGTGACGACCAACGCCAGCGGCGTTGCGACGGCTCCGGGCTTCACCGCCAATACCACTTCTGGTGGCTACACGGTGACCGCAACGGCTGCGGGTGTAGCCACGCCCGCTAATTTCAGCCTGACCAACAACCCGGGTGCGGCGTCAGCCATCACGACGACGGCTGGCACGCCACAGTCCGCCACGGTAAATACTGCTTTTGGCACCGTCTTGACCGCCACCGTGGCCGATTCCTTCGGCAATGGGGTGAGCGGGGTTTCGGTGACTTTCGCGGCTCCCGGCAGCGGGGCCAGCGGGGTTTTTGGGTCTTCGCCAACCGTGACGACCAACGCCAGTGGCGTGGCCACGGCGCCCGGCTTCACGGCGAACACCACTGCCGGCTCCTATACAGTGACGGCGAGCGCGAGTGGAGTGGCCAGTCCGGCCAACTTTAGTTTAACCAACAACGTCGGCGCTCCAGCCAGCATCGCTGCCACCGCCGGTACGCCACAGAACGCCACGGTGAACACCGCCTATGCCACCGCCTTGCAAGCCACCGTCAAGGACGCTTTCAACAACCTGGTGCCAAACGCTGCGGTGACCTTCGCGGCGCCGGGCAGCGGAGCCAGCGGAGTTTTCGCTTCTTCGGCGACCGTGAACACCAACGCCAGCGGCGTGGCCACAGCGCCCGGCTTCACGGCGAACACCACTGCCGGCGCCTACACAGTGACGGCGAGCGTGAGTGGAGTGGCCAGTCCGGCCAACTTTAGTTTAACCAACAACGTCGGCGTTCCAGCCAGCATCGCTGCCACTGCCGGTACACCGCAGAACGCCACGGTGAACGCCGCCTATGCCACCGCCTTGCAAGCCACCGTCAAGGACGCTTTCAACAACCTGGTGCCAAACGCTTCGGTGACCTTTGCGGCGCCGGGCAGCGGAGCCAGCGGGGTTTTTGGGTCTTCGCCAACCGTGACGACCAACGCCAGTGGCGTGGCCACGGCGCCCGGCTTCACGGCGAACACCACTGCCGGCTCTTATACAGTGACGGCGAGCGCGAGTGGAGTGGCCAGTCCGGCCAACTTTAGTTTAACCAACAACGTCGGCGCTCCAGCCAGCATCGCTGCCACCGCCGGTACGCCACAGAACGCCACGGTGAACACCGCCTATGCCACCGCCTTGCAAGCCACCGTCAAGGACGCTTTCAACAACCTGGTGCCAAACGCTGCGGTGACCTTTGCGGCGCCGGGCAGCGGAGCCAGCGGAGTTTTCGCTTCTTCGGCGACCGTGAACACCAACGCCAGCGGCGTGGCCACAGCGCCCGGCTTCACGGCGAACACCACTGCCGGCGCCTACACAGTGACGGCGAGCGTGAGTGGAGTGGCCAGTCCGGCCAACTTTAGTTTAACCAACAACGTCGGCGTTCCAGCCAGCATCGCTGCCACCGCCGGTACGCCACAGAGCGCCACGGTGAACGCCGCCTATGCCACCGCCTTGCAAGCCACCGTCAAGGACGCTTTCAACAACCTGGTGCCAAACGCTTCGGTGACCTTTGCGGCGCCGGGCAGCGGAGCCAGCGGAGTTTTCGCCTCTTCGGCGACCGTGAACACAAATGCCAGCGGCGTGGCCACAGCGCCCGGCTTCACGGCGAACACCACTGCCGGCGCCTATACGGTGACCGCGAGCGTGAGTGGAGTGGCCAGTCCTGCCAACTTTAGTTTGACCAATAACGCTGGCGCTCCAGCCAGTATCGCGGCCACCGCCGGTACGCCTCAGAGCGCCTCGGTGAACACCGCCTATGCCACCGCCTTGCAAGCTACTGTCAAGGACGCTTTCAACAACTTGGTGCCGAACGCCTCGGTGACCTTCGCGGCGCCGGGCAGCGGGGCCAGCGGAGTTTTCGCTTCTTCGGCGACCGTGAACACGAACGCCAGCGGCGTGGCGACCGCGCCCGGCTTCACGGCGAACACTCTAGCGGGAGGGCCCTACACAGTATCAGCCACGGTGAGCGGAGTGGCCAGTCCGGCCAACTTTAGTTTGACCAACAACGCTGGCGCTCCAGCCAGTATCGCGGCGACCGCCGGTACGCCACAGAACGCCACGGTGAACACCGCCTATGGCACCGCCTTGCAAGCCACCGTCAAGGACGCGTTCAACAACCTGGTACCGAACGCTTCGGTGACCTTCGCGGCGCCGGGCAGCGGGGCCAGCGGAGTTTTCGCCTCTTCGGCGACCGTGAACACAAATGCCAGCGGCGTGGCCACAGCGCCCGGCTTCACGGCGAACACCACTGCCGGCGCCTATACAGTGACGGCGAGCGTGAGTGGAGTTGCCACTCCGGCCAACTTTAGTTTCACCAATAATGCTGGCGCTCCAGCCAGCATCGCGGCGACTGCCGGTACACCGCAGAGCGCCACAGTGAACACCGCCTATGGCACCGCCTTGCAAGCCACCGTCAAGGACGCCTTCAACAATCTCGTGCCCAGCGCGTCGGTAACATTTGCGACTCCGGGCAGCGGGGCAAGCGGGGTCTTTGCGTCCTCGGCGACGGTAAACACGAACGCCAGCGGCGTGGCCACAGCTCCCGGCTTCACGGCCAACACGGTTTCCGGCGTTTACACGGTGACGGCCAGTGTAACGGGCGTAGCCACGCCTGCTAATTTCAGCCTGACCAACAATGCGGGAGCGCCGGCCAGTATTACAGCGACGGCGGGAACGCCGCAGAACGCGACCGTCGCCACGGCCTTCGGCACGGCCTTGCAAGCCACGGTGAAAGACCAGTACAGCAATCTTGTTCCCAACGCGACAGTGACCTTTGCCGGTCCGGCTTCGGGAGCCAGCGCCACGTTTGGCGCCAGTTCGAACGCCACCACCAACGCCAGCGGCGTCGCTTCGATCGCCTCCACAGCCAACACGGTTTCGGGCGCTTACACGGTCACGGCGAGCGTCACGGGCGTCGCCACGCCCGCTAATTTCAGCTTGACCAACAACGCGGGAGCGCCGGCTAGTATTGCCGCCACGGCCGGGGCCACGCAAAACACCACGGTCGCCACAGCGTTCGCCATCGCCTTGCAGGCGACAGTGAAGGATACCTACAGCAATCTGGTACCCAACGCCAGTGTCACCTTTGCTGCGCCGGCCAGCGGGGCCAGCGGGGTCTTTGCGTCCTCGGCGACCGTGACGACCAACGCCAGCGGCGTGGCCACCGCTCCGGGCTTCACAGCCAATACCACCAGCGGCGCGTACACGGTGGCGGCCAGCGCAACGGGCGTAGCCACGCCCGCCAATTTCAGCTTGACGAATAATGCGGGAGCGCCGGCCAGTATTGCAGCGACGGCGGGAACGCCGCAGAACGCCACAATCAGTGCCGTGTTCGCCACGGCCTTGCAGGCCACGGTGAAGGACCAGTACAGCAATCTCGTGCCCAACGTAACGGTGACCTTTGCGGGACCCGCTTCGGGAGCCAGCGCGACATTTGGCGCCAGTTCGACCGCCACGACCAACGCCAGCGGTGTTGCTTCGATCACGGCCACCGCCAACACGGTTTCGGGCGTCTACACGGTCACGGCGAGTGTCAGCGGGGTAGCGACGCCGGCTAATTTCAGCCTAACCAACAATGCGGGAGCGCCGGCCAGCATCACGGCTACGTCGGGGGGTTCTCAGCAAGCCACGGTAGGTACGCAGTTTACGAATCCTCTGGTGGTTACGGTTAAAGACGGGTCCAGCAATCTTGTACCTGGCGCCACAGTCACTTTCAGCCAGTCGGGAGCCAGCGTCGGTTTGAGCGCCTTAACGGCAACCACGAATAGCAGCGGCGTGGCGTCCATAACGGTCTTCACCAACTCAGCGCCTGGTACAACCACCGTGACTGCGCGAGTCAATGGGGTAGCCACTCCAGCGACATTCGCGCTGGTGACCGTTGCTGGAGCGCCCGCGAAGATCACGGTCAGCGGATCGGGCCAAGTGGCGTCGGTGGGCACGCCTTTCGCCCAGCCTTTGAAGGCCCTTGTTCAAGACTCATTCGGCAATGCTCTCCAATCGATCTTCGTGACGTTCACCGCTCCCCCGGCTGGAGTGAGCGGCGTCTTCGCGACCTCCCCTCCATCATTCTTTGCCAATGTGCTAACCGATAGCACCGGCACCGCGACAGCCCCGGCATTTACGGCCAATGGCAACGCCGGCGCATTTGTCGTTACTGTGTACGCGCAGGGAGGATCGCCGGTGCCGGTGGGAACTTTCAACCTGACCAATCAGGGCGGTCCTGGCGTGCTCACCGCGGTATCTCCGGCTTCCCTCACGGTCGCAGCAGGAGCTTCCGTTACTCTCTCTGCCAAGGTCACCGATTCCGGCGGCAACATTCTACCCGGAGTTCCGGTGACATTCACATCGGGAGGAACGCCTGTGGCTTCCGGCGTCGTGACCGATTCCACGGGAACCGCCACCGCCACCTTTACGGCGATCACGAAAGCGGGATTGGAGAACGTCGTTGCCGCCGTGAGCGGTGTTACGCAAACCCTTACTTTCGCTCTGAATGTCACCGCTGGACCAGCTTCTCAAGTGAACTTCCTGAACGCCACGGGACAGTCCGCTACCGTCGGAGGATCGATTCCCGCGCAAGTCCTGGTAGCCGACAAGTATGGCAATCCCGCTTCCGGTGTTGTGGTGTCCTTCAGCGTTTCGTCCGGCGGCGGCTCGGTTTCCCCCGCTTCCGCTACCAGCGATAACAACGGTCTGGCCGTGACTTCCTGGATCATGGGCGCGGCCGCGGGAGCGAATAGCTTGCAGGCACTGGCAACCGGTGTGAGCAATCCGGCGACCTTGCTGGTAACCGGCATTGCTGCTCCGGGCTCCAGCCGCGGCTGGTGGCCTTGCCGACTGCCATCACCCTGAATGCCGTGCAAGGCGGGAGCAATCCCTCGCCCGTGCTATTGGTGATTTCCAATGAAGGAGCGGGAACGCTGCCCTGGAGCGTCCAGAGCGGGGCTTCCAGCTGGATTTCCGTCAGTCAGAGTTCGGGAACCACGCCTTCGCCGGTGACTCTCTCGTTTAACACCAGCGGCCTGGCGGCGGGAACGATCTCGGGGCAGGTAACGTTTGTGTCCGGCACTTCCACCCAGACGGTAAATGTTCAACTAACCTTGGCCGCCTCCCAGCCGGCCAGCTTCGTGGTCCAACCGCAACTGGCCTACTTCGTGGCGGTCAGCGGCGCGGCTGCGGCGGGGCCGTCCAGCACGCAGACGCTGACTGTTTCCAATCCGGGATCGGGGGCGGTGACCTGGACGGCGGCCGCAACCGCTCCATGGATTACGATCTCGCCATCGTCGGGAACGACGCCCGCGCAGGTGGTTGTCACGATCGACTCCAGCGGGTTAGCGGGCGGATCGAATAGCGGGGCGATCAACTTCCAAGCCAGCGGCGGAAGCAGTTCCTTCACCGCGCAGGTAAATGTGTTAGTGCAGGTGAATCCCGCGCAAGCTCACTTGCTGCTGTCGCCCCGGCTGCTGACATTCAGTGGCGTCGCCGGAGCAACGCTCACTCCCCAGTCCACGCAAGTATCAACCGATCAGCCGGTCACGGCAACTTTCACCGCGGGGGACGCCTCCAATCCCACCTGGCTCACCTTGAATCCGACCGCCGGAAGCGTTCCAGGGACTGTTTCGGCCTCCGTGAATGCGGCGGGAATGCCGGCCGGTCTGACGGTAGCCAGCCCTCCCGTTTCTCTCAGCACGGGGCAGTTTGATCGCGTTTCGGTGATTCTCAGCTTGGCCAATGCCACCGACCGCCCAAGCCTGTTGCTTACGGACGGCGAACGCTTGCTCGGCGGAATTTTGCTGGTCGCGCCGGCCGGTGGGAGCGCTGTGACGAAATCCTTCACGGTCCAATCGAACAATGGAGCGGCTTTTGCGTGGAACGCGATGGGGTCCGGAGCGAACTGGCTTTCTGTTTCGCCGGCGTCCGGGAGTGCCGCTGGTGCGGTAACGGTCTCGGCGAATCCCGCCGGGTTGCCGGCCGGCGTCTATCAGGGGCAAGTGGCGGTAACTTCGGCCAACACCGTGCAGCCCTCGCAATTGATCGGCGTGACGTTGCTGGTCACCGCTTCCCACTCGATGGTTGCGGAATCCGTGGATGTGGCGGCGGCCGCTGCGAGTGGCGTCCTAGCGGCAACGCAGCCGGCGGGACAGTTTCAGGCTACGGTGAGCTACCCACAAACGCTGCGAGCCTCATTAGTTGATGCCAACGGAAATGCCCTCAGTGGATCCAACGTTAGTGTTTTAGTGAGCGGCAATCCCAACCCGATTGTGCTCACGGATACGGGTTCGGGAGTATACGAGGGAATCTGGACACCGCTGACTTCTGGAGACGTGGTTCTAACGTTCACTTCGACTGGCGCCGCCAACAGCGATTTCCGCGCGGGCACGATCGTGGCGGGCAGCCAGACCCTGCCGGTGTTGTTCGCGAGAGGCGCGGTCAATGCCGCGAACTTCCGCTCCGACGAACCGCTTGTGGCGGGATCCTTAGTTTCGCTGTTCGGCAGCAACTTAGCCGCCAGCGCGGCGAACGCGACCACTCTACCGTTGCTGGTTTCCTTGGCCAACGTATCGTTGAAAGTAAATAGCACCGCTGTACCGCTGCTATACGCCTCATCCGGGCAGATCAATTTCCAGGTACCGTGGGAAGTGGCGGGACAAACCAGCGCCCTGTTGCAGATCACTGCGGGAGGCCAGGTTGCACTGTTGGGCGGCGTCCCGGTCGGGTCCGTGGGTCCGGGGATTTTCGTTGCCAGCGGAACGCAGGGTGCGGTGATCCATCAGAACGGATCTCTCACCAACGCCAGTTCACCGGCCACGGTGGGCGAAATCATCTCCATCTATGCCACCGGTCTGGGCGCGGTGACGAATCCGCCCGCAACGGGTGCGGCAGCCGGCAGTTCCTCGACAACCAGTCTCCAGCCGGTGGTGACGATCAACGGAATCTCCGCGACCGTCAACTTCAGCGGTCTGGCTCCGGGGTTTGTCGGCTTGTACCAAGTCAATGTGACGGTGCCGGCCGGTAGTTCCGGCTCCGGTGTGCCGGTGACGCTCTCGATCGGTGGAGTTAGCAGCAACACGGTGACCATCGCCGTGAAGTGACGGAGTACACGGCGGACGAGGCCTGGAAGGAGCGGTACGCCTGAACTGTGAGGTTGGATCATCTCTCACGGTCTCCAAGACCGGAACGCGGCGACGACATGAAGGCTCTGGTACTTTCCGGCGGCAGAGGCACGCGCCTCGGCCACTCACGCACACGATGCCTAAGCAGCTCGTGCCCGTCGCCAACCGCCCGGTGCTGCATGATGTAATGCAGGATCTCCGTGCCTCAGGCGTTGACGAAGTGGCGGTCATCATATTTCCAGAGACCGGAAACCAAATCGAGGAAGCCCTGGCTGCCAACCCGTGGCGACTCGCCATTACGTTCATCCGGCAGGAGGCGCCGCTCGGTTTGGCGCACGCCGTCAAGATCGCCAGGCCCTTTCTAAGAAGCGAGCCGACAAACTCCTGATCCTGGAGGGAATCAGGAACTTCCTGCAGGCTTTCCACACCACCAAGCCTGCCGCGCTGATTCTGCTGAAGAAAGTTGCGAATCCGCAACTGTTTGGTGTCGCGCTGATCGATTCGGCGGGACAAGTGAAGAAGCTGGTTGAAAAGCCGGCCAATCCCCCGAGCGATCTTGCTCTCGTCGGTGCTTACGTTTTCTCGCCATCCACCCATGAGGCCATCGATCACATCCAACCCTCAGACCGGGGTGAGCTGGAAATCACCGAGTTCTTCTCTGCGCGCCGCACGGCGGGTCGGTGGGAGCGGGAGATCTATAAATTGCTTTCACCGGTTGTGGGTTGGTGTCGCCGGGCGGAGGAGGCGATGGCTGTTGAGGTGGCGAGCTTGCTATTCGACTAAGACCTGCTGGGGCCTTCCAGCCTGTTCGCCAGTGCCGCCGCCAGCGTGGCGCTCGCCAGGTTCAGCAGAACATCGGACAACAATGCCTGACGCTGGGGATACCAGAGCTGCGCGCCTTCCGAAGCCGCCCCAACCATCAAACTGAGGCTGATCGCGAGGATCAGCTTGCGAGCCTCGCTCCCACGGAAACTGTGGTAGAGCCAGAACCCAGCGAGAAAATCAAGACCACGTGGGCCATCTTGCGAGCCACGCTGTGAACTGTTCCGCCCGATTTGGCGCCGTCAATCCCCAGTAGCGAGTCGAAGACTCCATAGGCATGTTCGCAGTAGTCCGACGCCTGACGTGGAGGAATAGAGAATCACCGCCACGTGAAGCAGAAAGCCGGCCGTCGGAGTGCGGTCATTATGCCGGCTTCTTGCCGGTAGGCGGCTGAAGGACAGTGTTTCTCACAGCCTCCTGGATTCCGCAGTGGAGACCTCGGGCGCTGTCGATCAATTGCTCGAGGCGGTAGAGCCTGCTGGTCTCGTCATCTTCGTATTGTTGCTCCTCGGGACAGGGGAAAAACCCCTCGTACGGAATGACGCGTTGTCCTATCTTGCTGCAACGAGCCATCAGATAAGTCCGGAAGCCCCACCCCAGATCGTCTGGGAGTGGTTCCAGGCATTCCGCGAGGATTGCTGTCTTGATGGTCATCGGTCCATAAACCCAATCTGCGGTTTGGCCTACGAAGACGTCGGTGAGCCGGTTCAGCGCCGTCTCGATACGTCGCCGTCCCAACGGGTAGGTCGCAAAGCTATTTCCATCCCGCGCCGCAACGACGACGGCGGCTTGGGGTTCGTCGATGGCCCGTTGCAGCAATCCTGCCAACCCTGCTCCGAAGAAGAACTGCTTGTCCGGCTCCGTGTAGGCGACAATTTCCGCCCCGGAGGCCATCGCCCGCCGCATTGAGATCTTGATTCGCTTGAACAGGCTCGCATCCGCGCAGACGACGTTGACATTGGGAAGATTCTCGATTTGCGACACGAAGCCTGGGATGGAACCGCCATCCGTGACAAACACGCACACGCCTGCCGAGCTCAGCGCGCGAAGGCTCGACAACAAGAGAGCCGCCTCTTCCTTGTGGCGCGCCCACGTCATTGTCGCCACGGCAGCCGTCATCTTCCTGTCCATGGCAAACCTGCTCCCAGCCCGACCGCGGTGTATTCCTGGATCTGAAGAGAAGTGAGATGAACAAGGTCCGGCGTAGCAGACGCTAGATTGCCGACGGCCGCACGATACCATCCTACCGTTGCTTCAATCGCCTTCTCAAAGCCCCAAACCGGCTTCCAGCCCAGCAGATGAAACGCTTTGTCCGTCGCGAGGTTCAAGAGCTTGGCCTCGTGCACCGCAGCGGGATCGCTGTGATCCTCCCAAGTACCCGGCCAATGCTGCAACACAACCGTCACCAACTCTGCCACGGTTCGATTCGCTTCGAGGCCCGGGCCAAAATTGAACGCGGAAGTGAAGACGCTGTGGTCGAAAGGCCGCAGCGACGCTTCGGCCAGGACGGCGGCCAGCCACAAGTAGGCGCTGAGGGGTTCCAGAACGTGCTGCCAAGGGCGCGTGCTAGTCCTGTTGCGCACGCTGATGGGCTGGCCTTCTCGCAAAGCGCGGATGCAGTCGGGCATGATCCTGTCCTTGGCCCAGTCGCCGCCGCCGATTACATTACCTGCACGTGCGCTGGCGATTCTGACCGGATGCCCACCGAAGAAGGATCGACGCCACGAATGGATCGCGATTTCGGCACAGGCTTTACTAGAGCTGTACGGATCGTAGCCGCCCAACGGGTCTTCTTCCCGGTAGCTATGGACCCATTCTCGATTCTCGTAGCATTTATCGGTTGTGACGAGCACCACCGCGCAACGATTCTTGAGACCACGAAGGGCTTCCAACACGTGAATGGTGCCCATCAGATTCGTGGCGTAGGTCTCAAGCGGTTCCGTAAAGGAAGTCCGGACGATCGCCTGTGCTCCCAGATGGAAAACGAAATCCGGCTGCACCGAGTGCACGGATTGTTTCACCGCGGCGGCGTCGCGCAAGTCCGCAAACTGCTGGTGAAGCCGTTGAGCGAGGCCAAGCTGATCGAACAACGCAGGCGTGGTCGCGGGTCGTAATGCATATCCGTACACTTCCGCGCCCAGGTCGAGAAGCCAATGGGCGAGCCACGCGCCCTTGAAGCCAGTATCACCAGATAGCCAAACTCTCTTCCCGGTGAAAGCAGTTCTCAATCGCGTCGGAGGGATTCCTGTGCTCAAGGTAACTATTCTACTCAACCTTGCTCCGTTTCGCACCCAATCCGCCGCCTTATGGACGAAAGCACTGTAGATGTGTCCTCGTGTAAGTAGGCGACGGATCATGGAGAACGCCTTCACAGGTATCTGGTTCGGGCGTCTCCCGGAGCGTGACCTCTTGAAGGCCTCTTGTTGGTCGGAGTCAGCGAACCGCGCTGAACGCTGAACGTCTGCAGCTGCGTTCTCTTGAGTGAGTGTAGATAAAAAACTGTTGTTGTAGCTATCCTCCGCCTTCCTTCGGATTCCTCAGCCTTCCACAGCCAGCCCGCAGCAGGGTCAGTAAGGATCGTAAATCCATATATTTCAATAACTTAGAAAATCACTTCTAAACCGTAGGCTGCGGGTGGCGACATGCCACTGACCGAAGCTGCCCGAGAGGCTTTCCGGCGCCAGATGGACGAAACGCCGGACAGCGAGTATCTGTTCCCCAGTCCCAAGCTGAAAGCACAGAAGCCGTATATGACCAATCTGCGCAAAGTCTGGGCCAATACGTGCGGAAAGCGGGTGTACCTTCAGCCGTTGACATCGCCTTTCCCCCTGGGGCAGGGCGTCTGGCTTCAGGAAATCCTTGGATCAACGAGGGACCAGCAAGGGGTAGCCTCACTCTGAAGGCTTCGGATCACTGTCTCCAACCGGCACCGGCAAAGCATCCACCCGCCCGCGCTTGGTTCGCACGCGCCAGCATCCCCCGCCAGATGCGCTCCAGCGCGTCCAGCTCGTCGTCCGTCGCCCGCTCCATCATCTCGATAGGACCGCAGTTGGGACCGGATACCTCAACCGGCTGAGTCGCTTTCCCCTCGACCCGATCCAGAAGCAGTTCCATCATCCGCGCGTCGCCGGCCAGCGCCCGCTCTGTGGCGACGTCTGCGATGGCTTGAGCGCCCGTCATGCCTACAAAACGCTTCTGGAGGCCCATGCGCTTCACTTCTTCCGCTCTGAGGACGTGGTAAGCCTTCAACTCCATCTGGTCCGTGTAGACCCGTGGCGGCCGACCGCCTGCACGCCTTTCTGGCGCGGGCTGATACGTGCTGCTGAATTGTCTTCCTGGATAGACCCGCTTAGCCACCTTGGCCTCTCGCTCGACCGGGTGGCACCATGCTCGTGTTTTTGCTCGTGTTTTCTAGTTGTCGTTCTTGATTCACAATAGCTTAGCAGGTTCTCGACTTTTCCGATTCCGGCCATTCAGTGTTTTGACACTCTGTTCTGAATGGAGAATACTACAGCTTCGAGCGGGACCACAACGTCAAGGTGGCCTTTCGGTCCGCAGTGATGTGCTTGATGAAAGGCCGTAGGCCAACACCGTTCCAGGCAACGCTCGACCGGCCTGAATTTGGTTATTGGAACAGAACGGAACAGTTTGGCCTAAGTGGCGATCCTCAAGTGCTTGAAAAGATGGTGGCCAGGGACGGAGTTGAACCGCCGACGCCGGCCTTTTCAGGGCCGCGCTCTACCACCTGAGCTACCTGGCCACTCAGGAGAATAATAGTATACCACTGGAACCTAGCCCCGAACGGGGTGTGCTATTTCAGCCCAGGCCAACGGCCCAATGCCATTTAGTTTTTCTCTACGCACTCGTAATTCACTGATTGTGTTGGCTGACGCGTGCCTCTTTGTAGCGCCGGCCTCTGGCCGGTTCTTTTTTCTGCCCTGCAAGAACCGGCCTCGAGGCCGGCGCTACAGGTGGCCGCTTTCACGGCGGCCATGGCTCATGGGCGATCTACTCCCCTGCCGCCGATCAAATCCGCAACGTGCGGCAATAAGTCAAAAATGGCTTCCAACGATTCCAACGCGCCCTTGGGACTCCCCGGCAGGTTCACAATTAACTTCTGCTGGCTGATCCCGACGACGCCGCGCGAAAGCGCCGCCCGGCGCGTCTTCCGGATGCCCGCCGCGCGCATCATCTCGGCCAGCCCGGGGATCTCGCGGGTAATTACGCGGCGCGTGGCCTCCGGCGTTACGTCGCGCGGCGCCACTCCCGTTCCTCCGGTGGTAAAAATCACCGCCGCTTCGCTGTCGAAGACCAATCCCTCCAGCGCATACATGATTTCCCCGGCGTCGTCGGGTAGAACTTGCGAGGTCACTACTCGCCAACCGTTCGCTTGCAGGAAAGCCGTCACCGCGGGACCGGAGGCATCTTCCCGCGTGCCGGCGTGACAACTGTCGCTGATCGTAAGGACGGCGGCTTTCATGGGAGAAATGGGAATACGCTCAGCGATTGGACTCGTCCATCAGCCGCATGGCTTCCATCAGCAAGCCTTGCGTGCCGGTTGCCGTGCTCTTCTCGGTGGCGCGCGGAGCGCTGAAGTTGATTTCAAACGTTCCATCCTGCCATTTCACCACGCGGTTGACCACTTCGTCGCCCTTGGCTTCCACCGTGGACGATCGCTCCGGCGTCAGCAGGCAGTGGTACACCTGGCCGTCGGCAAAATAGATTTGCGCGGCGTGCTCGCCGTTGCTGATGGTCATCAGGCAGGTCTTGACGCCCATCTCCATGGCTTGGAACAAATCCATGATGTTCATTTCGGAAAGCTTGCCGCGGAACGCCGCGCCTCCGCTGGCCGCCGCTTCGCGCTGCTTCTTGTTGATGTAGATCTTGTCCAGCGTGCGCTTGGCGCGCGCCGCCAGTTCGCGCGCGAAAAACGGCTTGGCCACAAACTCTTCCACCTGGTCGGCCACGGTGTGCAACTCTTCTTCGATATCGGCTTTGGTGGCAACCAGGATGACCGGCACTTCCTTGGTTTCGGCGTGGCCCCGCAGCTGATGCACCAAGGCGCGGCCGTCCAGCCCTTTCATGCGGAAATCGCTGACGATCAGGTCGGGCGGCGACAAGGTGGCGCGCGCCAGGGCGTCGGCGCCGTCGTGGTAGGCCTCCACCTCGCCGTGCGAGTCCAGCGTCTCTTGCATCAGCGCCAACACGTGCGGGTTGTCGTCCACTACGAAGATTTTCATTGTCAGGCCTTCACCTTACGCGGAATCAAAGGCGCTGGCGCTGGATGCCGGCGACGGAAAACCCCGCTCTTGCCGCCGGTCTTCTCCAGCAGCATGATGGGACCGATCTCGATGCCCTTATCCAAAGCCTTGCACATGTCGTAGACGGTGAGCGCCGCCACGGAAACCGCGGTCAACGCTTCCATCTCCACGCCCGTGACAGCGGTGGTCGATACGGTAGCAATCAATTCCACGCCATTCTCACACAGGCGCGCCCGAACATCAATATGACCGATTGGCAAGGGATGGCACATCGGGATCAGCGCCGAAGTTTGCTTGGCGGCGGCGATTCCCGCGAAGCGGGCCACTTCCAGGGGATCACCCTTCGAGTTTTTCGGCAACGCGCGCAAAACCGCATCCGAAAGACCCACCCACGCGCGGGCCGTGGCCGTTCGCGCGGTCGGCGCTTTTGCGGTCACGTCCACCATTCTGGCGCGACCCTTAGCGTCGTAGTGGGAGAGTTGGGACATGGAATCAAAAGGCAAGAAACACAAGGCAAAAGGCAAAAATGGCTCTTTTTACTCGCATCGAACCCATTTCTCTCATCGCTCCAAGGGAAGCACCCCTACCCATTCTCCCACATTCATCTCCGCAGTGCCGGGCGGCGCCACGATAAAACAATTCGAGCGCACCAGCGCCGCTACGTCACCGGACCCCTGCCATCCGCTCAACTCGACTGTCGGATCATCGCCTCCGCCGCTTAGCACCGCGGGCAGGAAGCGCGTTAAACCTGGTTTCACGCGCACGGGCTTGCTCAAGCGCGCACGTGGAAACAGCAACGGTGGAGCGTCGGCGCCGGCCAGCCGGGCGATCGTCGGGCGCGCGAATAGCTCGAAGCAGACCATGGTGGACAGGGGATTCCCAGGTAATCCGAAAAACCAAGCTTGGCGGGCGACATCCAGCGCCAGCGCTTTAGATTCGCGGCATCGTCCGAAAACCAAGGGACGGCCGGGCTGGATCTCGACGCCATCGAAAAAAATCTCCGCGCCCAGGCCGGCAAGCACTTGCTCCACTAAATCGAATTTGCCCATGGAGACACCGCCGGAAAGCAACAGCAGATCGGCGGTCAAACCTTGTTCAATGATTTCGCGCAAACGCCCCAGTTCGTCCGGCGCGATCGGCAGCGCCCAGGGATCTCCGCCGGCCCGCGCTACCTGGGCGCGCAGCGAATAGCTATTGCTGTTGCGAATCTGGCAGGCCGAGGGCGCGCGATCCAGCTCCACAATCTCATCGCCTGTGGGAACGATGGCCACGCGCGGGCGGCGGAAAACCGGCGCCGTAGCGCGTCCCACGCTGGCCAGCATGGCGATTTCCGGAAAGCCGAGGCGGCATCCGGCGCGCACTACCGGCGATCCGGCCGGCGACTCGCTGCCGCGAGGCACCACGTTTTCACCCGCGGCAACGCCGCGAAGGATGGTCACACGCGACGGCTGCGATTCGGCGTACTCGGCGCTGTACTCCACCATGACTACGGCGTCGGCCCCGTGCGGCACGGGCGCGCCGGTCATGATGGAAACGCATTGCCCCGCGTCAATCGCTCCGGCGAACTCGCTGCCCGCTTTCACTTCGCCGATGACTTGCAGCGTCGCGGGGACGGCGGCGACATCGGCAGCGCGCACGGCAAAGCCGTCGCGCGTAGCGCGGGGAAATGGCGGATAGTCGCGGTCGGCGTGGATGGTTTCGGCCAGGATGCGGCCGGCGGCTGATTCCAATGGCACATGCTCCGTCGGCGGCCGCGCGATGGGAATACGTCGCAGCACTTCGGCGCGCGCGTTGGGAAAGGTCAGGACCATGCCTAGAACAGGCCGGAGGCCTGCGTTACTGGAACTTCGAACCGGGCGCCCACAACGTCTGCTCCCGCTCGGGACCCGTGGACACCAGGCAGATCGCCACCGCCGACTGATCCTCGAGATAGCGCAGGTAATCGCGGGCGCGCGGCGGCAACTGCTCATAGGCCGTCAGACCCTCGGTGGGCGACTGCCAGCCGGGCCGCGTTTCATAAACCGGCTCGACTTTCTCCAGCGTAGAGGCCAGCGCGGGCATTTCCGTCAGCAGCGTTCCCTTGTAGCGATAGCCCGTGCATA
Source organism: Terriglobia bacterium (assembly GCA_963747095.1). Classification (GTDB taxonomy): domain Bacteria; phylum Acidobacteriota; class Terriglobia; order JAJPHL01; family JAJPHL01; genus JAJPHL01. The sequence continues at coordinate 70,057 of CAVVEL010000011.1, forward strand.
CGGGGATCTCCGCCAGGTGATCGAGCACGTCGAGTTTGGTAATCACCAGATGATCGATGCCGTTGACCATGCGGGCATAGCGCATCAAGGGAAGATCGAACCAGCCGCAACGGCGCGGGCGCCCGGTAACGGAGCCGAACTCGTTGCCGCGGCGGCGGATTTCGTCGCCTTCCGCACCGTGCACTTCGCTGGGAAACGGTCCCGAGCCGACGCGGGTGCAGTAGGCCTTCGACACTCCCATTACCGCGCCGATCGCCGTCGGGGGAATGCCCAACCCGGTGCAGGCGCCGCCCGCCACCGTGCTCGACGAGGTGACAAAAGGATAGGTCCCGTGATCGATGTCCAGCATGGTCGCTTGCGCGCCTTCCATCAGCAGGGAGTGGCCCGCGGCCAACTCGCGTGCCAGCAGCGCGGCGGTGTCCGCGGCCAGGGGACGCAACACTTCGGCAAAGGCGGCATACTCCGTTTCCACCTGTGTCTCGTCTTCCGGTTCGATCAGCGATTCGCTAAACTTAAACGCCGCGGCCAGGAAATTTTTTTCGCGCACCGCCAGGCGGACCTGCTCCCGGAAAGTCTCCCGATCCAATAAGTCGGCCACCCGGATTCCGCGGCGGCCCATTTTATCTTCGTAGGCCGGGCCGATGCCTCGAGACGTCGTGCCGATGCGCACGCCGGTTTGCGCGGCTTTTTCCATCATGCGGTGGTGCGGAAAAATCAGGTGGGCGCGGTAGCTCACGAACAAGCGCCCGCGAACCTCGATGCCGCGTTGCGCCAGCATGGCGATTTCGTTTTGCAACGCCTGGGGATCGATCACCAGGCCGTTGCCGATCACCGCGATTTTGCCGGGGCGGAAAATTCCGCAAGGGATCAGTTGCAGGATGAACTTGTCGCTGCCCACTTTGACGGTGTGTCCGGCGTTGTGCCCGCCGCCATAGCGGGCGATGACGTCGTAACGCTCCGCCAGGAGATCGACGATCTTGCCTTTACCTTCGTCGCCCCACTGCACGCCCACCACCACCAAGTTTTTCATGCCAAGGAAAGATTCTATCAGAAAACAGAACTGCAACCGCCGATGAACGCCGATAAACGCCGATGAAAAACGAATCCCCGTCGGCGTTTATCGGCGTTCATCGGCGGTTGCAGTTTTCCGTGTTTTTCCGTGTTCCGGTTTTTCCGTGTCCTCCGTGTTCCAAGAAACCCCAACTACCCCGCCACCACGCGATTCCTGCCCGCTTGTTTGGCGCGATACAAACAGGCGTCGGCGGCGGCGATCAGCTGCGCGGAATCGTTCGACTCGGCCGGCCGCAGCGCGGCCAGGCCGATACTGATGGTGACCTGGGGATTCTCCGAGGCCGCCACCGTCTCGCGGATGCGCTCGGCCATCGGCAGGGCGCTCTCCAAGGGAGTGCCGGACAGCACGATCGCAAATTCTTCTCCGCCATAGCGCGCCGCCAGATCGGAGGGCCGGTTGACACTTTCTTTTAGCGCTTGCGCGACCCTTCGCAAGCACTCGTCGCCGGCAAGATGGCCATGCCGGTCGTTGTATTTCTTGAAGTGATCCACGTCCAGCATCATCAGCGATATCGCGAACCCTCCACGGAGCGCGCGGCGCCATTCCTGGTCCAGAAACTCGCGGAACTGGCGATGGTTGGCGATTCCCGTAAGATCGTCGGTGGTCAACAAACGCAACAGCTCCTCATTGACCACGCGAAGCTGTCCGGTGCGCTCTTCCACCAACGTCTCCAGTTCCGTCTGGCGAATCTTCAAGGCATGCACGCGCAGGTAGAAGATGGCCGGCCCCAGCGTTACGAAAAGCAAGCCCGCCAGCACCTGGAACCAGCGGGTCTGATAGAAGTGCGGCCGCAAGCGAATCGTGATTTCGGCGGGAGCGGGATTCCACACTCCCTCGCGACTGGCGGCCACCACCAGAAAGCGATAGGTTCCCGGCGGCACCAGCGTGTAAAAGGCTTCCCGCCGCGACCCGGCTTCCACCCAACCGGCATCCACGCCTTCGAGCTTGTAACGGTAGTGAACCTGCTCGGGCGTGTGAAAGGTCAGCGCGGCATAGTGAAACTCCAGGTCGCCGCCACCCAAGTCCCAACTGCCACCCGGCGCCAGCGGGTGATGATTGACTTGTAAACCGGTCAACACCACCGGCGGCGCGGTGGAGTCGCGGCCAGGATCGGCGACCACTACGCCGCGGAGAGTGGGGAACCACAGCCGGCCGTCGCTGCTCTTCCATCCGGCGGGCTGGAAACCGCCGTCGCATTCGGCGATCTTCATGCCGTCGGACCTGCCAAAGCCCACCGGCGTCAACATGGAGCGGCGGCCGGTTTGCAATTCGTCGAACTGCTGCTTCTCGACGAAGAAGATTCCCTTATTGGAGCTCATCCACAGCCGCCCGCGCTGATCTTCCTGGATGCTGAGGATGGCGTCGCTGATCAAACCGTCGCGCTGCGTGAAGCTGGCGAAGCGGCCGTTCAGATAGCGCGTCAAACCACTGGCGGTGCCGATCCATAACGCGCCTTGCTGGTCTTCGTAAATCGCCAGAATCATCGGACCGGCCAAGCCGTCCGCGGGGCCATGGCAGGCGAACCGGTTGCCGCGCAGTTCGCACAGACCGGCGCTGGTACCGATCCACATGTGTCCCGCATGATCCTGGTAGATGGAGCGCACGATGTTGCTGGCTAAGCCGTCGGCGGTGGTGTAGGCGGGCAGGAAGTGTTCCTCCGCAAAGCGCGCCGCGCCGCCGTGCGTGCCCACCCACAACGCTCCATGATTGTCCTCGAACAGCGCCAGAAGGGAATCGTTGGGAAGTCCGTCGCTGGTCTTAAACGTGCGCCAGACGCCATGGTGCAGACGGCTGAGTCCGTGGCCGGTTCCCGCCCATATGTTTCCTTGGCGATCGGCCAGCACCGCGCCCACGCCATCATCGGCCAAACCATCGGCTTTGGTGTAGACGCGGATCTTGCCGTCTTTCAGGCGATTCAGCCCCTTGTGCGTGGCGATCCACATGGCGCCTTCGGAATCCTGGGTCACGCTCCAGGCGATGTTATGGGAAAGGCCTTCCGTCGGGGTGTAGGTGGTGAATCGAGTATCGCGCAAACGCAGCAGGCCGCCGGAGTTCAAACCGGCCCACAGGATTCCCTCGCGATCCTCGAACAACGTGAGCACGATCTCATCGGGCAATCCATTCTGCGTGGTTAAGTGCTCGAAGCGGCCGTCGCGGTAGCGGCTCAATCCGTTGGCGGTAGCCACCCACAGGATGCCGTCGTGGTCCTGCAACAGCGAGTAGATCGTTTTTCCGGCCGGCGCGGTGGCGGATCCGTTGTTCCCCTGGAACATCTGGAAGCGATTTCCGGTCATTCGCGCCAAGCCGCCTGCGGTTCCCACCCACAACGTGCCGGCACGATCGCGCACTACGGCATGCACACTGGGTTCGCTCAAGCCGTCGCGCTTGCCGAAAACGGTGGTGTGGCTATTCTGGAGGCGCACCAAGCCGCTGTCCGTACCGAGCCACAGGGTGCCGTCGGGATCTTCCCAATAGCAGACGACATCTCCGCCTAACCCGGGGCCGGAAAACACTTCCCATTTGCCATCGCGCAGCCGGTACAAGCCTTGCCCGGTGCCGGCCCACAGATTGCCTTGCTGGTCTTCATGGAAAAAATAGATTTGATCGCTGGCCAAACCATCGTTGGGTCCCGCGACTCCCAGGCCATCGCGCAACCGGGAAATGCCGCCACCCAGCGTACCGATCCAGATGTCGCCATGACGGTCCTGGTAAGCGGTGCGAACTCGCGGATGGATCAGAAAAGCCGTATTGCTGGGATCGAACACCTTGAACTGCACGCCATCAAAGCGCACCAAACCTTCTTCGGAGCCCAGCCAGAGATAGCCGTCGCGGCTCTGCATGATGGACATCACCGAGTTCTGCGGCAAGCCGTTTTCGGCTTGCCAGGTGTCCATAGTGTATTGCGTGATCGCCTTCCGCGGGTCGAGCGCGGAAAGCGTCAAGACACACCCGAGAAGGGCGGCTGCTGTCGCAGCCAGGTATCGCCCCCGTGCGGCCATCTTTCTGTTATACAGTATGCTTCATGCCGCTGCCGCAATAGTTGACGAAAATGCCGGCCTCGGCCGCAAGGGTTAGAACACTTAGTACTAGGTAGCAATTTCCTTACACCGGCGAAGTATACCAGCAAAGATTCGCGGGAATCATGGCAAAGTTGGATGGATCGTGGCCAGTCGCAGACAATTCCTGAAAGCCGTGGCGGCTTTGCCGCCTGGCAGCGACATCTAGCGCCAGCGCCTTTGATTCGCCGGCCAGATCCCCGATGGAAGCGCCGATTGACCGCCGGGCGGTCGTCGGCCGGCATAGTCCGGAATTGCGCGACTTCGCGATGCTGGCGGCGCTTGGTGTGTTGCCGGCGAATCGGGAGGCGGAGTTCGCCTGGATGGCGCCGGCCTCTGGTTCACGCGTGGATCCGGCCATCATGCGCGCGACGTTGAAGAAAGTTTTTCAAGTCTGCTGCGAGGTCTTTTATGAGAATGTTCAACACCGCACCCAGGCGAAGTGCTCCGGGATTACCTAGGAAGCGTAACTGTGGCCGATGCCGCCAAGCATCTCGGCGTGACGCGTGCCGCGCTATCACGGTCCTCAACGGGCATGCTGGGATCTCGGCGGAGATGGCCCTACGCCTCTCCGAGGCTCTCGGCACAACGTCGGAGCTATGGACGGGCATGCAAGCCCAGTACGAGTTGTGGCAGGTCGCTCAGAGGCCGCGAAGAAAGCTGCCGCGATTGAAGGCCGCCTAGATCTCGTTCGACGGTGAGCGAACAACCTTGAAAATGTCTTGCGGCGTTTGCCAGGGTCCGGCCCCGCAAAAAACTTCCTCTGTGCGGCCAGTGGACACTTCTTTTCCGTGACGTGCTAGCGGCGTGATTTCCGCAATGACATCAATCCCCGACCACAGCAGTTCCAGTTTGGCGCGTGGGACCTTGCCGGCGCGCTCGGTGAGAAGATCTTTGTCCACACTGACGATCTGAGAAACGTTGGCGACAGAGTCCTTGGCAAGCCCGGTGGAGCTCGACGGGAGAAATACGTTCCCCGGCGCGTGGGCCCACTTGAGGTTGCTGGTTAGGGGTATACACACAACCGTTGCGATGCGGCTCTGGTTTAAGGCGTCGCCCTGCACAACAATCACTGGCCTGCGAAATCCCGGGCCCGATCCTGTCGGATTAGGTAGGTCGGTCCACCAGATCTCCCCTTGCCCGAACATGCGTCACCATTCGCTCCGCTCGAGAACGCGGCGGGCTGCCGAAGAAACGAACGAGTCCTTCGCATTCCCTACCTCGCGGCAGACCTGATTCATGGCCTCAGTCACATCTTCCGGCGCGTGCCGCGCAACATACTCTTTGAGCGCATCGCTAAAGAGTTGGCTGCGCGACTTCTTGGAGCGCTTGGCGAGCCGCTCGGCTCCCTGAAATACCTCGTCGGGAATGGAAACCGCTGTCTTCATACCTTTAGTATAACCGCGAGACCGCCGATCAAGCTCAAGCCGGCCTGGAGGCGGTCACGCAAGCGCCATAACGGGAAATGCAGGGGGAAATGCGGGGACTAGCCTACTCCGCGCGCAGCGCCTCCATCGGGTTCACCGATGCGGCGCGACGCGCCGGTACGTAGCTGGCGATCATGGACGCCGCGCCGAGCACCACTGACACCATCGCCAGTGTCGGAACATCGCGCGGCGGCGTTTCGAACAGCAATTTCTGGATCAGTGTGGATGTCGCGATCGAACACAGCAGCCCGGCCGCGATTCCCATCGCGCTCAGGACGCCCGCTTCCCGCAAGACCATCCCATAAACGTTGGAATGCTGCGCGCCCAGCGCCATGCGCACGCCGATTTCGCGCGTCCGTTGGCTCACCGAGTAGGCGATGACGCCATACAGCCCGATGACGCCGAGCAGCAAAGCGAGCGTCGCGAATCCGCCGACCAGCCATGCCGCCGAGCGATGCATCGCCGCCGAATTCGAATCGTGGATGCGATCTTCCATGCTGATGGCGCGCTCCGCGGTCACGTCCGGGTCCACTTCGTGAATCGCCGCCGACAGCGCCGGCAGGATCGATTGCGGAGCCTGTGTGGTTCGCACCACCAGATCGAATTCGGAGTCGGCTTCCTGGTTGAACGGCGTATACATGGCCGGACGGATCTCCGCGTCGAGCGCGCCTTCGCGGAGGTTGTCAACGACTCCGACGATTTCCTTCAGCGATTTTGGGGTGAGCCGTGTATCGCCGATCTGGCGTCCCAGGGGATCTTCGCCGGGGAAGTAGTAATCCGCGAGGGCCCGATTGATGATCACCACTTTCGGCTTCGATAAATCGTCCGCCTCGGTGAAGAATCGCCCGCGTACCAGTTTGGTTTGCAGCGTGTCGAAGTATCCGGCGCTGATTTGGCGCTCGTTCACGTCGTTGTGCTCGCCGTTGTACGGTTTGCCCACGAAGCGAATCCAATCGGTGTTGCCGTTGTAACTCACCGCCATCACCGACGACGTGCCCACCGACTTCACGCCCGGCAAGCCGCGGAGGCGGCTCAACGTGCGGCTTGACCATTCCACGCATTTCTCGCCGGTGTCGTAGCGCTTCCCGCTGGCACTCACTGACATTGTGGCCAGGTGATCGGGCTGAAACGCCAGGTCGACATGCAGCAGCTTGTAGAAACTGCGGCTCAGCAATCCCGCGCCAACCAGCAGAACCATCGCCGTGGCCAGTTCCACGATCACCATCTTCGCTCCCACGCGCCGCCACGAGGTTCCCGCGACGGTGCGGCTTCCTTCCGCGAGATCCCCGCGCATGCCCGCACGCGCCACTTGCCAGCTGGGAGCCACGGCGAACAGCAGCGCGGCAAGAAGCGAAATCGCCGCCGCAAACGCCAGCACACGGACATTGAAGGAAAGTCCCGCGAGAAACGGCAGGCCGGCCAGCATCCGCGCGGGAATCAGATTCGTCAAGAGCCGCATTGCCCAATATGACGAGAGCAATCCCACACCACCACCCACCGCGACAAGCAACAACCCTTCCGTGGCAAACTGGCGCGACAGCCTTCCCGGAGACGCGCCCAGCGCGCTGCGCACCGCGACCTCACGCTTGCGCCCTTCCACGCGCACCAGCAACAGGCTGGCCACATTCACGCAAGCGATCAGCAGCAGGAGTCCTGCGCCGCTGAGCAAAATCAAGAGCAGCGGGCGGATATCGCCGGAGATCACTTCGCTCAGCGCCACGACCGCTGAGAGCTGGCCTCTATTGGAATCCGGATACTGCTCTTCCAGATGATGGGCGATCAGCGTGGTATTCGAGAGCGCGGTTTCCTGGGAAATTCCGTCTTTGAGCCGCGCCACGCCATAGAGATTGTGGCAGCTCCGGCGTTTTTCGCAGTTGCCGGTTGGCTGCAGCGGAATCCAATACTCCGAAGGTTCCGCTGGAGCAAAGTGAAAGTCGCGCGGCAGCACTCCGACGATGGTGGTTGGCGTTTCGTCGAGGTTCACGACTTGGCCGATCGTATCGGCACGTCCGCCGTAGCGGCTCTTCCACGCTCCGAAGCTCAGGATCGCGATTCGCCCCGCGCCGACCGCGTCCTCGCCCGCCACGAAATCGCGGCCCATGACCGGCGCGACGCCGAGCGTACGGAAAAACCCCACGCTGACGCGGCCGATGGGAACCATGCGCGGTCCGGAGGGTGTCGGAATGGTTGCTCCATTGTGATTGTAGATTTCCAGCGACTCGAACACATTGTTCATCGCCTTCCAATCGACATAATCAAGGTAAGAGAGATTACACCGCACGCATGGCGCGTGACTCTCGTAAACGCCGACGAGCCGTGTGGGATTGCGATACGGCAGCGGCTTCAGGAGCGCGGCGTTAACAAACGCGAAGATAGCGACACTGGCGCAGATTCCGGCGCCCAACATCAACATCGCGGTCGCCGTAAATCCGGGATTCTTGCGCAACTGGCGCAAGGCGAAGCGAACGTCCTGAAGCAGGCTTTCCATTGTAAGGTCCCCCCTGGGCGTAGAAGTGCCCATCATATCCAGCATTAAATAAGACGCGCCAGCTAAGAAAACGTTAGGAGCATCTTGCTTGGGCGGACCTGTCCGTTCGTGGGACGCCGCAATCGCGACACCCGACAATCGCCAGCCATGTTCCAGCACGAGTTTCATGCCGGCATAGTCGTGGTCGTCGGTTTTGCGCAAGAGCATGGTGGTGCGGCTGTCGTCGGTGAGCTTGCCGCTTTCCAGAAGAACCCTGAGCGCACCGTTGTCGTAATCCTCCGGCGAGTGATAGGGCGTTTCTTCGTCGTTAGATCGGCTCCGCGCTCCAGAAGGAGGCGCGTCAAACCGGCGTGGAAGGCCACGCCGGCGGCGCCGTAGAGCACGCTTTCGTACTCGGGCGCCGGTTGGTGAGCCATTTCGAAAAACCCGGTGTTGGCGCTGGTTCCGGCGTCGAGCAGCGCCGCCGCGGCGCGGACAAAGGCTTCGGAACGTTGCGGGTCCAGCCGCAGATACTTCGAGAAACAAAGGTAGTGAGCGCGTCCCAACCGCGTGGGCCGCCTTTCGCCGTGGCACTTCCCGCGTCGAGTTGCAGGAAGCGGCGCACCGCGGCATCGTCGCCGAGGATCGCCGCTGTATAGATGTCGCTGGCGGCGATTTCGGGGTGCGCGGCCAGGATAGCTGCGGCGCGGTCCAGTGAGCCGTGCCAGAGGCTGGCGTCAATGAAAGCCGCTCGCGGATCGCTGGTGTCGGTCATTGCGCCATTGTAACGCAGGCCTTCAGGCCTGTTCTTTTTCCCCGTGCCAGAAAAACACAGGCCTGAAGGCGTTGCGTTACTTCCTGCTGACGTTGAATTTCATTCCTACGAAGAAGTTCCGCCGCTCCGACGGGAAGCCGAAGGCCTCCTCGTACCGCGCGTCGTTCAAATTGCGGAGACGGCCGTAAATAGCCACCTCGCGCGACAGCGCAAATTCCAGACCGGCATCGGCGCGCACGTAGCCGGCGTTGCTGAAGATTCCGCCGCTGGCGCCATAACTCGGTTCCACGTCCAGCACGCTGGACCGGAAAAACGCCGAGGTGTTCAACGTCCAGCGTCCGTGGTTCCAGGTAATGTCATAGGCGGCATTGTGCGCGGGACGCCGCAGCAACGGCTGGCCAACCTGGAAGGGCGCGGGCGCGTCATTGGAGCCGTCCAGGGGCAGCACGTCGGTGGGATTGTAGGTGTAGAAGGTGGAAATCCGCACGGCGCGCAGCGGGCGCAGCGCATAGCTGAATTCCAAGCCCTGGGCGCGGGCGTTCGACAAATTGGCCGATTGCCACTGGCTCAAGCCCTGCTGCGTGGGACCGAGCGTAACAATCAGATCGTGGAAGCGGCTGTAGAAGTAGGTTACGTCGAAGGTCATGCGCTTTCCCCAAGCGCTTTGCTCCAGGCCCAGGTCGAAGCTGGTGGTGCGTTCCGGCTTCAAGTCGGGATTGTCGGTGAAGGCCAGTTCGAATCCGTCGGGCGCGCGCAATCCCGTGCCGGCGCTGCCGTGAATGCGCGTGGCGCTGCCCGACCGCGGCACCCAGGCCGCCGACAACTTGGGATTCGGCGAAAGCACTTGCGTCGCGGGCCGCGCCGGTCCGCCATAGAGCACCGCGGCCATGGCGTCGGTGCGGATGTCTTCCAGGCGGATCCCCGTGTTCAGGAAGAATCGCCCGCCGTACTGGTAGCGGTTTTCGACGAAAACTCCCAGCTCGTTCCGCAACACCGGAAATACGTTGCCGTTGGGATCGGTGAGATACGAGTTGGTTGTGGACTCGTGTTGATACTCCAGGCCCGCGACCAGCGAATCGTTGGGTTTCAGAGCAATCTCGGACAGGCTGCTGAAATCGCCGCGGCGGTTGGTGGCTTTTGAGGTTCCATACGGCGAAGCGTAGTAATGGATTTCGTCATGGATGGCGGCGTTGAACTGCTGGTGCACGCGGCCTACCAGAAAATCGTAACGGAAGGCGTGACCATAGACGTTTTCCTTGCTGCGCGAGATCAGGTCCAGGCCGGTGTAGGCGCCGATGGGGTTGGAGCCATACGGTCCGGGCGCGCCGCTTTCGCTGGCGTCAGCGTTCATGCGATAGGTGAAACGCGAATTTGCGGATAGGTCGTAGGAGGCCGTGAGCGAGACGTCTTCGTTGCGGTAGTCGCTGTTGGGAACGGAGCCGCGCGAGGAAAGATGCATGGACTCCACGTCCACGGAGAGTTTTCCCGCGGTGACGCCCGCGCCGCCGGCGCCTTTTACGTAGCCGAACGTGCCGCCTTCCACCATGCCGTGCACTTGCGCGCCGCCATCGTTGTGGCGGGTGATGATCTGGATCACCGCGCCGATGGCGTTGGATCCGTAAAGCGCGCTCTGCGGCCCGCGCACGATTTCGATGCGTTCGATGTTTTCGGCCGGCAAATTGGCAAAGCTAGATCCGCCGCCGAAATCGTTCACTTGCACGCCGTCGATCAGCACCAGGTTCATGTTGGAATTGGCGCCACGCGCGAAAATCGAGCCGACGTTGCCGCGGTCGAGCGTTTGGGACACCACCAGGCCGGGCGCCAGGCGCAGGGCCTCCTCGGCGTTCTCCGCGTGCATGGCTTCGATATCGGCGCGCGTGATGATGGTGGTGGATTCCGCCACCGATGAGGCCGGCATGGCGGTACGCTGCGCGGTGACGTTGACGGTTTCCGCAACCGCCGCAATCGCCAGCGGCACGTCCACGGATTGATCGTCGCCGGAATAGTCCAGCGTAACCGGCTTACCGGCCAGTCCCGTGGCGCCTGCCACAACGGTGTAGCGCCCTTTGGCGATGTCTTTGAAACGGTATTGGCCGGCGGCGTCGCTGACGGCGGTTCGCGTGGGACCGCCCAGCAAATAGACTTGCGCGCCGGCTACCGGCGCGCCGCCGGGATCGGTGATGAGGCCGTGAATATCGGCCCAGAGAAAAGTGGAGAGAAAAAACAGAGAAGCGCAGAGCGAAAAACGTGCCGAAAAAATGAGACGCATGGTCTCCTCCTATCCCACGACAGGGGAATGACATTGCGTTTCAGGCCGGTCTCCTGACTCACGTCTCGCGGCGCCGCCCGCCTTCCCATGCGTGAAAACGCACAGTGGCTTCAGGGGCAATCACCGGCTGGTGTTTTGCAAAACCAGCGGACGTTTACAGTGGCGGGGCCGTGCTGGATTCTCACCAGCTTCCCTGAGCGCTCCCAACTGGGGATGCTCGCCAGAAACGTAAACCGCACAGAAGTATACTACGAAAGCGCCAGTAACGCAGGCCTTCAGGCCTGTTCTTTTTCTTGAGAACAAGACAGGCCTGAAGGCCTGCGTTACACCTGTGCTACCATCCGACTTAAGGAAACCATATGTCCGTGAAACTGTCTCGCCGCCAACTTCTTCAGACCGCCGCCGCAGGCACGCTACTCACCAGCGGAGCCGCCGCAAGCGGCAATTCCACCATGCACGGCGTACCTTTCCAGGCCGCCGACAAGGTGCGCATCGGGCTTATCGGCGTGGGCGCGCGCGGCTCGGAGCACGTGCGCATCCTGTTGGCGATCGACAACGTGGAACTGAAGGCGGTGTGCGATATCGATGCCGCCAAGGTCGTCGCCGCGCAGAAACGCGCGCGCGACGCCGGCGCCGCGGAGCCGGCCGGATACTCCCACGGCGAGCACGACTTCGAAAACCTTTGCCGCCGCGACGACCTGGACCTGGTGATGATCGCCACGCCTTGGGATTGGCACGTACCCATGGCCGTCAGCGCCATGGAAAACGGCAAGCACGCCGCCAGCGAAGTTCCCGCGGCGTTCACCATCGCCGATTGCTGGAAACTGGTGGACACCTCGGAGAAAACCCGCCGCCACTGCATTCAACTGGAGAACTGCTGTTACGGCTACAACGAGATGATGGTTCGCAATATGGTCAACGGTGGATTATTCGGCGACCTGACGCACGGCGAGGCCGCCTACCTGCACGATTTGCGCGGCGTTTTGACCGAAGACCGCAGCGAGGGATTGTGGCGGCGCATCCCGCACACCACGCGCAACGGCAACCTTTATCCCACGCATGGCTTGGGCCCTGTCGCGCATTACATGAGTATCAATCGAGGCGATCGTTTCGAGTCCATGGTCTCGATGAGTTCCCGGGAACGCAGCCTGACCGCCTACGTGCGCAAGACATTTCCGGGCACGGCGAAGGCCCGCGAAAAATACGTTTGCGGCGACATGAATACCAGCATCATCAAGACCGCCAACGGCCTGACAATCTTGCTGCAACACAACGTGGTCAGCCCGCGGCCCTACGATCGGCTGAACATGATTTCCGGCACTGCGGGCGTCTTCCGCGACTATCCGGCGCGCATCTTTATTGACGGTCAGAAGGAAGAGGCCTGGCATCCCATTGATGAATTCAAGGAAAGGTGGGAAGACCCGTTGTGGAAGCGTCAAGGCGAGTTGGCCAAGAAACTGGGCGGTCACGGCGGCATGGATTTTCTGATGTCCTGGCGTTTGGTGCAATGCCTGCGGGAAGGCTTGCCGCCGGACATGGACGTTTACGACGCCGCGGCCTGGAGCGCGCCGGGCCCGCTCAGTGAGGCCTCGGTGGCGGCGGCCGGCGCGCCGCAGAAATTCCCGGACTTCACGCGCGGTGGTTGGGAAGCGAGCAAGTCCTGAGGGTTCTTTGGAACACGGGAGGACACGGAAAAAAGCCGGACACGGAATAACACGGAAGGGATCAGACAGCTTCACTGGCCGCCAGGTCGTGGGGTTCTACTCCCGGTTTCTTCCGTGTTATTCCGTGTCCGGCTTTTTTCCGTGTCCTTCCGTGTTCCAAATAATCTCCAGGCTAGCGTTATGCTAAGATCTGCTTCATGGGCCGCAAGGCGTTTGTCTCAAAATTTTGCGATGCGTTTGTCCTCACGGGAGGCCGTAGTTCCCGGATGGGGCAGGATAAGGCCCTGCTGGAACTAGACGGCACGCCCTTGGTCAAGATCGTGGCGGGCAATGTCAAGCGTGCACTCGATGAAGTGACGCTGGTGGGTAGTCACGTGAAATATGATTCTTTGGGCATGCCGGTGATCGAGGACGTTCATCCCGGACTGGGGCCGCTCTCCGGAATTCATGCCGCGCTGCGGCACTCCCGCAAGCCGCTGGTGCTGGTGGTGGGATGCGACATGCCTTTCTTGAACGCCGAGTTCCTGGAAAGGCTGGCGCAGATTGCCGCGGTGGCCGATTGCGAAGTGACCGTGGCGGAATCGGTGGATTACGGGGTGGAGTCGTTGTGCGCGGTGTATAGCCAGAGCAGTTTGCCCCACGTCGAGGAGGCTATTGAACGCCGCGACCTAAAGCTTTCCGTGCTGTATGAAAAAGTACGCGTCCGCAAGCTGAGCGCCGAAGAATGCCGGCCCTTCAACCCGCATGGCGTTCTATTCTCCAACATCAACACGTTGCAGGATTTCGAACTGGCGCGGCGGCGTTTCGAAACGCTTTCAAGGGCTGGGTAGCCGGCGTTTCACCGCAGGCTGAGATCATGGCAGACGAATCTCCCCATTACATCGAGTTCCGCCACGTGTCCAAAGCCTTCGGCGACCACGTGGTGCTGGACGACGTCTCGTTTCAGGTGGAACCCGGCGAGACGGTGGCGATCCTCGGCCGCAGCGGCGTTGGAAAATCGGTGACCTTGAACCTGATCATGGGATTTCTGAAGCCGGATAGCGGCCGGATTTTCGTGGCCCATCAGGACATCACCGACGACGCGGAGCGCGAACTGCTGGAAATACATAAGAAAGTAACCATGGTGTTCCAGTCCGGGGCCTTGTTCGACTCGCTCTCGGTGGGAGACAACGTCGGCTTCCCGCTGGAAGAGCGCGCCGAACTGAGCGAGGACGACCGCGCGCAAATCGTGGACGGCATGTTGGACCTGCTGGAAATCGCCAATCTGAAAGACGTCATGCCGGCCGATCTGAGCACCGGAATGAAACGCGCCGTATCCATCGCGCGCGCACTGGCGGCCAAGCCCCAAGCCATCCTTTACGACGAGCCCACCACGATGGTGGATCCGCTGATGTCGGCGCATATCGGCGACTTGATCCGCAAGCTGAAGGGGCAACTCAAGCTGACCTCGGTGGTTGTGACGCACGATATGGCGCTGGCCCGCAAGGTCGCCGACCGCGTGGTCTTCCTGCACGACGGGCGCGCCAGTTACTTCGGTCCGATGTCGCGAATTTACCAGGACGGCGAACCGTTGATTCGGGAGTTTTGGGACCTCGATGAAATGCCCGGTGCGGCTTCCTGAGAGAATGGGAATTATGGGAAGCATGGGAAGAATGGGGGTCATGCTTCCCATTCTTCCCATACCTCCCATAATTCCCATTCTTAGCGTCAAGAAAGGCCCCAACCCTTGAGCGAAACAACCGCACTAAAGCGCGAAGTCGGACTGCGCGACCTGGTGCTGTTCAACGTCAGCGCGGTGCTGGGGTTGCGCTGGCTGGCCACGGCGGCGCATACCGGCCCGCATGCCCTTACGCTTTGGGTGCTGGCGCTGCTGATGTTCTTCGTGCCGCAAAGTTTGACCGTGGTCGAATTGGCCCGGCGATTTCCCGATGAAGGCGGCATCTACGACTGGACCAAACGGGCCTTCGGTCCGTTCCACGGATTTTTCTGCGGCTGGAGCTACTGGATCAGCAACCTTGCCTATTTCCCAACCGTGCTGATTTCCGGCGTCGTCGCCGGCGCCTCTGTGGGCGGCGCGCGGGGCATTCAACTGGCCAAGAGTCCCGTGTTCACCTCGGGATTGGCGCTGGCTCTGATGGTGATCGCCACCATCATGTGCGTGGCCGGTACGGGGAAGGGCAAGTGGCTGGCCAATATCGGCGGGCTGGCGATTTGGATTCCCGGCGGCATCCTTTGCTTCTGCGGATTGCTGTCGTGGTGGCGATTCGGCAGCGCCACCGCGATTACCTGGCATTCGCTGGTTCCTAAGTTCCAGATGGGCACGGTAAACTTTTGGTCGCAGCAGGCTTTTGCCTTCGCCGGCTTGGAACTGGCGCCGATCATGGCCGGTGAGATTCGCGATCCCGCGAAGAACGTCCCGCGCGCCGCGCTGATTTCCGGATTAAGCATCGCTCTGATTTACATCGCTGGAACCATGGCCATCATGGCGATAATCCCGACCGCGCAAGTGGACTTGATCGGCGGACCCGTGCAGGCAATTGACACCGTAGCGCGCCGCCTGGGTTGGTCCATTTGGGCGGGGAGTTTCGGCGGCGCAGTGGGATTATTGATGGCCCTCGGCAGCCTGGGCGGCGCGGCCGCCTGGCTGGCCGGATCGGCGCGCTTGCCGTTTGTCGCGGGGCTGGATCACTTTCTACCGCCATCGTTCGGCAAGTTGCATCCGCGCTGGCGCACGCCGTATGTTGCGATTCTCTCGCTAGCGGTTCCGGCAATAGTGTTGCTCGTACTGGGATTCTTCGGCGGAACGGTTGCCGAGACTTTTGTGCTGTTGGCCGACATGACCCTGCTGCTCTACTTCGTGCCCTTCCTATACATGTTTGCGGCGATGATCTCGCTGCGGCCCGGCGCGCGAATGACCACACTCGCCGGCGTCGGTGCGTTCACCACGCTCGCGGCGGTTGTGCTGGCGTTTGTCCCTCCCGCGGAAGCGGCCGGCAAGCTTCAGTTTATCGGCAAACTGGCGGGTGGGACGTTGGCGTTCTTCGCCGTGGGATGGTGGCTGTATGCCCGGCGTGCCGTTACTTCACCTCACCCATGAGCCGATTGATGGGTCGTATCAGCAGCGCCAGAATGGCGCCCGCGCCGATGGCGAACAATCCCACCGCGCCGAACAAGTGGGGCAGGGGCAGCGATTCATAGAGCGCCGACATGCGTCCGCCCATGTAATTGCCCGCGGAAGTCGCCAGGAACCACAAACCCATCACTAGGCCCGCGATGCGGACAGGGGCGAGTTTCGTCATGGCGCTCAGTCCCACCGGACTTAAACACAACTCCCCGATCGTGTGCAGGAGATAGGTGAGCGTCAGCCACCAAGGGCTGACACGGCCTCCGGCGGCGGCCGCGGGAATCAGCACCAGGAAACCTAAGCCTACGAAAACCAAGCCCAGTGTGAATTTGGTGGGACTGGACGGGTCCCGGCGGCCGAGCCACAGCCACAGCCACGCGAAAACCGGAGCCAGCGCCCAGAGGAAGACGGAGTTCACCGACTGAAACCAACTGGCCGGAAAATCGAAGCCTGCCGCGCGAAGCACCGTGTTGCGCTCAGCAAACAGGTTCAATGTCGAGCCGGCCTGCTCGAACACCGACCAGAAGATCGCCGCGGCGACGCACAACGCCAGCACGGCGATTAAGCGCTTACGCTCCCCCGAGGTCCACTTCGAAAACACCAGCAGCCAGACGAAGACTGCCACGACAGTCAGCATCAGCAGCAGGCCGTAGGCCTTGTTCACTCGGTCCTCTGTGATTCGAACTTGGCCGGTCATCCCTAATCCCGCGATGAGCGCCGCCACGCCCAAGGTGGCGCCGATTCCCAGAAACAAATGTTTGCGTTGGGTCGCGGCGGCTCGGTGGCTCTGCGGTTCTACCGGATGGCGTCCGGCATCGCCCAGGTACTTCCTGCCGAACTGGTATTGAATCAGGCCTAAAGCCATGCCCACAGAGGCCGCCGCAAAGCCGGCCCGCCAGTTCACTCTTTCGCCCAAGTATCCGCAAATGATCGGAGAAAGAAACGCGCCCAGGTTGATTCCCATGTAGAAAATCGAGAAGCCGGCGTCGCGGCGGACATCGCCCGGCTCATAGATCTGCCCGACGATGGTGCTGACGTTGGGCTTCAGCAAACCCGTACCGCAAGCGATCAGCGCCAGACCGATGTAGAAAGTGGTCAGGCTCGGCAGCGCCAGCCCGGCGTTGCCTGCGGCGATCAGCACCCCGCCCCACAGCACCGCCTTCTGTTGACCGAGGAAGCGGTCGGCGAGCCAACCGCCGGGAAGGGCGAGCATGTACACCAGCGAGGTGTACAGTCCGTAGATCGCGCTGGCTTTGGGCACGTCGAAACCCAAGCCGCCGGTCGTGACCAGGGCGGTCATGAACAGCATCAGCAGGGCTCGGGTGCCGTAGTAGGAGAAGCGCTCCCACATTTCAGTGAAGTAAAGCGTGGACAAGCCGCGAGGGTGTCCGAAGAAGGAGGTATCGGTTGAGGCGCGCATAGGCAGTCCCTATCGAACCACATATCGAACCACAAAGACACAAAGAACACAAAGAAAACCTACAACTCCGGCAAGCGATCAACGCCGACGATCTCGACCACTTTGCGGCGCGATTTCTCGCCGGTGACAATTCGCACTTGCGCGCGAGGCAACTTCAAGCCACGCGCGAAAAACTCGATGATCGCGTCGTTGGCCGCGCCGTCCACAGGCGGCGCGGTGACCTCCAACCTATACTCGCCGCCGGCTTGCGTCAGCCGGTTGCGACGGGCCCGCGGATGAACCTTGACCGTGATGCGCATGGGTGTTGTTCTTTGTGTCCTTTGTGTCTTTGTGGTTATAAGGGTTTTTCCCGCTTACCAAAGATCGCCGTGCCCACCCGCACAATGGTTGCCCCTTCCTCGATGGCCGTCTCGAAATCGTTGGTCATGCCCATGGATAGCTCGGTCACGCCGATGGTTGCGCCAATCTCCCGCAGACGCCGGAAATAGGGGCGCGCCACCTCGGGATCGAGCGACCACGGCGGCATGGTCATGACGCCGCGCAAATCCAGGCGATCCATGCGGCGAATCTCGGCGGCCAGCCCCGCCACTTCGCTTTCCGGCGCGCCGGTCTTGGCGGCCTCGTCGCTTAGTTTTACCTCGATGAACACCGCCAGCGGAGGCTTGTCCATTTTGCCGCGCTGATCGTTGAAACGCCGAGCCAGCGAGACGCTATCCACGGTGTGAACAACGTCAAAAAGCTGCGCGGCGCGCGCGGCCTTGTTGGACTGCACGTGGCCGATCATGTGCCAGAC
Organism: Terriglobia bacterium; assembly: GCA_963747095.1. GTDB lineage: Bacteria > Acidobacteriota > Terriglobia > JAJPHL01 > JAJPHL01 > JAJPHL01. The sequence goes on from CAVVEL010000011.1 coordinate 88,124, forward strand.
CACGCCCTCCCATGGCATTTGCGCGATCTTGCTTTCGAACTCCTGGATGCGGTTTTCGCCGAAATGGCGCTGCCCGGCGTCGTAGGCTTCGCGGATCGGCGCGGGCGGAAAAGTTTTGCTGACCACCAGCAGTTGCACCGATCCGGGCGCGCGGCCGGCGCGCGCCTCCGCCGCGGCGACGCGCCGCTGTATTTGTTCCAAGTTGCGAGCGATGTCCATGGCAGCAAGCAAGTGCATATTACCATGCTATGATTTGTTCCAAGTTGCGCGGACTCTTTATCACCTTCGAAGGCTTAGACGGCAGCGGTAAGACCACCCAGATCGAGATGGCCGCGCGGCGGCTGCGCCGGCACGGTTTCACGGTCACGGTGGCCCGCGAACCGGGCGGCACGCGCGTGGGCGACGCCATCCGCGAAATCGTGCTCAGTTCGCGGACCGTAGGACTGGACGCCCGGGCCGAGGTTTTGCTGTACTTTGCCTCGCGGGCCCAAAACGTCAGCGAGGTGATTCTTCCGGCGTTAAAAAAAGGTCAGATCGTGTTGTGCGATCGCTTCACGGATTCCTCCCGCGCTTATCAAGGGCAAGGACGCCAGTTGGGAGCCGGCGCCATCGAAGAACTCGACCACATCGCCTGCCAGGGATTGAAGCCCGATCGTACTGTGCTGATCGATATCGCGCAACGGCATGGCGTGCAGCGGGCGCGGAAGAGGAACACCGCGGCGGACCGCGATGAAAACCGTATGGAGCGTGAAGGCGCGCGATTTTTCGCGCGGGTGCGGCGCGCTTTTCTGGCCATCGCCAAGGCCGAGCCGAGGCGCGTGCGAGTGATCGATGGCAGCGGTTCCGTGGAGGAAATTCACGGCGAAATTTGGAACGACTTATGGGATTTGATTCATTCATCGGGAATGCGCCGGCGCTAGCTTCGCTGCGCCGCATGATGGCTGGCGGCCGGCTGCCGCATAGCTTGATCCTGGCGGGGCCGCTGGGTGTCGGCAAGCACACCCTAGCTTCGATGGTAGCGCGGGCGCTGAATTGTCTCGACGACGAAGCCCTAGCTACGGGCGACTTTTGCGGGTTGTGCTCCAACTGCCGCCGGATCGCGCCCACGGAATCGCCCGAAGCCGACGTGGAGTTCGCCAAGTTGCTGGCGGTCCGCGCCAAGATGCGCGCCGAGGATCGTCGCGAGCGGCCTTTGATGTTCAGCTCACATCCCGACGTGATCGCCTTTCTGCCGGATGGTCCGCTGCGGCAAATTTCCATCGATCAGGCGCGAACGCTTAAAGACCACGCCCAATTCCTGCCGGCGTCCGGACGGCGGCGAGTGATGATTGTGGACGAAGCCGACCGCATGGATGCGCCCGCCGCCAATTCCATGCTCAAAATCCTGGAGGAGCCGCCGGAGACCACCGTGCTGATCCTGACCGCCACCAACTATTACGAACTGCTGTCCACCATCCGTTCGCGGGGGATTGCGGTGCATCTTTCACCCGCGTCGGAGGATGAAGTGGAGCGCTTTCTGGAACGCCGTTCGGACATGCCCGCAACGGATCGCCGTTTGGCGGCGCATCTCTCCGAAGGTTGTCCGGGACGCGCCATGGGTCTGGATCTGGAGGCTGCCCGCAAGCAGCGTCGCGATGCCGCCGAATGGCTGGGATCGCTGGCGGGGGTGCGGCCCGGCGCAAAACCAAATTATGAGGATCTGATGGCCCGCACCGAGGGTCTGGCCCGCGGCGAGGACAACTTGGAAACCGTGGTCGCGGTGTTGTATTCGATGATCGAAGACTTGCTTCATTTGCAGGCTGGGCGGCCGCCTTTGCGCAACGTGGAACTGGAATCCACGCTGCGCCCGCTGGCCGCGCGCGTCTCGTGGACATGGTTGGAGCGGGCCTCCACGCGGCTCGATGGGCTGCAGCGCAATCTGCGGCGCAATGTGAATCGCCAATTGGCTCTGGAGGCGCTGGCCTCCATCCTGTTGGCCTGAGGTGAAAAAAAACTTCGCGATTGGAATATCAACGTTGTTGTGATATCTTTCGATTTAACTGCCAGTGCCCCTAGCCCCCGGTAGATCGTATAGCCGTTTCCGGCGTGGGTGAGCAGCCACTTTACGGAGCTCATAACAAACATGTTTACAGCACAGAGGGGACCGGGCCCGAGGCTCCCGGAAAAACCCAACGCCGAAGTCAACCGCCGCCTGATCCGTCCCTCTCTCAACGAGGTGAAGGAGCAGCTACAAAACCGGCCGCCGCGCAAGAAGCCTACGCCGCCGGAACAGACGAACGCGGAGAACTTCTATTACGTCAAGCAGATGCAGTCGCGCACGCCGATGGTGGTGGTGTTGCAGGACGGGGAGAACATCCACGGCATCATCGAGTGGTACGACAAGTATTGCATCAAGGTCAACCGCATCGGCGCGGCCAACCTCTTGATTTACAAGGCCAACATCAAGTATCTATTCAAGGAAAGCGAAGCCCGCGGGGTGAAAGAAGAGTAGCCGCTTTTTTTGGAGTGCGGCAGCTTGCTGCCGCTTTGTGTTGCCGCAAGGTTGCTTGCGGCGCGCGGGGCTGTCCGCGCCGGGCCGAAGCAAGCTTCGGCCAGAAAAAGCGGGAGCAAGCTCCCGCACTCCAAAGCATAATACTGAAGTGCGGCGCAGCACCTTCATCCTTCTTCTCCTGGCGATCTGCCTGGTCACACGGGTCTTCTACTTCGGCTTCGTCTGGGCCGACGAGGGTCTGTGGTTCACCGTGGCGCAGGAGATGCTCCGCGGCAAGGCTCTCTATCGCCAAATCTGGTTCGACAAGCCGCCAGCCCTGGCCCTGATTTTCGAAGCGCTGTTTGGCGTCGGCGGGCATCCGCTGCTGGTGGTGCGCTGGTTTACCGTGTTGTATGCCTTCGCGGTCTGTCTCCTGCTGTGGCGCCTGGGGCGTTTCCTTTGGCCGCATCCGTCCCATAATTCCGATTCTTCCCAGCCGTTGCCCGAAGGACGCTTGGCCGCGCTCTTCTACGCTTTTTACAACGCCACCTATCTGCACTCCCAGGTGCAGCCTTTGGCCGGCGATCACCTGATGGTGATTCCCTATCTGGCGTCGGGCTGGTGCTATCTGCTGGGACGCTGTTTCTGGGGCGGCGTGCTGGCCGCGCTGGCGTTTCAAATTAATCCCAAGGCCGCGGTGCTGGTGCTGTTGTTGGTGTACATCGAAGCCTTGCGTCCCTCGCCGTCGTCAAGCGGCGGATGGCAGCGCCGATTCGGGCTTTTCGCGGCGGGCTTGGTATTGGGAACCTTGCCCTGGTTGCTATACTTGGCCGCGGACGGAAAATGGAACGCCTACGTCCAGGATTTTTGGGGTTGGGGATTTCGTTACGTGGGCGTGTACACGCCCGCCGAGTGGCTCACGCGCGGCTTACGCCGCACCGTGAACTACGCCGGCTTCCATGCTCTGCTGGTGATGGGAGTGGTTTTGCTACTGCGCTACGCTCCGTCGCGGGCGAGCCGCCTTCCGGACGACTCGGGCCTCGGGCCTCGGACCTCGGACCTTTCGTTCCACTCGCATGTGCTGCTGGCCTGGCTGGCGGTGTCGTATTTGGGAGTTGCCGGCGGCGGACGCTTTTATCCGCGATATTTCTACATGGTGCTGCCGCTGCTCTGCCTGTTGGCGGCGCGCGGATTCCGGCTGGCGGTGGAGGCCTGGGAGAAAGCGCGCTCCCGCACATGGCAGGCCGCCACGATCGCCGTGGTGGTCGTCAGCTTACTGGTTTCCCTGATCCGCTTCCACTCGCGCACCGCCGTGCTGGCCTGGGACGCGATCACCGGCCGGCGCAGCCCCTACATCGCCAACTGGGACGATACGGCGCTGGACCGCGACAGCCGCGCCATCGCCGCGACGCTTCCGCGAGGCGCTTCCTTGTTTGTGTGGGGATATCGTCCGGAAATTTACTTTTATTGCGGATGCCGGCCGGCTTCGCCGTTTCTGAGCTCGCAACCGCTTACCGGCGTTCCGGCCGACATTCAACTGAAGGAATCGGTATCCGCCGCGCCGCTGGAGGCCGCCCAGAATCGCGCCCAGCTAGCCACCCAGATTTACCTGAATCGTCCGGAGTTCATCGTAGACGGGCTGGGCCCGTACAATCCGCAACTGGCGATGGAACAATATCCCGAGTTGCTGGAGCTGTTGGTGCGGCTTTACCGGCGCGATCCCATCGAAGTGGGCCATGGATGGATCTATCGCCGGGTGCTGCCGTCGCGGGATGCGCCGGTTGATGCGCCGGCGTTGCCGTTTGTGCGTCCGGTAGTGTTACGATAACTGGAGATGCCATGAGCACCGTGACCATTCGAATGCCAGACGCCAAACACAATCGGCTGCGCCGGTTGGCCGCCAGCCGCGGCATCAGCCTGAACATGCTGATCGACGAGTTTGCCACCGTCGCGCTCGCTCAACACGCCGCGGAAACACGTTTCCAAGCGCTCGCCGCAAAGGGCTCCGCTAAGCGGGGCCTCAAATTGCTCGATAAACTGGACCGGCATATCCTTGCGAACTGACAGCTTGGCTACCAGGATGTTTCCGCGACCCTCAGTCAGTCGAAGCATCCTCTTTGCGCAGGATCCGTCCCAGGTCTCTTCTTCCGTGTAGGACCCGGATGATTCGGACGAAATCGGGGGTCTGTGTATAGTAGATCCACATGTCCTCGAAGCCAGCTATCGGCCAGGAGCGAAGCCCTTCAGTGTCTTGTTCGGAAAGAACTTTGGCGAGCCCAGTTGAGGATTGTGCACTACGAACCGAATAGCTTCTTCGGCGGCGTCCAGAAACTTCCAAGCGACCTCAGGCGCGTCTTCCTGCACCAGGTAGTGGCGAAACTGGCGACGGATATCGTCCCGAGCAGCCGTTCGGACAAACCGTTTCACAAGCGCCTCTTTTGGCGCTTCGTCCCATCGTGTTCTTGAACCATCCGCAAGGCTTCCTTGCGCAGGTTCTTCCAGAACCTTTGATCCAGAGGAATGTCACTACCGGATTGCAGTCCCTCGACAAGGAGTTCTTCCAGGCGGGTGTTGTGCTCCTCGTCCTGAGCGGTCCGAAGGAGGGTTCGGAAGTATTCGCTCACATTGCCATAGCCTCTCGATGCCACCTGGTGGTCAATGAAATGCTTCAAGGAATCCGGCAGAGAGATCGTTACAGTGGTCATATACCGATCTTAGCAGGGATAAGAACAGTTCACAATAGATCATGGCATGGCTTGCGCCCTACAGACGCGCACGCAGCTTGAGGGCCGCAAGCGGACGGAGATTCACGGTAAGCCACTCGACGACACGAGGGATCATCTCCCTTGCTGTGAGGAACGATGTGGGAGGTGTGAGAAACGCCTGGAATTCGAGCCGAAGGTTCAGGTCGCCAACCGCCGTTACCGGTGACGTCGAGGCACGGACGCATAGACCGGCTCAGTTCTAAAGAGCGTCTTCAACATCTGCCAAACCCTACGAAGTGCGCCGGACATGGAAACCTCCCTGTTTCTACCATCATAGACGCCTCTATGCCCTAAAACGTTTCAATGAGCCACTTGAGTCACTAATTTCTCCTTATGGCACGTATAACGAACGCAGGAAATTCAGCAAATCCTGCTTGGCCTGCACCGGCAATCCCTGGAGGGCCTGCACCGATTCCCTGGCAGCCTTGTCCAGGAAAGGTGAGGTGCTTTCGGAAAGGCGGAGCCTTTTCCGCACGAAGGAGCGGCAGAGCCGCGAGGAGGGCAAGGTGTTCGTCAAAAGGCAGCGCTTGTACGCCCTGTTATGCGCGTGCGGCACGGATATTATCGAGAACTACTTATTGACTTGCCACCAGGACGCGTCTCGACTCAAGATGGAACGTGGGCCAATTGGCTCCGGAAAGGAACTCAAGGTATGAAGCATTTTATTGGTTTGACGGCAATACTATCGATGAACTTCAAATGCTCGAACTGTAAGACACAACTTGCCTACCGTATGTGCTTTATGTAGCCCACCGTTAGCCACGGATAATCCCATATTGAATCGGAAACGTCTTGGCGCCTATGCTAAAGTGTGTTCTCCTGGGGCGCTTGGGAGGCGTACAAGCTTGAGGGCTGGGGATGTGAATGATGAGGATCAACGACTTGGCTTAACGAAAATCTCGCGAGGGAGAGGCTGCGCTTAAGGGCAGCGCTTCCACGTGGCGCGCCTTTACGGAAATCGCGCCATCCTGACGCTGCAATGCGCCTTCCACCAGAAGAAATGGCTGGCCGGTGAGCGACGTGCGGAAGCGCTCGTACAATTTGGGCGTCACAATCACGTTGGCGATGCCGGTTTCATCTTCGAGGCTGAGGAACAAAAATCCCTTGGCCGTGCCGGGACGCTGGCGGGCGATAACGATCCGGCCACGCGTACGCGCCGTGGGGGAGGTGCGCGAGGTCACTGGCGGCGGAGATGCCCATGTGCTCCATTTCTTCGCGACGAAAGGCCATGGGATGCCTGCCGACGGTGACAGGCCGGTGCCGGAGAAGTCGGCGACCAGGCGCTCTTGATCGGTCATCTGTTGCAACGGAGATTCGGTGGATTCCGGTGTGGCGAGTCCGTCAGACGCTAGCTTTTCCAGCAAGGGTCCGGCAGGGCGGCCGCGCGTATTCCACCTGCCAGAGCGCATCGCGGCGGTGGGCGACTTGCCTGTTTCCCGCATTGCCAAAGGAGGGCAAATATGGGCCACCTGGCCATCTCCCAGCGAGTTGAACGCCCGATTTTGGCCAAGCAGGGCAAGCTCGCTCTTGCGCAGTTCGGGGACGCGCAGGGCGAAATCTTGAATCGAAGTGAAGGGGCGCAGGCGCGTGCGGCGAGCAAAGCGCTGGCCGCATCATGGCGCAGTCCGCGGGCGTAGCAGAGGCCGAGGCGGAGGGACGAAGGCCTTCAGGCCGTTCTTTTGTTGGTTCCCACAACTCGTCCACGGTAGTGGATGACCCACATGCTACCAAAGGAGGTTCTGACAACGCGCCGAACGGAAAAGCACAGGCCTGAAGGCTTGCGCTACTGATCGTAAAATAACAGGCCGGGAGGCCTGGCTACTGCCGAGCGTGCAGCACCAGTCCGAGCAAGTCAGACGTCGACCGGCTTGCACGCGCAGGCCATGGCGCTGCGCGTCTTTCACGAGGGTGGCCGGCTGAGTAGAAGCCCATCGGCTGATTGTTCAGCAGCGCCGCGGTGAACGCCGCCAGATAGTGGCACTTGAAATACGCGCTGGCGTAGGCGATCAGGGCGAAGCTGGCGGCGTGCGACTCGGGAAATCCGTAGAGCGCAAAGGAAGTGATGGACTGCACGATCGCGATCCTGCGCTTCGCCGCGATACCGTTGACGCTCATGCCGCGCGCGCAGCTTGCGCTTCGATCTCCTTCATGCGTCTTTCGGAGCGCTTGAATGCCGAAGGCGCGGCGCAGCTCTTCGGCTTCGCCGCCGGTGAAACTGGCGGCGATCATGGCCATGCGGATGAACTGTTCCTGAAACAGCGGAACGCCCAGCGTGCGCTTCAGCACCGGCTCGAGCGAGGGATGCAGGCAGTCGGCCGGCTCGCGGCCCTGGCGCCGCTTCATGATAGGGATGCACCATTTTGCCCACAATGGGGCCGGGACGGATGATGGCCACCTGCACCACGATGTCGTAAAAGCGTTCCGGATGGATGCGCGGCAGACACGCCATCTGCGCGCGGCTTTCCACCTGAAACATGCCCACGGTGTCGGCCTGTTGCAGCGCTTTGTAGACCAGCGGATCGTCGGCGGCAGATGCGCCAGGTCGACCTCTTCGTCATAGTGTCGCGGATCAGCATCGAGGCATTCTTCGAGCACCGCCATCATGCCCAGTCCGAGCAGATCCACTTTGACGATGCCCATATCGGCGCAATCGTCTTTGTCCCATTGCACCACGACGCGGCCGGGCATGGAGGCCGGTTCAGCGGGCACCACGGCATCGAGCTGCGCCTTGGCAGATCACCATGCCGCCGGAATGCTGGCCGAGATGGCGCGGCAGGTCCTGCATGCGCCATAACAGCTCGAAAAATTTGCGGATGCGCGGATCGCTTGAGATCGAGGCCCGGCTTCCTGGAACTGGCGTTCCGGCGTGTCGTCTGGGATCGTTCCACTCCCAGGCGTGCGACCAGCGAGGCCAGCCGGTCGAGGGTTTCGGCTCAAAGCCGAGCGCTTTGCCGATTTCGCGCGCGGCCGAGCGGCCGCGATAGGTGATGACGTTGGCGGTCATGGCCGCGCCGCAGCTTTCCATAGCGCTCGTAGACGTATTGAATGACGCGCTCGCGCTGGTCGCCGCTGCGGCAGGTCGAGATCGATGTCCGGCCATTCGCCGCGCTCTTCGGAGAGAAAGCGCTCGAACAGCAAATCCATGCCGACGGGATCGACCGCGGTGATGCCCAGCGCGTAACAAACTGCGCTGTTGGCCGCCGAACCGCGTCCTTGCACCAGAATTCCTTGCTCGCGGCAGAAACGCACGATGTCCCACACGATCAGGAAATATCCGGCCAGATCCAGCTTCTCGATCAGCGCGAGCTCGCGCTCGATCTGGCGGCGGGCGCGCTCGTGATACGGCTGGAATCGCCGGCGCGCGCCTTCGTCGGTGAGCTGGCGGAGGAAACGAAGTCATCGTTTCACCCGTGGGTACGGGATAGCGGGGGAATTGATAGCCCAGATCGTTCAACGTAAAACCGAGCCTTTCGGAAAGCTCCAGAGTGTGGGCGATCGCGTCGGGCAGATCGGCGAAGAGCCGGGTCATTTCGGAGGCGGATTTCAGGTGACGTTCGGAGTTAGCTTCCAGCAATCGTCCGGCGTCTTCCAGGCGGCGATGATGATGGATGCAGGTGAACACGTCGAGCAACTCGCGTTGCTGGGGACGCGCATAGCGCGCGCCATTGGTGGCGATCACCGGCAGGCCCAGCGTGCCGGCCATCTGGATCATGGCGTGGTTGCGGGCTTCTTCCTGGCGCGAGAAATGGCGTTGCACCTCCGCGTAGACATTGCCGCGCCCCAACAGGCGCACGGCTTTCTTTGCGGTATCCAGGTTCGCTAGTGCGATGAGGCCAGTGGAAAATTCTTCCAGGTCCTGATCGGTGACCGCGCCTTCGCCTTTTTTGCCGGCGCGCAGTTTGATTCGCGTGATCAGGCGGCACAGGTTCTGATATCCGGTACGACTTTCCACCAGCACCGGCAGACGGTGGCCATCGGCGAGGGAAAGCTCCGCGCCGATATGCGCGCGAATGCCGGCCTTTTGCGCGGCCATGTGGAAGCGCGCTGCGCCATAGACGCCATCGCGATCGAGCAGGGCCATCGCCGGTGCGCCCAGTTCGACGCAGCGCTCCACAAAATCTTCGGGGAGCGCGGCGCCTTCCAGGAAGCTGAAGGCGGATGCCGCATGCAGTTCGATATAGTCCATAAAAGAGTTATCCGCAGATGTCGCAGATTTACGCAGATAAAAAATCTGTCTTCATCTGCGTAAATCTGCGACATCTGCGGATAAAAATGTTTTAGTCATAGCAACCGTCTACGTACCATGCACTCGTATCGCGATCCTGATAGATGCGGTACAGCGCACCACTCGCCATTGCCACATCCCATTCGTCGCGCGACCACGCTGGAGCTTTCCACCAATCACCGGAACTGCGCCAGGGGCCGGCCGCGGCTTCCACGCGGCCTTGAATACCTGGCGCGGTCACGTACGTCGGAGGACATCCTTTCACGCGCGCCGGCAGCGGCGGGCGGAACCGTCGCAAAGCGAGCTTTCCGTGTCCTTCCGGCTTTTCTTCCGTGTCCTTCCGTGTTCCAAAACCCTCCAGTACACGGAAATGCACCATACGGAAAGCATCGCGCCGATGCGTGTCTAAAAGTTCCGGCGATCCCAGCCGATCCTCGCCGATCAGGCGCGCGATGCGCGCCAGCGTGATCTCTAACTTTTCAGGCTCCGGCGCGGCCGGCAGGAACAATCCGCGCTGTAAGAGTTGCGGCGGCGCGGGCGTGGCTCGCAGCGTTACCGAAACAACCGGCGCGGGCGGAGGATGCTTTTCCAAATCGAGTTGCAGGAGTTTTAAAAGCGCTTTGCCGTCGCGCATGGGGCAGGGAAGCCGCAACAGCCTTTCCCAAAGGCTTTTGTTAACAAGCCCGGCACTGTAATGCAATTCATCCGCCGCCAATCCGCGTGATTCGAGCTCTGCGCACAGTGCGCTCAGCATTCCGGACAGCACAAACAACAACGGCTCGGTCTCCGCGACCGGATACTCCAACTCCATGGATTTTACGTACTCCGGCGCGATCGTCTCCGGCAGCAAGGGACGCTCCAGCACGCCGCGCGCGCGGCGTTGATATTCCACGCCCGCCGCGCCCAAGCGCACCGCCAGGCCGGCGTCCGGCAGTGCGGCGAGATCGCGAAATGTGTGCAATCCCCAGAGATGCCAGGTTTCCAGAATCGCCTCCGGTGGGTCCAGCAACTCCAGCGGAAGATCGCCCAGCAGCCGCGACTCTCGTCCCGGCCGCACAACGGTGACTCCCGGATAGGCGCGCGCCGCGCAAATCGCCGCGTCGGGATTAGCGGCCACAGCCACCTGCACGCGCAAACCCGCGGCCGTGGCGCGCGCGGCGATCTGGCGGGCGATGTCGGCGGGCGATCCCAGCAGGCGGTCGAGGCCGGTGAGGTCCAGGATGACGCGATCCGGCGAATCGGGAGGCGAACTTCGCCTGGATGGCGCCGGCGCCGGGGCTTGCACGCGCGGGGAAAATTCGCGTGCCAGTTCCAGCAGTCCAGCGGCGGTTGACGCGACATTTCGCGTAACTATGCATGCAAACATGTTTCCGCCTCAAAGGTGGTCCGCCGCCAGGCTTGCGCCACCGGTTTACGCGGGATCGCTTGCAGCGCCGCGCCATGGAAAAGTGATCCTTGGCAGCATTCGCCAGGAGCAGCGGTTTTCCATAACGCGCTGCACTGTGACATTTCCAGTTGCAGCGCGGCTGTGGAACTGGTGCAATGTTCGGCGGCAATCACCAGCAATACGGTGGGCTTGTGTTCCACCGCGCGCCGAAAGCGGAACCAGGTGTGTAACGGGATGTTGCGGACATCGCGCGACGTAAGATTCGCCAGATCCAGCGCGACCAGGCCGAAGCCGCCGGCTTGCAGCAGCCAATCCACCACCTGCAAGGCGCAGCGTTTTTTGGCGGCGCAGCGCACCCACAGCAGGAAGCGCAGATCCGCGCCCGCCGCAGCCGCCGAGGCGGGATCGAACGTATCGGCGGTATCCACCACCGCACAAACCTCCTGCCGCTGGGTGGCCGCCGCCAGCGTAGAACAAAGCACGGTGGTACGCCCAGAGGCTGCCGCCCCCACTACTTCCGTGATCGCCCCGCGCGGCAGATCCAGTTGGGGGATGCCGGTAGGCATCCTAAGCTGTTCATTTTTATCGCTTAAGTCGCGGGCGGAGGTAAAACGGCTGCGCAGAGCGGCAAGCTCGGGGGTCATCGTGGAATCCTTATTCGCTTTAAATTCGCTATTAGATATTGCCTCGATTGGCGGATCTTGTCAAGAGCGAAATGTAACGCAGGCCTTCAGGCCTGTTCTTGCAGTTGTCAGAACCGTCTGCGGTAGCAGATGGGCCCGTCGCTCATGTACGCGAGGACCCATCCGCTACCGCGGACGGTTCTGACAACCCATCAAAAAAGAACAGGCCTGAAGGCCTGCGTTACAATACCGAGATGAAAAGCATCAACCCGCACGCGGGCCAGTTTCCGGAATATCGGGCGGCGGTGCGCGAACTGTGTGCGCGCTTCGACGGCGCGTACTGGCGCGGCGTGGATGAGCGCTCGGCGTATCCGCAAGAGTTTGTGCAGGCGCTCACCGACGCCGGATGGCTGGCGGCGTTGATCCCGGCGGAGTACGGCGGCGGAGGACTGGGGGTGACCGAGGCGTCGGTGATTCTGGAGGAGATCAACCGCTCCGGCGCCAACTCCGGAGCGTGTCACGCGCAAATGTACATCATGGGCACGCTGTTGCGTCACGGATCGCAGGAACAGAAGCGCCGCTACCTGCCGAAGATCGCCGCCGGCGAGTTGCGCCTGCAATCCTTCGCCGTCACCGAGCCGACCACCGGCACCGACACCACGCGCATCCAGACGTTCGCCACACGGCGCGGAGACCGCTATATCGTCAACGGCCAAAAAGTTTGGATCTCGCGGGTCCAGCATTCCGATTTGATGCTGCTTCTGGCGCGTACCACCCCATTCGCGGAAGTAAAGAAGAAAACGGAAGGTCTCTCCGTATTTCTGGTGGATTTGCGAGGCGGGGAACAGCGCGGCATGACTTTGCGGCCCATCCGCAACATGGTCAATCACGAAACCAACGAAGTATTCTTCGAGGATTTCGAAGTGCCCGCCGAAAACCTGATCGGCGACGAGGGCCGGGGTTTCCGATATATCCTGGACGGCATGAACGCCGAGCGCATCCTGATCGCTGCCGAATGCATCGGCGACGGCTACTGGTTCATCGAGAAGGCGCGCGACTATGCCAACGGCCGCGTGGTGTTCGAGCGGCCCATCGGACAGAATCAAGGCGTGCAGTTTCCCATTGCGCGGGCTTATGCCAGCGTTCGCGCCGCCGATTTGATGCGCTACGAAGCGGCGCGGCTCTTTGACGGGGGCCAACCGTGCGGGGAGGAAGCGAATCTGGCCAAACTGCTGGCCGCGGACGCCTCCTGGGAAGCGGCCAACGTTTGTTTGCAAACCCACGGCGGCTTCGGTTTCGCCGCGGAGTACGACGTAGAGCGTAAGTTCCGCGAGACGCGCTTGTATCAGGTGGCGCCGGTTTCCACCAATATGATTTTGTCGTATATCGGCGAACATGTCCTCGGATTGCCACGATCCTTTTGATCCACAGATGGAATACAAAACATTCGATCCACCGATTACACAGATTACACAGATTAAGACAAAACCAAATACATTTGTTTTTAATCTGTGTAATCTGTGTAATCTGTGGATCGTTTTGTGTTAATCTGTGGACTATGAGTCTCCGGACGCTTCTTCGAGGACTTCGAGGTTGGCGCGACCATCCGCCATCCCTTGGGCCGCACCGTGACGACCGCCGACAATCAGTGGTTCACGCTGATGACCATGAACACCAATCCCATCCATCTGGACGCGCACTATGCCGCGCAGACCGAGTTTGGCCGGCCGCTGGTGAACTCCACGTTTACGCTGGCGCTAGTGGTGGGCTTGTCGGTCACCGATATTTCGCAGCACGCCATCAATCTTGGATGGGACGAAGTGCGCATGCCCGCGCCGGTGTTCGAAGGCGACACGATTTACGCGCAGACCGAGATTCTCGGCAAGCGGGAATCGAAGTCCCGGCGGCACATGGGATTGGTGCAAGTGAAGACCAGCGGCTTCAATCAAGATGGCAAAGTTGTGATCGCCTTCCGGCGCGATATCATGGTCTACAAACGCGGGCAGGGGCCCAAGATCGCCATGCCGGCGTTGAGCTAAGTGGTGTCGTCAACGCGTGATGGCGGTAAGAATAAATCGGGTAGCTCAGGCCGCCCCGATCACAGGTTCAGCGTCGACTCTCGCGCGGCTGCAAGTAGTACGTTTCCAGCCCGCCCTTGACCTTTTCGAACGCCTCTTCCGGCGTATCGGCGAACTGAAACAGGTTTAAATCCTCGGCGTTGATCATGCCTTCGTCAACGAAAGTTTGGAAGTTCAGCACGCGCTCCCAATACTTGCGGCCGTACATTAGCACCACCATCTTCTTGACGATCTTGCCGGTTTGGATCAGCGTGAGGATCTCGAACAACTCGTCGAGCGTCCCGAAGCCGCCGGGAAAGACCACCAGCGCCTTGCCCAGGTAGGCGAACCAATACTTGCGCATGAAGAAGTAATGGAACTGGAAGTTGAGCGCCTCGGTGATGTAGTCGTTGGGCAGTTGCTCCATGGGTAGCGTGATACCCAGGCCCACGGTGCGCCCGCCGGCCTCCGCCGCGCCGCGATTGGCCGCTTCCATGATCCCCGGGCCGCCGCCCGAGCAAATCACAAAACGCGCGCGGTTCTCGGGCAGCGCCATGGACCATTCTGTCAGCCGCTTGGCTAGTTCGCGCGCTTCTTCGTAATAGCGCGACATCTTGATCTTGTGCTTGGCCGCTTCCAGAGTAGCGCGCGCTTCTTTGGTTTGCGTGCGCTTCATGGCGTGTTGGGCCTCCTGCAATTCGTATTCGGCGGCTTCCCGCGATAAGATCCGCGCCGAACCGAAGAACACCACGATGTCGTGGACACGCTCCCGGCGGAAGCGTTGTTGCGGTTCCATGTATTCGGACAGGATGCGCAAAGTGCGTGCCGACGGGCCCTGCATGAAATCTCGCCGGTCGTAGGCCTGCTCCGCCGCTTTCTGTGTGCTTTGAGGAGGTTTTTGAGACATAATCTCTCTTGGGTATAGTTCGGGTACCGTTCGGCTCTAGTCTATAACATCGGAGGTAACGGTTATGGTTTCGCGGCGTGGCTTTGGAAAGACCTTGGGAACCTTGGCAATTGCTTCGGCGGCAGGCAGCGCCATCCAGCCAGAGCGCTTTAGATTCGGCGGGGAATCGGTTTTCGCCCAACGAGCAATGGTGGGCGCCGCGCCCACGGGGACCGTTTGGCTGAACGCCAACGAGCATCCCGATGGGCCTTGCCAGGCCTCCTTGATGCAGATGGCTCCGGCGCTGGGAGCCAGCGGCCGCTACCATTATCAGGAATTCCCGGATTTCTACGCCGCCGTGGCGCGCGCCGATCAGTTCGATACCTCGCAGGTTCTCGTCGGCGCTGGTTCCAGTGAAATTCTGCACATGGCGTTGGAAGCGTTCACTTCCCCCACCAGGCCGCTGATCGTCATTGATCCCACTTTCGAATTTCCCGCCGAGGTCGCCAAGGCCGCCGGGACTCCGGTGATTAGCGTACCTTTGCGCAAGGATTACTCGGCCGACGTCAAACGCCTGGCGGCTGAAGCAGAGAAAGCCGCTGGCAAGACCAAGGGCGGAGTCATCTACTTGTGCAATCCCAACAATCCTACGGCTTCCATCACGCCGAAAGAAGAGATCGCCTGGCTGGTCAACAACCTGGCCCCAGGCGTGGTGCTGTTGGTGGATGAAGCCTATCTGCATTTCGCCGACTCTCCCAGGGTGGAGAGCGCCCTGGGCTATGTGCGCGCCGGCAAGAACGTAGTGGTCGCGCGAACTTTCTCCAAGATTTACGGCATGGCGGGATTGCGTATTGGCACGGGCTATGCCAAGCCGGAATTGATCCGCCAGATGGCGCCGTACCGCAACAACGTGATTTCCTACGTCTCGGCGCGCGCCGTGCTGGGGGCCCTATCGGACACCGACCTGGTGCCGTCGCGGCGCCGAAAGATGTCGGCCGCCCGTACCGCACTTTGTTCCTGGCTGAAGGAGAACAAGCTCAATTACATCGACCCCCACGCCAACTTCATGATGATCGACGTGGGACGCCCCGCTCCTCAAGTGATCTCCAAAATGCTGGCCAAGGGCGTGGCCATCGGCCGGCCGTTCCCGACGTATCCCAACATGGTGCGCGTGACCATCGGCAGCGATCAGGATATGGCGGCGTTCCGCAAGGCCTTCCTGGAAGTGCTGCAGATGGGCGAAGCTTAAAGCCGTGCCGTTTTTAGGGTTGCCACAGGCCGCGCTTTGCCGTAGCCTGAAACTATGGAAGTACACTTCTCTCCAGAAGTCGAAGCGAAGCTCACGGACTCGGCCGCGCAACAGGGCCGCAATCCCGACGAGTTGGTGCAGGATGCTGTTTCCCGCTTCTTTGAGGAAGAGACCCGCTTCGTCGAAGCGGTCAAGCGCGGCGAAGACGCTTTGCAACGCGGTGAGTATCTGACCCATGAGCAAGCCGGGCAACGCCTTGAGCGGTTCCTGCGAACGTGAGGACAGTTCGCTGGTCGATGCCCGCCGCTGAAGACTTGGAGCGCATATGCGAACGCATCTCAAGCGACAACCCGGAAGCGGCCCGGCGGGTGGCCGGAACCATCTTCGATGGTTGTGCCCGATTGAAGGATTTTCCCCACCTCGGCCGCGCCAGTAGTCGCATGCCGGGGCGGCGCGAACTGGTGTTCCCGCCCCTGCCCTACATCGTCGTTTATCAGGTTACGGAACACGCGGTTGAAATCTCGCGCATCTGGCACGGTGCACAAGACTGGCCGTAATGCCTGCGGCCCATAATTTCTTGCATTCTCCCGCCCTGGACCTCCGTATGATCAGGTGGAAGGCCTGAGAACAGATGGTCACGGAGGCGCTCGCTCTGCACGAATTGGAATCCGCAGCGGCACAGCCGGGAGTAATTCTGGCGCGCGCCATGGCGGGCGATCAGGATGCCTTTGCCCTGGTGGTGCGGCAGCATCAGCGCATGGTGTTCAGCGTGGTTTGGAATTTTTTCTCCGACCGGGCCCTGGCGGAGGACGTGGCGCAAGAGGTCTTCCTGCAACTGTTCCAGAATCTGCGCGCCATCGAGTCGGATTCGCACTTGCTGTTCTGGCTGCGGCGCGTGGCCATCCGCAAGTGCATCGACCACCACCGCTGGCGGCTGAAACGCAAGCCCATCAGCCTGGACGACTGGGTGGAGACGGGTGAGACGGTGGAGGCGCCCGACGTCTTCGCCCTGGGCAAGCTGCGCGTGCTGGTGCAGAGTTTGCCGGCCAAGTTTCGTGCCGTAGTAGTCCTGCGCTACTTGGAAGACCAGACCCCGGAAGAGATGGCGGCTACGCTCGGGTGGCCTGTCAATACCGTAAAGAGCCGCTTGCATCGGGGCTCTCAAGATGCTAAGAGATCGCTTGGAGAAACAGTAATGGACAACCTCGAAAAACAACTCGCGGGGGCTTTGAAACACCAGGATCCTCCCGTGGACTTCACCGCCAAGGTGATGGCGCGCGTCGCGGAAAAGAAAAAAGCGCGCTCTCATTGGTGGGAGTTCTTTATGATGCCCGCGCAGCGGGCCGCGCTGGCCGGCGGTTTAGCCGGCTTGATGCTGATCGCCGGTGGCGGCGTGGCCTATCAGCAGCATCAGGCCAACGAACGCCGCCGCGCCACAGCGGCTCGCGACCAGCTTCTAGTGGCCTTGCGGATCACCGGAACGCAACTGAATCATGTCGGGCGGGTGCTCTCAGCGGTAGGTGCGGAGAAACAACAATGAAGCGAATCTTCTCTTTGTGGGCAATGCTGCTGATGGTCCCCCTGGCGAGGACCCAGCAGATCCCGCAAGTCCCTTTGGATTTTCCAGAACTGGAAAAGAAGGCCATTGACAGCGTGAACGTGTCGCTGCCCAAGTCCTTACTGGGGTTGGCCGCCGGCGTCATCCCGGTGGACGATCCGGACTCCGCAAAGATCAAGAAACTGTTGTCCAACCTGCAAGGGATCTTTGTCCGCAGCTATGAGTTCGAAAAGGAGGGCGATTTTTCCCCGCACGATCTCGATCCCCTGCGCAAGATCATTACCGGACCCGGCTGGAATTGTGTGGTTTCGGTCCACAGCAAGAAAAAAAACGAGGACACCGACGTCTGCCTGCGGCAGGATGGCGAAAAGATCCTGGGACTGGCGGTGGTCTCAACCGAGCCGAAGAAACTCACCATCGTCAATATTCTCGGCGCCGTCGGTCCCGAAGATCTGGCCTTGCTGCGGGAGTTCGGAGTACCTGACGTGAGTCAGGCGAAGCCGGCCAAGGACAAGGACAAGGACGAGGAAAACTAGCCACAGAGGCACAGAGAACACAGAGATCGGAAGCACAGAGAGCGCAAAACCAAGAACAAGCGGTTTTCTTCTCTGTGTTTCCGGTCTCTGTGTTCTCTGTGCCTCCGTGGCTAATTCTTTGCGGAACGGCGATAGAATCAGGACATGCCCGGAGTCCTACAATTCATCAAAGATCGTGCCCGTGGCCAGCGTCAGAGAATCGTTCTGCCGGAAGGCGGCGACCCGCGCATTCTGCGCGCCGCCGCACTGATTGCCGCCGACCGGTTGGCCGATGTCATCCTGCTGGGCAATCCCCAGGAAATTCGCGCCGCGGCCAAGCAGGGCGGCGTGGATCTTGCCGCGGTAACCCTCATCGATCCGCAAGCCGATCCTCGCGGCGAAAAGTATGCGGCGATTTATTACCAGCGGCGGCGCGCCAAAGGTGTTTCGCAGCTCGAAGCGGCATCCATCGCGCGACAGCCTTTGTACTTCGCCGACCTCATGGTCGCCGCGGGCGACGCCGATGGCAGCGTCGGCGGCGCCACCAACACTACCGCCGAGACGGTGCGCGCGGCCCTGCATTGCCTGGGAGTTGCGCCGGGCGTTTCGTTGGTCTCCAGCTTCATGCTGATGGAAACGCCCGTCACTTCGCTGGGCGCCCACGGCGGATTCCTCTTCGCCGACTGCGCCGTGGTGCCCGATCCGAACGCCGTGCAGTTGGCGGAGATCGCCATCGCCACGGCCGGCAATGCCCGCGCTCTGCTGGAGACCGAGCCCCTGGTGGCCCTGCTTTCTTTCTCCACCAAGGGCAGCGCCGATCATCCGCACATGCAAAAAGTGGTCGAGGCGTTGCGGATCATTCGGGCCCGCGCGCCCCAACTGCTGGTGGACGGTGAGATGCAACTGGACGCGGCGATCGTGCCGCAAGTCGGCGCATCGAAGGCCCCGGGATCGCCGGTGGCGGGTCGCGCCAACACGCTGATCTTCCCGGATCTGGACGCCGGAAATATCGGCTACAAGCTGGTGGAGCGCTTCGGCGGCGCGCAATCCATCGGGCCGATCCTGCAAGGTCTGGCGCGTCCTGCCAACGATCTTTCGCGCGGCTGCAAAGCCGAGGATGTGGTTGGCGTGGCCGCGATCACCGCGTTGCAGGCGATCGCTGCCAAGAACGCTCCGGCTATGTCATAATGGGCTGATATGAAAACTCGGGGATGGTACGCGCTGTCGGCAACCGCAATTCTGGCGGGAGCAATGGTAACCACGGGTTGCGACAAATTCGACCGCTTCCATAGCGTGGCATGGCGCAAGCAGAAGTACATGGAGTCCGGCAAGAAGTACTTCGACCAGAAGAAGTTCTCCGACGCCAAGATCCAGTTCATGCGGGTGACCCGTTTGGATCCCAAGTTTTCGGAGGGCTTCTACCAATTGGGCCGCGCCGAGATCGGCACGCGAGAGGGTTCCCGCGCTTATAAAGCTTTCCAGGCCGCGGTAGCCGCCGATCCTAAGAACACCAACGCTCTGCAGGAAATGGCCACGCTGGAACTAATGGGCAAGAAGTACGAAGACGCCAAAGCGGACGCTCAGAAAATCCTGGCCATCGCTCCCAACGATTCCAAGGCTCAGGAGACTCTGGCTTACGCGCTGGCGGGAATGGGCGACCTGGAGGGGCTCCGAGGGAGAACTGGCAACGCTATTGGAGCACGATCCCGGCCAAATCACGGCCGATCTTAACCTAGTTCGCATGAAGCTGCGCGACAAGGACAAGGAAGGCGCAGAAGCCGTTCTGAAGAATGCCGCCGTCAAGGCCCCTTCCGCGTCCAGTTGGACGCTGCTGGGCAACTTCTATCTCCTGGAGGGAAGGAACACCGATGCGGAACCGGCTTACCGAAAAGCCATTTCTGTGGAGCCTAAGAATTCCAATCCGCTCTACGCCCTGGCACGCCTGCTGATCGTCACCAAGCGCCTGCCGGAAGCCGAGGAAACCTATCGCAAAATATCCGTGGAGTTTACCGATAATCCCAGCGACCGCTCCGCGTTGGCGCGCTTCGACCTGGCGCGCGGACAAGTGGACAAAGCCGTCGGCGAACTGGATCAGATCATCAAGAAATACCCCGACGATCGCGCCAACCGGAACGTTTTGACCGGGGCACTGATTCGTCAGGGCAAGACGGATCGCGCTTTGGCGCTGGCCACCGAATTGTTGCAGAAGAACCCCAAGGACACCCAGGCCCTGCTGACTCGCGGTATGCTCAACGTGCGCTTCCGGAAGACGCAGGACGCCATCCGCGACCTGACCGAGGTGATCCGCCAACAAGTGGACAACCCGGAAGCGCATTACTACAGAGCCATGGCGCTCCTGGAGAATCAGGAGCGTCTGCCGGCCGCCTCCGAACTGCAGGAAGCGGTGAAGTACCGTCCGAGCTACCTGACCGCGCGCCTGGCGTTGGCGGAACTGGACCTGGAAAGCGGCGCAGCTCAGACCGCCCTGGAAGTGCTCGCTCAGACGCCCCGCGGGCAAGATCAGAGCCCCGCGGTGATCCTGCTGAAGAGCGCCTGCTTGATCCATGATGGCAAGGCCGCGGAAGCCGAACTGATGGTCGGCGACTTGCTGAAGGCCCGGCCCAACTTGGGTCCCGTGCAGACACAATATGGCCTGTTGTTGGCGGAAAAGAAAGATTACAAGGGCGCCCAGGCGGCTTTCGAGCAGGCCTTGAAGGTCAACAAATATGACAGCCGCGCCGTCGCCGCATTGTCTATGTTGTACGGGGTCCAGAATCAGGCGGCCGCGGGGGAAAAAGTCTTTCAGAAGAATGTGGCCGACGATCCCAAGTACGGCCCGGCGGTTTTCGGTTTGGCGGACATGCTGCTGTTGCAGAGGAAAGAGGCCCAGGCGGAAAAGGTTCTCCGGGACTATATGGCGATCCAGCCCAATGACGCCATGGCCATGAACCGGCTGGGAAAACTGCTGCTGGGGCGTATGGATTATTCGGGCGCGGAGAACTACTTCCGGCAGGCCGTCAAGATCGCGCCGGAAAACACCTACCTGACGACGTCTCTGGGAATGGCGCTGGAAGGTCAGAAGCGCTATCCCGAAGCCATGGCCCTGTACCGCGAGACGTTGAAGAAACGCGCCGACGATCCCGTGGCCGGTAACAACCTGGCTTGGTTGCTGACGGAGACCGGCGGCAATATTGACGAGGCCTTGAAGTGGGCCCAGATGAGCAAGGAAAAAGTGCCCAACGATCCGGCGATCACGGACACTTTGGGCTGGATCTACATGAAGAAGAACAACAACCCGCTGGCGATTTCCGAGTTTCAGGATGCCGTCCAGCGCGATCCCAAGAACCCGCTCTATCTGTATCACTTGGGTCTGGCTCAATGGCACGCCGGCGATTCCCGGCAAGCCCAGGAGACGCTGCAAAAAGCCCTGGAACCGAAGGTCGATTTTCCGGGCATCGAGGACGCCCGCAAGACCTTGAAGGATCTCCAAAACATCAAGCGGTGATGGGTTCTTCCTGCGGCGCCCATCCGCCCCCGGGGCTTTCGATTCTCAGGCGGACAAGCACACTTTGACGGCATTGGCACGGCTTTTTCTTTGCGCCCGGCCATCTCGCGTTGACAGTATGGCGTGGCTAAAGTATAGTCCTAGAATACCCTGTATCTATGACTTGCCCTGAGGGTCGCCCCTTGAGATGCAACACCGGCTTGGCGGTGGTGGCTGGTGGCTAGTCCTGCAAGGCGCCTGCGTGTCTGACGCCGAAGCGCATAGGTACATGACATCCAATTTGGAGACCGGCTGCAGCAAAACCCGTGGCTGCGGACGGCGCGGGGATTCTATCCCAGGAGGAACGGGGCAACAATGGTAAGCATTCCACGCCGCCCGCTGGTTGCGGAGAACGAAGGCGAAGCGGCCGCGTCCGGTAATTCCCGCGAGAGCTTTGAGCAGTTGCTGGAGTCCTACAGCCAGCCGACTCACTTCCACGAAGGGGCCATGCTCCAGGGCCGGGTGTTGAAGGTCACCAGCGACGCCGTTTTTGTCAACGTAGGACACAAACTGGAAGGCTTGGTTCCCATCGCGCAATTCAAGGACCGCGATGGCCAAATCACGGTCAAGCCGGGCGACGAAGTTGACGTCACCATGGAGCGCGGCGGAGACCACGAAGGATATGTCTCGCTTTCTCACGAGAAAGCGGCGCGCGCCCGGGTGTGGGAAGATCTGGAAAAAGCTTTCAACGAGCAAACGCCTATCAAGGGCCGCGTGATGGAACGCATCAAGGGCGGACTTTCCGTGGATTTCGGGGTGCGCGCCTTTCTGCCCGGGTCGCAGGTGGACGTCAAGCCGGTGCGCAATCTCGATGCCTTCAAAGGGCAGGATATTGAAGTCCGCGTCATCAAGTTCAATCGCCGCCGGGGCAACGTAGTGATTTCCCGCAAGGTTCTCCTGGAAGAGGAAATCAACTCCCGCAAGGCCGTGACGCTCTCGCACCTGGCGGAAGGGGCGGTGGTGCGCGGCGTCATCAAGAACATGACCGACTACGGCGCCTTTGTGGATCTCGGCGGACTGGACGGCTTGCTGCACGTCACCGATATGTCCTGGGGGCGGGCCAGCCATCCCAGCGACGTGGTGCAGGTGGGCGAGGAAGTGGATTTGCTGGTCCTCAAGTTCGACCGGGAAAAGGAACGGGTGGCCCTGGGTTTAAAGCAACTCTATCCGGATCCGTGGCACGATGCCGACCTGAAATACCCGGTGGGAACGCAGATCAAGGGCAAGGTTGTCAACGTCACCGATTACGGCGCGTTCGTGGAATTGGAGCCCGGAGTGGAGGGCTTGGTGCATGTTTCGGAAATGAGTTGGAGCAAGCGCGTCAAGCATCCCTCCAAGTTTGTGCATCCCGGCGACAACGTGGAAGTGGAGGTTCTGGACGTGCAGCCCGCCGAGCGGCGAATCTCGCTCAGCCTGCGCCAGACCGAGCCCAATCCCTGGCATACTCTGGCGGAGCGCTACAAGGAAGGCTCCAAGGTGGAAGGCAAGGTCCGCAACCTGACCGATTTCGGCGCCTTCATCGAGATCGAGGACGGCATCGACGGTCTGGTTCACGTCAGCGATATTTCCTGGACCAAACGCATCAAACATCCCTCCGAGTTGTTGAAGAAAGGGGATAAAGTGGAAGCTGTGGTTCTCAGCGTGGACGGCGAGAATCGCCGTTTGTCTCTGGGCATCAAGCAACTGACTCCCGATGCCTGGGAGAGTTTCTTCGAGCGCTATCGCGTGGGAGACGTGGTCCGCGGCAAGATTGTGCGCACCGCTTCCTTCGGCGCGTTCGTGGAAATCGAGCCGGGGATCGAAGGGCTCTGCCACATTTCCGAGGCCGGGCCCGACAAGGACCAGCAGCGGGGACGCCGCGCCGGTCCGGCCGCCGACGAAGCTCCGGCTTTTACGGTGGGTCAGGAGATGGCCTTCAAGATCATCAAACTGAGCCCGGAGGAACACAAGATCGGCTTGAGCCTGCGGGCGGTAGGCCAGGAAATCGAGCGCCAGGAACTGGACTCCTACCTGCAAAAGCAGCGTGCCGGCGGAGCCACTTCCACGCTGCAAGAAATGGTCAGCTTGAAAGACCGCGGATCGGATCACGGGCCGGATCAGGAAGATTAGCATTTTCGGCGCAATCCAGCGCGCGATTTAGATTCGTCAGCGAAGGCCGTTTGTGTGGTATAAACGCACTTCTGGAGGAGACGGTATGACCAAGGCTGAACTCATTGAGGAAGTCGCCGGCGCGGTGGAAATGACGCGCAAAGACTCCGAGCATATCGTGGATACAATCTTCGACAGCATTGTGCACGCCTTGCGAACCGGCGACAAGATCGAAATCCGCGGTTTCGGCAGCTTCCGCACGCGCAAGCGGCAACCGCGCGTGGGCCGCAATCCCAAGACCGGCGCCAAGGTGGATGTCCCCGCCAAGAAGATCCCCTTCTTCAAGCCCAGCAAGGAACTGAAGGATCTGATCAACTCCCATGGCCCCGGCGCGCCGCCTGCCGCCCCGCCGCCCGCCGCTCCCGTTACGCCGGTCAGCCACTGATGGATCGCTTGTGGAGTCCCTGGCGCTATCGCTACGTCAGTCACGCCTCGGACGATTCCGTCTGTATCTTCTGCGACAAGGCCGGCGATAAAGTTCGCGACAAAGCCGCGCCGGCCGATGCCGAACGCGACAAAGAAAACCTGGTTCTGTGGCGGGGCCGTCACGGTTACGCCCTGCTGAACCTGTATCCTTACACCACCGGCCACCTGATGGTGATTCCCTACGCGCACGTGGCGGAGTTGTCGGACGTATCCACGGAAGCCCTGGCGGAGATGATGAACCTGGCGCAACACGCCGAGCGAATCCTCAAGCAGGTCTACCGCTGCGACGGGTTGAATATCGGCATGAACCTGGGCCGTGCCGCGGGAGCCGGCATTGCCGCGCACGTTCACCTGCATATTCTGCCTCGCTGGTTCGCCGACGCCAACTTCCTGACCACCATCGGAGAGACGCGCGTGATTCCGGAAGATCTGGAAACCACCTGGGGCAAATTGCAGCCGCTGTTCCACGACATCGTACCTCTAAAACCGTGAGCGGGTGAGCGCGGATTTCCGTGCCATCCGCCCTTTTCTAAAGGAATGCTCTACGACATATCGATTCCGGTGAACGACGCCACGGTGACCTGGCCCAGCGATCCCGAATTGCATTTGCATCCCGTGCTACGCCTGGCCGAAGGCGCCATCGCCAATCTGACGAAGCTGGAGACCTGCGTCCACGTCGGCACGCATTTCGACGCTCCGTGGCATTTCATTGCCGATGGCGCGCGGTCCGACGAGGTGCCGCTGGAGTCGTTCTTGGGTCCAGTATTTGTGGCGGAGATCGGCGACGTGCCGGCGATCGAGCGCGAACATCTGGAGCGGTTGCCACTGCAGGATATCGAGCGGCTGTTATTGAAGACGCGCAACTCGGCGCTGCTGAAGGATCCTGTTTTCCGGCCTGATTTCACTTATGTGAGCGGCGATGCCGCGAAGTATCTGGCGGCGTTTCCCGTCAAGCTGGTGGGGATCGACTACCTCTCGATCGATCAATATGGCACGGAGAGTTTTCCCGCGCACCAGGCGTTGCTGGGCCGGGGAATCGCGATTGTGGAGGGGTTGGATCTGGCGCAAATCGAGGAAGGCTGGTACGAATTGCTCTGCCTGCCGATGAAACTGACCGGTATAGATGGCGCTCCGGTCCGTGCGGTCTTGCGTCGTCAGTTCGGGCGCACTTAACACCGACACGCTGACGCGGTCGCGCCGGTCCTCACGCAGTCGAAAGGGAATCGCAACGTTGCTTGAAGAGTTTCGGACAGACTTGACAGAAAAGATAAATCGTCAAGTCCAGGCTGTCCCCTCGCGTCCCCAGGCTGGCCCCGTTTCCCCCCGTTCAGGCTGGTCCCGTTTCTCACCGGCCCCGTTTCTCACCGCATTCCCCGCATTCCCGCCAGGGCCTCGCGGTGTCGCCAGGAGGCGCGCAACGAAGTGTACCGGATCAGGCTGTCCCGGCCTTTCCATGCTTTCGGTGGACCCGAATGCACGGTGCGTAATAGCCGGAACCCTGCGTCCTGCCACTCAAAATAATAGGTTCCGCAGTTCTTATCTTCCGGGCAGCCCCGCGCAACAAGGAGCCGACTCGAAACATGAAACTCCAGCCAATCGTCTCCGCCCTCGTAGCTCTGCGGACTTCCGTACCCTAGTATAGAAAACGGGCCGTCATAGACTGAACCGGTCTTGAGGTCAATCACGGCGATTGACACACACGAAGAACCACAGCCCCAATCGGCGATCTTGTAATGGCCAGCGAAATCCGCCGGTTGCTTTGCGGCCTTTAGGATTTGTGCCCGAAACTTGCGCTGCTGGGCCGACCGAAGAACTGGTGTCGCCGGTGGGCCATTGTACCTCTCGGCAACTGAAAACGCCGAGAACAAGGGCGCGGGCGATTGCGCTGTAGCGGCCAGCGACAGAATCAGCGCGCATGCGGTTAGGTCTGACCAGCGGATCGTCATAGAGGTTTCTTGGGCAAAACGATAGGGGGCGTCTTGAGCCGCTGGTGTCGATTGCGGCTGTAGTACGCATTCGGATTGTAGTAAAACACGGTGTTACCAATCTTAATATCACCTCTGCTGCGGGCCCCGTGGGAACCGAATGACCTCCACTGGTTGACATTTGAAAAATGATGGGAGCCGTTCCAGAAATCACCGTAGGCGGTCTCTGCCTGTTCGAGGTCCCAGCAAAGATCACTGGTAGAGGTGCTTGCCAACGCGGCTCCTAGCGTTCCGACGCCAGCCGGATAGCCTCGATATGTGTCGGTATTGATCGTACTCGAAACATACGCCGTCGTGCCCGTGCCTTGTGTGCCGTTCCTTGTAGCATAGTTGTACATAGCCTGTTCCATGTACAGATCCTCGGTCGCGATGGTCATGTCGGTGGCACCGAATGCCGGCGAAAACGAGTTTTCACCTAATACCACCGCTAGCTGACCGGCCTCTGCGGCAGAAGGGATTCCCAGAATGTCGCCGCAAGACCTCGGCACAGAAACATCTGAGGAATCACCGCTACTGTCCTCGCTGCCAGCAGCAGCCACTGCTCCGCCGACGGCACCCCAGAAGCCCCAGCCGCCGCCCATATCGCACGGGCCCTCCAGGGAAGCATCGGATATCCAGCTATCGCCGCAGTCACCCACTGCGGCCAGGAGTCGCCCCGAAGGATCGTAGAAGTTCACCGGATCGTTTTGAACGTACGCATAGCGATTCCAACTCTGCGGGCTACTCGGGCTTGCGCTCGCGTCGAAACTGTCGCCCGTTAGGAACCGCCCGATGCCGCTTGCGTAGAAGCGCGCGTTGGCATAATCGAGGCCCGAGTCGGAGTCCCTGTAGAGGCTTGCGAACTTGTAGGTATCGTTATTCGTAGGATTTCCTGTGACGTCTTCGCCGTAGGGATAATAGCTCGAGGCGGTGCTTCCCACCGGCGTGTAACGCCTGCTGCCCACCCGATCGGTCCACTGGCCGACGCGTTGGCCCGCGAAGTAGGTGTAGGTGGCTGTCGGAGAACCGAGCGCGGTACAGGTGTAATAGGTGCCGGAGTAGTTGCACGTGGCGTTGGGGTTGAAGTTGTACTCGGCAACCTCCCGGCCCGCGGGATCGTAGAAGTAAATGCGCGTGGTGCCGTCGGTCAGATTCTTGGCGATTCGCCGCCCGAAGGCGTCGTAGGCGGTGGACGGACCCGCGCCCATGTAGTTTCCCGATTCGTGGATGACGCGGTCGAAAACGTCGTACGCCAGGCTCAGGTAACTGTACTGGCCATTGGTGCCTGGAATTTGCGAGGCGTTGCCGTTGGCATCGTAGCCTATGCCGTAAAAATACGTCGAGATGCTGGTAATGTGATTGCTGGTGCCATCGTAGCCCAGCGTCTGCGTCACCGACGCGGCCGTGCCCGTGCCCGACTGCGTCAGGCGGTTGCCGAAGCCGTCGTAAGTCCACGACAAGCCCCAGTTCGGCGTGGTGGCGCTGCCCAGGCGGTCGAGATTGTCGTACGTATAGGACGTAACGCCCTGGCCCGGATTGATCGTATCGGTCACGCTGGTTACCTGGCCGCCGCTATTGTAAGCATAGCTCAAATTCAAGCTGCCCGAGGCCGTCAAGCCGGTCATCCATCCCCGCGCCGGATCGTAGCTGCGGCTCAGGTTGCAGTAACCGTACTCCTGCCAGCCGGTCATCTGTCCCGCGGCGTTGAAAGTTCCGTTCCCCGTTACCGTATTCCAGACTTGGTTCACGGGATCCCATTGGTTCATTCCCGTGGGGCGGCCGGCGATGTCGTAGCTGTACTGGTAGGAGGGTCCGGAAGTCCAGGAAAAACTGGATTGGCCCATCAACTGCGTTCCGGGCGCGGTCATGGCGGTCAGCTTGCGGTCGGAATCGTAGGTGTAGGATGCTCCCGGATTCACTGGCGAGCTGAAGTTGAAATAGGCGTTTTGCGCCGTAAACGGTTCAGCGTTTGCCCGGTGACGTTGCCCAGGACGTCGTAGGAGTAGGACCAAGTGTACGAGTTCGAACTGGTACAACCTAAAGTTGTATCGCAATTGGCGGCGGTGGCCAGCTTGCCGACGCCGTTGGTCGCCGTATCGTACGTAAAACTGGTCGCTGTCGTGGCGCTGCTCTGACTGCTGCCGTAGCTGACGCTCAGCAAGCGATGGTTAGGATCGTAGGCGTACCAGAGGGTCTGGCTCTTGGCGTCGGTCTTGTGGTCCAGCAGACCGAGGGAATTGTAGTAGTAATTCACCGTGCCTTTCTCCGGCGTGGTGGCGGAAGCCAACAGCCCAAAGGGCGCGCTCGACGAGTAGGGGCTGTAGGTGAACGCACGCGTTTGCGTGAAGCTGCTGCCGTTGCGTCCCATCTGCACCAGCGTCATGTGCCCGACGGCGTCGTAAGTGTAGCGCGCCGTCTCCGTCAGGTTGTACACAGTGAACGGCGGCGTGGCGCTAGCGGCCAACTCCTCCACACGGATCAATTCTCCAAAGGCATCGTAAAAATAGCGCTTCAACTTGCCGTTCGGATCGGTGACGGTGGTCAGCGTGCCGCTGGCGCCGGTCAGCGTGTCTGTACCGGTGCTGTAGGAGTACGAAGTTTGGGCCGGCCCGCTGGTGGTTCCCGTGTAGGGCAGCGTCACCGTAACCGGGCGGCCCAAGCCGTCATTGGTCGTGGTTGTCCAATAAGGCTGGCCGCTGATCGGCGTATTCATGGGATTGCCGTTGGCGTCGGTACCGGAATCAAAGGGCCGCGAGGTGCTGACGGCTTTGCCAGTTGCCGAACACGCGCACGCGCTGTATTGCGTCAAGGTGGTCGACCAGTTCGTCGAGCTTTCTTTCACCGATACTTGGATGGTGCGGCCGAAACCGTCCAGGACCGTATGGGTGATCTTGCCCATGGGGCTGGTTACCGTCGTGCGGTAGGGATAGGTCCAGAAGATCGTTTGGCCGTATTGGTTCAAATCGCTATAGGAGTACTTGGTGATCGAGTTATCCGGGTTGGTGACCTGCGAGGGGCGATAGGTTTCAGCAGCATATCCAAAAACGGTTTGGTCGGCGTTGGATCCGGTAACGATATGGGTGGTGAGGTCGTTGTAGTAGGTGGCGCTGGCCGAATTCGCACCTGCCGTGCCGCTCGTGAACTGGCCGTTGTTGGAAAAGGTCGTCGTTTGTATGGTATGGCCTAGAGCATCTGTGCTGGAGACGACGTTCCCACCGATGTCGTAATAGCTATAGGAAGCAACGTTGTTGTTGCTCACAGCCCAAGGATTGGCTCGATACAGGAAGCTAGTGCCATAGTTGGAATCGTGTTGTGCCAGTCCCGGATGGTCGTTCGGGTAATTGCCGTCGTAGCCGATGCTCTTGACAGAAACCGTGACCGGCGTCGCGCAACCCGCTCCTATTTGGCACTGCACCGTCACCGTGGAGGGCCGGTTCAGGATGTTTCGCGAAGTGTAGTTCGATCCCGTCAGGTACGCGGTCGTGGTGGTCCGATACAACGCTCCCGCGGCGTTGCCTACGCCCACGCCTTGGTTCTGCGCGCTGGCCGGGCCCGTAGCGGGAGGCGCGCCCGATCCCATCGCGTACTCCCGCACGGCCGTCACGTTGCCGTTGGAATCCACATCTATTTCCGCCGTGGACTGCGTTGCCGATAATGGCTGGCCTTCGACGTTAAACGTGGTCGTGGCGCAGGGGCGCGGGTTGGTGGGCGAGGAAAGGTCCTGCGTCCAAGTCGTATCGACCGTCCTCAGGACCGCCAAACTCCCGTTCACCATTCCCCATGTCTCCAGGCGGTTGGAAAGGCCGTTATCCCAGCCGTTGGCGCTGCCATGGATGAAGTACCAGATCTTCTTATTGCCAGTGGGGTCTTGGATGGTGGTCTGGCTATGCACAACCAGCGAAGAATCGCCGCCGGCATGGGAGAAGTTGTAGACTTGCTCGCTCTGCTGCG
This sequence comes from Terriglobia bacterium, assembly GCA_963747095.1. Classification (GTDB taxonomy): domain Bacteria; phylum Acidobacteriota; class Terriglobia; order JAJPHL01; family JAJPHL01; genus JAJPHL01. The sequence goes on from CAVVEL010000011.1 coordinate 117,892, forward strand.
TTCCATCCGCGGACATGGAACGCGCCAGGACCTCCCGCAGCGAGAGGCCGTTGGAATAGGTGAAAGTCGTGTAGGTATAACTGAAGTATCCCTTGTAAGGGAACGTAATATTAGTTAGCTCGGCGCTGTTGTCGTAGCTGAGCAGGAACGGCGCCGGCGAACCTGTATAGGTGATCTGGGTCAGCTCGGTAGCGGTCTGCTGTGTGCAGGACGACTGGCAGAAGGGCGAGACGATATTGGTCACCACAGTGTAGGTGAATTGCGCATCCGTATAGCACGGGCCGCTTACGCAGTGGGATACTTTCTGGACGTGCCCGGCGTAAGAGGAGTTCGAGGGGTAATAAGACCACTGGTAGGTGGTCAGGGTATCCACGATTTGCGTGATGCGCGAACTGCTGTTGGTCGTGCTCTGGCCCGTGCCAGGCTGGTAAGTGATGGTAATTTGATTGCCATTTGTATCCTCCAATTGGGTGGGGTAGTAGGCCCCGGCATCTTGTTCTGGCCAAACGCTGGTGCAGTTGAAGGTCCACACCTGGCCGTCGCGGAAGGTCAGCGTGCGGTTGGTGTAGTTCCAGACCATGTAGGTGCTGTCTGCGCTTTTGTATACGCTTCCGCTGGGCATCAGTTTGTGGATCACGCCCATGGAATCCTGAAACTCGAAGTGGTCGATCGCGTTGTTGACGTAGACGCCATAGACCGACCCGATTTGGAACAAGAATCCTTTTCCGTAGCCTGTATCCAGAGCGTCGAAGGTGTCCGTGCCATTCACGCTGCTCCAGAACTGGGAGTTCCAGGCCGCGGTCATCTGGAATCCCGGACCGCTGGACTGCTGCGCCAACTTCGGCAAGGGCAGCCGGAAAACCAGCGCCCCGGTCAAGAGCGAGAGCTTCTCCGGGCCGCCGCCCCAGGTGGGATAGTAATCCAAAGGGCCGCCTGTGACCGGCGCCAGATACGATGATCCCACGGCGGTAATGTTCGCCGCCGTCGACTGCGCCGACTCGTTGTTCTGCTCGTCATAGGCCGACACGGTGTAAGCGTAAGTGGTCAAAGGCTGAACGGTGGGATCGGTGTAAGTGGTCGTGGTCGGGGATCCCACGAGGGAGCCGTTCCGGTAAACGTGGTAGCCGGAGACCTGCACGTTATCGGTGGAGGCGTTCCAGGAGAGGTTCACCCGCGCAGGTAACGGCGTTCCGGCCACGCCGGTGGGCACAGTAGGCGGAGTGGTATCGGTGTAGGAAAGCGTGAGGCCGGCGAAGCCGCAGGCGTAGCCCGTGTTTTCGTTGCACATGTCCGTTCCGACGCCTAGACCGCCGCTGGTCAATGTGGAATCGCTGACCGATAGGACCTGACTTCCGCCCACCGTCACCGTGATCGTCGATCCTTGGATTGCCGACTCGAATTGGTATTCGTAGTTCTGGCCCGAAGGCAAATCAGTTCCGCCGAGGTAGGTGTTGTAGCCGTTGGATCGCACGTAAACGGATACCGAACCGCAGGAGTAATCGATTTCATACCAGGTATTCGGTGTAGGAAAGGGTGACGCCCGAAGATAAGTTGTGGAGATAGAATTTCCGCCCATGGAACACGACATCATGGTTCCGGAGATCGAGTGATCCGGTGTAGGTACCGTTCCGGCGTACAAAACCCGCGTGAGTGTGTATAGGTTACTGGGGTCATTTCCCAGCCAACCTGGGTAGGCCGGCGTTCCAGCAGCAACTGTCCAGTACGTGGGGATTTGTTGAGCCCAGCCCCCGTTAGAAAAGCTTACCGTGTAAAAGGCCGTTTCGGTGGCTCGCAGCGAGACGGTGGCAAAAAGCACTGCGATCAGTATGCCGGTTTTCTTCATGGCACCCTCACATAAAACTTCTTGAAATCCACATCGTAGCCGGCGACCTTGGCGGCCGCTTGCAGGTCCTCGTGCTTCATTTGGGCCTTTTCCCAAAGCTTGATTGCGGGGTCATTGGCTGCGGCCACCTGAGACCGGACATCGTTGAAATCCTCGTAGCTGGCGCTCACGTATTCCACCAAGCAATGCAAACCGTCCTTGGAATAGATGGCCACGAATCCCAGTTTGCCGGCAGCGTGCGCCGGCATCCTGGTGTGCTTCACGCTGTCAACGATGACCGAATCCACCATGATGACGCGGTAGTGCGTCTCGCTCGGCGGCGTGGGCCGCTTCTGCGCCACAAGAATGGGGCCGATGGCGGCCAAAAGGAGTACTGCGATTCGTAAGCGCACACCAACCTCCTTGGATTCCTCACACATCTCTGGGAGAAAACTCCAGCCACCCCTGCCCAGAAACCGCCAAATGCCACAATTTTTGTCAGCACGACCGGTGCTATCTGGCAACAAACATCATTCCGAATCGCACTAATCCCGACAGATTAATGCTTTCCAGGAATTGGTGTCAAGGATTTCTGATTAACTTTTGGTCAAGTCTGTTGGAGGCTTCCCAAAACGGGAATGCATTCATTGCTTTTCATTGCAGACTGTCTCACCAGCTCTCAGGAGCCTTCGTACAGCACTCAGGTTCGGCCCTGGCGTTGAGCATGATGCTTGCACGTCAAACAGTGAAGACGAAGCAAGCAGCGACTGGCAGTTCTTGGTCTCATCAACGTTAGGAGCGATTCAGTATAAACTCGGGGCTTGCCACCAATGGGTCGGCTTTACGCTAATCGCCATGGCCGACCGACAAGGGTTCGGGGCGGCCGCATGCGAAGCTCGAAAACAATTCACAAGTTCAGGGGGACTGCGGGGACAGCCGTGCGCCGGGATAAACCGGCATGTTGTAGGGGATGCAAGAGCCTTACAGGAAAGGAGCAGCGACTCCATCCTGACCTCGAGTCTTGCGTGGACACCGTCGCGAGGCGGTTGGCGAAGCGTAGACAGAGGCATTGATGGGCTGGGTGATTGAGCTTCGAAAACCTAAGATTCGGGTGCCGACCCCTTGGCTGTGGCGGGAAGGCAACATCGGCGGCAGCGTTATTCGCGAGCTGAAAGCCGGGCCCGGCGTAGTCAGAGAACCCAGCACGTTGAGAAACAACATGCACGAGAACCGGGAGACTTCAGCGGTGTCCCGCAATATAGGGGACCGGTCCGGGAAGGCAATTTGCCGCACGCCGGACATGAACGCCGTTGAGGGGTCGGACCGCGCTGTAGTACCTATGAAGCTGCCGAACAAAGAGGCGTTCTTTGCCTCGGCGGAGGTGGTGGAGGGAAGAGCGCGGACCAAGGAAAACGTTGCGGAACCCCACACGAGCCCGACACAGAGCGGGGAAGTCCGTGTCCCAGGGGTTCCGTGGCGTGCGCGGAGTGGAAACTCGCTTCGCGCCATCATCCAAGGTAAGAGCCGTATGCGGTAATGCCGCTCGTACGGATCTGTGCGGGGGGCGGTCAGCAATGGCCGTCCCTACCGCGACTGAACGGGGCGGCTTGTCTTGGGCTTGGGCTGGAGCAATGCGGGGGGGCGGGGTCATCCTGAACGGGCGGGGTTGTTTCTCGAAAAGAAGGGGGGTTGGGGCCTGAACTTGGCGAATGATTGGAGCAGGGCGTCGAACTCGAAACAGCGACAACTACCCGTAGGAGAATCAAGGTTCAAGCGGGGTCAGCCAGGTTGACCCGTTCCTCCAGACGGGGTGGTAGTGATCGGCAAAGCGGCGTAGTAAACTGCGAGGCGTGGAAGTCTATTTTTCGTGGGATCGCGGGAAGGCCCGTTCCAATCTCCGGAAACACGGCGTCAACTTCGGGGAAGCGAGCACCGTCTTCGGGGATCCCCTCGCGCGGATCGAATGGGACACCGACCACTCGGATTCCGAGTCAAGAGAGTTGGTCCTCGGGCAGGCCACTTCCGGGCGGCTTCTCGTGGTATCCTTTGTTCAGCGATGTCGCGCGATCAGAATCATCAGCGCAGGTTCGGCGACCCGCCAAGAACGCCATGACTACGAAGAAGCGTAACGCCCGGCCGAAGATCTCCCGTTCCGACGACATGCGGCCCGAGTATGATTTCTCGAAGGCGCGCCCGAACCGTTTTGCCAAACATTTCGCGGCACGAGACCAAGGGGGCGTCCTGGTCTTGCTCGAGGCCGATGTCGCCAAGGTCTTCAATTCCGGCAAGAAGGTCAATCAGTTCCTTAGGGCTGCCCTCGCCGCCGTTAATAAGTAAATCACGCGCCGCTCAGGAGGAGAAGGGAGACCTGTACCGCGTTGCCGGTAGGGGTGTTCAATGCACCGGCGCATTGACTTGTTAGACGCCCACAAAACCAGGCGCGAGACGCGCGAATTGCGAGTCACCCGTCAATACACTGATCGACACTTTCACTGACATCGCTGCTGCCGGTTTGTGCGGCGTCCAGGTAGCGGCGGAGTGCCCTCGCCAATTCGCGGGCGTGGGGTTCCTCGGTCATGGTACTGTGGGCGCCCGGCACCGCGCACACTTCCAAGCCCTGCTGCGCTACCTTGCTCCATTGCATCCGGCCATCGTGAGTCCCCCGATGCGTCGAATCCTCCGCAAAAAACATCACGATGCGTCCTGGATACGGCGGCGGCTCCAGCACCGGCATTTCGTTGAGTCCCGTATAAAGAAGGGTGCCCGTCCCGACCCAGGGCGGAGGCGGCAAGTGCAGCCAGCGGCGGAGTACGCTGCGCAATTCAATGAGGATATACTTCAGCCATTGCGATCGCGGACGCGTGAGCAGGTTGCCGAGATGTAAATCGACCGCGCCTAGCAGCCCCGGTGCGAGATTTCGTTTGGGATATCCGGGAAAGTGAGTGTCGAGGAGCGCCAGCAAGCCCACCGATTCTCCCGCGGCGGCGAACTGTTGGGCGATATGAAAGGCCACCACGCCTCCCACCGAATTCCCGCTGAGGAAGTAAGGACCCCGGGGTTGCACCGCGCGAATCGCCGCCACGCAATTCGCGGCAACCCCGGCGGGGCCCAGGCCGTACTCGGCGCCGCCGCGGCGCAGATCGGGGATTACGGCGTAGTACGGCTGATCCGCGCCGAGATAGCGGCTCAAGCGTTGTTCGTGAGAAATGTAAAATCCCGCAATCACGTTGAACAACGGCGGCCGCGAGCCGCTGGTTTGGATCGGGGCCAGGAGCGGAGACTCCGCGGCGGGAGCCGCGCCGCTCACCAGTTTGGCCAGCGACTCGATGGTCGGCGTGCGCGCGAACTGGTCCACCGGAATGGGCCGGCCGAAACGCGATTCGACTTGCGTCAGCATTCCTACCGCGAGAAGCGAGTCCCCGCCAATGTCGTAGAAGGAATCGCGAATTCCTACGCGATCGGATCCCAGCATTTTGCTCCAAAGCTCTACCAGATCGCGCTCCATCGGTGTCCGCGGCGGGGAGATTTCGCGCGCCGCGGGGATGGCGGAAAGTTGGCGCGCCAGCAATGGGGCTAACTGCGCGCGCGACACCTTGCCCGCGGAGGTCACCGGAATCGCCGGCACCGGGATGATCACGCGCGGCCGTTTGAACGACGCCAGGCGGCCCGCGGCGAACTCGGCGATGTCCTGTAAGCGCGCCGCCCCTTGATCCATCGCGCCGCCCGGTTCGCCGGCGCCATTGAGCGAAGCGCCTGGGACTGGCGCGGGACGCAACACCACGGCGGCGGCCACGTCCTCGCCCAGTCGCGGGTGGGGAATGGGGAAGCAGGCGGCTTCCGCTACAGCGGAATGGCGCAGCAGCACATCTTCCACTTCGTAAGGCGAGATTTTCTCCCCACCGCGATTGATAACCTCCTTCTTTCTCCCGGTGATGAATAAATATCCGTCGCCGTCCACGTGCCCCAGGTCGCCCGTGCGAAACCAGCCCTCGAAAAACGATTGCCGCGTCTGCTCCGGCGCGTCTTCGTAGTCGTCCACTACGTTGGCGCCGCGGATCAGAACCTCGCCGGTCGCTCCGGCGGCCAGCGGACGACATTGCTCGTCGGCTATCGCTATTTCCGGGCCGATAGTTTGTCCCACCGAGCCCGGTTTGCGGGTCTCCGGGGGCAAGGCCGTACAGGTCGCCAGCGTGGAGGTCTCCGTAGCGCCGTACCCTTGCAGGATTGGTATCCTCAGGACTTGTTCCACATCAGCCTGCAAGGATGAAGAAAGGGGACCGGCCCGCGAGATCGTAAACCGCAGGCGATTCGGCGGAAGGATCGTGCCCTGGGAGCGCAACTGATCCACCATAGTGCGATGCATCGCCGGCACGCCTGTGAACCATGTGGGTTGCCACTCCCCCACCAGGGAAGTGAAGTTCGCGGCGTGCAAGGCCGGCCCGCAAATCACGCTGGCGCCCGCCCAGAAAGAGGAGAGCAGCCCGCTCACCAGCCCGAAGCCGTGGAACAGCGGTACCAGATTCAGGCAGCGATCGTCGAGCGACAGACGATAACAACGGCTGATGGCAGCGGCGGCCACCATTAAGTTACGGTGTTTGAGCGCGACCCGTTTGGGTTTGGCCGTGCTACCCGAAGTGAAGAGCACGTAGGCAACGTCTTCGGGATCGGACCAGCCGTCAAACGGCCGGGGGGATCTTGTGTCGGTAGGGGACGAAGCGACGATGCCGGCGTCCAGCCCAGGCGCCGAAGGGAATTCCAGTGCCGGAACCCCAAGCGACCTCGCTGCCGCTCGGGCCTCGGTGACAGCGCCCTCCTGCAGAATCACGGACTTCGATTCCAGGTCGGTAAAGAACGCCTCGAATTCTGCCTGACGATATGCCGGATTGAATGGACAGGCCACCGCAAAGCTGGCCGCGGCCATCTGGGCCACAGCGGCGGCCACGCCGTCCGGCATGACCACGGCGATCCGATCGCGCCGGTCCAAACCCGCTTGCTGCAAGCAAACCGCGGTTTTCTGGACCTGCTGCCAAAGCCGCCGATAGGTGAGTGGGAGCGTACCCGGGGAAAGCAGCGCCTCTGCCTCCGGACGATGCTCGGCGTGGTAGCGCAGAAGGGTGGCCAGGCTCGACGACTTGGGTTCCAAATCCATAGGGCGCCCAGGAGCGCGCCATGGATTATGCCACAGACGGTAGGAAGGGTTCGGGGTATTGTGGCATCAGGTATTGTGGCATCCGGTTGGCACGAAGCAGGTCCAGCACAGAGACCGCTTCCTTACGGTCGCGGCACGGAACGATCGCGGCACGTAACCCACAAGGATGTTAGAATTTCGAGGTGTCTTCCGATTGCGTCATTCAAGTCGAACATCTTCGCAAGACCTATGGATCAGTGACCGCCGTAGAGGACATTTCCTTTGAGGTTCATGCCGGCGAGATCTTCGGCATGGTGGGACCCAACGGCGCGGGCAAGACCACCACGATCGAATGCATGGAAGGCATGCGCGGGGCCGATGGCGGGACGTTGCGTATCCTGGGTCTGGACCCCGCCGCCGACGAACGCGCCTTGCGCTTGCGCATCGGCGTGCAGTTGCAGCAATCCGCGCTTCATGACCGCATGAAGGTATGGGAAGCGATGGATTTGTTCTCCGATTTCTATCCGCGGCCGGCGCCCTGGGAACCGTTGCTGGAACAGCTTGGTCTCAGCGAAAAGCGCGACGCCTATTTTTCCAAACTGAGCGGTGGGCAAAAGCAGCGCCTGTTCATCGCCCTGGCCCTGGTGGGCGATCCCGAACTGGTGTTCCTGGACGAGCTGACCACGGGTCTGGATCCTCACGCCCGCCACGCCATGTGGGACCTGGTGCGCGACGTTCGCGCGCGCGGCAAAGTGGTCTTCCTGACCACCCACTTCATGGAGGAAGCAGAGTTGCTGTGCGATCGCGTGGCCATCGTGGACCGCGGCCGCGTGGTCGCGCTGGACACTCCCGCGCACCTGATCGCCGGACTGGGCGGCGGTAATCGCGTGGTCTTTGCCGCCGAGAGCGACGTGACAGCGCTCATGCAAGGCCTCGCGGGCGTGCGGCTGGTGGAAAAAATCGGCGAGCGGACGATCGTCGGTGGCGACGGCGACATGCTGGTGGTCAATGTGGTGACCGCGCTAGTGAAAGCGGGCGTCCGTTTCCGCGATCTGCGGACGGAGCAGCCCAAGCTGGAAGATGTCTTCCTGGAGTTGACCGGGCAGGAAATGCGCGACTAGGGTCTTTGGAACACGGAGGGGCACGGGAAGAAAAACGGAAGGACACGGAAGCGTGCGTTTTGTTCCCGTGCCCTTCCGTTTTTCTTTCCGTGCCCCTCCGTGTTCCAAAAACCCCTTGACCCGTGCCTACATAGGAGCAGTCCCGCTCTGTTTTATGATCCCCGCCAAGGCCCGCATGCGGAGCGCGTCCGCGGGTGTTTTGGCCGCGGCGGCGTCCTTGTCGAGGCTCACGCCCATGGCCTTGAGCTGGGCGATTTCTTTGCGGTCGGAACGCGCGGCTTCGACCTTAGCGATCGCCGCGTTGAGCGCCGCAATCCGCTCCGGCGCCAGAGCGCTCGCTGCGGGTCAGTTGGTCGAGATAGGCGCGCGCCACCACGAAATTTGCCGGCCAGGTAATCTTCGGCTGGTTCTGGACATTCAGCTCGTCAAAATGCACCTGGTTGGAGGCGTCGATTTCGTTTTGCGTGATGAACTTGTTCGGCACCAGCTTGAACACGTCCACGCCGCGCGCGATCTCCGAACCGTAGATGTAGCCGTTGTACCAATACGTCGACCACTGCCCGCCCATGCGCGCGCTTCGCGCCGTCCACCGGTCCGCGATCGAAATAGGCGATCTCGAACGGGTGCGCGGCATCCGTAAAATCCACCACCGAGACGCCGCCCTGATACCACGCCTGCACCAGGATGTCGCGTCCCGGGAATCGGGACCAGCGATCCGTTGTGGGCCACGCAGTTCTCGATTTCCGTCTGCGGCGCCGGCATCTTGTAATAGGAGGCCAGCGTCAGCTTGCCGTTGGCCAGAGTGAAGATCGCGTCCGCGCCCCAGTTCATCGGATCGGTCGCGCGGCAGCGGGGCTGCGCGCCGCCGCCCCACTCGTCGGTGAACAGCACCTTGGTGCCGTCATTGTTGAAGTTGGCGGAATGCCAGAAGGCGTAGTTCGGATCGCTGACCGCGTCGATGCGGACGGGATTCACGGGGTCGGAAATATCCAGCAGGATTCCGTTGCCGGAACACGCGCCGGCCGCCAGGCCGATGGCCGAATAGACCGTGATGTCGTGGCACTTGTCGGTGATCGATGTGGTCTGGGTGCCTTCGCCGTGGTTGCCGCCCTTCCAGAGGCCGTTGATGGCTCCGGTTTGCGCATCGGTAAAGATGCGCGGGCTGGATACGATCTTCGCCAGCTCGGGATGCGCCAGCGGCACCTTGATGATGTCGATGCGGAACAACGCGGTGTCGGGATTGGTCGTCGGGATCGCCGCCCGAGCAGCCCGCCAGCTCTTCCGCCTGGCGAACGGTGCCGGTGCCGGAGATGTAGATATAGACGTTGTCCTTGTCTTTCGGGTCGATCACCAGCGTGTGCGTGTGCGAGCCGCGGCAGCTCTGCACGGCGGCCACCTGCTTGGGATTCGACGAGGTCGCTGATATCGAAGATGCGCACGCCGCGGAACCGGTCCGGGCTGGGAGGCGGAGGCGGACGCCGCGCGCGCGCCGGCGCGGCTCCGGGCGCGGCGGGCTCCGGCGGGCGGAGGCGGCGGCGGTACATAACCGGCCGGCAGCGGGATTCCCTGCGTGCCGCAGTCGATGCGTCCATTCATCGCCTCCGCCGACATGAACAGCAGATGGCCGTACACCGAGACGTCGCCCTGGCCGCCGGGGCAGACCAGCGAAGTCCGCAGCTTGATCTTGGCGGGATTGTCGATGTCGTAAAAATTGATGCCGTTGTAGTTCCCGACAAACAGATGGTTGCCGCTGAAGGCCAGATCGGAGTTGGTGGAGCCGTATTGCGCTCCGCCGGGCGGCCCAGGCGGCTGGCTTGCCCGCCGCCGGCGCCGGCGGCGGTGGCGGTGCGGTGGCGCCATCATCGCCGGGGCGAAGCCCGGCGGCTTCGGCAAGCTGACCAGCCGCTCCAGGCCGAACGCCGCTTCGCCGGCGTCGTACAAGCCGGCCTTGAGTCCGACGCGCGGATCGTCGGACGCCGCGCGCGGATTCGACAAAACCGGGGTTGGCGGGCGCGAGGGCGCTGGTTGGCTGCTGGTCTGCCCGGCGCAGAGCACCGGAAAGCAGCAGACAGCGCAAGTGCGATGGTCACGCACTGCGCGAAAGCCGGGAAGTTCGTTCTGCGATCATTTTTTCTCCTTTGCAGCATGCCCTGCATGATTTTGATTTCCGCGCGCTGGGTGTTGTCGATATCGGTGGCGAAGTCGAACAACACGTTATCCTGGCCGGCTCCTGGCGTGTCGAAGAGATCCTCCACCATCATCAGCGCGCCGGTGTGATGTTGAATCATGCCGGTTAAAAACAGGTGGTCGAAGGCCGGGCCGGTCGCTTTGGCCAGGGCCTTCATCTGCTGCGGGCGTCAGCATGCCGGGCATCAGCGGCATGGCCATGTGTTCATGGCGCATCCATGCTGCCATGCCCTTCATGCCGGCCATGTGATCCATGTGCGCCATGCTCCATGGACACCGGCTGGCCGCGATCCTCCAGCCACTGCTTCATGTACTTGATCTCGTCGGTTTGCGAGATGCTGATGCGCTTGCCGAACGCCTGGAGGTCTTTGTTGTGGCTGCGGGTGCGCATCAGGTCGGCCATCTCGACCGCCTGGGAGTGGTGCATGATCATGCCCTGCATGAAGCTGATGTCGGCCTCCGCGGGCGCCCGCCGGGGTGTGCCGGCGGTCGCCGGGGAGAGGGTCTTGCTGCTCTGCCCGGGCGCGCCCGGTTGCACAATCGGCGCGCTACTGGCGGCCGCTCTTGTCTGCTGGCCCGAGGCGGTTGCCGCGCTCAGCAAGAGCACGGCGACGGAAAGGCGTCCAATGAAAAATGCCATGGGCAAAATATACATCCGCGGGCCTTATTGGTCAATTGGACGTGTCACTCACTCAGGGTGTGCGACATGAAAGTGGAGGAACGAGCATCCCTTGAGCAAGTCGAGAGGTTCTGAGCGTACTGAGTATGTACAGAGAAGAAGTGCGGCCTTTCAGCCTGCGAAGGCAGGCGACAGAGCAATAGCCCCAGGCGAGGCGTAGTTTAGCCGAGCCTGGGGAAACGGGCAAAAGCAACCAGAGCCTGCGAAGGCAGGCGACAGAGACCTCGGCCAGCGCCTCTGTCGCCAGCTTCGCAGGCTCGCCTTCTCGATTCCTAGACCCCAGGCTCGGCTGAACCGCGCCTCGCCTGGGGCTATCACTCTTCCGCCTGCTTCGCAGGCTTGGCGATAGTTTCTGGCGGAGGAGGATCGTCTCTCCACCTTAATGTCGCGCACCCTGTCATTCAGGCCTGAGGAGTCGTCGGAGTCTACAGTTCCTGGTAGTATTTTTCTCCCGCGCACGACCGGCAGAGCGTTCGGCCGTCCCGCACCACTTCGCGCTTGAAACTGATTCCTTCGCCGCAGGCCTCACAGATCACCCGCACGGCCGGCTTGTATCCGGGAAACTCTTCGGCGGGAATTTCCACTTTCACCCAGGTGAACTCGAACAACTCGTCGTCGGGCATTTCGCGATACGCAGCCATCTGCTGCTCATTCTTATGGGAAAGATGCGGGAACATCTCGCCGGCCCGACCCTTGGACGACTCCTTGGCCGCGACCCTGATCGCGCGGCCGCTGGAGAGATCCGCGAAGGTGGCGGCCATCTTGCCGAAGTCGCGGAACTTGAGGGCCCGCTTGCCCAGGCGGCAGCCGGTCACCAGGCTCACGGCGTCGGTGGCGCAACGGTCGATCTCCACGAAGGTGACCAGACGCTTGCGATCCCCGCCGCGCGGATCGGCGATCCCCAACCGCGCCAGCGCGGCCATCGCCAAACGCACGCCCAGCACCTGTCCCGCGCAAAGGTGTCCGTGCGAGACCGCGGCTTCCGCCAGATACTCGTCTAGAGTTTGCATTATCCTGTCGATCCCTTCGCAAAAACGTGAATAGCCCCTCGCGGCAACGACAGCGTCAAACGCCGCGACGATGGGATATTGAGCGAATCGTAGTTGTCGCGCGACACTTCGCATTCTAATTTACCCAGGCCGGCGGCGCGAAAGAACAGGCGCACGGTGGAAGGCAAGCGCGCTTCGCCCGTGTATTCCGCCTCAAACTGATTCTCATTGGCCGGGCCGATGCGCACGCGATGCGGGGGAACGCAAAACTCCACGCGATCGCCGAGCAACAGGCCCGGCAGATAATCGAGGGTCAACGCCAAGTTGCCGGCGCGCAGCCTGGATATTCCTGCGGGCGACGCGGCGGGGTCTAAGCGTTCGATCACCGCGGGAAACACGTTCCCGTATCCCAGCAACTGGGCCACTCCGCGATCCCGCGGCGCGGCAAACACTTCTTCGGCGGGACCTTCCTGGACAATCCGCCCGGCGCGATAAATCACCAGGCGTTCTCCCAGGCGGAAGCTCTCGTCGCGATCGTGGGTCACCAGCAGAATCGGAATGCGATATTGCGCGCGCACTTCCCGCAGGACCCAGTAGAGGTCCATGCGCAGCTCGTGATCCAGGCCGCGCGCCGGTTCGTCCAGCAGCAGCAGGCGCGGCTCGGCGGCCATGGCCCGGGCGATGGCCACGCGTTGCTTCTCGCCGCCGGAGAGTCCGCGCGGATAGCGAGCCGCCAACTCTCCCAGGCGAAACGTCTCCAGCAGCGTGCGGCAGCGCCGCCGCCTCTCCAGAGGTCCCATGCCGGCCAGCGGAAAGAGCAGGTTTTCCTCGACGGTCATATGCGGAAACACCGCGTCGTTCTGAAATACGTACCCGACACCACGCTGCCGCGGCGGCAAATGCACGCGCCGCTGCGCGTCGAACAGGATTTCGCCGCCCAGCAGAATGCGTCCGGCGTCGGGCCGCACGAGTCCGGCGATGGAATCGAGCGTCAGCGTCTTGCCCGCGCCGCTGGCTCCGAAGAGCACGGTCAGTCCCGGATCGCAGGCCAGGGCGATGTCCAGCTCGAAGCCGGGGAACGACTTTTTGAGTGTGGCGTTGAGGCTCACCAGGCCTCCCGAACGGAAAGAAGGAAGGCAAAAGGCAAAAGGCAAAGGGCAAAAGGCAAAAGGGCGGAACCATTTTTGCCTTTTGCCTTTTGCCTTTTGCCTTTTGCCTTGCAGCTAAGCATTTTCCGATCTCCGTGACTCCAGCCTGTTCACCACGTAAAGCACCGCTCCCGCCAGCACCGAAATGACAATGGAAAGCACCCGCGCCAACTGTCCGTTGCCGGACTCCACGGCGTCGTAGATGGCCACGGCGATGGTTTGCGTCTGGCCGGGGATATTGCCGGCGATCATGATGGTGACTCCAAAGTCGCCCAGGGAGCGGGCAAACGCAAACACGGTAGCGGCAAGAATGGAGCGCCGCGCCAAGGGCAGCGTAATGCGCAGAAACACGCGCCACTCGGGCGCGCCCAGCGTTCGCGCGGCCTGCGAGAAGGTGTGATCCACGCTCTCCAGGGCGGCTCGCGCCGACTTTACCAGCAGCGGAAAGCTGTGCACGATCGCCGCCACCACCGCCGCCTGCCAGGTGAACACCAGCGGCGCGCCCCAAAAGCGTTCGTGCCAGCGGCCCAGAAACGATTCCCGGCCCAGCACCACTAGTAAGTAGTAGCCCAGTACCGTGGGCGGCAGTACGATGGGTAACGTGGTGAGAGCATCCAGAAGTTCCTTGCCGCGGAATTCGTAGTTGGCCAGCAAATAGGCCAGCGCCAGGCCCAAAACAAGCGAGATCGCGGTAGCCAGGGCGGCCACCCGCAGCGACAACCACAAGGGAAACCAATCCACTTGCGCGAACAAGGAGGGCACAACGGATTATACCGCGATCCCGTCGCGGCGCGCCGCCGGTGAAAACGTGGCCACTGGCATTGCTCCCCGCCTCATGTCCGCTTTCATCATCATCAGCGGGACCTTCCGGGCCGGCGGGCCTGCCGGTTTATCCGTGCTTGTAAATTCCGGAGTGTTATCATGTCCCCGGAGACCGCGTATGCTCAAGCCCGACCTTTCCGTGCTCTTCCGGTTTTTTCTTCCGTGCCTTTCCGTGTTCCTCTTCTGCTCCTTCGCCGACCGCGCCACCGTCGTCACCACCGACACGCCGCGCGAGTTTCCGCGCATCGCCACGCGCGCCGAGTGGGAGGCCCGCGCCGCCGCCATCCGCCGCACCATCTTGTTTCGCGCGGGACTCTGGCCGCTGCCCGAGCGCACCCCGCTCAACGCCCATCTTTCCGGCCGCATCGAGCGCAACGGCGTGGCCGTCGAGAAAGTCTACTTCGAGAGCGTGCCGGGATTCTTCGCGACCGGCAATCTTTATCGGCCCACGGGCGTCAACGGGCCTTACCCCGCCGTGCTCGCGCCTCACGGTCACCACGCCTATGGACGCCTGGCCAGCGACGAGATTTTCAATGAACCGCTGCGCGCCGCCAATCTGGCGCGCCAGGGATACGTGGTTTTCACTTACGACATGGTCGGCTACAACGACAGCTTCCAAGTGCCCCACGATTACGCCTCGGCGCCGGCGCAACTGTGGAGTTTCAGCGTGCTGGGACTGCAACTATGGAACAGCATCCGGGCCCTGGACTTCCTGACCTCGCTGCCCGGCGTGGACGCCAACCGCATCGCCGTATCGGGCGCATCGGGAGGCGGCACGCAAACTTTTCTGCTGGCCGCCGTGGACGATCGCGTAAAAGTGTCGGTGCCGGCGAATATGGTGTCGGCCTACATGCAGGGCGGCGACAATTGCGAGAACGCCGCCGGCCTGCGCCTGGATTACTTCAACGTGGAGTTTGCCGCCGCGGCCGCGCCGCGGCCCCAGTTGCTGGTGTCCGCCACCGGCGATTGGACGCGCGACAATCAGCGCATCGAATTTCCGGCCATCCGCGAGATCTACCGCCTGTTTGCCGTGGAAGATCGCCTGCAACACGTGCAGTTTCAAGCCCCGCACAATTTTAGCCGCGATGGCCGCGAGGCCAGCTACGCGTTTCTGGGGCGCTGGTTGCGCAATACGTCCGGCGCGGTGAAGGAGTCGAATCTGCACATTGAGACGCCCGCGAATCTGCTGGTCTGGAATGGACGCGAGCGTCCCGCGGGCCGGGACGCCGCGGGATTGCTCGATGACTGGCGCAAGTTGCCGGTCGATCCCGCCGCCATCGTGCTAGCCGTCGCGCCGGAACCGGCCGGCCCCGCGCCCAACATGCGTGTCCATTCGCCGACGCTCGCGAAACCAACCGGCGCGGTGGTGCTAGCGGGTGTCGAGGACGCCGCGCTCATCGCGGAGTTGAATGGGATTGGCCGCGTGGTGATCTTCGTGGAACCTTTTCAGGAAACGCGCGACACCAACTCGCGTTACTTCACCACCTACAATCGCACCGCCGATCAGATTCGCGTTTCCGATCTGCTGTCCGCCGGAGCGCTGGCGGAGAAGCAATATGGATCGGTGGATCTGGTGGGCGCCGGACCCGGTGGATTATGGGCGCTCCTCGCACGTGCTGTTGCAACAACGCGCGGCGCGCCGAAATTCCGCCGCACCGTGGCCGATGCCAGTCGCTTTCCTAGCGCCGACGAATCGGCGTATCTGGAACGGCTGTTTATTCCGGGCATCCTGCGCGCCGGCGGATTTCAGAGTCTGCCCAACGAAGATGTGCTGATCCATAACACCGGCGGCGTGTTCCACGCGCCCGGCGATTTGCGGGAAGCGGCGGTGTCGGCAGCGGAGATTGCGCGTTGGATCGATCTGGGACGGGCGCGTTAGCCAGCGTTTAATTCCTACCAGATTCCTACCAGGATGCGACGCTAAAACTTAACCTGACGATACGAGTGGCTGCAGCTTGAGCACCGCCGGTACGGAAGCGAGTTTGAGGAAGTCATTCAGATGCCGGGCTTCCGTCAACTGTCGCGGCTCATTCAACAAAAATCCCGCCATCTTCCACCGACAACCCAATCCCGGCTGCCTGCGCAGCCTCCTGCAACGCGGCGTCCAGCATTACCACAGGGTCGGGGCCCAGCGCCAGCCGCCGCATCAACCCGTCGCCCTTGCGATCGCCGACCGTCAACGTGATCTTCAAACCGCGGCGCTTGCAGCGAACCAGCGTGCCGTCCTCCAGTTTGACGTTCATCGGTTTCAGGTAGGCATCGACGTAGTGTACGCCGATGCCGGATTTGTCGAGGGTCTGCGCGGGAAGCTTTTCCAGTGCGGCCGTGTTGACGTCGCAAATCTTGATTTTCATGCGCTCCGATCTTGAACGGCCAAACACTCGTCCATGGCCGCGCGAAAGGCGCGGATATGGTCCGGCGTGCTGCCACAACATCCACCGATGATATTGGCGCCGGCGGCCAGCAACGCGGCCACTCCCCCAACCATTTCCGTGGGCGTCTCGTCGTAAACCACTTTCATCTTCACCAACTTGGGCTGGCCGGCGTTGGGTTGCGCCATCACCGGCAGGCTCGTGACTTTCTTGTAGCGCTCCACGGCCTGGCGAGCGCGTTCCATATCCATGCCGGTGCCGCAGTTCAGCGCGACAATATCCGCGCCGTGCTCTTGCATGAACTGGGCGGCATGTTCGGGATTGATGCCCATCATGGTGCGGAAAGTTTCACCGTCCAGAGTCACGTCGTAGGCCATGGATCCGATGATGCACGCCGCGCCGGCACGTTTGGCCGCCTCGATGCCCAACTGTAATTCCTCCAGCGCGGTTTGCGTTTCAATAATGATGGCGTCGGCACCGGCTTCCACCAGCGCTTGCGCTTGCTCGTTGAAGGCGTCGCGCACCTGCGCCTCGGTGAAGTCGCCGTAAGGTTCCAGCAATCCGCCGAAGGGGCCGATGTCGCCGATGACGTAGCCAACTCGTTCGCCAAACGCCTGGCGCGCGATTTCCACCGCGGCGCGGTTGACAGCCGCTGCCATGTCACCGTTGCCATGGCGGTTCAGCATCAGGCGCGAGCCGCCGAAAGTGTTGGTGATGAGGCAGTCCGAACCGGCTTCGGCATAGCGGCGCTGAATCGCCAGCACGCGCTCGGGATGCGCCAGGTTCCAGGCTTCGCCGCAGCCGCCGGACTCCAGTCCCGCAAGCATGAGTTGCGTACCCATGGCGCCGTCGCACAGCAGCGGACGTTCGCGAACGGCATCTTGAAGGCGCGGCTTCGTAATCATGATTGGTTCAGGAGCGCGTAGTGAATGGTTTCCAGCACCAGTCCCCATTTGTGCTGACGGCTGTCTTGCTCGCAGTAGCAGCCGGGCGCGAAGGTGGAGCGCTGCCAGGACAGCACGTCTTCCAGGCGGCGACCCAACAGGGGCGACTCGCCGGCAATGGCGGACATCAGTTGCTCGCGATGGTCGATGTAGCCGCACTGGTAGGTGTGGCCGGTGTCGCCGGGCGCGGGCACGCAATGCTGCTCGCGGATGGGAAAACCTTCCTCGCGCGGTCCCAGCTTCACACGGTAGTGAAATTTCAGCGGCCGGCCCATGTTGGTGCAGGTCGTTCCCTCGTAGACGAACATCGCTTCGGTAGTGCCGTCTTCGCGCCGTTGCAGGGTCAGGCGTTCGCCCGCCCAACGCTTCAACGCTTTGGTGTTGACGTTATATTTAGTACCGGCGTCGGCCGGTTCGGCGGCGGTCTCCAGCCAGCGCCCATAGGGCGCGCGGCGATACTGGCAGGGCGTGTAAGAGCAACTCTCACAGGGAACCAGGTCGGTGAGCGGGCGCAAGCGGTCGGTGTGGCGCGTCACGCCAAACACCGCCAGCAGTGACTTCTTGGGACGCAAAGCTCCCGATTCCAGCGCGGCAACCCGCGCGGCCACTTGGTTGCCGCCCCGCTGGATCAAGCGCAGCAGTTGCGGCTGTTCGGCCACGTCCCAGCCGATGTATCCGGGGCTGTCGTGCGGCAGCACCGCCATCCTGCGACCTTCCGCCCAGGCGCACAGGCGCGCTCCGGTCATTGTGGTGAGATGCTCCACCACCGCGGATCCAAAACTTTCCAGGAAGAAATACTCGTCGGGCTTTTCTTCCAGCCAAAGCTCTTGAGCGTGCTCCTCCAGCTCCGGACCGGCGCTGATCGCCGCGACAATCGCGCCATGAGCCCCGGATTGCTGCAACGTTTTCCGCAAACGCTCAGCGTGAAATGGAGTGTCCTCCAGATTCACCGCGCTCTCTCCCACTTGGGGACCCTCGACGTATCGCGCATACACCCAGGGACGGCCGTGCTCGGCGTACCAGGCTCGCGCCCACGCCGCCAACTCGCCGGCGCGCTCCTGCAAAACGTGGCCGCGCGGATATCCCAGCAGCCGGTGGTATTCGGCTGGAGGTACGTTGATGTCCGGCGAAATGTCGGCGATTTCGATCATCCGGCAACCTTGTGCAAACAGTGGAGCGGCTTGAACTGGCAGCCTTCCACGAAAAAATCGAAAAAGTCCGGATGCGTTTCCAGGCGGCAGTGTTCCACGCGGGTCACCAATTCTTCCAACTCGCGGCGCTTCGCTTGCGACAGCAACGCCAGCGACGCGCCTTCAATCGCCATATTACCGGCGGCCACGAACTTGGAGTCCGGCAAATTGGGGATCAGCCCGATGCGGCGGGCGGCGTCCACGCGCAAGTGCTGGCCGAAGCCGCCGGCCAGGTAAAAAACGTCCACGTCTTCGAAATCCACGCCGAAGTTGTGGAAGACCACTTGCAGTCCCGCGGCGTTGGCGCCTTTGGCTTGCGCTAATTCGTTGACGTCGCTCTCGGTGAAGTAAATCCCGTGATCGCCGTCCACCGTGATGCGGCTGGCCTCGTCTAGAAAGCGGCCCATTTCATTCATTTGCCCGGTGCGCAGCAATTCGCTGAGCAAATCGATCAAACCAGAGCCGGCGATTCCCACCGGATCGCCGCCGCCGATCACGTTCAGTTGAAATTGAGTGGGGCAGGCATCCTTGCCTGCCGCTTTTTCCCCTTCCGTAAAAGCGGCAGGCAAGGATGCCTGCCCCACATTCTCGATGGCACCGTCCAGCGCGGGCATGCCGCAGGAAATCGCGCCGCCTTCGAACGCCGGGCCCGCGGGACACGACGCGGCCAGGATACGATGGCGGTTGCCGACAATCAATTCCGTGTTGGTGCCCAGATCCATGATGGCGATCAGGCGATCTTCGTGTGCCAGATCGGCGGCCAACATGCACGCGGCGGCATCCGCGCCAACGTGGCCGCTGATGATGGGCGCGCCGTACACGCGAGCCTGCGGATCAATCGGCAACAAGCAGTGCTGGCCGGTATCGGTGAGGCTGGTGGTGGAGCGCTGGCCTTCGGCCATCTCGATTTCCGTGATCGAGCGGTAGGGACTCTGGCCGATGGAATAAACGTTCTGCCGGAAAAACAGATCGCGCATCGTGGAGTTGCCTACCACCACCATTTCGCGGATCGTTTGCGGATCCACGGGAAACTCCTCGATGGCGTGGGTCAGGTAGCCCGCCAGCGTACGCATCAGCAGCCGGCCGCTATGGGTAGTGTCGTATTGGATGCGCGACATCACTTCGGCGCCGCCGAAGCGCTGCGGATTTTCGAACGCCGACGCCGCAACCAACTCGCCGGTCGCGAGATTAAACAAGCGCAGCACCACGGTGGTGGTTCCCAAGTCCATGGCGATGCCGTAACCGGGCGCCGGTTCCAGCGTAAAGCCCGGTAAATTCAGGCCGCGCTGTTCGATGCGCATTTGGCCGCGGCGCATGGTATGACAAAGCACCGCCCCAGAAGAAGCCTCAACGAAAGTCTGGCAGGAAAGACGAAAGCGATCCTTAAGATGGTTTTCCTGCTCCGTGCGCGTGGAGAGACACGCCATGCCGGCGGTGACTTCCACCATGCACTCTTTGCACTTGCCCTGCTTGTGGCAGGACGTGGGCACGCGCACGCCCAGGCTTTCCGCGTGATCGAACAGCGACAGACCCGCGGTGACCGGTGTGGAGTGTCCGTTGATGGAGATTGTCGCGGCCATGGTTGGACTCGAACGGGCAGAGAACCGGCACGCCTCCCTTTGGAGTGCGGGAGCTTGCTCCCGCTTTTCCGGGCCGAAGCTTGCTTCGGCCAAGCCGCAAGCAAGCTTGCGGCAGCACAAAGCGGCAGCAAGCTGCCGCACTCCAAAAAAACCGCTACTACTGAGCTTTCGCCAGCTTCAAGAACAAGTCTACGGCAGCCGAGGCGTTCTGGCCATAGCCGTCGGCGCCGATTTCGTCGGCGTACATCTGGCTGATGGGCGCGCCGCCGACCGCCATCTTGATGTGCGTCAAGCCGGCTTTCTCGAAACCGTCGATCACCGTTTTCATATACGTCATGGTGGTGGTCAGCAGCGCGCTCATGCCGATGATGGTGGGTTTGCACTTTTCGGCGGCGGCCATGAATTTTTCCACGCTTTGATCCACACCGATGTCGTGGACCTCGAAGCCGGCGCCTTCCGCCATCATGCATACCAGGTTCTTGCCGATATCGTGCAGATCTCCGCGGACCGTGCCCATCAGCAGCACGCCTACCGGCTTGTCCGCGGCGCTAGCGGAGAGCAGGGGCTTCAGTACCGCCATGCCGGCTTTCATGGCGCGGGCGGCAATCAGGACTTCCGGCACGTAAACAATGTTGTACTTGAAATCCTCGCCGACCACGCTCATGCCCGCGATCAGGCCCTCGTTCAAGACCTCCGCGACGGGCCGGCCTTCCGCCAGCGCTTCCTTGGTCATGCGCTCAACGTCGGCGGCCTTGCCCTCATACAGACACTGATTCATCAAGGCGTAGTCGGTCATGGGATGTTTTCCATCAATCCTAGACGCTGACCATTCGCCGCGCACTCATCTTCGTGTTGAACTCTTGCAGCGCTTCCTGCATGGCCACCACATTCTGGCGCGGCATTCCGGGACTGACGCCGCCGCCCACCGAAAGGATGATGCCTTCGCCGCCCGATGCTTCCAGCACCTCCAGCGTTGCCTCGCGCACTTCTTCCGGCGTTCCGCGAACCGCGATCTCCAGCGGGTTCACATTGCCCATCAGGCACATGCGATCTCCCACGCGCCGCTTGACCTCGCTGTAGTGTTTTTGCTTGCCCCAATTCAGAACGTTGAATCCGGCGTCGGGCAGGTGATCGAGACAGGCGTCCACTTCCGCGTCGTTGTGATAGATCTTCACCCAATCGGCTGGGAAGGCGTCGCAGATGCGCTTCAGATACGGATGAGCGAACTCCATGTAATGCTCTTCGTTGATGAAGCCAACGATGTCGTCGAGGATGAAGATGCCTTCCACCGTATCGCCCATCACTTTATGTTGAGCCTTGAGCCAGTCGATGATGACGCGTGTACACAGATCGATCAGGCGGTGCGCGCCGATGGGATCTTCCACCAGGTCAATCATGAATCGCGTGGTGGAGCGCACGAATCCGGCGGTACACAGCGGTCCGCGCGAAGTGACCAGCGGCAGGATGTAGCCGTGATCCAGGATGCGCTGCTTGTGCATGCCGATGCGATGCAGCGTCATGGCCGCAAAAGCGTCGGCTTCCACTTCGTATTCCGGGAACTCGTCGATGTCCTCCAAGCGCTGCAGCGTGTGATACTCGCTGGGCGTGTTGTCCTGCCAGAACTTGATTTTGGCGCCCAGCACGGAGGGCTCCGCGGCCATCCCGTATTCCATCCACCAGGAAGGCACGAAGATAATGTCCGGAAACTCGCGCATGATCTTGAGATTGGAACTGAACCACAGCTCCGGGTCCAGGAAATAGTCCATGTGCTTGATCCCCAAGTAGCCGGGGATCCACGGACTGTCGATGATCATGGCCATCGGAACTTTGTCCAGCTTCTCACGCCGCGCCGCCCGCTTGAATGTTTCCCACTGCTCCGGCCGCATCCTGACACCCTACCCTTTCGACAACTGTAAGTCCTTTATCCTCTGCCACTCCTCGCCCCCTCTTGGATCAAGCCGGGCATGGCAGGCGATATTGTTGTATCATACAACTAAATCATGCGAAGCGCCAGAATAGCGGATATTCGTGCGACTACCGTCACTGTACCATTGCTGGCGCCGCTGCGCCACGCCAACGGCTGCCACTGGGGCCGCTTCGTTCGGACCATCGTGGAGGTTGAGACGGACGACGGAGTCATCGGGTTAGGAGAGATGGGCGGTGGCGGGGAATCGGCGGAAGCGGTGTTTCGCGCCATGAAGCAGTATCTGATGGGCCACGATCCTGTACGCCTGGAAGAGATGCGCTTCCTGATTGCCAATCCCACCGCGTCGTTGTACAACAATCGCACCCAGGTGCTGGCGGCGCTGGAGTTCGCCTGCCTGGACATTTTGGGTCAACGCTGGGGCGTGCCGGTCTGCGATATTCTGGGCGGACGGCTGCGCGATCGCGTGCCGTTTGCGGCTTACTGCTTCTTCCGCTATCCCGACCCGCGTACCGGCTCCGGCGAAGTGCGCACGATTGACCAGGTAGTGGAAAATGCCAAGCAACTCAAGGCCCAGTATGGATTCACCACATTCAAAATGAAAGCCGGCGTCTTTCATCCCGACTGGGAATTGGAGGCCTATCGCGCACTGGCCGCCGCCGTGCCGCAAAATAACGTGCGCTTCGATCCCAACGGCGCTTGGTCCACCGAGCAAGCCATTCGCTTCGGACACGCCATCGAAGGACTGCGCAACGATTATCTGGAGGATCCGGTATACGGCCTGAACGGAATGCGGCGAGTTCGGCAGATGGTGCGCGTGCCGCTGGCCACCAACACTGTGGTAGTGAACTTCGAGCAACTGGCCGCCAACACGTTGGACACCGCGGTGGACGTGGTCCTGCTCGACACAACTTTCTGGGGCGGCATCCGGCCGTGCATAAAAGCGGCCGGCGTTTGCGAGACGTTCCAACTGGGAGTGGCGGTGCATTCCTCGGGCGAACTGGGCATCCAACTCGCCACCATGCTGCACCTCGGCGCGGTTCTGCCGAATCTGACTTTCGCCGCCGACGCGCATTATCATCACTTGACCGATGACATTATTGAAGGCGGGCTGCTGCCGTACTCCGATGGAAGCATCGCCGTGCCCGATGGAGCGGGCCTGGGCGTACGGCTGAATCGCGATAAACTGCGCCAGTACAGCGAACTGTACAAGCGGCTGGGCGGATATCCTTATGACCAGGACCCCGCGCGTCCCGGCTGGACGCCGCTGATTCCGAACGATCGCTGGGCCGATCCGAACGACGCGCGGCCCGTGAAAATCCCCTACTGACATGCCGAATGTTTTGGACTTATCGGGCCGCGTGGCCGTGGTGATCGGCGGCACATCCGGGTTGGGACGCGCCATCGCCGTGGGACTGGCCGAGCACGGCGCGGACGTAGTTCCCACCGGACGCCGCCAGGCTAACATCGAAGAAGTTTGCCGCCAGATCGAGACTCTTGGGCGCAGTACGTTCTGTCACCCAACGGATGTCACCACACGGGGCGCGTTGGACGCTCTTCGCGACGCGGTGCTGACGCACTTCGGTCACATCGACATCCTGGTGAACTCCGCCGGACACACCTTCAAGCAAGCCACCGTCGAGGTAGGCGATGCGCAATGGCAGGCCTTGTTCGAAATCAACCTAAACGGCGCGTTGCGCGCCTGCCAATCGTTTTACGAACCGCTGAAGGCCAGCGGTCATGGACGCATCATTAACATTGCCTCGCTCGGATCGTTTCTGGCGTTCCATGAAGTGGCCGCCTATTGCGCCGCCAAGGCCGCGCTGATGTCGCTGACCAAGAGCCTGGCCTGCGAGTGGGCCCAAGACGGAATCTGCGTGAACGCCATTGGTCCCGGCGTGTTTCCCACGGAGATGAACATGAGCTTGATTTCCGGCACCAAGCGCGGCCAGGAGTTGCTGGCGCGAACTCCGATGGGCCGCTTCGGCCGCGCCGAGGAGTTGGTAGGTGTGGCAGTGCTGTGCGCTTCCGACGGAGCCAGTTTTCTCACGGGTCAGTGTCTGGTGGTGGACGGCGGGTATCTGGCATCGGGGGTGAACACATGAAGTCCGCGGGCGTGCTGGTGCTCTTGCTGGCTCCGCTGCTTTCCGCTGAAGACGGCCACGACGCGTGGTTGCGCTACGCGCGGCTCGACGAACCAGCGCTCACACAACAGCGGCAGGCGCTGCCCGCAGTGATCGTTGCGGTCGGCGACTCCCCCCTGCTGCGCAACGCGCGGCAGGAGATCGTGCGCGGTGTCCGCGGCATGGTTGGCCATACGCTGCGCGTGGAGACCGAATCGCCGCACAACGACGCGATTGTGCTGGGCACGCTCGACTCCTTGGACGTCGGATTGAGAGCGGAGCTCTCGCCGGACGGCTTCTGGCTGAAAACAGCGACGAAAAATGGCCGGCGATACACCGTGGTCACCGCGACCAACGATCGCGGCGTTCTTTACGGCGCGTTCGCGCTGCTGCGCAAGATTGCCTTAGGCGAGAGCATCGCCAACCTCGACGAAAAGCAATCGCCTTACGCACCGATTCGCTGGGTGAACGAGTGGGACAATCTCAATGGAACCATCGAGCGCGGTTACGGCGGCCGATCCATCTTCTGGGAAGACAATCACGCGCGCGTCGATCTCTCGCGGGTGAGCGAGTACGGACGCTTGCTGGCTTCGCTGGGCATCAACGCCTGCGCCATCACCAGCGTCAATGCCAACCCGCTGGTGTTGTCGCCGGATTTCGCCAAGGAAATTGCGCGCGTCGCCGAGGTTTTTCGTCCCTGGGGTGTGCAGGTGGCCGTATCCGCGGCGTTCGGCAGCCCCAAGTCCATCGGCGGATTGGACACTTTCGATCCGCTTGATCCGAGAGTCATTGAATGGTGGAAATCCAGTGTGGACCGCCTGTATGTGACCGTTCCCGACTTGGCCGGCATCGTGGTGAAAGCGGATTCGGAGGGCCAGCTTGGGCCTTCGTTTTATCACCGCAGTCACGCCGACGCCGCGAACGTGGTGGCGCGCGCGCTTAAGCCACGCGGCGGGCTGCTTTTTTATCGCGGCTTCGTGTATGACAATCACATGGACTGGCGCAATCTGAAGAACGACCGCGGCCGCGCGGCGTACGACAATTTTTACGACCTCGACGGCAAGTTCGACGGCAACGTGGTCATCCAAATCAAGCATGGTCCCATTGATTTCCAAGTGCGCGAGCCGGCCTCGCCGCTGTTTGGCGCGCTGGAGAAAACCAATCAAGCGATCGAGTTGCAAATCACGCAGGAGTACTTCGGCCAGGCCCGGCAAACCGTTTTTCTGCCGAGCATGTGGAAAGAAGTCCTCGACTTTGACATGCATGCGGGGTCCGACAACACTCCCGTGAAGGCACTGGTGGCCGGGAAAGTTTTTCATCGCCCCTTAGGCGGCTTCGTCGGCGTGTCCAACGTGGGCCTCGATGCCAACTGGTTCGGTAATCATTTGTCGCAGGCCAATCTGTATGGATTCGGGCGACTGGCGTGGAATCCCGATCTCAGCGTGAAACAGATCGCCGAGGAGTGGACAAGGCTGACCTTCGGCTCCGATCCGCAAGTAGTCGCGACGATCGCTGGGCTGCAACTGCGGTCCTGGAGAGTGTTCGAAGACTACACGGGTCCGCTGGGATTGCAGACGCTGACAGAAATCGCCGGTAATCATTTCGGGCCGTCGGTGGAATCTTCCGAGCGCAATGGCTGGGGACAATGGCATCGCTCCGACGAGAACGGTTCCGGCATGGACCGCACGGTCGCCACCGGCACTGGCTATATCGGCCAGTATCGTCCGCAGGTCGCGGCGATGTATGAATCGCTGGCCACGTGTCCCGACGAGTTGCTGCTGTTCATGCATCACGTGCCCTACACCTACAAACTGCATAACGGCAAGACGGTGATCCAGTACATCTACGACTCCCACTACACCGGCGCGAAAAGAGCGGCGGCCTACGTGCTCGACTGGAACAGACTACGCGGACACATCGACGACGACCGCTACGCCGCGGTGCTGGCGCAACTGGAGTATCAGGAAGGCGCGGCGCAATTGTGGCGCGATGCCATCACCGGTTGGTTCGCCAAGACCTCGGGCATCGCCGACACGCAGGGACGCGTGGGGCATTATCCGGGGCGTGTGGAAGCGGAGTCCATGAAGCTGGACGGTTACACGGTGGTGTCCGCGAATCCATGGGAATCGGCGTCCGGCGGCAAGGGCGTGGAGTGCAAAGCGGCTGCGTGTACGGCTAGTGTCCAATATGATGGCGCAGCGGGCTGGCATACGCTGAACGTCCGCTACTTCGACATGCCCATGGGCGTGGCGCATTTCCGGCTGTTGGTAGCGAATCAAGTGGTGGCCGAATGGGCCGCCGCCGACCATTTTCCGGCGCGCAAACTAGACGGCGCGGCGTCCACGCGCATTTTGGTAAAGGGAATTGCGCTGCGCCCGGGCGATGAGATCCGCGTGGAAGGCATTCCCGACGGTACGGATCGCGCGGCGTTCGATTATATTGAGATATTGCCGGATTAGTAGCGCGCTTCGGAACCGGACAGTCGAGACTATTTGCCCGCGAGGGCCGCCCTGGACCTCTCGATCTCCGCGAGTATCGCATCCCACCTACCGTCTTGGTTCTTGTTGTACTCAGAGAAACAAGTGAAGGCTCCTCGCAGTAGATCATCGTTATGAGACGAGGCGAGTTCACCCTTGGCCTTGTGGGCAAACTCGCTGTTGGCTTCAGCGGAATCGAAAATCTGTCTGCCCGAATCATCTTTCCCAACGACACCCATAATCGCCCTGGCGTACAGTTCGCCCCGTATGGCTGGGATGAGTCCAGCAGCGGTCCCGGCCAGCAGCTGGCGCACTTCAGGCGGCGCATTCATGAACGTTGGGTGCAGCGCCGAATTCTCAAGATCCAGCAGGATCTTCTCAGCTTCGGGTTTGTCCTGCGATTCTAAGAATGAAACGGCATTCTGCCAAGCTGCCCTGTTAAAGGACTTAACCTCTGCACAGTGCAGCCAGAGCGATTTTAGGAGTTTGTATCCCTCGGGGTCGGCCATCGAATTCCCCTGCGCCACCAAAGCAGCATCTGACGTCATGAGAGCGATTGAGGATGGGTCGTGGGACACAAACCAAGCCAGCGTCTGGCGTCGCTCGGCGATTCGCGTGGCGACCGTGTAATATCCAAGCAATTTGGCCCGGGAAGTAGCGTTGTCGGGATCGGAAAGGAGACCTTGCTCCAACTCCTTCGCTTCCTCTGGAGAGAGTTCCTCGCCTTGCTCGACCAAATGATCCGGCCTTGAGGCACCATCATCTTCTTGATTGAGGGTGAAATTAACCACAAGTGGAAACACGGCTTCCACAACTTTTCCATCCAGGATGATGGGCGGGTAGATCCACTGTTTCACGGCATCAACGGCTGCCTTAGCAAGCAATGGATGTCCAGAGTCCACGGTCACGTTCATCATGCTTCCGTCAACGCCAACCACCACGGTCAATCGCACCACTCCCTGAATCCGCGCCTGGCGGGCAGCATCGGGGTACAGGGTTCTACCCGCTTAGTCGGCGCGGGGGGTTGTACATTGCCTCCGAGAGCAATCCTCTTGGGTGCATCCGGTGCTTGCGCAATCACCGAAGTGACGAGAATAATCGCGAATAGCCACAACTGCATGGTTGCCTCCGGTATGGTTGCCTCCGGTCTCGCAGTAACGGCTTGGCGGCCTTCCCGAACCTCGCCGTGCTTCCCGGTCTCCACTATGTCCGAGCGTAGCACGGCCCTACAATGGCCTTGAGCAACCGTTCCAGCATTGGGTAGATTGAGGTCTCATACGTCGGCCAGCGTCAGAACTTCCAGTTCGGTGATCTTTCTGAGGTTTGCGTCATTCGTCAGCAAGGCCGCGGCGCCGGCACCAAGGGCTGTCGCCACTTGTAGGGCGTCGGGTGTCCGAAGCGCATAGGTCGCACGCAACCGCGCCGCCCGCTCGGCGATTTCACTGTTGACGGAAAGGGTTGTCAGCTTCAGCGGAACTAAGCAAAATGCTTCTGTACCTCCTCACCAAGTCGTCTCGGCCGTCCCGAAGAGGCTTAACCAGCACCTCCGCCAGAGTGATGACCGAGGTAACGATTCGCACCCGATTCTGGCGTGCGGACTGAAAGAAGGCTTCCAAGCGATCCGCATACGCCGGATGATCCTGGATTAGGTAGATCAGCGGAGCCGTGTCGAGGCTGACAACCTTATCTTTGAAGCGTTCTATTCTTTCCACGACAAGCGTTCCTCGTGGACGTACTGGTCGGGATCGACACCCGCCCATACTTCCTTGCCAAGCCCGCGAAGTTCAAGAATGGTATGGGACTCTCCCTCCGGTTCCGCGCCAGACGCAATCGTGTCGCGCAGGACGGAGGCCAGGCGCAGCCGCTCCGTGGGGCTCAGCTTCCCTGCCGCTTCCAGGACTTCTTCGTAGCGGGTTTCTGCCATGCCCTGAGTTTAGCACAAGGAATACGATATCGGTCTTGAGACTACCGCGCGCCTCAGTTAATATCCATTCATGCTTTCCTTGAACCGCCGCCATTTCCTAAACTTGCTTCCCGCGACAGCGCTCTTGGCCGAAACCAAACCGCTGAAGATCGCGGCAGTCGAAATCTGGCAAGTGCGCGGCCATCGCGACACGCTTCCCGGCGTGGATCAGCAGTATCAAGTGAATCCGCTGTACATCTACGACGAACTGCGTCCCGCGCCGTATCGCGACAATCCCAATCCCACGCCCGGCAAGGGCGCGATCAACGCCTACTACCTCAAAATCAAGACCGCCGAGGGCGCGGAGGGTTTTTACGGTCCCATTGATAAGGAAGTGGCCATCGTGGTGGACGAACAACTGCGCCCCTTCCTGATCGGCAAGGACGCCCTGGCGCAGGAAAAACTGTGGGACCAGATGTACCGCTCGAATCGTCACGCGCGGCGCGGCTATTTCCTGATGGCCATCAGCGCTGTGGATAACACGCTATGGGACTTGCGCGGCCGTTACTTCAAGACGCCCGTCTACCGCCTGCTGGGCGGCCCAACGCGGAGTTCCGTGGAAGTATATGCCAGTTGTCTCGGATACTCGCTGGAGCCGGAGAAAGCGCGGGCCCGCGCGGTTGAAGTCAAGAACGAGGGCTTCCGTTATCAAAAATGGTTTCTAGGCTACGGTCCCGGCGATGGCTACGAAGGCATGAAAAAGAACGTCGAGCTGGTTCGCCTGCTGCGCGACGCGGTAGGCGAGGAAACGGAACTGATGTTCGACGTTTACAGCGGCTGGAACTTGCCCTACGTTCTGGAATGGGCCAAACAAGTGGAGCGCTATCGTCCGCGCTGGATCGAGGAAGCGACGCAAGCCGAAAAAATCGGCGCCTTCGCCGAACTGCGCAAGGGAACCAGCATCCCCGTGGCTTCGGGCGAGCACATTCAAGGGCGCTGGGAAGTTTACGACTACATGAAGGAAGGCGCGCTCAGCGTGATCCAGTGCGATCCGGAATGGTGCGGCGGCACCTCGGAATTGGTGAAGATTTGCGCCGTGGCCTCCCTGTTCGACGTGCCGGTGATCCCGCACGGCCATAGCATCCACGCCGCGATGCACGTAATCGCCAGCCAGTCGCCGGCGGTGTGTCCGTTGGCGGAGTATTTGATCCTCAAGATGAAGTCGTATTATCACTTCGAGAAGAACCCGCCGGTGGTCCAGAAGGCTCACCTGGCGCTGCCGGACACGCCGGGATATGGGATCGAGCTGGATGATGCGAAAGTGGAGTCGCGGGAGCTGATTCGTTGGAACTGACTTCGAAAAAAAAGCAACCGCCGCACCCACGCATTCGCGTGGGTCCTCGCTCCGGTAAAAGGCCGATGGGCTTCGTTTTCACCGGCGGTGCTCTGAAAACAACTTTCCAAGCCCCAAACGGGGAGCTTTTGGAAGAGGCGGATGCAAATCCACAGTCCGGTTCGACGAGGGGAGAGTGGGCCGGGCTTCGGCCTCGCCTTCTCTACTCTACTGTTCCGGTTGTTCCGTGTAAAAACCTCTATTAGTCGCCCGCCCCCGAGAAGCCGGGCGTCTTCCCTTGCAGCAGCTTCCCGATATCGAAGGCCTCGAAGCGCAGGCTGATATAGAAGGGCCCAAACAGCGCGTAGAGCGCGCTGGCTTCGTCGAAGCGCATTTCGTAGATCAAGCGCTTGAACACCACGGGATCGTCGGCGAACAAATCCACGCCCCACTCCCAGTTGTCGAAGCCGATGGAGCCAGAAATGATTTGGGTGACCTCGCCGGCGTACTTGCGTCCAATCATGCCGTGCTCGCGCATCAACTTTCCACGCTGCGCCATCGGCAACGAATACCAGTTGGCTTCGGCACGCTTTTTGTCCATGGGATAGAAACAATGATAGCGGCGGCGCGGAATCTCCGGCCACAGGCGCGGATGCATCGACTTCCGCTGTTGCTCCAGCGTTCCGGAAATCTCCTGCTCCCACTCCGGACTGCCCGGCGCCAATTCCTTCTGTGCCAGCGCGCCCTGCAAGCGGATCGTGGAATCGTACAGTCCCAATTCCACCACCGAGACGTAGGACGTGGCCGGCACCAGAAACTGGCTGAGGCCCAGCCGCGAGACATTCAGTTCGGCCTGGTGAAGTTGGTCGAACGTTTCGCGGAAGTGGATCAGTTGCAGATCGCCCTTATGTCCTAGCATGGCGAACAGCGCAGTTCCCTTCATTTCCCCCAAAGCGGCGGCAGCTTCATGGGCGACATCGCGCTGGGCGTCGGCGGCAATCTGTCGCCAGGCGCTCCAATTGATGGTGAACATTTGGTGTAGAATCGGCGAGCCTTCCAGCGTTAAGGGCGCCGCAAACGGTGCGAGATCGGTGGACATAGGTCTATCCAGTTTATATGAAACAGGAGCAACGGCAAGGATTCTAACTTTTCTCGCCTACAACCAATTCCACGAGCGTCCACATACCCATTGCAGAACCCGCAAAACGGGCGTTGGTTCAGACCTTGCCATAATCCGTTGCCGTCAAAACTGCGTGAGGCTCAGAATATTTCCGTCGGGATCCTTGAACCAGGCGATCTTAGCCCCGCCCGGCGCGGTCCAGATGCCGAGGTTGTCTTGCGGCATTCCGGGGAATCGCTCGAAGGTTACGCCGGCGGCTGTGAGCCGCCCGATTTCCGCGGCAATGTCCGGCGTTTCCCAGCCCAGCACGGTGTAGGGATGCGGCGTAAACGGGCCCACGATGGTCACGCGCAGCATGATTCCCGCGGCGTCGAAGACCAGCGCGAAGGGCATTTGTTCCTCTACCAGGCGCAGTCCCAGCTTGTCGCGATAGAATTCCTTGGCGCGCTGTGGATCGCGCACGCCGACAAAGCCCATGATCTTGTTCTTGGCCAGCGTCCCGGATTTCCGCGGCTTGCTTTGCTTTCTTAGCGTCTTGGTAGTTTGTTTTTTCATTATCCCATTCCCAGGTCGTCCACTTTTTCCAGCAGCGTGCCGCAGCGATTGCAGATCACCGCGCGGCAATCGCCGCAGACCAGCGGTTGGTCGCACACCGTTTGGCATTCCGGACAGTACAGCGTTTCGGATTCGGCCTTCGATTCCATGACGCCATTGTATGATTGAAAAGGTGATTCGTAAGCCTCAATTTCTGACCATTCTCATAGCGGTTTTGTTGCTAGCCGCCTGCCAGCGGGAGCGGCGGGAGCCGGTGATGGGTGTGGGCTATGTCTCCAGCAACACCATTAATCTGCGCGATCGCCTGGGCGCCACGCAGTACACCGTGGCCACGCTGAAACAGGGCGAGCGCGTGGAAATCGTCGGCCGGCAGCACCATTGGCTGCACGTCCGCACGGCGGCCAAGGTGGAAGGTTGGATCGAGGAGAAGCACCTGGTCACCCAGGAGATTTTCGACCGTTTCGAAAAGCTCCGGGGAAGCACGGCTTCTTTGCCCTCGCAAGGAACGGCCCACGCCCGCCGTGACGCCAATCTGCATTTGCAGCCGGATCGTAAGTCGCCGGCCTATTACGCGCTCAAAGAAGACCAAAGCTGTGAAATCGTCGGGCGCGGCTTTTCGGAGCGGCCGCCGCGGCCCAAGCAGGCGCCCGGCAAGCCGGAATATGAAGACTGGTTTCTGGTGCGCAACGCCACCGCCGCCGGCTGGGGATTGGCCGGCAATCTCGATATGGCCGTTCCCGAAGAGGTTCTGCAATATGCCGAGGGGAAACGCGTGGTGGCGTGGTTCGTCCTCGATCCTGGCGAGGGAGCAGAACCCAAGCCGACGATTCTATGGGCCACCACCAGCGCCATGGGCCTACCTTACGATTTCGAGGGAGTGCGGGTTTTTTCCTGGGGCACGCGCCGCAAGCACTATGAGACCAGCTACATCGATACCAACTTGCATGGCTACTATCCCATCCTGACGCAAAAGGATCCTCCGGGATTCACATTTACCGCCGAAAATAAAGCGGGTGATCGCGTGGCGCAAAAGTTCCTGCTGCAAGGCGCCCGCGTGCGGCGTGTTACCGGGAGCCAGCCGATCGCACACTCCAAAGGATCTTTGGAACGGAAAAAAGCACGGAACAAGAGCAACCGCCGATAAACGCCGATGAACGCCGATGCTGTTCGCACCTATCGGCGTTCATCGGCGTTTATCGGCGGTTGCTTTTCTTCTTGTTGCAGTTTAACTGGCCCCGCGGCCGCTGAGGACTCTCGGGATTGTCCGGAACAGAATCTTGAAATCGAGCAGCAGGCTCCACTGCTCGATATAGTCCAGATCCAAGCGCATCCATCTACGGAAATCGAGTTGGCTGCGCCCTTCCAGCGCCCACAGACAAGTCAGGCCCGGCTTCATGCGCAGGCGGCGGCGCTGCCAGCGTTCGTAGCGCTCCACCTCCTCCGGAATCGGCGGGCGCGGACCCACGAAGCTCATCTCGCCTTTCAGGATGTTGTACAGTTGCGGCCATTCGTCCGCGCTCATTCGCCGCAGATACCGTCCCAGCGAGGTCGTGCGCGGATCGCGGCTCATCTTGAACGCCGGACCATCCAATTCGTTCAAGTGCTGGACCTCGGCGCGGCGCTGCTCGGCGTCTTTGGACATGGAGCGGAACTTGTAGAGACGGAAGCGGCGGCCATTCAGCCCGCAGCGAACTTGCGAGTAGAACACCGGCCCCGGAGACGTCAGTTTCACCAGGATGGCCAGCAGCAGGAAAAACGGCGACAGCAGAACTAACAGCGCCGCGGAAAACGTCACGTCGAAGATCCGTTTTAGAAACAGCAGATACTCGTTTTCCGGCGCGGCGCCGAAGGTCAGCAAGTGGACCGATTGCAGTTTTTCCAGATAAACGTCGGAATGCAGACGTGGGAAAAGGTTGACCAGCACGCGAGTCTTCACACCCTCTTCTTCGCAGGAAAGGAACAGCTCTTCCATCTGCTCCAGCTCTTGCTTATCTACCGCGAAGATCACTTCGTCCACCACGTGATCCTGCAGCATGGCCGGGAGAGTGGCCAGATCCTTTAAAGGATAAGCGCGCCGCAGCGTGGCATCCTGGAACACGCCGCTGCTTAGCGCCGTGTCCGCGGCGGGGTGCTCGCGCAGGAACGCCACAATGCGATTTCCCAGGTCCTCGCCCGATTCCACCATGCGGGCCATCTCGACGGCCGGCGCTCCGGTCCCGACAATGACGTAGTGGCATTGTCCGTCCAGATCCTGGCGCAGCAGGTTTTGCAGGCGGCGTCCGGTGAGGCGGTAGATCACCAGCAGCACCGGAGTGGTCGCTCCGAAAATCAGGATGAAGGCGCGGCTAATATCGTCCTTCAACATAAAGATCCAGGCCCCCATCAATCCCACGGCGACGGCGGCCTGCTTCAAGGTGCTCATGGCGATGCGGGCGAAATCGTGGATCTCCACGCGCCGATAGGCGCCCACCACCAAGCCGGCGAACCACCAGATGACCAGGGCGGAGGCCAGGATTTTCCAGGTAACCTGATCGGTCCGGAAGGGTTTGAGACCGGGCGCGGTCAAACGGATGAGATAAGCGGTCTGAAAAGCGAGCGCGACGATGGCTACATCGCCCAGCCCAGCTAAGACGCCGAGGATCCTGCTTCTGCGTGCAAACATTGCCGTTGGCTGTTTCCTTAAGCCGGCGTGGAGGAAAAACGGTACAAGTAATCGTAACAGTGGCGCCAGGTGAATACAAGGGCGATCCGGACACATGCGGACACATGGTGGCATGTGTTGTCAGTACCGTCCGCGTAGCGGATGGGTTCCGCATGTGTCCCTGGGGCGGACCCACCTGCTACCGCAGGCGGTTCTGACAACCGGCGCCGGCGGCCGCCATATCGCTGTTCAGCTTGCTACGCGTTCGTGGTAGATTTTCTATATGAGCATCTCAGGGAAACGCGCCGTCGTTCTGGTCGAAAACAATTACCAGGAAATGGAAGTTTGGTATCCCTTCTATCGCTTGCAGGAAGCCGGCCTGGAGGTGATCGCCGCCGGACGTGAAGCCAAGACCTACACCAGCAAACTCGGATACCCCATCGTCTCCACGCAGACCATCGCGTCGCTGCGCGCGGCGGATTTCGACGCGGTGGTGGTTCCCGGCGGATATGCCCCGGACTATCTGCGCTCTTATCCCGAAGTGCTGAACTTTGTGCGCGAGATGGACGCCGCGGGAAAAGTGGTCGCGGCGATCTGCCACGCCGGCTGGGTGCTGTGCTCGGCGGGAATCCTGAAAGGCCGCCACGCCACCAGCTTCATCAACATCAAAGATGACATGGTCAACGCCGGGGCCCTTTGGGAGGACTCCGAAGTGGTGGTGGACAACTGCATGGTCACGTCTCGCAAACCCGCCGACTTGCCCGCGTTCATGCAGGCGATCCTGAAGCTTCTATAGCGTGACTGAGATTGAAGCCAGCGGCTCGCCGCTAAGCCTGCTTCGCAGGCGATAGAGGCTTAGCCCCAAGCGAGGCGTAGTTCAGCCGAGCCTGGGGTTTGGTGGCGGCAATGAAATTGAGCCTGCGTAGCTGGCGACAGAGGCGCTGGTTCAGGTTTCTGTCGCCAGCTTCGCCAGTCCAGCGAGCCAGCGAGAGGCAGAGCGAGAGAGAGATGCGCGCATCTTTCGCCCGCTCTGCGGGCTGGCAGCGTTCCTTCTTGACATTTCCCAGGGGCTGATGCCTGGGCCACACTCTAGCCGCCCGCGTTGCGGGCTGGGATCTACTTTCACGAGTCCTGCGTGTTCCGGGGATTCCCGTTGCGCGACAAGCTATTGGGTCGCTGCGGCGGCTCGAAAGCTGCTTCCCCCGATTCGTAAGTTTGTCGCTTTCGTGAGGCCAAGAAGGGCACCCACAACTTGAGCTGGCTGCGTCACGCTGGAGCACCGGCCGCGGCCTCTGCATTCCCTTCCACAGAACTGTCTTGCTCCGGATTGTATTCTTTGCTACGCTGCCTTGCGTGCCCCCAGTTGTAAGTGTGGTGCTGCCGTATTCAGGGAACTCCCCTTATATCCACGAGGCGATCGAGAGCGTTCTCGGGCAGACCCGGTCTCCGGCGGAGATTTTCGTGATCGTCAGGGATCTTCGCCATGCGGAAGAACTCCGCCGCCATGAAGGCAAGGTGTCGGTGATTCAGCAGGTGGCTCCGGGCTTGGGTGGGGCGCGGAACGCCGGCGTTGCTCAGGCATCCGCGCAATGGATTTCCTTCTTGAACGAAAACGATCTGTGGATGCCGGAGCGCCTGGAGGTAATGGCTTCTTACGTCGAGGCGCACCCAGGTTGCCGCGTGATTCACCACTCCGTTCGAACCTTTGGGCCCGGCAATGAGGCCGGCCAAGTGAGCGCCGGCTCGGCGCTCACCCTGCAAGACTTCCTAGTTGCGGACTGTAGTCCGGCCAGCATTTCCAGCGTCATGATTGCCAGGGAAGCGCTGCTGTTCTCGGGCGGCATGAATCCCCTGATCAAAGCGAATGGCGACCACGATTGCTTTCTGCGTGTGGCGATTCATTATCGGTTCGAGTACCTGGATGTCCCTCTGGCGACGGTGCGCGGCCCATCAGCCGACGCCCCGTCCGGTTTTCGGGAAGAGTATGTTGCCCGCAACCTGATGTTGATGATCTACGAGACGCTTTTTTCCAGCCAGCAGGCCCGCCGCCGCTTTGCCGCGGAATTGAATGGCCGCTTTCTGGCGCGGGCCGTGGCCGCGGGAGATTTTGCGGCGGCCCTGAATATTCTGGGCCGCTATTGCCGCATGCAGCGCGTTGGCAGGGCCGGCGTGTTGCTGCAAGCCATGAGCCGTTTGGTTCGGGGAGGCGGGCCGCATGTCCATTAGCGCCGTTCTCGCGTTTTACAACCGGTCCCAACACATCCACGTAGCGCTGGAGAGCGTGTTCCGCCAGACCCTTCCGGCCGATGAGATTATCGTGGTCAACGACGGCTCGCGGCCCGAGGAAGCGGAACACCTTCGCCGCTACGAGGGCCGGGCCAAGGTATTGCACTACGATAACCGGGGAATCGCGGTCACACGGAACCGTGGGATTGTCGCGGCCACCTCAGATTGGATCGCCCTGCTGGATGACGACGACGTGTGGGCCCCCCAACGGCTGGAGGTGCTTTCTCGATACATCGCGGCGCACCCGGAATGCGAGGCCATCCACAACGCGAACTATATCCTCGGCACGAACCAGGTGAACCGCAAGACGCCCATCTCGCGCGAAGATTTCCTGTTCTCGCATCCCCCGCCTTTCATCAATTCCGCGTGCATGATCAAGCGGGAAGTCCTTCTTCATTACGGGCTGCTGAATCCGGTATTGCGAACCTGCGAGGACCACGAGCTCTACATGCGAATGACCTCTTCCCACCATTTTCATTGCGTGGACGAGCCTCTCACGGGCCTTCGCCATGGTGTTCGAGAGGGAGCTCCCAGTATCATGAGCTTTCGCGACCGGCTCTATAACGGCATGAACCGTGTAGCGGCGTATTATCAGGGTCTGTATCCGGATGAAAAACGGCGCCGGGATTTCGCCGTGTATGTGAACGCTTCCATGCTGGAAAATTCCTTGTATCGGCGGGCGTGGCGGCCGGCCCTTGAGGTCCTGCGGAACTGTTGTCCCATTCAAGGCATTTCCCGCACTCGGGTGGTCGGGCGCGCTCTGGGGAGGATCGCGCAGAGCCGGCTGCGCGGTAACGAGTGACAGCGCCGCTGCCGGGGAGAACACACCGTGATCGGCTTCCTCGGCCAGCCAAGGAAGGATTCTGAATGGTTGAATTTCGGAACGATCGCCGAGCGGCGTGCGCGATCAGTCGACTTCGGGCACGGCGGCGCCAACATCAGTTTCCGCCGAAGAACCGGTTCTTGACCAATCGCGAAAAGCCGGAAGCGGCCAGGGATAGCCACGTGACATCCTGCTCTCGTGCCAGCCGGAACGTCAGGGCTGCGGTATCCCAGTCGCGCTGGTAGAAGGCGCGCGTCAGATACTCACAGTTCAAGCGCAGGATCTGCCTGTGAAATTCGCGCGGGCTGGCGTAGTGCCGGCGATTGCGGACCACCACTTGATTCTTGTTGAGACAAGACACCCCAATGGCGCGCGAGGCGTTGCCTTCGTGATGGCGGCGCACCGTGAGCGGTGCGTCAACGTAGTGAATCGGGCCAAGCAAGGCCGCCCGCAGAAAAAAATCGTAGTCTTCCACGAGGCGGACGGCGGGATCCATGCGGCCCGCTCGCTCGTAGAAATCCCTGCGAATGAGGGCCGCGGACGGCATCACCGGACTGGGAGCATCGGCGTGGAGGAGGAAGTCCTCGGCTTGCAGGAGCTTCTTGCGATGGATGGTCGTGGTGTTATGAATCTGAATCGCGTTGTGGACCACCCCACATTCGGGGTGTTGCTGGAGGTAGTTGGCCAGCACTTCCAGGCGGTTGAGCGCCCAAACGTCGTCCTGATCCAGAAAGGCGATCCATTCGGAAGTGCTGGCGGCCACGCCCGTATTCCGGGCTGCGGCAGTGCCTTGATTGCTTTGTCTCAGAATGGCCGCACGTCCCCGGTACTTCGCGATAGCCGAAGCTTCTTCGCTGCGGGAGCCGTCATCGACGACGATCACCTCCGCCGCTGGCAGGGTTTGCGCCAGCACGCTGGCCATCGCTTCATCAAGGAAGCGAGAGCCGTTGAAGTAGGGAACGACGACGGCAATCGTGTTCGGCATGACTCTTGGTCGAGTTCCGCCAGTGGAACCGTCGAAAACTATTCTATCCTAACCTGCGTCGGAAGCCGCGGGAGTCCCCCCTAATGCAGTCCTTTCGTCGAAACTCCCCGTTGCAACTCCACCACCTGCGCGCCGCGAGGACCACCCAACGCCACCCGCGAACCCAGCGTCACCATGGTCTGCGACGACTTTTCCATATTGTATTCGGCGGTGATCCAGTCGGCAGAGCGCGCGACGTTCGAAAGGCGAACCTCGTCAACATTTCCATTGAGAAATTGGGTCGTTGCAGTGCTGGCGCCGATAAGAGAGGCATTGCCAGTCCTAAGGATCGTGCCAGTGGACGTGGATGTGATAAAAGTGCCGTTTACGTATAAGGAGACAGTTTTTGCTGAGCTGTCGAACACATTCACTACATGGGCCCAGGAACCGGCAGACAAAGAACCTCCTTCAGCATTGTACTGTGCTGCACTTGGGCTGGTGGTAACCACGCTGGCCCACCACTTACCGTCCGCGTTTGTATACAGTCTCTGCCCCCAATGGCTACCGGGGCTATCGCTGCTCTTTGTGACGAAACCGTAGATCACTGAAACAGAGACTGGATTAAGCCACGCCTCGAGTGTGCTGGAGCCAGTGCCATCCAATGACGCGCTATCGGCTATGGACACATACTGACTGCTTGCGGCGACAAACTTCGCGCCACCGTCAATTACCCCGGCTACCGCCGTTGCACCATGGTTAGTTCCGCTGTTCGCGTTGACCGTGGACTCAGCGACCGCCAGCGTGGTCCCGTCCGGGAGATGCCACACACCCTTGAAGTTGCCGTCCCAGGTGCTCGTTGCGGTGCTCTGATACGTGCTCACCGAGGCATTGTCGATACAGATGTAGAACACCGTATCCACGGTGTGGGAAAGTGTCCCCTGGTTGACCCACAATTCAAGGTTTCCGGCCGTCGCTGAATAGCCGGCCACTTCCCAGGCCGTCACCTGAGTTGTGCAGCCCGCATTGGTGGCGACGATCAGATCGGCGGGCACCGTCTGTCCATTGAGCGTGACGGTGTTCTGGATGTAGCCGCCGTTCGCCGCCGTCTTGAAATCCGCGTTGCTGGAGATGTAGACCAGGATCGGAAAGTTGGCGGAGTCGGAAGCGCCCGCCTGAGTGTGAGCCACGGTCACCTGATAACGAAAACGGTACCCGGCGTGGCCCAGCGTGGAACAAAGCAAAGCTGCGAGGATGGGCAGTTTTTTCATTGGGAGAATAGTGTTGTCGTCACGTCTGGACGGAGATCCCCGGCGATCCGCGGCCATTGGCCATTCAAGGTCCGCTGGAATCGCGCCCGGCATCGTGCCGCCCACGGCGATCGCTGTAATGGTGAAATCGCTGCTTGACGTGGCAACGTGGCAAACGTACAGCGGTCGTCAACGCGATTGCGCCGGTGTGGATTGAGTCGGATGACGGAGGAACCGCTGCCCCGCCGCCACCTTCGAAACTTGATCGTGATTGCCCGGCACGCTCTAGGAACGTGTCCTACGGCCAGTATATCGACTCAGAATAGCCACGATGCCTCGTTTTGGACGCAGCCCACTGATTCAGCGGGAGAAAAAAAGTGCAGTGTAGAAACGTTACCTTCCACGAAAATTCGTATGTTGTTGAGCGCTAGGCAAGTTGACTTCCAGGTCGCCCGTGGATTCCTGAGCTTGTCAACCCCCACTTGATGGGGTAGTGGCTCAGTTTGATCGTAAGGCGGTATTTGTTGTCAGACCCGCCTGCGGTAGCAGGCGGTCTACCTCGTGACCCATCCGCTACCGCGGACGGTACTGACAACATGTTTACTTCAAATTGCGTCACTACCCTTGATGGGCCTGTCGCCGGTGGCCGCGGCCTTTGATACAATTGAGCGTCTATGGCCGATTACGTCAAAGTCGCGAGTGTGGATCAACTCCAACCCGAGCGCGGACTTCTGGTGGAAGCCGCCGGCAAGCGCATCGCCCTGTTCAAACTGGGCGCCGACTACTTCGCCATTGACGACGCCTGCACGCACATCGGCGGACCGTTGTCCGAAGGAAACATCATGGGACAGGCGGTGGTGTGCCCGCTGGCATGGCGCGCAATTCAATCTTGCCACCGGACAATGCACGCCGCCGGCGCGCGGGCCGGTGCAGCGTTATCCGGTGCGCGTGAATGGTTCGGATATCGAGGTGGCGGTGGAAATCGTGGCCTAGTGACGGAACGCGAACAAAGACGGCAATCTCTGGAGGCCGCCCTGGCCTCCCGCATCCTGGTGCTCGACGGCGCCATGGGGACGGTTTTGTTCTCCCATCAACTGACCGCCGCCGATTACGGCGGCGCGCGGTACGAAGGTTGTCATGAGAACCTGAACCTCACGCGTCCCGATGTGATTCGCGATATTCACCGCGCTTACTATCAAGCCGGCTCCGACATGGTGGAGACCAACTCCTTCCAAGCCACTTCCATCGTCCTCGACGAGTACGGCTTGGGCGCGCGCTCTTACGAAATCGCCAAGGCCGCGGCCAGCATTGCGCGCCAAGCCGCCGCCGAATTTACCACGCCGCAAAAACCGCGCTTCGTCGCCGGCGCCATGGGGCCGACCACCAAATCCATCACCGTAACCGGTGGAGTCACCTTCGATGAACTGCGCCAAACCTACTACGACGCCGCCCGTGGATTATGGGACGGCGGCGCGGACGTGCTGCTGTTCGAAACTTGCAACGATACCCGCAACGTCAAGGCCGGACTGCTGGCCGTGCAGCAATTGAGGAAGGAACGCGAAAAAGCAGGCGGCGAGCGAATCCCGGTGATGGTCAGCGGCACCATCGAGCCGATGGGCTCCATGCTGGCCGGACAAACCGCGGACGCCCTGCTGGTGTCGGTGGCGCACATGGATCTGCTGTCCATCGGCTTGAACTGCGCCACGGGTCCGGAGTTCATGACCGATCACATCCGCACCCTACACGAGATGGCCTCCACGCGCATCTCCTGCTATCCCAACGCGGGCTTGCCGGATGAAGAGGGCCGCTACAAGGAAACGCCGGAAAGCTTGACGCGGCAACTCGAGAAATTCGCGGCTCATGGATGGTTGAATATCGTCGGCGGATGCTGCGGGACGACACCGGAACACATCCGCATGATCGCGCAGATGGTGGAAGGCCGCCGGCCGCGCGAAGTGCGCCCGCCCATCACGCGAGTCTTCTACAGCGGCATCGAATTGGTGGAGGCCGACGACAGCAACCGGCCGCTGCTGGTGGGCGAGCGCACCAACGTGATTGGATCGCGCCTGTTCAAGGGCCTGATCGCCGAAGAAAAGTGGGAAGAAGCTTCGGAGATCGCGCGCCGCCAGGTGCGCAACGGCGCGCAAGTGGTGGACGTTTGCCTGCAATCCACCGATCACGACGAGATCAAGGATATCCCGCTGTTCTACGACCGTTTGATCCGCAAGATCAAAGTGCCGGTGATGATTGACACCACCGATCCCAAGGCCATGGAGCTCTCGCTCACCTACTGCCAGGGCAAAAGCATCATCAACTCGATCAACCTGGAAGACGGCGAGGAGAAGTTCGAGCGCATGGCGCCCGTCGCGCACTCCTACGGCGCGGCCCTGGTGGTGGGATGCATTGACGAAGACAAGCAGCAGGCCCAGGCCTTCACCCGCGAGCGCAAACTGGCGGTCGCGCGGAGGTCGGTAGAGTTGCTGACCACGAAATACTCCATTCCGGTCACCGACATCATCATCGATCCGCTGGTTTTTCCCTGCGCCACCGGCGATGAGAACTACATCGGCGGCGCGGTGGAGACGATCGAAGCGATTCGCTTGATCCGCGAGGCCGTCCCCGGCTTGAAAACGGTGCTGGGCATCTCTAATATTTCTTTCGGACTCCCGGCCTCGGCGCGCGAAGTGGTCAACTCTGTTTTTCTGTATTACTGCACCAAAGCCGGCCTCGATCTGGCCATCGTCAACACCGAGAAACTGGAGCGCTTCGCATCGATTCCCCACGAGGAGCGGCAACTGGCGGAGAACTTGCTTTTTAATACTCCGCCGGCCGGTCATGCGGAACTGTCCGCGGCGCCCGAGGACTGGCGCCAGCAGCCGCGCGAGCAGCGCGCCGCCATCAATCAGTTTCACATCGCGGCGATCTCCGCCCATTTTCGCGGTTCCGGCGGGCGTAGCAAAGGAAAATCCGCCGGCGAGTTGTTGCCGCTCGATCAGCGCCTGGCCAACTACATTATCGAAGGCACCCGCGACGGCCTGGTGGCCGATCTGGAAGCCAAACGCGCTGAAGGAATGGTGCCGCTGGACATCATCAATGGTCCGTTGATGGCGGGCATGACCGAAGTGGGCCGGCTGTTCAACAACAACGAGCTGATTGTGGCCGAGGTGCTGCAATCGGCCGAAGCCATGAAGGCCTCCGTGTCGCACCTGGAACAGTACATGACCAAGTCCGACGCCCAGGCCCGCGGCAAGATCGTTCTGGCCACGGTGAAGGGCGACGTTCACGACATCGGCAAGAACCTGGTGGAGATTATTCTCAGCAACAACGGTTATACGGTAGTTAATCTGGGGATCAAGGTGCCGCCGGAAGAGTTGATCCAGGCCTATCGCCGGGAAAAGCCGGACGCCATCGGCTTAAGCGGATTGCTGGTGAAGAGCGCGCAGCAAATGGTGGTCACCGCCGGAGATTTGCGCGACGCCGGCATCGAAGCGCCGATGTTGGTGGGCGGCGCGGCGTTGTCGGACAAGTTCACGCGGCTGAAGATTGCGCCGCGCTACGGCCGCGCCGTCTGCTATGCCAAAGACGCCATGACCGGCCTGGAACTGATGAACCGCTTGCAGGACCCCGCCACGCGATCCGCCACCATCGAGGGACACACCCACGTCGAGGTGATCGCCGAGCCGGAGCCCGCGGAGGCGGCCGGTCCGGTGTCGGAGCGCCGTAGCGCCAAGGTACGCACCGACATCCCCATTCCCGCCGCGCCGTACCTCGACCGCCGCGTGCGCAGCGTTCCGCAACTGGCTGAAGTGTGGAGCTACATCAATCCCTACATGCTGTTTGGACGGCACTTGGGATTCAAGGGCAACTTCGAGCAGAAGCTGGCCGAGCGCGATCCGCAAGCGCTGGAGTTGCATCACAACATGGAAGAAGTGAAGCAGGACGCCGCCGAATTCCTGAAGGTCCGCGTGGTTTGGCAGTTCTTCGAGGCGGAACGTTTGGGAAATTCGATCCAATTGTTCGCGCCGGGAAGCGAAACGCCGTTGCACACCTTCCAATTTGGCCGGCAGGCGCGCGAGAACGGCCTGTGCCTGAGCGACTACGTCCTGGATCGGGATGAAAAATCGCGCGATCATCTGGCGATGTTTGTGGTGACTGCCGGGGAAGGCGTGCGCGAGCGCGCCAACGCCGCCAAGGATGCCGGGCGGTTCTTCCTGAGTCACGCGCTACAAGCCTTGGCGATCGAGACGGCGGAGGGTTGCGCCGAATGGTTGCATCGCCGCATCCGCGAGGACTGGGGTTTCCCCGACCCGCCCACCATGACCATGAAGGAGCGCTTCACTTCCCGCTATCGCGGCAAGCGATATTCGTTCGGCTACGGGGCCTGTCCCAACCTGGAGGATCAGGCTGGCATGTGGAAACTGCTTCGTCCCGATGAGATTGGCGTGCAGTTGACCGAAGGCTGGATGATGGATCCGGAAGCTAGCGTCAGCGCCTTGGT
Source organism: Terriglobia bacterium (assembly GCA_963747095.1). GTDB lineage: Bacteria > Acidobacteriota > Terriglobia > JAJPHL01 > JAJPHL01 > JAJPHL01. Next base: position 161,768 of record CAVVEL010000011.1, read on the forward strand.
CTTCCATCACCCCGATTGCGCGTACTTCACGGTTGCCGATGTGGCTGCCGGAATGGACGAAGAGGTAGCCTGAGGCTCATCCGTCGGGAACCCTCTTTCAAAAGGGACTCGGCGAGCGCTAAATGGTAGGAAACCGCCCCCTTAAGCTTTCCGAAATTTCACATGCTCAACTTCTTCTCAGGGCATATAATGTAGCCTTTAAACCTGCGGGGACATGGGTTCTGAGTCGGAGGTTGCACATGGCGTA
>CAVVEL010000012.1:0-518486 GCA_963747095.1 Terriglobia bacterium
TTGCGGTGCGTTCGCTCCAGGATAGGGCTGCAGATTGTACTTTCCGGCATCCACCGTGAGCAGCCAGACCTGGCGGTCTTTGTAATAGTCCAGCAACCATTGATCCTCGTAGGTACTCATGGACCGCGCCCACACCACCTTTTGGCTATCGATGTCCGCCAGGTTGTAAACAAACTCCCGAAAGTTGCTTTGGTCGAGGCCGTACTTCACCACCACCAAGTGTCGTCCCGGCTTGGCTTCCAGTTGTTCCTGGACTGCGTTGCGGCCAAAATCGTTGCCGCCCGTGCAGCAGCGCCAATTCGCATTGCTGGGATCCCAGCCCAGCTCCCGAATCGCATAGGGCGCTACGGGACAGAGACAAGCCCGAATCACGCAGGCCAACACCACGACGCGGACTAACCACGGTCCCCACTGTTTTTCGGACCGCCACCGGCGCAGGGCGCGCAGTCCATATACCGCCAGCAGCAGGATCAAAGCCGTCGCGGGCGACGCGTAATGAGGCAACGGCCAGGCGACTAGCAGGATCGCCAGTATTTGGAAAATTAACAGCGCGACAAGCCAGCGCATGGCGCCCTCCGATCGCCGCAACCACAGCGCCGCATAGGCCACCAGAAAAGCCGGACCAAAATAGAAAACCAACAGCATGTAACCGCGATTCAGCAGGTAGCGCACGACACCGTCCCGCCGCGCTCGCAGGGACGGATCTTGCTTCCACCACGCCGCGATAACCGGATGGCGGTAAGCCGAGCAGGCCGCACGGGAAGAAAGATAAACACCGGCGCAATGGTGTACTGCCGCTCGTGCTCGACGTAGGGCATCAGCCAAGGCTTGCCGGTGACGCGCCAGAAGTAATACGCCATGGACCCCGCCGTCGCCACCAGCAATGCCGCCGCGGGCAGAAGTACCCGTAACGAGAAACGCCCATTACGCCGCAAAATCCGCCACGCCGTGGCGATCAGCAAAGGGACGGCGAGCATCATACCCTCGTACGGCCGCGTGTTGAGCAAGATGGCCACGCCCAACGCCATCAGTAACGCAATGCCCGGTGATTTCCGCCGCAGACTCGCCGGCAAGCGCGGGAAACTTCCCAGCACCAGCGCGCCGCCGATCGCGGCCAGCGATCCGCCCCAGTAAGAGTTCATCCAATAGCTGAAGACTTCCCATTGCAGCAGCGCCAGGAACGATCCGAGCATCGCCCAACGCCGCGGAACCCAACCCGCCAACGCCCAGTAGAGCGTCGCGCCCAGGATTCCCATGCTGATAAATACGCCCACCAGGGATGGCCGAGGAATACCTGCCCGAAGGCCATGACCAGACCTTGCAGCGGCGGATACTTCGAGGCGTAGGTGGGCTGCTGGATAACATTGAAAGTTTCGAAGAACATCCACAAGGGATGCGTGGGGTTGGTCAGGCGTCCGTGCGCGAAAGTATCGGACGCCAGCAAGTAAGAGTATTCGTCAAGCACGCCGGGAACGGGACAGTTCAAGGACGGCCAGAGCGCCGCGCGCAAAACCAACGGAGCCGCGCCGCACGCCAGCATGGCCAGCGCCGGACGCCGCGCCAGTCGCAGGAAGGGCGCGATCAGGGCGGCCTCCCACTGATCACCCTGCTTCCAGCGCCGGCTAAGGAAGACCGCCGCCAGCAGGATCAGCGTGGCCAGCTCCACCGCGGTTCCAAAATCGAATCCTTGACTCAGCCAGTCGTTCATGTTTTGCAGGCATTGCTTCCAGAGTGTCTCGCTGGGCCCGCGGGGCGGGCGGGAGAGTGTGGCCCAGGGTGAAGCGTTTTTTGCGGAACCCTGGGTAACACGGCGAGGGAAAAAGAGCCTGCGGAGCGGGCGAAAGACAGCCTCGCAGTTGGCCGCGCGTCTGTCGCCCGCTTCGCGGGCTCTCTTTCTCTCGGCGTACCCAGGGTTCCGCAAAATACGCTCACCCTCGGCCACACTCCCTCGCCCGCTCCGCGGGCTAGGCACAGCTTTTCCGCACGAAGGAGCGGCGGAGCCGCGAGGCAACGTGCCACTTCAAACTGGCCCGCCACCAAAAAACGCGCCCCTCGCTCGCGCCCGGAATCAGGATACGATATCCTCTTGCATTGGTCATGCGTAAAACTCAACCTCCAACTCGGACCAAGACGCGGACCGCCACCCCTAGCGAGCGGGAGATCGTCGAGCCGCTGCTTTACTATATGAAGCTGATGCGGGAGATGGAAGACCGCATCGAGCGCAAACTGTACCGCCAGGGCAAAGATCCTGGGCGGCGTGTACGTGGGACGCGGGCAGGAGGCCATCCCGGTGGGCACGGCGCTGCTGGCCGAGCCGGACGACGTGCTGTTCCCGTCGCACCGCGACATGGCCGTGTTTCTGATTCGCGGCGTGCCGCCGCGCCGCATCTTCGCGCAATACATGGGCCGCGAGGCGGGCTCACGCGCGGGCGCGACGGCAACATGCACATGGGCGACATGAGACTCGGGCATGGTCTCCATCATCAGCGCGCTGGCCGCCACCGTGCCGGTGGCCGCGGGCGTCGCCCTGGCGCTGCGCTACGGGCAAGACGGCGTGGCGTTCAGCTATTTCGGCGACGGCGCCACCAGCCGCGGCGATTGGCACGAAGGCGTGAACTTCGCCGCCGTGCAGAAGCTGCCGGTGGTCTTCATCTGCAACAACAATCAGTACGCCTACTCCACGCCGCTCGGCGCTGCAGATGGCGTGCGCCAACGTGGCCGACCGCGGCCCCGCCTACAACATGCCGGCCGAGATCGTGGACGGCAACGACGTGCTGGCGGTCCACGCCGCCAGCGCGCGCGCCCTGGCGCACGCCCGCGTCCGGGCAAGGGTCCGTACCTGCTCGAGTGCAAGACGTTCCGCATGACCGGCCACTCCGCGCACGACGCCGCGCATTACGTGCCCAAGGATTTGTTCGACGAATGGGGCAAGCTGCGATCCGATCCCGCGCCTGGAAGCGAACGCGCGCAAGAAGCGCTTGGCCGACCGCCGAGGAGATTGACGCGATGCAGCGCGCGCGTGGTCGCGGAAGTGGACGAGGCCGTGGCGTGGGCGGAACGCAGTCCCGTATCCCGATCCCGCCACGCTGCTCGACGACGTGTACGAAACGGCATAGCATGGCCACCATGGCCGACCACTTATCTGGAAGCCATCCGCGAAGGCATCTGGGAAGAGATGGAGCGCGACCCCAACGTCTTCCTGCTGGGCGAAGACATCGGCGTGTACGGCGGCGCGTTCAAAGTGACCGCCGGCTTCTTCGAGCAATTCGGCGAGACGCGCGTGGTGGATACGCCGATCTCCGAGGCGGCCATCGTGGGCGCGGCCATCGGCGCGGCGACTGATGGGACTGCGGCCGGTGGCGGAGATGCAGTTCGCCGATTTCATCACCTGCGGCTTCGACCAGATTGTGAACTTCGCCGCCAAGTGCCGTTACCGCTGGGGCGCGGCGGTGCCCATGGTGATGCGCGCGCCCTCGGGCGGCGGCATCCACGGCGGGCCGTTCCACTCGCAGAATCCCGAAATGTGGTTCGTGCGCACGCCCGGGCTTGAAGGTGGTGGCGCCGGCCACCGCGTACGACGCCAAGGGGCTGATCAAGTCCGCCATCCGCGACAACGATCCGGTGATTTTCTTCGAGCACAAGGGCCTCTACCGCCGCATCAAGGAGGACCTGCCCGGCGGAAGAATACACCGTGCCGATCGGCAAGGCCGAGGTGGTGCGCGAGGGCCGCGACCTGAGCATCATCACTTATGGCGCGATGGTGTGGATGGCGCTGGAGGCGGCCGACAAGCTGGCCGGAAGAAGGCGCGTCGGTGGAGGTGGTGGATCTGCGCACGCTGCTGCCGCTGGATCGCGAGACGGTCTGCGCCAGCGTGCGGAAGACCGCCAAGGTACTGCTGCTGCACGAGGACACGCGCACCGGCGGCATGGCCGGCGAGTTGGCGGCGAGCATCACCGAGCGCGTCTTCGAATATCTGGACGGCCCGATCGTGCGGGTGACCGCGCCGGATACGCCGGTGCCTTACAGTCCGCCGCTGGAAGAGGCGTTTCTGCCGAATGTGCCCAAGGTTTTGGCGGCGGCCCGGGAGTTGTTGAGGTATTAGAAAGGAGAATTAGCCACAGAGGCACAGAGAACACAGAGATCGGAAACACAGAGAACACAAAACCAAGGAATAGGGTTTCTCTGTGTTCCGGTCTTTGTGCCCTCTGTGCCTCTGTGGCTAAAACGTCCGGAACGGAATCGGCGCAAGGCACAACAAGAACACCACCAGCGCCAGCACCGCCAGCCAGCGACGTCCTTTGTCCAAAGGAGAGGGATCGTAAATCGGCGGATGGCGGCGTCCCAGGAACAACAGCAGCACCCCCCACAAAAACCAGCCCGGCCAGTAAAACTCGTCCACCCGATCACCCACCGCATTCAGCGAGGGAACCCAGCGGGCCAGCCCCCAGCAGGACATCATCACAACCATGGGCAACCCCAGCAGCACCGCCACCGATACCGAAACAATGCGATGCCAGCGGGAACTCAGCGCGTAAAGAATGTGGCCGCCGTCGAGTTGACCGGCGGGAATCAGATTCAGAGCGGTGGCAAATAATCCCACCCAGGCGGCGCGCGCCACCGGATGCAGGGCCATGTCGAACTGGCTTACGCCGGGACGCAAAAGCAGGTTCACCAGTTGAAACAACGGGGGGAAGTCGAAGCTGATCGTACCGTCGATGTAAACGCCCGGCTTCACGCGGGAGATCGCCAATCCAATCAGCACAAACGGCAGCGCGGCAACGAAACCCGCCAGCGGACCCCAGATTCCCACGTCGAACAACGCGCGCCGGGTGCGGAACATGCTCTTGATCCGGATGAATGCGCCCATCGTCCCGATGATGGTCGGCGCGGGAATGAAGTAGGGATAGCTGGCGTCAATGTCGTAATGCCAGCACGCCACAAGGTGTCCGAGCTCGTGAATGGACAGAATGAAGAGCAGCGACAACGCGAAGGGCAGGCCGTCGAGGATGCGCTCGGGATGGTGGCGGAGTCCCGCAAATGGGTTGAGATCCGCTCCCAAGTCCCAGGCGGGACGACCTTGCACGAAGTTCCGTTGGAAGCGCGCACCGACCGCGGCGGTGCTGCACAGCGTCAGGAGAAATAACAGCACGTGCAGCCAAATCCACAGACGGTTCTTAGGAGGAGGCTGGCGCACTTCCACTTGCGGCCAAATGTCGCCGGGCCAAGCGCGTGGGTTGATGCTGGATGGGGATAACTCTGGCGGCGAATCGTCATCCATGGCGGGCCGGTAGAGGTCGGACATCGAAGGTCGTCGAAATCGAAAAGGAATGACGGCCTCGTTCCAGCAGGAGCGCCCGTGGCCGGCACGCAGTGAGACTATTGGATTGCCTGCAACTCTTTGCCGGGCTTGAAACGTACCGCCTTGCCGGGCGGGATGCTGACTTCCGCTCCAGTGCGCGGATTGCGGCCGATGCCGGTCTTGCGCGGGCGCACGTTGAAGACGCCAAAACCGCGCAATTCAATGCGCTCGCCCGTTCGAGAGCCTTCTTCATGCTGCGGAAAACGGTTTCCACGGCGGTCTCCGCCTTGGTCTTGGTGATACCGCTTTTTTTCACCACTTGATTGATGATATCCAGCTTGATCAAAGGGAGTGGCCTCCTGGCAATCGTTCCGTTTCATTATACAACAGCAAATGCCACAACTTTCGTTGTCTTGTTGAAGTGTGCCTGCTAGCTCTTCAGAACTTCTCCTTCCACCCACGTCTGGCCGTCTTCGAAATACTCCTTCTTCCAGATGGGCACGGTTTTCTTCAAGCGATCAATCACGAAGCGGCAGGCCTCGAAGGCCGCCGCGCGGTGCGCGGAGGTCACCACAATCACCACGCTGGCCTCGCCGATTTCCAGCCGTCCCAGGCGATGGATCACTCCCAGGCGGTCGATCGTCCAGCGCTGGCGCGCCTCCGTGAGAATGCCCTTCATCTGCTCCAGCGCCATTGGCCGATAGGCTTCGTATTCCAGATACAACGTTGGCCGGCCCTTGGAGTTGTTGCGCGTGATTCCCTCAAAGGTGACCACCGCTCCATCTTCTCCGCGCTGCAAGCGCGCCACCAGGGCGCGCGTGTCAATCGGCGCGTCCACTATTTCAGCAACGTCGATTTCAGCAACATCCACGCTTTCGTCTTCCTGTGCTCCGCCTGAGACGGGCGGCAGAAACGCCACCTCGTCACCGTTGCTCAACGGCGTGGAGGGCTGCGCTAACTCGCGATTACGCGCCAATACAATGGACTCTCGCAGGGCCGCAATCTTGGGATATTGCGCCGCGTAGCGGTCGAACAGGGATGCCAAGGTATCTCCCGGCTGGCAGGCCAATGTCTCCTCGGAACTTCCGGTGATTTCCCGCAAGGGGCCAAAGAAGAGTACGCGAACGGAGTTCATGGTTGGAAAAAGACAGGCGCGAGCCACGAGGCCCGAGGCCCGAGTCAAAAAAAACCCTGTCCCCGCTCGGGCCTCGGGCCTCGTGGCTCGGGCCTGTGTTTCCTCGTGCCTTCGTGGTGAAAAAATCTATTTCCGGGTTTGAACCACGTCCCGCGGACGCCCGGGTGGCAGAGCGGCGGCTCCCGCCGCCTCGGCAATTTCAATCTTGGAGAAGAAAGTGATGATCACATCGCCGTTCTCCACCCGCGCCGATTTCGGCTCCAGGCTGTTCATCCGCTGCGGCAGAGGAATGTGGCGTTTAAACGCGCCCACGCGCACCACCAACTCGTCGCCGTGCTTGAACATGTCCACGTCCTCCGTCTCGACAAAGGGCAGCTTCATGCGCAACTGATAGACTCCGTCCACGTTGCCGAAGCGGTAGGGCGATTCCTTGTAATACACCAGCGCCGGATCGCGCGATCCATAGATGGCCTTGCCCAGGCGATCCAGTTCCCGCAGGCCCAGAATTTCGTTATTGAACAAGGGAATCTTCCAAATCGGCACCGGCGCGAAAAACTCGCCGATGCTGTTCAGGTGGCGTTCCTGGGTGTTCTTCCATCCATTAAAGAAGTGATCCTGCACGTCTTCCGGCAGCAGGCGGTTGACGATCACGGCGTCCACGGTCATGCCGTAGAGGCAGAAGAACATGAAGGCGCGCTGGGTTTCTTTCAGCACCATCTTTTCCGGCGTGGTCACCAGGCGCACCGTGGTGATGTCGGGATTGGTCAGCACCTTGTCGATGCCGCGCAGGTTTTCGTAGAGCGTCTTGACCTGAGCGAAGCATTCGTCTTCCGGCATCGGCACCGGGCTGAACGTATTCACCAAGGGACGCATCACCTTGGCGACGCGGCGTTCCAGGCTAAACAAGGTGTCGCTGAAGAGCCGGTCCATGTACCATTGCAACGTGTTGGGGATGGAGATGAAGCGCAGCGATTCCGCGGTGGGCGCACAATCCAAAAGGATCACGTCAAAAGTTTTCTCGCGAATGTACTGATTGATGTACATGAGCGAGCTGACCTCCTCCATGCCCGGAAAGATGGCCAACTCCTCGGCCAGGATTTCATTCAGCCCGCTGATATTCAACAGCGAAGCCACGTAGCCGTGGACGTGTTTCCAATGACGTCCGACTTCCTTTTGAATGTTGACTTCCTGAATCCAAAGGTTGGGGCGGATCTTGGTGGGAGTTCCTGCCGGGGCAAGCAAGCGGCGGCCCAAGTCAAAAGAGTCGGCCACCGAGTGGGCCGGATCCACGCTCATGACCAGAGTCTTATAACCGCGGCGGGCGAGTTCCACGCCGGTGGCGGAAGCAACAGACGTCTTACCAACCCCACCCTTCCCGGTGTGCAGAATAATGCGCATAAGGGAATGACTAGCTTTAAGACTACCACACTAGTCAAGCTAAAGTGGGCCGGGTTCATTGCGCCAAGGACAAAAGCCGCCGGCAAGGATGCCCGCGCCACTTGGTTCGGAAATTGCGTCTTACTTCAAGTCAATCACCGGCAGATGATCCTGCTGCAGCGCGCGATTCAACTCCGCCAGCTTGACCTCGCGGACCGTCTTCCAGGCGGCGAGTTGTACTGCCAACTCCCGACTGGCTTGGGTGTATAGCGTGTAAGCGGCCGCCGGCGGAGTGCGGTCGGCGCCTTGCGCCACATTCAGGGCCGTCGATAGCGGGCCGGAAATTGTGGCGAAGGCGGTGCCGCTTTCCCCGCCCGCGCCCCCGCGCCCTCCTCGTCCACCGCGACCGCCGCCAGTGGCGGCGGCGAACTTGGAGGCTTCGCTGTCCAACGCGGCGATCTTCGCCGTCAAGTCGCCAGTGGCCGATTGTTTGCGATCGGCCAGGAGCCCGCGCAGCGTCTGCGCTTCGCGCGAGACCGCCGACACGCGTGTCATGGCCTTCGAGCAATTCATGCTCAACGCAAACTGTTTGGCGATGTCCAGCGGCGTCGCCGTGGATCGGGGATCGAGTTTCACTGTGAGCGGCTGCGTATAGCTGCGGCCACCTGCGGTCAGGCGAACTTGGTATGTGCCGGGCAGCACCAGGGGGCCGCGGGCCGCGCCGCCAAATCCGCCGGCGCCGCCGCCCTCGGCATCCGTAGAACCATAGCGCAGATCCCACAGGAAACGGTTCATTCCAACCTGGGCCGTGAACCGTTGCGGCTCGGTGATCCAGATGTCGGCAATCGCTCCGCCACCCCGCCGGCCCCCACTACCCGTCGCAGCCTGCTGGCTAGAGTAACGCCTGACGGACTGTCCTTTTGCATCGATCACTTCAAGTATCACTTCGCCCTGGGGCGCGGTCCGGAAGTAGTAGTCGAGGATCGCGCCCTCCGGCGGATTCTCGGCCTTGGGCTCCTCGGGTGGAAAGGGCGTTCCGGCAAAACCTTCGGGGTTCAACCGGATTGCCGCCGCCGGTTTGTAGAGCATCGCCTCCGCGCCTGCGGCCTGGCGATCAATTTGGCGCAGCGCGGCGATGTCGTCCAGAATCCAGAAGCCGCGGCCGAAGGTGGCGGCGACCAAATCGTCTCCGTGGACCAACAAGTCGCGCACCGACACCGCCGGCAGATTCAGCTTCAACGCCTGCCAATGATCGCCGTCGTCGAACGAAACCGCCGCGCCCAGCTCCGTGCCCGCGTAAAGCAAGCCCTTTCGCGCCGGATCTTCGCGCACGCAATTGATGAACGCCGGCTCGGACAGGCCGTTGGCGATCGGCGTCCAAGTCTTACCGTAATCGCGCGTGCGATAGATGTAGGGCTTGTAGTCCTCCCTACGGTGACGATCGACGGAAATGTAGGCCGTGGCCGGATCGAAGTGGGAAGCGTCAATCTGACTGATTTTGCTCCAGTCGGGCAGGCCCGGCGGCGTGACGTTCTTCCAGGTGGTTCCACCATCGAGCGTGACATGCACCAACCCGGTGTCGCTACCGACCCACAGCACTCCCGGCTTCAAGGGCGACGGTCCGATTGCGTAGATCACACCGTAGCCGAGCGCCCTGCTGTTTTCCGGCGTGGGTGTAACATCTCCAACGCTTTTGTCTTTCCGCGTATCCCCTGTCAGATCGCCGCTGATTTGCTTCCAGTTCAATCCGCCGTCGATGGTCTTCATCAGATACTGCGAGCCGAAATAGAGCGTGTTGTCCAGCCCAGAGTAAATCAGCGGCGCGGTCCACGGATAGCGGTATTTCTGTGTGGCAATACTGCCGAACGGTCCACCGCCTCCCCGCCCCGGCGACGGCGTGATGTTCTGCGCCTGTCCGGTGCGGCGGTCGTAGCGCGCCAACGCGCCGTTGGTGTTGCCCACATAAAGGATGTTGTCGTTCTTGCCGTCCACGGCGATGTAACCGCTCTCCGCGCCGCCCACCGAGAACCAATCGCGGGCGTCAATTTCGCCATGATCGGTGCGGCTCATCACCGCGGCCGTGCCGCTATCCTGCTGCGATCCCATCACGGCATAAGGAAAACGGCGGTCGGTGATGGCGTGATACATCTGCGCCGTGGGCTGGTTGTACCAGGTGCTCCAGGAGGTCCCGCGATCCACGGTCAGGTTGGTTCCCTGGTCCGATCCCAGGATCATGCGCGTGGTGTCGGTGGGATCAATCCAAAGGATGTGGTAATCGTCGCCGCCGGGCTGCGCCCTTGAGCACGGTAAAATTTTTGCCGCCATCGGTGGAGCGATAGAGCGCCACGTTGGGGATGTACACCAGGTCGGGATCCACGGGGTCCACCGTGATTCCGCTGAAATACCAGTTGCGGCTGGTGATGCGAAGGTCGGTGCTCACGCGCGTCCAATTTTCACCGCCATCGTCGGAGCGGAACAGGCCGCTGCCTTGCGTGTCAACCACCACGTAGACGCGCTGTCCACCCTTCGCCACGGCCACGCCGGAGCGCCGCCATTGCGCTTCGGGCAGTCCATGGCCGGTCAACTGATTCCAATGCTCGCCGCTATCCACCGACTTCCACAATCCGCTGCCCGGCCCTTCGATCGCCGCGTAGACGCTCCAGGGCGGACGCCGTCCGTTCCACAGGGTTGCGAAGATCACTTTGCTATTCGCCGGGTCCCAGGCCAAATCCACCGCGCCCATTTCCGGTGAAGTGAACAGCACTTTTTGCCACGTCTCGCCGCCGTTGGTGGAGCGAAAGACGCCGCGTTCTGGATTTGGTCCATAGGCGTGGCCGAGCGCAGCCACGTACACGAGGTTGGGATTACGCGGGTCCACCAGGATCTTGGCGATTTGGCGCGTATCGCGCAGTCCCACGTTCTTCCAGGTCTTGCCGGCGTCGGTGGATTTGTAGACGCCGTCGCCGAAGCCAATTTGCGAGCGGATGTCGGCTTCGCCCGTTCCCACGTAGACCACGCTGGGATTGGACGGAGCCACCGCGATCGCGCCGATGGAAGCGATATCTTGTTGATCGAACACCGGCGACCAAGTTGTGCCGGCGTTAGTGGTTTTCCAAACGCCGCCGCCGACGCTGCCAAAGTAGTACGTGCGCGCATTGCCGGGCGCTCCGGCGACGGCGGCCACGCGTCCGCCGCGGAAGGGGCCGATCATGCGCCAGGACAATTGATTGAACATTTCGCCCGGGACCGGTTGGGCGCCCAGAGCCGCGGAGGCGAATACGCACACCAGGAGAACGGAAAAGTACTTAGGCATGTTCCGCATCATACCTCACTGAGCACTTTCTTGGGACGCCAGAGACCCGGAACTGAAAACGGCTTATATGGAGTGCGGCGGCTCGACGCCGCCTTGGATGCCCGAGGCTTGCCTCGGGCCCGCTGCGAGCTTGGCTCGCAGCGCTGTGCGGGCGTTGCCCGCACCCTGGAGTTTCTACATTTACAGCCGACGTAGCCGGCGGCATATCGGTAGCCCGCGGCGCAAGCTGGAGGTAAACAGGAAGGAAGCGCAAAGCCCGCGAACGCGGGTGCGAGAGTGTGGCCCAGGGTGGAGCGTTTTTTGCGGAACCCTGGGTACACCGAGAGAAAACAAAGCCCGCGAAGCGGGCGGCAGACGCTCTGGCAACTGCGAGACTGCCTTTCGCCCGCTCCGCGGGCTCTTTTTTCCCTCTCAGTCTTCCCAGGGTTCCGCAAAAAACGCTCCACCCTGGGCCACACTCTCCCGCCCGCTTCGCGGGCTGAAAATGTAGAAACTCCAGGCGCGGGCGTTGTCCGCACCAACCATCGCCGGCAGGGATGCCCGCGCTACATCAAGCAACGCAGCAGTCTGCCGCTGAGACCGCTCGCGCCGTCCGGCCGCCTGTTCTCGGCTATAATGGCGTGGTGATCGGCACGACGATTTCCCACTACCGGATCCTCAACAAACTGGGCGGCGGAGGCATGGGTGTGGTCTACGAGGCTTTGGACCTGACACTCGGGCGCCACGTGGCGCTCAAGTTCCTTTCGGAACGTTCCGCCAGCGACCCGCGCGGCCTGGAACGATTGCGCCGCGAAGCGCGCGCCGCGTCGTTGCTGAATCATCCCAATATCTGCACCATTTACGAGATCGCGGAGAGCGATGGACAGGTCTTTATCGCCATGGAGTTTCTGGAAGGGCAATCGCTGGATCGCATTCTTCCACAAGGACCGCTGCCCCTCGAGCAACTCCTGGAGTTCGGTATCCAGATCTCCGACGCGCTGGACGCCGCGCACGTTAAGGGAATCGTGCATCGCGACATCAAGCCGGGCAACGTTCTGATCACTACCAAGAAAGTGGCCAAAGTGCTCGATTTCGGCCTCGCCAAGTTCGATCCCGGACCGGCCAACTCCCACGATCCCACTGCCGGAGAGGCGCTCGATCTCAGCATTGCGGGCGCGGCGCTCGGCACGGCCGCCTACATGTCGCCGGAGCAGGCGCGCGGCGAGGAGTTGGATGCGCGCAGCGATTTGTTTTCATTTGGCGCGCTGCTTTATGAAATGGCCACCGGAAAGCGCCCCTTTAGCGGCACGACCTCGGCGGTGATCTTCAACGCCATCCTGAGCCAGCGGCCCGCTCCGCCTTCACGCCTGAATCCAACCCTGCCGGAAGAATTGGACCGCCTCCTCGACAAAGCGCTGGAGAAGGACCGCGAGATCCGCTGCCAGAGCGCCGCCGAACTGCGCGCCGACCTGAAGCGGCTACGGCGCGACTCCGAATCCGGACGCTTCGCCGCCGCGCCGCCGCTTCCATCGGGCCAGACCACCGCGCAGGAGACTGCGCCGCCCGTCAAACGCCGCGCAGCGAGCGCCGGCTTGATGTGGGGACTAGCGGCTGTGGTGATCGCGGCTCTCGCCGGCCTCGGCTACGTGACGCTTGTCCGGCTCGGCAAGTCAGTCGCACCCGCCGGCGCCGAGTACGTACAACTCACTAATTTTTCGGACTCCGCCTCCTATCCGGCACTCTCGCCGGACGGCCGCGTGCTGGCGTTCATCCGCAATTCCGATGTCTACGTCAAATCTCTCCCCGATGGCGATCCAGTGCAGTTGACTCACGATAAATCGGCGACGGCCAGGATTTGGCCCTACACGGCCGGCGTGTCCTTCTCCTGGGACGGTTCGCGGATCGCCTACGATGGAACGAAGCAAGTGTGGGTGGTCCCGGTGCTGGGCGGCGATCCTCAGCCATTTTTGCCGAACGCCGCCTCGGTCACCTGGGTGGGACCGCAGCGCGTCATGTTTTCCGAGATCAAGCAAGGTATACATCTGGCCGTGGTCACGGCCACCGAAAGCCGGGCCGAAGAGCGCGATGTCTATGTTCCGCCGGCGGAAAGAGGCATGGCCCACGTCTCCCGGATTTCGCCCGACGGCAAATGGGTTTTGATCGCCTCGGAAATGGATGGCGCAGGGATCATCCACGAGTGCCGTGTGGTTCCCTTCGATGGAAGCTCGCCGGGACGCCCAGTGGGTCCGCCCGGCAGACGCTGCTTGTCCGGAGCGTGGTCTCCCGACGGACGATGGATTTACATGACGGCCAACACCGGCAGCGGTTCGCATATCTGGCGGCAGCGTTTCCCCGACGGCACGCCGGAACAGATCACTTCCGGTCCAACCCAGGAAGAGTCAGTGGTGGCGGCGCCGGATGGGCACTCCGTGGTGGCCCAAATTGTCGCCCGGGAAAGCGCCGTTTGGCTGCACGACTCCAGCGGCGAACGCCAAATCTCCTCCCAGGAGAGCGCCATGAGGCCACTCTTCCTGGCCGATGGCAAGCGCCTCTGCTACCTGGTTTTGGACGAAAGAGGCGGGGACCTGCTCACCGGGGACCGCGGTGAGTTGTGGATGGCCGAGACCGATACCGGGCGCCGCCAGCGCCTTTTGCCCGGCACCAAGCTTCGCAGCTATGACGTTTCTCCCGACGGCAAGAGGATCGTTTACGTTTCCCCGGACGCAAAAGGCCAGTCGCGGCTCTGGATCGCCTCCCTGGACCGCCGCTTTCCTCCGCGCCAAGTGCTTCCCGATCAAGTTAACTCTGCCTACTTTGGGGCGGAGGGAACCCTGGTCTTTCAGACCACCGAAGGGAGTCGGAACTTTGTCTACCGCGTGGGAGAGGACGGAACCGGAAAGCAGCGGGCGATCGCCGACCCAATTATCGGACTCGTGAATGTTTCCCGCGATAAGCGCTGGTTGATTGCCGGCGCGCCAATTCAGGAGGAAGAGCAAACCCGGGCCGTCTTCGCGTATCCCGCGGCTGGGGGACCGCGAACCCGCATTTGCGACGATTTTTGCAGGCCGAGCTGGTCGCCCGACGGCAAGATTCTCTACGTGACCTGGACCGGGATGCAACCATCCTCTTCGGCCTTGGCCGGAGGCTCATCGCGGAACACCTTTGCGATCCCCCTGAAGCCGGGGATCTCTTTTCCGCCAGTTCCGGCTGGTGGCTTCCAGTCGGGCGACCGTCTTTTCGGGGCCCTGGCCGGCACGCCCATCTCAGGCGACGCCGAGGGCTACGGGCGCAACTTCGCACGCGGCAATGACCCGGCGGTCTACGCCTACACGGTCACGACCACCCACGGCAACATCTACCGCATCCCGATTCCGTGATGCGCGCATGGCCATGCGTTGTCAGAACCGTCCGCGGTAGCGGATGGGTCCCACTCTTCACTGGGCGGACCCACCTGCTACCGCAGGCGGTACTGACAACGCGCGCTCGCAACCTGCCAAACCAACCCGCGTCCCGATTCTTTGATGCGCGCCCCGCCGCTTTGTGTAACAATATGTTTTCGGCAACTCCACGATGACGCACTTCTCGGACTTTCTCATCGCCAGCCTGATTAAGATTGCGGTGGTGCTGGGCTTCCTGCTCACCGCGCTGGCGTACATCGTGTGGATCGAACGCAAGGTGGCGGGACGTATCCAGAATCGCTGGGGCCCCACGCAGACCGGCCCGCACGGCCTGTTGCAGCCGCTGGCCGATGTACTGAAGTTCATCTTCAAGGAAGATCCCACACCGGCGCAGGCGCAGTTGCCGATTTACTTTATCGCTCCGGTCATCTCCCTGGTGCTGGGGCTGCTGTCCATCACCGTGATTCCTTTCGGTGGCGCAGTTACGGTGCTGGGACACACCACCTGGCTGCAAATTTCCGATCTCAATGTGGGGATCCTATTTATCCTGGGCGTCACATCGCTGGGTGTGTATGGCATCGCGCTGGCAGGATGGTCCTCGGGAAGCAAGTACGCGCTGCTCGGCGGATTGCGCAGTTCCGCGCAAATGATCAGCTACGAACTGAGCTTGAGTTTTTCCGTGGTCGGACCGCTGCTGGTGGCCGGTAGCTTGAGTTTGCGCGAGATCGTCAACTCCCAGAGCGGCTACTGGCTGGGCGTGGTCCCCAGGTGGAACTGCATTCCGCAGGCGGTGGCGTTTGTAACTTACGTGATCTCGGCGTTCGCGGAAACCAATCGCGTGCCCTTCGATCTTCCGGAAGCCGAGGGCGAGTTGGTGGCCGGATTCCACACCGAGTACAGCAGCATGAAATTCGCCATGTTCTTCACCGCCGAGTACGCCAACATGGTCACGGCATCCTGCCTGGCGACGCTGTTGTTCCTGGGCGGATGGCTGCGTCCCCTGCCCTGGGATGGGCTGGCCTACACGCCGGTGGTGGTTTTCGTTGGGTTCGCCCTGCTGCTGCTGAAATTCTCGTTGAGCCGGCGCCGGCTGCTGGAGTGCATCTTCTTGCCGGTGGTGGCCACGGTGTTCACCATTCTTGGACTGCTCTTCCTCTGGGAGCCGTTCCGCACTCCGGCCGAGGGCGTCTTCTGGTTTCTGGCAAAAGTGGGATTCTTCCTGTTCCTGTACATCTGGGTCCGTTGGACTCTGCCGCGCTTCCGCTACGATACGCTAATGGAATTCGGCTGGAAGCGGCTGGTGCCCATCAGCATCGCCAACTTGCTGATCACCGGTTTCGTGATCGCCTGGAGGGCTTCCTGATGGACGCCGTCATGTTTTTCCTTTTCGCGGGAATCGCCCTGGCGGGAGCCATCAACCTGATCCGCGAGAGCCATCCGATTTACAGCGCTCTCTCGTTGGTGGCAGTGATGGGAGCGCTGGCCGGCCTCTACCTGATGCTGGGCGCGGAGTTCATCGCCGCCGTGCAGATCATCGTCTACGCCGGCGCCATCATGGTGCTCTTCGTCTTTGTGCTGATGCTGCTGAACGCCCAAGAAGAAGTGCATGTGGACCGCTCCAAGATGGCCGTGAATCTGGGGCCGCCGTTGTTGACGCTGCTGCTGGTGGAAATTGTGGCCGTGTTGCGCGGCAAATTCCCCGCCTCCGAACTGGTGCATCCTTCGCTGCTCTCCGGCGACAACACCCGCCAGGTGGGCAAACTACTGTTCAGCAAATTCCTGCTGCCCTTCGAAGTCACCTCGGTGCTGATCCTGGTGGCCATCATGGGCGCGGTGGTGCTGGGCAAGAGGAGGCCGGATGATTCCCGTTAGCTGGTATCTGATTTTGAGCGCCGTCCTGTTCGTGCTCGGCGTAGCCGGCTTCCTGGCCAAGCGCAACATCGTTACGGTGTTCATGTCCATCGAACTGATGCTCAACGCAGTGAACTTGAGTTTTGTGGCCTTCGGCTACTTGCTGGGAGATTTGAACGCGCACGTCTTCGTATTTTTCGTGATGGTGGTGGCCGCCGCCGAAGCCGCGGTGGGCCTGGCCATCATAATGGTGGTGTATCACAACCGGAAGTCGCTGAACGTGGACGATATCGAGTTGCTCAAGCTCTAAATGGACTCCAACCTCCATCTCTGGATTCTGCCCGTCCTGCCGCTGGTCGGCGCGGCGATCAACGGATTTTTCGGCAAGGGTCGCTCGCGGTCGTTTATCGGCGGCGTGGCTTGCACCACGGTCGGGCTGGCGTTTCTCTACGCTGTTTATCTTTTCTTCACCGCGGGTTTCAGCGAACATCCGATCATCGAGACCGTGGGGCCTTGGATCGGCGCGGGCAGTTTTCATGCCGCCTTCAGCTTCTACCTCGATCCGCTTTCCATGCTCATGACGCTGATCGTCACCGGCGTGGGCTTTTTGATCCACGTGTACTCCACTGGGTACATGGAAGACGACGGTTTATACCGCTTCTTCTCGTACTTAAACCTGTTCACCTTCTTCATGCTGACACTGGTGCTGGCCGGCAACTACTTGCTGATGTTCGTGGGATGGGAAGGCGTGGGGCTGTGCTCCTATTTGCTGATCGGCTTTTACTATCTGAAGAAGTCCGCCGCCGACGCCGGGAAGAAAGCATTTATCGTCAACCGCGTCGGCGACTTCGGATTCACGCTGGCTATGCTGCTGATCGTCGGCACGTTTGGCAGCCTGGACTTCACGAAACGTTTTTGCAGCGTGCCAAAACGCGCCGGTGGAGAGCGGACTGGGCGTGCTCACCGCCATCTGCCTGCTGCTGTTGCCGGGGCCTGCGGCAAATCGGCGCAAGTGCCGCTGTACGTCTGGCTGCCGGACGCGATGGAAGGTCCCACGCCGGTCAGCGCGTTGATCCACGCCGCCACCATGGTGACGGCCGGCGTCTACATGGTGGCGCGCTCCAGCCCGTTATTTGCTGCATGCGCCGCAGGCCATGGAATCGGTGGCCGTTATCGGCTGCCTCACCGCGCTTTTTCGCCGCCACCATCGGCTTGGTGCAGAACGACATCAAGCGCATGCTGGCCTATTCACGGTCAGCCAGCTCGGATACATGTTCCTGGCCTGCGGCGTAGGCGCGTTCTCCGCCGGCATTTTTCACCTGATGACCCACGCCTTCTTCAAAGCGCTGCTGTTCCTCGGGGCGGGCAGCGTGATGCACGCGATGAGCGGCGAACTGGACATGCGCAAGATGGGTGGGCTTCGCCAGAAGATTCCCGGAACCTTCTGGACCGTGCTCCTGGCCACGCTCGCGATCTCGCGGCGTGCCGCCGTTCGCCGGATTCTTCAGCAAGGACGAAATATTGTGGAGCGCCTCGGCACAGCGGCCATCCCTGGCTGTGGCTCGGCGGCGACGATCACCGCGGGCATGACCGCCTTCTACATGTTCCGCGCTGCTGTTCCTCACGTTTTTCGGAGAGTCGCGGAGCGACCACGCGCATCACGCCCACGAATCGCCCCGCTCCATGACGGTGCCGCTGATTTGCCTGGCGGTGCTTTCGGTGGTCGGCGGCTGGATCGGCGTACCGACGGTGCTGGGCGGCTCCGCGCACTTCGAACATTTCCTGGAACCATCCCTGGCACGCATTCCCGCGGGGTTTGGGATGCAAACAGGAAGCAGCGATCCCATTGACGTACCGCGTCCGGAGGAAACAGAAAACTCCGGCGAAGAGCTTTTGTTCACCTTGATCGCCGTGCTGGTGGGCGCCTCGGGAATCGGCGCGGCCTACTACGCATATGTGGTTAAGCCGGAAACTGGACTCAACTTCTCCGAGAAATTCCACGGCGCCTATGTCGTGCTGCTAAGGAAGTATTACGTCAACGAGTTGTACGACGTGTTGTTCCTGAAGTCCACTACCGCCGTTTCCCGCGGATTCCTATGGCACGTAGTGGACGAAACCGTGATTGACGGCAGCGCCAACGGGCTGGCCGACACCGCGCGCGCCGCGGGCGGCGTGGTGCGGCTCTTGCAATCGGGATTGATTCGCAGTTACGCCGCGTGGGTGGTGCTCGGCGCGGTGAGCGCGTTGTTGTACATGAGTTTGCTGTGGGCGAAATAGCCCTATAAGAAAATGTTGCTGACACTTGTTGTCCTATTACCGGCCGCCGGCGCGCTGGCACTGCTAGTCATTCCCAGCGAGCAGACGGAAACCATCCGCCGCGCCGGTCTGGCCGTCGCGCTGCTGGTGTTTGTCCTTTCCCTCGCCTTGCTTTGGCAATTCCAGAGCGGCACCAGCAAGTATCAGTTCGAGACCGACGTCCCTTGGATCAGCATTCCGGAGATTCACTTTCACATCGGCATTGACGGCATCAGCCTGTGGCTGATCCTGCTGACCACTTTCCTGGTACCGATCGCGCTGCTGGCTTCCTGGCACATCGGCGAGCGCGTCAAAGCGTTTTTCGCGCTGTTCCTGTTGCTGGAATCCGGAATGCTGGGCGTGTTCGCGTCGCTCGATCTGTTCTTGTTTTACGTTTTCTGGGAAGTGGGCCTGGTGCCGATGTATTTCATCATCGGCGTATGGGGACACGGGCGGCGCATCTACGCCGCGGTGAAATTCTTCCTGTTCACCATGGCCGGATCGGTCTTGATGCTGGTGGCGATCGTCTGGCTGTACCGCGCGGCGCACACCTTCGACATCCCGCTGCTGATGGAGCGCCGCGCGATGTTCGCAGGGCCAGAGCAAGCCTGGCTGTTCCTGGCGTTCTTTGTGGCCTTCGCGATTAAAGTCCCGATGTTCCCGCTGCACACCTGGCTGCCCGACGCTCACGTGGAAGCGCCCACCGCCGGATCGGTGCTGCTGGCCGCTGTCATGCTGAAGATGGGAACGTACGGTTTGGTGCGCTTCTGCGTGCCGCTGTTCCCGGAAGCCGCCGCCCGCCATGCCCCCTGGATCGTGACCCTGGCGTTGATCGGAATCGTCTACGGCGCGCTGGTGGCAATGATCCAGCCGAACTTGAAGAAGCTGGTCGCGTACAGTTCCGTGAGCCACTTGGGATTTGTGGTGCTGGGAATTTTCTCCTTCAACCAGATCGCCCTGGACGGCGCGATGTATCAAATGTTGAACCACGGCATCTCCACCGGCGCGTTGTTCTTGCTGGTGGGTATGCTGTACGACCGCCGCCACAATTTCATGATTGCCGAATATGGCGGCTTGGCCACGCCCCTGCCCAAGCTGTCGTCCGTGTTCCTGTTCGTGACGCTTTCCAGCATCGGCTTGCCGCTGCTGAACGGTTTTGTGGGCGAGTTTCTGATTTTGCTGGGAGCGTCGCAGGCGCGCTTCGCGTACGCGGTGGTCGCGGCCACGGCCACGATTTTATCCGCGGTCTACATGCTGTGGATGTATCAGCGTGTGTTCCTGGGTGAAGTGACCAATCCGGTGAACAGCAAGCTGTCCGACCTGTCAACGCGGGAAAAATGGGTGATCGTTCCGGTGATGGCGATGGCCCTGATCATGGGCGTGGCCTCGGGATGGTTTTTCAAGCCGATGGAAGCGTCCACCGAGCAAGTGGTCAAGCAAGCGGGCGCGCCGGCGCATGTTCAAAACGGCGTCAAGCCTCCGGCGTCTGTGCGGCTTCGGCCAGCCGCATTTAAGGGAGGCGGGCAATGAGCTACGGCGACCAGACCGTGCGCCTTCTCCCCGAAGTGATTTTGGCCGTAGCCGGCACGCTGATCATGGTGCTGTCGCCGGTAGTCAAGCGGGCTCGCACGCTGGGCTACCTGGCGCTGACATCGCTGGGCTTGGCGCTGTTCGCGGCGCATTTCCAGTTTCATCACGACAACTTCGGCCCCGCCTTCAGCGGCCTGGTGATCAGCGACGCTTACGGCATTTTCTTCCGGGAACTGTTTATCATTGTCGCCGCGCTGGCGGTTCTCTCCTCCTTCGATTACCTGGAACGGGAGGGCATCGAGAGCGGCGAGTATTACGCGTTGATCCTGTTGAGCGTGGTGGGCATGGGATTGATGGCCTGCTCGACGGAGTTGGTAATGATCTTCATCGCCCTGGAGATATCCTCGATCTCCACCTATATCCTGACCGGATACCGCCGTCACGACGCGCGTTCCACCGAAGCGGCGTTGAAATACTTTCTGTTAGGATCTTTCGCCACCGCATTCCTCCTTTACGGCATCGCCTTGATTTACGGCGCCACGGGCAGCACCAACTTGGCCGCGATCCGCGCCGCGATTCCGACCGCCAACGGGCCGCTGGTGGGCATGGCCGCGGCGCTGATGTTCGTGGGCCTGGCGTTCAAGGTATCCGGCGCGCCTTTCCAGGTTTGGACGCCCGACGTTTATCAAGGCGCGCCTACGCCGGTGACAGCGTTCATGTCGGCCGCTCCGAAAGCCGCGGCCTTCGCCGTTTTCCTGCGCGTCTTCTTAAGCGGACTAACTCCGGCAGCCGGATATTTCTGGCTGCTGTGGACTTGCGCGGTGCTTTCGATGTTCGTCGGCAACCTGGCGGCACTGGTGCAGGGCAACATCAAGCGGATGCTGGCGTACTCCTCCATCGCGCACGCCGGATATATTTTAGCGGCGTTCACCTCGCGCTCGGAGATGGGCGTGGCGGCGGCGATGTTCTATCTGGCCGCCTATTCCATCATGAATATCGGCGCGTTCCTGGTGGTCGCGCTGCTCTCTGGCCTTGGCGAAGAGCGCTTGTCGCTAACCGACTACTGCGGCCTGGGCCGGCGCCAGCCCGTGCTGGCGGCCTGCCTGACGATTTTCCTGCTCTCGCTGATCGGCATTCCTCTCACCGGCGGATTCTTCGGCAAGTTCTACATTGTCACCGCGGCTGTAGCTGCCGGATTACCAGGCTTGGCGGTAATCGTGATGATCAACAGCGCCATCGGTGCTT
Organism: Terriglobia bacterium; assembly: GCA_963747095.1. Classification (GTDB taxonomy): domain Bacteria; phylum Acidobacteriota; class Terriglobia; order JAJPHL01; family JAJPHL01; genus JAJPHL01. The sequence continues at coordinate 21,424 of CAVVEL010000012.1, forward strand.
ACTACTATCTGCGGGTGGTGGTGGCGTTGTACATGGAAGAAGCTGAACAGCCCATGGCGGCGGTTGCTCTTCCCGCCGCCAGTATCGCCGTGCTGCTGTTCACGGTTGTTGGCGTGTTCTACCTGGGCGTCTTCCCGAGCCAGGTGCTGACGTGGGCGTCGCAGGCGGGGAATATTTTTAAGTAGGCCGCCAGGTATCCCTTCAGCAGCTCAAAAGTTCGGTGAGGCTGCGATCCCGGACTGAACTGGTCACAGGTTTCGGGTATGGCGTGGGGATCTTTGACATGGATCAACAGGATGGACGGGATGCAACTCACCAGATCGTTCGTCCATCCTGGCATCCTGTTCATCCATGTTTCAAGCGCCCTTCGGAAAGAACCGCCCGGTCCGTTCCATGTATCGCCGGTATTCGTCGCCAAACCGCACAATCAGTTTCTCTTCCTCGATCGCGCATCGTGTCACGAACATCACCAGCAGCAGCGTGCCCGCCGCGACGATGAACCAATTCGCCGCCAGCAGCGCACTTCCGGCAATCAGCGACCCCACGCAATCGTAAAACGGGTGCCGCACCCAAGCGTACGGACCATTCGTCACTAACGTGTGCTCGCGCCGGGTGACCACCGTGTCCGTCAGGTTCTTGCCCAGACTGATCAACGTCCAGGTAAGCAGGCCGTCGCCCAGAACGAACAGGGCCAGTCCAGCCCATCGCAGCCACGCTGGCAATGGCAAGGACGACCAGGCCATCGAGCTTGGACGGATCAGGTAGGCGATCACTCCGGAAAGGGTGGACAAGCCGGCCAGGCGCAAGGTAATCAGGATGAACAGCCCTTCCTGCTTGCGGTCCAGGCGCTCGCCAGTGGATTGCGAGCGGATGCGGTAATAGACAGGGACCGGCAGAAACGCCAGCCAGGCGCACAGAAGAACGATACGGAATAATCGCTCGTCAGTCATTTCTGTCACGCTATCTAGCGGGCGATCTGGAGACTCTCGCGGCTCCTCCGTCCTGCACTCCCGGCCGAGCTTCGAAGCGGATTATACTCTTCTTAGGACCCCAATGAACACCGTCACGGAAACCTCCCCTGAGCAAGGACTGTCCCGTAGCGCGGCGCTGCATCGGGCCCTGTTTCACGGTGACCTACTGACCCTTGATAATCCCCGCTACCGGCGCACGCTGGAAGCGATCGCCGGCACGCTGTTGGCGGAAGACCGCGAGCCGCATGACCTGACCGTCGCGGCGCTCGGTTTGGGAAGCGCTCCTGGGTGCGCGCGCATCGTCGCCAAAGAAGCGGGAGTCGCGGCCGGCTTGCCGGAGGCGCAGTGGCTGGCGGCGCGCGTCGGCGCCCAAGCAACGCCGCTCACGCACGACGGCGATCCGTTGCAACCGGGTGACGCACTGCTGGAAATCCGCGGCACGTCGCTGGAACTGCTGTCGCTGGAGCGCGTCTGCCTGAATCTTTTGCAGCGGATCTGCGGGATCGCTTCGGCCACGCGGCGCTGCCAGGAGATCGCCAGCCGCCATTCGCCATCGGCATTTGTCGTGGCCACGCGCAAGACTCCCTGGGGACTACTCGACAAACGCGCCGTCCATTGCGGCGGCGGGGGAACGCATCGGCTGGGCTTGGGCGACGCCATTCTCATCAAGAACAATCACCTGGCCTTGCTGGACGATCGCGAAATGGACGCGGTACCCCAAGCCTTGAAAGCGGTCTGGCCGCGCCGCGCGGGCGCGGCTTTTGTCGAAGTGGAGATCCGCAGCTTGGAAGCCGCGCGAATCGCCGCGCAAACCTTCCAACGCCTTCAGGGAAGCGATGGCGCCATCCAGGCGAAGTCCGCCTCCCGATTCGCCGGTCCGTTCCCGCCCTGCCTGATCCTGCTCGACAACATGTCGTCGCAGGAAACCGGCCGCGTGGTGGAGGATCTGCGCGCCCACTCACTCTGGGATCACGTGCTGCTCGAAGCCAGCGGCCGGGTCGCCGAGGAGGCCATCGGCGCCTACGCCGCCAGCGGCGTGGATGCCATTTCCGCCGGGGCCCTGACGCATTCGGTGCGGGCGCTCGATCTGCATCAAAAAATAGTTGTCTAGGAGTGCGATTCTTCACAAACAATAGAGAGAGAGCCTGTGATCGCCCAACTCCCTTACGAAGAGCGCTACACCCTTCCTGTCATTGCACGGGTGGCGGACAGCCCCGCGGAGGTGCTGCGCCAGCAGACCCGCATTCGCGAACTGCTGAAGGAGCGTAACGCCATCCTGCTGGCCCACAACTATCAGCGTGATGAAGTGCAGGAAGTGGCCGATTTCGTGGGCGACTCGCTCGGTCTGAGCCAGCAAGCGGCGCGCACCCCTGCCGAAGTGATCGTTTTTTGCGGCGTGCATTTCATGGCCGAGACGGCCTCCATCCTGTGCCCGGAAAAAACCGTACTGCTGCCCGATCTGCGCGCCGGTTGCTCCCTGGCCGCTTCGCTGACAGTGGAAGAACTGCGCGAATGGAAGGCCAAGTATCCCGGCGCGGTGGTGGTGGCGTATGTCAATACCTCGGCGGCGGTGAAGGCGGAGAGCGACTATTGCTGCACCTCCGCGAACGCCGCCAAAGTGGTCAACGCCATTCCGGCCGACAAGGAAGTGCTCTTCGTTCCCGACAAGTTCCTAGGCGCGTTCGTGGCCTTGCAGACAGGCCGCAAGAACCTGATCGCCTATCCGGGATACTGCCACGTTCATCGAACGATTCGCTCGACCCAAGTGGCGGCGATGTTGGAGGCGCGCCCAAACGTCGAGTTACTGATCCATCCGGAGTGCGGCTGCGTCAGCGCCTGCATGACCAAAGTGCTGGACGGCACGCTGCCGCAAAGCCGCACGTTCTTCCTCTCCACCGAAGGCATGTTCCGCCACGTCCAGGAATCCCCTTCCCGGCAGTTCGCCGTGGCCACCGAGGTGGGCATGTTGCACCGCTTGCGCACGCAGGCGCCGGAACGCGAGTTCCTGCCGGTGAACCCGGAGGCGATCTGCGCCTTCATGAAGACGATCACGCTCGACAAAGTACTGCAATCGCTGGAAACGCTCTCGCCCGAGGTGCGCGTGCCGGAAGAGACAGCCCGCCGGGCCCGCCGCGCGGTGGAACGGATGCTGGAGTTGGTTTGAGCTTTTCAGTTGCGCAACCCCCCTCATTTTTGATCTGATAGCAGAGCGATGGAGAAGAAAAAATCAATGATCTGGGTCCTCTTTGCTCTAGGTGCGGCCCTCTCGTGGGGCTTCTATGGCGTGGCCATGCATGACGGCCAGGTGAAACTGGGCGGCAATGGAATGAAGGCCATGCTTTTCGTCGGCGTGGCGTACTTCCTGATTGGCGTGTTGCTGCCCGTGATCGCGCTGTCATCCTCGGGACAACTGAAAGGCTTCTCGAGCGGCGGAATGCTCTGGGCCACCATTGGCGGCGCGCTGGGCGCCATCGGCGCGGCCTGCATCATTTACGCCTTCAAGAACGGCGGATCGCCGGCCGTGGTGATGCCGCTGGTATTCGGCGGCGCGCCGCTGGTCAACGTGCTGGTGTCCATGATCGCCAGCCCGCCGAAGGTGGCGCCCAATCCGCTGTTGTGGGTGGGATACGCCATGGCCTCCGCCGGTGCGGCGATGGTTTTGTATTTCAAGCCCGCTTAGGTTCGTTGGAACACGGAAGGACACGGGAAAAAACGAAAACACGGAAGGGCACGGAAGCTCGTTTCCGTGCTATTCCGTGTCTTTGTTCTTTTCCGTGTCCTTCCGTGTTCCAAAGATCCCCCCAGCATACGCCCGCAACCCCAGGATCACCACAAACGCCGCGGCGTACATCAGCGGATCGCTGACATCCGCCTTCATCAGCCAGTAGTAATGCAGTACGCCGGCGATCGCCGCCAGATAGATCAGGCGATGCAGCCAGCGCCATCCCGCGCCGCTCAGGCGGATGATCCATCCACGGGTGGAGGTGATCACCAGGGGCAGCAGCAGCACAAAGCTCACCACGCCGGCGAAAATGTATAGCTGGCTTACTATGTCGTGCAGGATCGCGTCCAGGTCGAAGAACTTGTCCATCCAGACGTAAGCGTACAGATGCAACACGGCGTAGAAAAACGCGTACAAACCCAGCATGCGGCGATAACGAATCAGTTCGGGGATCTTCAGCAGCTTGCGCAACGGCGTGACGGCCATCGTACAGGCCAGGAATTTTAACGCCCATTCGCCGCTTTCGTGAAGGATATCCTCGATGGGATTACCACCCAGATCTTGCCCCAGCCAGCCGTACCAACCCACTACCTCGGCGGCCAGCGGCACAAGACAAACCACAAACACGGCCACCTTGGTCCAGCGATTGGCCAAGATGCGGCGCGTTACTGCCGCGGCTTGGTTGAGGAAAATCAGAACCCGCCCGGAGATGGGATTTATGGGAGTGATGGGACGCATGGGATCGAATGACGCGGGCAGCATTGGTTCAGTAGTTTTTCTTCAGATCCATGCCCGCGTACATCGAGGCCACTTCTTTGATGTAGCCGTTGAAAATAATCGTAGGACGTTTCGCGAATTCGCCCAGACGCCGTTCGTCTTTCTGACTCCTCCAGGGGTCCGCCGCCGGGTTCACGTTGGAGTAGAAACCGTACGCCGGAGGGTTGGCGATGTTCCAAGTGGTGGGCGGCATTTTCTCCTGGAACTTGATCTTCACGATGGACTTGATGCTCTTGAAACCGTACTTCCACGGCAGCACGATGCGCAGCGGCGCGCCGTTCTGATTCGGCAGCGTCTCGCCGTACAACCCCACGCCAAGCAGCGCCAGCGGATTCATCGCTTCGTCCAAACGCAATCCTTCCACGTAGGGAAAGTTAAGGCCGGCGGCGTGGGGCATCTGTTTGCGGTCGTAATAGCTTTGGAAGGCCACGAACTTGGCCTTGGAGGTTGGTTCGGCCTGCTTCAGCAGTTCGCTGAGCGAGTAGCCGATCCAGGGCACCACAATCGACCATCCTTCCACGCAGCGGTGCCGATAGATGCGTTCCTCCAGCGGTGCAAGCTTCATGATCCGGTCCAGGTCCAGCGTGACCGGCTTGGCGACTTCACCCTCGATTCTGATGCTCCAGGGAGTGGTCACGAAATTCCCGGCGTATTGCGCCGGCTCGTCTTTAGCGCTTCCGAATTCATAGAAATTGTTGTATCCGGTGATTACTTTGTACGGCGTGACCCTTTCGTCCGCGCCGAAGGGCGTCTTGGTAACGGCGGTTAGTTTGGCGGCGGCCCGCGCCGGGAGCGCCGGGATCACCAGCGCGGCCGCTCCTCCCGCCAAAGCGGTCAGGAAGCGGCGGCGATTCTGATAAACGTGCTGGGGAGTAACTGCCGAATACGGCAGTGTCCAGAGGTCGCGCATGACTCCATTGTAGTCCACAGATTACCGGAAGGGGTACCCACAGATTACTCAGATTACACAGATTTACGGACGCCCGGCGTTAGAATCTGTGTAATCTGCGTAATCTGTGGATCGTTCATCGGCGGTTGCGGTTTTCCTGCGTTTTGCGATAGAACTAGGGTGTGGCAAAGCGTAAAGCGAAGAGTGTAACGCGAATCACCAGCGCCTCCATCCAGTCGGCCACGCCGCCCAGTCGGGTGCTGTCGGTCGGCGGCGGCCCAGAGGCGCGCACCGACATGGTGATCATCACCGGCATGTCCGGCTCCGGAAAGGGCTCGGTCTTGCGGGCCTTCGAAGACCTCGGGTATTTTTGCGTTGACAACATGCCCGTGGACCTGATCCCCACCTTCGCCGAGCTGAGCGAACAATCCCGGGCCATCGCCCGCTCCGCGCTGGTCGTGGATATCCGCGAAGGCGAAGGATTGCGCCGCTTGCCGGCGATCCTGAAACGTCTGCGGCGGGAAATTAGTATCTCGCTGGTCTACCTGGAAGCCACCGACGAGGCTCTGATGCGGCGCTACTCTGAGACCCGCCGCCCGCACCCCATGGCGCCGGATCGGCCGGTGCGCCAGGCCATCCGCGCGGAACGAAAATCGCTGGCGGCGATCCGCGCCGAAGCCGATGTAGTGCTCGATACCACCAAGTTTAACGTCCACGAACTGCGCGGCTTCATCGTGCAGCGTTTCCAGGGAGGCGAGAATGCCCGCCCACTGTTGATCGCCTGCACTAGCTTCGGGTATCGCAACGGCATCCCCGGCGACAGCGATCTGGTGTTCGATGTGCGTTTCCTGCCCAATCCCAACTACATTCCGCAATTCCGGCATCTCACCGGACGCCATCCGCAGGTGGCCAAGTACATCAAGTCTTTCCCGCAAACCATCGAGTTCATCGAGCGGATTAGCGAACTGCTGGTGTACTTGATTCCTCACTACATCCGCGAAGGCAAGAGTTACCTGACCATCTCTTTTGGGTGTACCGGAGGCCAGCACCGCTCCGTGGCCATGGCCGACGCCATCCGTAAGAAGCTGGCGGCAGCGGGCTTTAGCGCCAAGGTCTTGCATCGGGATCTGCCTTCTTGACGCCGCTCTACGCAGGCGCAAGCACGTATATTGCCAAACACCACAAGCCATAGGAAATAAATCTCTTTACTTGGTACTATTTGGAGTGTTACTATTTGGGTTCAGTCAAAATCTACGGGTGTGTTCCGCCGACCATCCAATATCAAGCAGCAGCGGGTTGGCACAATGAGAGGATCATGCGCACAGTTGATATCATTCGCAAGAAGCGTGACGGCGGCGAACTGAGCCGCGAAGAATTGGCTTACATCGTTGAAGGTTACACCAAGAGTCAAGTACCGGACTACCAGGTTTCCGCGTTTTTGATGGCCGTCTACTTCGCCGGCCTTTCCGAGACCGAAGTGGCCGATTTCACCGACGTGATTATGCGTTCGGGCGTGGTTCTGGACCTTTCCGAAATCCCCGGCGTCAAGGTGGACAAGCATTCCACCGGCGGCGTGGGCGACAAGACCAGCCTGATCGTGGCCCCTGTAGTGGCCGCGGCCGGCGTGCTGGTGCCGATGATCTCGGGCCGCGGCCTGGGACACACCGGCGGTACCCTGGACAAACTGGAATCCATTCCCGGCTTCAATACCCGCCTGACCACCGAGCAGTTCCGCGCGGCGCTCTCCGCGGTTGGCGCGGCCCTGGTGGGACAGACCGACGAGCTGGCTCCCGCCGATCGCTCGCTGTACGCCCTGCGCGACGCCACCGGCACGGTGGAAAGCATTCCCCTGATAGCCGCGTCCATCATGAGTAAAAAAATGGTGGAGGGCATCGACGCGCTGGTGCTGGACGTCAAGACCGGCTCGGGCGCCTTCATGAAGAAGCAGACGGATGCGCGGCGCCTGGCGCAAGCCATGGTGTCCATCGGGCGGCGCATGAACAAGCGGGTGCTGGCGCTGATCACCAATATGGATCAGCCCCTGGGCAACGCGGTGGGCAATTCGCTGGAAGTGATGGAGGCGATCAACACGCTGCGGAATCAGGGACCGCCGGATCTCACAGAACTATGCGAGGAGTTGTCTGCCCGAATGTTGATGCTGGCGGATTCCGACAAGACTCACGAGCAAGCGCACGAGCAGTGCCGGGCGCTCATCGAGAACGGCCAGGCGCTGGAAAAATTCAAGCAGATGGTGGCGCATCAAGGCGGCGATGTCACGGTCATCGACGCCTTCGAGAAATTGCCCACCTCTTCGGCCGAGTTCATCGTCAGCTCGCCGCGGGCCGGCTTCGTCTCGCGCATCCAGGCCGAGGATATCGGCACCGCCGCCATGCTGCTGGGGGCGGGCCGCGAGACGGTGGACTCCAAGATCGACTACGGCGTGGGCATCGTGCTGGAACGCAAGGTCGGCGAACGCGTGGAGTCGGGCGACACGCTGTGCACCTTGTACTACAACAACGACGCGCACCTGGAAGAAGCCACCCAAATGGTCGAGGATTCCTTCCGCATCGCCGCGGCCGCGCCCGAGGAGAAGCCGCTCATCTACGAAATCATTCAGTAAGACAGGCCCGAGGCGCGAGGCCCGAGTCGAAGGTACAAAGGTTTCGACTCGGGCCTCGGGCCTGTCTTAAACTCCTTTCCTTCCGTGCCCGTCCGTGTTCCAATAGACTCCCTATGGGGAAGCTGAACGGATTTCTCGGCATCATCGTGATTATGGGCGTCGCCTACGGCTTATCCACCAACCGCAAGGCCATCCAAAAGCGCGTGGTGTTGTGGGGTCTGGGATTGCAATGGCTCTTCGCTTTCCTAGTGTTGAAGACGCCGTTCTACGCGGTCTTGGAGAAGGTCCGCGACGGCGGCATGAAGTTGTTGGGATATTCCGAAGCGGGCAGCAGCTTCGTTTTCGGGTCGCTGGGCGGTCCCGCCAACGACCAAACCCTGGGCTTGATTTTCGCCTTCCGCGTGTTGCCCATCATTATTTTCATCGCCTCGTTCTTCTCGGTGATGTACTACCTGGGCATCATGCAGATTGTGGTCAAGGCCTTTGCCAAGGGGATGACCTACATCATGGGGGCCAGCGGCGCGGAGTCGCTCAACGTGGCGGCCAGCATCTTCATGGGCCAGACCGAAGCGCCCCTGACCATCAAACCGTTTCTGCACGACATGACGGAATCGGAACTGATGACGGTGATGACCTGCGGAATGGCCCACGTCTCCGGCGCGGTGATGGGCGCGTACGTACTGATCGGCCATGTGGACATGCTGCACTTGCTCACCGCGGTCATCATGACCGCGCCCGCGACCATCTTGCTGGCCAAAATGTTTATCCCGGAAACCGGCACGCCGCGAACCGCCGGCGACGTGCACATCGAGCCGGACCCGGACCGGCCCGTCAACGTGATTGAAGCAGCCGGCCGCGGCGCCATCGACGGCCTGCATCTGGCGCTGAACATCGCCGCCATCCTGATTGCCTTCATCGCCCTGATCGCGCTGGTCAACGGCCTCCTCGGCCTGGTGGGCTTGAGCCTGGAACAAATTTTCGGATGGGTCTTCGCGCCGGTCGCCTGGCTGCTGGGAGTCAGTTGGAAGGACGCTCCGGCCATTGGCAGCTTGCTGGGTACGCGCCTGGTGATCAACGAATTTGTGGCTTTCCAAAAACTGGGACCGATGAAAGAGGCGCTCGATCCTCGTTCCTTCATCATCGCCACGTATGCGTTGTGCGGGTTTGCGAACTTCAGTTCCATCGGCATCCAGATCGGCGGCATCGGATCGCTAGCGCCCAATCGCCGCTCCGACCTGGCGCGTTTGGGATTGAAAGCGGTGCTGGCGGGCACCCTGGCCAACTTCATGTCCGCGGCCATCGCCGGGATGTTGTTGTAGCGATCATGAAAGCTTTTTTGGAACACGGAAACACACGGAAGGGCACGGAAAGCGCCAGGACCCGCAAGCGCTGGCTGCTCGCCGCGCTCGATCTTGGATTCCCGCAATGAACGATATTCTCAAGGCTCGTGATTTTATCTTCTCGAAGACGCAGGCGCGCCCCACGGTTGGTTGTGTACTCGGCTCGGGTCTCGGGGCATTCGCGGAGGAGGTGGAAGAGCGCGTCGCCATTCCCTATTCTGAGATACCCGGCTGGCCGGTTTCAACAGCCATCGGTCATGCCGGCAAACTGATCCTCGGCAAGGTGGGCGGCACGCCCGTCGCCGTGATGGCTGGGCGCGTTCATTTCTATGAAGGCTACTCAATTCAGCAAGTGGTCTTTCCCACGCGGGTGCTCGGCGCGCTGGGAGTGAAGTCGCTGCTGCTGACCAATGCGGCGGGCGGCATTCATCCGGGCTTCAAGCAAGGATGCCTGGTACTGCTGTGCGATCACCTGAACCTGCAAGGAGCCAATCCGCTGATTGGACCCAACGACGAGAGCGTAGGCCCGCGCTTCCCGGACATGAGTGAAGTCTACAGCACGGAATTCCGCGAGCTGGCGCATTCCGCGGCACGCGAGCTGGGCATCGAGTTGTACGAAGGCGTGTACGCCGGCCTGAGCGGCCCGAGTTACGAGACGCCGGCCGAGATTCGCTACTTGCGCGCGATTGGCGCGGATCTGGTGGGGATGTCCACGGTGCCGGAGGCGATTGTGGCTGCCCACATGGGTCTGCGCACGCTGGCCATTTCCTGTGTGACGAATCTGGCCGCGGGAATCTCGCCCGAGAAACTCTCTCACAAGGAAGTAATGGAAACCGGCGAGCGCGTGCGCGGAGATCTGACCGCGCTGTTAAGGAAAATCCTCCCCAAAATGGCATAATTCCCATGATTCCCCTAACCTCCCATGCTCTCTGAAGACCAACTGGTTCAAGCAGCGCTGGCGGCCCGGCAAAACGCCGTGGCGCCCTATTCGCATTTCCTGGTGGGCGCGGCGCTGGAAACCGACAGCGGCGAAATATTCACCGGCTGCAACGTGGAAAACGCGACCTATGGCCTGACGGTGTGCGCCGAGCGCGTGGCCATCTGGAAGGCGCTCAGCGAAGGACGGCGCAAATTCACGCGTCTCGCCGTGGCCGCCGACAGCGCTTCCCCCACGCCTCCCTGCGGCGCCTGCCGCCAGATCATCTGGGAGTTTTGTGGAGACGTGCCCGTGGTGCTGGTGAACCTGAAGAACCATCGGGAGCGCTTCCAGATGAAAGAGCTGTTTCCCAAGGCCTTCGATGCGTCCTACTTGCGGGAATGAAATTCGCCACAGAGACACAGAGGACACAAAGACCGGAAACACAGAGAACGCCGGCCCGGAATAGTTTTCTTCTCTGTGCTTCCGGTCTTTGTGTCCTCTGTGTCTCTGTGGCGAGTCTTCCGAGGCCTTCCCCGACCCGGAATGAGCATTTCCCCGATTCGGGCTAGTATTCCCGTAATGGAACTGCTTTCCTTTTTAGGGTATTTACTTACAATCACTTACGTTGGTCCCTCTCGTGCTCTTAGCATTCCGGAATCATCGGAAGCTAGGAGTTGAAGGAGGTTACGGTATGCTAAGGACAGGGTCGGCAGAGCAGGAGCGGCTGGACGTTCCACTGCACCTTCTGGTGGTAGACGATCAGGAGCAAGCGCGGGAGTTCTGCGCGGCCAAGGCTCGGACCCAGGGGTTTCGCGTCTCCACCACCGGAGACGCAGCCGCGGCGCTGCAAGTCTTGGAGGCCGACCCTGTCGATATCGTGCTGTCGGACGTCAAGATCCCGGGCATGAGCGGCCTGGAGTTGCTGGGGCGCATCAAGGACATTTCCCCGCACACCGAAGTGATCATCATGACCTCGTTCGGCACGGTGGCCACAGCGGTGCAAGCGATGCGTTTGGGAGCCTACGATTATTTAACTAAGCCTTTTAATAACGAGGAGTTCAGTCTAGTATTAGAGAGAGTGGTTGGCAAATTGGACTTGGAAAACGAAAATCTCGTTCTGCGGGAGCAACTTCGCAAGGGCAGTTACGCCCGCTTGCTGGGAAACTCCCCGCCCATGCTCAAGTTGTTCAAGCTCATCTCCAAAGTCAGCCAGAACCACTACCCGGTCCTGATTCAGGGCGAGAGCGGCACCGGCAAGGAGTTGGTGGCGCGTGCCATCCACGACAGCGGGCCGCTGGCCAACAAGCCATTTCTGCCGGTGGATTGCGGATCGCTGGTTCCCACATTGATCGAGAGCGAATTGTTCGGCTACGTGCGCGGTGCCTTCACCGGAGCGGTGCGCACCAAGGTGGGCTTGCTGGAGGCGGCCGGTGATGGCACGGTGTTTCTGGACGAAATCGGCGAGATGCCGGTGGATTTGCAGTCCAAATTCTTGCGCGCCTTGCAGGAAAAGGAGGTGCGCCCGGTCGGCAGCAACCGGCGCGTCAAGATCGAGGCGCGGATTGTGGCGGCCACCAACCGCGATCTGGAGGCGGCTGTGCAGCAGGGCCATTTCCGCAAGGACCTCTACTTCCGCTTGAACGTAGTCAGCATGCGGCTTCCCCCGCTGCGGGAACGCCAGAGCGACATTCCGCTGCTGGTCAATCACCTGGTGGAAAAATACCGTCCGGCGGGCAAGCCGCGCCTGGCCGTTTCCGAGGAAGCCATGAACCGTTTACTGGCCTACGATTGGCCGGGCAACGTGCGCGAGTTGGAGAACTGCATCGAACGGGCCGTGGCTTTGGGATCCGGCCCGGTACTGCAAAGCAGCGACCTGACCACCAACTTGCAATATGGGCGTTCCTCGATGGCCCAGAGCATGGCCGCTTCCGCCGACGGGGGATCGCGCGTCGCCTCCCAGCCGTCGCCTTCCCCTGGCGGGAATATGGGAAACCGCATGCCGCCCCTGAAGCCGGTTCCCGGAACGGGTGAGGCGTTCGTGTCCTCGCTTCCCCACGGCGGGAACGCCTCTGCGCCAAAATCCGCCGCCTTGGGCGGCTTCCCGCGGTCCGCTTGGACCTCCGCAGTACCACCCGCCTCGCAGCGATCGTTTCCACAGGGCCAGGCCGGATCGCCGCCCTCCAGCGCCGGGGCCTCCGATTCGGCGGGGCCGGCAGGTGTGTTGACGGACCGCATCATTCCTTTAGCGGAATTGGAAAAACAGGCCATCGTCAGCGCGGTGCAAGAGGCGGGTGGCGATAAGCTCCTGGCCGCCCGGCTGCTCGGCATCGGCAAGACCACGCTGTATCGCAAGTTGAAGGAATACGGTTCCACGTAAGGAAAGAAAGCTGCAAGGCAAAAGGCAAAAGGCAAAAGGCAAAAGTAAGAAACCAAGAAATGGGCGTTAGTACCTTCCTTTTGCCTTTTGCCTTTTGCCTTTTGCCTTTTGCCTTTTGCCTTGTCCTTCCGCTTCCGCCCCGACCCTGCCTTCCTTTTTTCTCCCCTTACCTGAACCTCCTTCATGATGAAATACTGACGACATGCGTGTCGCCCTGGACGCCACCTACGCCCTCGATCCCCAGCCGACCGGCGTGGCTCGCTACTCGCAGCGCTTGATCGAATCGCTAGCGGTGGTGGGCGCGCCCGAACTGCGGATCACCCTGGCGGCGCGTCCACGGCGCTTTCTGGCGCTCTGCCAGCGCTACGACGGCGCGCGTTTTGATCGTCGTATCCTGCAAGAGCCCTTCAACCTGCTCCTGCCCCGAAGCGTGGATGTGTTCCATGGCCTGAACCAACGCCTCCCTGGATATCGCTTCCGCCGGATGGTGACCACCATCCACGATGTCTTTCCGCTCTCCAGCGCCAGTTACTCTTCGGCCGAGTTCCGGCGCAAGTTTGGCCCGGTGATTGGCGACGCCGTCAAGCGCTCCGACGCCCTGATCGCCGTCTCCAATTACACCCGCGACGAAGTTTGCCGCGTGCTGGGCGCCGATCCCGCAAAAATCACCGTGGTGCATCACGGCATTGACCCCGTGTCCGGCGCAACGAAGGCGTTGGCGCTAGATGATCGGAGTGCCGCGCCGTACTTCCTCACAGTTGGCGTGGTGCAAACGCGCAAGAACACGCTGGCGGCGGTGCGCGCCATCGAGCGTTTGCCGTCCCCGGTGCGTCTGGTGGTGGCGGGCGGCTTCGGATACGGCGCTGAAAAGACGCAAGACTACGTCCGCCGCCAGGGCCTTTCTGCACGGGTCCAGTTCGCGGGCCACTGCGACGAAGCGGCGCTCGATCGTCTGTACGCGGGAGCGGTGGCGCTGCTGTTTCCCTCGCTCGAAGAGGGTTTTGGCTTTCCGGTGCTGGAAGCGATGGCGCGCGGCCTGCCGGTGATCGCCTCGCGCGCCGCGTCCATCCCGGAGATTGCCGGAGACGCCGCGCTGCTGTTCGATCCGCACGACGATCGCGGCATGGCGGAAGCCGCGGCGCGGCTCCTCGAGGACGCCTCGTTTGCCGCGGATCTGGCCGCGCGCGGCCGGCGTCGCGCCGCCGACTTCACCTGGGAGCGGGCGGCTCTCCAGACCTGGGAGGTCTACCGGCGCGTCTGTCAGGGTTGACTAACACGGATTGATCCACAGATTACACAGATTTCACAGATTCAGAACGCCGAGAGGCCAAGGCAGCACAGGTCTTGAATCTGTGGAATCGGTGTAATCTGTGGATGATGCTAGGGCTTCTCCTTGCGGAAGCGCCACAAGCTGGATTGCTACGGGTAGCCCTGCGGGATGATCCGGCCATCGCGGGTCCACCCGGGGTAATCGACGTCCCCGGGATAGGGAATTCCCAGCTTCGCCGGTTTGCCGGTTCGGGGGTCCAAGATCGCAACTTCGTCCCACCAGGAGTCCGCAGATTGGACGCTGATCAGAATGCGACCATCCCGGTGCACAGTGTTTGGCGAGAGACCGCTGATGAGACGGAAGTCGCTCTGAAAAGAAATCGGCGTTTCCGCACCGCCCGGGGAAAGCACTGGAAAGGGATTATACTCTGCTTATGGGCGCCAACACGACTCTGATGACCGTGCAGCAGTTCCTGGAGCTTCCCGACAAGCAACTGCGCCGCCACGAACTGTGGCAAGGAGAACTGATCGAGGTGGGAGAAACCATTTTTGCGCACAACTGGATTCGGGAGATGCTGTTCTTCTTAGTCCGACAGTTTCTTTTAGCCAGCAAGGTGGGCCGAGAGGTGCTGGTGGAGACCGGCATTCAGTTCGACTCCAACACGCTGGCCCGTCCGGATGTCTCCTACTGGGATGCGCAACATCTTGCCGCCATCGACTGGAACCACAGCCCCGTGGAGATCGTTCCCCAGTTGTTGGCCGAGGTCGTCTCTCCTTCCAATTCCCTGCGGACGCTTTTTCGAAACGCGGAGTATTATCTTCGCGCTGGAGTGGAAGTGGTCTGGGTAGTCGATCGCGACCCATTTGAGATCCATGTCTTCGAGAAAGGCAAGTCCATGCGCACCCTCCGTCCCGGTGACGTGTTGGAAGCTCCGTCGATCCTGCCAGGGTTTTCGGAAAACGTCGCGCACTTCGTTCCTCCGGTCAAATCGATAACCTAACCGACGTAGTTTCGGATCTACCTGCCCTCCTGCCGGAAACGCCATAGGAAGCTTCTCATTCCCTGGATTGCGGCGATAATCCTGCCGCTAATTACACTGCCGCTTAAGGCTTCGATGGCAAATCCCAAATCGCTGGCGGACTGAAACCGCTCCTCCGGCGACTTCTCCAAACAACGCCGCACGATGCGTTCGAGTGGAATATCGGCCAATGGCGGCGGATCTTCCTTCAGGATCGCGCTGAGCGTATCCATCGCCGAGTCGCGCTGGAGCGCGCGTTGCCCGCTGAGCATTTCATAGAGGATTACGCCGAAGCTGAAAATATCGGAGCGCGCATCGGCGTCCTTGCCGCGCGCTTGTTCCGGCGACATATATCCAATCGTGCCGAGCGCTACCCCTGGCGTCGTCCCCGCTGTGCGCGTCAGTTCAACTGCTTCGTCGGAAGTGACTTTGGCTAGGCCGAAGTCCAGAATCTTCACGCGATCGGAGGTGACGAACAGATTCTCCGGCTTTAGATCGCGATGCGTCACGCCTTTGGCGTGCGCCGCCGCTAGTCCCGTGGTGATTTGCCGGGCGTAATCGAGGGCCTTGCGGCGAGACGCTGGCAGCTCCTCGCGCAACGTTCGGCCTTCCAGCAATTCGGTGACCAGATAGGGCGCGCCGTCATGCGTGCCAACGTCGTAGACCACCAGAATGTTCGGGTGATTCAACATGCCCGTGGTACGCGCCTCCTGTTCGAAACGCCGCAAGCGATCCGGATTCTCCGCCAACGATGCGGGCAGCACCTTTACCGCTACGTCCCGATTCAGACGCGCATCACGCGCGCGGTACACCTCGCCCATCCCGCCCGCGCCGAGCGGTGCGAGGATTTCGTACGGCCCGATTTTCGTTCCGGCGGCGAGCACTGGAAAGACCGTATATCCACAGATTACGCAGATCACACAGATTCTCGGAAACGGCGACCGGCTGCACAGTACGGTCCGAAAATCTGTGTAATCTGTGGATCGGTTTTGTTCTAGCCCTGCTCGTGAAATGTGCGGAACGGTTACGGTTTCAACCGCTGGAAACGCCACAACGATCCGATAAACTGCATCGCCGATGCAAACACGCGGCCGTCGCCAGCCGCAGCGGGACCGTAGGTATCGCTGGTGTTCGGCGCGGGAATCGCCCTGGCCATTCCAGTTTTCATGTCGAGAATCGCCGGCAACAGGAAGCTGCTGTCCGCGCGCAAAGCGGAGACCAGCAGTCGCCCTCCAGGCAAGAAGGATTGCGGCGACAAGGGACTCGGAAACAGGCGCAACACCGGATCGGAAAACGGAATGGTCTGTTCCGCACCCGTCTCCAGGTTGAACTGGAACAGATGCGAACCATCCGTTCCATTGCGTTGCACGATCAGGCTCTTGCCGCCGGGCGCAACGACCGCACAATCGCCGGCCGTGAGCTTGCGCGTTTGTCCGCTGGAGAGCGACCAGATACTGCCGGCCGAGGTGTAGTAAAGGATCTTTCCATCGGACGACGCATCCAAGCTGTCGAGCGCCAGACCCTTGGTGGCTTGCAGGCGGGTTACAATCCTGCCGTCGTCGCTGGAGGCGATCGCCACTTCCCGAGACGGTCCCGTGCCCAGAACGAAGGCAACTTGTTTTTCTCCGGCCAGCGCCATGGGAAAGGAGGTCTCTTCTGGTGTATCGACAAAGGGCGCCGGATCGCCGCCGGGCTTGCCAGCAAGCGATTCCGTCCGAAGAATAGCGAGGAGATCAGAATGCGTCCGTCGGGCAACAGCAACAAGGGAGAAAAAAACCCTAGCGATCCGAAAGAACCCACCACGCGTTCCGGTGGTCCTCCGGTCGGTGAGACACGCAGGACATCGATGGGCCGCGCCATCCGATCGGCGTAAAGGCTGCCATCAGGGCCCATGTCCAGAGTCCAGGGCGCGCCGGTCAGGGTCAGCAGCGTGCGCGGCGAACCTTTGCCGGAACGCGAGATTTCGATCACCCGGTGCACGTCTCCCGATGCGACCACCGTGAGGACCGAGCGTCCGTCGGGCGTGACGGAGACGGTCGGGATTGTCGGCAAACGATGCGGGCAGCACTTTCACCGCCACGTCTCGGTTCAGTCGGGGTCGCGCGCGCGGTAAACCTCGCCCATCCCGCCCGCGCCCAGCGGGCCGAGGATTTCGTACGGTCCGATTTTGGCACCCGCGCTGAGCATGATTAGGGCTTTCCCTCCTGCCGGAAACGCCACAAGACACTGTTCCAGGCCTGAACGCCAACAACGATCTTTCCGCCATCGTCCCATTCGGTGCTTAAAGCATTGTAAGCATAATCGAATGGCACGGGCTGTACCTTTCCTGTCGCCAGATCGAGAACCGCCAGTCCGGAGACGAAAGAGTCCTTCGGTGTGGTAGCAACCACCATGCGCCCGTCCTTGCTCACGGCGCGCGGGCCAAACCCGAAGAATCCCTGCGAGTAAAGCGGGACTTCACTTCGATAGGGCATGGGACTCTCTTTCCAGGCTGCCTTTCCTGCCGGACTCAGGCGCACCAAGCTGATGCCTTGCCGCTCGCTACGCCCGACGATCAGATCGCCATTGCGAGGATCTATCGCGATTCGATCCCCTTTGCCCACCGGGCTAGGCTGGCCGTCGGCGGCGGGAATGGCCCAAACATCGTTGGTGGCATAGTAGATTGTCTTGCCGTCGAGCGATGCAGCCATGCTCTGAATTCCCTGCTGTTTTGCACCTTCCACACGGCGGAGGATTCGGCCATCGCTCAGGGAGGCGATCGCGATGGTTTGAGATCCGAGCTTGCCCAGAAGAAATACTATTTCGTTCTTATTCAACATCGCCACGGGCTCGCCGGCGTCTTCGGTCGTCTGAATCAATGCACGAGGGATCCTCGCCACGCCTGGCCGTGAGGAGCTGGCGACGGCCGAGGCCAAAGGCGCCAATCAGTAACGCGCGGCCGTCCGGCAAGCTCCTGGCGTTCCAGGCCTGAGCGGAGCCTGCCATGTGCTCCAGGGACCCTCCTGAGGCGGAAAGCCGCACCAACTCAGCCGGAAACCTTGACTGGTTAACAAAAAGCGTTCCGTCACGAGCCACGTCAATGTCTTGGGTGAAGCCGGTGAGGCTCATAACCACCCGTATCGGCGCGTCGCCGTATCGTGGTATGGCCGCGATTTGCGACATGTTACCCGATGGAACCGAAGTCAGAATCTCGCGGCCATCGGACGTCGCCGCCAGCGCGAAGCTCCAGCCGACATCCAACGCCGGGAGCTGATCGCGGCGACGTAATTTCTTCGTTTCCAGATCGAGAACCAGAAGCTTCGCTTGCGCATCGCGATCTTTTCTTTCATCCCATCCCAGGAAGGCAACCTCTTTCCCATCCGGAAACACAGCCAATCGGCCGAGGAACTGTCCTGGCGGCAGTTCCGAGGGTAGTGCTTCCAGGCGGCCGGTTGCGGGCCAGAGATGATGCAATTGCAAAGAGCCGCGTTCGTTCGGCCGCACCAGTAACAGGCTACCGTCCGGCAACACCTCGGGCATCGCCGCATTATCCAAGACCAGGCGCTCTTCACCGCCCAGCGCGGAAACAACGTAGACGCCATTCGGATCCTGCGTCGCCCGGTCGAAATAGATCTGCGATCCATCGCGCGACCAGGAAATGCGACTTATCGAGCCCCGCGCGCGCTCCCGTGTCAGCACCGACCAATCCGCGGTGTCGGTGTTGAGCACGCCAACCTGCGTTTGGTTCTGGACCAACGCAGCGAAGGCGACCGTTCGGCCGTCTGGAGAAACCCGTGGAATCGACGCGACGGTTGGCCCGCCGAGCAGAACCCCGGCCCACTTGGGCGCGGCTGGCGCGTGGCGCAGTTCAAACCATACGCCGGCGACAGCGAAGACCCCGGCGATCGCCAGTGCGCCTGCAACCGCGGGCCATGCGCTAATCTTGTGCCTTGTGGGACCTGTCGGCTCGGCGGCAACGATCGCCGGTTGATCCATTTCCCACTGCGCGTCGCCCAAGTGTTTCAACCGCCGTTGCGGATCCTTCTGCAAACAGCGCTGCAACAGCTCGCGCACGCGCGGCGGAGTGGCCGCAGGCAGCAGCGACCAATCCGGCTCCTTGGTCATGATCGCCACCGTGCAGTCGGTGATCGTATCGCCTGTGAAAGGACGCTTTCCGGCCAGCAATTCATACAGCACGCAGCCGAACGCCCAAATATCGGCACGACGATCCACCGGCTTGCCGCGCGCTTGCTCCGGGGACATATACGCGGCCGTGCCCAGGATCACCCCGGCGCGTGTCGCAGCCACGCTGATGGTCGGCGAGCTCAGCAACTCAACTTCGCTAGTTTCTTCGAGCGCCTTGGCTAATCCGAAGTCCAACACTTTCACTTTGCCTTCCGGAGTCACCTTGATGTTGTCCGGTCGCGATGAACGATGCCCTTCTCGTGCGCCGCTTCCAGCGCTTCGACGAGCTGTTTCGCCAGCCCCAGTGCTTCTTCCACCGGCACCGGACCGCGCAGCGTTTCCCCGGCGACGTACTCCATAACCAAGAACTGCGCGCCTTGATATTCTTCCAATCCATAGATCGCCGCGATGTTGGGATGATTCAAGGTAGCGAGTACCTGGGCCTCGCGCTGGAGCGCGCCAGACGTTGGGGATCGCGCGCGAAAGCTTCCGGCAATCCCTTGATGGCCACCTCGCGATTCAGCTTGGTGTCGCGGGCCAGGTACACCTCGCCCATCCCACCCGCGCCGAGCGGAGCGAGAATCTCATACGGTCCGATCTTGGCACCGGGGGAAAGCATCGCGCTAATATACCTCACCTTCGGCGTTCCGCTTGACTCAAGGAACGCGTTAACTCTTGGCGTCGGCAGGTTGTAAGCAGGACTTCTTAACTCGCTTTTCGCAGCTCGCGATCCAGGCCTTCCCGAAGTAGGATCTTCATATAGGTCTGGTACGGCAGACCCTTCCTGGCGGCCAGCTTGCGGGCCTTTTCCAGGTCGTTGGCTGGAAACCGAATGGTCACGGGCTTGGATACGGGCGCTTCGGCTGCCAGAAGCCCTCGCAGATCGCCTGGCGACTCCAAACGCCGAAGCTTTCCGGACGCTTTCGCCTGTCTGAAAAGGCGGAGAACCACTTCCGGGTGGTTGTCCCACCACTTGGCCTCTTGACGCTCGGACTTAAACTTCGGAACCTTGATTTCGGTTGCCTTCATGCTTTTCCTTCTCGTAGATCCTTTGTTTGGCCCGCTTCATCGGGTAGGCCGTCACAACACGGACTCTCTCCTGGCGTGCCGTGAAGACGACCACCAGCCGGCGGCCCCGATCGGTCTCACCTAAACAAACGGCTCTTCTTTCGCCGCCTCGATTGTGGATCGCTGTCACCAGAGGAACGATTGCGCAAGATCTGCTCCGTCTCCTCCGGCCGGATGTCCTTCCTGGCAATGTGTTTCGTGTTGGCGTCGTCCCAGTCGAACTTCACCTTGTCCTCGTTCGCCCTAGGTTACCCTGAGTGTACATACGAAGTGAACACAGGTCAAGTATCCACCGGCCTTACCTCCGGCGTGGCTCCCGCCATAAAGCATGACGTTATTTCTCCAACCGGAAGCGCCACATCCAACTCCGCAGCGGCGCGGCCGTGCAGAGAATGTGTCCATCCGGGGTCCAAGTTGGAACACTGATGTTGTTTTCGAAATCGTTCCGCACTTTTTCAACCTTGCCGGTTCCGGCGTCCAGAACACCCGCAGTCCAAAAAAACGTATTCTTGGTGATCATCACCGCCAATTTCCCCTTCTGATTCACCGCATCGCCGAACACTCCAGCGAGGCCGAGGGTGAACTCGCTTCGCCAAGGAATTTCCTGCTCGGCGCCGCCGGAGGCCGGCAGGCGAATGAGTCGAGGGCGCTTTTCTATCAATATGACGATCAAGTCTCCTTGCCGGGGATCAACGGCGACGCCCTCGCCGTCGCGGATTCTGTGGGGCGTTCCATCGCCGGTGGGAACGGACCAAACGGTGCGGGAGGCTTCGTAGTAAAGCGTCTTGCCGTCCGGCGATGCGCTGAGGCCGTCAATGTTCGCGCCGACCGGCCCCTTCAAGCGTTTCATGATGCGTCCGTCGGCGATGGAAACCAAAGCGATCGTGCGATCAGCCAGAGTTCCCAAGGTGATGGCCAATTGGTCGCTTCCAACCCGCACTGCCGGCGGCCCCGTTTCCTCTTTCGTATCAAGCAAAGGAACCGGCGTCTGGTGCGGTTCAAATACCATCAGGCGGGCCCGGCCCAAGACGTGCGAGGAAGCCACGATCCGGCCGTCTGGAAGCTGCATCACCAAAACACCATCCAGTCCCGCCGCGGCAGGAATCCGTTCGGAAGCGCCGCCCGAAGGATCCAAGCGCAGGATTTCGTTTGGCAAGTCCCACTGGTCCAGATAGAGCGTGCCATCCGCCGCAATGTTGAAGGAACCTGGCGGTGAGGTCAGAGTGAGCAGAGTCTCCATCGGGCCATTTCCGTAACGCGGAATGCGCACGACGCGATGGAGGTCCCCTATAGGCAAGTCCAGCAGCAGGGAGCGCCCGTCAGGGGTTGGAACTAGGGGAAGACTCTCATAGGTGAGGACTGTTGAGAAAGCGTCATCGATTGCGGCGTCTGGAAAGACCCGTCGCGTCTTGCCGGAACTCAGTTCCAGGATGTAAAGGTGGGATGCCGTGTCTGCCTGTTTGGGTTCGACGGGCCTTCCCTGGAAGACCATCTCTTTGCCGTCGGGGAAGAGCTGTACGGCCAAACCGGAAGTATTCGTAGCTAAAATGCCGTTCAAAGGCTCCAGGCGCTGAGTGTCGGGCCAAAAGTGATAGAAGCGCTGATTCCTTTCCGCATCAAAGCGGGACACCACCAGACTCCCGTCCGGCAAAACTTTGGGAGACCCGGCCTCCTCCAGAATCAAACGTTCCTCTCCGCCGAGAGCAAGGACGGAAAGGATACGCCATAGACCATCCTTCCAACGGGAGAAATAGATCTTGCTCCCGTCGCGCGACCAGCTCATGTCGACAACGGGACCGCGATCCTTTTGGTGCGTCAGCACTGTCCAGTTTCCCGAATCCGGCTTCATCACCGCGAGTTGAAGATGGTCGTCCACAATTGTTTGAAATGCGATCATCTGACCATCCGGCGAAGCCGTGGGAGCCGCGGCGTACTCCGGCCCGTTCAAGATCTCGCCCTTCCAAGCCGGGTGTGGAGCGCTCCGCAACCATAACCACGCACCGGCGGCCATACAGGCAAGAAGCATCGCCGTGGCGACGGCGGCAGCCATCCCGAAGCTAGACTTAGGTTTCAGAGAAGCCGCGGCGACGACAAGCTTGCCCGAATCGGCAATCTCGAAGCGTGCGTCTCCGATGTCGCGCAAGCGCTCACGAGGATCTTTTTGAAGGCATCGGCGTAATAACGCGTGAATCCTTTCGGGCGTCTCCGCGGGCAGGAGCGACCAGTCCGGCTCCTTGGTCATGATCGCTACGGTCAGATCGGTGATGGTATCGCCGCCGAAGGCTTTCTTGCCCGTAAGCAATTCATACAACACGCAGCCAAACGCCCAAATATCCGCGCGGCGATCCACCGGCTTGCCGCGGGCTTGCTCCGGAGACATATACGCGGCTGTACCCAGGATCACGCCGGCGCGGGTCGCGGCCACGCTGATGGTCGGCGAATTCAGCAGTTCTACTTCGCTGGTTTCCTCCATTGCCTTGGCTAATCCGAAATCCAACACTTTCACTTTGCCTTCCGGCGTCACCTTAATGTTGTCCGGCTTCAAGTCGCGATGGACGATCCCTTTTTCATGCGCGGCTTCGAGCGCTTCGACGAGCTGTCTCGCCAAACCCAGCGCTTCGTCCACAGGCACAGGACCGCGCAGGGTTTCCCCGGCAACGTACTCCATCACCAGGAACTGCGCACCTTGATGTTCTTCCAATCCATAGATCGCCGCGATGTTGGGATGATTCAGCGCGGCCAGCACCTGGGCCTCGCGCTGGAAACGCGCCAGGCGCTGGGGATCGCGCGCGAAAGCCTCCGGCAGTCCCTTGATGGCCACCTCGCGATTCAGCTGGGTGTCGCGGGCCAAGTACACCTCGCCCATCCCGCCCGCGCCGAGCGGAGCGAGGATTTCGTAGGGTCCGAGTTTGACTCCGGGGGAAAGCACTGGAAAAGGGATTATACTCTGCTTATGGGCACCAAGACCTTAATGACTGTGGAGCAATTCCTGCAGCTACCGGACGAAGAATCCCGTCGTTACGAGCTCTGGCAAGGAGAACTGATCGAGGTGGGCGAAACCATTTTGAGACACAACTGGACTCGCGACGAGCTAGTCATGTGCGTGAAACTCTTCGCGCGCCGAACTAATCTCGGAGGTGAGGCCGCCGCGGAGACCGGTATTCAGTTCGACTCGAACACGCTCGCTCGCCCCGACCTGTGCTACTGGGACGCGCCACATCTCGCCACCGTTGACTGGGGCCACAGCCCGGTAGAGATCGTTCCGCAGTTGCTGGCCGAGGTTGTCTCGCCACCCAATTCCCTGCGCACCCTCTTCCGGAACGCCGATTACTACCTTGGCACAGGCGTTCTCGTGGTGTGGGTGGTGGTTCTCAGTCCGTTTGAGATTCACGTGTTCGAAAAGGGCAAGACCAAGCGCATCGTTCGTCCCGGAGAAATGCTGGAAGCTCCGTCGGTCCTGCCCGGGTTTTCGGAAAACGTTTCGCGCTTCGTTCCGCCCGCCGGGTAGTTACGGCTTGCTCTCCTTGCGGAAGTGCCACAAGCTGATTGTAGCGGGAAGCCCTGCGCCATGATCCGGTCGTCGCGGATCCAGCCGGCAAATCTACGTCGCCGGAATGCGGAATATCCAACTTCTCCAGTTTGCCGGTTCTGGCGTCCAAGATCGCAACCTCGTCCCACCAGTAGTCCGGCGATTGGACGCCGACCAGAATGCAGCCATCCCGGTGAACGGCGTTCGGCGAGAGACCGCTGATGAGACGAAAGTCGCTCTGAAAAGAAATCGGTGTTTCCGCGCCGCCCGGGAGGGTTATGCGAACCAGGCGATTGCCGTCTTTTTCGTAACGCATCACAAGCAACTCCCGCCGGGATCGGCGACGCCCTCATCGCCCGAGATGAACAGGATGCACAGGATGATCGAACGCGCTCCGGGTGCCATCCTGTCGATCCTGTTCATCCATGTCCAATCTTCATGTTTGACTCCCTCACGCCGAGTACCCGATAATTACGGGCGTAGCCGAAGCCACACACTGTTGGGAGACTCACACTATGTTCAATATCCGACGCCTCCGAGTGCCGTTCTTCCTGTTTCTTTGTACCGCCATGTTGCCGGGTCAGGTGGCGCCGGTTGCGCCAATCGTCGAGCACACCGAAGTCCGCCACGGAACAACCGTTACCGACAATTACTTCTGGCTCCGCGAGAAGACCAATCCGAAAGTCGTTCAGTATCTGGAAGGCGAAAACTCCTACACCGCGGCGCTGACCAAGAATCTGCAACCTTTTTCCGAGGCGCTCTACACGGAACTGCTCAGCCACATCAAGCAGACCGATCTGAGCGTGCCGGCGCGCCGCGGCCCGTACCTCTATTACACGCGCACCGAAGAAGGTAAGCAGTATCCCATCCGTTGCCGCCGCAAGGGCAGCATGGAAGCGCCGGAAGAAGTGCTGCTGGACGCCAACCAAATGGCCAAGGACCATAAGTTCGTGGGCATCGGCGATTTCGTGGTCAGCGACGATCAACAGGAACTGGCCTACACCGTGGACTTCACCGGATTCCGGCAGTACGACCTGCACGTGAAAGACCTGCGCTCCGGCAAGACCTTGCCCGATACCACCGAGCGCGTCACCAGCGTGGCATGGGCCGCCGATAACCAGACGCTTTTCGTGGTCACCGAAGACGCCGTGACCAAGCGCTCCGACAAGTTTTTCCGCCATGTCCTGGGCGCCGCGAACTTCCAACTAATTTACGACGAGAAGGACGAGTTGTACGATATCGGCGTCGGAAAAACGCGCGACAAGAAGTACCTGCTGCTGCAAATCGAGGCCAAGGACACCAGCGAGAACCGCTACCTGCGCGCCGACCACCCGCAGGACGACTTCGCCGTGGTGCTGGCGCGCGCTAAGAAGCATCGCTACTATGTGGATCATCGCGACGGCCTGTTCTATATCCGCACCAACAAGAACAATCGCAACTTCGAAGTGGTCACGGCCGCGGAGAACGATCCGGGCAAGAATTGGCGGCCCTTCGTGCCGGCCAGCGACGACGTGCGGATCAACGACATCGACCTGTTCCGCGATTTTGCGGTGGCCACGGAGACGTCGCAGGCGTTGGACCGCATCCGCGTCTACGGCTTCGCCTCCAAAAAGTGGACGGCCATCGCCTTTCCTGAGCCGGTCTACTCGGCGTTTCCGGGCGGCACTCCCGATTTCGAATCGAAGACTTATCGTTACAGTTATCAGAGCCTCATCACGCCCTCCAGCGTCTACGACTACGACACCACCAACGGCAAATCGATGCTGCTGAAGCGGCAGGAAGTGCCGGGCGGCTACGACCCTTCCAAGTACGCTTCCGAGCGTCTGTGGGCCGCGGCGCGCGACGGCACGAAAGTACCGATTTCCATCGTCTACAAGAAGGGCTTTCCACGCGACGGCAAGGGGCCACTGTTCCTGTACGGCTACGGGTCGTATGGCATCTCCACCCCGCCGACTTTTTCGAGCGCCCGGCTGGTGCTGCTGGATCGCGGGATGGCCTACGCCATCGCGCACATCCGCGGCGGCAGCGAGATGGGCGAGAAGTGGCGCGAGGACGGCATGTTGATGAAGAAAAAAAACACCTTCTGGGACTTCATCGATTGCGCCGAGTTCCTGATCAAAGACAAATGGAGCTCCCCGGACCGCTTGGTCATCGAAGGCGGCAGCGCCGGTGGATTGCTGATGGGCGCGGTCACCAACATGCGTCCCGATTTGTTCCGCGCGGTCCATGCGGCAGTGCCCTTCGTGGATGTGATGAACACCATGTTGGACGCCTCTTTGCCGCTAACCGTGGGCGAATATCTGGAATGGGGCAATCCCAACGAGAAGCCCGCATACGATTACATGTTGACCTACAGTCCTTACGACAACGTGGTCAAGAAGGACTATCCGGCGATTCTGGTCACCACCAGTTTCAACGACAGCCAGGTGATGTACTGGGAACCGGCCAAGTACGTGGCCAAGCTGCGCGCGCTGAAAACGGACACGAACCCGCTGCTGTTGAAGATCAAGATGGACCCCGCCGGACACGGTGGGGCCTCGGGGCGCTACGATCGGCTCAAGGACACCGCGTTCGAGTACGCGTGGCTCATGAGTCAAGTGGGGATTACGAAATAGGACGCGGCGCAGAAGTGGTAAACTTAGGCCATGTCCACCGAAGAACTCCTGGCCGGAGTGCTGAAGCTGCCCCGCGAGGAACGGGCTGCTTGGCGGAGGTTGTCCTGTCTAGCTTTGAAGAGCCGCAAGAACCAGTGGCATCAGCGTGGTCTGGGGAACTAGAACGCCGCGCGGCCGAGGTCGAAGGCGGCACCGCTCAAACATTTGACTGGCAGGACGTCGAACAGGAAGTTCTTTCCGAACTAGCGCAACGGCGTGCGAACCGTACTCCATAGCGAGGCGCGCACCGAGTTCCGGGCGGCCACTTTTTGGTATGACGAGCAGCAACCCGGCCTCGGTGAGGCGTTTGTCGCCGAGGTAAAGACCGTTCTCAAGCGGATCTCCGCAAGGCGCGAGTTCTTTCCCTTATGGCCAAACGTAAGGGCCGCAAAGCATTCCATTCGGATGGCCGTTCTGGACCGCTTCCCTTATCTGATAGCCTTCCAAGCACAGCCCAACCGGGTGCTGATTCTGGCGATCGCACACGCCAAACGGCGGCCATTGTATTGGATTGCACGCGCGAAACCTTTGGCCCATTGATTCCTGAACTCCTGCTGGCGGTCCCCGAAGTCGGCCGCCTACCCTTGCCCGATCTTCTTCAGCATGGCGATCAACTCGGCGCGGCTGAAGACGCCCTTGGCTTCCAGGTTGTCCACCAGCAGGCACCACAAGTCAATCGGCAGCGACGCCGAACGGTTGCTGCCAAGCGCTTCCACCAGCGCGCGTATGGTCACCGGCTGTTCCCTCGCGGATGCCGGGAGGGTTCCGAGTTTCACTCCGGACGGCGGCGTCGGCGGCAAAGCCTCGGCTGGCTCCGGTTCCACTTCCGAACCCGCCAGGTCCAGACCCCAGAAGTTGGCGTTGGAATAAATCTCCAGGCCCGTTTCCATGCGCCCGTCCGGCCCCGGTTTGCGCTGCCAAGCGACGCGGCAGGGAACTTTCCTGCCGGCGGCGATGAACATCGCCGTGCCCCGCGACTCCTTCTCGAAGGTACGGCGCGCCAGAACCTTGGCGCCGTGCGCGGATACTTCCAAAGTCACCACGATGTCTTGCACCTGCTTGGGCTCGGTGATGTCCAGCATGACGCGCTCGCTCTTGGAAACTCGTTTGCTCCTGCGGCGTAGGGCGCTCACTTCGATCCCTTTCCGATGCGATCCAGCAACGCGCCCATGTTGGCCAAGCCGCGCTCTTCCAATAGCGAGAACACCGCCGTCTCGGTAGCCGCCAGCATCGCGGGACGCTCCGAGGAAGTGGCCCGCTCGAACGCGGCATGATAGAACGGGACCCAGCCCGCGAAGTCCAAGCGCTTGGCCAGCGTGGCGGCCGCCTCTCGCATCGCCACGACCGGCGCCGTGTGCTGTTCCTCCTGCTCGGTTTTGCCGACCATCGGCGCCGCCACGGGACGCAGACGAAGATCCACCACCCACGTGCCCGGCTCCGCGCCGCGCGACACGGAGGTGATCTGCCCGGGAGTGGTGTGCGCCAGGAAAGCGGCCATGACCGTCACTTTGATGCCCGGCTCGTAGTTGGTGCGGCAAGTCACCCGTAGCACGCTGCCTTTCATCTCCACGGCGCGCGCCACCGCGCTCTCCATGATCCCGTTGGAGTAGCGGCAAACCAGCCGCACCGCGGCGTTGGCGACATTGCTCTCCTCACCCATTGGCGCTTTCCTCTCACACATGTTAGCATTTCACGGGAAATTAACGCGGAGACCTTGTGAAACTTGGGTGGATCGATTTGGCGGTGATCGCCGTTTACCTGATCGGCATCACCGCGTTCGGAGCGCGGTTCCGCAGCCGGCAGCATTCCCTGAAAGACTACTTTCTCGGCGGACGCACCATTCCCTGGTGGGCCATCGCCCTGTCCATTGTCTCGGCGGAAACCAGCATCCTGACCATCATTGGCACGCCGGCGCTGGCCTATGCCGGCAATCTCGGCTTTCTGCAAGTCGTCTTCGGATATTTGCTGGCGCGCGTGGTCATCAGCACGGTGCTTGCTGCCGCACTACTTTCGCGGCGAGTTGTTTACCGCTTACCAATTGATCGAGCGGCGTTTTGGCCAGCGCTTAAAGCGCCTCACCGCCGCCACGTTCCTGGTGATCCGCAGCCTGGCGGAAGGCGTGCGGGTGTTCGCCATCTCGCATGTTGATGGGTATCGTTTTCGGCACTCGCGAGCTGATTCGGTAGTAATCATTACGGTCCTCACCCTGTTCTACACGTTCGAAGGGGGTATGACCGCGGTAATCTGGACTGACGTGATCCAAATGTGCATTTACGTTTCCGGCGCGGTGGTCAGCTTCTTCCTGTTGCTGCACCGCGTGCCCGGCGGATGGGCCGAGGTGACCGCGCTGGCAGCCGTCGCGGGCGGCAAGTTCACGGTGTTCGATTTCAGCATCGGATCTCACCAAGGCCTACACCTTTTGGGCCGGCCTGCTGGGCGGCATGTTCCTGACGACCGCCAGTCACGGCACCGATCAACTGATGGTGCAACGGTTGCTCTCGGCGCGCAATGAACGCGACAGCCGCAAAGCGTTGTACGGAAGCTGGGTGGTAATCCTGTTCCAGTTCACGCTGTTCCTGGTGATCGGCGTAATGCTATTCGCCTACTATCGGCACTTCCCGCCGGCCACGCCGTTCTCGCGCAACGACGCGATTTTCCCGACCTTCATCGTCACGCAATTTCCTCCGGTAGCCGCCGGCCTGGTGATGGCGGCGATTCTGGCGGCGGCGATGTCCAACCTGAGCGCGGCGTTGAATTCGCTGGCCTCCACTTCGATCATGGATTTTTACCGCTCCGCGTTCCCGGAGCGCTCGGAAGCACACTATCTGTACAGTTCCCGGCTGGCCACGCTGGTGTGGGGCGTGGTGCTGATCGCCATTGCGCTGGCTTCGGCGCGGTTTCAGAAGTCGGTGTTCGAGATGGGTCTGAGCATCGCCAGCGTGGCTTACGGCGCGCTGCTCGGCGTCTTCCTGTTGGGCGTGCTGACCAAGCGGGCCACGCAAAACGGCGCCATCGCCGGCATGGCCGCGGGACTTGCCGCCATGATCTACGTGTCGTCGAGGACCAACATTGCGTTTACCTGGTATGTGCTGATCGGTACGGTAGTGACGTTCACGGTAGGCATGGGAACAAGCTATCTCCTGGGAGAAGAAGCCCGTGAATGAGGACGAATCATGGCTGAGCAAAAACAACCCCAACTGATCCGCGGCCTCGGTTTGATGGGCGCCTCGGCCGTCGTGATCGGCACGACCATCGGCAGCGGCGTGTTTCTAGTTTCCGCCGAAATGACCCGCGGGATGGGCACGCCCGCGGGCGTTTTTTTTGTGTGGATTTTCGCGGGACTGCTCTCCCTGACCGGCGCGCTGGCCTACGCCGAGTTGGCCGCGGCCATGCCGCAAGCGGGCGGCGAGTACAACTATTTGCGGGAAGGCTACGGCCCCATGTGGGGATTCCTCTACGGCTGGATGCAGTTGCTCATCGCCAAACCGGGATCGCTGGCGACGTTGGGTGCGGGCTTCGCGCGCTACTTCAGCTTCTTCTTCCCCACGCTTCCGCAGAAGGCGGTCTCCTTCACCATGATCTGCCTGCTGGGCGTGGTGAATTATTTCGGCGTCAAGACCAGCGGCGCGGTGCAGACGTTGTTCACTTTTCTCAAGATTGCGCTGATCCTTGGCTTGGTCGCGGGCGCGCTGCTCAGCGGCAAGGGAAGCTGGTCGAATTTTGCCACCTCCATTCCCGTGGCCGGCATGTTCGGCGGATTCGTGGCCGCCCTGGTGGCCGCCCTGTGGGCTTATGACGGCTGGAACAACGTCGCCATGGTGGCGGGAGAAGTGGAACGGCCAGAGCGGAATCTGCCGTTGTCGCTGGTGGCCGGCACGGCGGCGGTGGGCGCGCTGTACATCCTGGCGAATGTCGCATATTTCTACGTGCTGCCCGCGGCTAAAGTTGCCACGGCGGAGCGCGTGGCGGCCGATGTGGCGCGCGTCTTCATGGGTAATCGCGGAGGTGCGTTCGTGGCCATTGCGGCGATGGTTTCGATTTTCGCGGCGATCAACGGCTCCATCCTCAGCGGATCGCGAGTGCCCTTCGCCATGGCCGCGGATGGGCGATTTTTTCAGGCCATCGCGCGCGTGCATCCGACCTTTCACGGTCCCAGCAACGCGGTGATCTTCCTGTGTGCGATCGGGGCGCTGTTGAGCTTGACCGGAACCTACGAGCAGCTTTTCAACTACGTGATCTTCGCCTCGTGGATTTTTTACGGCGCCACCGCGGCGGCGGTGATTGCGCTACGCATCAAGCGACCCGCGATGCCGCGGCCCTATCGCACCTGGGGCTATCCGGTGTTGCCGGCGATTTTTGTGACCGTGGCGGCGGCGCTGTCCGTTTCGATACTTTGGGAGCATCCCGGAAGATCTGTGGTTGGACTGCTGATTATCGCCGCCGGCGTGCCCGCGTTTTATCACTGGGAGCGCAAACGGCCAGCCACGAGGATGGAGCCGCTAACATGATTTTCTTTCGCCGCGGAGACGCAGTGGGGCAGCCATCCTTGGCTGCCGTTTGTCTGTTGAAAGAAGAACGGCAGGCAAGGATGCCTGCCCCACTCGTCCTCACGCTGGCCTTGTTGATCGCGACAACTCTGGGCGCAAGTCCCAAGAGGACAGCCAAGCCGCCGCGACCTACCGTGCTGGCTTTCACGCTGGGCGATCACATCGCCCTCCGTTCCCTCGCCGAACACGCCGGCGACATGGACCTGCTTTCTCCACAGGCCTTCGCAGCGCATCCCGACGGCCGGCTTACCGGACGCATTCCGCCCGAAATCGCCGCCGCCGCAAAAGGGCGCTTACCAATGATGCCCGCGGTGGTCAACGCCGAGTTTTCCGTGGACGCGCTGAGCACGTTGCTGGCCTCCCGCGCTTCCCGCGCGCGCCTGACGCTGGCGCTGGTTGCCGCGGCGCAGCGCCAGCGTCTGCGCGGCTTCGTCATCGACTTCGAAGGCCTCTCCCGCGCCCAGCGCCAGCACTATGCGTCGTTCCTGGCCGAGACCCGCGCGCGATTCCACAAAGCCGGCTTGCACCTGGGTGTGGCCGTGCCCGCGCCGGTAGGCAGTTTCCGCGACGCTTTCGATTACCCCGCCATCGGCCGCGCCGCCGACATCGTCGTGCTGATGGCCTACGATCAGCATTCCCGCGGCAGCGCGCCGGGTCCGATCGCCGGATACAACTGGGTGGAGCGCGTGGTCGCCGACACGGTCGCGGCTATTCCACCGGCCAAGCTGCTGCTGGGTTTGCCGCTCTATCATCGGAGCTGGACCGAAACGTCCGGCATTCGCGACTCCACGGCGGGCAGCCACGGACAAGCGCTTTCCCTTCTCAATGAATTCGGCGGTGCGCTACAATGGGACCCACTTTCCCGTTCGTCTTGGTTTAGAATTGAGAACCTCGGGACAGAATCCGCCGGTTCGGAAATCTTG
Organism: Terriglobia bacterium; assembly: GCA_963747095.1. Lineage (GTDB taxonomy): Bacteria > Acidobacteriota > Terriglobia > JAJPHL01 > JAJPHL01 > JAJPHL01. The sequence continues at coordinate 53,212 of CAVVEL010000012.1, forward strand.
CGGGACGGCGAAACGCACACGGTATGGCTGGAGGATTCTCGCAGCGTGGCCGAGAAGATTGAGTTGGCGCGCCGGTATAAGCTGGCCGGTGTGGCGGCATGGCGTTTGGGGCAGGAGGATCCCGGGATTTGGGGCGTTTTCGAAAACTATCGTGGAACCAAGACGGCGCCGCTAGCGCAGCCGCGGCATCGTCGCGCGGCAACGCAATCGCGCGCGGCATTGTCCCGGCACTAAACTTTCTGCTGGCTGCGGTCTTCGGTTTCCTTCCGGCCTACGGCGCAGCACCTCCGTCGCAACCGATCGCGTTCAACCACAAACTCCACGTGGACCAGAAAATGGAGTGCACCGACTGCCATCAACTGGCGCTCTCCTCGCGCCACGCGGGATTGCCCACCGCCAACCTGTGCATGGCCTGCCACCGCTCCATCAAGGCCAACAGTCCGGAAGTGAAGAAGATCGCCCGCTACAAAGCGGAGCACCGCGCGATTCCCTGGGTGCGGCTCTATCAATTGCCCTCCTTTGTTTATTACAATCACGAGCGGCACGTGCGGGCCGCGGGCCTGCCTTGCAAGACTTGCCACATGGCCACCGGGACGGAGGCGGTGACCGTAGCCTATCGGACTTTCACGATGGGTTTTTGCATGGACTGCCACCAGGAACGCAAGGTGGCAAACGATTGCTCGATCTGCCACCGCTGAAGACCACCAGAGAACAAAAATGGATCGCCGCGACTTCATCAAAATATCGAGTGTCCTGACCGCCGGCAGCACGGTGCTGACCAGTTGCGGCAAGACCATGCGGCAAACCGTGGCGCAAACCATTCCCGACGACCAGATGGTCATCGGCGAGGAGCGCCGCGTGGCCGGCGTCTGCCACGGCTGCGGCGCGGGCTGCGGATTGGAAGTACGCTGGGTAGACGGCCGCGCGATCAAACTGGAAGGCGCGCCGGATCATCCCGTGAATCGGGGACGCTTGTGCGCACGCGGCCAGGCGGAGTTGCAATTCCTCTACAATCCCGACCGCCTGCGCGGGCCTCTGCACAACCAGCAACCGGCGGAGTGGGATCAAGCCCTGGTGTTGCTGGCGGAGAAACTGAAATCCAGCGATCCGCAAGGCATCGCTTTTCTGACGCCGCGCCTCAGCGGCCTGCGGGCCAAAGTGATCGACGATTTTCTGCAACGGCTCGGCGCGCCGCCGCGCGTGGAAGTGGAACCGCTCAGCGAAGCCGCGGTGCGTCATGCCCAGGTGGCCGCGGATTTCGAGAACTGCAATTACGTGCTGTCGTTTGGCGCGCCGCTGGTGGAAGGCGGATCGTCGCCGGTGCGCCAGCAAAACGGCTTGGCGCACATGCGCCAGGGACGCCCGGGATTGCGCGGCAAACTGGTGCAAGTGGAATCGCGCTACTCCCTGACCGCGGCCTACGCCGACGAATGGGTCTACGTGCCGCCCGGCACGGAAGGCGCGCTGGCGCTGGCCCTGGCCAAGGCTCCGCGCTGGGATTACGAACGCGCCGCGGCGATCACCGGATTGAAGGTGGACCGCATCCAACGTCTGGCGCGGGAATTCCGGCAGTACCAGCCCTCGGTGGCGGTGATTGGCGGAAGCGCCGCCGGACATTCCAACTCCGCCGCCACCGCCGACGCCGTCGCGGAACTGAACGCCATCACCAAGGATGCCGCGTGGCGTTTAGAGCCGCCCTCGGGCCATGTGCGGTCGCTGGAGGACATCGCCGGCAAGCCCGAGTTGCAGCAAGTGGTGCTGGTAGCCGGCCGCAATCCGCTGTATGAATTTCCGGGAGCGATCGCGCCCTCCGCTTTCATCGTCAGCTTCTCGCCTTTCCAGGACGAGACCACCGCTACTGCGCCGTTGGTGCTGCCGAATCACACGGCGCTGGAAGCGTGGCACGAATCGCAATCGGAGAAGGGCGCCATCGTAGTGAAACCGGCTGTCGCGCCGCTGTATCAAACGCGCGAAATCGCCGACGTGCTTCTGGACGTTTCCGCGCGCCTGGGCCAGCATCCGCCGCAGACGTCCTGGCGGGAGATGTTAGACACTACGTTTAACGCAGAAAAGGCCGCGCCCGCGCCGTCCCGCGCCAAGCCGGCTTGGGAGCCTCCCGTTTTTCAAGGGACCGGGGAGTTCTTCTTGCAGGTCTACGGCGGCGTATCGTTAGGCGCCGGCGATGCCGCCAACGTACCCTGGCTGCAAGAGCTACCCGATCCGCTTTCGCAAACGGTGTGGGGATCGGCGCTGGAAATGAATCCACGGACCGCCGCGCGCCTGGGCTTGCAGGACGGCGACGCGGTGGTTGTGGAATCGCCAACGGCTCGCGTGCAAGCGCGCTTGGTAGTGAGTCCCGCGGCGGCGCCGAACTTGGTGGCGATGGCTGCCGGTCAAGGACACACCGCGCTGGGGCGATATGCCAGGAATCGCGGGGCCAATGTATTTGCGCTGATTGATCGTCAACACTGGGCGGCGACACGCGTCACTGTGAAAAAAGCGTAACGCAGGCCTTCAGGCCTGTTCTTGAAATATGCGTCGAAAACAAACAGGCCTGAAGGCCTGTGTTGCTGGGAGAGAAAATGCGCTGGGGAATGACCATCGATCTGGACCGCTGTAACGGCTGCGAAGCCTGCGTGGTGGCTTGCCGCGCCGAGAACAACGTGCCGACCGTCGGCGAGGAAGATTGCGCCCAAGGCCGCATGATGTCCTGGATCCGCGTGGAACGCTACTGGGAAGGCGAATTCCCGGACGTAAAGGCCCGCTTCATGCCGGTGCTCTGCCAGCAATGCGACGAAGCGCCGTGCGAGCCGGTTTGTCCGGTCTACGCCACCTATCACAGCAGCGACGGCTTGAACGTGCAGGTCCACAATCGCTGCATCGGCACGCGCTTTTGCGCCAACGCTTGTCCTTACACGGTGCGCGCGTTCAACTGGTTCGATTACAAGTGGGACGCGCCGCTGGAACAACAATTGAATCCTGAAGTGACGGTGCGCAGCCGCGGCATGATGGAAAAATGCACCTTCTGCATCCAACGGATTCGCGGTGCGCAAATCAACGCCAAAGATGAAAAACGTGCGCTGAAGGACGGTGAAGTGCAGCCGGCCTGCGCGCAGTCGTGCCCCTCGGAAGCCATCGTATTCGGCGATCTCGACGATCCTACCAGCCGCGTCACGCGCCTGGCCGGATCGGGACGCGCCTTCCGGTTGCTGGAAGATCTGGGGACCAAGCCGAAAGTCGTTTACCTGAAACCGGTGGACTGGGGCGTACCGCAAGCCGAATCGCAAACCAAAGGGACCACCGAGTGAACACGACCACGCCGGCGCGCCCGGCCTTTGTCGCTGCGCGCGCGCCCATTCCGGACAGCCGCATCACCGCGGACTTGCTGCGTCCGATCCTGGAGACCGGCGGCGGCTTCTGGGCGGCCATTACAATATGCGGCGCGTTCATGGCCTGGGCGATGTTCTGCTGGGCCTACCAGATTTATTACGGCATCGGCGTCACCGGCTACAACCGTACCTCGATGTGGGGACTCTACGAGGTAAACTTTGTGTTTTGGGTGGGCATCAGTCATGCCGGAACGTTGATTTCCGCGATCCTGCGCGTGACCGACGCCAGTTGGCGGCGGCCGATTACGCGCGCCGCGGAATGCATCACGGTTTTTGCGCTGATGATCGGTCCCATGTTCGTGCTGATCCACCTGGGGCGGGTATGGGATTTTTACTGGGTGATTCCCTACCCGAACCAACGCGGCCTGTGGCCGAACTTCCGCTCGCCGCTGCTGTGGGATTTCACGTGCATCAATTCCTACTTGCTCGGCAGCATCACCTATCTTTACCTGCCGATGATTCCGGACCTGGCCGCGATCCGCGATGCCGCGGGAACGCGGCTGGCCCCGTGGCGGCGCAAATTGTATCGCGCGCTGGCGCTGGGATGGGAGGGGACGTCACGGCAATGGTCGCTGCTGGAGCGAGCCATCACCATCATGGCGGCGATCATCATGCCGCTGGCGGTCTCGGTACACACGGTGGTTTCCTGGATCTTCGGCATGACTTTGCAGCCGATGTGGAACAGCACCATCTTCGGCCCGTATTTCGTGGTCGGTGCGATCTTTTCGGGCATCGCCGCGGTGCTGGTGGCGCTGTACGCCATCCGCCGCATTCTGCATTTGGAGATGTATATCGAGCCCGTGCATTTTCATAATCTGGGACTGCTGCTGCTGGTGTTCAGCCTGCTGTGGGGATATTTCACCTTCGCCGAGCATCTCACGCCGTGGTACGGGCACCAGGCCGCCGAGGTGGCCGTGCTTCAGGGCAAGTTGTTCGGACCCTACGCGCCCTACTTCTGGACGATGCTGGTGTGCAACCTGCCGATTCCTTTGACGCTGTTGGTTGCCTGGCGCACACCGCTGGGCACGTGTGTGGCGTCGCTCTCGGTACTGGTGGGAATGTGGCTGGAACGTTTCTTGATTGTCGCCGCCACGCTGACGCGCCCGCGGCTGACGTTCAACTGGCACGCCTATCATCCCTCCTGGGTGGAAGTCTCCATCATGGTGGGATCGTTTGCGTATTTCATTTTCCTCTATTTGCTTTTCATCAAGTTCTTCCCGATCGTGGCGATTTGGGAATACAAGATCGGGCAGGAGATCCCCGGGGCGCGCGGCGAGCAGAAAACGGAGGCAGCGGCATGAAACTCCTGGCCGTTTTCGACAACAGCACCACGGCCCGCTCGGCGATGGCGCAAGTCTCCGCCGCGGACTGTGAGATTTTTTCCTCCGAGCCGTTGCACACGCCGCAGGTATCCAACCATCTCTTGAAAGCCGCGGTGTGGGGCGGAATCGCCGGAGCCGTCGCCGGCGCGGGACTGGCCGTGTGGGTCTTCTACATCGTCAACCTGCATACCGGACACATGGCCATGATTACGCTGGCGCCGATCGGAATCATTCTGTTTGGCGTCGCGGCTCTGACGTCGATCGCCGCGGTGCTCTTCGAGCTATTGCGCGAAGCCGGGTTGTTTCGCCGCGATCTTGAATTGCCCGACGATGTCCGCGCCGAGTTGGTCCAGGGATCGGTGGCGGTGCTGGTGCGCTCGGCCACGCCGGAGATCCGCCAAATCCTCAGCGACGCCGGGGCCAGGCTGGTATCGTGATGCGCCTTCGCGGCTTCGTCGCCCTGCTCGGCGTTACGCTTGGTGCGCAGACGCTCAGCTTCACGCCGATGACGCGGCCGGTGGTGGAGGACCGCCTGAAGCAATATGCCGGCGACAACACGGCCCGCGAGGCCACGCTCAAGAAGCTGTTCGAAAGCGCCGGATGCCTGGGAGATCATCTCGCCGAGCAGCCGGTGAAGCACTCCAAGAACCCCAATGTGGTCTGCACCCTGCCGGCGGCCTCCGTAGCCGATACCAGCGTCATTGTCGTCGGCGCGCACTTCGACCGCGTGGACGCAGGCCAGGGCGTGGTGGACAACTGGAGCGGCGCGGCGCTGCTGCCCAGCCTGTTCGAGTCGCTGCGCGATATCAAGCCTCGGCACACGTTCCTCTTCGTTGGCTTCACCGACGAAGAGAAGGGTTTGGTCGGCTCGGCGTTCTTCGTCAAGCAGCTTTCCAAGGATCAGAAGCACACGATCCACGCCATGATCAACATGGACACGCTCGGCTTGACCTTCACGCGAACCTGGCCCAGCCACGGCGATCCCCAGTTGCTGAAGATTCTGCTGGCCGTGGCCAACAGCTTGCATTTCCAAATTGGCGGCATGAACGTGGACAATCTGGGTTCCACAGACTCTGAATCGTTTCGCGAAGCCGGCATTCCCAGCTTGACGATCCATTCGGTCACCCAAGAGACCTGGCCGATTCTGCACAGCAGCCGTGACAAGATCGAGCAGATTCACCTGGACGATTACTACCAGAGTTATAGCCTGATCGTGGCGTACCTGGCGTATTTGGATATGAAGTTAGGTTAGGGCTGTGCGACATTAGAGTGTAGAGAAATGTCCTCCTCCGCCGAAACTGGCGCTAAGCCTGCGAAGGCAGGCCGAAGAAGGATAGCCCCAGGCGAGGCGTAGTTCAGCCGAGCCTGGGGCTAATACTCTACCGCCTGCCTTCGCAGGCGCGGGTTGCTATTGCTCTTACGCCAGGCTCGGCTAAACTGCGGCTCGCCTGGGGCTATCGTTCTTGCGCCGGCATTGGCAGCCCTGAAAAGTCCGCATTCATCTGTACGTATCCAGTACGTTCAGAACCTTTGGATTTGCTCGGGATGCTCGTTCGTCCACTTTAATGTCGCACACCCTTAGGTTGGCCGCTCTGCGCGTGCCATTGGGATTTGCGTTATTATGAGTACGAGGACTTCATGAGCTTACCGGAAGTACAGTTCTTTTCCGACGAGCGGGGCAAGAAGTGTTTGGTATTGCTGGATCTGCGGCGCCATCGTGGCATTTGGGAAGATGTGTACGATCGGATCGTAGCGGAGAGCCGGAAGAGCGAGCCCCGCTTGGACTGGGAGGTCGCCAAGCGCCGGCTGCGATCCAACGGAAGCGTACGACTAGGGCCAACTAACGGGAATGCTGCGGCACGGTATCGGCCAGACGCCGCATCAGCATGAACAGGGGCGCGGGAGTCGGCAGCCCGCCCGGCTCCAACGATAGCGTCAGGGTCAAGTGGGGACTGCTGGGATCCAGTTCCAGATGAGCCATGCCCACAGCGGTGGCGTCGAGTAGGGAGTGCAGCAGTTCGCGGTAATCTTCCACCAAACGGCGTTCCGACGTGAGCGCGTACAAGCCGAGGCGGCGCATCTTCCACTGGCCCATCTTCTCGTCCGGGCGGATGGGCCGGCTGCACAGGCCCCAGCGCGTCGAGCTGATCAGCGCGGTGCGGCGAGGCGGGCGATCCAAGTCGCAGCGCAACACCACTTCCAGAGCCTCTCCTTGCTCGCTAAAGTGAACCGTGGCGCTGGCGTTGCGCATGCGGGCGTCTTCGAAACGGAGAGGAACGCGAAGCAGCGGGCCTTCCGGAAGGGCCGTGCCGATGCGACCCAGGCCGTCCATGCCGCAACGCACCCAATCCACCACGGAGTGGGCGGCGGCCCGGCCGGAGCGCCATCCCCGCAGCCAGTACAGCACCACGAGGAACACGCTCACGACAAGACTGCCGATAAAGACGGTGTTGAGCGGTGCCGTCATTGTCTCAGCCCATGTTAGCACTTTTTTCTTTTCCGCAATAGGGTTGCGAAAGGCCGGTCTCAGTTGGAATTGTGAAGTCTGATCCCCACCAACACCGCGCCAAGCGACAGCGCGTTGTTCAGGCTCAACGATAACACGAAAAGCAGCATCCGGCCACTGTGCCAGTAGGTCATACTCTCGTAAGCGAAGGTGGAAAACGTTGTAAACCCTCCACAGAAGCCGGTCGCTGCCAATAGCCGCCAGCGGTCATGGGTATGGTCTGTCAACCAAGTGAGAACGTAGCCGACAACCAGAGAACCGAGGACGTTTACCAGCAAGGTGCCATACGGGAATCCATGATGGCGAGAAAGATCAGACGAAGCGTGAGTTACTAGGAACCGTGCTGCCGACCCCACAGCCCCGCCGAGCATAACCAGAACAATTGCTTGCAGCATCCGAAACTCCTACGTCGCTTGGAATTGTAGGAGTCATCAGCCCTCAGCGGGCAGTTAACGGCGAACTCCATCGCCAGACCTATACGTTAGCACAGCATTCACATTTGAGGCTAGCAGCCCGAGGAAATAGTGCGCCGGCAGGGATGCCCGCGCTACTGACGCCGGCACTTGGCGTGCGGCGGTTTCTGCTTTCCTGGCTTTCCTCGCCTTGTACTTTGTTCCCGCTTGTCTTACAATTCCCTCCAGTGCCAACCCAGGTCTAAGGCGCACGATGGGGGAGGAAAATTTCATGCCAAGTTCACGCCGGACATTTCTAGGATCCATGGGAGCCGCGGCTGCCGTGGCCGCCTTGCCTACCGCCCATGGCGCGGGAAAAAGCGCTGCCGCAAAGGCGCTCGCTCCGCCCGCCACCAAGCAGCTCTACTATGTGGCCGCGCCCACGCCTTGCGACAAGAGCCTCAAGTTCGACGACGGCATCTACAAGGACATGCTGGCGTATTATAAGGAAAAAGGCGCCGACGGCATCGTGGTTCTCGGCACTACCGGCGAGTTCCCGTCATTCTCCGCGGTAGAGCGCCGCAAGGTTGCCGAGACCGCGCTCAAGCACCGCAACGGACTGCGCATCATCGTGCAGCCCGGCACCAGCAATCAGCCGGAAACGGTGGAGCTTTCCGCGCACGCCGAGGCCAACGGCGCGGACGGCCTGCTGGTGATCCCGCCGTTCTACTACAAGAACCCGCCCCTCGATGGGTTGATCAAGTATTATTCGGCGGTCTTCGATGCGGTGAAAATCCCCGTGCATTTGTACCACATCCCCGGCACCAGCGCCGTGCCCATCTCGCACGACCTGCTCCATGCCATGGAAAAGTATCCGCACCTGGCCGGCATCAAGGACTCCACCGGCGACCCCGCCGGATACCTGAAATTCGTGGAGGCGTTTCCCAAGCTCAACATGATGAGCGGCACGGAGAGCAATCTGAAAGCCGCGCTGCAAGCGGGCATGGGCGCGATCCTGGCGGGCGGTGTATTCGTGGGCGAGACGGCCGCGGTTTTCGCCGCGCAGCGCGCCGGTCAGGACCTGGACGCGCCGCTGGCCAAACTGCGCGCGGCTTCCCAATTACTCAGGCCGGGCGGTATTGGATCGTACGGCCCCATGAAGTTCGCGCTGGCGCAGCGCATGGGCAGCCGCCAGGCGTTTCAGCGTCCGCCGTTCGTGGACGTGACCGACGAACAGAAAACCGTGATCGTCGCCAAGCTGGCGGAGTTGAAACAGTTGCAGGCCTAACAAAAAAGCAACCGCCGATAAACGCCGATGAACGCCGATAAGAATGGGTGTTGAAGATTTATCGGCGTTCATCGGCGTTTATCGGCGGTTGCGGTTCTAACTCACGGGGTGGAAGAATGTTTCATCGGAACCGGGAAGTCCGCGTAGTCCTGTTCGCCAGCGTGGCAGCGGTATTGTTAACAGCGCAATCGAAGAAGGACGGCGAATGGTCCACCTACACGGCCGATCTCGCGGGGACGCACTATCGGCCGCTCGATCAGATCAACGCCAAAAACTTTTCGCAGTTGGAAATCGCCTGGCGCTTCAAGACGGATAACATCGGCAACCGCCCGGAGTACAAGCTGGAAGGCACGCCGTTGATGGTCAATGGCGTCTTGTACGCCACCGCCGGATCGCGGCGCGCCGCCCTGGCGCTCGATCCCGCCACCGGCGAGTTGCTGTGGATCCACGGCGAGAAGGAAGGCGCGCGCGGCGCGGCCGCTCCGCGGCAGCTTTCCGGGCGCGGCCTGGGTTACTGGACCGACGGCAAGGAAGAACGCATCATCTATTTCACGCCGGGCTACCGTATGGTCGCGCTGAACGCCAAGACCGGACAGCGCATCCGCACGTTCGGAACTGCCGGCATCGTGGATCTCAAACTGGATGACGACCAAACGTTCCTGCCCGACTTGACCACCGGGGAAATCGGCATCCAGTCGGCGCCCGTGATTGCGGGCAATACGGTGATTGTCGGTGCATCCTTTCGCGAGGGGTTCACGCCCAAGAGCATGCGCAACAACAAGGGCTACGTGCGCGGTTTCGATGTCCGCACCGGAAAGCGGCTGTGGATTTTCCACACCATTCCGAAAAAGGGCGAATTTGGCTACGACACTTGGTTGAACGGATCGGCCGAGTACACCGGCAACACCGGCCTGTGGACGCAACTGACCGTGGACGAAACGCTGGGCTTGGTATATCTGCCGATCGAGTCGCCCACCAACGATTTTTACGGCGGCCATCGGCCCGGCAACAACCTGTTCGGAGAGACGCTGGTTTGCGTGGACCTGAAGACCGGCGCGCGCAAGTGGCACTTCCAGTTGGTGCACCATCCGCTGTGGGACATGGACATCAGTTCCGCGCCCATTCTGGCGGATATTACCGTCAACGGACGCAAGGTGAAAGCGGTGGCGCAGCCCAGCAAACAAGGTTTTCTGTACGTTTTCGATCGCATCACCGGCAAACCGATTTGGCCGATTCAAGAGCAACCAGTCGAGCAAGGATCGGTGCCCGGCGAATGGTATTCGCCGACGCAGCCGATTCCTACCAAGCCGCCGGCCTACTCGCGTAACGGAGTTTCCCTGGACGATCTGATCGACTTCACACCGGCGCTGCACACGCAGGCCTTGGAAATTGTCTCCAAATACCACTTGGGACCCGTGTACACGCCGCCGGTATTAAGCAAGGCGGAGGGTCCGCTGGCCACGCTGACGCTGGGCACGGCCAGCGGCGGCACCAATTGGCCGGGGGCGTCTTACGATCCCGAGACGCACACGGTTTACGCGTTCGCCTGCAACGCCTGCCTAACGCCGCTCGGTATGGTGCCGCCGCCTCCGGAGCTTTCCGACATGAAGTACGTTACCGGAACCGCCGGACAGCCGGTGCGAATGCGCACGGGTCCAGGCGAAAACATAGGCGCGGATTCCCCGGTGCCGGGACGCGGCGGTGCGGCAGCCGAATCTGGACGCGGGGGGCGGGCTGGAGCGGGCCGCGGAGGCGCGGGACGTGGCGGCCTAGCCGCAACGCCTCAAGCAGGCCCACCGCCTGCCGGGGGAGGAGGCGGGGGCGGGTTTGGCCTCACCGTGCAGGGACTGCCGCTAATCAAACCGCCTTACGCAACCATTTCGGCGATCGACCTGGACACCGGCGAAATCCGCTGGCAGATTGCCCACGGGGAAACGCCGGACAACATTCGCAATCACGCTGCGCTGAAGGGTAAGGACATCCCACGCACCGGGCAATCCACGTACAACATTGGATTGCTGATCACCAAGTCGCTGGTCATCGGCGGCGAGGGCCAAATCACCACGACGCCGGAACATTCGCGCGGCGCGATGCTGCGGGCCTACGATAAGTCCAATGGCAAGGAAGTGGGCGCGGTCTTTCTGCCCGCGCCGCAAAGCGGCTCGCCGATGACCTACATGCTCGGCGGCAAGCAATACATTGTGGTCGCCGTGAGCGGCGGAAGTTATTCCGGCGAGTACATCGCCTTCACGCTGCCCTCGGCCGAAGAATAAGTGGAGCAGGCATCCTTGCGCTGCTTTGCGCATCACACAACGATCGACGGAGTGGCAAGAACTAAATGACGACGCCAAAGACGATGTTGCTGATGCTGGTTCTCACGGCTTCGCCTGCCGCGCCGCAAAACGATACCCGCTCGGTGTGGGACGGCGTCTTCACCGCCGAACAGGCCGATCGCGGACAGCCGTTGTATCGCAAGGAGTGCGCCTCATGCCACGGCGACATGCTCACCGGCGGCGAGATGGCGCCGCCGCTGGCGGGCGGACAGTTTCTTTCCGACTGGAATGGTTTGACGGTCGGCGATTTGTTCGAGCGCATCCGCAAAACCATGCCGCAGAGCAAGCCGGGAAAACTTCCGCGCGCGACCATTGCCGACGTCACCGCCTTCCTGCTGAAGGTCAACGAATTTCCGGCGGGCAAGGAAGAGCTTTCCACCAAGCCCGAAATACTCGGGCAGATTCAGATCGAAGCCACCAAGCCGGACCGCAAAAAATAGATTTTCACCGGAGGTTTTATGAAACGCATGTTCCCTGTAATCGCTCTCAGCGTACTGGCGGGATTTTTCGCCGGCCGCATCGCCACACCGGCCGGGCAGGCGCAAGCGGCCGCGCCACAGCAGCAGGCGCCTCCGCAGGCGGTGCCGGAAACGATGCCCTTCGGCTTCAATCGTCCGGGCCGGCCGCTGCAAGCGCCCGACGCTCCGCCGGAAACCGTCTATTGGAACGTCGAAGACATCCGCAAGGCCCACGCCGCCTTAGCCGATCGCGCGGCCAAGGCTCCCACGCAAACCGGCTTGTTCAGCGGCGGGAACACCGTGCGGATGAGCACGCGCGTCTTCTCCATGAGCATGATCTACCGCTCCCATCGCGATCAGCCGGTGGATAGTTTGACCAAAGTCAACAGCGTGTGGGACGACGCCGAGCAGCACGCTGGAGTCTACGATTTCTACATCATCACCGGCGGCAGCGGAGAGATGGTGGTGGGAGGAAAAATCGCCAACCGCCAGAATCTGGCGGATCGCGACGGCCCGGTACCGGGCGAGTATCGCGGACAGCCGATTAACGGCGGAAAAACCTACAAGGTGAAGGAAGGCGATTGGCTGGTGATCCCGCCGGACGTGCCGCATCAACCCAAACCGGACGCCGGCGGATTCAGCTACATGATCATGAAGATCAACACGGGCATGTATCCGTGGAGTTTGATCAGATAGGAAGAATTAGCCACCGAGACACGGAGAACACCGAGGACACAAAAGCCTGATTTTCTCGGTGTTCTCGGTGCCTCGGTGGCTATAATCTCCTAACATGCCCTTGACCCCCGGCTCACGCCTCGGACCCTACGAAATCCTCGCAGCCATCGGCGCGGGCGGGATGGGCGAGGTCTATCGTGCACGCGATCCCAAACTGAATCGCGACGTCGCCATCAAAGTTCTGCCGGCGGCCTTCGCGCAGGACGCCGAACGCATGGCGCGCTTCCAGCGCGAAGCGCAGATGCTGGCCGCGCTCAATCATCCCAACATCTCCCCCATTTACGGCATGGAAGAGCACGGCGCTGGTGATGGAATTGGTCCCCGGCGAGGACACCGCAGGGTCCGCTGCCGCGTGGACGAGGCCTGGCCATCGCCCGGCAGATCGCCGAAGCGCTGGAGTACGCCCATGACAAAGGCATCATCCATCGCGATTTGAAGCCCGCCAACATCAAGGTCACGCCCGACGGCGAGGTCAAGGTGCTGGACTTCGGACTGGCCAAGGCGCTGGAAGAAGGGTCGCCGCGTCGCGATATTTCAACTCGCCGACGATGACGCTGCAGGCCACCAAGGCCGGCGTGATCTTGGGCACGCGCCGCGTACATGTCGCCGGAGCAGGCCCGCGGCAAGACCGCTGGACAAGCGCGCCGACATCTGGGCGTTCGGATGCGTGCTCTACGAAATGCTGGCCGGCAAGCGCGCCTTCGACGGCGACAGCGTGATCGACGTGATGGCGGCGGTGGTCAAGAACGAGCCGGACTGGGCGGCGCTGCCGCCGGGGAGTCCGCTGGACTTGCTGCGTCTCTGCTTGCAGAAGGATCCCAAGCTGCGTTTGCGCGACATCGGCGACTTGACGCTGGTAACCGGGGCTACCAGCCTTGCGGCGCCCGCTCCCGTGACGTCGCCGCCCAGGAGCCGTGAGCGCGCGGGCTGGATCGTCGCGGGTGTCTTAGGCGTGGCGCTGGCCGTCGTCGCCGGGATTCACTGGTGGCCGGCTCATCCCGCGCTACGGCCCCTGGAGCGCCTGGAGCTGGACCCCGGCCCCGAAGCGTTGAATCTGACCAGGCCCGGATCGGACGCCATCCTATCGCCGGATGGTACACGTCTGGTGACGTTCGGCCGGGGAACAGATTGGCCAGCAGCGCCTCTACACACGCCTCCTGGACCAGGCCCAGTCCGTACCGCTTCCCGGCACGGAAAACGCCTGGGATATGTTCTTCTCTCCGGATGGACAGTGGCTCGGCTTCTACAGCCGCACCGAGAACAAGCTGAAGAAAATCTCGGTGCAGGGCGGCGCGGCGGTTACGCTCTGCGAGGCCAAGTCGTTCTATGGTGGAAGCTGGGGGGAAGACGGCGACATCATCGCTTCTCTCGACGGAACCGCTCTCTCACGAATCCCCTCCGCGGGAGGTGCACCCCAGCCGGTGACGCATCTCAACCAGGAGGCCGGCGAGAAGGCGCACCGCTATCCACAAGCGTTGCCTGGCGATCAAGCGGTTCTGTTTACGAGTCACACCGCGAACTCCAGCTTCGATCAAGCCAATATTGAAGTCCAGTCTTTCAAGACCGGCCAGCGCAAGACGCTGGTACGGGGAGGCTACTATGGCCGCTATGTGCCCAGCGGCCCCGGTTCCAACTCCGGCCACCTGCTCTACATCCATCAGGCTACCTTGTTTGCCGCGCCGATGAATCTGGCGCGTCTGGAGCTGAGCGGGCCGGCGGCGCCCGTGTTGGAGGGAGTGCGGAACTTTACCGGCGGGGGCGGCGCCGATTTGTCTTTCTCTCTGAACGGAACCCTTCTGTTCATCGGTGGCGGGGCGGCTTTACCGCGGCGGGAGATTGTCTGGTTGGACAGCACGGGTAAGACGGCGCCGATTCGCGCGCCGTTGGCCACCTATTCGAATCCTCGCCTTTCTCCCGACGGAAAACGATTGGCATTGGGGATCTTCGATGGCACCAACACGGATATCTTTGCCTACGAAATGGCCCGCGATACGATGCAACGTTTGACCTTCACGCCGGGCGCCAATCAGTACCCCGTGTGGGCTCCGGACGGGAAGCACCTGGTGTTTTGCTCGAGTCGTAGCGGCGCGGCCAATATTTATTGGGTGCGCGCCGACGGAGCCGGGGAGGCGCAGCGGCTGACCGAGAGCAAAAACAGCCAATCCTTACCCTCCTTCGCGCCGGATGGCAAGCACCTGGCCTTCGTGGAGCAAGGACCCGAGGGCCACAACGAGATTTGGACGCTGGCCTTGGACTTGAGCGATCCCGATCATCCCCGGCCCGGAAAACCGGAACTCTTTCTCCGCACATCTTTCAACGAGGGCGCCCCGGCCTTCTCGCCGGACGGGCACTGGCTGGCCTACCAGTCCAATGAGTCCGGCGCGCAGGTGTACGTGCGGCCATTTCCGGGGCCGGGTGGCAAATGGCAAGTCTCCACGGAAGGCGGAGGGGCTCCAGCATGGTCGCGAGACGGGCGGGAGTTGTTCTACAAGACACCCGACAATCGCCTCATGGTGACCGCTTACACGGCAAGAGGGGACGCCTTTCAGGCGGACAAGCCTCGGCTGTGGGCCAATAAGCAATTCAGGGGCGAGGCTATCATGACTTTCGATCCGGCGCCCGACGGCAAACGCATTGCGGTAGCCGCGTTTCCGGAAACCGGCGAGCAGCAGTCCTCCAGCCGGGTCACTTTCCTGTTGAACTTTTTCGATGAGCTGCGGAGGAAGGCGCCGGGAAAGAATTAGGCACGTACCGGGAAAATCGGGAACACGGAAAAACACAAAATAGCCACCGAGACACCGAGAACACCGAGGACACAAAACCTGATTTTCTCGGTGTTCTCGGTGCCTCGGTGGCTATAATCGTCTTTCATGCTTTGACCCCCGGTTCACGCCTCGGCTCCTACGAAGTCCTCGCACCTCTCGGTGCGGGCGGGATGGGCGAGGTGTATCGCGCCCGCGACATCAAGCTGAATCGCGATGTGGCCATCAAAGTTCTGCCGCCGGCTTTCGCGCAAGACGCCGAACGCATGGCGCGCTTCCATCGCGAAGCGCAAACGCTGGCCGCGCTGAATCATCCCAACATCGCGCAGATTTACGGCATGGAAGGATCCGCGTTGGTCATGGAGTACGTGCCGGGCGATTCCCCGCGTGGTCCAATGCCTGTGGACGAGGCGCTGGTCATCGCGCGGCAAATCGCCGATGCCCTGGAAGCGGCGCACGAAAAGGGCATTGTTCATCGCGATCTCAAACCGGCCAACATCAAAGTCACGCCCGATGGAAGAGTCAAAGTGCTGGACTTCGGCCTGGCCAAGGCGCTGGAAGATACGTCCACCGACATCTCCAACTCGCCCACGCTCTCCATCGCCGCCACACGAGCGGGCATGATCCTGGGCACGGCATCCTACATGTCGCCGGAGCAGGCCAAGGGCAAGCCGGTGGACGGACGCGCCGATATCTGGGCTTACGGCTGCGTCCATTACGAATTGCTGACCGGCCAAAAGGCGTTTCCCGGCGACTCGGCGGTGGAAGCGATGGCCGCTGTCATCAGCCGCGAACCGGATTGGTCGTTGCTGCCTCCCGGAAGTCCGGTAGAGTTGTTGCGCCTGTGTCTGCAGAAAGATCCCCGGCAGCGCTTGCGACATATCGGCGACGCGACTCTGGTGACCTCGGCTTCCAGCATTTCGGCAACGCCCGCCAACGCCGCGCCGGACGTGGCTGTCGCGAAATCCAGGACGCTCGTGCTCAGCGCAATCATCGCGGTACTGGCCGTGACACTCGCGGTGGCCGCGGTTGGCTGGTATCGCGCTACGCGTCCGGCGCCGCTGCAGCCCCTGACGCGTCTCAGCGTCGAAGTGGGCAGCAACGCCACTCTGGCGCGGCTCCGGCTTTACGGCCTGCTGGCGCTCTCGCCGGATGGCACGCGTCTGGCCGTCGTTCACCGCGGGGCCGATGGTAAGGTTCGCCTGGGTACGCGTCTTCTGCAGCAAATGGCCGTCACACCGCTGAGCAACACGGAGGATGCCACTTCACCCTTCTTTTCGCCGGACGGCCAATGGATCGGATTCTTCGCCGAGGGCAAGCTCAAGAAGATCTCCGTAGACGGCGGAGCGGCTGTGACCATCTGCGACGTTCCCAACTCGCGCGGCGCAAGCTGGGGCGATGACGGCAACATCGTTCTTACACCCGGACCCACTGAACCACTCTGGCGAGTCTCTTCCAATGGCGGAAAGCTGGAGACTCTGACCAAGTTCAACGAGGGTGAGCACACCCACCGCTGGCCTCAAGTCTTGCCGGGAAGCAAGGCCATCTTGTTCACGTCACACACCACCACGGGGAACTACGATGACGCCAACATCGAAGTTCTCCTGCTCAAGACCGGCGAGCGGAGGATTCTGCAGCGTGGCGGCTTCTCGGCGCACTATCTGCCGAGCGGTCATTTGATCTATCTTCACCAGACCACGCTTTTCGCCGCTCCTTTCGATCTCGACCGCCTGGCACTCACGGGGCCGCCGGCGCCGATCCTCGAGGACGTCAGCAGCGACGCTGCCGCGGGCGGGGCTTTCGCGTTTTCCAACACTGGTTCGCTGGTCTACCTGGCCGGGCGCGCCACCAGCGGATGGTCCATCTTTTGGCTGGACAGCGCCGGCAAGCGAGAAGTGTTGCACGCTCCTACCGGCATCTACCGAACGCCGCGCCTCTCACCGGATGGTAAACGTCTCGCGTTTGGAGGCGGCAACACCCAGCAAGGGGACATTTGGGTGAAAGACCTGGGGCGCGACGCGCCCTCGCGACTGACCTTCCTCCCAGGCAGTAATCACTCCCCGACCTGGACGCCGGATGGCCGCTACATCGTCTTCCAATCGGAGGATCCCAAGAGTCCGGGAATCTATTGGATTCGCTCCGACGGTTCGGGCGAAGCGCAGCGTTGGACCGATAGTAAAGCCGACGACACCCCTTACTCGTTTTCGCCAGACGGCAAGCGCTTGGCCTTCACGCGCCGTGGCGCCAACAGCCTTCCGGACATCTGGACCGTGCCCATCGAAGGAGACTCCGCCCATTTGCAGTTCGGCAAGGCCGAGCTATTCCTGGGCACGCCTTTCTGGGACACGGCACCGGCCTTTTCACCCGATGGCCGCTGGCTGGCTTATTCTTCCAACGAGTCGGGAAGGTTCGAAGTTTATGTGCGGCCGTTTCAGCCCTCGCAGGGACCGGGTGGAAAGTGGCAAGTCTCCGATGGCGATGGCCGCGAGCCGGTCTGGTCTCGCTCCGGACATGAGTTGGTGTTCATGAAAGGGAATGAAGGCGTGATGGCCGTTAGCTACACCATCAAGGGAGATACCTTTTCCGCCAGCCCGCCGAGATTGTGGACGGCGGTGTCTGCCGTCTCGGTTCCCGGATCTTTCACTACTCACACCTACGACTTGGCCGCGGACGGTAAACGGATCGTCATTTTCCTGCCGGACCAGGACGCCGAGGACCAGAAGCCGTTCACCCACCTGACGTTCCTGCTGAACTTCTTCGACGAGTTGCGAAGAAAGGCCCCCGGAAGGAATTAGCCACAGAGACACAGAGGGCACGGAGAACGGAACACAGAGAAAGCCTATCGCGTTGTTCTCTGTGTTCCGGTCTCCGTGGCCTCTGTGCCTCTGTGGCTAAACGGGCCGCGCGGATTCCTACTACTTCGCCGGCGTGTCCAAAAGCTTGTTGAAGACTACCTTCTGCGCCATCTCTCCCATGGGACTCTTGATCTGGCGGTTCAACGTCAGCACTGTGCCATCGCTGGACAGTTCGTAGGTGACGTCAATCAGCACTTCGTTCCCTTGCATGTCGAACTTGGAGTGCATCACCAGCTTCTTGCCTTCCCACTTGGCCACCGTCTTGATATCGCCCCGCGGCGTCTTGTTGACGCTTTCCGCGCCGTCGGTCGTGTAGTTGCTCTCGATTTCCCGATCCCCCTGCGGACCACCCTTGACGCTCGACTTGATATGGAGCTTGGGATCCTTGTGCTCATACACGTCGGTTTGGCTGTCCGGGCCGGGAAATTGGCCAAAATCGCTCTTGGCGCTGTCCAGCTTCCAGGTACCGGTAAGATCCGGCGTTTTTTCGTCGGGGGTAATCGCGGCCATCGCCGCCAGGCAGAATGCCGTTAATGCCAGGGCCAGTACACACTTCTTTGATGCTTGCAAAACCGCTTTATTCATGGGGACGCCGCTCCTCGGACGGCACTGCCAGTATATACCGGGCCCGCGCCCGGCAGAGGTAACCTGGCCTGCCTGAGCCTGCTGACTCTACTGGGCAGCGGGGTCGGGCCCGGCATGGTCCTAGGCCGGGGACCACGGGAGTAACGAACAAAACAGGTTGACAATGTTTGAATTCCCTGGCGTGTTATAATCGCATTACCTTGAAACGTTTAGCCCTGTTCCTATTGCTGGCGGGTATCGGCGTTCGGGGCGTTTCCGCGCAACTCGCCTACTATGTAGACGAGAGCGGGCGGCGCGTTTACGTCAACCCCGAACCCAAGCCGGATAAATCCGCTCAAAATCAGACCGCGAACAAGACCCGTAAGCGCCGGCCTCGGAGGCCAGCGGCGACACAAGGGACCCTGACTCCGGCAAGCTTGTCGCGCACCGGGCCTGCTCACGCTATCGCCGAGCCGGCCTCGTACGCGCCGCTCGCGCGGACCGTCCAAACGGACGCCGCGAACAGCACCCGCCCGGACCTGAACACCGTGGTCGAGCAGACCGCCAAACGCCATGACGTGGATGTCAACCTGGTCAAGGCCATGATCCGCACGGAATCGAATGACAATCCTCGCGCTGTCTCGAACAAAGGCGCCCTTGGATTGATGCAACTGATGCCGTTCACGGCGCGCGATCTGGGCGTAACCAACGCCTTCGATCCGCTGCAAAACGTGGATGGCGGCGTGCGGTACCTGAAGTCGCTGCTGACGCAGTTTGGCGGGGACCTGCCGCTGTCACTAGCGGCCTATAACGCGGGACCCGGCGCGGTGTCGCGCCACGGCGGCATTCCGCCATACCGTGAAACTCAGGACTACGTGAGGAAGATCGGCGCCTTGTACGGTTCTCTCCGTGGACAGCAGCAGGAACAGCATTACCATGGCATCGTGCGAACCGTGGCCGAGAGCGGCAAAGTCATCTACACCAATTTGCCTTAATGGAAAGAGGATGACGCAGGATATGTGGGACTCTTCCAAACCAACGGATCGGTTGAGAAGCAAGGCTGCCGCATGCTTCGCCGGCACGGCCGTGGTTTTGCTGCTGGCGGTTTCTCCCGTTTTCGATCCGTTGTCGGCCAGCACCCCGCAGAAGAAGCAAACCGCCCGGGCCCAATTCGATAAGGCCGAAACCGCTCGCGCGGCGCTCGAAGCCAAGCCGATTGCGGAACGCAAGCTCACCGATTATCAGGCGGTCCTGCGGTTGTATCGCAACGTGCCGATCCTGTCGCCCACCATTCATCAGGCGCCGGACAGCATCTTCCGCGCCGCGCAACTGAACCAGGACATGGCCCAGCGCTTCGGGCAGGACGCCGCAAAATATCGCGCCGAGGCGCGTAATCTCTACCAATCGCTTTTGCGCCAGTATCCGCAGACGCGCTATCGCAAAGAGGCCAATCAGGCCATCGCCATCATGGAAAGCGAGGATGAGGAGAGCACCGCGAGCGCTTCCCCGCCCGCGCGCGTGGCGCCGGTCTCAACCGGTTCCACGAGTTCCCAGGGTGACGACAGCCGGGATCGCGCCAACGCCAAGCTGGTGACGATTTCCAATATCCGGGAATGGTCCACGCCCAACTACACACGCGTGGTGATCGATGTGGAAGACGAAGTCAAGTTCGAAGCCGGACGAATCGCCAATCCCGATCGCATCTACTTCGATCTGCACAACACCAGGCTGACCGCCGCGCTCAAGGACCACAACAAAGATATCGAAGACGGCCTGCTGAAGAAGGTTCGCACCGGAGTCAATCACTCGGGAACCACGCGCGTGGTTCTGGAAGTGGGTCCGGTGACCACTTATTCGGCGTTTCTGTTGCCCAATCCCTACCGTCTGGTGATCGACATTCAAGGCAATCCGCGCACGCTGACCCAGTCGGCGAGCGCTTCTGTGCCCGGATCAAACTCTGGATCAAACCAGGCGCCGGCCACGGTTGCGGCCAAGCTGGAGCCGGCTCCCGCACGCGCGGAGTTCAAGCCTGAGAGCAAGACGGAAATAGACACTCCCGCGCCTAAGCCTGCGGCATCGAACAATCGGAAGGCCAAGGCCAAGCCCGTCGAAGTTGCCAGCGTTCCGCAGTCTGAACCCGTGCACGACGCCAAGCCCGCTGACGCAGGTCCGGCGCCGGCGGCTGACGCCTCGAGTCAGCCCTTCGGCGTGCCGGCCGATCCCGCGGACCAGGACATCAAGATTAACGCGACGGCCTCCAACGTGGAAATCCCCAGTACTAAGGGACCCACCACCGAACCGGTCTACGAGAAAGTAAGCAGCAATCCGTCGGTGCCGGCGCCATCTGGCGGCGCCAGCGCTTTAGATTCGCGGACCCCTTCCCGGTCCGACGCGAGGTCCGTGCGCGGTGACAGTGCGCGGAGCATTGCGGCGCCTTCTCCCAACAGTAACGGACAGCGCTCCCTGACTCGCGCGCTGGGCCTGAAGATTGGCCGCGTGGTGATTGACGCCGGTCACGGCGGCCACGACACCGGCACAATCGGTCCCAGCGGATACACCGAAAAAGAACTGGTGCTGGACGTGGCCATGCGCCTGGGCGCGATGGTGGAAGAACGCCTGGGCAGCGAAGTGGTCTACACCCGCAACGACGACACTTTCGTACCGCTGGAAATGCGCACGGCCATCGCCAATCAGAAACAGGCCGACCTGTTCGTATCCATTCACGCCAATGCCAGCCGCGACGCCAAGGCCCGCGGCATCGAGACGTACTACTTGAGCTTCAGCACCTCGCAGGATGCCCTGGAAGTGGCAGCGCGCGAAAACGCGGTCTCCGAAAAGTCCATTCACGAGTTGCAAGACCTGGTGAAGAAGATCACGCTGTACGAAAAGGTGGAAGAGTCCAAGGAGTTTGCCGGCGACGTCCAGAAATCGCTGTACACGGGAATGTCGCGCGGCAACAATGGCCTGCGCAACCGCGGAGTGCGCAAGGCGCCTTTCGTGGTGCTGATCGGCGCCAACATGCCTTCCATTTTGGCGGAGATCAGCTTCGTCTCTAACCCGCAAGACGAGAAACTCCTCAAGAAACCGGAATACCGCCAGCGCATCGCCGAATCTTTGTTCCGCGGAATTCAACACTACGCCAGCTCCCTGGGAGGAGTGAAGGTCGCCAGCCAACGCGCGGAAGCGCCGGGCCAGTAGACCTGGAAATCGGCTCCGTCTTTCCGTCAACTCGTCATAACCGGCAAGGCACAGCCTTGCCGAAGTAGAATAGATCGTCCTCGGAAAGGCAGAACCTTTCCCTGGAGTTTCTAGATTTCCATCGGGTGTCCGCGAAGCGGAAGCCCAACCGGCGTGGCCGGTGGCATGATTTAGCCCACAGCGCAAGCTGTGGGTCCATGAGCAGAGGCCGAAAGCCCGCGAAGGCGGGCGACATTAAGATCCGGTTCTCGGGCCGGCACAATGTTGCCTACAGGCTTTTATGTCGCCCGCATTCGCGGGCTTGGGTTGCCTCGATTCCTGACCCACAGCTTGCGCTGTGGGCTGAATCATGCCGCCAGCTACGCTGGCTCGGCGTCCGCCTCCCGGACGCCGGGGTGCAAATGTAGAAACTCCAGGGAAAGGCAGAGCCTTTCCGCACGAAGGAGCGGCAGAGCCGCGCGGATTTCAAATTGACGGACCACCGGGATTGGATTCCTTGGATTGTTTTCGCGCTGGTCATCACCGCGGCGCTGGCCCTGGACTTAGGTGTGTTCCGGCGCCAGCCGAGGCAGATGGGTTTGCGGCAATCGCTGGCTTGGCTGGCAGGATGGGCGGGCCTGGCGGCAGCGTTTAACTTGGGCGTCGGTTGGTGGTTCGGGTCTACGCGGGCGCTGGAGTTCACCGCCGCCTACTTGGTGGAAGAAGCTCTCAGCGTGGACAACATGTTCGTGTTCTACGTGATCTTCTCCTACTTCGGGGTCACGCGGGCGCATCAGCATCGCGTCCTGTTCTGGGGCATCCTGGGCGCGCTGGTGTTGCGCGGGATCTTTGTAGCCGCGGGCGTGGCGCTGCTGGCGCGCTTTGCGTGGCTGATCTACTTGTTCGGCGCATTCCTGGTGTTCACCGGCGCGCGCTTGTTCTTCCACAGCGGCGAGACGATGGAGCCGGAGAAGAATCCAGTGGTGAAACTATTCCGCCGGTTCGTGCCGCTGCACTCTTCTTTCGTGGGACACCGCTTCTCGGTAAGACTCGACGGCCGCTGGCTGGCCACGCCGCTGCTCCTGGTGCTGGCGCTGGTGGAAGCCACCGACGTGGCCTTCGCCACCGATTCCATCCCCGCGGTGTTCGCGATTTCACGTAATCCTTTCATCGTCTACAGCTCGAACGTGTTTGCGGTAATGGGACTACGCTCGTTGTATTTCGTGCTGGCCGGAGTGATCGGCGGTTTCCGCTACTTGAACTATGGACTGGGCGTAGTCCTGGCGTTCATCGGCGTCAAGATGCTGGTGGCCGCGCATTATCCGATCTCGACGGGAGTGTCGCTGGCGGTGGTTGGCGGAGTGATCGGGGTGTCGATCGGGGCGTCGCTGTGGAAAAGATAGCTGAAAGAGTTCAGTCAGACCCAAGGTTAGCGGCGGGTGGGGACCAGTTCCGCTGCGCTCGGCGCGCCCCGGAGCAAGCCTTCTGTACTCAGATCTTCATCGATGTCCGGCCAGTATAGGCCGTAGCCGGCCCCACTTAGCTT
Source organism: Terriglobia bacterium (assembly GCA_963747095.1). GTDB lineage: Bacteria > Acidobacteriota > Terriglobia > JAJPHL01 > JAJPHL01 > JAJPHL01. Next base: position 76,539 of record CAVVEL010000012.1, read on the forward strand.
CCAGTTCTCGCGCTTTTCGGGCGTTGCGTCCAAGAGGCGCGGATACCAGGCCAACGGCACGATGATCGTGCGGCCGTCCATTAGATCTACGCCCATGCTGTCTTCCGTGAAATGGACGTCCTTCACTCGTTCTCCGGGTCTAAGCTCCAAAACGGTCCCTCCATTTCTCGATCAGCAGTGGAAATATAGGCGCTACGTTCCCGAGCGCAGCAACGTCGGCACGGATTTAGTATCTCATACTCCGCGGCCCGCCGCGTCTCAGGTATAATGTCCGATACCATGAGATATCTGCGAATCGCTGTGTTCACCATTGGCTTGACCATCTGCGCCTCCACCATTTGGTCGGGGGTTTGGTCCGCGCTGCCGGCGAACAAAGGAGACGGTATGCTGCTCGTCGCCAACAAAGGGGAACAGACTCTGGGCATCGTCGATCCTTCGGCCGCGAAACAACTGGCTGCCGTCGCCGAAGGCGGCATCACGGGACACGAGGTGATCGCCTCGCCCGACGGCAAGACCGCCTACGTGCCGATTTACGGCAATTCCGGCGTCGGCAGGCCGGGCACCGACGGAAGCACGATGGCGGTGATCGATATCGCCTCGCGCAAGGTGGTCCACACCGTGGATTTCGGCCACGGCGTCCGCCCGCACTGCCCGATGTTCGGCCCCAAGGACGGCTTGCTCTACGTGACCACCGAACTGGACCAGACCATCACCATCATTGATCCGAAAACGCTGAAGATCGTCGGTACGGTTCCCACCGGGCAACCGGAGTCGCACATGCTGGTCATCAGCAACGACGGGCGCAAAGGCTACACCGCCAACGTCGGACCCGGTACTGTCTCGGTTCTCGATCTGGTGGCGCGCAAGACGCTGGCCGTGATTCCGATATCGAAGACGACGCAGCGAATCTCGATTTCCCCGGACGACAAGTGGGTGTTCACGGCGGACCAAACCAAGCCGCAGTTGGCCCTGATCGGCACCGCTTCAAACAAAGTGGAAAACTGGATTGCCCTGCCCGATGTCGCCTACGGCACCGCGGTTACTCCCAATGGAAATTGGCTGGTGGCCGCGATGATGAAGACCAGCCAGGTCGCGGTGGTGGATCTTAAGACCATGAAGGTGTCCCATACCATCGACGTGCCGAAGGCGCCGCAGGAAGTGCTGATCAGCCCGGACGGCAAGATGGCCTACGTGTCCTGCGATGCCAGCGCCAAGATCGCCGCAATTCGCACGTCCGATTGGAAAGTCGCTTCGCTGATTGACGCCGGCAAGGGCGCCGATGGGCTGGCGTGGGCGCGGTAACGCAGGCCTTCAGGCCTGTTCTTTTCGCGCCCGGCAAGAACAGGCCTGAAGGCCTGCGCTACTAAGATGCATATCCCCGACGGATACCTCAGCCCGTCTACCTGCGCGGCGCTCTACGGAACGTCCCTGCCCTTCTGGTATGCCGCCCTGCGTAAGGTACGAGGCTTGCTGAACACGCAATTCATTCCCCGCATCTCGCTGTTCGCGGCATTTTCCTTCATCGTGATGATGTTCAACCTCCCCTTGCCGGGAGGAACCACCGGCCATGCCGTGGGCGTAGGGATCGCCGCCATCGTGCTGGGGCCCTGGGCCAGCATGTTGGCGCTCTCCATTACGCTGGCTATCCAGGCCGTTTTTTTTGGCGACGGCGGAATCACTTCCTTGGGCGCCAACTGCTTGAACATGGCCATCGCCGGATCGCTGGTGGCCTATGGTGTGAATCGTCTGCTCTCTGGAAACTCGCCTCTGGCGTCGCGCCGCCGAGTGTTGGCGGCAGCCGCCGCCGGATACGCAGCTATTAACGCGTCGGCTTTCCTCGCAGCCATCGAACTGGGAATCCAGCCGCTCCTGTTTCGCGATCTCTCGGGCGCTCCGCTGTATGCGCCCTATTCGCTGCGCGTGGCCCTGCCGGCCATGATGATCGGCCACCTGACATTCGCAGGTGTGGCCGAAATGATCGTCTCGGGAGGCCTGGTCGCGTATCTTCAACGCACCGATCCCTCCCTGATCGGAGCGCAGGGCGCGGCGGCGCCTCACGGATTCTCACCCAAGCGGGCGTGGGCCGCGCTCGGATTGTTGATGGTTTTGACTCCCCTGGGACTGCTCGCCGTCGGCAACGCCTGGGGTGAATGGGACTCCCGGGCCTTCGCCGATCCTGCGGCGCGGCAGGTTAGCGCTGTAGCTTCCGCTAATCCAACGCCTCTCACAACGGTTCCCTCGGGACTGGCAAGACTCTCCGCCGTTTGGGCTGCGCCGTTTCCGAAGTATGCGCCACCATTCATCAAGAGTCTCGTGTTTGGCTACGTCATGAGCGCGTTTCTCGGCGTAGGCCTCGTGATTCTGGGCTGGCTTCTGCTACGATGGGTGAGTCTTCGGGCTTTTCCATGAATTTCCTGAACCGCGCGTTCCACGGGCTTTTCCAAGCGCTTGAACACGGGCTCACTGCCGAAGAGCTGGCCCGGCGCAATGGTTTCCTGCAGCGCTTGGACCCACGCGCCAAAGTCGCCTGCCTCTTGTCGCTGATTCTGGCAGCGGTATCGGTTCACAGGATTGCCGTGCTCGCGGCCCTCCTGGCCTTTGCCGCCTTGTTGGGCGCCTCTTCGCAAATTCCCCTGCGCACCATGGTCACTCGGATCTGGAGTGTCGTTTTCCTCTTCTCCGGGATTCTCGCCCTGCCGTCCATTTTTCTTACTCCCGGACGACCGCTGGCAAGTATTCCCGGGCTCGGCTGGACGGCCACCAGCCAAGGGCTGACCACGGCGGCATTCCTGGTCGGGCGCGCCGAGGCCTCGGCGACGTTCACTCTCCTGCTGATTCTCTGCACGCCCTGGGCCCAGGTCTTGAAAAGCCTGCGCGTTCTCGGTGTGCCGCCGCTTCTGGTGGTTTTGCTCGCGACTACCTACAGGTACATCTTTGTTTTACTGCGTACAACTCTCGACATGCTGGAAGCGCGCAAAAGCCGCATGGTGGGAATCCTGACGGCGCCCGAGCGGCGTAGCCTGATTACCTCCACCATGGGCGTTCTGGCCGGAAAATCGCTGCAACTGAGCGGCGAAGTACATTGGGCCATGCGCTCGCGATGCTTTCAGGGCCAAGCCTATGTTCTCGACGATTTTCAGATGCGCGCATCCGACTGGATCGCCGCCGTGCTTCTGACCGGCGTGGCCGCTGCGGCCGCCTGGATGGGGCGTTAAGATGCCCGTTGACATGCCCGAGCCGGTCTTCCAAGCCCGCGATCTGACTTATTCCTACCGCCAGATCCCCGCACTGGCCGGAATCAACCTGACTATTGGGCGCGGCGAGCGCGTGGTATTGTTGGGCGCGAACGGTTCCGGCAAGACAACGTTACTACGCATTTGGACGGCCTCTATCCCCCGTCGAGTGGGAGCTTGCAGTTTGCCGGTGAGGATTTGACGTTCGAGAAACTCGCCGACGAGAGTTTCGAGCTGCAATTCCGCCGTCAAGTCGCGTTGGTCTTTCAAAACCCGGACGTTCAGCTTTTCAACGCCACCGTCTTCGACGAACTGGCCTTCGGCCCGCTGCAATTGCGCTGGCCGAAAGAAGAAATTCGCGCCCGCGTTGCGGAAACAATGGAACGGATGCGCCTGGACCATCTGCGCGATCGCCCACCGCATCACCTCTCCGGCGGAGAACGAAAACGCGTGGCCTTGGCCTCGGTGCTGATTCTCGATCCCGCGGTGTTATTGCTGGACGAGGCCAGCCATGGGCCTGGATCCGCGAAGCCAGAGCCAGATCATCGACCTGCTGGTCGGCTGGGGCGGCGGCGCCAAGACCATTGTGAGCGCCACACATGACTTGGGAATCGTGGAGGACATCGCCGACCGTTGCATCATTCTGCAAGACGGCAAGGTCGTCGCCGAAGGTGCGCCGGCCGAGGTCCTGCGCAACATGGAGCTGCTGCAAAGAACTAGCCTGATTCATTCTCATCGCCACCGGCACGCCTCGGGCGAGGTCCATACCCATCCTCATGTTCATCGGCCCGGGGATTGGATGGCGGACAAATAACACGGGCTAATAAGATAGGAAAATGCAACTTGAAGTCCGCGTTTGCCAGGAGCCGACTTTGTTAGTAAGATTGAGATTATAGAGGTGAAGGTATGACTGTAAGCATTGTAGAAGCGCAGACCGATCTTACCTCCCTTTTGGTGAAGGCTACCAATGGAGAGGAGATCATCATTGAGGATGCCGGCCAGCCGATTGCCCGGCTGGTTGGAATTTCCAAGGAGTTTGCCGCGAATGGCAGCGGACCGGAAACGGACGACGAGGATCCGGAACGGCGAGCCTCGCTCGGCTCCATGAAAGGCCAGATTTGGATGGCCGACGATTTTAACGCTCCCTTGCCGGACGACGTGCTCGCAGACTGGGGCATGATTGAGCGATGAAGCTACTGCCAGATACCCATACCATCCTTTGGGATTTCTTAGATGATCCACGGCTCGGTGACGAAACCAAACGGATCATTTTTAGCCGACAATCGTCACTCTGGATAAGCGCGGCCTCCGTTTGGGAGATTGCGACCAAAGTTTCAATCGGAAAGCTCAATCTTGGACAATCTCTGGCAGAGTTTCTCCAGCAAGCTACCGAGCGGCTCAAACTGCGGCACCTTCCTGTCAGGGCGGGTCACGCTGTGGCCGTCTCTGACATGCCTCTTCACCACAAAGACCCCTTCGACCGCATGCTCGTCGCCCAAGCGCAGTTGGAAGGCTTGACCATCATCACCGCCGACGACACTCTGTTCAAGTACGACGTCCCTATCCTCGACGCCCGCAAATAACTACCGCGCCGCCACGATTCCCTCCAGCGGACTACTCGCAGTGGCATACAGTTTCTTGGGCATGCGTCCCGCGAGAAATGCCTGCCGCCCGGCGGTCACGGCGTTCTTCATCGCTTCGGCCATCAGTTCGGGATTCTCCGCCCCCGCGATGCCTGTGTTCATCAGCACCGCGTCCGCGCCCAATTCCATGGCGATAGCGGCGTCGGAAGCCGTGCCCACACCGGCGTCCAGAATCAACGGCACGGTGGTGATCATCTCCCGCAGAATGCGGAAACCGGCGACGTTTTGCAGGCCCATGCCGCTGCCGATCGGCGCGCCCAGCGGCATCACCGCGGCGGCGCCCGCGTCAATCAGGCGGCGCGCCGTTACCAGGTCGTCGTTGGTATAAGGCAATACCACAAAGCCTTCCTTGGCCAGCACGCGCGTGGCTTCCACCAGTCCAACATTGTCGGGGAACAGTGTGCGTTCGTCGCCGATCACTTCCAGCTTGATCCAATGGGAGAGGCCAACCTCGCGGGCGAGTCTGGCCGTGCGGATGGCCTCGTCGGCGGTGTAGCATCCCGCGGTGTTGGGAAGAATGAAGATCTTCTCGCGATCAATGTAATCGAGCAGCGATTCCTTGGAGCGATCCGTCAAGTTGACGCGGCGCACGGCCACCGTGACCATGTCCGCGCCGCTGGCCTGATGGCAGCGGGCCATCTGCTGAAAGCTGGCGTACTTGCCGGTGCCCACAATCAGACGCGAGTGAAACTGGCGTCCAGCGATAGTCAGGGGAGTATCCATCGAAACGATTATACCGCTGTAATGGAGTGCGGCGACTTGTCGCCGCTTTTCCGCCTGGGCGCCGCGAGCCAGCTCGCGGCAAAGCGGCGACAAGTCGCCGCACTCCAAATCAGGGCTTATCCACTTGCCGGCGATAGCTTTCCAGTTCGCGAACCTGATCTGGCACCATGTGGCAGGTTGCCGGAATCTCTCCGGCGCGCCACATGTCTTGCGGCCGATTGCTGTTCTGATACAGCATCATCAGATTGCGCCGCGCATTATAGCTGCACGGGTCCAGTTGCAGGGCCCGCTCGTAGCTCTTCAGCGACTCATCATATTGTTTCAGACTATAGTGAGCCGCGCCGATGTTGTTCCAGGTATCGGCGGTCTCCCGCGTCAGCGCCATGGCTCGCTGAAAATGGACCATGGCCTCGGCCGGCTCTTGCGCGCCCATCAGCGCGATTCCATAGTTGGTCTGCATCTCGGCGTTGTCGGGCGTGATCTCCAGGCCCTGGCGCAACAGCTCCCGCGTCCGTGCCGGATCGTCGTTCATATAGGCGCGCGCTAATCCCAAATAGGCGCGGCCCTTGTGCGGCGACTTCTCCATGATGTCGCTCCAGAACGACTTCTCGTCGTGCCAGTCGGAATTGCGCTCCACTGTGGCAATCAACATAACCGGCGTCAGCACGCAGAGCGCCACGGTCAACGCTCGCCGCGGCACTCGTTCCAGCAGGAAACCCAGGGCCATCACCAGACAGATCATCGGCAAATAGGTGCGATGCTCGAACATCAAGTCGGCTTGCGCCACGATGCTGGAGCTGGGAGAGATCAGCACAAAATAGCCGAGCGCCCAGAAGGCGGCTGGCTGCCGCTGGAAGGCAAACCAAAGCAACGCGCCGCCCAGCGCAGTCAATCCCAGCCAGGCGACGATGGTGGTCCAGGGTGAGAACAAGCCACGTGAGACCGCCACGTCATGATCCAGGTTGAGACCCACCGGCAGCAGCGTCAAGCGCAGGTAATCCCACAGTACGCGGCCTTGAGTCAGCAGGTAGTCGGTTCCCGAGATGCCGCGAACCCGCCCCACGCCGGGATCCACGGGTGCGGTGTAGATCAAGTAGAACAACCGCCCCGCGGCGGCGGCGGCGAATCCCAGCAGCGCCGCGCCATAGCCCAAGCGTGGACGCCGGCGCTGCCACCAGTCGAGCAACAGGAAAAGCGCCGGCAAGGCCACCGTTTCTTCCTTGGCCAGCAGCGAAACGCCGAACATCGCGGCGCTCCAGGCCCAGCGCTCCCGCGCGTAGAACCATAGCGACCACAGCGCAAAGTGGGTGCTCAATAGCGTGGATCGCGCGAACACGTAGGTCACGGCTTCGGTTTGCAACGGATGGAGCGCAAAGACCACGGCAACGCATCCGGCCACCCAGGCGGAAAGATATTTCCGGGCGATCGCCAACAACAAAAGACAGTTGGCCGCGTGCAGGATCAGGTTCACCCAGTGGTATCCCTCGGGATCGTTCTTACCCGCAAGATAGTTCCAATGAAAGGTGAGATAGGTTAGGGGACGGGTCTGCGCGGGACGGAGAATGTCCCAGCCGAATCCGGAATGGGTGATGTAGCCATCCACCAGGATGGCGTAATCGTCGAAATGGAAGCTGGCGGCCAGAGAGTTGGCGTAAGCCAGCAGCACCAGCAGTGTCAGGGCCGCTGCCTGCCAAAGAAAACGTTCCTCGAAAGGAATGACCGGGCGCGCCGCGACGAGCGGCGGCCCTACCGTCTTTTTTTTCTTACCCACGAGTGTTCATGTTATCCGCGCGCAGCGCGGTTGACAATTGCTAACCGATATGGAGGGCGGTGGCTTGCCACGGCTCGTAGTAAAGATTACACAGATTCTCGGACCTTGCGATCCGCGCTCACGAGGCGGGCCGCGTGTTCCGAAAATCTGTGAAATCGGTGTAATCGGTGGACCGTAGACTCTATAATCATTCGATGCTCCGAACCCCCTGCTACCCGCTGCGCCACCTGAGGCTGACCCTGGTCCTTACGATCCTCGCCGCCCTGCCGCTCGCGGCACAGAAACCCGCGCCCTTCGAAGTGGAAGAGGCCACCATCGCGCAAGTTCACGAGGCCATGAAGGCCGGCCGGCTCACCTGCCGCGCGCTGGTGGGCCAGTATCTGAAGCGCATCGAGGCCTACGACAAGAATGGCCCGGCCATCAATTCCATCGTCGTCTTGAATCCCGATGCCGAGAAGCAGGCCGACGAACTGGACCGCCGCTTCGCGCAGTCGGGCCTCACCGGGCCGCTGCACTGCGTGCCGATCATCGTCAAGGATAATTTCGAAACCAACGGGCTGCAACCACCGATGGCGCGCTGGCGTTTGCCGGATATATTTCCGACAAAGACGCCTTCCAAGTGAAGCGCGTCAAGGAGGCCGGCGCCATCGTGCTGGCGAAATCCAACATGGCCGAGTGGGCCTTCAGCCCCTACGAAACGGTGAACTCGATTCTTCCCGGTTACACCAAGAATCCCTACGCGCTCGACCGCGTCACCGCGGGATCCAGCGGCGGTACGGCGGCGGCGGTCGCCGCCAGCTTCGGGTTGGTGGGACTGGGCAGCGACACCGGCAACTCCATTCGCGGGCCGTCATCGCACCAGGCGCTGGTGGGCATTCGCTCGACCATGGGCCTGACCAGCCGCGCCGGCGTGCTGCCGCTTAGCCTGCTCGCCGATATCGCCGGACCCATGGCGCGCACGGTGGAAGACGCCGCGCGGGTTTTTCAAGTGATCGTGGGCGAAGATCCCGACGACCCGGTGACCGCCGCGGCGCGCCAGCATCTCCCGAAACCCGACGCCTATGTGGCGGCCCTGGATCGCAACGGATTGCGCGGCGCGGTCATCGGCGTGCTTCGCCAGGCCTACGAGCGTGACACCACCGATCCGGAAATCGTGCGCGTCTTTCATGGCGGCGGTGGAAGATCTGCGCCGCGCCGGCGCCACCATCGTCGATCCCGCCACCGTGGAGGGACTCGAGCGAGATCCGCCGCGCCCAGGACGCCGGACCGTGCATGGGATTCAAGTACGACATCAACCGCTATCTGGCGGCGCAAGGCGATCGCGTTCCGGTGAAAAGTTTGGCGGACATCATCAAATCGGGAAAGTTTCATCCTTCGGTGCAGCGCCGCCTGGAGCAGGCCGAGCACGGGCCGGAGAACGGTCCCGAATCGCCGGCCTGCCAGGCCGAGACGGCTTATCGCGAGCAGGTTCGCGCGGCCGTGCTGAAGACCATGGACCAAGCTCAAGCTGGATGCGTTCGTCTATCCGACGTGGAGCAATCCGCCGCGGCTGATCGGCGATTTGAACACGCCGGCCGGCGACAACAGCCAGTTCTATCTCGCCGACCACCGGTTTCCCGGCGATCAACGTTCCCATGGGCTACACGCGCGGCGGCACGCTGCCGGCCGGCATGACGATCTACGGCCGGGCATGGTCCGAGGCGGCGCTGATGCAATTCGCCTACGCGTACGAGCAGGCGACGCATCATCGCCACGCGCCGGCCAGTACGCCGCCGCTGCGATAAATCATAGCCACAGAGGCGCAGAGAACACAGAGGCCGGAAACACAGAGGCCGGGAACACCGCGAACATAAACCGCCTTCGGGCTTTCTCTGTGTTTCCGATCTCTGTGTTCTCCGTGTCTCTGTGGCGAGAATTGCGGCTATTTCTTTCGCTTGATTCTTCCCGCCTGCGGCGGGAACGGCCCGGGGAGAGCCGCGATCATGAGCACCGCGAAAGCCCAACCCGCCAATACGTCGGTTGGCCAGTTCAAGCCCAAATACACTTGACTCCAGCCGATCAGCGCGGCGGCAATCGCGGCGATCGTCAGCACCAAGCCTTTGCCGTCGGGCCAGACTTCGCCGATCACTTGCGCCAGCGAAAACCACAGCGCCAAGCCCACCATGGCGTGATCGCTGGGAAACGAGTAGCCCCAAAAATCGCCGGATTGGGCGATGGTGAGGGGACGAGGCCGGTGGACGAAGTACTTCACGGTTTCGGCCACCAATTGCGCGCCGCCCAGCGCACCCATCGGCCGCAGCGCCAGCCAAACCCAGCCGGGACGCCAGTACACCGCCATGGCTAACGCCACGGCGGGAATGGTGACCATCCAGCTCGCGCCCAAGTCCAGCAGGCGGACCACGTCGAGGAGCGCTACGGGACGGAGATAAAAGACATTCAAGACAGCACGGTCCCAGCGCATCAGAAACCACGCCAGTCCGGCCAGACCGCCGCCGCCCAGCGCCAAGCCGATACGCACGCGGTTGTTCATCAGAAGGGGATATCGTCGTCCCGGATGTCTTCGTGCGGACCGTCGTCAGCCGCCGGCGGCGGGCCGCTGGCCGCAGCCGGCCGCGCTGCGGGCCGCGCCGCCGCTGGACGCGGGCGGGCCTCGCCGCCGCCTCCGCCGGGAGCGTCGCCCCTGCTGCCGGCCAGAACCACGTCTTCCACCACGATGTCGGTGGCGTAGTGCTTCACGCCATCCTTCTCCCAGGTGCGACTCTTGATCCGGCCTTCCACGTAGACTCGCGAACCCTTGGTAAGATACTGCGTGAGGTTTTCGGCGGTCTTACCCCAAATCACCAGGTTGTGCCATTCGGTTTCCTCTTGCCATTCGCCGCTGTTCTTGTCTTGCCACTTGCGGTTGGTGGCCAGACCCACTTTCGTTAAGGCTTGCCCGGAAGCTGTATAGGTTAGCTCGGCGTCCTTGCCGAGATTGCCGAGCAAGATTACTTTATTGACGCTACGCGCCATGGGATCATCCTCATTTCTTCATTGGATCAAGGAAGTATAACACGAGCGGGTGCCGGCGTTTCCCAGGTAGGGAAAGGAAGAATGTTTCAGTTCGACGGAGAGTGTTGTCAGTACCGTCCGCGGTAGCGGATGGGTTGCACTCTCAGAGACGGGCGGGACCCACCTGCTGCCGCAGGCGGTACTGACAAAACATAGGAACCTGCTCACGCAGGCCTATGGCGCGGCCACTCCCATTTGTGCAAACGTCACGTAGTGGCCGCCAGGATCGCGTACGCCGAACTCGCGCGCGCCGTAGAACGTGGTTCGAACTTCCATCGTCTTGGGCACGTCTTTCAGGGCAGCCAGCGCTTCGTCGAGATTGTCCACCTCGACGTACAGGAACGTCGGACCCTTGCGCAGATCGGCGGCCATGGCCGCGCCGGCATCGGACGTGGCACTGGTATAGGTTTGATACATCACTTCCACGGGACCGCTTTGCAGAATCACGAAACCGATCTTGGCGCCTTCCGGCACTTCGACAGCTCTTCGCAAAGCCCAGACGTCCCAAATTTCAGCACCGGTTCGATCTCCGGCACCAGCAGCACGGGCGTCGATTTCCTTACGTTCATGGTCCTCCTTGGCAAATCCCACGAGCTAGGGACTTGGTTTTGATTTTCTTCGTGCCTTCGTGGTGAAATGAAGCTTTTCCTTCTAACCCAGCCCGTTTTCAATCTGCAACGTCTGGCGCGTGATCAGGCGCTGCTGCACCATGACCTTCAGCACCGGAAGGACGCGTTCCACGTGCTCGGCGGTATCGATGAACTCGATCACTAGCGGCAACTTGGCCCCAGCGTCCGACAACGACGTGGTTTGCACGCCGCCGCGCCCGGTGAAACCGGCCACCGCATTCAACACCGTGCCGCCGGCCATACCATCGGCGTGTAGCATTTTCAGGATCTCTACATGCAACGGCTGACCCTGCCATTCGTCCGCTTCGTTGATGTAGATCGTAACCTTCACCGCTTCGATAAACATGGCTACACCGCCCAGCCGGCGCCGCACCGCAGACCACCGCCGGCAGCGCCAGGAAATTATTGTCCGCAAAATTCAGCAAAGCCAGCTTGGAGTGGCCTTGCTCGAACAATTGGAAGGTCTCGGAAACGTGCTTCAACCGCCACCGGCTGACGCCGTAGCGCAGGTTGGCGCCGGCCAGCGCGCCCGAGCCGATTACTAGGAAATCTTTCATTAGCCCCATACTCCATAAGACCACTGCTCCGTTCAACTGGCAAGGACAAAGCGTCGCCGCCTGGCAGCCCGTGGTAATCGTGCGCCGGCAGGGATGCCCGCGCCACGGGGTCCGTCTCGTCCTAACGGAAGAAAAACCATCGTTACATAAGTTCATAAACACGGGATGGAAATTGCCGGTAAAAACGTTCCCCGCGGGGAGTATAATGCAGATGTGTAACGTTAAAGCACGGGCGCAGGCCCGACTGGGATGAGGGCGCCTAGGGGATGACGCCGTCCTGGGGAAAGAATCTTGGGAGGACAAACATGGCCGAGGAAGTCAATCGCAGGGATTTTGTTAAGGGCGGCGCGGCGGCGGCGGCCCTGACGGGGATTACCTTCATCACCAAGCCGGAGCGGGTCTTCGGCGCCAACGACCGGGTGCGCATCGTCACGTGCGGCGTGCATGGACGCGGCAAGAGTCATATCAGCGCTTTCGGCAAGAATCCGAATTCTACCATTGCGGGCATCTGCGATCCGGACGAGCGAGAGATCGCCAAGTGCGTGAAATGGATGGATGGGATGAGCATGCCCAAGCCCAAGACCTACACCGACGTGCGCAAGCTCCTGGACGACAAGTCCATCGATGCCATTTCCATCGCCACGCCCAACCACTGGCATTCGTTGATGGCCATCTGGGCGTGCCAGGCGGGCAAAGATGTCTACTGTCGAGAAGCCCTGCTCCCACAACTTGTGGGAAGGCCAGCAACTGGTGGCGCGCCGTCGAAGAAGTACGACCGCATCGTGCAGCACGGCACGAACGGCCGCTCCGCCGCGGGCGATCATCGAAGGCAGTGCGACAAGATGCGCGAAGGCCTGATCGGCGACGTGTACCTGTCGCGCGGGCTTTGCTACAAGTGGCGCGACACCATCGGCACGAAGCCGGCGAGCAGCCCGTGCCGGCCGGCGTCCACTACGACCTGTGGACCGGCCCCGCGCCGCTGAAGCCCTTCACCAAGAACCGCTTCCACTACAACTGGCACTGGATCTGGGACACCGGCAACGGCGACATCGGCAACCAGGGCATGCACGAGATGGACATGGCGCGCTGGGGGCTGGGCGTGGGATTCCCCGACAAGGTCTCGGCCATCGGCGGCCACTTCATGTTCGACGACGACCAGGAAACGCCCAACACCCTGAACTGCGCGCTTCGAGTTCGACGCCGGACGGCAAGCGCAAGCATGCTGGAGTTCGAAGTGCGCCACTGGATGACCAACACGGAAGCCGACATCGGCAACTTCGGCGATCAAGAGCCGTATGTGAACGCCAACGGCGAGGTTTCCGCGCCCACGCCGAGAGCGCGCCCCGGAAAGGGCGGCGATGGGAAGGGCGGCGGACGACCGGCTCGCCAGCATGATACCGTCGGCAACGAGTACTACGGATCCAAGGGCTACCTGGCGATCTCGAATTATAACGCCTACAAGTCGTACCTGGGACCAACGCACGAACCGGGCCCGTCGAAGTATCTGGAGGATGGTTCCAACAACTTCAAGAACTTCGTCGAGGTGGTGCAGAGCCGCAAGCACGAAGACATCAAGGCGCCGATTGAGGAAGGCCACAAGTCGTGCGTGTTGATTCACCTGGCCAACGCGTCCTATCGTTTGGGCCGCACCATCAACTTCGACCCGGCGACACAGAAGGTGAAGGGCGACGCCGAAGCGCAGGCGTTGCTGAACGGCAGCTATCGCAAGGGTTACGAAGTGCCTGTGAAGGTGTAAGCGGTTTCTTCAAGCTGTGAAAAAAGGCGGACGCGCCAGCGTCCGCCTTTTCTCTTTGTGGAGCCGTCCCTATTCGACGATCACCGTGCCCGACCCGGCGCGAGAGGTCTTGCCGTTTTTCACGGCCATGATGTCGAAGGAATACCGCTGTCCCGACTTAACTCCCTCCGGGACCTTGCGCGGACCGGCGGGCCCGGTGAACGGTTCCAAAGTAATCGTGCCTTTGTCGGCGGGCGTTCCCGGGGCCAGGAACGGGCTGCCATGATTCTTGTCGGTCCAGACAATCTTGTAGGTCACCGAATCGTTGTTCTGGAAGTAGATCAAGTCGGTCTTGCGCTGGGTGACATCCAGGTTCGCAGGCGACGGCTTGCCGCCCTTTATACCGAGAACCAATTTGGCGGCGGGAGGCGCGGCCGCGGCTTTTGTCATCAGCATGCTTGATGGGCAGCACAGCAGTACGAACAGGGCGAGACAGCGGGATAAGGTTTTAGTGGGCATTCGTTCAGTTCCTCATTCTCTATCATACCCATTTCGGACGGCTCAACCACAAAGGCACAAAGAACACAAAGAAACCTCCGGAGGGTGCTGTTTCTTTGTGTCCTTTTGTGCCTTTGTGGTTCATTATCTCTTGCTCACCTTGCTGTGACGTCTCCCATAGGTGAAATACATCACCAAGCCTACGATCAGCCAGATGATCAAGCGCAGCCACGTCTTCCCGGCAGGCTCGCCATCAGTCCCAGGGAGATGACGATCCCGAGGATGGGCACCAGCGGCACCAGCGGGGTCTTGAAAGGCCGCGGCAAGTCGGGACGCTTTAACCGCAGGACCCAGACTCCGGCGCAGACGATGACGAACGCCAGCAGCGTCCCAATGCTCACCAGTTCGCCCAAAATGCCAATGGGAATCAACGCGCGCGAAGATCGCGACGACAGAGGCCCACCAGATGCGTGGAGATCCACGGCGTGCGGAAGCGCGGGATGGATGGCGCCGGCCCAGCGCGGCAGCAATCCGTCGCGCGACATGGAATAGAAGACCCGCGACTGGCCCAGCAACATCACCAGCATCACCGTGCCCAGCCCGAAGATGGCGCCTATTTGCACCAGGGACTTCCCCACCGCACACCCGGACGGCGTCAATGCCGACGGCGACGGGGTCGGAGACGTTCAGCGCGGTATAGGGAACCAGCCCGGTAAGCAGGCCGGAAACCAGGATGTACAGAACCGTGCAAATGACCAGCGAGCCCAGGATGCCGATGGGCATGTCGCGCTTGGGGTTCTTGGCTTCCTGCGCGGCGGTGGAAACGGCATCAAATCCGATGTAGGCGAAGAAGATTACCGCCGCCCCGCGCGCAATCCCCGACCATCCGTAAGCCCCGAAAGTCCCGAGGTTGGGCGGAATGAAGGGATGCCAGTTGCGCCCGCCAGCTGCAGGGTGCGCGCCAGCGTAAAAGCCCACCACGCCGATGAACACCAGCACAATGGAAACCTTGATGATCACGATGGCGGTGTTCAAGTTCGCGGATTCCTTGATGCCGATCACCAGAACGACGGTGACCGCCAGGATGGCGAGGAAGGCCACAGGTTGAAAGGCGCCGGTCGTGCGGCAGGGTCGCAGGATTGATGCTGGGCGGCTAGCGTGGCCATGCTGCAGATGTTCCCAGTGACCTTGATATTTCACCAGCATCGGTGCCGGGCGTGGCGATTGCGGCGGAATGCGAATGCCAAAATCCTGCCAGAAGCTGAGGACGTAGCCGCTCCACCCGGAGGCCACGGTGGCCGCGCCGAAAGCGTATTCCAGGATCAGGTCCCAGCCGATGATCCAGGCGAAAAGCTCGCCCAGGGTGGCGTAGGCGTAGGTGTACGCCGAACCGGCAATGGGGATCAGCGAGGCAAACTCCGCGTAGCACAAGCCGGCGAAGGTGCAGCCGAAGGCCGCCAGCACGAACGACAGGACGATGGCCGGACCCGCGTTATGCCGCCGCCGCCGTGCCGGTCAGAACAAAGATGCCCGCCCCGATGATGGCGCCAATGCCCAGGGTCATCAGGTTGCCAGGGCCCAGGACCCGGCGCAGGGTGTTGCTCGCCGTGCTCGGCGAAGATAGTTTCCAGTGGTTTTACAGTGAGAAGGCTCATTCCCGTAGTTTGCGGGTGAATGCCCGTGACGGGCGGTGACCTTCATGTGATTTTCTTGTGATTGACGCTATAATCAGGCCCAGATGCCTGAGTCCATCCGTTTCGGCGACTTCGAGCTTGACCCCGCCGGAGAACTCCGCCAGTCGGGCGTGGTGGTGAAACTGCCCCCGCAGCCCTTGCGCGTGCTGGCGCTTCTGGCCGCCAGGCCGGGAGAGCTGGTTTCGCGCCAGGAAATCCGCCGCGAGATCTGGGGCGATGGCGTGCACGTGGACTTCGAGTTGGGTCTGAACTCTTGCATCAAGCAGGTGCGGCAGGCGGTGGGCGCGCAGTACATCGAGACGATTCCTAAGCGGGGTTACCGGTTCAAATCAAACCTTCTAACCACAAAGACACAAAGAACACCAAGAAAACCTTGGCTCTGGGCAGTTGCGGGCGCCGGCGTTGTTTTTCTTTGTGCTCTTTGTGCCTTTGTGGTTCAATCCGCCCGGCCCAAAGCACGATCCCCGCAAAGATTACTGCTGGCCGTTCTCCCCTTCGACGATCTCACGCCTTCGCAGGATTCCTTCAGCGACGGACTCACCGAGGAGACGATTACGCAGTTGGGCCGCTGGCAGCCGGACCGGCTGGGAATCATCGCTCGCGCCTCCACAATGCAGTATAAGAGGACGCGCCGATCCATCCCGGAAATCGGGCGCGACTTGGGCGTGGATTACATCCTGCAAGGCAGCGTGCGCCGGGATGCCGGAAAAGTTCGCATCAGTGCGCAACTGGTGAAGGTCGGCGATCAGACCCAGCGTTGGGCCGAGACTTACGAGCGTGCATCTGCCGATTCGCTGGCGATCCAGATGCGCGTCGCCCGGCAGATTGCGCGGTCGCTGGCCGGCGAGCTGCTTCCCGGCGGGCACCAGGGAGAGGCGGCGTCCCGGGCGGCCACCAGCAACGCCGCGGCCTTCGACGCCTACTTGCGCGGGCAGCATGACATCGGCTTGCGCACCGATCGTGGATTTCAAGAAGCCATCGAACATTTCTCGCGCGCCACGCGCGAAGATCCCGGATACGCGCTGGCTTACGCCGGCTTGGCCGACACCTACAGCTTGATGGGTGAATACTACGTGCTGCCGCCCAAGGACGCCTTCCCGCGCGCCCGCGACGCCGCGCGCCGGGCCCTGGAAATCGACGATTCCCTGGCTCCGGCGCAAACCTCGCTGGCCTTGGTCATGGCCAAGTACGAGTGGGATTGGCCCGGCGCCGAGGCGCGCTTCCGCCGGGCGATCGAGCTGGACGCCGGCTATGCCACCGCCCATCAGTGGTACGCCGAGTTGCTTTCGGCCGAAGGCCGCCACGAGCAGGCCATCGCGGAGATCGAGCGCGCCCGCCAGTTGGATCCGCTGTCGCTGATCATCCAATCGGTGGACGGCTACATCTACTACAACGCCCGGCGTTATGACGAAGCCATTGCGCGCTGCCGCGCGGTGCTGAGTCGCGACCCGCACTTTTTGCCGGCGCTGGAGTTTTTGATGCTGGCCTACGAGCGCAAGGGAATGGAAGCGGAAACGCTGGCCCTGGAACGCGTGGCGGCGGAGGAAGCGATTCAAGGCGTGCGCTCGGTGCGCTTCCTGGCCGAGAGCGTGTCCGAACCGCATCTGGACTCTTCACCCTACAGCGTAGCGGCGCGCTACGCCGTGCTGGGCCGCCGCGACCTGGCGTTCCGCTGGCTGGATCGCGCCGCCGAGCGCCACGATGCCCTGCTGACCTTCGCCAAGGTGGATCCCGAACTTGGATGCGATC
Source organism: Terriglobia bacterium (assembly GCA_963747095.1). Taxonomy (GTDB): domain Bacteria; phylum Acidobacteriota; class Terriglobia; order JAJPHL01; family JAJPHL01; genus JAJPHL01. The sequence continues at coordinate 93,822 of CAVVEL010000012.1, forward strand.
CGCGACGATCCGCGCTTTCCGGGATTGCTGAGACGCCTTCGGCTATCGCGATAGCCTGGTTTTTTCTTTCACCACGAAGGCACGAAGAATGCAAAAACCAAGGACACGAAGGAATCCCCTTGCCATGCTCCGTGTTCTTTTCTTTGTGTTCCTTCGTGCCTTCGTGGTGAAACAGCAGCATGGGGCCGCTATTCCTTCTTAAAAAGATCGTCAAACGCCTGCCGCGCCATGGACCCTTGCTTCACCGGACCGGACGGAGTCGCGGTCCTGGCGATCGCCGCTCCCGCGGAGGAGGTTTCCTTTTCCACGGTTACGCGCATTTCATAGAAGGTGCAATCGTTGCGCTGATCCTTCTTGGCGATCCGCACGGTGATGGGCTTCACACACTCGAAGCGCTGGCCGGTGTCGAAGTTCACGCACTGCTTGCAGGAATGCAACTCGAAGCGACACTTGGGGCATTGTCCCTGGACATCGACATCAAGCGAGAGAACCTGGCCGCAGCCGGCACAGCGGGACAGCCCGTGCCGGGCCGGCATCACCGGCGAACGGGGCCGCTCGTGGGACATGGGAGTCCGTGGCGCGCCCGGCGGTTTGTCCCGCTTCTCTAGAATTTCCCTAGGTTGACGTTCCTCGTCGTGATAACCCTTTTGACGATACTTTCGGTCCATTGCTGGTGTCGCCCCTTGTTGCTAAGCCCCTATTGCTTAATTCGTGAAGTAAGCCCTCTCCAGATATACGCACATGATCGGAACGAAACGGCCGTGGCTGTGGCACTGCTGTAAGCCCTGGGGGGATGCCGCTCGGTTCCTGGCGTTATTCCCAACGAAAGGTCTTAGCTGAGATTAGCACGCCCGCCACCATGATTGCCACAAGAATCGCAACTTCCGTCAGGTGCTTGCTCCAGGGATCGCCAAACCACAGGCCCCGCACCAGGGATACTACATGGTAAAGAGGGAGAATTGCCATGTAGGGGTGCAACCACTTGGGAAAGGCCTGTATGGGAATGGTGGCGCCGGAAAGAAAGATCATCGGATAAAACACCATGTTGGAAAGCATCAAGCCGGTGCGCGCGGTGGTGGCGAACCCGGCGAGCACGAAGCCGAGTGCGAAAAAGCTGAACGATCCCAGCAGAAAGGCGCAAAACACGCTGAACGGATTGCCATCGAAGCGCACATGAAACACCAGCCGCGCGGTGACGATCAGGATGGTCACGCCGACCATGGTCATAGCCAGCAGCGTCAGGACTTGCGCCGTCAAGATGGTCTGCGGCAGAAGGGGAGTGGCGCGCAAGCGGCGCAGGATGCCGCGCTCGCGCGCCCCAGCCATGGTGATGATCAACGCCGGCAGTCCGGTGGTGGCGATGATCAGGGCGATATAGCCGGGGAGCATGACGTCCACCATGCCGTATCCGCCCCAGTCTTTGTGCGGGGCGTTGCCGTTCAGGCCGCCGAACAGGAACAGCATCATCAGCGGGAAAGCCAGCGTGAAAAACGTGCCGGAAGGCTCCCGAAGATAGAGTTTGAAATCCACTTGAAACAGCTTGCCGAGGCCGCGCATAGGTAGGTAGAAGCTATTCTGTCATAGAACTGCCGAAAAGTGGCGCGGGCATCCTTGCCGGCGCGTCTGGCCCCGCGCTTGGCGCGAGCAGCGGCGGCTCGCGCCAAGGGCCGGCAAGGATGCCCGCTCTACTTCAGGAGTAAAAGCTGTTAATCGCGGCAGCTACGTATTCGATCTCCTCGGGAGTCAGTTCCGCGTAGATCGGCAAGGCCAGCACCTCGCCGGATAGTTGCTCGCTCACCGGAAGTCGCCTTTCTTGTAACCCAAGCCGGCGAAGCATTCCTGCAAATGCAGCGGCAGCGGATAATAGATCCCCGTTCCCACGCCGGCCTGCTTTAATGCGCTCGCAGTCGGTCGCGTTGCGGGCAGCGGATCACAAACTGGTTGAAGATGTGGCGAGTCGTTCCGGCGGCGCTGTGGGAACAATCGCGGGAGGCCGCAGGCAATTTGCCATAGAGCGCGGCATTCTGCCGGCGGCCGGCAGTCCAGCCGTCGAGATAGCGGAATTTCACCCGCAGACGCCGCCGCTTGAATGGCGTCCAGGCGGAGTTGAAGCCACCCAGCTTGTGGAAATACGTTTCGGTGCAGCCGTGCTCGCGTAAGGCCGCTAGCTTGGTGGCCAGCGCCTCGTCGTTGGTGGTCGAGCATTCCGGCGTCGCCGTAGGCGCCCAGGTTTTTTGTGGGTAAAAGCTGAGCGTACCAATGTCCCCGATGCTTCCCACGCGACGGCCTTTGTACTCCACGCCGATGGCTTGGGCGAAGTCTTCGATGACTCTCACGCCGTGCGCGCCCGCCATGTCGCATAACGGATCCATGTCGGCGCATCCGCCGTAAAGATGCACCGGGATCATGGCGGCCATCCGGGGTGTCCGGCCAGTGCTTGGGCGGCTTGCGCCGACATCCATGTTAAACGTGATGGGATCGACGTCCACGATACCTGGGGGCCTCCGGCGCGCGTCACCGCGGCGGCGGTGGCGAAAAACGTGAAAGGCACGGTCAGCACTTCGTCGCCGGGATGCACGTCGAACGCCAGCAATGCCAGCAGCAGGGCGTCGAACCATTGGCGCACCCGATGGCGTGGCGGCCGCAGTGGGCCGCGATCTCCCGCTCCAGCGCTTGCGTCTCCGGCCCCAAGCCGAAGCGCTGCATGTCAATCACCTTGATGACTTCCGCCAGCACCTCGTCGCGAATCGGGGCGATGCTGGGCCTGCAAGTCGAGCAGCGGGATCGCCCGGGTGGCCGCAGCTTCCATAAAGTTCCTTTCTCCTCTCAGGATAGCCCGAAATCGTGTAATCCCCTCCGGCAACGTTCTGCCATGCAGTAGACGGCCATTCGGGCGGCGGCGGGCGGCGATAGCCCTCTGCGCAATCTAGCAAGAGAATGATATGATCCTCTCGTTGACGAGCCGTGCCCGAAATAGCCCGTTTCCTCGGTATCGTGATCGGCATGTTCTACTAGTGGGCGTGCGTACGGCTCATTTCCACGCGGTGTACGGCGACACGAGGGTATCGATCGAAGTGGAGACGGGGATCGTTCACGGACGGTTCCCGAAACGAGCCCTCCAATTGGTGCTTGAGTGGACATCCCTTCATCGTCAAGAATTGCTGGATAACTGGCAGTTGGCCCGGCAAGGACGATCCCTCAGGCCAATCGCCCCGCTCGATTAAGCTGGTCTGGAGCAGACATCATGGATTACCACATTCTGGAAGCGCGTTACGTCGGACAGCACGTCATCTGGCTCCGCTTTCGCGACGGCACAACGGCGAGATCGACCTGGCCTCCGCTCTGCACGGCCCCGGTCTTCGAGCCGTTGCTCGACCCGGTGTTCTTCAGGACCTTCACCGTCCACCCGGAATTCCACACGTCGGTATGGCCTAATCGGCGCCGAACCTTGCGCCGGAATTTCTTCACGAGAATGTGCGCGTCCCCGCCTAGACGCCCCCACAAGAATTCACCACGACGGTGGGTGCTCGCCAGGGTATATACTGCGACGCGGAGGAATTTTCTCCATGAGGCCATTCGCGTCGTGCTGCTGCTGTTTTCTACGTTGCTGACCGCCGCTCCCAACGACAAGCCGTTACTGCTGCGGCATCCCACCATCAGCCGCACGCAGATCGTCTTTAGTCTTCGCCGACGACCTGTGGAGCGTCCGCCGCGACGGTGGCGATGCCATGCGGCTGACCACCGGCGTCGGCGTGGAAAACGAACCCGTCTTTTCGCCCGACGGATCGCAGATCGCTTTCACCGGCGAGTACGACGGCAACATCGACGTGTTCGTGATGCCCGGCGGCGGGCGGCACGCCCAAGCGCCTGACGTACCATCCGGCGGCCGACCGCGCGGTCGGGCTGGACGCCCGACGGCAAGAACGTTATCTTCTCCTCGGCGCGCACCAGCTTACTCGCAACTTCAGCCGACTCTTCACGGTCCCGGTCGAAGGCGGCTTCGAGACGCAGCTTCCTCTGGACCGCGCTGTGGACGGCGCGTACTCTCCCGACGGCACGCAACTGGCTTACGTCCCGATCGACCAGTGGCAGCAGGCCTGGAAGCGCTATCGCGGCGGGCAGACCACGCCCATCTGGATCGCCACACTCGCGGATTCCAGCGTCGAAAAGATCCCGCGCAACAATTCGAACGACTTCAACCCCATGTGGGTCGGCGACACGGTCTATTTCCTGTCGGACCGCAACGGCCCGGTGACGCTGTTCGCTTACGACACGAAGTCGAAGCAAGTGACGGAGGCCGTCAAGAACGAGCGGCCTGGACTTCAAGTCGGCTTCCGCGGGCCCGGACGCCATCGTTTACGAGCAGTTCGGCGCGCTGCATCTCTACGACCTGAAGACCGCGCAAGGCGCAAGCCTGTCAACGTGAAGCTCGCCGGCGACCTGTCCGGAGGTCCGGCCGCATTTTCGCAAACTCGCGCGGCAATGAGATCCGCGCATGCCGCGATCTCGCCCACCGGCGCGCGCGCGGTTTTCGAAGCGCACGGCGAAATCTTGACCGTGCCGGCCGAGAAGGGCGATATGCGCAATCTCACCAACACGCCGGCGGTCGAGGAGCGCGATCCGGCGTGGTCGCCGGACGGGAAGTCCATCGCCTATTTCTCGGATGAGTCGGGCGAATACGCGCTGCAGATTCGCGGACAGAACGGCATGGGCGAGGTGACGCAGCATCGCTCTGGGCAATCCGCCGTCGTTTCCTTACGCCGCGCTGGTCGCCGGACAGCAAGAAAATCGCCTACACCGACAAGACGGCTGAACCTCTGGTACGTGGACCTCGAGAAAGGCGACGCCGGTGCAGGTGGACACGGATACTTATGCCGGTCCCGTGGCGCTCGAACCCGGCGTGGTCGCCGGACAGCAAGTGGCTCGCCTATACCAAGCAGCTGCAAGAGCCACCTGCACGCCGTCTTCGTCTATTCGCTGGACCAGGGCAAGACCACCAGGTCACCGACGGCATGAGCGACGCGGCCGATCCGGCGTTCGACAAGGACGGCAAGTACCTGTACTTCACGGCCAGCACGGATGCCGCCTTGAGCATCGGCTGGCTCGACATGTCGAGCATCCAGCGTCCCGTCACGCGCAGCGTCTATCTGGCGGTGCTGGCCAAGGACCAGCCGTCGCCGCTGGCTCCGGAGAGCGACGAGGAGAAGAGCGCCGCGCCGACGCCGGCGGAGGCCAAGAAGACCAAGGAGGACGCGGCCAAGAAAGATGAGTCACGGTCGCGCATCGATTTCGACAACATCGGCCAGCGCATCCTCGCTCTGCCGATTCCGGCGCGGAATTATGTTCCATGTCCGCCGGCAAGACCGGCGTGCTCTTCCTGGTGGAAGCGCCCATGGTGCAGTCGATGAGCGGTCCGGGTGAGCCGCCCGTCCTGCAAATGTTCGATCTGAAGACCCGCAAGACGGAGAAGATCCGCGACAGCGTCAACGGGTTTATTCTCTCCGCCAATGGCGAGAAGATGCTGTACCGCCAAGGACAGCAGTGCTTCATCGCCGCGGCGGGCCGCGCTCCTGCCGGGCCGCCGGCCGCCGGCGCCGCCGGGCCGTTGCACCTGGACACGATGGAAGTTTGGTGGATCCGCGCGCCGAGTGGAAGCAGATGTATCACGAAGTGTGGCGCATCGAGCGCGATTTCTTCTACGATCCGGGCTACCACGGCCTCGAATCGCGGCAGCGATCGAAAAGAAATACGAGCCGTATGTCGAAAACATCTCCAGCCGCGACGACTTGAACTATCTGTTCGAGGAGATGCTGGGCGAAATGACGGTCGGCCACATGTTTGTCGGGCGGCGGCGACAAGCCGGACGTCAAGCGCGTCAAAGGCGGGCTGCTCGGCGCGGACTACAAGATCGAAAACGGCCGCTACCGCTTCGCGCGACGTCTACAACGGCGAGAACTGGAATCCGCAACCTGAAGGCGCCGCTGACGCAGCCGGGCGTCAACGTTGAGGCGGGCGAATATCTGCTGGCGGTGCGGGGCCGCGAGGTCGTGCCGCCGGCCAACATGTACAGCTTCTTCGAAGAAACCGCCGGACAAGTCCGATGGTGATTCGCGTGGGTCCGGACCCCTACGGCGCCAACGCGCGCGACGTGACAGTGGTGCCCGTGGCCGGCGAGACGCGGACTGCGCAATCTGGCCTGGATCGAAGGCAATCGCCGCAAGGTGGACCAGATGAGCGGCGGCCGCGTGGCCTACATTTACATGCCCGACACCGCCGGGCGGCGGCTACACCAATTTCAATCGCTACTTCTTCGCCAGGTGGGCAAGGAGGCGGCGATCATGGACGAGCGCTTCAACGGCGGCGGCGACATTGCCGACTACATCATCGATTATCTCCGCCGGCCTTTGACAGGCCGTTTCAGCATGCGCGAAGGCGAGGACATCACCGTGCCCGATGGAGGCCATCTTCGGGCCGAAGGTGATGATCATCAACGAATTCGCCGGCTCGGGCGGCGATGCCATGCCGTGGCTGTTCCGCAAGCATGCCATCGGCCCGCTGGTCGGCATGCGCACCTGGGGCGGGCTGGTCGGCCATTACACCGGCCCCGCCGATCTGATCGACGGCGGCAACGTCGCCACGCCCAATCTGGCGTTTTACAATCTCGACGGGCGCGTGGGAAGTGGAGAACCACGGCGTGCCGCCGGACGTCGAGGTGGAGATGGACCCCAAGCTGGTGCGTGACGGGCACGATCCGCAACTGGAGAAGGCCGTGGAAGTGGCCTTGGATCAACTCAAGAAGAATCCCGTGAATTACGGGAAGCGTCCCAGCTATCCCGACTATCAGAAGCCGAAGTAGGACAGGCCTCCGGCCGGGAGGAATAAAGAAGTCGGTCCACAGATTACACAGATTACACAGGTTGTTCTTAATCTGTGTAATCTGCGTAATCTGTGGATCACCGCGCGATTGATTTCACCTGGAAGAACTCCTCTAGTCCCCATGCGCCCAACTCCCGTCCCACGCCGGACTGCTTGTATCCGCCGAACGGCGCCAGCGGATTGAAGCGCCCGCCATTGATGTCCACCTGTCCGGTGCGCATGCGGCGTGCCACGCCGAGGGCCCGCGCGGGATCGGCCGACCACACTCCGCCGGCAAGCCCGTAGATCGTGTCGTTGGCGATGCGCACGGCATCGTCCTCGGTGTCGTAAGGGAGAAGGGAAAGAACTGGGCCGAAGATTTCCTCCTGGGCGATGGTCATGGCGGATTGCACGCTGGAGAACAACGTCGGCTCGACGAAAAATCCCTTGCCGAACGCCGCCGGCCGCCCGCCACCCGCAACCAGGCGCGCACCTTCCTGCCGGCCCTTGGCGATGTATCCTTCCACGCGCTGGCGTTGGGTGTCGCTGATGAGTGGTCCCAGCTTGGTGGCGGGATCGAGCGGGTCGCCGACCTTGAGTTGCTGAAGCGTTTGCGCGGCCAGTTGTTCCGCCTCTTGCAGGCGCGCGCGCGGCACCACCATGCGCGTCCAGGCGGAGCAGGTTTGGCCTGAGTTCAGCATGGCGTTCTTGACGCCGGCGGGAACGGCCTTTTCAAAGGGTGCATCGTCCAGGATCACGAACGCCGATTTACCGCCTAACTCCAGCGTGACCTTCTTGACGGTCTCGGCCGCCAAGGCCGAGACCCGTTTGCCGGCGCGCACCGATCCTGTAAAGCTGACCATATCCACGCCCGGATGCCCGGCGATCGCCTCGCCCGCTACGGGTCCCGTTCCGCTGACAATGTTGAGGACGCCCGCGGGCAGTTCGATGGCGATCGCAGCCTCGGCCAGCAGGAAGGCGTTGAGCGGCGCAATCTCCGACGGTTTCAGGACCACGGTGCATCCAGCGGCCAGTGCCGGCGCCACCTTGTTCATGATCTGGTGCAGCGGATAGTTCCAGGGTGTGATTGCGCCCACCACGCCGAACGGTTCGCGAACCACCAGGGAGTTGCCCACTTCCTGTTCGGTGGGAAACGTGCGGATCATCTGCGCATAGTTGTTGGTGGTCAGCACCGGCAAGCCGGCTTGGATCGCGCCGGCAATGGATATAGGCGTGCCCACTTCCTGGCTAATGACGCGGGCGATCGCTTCCCCGCGCTCCTTCAGGGCGCCGGCCAGCTTCGTCAGCCAGTCGCTGCGTTCCTCTTTGGTGGTGTGGCCCCAAACGCCGTCGAAAGCGCGCCGCGCGGCGGCCACGGCGCGGTCCACGTCGGCGGGTAGGCCTTCCGGAACGGCGCCGATGGTCTCTTCCGTGGATGCGGACTGAACGTGAATGCTTCCGCCGCCGGCGGTGACACACCATTGACCGTCAATGTACAGTTGGTTGTAGTGTTGCATGAGGTCTCCAGGATACCGCGGAACGGGAAGAAATTTGCCACAGAGACACAGAGAACACGGAGACCGGAACACAGAGGAACCCAGTTCTTGGTTTTTGTGTCCTCTGTGTTTCCGATCTCTGTGTTCTCTGTGCCTCTGTGGCTAGTCTTCGTCTTATGCCGGTTCGTGATCGAACATCGGCAAATCGTCCACCCAGGTGCTGAATCTGCGCCGCAGGCGCGGCATGATCGTGCCGTCCTTCGTATAGCGCACCGTCAACTCTCCCAGACGGGCGATGCGCTTCCAGCGCACGCACTTACGGTGCGCGTCCATGATCATCTGGCGGGCCTTGTCCAAATCCGCCGTGGAGAGTTGCTCCGTCTGGGTGATGGAAATGAATCCGCTGTATTTCGACAAGTCTTCCGTGCCCAGCAGACCCTTGCGTTTGACGCTGTCGTAGAATCCCGTGCCGGGATAAGGCGTTACCACGGAGACTTGCAGCGTCAGCGGTTTCATGCGTTCCACCGTCTTGATGGTGCTGTGAATCGTCTTCCAGGTTTCACCCAGCAATCCCACCAGGATGAACAGGTGCGCGGCCATGCCCACCTTTTCCACCAGGGCGAAGTTCTTGATGAACGTCTCCAGTTGGCCCTTGGCGCCGTCCTTGCCGACCTTGTCGAACAACTCCGCGTCGCCGGTCTCCATGCCGAACTGCAAGCGCACGCACCCGGCTTCCCGCATCTTGATGAGCATTTCCTCGTCAACCTTGTCGAGGCGCGTTTCCACCAGCCAGCGGAATTTTAGTTTCCGGCGCAGGATCTCGTCGCACAACTGCATCACCTTCTCGCGATTCTCGCTAAACACCTGGTCGCGGAACAGGATGGCCTGCACGCCCCAGGTTTTTTGCAAGCTTTCAATCTCATCCACTACGCTCATGGCGCCGCGGTGGACGATCTTCTCACCGAAGCCCATGGGATAGGGGCAGTAGTAGCAGCGATAGGAACAGCCGCGCGAGGCAAACACCGAGGCGTAAGGAATGCCGCGGCCAAACGGGTAGTACCAATACTTGTTCAACGGCGCCAAGTGGTAGGGAGTTGGCGGCAGGCTGTCCAGATCGGTGAGGTGCGCTTTTTCCTTGTTGGCCAGCACGCCGCGGCGGATCTCGAAGCGGGGATCTTCCTGGCCCGCGAACACCTTCAACACTTGCGGCGCGATCAACTCCGGATCGCCGCGCAGAATGGCGTCCACGGCGCCGGAATCGGCGATCAAGTCGAATAGCGGGATGGTCACCGTGCCCACCACGGCAGTCTTCACTCCCACTTGCTCGCGGAGGGTCTTGAGCACTTCCAGGTCGCCGTAGAGCGAAGGCAGGTTGAGCAGTTGGATCACCACCTGCGGGGCTTCGGCGCGGACGCGTTCGGTCAGATGCGGCAGGTCCAAGTCTTCGGCCTGCCCGTTGACAAAGGCTACGTCGTACCCCTCGCGTTCCAAGACTCCCGCGGTGAGCAGCAGCGAGAGATAGGGCATCGTAATATATTTACGGTCATGCCCGTACCGTTGGCGCTCGGAGGGGTCGGCAACGCCCATACCGCCGGCCAAGTCGCGCTTCACGTTCATCCCCGGGGGGCTGGGGGGTTGCAGAATCAGGACTTTCATCGGAACCGCCTTTCCAGATTAAACTTACACCCAGAAACACATGGCAGTGAGTATATCAGATTGAGAGGCCCAGGGACAGCACCTGTGGGCCAAAATGTGCCCGCCCGGTTCGGGGCGGACCTGGATGCGCTACGTCGCGGCTCCGCATCAAAAAAACCTTTCACTGGTCTTCAACATGGTTTAGAAAAGAAGAGGAGGTGTATTCCCATGGTTGCCGTTTCGATCACCGATGTCGTGGACGCGATGGAAATAACGAGCGATGACTCTTCTGCGTACCTCAATCCCAACACGGGTGAAATCGTCCATATCGGCGGCGAGGACCGGAGCCTGCTGGAGGATGAAGATCTCGACGAAGAGCATCTACCGCAATGGCAGCGCAAAACCCTGCCCAAGATGCGCGAGGTCATGGAATCCGACGAATTTCTGGTCTTACCCAGCAAGTTCGACATTCACGAGTGGGAGATCATGAACCGTTTTGTGCTCAGTCAGAGCAGCCAGGGCCGCCGCGAGGAACTCCTGGACGCGATCCACGGCAAGGGTGCGTTTCGCGTGTTCAAGAGCACGATCTACCGGATGGGCATTGAGCAGCAGTGGTTTGCCTTCCGGCAGAAGGCCTTCGAGGAGATCGCCCAGGAGTGGTTGGAAGAGCACGGCATTCCGATCAAACCAGCCGTTGCCCGGCGTTCTGGGATATAATAGTTGGATTGCGTAACCAGCTTATCGCGACGCTTTTGCTTGGTGGCGTCTTCAGTCTTCCAGGGTTCGGCCAGCAGGTTGACCGGGAAGTGCTTGAGTACGTCCGGGCCATCCGTGTGCAGCGCGGCCGCGTCTCCTACACGGTGGATGTGACCATTTCCGCGGCTATTCCGGCGCTCTCCAAGTCGGGCATTTTCAAGGCCACCAAGAGGCACGGGACCGACAATAACAGCACCTACGAGCCGGTCAGCTTCAACGGCGACGGCATTATCAAGACCGACGTGATCGGCCGCTACCTGAACGCGGAACTCGAGGCGCAAAAGCCGGAGGAGATGCTGGCCGTGGAGATATCTCCGCTGAACTACAAGTTCACACCCAAAGGGCGCACCAAGATCGGCGGCCGCGAAGCGTTGATCTATGAAGTTAAGCCGGTGCATCACCACTCCGGGTTGTTCCACGGCGTTGTTTGGCTGGATCCGCAGTCGCGCTTGCCGCTGATGGAGGAAGGGAAACTGGACAAGTTGCCCTCCATCTGGCTCAAGGACGCCACCTTCACGCGCACCTACCGGTTGGAAAATGGCGTGGCCCTGCCGGTCAGCATCCACTCCGAAGTTAAGGTTCGGGTGATTGGAAAGGCGATCATCAACGTGGATTTTGCCAACTACCGGGTTCAGGAAAACACATCCGCCGCCGTGGCGGCCGCCGACGCCGGTCATCGCTAATCGTCATTTCTCACAAAGACGCTTTTCTGCATTGCTGATCGGGAGTACGGCGTCTTGTCGCCGCCTACCGCGAACTGGCTCGCGGCGCGCTGGCACATGGGTCGGGCGACATAACGGCTGGCAGAAAGAGCGATCCCTCGTTTTTGGAGGAAGTCGAATTTCGCACGCAACCTGATGTCGCCCATCGTTAAAATAGGCAACGCGCCGCCAGCAGGCCGGTCGCCGTGGTGATGTCGATGTCCGCGATCAGCAATCCTTCCTCACCGTAGGGCTGGTAGCTGAGCAGCGTGCCATCCGGACGGACGATCGCCGAGGTGGTGGGAGAGCCGGGACTCGCGCAATTGACGGTTGCGAAGTAGCAAGTGTTCTCGGCGGCGCGGCACAGGGCCGCCTTCTCGTGAAAGGTATTCGCGGGATCGGCGAAGACCGTGGGCCGGTAAGAGCCGGGCTCCGCTTCGTGGAAGTGCGGGTGAAACACAATTTGCGCTCCCCGCCGCGCGGCCCAGCGGACGGTTTCCGGATACCGCCAGCCTTCGTGGCAGATGGCGACACCGAACGTCACGTTACAACCCGGTGTCCCGGCTTGAAAGACGCGGCGGCCAGAGCCCGGCGTGTACGTACCCTCCTCGGAAGGATCGATCTGAACCTTGTCCTGAAAGCCCGCCATGGATCCGTCGCTATTTATAACCAGGGCGGTTGCCAGGAGCGCGCCGCCAACCACGCGTTCCGTTCCGAGAACGACGGTTGTGTTGGCCTTCGCGGCGGCTGCGGCGATGACCGACCAGGCGCATTCGAGAAACTCGGGATCGGGAGGCGGGACGCGTTTGCCCATGAGCCGATAACCAGGGACAAAGCATTCCGGCAAACAGACGATCCGTGCTCCTTTGATGCCGGCTTCCTCGATGGCCTGTCCGGCGAGCGAGATCGACTCCTCCGGAGTGGCCGGGAAGCGGATATTGGCGAGCGCGATTCGCAACGGGTTCACGAGTCTTCCTTTCAGCTGCGGTTGAGGGAACGTTCCATCGCCCGGAAGAGTTTCAGATTCTTCCCGGCGCCCGACACGGTATCGCCGGACGGCGCTGCTGTTTCGAAGACGCACCATCCGGTGTATCCAATATCGTGAGTCGCGCAGGCTCTGACGTTGACGTCCCCGCTACCCAGGTAGACTTTGTCCTTGATGTGAATCTGGCAAATTCGCTCTCGGCTCTCCCGCGTCGCGGCCCTGGTTCCAGCATAATTCGCCAGTCCAGGGAGAGCCAGAGCCAAAGACATTGCGCCATCAAGGATCTTGCGCCGACTCGGCTGATCTGTGGCGGTGTCCGTGCGATGCGCCATGATGGGCTCCAGAAGGTTGATTATCGCACGGAGATCGGCAGGTCTCTTGCATGAAACGGCGGACACAGTCTAACCTGCTAGTCCCGTTTTCGCATCGTCTTCGCGGAAAGAACCGTCGCCTCGCCGAGTGACGTGCCACGTCATCGGGATGTCCCAGGCCAGAAGAAAAAAAGGAAAAAGTCGCATGCTTTTGCGCGTATGGCCGACAGAGCGATAGTAAGTCTATTGTTTTCAATGCTATTAAATTTGGTATCTAACGTGCTAATACGGGCTATGTGGGGTGTTAAAAGAATTTTTGGAGGGAGTGAAAAAAATGGGTTTTCGCAAATGCACGTTGCTGGCAACTTTAGCGATTCTTCTGGCATTAGGATCCCAAGGGCACGCCGCTGCGATCGAGTACACCAATCGAGGAACCTTCGAGGGGTTGGGAAGCATCGCCTTCGACTCGAACTTTAACGACTTCGGCGGCTATTTCTCGTATCCAGGCAGTCCATTCACGAGGGGTGATGTCACGTATACCACCGTCAACCTGATTACAGGGCCCACTACCGGTTATGCGCCCATTGAGAATGTGATGACGAGCGACGCGTGGTCGCCGATCGGCGGAACGATCGCGAATGGGCCCCAGTACAACATGTTCGGTTTCGATGCTGGTTATGGAGCCGAAACCGACACCGACACCATCACCTTGACGACCAACCTGGCTACGTATGTTTTCTCGAATGTTCAATTTCCACACTACACCACGAATTTCGACTTTTACGGTTTTGTGGCCACCGGTGCCGGCGAGTACTTCACCGGCTTCAACATCCAAGATAATCTTCAGTATGGGCACCTCGCGGGCATAACCAACGTGGACGTTGGGAATGCCGGCCCAAGTGTACCAAGTGTACCCGAGCCGACCTCGCTGTTGCTGCTTGGTTCCGGTCTGGCGACACTGGCCGCGAAACTGCGCCGCCGGACAGCATAGCCGACCGCGCCGCAAGTTCTCTCGTAGCAATGGACGGGCAGGCCTTCGGGTCTGCCCGTTTCGTTTTGTTGGGGGAACGGCTGGGCGCCCTGGCTCGATCACGACCTGGGGCGGCCTTTCGGCCCGCGCCGGCGCGCCTTCCCCCGCCTGGCGCGCCGCGCCTTGGGCACCTTGCCGATTCGAGGATCCCTGGCGGCAACCAGTTCGCAGGCGCGCAGCGCCGACTCTTCGAAATCCGGCGCATCGGCGGGAAGGACCTGCCAGCCCGTCACCGGCGTGCCGAATACTTGAATGGATCGCATGTGCGGGAACTCACGGCGCAGGCTCTCGTGGTGTTCCGCGGTCGTGGCCAGCCACACCCCGTTGTCGGCCGCGGCGGCGCCTTTATCGCGCAATATCAAGACGATTTTCGATTCTACATAAATCGCCAGGCAACCGAACATCGGGCGGATCCGGGGCGACAGACCCGCGAGGGCCTCGAGCACAAACTCATGAGGGACAGCTTTGCGCTGCTTGACAGCGAAAAAAGCCTCGTCCCACGGACGAAGAGGCGTATTGCGGCGGCGTGTCGGCATCGCCCTTAGGATACCTGAATTCTACTCGAGCGAGGCGGTCCGCAGCAATACGATAACAGTCGTCGCGCCTGGACCATCGACATTTAGACCATCCGACATTTGGATGTCGACATTGGATGTCGACATTGGGATTGACAAGCCGATCCGCAAACCATACCGTTGCACTCATGAAGCACACTTGGCGCGTCCTCTTGCTTGCCGCCCTTACCAGTATCCGCCTACTGTCCGGTCAGACGGCGCCGGAAACTCGAGTGGAACAATGGACCGGCAAACGGATTATGGTCTTCTCACCGCATCCGGACGACGATGTTTGGGGATGCGGAGGCACGCTCGCTTTACTCGCCAAAAACGGCAACCAAATCCGCATTGTCGTCTATACCAACGACGACAAAGGCTCCTTTGACTTGGAAATGACTTCCGAACGCCTGGCGCGGATTCGCAAGGCCGAGGAGGAAGCATCGCTCGAGGCGCTCGCCATTCCGAAGTCCGGCCTCACCTGGATGGGATACCACGACGGAGAGCTGGAGTATGCCAATCCGCGGGACTTGGTGGAGCGCACCACGGCGATGATCCGCGAGTTCCGGCCCGACGTGTTGTTGAGCGTCGATCCAGGTGAGTGGTACCAGCGCTGGCACAAGACCGATCACCGCATGGCCGCCTTCAATACCATCGATGCGGTGCGCGCCGCGGAGTTCCATCTCTATTTTCCCAATCAGCTCTTGCAGCGGGGCCTCCAGCCCTACCGGGTTCCGTTGTTGATGTTCTATTACTCCATTCCCCAGGAGGAGAATTACTTCATCAACATCGACTCGGTCATGGAGCGCAAGATCGATGCCTACAGCAAGCAGGTCAGCCAGTTCGAACCCTCCATCGACAAATACCGCCCCGACTGGCGTAGCCAAGACCTGGCCAGATTTCGCGACGGCTTACGCAGCCGCCATGCCAAGAAAGACGGCCACTTCGTCGAAGCCTTCCGCCAGGCAACGGGATTCAATCAGAAGTAGGCACGGCGGGGAGGATCGCTCACCTGGTGATCGAATTGATGCCCTCGGGTCAGGGCTAACCAAACGGTTGATCGATCGCCACACTCTGCTTGGAAAAAAAGCGCGGACCATTTTCCGCGATGTTCAAACAATCCTCCAGACGGATGCCGAACTCATCGTAGTTCGTAATCATCGGCTCGTCGCTGAAACACATGCCGGGGTCGATCTTGGTTTTGTTGCCCTTCACAAAGTTGGTCCACTCGTGACCATCCAGACCGATCCCGTGCCCGGTGCGATGCGGTAATCCCGGCACCTTGTATCCCGGGCCCATGCCCGCGTCGGTGATCACCTTGCGCGCCGCGGCGTCCACCGATTCACAGGTCGCGCCGATCTGCGCGGCGGCGAAGGCGGCGCTTTGCGCCTTGTGCTCCAGTTCCCAAATCTTGCGCTGATGGTCGGTGGGCTTGCCGAAGACCGTGGTGCGAGTGATATCCGATTCATAGCCTTCCACGGCGCATCCCCCGTCGATCAACACGATGTCGCCTTCGCGCAGTTGCTGCGGCTCGATGCTGCCGTGCGGAAAAGCGCTGTACTTGCCGAGTCCCACCAACGCGCCGCCCGACGACCCGAGCGCGTGGAATGCCGCGGAAATATTGGCGCCCAACTCTTGCTGCGTCATTCCCTCGCGTAGCGCGCCGAGCGCGGCGCGGAAAGCCTCCACGGTGATGTCGTTGGCGCGCTGCATCAACGCGATTTCCGCCGCGGACTTGATCACGCGGCAACCCGCCGTCACCGGCGTGGCAATCTCGTACTCCAGCGCCGGCGCGGCCTGGCGGATGCCGTCGTACAAGAAAAAGCGCACACGCTCCTCGATGCCGATCTTGCCGGTGGAGATGCCGCGGTCTTTCAGTACGCCCGCCACCACCGCGCCGGGTGGCTCGTCTTCTTGCCACACGCGGACGTCTTTTCCAAAGCGGATCAACTCGCGGGCCCGCGCTTCTTCGAAGCCCGGAACCACATAGGCGATCTCGCCCTTGGCCGGAAACACCATGCCGAACATCCGCTCGCTCAAGCCCCAGCGGATGCCGGTGAAATAGTACAGGCTCGATCCCGGCTCCAGATAAATCGCGGCCAGCTTGTTTTCCGCCATCAGGCGGCGCGCCTTCTCCATGCGCTGCAGCCGTTCGGCGTCGCTGATGGGCGTGGCGGTCCCGGGAAACGCGTGCAAGCTGCGAATGGACCCTGGAATCTGCGACGTGGCAGTGCCGGCCTTCTGGGCAAACGCAGTGGCTCCGGCAGCCGCACCGGCGGCCGTGCCCAGAAACTTTCTTCGATGGGATCCTCATGGTGACCCTCCTATGGGACGAATGCCTGTCCATTCTAAGGCACCCCGCGCCGGCAATCACGCTCGGAATCGCGATACGGCCTTTCCAGCCTGTGTTATCTTGGAACTAGCTCGCGGCGTGGCGGGTGGTGCAGTTCCATGAACATATCGAGCATTTCGGTTGCCGATTACTTGACTCTCCGCGGTCTCCTGACCGAGATTCTGGAAAACCATCTCGAAAATACCGTGCCCATGCATGAGCCGGAGCATCTGCGAAACCCGCAGGACGGCCTCACCGAGGAGCACTACCGCTGGTTGATGGTGCTGGACCTGTGTGCGACTCCGGCAGCGTTACGCATGGCAATCCAAAAGCTTTCTCCACCGGACGCGGACTTGATCAAACTGCTCACCTTCTTCCTGACACAAGACCGGCAGGTGGATCATGATCGCTTCGAATGGCTCCTCACCTACCTGTTCAAGCGCCGCATGGAAACCGGCGAGTTGCATGTTTTCGGAGGCATCGGCGCGCAAGTCCTGACCATGCTTCCCGGCCTGCCGCAGACGCCGCTCTCCAGTGCGGCGCGAGACCACTTGGCAAAGCTGATGGCGGCCCTGGAGGCGATCGGTTCTTTTAGCACCCTGGAACAACTGATGCACTCGGATCTGGTTTCCAAGGGACGTGAGTTGAAAGAAGGTTTCGGCGAAGAGCGCAACCGTCCGGCGGCGCTGGCTGCCATCGTGAACTACAACTTGGTATTGGGACGGGCCTTCCGCAAGTTGTTCGACATGGTGGCCGAGCAAAACCGGGAACTGGCTGCCCAACTGGCCACAGTCGACTATCGCTCTAACGTCGAGCGCCTTCGCAAGCTTGCCAAAACTTCGGGGTCCAGCGTGGGGGATCAGCCGCCACAGCCGAAGCCGAACGATGCCATACGGGATCCCCTGCTGGAAGTTTCCTCGGCAGGCGCTTCTCCGTTCACTAGCGTGGGGAATCAGCCGCCACAGCCGAAGCCGAACGATGCCATCCGGGATCCCCTGCTGGAAGTTTCCTCGGCAGGGGCTTCTCCGTTCACGAACGACTTCACCACCGGATCGCCGGCGCCCGGCGCCGCGACAGAGCAGATAGGCATGCGGAAGATGGTGGAACAACGGCGCCTGCGAACCGCCCAGGAAAAACTGGTAAACCATTTTGCGGATTCGGAAGATAAGCCGTCCAACACTGTCAAGGTTGGGGACGTTGCCCTGGTGTTCGAAGATTGGGAGGCTAAAGCCCTGGCCACCAGCTATCCCGCGGAAGAAAAGAGCTTTCGCGCGAAGTTTGCGCAGGCGCTGAAAGACTCCGGCAAGCTGCTGTATCGCCTTGTTGAGGTGATCGAGCAGCGGGACCGCAACGCCGCCTCCGAACATCTGCGCAAACCCCACGATGAATCGCTGGTATGGCTGCAGGCGCAGGGTCAGGAACATGTGCATTTGATGCGGCAATTCGCCGAAGAAATCGGCAAGCGCGGACTTCCGGAAAAACAGCAGCAGATCTTGATTAGCGCCTTGCGCCTCGCCGACGTCATGCAAGGGAAACGGCCGCGCACCGCCGCTGCTCCTCTCGGTGACGGCAGCCCCCGCCTGTTCACTCCCGCGATTACTCCTTCGTCCGAAAGTTGATCCGAGAGGGCATCGCGCCGCACAGTCCGACACAGAACCATGGCGTTTTGGACACAGGCCCCCGCCAACTAACTTCTGGCAACACGCTGAAAAGGCGAAGCCGGCTGTCGGCGGTGCCTTTGGCCGCTGGATTGCTTCAAGAGTAAACGTCTACCACTGGGGAGTCCGAATGAAAGGTCTAATCCTGGCCGGCGGATCGGGCAGTCGCCTGAAACCACTCACTGAAATTACCAACAAGAATCTTCTTCCCGTTTACGACCGCCCGATGCTTTTCTATCCCCTCCAGTTGATGGTGGAAGCGGGAGTCACGGAAGTGCTGATCGTCACAGGTCCGGAACGCGCCGGCGATCTGCTGCGAGCTCTCGGCGACGGCAGTTGCCTGGGATTGCGCCGTCTTTATTTCACGGTTCAAGAAGCGCCCTCTGGAATCGCTCACGCTATCTCCCTGGCCGAGACGTTCGCCAACGGCGATCGCCTCTTTGTGATCCTGGGCGACAACCTGGTTTTTGACGCGGGCCTGGCCGGCGCCGTTATGCGTTTCGATCGCCAGGCATTCGGGGCCAAGGTTTTTCTGAAGCCCGTGCCCGATCCCGAACGGTTCGGAGTGGCCGAAGTTCGCGGCGGCGTGGTGGTAGGGATCGAAGAAAAGCCTCGCGAGCCGAAATCGAACCTGGCGGTCACGGGTCTTTATCTCTACGATCATACCGTTTTCGAGAAAATCGGGCGCTTACGGCCGTCGGCGCGTGGAGAACTGGAGGTTACCGATCTGAACCGCGCGTATCTGCGCGAAGGCACGTTGCACTTCGACGTGCTGGACGGCGACTGGATTGACGCCGGCACATTCGAGTCGCTGTTCGCGGCGTCGGAAATGGCGCGCCAGCACACCATGGCCGAAAAGCTCGCCCGCGCCACCGTGTGCGCGCAGCGCTCAGAACAATCCGCCAATGTAGTTCCGCATCTGGTGGACCCAATAGGGCCAATCGTGGCCGCCCATCTCGCCCCAATCGTCGAGGTGATGGGGAATGCCCTGGGCGGCTAGCAGCGCGGAGAGCCGATAAGATGGCGCGCTGTTCTCGTGCGGGCCGTGACCGGTGGCGATGTGGATGTCGCAACTCCGGTACCGATCTAAGTACCAGCCGTCGGAAAGATTGCCCAGGTAATCCACCGGATTGTTGAAGTAGAAATTATCGTCGTACTGACCGTCCATGAACGAGCGGATGTCATAGACGCCGGACATCGCGAAGCAGCGCCTGACGACGTCGGGATGCTTGAACAGCGTGTTGGCTGCGTGATAGGCGCCGAACGACGCGCCCATGGTGGCGATGGCGATCCAATCCGTATTGCAGTGGTGATGGATGAAAGGCACCACTTCATTGCGGACATACTCGTCGAACTGTTTCTGCACCCAACTGCGATGAAACGGGTGGGCGCGCTTGTTGTAGAACCCGGCGTTGTTGATGGAGTTCACCGCGAAGATTTTCGCCCGCCCGGCGTCTAAGTAGTCGGCCAGGCCGCGGATCAAACCCATACGCTCCAGTTCGCCCTCGTCGCCGCCGCTGGTGGGAAAACCCAGGATCGGCGGCCCATAGTGTCCGTACACGTTAATGCCCAGATCCATGCTCAGGCGATGGCTGTACCAGCGATGATATTCGTGACGCATAAATGAAAAGGACATTCAATCCACAGATTACCTCGCGCGACCACGGCCGCAACCAAACAAGAACTGATCGATCCACAGATTACACAGATTACACAGATTAAAGAAGCAAGCTCCAGCACCAGGTGACATTTGTCCCCGGCGTCCGGGAAGCGGACACCGAGCTTTAAGCCACAGCGCAAGCTGACTATTCCAATGTACCTCATCCTGGAGCACAACTGGTAAATCGGAAGTGGGCAACGCTGGAGAGCGCCGCGCTGGCCCATGGGCCCGAAAGCGGCGACAAGTCGCCGCACTCCAACTTGCTCCTTTAATCTGTGTAATCTGTGTAATCTGTGTAATCTGTGGATCGATCAGTTCTTGTTTGGTTGTGGCCCCCCCCGCGCTATGTAATCTGTGGATCGGTCCGTCCCGATCTGTGGAACAATAATGCCCATGACCCGCAGGCGAATCCCGATCGTCCTTCTCGCTACCGTTGTCCTAGTGAATCTGTGGACCACCGCACAGGGAGTCCACCCGATCTCGGGACGCCAGATCGCCGGCGTGATGGGCTTCGAAGGCGCGTCGTGGCTGGAACGTCCCGAACGGAAGACGCAGGAGAATCCCGACCTGGCCGTGGACCTGTTGGAGTTGAAACCCGGCATGACGGTGGCCGACATTGGCGCGGGCAGCGGGTACTACAGTGTGCTCATGGCCAAGAAGGTCGGCTCCACCGGCAAGGTGTACGCCAACGACATTCAGCCGCAAATGTTGCAGCTGATCGAGAAAAAAAAGGTGGAGAATGTTGTCACCGTTCTCGGCGTGGTGGACGATCCCAAGCTGCCCAAAGGCTGCTGCGACTTGCTGCTGATGGTGGACGTCTACCACGAACTTTCCGAGCCGCAGAAGATGCTGCGCAAGATGCGCGAAGAGCTGAAGCCGGATGGACGCCTGGTACTGATCGAGTTCCGTAAGGAAGATCCCAACGTGCCCATCAAGCAGGAACATAAGATGACCGTGGCGGTGGCCAAGCTGGAAGTGGAAGCGGAGGGTTTTAAGCTCGACTCGGTGATCGAGAAGCTGCCCTGGCAGCACATCATCATTTTCCGGCCGCTAGCGAAATGAGCCGCGACAGTCATGGAGCGACGGAGCGCCGGCAACTGTTGAACGTCGATACGAAGACACGCGGCGCTATGAGTACGAGTACCGGATCCGGGTTTTCGGACCAGCGCTCAAGACTGGCCGTCGTTCCGTCGCTCCATGACTGTCGCGGCTCATAGCGTCTAAAACGCGAAGATCGGGGCTTGTTTTATGGCCACTTCCTGTTATTCTGTCCCCTTATGCCAGAAGAGCAACTACCGCCGCGGGGATTCCGGTTCTCCGCCGTGGAGGCGGGCATCCGGAAACAAGGTGGCGCCGACTTGACCCTGATCGTATCGGACGCCCCGGCCTCCGCCGCCGGTACGTTTACCAGCAACCGCACCTGCGCCGCCCCGGTGACGCTTTCCAACAAGCATCTGCGGCAGTCCCGCGGACGCGCCTGGGTGATCGTGGCCAACGCCGGCAACGCCAACTGCGCCACTCCCAACGGCATGAAGGTGGCCGAAGCCACCGCCACGGCCGCCGCCAAACTGGCCGCCGTGAAGCCGTCGGAAGTGTTGGTGGCCTCCACCGGCGTCATCGGCGTGCCGATGGAGATCGCGCAGATCCCCCGCGCACTGCCCCGCGCGTTTCATGAACTGGATGCCCACAAGTGGCAGGACGCTGCCGCAGCCATCCTGACCACCGATACGCGCTCCAAAATCGCCCGCCGTGAATGCGGTCCGGCGAAGGTGCTAGGTTTTGCGAAAGGTGCGGGCATGATTCATCCCAAGATGACCGCGCCTCATGCGACCATGCTGGCGTTCATCGTCACCGACGCCCGCATCGCGCCGCCGGCGTTGCAGAAGATCACGAGTGCTGCGGTGTCAGCGACACCTTCAACCGCATTTCGGTGGATGGCGACACTTCCACCAACGACTCGGTGTTTATCCTGGCTAACGGAGCGGCCGGCAACGTGGCGGAGCCGCGCATCGCCAAGGCCATCGAGGAAGTGATGCTCGACCTGGCCAAGGCCATCGTCGCCGATGGCGAAGGCGCGCGCCAGCCTGGTGCGCATCGAAGTCACCGGTGCGCGCGACGACCGCGGGAAGCGGATACCGTGGCGCGGGCCATCGGCAACTCGCCCCTGGTGAAGACGGCGATCGCCGGCGGCGATCCCAATTGGGGACGCATCTTGTCGGCGGCCGGCGCATTCCGGCGCGCCGATCGATCCGTTGAATGTGGCGATCACGTTACAAAGCGTGCCGGTGTGCCGTCGCGGGCGTGGCCGTGGACTTCAATGAAACGGCGCTCAGTTATGCGCTGGGCGCGAGCCGCGAAGTGCGCGTGGGACGTGGGCCTTGGAGGCCGCGGCACGCGAAAAGCGGTAATTTCTGGACCTGCGACTTGACGGAAGGTTACATTCGGGATCAATGCTAGCTATCGGACTTAGGTTTTTTGGAACACGGAAGCACACGGAAGAAAGAACGGAAAAACACGGAAGAGTTCGGACTTCGCTGCTTCCGTGTCCTGCCGGTTGTTTTTCCGTGCCCTTCCGTGTTCCAATAGCCTTTGAAGACTGGAGACAGCGGTGGACAAAGACATGAATAACGATATGGTTGCCGCCGCCATTCTCGCGGCTGGTTTTACCGCTGGACAACGCCAGGCGTTGAGCGGCGGAGTCCTGGAGGAAACGCTCAAGGAAAAATACTGGAGTTCCTGGCGTTCATCCGCAAGCGTGAAACCGCCGGATCAGCGCCGCCAGCCAAGTCAGCGCCGCGAGCCAGGACCGGCGGGAGCCGGGGATCCCAGCGCAAGAATAGCTCAATGAATTTTTCCACCGGCAGTTCCTCGGCCCGCGCCGATGGCGCCAGCGCGATTCCGCCTAAGGCCGCTCTCACTTGATCCACGCCATACAGAGGCTTCAGATTGTTGACCAGGGTCTTGCGCTTCTGCGCGAAGCTGGCCTTAGCCATGTGAAAAAATCCCGCTTCTCCTGCGACGTTGCGTGGTGCCATGCGCATCCCGACAACCGCTGAGTAAACGCGCGGCGGCGGATTGAAGGCTCCGGGCGGTATGGTGAACAGCAGCTTGGGCGGCCTCAGCGATGAAGTGTAGTAGGCCGCGGTGACCGTCAGCAGGCCGTAGTCGCGGCTCCCCGGCTTGGCGGCGAGCCGCTCGGCGACTTCCTGCTGCACCATGACGACGATCTCGTCGAAGAGCGGCGCATGTTCGAAGAGCCGCAGCAGAATGGGCGAGGTAATGTAGTACGGCAAGTTTCCGAGTACCCGCACGGGCACGGCGAGGCCGTCCAGCGGAACGGTGAGAATGTCTCCCTGGATGATTTCGACCTTGGGATTCGAGTCGTACCGCGTCTTCATCTGTCCCGCCAGCAACGGATCGATCTCCACCGCCACCAGCCGTCCGGCCCGCTCGGCGAGCAGATCGGTAAGCGCGCCTTTGCCAGGCCCAATTTCCAGCACGGTCTCGCGCCCGGTCAGCCGCAGGGCGTCCAGGATGCGCTTCCGGTATCCCTCGGAAGCAAGAAAATGCTGTCCCAACCGCGCTCCCATATCTCCCCGCTTTCCTATTTTTGATTTTTGACTTTTGATTTTTGATTTGAAGCCTTACAACGGTATGTTCCCATGCTTCTTCCGCGGCATCGTATCGCCCTTGTTCTCGAGCATCGCAGGGCGCGGATGATCCGCGGCCGCGTCTCTGCGGCTCGATCACGTCGTCGACGTAGCCGCGTTCCGCGGCGATGTAAGGATTGGCAAAGCGCTCCTTGAACTCCGCGACTTTCTCCGCGCGCAACTCGGGACGTCGGTAGCCGCTGCCAGCTCGCGCCGGTAGACGATGTTGACCGCGCCTTCCGGTCCCATCACGGCGATCTCCGCCGTGGGCTAGGCCAAGTTCATGTCGGTGCGGAGGTGCTTCGATCCCATCACGCAATACGCGCCGCCGTAGGCTTTGCGCGTGATGATGGTGATTTTCGGCACGGTGGCTTCCGCAAAGGCAAAAAGCAGCTTCGCGCCATGGCGGATGATGCCGCCGAACTCCTGCTGCGTGCCGGGCAGAAATCCCGGCACATCTTCGAAAGTGATGAGCGGGAATATTGAAGGCGTCGCAGAAACGCACGAAGCGCGCGCCTTTGACGGAGGCGTTGATATCCAGGCAACCGGCCAGGAACGCCGGCTGGTTGGCCACGATGCCCACCGGCCGCCCGTCCAGCCGCGCGAATCCCACCACGATGTTCTTCGCCAAATGCTCGTGCACTTCGAAGAAAATAGCCGTCGTCCACGACGCGGTGAATCACGTCCTTGATGTCGTAGGGCATGTTGGACTCGACCGGGACCAGCGTATCGAGCTTCGGCGATCGGCGCGGTCGATCGGGGTCGGTCGCAGGCGCGCCGCGGCGGATCTTCGCGGTTGTTCTGCGGCATGAAGCTGAGCAATTCGCGGATCATGCGCAGGCACTCGGCGTCGTCGCGCGGAAATGAAGTGGCGCCACGCCGCTGATGGCGTTGTGGGTCATCGGAGCCGCCCAGCTTCTTCCTTGGTCACGTCCTCATGCATGACGGTCTTGATGACGTCCGGACCGGTGACGAACATGTAGCTGGAGTCTTCCACCATGAAGATGAAGTCGGTGATGGCGGGCGAATAGACCGCGCCGCCCGCGCAGGGTCCCATGATGGCGGAGATCTGCGGGATGACGCCGCTGGCCAGCGTGTTGCGCAGGAAAATATCGGCATAACCGGCCAGCGAAGCCACGCCTTCCTGAATGCGCGCGCCGCCGGAATCGTTCAGGCCGATCACCGGCGCGCCGACCTTCATGCGCCAGGTCCATGATCTTGCAGATCTTCTGCGGCGTTGGCTTCGCGACAGCGATCCGCCGAAGACCGTGAAGTCCTGCGCGAAGGCGTAAACCAGGCGGCCGTCGATGCGTCCGATATCCGGTCACCACGCCGTCGCCGGGAATCGCCTGTTGCTCCATGCCGAAATCGTGGCAGCGGTGCTGGACGAGCTTGTCGATTTCCTCGAAGGTGCCTTCGTCGAAGCAGCAGCTCGATGCGCTCGCGCGCGGAGAGCTTGCCTTCTTTGTGCTGGCGCGCGCGCCGCTCGGGTCCGCCGCCGGCCTCGGCCAGCGGCGTGGCGGCGGTTCAGTTCGGCGTGCTTGTCGTGAAGTTTGTCCGTTGAGCTCATGGATTCATTCTAATGCAGGCGGTTGAGCGTCGTTGGAGGTTCGTTTCAGCTCAAGCTGTTTTCTTGACGCAGAGACGCAGAGGCGCAGAGAGAACCTAGGACAGTGCTGATGAGGTTTTCTCTGCACCCGCGCACGTGCGCGGGTCCCCGCTGCGTCTCCGCGTCGAAAAAACTGTCAGGCTTCACGATGTTCTCGAGCTGCTCGGTGATGTTTGTCTTGCCACCTCAGAAGGGGCATAATGGTCCTCATGCTGCGACGCTTCTCCATCATCGTTTTGTTTGTTCTCGCCACTGCGCCGGCGACGCGGGCGGATTATCTCTACAAGGCGCTGTTCCTGCGCGCCGCGCCCGGCAAGCTGCTGGATGCCATCGCGCTCTATAAGGGCCGCATGCCGGTCTACGACACCTCGGGCGATGCGCGGCCTATGTTGATGCGCCACTCGCAAGGCGATCAGTGGGACTTGATGCTGCTGTTCCCGATGGAAAGCTGGACGGCATACTTCAGCGCCGAGCGGGTGGCCAAGCGCGAGCGCGCCGCGCGCGAGGCCGGAGCGCCGCAACCGGAGTTCGCGCGGCGCTTCTACGAAGCGGTCGCCTGGCACGAGGAAGTGTTTGTGGAAGGACCGCCCCTGGAGGAAGTGCGCAAGCGCTGGGATGGCGCGGGATTTTTCCATGTGGAGATGTTCATTTCCCTGCCTGGAAAACAGGCGGAACTGCGCCGGGAACGGGAGATGGAGAACAAGTATCTGGAAAGCGTGGGACGCGCGGGCAACTTGATCTTCACGCACGATCAAGGCGCGGCCTGGGATCTTTTCACCATCGGGTTCTATCGCGATCTGCCGCACTACGCGGAATCGGCCGCGATTCCGCCGGAGAAGTCGGAAGCCGCGGCGCGCGCCGCTGGATTCCGAGGCGCGGCCGACATTGGCCCGTACTTGCGCACGCTGATCGCCAGCCATCACGATACGTTGTGCGTGGCGGTGAAGTAGGCGCTGTCATAACCAGCGGGGCAGGCAAGGATGCCTACCCTACTTTACGCACGACTCGCTTCCTGCCTTCCGTGGCGCGGGCATCCTTGCCGGCGCACTATTACCACGGGCTGCCAGCGAAGCCGTCCGATGAGAGGCGCATGATGCGAATCATTGCCGGAGAATTCCGCAGCCGCCGAATCAAGACCCTGCCGGGGATGGCGCTGCGTCCCACCAGCGACCGCTTGCGGGAAACGCTATTCAACGTGCTCGGCGATGTGGTTCGCGGTGCGGTGTTCGTGGATTGCTACGCGGGCAGCGGCGCGGTGGGTTTAGAGGCGGTCAGCCGCGGCGCGGCGACGGTCGTGTTTCTGGAGCAATCGCAAGCTGCTCTGCGCGTGCTGCACGAAAACATCGCGGCACTCGGCGTAGAAGCGCGCAGCCGTGTCGTTGAAGGCCCGGTGGATCGCGGTCTGCGGCGGTTGGCGGCCGAAAATCTCGAGCCGGGAGTTGTATTCCTCGACCCACCCTATGCCGCGGCCGAAGAATACCAGAGTACCCTCACAGCTTTGACCGGCTGCCGGGCGTTCATCGTCGCGGAACACGCTGCTCGAACGGAAGTCGCAGTTTCGCCCGGCCTAACGCGCATCCGGATGCTGCGGCAAGGCGACAGCGCGTTGAGCTTTTTTCGCCGTTCCGACTGAAGTTGCGGGACCTTGCTCACGGCCCACGCGGCTACCCGTGCGCAAGGGCATTTTTCCCGCTCAAATCGACACGTTACTCACACCCTTTCACGCGTTCCTGCGGCGCTTTACATTCCTCGGAGCGCAACGCGATTGAGACGTTGAAATCAACTACCCTTATAGGGTAGAATAGCTGCTCGTGGAGAAGCCGGTTCCGCACTACGATCTCGGGACCGTTCAGGCGCAGGTTGCGCGTCTCGGCCCGCGGCATTCACAAAGACGGCGCTTGACGGTGGCAGGGATATGGGGCTGACCAGTCGCGAGATGCTTGCTGTGATAGCAACCCTGACGCGCCGCAACTTCTATAAGGCGATGACGACCTACGCCGATCATCGTATATGGCAAGACGTCTACTACGCGCGGACGCCGGTGGACAAAAGCCTATATCAAGATCACCATGCGCGGCGCGGCGCCGGTGATCCAGTTTAAGGAGAAGTGAGATGAGATCGCGAGCTTGCGCCAACTGTGGCGCCTCAGGTACGGAGCCATTCACGGGCAAGACTTTCCGGATTTCCCATAAGGGATTGTCCGTAGCAGTGAAGGGTCTTTCGGGATGGCGTTGTTCTTCTTGTGGAGAAACGGCATTCAACCAGGGGAGCGCGAAACGCTATGCCTCCGCCGGCGACAAACTAGTATTGCAGGCGCGTGCGGCGGAGCGATCGGAGATCCGCCGGATCCGCAGGAAACTGGGCCTCAGCCAAACCACCGCCGCCCAACTGACCGGTGGCGGCCACAATGCTTTCTCGCGTTACGAACGTGGCGAAGCGGCGCCGTTGCCCGCCGTCGTGAACTTATTTAGGCTGTTGGACAGGCATCCTGATCTTCTCAAAGAATTGACGGTGAGTTGACGGCGTATCGAAGCATGCGCTCCCGTCGAAGCGTCGATGCCTGGCTATCTCGGTCAATTGTCCGAGATGCCGACAAACCGTCAAAGTGGATCGCTTCCGGATCGCCGGCCACTCGTCCGGAATGCGGCCACATCCGCGGTCCTGGCGTTATACGGCCAAGTGGATCACAGGCTGCTGGACTGCTGGCGCGTGATCCGACCGATTCATGTTAATCTTCTCGCGAGGTACAACATGGCAAATAGCTTCGGCACAGACATTCTGATTCAGGCGCCGGATCCGAAGAAAGCGGCTCAGTTTTACGTCGAGCATCTTGGATTTGAAATTACGGACAACAACCCGAAGACGATCGGCCTACATGGCAACAACATCAACTTGTTCATCGAGCCTGGACCACCTTTGGGCCCGGTCATGGAAGTGAAAGTCGCGGATGTCGCCGATGCGAAGCAGCGTCTGGTACAGAACGGCTGTGAAGTGGTCAAGGATGAGCCCCACTTTCCCCGATGCTATGTCAAAGACCCGTTTGGTCTGATCTACAATCTGACAAGCTGAGCTTAAATGCCCTGCTGGTGTGGGCTTGAGTCCTCGTAAGGTACCGATTCACGTTTGGCTCAAAGGTCTGCAGTCAACCGGGCCTAAAGGTCGCCGACGCGTACATCTGGGTCAACTGACGCTGCGGCTCCGGGCGGTTGACGCGCCATTTGGAAGCTGAGATCAGAATTGCTTCCGGATGGCAGACGAACCGCCAACAGCCGCGCTTGGAGTAGACTTGCTTCTACAGGTGCTCCGTCATGTACAGAACTTGTTTGTTGGCTTCATTGTTTCTGGCAGTTTCAGCCTGTGGCCGATCAGCCCGGTTGCCGCCGGACCAACCGCACGAGGCTTCAATATTACGGGCTCGTCCCACGCTGGTCCTGCCTGGCAAATTGAGCCCAACCGAAGTCTTCACGACCACTACGCCTTCTCTGGTAGTAAAAGCAGCAGCCGATGCGGAGTATCGTTCTCTGTACTCGTGGGTTCCCGGCGGAGCTCCGAAGCTAATCCTGCGAGGGCGTGGCCTGGACGTGACACGCTTGTCCGATGACGTCTTTGCAGCCTGGTTCACTGATGAGCGTCAAGAGGTAATAGCCGTCCTGAACGCGCAGGGGCTTCTTTCCGCGCCGCGGGTGCTTCCCCCAGGGGGACCGACAGGATGGCAACAGTGCAAAGGGGATCAGGGATACGTCGCTTGCATCGGCAACAAGCCCACAATCGAGCCCCAACGATAAGGACTATGACGAGATGGCGTTCAGCGCCGTTCTCGCTGTCAACCTGAAGAGCGGGAAGACGTCGTGGTTCCCCGTAGGGCACCAGACCTATTTCCATTTTCTATCCGATCGTAAGCTGATTTATGTCTGCGACAGGCCGTCCTTAGGAAGCCCAGTTGCGGTCTTTGATCTTGCCGGCCGCGCGCGAGGAAGAGCGAAGGGGTGGGACATGCTTATGTCGCCGTCCGGCCAATTTACCGAGTTCTTGCAAGAGGATGGCGCTGTGTTTTGGTACGTCTATGATCACACAAGCAGGCGAAAGCTCTTGGCATTCAACTGCGATGAGCCCGAATGCAGAATTGGGGAGCGTTCTGAAGGCCACCAATGGAATCCGAAGTTCGATGACCAAATCGTCGCGCTCACAACTGAAGGAGTTTACGGCTCGGATGGCACCTGCGACGTCTATCAAGTTACGCCTCCCCGTCTTGTCAAGCGCCTGCCTTGTGGCGGATTGCCGGTCGTCGATTGGAGCCGCGACGGCCGCGAACTGATAACGATCAAATACGAAGGAGGAGAGTATCAACAGATCCTTGTGAACATGTCGAAACCTGGGGCGCCTGGGACCCAGTGAAGGTCCATTGCGGGCAACGTTCATCGATCCTTCTTCTTGTTGGCGGTTGACGGGCCATCCGGAAGTTGGGATGTTCGGTGTCAAGATGTTCGGCGTCAAATTGACCGGAAACGGGCATACCGCCGACTTGCCCTCGTCAACGGACGGAGAGGCACAAGTCCCGTGCGCCGACTTCCACCGAGTGGCTCCCCTATCTGACACCTGGAATTCCCCACGCGAATGGAAGCCCCAATCTTACGGCGCTCACTCTCGCCGCTCTCGGACGTCGCTGGCGCGCAGATGGGACCGGTTGTACAATGCCGCGTATGCCTTTGACGCGCCTGAAAATCGTTTTTCTCGCGACTGTGCTGGCCGCACAGAACATCCAGCCCTCCGACTTATGGAAGCGGCCGGTTGCGCCCGCCGACCGCAAACTGGCCTATGGCAACGACGCCTTGCAGTTCAGTGAGTTGCGTTTACCAAGAATGGACGGGCCGCATCCCGTCGTCATCTTGGTGCATGGGGGGTGCTGGGTCAACCGTCTTCCCACGCGGGACCCACGCGACACCACGTTTGAGCCGCTCCGCCCGCTGGCGGCGGCCTTGGCCGAGCAGGGCGTGGCCACCTGGAATATCGAGTACCGGCGCGCAGGCAATCCGGGCGGCGGATGGCCGGGCAGCTTTCTCGATTTAGCCTCGGGCACCGACTTCCTGCGAACCATCGCGCACGCCAATCAACTCGATCTCACCCGGGTGGTCGTCGTGGGACATTCCTCCGGCGGCCAACTAGCGCTCTGGCTCGCCGCCCGCGCAAAGCTGCCGCGCTCGAGTCCTCTTTACGCCAAAAGCCCTTTGCGCGCTAAAGCTGTCGTGGATGTCGACGGCCCGCCGGATCTTGCCGCCGCGCAGCCGGTCGAAAGAAAGTTCTGCCCGGTTCCCGGAGTCACGCAGTTCATGGGAGGCACTCCGGCGGAACGCCCCGAACGCTACCGAGACGGCTCGGCCACGCCTCTGCTGCCCATCGGAATTCCGCAATTGTTGATTGCCGGCGGCCTGCTAAGTAACTTTTCCAATTTGATCGCCCGTTATGAAACTGCGGCAAGGGCCAAGGGAGATTCGGTTACCGTATTAAAACTGCAAGACGCCGGGCATTTCGACATGCTTGTGCCGGAGAGTCCGCACGGGCAGGCGCTGATCGAGGCGATTTTGGCTTTGTTGAAATGAGGTTTTCGGACCTGAGAAAAAAGAAAGCCCGCGAAGCGGGCGGTAGAGTATTGGCATTTTGGAGAGATCCGGAGCCGGCCAAGCCCGCGAACGCGGGCAACCCGAATAATGCCCAGGGTGAAGCGGAGCGCCAAAGCGCAGCAAGGCGCGCAGCGGAACCCTGGGAATGGTTGTCGTAAAAACGGAACCCGCGAAGCGGGTGATCGAAAGCCTGCTCTGGGAACGCCTTGGCCAGAGATCGGACCACCTCCGGCAGCTTCGCGCGCCCGCTCCGTGGGCTTGCGTTTGGTTCATTGTAGTCCCAGCGTTCCGCGTCTCGGGACGCTCCACGCTGGGCTACATTCGGGTGGCCCGCGTTGCGGGCTGTGAATTTTCTCCGGTTTCGCCTCAGCCCTTTCCCACACGCCAAGCCGAAGCAAGCTTCGGCCGAAAAAAGCGGCAGCAAGCTGCCGCACTCCAAATCAGTTCCGCTCGTACCGGCGCAATACGCCGATCACGCGGCCTTGTACTTGCACCGCGCTGGCATCCACCATGATCGGCGCCATCGAGGGGTTGGCGGGCTGCAACCGGACCTGCGCGCCTTCGCGATAAATGCGCTTCAACGTGGCGTCCTGGCCGTTCACCAGGGCCACCACGATTTCGCCGTCGCTGGCCTTATCGCGCTTCTCTACCAGAATGAAGTCGCCCTCCAGAATGTGATCGTCTACCATGGAGTCGCCGCGCACTTGCAGCACGTAGACGTCGCGATTGCCGGTGAAATCGCCGAGCGAGATGGTTTCGGGGTTCTCGATCGCCTCCACCGGATGGCCCGCCGCAATGCGGCCCAGCAAGGGCAGGCCGGGCACCGCGTCGCGCGCGGCTTTCTTCTCGCGGAAGAATTTCGGAGTCAGTTCCAGCGAGCGGCTCTGATGCACTCCGCGCTTCAGGTAGCCCTTCTCCTCCAGCGTGGAAATATGCTTGTGGATGGTGGCCAGCGACGAGAGGCCCACACCCAATCCGATTTCCTCGAAGCTGGGGCAGTGGCCCTGCTGATCCATAAACCCACGAACATACTCCAGAACACGGGCTTGACGCTTGGTTAATGGCATACGCCTATTATTCGCGAATAATATACGAATGTCAAGTATTTTCTTCGCCCACGGCGTTTTTTGGCTGGCGGCGTCATGACCGCGGGCTGGGGAGTTCCTGTTGTCTTCCCGTGCGTCTCGTGATAAAAATCTTCTGCAAGTCAGTTGCCCGGAAACACTATGGCTACTCCCGCCGAGGTCGCCTCCCGAATCGCCGAATGGCGCCGCCGTGACGATCGCGAGCATCCCGAGGGTCTCTACGAGTTGGTGTTGGCATGGCTCGACGATACCGATGACGACGTCCGCTACGAGGCGGTGATGTTCATGGGCCGTCACCTCAAACAACTCAGCGATGGACAACGATTGCTGGAAGTGGCCATGGCCGATTCCAGCGAGCGCGTTCGCAAGGCGGCTTGCGACGCCTTGGGCGGCGTATTCCGTAACACCCACGACCGCCGTCTCTCTACGATTCTGGGCGATATCTCCCGCAACACCGGCGAGCACGGCGAAGTCCGCGCCGCGGCGCTGAGCGCCATCCGGCGCATCAACGGTCAACGGCTGTAACGCCGTGCCTGGGTCAACGGCTCGGCAGCGGCTCATTTTCAAATTGAAAGCACCGGCAGAAGCGATCGGTTCCTTGCAGGCGCGCTGCTCGGAGCCAGCGGAGTCGGCGGAAATATCGCTAGCCCACCGCGCAAGGTGTGGGTATCCAGGTATGATGTGGATCTGTGCAGCAAAGTGCGATACAGTAGGAACATCGGGCCGTAGCGCAGACTGGTAGCGCGCTTGCTTGGGGTGCAAGAGGTCCCGGGTTCAAATCCCGGCGGCCCGACCAAATTCTGGAACGACCTGCAAGACCCCTTCCCTCGGCCACTTGTGCTCCGGATGACCGCAGTCAAGCATACTGAAACTCCATCGTATCCGCGCTGATCTCAATTGCCGTACGGCGAGGACGCCGGCCGCGGATCGCGCCCATTTACGCCACGACACTCCCGATGCGGTCGCGCAGGCCTTCGCCCAGTAATAAACCAAACAATGAGGCGCGGAACAGGCCTTCGACGTTTCGGTGGTGTCTCAGTTTGCACCGGGCGTGGGGAGCCTGCCCGTGCGGCTCTGCCGCCTGTTCGTGCGGAAAGGCTCAGCCTTTCCGAAACCTGATTCTTCTTCGGCGAGGCTGCGCCTCGCCAGGAAAGGCAAAGCCTTTCCGCACGAAGGGGCGGCAAAGCCGCACGGCATTCAAAACACTGCCGACGTTTCCTGGTTGATCCAGCCGGAGTTGTTGGCGTTTTGCTGGATTCATGCTCGCATTGCTTCTCCGTCCCGTGGCCGCGTTGCTGATGACGGCGCTGACGGTCGCCCCGAATCACCACTTCCTGCAATATCAAGACGGACGCCCGTTTTTCTGGCTCGGCGATACCGCCGGGCTGCTGCCCGGTAAGCTGGATCGCGCCGATACCCAGCGCTATCTTGACGATCGCCATCACAAAGGCTTTACCGTGCTTCAAGTGATGGTGCTTCACAGCACCGCGGAGCAAACCGTCGCCGGAGTTCCGGCATTGCTGGACGGCCAGGTGGCAAGACCGTACGTCGATACCAAGGCCGGCGAGTACGGCTACTGGCAGCATCTCGATTGGGTCGTAGACCAGGCTTCGGAACGATCACGGGGCAGGCCAACACACCGCGCGCGATCCAGATGGGGTTGAAGTTAAAATTTTGATATTTTGAAACTGCCCTGGGTCGTCCTTCTCTCGGGCTGCCGAAAACCGACACGTTCTGAAACAAATCGTAAGATAAGGTTTGCTTCCGCAAGCCTCCTTCACTCCCGCAAGACCCTGATTGTGCAAGAACTCGATGGCCGTTTGCGATTCGGAACGATAACTGCTCTCATATCGCTGGACGCCTCCGCTTGGCTCTCGCCTCGGGGCGCTGGATTCATTAGAGGGTACCGAAGATTATGGCCACTCCATCCGTCGTTCTGACCGCCGCGCTCCCCACCCCACGCAAGAATCTGCGGACGATGACGAGTTCCATCGTGACAGAGTTCCCGCGCGTGAATAGGGAACTCTGGCTCATTCTGACAATCTTTCTCATCGCCTGGGCCCTTAACAAAGTGGTCAGCTCGCGGCTGATGCTCGGTTTCTATACACTGCCAACGTTGTATTCCGCCTATTTTCTCGGACGGCGTCACGCCACGATGACAGCCGTGTTTAGCTCGCTGGTCATGGTCGGCGTGGCCAGATCGAATCCTTTGCTCTTCGAGCCGCAGGTGATCACTCCCTTCGACCGCTGGTTCGACATGGGCGTCTGGTCCGGCCTGCTCATCCTGACCGCTTACGCCATGGGCACGCTTTACGAGAGCAAGGAACGGCACCTCGAGGAGCTGCGGGACACCTACCATGGAATCCTGCTGATCTTGCAGCAATTCATTTCCAAGGACAAGTACACCCAGAACCACTCCTACCGGGTTTCCGTTTACGCCACCAAGATTGCCTCCTGCTGCGGCTTGAATCGCGATCGCATAGAGGACGTTCGCACTGCCGCGCTGTTGCACGACATCGGCAAACTGGATATCAGCCGCGAGATCCTGTATAAAGCCGCCAAACTCAGCGCCAGCGAGTTCGAAGAGATGAAGACCCACGTCACTCGCGGCGTGGATTTCCTGTCGCCGGTCGGTGGGTCGCTGCGGCGGGTGCTTCCGATCATCTTGTCTCACCACGACAAGTTCGATGGCAGCGGCTATACGTTCACCGCGGGGGAAAGAATTCCGCTGGAAGCGCGCATTATTTCCGTGGCGGACGCCTATGACGCCATTGCCAGCGACCGCCCCTATCGCAAGGCCGCCACGCCCTTCGAGGCTCGCGACATCATCGTCAAGGGCGCCGGATCGAGCTTCGATCCACAGGTGGTGCGGGCCTTCGAGGTGGCCTTCGATCGCGGCGAGATGGAATTGCCGGAAGTCATGATCTAGGCGCTCAGCAAAGCCACCGGCAGTGAGGGAACAGGTTGTTTTCCCTTTGCAGGACGCTGGCAACCATTTCCCTGTCCGGCCCATCGCCCGTCATCGTATAAACTAGTAGAGATGAGTCTCCATCTTTCCGTCAGGGCCCGCGAAGATCACAACGCTTGGAACTTTCCCCTCGGTCTACCCGGCTTCCGGTTCGCCGACTTGAACCGGGTTCGCCGCATCGGCGCTCTCGACCAAGCCTTCCGCGATCAATTAGCCGCCGCCGATCCTGAGCTGGCCCGTGAGTATCAGGCCTATCGCGATGGACACGTCACCAGCGACGTGATGATCCGCGTCGCCGCCTTTATCGGACCGTTCGTGGCGCGTCTGTTCCACATTGAAGCGGAGTACCAGGCGCTGCACGAACAACTCCTGCAACAAGGACGCATTTTCAAGTGGAAGAAAGAGTTTCTCGATAAGAAAGTGCTGAAACCGCATCCCAGCAGTGAAGAGATCGCCGCATGGGACCTCGATCAACTAGAGGTTCGCTACCGCGAGGTTGCCAGCCGGGTGCTGGCGGATCTCTCCCTGGCGCACGATCCGGAGCGGGAGTTGGCCGAAACCGGCCTGCACGTGCTGGAAGCCAAGGATCGCCCGGAGGATCTGGAAACGGTGCGGCAATGGGCCAGAGCGCTCTCTTTCCACCCGGCGCTGCGGGCCCGCGCAGCGAAGTTTTCCTCGTTCGAACAGCCGGAAAAACTGGACTACCAGAATCTGGTGCCGCTGGATCGGCCCGATCCGCTGCACCCCGAAAAAATCGTCGGCAAGCGCGAGACGCGCCGCCATCGTGACGGCTTCAAGCTGACGGATGCGCGGATGTCGCAGCGCGAGTCGATGGAGCAGGTACACTACTGCCTCTATTGTCACGAGCGCCAGAAGGACTCCTGCTCCACCGGTTTGCTGAAACATGGGGAGGTTCAGAAAAACCCGCTGGGTATCTCCCTGGATGGCTGTCCGCTCGACGAGAAGATTTCCGAAGCCCACCTGCTGCGCCGCGACGGCCATGGCATCGGCGCACTGGCCACGGTGATGATCGACAACCCGCTGTGCGCGGGCACCGGACACCGCATCTGTAACGATTGCATGAAATCCTGCATTTTCCAGAAGCAGAGCCCGTGAACATCCCGCAGATTGAAACGGGCATCCTTACCGATGTTCTGAAGCTGCCCTATGGATTCGAGATCTACTCGCTGTTTACGCGCTGGAATCCTCTGAACGCCGCGCGGCCCGTTCCGCTGCCCTATAACGGGAAGAAAATTTTGGTGGTGGGAATGGGTCCGGCCGGATACACGCTGGCGCACTATCTGCTGAACGAAGGTTTCGGAGTGGTGGGGATCGAGGGTTTGCGCGTGGAACCGCTGTCCGCGGACATGGCCGGCGCCAAGCGCCGTGTTCCCCGCCCATCAAAGACATCGGCGACATCGCCGGCAATCTGGACGAACGCATGATCCTGGGCTTCGGGGGCGTGGCGGAATACGGCATCACCGTCCGCTGGGACAAGAATTTTCTGGATATCAATTACGTGACGCTGATGCGCCGCAAGAAATTCCGCCTCTATGACGGGGTGCGTTTCGGCGGCACGGTGACCATCGAGGACGCCTGGAACCTGGGCTTCGATCACATTGCCATCGCCACCGGCGCAGGCCGTCCGACGCTGCTGCCGGTAAAGAACAACGTGATTCGCGGCATGCGCCAGGCTTCCGATTTCCTGATGGGGTTGCAATCCGCGGGCGCTTACAAAACGAATTCGCTCACCAATCTGCAAGTGGATCTTCCCGCGGTGGTGATTGGCGGCGGGTTGACGGCCATCGATACGGCCACCGAGCTGATGGCTTATTACATTGTGCAGGTGGAGCAGGCTCTGGATCGCTTCGAGCGCCTGGCTCCCCAGCTGGGGGAAGCCGCGATCCTGGCCAAGTTCGATACCGAAGAGATCGAGACGTTCCAGCGCTGGTTGAGCCATGGCCGGCTGGTGCGCGACGAACGCGCCGCTGCGGCGGCGGCGGGCCGCCCACCAGACTTCGCGCGCATCGTCAACGGCCTGGGCGGCGTGACCATCGCTTACCGCCGGCGAATGCAGGATTCTCCCGCGTATCGCCTGAATCATGAAGAGATCATCAAGTCGCTGGAAGAAGGGATCGCCTTTTCCGAGTTGCTGAATCCGGTGGAGTGCGTTCCCGACGAGTGGGGCAAGCTGCAGGCGCTGATCTTAGAAAGACAAGCGCTGGACAACGGCAAGCTGCGTGGCACCGGCGAGAAGTTCGAACTGCCGGCGCGCAGTGTGATGGTAGCCGCCGGGACGCATCCCAATTCCGTTTATGAGCGCGAATATCCCGGCACCTTTGTGCTCGACCAGTGGAAGGAATTTTTTCTGGCGTATTGTTGGAAGGACGGCAAGCTGGTTCCCGCCGCTCCAGGAGAGCAGGGCTTCTTTACTTCCTATGAGAAAGACGGCCGCTATATTACCTTCTTCGGCGACAACCATCCGGTCTTCGCGGGAAACGTAGTCAAGGCCATGGCCTCGGCGAAGAAAGGTTATCCCCATGTGGCCGGTCTCTTCCGGAAGGAAATTGCCGGGTACAAGAAAGAACAGCAGTCGGATCGCGAGCTGCAATGGGTCCTGTTCACCGAGCGTACCGACGATCAGTTTTCGGCGCGCGTGGTGGACGTGTTGCGGCTGACCAAGAACATCGTCGAGGTGATTGTGCGCGCGCCCCTGGCGGCGCGCCGTTTCCGGCCGGGACAGTTTTTCCGCCTGCAAAACTACGATTCCTTTTCCGAGAAGGTGGCCGGCTTCCATTTGACGATGGAGGGCATCGCGCTGACCGGCGCTTGGGTCGATCGGGAGCGCGGTTTGATCTCCTTGATTGTTTTGGAAATGGGCGGATCGAGCCGCTTGTGCGCCCTGTTGCAACCGGGTGAGAAGGTGGTGCTGATGGGTCCCACTGGCGCACCCACGGAAATCCCCACGGGCGAGACGGTGTTGCTGGCCGGCGGCGGCCTGGGCAACGCGGTGCTGTTTTCCATCGCCGAGGCGCTCAAGCAGAAGGGCAACCGGGTGATTTATTTCGCCGGCTACAAGAAAAAGAGCGATCTCTACAAGCGTGAGGAAGTGGAGCGAAGCTGCGACATGGTGGTCTGGTCGGTGGATGAAGGCGAGATGATCGAGCCGCACCGCCCGCAAGACCGCTCATTTCTGGGAAACATCGTGCAGGCCATGCGCGCCTATGCCATGGGAGAACTGGGCGAGACGGTGATTTCCTTGCAGGAGATCAATCGCATCATTTCCATCGGTTCGGATCGCATGATGGGCGCGGTGAAGGTGGCGCGCAAGACGGTATTGAAGGAGTTCTTGGCCGCGGACCACACCGCCATCGGATCGATCAACTCACCGATGCAATGCATGATGAAAGAGATTTGCGCGCAGTGCTTGCAGAAACATGTCGATCCCCACACCGGCAAGGAGAGTGTGGTATTCAGTTGCTTCAACCAGGATCAAGCGTTGGATGAAGTGGACTTCACGCACCTGGCGGCGCGTCTGCGGCAAAACTCCGTGGCGGAAAAACTGGCCTCGTTGTGGATCGACCATTTGTTCGAGCAGCGCCAGGTTCAGGAAGCTTAACCGGCACTAGCAGTTTTTCTAACGATTTCTTCACCACGAAGGCACAAAGAAAAGCAAGACCAAGAACACGGAGGCCGCCACCCGGTTGAGGCCCCTTCGTGTCCTTGGTTTTTCTTCTTCGTGTCTTCGTGGTGAAAACACGCCTTGGATAGCCACTCACTCCTCCGGACCCGCGAAGCGATAGCCCATCCACGGCTCGGTCAGGATATACCGCGGCTTGGACGGGTTGGGCTCCAGCTTGCGCCGCAGGTGGGTGATGAACACCCGCAGATACTCGGTTTGATCGCCGTAATCGGGACCCCATACGGCCTGCAACAATTCGCGGTGCGGAACGGGTTTGCCGCGCTGCGCGACAAGGTATCGCAGCAAATCGAACTCCTTGGGCGTCAGACGAACGTTGCGTTTGCCGGCGCGGATCTTGCGCGTCTCAAAATCAATCTCCAGCTCACCCGCTTGCAGGCGCCGCGGCCCGGAGCTGGGACCGGTTGGAGCACGCCGCAGCGCAGCGCGAATTCGTGCCAGCAGCTCGTTCATCCCAAACGGCTTGGTCACGTAGTCGTCGGCGCCGGCGTCGAGAGCTTCCACTTTTTCGGCTTCCGTGTTGGAGACCGTCAGGATAATGATGGGCACATCCGAACCGTCGCGGATTTGCCGGCAAGCTTCCAGGCCCCCGATGCCGGGCATGTTCAGGTCCAGCAGCACCAGGTCGGGCAGAAACTCGCGGAACGCCTCCAGGGACTGCTCGCCGGAACGCGCCTCAACGATCTCGTAGCCTAATCCCGTGAGGCGCACGCGCATCACGCGCCGAATTTGCGGATCGTCGTCCACCATCAGGATTTTTCCGACGCTCATGAATGCGCTCCTGGCGATGGGAAAGAAGGGAGTAATGGTTGGGCGGCCGCCGGCAGGGTGAAGAAGAATTCCGAGCCCTCCCCCGGATGGCTGCGAACCCAGATGCGCCCGCCGTGGGCTTCCACGATTTCCTTGGCAATCGGCAGGCCCAGGCCGCTGCCCGGCACCAGCGCGGCGTGCTCCTTGATGCGGTAGAACTTTTCGAAAATGCGGGCCTGCTCCCGCTCCGGAATTCCCGGCCCTTTGTCGGCGACGCTGAAGGTGACCGCATCTCCCTCGATGCAGGTCCGCCCACGGCAGGCCCGCACCGTGACCGGCGATTCCGGCGGCGCGAATTTCAACGAATTGCCGACCAGTTGGCGGACCACCAGACGGATCATCTCGCGATCGGCGAGCACGGCGGGAAGCGCGGGATCGAATGCCGGCACGCGGATTTCGCGGTCCGCGGCCTGTACTCCCATGCTGGCCAGAGCCCCGGCGATCAGTTCGGCGGGCGGCAAAGGCTGCAACTCCAGCCGGATATTGCCGGCCTCGATGCGCGCCATCTGGATCGCTTCGGTGACCAGGGAATTCAAGCGGTCGGTTTCCTGCTCCACAATCTCCAGCAATTCTTTGGAGGGCGCGCCCCCCTCTTCCAGCACGGTCGAGACCGCGGCTTTAATCGAGGTCAGGGGCGTCTTGAACTCGTGGGCCAGCGCGTCCAGGAGCGTGGACTTCAGTTGCGCATTGTAGCGCGCCGCCTCCGCGTGGATGGCCATCTCCTGCGTGCGGGCCCGCTCCAGAATGACGGCGGTGAGGTTGGCGATGGCATGCAACGCGGCGTCGGAGATCCACCCGGCCGGAGCCGCCAGACTGGCCAGCGCCATCCCGCCCAGGGAGACCGAAATCACGCGCACGCCGCTATGCGGATCCTGCCATTCGGCGCCTTGCAACGCCGCGTCGCGGAGTTTGTTATCGCCGATCGCCAGTTCTTCGGGGCCGGCGCGAAACACCTGGTCGCTGGAGCGTTCGTACAGGGCCGCCGCGGGCAGTCCAAACACTTGGGAGATGTGGTACGGCATGAGGCTGGCGACGCCCCGGCCGCCGCCCGAAAAACTCTCTTCCCCGCCCTGCAACATGAAGGCGCGGCTCAAGGCGTAGAGCTTTTCCATTTCCTGTTGGCGCTGTTCCGCCTCCAACGCGCGCCGCTTGGCGCTGGCGGAAAGGTGGCTGGCCACCACCGCTGTGGACAAGAATGCAAACAGCGCCACCCAGTTCTGCGGATCGGCAACGGTAAAGGTTCCTATGGGCGGCAGGAAAAAATAGTTGAACGACAGCATCCCCGCCAGGGAGGCCAGAATCGCTTCTGTCAGGCCCCAGACCGCCCCGATGCCCAGGATCGCCAAGAGGAAAGACAACGCTACGGTGGTGACATTGACCGGGACGACCCGGTAGAAGAAAAAAGTCAGGACTCCGATGGCCGCCAACGCCGCGGATACTCGTCCGGCGGCCGCTAAAAAAGCCGCGGCGCCAGGCGGTCTTCCCGGCGAGGAGACGCCCTGAGAACCGCCCGCAGCCGCCCTGCTGAAAATGCTCTTCGCGCCATTCACACCGCGATCATCTTACCATGCGCGCAACGGGGCCTTGCGCGCAACCGGGCAATCTGGCAGCGGGTCAGTTTGAAAGCGTGCGGCTCCGCCGCTCCTTCGTGCGGAAAGGCTGTGCCTTTCCGGACCCGCCCTTATTTTGGCAAGGCTGCGCCTTGCCCCTCGAGTTTCTACATTTCAGTCACCTTGCCAGCTAGGCGCCCGTGAAACGGACGCCCTGACAGTAGCCCAGCACTTTAGTGCTGGGGACGGAACCAAGCAGGAAGCGAGTCCGTGCAACGGACGACTGAGGTTTGCATATTTTTGAGCTTGGCTCCGTAAAGACCTCAGCCGTCCGTTGCACGGACTTCATCGGAAACGGCCATTTTCCCAGCACTGAAGGGCTGGGCTACTGTCAGGGCGTCCGCTTCACGGACGCCATAGCGCGCCGCTTCGCTGCCCGGCCTGGAAAGGCAGAGCCTGTCCGCACGAAGGAGCGGCCGAGCCGCAGTCGAAGCGTCATGTTCAAATTGACCCACTACCGGGCAATCTCCGGCAATCACTGGCTAACAGTGTGCCGTTGCCGGGCCCGGAATAAAACCACGGCGGTAAGATTGGCGATGGCGTGCAGGGTGGTGGCCTCAATCCCTTTGTCCCGCAGGGCCAGCGTTCCCACGAAAACGCCGTCGTGAGCCAGGGAGAGGATCGCGCCGCTAGGCACCAGGACGTTTCTGGCGATGGCCCCCGTGTGGGCCGCGTTGCGCAATTGCTCGTCGGTGAGAGGCACGTCTTCCGGGCCGCTTCGGTAGACCTGGCCGTCGGCCTGGAGGAATATGGCTACGGCCGGAAAGCCGAAGACCTGGGCCAGTTGAAACGCCACCATGCTGGCAACGCTGGCGTCGTCCGGAACCAGCAAGAACGCGCGACTGATGGCATAAAGCCGCTCCATTTCGTCCTGGCGGCGGCTGGCCTCGGCCGTCCGCCGGCGGGCCGTCAAAGCCAGTTGGCTGGCGATGAGTGCGCAAACCACGAAAGCCCCCAGCGCGACCATGTCGTTGGGATCGGCGATTTGGAAACCCATCGGCGGCAAGAAGTAATAGGCCAGCACCAGGGCTGCGGTCACTGCGGTGGCCAGCGCTTCCCACAGGCTCCAGACGGCGGAGATAACCAAGACCAAGAGCATGAAGGCCAGCGACGCCGTAGTGCTGTTAGCTGAAACGATTCTTAACAGCACGAACGTCAACAGCCCGACCGCCGCGACCGACGCGGCAATTCGACCGAACAGTCCCCTCCATGTGCGCTTCGTTTGCTCCACTGCGTCGCTCCATTGGTCCCCAACCTGCTGCCGCCTCACTGCAAGGGGATCCCTCTTTGCCTTAGGATACCTTGGTACTGATCCTCCTTTCAAGGGTTTTGCCCCCAAAGCCCTATGAATCTTTTGGGCCTATCTTTGAGCTACCTCATTGAAAACAAGAGAATATGGAACCACCGAATGAAAGTGTGATGCGATGCCCGCGGATCAAACTCGAAACCGGCTGAAGCGCTTGAAACGTTCCCGAGAGATCGTCCGTTCCGTGTGGTTCCGTGTTCCAGTTTTCCCGGTTTTTCCGTGTCCTCCGTGTTCCAGGAATCCGTGCCTAACACCGCGCTCTCCCGATCTGGCTCTCCAGCACCAGATCGGTCGGATAATTCCCGGTGTAACAGGCGCTGCAAAACCGCGAGGTCACGGAATCCTCCACCGCCGCGTGCAGTCCGTCCAGGGACAAATACTTCAGCGAATCCGCGCCGACAAATTCACGCACCGCCTCCACCGAGAGGTTGGCGGCGATCAATTCTCCGCGAGTGGGCGTATCCACGCCGTAGTAGCAAGGGGAAATCGTGGGCGGACAACTGATCCGGAGATGGACCTCGGCGGCGCCCGCCTCGCGGACCATGCGCACAATCTTTCGGGAGGTGGTGCCGCGCACGATCGAATCGTCCACTAACACCACGCGCCGCCCTTCCAGAATTTCGCGCACCGGATTCAGCTTCAGCTTGACGCCAAAGTCGCGAATGGATTGCTCCGGCTCGATGAACGTGCGTCCCGCATAATGGCTGCGGATCAAACCCCACTTGAAGGGCAGGCCGGACTCCGCGGCATAGCCGATGGCCGCGGCCGTGCCGGAGTCCGGCACGGGAACCACCAGGTCGGCGTCGGCGGGAGCCTCGCGGGCCAGACAGCGGCCCAGCGCTTCGCGGGAGCGATACACCGGTCGGCCGAACACCACGCTATCGGGACGCGAGAAATAAACGTGCTCGAAAATGCAGGAAGCTTGCGGCAGCGCTTCCGTGAAGCGGTTCGTGACCACCCCGCCTTCTCCCGCGATCAGCATGGTGCCGGGCGCCACTTCATCCTGGTAGGTGGCGCCGATGAGATCGAAGGCGCAACTCTCCGACGCGAATACGTGCGATCCGTCCGGCAGGACGCCATGCGCCAGAGGGCGGAAGGCGCGCGGATCGCGAATCGCGTAGAGGCGGTCGTGGGACAACAGGATCAACGAGTAGGCGCCTTCCACTTGCATCAACGCTTCGCACAGGGCTTGCGTCAAATCGTGGTGCCGGGAGCGCGCGATCAGGTGCAGGATGACTTCGGTGTCCGATGTGGTTTGAAAGATCGAGCCGCTGGCTTCCAGGCTGGCGCGAATAACTCCGGCATTAGTGAGATTGCCGTTGTGCGCCAACGCCAGCACGCCCTTGTTGCAGTCCACCGTGAGGGGTTGGGCATTCTTCAGCGCCGTTTCGCCGGCCGTGGCGTAGCGCGTGTGTCCCACCGCCGCCGTGCCCAGCAGTTTGGCCAGCTTGCGCTTGCTGAAGATGTCCGCGACATGGCCCATGCCTTTTTCGGCGTGGAAACTCCCACGCTCGCAGGAGACGATGCCGGCGCTCTCCTGACCGCGATGCTGCTGCGCGTAGAGTCCCAGGTAGGCAACCGTGGCGGCTTCCGCGTTGTTGTAGACCCCGAAGATGGCGCACATAGGTTTTAACCGCGATCCAAGCGATGCTGTCAGAACCGTCCGCGGTAGCGGATGGGTCAGGCGCCGGGCCCATCCGCTACCGCGGACGGTTCTGACAGCGCCTGCTCCTTACTAGCCCAGCAACCTTTCCAAACTCGTCTCCCAGATCTCGCGCAACTCCGCGATGCCGGCGCTGATGGCGCCGTTGATCTCCAGGCGATCGCCGCCCGTGAATCCCAAGCGCCGCGCCGGAACGCCGTGGCGCGCCGCGGCGGCCTCCACGGCCGCCCAGTTTTCACGGGCCACACTCACAACATATCGCGAAGCGGTCTCGCCGAAAAGCGCAATCGCCGAGGGCCGGCCGGGCAGCACCACCATCGCGCCCACGCCGCCCCAGCAGCACTCCGCCAAGGCCACGGCGATTCCGCCGTCGCTGGCGTCGTGGGCCGATTCCAGCACTCCCGCGCCGATCAGTTCGCGGCAACACGCCTGCACGCGCTTTTCTAGATCCAGGTCCAGCGCCGGCGGCAATCCCCACGCGCTGCCCAGCACGGTCTTGGCATATTCCGAGGATCCCGAAACGCACCGCGTCTTTGGCGTCCCCGAATTCTCCCAGCAAGGCCACGATGCGCTCCGCGTGACGGAAGCAACTCCCCACCGCCTTGGCGGCGTCCTGGAGGAGTCCCACGATGCCCATCACCGGAGTGGGATAAATCGGCTCGCCCAAAGTTTCATTGTAAAAACTGACATTCCCACCGGTGATCGGCGTTTCGAGCGCCCGGCAGGCCTCGCTCATGCCGGCCACGGCCTCGGCGAATTGCCACATGGTCTGCGGGTTTTCGGGACTGCCGAAGTTCAAGCAGTTGGTCGCCG
Source organism: Terriglobia bacterium (assembly GCA_963747095.1). GTDB lineage: Bacteria > Acidobacteriota > Terriglobia > JAJPHL01 > JAJPHL01 > JAJPHL01. Next base: position 138,624 of record CAVVEL010000012.1, read on the forward strand.
CCAGCGGCGTAGCGCCGGTGGCGCTGACGTTGCGGCATGCTTCCGCCACCGCATGTTTGGCGCCTTCTCGGGCATCGAGCCAACAATAGCGTCCATTGCCGTCCAGGGACATGGCCAGCGCGCCGGCCGTTTCTTTCAAACGCAGCACGGCGGCATCGCCGCCGGGTCCGGCCACGGTGTTGGTACAGACCGTGTAGTCGTACTGCTCCCAAATCCAACGCTTGGAAGCAATCGTCGGCGATGCCAGCAGCGTTTTCAGATCGGCGGCCCACTCGCCGTGCTCCGGAATCTCCACTGGCGGATTCATCGGCGCGTTGCGCGCCGCGGGTTGTTGCGGACGATGATAAACCGGCGCTTCGTCGGTCAGCGCGGCGTTCGGAATGTCCGCCACGATCTGTCCGTGGTGTGCAACACGCATGTGCGGATCGGCGATGACGCTGCCGATCACCACCGCTTGCAAGCCCCATTTATGAAAGACGGCCAGCACTTCCTGCTCGCGTCCGCCGGCGGCCACCAGCAGCATGCGCTCCTGCGATTCGCTGAGCATGATCTCGTACGGCGTCATGCCGGTTTCGCGCTGCGGCACTAAATCAATTTCGATTTCCACGCCGGTGCCGGCGCGCCCGCCCATCTCGCACGTGGAGCAAGTCGAGCCCCGCCGCGCCCATATCCTGGATGCCGACTACCGCGCCCGTCTGCATCGCTTCCAGGCAAGCTTCCAGCAACAGCTTCTCCATGAAGGGATCGCCCACCTGCACGTTGGGGCGCTTGGCGCGCGACTCTTCGTCGTCGGCGGAGAATTCCGCGGAAGCCATCGTCGCGCCGTGGATGCCGTCGCGTCCCGTGCGCGCTCCCACGTAAATCACCGGATTGCCGACGCCGGAGGCGTTGCCGCGGAAAATGCCGTCGGCGCGGAAAATTCCCAACGCGAAGGCGTTCACCAGCGGATTCTGCCCGTAACACGGCTCGAACACCGCTTCCCCGCCCACCGTCGGCACGCCGAAAGCATTGCCGTAATGTCCGATGCCGCCGACCACGCCGCGCAGGATGCGCGCATTGCGCGGGCCGTCGGGACCTGTCAACGGACCGAAACGCAGCGAGTCCATCACCGCGATGGGCCGCGCGCCCATGGTGAAAATGTCCCGCAGGATTCCACCCACGCCGGTGGCCGCGCCTTGATACGGTTCCACAAAACTGGGATGGTTGTGCGATTCGATCTTGAACGCGCAAGCCCATCCCCCGCCGATATCGATGATACCAGCGTTCTCACCGGGCCCTTGCAGCACACCGCGGCCCTTGGTGGGGAGCCCTCTTCAACAGCGCGCGCGAACTCTTGTAGCTGCAATGCTCACTCCACATCACGCTAAAGATGCCCAGGTCGGCGATGGAAGGCTCGCGCCCCAGCAGGCGCAGGATCTTGTCATACTCTTCGGGCGTGATCTGGTGCTGAGCAACCAGTTCGGGTGTGATAGGTGTCATTTCGCTCGGAGACTGCGTACACTAAGCGGTTAGGCTCGCCAAACGACTCTCTTGCGGCACAAGCGGGACGCCACGCCCGGCCAACGACTGGAATACTCCCAAGCCGTCGCACGATCCCAGCAGCGGATCGGAAGCGCGCTCCGGATGCGGCATCAGCCCCATGACATTGCCTTCGCGATTGACGATGCCGGCGATGTCGTCGAGCGATCCGTTGGGGTTTTCCAGATACCGGAACACGATGCGGTCCTGCTCCTGCAACTCGCGCAACGTGGCCGGATCGCAAAAGTAATTCCCTTCCCCGTGGGCGATGGGAAACATCACCCGCTGGCCCGGCGCATAGGCCGAGGTAAACGGCAAGCGATTGTTCTCCACGCGCAGCGCGACCGGCTTGCAAACGAAATGCGATCCGCGATTTTTCAGCATCGCGCCCGGAAGCAATCCGGCTTCCAACAGGACCTGGAAACCATTGCAGATTCCCAGTACGATCCCGCCGCCCGCCGCGAAGCGCGTCACCGACTTCATCACCGGCGAGAAGCGCGCCAGCGCGCCGGTACGGAGGTAATCGCCGTGCGCGAAGCCGCCGGGAAGAATCACCACGCCGGCGGCGCCGAGGTCTTCCGAGCCGTGCCATATGAACTCGGCGCTACTGGTGGGGGCGCCGACGCCGCGGCGAATCGCTTGCAGCGCGTCGTCGTCGCAGTTACTGCCGGGAAACACCACGACGCCGAATTTCATGCCGAAATCTCCATCTGGGAGGTATGGACCATGGGGGACGTATGGGGAACAACTCAATTATAACCGATGTCGCCGGACGGCGGAGGCGAGCGCCACGATGATATTATGAGATCGTCGTCATGCCTATTCAGACGTTGTTCGGCCCTCCGCCGCCTCCCAGCCTCTTCGACCGCTTCAAGAAGGCGGTCGCTTCCACGCGCGAGACGCTGAGCACCAAGTTGGAAGAAGCGGCGCGCGGCAAAAAAGAAATTGACGCCGCGCTCCTGGAGCAATTGGAAAACACGCTGCTGGCCGCCGATCTCGGCGTCACCACCACGCAAGAGTTGCTGACGGCCGTGAAGGATCGCGCCGCCAAACAGCCGCGCGGCGGCGATACCGCGACGGAAGTGCGCGACATCCTCAAGGAAGAGTTGCTGGGCATCCTCACCCGCGCCGGATCGGGCGCGCCCGCCAATCCCACGGCCGAGCCGCCCGTGGTGCTGATGATCGTCGGTGTGAACGGCGTCGGAAAAACCACCACCATCGGCAAACTGGCGTATCAACTGAAGAGCAGCGGAAAAGAAGTCTTGTTGTGCGCGGCCGACACTTTCCGCGCCGCGGCCAACGAGCAATTGGAAATCTGGGCGGCGCGATCCTCCACCGAAATGATCCGCCAGAAGCCGGGCGCCGATCCCAGCGCGGTGCTGTTCGACGCGCTGACCGCCGCCAAGTCGCGCGCCGTGGACTATGTGATTGTGGACACCGCCGGACGCCTGCACAATAAAGCGAACCTGATGTCGGAGCTGGAAAAAATGAAGCGCACCGCCGGACGCCTGGTCCCCGGCGCGCCGCACGAAGTGCTGCTCATCCTGGACGCCACCACCGGACAAAACGGCGTGCTGCAAGCCCGCGAATTCCTGCAAGCGGCCGGCGTCACCGGCATCGTGCTCACCAAACTGGACGGCACGGCCAAGGGCGGAGTGGCCGTGGCCATCGCCCGCGAACTCCACTTGCCGATCCGCTACGTGGGAATCGGCGAGCAGCGCGACGATCTGGTACCGTTCAATCCACAGATTTATGTGGACTCGCTGTTCCAGTGATAACCCTCATCGATCCACAGATTACACAGATTCCACAGATTCTCGGAACCTGCTTCAAAGCGTGTCGCTTGTTCCGAAAATCTGTGAAATCTGTGTAATCCGTGGATGGATGATCTGGATCGATAATCTGTGGATTCACACTTTCCACGATACCGACACGCCGTCGCGGAGCGGGACAATCGTAGTGACCAACTGCGGCGAGGTCGTCACCAGGCGGTTCCATTCCAGGATTCCGCGCGTATCGTCGGTATCGGGCGGCAGCGCCACGCGGCCGTGCCATAAGACATTGTCGGCCACCAGCAGGCCGCCCTTGCGCACGCGCGGTAGCGCCAGTTGGAAACATTCCGGATAGTAGTGCTTGTCCACGTCGCAGAAAACGATGTCGAACTCTCCCGGTGTGGCGCGCAATATGTCTTGCGCGATTCCCACGCCGATCTTCACTTGCTTCTCCACGCCGGCGCGGCGAATGTATTCCGCGGCGCGGTCGGCGTTGGCCTGACTGCCGTCGCTGTAGTAAACCTCGCCCGATGCTCCGACCGCGCGGGCCCACCAAATGGTGGAGTAGCCGATGGCCGAGCCCATCTCGAAGATGCGCCGCGCGCCTACCATCTTGGCCAGCAGTTGCAGCAGGCCGCCGCAAGCTGGTCCGATAATCGGCACCTTGTGTTCCCGGGCATACGCTTCCATTTCCGCCAGCACGGCGTCGCGCGGCGGCAACAGCGTGTTGATGTAATTCTCAATCGGTGTTTGCAGGATTTCGCTCATAGACTCCCAGTATAGCGGGTGATTCGTCATTGGCGTTACGTTCATTCTTCCCATGCTTCCCATACTTCCCATTTCTCGCACTAAGGCAGGAACAAAGCTACAATAAGGCCATGCGAACAATTTCTTTCATTCTGCTTCTGGCATTGGCCGCCGGCCTGGCCGCCCAGGCTCCTCAGAAAATCACCACCGTGGAAGGCATCACCGAATACCGACTCCCCAACGGGCTGCGCGTGCTGCTGTTTCCCGATCCCACCAAGCCGACCATTACCGTGAACATCACCTACCTGGTCGGCTCCGGATATGAGAACTACGGCGAAACCGGCATGGCCCACTTGCTGGAACATTTGTCCTTCAAGGGAACGCCGAAGCATCCCAACATCCCGCAGGAACTCACGGAACATGGCGCGCGGCCCAACGGCACCACCTGGTTCGACCGCACCAACTACTTTGAAACTTTCTCGGCCACCGACGAGAACCTGAAATGGGCCCTCGATCTGGAGTCCGACCGCATGGTCAATTCTTTCATCGCGAAGAAAGACCTGGACAGCGAGATGACCGTGGTTCGCAACGAAATGGAGTCCGGCGAGAACGATCCCGGCAACGTTTTGGAAGAACGCATTCTTTCCACGGCGTATCTCTGGCACAACTACGCTCACGACACCATCGGTGCGCGCTCCGACATGGAGAACGTGCCCATCCCGCGATTACAGGCTTTCTACCATAACTACTACCAGCCGGATAACGCCGTGTTGCTGGTGGCCGGCAAGTTCGACACGCCCAAGACCCTGCAACTGATCGTGGGCGATTTCGGCAAGATCCCCAAGCCCGCGCGAGAGCTGCCCAAAATCTACACCATTGAGCCCACCCAGGACGGCGAACGCACCGTAACGCTGCGCCGCGTCGGTGACAACCAAATCGTGATGTGCGCGTATCACATTCCCGCCGGACCGCATCCCGACCTGGCGCCGCTCACGGTGTTGGCCCGCATCCTCGGCGACACGCCTTCCGGCCGCTTGCACAAGGCACTCGTGGAAACCAAGAAGGCGACGGCCGTGGGCGATTTCTACTATCAACTCAAGGATCCCGGAACGGTGCTGTTCTACACCGAACTGCGCAAGGAACAGTCGCTCGACGAAGCGCGGGACGAATTCGCCAAGACGCTGGACGCCGCAGCCTCCGCAACCGTAACCGCGGAGGAAGTCGATCGGGCCCGCACCGGGATGCTCAAGAACATCGAGCTGACCCTGAACTCCTCCGAGCGCGTCGGCTTGCAACTGAGCGAATGGGAGGGTCAAGGCGATTGGCGGCTGTTCTTCCTGCATCGCGACCGCCTGCGCAAAGTCACGCCCGCCGACGTTCAGCGCGTTGCCGCGGCTTACCTGAAGCCCTCCAACCGCACCCTCGGGGTGTTCATTCCCACGCCCAAACCCGATCGCGCGGAAATCCCGAAGACACCCGACGTGGTCGCGCTGCTCAAAACTATAAGGGCGACGTGCAAATGGCCCAAGGCGAGGCTTTCGATCCGTCGCCGGCCAACATCGAGTCGCGCACCAAACGCAGTGGCTTGGCGAGCGGCCGCAAGTAGCCTTGCTCTCCAAGAAAACGCGCGGCGCCACGGTGGTGGCTACCGTCACGCTTCGTTTCGGCGATGAAAAGAGCCTGATGAATCTTTCCTCGCCGGCGTCGCTGGCCGGCACTATGCTGTTGCGGGGAACATCCCAGCACACCCGCCAGCAGATCCAGGACGAATTGGACAAGTTGAAGGCGCGCGTGCTTCGTCAGCGGCAGCGCCCAGCAATGCAATGTGTCGGTGGAGACGGTGCGGCGAGAACCTGCCCGCGGTGCTGAGCCTGGTGGCGGAGGTTCTGCGCCAGCCGGTCTTTCCCGACAAGGAATTCGACCTGCTCAAGCAAGAGCAACTGGCCTCCATCGAGCAGCAGAAAAGCGAACCGCGGCCCATGGCAGTCATCGCCTTCCAGCGGCTGATGAATCCCTACCCCAAGGGCGATGTCCGCTATACGTCGAAACATTGGACGAGCAAATCGCCGGCCTGAAGGCCGCCGACCTGGCCGCGGTGAAGAAGTTTTACAGCGATTACTATGGAGCGTCGAACGCGCAGAATCGCGGTTGTTGGAGACTTTGACGAAGCCAAGATCGCTGCGTTGCTGGGCGAATTGTTCGGGATCTCGAAAAGCCCCAAGCCTTTCACGCGCGTTCCTCGCGTCCTACCACGACGCGGCTGCAGCGGACCAGAATTTCGAAGCCCCCGACAAGGCCAACGCCTTCTTCATCGCCGGAATGAACCTGGCCATCCGCGACGACGACCCCGACTTCCCGGCGCTGACGCTGGCCAATTACATGCTGGGCGGCGGGTTCCTGAACTCGCGCCTGGCCGTCCGTATTCGCCAGAAGGAAGGCCTGAGCTACGGAGTTGGATCGCAGTTCAACGCCAGTCGTTGGACAAAGCCGGCGCCCTCCTCACCTTCGCGATTTACGCGCCGCAAAACCGCGACAAGCTGGAGACCGCCTTCAAGGAAGAGATTGCCCGCGCCGTGAAAGACGGATTCACCGCCGAGGAGATCCCGCGGCCAAGTCCGGATACCTGCAGTGGCAGCAGGTCACTCGCGCCCAGGACGCCAGCCTGGCCCGCACCCTGAACAACGGATCTCTTCATCAAACGCACGCTGGCCTGGGATGCCGACTTCGAGAAGAAGGTCGGCGCGTTGACGCCGGAACAGGTCTCCGCGGCGATGCGCAAGTATCTGGACGTGTCCAAGATGGCGATCTTTAAGGCGGGGGATTTCGCCAAGGCGGCGAAGTAGACGGCAGGAGAGACGCAACCGCCGATAAACGCCGATGAACGCCGATAGGTACGTTGTCTTATCCGCGTTTATCGGCGTTCATCGGCGGTTGCTCTTTTTTGACGGCTTTTTCGGGTCTTGCATTTCCGGACAATCCCGGCCAACAATAGCCGAATGGTCGAACGGGAGCTGTCTCTTTCTTTCTTGCGAATCGTGGAGGACGCGGCGATCGCCTGCGCGCACACCATGGGCATGGGCGACCGGCACGCGCTCGGACCAGGTGGCTGTGGAGTCCATGCGGCGAGCCATGGACACCGTGGCCATCGCGGCACCATCGTCATCGGCGAAGGTGAGCGCGACGAAGCGCCGATGCTGTATATCGGCGAAAAGGTGGGCGCGCGCCGGACAACGAGCAACGGCGCAGTATCCCGAGGTGGATATCGCCGTGGACCCGCTGGAGGGCACCAACCTGTGCGCCACCGGCGGCGCCCAACGCCATCACCGTGCTGGCGGCCGCGAGCGCGGCGGACTGCTGCACGCGCCCGATTGCTACATGGAGAAAATCATCGTCGGCCCGCGCCGCTAAAGGCGCGGTGGACATGGACGCGCCGGTCGCCGAAAACCTCAAGGCCATCGCCCGCCGCTTGCGATCGCGAAGTGGACGATCTGGTGGTGGTGGTGCTGGACCGCGCCGCGGCACGAGAAACTGATCGCGCGAGATCCGCGAGGCGGGCGCGCGCATCCGCCTGATCCCCGACGGCGATCTTTCGGCGGGCATTTCCGCGGCGGTCGCCGGCACCGGCGTCCACGCGGTAATGGGATCGGGCGGCGCGCCGGAGGGCGTGCTGACCGCCGCCGCGCATGCGCTGCTTGAACGGCGAGATCCTGGGACGCCTGGTGGTCAAAGACGAAGCGTTGCGAGATCGCATCAAATCGATGGGCATCAAGGACCCCGACGCAACCTACTCCGCGCGCGACTTGGCTCCCGGCCGGGAGATCCTGTTTGCAGCCACTGGCGTGACGGAGGGCAACCTGCTGCGGGGCGTGCGCTTCTTCGGTGACGGCGTCCGCACGCACAGCTTGATCATGTCCGCGGACTCCGGCAAGGTGCGTTTCGTGGATAGCATTCACGTGGAGAAGCGCGCCAAGGGATATCTGCGGCTGTTCTAGAAACCTTTTGGAACACGGAGGACACGGAAAACTGCAACCGCCGCGACCGCGCGTTCGCGTGGGGCCCCGCGCCGATAAACGCCGATGAACGCGCTGTTATCGGCGTTTATCGGCGGTTGCTTTTTTCTTTTCCGTGTTTTCCGTGTCCCCGGTTTTTTCCGTGTCCTCCGTGTTCCAAAGAAAACACCCATGCCTGACGTCATCGGAATGGACATCGGCGGCTCCAGCGCCCGCCTCGGACTGGTGGACACCGCGACCGCCGCGATCCTGGCGCGGGAAGTCGTACCCACCGGCTATGACGCGCGTGGTCCCGAAGTGATGGCCGCGTTCCGCGCGGCAATAACGCGCCTGGCCGGCCAAGGCCAGCCCGCGGCCCTCGGCGTGGGCATGCCGGGCCTCCAGGATGCCGAGGGGCGCGTCGCGGAAGCCAGCAACCTGCCCGGTCTTTGCGGCATCGCCATCGCCGCCGATCTGGCCCGCGATTGGGGATGGCCTTCACGCATGGACAACGATCTGAACGTCCTGGCCATCGGCGAGGACCGTTATGGCGACTACCACGCCGCGCGACTCCTGGTGGTGGCCATCGGAACGGGCATCGGCGCGGCCGCGGTAGTAAACGGGGAGCTGCTGCGACCCGCCGGAGGCAGCTTGGGCGATCCCGGGCACATCCTGGTAGATGCCAACGGCGCGCCATGCCGTTGCGGCGCGCGGGGCTGCCTGGAGACCAAGGTTGCCGGATGGTCGATTACGGCACAGGGCGGCTTGGAAAGGCCGGAGGTCGCCGCCGATGTGGCCATGTGGCTAGGAATGGGGCTCGCCACCTTCTGTGTGCTCTACGAGCCGGATTGCATCGTTCTAGGCGGTAAAGTCTGCGCCACGGGCGGCCAGCCATTTTTGGCCGCGATAGAACGGCACATGCAGCACTTCTGCCAGCCGCGATTCCGCGACACGCCGCTGCGCCTCTCGCGCTTGGGTGACGATGCGGGGATCCTGGGCGCCGCGGCGATGGTTTCTTGAGCGGTCATCGCTAAAGCTTGTTTCCCTTCCGCCGATATAGCTAATGTGAACAGCCCCATGAAAATCCTGGTCGTTGACGACGACCCCGTCTCCCGCCTGATGCTGCAAGCACTGCTGACCAAGCAGGGTTACCAGGTCCTGGTCGCCGGCAACGGAAGAGAGGCTTGGGACATTTTCCAGCAGGACCTACAAATCTCTATCGTCATCACCGACTGGATCATGCCGGAGCTGGATGGTCTGCGATTGTGTCAAATGATCCGCGACATGGGCCGTGAGAAGTACACTTACATTATTCTGATTACGGTCATGGCCGGCAAGGGATCCTACTTGGAAGGCATCGCCGCCGGGGCCGACGATTTTCTGAGCAAGCCCTACGATCCGGATGTCTTGCGCGCGCGTCTGCACGTGGCCCAGCGCCTCCTGGATTTGCAGGCGCAAGTCCGCCAGTTGCAAGGCATGTTGCCGATTTGCAGCTACTGCAAACGAATCCGCAACGACGATAACCTGTGGACCCAAGTGGAAGCCTATATTTCCGAGCACTCCGCGGCCGATTTCACCCATGGCATCTGTCCCGAGTGCGAAGATAAGCACATCCGGCCGCAACTCGAAGCTATGGATCGCGAAAGCGCCCGCGAAACTCAGTTCTTGGCCCAAGCTGAGGCCGTGCGGCAGAACTAACCTGTCCCGGCCAACTTGCGCTGCGATACACTGGAGTCTGTGAGCGCCCTGGACTCCTCCCTTTCTCCCGCAGACAACCTTGGCGAGCCGTCCGCTAAGGACATTTTCCGCCGCGTTCGGCAAGCTTTCCTGCTAACCCTGGGCGTGGTAATTGCGATCGTGACCGCGGTTTTTGTGTGGCTTTTCCTGCTGGAGTTGCCGGTGACCAAGGGATCGATTCATCTGACCGGCTTGAAAGCGCCGGTTCAGGTGGAACGCGACAGCATGGGCATCCCCCACCTCAGCGCGCAATCGCTCGACGATCTGTATCTTGCGCAAGGCTACGTTACGGCGCAGGACCGCTTATGGCAAATGGATCTGCTGCGGCGCGTAGCGCGCGGGGAAATATCGGAAATCGGCGGGGTGCGCGGGCTGCCTCTGGACGTGGATTCACGTATTTTGGGCATGCGCGTGGCTGCCGATGCCGCCGCCGCCCAACTTCCCGAAGACCAGCGGCGCTGGATTGCGGCCTACACGCGCGGGGTCAACGCGTTTATCTCCAGCCACGCGGCGGGCTACTCCAGCGCGGGGCTGCCGGTGGAGTTCAAGCTGCTGCATCTCCTGCCGCGTCCCTGGACGGAGTCCGATTCCCTGGTGATCGGCCTGCATATGTTCCGTACTCTCACCACAACTTGGAAGGACGAACTGCTGAAGACGGCCCTGCTGCAGCGCGTGGGGTTGCAGCGCACCACGGATTTGTTACCCACGCGAACCGATCACGACGAGCCGCCGTCGGATCGGGAGGCGCACCTCGCCGGGATGACCGCCAGCCGAAGCCGGCAGCCCAGCGCGCCGCAACTCCCCGCTCTTCTCGTCAGCGAGCTGAGTCCCTGGCGGCCCTCTGAAGACGAAGGCACCCCCGGCAGCAATAACTGGGTAGTCGGCCCGTCGCACACCGCCTCGGGACGCGCCATGCTGGCCAACGATCCGCATCTGGAATTTTCCGTGCCGGGAATCTGGTACGCCGTGCAACTCAGCGCGCCGGGGATGAACGTGGCCGGCGTTTCCCTGCCCGGCCTGCCGGCCGTAATCATCGGCCACAACGAGAAAATCGCCTGGGGCATGACCAATCTCGGCGCCGACGTGCAGGATCTGTATCTGGAAGCATTCGATCCCGACAATCCGCGCCGCTACCTGGTGGACGGCGAGTGGAAAGAAGCTCAGGTTCGCAAGGAAATCATCCACGTTAGAGGCGAGCGCGATCGAGAAATCGATGTCACCCTGACGCGTCACGGTCCCTTGGTGGTGAATCAGCCGGGTGAGCGCTATGCGCTGCGCTGGGTGGCCACCGAACCGGGTGTGTGGAAGTTTCCGTTTACCAAGATCAACGCCGCCGCCGACTGGGAGCAGTTTACAACTGCCCTGCGCGACTATCCTGGGCCGGCGCAGAACTTCGTGTACGCCGACGCCTCCGGCAACATCGGATACTACGGCGCGGGCCTGATTCCCATTCGCCTGCGGGGCGACGGCAGCTTTCCGCTGCGCGGCGATCAGACCGCCAACGACTGGAAGGGCTACATCCCCTTCGAGCAGCTTCCGCACGTCTACAATCCGCCGGAGGGAGTCATCGCCACGGCGAATGCGCGCGTGGTTCCCGACAACTATCCCTACCCCGTAGCCACGCGCTGGGAATCGCCCGATCGCGTGAACCGCATCAACGCGCTTCTCGGCCAAATGATTGCCGCCAAGCACCTCATCACGCCCGACGATTTCCGCCGCATTCAAGTGGACATCTACGCCCTGCATCACCTCAAAATCGCCCGGGCCATGGCCGCCGCCGCGGCAGTGGAGTTGAAGGAGCGACCCAATCTACGCCTGGCGCAGGCCGCGGAAGCTCTCCGCAAATGGGATGGCGTGGCCAGCGCCGACTCTTACGCGACGTCCTTGGCGCAATACGCGAGAGAGGAGTTGAAGCAGCGTCTGCTGCGCCCTGTGCTGGGCGACATCTATCCGCGCTACGACTGGCACATGCAGACTGTCTTCCTGGAAAACGTGATCGAGCATCGCCCGGCGCTCTGGCTGCCGCCCGGAGATGCCGACTACGATCAACTGCTGGCGGATTGCCTGAGCGGCGCCATGACCGATCTGGAAAGGCGTTTTGGCACGCCCAAGATGGAAGAATGGCGATGGGGAAAGATTATGGAAATGACGTTTATCCATCCTATCGGCAACTCCCTGCCGGGTTTGCGGCGTCTCTTTAATTTGGGGCCCTTCGAACAAGGCGGCACCGGCTACACCGTGAAACAAACCACGCACACGCTGGGACCGTCCATGCGCCTGGTTGTAGACTTTGGCGATCTAGAAAAAACCACGCTAACGCTGACCACCGGAGAATCGGGGCATCCGTTGAGCAGCCATTATCGGGATCAGTTCCCCGAGTGGAAGAGCGGCGAAGGCGTACCGTTCTCGTTCACGGCGTCGGCGGCGAGAAAGGATAGGCTGGTGTTGGAGCCGTAGCTTCAAGCGGGCGGGAACACAGGCCCGAGTCGCGAGGCCCGAGGCCCGAGTCGGGAGCTTCTTTCGACTCGGACTCCCCGACTCGGACCTCGGGCCTCGGGCCTGGTCCTACATCTATGGAGAATCGCAATCGCCTCTACAACGCGCTGATTGCCCTCTCGATTGTGGTGGTCGTGGCCACCTTGGGCTATCGCCTGCTGGGCAATAACGTCACCTGGCTGGACGCCATCTACATGACGGTGGTCTCGCTGACCAGCGTGGGCTACGGCGAAATAGTGGACACCAGCCATAGCCACACTCTGCGGATCTTCAACATTTTTGTGCTGATCTTTGGCTTGGGAATCATGCTATACGTATTCTCGGTGGCCACAGCTTTTATTGTGGAAGGGGACCTGCAAAGGTTATTCTGGAAGAAGAAAATGCTGAAACGGATCAAAGGCCTGAGGAACCACACGATTATCTGCGGGGCGGGCACCACCGGCCTGCGGGTGATCGAAGAGTTGCACAAGACGCATCGCGAGATGGTAGTGATCGACCGCGATCCGCTGCGCCTGGAGCGCATCACGCAGCTTTTCGGCGAGATTCCGGTGATCGAAGGCGATGCCAGCGACGAAGACGTGCTGGAACTGGCCGGCCTGGACTTCGCCGGCGGCGTCATCCCCGCCCTGCCCAACGACAAGGACAACCTGGTGGTGGTGATCACCGTGCGGCAAAAGCATCCCAACGTGCGCATCGTGGCCCGCTGCATGGATGCCAAAATGTCCGACAAGATGATCCGCGCGGGGGCCAGTTCCACGGTGTCACCGAACTCCATCGGAGGGTTGCGGCTGGCCTCCGAAATGATTCGTCCCAACGTGGTTACGTTCCTCGACATGATGCTCCGCAACACGGACACGACCCTGCGAATCGAGGAGATCCCGGTGCCCTTCCACTCTTCCTGGGTGGGACGCTCGCTGGGCGAATTGGGTCTGCGTAACCGCTATAACCTGAGTTGCCTGGCCTTGCGCGAACCGGGGGTTGAGACGTTCCGCTACAATCCGCCGGACACGGAACAGTGCCGCGGTAACAGCGTGGTGGTGGTGATCGGCAATGTGGATGACATTCACGCCGCGCGGACGGCGGCTTCGGCCGAGGTTGTGCGGCGGTCTTAGCCCTTCCTACCATGCCAGTTGCCGGGTCCACCGGCCGTGATGAATGGGGCCCCATTTTGGAGTGCGGTGGCTTGACACCGCCTTGGATGCCCCGAGGCTTGCCTTGCCCGCACGGCGCAGCCGTGCGAAGCACTAACGGACTTTTCGGAAAGGCGGAGCCTTTCCCTGGAGTTTCTACATTTGCAGCCCGCGGCGCGGGCGGGAGAGTGTGGCCCAGGGTGAAGCGCATTTTGCGGAACCCTGGGAACACTGTGAGGGGAAAAAGAGCCCGCAGAGCGGGCGAAAGGCAGTCCCGCAAATATCGTGCGTCTGTCGCCCGCTTCGCGGGCTCGTTGTTCTCGCGGTGTACCCAGGGTTCCGCAAAATACGCTCCACCCTGGGCCACGCTCTCTGGCCAGCTTCGCTGGCCACTGGAGTTTCTACATTTCCGGGAAGGCTGAAGGCCTGACCTATGTCAGCCCAGGCCAACGGCCTGGGAAAAACCGAGGAAGTATCAAGCCCTGAAGGGGCGCGGGCGTCCTAATCTCTGACACAGATCGACGACCTCAGATCTCGCGAGACAACCGTCTTAGGTCGCCCTTTCAGGGCTTCTCTTTCTATCGCGCCCAACCCAGGCCGGTTGGCCTGGGCTGACATAGGTCGCCCCTTTGGGGCTACCGAAACACGTCCGTGTGGGCGCATAACGCGAGAAATGCGCCGTTTGCGAAGCCATCGAACGCGTTGGAAATGTAGAAACTCCAGCGGCCAGCTTCGCTGGCCAGGGAAGGCGGAGCCTTTCCGCACGAAGGAGCGGCAGAGCCGCAGTCGAAGCGTCATGTTCAAATTGACCCGCCACCAAACGAACCTTGCGATTGACAACCGTCCTGACCGGTATCATGATTCCAAAGGGAGGGGTTTGCTATGCTTCACAAAACAGGATGGGTGGTTGCATGTCTGGCTTGGTTGCTCGTGGTTCTGGGCGCGCTCCAAGCTCAGCAGGCCAAGCCTGCTGAAAAGAAGACGGGATCCAAGGCGACAGATGCCCAAAAGATTGCGGTCGCCGAGAGCGCCGGACCGGCCGAAATCGGCAAGAACGCCACAATCATGGACATGACGGTCATGCCGGCCAAGCAACTGCGGGCGGGAACGAATGGATGGCTATGCGCCCCGGAGCCTGATCCGATGTGCCTGGACAAGGAATGGCAGAAGTGGGCCGACGCCTGGATGAACAAGAAAGACTTTAAGGCGCAAAGCACGGGCGTCGCCTACATGTTGCGCGGCGATCATGGCGCGAGTAATACCGACCCGTATGCCAAGGGCCCCACGGCCGGCAATCAGTGGGTAGTGGCGCCGACTCACGTAATGCTGGTGTTGCCCGATCCGAAGATGCTCGATGCCTACCCAACGGATCCCAAGACCGGCGGACCTTGGGTCATGTGGAAGGGAACGCCGTACGCGCACGTCATGGTGCCGGTGTCGCCGACGAGGGGCGCAGCGATGCCATCGAAGTAGCGGCCGCGGTGGGCAGCGGACGGGAAGAGAGACTCGATGCGCACCTTTCTACGGCTCGCCGATCCGATTGCGATTCTCTCCCTCCTGCCGGTTGCGCACACGGCGTCAGCCCAAGCTAAACCCGCGTCGCAGGCCGGCGCCGATTCCGTCATCGGCCAGTACCGCCCCGACATGAAAGCCGAATTGTATTAGCGCGCCGGCTTCCGCTGGAGGAACCATGAAGAAGCTGCTGATCGCGGGCTTATTGCTCGCCGGGACGATCGTGGCGGCTCCCAGAGAACCTGCACCTAGGGACGCCTGGGCCGCATTCGGATCGCTACTGGGAGGAACCTGGGAGGGGGAAGGTGGCGGCGAGCCGGGAAAAGGTTTCGGAGGGTTCAGCTTCTTGCCCGACCTTCAGGGCAGGATCATGGTTCGCAGGAATGCGGCAACCTATCCCGCTACCAAAGACCGTGCCGCCGCCACGCACGAGGATCTCATGGTGGTTTACCGGGAATCGGCCACATCGCCCATGCGCGCCGACTATTACGATAGCGAAGGACACGTGATCCGCTATACGATTTCCATATCTGAAGACGGGAAGTCTGTACAGTTTCTCAGCGACCCGATCCCTTCAGTCCCACGCTACCGCCTGACATACCAGAGTGCGGGAACCGACCAGATCAAGATCAAGTTCGAAATTGCGCCTGCGGATAAACCCGGCGCTTTCACCGGTTACATTGAGGCCAAGGCGCGGAGAAAAGTCTGCTCCGGCGTTGCGTGTCCCTAGCCTCGGACCCCTGGACCCTGCTATAGTCTTTCCATGGCGCGAACCATCGTTACCCTGACTACTGATTTTGGCCACAACGACCACTTCGTGGGCGTGCTCAAAGGGGTCATCTTGAAGCTGGCTCCGGAGACCGACATTGTGGATATCAGCCATGAAGTCCGGCCCTACGATATCCTCGACGGGGCGTTCACCCTGGCGCAAGCCTATCGCTATTTTCCTAATTGGACCATCCATCTAGTGATTGTGGATCCCGGCGTGGGCACGGCCCGCCGGCCGATTCTCGCCAACAGCGACCAGCACTGGTTCGTGGCCCCCGATAACGGGGTGCTCTCGTTCATGTACGCGCAGGAGCCGGACCATCGCGTGCGCCACATCACCTCGGAACATTACTTTCTCAGCCCAGTCAGCAAGACCTTCCAGGGGCGCGACGTCTTCGCGCCGGTGGTGGGATGGATGGCGCGCGGCGTGGAGGCTTCCAAGTTCGGCGAGTTGATCACCGATTACGTGCGCTTCGCTCCGCCCAAACCGAAGGCGGTGAACGAAACCACGCTGCAAGGCGTGGTCATCAAGATGGATCGCTTCGGTAACTTGATCACCAACATCACGCCGGAAGACGTACCGCGGCTGTTCCAGGAAAATCCGCCGCCGTTCAAGATGACCGTAGGCAAGGGCGAAGTCACCAAATTGAATTTGAACTACGCGCAGAGCCCGGCGGGAGAGGTCTTCATCATCGTGGGCAGCAGCGGCTACCTGGAGCTCTCCACGAATCGCGGCTCGGCGGCGCGGATCTTGCAAGCGGATCGCGGAGCGCCGGTAGGAGTCACTTTTGGCTAGGAAAGGAAGCAGCCAGGCGCAGTGGGGGAACCCCGGCATGTTGGCGCTCCTCCTCGTCTGTGTTACGCCGGCTTTTGCCTGGGGACCGAAAGGCCATGAGATCGCCGCGCGAGCCGCGGTCAACGCTTTGCCCAAGGATTTTCCCGCATTCTTTCTGGCCGCCAAGGAACGGCTGGTTTACCTCTGTCCCGAGCCGGATCGCTGGAAGGGCGGACCAAACGCCCCCGCGCTGGGCGCGCTGAACCCCCCGGATCATTACTTCGATTTGGAATACTGGGGCGCGGACAAAATTCCCGCCACGCGCTACGATCTGCTGTTCGCCGCTTACAAGCGCGGCTTGGTCGGGGAAAATAAGCCCGTCTCCGACCTGGGCACGGCGCCGGTGGTGATCGCCGAATTCGCCGACAAACTCACCACCAACTTCCGGGAATGGCGCGATGCCCGCGAGGATAGCGAAGCCGAACGGCTGATCCGCCACCAAGTGGAAGAGAACATCATTTACCTGGCCGGCGTGATGGCGCATTTCATCACCGACCTGGGCAATCCCTTGCATTGCACGGTGCATTTCAATGGATGGGCGGCGGGCTATCCCAATCCCAACGGCTATCCCGGCGTTCGCGAAGCGCGCGGCATTCACTCGCGCTTTGAAAGCCAGTACGTGGACCAGGCCGTGAACGAGAAAGAATTGCCCGCGCTGCTGCCGGCGCCGCAGCGCACCGGACCATGGGTCGCGGAAATGGAGAAATTCCTGCGCCGTAATAGTGGCTTCGTCGAACAGATTTACCAGCTCGATCGCCGCGGCGCATTTGGATCGGGACATGAGCCGCCGGAAGCGCTGGCCTTCACCTTGCAACGCCTGGCCGACGCTGCCGGCATGTTGCGCGACGTTTGGGTGACGGCGTGGCTGAACTCCGGCGAGGAGTGGCTGGCCGAGCCGGTGATGGTTTACGGGCGCGGTGGAAAAACGCTGCTGGAACTGCTCCGCGAGCGCCATCACGTGGAGACGAAAACCTATCCCTTCGGCCAGTTGGTGACGGGCATCGGCAACCGCGCCAACGGGCTGGCCGGGCACGATTGGATGTACTACGTCAACGGAAAGCACGGCGAACAATCCGCCGACAAGTATGTACCGCGCGACAACGAACGCGTAGAGTGGCGATTTGAAGGAGGCGGGAAACCGTAAGCATGGAGCGCAACGCCAACACCGGCTTGCTGGTGGAATCGGATCGCCACGCGCAGTTCCGGAATGCGCTCTTGACCATCTCCTTTTTCGGATTGTTGTTGTGGACGTTCCTGCAGGTGATCAATTTCTATCCCGTCACGGTGTGGGCGTTCGCAGCCGAGCCGCGTCCTTTGGGTTCCGGCCCGATCACCTACTACGTGCTCAGCGGGGAAACCACGGATGGCCGCTTCGTGGAGGTACCCGCCATCGGCGTGACCAACTCCCTGTACGATCGTAACGCTCCGCTGGCTCGCGCGATCGAAGCCAACGCCAGCTTCCTGATTCGCTCTCCGCATCCTCGCAACGCGCGGTTGTGGGCCCGCTTGGGCATGTTGCCTCCGTCCGCCCGCATGGAGGATCTGCTGGTGGCTTGGGGCAATGCCTACAACGTGCGCCATGGGGATCGCTCTCCGGATCTGTTACGTGCCGTCCGTCTGGTCGAATATCAATGGCCGTACATTGACTACGGTAATTTCGCGGAACACAAGGCCTCATGGCGAGTACAACTGTCCGCTCCCTAGAAGAGAGTCCCGCGGCGCAACTGGCGGCCATCCGCGCCGGTGTGCACGGCGTGTTTCTGGCCGTGGTGTGGCACGACTCCTTCTCCGCGCTGACGGCGATGCCGACAACGCTGCTGCGTCCAGCGGGAATCATGGAGTATTTGTCGTGGAAATTTTACGATCGCCTGCTGACGCCAAACGGCATGGTGGCGTTCAAACTGGCGCTGCTGATCTCCCTGTTCATGAGCACCGTGGGATGGTGGACCTGGGTAACCACAAAATCTTCGGCCCTGCTGGTGGTTCTCTACGAGGGCTTATTGCACAGTTTGGGCGGCAACGGCCAAAACGAAATGGCCGCGGTGACGGTGCTGATCCTGCTGGCCTTTCTTCCCTGCGGCGACGCCTTCTCCCTGGATGCGCTGGGCGGCGGACCGGTGAGCAGGCCGCGTAGCGCGTATCGCTATCCGGTGGCGTTGGCGCGGGTGCTGGTGGCCTGGGTGTACGTTTCCAACGGCCTGTTAATTCTGCGTCTCGGCGGCCGGCGATTCTTCGACGCCGACAACCTGCCCGCGCAGTTCGTCGCGGCATCGCTGGGGAATCTGAACGACACTCGTTTCCGCGCGGCTTTCTGGCTGATCCCGTATCGCCACTATGTGCCGCCGGTGCTGCTGGCGGTGGTAGTCTGGGCCATTCTTTTTCCCTTGGGATACTTCTGGCGGCCCACCCGGCGCTGGTTCCTGGCGTTCGGCGTGCTCGTTCACGCCGGTATTCTGCTGCTGTTCAACAAGGTGTACCTGGTGCAGATGGCCATGTTCCTGGTGTTCTTCGACTGGGTGGCGATCGGCTGGCGGGTCTGCCAATTTCCAGTGATCGCGCCGCTCCTGGATTGGTGGGAGCGTTTCAGCGCGCCGCCGGAATTCTTTCCCGGGGTAAGGATAAACGATTTGCCGAATCTTCCGGGAGCCGGCGGCTTGCTCCTTTGGGACGGCAACTGCGGATTCTGCCGTCGCATGGTGGCGGTTCTGAAGACCATCGCCTTGCGCCCTGTATCCACGCAACCATTTCAAGAAGTGCTTGCGCAAATTCCCGCGGAAGTCTTGCCGTGGACCGCTCGCCAGATGCATTGGGTGCGTCCGGATGGTTCCATTTCCGGCGGCAGCCAGGCGCTAATCGAAGTGCTCGAGGCCGGTTACCACAACCTGATGGCGGGAACGCTGGAGTGTCCCGTGATACGCCCTTTCACCTGGCTGGGGTATCGCCTGGCGGCCGGGAATCGGGGCTTGGCGGGAGCGATGATCGGCGCGAATTGCGAAGTCCAGCCTGGACCGGAAAAGACTTGAAACCGCCGATGCCTTAGAGGATGAGCGCGTGGGCATGAGCCGCGACAGTCATGGAGCGACGGGCCAGCGGTACGTCTTGACCGCTGACCCGAAAACACGAGGACTCCAGTACTCAGCGTGGCGGGTTTTCGTGGGGACGTTCAACAGTGCCCACCGTTCCGTCGCTCCATGACTGTCGCGGCTCATAGCGCGGCGCATCGGCGGAGCAACTCCGATGAAAACATCGTCATCATGGGCGTTCATCGGCGAGGAAACTATTCCTCGATCCGCATCTTGTAGAACGAGCGGTAGATGAACGCCAACATCACGGCGAAGAAAACCGTCGCCAGGCTGCGCGTGAATCCCACGCCCTTCTGCGCCGAGAGCGAAACCGCCAACTCCACCGCCAGCAGCCCGAACAACGTGGTGAACTTGATGATCGGGTTCAATGCCACCGAGGAGGTATCCTTGAACGGATCGCCCACCGTGTCGCAAATCACCATGGCCTCGTGCAGTTCCGTTCCCTTCTGCTTCAACTCCGTCTCCACCACCTTCTTGGCGTTGTCCCAAGCGCCGCCGGCGTTGGCCATGAAGATCGCCTGGTACAAGCCGAACAGCGCGATGGAGATGAGGTAGCCGATAAACAGGAACGGTTCGATAAAGGCAAACGTCAGCGTGGCAAAGAAAACCGCCACGAAGATGTTGAACATGCCCTTTTGCGCGTACTGCGTGCAGATCTCCACCACCTTCTTGCTGTCCGCCACGGAGGCCTTGGTGGAGCCTTCCAGTTTGATGTTGGCCTTGATGAATTCGACCGCGCGATACGCGCCCGTGCTCACCGCCTGCGTGGAAGCGCCGGTAAACCAGTAGATCACCGCGCCGCCCGCCATCAGTCCCAACAGGAATGGCGGATGCAGAATCGAGAGATTCTGCAAGTTGTTGGTCAGGCCGTCGGTCAGCATCACGATGATCGAGAAGATCATGGTGGTGGCGCCCACCACTGCGGTACCGATCAGCACTGGCTTGGCGGTGGCCTTGAAGGTGTTACCTGCGCCGTCATTCTCTTCCAGATTTTGCTTGGCGCGCTCAAAGTCGGCTTTGAATCCGAACTCGGATTGCAGTTCCTGCCGGATGCCCGGGATTTCCTCGATCTGCGACAGCTCGTAAACAGACTGCGCGTTGTCGGTGACCGGACCATAGGAGTCCACCGCGATGGTCACCGGACCCATGCCCAGGAATCCGAAGGCCACCAGGCCGAACGCGAAGACGGCGGGAGCCACCATCAGGCCGCCCAAACCGAGCGTGCTAACGCCAAAGGCAATGCCCATCAGCGAAATCATGGCCATGCCCAGCCAAAAGGCGCTGAAGTTTCCGGCGACGAAGCCGGAAAGAATGTCAGCGAGGCTCCGCCTTCGCCGCGACGAAGTCACAATCTCGCGAACGTGGCGCGATTGCGTGGAGGTAAACACCTTGACCAGCTCCGGAATCAGCGCGCCGGCCAGCGTTCCGCAGGTGATCACCGTGGAAAGCTTCCACCATAACGCGGTGTCGCCGCCCAAGTCGGGAATCATGAAGTAGGAAACCAGGTAGGTCAGGCCGATCGAGACCAGCGAAGTCAGCCACACCAGGAAGGTGAGCGGCGCCTCGTAATTGAACTTCGCGGCCGTCTCGTAGCGAGCCTTGGCGATGGCGCCGTTGACGAAGTAGGAAGCCGCCGAGGACAGAATCATCATCACGCGCATCACGAAGATCCACACCAGCAATTGCACCTGCACCAGATCGCCGTGCACCGCCAGCAGGATGAACGTGATCAGCGCCACGCCGGTGACGCCATAGGTCTCGAACCCGTCGGCGCTGGGGCCCACCGAATCGCCGGCGTTGTCGCCGGTGCAATCGGCGATCACGCCGGGGTTGCGGGCGTCGTCTTCCTTAATGTTGAAGACGATCTTCATCAGGTCGCTGCCGATATCGGCGATCTTGGTGAAGATGCCGCCGGCCACGCGCAGCGCCGCCGCGCCCAGCGATTCGCCGATGGCGAAACCGATAAAGCAGGGACCCGCGTAGTCGCGAGGGAACGAACAGCAGGATGCACAGCATGATGAACAGCTCCACGCTGATCAGCACCATGCCGATGCTCATTCCGGCGCGCAACGGGATCGCGTAGCAGGGATAGGGCAGACCGCGCAGGCTGGCAAAAGCCGTGCGCGAATTGGCGAAGGTGTTCACGCGGATGCCGTACCAGGCCACGCCGTAGCTGCCGGCAATTCCAATCACGCTGAAGGCCAGCACGGTGGTCAGCTTGACGGCCCCGAAATGCTGGAAATATCCGAAATAGAAAAAGATGATGACTCCAATGAAAATTCCAGAATCAGCAGGAACTTGCCCTGCGTAAACAGGTACGTCTTGCAGGTTTCCCAGATCAATTCGGAGACTTCGCGCATGGCCTTGTGAACCGGCAGGTCGCGCAGTTGGAGGTAGGTCAGGAATCCAAAAAGCAGGCCCAGCGCGCACACCACCAGTCCGCCCATCAGCAGTGTGCCGCCCTGGATGCCGAGAAACGTGGCTTGGTTCAGATCCGGAAGATGCAGGTTGGCCTCACCGCCAGCGGCCTCGCTAGGCTGGGCGAAGCCCTGCGCGGGAATCAGCAGCAGGACGGCGAAGCCAAGAACGAGCACGGTTGGAAAAGCGAAACGGCCCCATAGGGGCGGGGAGAAGCTACGGAAAAAAGCGTTCGATGACAAAGGAAAATTCCTCCAAGATGGGCCTCGCAACCCTCACCTCAACCCGCTGAGGAGATGCCTAAACATTTAACAACCGATTCGGGAAAGGGTCAAGCAGGGAGACGTCCGGATCGGACTAGTAGTGGGCCATATCGGACTGTCTGCAACCGAACCTAGCGCGTAGCGGCCGAGGCATGGGCCAACGTTTGAGCCAACGTCTGAGTCAACCAGGCAACGGCCGTCTCTTCGGCCCAATAGCGCGCTTGGGCCGGCCGCGGGCCGCCGACAAAGCCCACATGTCCGCCGCGCGGCGTCACCAGCAAGCGCACGGCCGGAGATTTCACGCTTTCCATCTCACCTAGAACGCGCCGCGGCAAAAAAGGATCGTCGGCGGCGGAGATGCACAGCGTGGGCACGGCGATTCGGCCCACAAAATGGATGGAGCTGCAACGCGTATAGTAATCCAGGGCGTTCTTGAAACCATGGAGCGGGCCGGTTGCGGCGTCGTCGAAGGTCCAAAAAGTCGTGCAGCGCTCGGTTGCTTCCACGTCGATGCGCGCGGCGGCTTCCGGAAACGTTCGGGCGCAACGGACGGCTTTGGGAATCAGCGTCTTCAGGAAATTTTTCAGATAGAAACGGCCGACCGGCGTTTCCAGATGCTTGGATCCGGCTCCCAAGTCGTAGGGCACGGAAATCGTCGCAGCGGCGCGCAGGATATTCTCGCCGGCATGCTCGCCGAGCCACTTCAAGAGGGCGTTGCCGCCCAAGGAAACACCCACGGCCAGCAAGGGACGCTCCGGCTCGCGGACGCGAAAGGTGCGGAAGACGTGATCCATGTCGGTGGTTTCGCCGGAGTGATACATCCGCGGCCGGAGATTGGGAAGCATGACGGTAATGTCCTCCGGAGGACGTGCACAAGACCGGAAGTTCACCGCCGTGGCCGCCCAGCCTTTCGCCCGCAGCAACGACATTATGCCTTGCATGTACACCGAGTACGAACTGCCCTCCAAGCCGTGCAACAGAATCACGCGGGGCGCCTCGGGATTGCCAGGCGCGTCCAAATGATCCAGCAGTAACTCGTCGCCGTCGGGAGTCTCCAACGCCTCGCGGCGCATGGGAACCAAGTGCTTGGGACGCTTCAGGCGTCCCCAAACGGTTTGCGGATGAGGGCCGGGAAGCCACCAGGCGGTTCGGAAAGACGTTGGAGTGAAGCCGTTGGTAAACACGGGAAATCAAAAATCAAAAGGCAAAAATCAAAAATGAGGAAGGGCTTCCTTCCGTTATGAATCATTGGATTGCGATGGTTACGGTGTTGCTAACGACGCTGGCCGCGGCTACCGTAACCGGAACATCGCCGGTGACGGCCAGATCGGCAGGGATGTGGAAGTTCACTTGATACAAACCCACGAAGCCCGGTGTTAGCCCGGCGTAGTCGGGCGTCACAGTCCGACCGCCGATGGTCACTGTTACCGGATTCGTGGTGGGGCTGAGGCCGCTGGCGCCTTGACCCGTCGCCGCGCTGGGCATGACCCGGCCCAAGCCCGTCGCGTAAAGCACCACTTCCTCGCCTCGCGCGGCAGGATTGGCGGCGCTCAGCGGGGACAAATCGGCGCGCTGCGCGGCGGCCGCGCCCGTGCCGCTGGAGTCGGCGGAAAACAGGCCGGGTTGCGCTTCACTGATCGGAATCGTCACCGCGGTCTGTTGGCCGTCCTCGCGAGTCAACGTGAGCGTGGCGGCTCCGCTCGCTTCGAAGGGCATCTGGAAGTTTACCTGCGAGGGCGAGGCGTAGAATAACGGCGCGTATCCGGAAACCGCGCTCACACTGATCTTGGTATTGGCGAGAGTCGTGGGCACCGTTCCCGAGGCCGAAGCCCAGAAGGATCCCAGGCCCAACCCGAACAACGACATGATCGCGCCGGGCGCAGCCGCCCCGCCGGCGTAGCTGGCGGCGTTCACCACGTTGGCGGCGCTGAAAGTGGGGGCGATGCGATGCTCGGAATCGAGCGTGAACCCGATAAAAACAACCGCCATTTCGTTGGTGGTCTGCTCGCCCCAGCTTACGGGTATCGGCGGGCTGTTAGGATTCTTGGGATTGTTGGCGGAGTTATCGAAGTATTTCAGAAACTGCACGCTGTCTCCGGCTTTCAGGGCCGGCGGCGTCACAAAACTGTAGATACCTTGCCAGTTAAAGTCCCAGCTCAGGATATCAATGAGCGGCGTGCTGGTCTTGCCCGATACCAGCGTGGTGTGAGATTCGGTCCCCAACAGATGCATGTGCGGCGCGATCTGGGTGATGTGCGCGGCCAGCGGCGTGGTGAAAGAGTAAGTCACCGGGTAGTGCGAGTTTCCAGCGGGAATCGTGAAGCTGGTGTTGACCAGCGGCAGGAAGTACACCACCTTGTCGATCGGGGCCTTGGTGAAGTACAAACCCACTTCGGTTTGATCGGTGGTATCGGTTCCGTTGGGATGATAGTGCACCTGCATGGCGATGTAACCGCCCTTGGGAATCACCATGGCCGTTCCCGGCGACAGGAAGGAAGGCCGGATGCCGGGCGCCCATCCGCCAAAAAACGAGTAGTCCGGATTGAACCCGGGATCGCCGTAACAGGAATAACCCGGCAGCGGATCGGCGGCGTCCAGCTTCGCGGATTGCCCCGTGGGATCGCTGAACAGGATCACGTGGTGCTCCACCGTTGGGGCGCCGGGACGAATCTGTATCGCGTTCACGTAGGTGTCGGCGGGCAGATTGGTGGGTAAACTGAAGCAGCGGTAGATATCGTTACCCGCGGCGTAAACCGCAAAGGGCTCGGGCATCTGCAACACCAGATCGGGCTGGCCCAAAGCCCAGCCGTTCGGAAAAGTTAGCGGCGCAGGCAGGTCGGCGGGATCGCCTTGCGGCGCTCCGGCGTTAACCCAGGCCGTCAGCGTATTGATATCCGCCTGCGACAGCACGCGCGCGCCGCTAAAAACGTCGGCGCCCTGCGAAGGCTTCCAGGGCGGCATCAGATGCAACTGCACCTGTTGCCCGATATCGAAGGCCCAGGGCCGCGCGCTGGCGTAATCCATCAGCGAGAACGACGCGATGTCGCCGGGATGATGGCAACTCTGGCAGCTATTCTGGAAGATCCGCACGACTTCCTTGTTGAACGTCGGTGCAGGGGTGGCCGTCTGGGCGTGCCAGTGCGCGGCAGCGCCAACAATGCCCAGTAGGAACACCAAACGTCGCATCTGGTTATTTTCGCATAACCCGCAAGGAAAGCGAGGAAAATCGTGCCTGGTCTTTGAAACAGGCGGCCCCGGAAAGGAAGAGAAAGGCAGCGCAACGGAAGCGCATTGCACAGAATTCCGCGCGGTGTTACACTCTAGCTGTTGCTCTCCGAGCTTCCTCGCCTAACGATTGATCCGCAATCCAAGGCCGGAAGCCGATAGGGTGCGGCGGGAAACGGCCGCGCCTCCCTATGTTTGGAAAGGAGAAGCTTGGATACTCATCTTACCGACGGCTACGGCCGCCGCATCTCGGATCTACGCATCTCGATCACCGATCGCTGCAATTTTCGCTGCTTCTATTGCAAGAGCGCCGATCCCATCCACTACAGCAAGCAAGAGCCGATGTCGCTGGACGACATTGTGCGCCTGGCGCGGATCTTCGCCAGCCTGGGCGTCGAGAAGATCCGCCTGACTGGCGGCGAGCCGCTGTTGCGCGCGGGAGTCGAGAAACTGGTGGAGCGGATCGCCGCGATTCCCGGAATCCGCGACCTGGCGCTGACCACCAACGGCTGGCTGCTGCCTGAAAAAGCGCGGGCCTTAGCGGATGCCGGATTGAATCGCATCAACATCAGCATGGACTCGGTGCATCGCGAGAAATTCGCTGAAATCACGCGCACCGAGGACTCTTTCGACAAAGTGATCGCCGGCATCAAAGCGGCGCAAGCCGCCGGCTTGCAACCCGTGAAGGTGAACGCCGTTCTGGTGCGCGGTCTCAACGACGACGAAGTGGAGGAGTTCGCCGCGTTCGCGCGTGAGCATCGAGTGATCGTGCGCTTCATCGAGTTCATGCCGCTGGACGCCGACCGCCATTGGACGCGCGATCTGGTGGTGACGGCGGAAGAAGTGCGGCGGCGCATCCATGCCGTCTATCCGCTGGCCAACTACACTCGCGACACGCCCAGCGAAACGGCGCGTAAGTATCGTTTTGCCGATGGCCAAGGGGAAATTGGTTTGATCGCGCCGGTATCGCAGCCCTTCTGCGGCTTCTGCAGCCGCATCCGCATGACCGCCGACGCCAAGGTCCGCACCTGCCTTTTCTCGACGCACGATCACGACCTGCGCCCGCTGCTGCAGGGCGGCGCGGACGACCGGCAGATCGCCGATTTCATCCGCGATCTGACGCTGCACAAGGAAGAACGTCACCACATCAACGATCCGGACTTTGTACCGGCCAATCGCAGCATGGTTTTTATTGGAGGCTAACGCCGGACTTAGCTTCTTCCTGGCATTAGGTGTGCCCAACTTGGTCGAAGCGATCCTGCGCGATCCGTTCACTGGAATTGGCAAGCCTGAACCTTTGAGGCATGAACTGGCCGGGGCGTGGTCCCGGCGGCTGACGAAGAACATCGTATCGTCTATATGGTCAGCGCGGACCGGGTAGACTTCCTGCAGGCGCGGTACCACTGATCTAGAGTCCCAGCCGACGCCGAACCTGATCCGGAGAAAGGTCGCCCTGCTCTTGCTGCCGTGTGCGGGAGCGTTCGATCATCGCGAGAAAACGAGGGTTGGAACTGAGGGAGACGGTTTCCAGATCCGCGTTCTCAATCGGAAGAAGCACCGCCCGTGGTGTGCCATCTTCTGTCAAGACCAAGGGTTCGTCGAAGGCTCCCCTTGCGGCCTCTCCCAGAGTTTGAGTCGCCTCGCCGATTTCAACCGTCTTCATAAGGTATAGGGCTCGCCACCGATCCAAACCACGTTGCGGTCCTTCATGCCAATGGCTCGAATGCGCACTACAGGGTCGGGTCCCTCCTCCACTTCGAAGTATACTCGCAAATGGCCGATCCGCAACTCCCAAGGCGCTACAGGATTGGGGCGCATGGGCTTGCGATTCCGGGTTTCAACCGTTGGCTGATACGTTAGCTGCTCGTCCACGGAATCCAAACCGTAGCTTGGTCCCGCGCAGAGAGACTATCGAGATGGTCTGCTGCGTCCGGCGAATAGGCGATTCGTAAGCCACCGCAAGATAGGCTATCATTGTTGCAACAGAGGTCTCCATCTCGAAGCCAGGAACGATGGCATCAGGCCGTATTCAGGCTGGGAACGAATCGCGAATACGACGAGATCGACGCCAGAACGGTGGAGTATGAAAGTTAAACCCATCCGGACCGACAAAGACCATCGTGAAGCGCTGAAGGAAATCGAACTCCTCTGGAGCGCTAGGGAAGGCACGCCGGGGGATGATCGGTTGGAAGTTCTCCTGACGCTCGTGGATGCCTACGAGGAGAAGCGATTCCCGATTGACATGCCGGATCCGATTGACGCCATCCGTTTCCGGCTTGAGCAGCAAGGCGCAACCCCGCAATCGTTAATCGGAGTGATCGGAAGCCGAACTCGCGTTCATGAGGTTCTTCAGGGCCGCCGCGGCTTGTCTTTGCCGATGATCCGCCGCCTCCACGACCAGTTGCACATCCCCGCTGAGGTCCTGATTCAGCCGGCCAAGAAGCGCAGGACGAATCGCGCGGCCTGAGCCGGGCAAGCGAAGCACAGTAGACTACGCGGATCCGGCTGACCCCACCTCTTCAGATCAGGCGGACCCCGCTTCTCCCGTGAAGAGTTACGACGCCCAAAGTAAATGGAGCCTTCAGGACGGCCCCTTTTCCCGGAGTTTCTGGGAGATTCGTGATATCGTGGCGCTATTGGACGCGAAGGGATTTTATGGCAATGAAGATGGCGAAGATGAAGACCAAGAAACTACCTACGTGGGCGGCGCGTAGCGAATTCAAGTACGATGGTTCGATCCGTGACGGAACAGATATCCATTCTGGTCCAGGTTTCCGGTATACTGACCGCATCCCCGCAGAGCAGTACCGAGCAATGCTCAAACATTTTTCAGGACAAGAAGTCAGGATTGGCACTGGCTGGACCGATCCCCCTAAGAGAAGCGTTGGCGCGTGGCTTTGGGACGAGTACGGGGACTGGGGGATGATGTCCTATGTCGGCCCGATTCTCATTGCAGAGGGATACGCGAAGCGCGGCTCAAAAAGCAACCTGATTCGATTCAATCCAAAGTGAGACACTACCCAGATGGGCGGTTCGGTCGCGCCGGCGGCCAGTCTGCGCTGTATAATTCCTGGTGGGAATTGGGTGTCGGGCATGAACCGAGCACCCGCCATCCGGCTGACTGAAACAAGCAAGGAACCTGACCATGGCCATACCCGTGATCTCGCGCCGCAATGTGCTCGCGGGAATCGAACGAATTCGGAAGGAGGGCGTGCCAGCGCATCGACAGTCGACCCGCTACTCCCTCGTCTACAAGGGACGACGGTATCCACCCAAGTATGTCGTCTCCCTGGCGGTTCAAGACGCCAACGGGAAAGCCCTGAAGGCCGAGGAGTTCAGCGGCGGCGTTGAAACGAACTCGCTGCTGCGAAAGCTCGGCTTTAAGATCGGCGGATCTGAACACTCACCTCTTGCGTCGAGCCGATGAGCGTTTGCCTGTTCTTGGCTGCCACGATCTCAAAATGTTTAGCCCACGGGCGCGGGCGAAGCAAGGAAGGCATGGCCTCCGGCGACAGCGCTGTGCCGGCTTGCAGAGCTTGGCACACGCCTTCAAGCCTCGATCATGCGACGCCACCCGCGCACCGCGGATCATCCGGGCATCCGGCGAACCTGCTGGGTCGGAGTACTTCGTGCGCTGCCCAAAATCAAATTGTGGGCCTCGGGCACCAGCTACCGTCGGCTTTGAGAACGACCGCGGAAGCCGCTTGAGGATGTCCTCGGGGCAACGCGCGACCCGACGTCGCTCTGCATCGACATCATTGTGAATGCAGGCTGTTCCAACACCCGTGCGTAAGACGCGCCGCCGAACTTCTTCCTCCTACCCCATCTCGAGATCGCGTTGCCCGCCGGGCGGCGGCGTTGGCCCGAAACAACCGATGTGGTGCTCGCCTTGAGAAGATATGCACGCCAATTTCCCAGCCAGCGTGCTTGCGGTGTGTACGGGTCAACAACGGTGGCGATCATTCGGTATGCTCGGCGGCGGCCGGGAAGCAGCAGGAGGTCCTAGGAGATCCTGGCGTTCGCCGGAGTCGAACTCAGTTGAGTGATATACTCGCGCCTAAGCTATTGTGGGAGGGACTTATGCCTTCGCCGACGATCCCTGCAACCAAGCTTAAGAAGGTCCGGGACCTGCTGCTCCGCGGAAAGCGACTGAGTCCGGAGGGCTGGTGGTGGATTGGCGACAAGGGTTTGAAGCGTCTTAGCAAGAAGCGTGCGAACAAGTTCCTTTTCACGTGCATTGTTGACTATCAGATGTCCAGCGACGTTATTTGGGAGCGCTGTGCTCAGTTTACGGAAAGCGAGCTCTCCGACCCCGATTCGCTCTGGGATGTGGTTACAGGCGATCCTCTATCGAAATGGATGAGGAGAACCAAGAAGTTCAACCTCCACCGCTTTCCGAAAGCGCACGAGCGTCTCTGGCGTATCGGCAAACGCATCTGCGAAGAGTATGACGGCGATGCTCGGCTGATTTGGCGCGACCGGACTGCCTCGGAGGTTGCTGCGGAGTTGGAAGCACTTGGGCTAGGGCCAAATCTCTCGCGCATGACCGCCGGGGGCCTGATGGACACTGGCTGGATTAAGGGTCGGGGTGATGTAAAGGCCGACATCCACGTCTGCAGGGTGATTGGCCGTATTTTTCTCGGAGAAGTCGCACCAGATACCGCCGTCCAATTGGCGCTGAGTATTTATCCAAAGAATCCTTGGAGACTTGACGGACCGCTTTTCCGCGTCGGGAAGGATCGCTGTTGGGCGAACGAACCCGGATGCCCTGAATGCAGCTTGAAACGGCACTGCTCATACGCAAGGGCAAATCGCTAGAATCGTGATGACTGTGATGGCGTCGGAGTCATTTGCCGAGAACCGGCATCTCTGATCTGAGCAAGCGCTGCATCGTAGCTTTTCCGGATGAAGGGCGGCGGAGCTGCACACTGAAGTGGCTCGGGTACCGCGAGCAAGCTAGCAGCCTCGAAAGCGGCAACAAGCTGGCGCGCTCCAAATCCAGCTACCGAGCTGGTGCGGGGGTTCTCGTTAATCGCCGAACAAATCGTTCACAGCCATGCTCCACCCAGGAACCGCCGGTTCCGCCGCGGCGCGTTGGCCGCGCCGGTAGATCAAGGGCTTCTCCGGATCGCTGGCACGGTAGCTTCGCACGGTGTCTTTGCCGCGCAGGTCAACGTCCCAAACGACCAGAGTACCTGCGGCAAAGTAATCACGCCGTTTTTCGGACAGGCGCTTCTCAGCCACTGCGCCGTAGTCGCCGCCGCTGCGAACCTCCACCGCAAAGGCCGGTGCACCTTCCACAAACCGCAAATTCCGGGGTGGTTTCTGAGTGAAAAACGCCGCATCGGGACTGAACGACAGCCGGTTGGGAAGTTTCACTACGAATCCAACATTGTCCGGCACGACATGGCCAAATTTTTTCCGGCGGGAATAGCGGTCCAGTGACATCGTGATGACCAGGCCGGCCCGTCCGGGCGTATATCCCGTTGGCGACATCAGCACCAACTTTCCGCCAACAATCTCGGCCTTCCCGTCATCCGGGAGGTGGTAGAGGCTCTCGATTAGTGCCGCCGTTCTGCTGGCCATTTGTCTATTCTACTCCACCATTCAGTTAGGGAAAAACCAAGCCCGCAACGCGGGCGACTCGAATAAAGCCCTGGGTGAAGCGGAGCGCCGAATCCCGCTCTGCGGGAGAAGGCGCGTAGCGGAACCCAGGGAATAGCGGAAAAGCGAAGCGAACCCGCGAAGCGGGTGATCGAAAACGCCCGGCGTCGGACGCCCACTGCGTGAGCTCGCGGCGTTTTGTGATTTCAGTCCCAGCGTTCCGCGTCTCGGGACGCTCCACGCTGGGCTACATTCGGGTCGCCTGCGCCGCAGGCTTG
The DNA here is from genome assembly GCA_963747095.1 of Terriglobia bacterium. GTDB lineage: Bacteria > Acidobacteriota > Terriglobia > JAJPHL01 > JAJPHL01 > JAJPHL01. The sequence continues at coordinate 169,999 of CAVVEL010000012.1, forward strand.
GCGTTATTCCACTAGGGGCGGCTCGATCATTCAATCGAAGAGCGTCACCGGTCGAGCCTTGGCTCAACAGACCAACTGTAGCGCAGGCCTTCAGGCCTGTTCCTCTTCCTTGGCGACAAGAACAGGCCTGAAGGCCTGCGTTACTCTTCCGTCGACTCGAAACACTCCCGCTCGTTGTGACACTCAAAAGGGCGCCACAAACCGGCCGTCGGGTCCGGTGGAGCCTTGCGTGCAGACGCACCAATGAATGGCCGTGGAGCTCAGTTCGGCGATGTGTTCCTCGTCCGACGTCGGGCAGTAGGACATCTTGGTGCGGATGTTGCGGCAGAAACGCGTGTCGTTGTTCGCGGGGTCGTAAAAAAGCATTTGGTCTCCTCCTAAGCCGCTACTCCCGCGGCGTTCAGCAGCGTGCGCTGCACCAGATAGGGAAACAGTTGCACCTTGTATTCGTTGTCGCGCATCGGCTTGGCCTTGGCCATGGCCGCCTGCCCGGCTTCCAGCGCCAATGCCGGCGTCAGTTTCTTGCCGGTGATCTTGGCCTCCGCTTCTTTAGCGCGCCACGGTTTGGGAGCGGCGTGTCCAAGCACCACGCTGGCCTTCGTCACCACACCGGCCGGCGACATGGTGAGAACCGCGGCAACTTCGCCGAGCGGCCAGTCAAAACCTTCGCGCTCGCGATGCTTTATGTAATGGCTCTTGGCCCCGGCGGCCTGCGGGACGACAATTTCTTCCAGGATTTCGTCGCGCTGCAAGATGGTTTCCTTGAACAACGCTTCGCTGGGCATCACGAAGAAATCGTCCATCGAAACCATCCGCGATCCCTTGGGGCCGGTGATCTTCACCTTGGCGCCGTATGCCATCAGCGCGGGAGCCATCCCCGAGGGATGCACAATGTGACACGGGCCGTTGCCGAAAATAGCGTGATACTGATTCTCGCCTTCCACGGCGTAACAACGGTCGCCGCCCTTCTTCAGGCAATTGTGCTGCTCGCTGCGGAAATACCAACACCGCGGGCGCTGGCACAAATTGCCGGCCACCGTGGCCATGTTGCGAATCTGGTAGGACGCCACCAAATCAGCGGCCTGTTGGATCGCCGGATAAGCCTTGGCCACAGCGGCGTTTTCCGCCACGGCGTTCAGCTTAGCCAGCGCGCCGATGTGCAGGCCGGTGGCCGGGTCGATGCGGACGTAATCCAGGCCCGGAATGGTCAGGATGTTGATCAACTTGTCCGGCTCGATGTAGCCTTCCTTGAGCATGTCGAGTACGTCCACGCCGCCGGCTTTGAGCATGGCGCCGTCGTCGCCCATCTGGGCGATGGCATCCTTCAGGCTGGTGACGCTTACGTATTGGAAGCTATGCATGATTAGGCCTCCCTTTCGTTCTTCTTGTTGGCGGTCCGCGCCTGAGCGAGCACGACACTATCGCGCACTTCGTCGCGCAATTGCCGCACATGCTCCGGCAGCGACGCCTCCGCTACCTTATCGGGCGTTGCCCCGCTGGCCTTGGCCGTCAGCGCCGCCAAGACTTTATCGGGCGAGAATGGCGTGGAATGAATCCGCACGCCGATGGCGTTGTAAATGGCGTTGCCGATCGCCGCCGCCGCGGTCACCTTGGGCGGCTCGCCCAAACCAATCGCTTCGGTGCTGGAATGCCCGAAGTAGGCATCCATCATGATGGGCTGGATTTCCGGAATGTCTTCCGAACAGGGAATCTTGTAGAACTCCAAGTCCGGATTGACCATGCGGCCGGTGTTGCGGTCGAGAATGCGATTCTCCATCAGCGCGTAACCCATGGCCTGGATCACGCCGCCGATCACCTGGCTTTCCGCGGTCAGTTTGTTGATGACGCGCCCGCAGTCGTGGACGGCCACCACTTTCAGCACGCGCACCGCGCCGGTGTGGGTGTCCACTTCCACTTCCGCGATTTGCACGCCGGCCGTGGCGGCCGGAGTGTCGGTGGGATTCCAGCGGTCGCGGTAATTCCCTCCCCGCGTGCCGGTCCCGCTGAGTTTCCCTTGAACGCGCGAGCTGATCTGCTTCCAACTTGCCGACTTCGTGTCCTCGCCCTTGACGAAGAACTTGCCGGCCTTCAGTTCGACCTGATCGGCCGGGACTTTCCAGGAATCGGCGGCCAAAGCGCACATCTTGTTGCGTACATCGAAAGCCGCGGCGCGAATGGCCGGGGAGATCGTCGGCGCGGTGTTCGATCCGCCGCTGCCCGGCGCTTGGCCGTAGCTGGTGTCGCCGATCTTGGTGCTGATCATTTCCATCGGCAGGCCCAACTCCTCGGCGGCGATGATCGCCACCAGGGTACGCGTTCCCGTGCCGATATCCTGGGTGCCATGCCGAACCTCGACGGAGCCGTCAGGATGCACGTCGATATCCACCTTGGCGCCGGTGCCGCCGAAGGCGTACCACACAGAAGTGGCCATGCCGATCCCACGTTTCTTGCCGTCCTTCTCCGCTGCGCCGCCGGCAACTTTGTTGCGACGCTCCCAGCCGATGGCCTTGGCGGCGATATCGTACTCGGCGTGGCGCACGGGACTGGGATCGTTGTGCTTGCGGAACTCGATGGGATCCATGCCGATTTTGTCGGCCAGCATGTCCATCATCGAGTCCATGGCGAACACTCCGGGCGGATGCCCGGGCGCGCGCTGCGCCGAAGCCGGGCCGGCGTTGGTGTAGACGTCGGTGGCCTCCAGCTTGGTGTTCTCACACTTGTAGGTGTTCTGGTAAGGACGCCGCGTGTCGCTGCCGCCCACCACGCCGCCCGATCCGAAGCTGGCCAGTTGGATGGCGGTGAGCGTGCCGTCCTTCTTGCAGCCGAATTTGAGTTGCTGCATGGAACTGGGACGATTGCCCGTACAGAGTTGCTCTTCCATGCGATCGAGCATCATCTTCACCGGCGCGTTGGCCATCTTGGCCAGTTTGGCGGCGGCGATCATCTCCGGGCAAGAACCGAGTTTGGCGCCGAATCCGCCGCCCATATACTCGGTGAGCACGTGCACCTTGCTGGCGGGAATCTTCAGACCGTTGGCAACGTTGTCGCGAATGCTGAACACGCCTTGCGTGGAGGCGTAGACGGTGAGTTCATCGCCATCCCATTTCGCCACGCCGCCGTGCGTCTCCAGCGCGGAGTGCGTTTGCACGTCGGTGGCGTAGGTGCCTTCCAGAACCACGTCGGCTTCCGCAAAACCCTTGGCGACATCGCCCTTGGTGGAAGGTGGCAGGATATTCAAATTGCCTTTGCGAATCGGCTGATTCGAAGCCGCCGCGGCCGGCGTGTCGTCGGCTTCGCTGCGCCGTTGCACCACGGGTGCTTCGTTCACCAGCGGCGAATCTTCCTTCATGGCCTTGGCCAGGTCCACCACAAACGGTTTGATGTCATAATCCACCTTGATGGCGCGGATCGCGTCCATGGCCCGCTCGGGTGAATCGGCAGCCACGGCGGCGATGGCCCACCCGGCGTAACGCGCCGTGGCCATCGGCCCTTCGGCCAGATTGATGACCGCATGAACGCCCTTCATGGCCGAGGCCTTCGACGTATCAATCTTGGTGACCTTGGCGGCGGGATGCGGGGAGCGCAGGATCTTGCCCCATAACATGCCGGGCAGATTGACGTCGTAGGAGTACTTGGCCCGGCCGGTGACTTTGGCGACGCCGTCAACGCGGCGGATGTCGGTGCCCAACAGCGTGGCCTTGTAGTCCGGTCCCCACGGGGCTGGATCGGTGTCGGCGATTTCGATTTGCCGGGAGGTAAAGTTCCCGGCGATACCGACTTGCGTTGTGACTTTTTTCGGCATGGCTTATGCTCCCTTCCGCACGGCGGCGGGCCGCGGCGCTTGCGCCGCTGCCAAAGCCGCTTCAAAGACTCGCGGATACGTCCCGCAGCGGCACAGGTTGCCGGCCACGGCGTGCTTGACTTGCGCCAGCGACGGCGATGGCGTGCGATTCAACAACGCGCGCACCGACATGATCATGCCGGGCGTACAGAATCCGCACTGCAAGGCGTCCTTCTCGACGAAGGCCGCTTGCACGGGATCCAGTTGGTCGCCTTTGGCAAGACCTTCGATGGTGGTGATCTTCTTGCCTTGCGCGTCTAACGCAAGCGTCAGGCAAGAGCAGACCGGCTTGCCGTCCAAGTGGACCGTGCAAGCGCCGCACGAGCCACGGTCGCAAACCAGCTTGGTACCAGTAAGGTCCAGTTGGTTGCGCAGCGTGTTCAGCAGCGTGGCGCGCGGTTCCACGCTGGTCTTATACTCTTTGCCGTTGATGTTGAGGGCGATGGGCACGGCCTCGGGGCCTTGGACTTTCGGTCCAGCCGAAGTTTGCGGGAAGGCCGGCAGCGCGCTGACGGCGACCGCGCCGCCGCCCAGGCCGATGCCTTTCAGTATTGAGCGGCGCGATACTCCATTTTTGGCGCCGTTTTTGGAGTGCTGCGTCTTGTCGGAATCTCGACCCATAAGGGCTCCTTTGGTCGAAGAGGTATTCTCGGGACAAAACCAAGATACCGCTAACTGTGGCGGGAATCAAGAGGTAGTTCAAAACGCAATCGGCGAACGCATCGCCAGTGACGCGGGATATATATGGAGTGCTGTGGCTTGCCACCGCCTTGGATGCCCGAGGCTTGCCTCGGGCCGCTCCCAACTTGGCTCGCAGCGAGCGCGGGCCTGGCCCGCGCCGGCCGAAGCAAGCTTCGGCCATCCAAGGCGGCGTCAAGCCGCCGCACTCCATATGAAGACATTGCCGAACGAGATCTACTCAGTGGTTCCAGGCTGGGATTGGATCGTTCCGCCGGGCCATTCCGAGAGCTGCCTTTTCAGGATCGCGTCCGCCTTGCCCTGATGCTCCGCCTCAACAACGATTTCGGATCTCAGGGTCCATGGGAGGGATGTGAAGGCGAATCGCTGGAGTCGCAGTTTGAGAATTAGGAACCGTCCTTCGCGCCTCCCCCACGAAAAGGATTCCACCTGGGACCAGCGAAAAAAGGACCCGCCTTGCACAACGCCTCGCTCACGGATCTCAACCGTGTCGATGATAATGAAAATGTAAGCAACCATCGGCCAGTACGCAACAATGCAAAAGGCCCCAAGTTTCCACTCATGGAACCGACCCGTGGTGGCGTTTAGAGCGATGGCAGTAAAGGCCAGGAGGCTGATGAGGCTCGTCAGCACGAGCCAAGCATAGGCCAAGGAGCTTCTCTTACGGCTGAGGTCCAGGAGAAGGGCTCCGGCTTGCCGCTCGCGCCGGGGCCAGCGCGCCAAGGCGAACAGTCCCCAGGCGCCCACGCCTGCATAGATGACGCCTACGGCTATCCAGAACCACGGGTGGGGCGTCAGCCACCACTCGGCCGGCACAAACGGCTGCGCACGCTTCAAGAAGGACGGTACCAAGACTGCCAGGATGAACCCGGCGCCGATGATAGCCTGCACTCTCCCGCTGAACAACAGGTGCCGTGCAATTCCCGAGCCGGTATCTCGCCGAGCCACAAAGAAGGCGATCGCCAGAATCACGAAGGAAACCAGCACGAAAAGCGCGACGTCCGGGCTGATTTTGACCGCTCCGGCCGCCACAGCGATGACCAGCACGCCGCCGCCGATGGCCCATTCCCTGTGCAGCGTCAGAAACTTTCCCGCGCTGTAGATCAGGCCCTGCGACTGGGCCATCACGGGCTGCCCGTCCAGGCGCCGCTGCAAATCTTCACTGAAATCTCTCACGGCAGCGTAACGCTGGCGAGGATCCTTGCGCAGGACGCGCAGCAGAATGTTGTCGATGTCCCCCGAGAGTTCGCGGCGCAACTCCGCTGGTGTAGTTTCCCGGCTCCGGCTAATGAGTTGCGGAGTCACAGAAACAGGCTTTCCTGCGACCCTGGCTTCCGCGGTTTCCGTAACCGCGGTGCTCGGGAGCGTGGGGTCCTCCTCGCAGATCACGCGCACAACCTCATGAATCAGCCTGCTGCGCATGCGATAGGGACGATGTCCGGTCAGCAATTCGTACAACACTACACCGAGCGAATACTGATCGCTAGCCGCGCCCACGCTCTCGCCCTTCACCTGCTCGGGACTGGCGTACTCCGGAGTCATGGGACGCAGCCCGGTGCGCGTTAATGGATCGCCGGCATCCGGCGGCTCACCGAGCAGCTTGGCGATTCCGAAATCCAGCAGCTTCACCACGCCTTCCGCGGTCACCAGAATATTGCCGGGCTTCAGATCACGATGGGCCACGCCACGTCCGTGGGCGTACTCCACCGCCGCGCAAACCGTGCGGAACAGCTTGAGCCGCTCTGCTACGCTCAACTGCCGCTGGTCGCAATACACGTCAATCGGCTGGCCGTCTACAAACTCCATCACGAAGTACGGCAGACCTTCCGGAGTGGTACCGCCGTCGAGCAGGCGCGCGATGTTGGGATGATCGAGGCCCGCCACAATCTCGCGCTCCTGGTGGAAGCGCCGGATCACGTCTTCGCTAGAAGCTTCCGGACGAACCACTTTGAACGCCACCGTCTTGCGATAGACCTGATCCGTTCGCGCCGCCAAGTACACTGCACCCATTCCGCCGCGTCCCAGCTCGCGCAGGATCTCGTACTGGCCGATGCGCCGGCCTTCCATGCGGCCGGGGTCGCCGCGCAGCAACGGCGGTTGGTCCAGCACGCCGGCGGTTTGCTGATGGGCCTCTAACAAGCGGCTCACGGCGTCGTGTAAATCCTCGTCGCCCTGACAAGCTTCCTGGAGAAAGGTGGGACGAGTTTCCGTGGGGCGCTCCACGGCGGCGTCGAATAAGTTGCGGATTTGGCGAAAACGTTCCGGCGTCATGGTTTTGTCCTCACCTCAAATAGCGGAGGACGCCCGGGAAATAGCTCACGGCGGGAAGTCTAGCACGGTAACGCGCATTTTTGGATTGCGGCAGCTTGCTGCCGCTTTGTGTTGCCGCAAGCTTGCTGGCGGCTGGCCGAAGCAAGCTTCGGCCCGGAAAAGCGGCAGCAAGCTGCCGCACTCCAAAATAATCCGCAATCGACACGTAGTGAGAAAATGCGGGTTAGCATATTAGGGATGTCTCGCGCAACTCCTGAAGACCCCGCGTCCCTGAGCCAACTCCTGGGCCAATGGCGCAATGGCGACCGGGACGCCGGAGAACGGCTGTTTACCGCGGCCTATCAGGAACTGCGCCGCCTGGCGGCGTGGAATCTTCAGCAGGAACGGCCCGGACACACGCTGCAGGCCACCGCCCTCGTCAACGAACTTTACCTCAAGCTTTTCGCCGCCCAACCGGTAGCGTGGCAAGACCGGGCCCACTTCTTCGCGGTCGCCGCGCAACAGATGCGCCGCCTGTTGATCGATCATGCCCGCGCCCGGCGGGCGCAAAAGCGCGAAGGCGAACGCCTGCGGGTGTCGCTGACCGACATTGCAGACCTCGCCGCACATCCCGACGCAACATGGGAAGAAGATGTGGAGGCGCTCAATGAAGCGCTGGACAATTTGGCGGTGCTGGATCCGCGCTGCGCGCGCGTCATCGAGTTGCGCTTCTTCGCGGGACTCACCGAAGCGGAGGCGGCCGAAGTCACCGGCATCTCGGTGGCCACCCTGAAGCGCGACTGGGAGTTCGGACGCGCCTGGCTGCTCCAAGAACTCAAGGGCCGCCGGCGGCAAGCGGAGACATCGTGAACGAACTCGTCCCGGTAGCCAGCGAAGTTGGCGGCATACTTTAGCCACAGCGCAAGCTGTGGGTAAACGGAAGACCGGAGAAGCCCGCGAATGCGGGCGGCATAAATGCGCTGTTATGGACGCCCTTATGCCGCCCGCGTTCGCGGGTCCTGACGGCCCTTACCCGCCCGCGTCCCTCGCCGGGATCTTGCGTACCTCGTCCCACGGGAGGACGTTGCAGCGCTGGGCCCAGCGATCATAGCGGGCCACCATGCGCTCGACACGCGACGAATTCGGATCCCGCCAGATCGCGCATTTCGCAGCGATCGCCTTGCAGGTCGTACAACTCCCAGCGATCCGGAAAGCGCGAAACCAGCTTCCAGCGCCCGTCCACCATGGCGCGGTTCCCTTCGTGCTCCCAATTGTCCAAAGGGAACGGTGTCAGGGAACGGTGACACCTTGATCTGCGTCGCGTTTCCCCACACCAAAACCTCCTCCGGCGGCGTTTTCCCTTGACGATCCCGAACACTTCTTCCACAATCATCTCGCCAGCGTCGCTTCGTTCCGAAAGACCGTTTGGCTTACCAAGAACGGTGTTCGGGATCGACAAGAACGCTGTTGGAGATCGCCAGAGTCCGCAACAAGAGAGGGAAGTTATGCTTGTACGGCGTTTGCATTGCCGGATCACCACGTGCCGGATCAACACTTGCCGGATCAAAACATGCCGGATCACCACAATGGTCTTATTCGTATCGGCCTGTTTAGGTCTCGCCGCCGCTACGTGGGCGCAGGGAAGAGGCGGCCAGCCGCCGCAGACTCCACCGCCCAACCAGTCCACAGATCCCCTGCTCCGCAGTTTCACGTTCCGCTCCATCGGACCGGCCAATATGATGGGCCGCGTCGACGATATTCAGGCGGCCGAGCAGGATCCCATGACCATGTACATCGGATTCGCGACCGGAGGCCTTTGGAAATCCACCGATGGCGGAAACTACTGGAAGCCTCTGTGGGAGAACATGGAGAACGCCAGCGTCGGCGCCATCGCCATCGCTCCTTCCAGCAAGGAGATCGTCTACGTGGGCACGGGCGAAGCCAACAATCGCCAGAGTTCGTCGATCGGCGACGGCGTTTGGGGCACCACCGATGGGGGCGCCCATTGGACTCACCTCGGCCTGGAGAATACCCAGTCGATCGGCCGCATCGTTGTGGATCCGGCCAACCCCAATATCGTCTACGTAGCGGCGGTCGGCCATCTGTTCGGGCCGAATCCGGAACGCGGGCTCTATAAAACGATCGATGGCGGGAAGACCTGGAAGCTGGCGAAGTTTATCGACAATGACACGGGCTTCAACGATGTCGCGATCGATCTCTCCCACCCGAATGTGCTCTACGCCAGCTCCTACTCGCGGCGCCGCACCTGGTGGGGACTGAACGGCGGCGGGCCTAAAAGCGCGCTCTGGAAGACCACCGACGCCGGTAATACCTGGACTCGGCTCGATGGTCCCGGCTGGCCGAAACCGAAAGACGGCAACTACGGCCGTATTGCGGTGGCTGTCTACCGCGGCAATTCGAGCATCGTTTACGCCCAGGTGGAAGCCGGCACCGGCGCGGGTACCGGCGGCGGCACCGATAAGGACGGCGGGCCGCAGAAACAGGTCGCCCCAGCGACCGCACCGCCGCCGGCCGGTATGACTCCCGAGCAGATTATCGCGGGATTCGCCGCAGAGACCGTGACTCCCGAACAGATGCGCGGCGCGATCTCCGGCGGCATTGTCACGGCCGATCAGATCCGCACCGCGTTCAACGCCGGCACGCTGACACAGCAGAGCCTGGGCCCCTTGGCGGGCCGCGGCGGCGGTGGTGGTGGCGCCGGCGGCAACGGTTGCACGGCGGGTACGGATCGCGAATGGCTCGCCGGCGGCCGCGGCGGCTTCGGTGGCGGCGGTGGTGGCGGGCGCGGTGGCGCGGGTGCGGCCCCGGATCCGAACGGCAGCGGTGTCTTCCGTTCCGAAGACGGCGGCAAGACCTGGAAGCAGATGAGCGGGTGCAACGATCGCCCCATGTACTTCAGCCAGATCCGCGTCGACCCCAATAACGACCAGAAGATCTTCACCGGCGGCAATCCCGGCCGCGTCTCCATCGACGGCGGCAAGACTTGGTACGGAATGCAGGCTTCGCATACCGACTACCACGCCATCTGGATCAATCCCAAGGATTCGCGCCAGGTATGGGTGGGCCACGACGGCGGCTTCGACAGCAGCAACAACGGCGCCAAGCCCGGCAGTTGGGACCACCACAACGACATCGCCGTGGGCCAGTTCTACCAGGTGTCCGCCGATATGCGCCGGCCCTATTGGGTCTGCGGCGGATTGCAGGACAATAACGCCTGGTGCGGCCCCAGCGCCATGCGCTCCGGCAATGGACCGACCAACGCCGACTGGTTTACGGTGGCGGGCGGCGACGGCTTCTACACGCGCCAGGACCCCACGGATTGGGCCATTGTGTACGGCGAATCGCAGGATGGCGCGATGTCGCGTCATGACCTGCGCAACGGCACCCAGAAGAGCATCCGGCCGAATGCAGGCCGCGGCGTGGTACAGAGCGGTGAACGCGAAAGCGCGGCCCAGCCGCCGCGGCCCCGGCGGAAACGGCGGTTTTGGCGGACGTGGCGGCGCTCCCAACGTGGTCAATGCTCCGCCGAAGCTCGATGCATTGCGGTTCTATTGGAACGCTCCTTTCGAGATCTCGGCTCACAATCCGGCCAAGATCTACATGGCGGCGCAGTACTTCTTCAAGTCCAACAATCGCGGCGACACGTGGTGGATGAATCCCACCGACCTTACCAAGAACGTCAACCGTTGGGCCCCGGAGCAAGTCATCATGGGCGTTCCCGGCGATAAGCCCATGGCATCCAAACATGATGGGTATGCCGCCAGCTCGCTGTCCACGCAGATTCGCGAGTCTCCTTCGCGTCCCGGCGTGATCTGGATCGGCACGGACGACGGCAATCTGCAGCTCAGCCTGGATGACGGCGAAACGTTTAGCAACGTGATCGGCAACATCAAGCCGGCGCCTGCCGCTCCGCACGGCTGGGTGCAGATCTCGCGCATCGAGCCCTCCCACTTCGATCCCGCTACCTGCTACGTGGCGCTGGACAACCATCGCAATGACGATTTTCGCCCGTACCTTTACAAGACCACCGACTACGGGAAAACCTGGAGCAACGTCACCGGCAACCTTCCCGTCAAGGGCAACATCAATGGTCTGCGGGAGGATCCCGTCAATCCGAACCTGCTCTTCGTGGGGACGGAATCCGGCTTGTACGTGACCCTGCAGGGCGGCCAGGAATGGAGCAAGTTCATGACCGGGCTGCCCGGCGTGCGCGTGGACGATATCTTGATTCACCCTCGCGACCGCGACCTGATTGTGGCCACCCATGGCCGCTCTATCTGGATCGCCGACGACATCAGCGCTCTGGAACAGTACAAATCCACTTCGGGAGCAGATGTGGTGCTGTATGAGCCGCGTCCGGCCGTGCAATGGAAGAACGATCCGTTCTCCAGCCGCAATCCCACGCCGCGTGATTTCCATGGCCAGAACCCGCAGGGCGGCACTGCTATTTCCGTGTGGGCCACCAAGGAGGTCACCGGCGCGAAGCTAGACTTTCTCACCGGCACGACTGTGGTGAGCACCATGAACGTCGACCTGAAGCCCGGCATCAACCGCGTTCAGTGGAACATGCAGAAGGTAGTGGCGAATGCCGCGACGGCAGGCGGCGGCCGGGGTGGCCGTGGCGGTCGCGGCGGCGCAGCTCCGGCTGCGGCAGCCGACGCTCCGGCGCAGGCTGCGCAGGCGGCGGGTCAGCCTGCCGCACCTGCGCCGCAGATAAACGTTCAGCAGGTCCTGACGGAGGCGCTCGGAAACGCGTTCGGCTTCGGTGGCGGCGGAGGTGGACGCGGCGGCGCGGGCACTGGAGTGCCGTTTGTGGCCGGCGGCCGCGGCGGCTTCGGCGGCGGTGGCAGCACGCTGGTAGATCCCGGCGTGTATATGGTTCGCCTCACCGTCGGGGATAAGACTTACAACTCGTCTGTCCAGGTCCTCGAGGACATCTGGCAGCGAGTGCAGTAGCTTGCAGATCCGACAAGGGAGAGGACCGGCGCCGAAGGGCCCGGTCCTTTTTTGGTTACGCTCCTATTTCCCCAGTAGACCGATACTGACAACGATGTTATCATGGCTCTGGTGCCCGGAGCTAAGGGCTGATGACTCGCTCCTGAGGCGGAGGTAGCGTCTGGAGCAATATAGCGATACTGGACACCTAGTTTTGGACGGCAGGCTGGGAGCAATCTCGGTCACCGTGGTGATCACGCCATACGCGCAGGGTCGGATGACGCGACGAGATATAGATCCATCGGAAGTGCTAGAAGTGCTCGCGCAGCCTACCGAGGGCAGGTATGAGGTGGCGGCGGTGACGGATCGAGGCACGGTGCGAGTGATCTACGAGCGGCCGGTGCCGGACATCGTCTTGGTGATCACTAGCCATACGGAGTGAAACTGACAAATGTTATCGATTATCGAGTTCGATCGTAAGCATGATCTGGCATACATCCTGATCCGCGCGGAATTGCGCGACAAGCCTGGGGCCGTCAAGCAATCCAAGCGAGTTGCGGAAGACATCGTCTTGGATCTCGATGCCGACGGGCAGCTGATCGGCATTGAGTTACTGAACGCTTCCTCGCGCCTTGATCTAAGCAAAATCTCGGAAGGCCCCACGGAGTTGATCGTCGGCGTGAAGGAAGCTGCTGCGATGCTGGGCGTTGAGAAGTCGAATTTCATCAGAGACTACGTTAACAACGCGGAGTTTCCTGCGCCTGTGGCTGAATTGGCGAGCGGTCGGTTCTGGCTGCGTTCTGACATCAATCGCTACACGCGCGACAAGAAGACGGCAAGCCGCCCCGAGTTCACTTCGAAAATCCGGTGACCCAGCGGTTCAGCCCGGGTTGCAGCCGGTAAACGTTCAGCAGGTCCTGACGGACGCGCTCGGAGGCCAGTTCGGCTTCGGCGGCGGCGGTGGACGCGGCGGCGCTGGGACCGGAGTGCCGTTTGTTGCCGGCGGTCGCGGCGGCTTCGGCGGCGGTGGTGGCAGCACGCTGGTAGATCCCGGCGTGTATATGGTTCGCCTCACCGTCGGGGATAAGACTTACAGTTCGTCTGTCCAGGTCCTCGAGGACATCTGGCAGCGAGTGCAGTAGCTTGCAGGTCCGACAACGAAGAGGACCGGCGCCGAAAGGCCCGGTCCTTTTCAGTGATGTGATCAGCTGCCGTAGATTGAGACAGCCATGAAGCTGCCAAACGGTGAGCACGCCATCGTAGAGATTGAGAAGTTGCAGCACTACTGCCTGGACCGAGATCATCCGAGGGGACGCCACAAGGCTCGGGTGTTTGCCTCGGCGCTTGGCATGAGTGCTCAGGATGCCCCGTTCCTGCGAGAGCTACTCAATTATAGAAAAAGAGGTGCTTTGTGGAACAGCCGGAACTTCTCTCCGTCGTGGCTCTTCTGGAAGACATGCCTGAGAAGGGATTAACGCGCGGCCAGGTTGGCACGGTCGTTGAAACCTGGTCCCCTGGTGTCTTCGAAGTCGAGTTCTCCGACGATGAAGGCCGCGCCTACGCCATGGTCGCCCTCCGCGCCGATCAGATGATGAAGTTGCACTACGAGCCTAAGGGCGAAGCTGCCTGAGCGATCCAAGAAAGATCACTTGCGTTATCTGTTGACGCATGTCGTCGGTAAAAATCGCCAAGTTCAGGCCGACCCGTCTTCCCCGTGCCACGGCGGCCTGGAGAGGCAGTCTGGCGGTTGGTGGTGAAAAAAACCGTCAAGTCCAGTCTGACCGCCCTCCCTGACCCTGGTCCCTCGACCCTGGTCCCTCTGACCCTGGACCCTCTGACCCTGGTCCCTCTGCCCCCTTGAGGACACTACCCATAATCAGGTCATCGAAGACCGAAGACAAACAAACTATGACCCGCGGCGATCGCGATGTACTGCCGGCCGTCCACTTCATACGTCATCGGGCCGGCGGCGGTCTCGCCTCCCAAGTTGGCCTTCCAGAGCAGCGCGCCCGTGCGGGCGTCCAGCGCTTGGAAAAACCCCTCCCGTCCTCCGACGAAAAGCAGATCCGACGCAGTCGTGAGAACACCGCTGGTCGTCACGTCGTGCATTTCGAAGGTCCACTTCTTCTCGCCGGTTTGAGGATCGAGCGCCATCACCACACCGTGCGCGTTTCCCTCGTGCCAGGTGTTGATCGCGCCGCGTTGCATGCCCGGCATTCCCACCGTGCCCTCGGCCGCCGAAAACTTGCCGCCCATGTAGTTCTGGCCTTCCTTGTACTCGATGGGATCTCCGGGCGACAACGCCATCCCGTAGTTTTGCCACGTAGACATGTAGAACAATCCGGTGCGCGGGCTGAAGGATGGCGAATACCAATTCGTCGCACCCAACAAGGCAGGGTAAATCGTCGCGCCGGAAGGTTGTGGAGTTAGGATCGGCCGCCCATGATCGTCCAGGCCACTGGCCCAATTGACGTTCGTGAACGGCTTGCCGAGGAGGAATTGGCCGGAGGCACGGTCGAGGACGTAAAAAAATCCGTTGCGGTTGCCCCAATACATCAGCTTGCGCGCGCGGCCGTTCCAATTGGCGTCCACCAGCACGGGGATCTGCGTGGAATCATAATCGTAACCATCGTGGGGAGTGAACTGAAAATACCAGTTCAGTTTTCCGGTGTCCGCATCGAGCGCCACAACGCTGTCGGAATAGAGATTGTCGCCCAATCGCTGTTGCGGGTTGAAATCCGGACCGGGATTGCCGGTGCCCCAAAAGATCAAGTTGAGACCGGGATCGTAGGAGCCCGTCATCCACGCCGGAGCGCCGCCATGTTCCCAGGAATTGCCAGACCAAGTGTCATGGCCGGGTTCGCCGGGGCCGGGGATCGTATTGAATCGCCAACATTCCTTGCCGCTGACGGCATCATACGCGGCGATGAATCCGCGAATGCCGTACTCGCCGCCGGCCACGCCGACCACCACTTTGTCCTTGACCACCAGCGGCGCGAGCGTCATTCCATACGCGGCCGACGCTTCGGCCACCTTGGTATTCCACACCAATCGCCCGCTTTTGGCGTCGATCGCCAGTAAGTGCGCGTCAACGGTGGCCATGAACAATGTGTCGCCGAGAATCGCTACGCCGCGATTCACCGACCCGCGGCAGCAGAGCCGGCCGGGAGACGGACTATAGTGGTACGTCCAGAAAATCCGCCCCATTTTTGCGTCCAGGGCGATTACGTCGTTGGGCGCCTGCGTCACGTACATGACTCCGTCAACGACGAGCGGTGTGGCTGAGAAGCTGAGCAGCGATTGCGCCTGGAAAACCCACTTCATCTCCAGATCCTTGACGTTTCTTGGGGCCACCTGCTGCAGTTGGCTATAACGCTGGCTGGAATAAGCACCGGAATATGTCAGCCAGTTCCGCGGTTCATCGGTCGCATGGAGCAATCGTTCCGGAGAAACTTGCGCCGGCAGCGCGTGGGGAATCAGGGCGAGCTGCAACAGGGCAAGCGGCAACAGCAAGAACAACGCGCGTTTCGTCACCGTCATTGGGAACCTTTCAGCGAAAGAAGGTACGCCACGACATCCGCTCGTTCGTCGGAATTCAATGTGTCCTTGTACGACGGCATCGCCGAAGTCTTGATGACGGTGTACTCACGGAGGTCGGCTTTGACGAGCGAGACGAGACGCTCCTGCTCATCCATGATCTGGACTGTGTAGCTGTCTTCGTTGAGCCGTCGGCCGCGGACGGTTTTTCCGTCGCGCGTCACGGCGCGCACAAAACGATTCGCCGGTTGGATGGAAGCGTTCGGGTCCAGCAATGATCGTTCGAGGACCTCCGCGGTGCGGTTGCCGCCGATGTCGCTCAAGTCGGGACCGACGCGCGATCCTTTGCCGTGGACGCGATGACACGTGATGCACTGGCCTTTGGCCTCGAAGACGGCCTGTCCGCGGAGCGCCTCGCCCAGCTTCACGGTGTGCGAGTCGGTCTTCGAGTTGAAGTCGCGCATGTTGCGCAAATAGGCGACGATCATGTTGAGTTGCGACGAGTCGAACTTAAAGGGTGGCATGGCCGTGCCCGAAACGCCGGTGGTAATCAGCTTGCGCAGGTCGTCATCCAGGTGGTCACCCGATGACACTCGCGAAAATTTCCCGCTGCGCAAATCGACTTTGGCGACGTTGTCGCCGTTCGGTCCGTGACACGCGGCGCATTGAGCCGTGTAGATGCGCGAGCCGCCCTGAATGTCTGACGGAGCGTACTGCTTCGCTAGAATGTCGGTTTCGGCTTGCGCCTCCAGCCGCACGCCTGTTCCCGCCAGCATCGCGGCAACGCCCAGAGCGATACAGAGCCAGGCGCAGAGAGACGATATGACTTCGCCAGAACGAACGCGACTTGAGATGGGAAAGGGCATATCGCGACAAAGCGAGTCGCCCTTCAGTCTACTCCGGCGCTGCGGCGGAATGCCATGTATAGCGCCACTCGACAGCGGTGCCGGGCAAGCGCTATCTTCCCGTCGAATTGTGCGATTCCCCGGTAGTGTTTCAGTTTGAATTTCCGTAGAACGAGATTCGGCTTGACGCCGATTCGCTCCCATAGATGCGGTATACTGCCATATCATGGGGATCGAGAAGGAACACGTCCTAGAAGCGATCCGGCAAATTCAGGCTAAAGGCACGGTGCCTAAACGCAGGAATTCTAGACGATACTCCCTCCAGCACGAAGGCCGTAATTATCCACCCAAGTACCTGCTGGAGCTTGCACACAACGCAGCCGGTGTTCCGTTACCGCATCCGCATGGGGGATCGCCAGCCAACGATCCTCTCACGGACTTGGGGTTCCAGATTGTCGCCGGCAAGAGCGACTGGAACGAGGACCAGAAAATTTCAAACTGAGACACTACCGATTCCCCAAGTAGTGGCTCTAACTCGGCAGGCGTGATATTCTCCCCCAAGATCTACGCCGATTTGTGCGCACAAGTACCAAACTGCCGAGCGTAGGTTGAAGTCGGTCAGGATCATCGGCAGACCAATGAATGGGAGGAATCGTCGATGCGGATCAATTGAGCGCGGTGGCTGTGCTGGCGGTCGTCGGGTTGGCCATCGTCGCGAGTGCCCAGACTCCGGCGCCTGCTCCAAGCGCGAGCGCCGCGCCGGTGAGCGTTGTGGTCGCCAATCCCACCTACATTTCCATTCCATTGGAAATCGCGGTGGATCGTCCCGCCGCGGAAGTGTGGAAGCGTGTCGGCAAATTCTGCGATATCGGCGAGTGGTTGCGAATCCCGTGCACGATCACCTCGGGCAAGGACGGAGAATTCGGCGCCGTGCGATCGGTCGCGAGCGAGGTTCTCGTTGGGAAGACCGAGCTTTCCTACACCTACACCCAGACCGTTAGGGCGAACCGGCCGTACAACCTCTACCACGGAACGCTGGAGGCAAGGCCTGTGACGGCGACCACGTCGAAGCTCGTTTACACTCTGATGTTCGATAACTCCATGCTTGCCGACGATGCCGCCCGCGAGAAAGACAGGGCGCAAAAGGTCGCGACCTTCACGCGGGCGCTGGAAAACATGAGAATCCTCGCCGAAGGCGGCGCGCTGCCGCCCGTCCCGCCTCGTAACTAGCGACAGCCCCGCAGCCGCAGGCTGCACCGATTCAGAGTAGGAAGCGAGGGGACAGCCTGGCTGTCCCCTCGCATTCCGTCCCCTCGCATTCCGTCCCCTCGCATTCCTCCCTCGCATTCCTCGCATTCACTTCGCGCGCTACGTTAACCAGCGGCTCACCAGCGCAGCGTCACTTGGCGCGAGTCAGTTTGAAATGACCGGACAGCTTGGCATTGGACGCGCCGGGACGCTCGACTTGCGCCTCGGCATATCCCCACAGTTCGCCCGACGCGCTGAGATACGCGCTGAAATGCACCGACGATTTATTCAACGCCAGACATTTTGGATCTGTGAACATCAGATTGCCGTCGCGCACGATCGTCTCAATCAAGTCTAGCGATTCGTCCGGCACGCCTTTGGTGTGATGCTTCAACGTGAAATGGACGCGCCAACCGTTGCCCATTTGCATCAGATACAGAGTCATGTCGGACGGCCCGGAGGGAAAGAAATAGATCTTTCCAATCCAATCGCCGGCAAATTTCTTCTCCTCGGGGGGTGGATCGGCCTGTTCGGCCATCGACGGCGGAGTTCGTTCCGGAAGGTCCCACGCGGCATCCGGCGCGCGGCTTTCACCGACGGCTTTCCACGCCGCCGCCTGCAAAACCTTCGCCTCATTCTCAGGAAGATCGACGAGCGTGGCGCTCTTATCGGGTTCCGCCTTCTCCGTTTTCAAATCCACCGGAATTCCCGTGATCTTCACGGGAAGCCCGTTCGGATTGCGATCGAAAATTGTCGCATAGAGGGTACACGCCGCAAGGTAGCTTCCCGCCGGCAACGGGTGCGATCCGTCGGGCTGAAACAATGGGGTCGAAGACTCCTTGCGCACGCGACCCCAAGCCAATCCCACGGGAGCAACCATCGTGTGACGCTCCGCCGCGGCTTCGAAATAATAGTGGTTCAGCGCCGCCTGATCCTCAGGAGTGTCTTGCCGCGCCCAGGTTAGATAAAGGACCGGTTTTGCGCCCGCGTGTTCAATCGCGCGGATCCAAAGTTCCGCGGCGCTCTCGAAATCGCCGTCGCTATCCACGCGCGGGCGGCCATCGACGTAGATGGCGGCGCCGAGCGTGCTCTGGTCTTGCAGCACCACGTAATCCCACTTGCCGCTTTCCAGCGACTTGCGTGTGTCCGTGTCCCAGTGATGTTTCAACGTCCAGCCGCCGGGCGCGACCATGAGCGTCTCGACGCGTTGGCCGCCGGCTTCGGCGAGCTTAGTGAAGATTTCCGGGAGATTGTTGTAGTAGGTGTAGCTGTTTCCGATGAAGAGCACGCGCGTTACAGGCTGCGCGCTCAACAGGGAGGCTGCGGATAACAGCAGGATCAGACGCCGGGTGACCATAGAAGCCTCGCTGGATTCGTCTTGAGGATTACTTTCTGATCCGGCCCATCAGACCATCCCAGCGTATCATGCCGCTGCCGGGAAGAACACGGGGACGGAAGAACACGGGGACGGCCTGATCTGCGTAGCCTGTTTTTCTGTGGCCCCTGGGAGTTGCGCGTAAACAATGACAACGCGGACAAACAAGCTGTCCCTCGCATTCGTCCTTCGCATTCCCTCCTTAGGGCGGACGGGGACAGCCTGATCTGCGTAGCGTGTTTTTACGAATCGCACATTGGCAAATGTGCCGTACAATTCTCGACGTGCGATGTGCGCGAGAGATCAATCCCCGGGCTGACCTCTTTCCCCCCTTTCCTCCGCAGGATATCCCGGCGTTCCGATTGGCTTCGCGCCGGGAGGCCGCGAAGAAGGCGACGCCGTCAGGCTGGCTCTAAGATCTCGACGCTCCCCGGTCCTGCCCCAACGACCGCTTTCCAGGGAATCGACCGATCAAAAGTAACGAGCTTGCCGCCGTGCAAAACCGCGAGCGCTAAAAGGTAAACGTCGGGGATCTGCCGCGATCCGGCAATGTGGGAGGGACGAAACACCTCTCCGTCGAGCAGAGAAAGCTCCTCGCTCCAGAAATGGTGATGCGGGACGGAGCAGAGCGCTCTCAGTCTGTCGATAATGTCTTCGACAGAGGCTTCGAAGCGAGGGTAGTTGGGGTTGCTCAAGATGCGCACGCATCCGTTCAACGTAAGTGGACACGTCGCCCATCCCTGGCTGCGGCAGCGCGTGAACCAGCGATGCGCCGCTTCATAGTGGACATGAGCCGGATCGTGAAGAGCCACCAGCACGTTTACATCGGGCAGCGAAATGCTCATTCATCATCCCTCAGTTCATTGACGAGCGCCAATGTTCCTTTCCGCGTGCCGGGGCGGGTTGCCAGCAGACGAACGCCGTTTCGCACTTGCCCGGCCGGCCGCGGTTGCAGGCCGCGCCGCGCGATATCGGAAAGGGTTTGACCAAGAGTGCTCGCTCGCTTGCGGGCCAACTGTTTGGCGGCAGACAATACGTCGTCATCGAGATTCACGGTTGTTCGCATCACCCTAGTATACCGTACGCATCACGCCCGGCTCTCTCTACTGCGCATTCTTGTCGGGGCTAATCCAACCCATCCCGACGGGTCTGGGGACAAACGGGGGCATCCTGACGTGCGTAGCCACTTCTCAGTGAGCTGCTTTATCGAGAAAACACCGCACTGATTTTTCCTGCGCGTCAGCGTCACCGCATGTGTGTCATGACGATCAAGAGTGCAGAATTCCCTTTCGCCGCGGCGATGCGAAAAGGACACCACGCACGTCAGGCCTATCGGGATGTCGGCTCACAATCCGGCCAAGATATACATGGCGGCACAGTACTTCTTCAAGTCCAACAATCGCGGCGACACGTGGTGGATGAATCCCACGGACCTCACCAAGAACGTCAACCGTTGGGCCCCGGAGCAAGCGATCATGGGGGGCGCGGGGGGGGCGCGGGGACAGCCTGATCTGCGTAGCCATTTTTCGCGTGCCCCTTGCTTGATATGAAGATGGCGACGGGCTGAGCCTCGCGCGTACATCGAAGAGTCGTCGGCACATTGCGGTCGTGCGATCTGAAAAACAGGCTCCGCAGATCAGCCTTGTCAGGCTTGTCCCCCCGCGCATTCCCAGAGGGCTTTCCCCTCCTTCTGTTCCAATACCTGTTTTATGGAGGGCTGTCTAACGAAGGGCTTTTGGGAGTATGATGGACTTTATATGGCACGCCTAACCTCTGCCGAGATCGCCGAGCTAGGAGAGGCGATCTACGCAGAACGTATCCGCACGCGGGTCGAGGCTGGACACCAGGGAGAGTTTGTCGTCCTTGACATCGAAAGCGGAGACTACGAAGTTGACGCCGACGATCTCGCGGCGACGGAGCGCGTCCTGGCAAGGCGATCCAACGCCATTCTGTACGGCCTCCGAATAGGGTCACCCGCGGCGTATCGCCTTGGCGGTCGCTTTGCGACCCTCTCATCATGATGGAGGGGAAGATCAGCGGGCTAAGAAAAGCCGTCATCCGCCTAAACATATCTGGCCCTGACTCTAGCCAAGAGGTAGAAGCAGTGCTCGACACTGGCTTCAACGGATTCTTGACGCTCTCCCGTCCGGTCGTGCAAGCACTTGGGGTTCCTGGCAAGAGGCAGCCGCCGTGCAACACTGGCGGATGGTAGCATCGTCGCGCTCGACGTGATCGAGCGACCGTCCAATGGAATCGCCAGAAGCGCCGCGTTCTGGTGCTGCAGGCCGAGGGCGGCTCGCTCGTTGGAATGTCTCTCCTGTATGGAAGCCGCGTGGTACTGGATGTTGCTGAGGGTGGCGATGTTCTGATCGAACCTTTGCCGAGGACGCACTAAGGGATCGTCGGCAGCCTACTGAACCCGAAAGGGGAGAAACGAGAGGGAGAGACGGGGCCAACCTGAACTTCGTGATTTATTTTTTAGCCGACAGGGCCTTCGTGGCATAATCCTCGTGAGAAATGCCGCATGCGTCGCCCGAAAATAATTCCCCAAGTTCAGGCTGTCCCCGCAGTTCCCACAAGGTTTCGATCCTCGTGAAATCGATAATAGATCTGAATCGGGGAGTGTAGGATTTTGCGGACGCCCTTACGCCGCGGGACGGGCGTGCCCAGCCGGGGAAACCGGCCCAGCAGTTCTATGTGATCCAAGAGAGCGTTGCCAAACCGTTTGGCCGTTGCAGGAAAGTGAAGGCTGGAATATTCGACAATCTCCGCCAGATCGGCTAACGCGTCTTCGGTGATGCGGACTTTGCAATCCACTGGGAGATCATTTCCCGAGCTTCCTCCACCGAGACAGTACGGCCTTCGTCGGCGGCCTTCAGGCCGCGATCAATCGCGGCGATGGTTTCTTCGTCCTCTTCCGCGGTCAGCGGCACGGGCTCGTTGAAGTCAAGATCCAACTTGCTCATATAGCAACGGTAGCGCAGAGGGCGTGCGGATGCAACTGTATTTCGGAGAGGTCTCGGGTCAACCTGATCCGCGTACTTCTGCTGCGGAGGGTGGGATGAAATCAGGCTGCGCACGGCTCCTCCCGGCGTGATCTGGAATGCGAGGGGAATGCGAGGGGACAGCTCTATTGATTCCTCGTTCCCCGAAATCTATTTCCGACAAACTCCTGGTGTTGACGATTTTCTTCTGGGCATCGCACTCGGCCAAGCAGTTCTCACCGCCCCAAGCATGTGGCTTAAATAGTCACCACCGGGCTGTTTGACCCCTTTCCCCAGGCTGTCCCTTTCCCCCAGACCAGGATGACACCGGTTTGCTTTCACTGGGATCGCTTGCGCTCCGCGATGGCCAGCAGTCTCTTAAGATCCACGCTATCCTTGTCGCGGCCTGACGCCTCCTTGTTCCGGAGAAGTGCGTCCCATCCAAGGAAGTTGACGGCTTCGCCGCCAAGTATTGCAGAAATACGTGAACTCCACGCCTCGTCAAACTCAACTCCCGAGATGGAAGTCAGCAGATCAATGCGATTCGGCGGCCGGCCAAGCTGAACAACTTGCCCGGGCACAATGAGGTCCGCGGCTTTCAGCGCCAAGGCTCCGAATCCGAAATCCCCAAGGGCTGAAATCACTAGATTTGCATTTTCAGTGCTTGGGCGAAGCAGGAAGTCTATGTCGCCCGTGAATCTTGGGTGTCCGTGGTAGGCCACCGCGTGGCCGCCGACGATCAAGTACTCAACTCTGTGAGAGTTCAGTAACGCGATAAACTCGCTCAAATCGCTGCTCAGTTTCCCCAAGGGATCTCCGGTGTTGTTCGATGAGGTCGAGGAGGATGTCGAGGCGTTCCTGAGGCGTCAGATTCGCGTAGTACTCCTCATCGGCACGGTCGGCGTCCTCGAAGCTGGGAAAGACTCTCGCGACCTTTTCCACGAGGACAGGATAACACAACCTTGGTGCTCGCGCATGGAAGGCCGAGAGCGCTGTGTCGATAACATGTGATCTGTCCGGTCCTAAACACAGATGATCTGTCCGCTTTGACGCAGTTGCGGAGATGCTGGGAAGGTGCAAACAACCCAGCAACACCTCATGACGGAAATGGAGCGGATGATGAAACTACAAGACGTTTTACTGAAGGCGATGGAAACGCGGGGAAACGCGGGGACAGCCTGGACGGGGAAGGTTTCGTGAGCGTGGCAGCCGGTTCGGCGCCTCTGATGGCGTTATCTTGAGAGACGCATTTCCCCAAGAAGGAACCCTCCCCGCCCAAGCTGACCCGTTCCCAGTAGTGCAGGCACGCGGCGCTTCGTCTTGTTGGTGGGGAACTCCATCGAGCCGTTGCTCCCACTTGCAGGTGGCGTGCGCCTCTCGCTGCCGCCACTCCATATCCAAGATGAGGGCCACATGACCACCGAAACCACGAAAGACACGAAAAGCACGAAAACCGCAAGCTCGCCCTTTTCGTGTTCTTCGTGCCTTTCGTGGTCAGTGATGCCGTGAAGCACTAGGTTCCATCACCGGCTACAAGCGGCGCTCCCGCAAAGCGGGATCTGTTACGCGAAGGGGCAAGAATATTGGCAGCAACGCTTGACAACTGAGTGGGGCGGCGGTGAACTTAAAATTTATGTGGCTGCCCTGCAACGAGATAGGAAATTGCGCCGGATGCAACCTTTCTACACTGCACTTTTCTTCTCGAACCGGATCAGTGAGATAGTCCCGCAACCCAATCGACAGCGTTCTCCTTTCTGATACGCTCACATCAGCGAGGGTCGAAGAGGTACCTCGCGTCGCGGAGGAGCAGATAGGGAGGAACAGTACGAAAAGACAAAACGAACCTGCCAGTTAGCGGTAAAGTTTGGTGTTTACGCGAAATCGGTAAGTTCGTTTTCGGAGGGGGAAAGCGGGGTCTGAACTTGGCGATTTAATTTCACGCGAGCAAGGAGGGGAACAGCCCGGGCAGGTCATTCCCCGCGAGAGGTGGCGCCTAGTTTCATTGCTCGGACGAGGGTTTGGAAGCTTGTATTGGGCAATTTGGACTGGTTTACGACACGTTGTACGAGTCTCGGTGACCAGAAGCCCCTTGATCCGCATCAGGATGCCGTCGGTAAGGAGCTTGAGAAAAAGGATCGAGGGGGTGTGCGCGGAGCGAGCCGTTTTGCGTTAACTGCTGAAGATTCAGAGGGATAATCATCAGGGTGGGGGGCTGATGATGGGGCTGATGATGCCTGTCTAGCGGGGGAAGCGGGGACAGGTGCCGACCCCGCTGCCGCTGATCCCGCGTTTCCGCGGAACCCACTGAGCGTTTTGTAGCCGGTGGTTGAGCGCAGCTTGCGAAACCACCGGGTGTCGGGCGAGAGATTACGTGCACCAGCGTGTTTGGCAGGGCGCCGGGACTCCTGTCCGGGGTCCTGGTTAGGAACGTTTCTTACCAGTGGTGTCGCAAAACCCGCTCTACCACCGGCTACAAGCTGGATCCCTCCCGGGGATCAAGGGTGCTTAACCCGTTTGATCCGTGTTTCCGGTTAAGCACCCCGGTACCGACAACGCATGGCAACACGGCGCATTTCGCGCAACACTCAGGCATGGTGCCGCGTAGCGCTCAAGGAAGATGACCGGCCCCAACACCGTCTCCAGCGATCTTCTCATTCAAATCCTCACTTCGCGTGGCTATAGAGTCGGAGTTCCCTTTGTGCACGTGTCTTGCCGGGACGCCAACGCGGAAACTCCCTATTTGCCGCGAGCCGCAAACACCAACGACGCGGAATTCATGCAATAACGCAGGTGCGTCGGCGGGGGACCATCGTCGAAGACGTGCCCTAGGTGAGCGTCGCAACGGGTGCAGAGGACTTCGTTCCGTTCCATGCCAAAGCTGCGGTCCGATTTCACCGTGACGTTCTGCTTGGCAATCGGCGCGTAGAAGCTGGGCCAGCCGGTTCCCGACTCGAACTTGGTGCGGGAATCGAAGAGCGCGGTTTGGCAACAAACGCACAGGTACAGGCCGTCGCCGTGAAATTCGGCATACTTCCCGGTGCCCGCCCGCTCGGTGCCGGCCCGCCGGGTGATCTCGAATTGCTCGGCGTTCAACTGCTGCTTCCATTCCGCATCGGACTTCTTGATCTTGGGGACCTCGAGGATGCCTTTGGCGCCTCCCGCGGGATCGAACTCGGCGATCTTCACGGTTGGATCGGGTTTCGCCGCGGCCGCTGCAATTGGGGCTAGCGCGGCGGCCGCCGCGCTACGCAGAAACGTCCGACGGTCGGTGTGCTGGGCTGTTTCCTTTATCATTCTTGAACCCTCCTCATGCTATTTCCAGCATAACGCATCCGGTCGGCCTGGCAGACGGAAAAGGAGAATCCGCGCTTGCTTAGCTAACCTGGTTAGTCCATAATCGAGATATGCAAGTAAACGTCCATGAGGCCAAAACCAACCTCTCCCGCTTGATCGCCAAGGCCATGGAAGGGCAAGACGTAGTGATTGCCAAGGCCGGCAAGCCGATGGTCAAGCTGGTGCGTATTCCCAAGTCCAGCGGCAAGAAGGTGCTGGGCAGTGCCAAGGATGTTGCCGGCCTGGTGTTGAAAGAAGGTTGGGATGCGCCCCTTACCAACCGGGAGATGGCGGAATGGTTCGGCCTGTAGACGCAAGTTTTCTGATCGACACGCATGTTTTCCTGTGGTCGATCAGGGAGCCAGGGCGGCTATCGCGAAAAATTGCCAAACTGCTCACGGTTGACGCCTCGCACGCTGTCCTGAGCGCCGCCAGCTTATGGGAAATTGCTTTGAAGGTTCGAGCCGGGAAGTTGGGTATGCCTGACGAATCCAATTTCTTTGCGCGGCATGCCGAGTTTCTCGGTTTGCAGATGCTGCCCATTCAAGTGCGGCATGTCAATCGTGTCTTCGAGCTCCCGGACTACCATCGCGATCCTTTCGACCGTCTGCTGATTGCCCAAGCAATCGTCGAAAGCCTGCCTATTGTCACGATTGACCCTGCTTTCCGCCAGTACGGCGTCAAGGTAATCTGGTAGTTGAATCTCGCACGCCCCACAGGCTGCGATAGGGACATACACGCCGACGTTTAATCTTGCGCCGCTCCGGCTACCGCTCCGCGGGATCGAGTACCTGGCTGTTGGAAGCCACTGCGGCCTTAGCGACGTTAAGAGCAGTGGCGTCGAGGTCGGGGACGTTGAGGTTAGGTACGCCAGGATCAATGCGCGTGGGAATGATCGCCGGCCGGCTCTTGGCGCGCAGGCGCACCAGCAACAGCAGGCCCGCGCCGGCCACCAGGCGGAACGGATACAGCACCAGATGCATGCCCAGCACCGGCCAGGAGCGGCCGCGGCGCTGCGTGAAGGCTTGGTAGAACAAGCGGTGCTTCAGCCGCCAGAGACCGTGGGTTACCAGCATCCGCCCGGCGCGCGCCGGATAGCCGTCGCCGTTTTCGTTGTAAATCTTGCGATGACCCAGCGGCAACAGACATCCCAGCAATTTGTACCGATTGTAGCCTTCGTTGGTACAGGGGATGGCAGACCAACCGGTGCGAGTCTTTCCGAACGCGTGACGTAGAATTGCCAGCGGACGCATCGGAATCAGCGCGTCAAACAACGGGCCGGCGGGACCCACTAGCCGGGCGGGCAGAACTCCATAGATCGGCGCGCCGGGATTCTTGCGCCTTAAATCCGCGACGATGGCCCGCAAATAATAGCCGGACGCCGATCCGATCACCGTCACTCCGGGCGGAATCGCCAGCAGTTTGTACCACGCCGTCAGCAGCATGTTGCCGGTCCACCAACAGGCGTAGCGAATACCGTTTCCGGCGGCCAGCAGCATGTTGCCGGTCCACCAGCGGGCGTAACGAATGCCGTTCCAGGCGGCCAGCAGCTTGTCGCCGGTCCACCAGGCAGCGTAGCACATACCGTTCCAGGCGGCCGCGAATCTGTCGCGAATGCGCCGGCCGACATGCGCCAGCAACGTGCCGGCCAAGCGCACGGAAAAGGAATCCCCGGCCTCGTTGTAGATTTCCCGGTGCCCGCACGGCAACAGCCAGGCCAACAACTTCAGAATGTTGTGTCCCTCGCCGGTCCAGGGAATGGAAAGATAACAGTACAGCCGCCAATTCCGCGCCACGCGGAGGAAATCCCCTAACGACGGATCCTCCAGCACGTGGACGGCAGATCCGGGACGGCGCAGGCGCAAGTCCGCTTCCAAGCGCCGCAATGTTTCCGGGGACGCCGATCCCACCAGCAGCGCGCCATTCTCGCGAGCCCACAGGCGCCCCAAAGTAACCCATAGAAAGGCCCACAAACCCAGCGGCGCGCGGCCGTCCGGCCGCACAAACACCACACGGCCCCGCACGGCGTAGGCCATCAGCTTAAGGAAGCGATAGGCCTTCCCGTGGGCCTGCTGATGGGACAGGCAAAACACTTCGGTGGACGACAGGCCGATGGCCATCCAGATCTTGAGTACCAACAGCGGGCCGGCTGGCAGCACCGCAACGTCACCGCCGGGAAGCGCGGCGGAGGCGGCGTTCCGAAAAGCAGCGGCCTCTCCGGGAGCAGCCACCACCCACACCGAATCCGGACCCAAACGTTGCCGCAACGCGCCAGCCTCGGCGGCGGCCTGGTCCAACGGTCCGGTGGCAAACAGAACGGCCTTCATGCCGCGGACTCCTTAACGCATTCCGTCAAATACTGCCGATAGCGGCGCGCCACCGCCGGTCCATTGGCTTGCAGGCTGTAGTTTTCTTCGATGAATCGCCGGCCGTTGTCGCGGAGGCGCCACCACAAGGCGTCGTCGCGGAACAGTTTCAAGATATGGCCGGCGTAACCCTGGGGATCGTCGGCGGCCAGCAGATGCACGCCCGGCGTGGTGCCGATGCCCAGCGGCGCGAAGTGCGTGGACACCACGGGCATCCCCGCCGCCATCGCTTCGACGATCTTGGTGCGGATTCCGCCGCCAGTCATGATCGGAGCGATGTACACGCGCGTGCGCGCGTACAACGCCCGCAGATCCTCGACAAATCCGGGATACTCCACGCCGTGATCGTACATCAGCCCTTTCATGCCATTCGATGCCCCCGAACCTACCACTACCAGCCGCGCCGCCGGTTCCTCCCGCTTCACTAGATGATAAACCTTTTCGATGAACCAGCGCAGACCTTCTTCATTGGGGGTATGCGGAAGGAAACCCACGAAAATCATCAACGGCTCGGAAGGAATGCCGGGACTGGGCGTGAACTGTTCGCAATCCATCAGCAAGAACGGCAGGGCCTCCACCACGGCCTCCGGGCAAATCTCCAGGGCGTGCATGCGCTCGTCGTCGTGGGTGACCAGAATGCGGTCGAACTGGCGCATCAGGCGGCGGTTGTGAACGATGGTGTCGAAACAGCCCAGCAATTTGGTGATCCGCTCGCGTCGCGACAGGCACTGCTTCCAACCGAGGTAAAAGTGCCACCAATCCTGCACGTGGGCGCGCAAGATGCGCACGCCCTCCAGGCCGTCGGCGTATTCGGCCATGTTCAGATACTCCACCTGAATCATTTCCGGGTGGTGCCGCTGATACATATCGCGCACGCCCTGGCGGAAGCGCTCGTCTTTCAGGTTGGAAAAATAAAAAGGCGTGGAATCGAAAGCATCCACGTAGCGCAATTCCGGCGGCGCCATCAAGAACACGTCGCGGCACAGCAGACGCAATCCTTCATTGGCTTGGTCGAGCAGTTTTTCGGGACAAAATCCGGCGAAGAGGATGTCGAAGTCCTGGCGCAGCACGCGGAGATAGCCGAAAATAGCGCTGCCCGCTCCGTGGAAGACGGGATACGGGGTTACCGGCGAAATGATCAGCAGTTTCGGCTTCATAACGTCGTCATCATGTGCTGGAGTGGACTTCCGGTCGTTTACCCTTGGTCTCGCGATACTCTCGCGGCTCGGAGACGGGAAGGGCCAGCGCTTCGCGAAACGCGCGCACCGTTTGCCGCGCCGACTCCGTCCACGAAAACAGGCGCGCCCGCTGCAATCCCGCGGCCGACAAAGCGGAGCGCCGCTCGATAGCCGCTTCCAGCGCCAGCGCGATTTCGCGCGGATCGCCGGGCTCGGCCAGGATCGCGGCTCCGCCGGCCACTTCCTCCAGCGCCGTGCCGCGCGAAGTGACCACCGGCGTTCCGCAAGCCATCGCTTCCAGCACCGGCAGTCCGAAACCCTCGTAAAACGAAGGGTACAGGCAGCAATCCGCGCCGCGATAAAGCGCCGGCAACTCGCCGTCCGGAACGTAGCCGAGAAAATCGATGTACTGGCCCACACCGCTCGCGGCGGCCTCGCGGCGGATCGCCGCCGCAAAGGACGTTTCCCGTCCGGCGATCCGCAGGCGATAGCGGTGACGTCCCGCGAACGCCGCGAAGGCCCGGATGGCTCCCACATGATTCTTGCGCGGCTGCAGGTCGCCCACCATAAGAATATAGGGCATGGGATTTATGGGAAGTATGGAACTTATGGGACGGAAATTCGGGCCCGCGGCGTTCGGCGCCACCACCACGCGCTCCTCCGGCAGACCATAGACGGCGATCAGGCGGCGCTTGGAAAACTCCGATACCGTAACCACGCGGCGCGCTATCCTGGCCGTGCGTCCTACCGCCACGCGCAGCAAGGCCCGCTCCATCTTCGAATAAAACCGCGGCACATCCACAAACGAAAGATCGTGAATCGTGACCACCACCGGGGCCGGGCACGGAAACGGCGCGGCGTACTGCACGTGCAGCAAGTCGGGACGATCGCGCCGCAATTGCCGCGGTAGATCCCACAGCAAGCGGCGAGCCCGGCTGGCGGAAAGCACCGGCAGTGCCGCCATCGCATCGCCGCATAACGCCGCTGTATCCGCGGCCTGGGCGTCCCGGCACAAGTACAGCAGAAAGCTGGCATCGGGCGCGGCCACGGGCAGTTCGGCGGTCAGATAGCGCAGATAGCTCTCGTATCCGGCTTGTCCCCGCCCAAGGGCGTGTGCGTCGATGGCGATTT
The DNA here is from genome assembly GCA_963747095.1 of Terriglobia bacterium. Taxonomy (GTDB): domain Bacteria; phylum Acidobacteriota; class Terriglobia; order JAJPHL01; family JAJPHL01; genus JAJPHL01. The sequence goes on from CAVVEL010000012.1 coordinate 199,742, forward strand.
TCGTCGACTTCATCGCAGCACCTCGTCATCGAAGGAATTGGCCAACTCCGGCGCCAGACGGTCCAAGCGCTCGTGGACCGCACTCCAGCAGTACTCGTGCTCGAAGCGGCGCCGCCCGGCTTTGGCCAACTGCTGGCGGCGTCCCGCGTCCAGCAGAAGTCCGCAAACGGCCGAAGCGAAATCGGCCGGATCGTCGGCAACGACTATTCCGTCTCCGGGGAGATAACCCCGCGCGCCGACGGAAGTAGCAACGACGGCGCAGCCGGCCCGCCAGGCCTCGGCGATCTTCACGCTGACGCCGGCGCCGCTGCGCAACGGCGCAACGGCCACGCGGGCCAATTCCAGCCACGTGGTGGAGCTCTCCACGGGCCCCGTGATGGTCACGCGCGAGTCGGAGCGGACCAAGCCGGGCAGGCCGCGGTCTTCCTTGCCGATCAGTACCATGCTGGTCTCCGGCCGCCGCGCCACGATCTGCGGCCAGATACGCCGGAAGAACCAGCGCGCCGCTTCTTGATTCGGCGGGTAATCCCAACTGGCCGAGAAAGCCAGGTCGAAGGTGCGATCGTTCTGGTTTTCATAGCGCCACGGCAACCCGGTGGGAGCCACCCGGGGATCCCAAACCTGATCGAACTCCGGCAGCAAATCGCGCTCCCAGCGCTCGGCGCATCGCGCAAACCATGAGGAGAGCGGTCCGCCCAGCGCGCGGTAGAAGTCAGGCTCGCGATTGTGAAGGTCGAGAATCGCGATCTGGCAATGGGGACGAACCAGGTGAATCCACGGGGCCATCCAAAAGTGCTCGAAGACCGCCGCGTCGAAGGGACCGTCTTCCAGCAGCCGCTCGAGGGCGGCTTGAATTTCGCGGGCCGAGAAGCGGTCCACCAGCGGCGGAACGCCACGCACCGCCCGACCCAGGTTGCGCCATACTCGCGCCGCCGTGTCCCGTCCGTGAACCGGGAGATGCGCCACTTCCACGCGGCGGCAGATCTCGCGCACGCGGTCTTCCGGCTCGCCGCACACCAAGGCGTGGACATCCGCCCGGCGCGCCAGCCATTCCAACATACAGGCCGAACGCAGCGGCCCTCCGCCATTGGCGGGGTAGGGCGGCTCCGGACAGATGAATAAGGCTTTCATGAGCAGGTCCCTTGAAGCGCTACCTGATAGACGGCCCAAGTCTGTTCCGCGGTGCGCTGCCAGGAAAAACTCCTGGCCCGGGCCATCCCTTTTTCTCGCAATTCGGCGGCCAGGGAGGGACGCTCCAGAACCGCGGTCAAGGCCTCTTCCAATTGTCGCTCGTTCTCGCCCTCCACCAACAAAGCGGACTCTCCCGCCAGATCGCCGCACGCGGTACCGCGCGTGGTGATCACCGCGGCGCCACAGGCCATGGCCTCCAGGACCGGCAGACCAAAGCCTTCGTACAGTGAGGGGTACACAAACGCCGCCGCTCCAGAGTACAGCTTGGCCAGTTCTTCGTCTGGAACGCCCAGCATCTGTATTACTTCCGATTGTAGCTCGATTTGCGGTCCACCGCCCACTACGATTAGGTGAATGTCATGGTCCTTCCGGAACCGGCTGCGGACCCGCCCAAATACTCGTACCAATAAGTCCAGATTCTTGCGGCGCTGGCCCGACCCCACGTACAGCACATATTTGGCACCGGAGGCGGATACGGGTCTTGGAAAGAACAGCGCGGCCGCCGCCAGGGGCGTCACGAATATTTTCTCCCGGGCCGCGGGGAAGCGCTCCGTCAATTCCGCTTTCACTCGCTCGGACGGTGTAATCACGGCCGCGGCGCGGCGGATGACCCCGGGCAATCGCCGGGCCACGCCCCGCGCAACGGCGGGCATGTCCCATTCGCGGGCCCGTAGCGGCGAGAGGTCGTGGACCGTCACCACCGAGGGCGTGCGGCCCAGAAACGGCACCGCAAAGTCCGTGCCATGGAACAGCGTGGCTTGAATCTCCCGCAGACGGCGGGGCAATCCGATACTCCACCAGCGGCCTTGCAGCACTCCAGCGTTGCCCGGCCGCGCTTCCAGCGTGATGCGCGCCTCCGGATGGATCGCTCCGAGCGCCGCGGCCAATTGCCCGGTGTAACGGGCGATGCCGGTATGCGGGGCCTCCGAGAGTGGTGTGCCATCCAGCGCAATATTCATGTCTCGCCAAATTCATGTCTGGTCAAATTCGCATCCGCAAGATATAGGCGCAAGCCTTCGCGCCAATGGGGCAGCGGTCCCACGCCCAAGGCGCACAGACGCGCGTCGCTCAAGACGCTGTACGACGGGCGGGGCGTGCCGCCAGGGGGAGTGGCAATGGCCTCCACAGCCACGTTGGAGCCGCTCAGTTCGACGATGGCCTCCGCGAATTCGTGCCAGGAGCATTGCCCGCTGGCCGCCGCATGGACGATTCCGGTGACCTGCGCGTCCACCAGCGCGACGATGGCGGGCGCCAAATGGCCGGTCCAAATTGGCGTGCCGACCTGATCGTTGACCACCCGCAGTTGCTGGCCTTGGCGGATCTGCTCGCGGATCGCCTCCACGAAATTCCGGCCGCCCGCGCCAAACAGCCAGCCGCAACGCAGAATCAGCGATCCCGCGGCCGCGGCGGCGTTGCCTTCGCCCGCCGCTTTCGAGCGCCCATAAGCGTTCACGGGCGAAACCGGGTCGTCCTCCCGGTAGGGCTGGCGCAGGCGGCCGTCGAAGACATAGTCCGTAGAAATATAGACGAGCCGCGCACCCACCGCGTTGACCGCCTCCGCCACATGGCGTACTCCGCGCGAATTCACGGCCATGGCCCGCTCCGGATTACGCTGGCAATCGTTCACCTTGGTGTAGGCGGCCAGATGAATCACTACTTCCGGACGGGCCGCTTCGATGACCCGCCGCGTGGCGGCGGCATCGGTGATGTCGCAGGCGGTGTGATCCCACAGCAGCGGTTGGCGCGCCGCCAGGACGCGGCTCAACTCGCGGCCCAGCATTCCCCCGGCTCCGGTGATGGCGATTCGGGCGGTCACGGCTGCCCTTCGGACACAACCAAACTACAAGGCAAAAGGCAAAAGGCAAAAGGCAAAAGTGGGCGCTCGTACCTCCCTTTTGCCTTTTGCCTTTTGCCTTTTGCCTTTTGCCTTTTGCCTTGTAGTTTCATTTACTACTCCGAGGCCCTACGCCCGACCAGGTTTCGTCGCGCCGCTCGTAGTGGCGGTCGTAGTACTCGCGATACGCGCCGTCACGCACGTGCGCCATCCACTCGGGATGCGTCTTGTACCACTCCGCGGTGGCGCGCAAGCCGTCCGCAAAACTATGTTGAGGACGCCAGCCCAGTTCCTTCTCGATCTTGTCGCTGCGCAACGCATAGCGGCGATCGTGGCCCGGACGATCGGTGACGTAACTGATCAGCGACTCGGGCCGCTCCAGCAAGTGCAACAGCGTGCGGAGAACGTCCAGGTTGGCGCGCGGCTGTCCCACCCCGATGTTGTACACCTGGCCGGCCTGGCCTTGCCGCAAAACCAGATCCAGCGCCCGGCAATGATCCTGCACATGGATCCAGTCGCGTTCTTGCCGGCCATCGCCGTAAACCGGCAGCGGCTTGGACTCCAGCGCGTTGGTGATCATCAAGGGCATGAATTTTTCCGGAAACTGGAACGGCCCGTAATTGTTGGAGGCTCGCGTGATCAGCGCCGGCACGCCGTAGGTGTGCTGGTAGGCCATCACCAGCATTTCCGCCGACGCCTTGCTGGCCGCGTAGGGGCTGGAGGGCCGCAGCGCCGAGCATTCCGTGGCAAACTCGCCGCCCGGGATATCGCCGTACACTTCGTCGGTGGAAACATGCAAGAAGCGCTCCACGCCGGCCTTACGCGCAGCCTCCAGCAACACCAGTGTTCCGCGAACGTTGGTTTCGAAGCACTCGGTAGAGTCCAGGATGCTGCGATCCACGTGCGACTCGGCCGCGAAGTTGACCACGGCGTCATGGCGGGCCGCCAGTTCGTTCATCAGCGCGGCGTCGCCGATGTCGCCCTTCACGAACTCGTAGCGCGCGGTCGCCGGCAAAGACGCCAAGTTCTCCAGGTTTCCGGCGTAGGTCAACTTGTCGAGATTGGTGAGGGAGTCCTGCGGATGCGTTTCCGCCAGCAGACGGATGAAACAGGATCCGATGAATCCGGCGCCGCCGGTAACCAAGATTCGCATGGAGGAAGAGAACCCGGACTATTTGTGCTGCAACTCCCAATCGTAATTGATATCCGGGTGGTCGTAAGGAATTCTACCCTCATCCGCCGGATCATAGAAGCGATTCGTGAGGTAAACCAGCATGGCGGGTTCGTTTCCCAGCACCTTGTACCCGTGGCCCACCCCCGGGGGAATGCGCAACTTCCAGGGACGTAACGCGCCGATGTAGAGCGTGTTGGTGCAGGCGAAGGTAGGCGATCCCACCCGCAGATCGTAGAGCACCACCTGAATCATGCCGCGCACCGGCGTCCACAGGTCGGTCTGCTTGCAGTGATAATGGAGGGCCTTGATCGTCCCCGGATAGCTTAGCGTGGCGGAGACCTGGGTGTTGGCGAATCCCGCGGCCCAATCGTCGCCTGTCGATGCGTTGGAAGCTCCGTCGGCGGCGGTCACACGCGCCACTTCCAGAAAATAACCGCGGTCGTCGGGCCACAAGTCGAAGGCCGCGACGCGCACGCCGTCGATCAACTTGGGATCGTGGGGTGTCAGGATCACCGATCCCAAACCCTTGGGTCCGCCGGCGCGGGTGGCCAGGTCCAGGCCGTCGCGGCGGACGATCCAATGCACCGCGACGGCGGTGGGAGCCTGGGTTGGTTCCGGGGCGGCGCTCACACTTTCTCCAAAACGGCGCCGTCGCCATCCAGGCGAAGTCCGCCTCCCGCTTCGCCGCCGCGACTGCCGATACGCATGTTGTTGGCTCCGGTTTCCGCCACCAGATTATTGGCGCGGCGCAGCGAATCGAAAGTGCCCGCGTCGGTCCACCAGCCTTCCAAGAAGTCGTAGGTCATGTTGCCTTCGGCGATATACAGATTGTTGACGTCCGTAATTTCCAACTCCCCGCGATTGGAGCGGTGAATCTGGCGGGTTTTTTCAAACACCGTGTGATCGTAGAAATAAATCCCGGTGACCGCGTAATTCGATTTTGGATGGCGCGGCTTTTCCTCGATCGCCACGATGCGCCCGTCGCGGATTTCCGCCACGCCGAAACGCTCGGCGTCTTCCACTTCCCGCAGCAGGATCTTGCCGCCGATTCCCTGGGAACGAAACTCATCGGCAGCCGAGCGAATATTGCCCTCGATGATGTTGTCGCCCAGAATCACGCACACGCCGGAATTATCGGCGAAATGTTCGGCCAGTCCCAAAGCCTCGGCGATTCCGCCTTCGCCTTCCTGGTAGGTGTAATTGATGTGTTCCAGCCCGAACTGTTTGCCGTTGGCCAACAGACGCAGGAAATCGCCGGAGTTCTTGCCACCGGTGACGATCATGATGTCGCGGATGCCGGCGTTGACCAGAGTCTCGATCGGGTAGTAGATCATCGGTTTGTTGTAAACCGGCAGGAGATGCTTATTGGTGATCTTGGTCAGCGGATAGAGACGGCTTCCCGTGCCTCCCGCCAAGACAACGCCCTTTAATGTGTGTGCGATGGTCCCTCCCCACTTTCTGGCGCGCAAACATAGTGTAGCACAGGCTTCCGTCCCTGAGCACAAGGGATCGAATCGGTAGTGGCTCAGTTTGAGGGCGTGTTGTCAGAACCGTCCGCGGTAGCGGATGGGTCCACCAAGTAGACCCACCTGCTACCGCAGGCGGTTCTGACAACACAAACTGCCTTGCGATCAAACTGAACCACTACCGTCGAATCCGAAAAAACCGCGCGGCGAGCCGGCTAACCTTCCGGCTTTGACCGCGTCAGAAAGCAGGGGAGGGTTCATGCGCGACTTACGATACGCATTCCGGCGGCTCTTTCGGGACCCGGTGTTTAGCAGTGTCATCGTCCTTTCGTTGGCGTTGGGGATCGGCGCGAATACCGCCATCTTCACGCTGCTCGACCAGGTGCTGCTGCGCCTGCTGCCGGTGAAAAATCCCGAGCAACTCGCCTTGCTGACGGCCCGCGGCAGTGCTTACGGCAGCAATCGCGGCCGTAATGCACTCTCCTATCCCATGTACCAGGACTTCCGCGATCACAACACCGTCTTCAGCGGATTGATGTGCAAGTACAGCACTCCCGTAAGTCTGAGCGCCGACGGCGATACCCGGCGCATCACCGGAGAGTTGGTCTCCGGCAATTACTTCCAGGTCCTCGGCGTGGGCGCGGCGGCCGGCCGCGTCTTCACCCAGGAAGACGACAAGCTTCCCGGCGGCCATCCGGTGGCCGTGATCAGCTACGACTTTTGGACCAGCCGCTTCGGGCGCGAGCGCAACGTGATCGGCAAGAACGTAATTGTCAACGATCGCAGCTACACCGTCATCGGGGTCAGCCAGCAAGGATTCACCGGCGTCGAACTGGGCCAGAATCCGGAGATCCGTTTCCCGATGATGATGAAAGCGCAAGTCACTCCGCTATGGGACGACTTGAAGCGCCGCCGCAGCAAATGGGTGAACGTGTTCGGCCGGCTCAAGGCCGGCGTGACGCTGGAACAGGCCAAGGCCGGCCTGCAGCCGTTCTATCACCAGATGCTGGAGATGGAAGTAAAGGAAGCGGAATTCGCCAATGCCTCTCCTTATACCCGGGAGCAATTTGTGCGCGGCACCATTGATGTGATCCCCGGATCGCAAGGCCGCGCCAGCCTGCGCGAAGGGTTCTCCAAACCGCTGTGGGTGCTGATGGCCGTGGTTGGCGGCGTGCTGTTGATCGCCTGCGCGAACGTGGCCAATTTGCTGCTGGCCCGCGCGGTGACGCGGCAAAAGGAGATCGCCGTGCGTCTGGCTATCGGCGGAACCCGTGGAAGACTCGTCCGCCAGCTTCTGGTGGAAAGCATGTTGCTGGCGGCGGTCGGCGCGGCGGCGGGAATCGGCCTGGCCACCTGGACCGTTCATCTCTTGCTGGGTCTGATGCCCAGCGGCGGCAATTTTTCCAGCGTTCCCGACGCCCGTATTCTGGCGTTCACCATCATCGTAACCGCGCTGACCGGCTTGCTGTTCGGGCTGGTCCCCGCATTACAAGCGACGCGCCCCAATCTTTTCGAGACGCTCAAGGACCAAGCCGGCGCGGTCACCGGCGGCGCGGGCCACGTGCGCCTGCGCCAGGCGCTGGTGGTGACGCAGATTGCGCTGTCGCTGCTGCTGCTGATCGGCGCGGGATTATTCATCAACAGCCTGCGCAATCTGAAAAACCTGGCGCCCGGATTCCGCACCACCAAGCTGATCTCCTTCAGCGTGGATCCCTCGCTGAACGGCTACAAGAACGAGCGCGCCAAGGCGTTTTACCGGCAAGTCACCGACGGCATTCGGGCCTTGCCGGGAGTGGAATCGGCGGCTCTCTCCGGGATTCGCTTGATTGACGACAACGACTGGGAGAATACCGTCAGCGTGGAGGGCTACGCCAGCAAGCCCGACGAGGACATGAATCCCTACATGAACGAAATCAGCCCGGGATTCTTTCAAACCATGGGCATCCCCATCCTGATGGGCCGCGATTTCAGCGAGCAGGATAACCACAGAATCCAGCACGACAGCGATCCGAAGGACACGGTTCCCACGGTGGCGATCGTCAACGAGAACTTCGCGCGGAAGTTCTTCGGCGAGCGCCCGGCGCTCGGCCATCGCGTCGGCTACGGCGGCGATCCCGGCACGCACACCGATATGGAGATTATCGGCGTGGCCGGTAATACGAAATACAACCACATGCGCGACGACATGGGCATCCAGATGTACGTTCCCTTCCTGGCCGACAAGTCGCCCGGCGGCATGGTGGCGTATGTCCGCACCACTGCGCCGCCCTCACAAATGTTCAACCTGATCCAAGGCGAAGTGCGCAAAGCCGATCCCAACGTTCCCGTGTATACGATGCGCACCATGGAAGAACAAGTGGACCTGGCGCTGCTGACCGAGCGGCTGGTGGCCGGCTTGTCCGCGGTGTTCGGCGTGCTGGCCACGCTGCTGGCGGTGATCGGGCTGTACGGCGTGATGGCTTACACCCTATCGCGGCGCACCAAGGAAGTTGGCATCCGCATGGCCCTGGGAGCGTCGCAGAACGACGTGGTGTGGCTAGTGATGTCGGAAGTGCTGGTGCTGTTTGGCGTCGGCGTGGTGGTGGCGCTGCCCAGCGCGCTGGCGCTCTCCGGCTTGGTGCGCGCGCAGGTTTACGGGATCACGCCGCAAGATCCGCTGACCATGGCGGCGGCCACGGCGATCCTTCTGATCGTGGCGGCCGCAGCGGGCTTCATCCCGGCGCGCCGCGCCGCAAGGATCGATCCGATGCGCGCGCTGCGCTGGGAGTGAGGGAAGTCCACTCTTCACGGGAGATCAATGAAGGTGTCGCGGGAAAACCTGGCATCCTGAATGATTGCTCGAAGGAGCGGTGTCTGGATCGTCCTTCCCGAGTGCCCAAGCTTGCTTCAGCCGGCGCGGCGAAGCCCGCGGCGCTGCGAGACAAACCTCGCAGCGGCCCGAGGCAAGCCTCCGGCATCCAAGGCGGCGTCGAGCCGCCACACTCCGGATAGACTCCTTCGCCGACCTGTTTCCCACTCAAGCTTTCTTCTTCGGGAACAACAAGCGCTCGGCATTGCCGCGATAGATCCGTTCCTTGTCCTCCGCGGAAAGATCCAGGCTCTCGATTACTCGGATCGTCTCCCGAATATACACGCCGGGCGCAGGTTCAAAGGGAGTGTCGGAGGCAAACAGCACGTGATCGACGCCGAAAAACTTGAGGCCGCACTCCGTGGCCGGGCCCGCGCCGAACAGGGCTGTGTCGGCGTAGAACTCCTTGAAATAGTCGAATGGACGCTTCTTCATCGACGCTAGCAGAACCTCATAGCCTTCGTCCGTGCTGCGCGTGCCGAGTTGATCCCAACCGTAACCGACGCGCCCCGCGAAGTAGGGAATCATCGCTCCCATGTGATGGGTGATGATCTTGATATGGGGATGGCGGTCGAACAAGCCGGCGAAGACCAGGCGCGCCATGGCCACGCTGGTTTCGTAGGGCCACCCGAAGGTCCACCAAATCTCGAACTTGGATTTTTCCTCGCCGCGGTAGTCGGGAAAGTTGGCGCCGCGCGCCGGATGCAGCCACACTGCCAGATCGCGGCTCGCCATTTCATCAAACAGCGCCTGAAACTCCGGGCTATCGAGCGGTTTCCCTCCCACGTTCGAGAAAATCTGCGCGCCCAGCGCGCCCATGCCGGCGGCCCGGTGCATTTCCCGCACTGCCCCGTCCGGATCGTTCATCGGCACCGCCGCGACAAAGGCGATGAAGCGGTCGGGATACTGACGTACCAACTCAGCCATGCCATCGTTGGCGACGCGGGACAGATGCACTGTAACCTCGGGCGTGGCCCACGATTCGAGCGGCGGACTGCCGATGGAGATGACCTGGCGGTAATCGCCGAACTCGTCCATCATCCGGAAGCGCGCGTCGAGATCGAGGATGGTGGCCACGTTGCGGACGCGCTTGCCCATGTCTTTGAGCTGCGGCGCGGCTTTCTGAAACTCCGCGAAGAAACGAGCTGGGAAGATATGGTTGAAGACGTCGATTTTCATTCCGTTGACCATACCACGTTCGTCGGTCGCCGCCACCGTGCGTCTCTTGAATAGCAGGCTTGCTCTATCCGCTGCCGGCTGGCCGATCGCGAGGCGAGTTTGGGGCCAGAAGGGCTAAGCGGCCCGACGTGGCAGCACTTCCCGGGCGATCTTGTCGTGGAGCGCCTCCTCGGCGGCCGCCAAGTCGTATTTTGCCTGGAGATTCATCCACAGATCCGGCGAGGTCCCAAAGTAACGCGCCAGGCGCAACGCGGTGTCTCCCGTGATGCCGCGCTGACCGCTCACGATGCCGCCAATCCGGTTCGCTGGCACACGTAGCGCCATCGCCAGTGCATTTGCCGTCAGCCCGCCTTCCAAGATGAGGTCTCGCAGGACTTCTCCCGGATGGATTGGCGGCAGCCGCCGATGTTTGCTAGAGGCCATTTTTTCTCCTAATGGTAGTCCACGATTTCCACGGCGTACGCATCGTTGTCCTTCCACTCAAAGCAGATTCGGTACCGGTCGTTGATGCGAATGCTGTATTGTCCCTTCCGATCGCCCTTCAGAGCTTCGAGCCTCAGCCCAGGGAGCGTCAGATCTCCCAGCGAGGTCGAGGAGTCGAGTACAGCGAGCCGGACGCGGGCGACCTTCTCGATCGCTTGGAACTTCCGGCTGAACCGTCGTCCCAGGAGCAACTGCGTATCCCGGTCGCGACAAGAGCGAATCATACATAGACCATATTACGCTGAACGTACAGCCCCTGACAACAGAGAAATGTTGAACGGCGCGTGTACCAGGTCAGGCTGTCCCGGGCTCTCCCGGGCTACAAAGGCGATCAGAAGTACCTCTGCTCCATCCAATTCCCCCAATCTCCTAAAGTCGTGCTCCTCCTCCGAATGGCATTAACTACTTCCTTTGGATTCCATTCACGCACCGCTGTGAACGAGGACAGCGACCGAAAGGACTCGACAATCCCCTCGGAGCCATTCAATAACATTCGAACATCCCCGTTGGCTGGGTGCAGGCAGACGGCAAAGTCTGACCAATCAGCGCCCGTTTTGCGCTTTAGTACATCTGCCAATACCCGGTTACGCATCATCTGATACCGCCCATCTCGAAAAGGGCACGGGTCGGTCAACGGAACCGCGTCCAATCGAATTGAACTTGTGGGATCAGACATTAGCTCCCAGTAGTGACGATTCTGCGTCCGCGCCAGCCAACAAATTCTATTTGGAGACCTGACGAGTTCGGTGGTGTTCTCGCAGTCCTTCAGGTTGGCTTCCCTCTTCGCCCAGCCGCGACAGGAGCCAAAATCACGTTCAGTGTACTTGACCTCAACGAGCACATGGCCGAGACAAACGCCGGACCGCCGCACCTCAATATGCACGTCAATCTGCGTCGGCTGGCGAGTGTTCTGCTCTCCTAGCCAGCCTGGAGCCTCGTCCGGCGTGTGCTCGAAGCGAACGACGGCGGAATCGCTGGACTCCAAAGCCCGGTCGGGAAGAAGCGACCGTAGCACGCCAATGCAAAGGGCAGGATCCTCACGCAACGGCGCGAAAATATTGACCGCGAAGGCTTGACTGGAAATCAACGAACGAAACCAGCGGTGTTCCTTGCGCTTACCCTTGATGTAGCCCAACCAGTTCGGGCGAAACAAATTCAAGTCGCGGCGCTTCCACCTGAGAACCCACGTCCCACCACGGGTCTGCTCCAGCGCAGAGGCTTCGATCTGGCCGTTACGCGCCCAAGCGAGTTGGCGTTCCTGCATCGCCGTTGCGAAAGGCTTGCGCATGCCGCGCTCTCCTGGCGTTAGTATAGCTCAATGGAGAATAAAGAGATCGCCCGGCTGCTCTGGCAAACCGCCGACCTGCTGGAGATCGCCGGTGAGGACGGCTTTCGCATCCGCAGTTACCGCAACGCCGGCCAATCGGTGGAAACCTGGACCGAACGCATCGCCGACATCGCCGCTGGCCCCGACGCCAAGGCGGCCGAGAAAAGGCTGACCGAGATTCCCGGCATCGGCAAGTCGATGGCCGGACACCTGCGCGAAATCGTGCAGCGCGGCTCGCTGCCTCCGCGGGATGAAATCCTCAAGAAGTTTCCGCCCACGATTCTCGATCTGCTGCAGATCCGCGACCTGGGAGCAAAACGCATCGCGCTGATCTGGAACGCCTACCACGCCGGTTCGGTGGACGAAGTGGAGAAATTGGCGCAGGAAGGCAAGATCCGTGAGTTGCCGCGCATGGGTGAGAAGCTGGAACAAAACCTGCTGAAAGCCATTGCCATGTGGAAAACCAGCGCCGGGCGGTTCCGCATTGACGTCGCGGAAAACGCCGCCATCAAGCTGCGCGACTATCTGGCGACGGGCGGCGAATCGGGAGGCGAACTTCGCCTGGATGGCGCCGGTAAGAACGTGCGCGTAACCATCGCGGGCAGCTTGCGGCGCGGCAAGGAAACCATCGGCGATCTCGACCTGCTGGTCACCGGCGGCGCACCGGAAAAGTTGATCGAGCATCTGCTCGCCTATCCCGAAATGATCGGCGTAGTGGCGCGGGGCGAGAACAAGTGCCGTATCCGGGTGGGCAACAACCTGCACGTGGACGTTCGCTTTCTGGCCCCGGATGAGTACGGCTCGGCCATGCAATACTTCACCGGATCGAAGGAACATAACGTGGCGCTGCGCCAACGCGCCTTGCGCCTGGGGTACACCCTAAGCGAATACGGATTGTTCCGCTTGAAGGACGAGAAGCGCGTGGCCGGCAAAACCGAAGAAGAAATCTACCAGAAGTTGGGACTCGACCCGATCCCGCCGGAGTTGCGCGAGAACACCGGCGAGCTGGACGCCGCGGAGGAGCATCGCCTCCCTGTGCTCATTGAAACGAAAGATTTGCGCGGCGACGTTCATATGCACACCACCGCCACCGACGGCCGCGCCTCGATTCTGGAAATGGCGCAAGCGGCGCGCGACCGCGGCCTGGAATACATCGCCATTACCGATCATTCCAAGGCCCAGGCCATGAACTCGGGGTTGGACGAGAAGCGTATTGTCGAGCAGATTAAAGAAATTCGCGAAACCGAGAAGCAGATGGGCGGCGGTTTCCGTATTTTCGCGGGATGCGAAGTGGACATCTTGAAAGACGGCGCCATGGACCTCGCCGACGACGCCTTGGCGCAACTCGACGTAGTGATCGGCAGCATTCACTCGCACATGAACCTGGAGGCGCAAGAGCAAACCGACCGCCTGTTGCGCGCTTGCGAAAACCGCTATCTGCGGATTCTGGGTCATCCCACCGGCCGGCAATTGACGCGCCGCGATCCCTATCCCTTCGATTTCGACCGCGTACTAGCCGAGGTGGCCAAGCGCGGCATCCACATGGAGATCAACGCCTCGCCGGAGCGCCTGGACCTGAAGGATTTACACGCGCGCATGGCCAAGGAAAAAGGCGTCAAGCTGGTCATCAACACCGACGCGCATCATCCCTCGCATCTGGACAACGCGCGTTTCGGGGTCACCGTGGCGCGGCGAGCTTGGCTGGAAAAGAAAGATGTGTTGAATACGCTGCCCGCCGGGAAGTTTCTGACAGCACTAACAAACACGGAAAAGGCAACCGCCGATAAACGCCGATGAACGCCGATGGGAGCGAGCACATCGGCGTTCATCGGCGTTTATCGGCGGTTGCTTTTCTTGTTTGTCTTGTTAGCAGCTCTATCTCCGCGTACACCGGACAACCCGGTTCATGGGCCCCCGGCAGATACCCCAGGCTCATCAGGAACTCGCCGGTGATTTCGCCGCCGGTAAACAGGAACGTCTTCTTGAATAGCGCAACCCACTCCGCCTTGCCTTGCGGATGATGGGCGTCCAGCCATCGCGCGAACGATCCGTGCGAGGCGCGCAGGCCCGCGATGCGGCGAGAGTTCTCGATCACGGCATCCACCTTCAGGCGATTGCGAATGATCCCGGCGTCGCTCAGCAGGCGGGCGCGATCGCGGCTCCGTACGCCGCCACGCGATCCACGTTGAATCCGTGGAAGGCCGCACGGAACGCGGCGCGCTTCTTCAGGACGGTCAGCCAGGAGAGCCCGGCCTGATTGATCTCCAGCGCCAGGCGCTCGAATAGCACGGCCTCCCGGCGCTGCGGGAATCCGTATTCGCGGTCGTGGTAAGGACCATGGTAAGGATGGCCCGGAGCAATCTGGCAGTAACCCATCGGAAAAGTATATTCCACTAAAGGTTGTTGGCGATCCGCCGATGGAAGTACTATGAACAACGCTCGTTCCTCGCAAACATTGGACCTGACTTGGGCCGCCAGCCTTGCTGTGCAAGAACACTCGGAACAGGACCAACTGCGTTGGTTTGCGGCCGACGGTCCGGCTTATTTTGCCGCTGTGCTGGCGTTCGCGCTGGGCACCGCCTGCTGGCGGGAGCACGCCCTTGCCATGGTCATGTTCGCGGGGATTCTGGCCAGCGCTGCTTACTGGCGCGGGGTGCTGGCCTGTTCCATGCAAGAGCGGGATTCCGCTTGTCCGCGCCTATGGAGCGCGGCCTTGCGGCGATCCACCTATTTGACCGCCGTGCTATGGGCCGCCCTGGGCTGTTGGGCGGCGCTCGCGCATCTTCCCCTGGCCGCGCACTTTATTTATTTGCTGTTGACCGCCGCCTTGGCCACATCCGCGTCACGCGGACTGGCTTCCGACTTCAGTTTCGCCCGCCGCTATCTCCTGATCCTTTTGGCGCCCGCGGTTGCCACGCAAGTCATTGCCGGGCGTTTCGGAAGTTTCCCGGAAGGCTATGGCTTGGCAGCCGTCACGTTGCTGTTTTCCATTTTCATGGTGGTCCGCGTCAGCCAGCTCAACGGCATCTATTGGGAGACCGTGACTTCGCGCGCCCGGCTGGAAACGCAGTCGGAAAAATTGGAGCAAGCGCGTCTCACGGCGGAAAATTCCCAACGGATCGAAAACCGCCTGCTGGCGAAAATCAGCTCAGAAGCAGAAGCCCCGCTGATGGGCGTGGCGCGCATGACCGCCTTGCTGCTGGAAACGCCGCTGACCGAAGAACAGCACGAATACCTCGAAATCGTCCGTGACTCCACGGCCATGCTCCTGCACTCGATGAACAATCTCCGCTACTTCTCGTCGCCTGAGGCGGGTGAACTGAGCCTTACGGCCGAGCCTTTCGAGCCGCGAAGCGTCTTGCAGGGTATCGCGGCAATGTTCCAGCCCAAGGCGGCCGCCAAAGGTTTGGAGCTACGCGTCAATCCCGGCCCGGGCTTGACCAGCGCGCTGGCCGGCGACTCCCAGCGCATCGGCCAGGCGCTGGGCAATCTGGTGGCCAACGCCATCCAGTTCACCGAACAGGGCCACGTGGAAATCTTCGCCGCGTGCCAGGCGGGATTCCAGAAAGCGGAGTTGCTGTTCGAAGTGCGCGACACCGGCATCGGCATTCCAGCAGAAAAACTTGCCACGCTCTTCCAACCGCTCTCGCGGGAAGCCTCGGGATTGGGCTTGCGGATCGCCGACGCACTCGCGGCGCAAATGGGTGGACGTGTCAGCGTGGAGAGCAAGGCCGGTCAGGGATCAACTTTCCGGCTCAGTCTACTTTTGCCGTATGCGCTGGAAAGCGACAAATCACAAATCAAAAATCAAAAGGTAAAAATCAAAAATGAAGAGGCGGTCTGCCTCGTGTAGCCGACGGGCTGCCCGTTTCCTCCATTTTCGATTTTTGACTTTTGATTTTTGATTTGACGTTGTTACGGCGTCATCGGCAGTTGCGCCGTGTTACTCGCCGCTCCTCCAATGGTTATGATCAGCGGATAGTTGCCGGCCGCCAGACCGGTAGGCGTTTGCACGTTCACCTGAAGCAATCCCACCAATCCTTGAACCAATCCGGCGTACTGTACGGGCGCGTTCTGGCCACCGATGGTCGCCGTGACCAGGAGCTGCGCGGTCGCGCCGGACCCTGCCGCGGCGCCAGTGGCTGGTTGATTATTCACCGGCCCTTGCCCCGTGGCGTACACAATAATGACGCTGCCATCCTGGGCGCCGTTGTTCGGACCGATCAGGGTGTAGTCGGCGCGCTGCGCCACCGCAAAATTGCCGTTATACAGGAAAATGCCCGGCGCCGAGTTGGCAATTGGCACGGTGATGGAGTTGCTCTCCAAACCACTCACCGCAACGGAGACCTTCTGAGTCCCGGTGGGAACCGCGAAGGGCACCTGGGCATTGATTTGGTTGGTACCCACGTAGTAGAGCGGCGCGGGCAGTCCCGCCACGCTGACGCTGCTGGCCACCAGCGTTGTCGACAGCGGAACGGAAGTAGAGCCGCCGCTGAGAGCCGTCAAGTTGGTTCCGAAGATGGAGAAGATCGAACCGGGCGCTATCGCTGCACCGGGGGCAAAGCTGGCTCCGTTCACCGCGCCACCCGTGGAGAGTTGCGGCGGAGTTTGTCCCGCAACGGGCGGCTCGCGGTAGACAATGATTCCGGTGGGAAGTTCGGCGTTGGTGTTATCGAACTGGTTGAATCCCAAATAGATTTTGCCGTTGGCGGCGTAAGCGGCAGTGGGAAAGAGTCCGGTGTTCAGAAGGGGCGATCCGGACCCTTGCGGGCTGCACGTGATCCAGGTCTTGAAGTCGGACGATTGCGACCACTTGGGATTTCCGCACTTTTGTGCAATGCTGCCGTTGGAACTGAGTAGCGTGGCTACGACCGTGGCGAAGCCCGCGGAATTGTTCGCGAATGCCAGCCGGGATCCCCCGCCCCAAGCGGTAGAGCCGTCGTTGGGAATGGCCACCGGCGTGGTCCATGTAGTGCCGCCGTCCGTCGACTGCGACACCCAAGCCTGATTGGCGAAGGCGGCAGATGTGGCGTTGAAATAAGAAGCGAAGATGCGTGGATTCGTGCCATTAAACGCCAGGCGTATGTCCGATCCGGTGTTCACGCCGCCCGTAGCGATGGCGCGCACCGGCGCGGAGTTGCCTGGACGCCAGAAACCGATGCTGGAGCTGGCGCCTCCCGGCTCGTCGTACAAATAGGCCACGCCGGGTTTCCCGGTGCTATCCAGCGCCACATTCACGGGACCGTCAAAGGTGCCGCCCTTGGTGGCGACGGGAACCGCGGTCTTGGTCCAGGCGCTGGGCGCGGCGGTCTCGCTTCCCGTGAAGTAGTTGATTCCTCCATTGCCGTTGAAGAACGCGAAGTAAACCGTTCCGCCGGCCATCGTCAGACTTGGAAACTGCGCCGGATCCGCTCCATCGACTGGAATCGCTTGCGCCGAACTCCATGTCACGCCGCCGTCGGTGGAGTAGATGATTCCCATTTGACTGTTGGGTTGTTGGTAGACCAATCCCAAGCGGCCCGTGGAAGAATCGAAGGCCAGCGCAATATCCCACGTCACGCCGCCGGCGACGGCATCCGCGCAGCCCAAACCGCAGACGGCTACCTGGATCGGAGTTTTCCACTGATAGTTGACGCGATCCCAACTCACGAAGTTAAGCGTGGAATCGGTGGCGTTGCCGCTGCCGCTGGGATTGTAGTAGACAAAAGCCAGGACCGGGTCGCCGTTACCATTGAGGGCCACGGTGAGTTGCTGCCCGTACTGGCTGGGGTCGGGAGTCTTGAGGGGCGTCTGCGCCACTACGTTGAACCCCACCGGCGGCGGGCCCGTCTGCACTTCATTCGACGCCGTTGATGTTCCGCCCGCTGAAACGGCGAACACGATGTAGCCGTAAGTGGTGAACGCGTCGATGGTACTGTCGGTGAACGTGGTCGTAGTGGCCGACGGCGTTAGCGAGGCGTATGCCCCGCCGAGCGGGCGGCGCTGCACAACGTAGGAAGTCGCGCCGCTGGAGGCGGTCCAGGTCAGCGTCACTTGCGCGTTGCTGGCCGAGGACACCGTCAAGTTAGCCGGCGCTGCCGGCGCTTGAGCCCAAACGCCGACTGTCACCGCCACAGAAATGGAAAAGAATAGAACCGATCGCTTCATGACCTACCCCCTGGATGCCCTTAGACGCGCTATGATGCACCAATCGCCCGCCTTGCATTCCGCGAATCGCTTTGGCATGATTCTTTTAGCCCGATTCCTAGGGAGGCGTATTTAGGGTTCAACTAGTTTGTTCTTAGGAATTTCTTAGGACCGCTATGTCGAAGCGCCACCAGCGGTTGCTGGAGTTTGAAGAGTTCTGTCTGGATCGTGACAAGGGCTTGCTCTACCGTCGAGGAGAGCTGGTTTCTCTGCCTCCGAAAGCGCTGCTGGTCCTAACCACCCTGCTGGAGAGGCCGGGCCGCTTAGTCACGAAAGAAGAGTTGATGACGGCCGTCTGGCCGGACCTCTTTGTGGAGGAAAGCAATCTTTCTCTCAATATTCATATTCTGCGCCGAGCCCCTGAACGAAAAGGAAGCTCCGGAACGATTCATCGACACCATACCCCGGAGGGGCTACCGCTTCATCGCCCCAGTTCGGGAGCTGGAGCGCGAACCGGTCTCGCTCCCGCGCTGGACCCGCGCATGGCTCTTGTTACTGGTGGTTTTGGCGGCCTCCATCGTGGGAATCCGCTTGGCGCGGAGGCCTGCACCCGGTCCGGCTCCGGACCTGCAACGGTTGACCAACAACGTCGCCGACGACTGGCAGGCCGATGTCGCCAGCGACGGCCGGCGCATTGTTTTCGTGAGCAATCGCGACGGAGGTAAAGGGCAGATCTACGTGATGGACTCGGATGGTGCGAATCCCCACAACGTGACGCACGACGCCTTCAACAACGACAGTCCAGCGTGGTCGCCGGATGGAGAACATATCGCCTTTCAAAGCAATCGCGAGGGCCCGGTGAAGATTTGCGTCATGGATGCGGATGGCAGCCATGTCCGCGCACTCGCCCCGGGGGCGCGCGCGGCCTGGTCGCCGGACGGAAAGCGCCTGGCCTACTACGCGGCCGTGGAGCTTCACAACGAAATCTTCGTCCTCGACACCACGGGAGGCCAGCCGCGGCGCATCACCTTCGATCAAGACTTCGACGCCGCGCCGGCGTGGTCGCCGGACGGCCAGCGAATCGCTTTCACCAGCGCCCGGAATCACAAACTGGAAATCCACGACATGAAGGTGGATGGCAGTGATCGTCGAATCCTGGCCACCGGCCGCGGAAACAGCCGCCTGCCGGCGTGGTCGCCGGACGGGCGAATGATCGCGTTCAACAACGATCGCGACGGTGCGGACGCGATCTTCCTGATGCAGGCCGACGGCTCCTTGCCGCGGCGAGTCACGGGCGGAAAATTCCAGGAGGACGAGGCCTCCTGGTGGCCGGACAGCCGCAGCTTGGTGTTTCAAAGCGAGCGCGACGGCAACCTGGAAATCTACCGGATGCGGCTTCCCAGCAGCCCCGATGGCGTCGTCCGGCTGACCAACAACATTGCCAACGACGCCAATCCCGCGTGGTCGCCAGACGGCAAGTGGATCGCTTTCGACAGCAACCGTGACGGGCGGCCGCAAATCTACGCGATGGATCCCGAAGGGGGCCAGCTTCGCAACTTGAGCCGCAGCCAGACGCGGGAAACCGAGCCGGCCTGGTCGCCGGACGGCAACCGGATCGCCTTTGCCAGCGATCGCGAAGGTTCCTTGCGCATCTACGTGATGAACTCCGACGGCAGCGCCGCGCGGCGCATCTCGGAGGGAGCTCCTGACGGCCGCCCGGCATGGTCGCCGGAAGGCGATCGGATCTGCTTCACCAGGGAGAACGATGAAGTTCGTGCGATCCCCGCGACGGGCGGCGCTTCCCGGCATGTGGCGGCGGGTGAAACATGCTCCTGGTCGCCGGATGGCAAACGAATCGTCTTCGATCGCGACGAAAACCAGGTACGCGAGATCTACAGCGCCTTGCCCGACGGCAGCAACATCGTCGGTTTGACTAAGAACGGCCGTGGCAACGGATTTCCCGCTTTCAGCCGTGATGGCTCGCGCATCGCCTTCAACAGCAATCTGGACCACCGCGGCTGGGGGCTCTTCGTGATGAATTCCGATGGCACCCGCACGTTGCGCATCACCGGCTGGGATAACCTGGATCAGCGCCCTTCCTGGTCGCCCGACGGTAAATGGATCGCCTTCGACAGTCCACGCGATGGGAACCGGGAGATTTACAAGGTAGCCGTGCCGTGAAAAGCGTCAAGGCAAAAATCAGAAGTCAAAAATGAGGAGGTAGGCTGCCCTCGTTTAGTTCCCAACGAGGAGCGGTACCGAGTCAGAGAGCGTGCCTGCGGCGGAAATCTCCTCTATGTCGGCCGCCGATCCGTTCGGCGGGGTTGTAGCGGTTCCACCATTGTTGGCCGCTGCCTGGTTCCCATTTTTGACTCTTGACTCTTGATTTTTGATTTGTTTACTTCCCGCCTTCGTACTTTTTCAGATGCTCCTGGAGATCGGCGCGTCCCGGCGCCAGCAACAGAGCGCGATGCTCGAACTCCAGCGCCTTGTCGCGGTTCCCCGATGCGAAGTATGCTTCCGCCAGCGTGTCCAGGATCGACGGCTGGCGGTTGCGAGTTATGGCCGCGGCTTTGGTAGCCAATTCCACGGCTTTGCCGGGATTACGAACCGGCGCGTCGGCGATGGCGTAGAGCCACGCCAGGTTGTTCAGCAACGCGGACGATTCCGGAGCCAGGCCCAAGCCCTTCTGCAAGGCGTCCTCGGCTTCTTTCCAGCGTTTGGAATCCGTCAACACTGCACCCATGCCGGCGTAGGCCTGCGCCTGGATGTCGGAGGACGGAGGCGGCGTCGCGGCCAGCAACGCGTCGAACTGCTGCAACGATTCCGCATTCTTCTTGTCATGTTGCAGGGCGTTGGCGAAATCCAGTCGCGCGGAATAATTCTGGGGATTCAACTGCACGGCCTTGCGCAGCACGGGCGTGGCTTTGTCGAAAGAGACCAGGCGGGCGTAGAGCGCCCCGGCGGCGCCCTGCACCGCGTCGCTATCGGGAGCCGCCGCCACGGCGTTGTCGGTTTCGCTGAGCACTACTTTGGGATCGGTGGCGGCATCGCCCAGCAAAGTCAGGCGCGCCACAATCAGCCGCGGGTCGGCGGGAAATTTTTTCAGGGCCGAGTCCAGGACATTCAGCTCCGCCCGCCGGCTGCCCATGGTGCGGTCCAGGAACGCCAGTGTCAGCGCGCCTTCCACCGAGGGCGTTTGGGTGAAGTCGTGCAGCGCCGCCGCACCCATGGAGACCAGACTCTCGCTGGTGGCGCGCGGCTCCTCCGTCTGCGACTTGGTCAGGGTCTCCCGGGCGGCTGTCTGCTCGCCCATGGCGAACAGGCACATCGCGTGCAGAGTGTGCCACCACACCGGCGGGCTGGGCGTCTGGAGCGCCTTTTCGATCATGTTCCGCGCGGTGGAAAAATCGTGGCGCCGGTAAATCAGAAACGCTTCCATGCCGTCAATCAGGGGATCGCTGCCGGCCTCCGCTCGCAACAACTCAATGCCCTGCTCGGCCTCGTCCAGCCGGCCCGTTTGAATCATTTGCGAAATAGCGTACAGACGGGTGCGCAACTCGCCGACTTCCATGCGCGGCTTGGCTTGCGCGGTGTCGGTTTTTGTTTGCTGGGCGGTATTCTGGGCCACCGTGAAAACGGAGACCATGCCAGCCAGGAGAATGGCGACGGCCGCCGCCATCCGCGCCTGGCCATGACCCGAGGAATTCACCGGCTGGCGATTCATGTTCATTCCACGGTCACCGACTTCGCCAGATTGCGCGGCTGATCCACGTCGCATCCGCGCCGCACCGCAATGTGATAAGCCAGCAGTTGCAGCGGCACAATCTCCAGAATCGGCGACAGTAACTCCTCCGCTTGCGGGAGCTCGATCACGTGGTCGGCCGACTCGCGCACTTCCGTCGTCGCCCTCGGTGGCCACCGCAATGACGATGCCGTCGCGCGCCTTCACTTCCTTGATATTGGACAGCGTCTTCTCGTACAGCATGCGCGACTCCGCGGTCGCTCGCATCGCAGGTAGCCAGCACCACCACCGGCAGATTCTCGTCGATCAGCGCGTTGGGACCGTGCTTCATTTCACCCGCCGGATAGCCCTCGGCATGGATATAGGAGATTTCCTTAAGCTTCAGCGCGCCTTCCAGGGCGATGGGATAATGGACGCCGCGGCCCAGGAACAGAAAATCCTTGGAGCGGAAGAATCGCCGCGCCAGATCCTCGTACTGCTCGTCGTGGGCCAGCACCGTTCCAGTTTGCCGGGCAAGGCGCATCAATTCCTGGATCAAGCTCCGCGACGCTTCGTCGTCCAGCGCTGCCGCGAATCTGCCCCAGGTACAGCGCCAGAATGAACAGCGCCGTCAGCTGCGCGGTAAAAGCCTTGGTGGAGGCCACGCCAATCTCCGGCCCGGCGTGCGTGATGATCGTGCCGGCCGCCTCGCGCGTGACCATCGAGCCGACCACGTTGCAAATGGCCAGCGTCTTCGAGCCCTTGCGCTTGGCCTCGCGCTGCGCCGCCAGCGTATCGGCGGTTTCGCCCGATTGCGTGATCACGATCGTCAGCGTGTTCGGTTCCACGATCGGGGTCGCGATAACGGAACTCGCTGCCGTAATCCACTTCCACGGGCAGCCGCGCCAGGCGCTCGATCATGAACTTGCCGGCCAAGCCGGCATGCCAACTGGTGCCGCAGGCCAGGATCTTGACATGCTGGAAAGCGCGGAATTCCTGCGCGGTGATATCCATTTCGTCCAGGAAGACTGGGCCGGTATCCTGGCTCACCCGGCTCAGACGGTATCGCGCACGGCGCGCGGCTGCTCGAAAATTTCCTTCAGCATGAAATGCTTGAAGCCGCCCTTTTCCGCCATGATCGGATCCCAGGTAATGTGCTGTACCTTGCGGTTTACGGGCGGCCCTCGAAATCGCTCACTTGCACGCCTTGCGGCGTGAGCACGGCGATGTCGTTGTCCTCCAGGAAGAACATGTCGCGGGTATGAAACAGGATGGCGGGAACGTCGGAAGCCACGAAGTACTCGTCGTTCCCCAAGCCGATCACCACGGGAGGTCCGCAGCGCACCGCCACGATGGTGTTGCGGATCCTGCGGGAGAGAAACACCAGCGCGTAAATTCCCGTCAGGTCGTGGACCGCCCGCGCACCGCTTCTTCCAGGTTTTTTGCGCCACTGCCATAGTATTTCTCCACCAAATGCGCCACCACCTCGGTATCCGTCTCGGTGACGAAACGATGGCCTTCGGCGGTGAGTTGTTTCTTCAGGGCCAGATAGTTTTCGATGATCCCGTTGTGAACCACCACGATCTCGCCGCTGCAATCGCGGTGCGGATGGGCGTTCTCTTCGGTGGGACGGCCGTGCGTGGCCCAGCGTGTGTGACCGAGACCGTAGTTGCCGAAAATCGGATCGAGGCGCACCACTTCTTCCAGATTGCGCAGTTTGCCCTCGGCGCGGCGCACCTGCAAGCCCTCGTCGCCGCAAACGGCCACGCCGGCCGAATCGTAGCCGCGGTATTCCAGCCGGCGCAACCCCTCCAGGATCAGGGGCACCACCGGCTTGCTACCGACGTATCCGACAATCCCGCACACGTTTTCAGTCCTCCGTTAGGTGCCGCCGGCCCCGCGAGGCATTGTTAGTCGCCCGGGTTCTCGATTTGAAAGGAATACTCTTCGATCACCGGGTTGGTGAGAACGTCGCGGGCCAGCCGGTCTACTTCGGCGCGCGCCGCTTCCGCGGACAGCCCATCCGCCAGCGCTAGTTCAAAGTACTTGCCCTGACGCACCCCGCTGACGCCCGTGTAGCCCAATCCGGCCAGCGCCGCATGGATGGTTTGTCCCTGCGGGTCCAACACCGTCTTCTTTAAGGATACCCACACTTTTGCGCGCATCGACATCGGTTCGGGACTATTATACCTTGCTTATGACCAACCTTTCCCGCGCATCCCGCCCGCTTACCATACTGGCAATACTCCTGACTCTGGCCGCCGCCGCCGGCAACCTCGCCGCCCAGCCGCGAGGTCTGCAAAGCTCCGACCTTCGCCGGCTGCGCTCGGTGGGCGAGGTAGGCCTGTCGCCGGACGGATCGCGCATCGCTTACTCCATCGTTACGCAGGACGGTCCCGGGCGTCCCGCCGGCGACCTATGGATGATGAACGTGGCCGACGGCGCCACGCGCAAGTTCTGTCCCGCCAACCAGCGCTGCGGCGGCGCGGTGTGGTCGCCCAACGGCGAATGGATCGCCTATAACGGCGGCGCGGGAGAGCAGTCCGGATTGCACATTGCCCACTCCGACGGCACTGGCGATCGCTTCATCGCGAAAACTTCCGGCACCAATAATCCGCTACCGACCACCGGCGCCACCGTGGCATGGTCGCCCGACAGCAAACGAATCGCCTTCGTCTCCGCCACGCCCGGTCCGGAAACCGCCGATGCCTCCGGCGATCCGGTGGTGATCACACGCTATCTTTACAAACCCGACGCCGACGAAGGCCTGACCCGCTTCAACGACAATCGCCGCCTGCACATTTTCCTATGGGACTCCGCCACCGGCACGGTGAAACAAATGACCAGCGGCGATCACTACGAGCATTCCATCGATTGGTCGCCGAATGGCGAGGAAATCGCGTTCGTTTCGAACCGCGAGCCGAACGAGGATCAGTTTTTCAACTACGACTTGTTCGCTCTACGCGTAAGCGACGGCCACATGCGGCGAATCACCGCCACCGAGAGCGCCGAGTATCGTCCGCGCTGGTCGCCGGATGGCAAGACGCTGCTCTATCAAGCCACCAAGCGCGGCCTCACTGATCTGGAAACGACGATGGAAGACACCCACGTCTGGCTGATCAACTCCGACGGCTCCGGCCGCCGGGAATTAGGTGCGCGCATCGACAATCGCCAGGGTCCACCGGTGTGGTCGCCGGATGGCCGCTACATTTGGTTTACGGTTCAGGAGCGCGGCAGTATGAATCTTTACCGGCTTCCGGCGCCATCCAGGCGAAGTCCGCCTCCCGATTCGCCTTCGGTCGGAGAAGCCGAACCCGTCGTGACGGAGCGCGGCATGGTCTTCGGGTTTTCCCTGGGGCGCGACGGATCGGTGGCCTATACCTTCACCGGCCCGAGCGACACGCCACAATTGTATCTGCGCACGGCCGCCGGGCAGACGCGCCAGTTGACCAACTTGAACGCCGAAGTGCTGGCCGGCAAGCCCATCGCCGAAGTGGAGCCGTTCACCTTCGTCAGCAACGACAACAAGTACACGGTGGAAGCTTTTCTGACCAAACCGTTGGGCTTGACCGCGACTTCGCAGCATCCTTTGATCGTCAACATTCATGGCGGACCGCATGGCCAGCAAGGTCCGGCGTTCAACGCGCGCAACCAGGTATACGCGGCGCGCGGATGGGCGGTGCTGATGGTGAACTATCGCGGCTCCACGGGCTATGGTCAAGCCTTCGCCGACGCCGTTTTCGGCGATCAAAACGGCAACGAAGGCCAGGACGTGATCTACGCGGTGGGCGCGGCCTTGCGCCGCTACCTGTTCTTGGATCGCGATCGCATGGGCGTGGAAGGCGTCAGCTACGGCGGGCAACTCTCGGCGTGGCTGGTGACGCAAACGTCGATGTTCAAAGCGGCCATCCCGATTGCCGGCATCACCAACCTGGTCAGCTACAATTACATGACCTATTACAACCAGTATGAGCAGATGGAGTTCGGCATCTTCCCACACCAAGGTAACTTGATGGACGTGTTGTGGGAGCGCTCGGCGCTGAAGCATGTGGCCAACGTCAAAACGCCGGTCATGCTGCAACACGGCGAAAACGACAACGACGTGCCGATCGCCGAAGCTGAGCAATACTACATCGCGCTGCGCGACGTGGGCGTGGAGGCGGTAATGGTGCGCTATCCACGCGAAGGCCATGGTATCCGCGAGTCCGCGCATCAGGTGGACAGCCTGGACCGCTCGATCGCCTGGTACGAGAAGCATTTTCCGCCGGCGTCCACGAAGTCCATGACCGACGTGCGGTGATCCACAGATTTACGATCCACAGATTACACAGATGACACAGATTCCCGGAGCACGCGTCCTTATCTGTGAAATCTGTGTAATCTGTGTAATCTGTGGATCGGATCGTATGATGTGGGTATCTAGGCAGGGCTTCACTTCTTCTCTACCTGAACCCCACAGCTTGCGCTGTGGGCTACCGATATCTCGCCGGCTACGCCGGCTGAGGTCGCGGGCGACCCAGACGGGCGGCGCATTTCAAAGTGGGTCACTACTAACGACTCTGAACGCCGGACCGATCCTGCTTTTTATCCTTTCGATAACGGATTCGCATTTCCCTTTTGCACGCCATTGGTCCTTAATAGAAGATGTGAACACTAAGCACGAACTCGCCGAGAAGCCCAACACCGCGCCAGAAAAAACACCGCCGAAGGCCGCGTCTGCCGCTGCCAGCGGATCGGGAGGCGGAGTTCGCCTGAATGACGCCGGCACCGCCGCACCAAAACGGGAGTACCCAACGCTCGGTTACGAGTAGCCTGCCGGCGCACGTTAAGGTCTGTTAACTCCTATCGTATCCGGCCTGCATTCCCACGCAGGCAGCGCCAAATCCTGTATCATAGATTGATCGCTCTATGTGGATAGTCCGGCTTGCGCTCAATCGCCCCTACACGTTTGTAGTGGCTTCCCTGCTGGTGCTGATTCTCAGCATCGTGGCCATCTTGCGCACGCCCACCGACATCTTTCCCAACATCAATATTCCGGTGGTCACGGTCAGCTATCAGTACTCGGGACTGGCACCCGAAGACATCGAGCGGCGCATGGTCACCATTCTCGAGCGCACCATCACCACGACCGTCAACGATATCGATCACACGGAGTCGAACTCCTACCACAACATGGGGATCATCAAGATTTTCTTTCACCCCAACGTTTCCGTGGACGGAGCCATCGCCGAATGTACCGCCATCGGGCAAGCCACCATCAAGAGCATGCCGCCCGGCACCACGCCGCCGTTCATCATCACCTACAACGCTTCCACCGTGCCCATCTTGCAGCTCGGCTTGTCCAGCGATACCCTCAACGAAGGGCAACTCAGCGACCTGGGCGTAAATTTCCTGCGCGTGCAACTAGCGACGGTGGAAGGCGCGGCCATTCCCTATCCTTTTGGCGGCAAGACGCGCCAGATCAACGTGGACCTGGATCCGCAAGCTCTCAAAGCGTTCGGCATTTCCGGCTCGGAGGTGGTCAACGCCGTCAACCAGCAAAACCTGATCCTGCCGCAGGGCTCCATCAAGATCGGCAATCGCGAATACGACGTGCAAATGAACAGCACTCCCGTTCGCGCCGAGGAAATGAACGACATGCCGGTGAAAGTGGTCAACGGCTCCATGGTCTACCTGAAAGACCTGGCGCATGTCCACGACGGCTTCGCCTTTCAGACCAACATCGTGCACATGGACGGACGCCGCGGCAGCCTGTTGACCATCTTCAAGAACGGCAATGCCTCCACGCTGGACATCATTTCCCAGGTCTACCACGCGCTGCCGCGCATCGCCAGCACGCTGCCGCCGGAGTTGAAGATCACGCCGCTGGCCGATCAATCCATTTTCGTGCGCGCAGCGATCCAAGGTGTCCTGAAGGAAGCCATCAGCGCCGCCTGCCTGACCGCCGCTATGATCCTGCTGTTCCTGGGAAGCTGGCGCAGCACGATTATCGTGGCCATCTCGATTCCGCTCTCCATCCTCACCTCGCTGCTGGTGATGAGCGTGCTGGGCAACAGCATCAACTTGATGACCCTGGGAGGGCTGGCGCTGGCCGTGGGAATCCTGGTGGACGACGCCACCGTGGAAATCGAAAATATCAACCGCTTGATTCCCGACGGCATGTCGCTGCGCGAGACCATTCTCACCGGCGCGCAGCAGATCGCTGTGCCGGCCTTTGTGGCCACCCTGGCAATTTGCATCGTGTTCGTGCCCATCTTCTTTCTCACCGGCGTCGCCGGATATCTGTTCCGTCCGCTGGCCGAGGCCGTGGTTTTCGCGATGCTGGCCTCCTACGTGTTGTCGCGAACCCTGGTGCCGACCATGGTGTTGTACTTGTTCCGTTATGAACACCGCCGCTTCAGCGGCAAACCCGGCGCGGAAAATGAGGAAGACCACGAGGAGCGTCCGGATTCTTCTACCGCATTCACTTGGCCTTCGAGCGCGGATTTGGCCGGATGCGCAACGGTTACCTGGGGATTCTCTCCTGGTGTCTCCGGAATCGCCTGGTCTTTGGCACGCTGTTCCTGGCATTTTGCGCGGCCAGCATGTTGCTGATCCCCTATCTGGGCCAGGACCTGTTTCCCAGCGTGGACTCGGGACAAATTCGCCTGCACATCCGCGCGCCCATCGGCCTGCGCGTGGAGGAGACCGCGGCCCTTTGCGATCGCGTGGAACATACCGTGCGCGAAACGATCCCGCCCGCGGAACTGTCTTCGATCCTGGATAATGTCGGCCTGCCCTTCAGCAGCATCGCTACTTCCTACTCCACCAGCGGTACGATTGGCACTTCCGACGCCGACGTTTTGATCTCGCTGCAGCATGAGCACCGCCCGGTCGCGGACTACGTCAAGCTTTTGCGCAAGCGGCTGCCGATGGATTATCCCAGCACGCAGTTTTTCTTCCAGCCGGCCGACATCGTCAGCCAGATCCTGAATTTCGGGCTGCCCTCGCCGATCGACGTGCAGTTGGTGGGACCCAATTTCGAGGGCAATTTCAAAGTGGCCAGCGAGATGTTGCAGCGCATCCGCCAGATCCCCGGCGCCGCCGACGTGCACATCCAGCAAGCGCTGGATCAGCCCACGCTGGAGATTGACGTGGACCGCACCAAGGCCGAGCAACTGGGATTCACCGAGGCCAACGTAGGCAACGAAGCGCTGGTGGGACTGACCTCCAGTTTTCAGACCGCGCCGAATTTCTGGCTCAGTCCGCAAGGGGTTTCTTACTCGGTGGCCACGCAGACCGCGCAGTATCGCATGGATTCCTTGGAGGCGCTGAAAGCGCTCCCGGTGGTTGCCGGCCCTTCCGCGATGCTGGCGCGGGAGGCCGGCAGCGGTTCGGGAAGCGGGCCTCGCACCGACACCGCCGTCGCGGGAGCCAATGGCTCCGGGCAACCGCAATTGCTCAGCAACCTGGCCACCTTTCGGCGGCGCTCCGCGCTGGCCGTGGTCAGCCATCGCGATATTCAGCGCGTAGTGGATATTTATCTCAGTCCGCAAGGACGCGACTTGGGCGGAGTGGCCACCGACGTGGATAAGATCATCAAGGAATTCGAACCCAAGCTGCCGCGCGGAAGCTGGATGGTGGCGCGTGGACAGGTGGAAACCATGCGCAGTTCGTTCGAGGGTCTGGCCTACGGGCTGTTTTTCTCGATCCTGCTGGTGTACCTGCTCATGGTGGTGAACTTCCAGTCCTGGACAGATCCGTTTATCATTATTACCGCGCTGCCGGGCGCGCTGGCGGGGATCGCCTGGGTCCTGTTCATTTGGCGCACCACCCTGAGCGTGCCGTCCTTAATGGGTGCGATCATGAGCGTGGGCGTGGCCACCTCCAACAGCATCTTGATGGTGACGTTCGCCAATTCGGAGTTGCGTTCCGGCCGGACGTCGATCGAAGCCGCGCTTTCGGCGGGCTTCACGCGCCTGCGTCCGGTGGTGATGACGGCGCTGGCCATGATTATCGGCATGGTGCCGCTGGCGCTGGGGCTGGGCGAAGGCGGTGAGCAAAACGCGCCCTTGGGCCGCGCGGTGATCGGCGGCCTGGTGCTAGCAACCCTGGCGACGCTGTTGTTCGTGCCGATCGTGTTCAGCCATGTGCGCCGTCACGGCCTGCCGCTCAGCGCCGCCGAGGTGGACGCGGAAGAGTAAGATGGGAGTAATGGGATAGATGGGAGTAATGAGAAGAGGCGGCGAGTAGCGCGGCAAAGCGCGGTTTTCTTAGACCAAATGGAATCATCAACTACATCTCCGGAATCGTCCGGCGCGTCGAAGCGCTCCAGCGTTGGGAGCATCGTGGCGCGATTGTTCGTCGTGCTCATGTGCGTGGCGCTGCTGGGAACGCTGCTGTACTCGGGCTTCCGGGCCCGCCAGAAGAACGACGAGGAACTGGACGCCACGGTGCGCGAGAACTCCCGCCTGCCGGTGAGCGTCGGCCATCCGCAGCAGTCCGCGGCGGGCGTCATGGGAACGTATCCCGCTAACATCCGCGCCTACGTGGAAACGCCGATCTACGCCCGCACCAACGGATACTTGAAGCGCTGGCTGGTGGATATCGGCGCCAAGGTGAAAGAGGGCCAGCTTCTGGCGGAGATCGACACCCCGGAAGTGGATCAACAACTCAAACAGTCGGAAGCCACGCTAAATGCCGCGCAGTCCACCGTGGATCTGGACCGCATCACCGCCACGCGATATCAGGATCTCATCAAGTCCGACGGCGTTTCGCAGCAAGAAGTGGACTCGGCCAACGGCAATCTGAAAACGGACCAAGGCAAACTGCGAGCCGCGCAGGCCGACGTGGAGCGCTGGAAATTCCTGCAATCGTTCAAGCAAGTGACCGCGCCGTTTGCCGGCACCATTACGGCGCGGCTGGTGGATCCCGGCGCGCTGATCGCCAACGGCAATAGCACGATTTTGTTTCGCCTAGCCGACACGGCGACGCTGCGCGTCTACACCGACGTGCCGGAGGATTTCAGCCACAACATCAAGGTGGGCATGCCGGGAACGCTGGAAGTGCCCTCCAATCCGGGACGGAAATTCACGGGCACCGTGGTGCGCACCGCCGGGGCCATTGATCCAGCCAACCGCACGCTGCTGACCGAGGTCCAAGTGCTCAATCCCAGCGGGGAGTTGCTGCCCGGCGAGTACGGGCAGGTGACCTTCCGTCTGAAGCCCGCAGGATCGTCGGTGATTGTGCAGGCCAGCGCAGTGCTTTTCCGTCCCGACGGGCCGCAGGTGGCCGTGGTGGACGGCAGCGGCAAGGTTCACATGCAAGCCGTGAAACTGGGCCGCGACTCGGGCCGCACTCTGGAAGTGATCGAGGGCCTGGACGGCGACGAAACGGTGATTCTGAATCCTTCGGATTCCATTACGGAAGGAACGCTGGTGAAACCCGTTCCGATACAGGAGAAATAGGCGGCCCATGAAGGCGCGCAAAGAAACGTGGGTGTTGAAGAGCCTCGAGCGCTTGGCTATTGTCTTGTGTTTTATTTTTCTCTCCGGCTGCGCTCTCAAACTCAAGTACGATCGCCCTACCGCGCAAATTCCGCCGGCTTACAAAGAACCGCTACCGGAGGGATG
The DNA here is from genome assembly GCA_963747095.1 of Terriglobia bacterium. Taxonomy (GTDB): domain Bacteria; phylum Acidobacteriota; class Terriglobia; order JAJPHL01; family JAJPHL01; genus JAJPHL01. Next base: position 230,705 of record CAVVEL010000012.1, read on the forward strand.
GAAGGAAGCGCAACCGCGCGACGAAATCGCCAAAGGCGATTGGTGGCTGATCTACGAGGACCCCGTGCTGAACGCACTGGAAGCGCAAGCCACGGCCTCGAATCCAACGCTGGCGGCGGCGGTGGCGCGTCTGGACCAGGCCCGGGCCCTGGTGCGCGTTGCCCATTCCGGATTGTTGCCGACCGTGAATGCCGATATCAACACCCAGAACGGACGCCTGCCCGGCAACCGGCCGGCCCAACCGGGTTCCACGAATCTCTCTTACAATTACAGCCAGTTCACTTTTCCATTGGACCTGAACTACGAGGCCGACGTTTGGGGACGCATCCGCTCCAACCTCGCCGCGGCGCGGTTGGACGCGCAAACCAGCGCCGCGCAGTACCAATTCGCACTCCTCTCAGTGAAGGCCGACGTCGCCGCTACCTACTTTATGGTGCGGGGCATCGACACCGACCGTCGCGTGATCAAGCAAAATATTGCCGTGGAGCAACAGCTTCTGGATTTGGCCACACGCCGTCACGACGGAGGTTTGGCCAGCGGCCTGGACGTCTCACAGGCCGAAACGGAACTGGCTTCCACCAACGCCGACTACATCGGCGAGGGCCGGCTGCGCCAGGAGATCGAGCACTCCCTGGCGGTGTTGTGCGGGCAACCGGCTTCCACGTTCACCATTGTCGAGGAACCGCGCGATCGCGTACCACCGCGAATTCCGGAGGGAATGCCCGCGGATTTGTTGGAGCGCCGCCCCGATATCGCCGCCGCCGAGCGCCAGATGGCCGCCAACAATGCGCGAATCGGCGTGGCGCGCGCGGCGTTTTTCCCGATTCTGGGACTGACCGGCAGTGGCGGACTCTTGAGCAGCACGCTGGCCAATATCTTGAGCGGCAACAGCGCCACGGCTTTATTCTCGCCGTTGCTTTCCATTCCCGTATTTCAAGCCGGGCGTCCGCAGGCCAATTTGGAATTTGCCCGGCAAGTTTACACGGAATCGGTGGCCGGCTACCGCCAGCAGTTGCTGACGGCGTTTCAGGACGTCGAGAACGGCCTGTCGGATATGCGCGTCCTGCAAGAGCAAGGCGCGGCGGTGGACAAAGTGTTGGACGCCGCTCGGCGCACCGTAACCATTTCCCGAGCCCGCTACCAACAAGGTCTGGCCAATTACCTGGAAGTGCTCGACGCCCAACGCGTGGTTCTCGCCAACGAACGCTTGGCGGCGCAAATTCTCGGATTCCGCATGGTGGCCAGCGTGCAACTGATCAAAGCGCTGGGCGGCGGCTGGGCGGATCGTCCGCCGCTGGCGACGGTGGCTTCCGGCGCGCCGGGAACAACCGGGGCGGCCCCGGCTGCGACGCCCGCGCCGGCGCGTCCAAACGAATAGGTCGACATGAAAGAAAACGCCACGCGACGCTCCAGTTCTTCAGCCGGGCCTGCTATCGCGGCCCGGCAGCCCCTAAGCGTACTGATCGTCAACGACGAACCGTTAGCACGTGACGAACTCCTCTACCTGTTGAAGAGTCTTCCCGATATCGAGGTAGTCGGCCAAGGGCGCAACGGTTTGGAGGCGGTCAACCTGATCCGCGATCTGGAGCCGAACCTGGTGTTCCTGGACGTGCAAATGCCGGGACTCGACGGTCTGGGCGTAGTGCGCCGCCTGTTGGAGAAAAAGATTCCGCTGCCGCGGATTGTCTTTGCCACGGCCTACGATCAATACGCGGTGCAAGCGTTCGATCTGGAAGCGGCGGATTATTTACTGAAGCCGTTCGACAAAGCCCGCCTGAGCAAAGCCGTGGAGAAGGCTCGCAAGCTGGCAGCCGGCGCGCCCGAGCCGGGACCCGAAGCCGAAGCCAGGTTGGAAGCGCTACTGGAGCGTCTGCAAACCAAGGCGCCGCGCGCCAAGATCATTATCCGCACGCAAAACCGCATGATGATGGTGGACTCCGACGACATCGTTTTCGCCACCATCGACGACGGCGTGATCACGATTGTCGCCCGAGATATGGAAGGCACCTCGAGCTACAGCACCATCGAGGCGCTGGCCGCAGCGTTGCCGGAGAATTTCTGGAAGGTGCATCGCTCGTACTTGGTGAACATCAACAAGATTCGCGAAGTAGTTCCATGGTTCAAGAGTTCCTTTATGTTGCGGCTGGACGACAAGAAGCAGACCCAGGTGCCGGTGAGCCGCCATCAGACCAAGCGACTGCGGGAGTTGTTCAAGCTGTGAGGGTATTGCAGGTACGTGAATTTAGCCACCGAGACACGGAGGTCACCGAGGACGCAACACCGAGGTTTTCTCGGTGTTCTCGGTGTCTCGATGGCTAAAATGCGGTTTCGACGCAACACGTGATACGATTAATAAGTTAGCTTCCTCATGAGCGAACCAATCTTACAAGCAATCCCTCTCGGCGGACTCGGCGAGTTCGGCATGAACATGATGGTCTTCCGCTATGGCGACGACATCATCGTCGTGGACTGTGGACTCATGTTTCCCGAAGCCGAGCTGCTCGGCGTGGACATGGTGGTTCCGGACATCTCCTACCTGTTGGAGAATCGCGAGTTCGTGCGCGCCATCGTGCTCACGCACGGACACGAAGATCACATCGGCGGCCTGCCCTTCGTCCTGAAGATTTGAACGTGCCGGTCTACGGAACACCCTTCACGCTGGCGCTGGCGGAACGCCGCTTGGAAGAGCACGGCCTGCTCGATAAGGTGGACCTGCGCGAGGTGCATCCCAAGCAGACGGTGGAGATCGGCCCTTTCAAGATCGAGTTCATCCACGTGACCCACAGCATCATCGCCGCGGTGATGCTGGCCATCACTACGCCGCTTGGTGTGGTCATCCATACCGGCGATTTCAAGGTGGATCCCACGCCCACCGACAATGAGTTGTTCGATCTGCATAGCGTGGCGGAATACGGCAAGCGCGGCGTGCTGGCGTTGTTCTCCGATTCCACCAACGTGGACCGCCGCGGGTTCACGCCGTCGGAACGCGCCGTGCGGCGGCGCTTCGAGGAAGTCTTCCAGGCGGCGGAAAATCGCATCTTCGTCTCCTGCTTCACCAGTTCGGTGCATCGCCTGCAACTGGCCGTGGATCTTTCCGTGGAATACGGCCGCAAAGTCGCGCTGATCGGACGGAGCATGAATTCAGTGGCCGAGATCGCCCACCGCATGGGCTATCTGACCATCCCCGACGGCGTGCTGCTGCGCCCCCAGGACATCGCCTCGACGCCGCGCAACAAGCTGATGTCGCTGATCGCCGGCAGCCAGGGCGAGCCGATGTCGGCGCTGTCGCGCGCCGCGGTGGACAATCACCGCCAGGCACAGATCGACGCTGGGGATACCGTGGTGCTTTCTTCGCGCATCATTCCCGGTAATGAAAAGCCCATTTACCGGATGATCAATCACCTGTTCAAACGCGGCGCCGACGTGGTCTATGAGGATTATTCCGGCGCGCCGATTCACGTATCGGGTCACGCCAGCCAGGAAGAGTTGCTGCTGATCCTGAACCTGGTGAAGCCGAAATATTTCGTCCCCATGCATGGCGAGTACCGCCAGCAATTCCGCCACGCCCAACTGGCCGGCCATTTGAAGCACTCCGGCCTGGACGAAATCTTCCTGCTGGAAGACGGCGACATTCTGCAATTCGACGCCGCGGAAGCCCGTAAGGCGGGCCGCGTCCGCGCCGGCCGCCGTTGCATCGACTCCGGCTCCGGCGACGAAGTGGCCGAAGACCTGGTGGTCCGCGACCGGCGCCATCTTTCCGAAGACGGCATCGTGCTGCCGGTGCTGGCCATCAACAAACTCACCGGAATCGTGGAATCGCCGCCGGAAATTATCTCGCGCGGATTTGTGTCCGACGACGACGAGGAAGGCGGATTGCTCACGCGGGCCCGCGACATCGTGCGCAAGACGCTGGAAGGCTCCAGCGAAGAGGAAAAGTCGGATTACGGCGTGATCAAGGAGAAAATCCGCACCGATCTGAAGCGCTTCTTCAAGAAGGAAACCAGCAAGCGGCCGATGGTGCTGCCGGTGATCCTGGAAATCTGATCCACCGATTCTCGAAGGATTCAATCCACAGATTACACAGATTTCACAGATTAAGAACTGAACCACCTCTTGATTCGTGCGGTGAACGCCGCGGGACTCTCTCCAGGCACTATCTTCAAGGGTGCGCCGATCGTCATGCGGACCTTGCCCTTGCCCGGCTTGTATTGATGCTCGGGCCAGATTTCATACAACCCGTCCACGCGAATTGGGACAACCGCAAGGTTGAGGCGTTCCGCCATCACGCCTGCGCCGGGACGAAACGCATGAATCGCGCCGTCGGGCGTAAGACGCCCTTCGGGAAATACCAGGATGGTATGGCCGGCCTCTACCAGCTTGCCGGCGTGACGCAAAGCGCCTTGCACCGCGCCGGCATCCGGAACGAGCAGAAAACCGTTGAAGCACAGTCGCGTCAGATTCAGTTGCCAGGGTTTGGCGAAATGATCGGGCGACATGGCCGGCGCCAGTGCGGCCCGCCACCGGCGCGGGAGCGCGCGCAAGATCACCGGAACATCCATGAAACTGGTGTGATTGGCTACCAACAACGCGGGGCCATCGAGCGCTACCAGATTCTCCGCTCCGCGCACTTCCACCTTCGCGTACCAGCGCAGCAGAGGAAACAGAATCAGCGGCCGGAAGATAGCGCGGCACACCTGCGCGACGCGCGACCGCGGCCAATCCGGTTCCAGGGCTTGTGGCACGGCGTCATTGGGAGCCAGTTTGCCGTGCAGAACTTCGCCGGCCTCGCCGAGACTTGCCGGGTTCTCCGTTTCCAACAGCGTCAACAACTCGACACGGTCGAGTGAACTCAGGCCTAAGTCCTCCTCCAGGCGCGTCGTGGGCGTCAACCTTTCGAGCGGAATGCCTCGCTCGGTGAAGAATCGGCGCCAACCTTCCGCCGGCGCTGCCGGCGCGGTGGCAAACCCGCTTACCCACTTAGCGATGGCGGCACGTTGCAGCTTTTTCGTAGACACTGTGCGCGGCAACGCCGATTCCGGCCAAACCGAAAATCCCTGGATGCGCTGGTGCGGTTCGAGTGTCGCGTTCGCGCGGGAAACGGCTGCGGCGAGCGTTGATCCCGAATGGCGCGCCACTACCACCGCGTAGACGCTGGCGCGTCCACCTGCTTCCTTGCCGACCACGGCTGCTTCCGCGATTTCCGGCTGCGCTTCCAGCGCGCGTTCCACATCCTCAGGATAAACATTCAGGCCGCTGGCGGTGACAATCACATCTTTCTTGCGGCCCAGGAGGAAGAGATTGCCTTGGTCGTCGAAGCGGCCCAGATCGCCGGTGTGCAGCCAACCGTCGCCCTCGGCCGCCGGCTCGCCGTAATATCCCGGCGACACGTTGGGGCCGCGCACCAGAATCTCGCCGTCGCCGGCAAGGCGCGTTTCCACGCCGGCTAAGCGAATGCCCACTGCGCCAGCGGACTCGGGGCCGCCGTGTCGAAAGGGATGCGTGATGGCGATGGCCGGCGCGGTCTCGGTGAGTCCATATCCTTGGATCACGGCGTATCCCATATCGCTCCACAGTTTCCCTACTGCCGGCGGCAGCGGCGCCCCGCCCACCACGAAAGCCCACATTTTCCATCCCAACGCGCGATGCACCTGGCGATATCGCCACCACCGCGCCAGTACGCCCCATTTGGAGTGCGGCGGCCTGTCGCCGCACTCCAAAGATCCCGCCCACGCTCCGAGCGCCTCAAGTTGCTGCGGAACCGACACCATCACCGACGCCCGGCGCTGCCGGATCGTCGCGGCGATGAGCGGCGGCGACTGGCTCTCCGGAAAAATCACCGTGCCGCCGAGAAGCTGCGGGATGAACAAGCCCATCACCTGGCCGAACAAATGGCTGAGCGGGATCAGATTGACGAAACGAATCGGCGAGAACGGCCAGGCCAGCCAAAGGTATCGCTGAATCTCATGTTCCACCGGTTCCAGGTTGGCCAGCAAGTTGCCGTGCGTGATCATTACGCCGCGCGGCTCGGCGGTGGTTCCGGAGGTGAAAACGATCTCCGCTAGATCGTCGCGCGCCGCCACGGCGAACTGGAAATCGGGTGCGGCGGGAAGAGTCTCGAGGCTGGGAAAAGTCCCGTCCGTGATGGTCAGTCGCGCGCCGGTCTTCTCCTTGACCCGCGCGACGAACTCGGCCGAAAATCCCGCGTCAATCGGGACCACCACTGCGCCGCTCAGGATGCAGCCGTAAAATGCGATGGCCCAGCCCGCGCCAGGTTTGGCCCAGAGGATTACGCGCTCGCGCTGCAATCCCTGGCCATGCAGCCAGGCCGCGCAAGCGCGGGCGCGCTCCAAAGTCTGGTTGTAAGTGAACGGTTGCCCGCGGAACAAGCCCTGCTCCACGAACGCCGTGCGGCGGCCGTGCGCGGACATACGAAGGATGTAGTTGGAAAGCACTACTCAGCAGATGCCGCCACGTTTCATTTCGTTTTCTCCCACACATCCTTCCAGAACCCCCAGTCATCGTCCTCGGTTTCCCAGCCTTGAAACTCGGGATCGATCACAAATTCATCGGGCGTAATTGGATTCTGGAGATATGCAAGCCGCTCCTGTTCGTCGAGCGCTCTGATCCGAGCCCTTTCGAGTTCCTTCTCAATGGTGTCCATAAGATCCATGATTCTTTTCGGCTATCAGTTACTTGGCTGGCGATCGGATTACCAGTGCCAACGCCGGCGATGCATACGCCGACGCCGTCGGCGACCGCGTTTCCACCCGCGCCACGGCATACAGCGGCTGCTCAATCGGCGCGGCCCAATCTTCGGCCACCAGGGTGAACTCGCGGCTGCTTTCCTTCTCGTTCACCAGCACGCCGTTCAAACCGATGTCCGGAATAAACACGCCGGGCGGCAGATTGCGGATGTCCACCGGGACGCGGCCCGTGAATCCGGCCGCGCGTTCCACGTTGACCTTCACTTTCAGTGTCTGGCCCGGGCTGATGGCCAGCGCGGCCGGCTCCATCCAAACTTTTACTTCGGCAGGCGGCGCCAGCGCCAGCAAACGCAAACGGTCGCCTGCGTCTGCTTCATGCGAATGTCCCCCGCTATGGCCGATGATGCGAATCGCAGTGGGCTCCGCCAATTCCGCACCCTGATCGGCGGCAATCTCCACCACCGTGTTTTCTTGACCGGGAGCGATCACCGCGTCGCCGGCGTGAACGCCCGCGGGCAAGCCTTCCACATGCACGTCAATCGCGCCGGCAAATCCCTCCAGGCGCATCGCGGTCACCTGCACGGCCACACGGCCGCCGCGCGGGATATTGGGATTCGCCGGATTCGCGGTCATGGTAAAGTCCGGCCGCTCTTCCCGAATCGTCAAGCGATAAGCGAAGCGATCGTCTTCGATGCCGCGGGCGTCGGCGATGCGCACCAGATAGTCGCCGTCGGCGGGCGCGGTGAAATGCAGCAGGGAATCGCGCGTCGGCGACATCCCTTCCGCGTCGTCGTTGCGATAGTAGAGATGCGTCACCGGCAGCCCGTTGGATGGAAACTGCGCGCCCGGCGGATGCACTTCCACTTTGTAGACGGGCGTGTTCACCGCCAGGCTGGAGGGCGTGGTATCGAGATATCCAATGCGCCGTCCCGAAGCGGTGTAGAAGAAAATGTCTTCGTCAGGGCCACGCGGCAACACCGCCACGCGCAGCAGTTCGTTGGCGACGTACAGATAGTCGTTCACGTGAATGCCGGCGGAGGACAGAATCCGGAAGCCGCCGCGCGTGGACTCCGGATCGCTGAGCGCGATGGAGGTTTCCGAAACCGCGCGCAAAACGGCGCGTTCGATCGGCTGGCCCTGCGCGTCCAGCACTTCGATGACGGAGTCGAGCGGCGATCCCAGCCGCTGGGCATTCACTTCCACGACCAGGCGCTGTCCCTTCTTGGCGGGAAAGCGGTAATAGTCGCGATCCGCCGCGCCGAGCGCGGTCATCCCACCGGCGATCACACCGTTGATGGTCACCGGCACGGGAACGGGCTGCGCCGTTTGCGGCGTGTCGTTGCGCTGCAGGCCTTCCACCTCGAAGATTTCCGGAAGGTCTCCCACGGCCAGGCGAATCTGATTGAGCGCGCCGGGAACCTTGGAAACCGGGGCATCGGCGGAGGGTGTCCAGCGATCGTGCTCCAGAAGATTCGCACCGAACAGGGCCACCTCCACCGGCTTGCCGCGCTGGAATCCCAGAGGAAACGCGCCCTTCACGTAGGGCACTACGCCGGCGTTCAAACGATAGAAGTAGCGCGGTCCGCCGCGATGCTGGTAGTCGCGAATCTCCAGCGTTATCCGGCCGCCATCCACAAAGGACGTGATCATCACGTTGTCGTGCACGTCGGCGATGGGCGCGCCCGCGCCGTCGCGCAAAATCAATTCCGGCTCCAGCGCCGAGCCGATCGCGCCGGCCACAACTTGAAAGACGTATTGCTCGTCGAACTTGGCGTCGAAGCGGATCACGCTGGATTCGCCCGGCCGCGTGACCGCGCCAACCACCGTCACCGGCATTTTGACCAGTTGGATGGCGGGATTCAGCGGCGGCGCCGGCGGAGCTCCCGGAGTGGCCGGCGCGGGCGGTACGGGCGCGGTAAACTCCTCGTACGGACTCACCGCCAGTACGCTGTTGTTGCTGGTGCCGAGCGGAGTCACCAGCCGGAAACGCACAACTCCTGGCGCGGCATTTTCCGCGGCGCTGATCTCCACAGTCACCTGGTTCTTGGCCGGCCGGTCGCCTAAATCCACCGAGGAGTTTTGTCCGGTGCGCCGTTCCGGCTCCTGGGAAACTTCTTTCACGCCGACAATCTTTCCGGTGACCGCGGGATCGGAAAACAGGATGGCCGTGACGCCTTCCAGGCGCGATCCGTCGATCTGGATGGTGGCCGTTTTTCCGCGAACCACACCCGAGGGCGCGACGTCGGTGATGGTTGGCGGCTGGTTCCTCTTGTCCGCACGGGAAGCGAAAGGCAAAAGGCAAAAGGCAAAAGTCAAAAGGCAAAAGGAAGGTACTATTTTCTGATTTCCATTTTTGCCTTTTGCCTTTTGCCTTTTGCCTTTTTCCTTGCAGCTAGTCTTCATTTGCCGGTTCCCTCCACCAATACCACGCTTCCATCGAAGCGTCCGGCCGCGACTCGCGATCCATCTGGTGAATACGCCAGTCCCACGACCCAATCCGGTTCCTTGGCGGCGCGCAATTCGGTGAGCGTGGCGGCGTCCCAAATTTTCACGCTGCGATCCGCCGAGGAACTGGCCAGCCGCGAACCATCCGGCGAGTAGACCAGTTGCAGAATCGTGTCTTCGTGCGCCATCACCGATCGCGCCAGCTCTCCGGAATTGGCGGTGATGTCCCACACGCGAATGATTTTGTCCGCGCCGGCCGCGGCAAGCTGCCGCCCATTGGGACGAAACGCCAGCGTCTGCACGCTTTCCGTCGCTTCATTCAGAGTGAAAAGCCGGTTGCCGGCGGCGGCGTCCCATATTTTTACGGTGCGATCGGCGGACGCCGAAGCCAAGCGCGCGCCATCTGGACTAAAGGCCACGGCCAACACCGCGTCGCTATGCTCTTTCAACGTGCGCAAGGCGCTGCCATCGGCGGCGTTCCAGATTTTCACCAGTTTGTCGTAGCTGCCCGTCGCCAGACGCCTACCGTCGGGCGAGAACGCCACGGCATAAATGCAATCATCATGGCCGCGCCATTGCACGAGTTGGGAACGCGAAGCCACATCCCACACCTGCACTTCACCGGAACGCGCCGGTAAACCTCCGGCCACCGCCAAGCGGCGTCCATCGGGGCTGAACGCCAGCGCGCGCACCATATCCGAAGTTGCGGCCAGTTTGCCCAGCTCTTGTTGTGTGGAGGCATCCAACAACCGCACTTCCCGCCACGAGCCCACGGCAATCGTCTTGCCGTCGGGCGAAAACGCCACGGAAGCAATCTCCCGCGGCGCGGCAAACATTGCAGCAAAAAGAAGCAACATACTTCCCATGAGTCCCATACTTCCCATCATTCCCATCAGTGGTTAAACATAAACTCTTTGCTGGTCAGCAGGGCCCAAGCCATGTCGTCCAGCGCCTGCCGGCGCTGCTCGCGCGGGACGCTGAGTTGCTTCAGCAGCAATTCCCGTTCCTCCGACCTGGGGCGCCGGCTGAATGCCGCCAAATAAAGATGATCCAGCACCTCGCCATCGGAGAGTCCCGCGAAGACCATCAGCCCGATGCGCGATGCCGGCGTGCTCAGCTTGCGATTCAACGTAACGCCGTTGAGCTCGTGCAACGCCTGGGTCATGCTGGAATCCTGGCCGCGTTCGGAATGCGCGGCCACGACCCGCTCGGGCCGCCCAAACGCCGTAAGGAAATACGACGCCGTGAGCGTGTCGGGCAATTGCAACGCCCGCGTGCCTACGGGAAATCCATCGAAAGTTTCCGGCACTCCGGTGACTTGCGAATAGGCGTCCAGCAGCACCTCGGCGGGCAGGCGGCGGGGCATGTAGTGCGAATAGTAGCGATCGTCCATGGCGTTGGCCGCGGTGGTCGCGGAGGACGCCTGGTACGCGGCGGAATTGAGGATGGTCACGATCAAACGGCGGACGTCGTACCCGTGGTCGCGGAAATCGCTGGTCAGCGCCGCCAGCAATTCTTCGTTTGAAGCCGGATTGGTGGCTCGCAAATCGTCAACCGGATCCACGAGGCCGCGACCCATAAAGTCTTGCCACACCCGATTGACGATGGCACGCGCAAAATAGGGATTGCCCGGCGCCGTCACCCAGCGCGCCAAATATTCGCGGCGATCGGCAGTGCTGCCGGCCGGCAGCGCTGTGCCGTCCAAGGGCCGCGGAGCCAACGGATGCCCGAGCCGCGGGTGGTTGACTTCCCCGGCCGCCGCGTTCATAACGATGGTTTCCCCGCCACGTGTACCGGTTTTCGTGGTCACGCGCGCGAACAGGTTGGCCATCTGGTAGTAATCGTTCTGCGTCCATTTTTCCAGCGGATGGTTATGGCAATGAGCGCACGTGATGCTGAGTCCCAGGAAAGTCTTGGCGAAATTCTCCGTGAGGTCGGTAGGCTCGCGATGGATCACGAAATAGTTCAGTGCGCCGTTATCGAGCGTGCTTCCCGTGCCGGTGAGCAGGTCATGCACGAAGCGGTCCCAAGGCTTGTTGGCGGCCACGCTTTCGTGAATCCAGTTGGAATACGCCCACAGACCGTTGCCGGATAGCTTCTTGCCCGACGCCAACAGCAGGTCCGACCATTTGTAGGCCCAGTAATCCACAAACTCGGGACGCTCCACCAGCCCGGCGATCACATCCTTGCGTTTACCGGCATTGCTATCGGCGGCAAAGCGCTCCGCTTCGTCGGGTGTCGGCAGGATTCCGGCGGTATCGAGATAAACGCGGCGCAAAAACTCCCCATCGCCGGCCGGTTCGGAAGGAGGAATGTGCAGCGTCTTCAGCTTGGCCAGCACCAAGTCGTCGATAAAATTATTGCGCGGCGCTTTCTCAAAAACGCTGGCGGCGATGCGCGCGGGATACGGCACGCTCATCCGCGCAAACGCCACCTGGCTCTGATACCACACCGTGATGGCCGCTTCCCCCGATCCGCGCATCTTCACATGACCGCTGGCCGCGCCGTCGTCGTCCACGGCAGCGATCCCTTCGTCGCTCGAAGAGTACTTGGCCCAGCGCGTGGCGTCTTCGGTATGGCCATCGGAGTAGTGCGCGATGACCAGCACTTGCTGTTCCCCGCCCGGCTTCAACGCCGCGCTGGGCGGATACACGGCCAACCCGGTGACGCGCGTGTCGCTCACCGCTGGAGGCGGCGCGCCCGTGGCAATCCATCCCGAGAGAATCTGATATTCCAGCGATCCGATGGCAAAGCGCTTCCCTCCCCCGTGCGCGATGCTGAAAGTAGGTTTCAGCAGCATCAAACTATCGGCGGGATCGCCGAGCACCACGCGGCGTCCGCCGTATTGATGCGTCAGCGTATAGTAATCGGCTTGGGGATCGTAGCCGCGCAGCGAAAGATGGAAGCCGTTCTTGCCGGCCGCCGCGCCATGGCAGGCGCCGGAATTGCATCCGGCCTTGGTCATCACGGAAAGAACGTCGTTGCGAAAGCTCCACGGAAGCGGGTCGCTGAAATGCGCCACGCGCACCGTGGCCTTCGCGGCAGCGCCCGCGAGTGTAACGGAAACGGTTGTTTCACCGTCGCCTTTGGTCCGCAAACTTCCCTTTTCGACCGCCGCAACTTTCGGATTGGCGATCGCCAACACGGCCCGCGCGGTGACGTCTTCCTGATGACCGTCCGCGTAGGTTGCTTCGACGATCAAGCGCTCGGTGGCGCGAGTTCCGGAGAGTTCGATTTGAGGAGGAAGGATTGATAGCTTGGGAGGGGTTTGAGCTGCAAGGCAAAAGGCAAAAGGCAAAAGGCAAAAATGGGCGTTAGTACCTCCCTTTTGCCTTTTGCCTTTTGCCTTGCAGTTCTTCATACCACCGTCCGCTAGAACAACTCCCCAATCCCCGCAACCCCGCGATCAACGAGAGGTATCGGTCGTCCCGACGGCCCGGGCAGTTCCTTCTCCAGATCGATTCCCAGCGCCGTATAAACCGTAGCCGCCACTTCACCGGGAGTGACGGGCCGATCGGACGGGTATCCGCCGATCTCGTCCGACGCGCCGACGATACGCCCGCCTTTCACTCCGCCGCCGGCGAAAACCATGGTCCAGCATTGCGGCCAGTGGTCGCGGCCTCCCGCGGGATTGATTTTCGGCGTGCGCCCAAACTCGCCGGTGGCCAGCACCAGCGTGTTCGAAAGCATTCCGCGCTCGGCCAGGTCTTCCAGCAACGAACTATAGGCGTTGTCGAACATGGGACCCACTTCGTTGCTGTAACACTGGATGGGACTGAACGGGCGCGAGCCGTGAATGTCCCAAGTGATCTCGTCGAAAACCGTCTCGAACATATTCACGGTAACGAAGCGCACCCCGCTCTCTACCAACCGTCGCGCCAGCAAACAGCTCTGGCCAAAACGGTTCTGGCCGTACTTTTGGCGGACCTTCTCCGGTTCCGTGTCCAACGCGAACGCTTCGCGAGCCTTCTCGGACGACATCAGCGTGTAGGCTTGATCGAATGTGGAATCGAGCAGCTTGGCGTCGGGCGAAGCTTCAAAATCTTTTACTGTTGAGTCCACCAGTTTGCGCCACGCCAGGCGGCGATCCACGCGCATGGCCGGCAGATAGCCGGGCGGCAAGAGGTCCGGCACCTGGAAATTCTTGGCCGAGGGATCGGCGTTCAACACAAAGGGATCGTAAGTCTTGCCCAGGAATCCGGCGGTCTGCCCATGCGGCAGGTTGCCGCCGGTGTTGCCGATGGGACGCGGCAGCAGCACGTGAGGCGGCGAATCCCCGCGCGGTCCTTTCAGCTTGCTTAGGACGCAGCCGTAATGGGGATACTCGATGCCGCCGGTGAACAGACGCCCCGTCTGCATCATCTGATGTCCCGTGTCGTGCACCGCGGCGGCGGTGTGATAAACCGAGCGCACCAGCGAATACTTATCGGCGTGACGCGCCATGCGCGGGAAAATTTCGCTGATGCGGATGCCGTCCACGTTCGTGGGAATGGGCTTGTAAGGTCCGCGGATTTCCGCCGGAGCTTCCGGCTTCATGTCCCAGGTGTCGAGCTGGCTGGGACCGCCGACCAAGAAGAGCAAGATAACGTTGATGTCCTTATCCGCGGGAACCGCGCCGCTGGCCTTCAGCGCGAACAGGTCGCTCAGCGATAATCCCAGGAACGGAAGCGCGCCGGCATGGAGAAAGTCGCGGCGGCGCAAGCCGTCACAGAAGGACACGGGGCGTTCAGCGTCCAAGCGGAACATAGGTTGCCTTGATTCTAGCCCACTGGCGGGTGGCGTGGGCTATAATTTCGTTGAGGAGCTTGGACCCACGCCATGAGCACCAAGACATTGATGACCGTCGAGGAGTATCTCCACACCAGTTTCGAGGACGGGGATCGAGAGTACTTGGACGGCGAGATCGTAGGGAGGTATCACGGCGACTTTCCGCATGGGCTGGCCCATGGGGAACTTATCTTCTTGCTCCACACACAGGGCAGCGACGAGGGATTGCAAGTGTTGCCCTCAATCCGCACTCGGATCGGCTCCACGCGCTACTGCGTTCCCGACATCGGTGTTTGGCTTCCCGGAGACATTGGTAAGGACATTCCGACTGTTCCGCCTTTTCTGATTGTCGAGGTACTATCTCCCGACGATCGCGTTGTCCGTATGACGGTCAAAGTTAAAGAGTATCTCTCCATCGGTGTCGAGTGGATCTGGCTGGTAGACCCCGCCGATCAATCGGCCATCTGCTATTCCCAGGCAAATCCGGCGGGTTCGGTGTGCGACGTTTTGCGAACCGAGAATCCCAAGATTGAAATCCCCCTGGAGAAGGTGCTGGCCGGCTAGCGCTGCGGCTCGAACTCATGTTCATCTTCGAACGGCTCAAGACCTCCCATCTGGCGCTGGCCTCGATCGTCTTCGTGCTGATTCCTTTTCTCACCTGGTACAGCACCTGGTTTGGACGCCCGCTCACCGACCAGCAGATTACCGAAAAACTACACGACGAAAAAGCTCGCAACGTACAACACGCGTTGTGGAAGATCGCCGAGCGCATCCAGCACAACGATCCTACCGTGCGCCAGTTTTACCCGCGCGTAACGGAATTGTCCGCCAGTCCGCTCCCCGAGATTCGCTTGAACGTCGCCTGGGTAATGGGCCAGGACAATCACGCGGAGGCCTTCCACGGCGCGCTCCTGCGAATGCTGGGGGATAGCGATCCCTTGGTGCGCCGCAACGCGGCGCTGGCGCTGGTGCGCTTCCACGATAACGCGGGACGCCCGGAAATCGCCGCCATGCTGCGCCCCTACACGGTGCCTGCTGCGCGCTCCGGTCCGGTATCATACCGCCTGAAGATCGGCGACTCGGTGAGCCGCGGCACGCTGCTGGCTCATATTGGCGACGACGAGTTGCGTTCCCCGCTGCCGGGATTTTTCGAAAGCATGTTGATCCGCGATGGCTCGCCGGCCGTGGCCGGCGCTCCGCTGCTGACCATTTCTCCCAGCGAGGAGCAGGCGTGGGAGGCGCTGCGCGCGCTCTATTTGATCGGTACGGTAGACGAACTCAGCGACATCGACCGTTACGCGCGCGGGACGAGGGACATGTCGCCGCGCGTTCAGCAGCAAGCGGAGTTAACCGCTGCGGCGGTTCGTAAGAGGTAACCATTGCGCAGACTACGACGCGCCGAACTGCCCGACGACCCAACGGAACTGGCCCGCTTTCTCATCGGCAAGACGCTTGTTCACGACCTTGCTGAGGGACGCCTGTCCGGACGGATCGTCGAAACCGAGGCCTACCTGGTGGGCGATCCGGCGTGCCACGCCTATCGCGGGGAAACCAAACGTAACCGCGCGTTGTTTCTGAAGCGCGGACACATCTATGTCTATTTCATCTATGGAGCGCACTACATGCTCAACGTCACGGCGGATCGCGCCGGCGTGGGAGCGGCGGTGTTGCTGCGCGCGCTGGAGCCCCCTGGAGGGCGTCGCCTTGATGCGCGGTAGCGGCAAACCAACCGACCTCGCGCGCGGCCCGGGACGCCTGGCGCGGGCCATGCATATCACGCCGCTATTCGATGGCGGGGATTTCTGCGCCCCCGGCCCGTTGTGGCTCGGCACGGCTCAGCGGACGGCGGGGGAGATCGGTAAGAGCGTGCGCATCGGCATCACCAAAGCCGCGCACCTGGAGTTGCGTTTCTACGAGCGCGGGAATCCCTGTGTCAGTGGTCCTGCGAGGTTGCGAAACTAGACGAGGATTAGCCACAGAGGCACAGAGGACACAGAGATCGGAAGCACAGAGAAAACCCTATCCTGGTTTTGTTCTCTCTGTGCTTCCGATCTCTGTGTCCTCTGTGCCTCTGTGGCTAGTTTTCTTCATGTGCAATAGAGGCCACTACAGCGTCGGCGAATCGTTGCCCAACATCGCCCGCCGCACGATCTTGATCGGCGGGAATCCTTGCTTCATAAAGCTGTCGTGGAATTCCTGCAGCGAGAACTGCGCGCCCTTCATCTTGCGATAGTCCTCGCGCAGCTTCAGGATTTGCAGTTTCCCCAGCGTGTAGTAAAGATACGTCGGGTCGGACGTGCCGCGCTTGGTCTTCGTCGATCCGCCACTTCGTGCGGTCTGATAGCCTTCCTTTTCGAAAAACTCGACGCCCTGTTCCATGGTGCGCTTGCCCGGTGTGCATCTCGATTCCGACGATGTAGCGCGCGTTGCGCAGCAGGGCGTCCTGCAACTGCCCCAGGCGCATGCGCAGGTCGTCCTTGGCATAGCCTTCGTCGAGCATCATCTGCTCGCAGTAGTGCGCCCAGCCTTCGGCGTTGGAATTGGCGCCCAGCAGCTTGCGCACCCTCGAATCCACGTGCTGCATCCACAGAAACTGCACGTAGTGGCCGGGATAGGCTTCGTGAATCGCGGTGCTCAGGATGGTGCCGCGGTTGAAAGCTGCTGCATGAAATCCTCGACGCGCGCCGGCGTCCAGTCCTTTTCCGGAAGCGTCACGTTGAAAAACGCTTCCTTGGCGACATTCTCATACGGCCCCGGCGTGTCCATCGAGGCGAACGTGAGCGCGCGCTCGAACGGCGGCGTCTCTTCGAGAATCGGCAGCACCGGCGACGGAATGGTGACGATCTTGTTCGCGATGATGAAATCGCGCAGTCGTTCAACGGTGTCGCGGAAAGCGTCCAGCAGCTTGTCGGGCGCGGGATGGTCCTTTTCCAGATCGGCCAGAATCTGCGCGGGGCGTCCTGGTGCGATCGATTTGCGCGGCCGTTTCGCGGAAGCTTTTCTGATTCGCGTGCAGATTGGCGTAGCCGATCTCGAGCAGGCGGTCGAGCGGAATATCCACCATCTCCTCGTAGGCAGCTTTTTCGAGAAGTTTTCCGCGCCCAGCCGGAAATCGCCGTTGGAGCGCGGCAGCAGATCGGTCTTCAGGAATTTTTCGTAATCCTTCAGCGCCGCGATCACCGCGCTGTTGGCCGCCGTGAAATCGGCGAGAAGCTTGGGATCGTTGAACGTCCTTAAACGCCAGCGGAACATCGTTCTCAAAGAACGAGATGTTGCCGGGCATCTGTTCGATGGCGATTTCGGTGTAGATTTTCGGCGGATTCTTGAGATTCGCGCGCGCGTCCGACAAGCACGCGCGGCATCAGCCGCTCGCGCGCGATCAGCGATTTCAGGCGCTCCTCGGGCGGCGCGAAAGTGCGGCTCATGATGGTGAACGCGCTGCTGGTGATGCCGCTCGAATAGTTGTCGGGATTCTTCTCCCACATCCGCACCGATTCGAGTTCCAGCAGGCTGGCGCGAATGTAGTTCAGCACCAGGTCGCGGTCGCGCGGAGGCGGGCAGCTTGGCGAACTCCGCCTCCCACTTCTTCAGCGCGGCCATGCGCGCGCATTGCCGGCCTTGGAATAGTCCTCCAGTTGCCGTCGTACTTGTGAATGCCGGCGACGGTCGCCGTGGTCGGGATTGAACGGGGAAGTAGTACTCGTCGAAGAAACGGTCGTAGACCGATTGGGCGCTGGCCGTCGCTACAACAACCGTAACAAGGCTAACAAGAAGGAAGAGCTTTGCCATCTGGCAATTGTAACGCAGGCCTTCAGGCCTGTTCTTTTTTCCCCGGAAAAAACCAAGAACAGGCCTGAAGGCCTGCGTTACAATCGCTGTGTTATGGAACTGAATTCCCGCACCCTTCTGGCCGGCCGCGATCGCGCTCCGGCACGCTCCATGTTGAAAGCCATTGGCTTCACCGATCAGGACCTGGCGCGCCCGATTGTCGGCGTCGCCAACACCTGGATCGAAACCATGCCCTGCAATTTCCATCTCCGGGCCCTGGCCGAAAAAGTGAAGGCCGGCATCCGCGCGGCTGGCGGCACGCCGATGGAGTTCAACACTATCTCTATCAGCGATGGCGTAACCATGGGCACGCAAGGCATGAAAGCCTCGCTGATCAGCCGCGAAGTCATTGCCGATTCCATCGAGTTGGTCGGCCGCGGCTATCTGTTCGACGCCATGGTGGCGATGGTCGGCTGCGACAAAACTATCCCCGGCGCAGCGATGGCGTTGCTGCGGCTGAACATCCCATCGCTGATTCTGTACGGCGGTTCGATCGCGGCGGGCCGCTTCGAAGGCCGCGACGTGACCGTTCGGGATGTTTTTGAAGCCGTGGGAGCCAACGCCGCGGGAACCATGACCGATGCGAAACTGTTGGAGATAGAAAACGCCGCTTGCCCCGGCGCCGGCGCGTGCGGCGGCCAATTTACCGCCAACACCATGGCTATGGTGATGGAATTCATTGGTCTGGCGCCGCTGGGCGCCGCCACCGTTCCGGCCATGGACCGCGCCAAGGACGAAGTGGCCGTGCACTGCGGCAAACTCATCATGACGCTGCTGAAACGCAACTTGCGCCCTAGCGACATCGTGACCAAGAAATCGTTTGTAAATGCCATCGCCAGCGTGGCCGCGACCGGCGGGTCCACCAACGCCGTGCTGCATCTGCTGGCCATGGCGCGCGAGGCCAACATTCCCCTGGAGATCGACGAGTTCGATCAGATCAGCTCGCGCACGCCGCTTTTCGTGGATCTGAAACCGGGCGGCCAGTTCGTGGCCACCGACGTTCACAAGGCCGGCGGCATTCCCGTGATCGTCAAGCGCCTGCTGGACGGCGGATATGATTGACGGCAGTCCCATGACCGCGTCCGGCCGGACGCTCGGTGAAGAAGCCTCCGAAGCCAAAGAAACTCCCGGCCAACAAGTGATACGCCCGCTGCCCATCCCATCAAGAATTCCGGGGGCCTGGTGATCCTGAACGGCAACCTGGCGCCGGATGGCTGCGTGGTGAAAGTCGCTGCAACCGGCCGCACCAAGCACAGCGGGCCGGCGCGGGTTTTCGAACGCGAGGAAGATGCTATGCACGCCGTCACCGAAGGCCGCATCAAAGCAGGCGACGTCATCGTGATCCGCTATGAAGGACCGAAGGGCGGTCCCGGAATGCGCGAAATGCTGGGCGTGACCGGCGCGGTGGTGGGCGCGGGCTTGAGCGAGACGGTGGCGCTAGTCACCGACGGCCGCTTCAGCGGCGCAACCCGCGGGCTGATGGCCGGCCACGTCGCGCCGGAGGCCGCCGTCGGCGGCCCGATCGCCGCGGTGCGCGAGGGCGACACGGTGGTCTTCGATATTGTCAACCGTAAGTTGTCGG
Organism: Terriglobia bacterium; assembly: GCA_963747095.1. Lineage (GTDB taxonomy): Bacteria > Acidobacteriota > Terriglobia > JAJPHL01 > JAJPHL01 > JAJPHL01. Next base: position 250,031 of record CAVVEL010000012.1, read on the forward strand.
TGGAGATATCGGACGCCGAAATAAAGTCGCGGCTGGCCGGATGGAAGGCGCCCGCGCCGCTGTTCACCACGGGGGTATTCGCGAAATACGCGGCGACCGTGGGATCGGCGTCGAAAGGGGCGACTACGGGGTCGTAGGGAAGTCATGGCCGTGACTTCAGATACGTTCTTGACGGGGGCGCATCGGGATGCTAGCATCTCTAAAGATGCTTATAAAGTGCGAAGTCGCTCATGGTTAACCTAACCGAAGACATCCATCCGCTGACGGACTTCAAGCGTGATACCGCTACCTTCTTGAGGCAGATGCGGCGGTCCAAGCGTGCCGTTGTGCTTACCGTTAATGGTAAGGCTGAGTTGGTCGTTCAGGACGCCAGGTCTTATCAGAAAATGCTGGACCGGCTGGAATGGATCGAAAGCGTCGAAGCCATTCGAGCCGGAATCAAGGATGTCGCAGAGGGCCGCGTTCACGACGCCCGCAAAGCGCTGAAGAAACTCCAGGTCAAACTTGGCATACCAGGTTGACATCTCCGATGCCGCGCTACTCGATGCTGAGGAGTACGTCCAGTTCCTCCGGAGAGAAAAGGGAGCGGCCGCAGCGGCAGAACGCTGGTTTCGGGGGCTGGTGTCCTCCATTTACTCTTTGGAGGAAATGCCCGCCCGCTGCCCGCTGATCCCCGAGGCCAAGGAATTCCCGTTCGAAGTCCGACTCCTGATTTATCATTCCCACCGAATCGTGTTCCGTCTCCACCAGTCGAGCAAGACTGTTACGCATTCTCCGCGTTTACCACGGGTCGCGAAGGATACTTCGAGGTGCGGATGTCACCTCGGACTAAGGCTAAGGTCGTGACACGTAAAGTGAAACCGCTAAGGATGGAGCGGGAGACGGGATTTGAACCCGCGACTTCGACCTTGGCAAGGTCGCACTCTACCGCTGAGTTACTCCCGCTAACCAAGGGCTGACAAGTAACGATTGTACGACGGCCCCGGCCCTGCGGTCAAGGCCGCCTTGAAGGTTGATCCCAAAAGTGCGTACGTGTTGTCAGTACCGCCTGCGGTAGCAGATGGGTCCCGCCCGTCTCTGGGAGTGTGACCGCGGACGGTACTGACAACACGTAGCTTACCGCGCCGCTAAAAACGTCACGATGTTCTGCGCCACGGGGCTGCCCCAACCGGTCACAAAATCGTATCCCGCCACTGCCGTGCAGACCGCGCCGCAAGAACCATTTGTTCCCGAGGTGATGTCGTGGTAGTTCGAACCGGATGCCGCCGAGTAGATCGGGAAGTCTGTGGCGGAGAGAGCCTGTTTGGAGGCCGAGGCCCGAAGCGAGTTGGCAATGGCAATCAGCGCCGCCCACTGCGGAGCGCCGGCGCTGGTCCCGCCCACTTGAAACCAACCGCTCTGCCCCTGGTAGCGAACCGTGTCGTACACCGGGAATCCCGTATTTGCGTTGGCGTCATAGGCGACATCGGGTAGACCGCGTTTTCCATTACTGCTGATGCCGGCGTTTACTTGGAAAGTTGGTTCGGCCTCGACGGTGCTAATGCCACCGCCGCTGCCGCTCCATGCGCTCTCGGAAAGGTAGTTCCCGGAACTGTCCACATTCAGCGTGGTTCCGCCGACACCCACTACGTACGGAGAAGCTGCCGGATACTCCACACCGTTGCCGCTATCGCCGGAAGATGCGGTGAAGGTCACGCCCCCGACATTAAAGTGCGAATCGCTGGAAGTCTCCGAGCTGGATTCTCCACCGCCCCAGCTCATCGAGACTGGTGTAGCGCCCAACTGCACGGCCTTATCCACCGCCCCGTACAGGTTGGTATTGCTGTTGGAAGCGGCTTCCACCAAAACGATCTTAGCGCTGGGGGCGATGGCATGAACCCACTCGACGTCGAGCGAGATCTCCAGCGACCAACCCGCATTGGTGCTGGGCTTCGATCCCTGCGCATAAAACCCTGGTGAAGCAACCGTTGGACGTGGTGCAGGACGGCAGGCCGAACTGGGAACTGAAAACGGCAAGATTGCTGGCGATGTTCGGATCGTCGTAGGCATCGATGATGTAGACGGTTTGACCAGCGCCTTGATTGGTGATTTGGTCGAAGCCATAGGCGTGGCGCACTTGCGTGGGAGTCAACCCGGTCGGTGACTTCGTGGCATTCGGCCGGATGTGAATAGGAGGCCGGGACTCCGCCGGCCCGAAGACCGGGACATCGCCGGAAGCACCTTGTGCGTAAATCGGTTGTTGCCAGACAGGCGCGATGGAAATTGCCGCAACCATCAGGAGGTGTCGGAGATAGATTTGCGTCAACGGCGAATCAACGACTTGCAGAACATTTCTTACTAAAAATGTTTCGTAAGTTGTTGATTCGTCGTCCGGGCAAATCTATTTCCGACAAACTCTCAGACTGACCACCATAACAGAAGCCTTCATGCCTCTACCTCCCAGATAGTTTGGTGAATTTAGAAACCTCACAAGCCCAGAGACTCTTAACGAAAGAATCATGCTCCGCTCCATCAAGCGCTGTCAAGATCTGGCGGGGCTGCCCAATCGAGGTAGCGCCACGGTACTGCCCCATCAGGGCTGCCGGGCGCGCAGAACCGCGCGGGTATACAGAATGCGATGGATCACGCTGATGTTGCTGATCACCGCAATCACCCACAACACCGGGGCCATGCGATCGAAAATCGCACCGATGATCACCAGTACGATCCGCTCGGGCCGCTCCAGGAATCCCACCTTGCATTGATCGATCAGCGACTCGGCGCGCGCCCGCACGTAGCTGACCATCACCGAACCGGTCATGGCCAGCGCCGTGAGCACCACGTAGAAGAAGCGATTCACGCGCGCATAGTAGACCAGCAAGCCGAGGTAGATCGCCAAGTCGGAGTAGCGGTCGATCACCGAGTCGAAGAATCCGCCGAACACGGAGACCTGGTTGGTGATCCGCGCCACGCGGCCATCGGTCATGTCGAAAATGCCGGCCAGGAAAATGATGATACCGGCCCAGAAGAATTTGCCGTAGCCGAAAGCCACCGCGGCCAGCGAGTTGACCATCAAACCGATGAAAGTGAGATAGTTCGGCGGAACCTTGGTCAGCGCCAAGCCGCGCACGATGGCGTCGAGCAGGACGCCGCAGGTTCGCCCGATCCAATCGGTGACTGTCTTGGTCGGCTTTCCCGAACCGTTCATGGAATCGGACAGAGAAGTGGTGACTGGCACGGCGGGGCTACTGTTAACCTCGTGACAGATTATTTCAGGCCTTGCCGGTAGAAACAAGCCCAACTTGCCGCGGGTGTAACGCAGGCCTTCGGGCCGGGCCGAAGGCCTGTCCTAAAGACTGCCGCCGTAGCGCGCTTCCATCATTTTGTTGACGGCCTCGGACTGCCCCGGCGGAATGCTCAGGTAGGTCCAATCCTTGCCCCGCATCGACTTGCCAGATACACGATCTGGCCCACGTGGTAGCTGACATGCGCCAGCGAGCGATGCAGCGCCTCATGCACGTCATGCGGCATATGGCGGATGGTCACGCGATCGTTGAGTTGCTGGTCGCTTAAGTTGGCCAGAGCGCCCAGCAGCGTGTCCCATCCCTCATTCCACTTCGCGAGGAGCGCTGCCCGCGTGACGGTTCGCGCCTGAAACTCCTGGTCCTGGCCCGCCAAGGTTTCTCGCCATCGCTGATTAGGAAGTCTGTGAAGCGGGAGCGGAGATTTCCGGAAATATGCCAGCAGATCTGCGCGATGGAATTTCCGTCGTTCGGCCCCGGAGCGGACAGTTCCGCGTCGGGGATGGGCGATGGCACCCTCGGCGAGGCGTTTGTAGCGGAGGAATTCGGCGTGAATCGATTCGATGATGGTGCTCATGTCCGGCATTGTAGCGGCGCGGGCCGGCGCATTCCAAGAGCTGCGGTTCGAGCGGTAGGCCGTTCTGACCTACTCCCCCGGGTCCTATACCTGGAACTCGATAGGTCTTGACCTCGTGCGGGCGGGGGCGGGCGGCGCAGTGATTCCGTAAGGTAGGGACGGCGTCGGCGCCGGTCCGTTTGTTTGCAGGGGTTTCCACTCCCAGTTCAGTTTGACGGCATTCTTGCAAATCTTTGCGAGGGCTTGACTTTGTCCGTTTCTGACACTATTATTAGTGTCATATGAAATCGCCCCGCGAACCCGACCTGGAACTGCGCGGCAAACTCATCCGCAGCCTCGGTTCTCTCCGCGAAATGCTGCCCGGCTCTTTTGTCGAACGCAAACGCGCCTGCGGCCGGCCCAACTGCCATTGCGCCGACGGCAAGAACCTTCACTCGCCAATTCCAGATCTCGGTTCTGGTCGACGGCAAGCCGAAGGCGTTCAACATTCCCGCCGACTTGGCTGAGAAGGTGCGCCAGAAAATCGAGATGCGCCGCCGCTTCGATGCCGCCGCCGCTACCATCTGCGGCGTCAACCTGAAGCGGTTCCTCAAAGAAAAGGAAGAGCGCCAGGTTTGAGCCGGCACCGATTCGAGGCTTATCTCGACAAGGTGTTTGGCTTTTCTGATTTGGTGAGCGCTCTGCCCGAGGGCCGCCAGTTTCCCCAGCACCCCTGGAAGAAGGTGTTTGACGCCGTCTTCCTGGGCGCCGCCATGCAGATTCCCAGCTTGCTTCAGATCGAGGCCGAGTGTCGCGATGGGAGCGCTGGCCAAACGCATCGGACCGATCAGCGACGACACCATCGGCTACGCGCTGCAAAGACAATCTCCCGAACCGGTGTTCGCGCTCAGTTGCGAAATCGCCCGCCGCTTGAAACGCAACGGAGTTCTACGCTCCGACTGGTCCCGAGGGTTGGTGGTGGCGGCGATCGATGGAATCGAAATCTGCAGTTCGTTCGTCCGGTGTTGCGATGCCTGTATGGAGCGGGAAGTTGAGCACAAGGTGAACGGCGAGATGCAAACCGATATTCAGTACTATCACCGCATCGTCGCGGTCGCCTTGGTCAGCACGCCTTTCCCCATCCCCTTGGGGGTTCGCTTTCAGAAGAACGGCGAAGGAGAGGTCGGCTGTGCGCTGGCTTTGCTCCAAGATCTGGTCCATCAGTTAGGCCGGCGCTTCCTGGATGTTTTGGTGGGTGACGCTTTGTATCTGCAGGCGCCCTTCGTCAAAGAAGTGGAACGTCTGGGTCTGGTCTGGGCCTTCACCTTGAAAGAGAACCAGCCCGATTTGTTGCGCGAGGCCGAACGTTTCACGCAAGGATCTCCCACGGGCGTTCATGCCGAACCGGGCCGGGAGATTCGATACTGGCACTTGCCGGAGGTCGATTGGCCCGTTGCCGATCGCCTGGTGCGAGTCGTCAAAACGGTTCGCATCGAACAGCAGCGTCGCGTCACGGTCAGCGAAAAAGACGGTCATCGAACCAAGAGCAAGACGGCGGTGACGCAAGAGAGCACCAACTTCTACGCCACCAATTTCGAACTCGGCTCGATCTCGCCGCTGTTCATCCATCAGTTCAGCCGCAGCCGTTGGCGAATCGACACCGAAGTTTTTCAGACCATCACCACCGACTGCCACCTCAAACACCCTGCGGTCCACCAAACCACGGCCCTGGTGGTGCTGACCATGATCCGGTTTCTGGCCTATACCTTGTCCCTGGTCTTCTACCATCGCCAGGTCCGCAGCCATGCTCGCGGAAAATGCGAGACCTTTCATGAGCTTCGCCAAGACGGACAGAGCAAGCGCTTCATGCCGAGCGACAACATCTCCGAACGATACCGCTACATGGCGATGGCAGCCTGATGTCCGCGAGTGCCTCCTACGCCGATATTGCCCGGATGTTGGAGGACTGTGCCCCAGGCTCGACTGTGCGTTTAGCAACCCACAGCAGAGTCGTCAAGTTTAGCGGCAAGATTTTACCGACGTCTGCCAAAGTCCGACACCATCGAACTCGGGTATATCCGCAAGATGGTCCGCAACCTGGAAATTCCCGCGACTGCGCCCAGAAGCATATTCCGGCGCTCGGTCCCAAACAGAAATCCGCCGAAGACTCCACATGAAGACCTACTTGATGCGGGACCCGCCGCTTACGCTGGACTAAGCCATATCCACGTTAAGGCACCACCACCGATCCGCGATGTGCCGTGACCGATTGAGTGGAATGTTACAAATTATTCATGGTGGCGGCCCATGCGGCCGTCACCCTATCCGCTGCGCTCGTAGGCGAGTTTTATTCGAGGCCCTCGGGATGACCCGCCCCAAGGGCCTCAACCATCCTTTGTCGAATCTCCTTAGGTTCCAAGATAGGCGCGGGGCACGGCGGACTTTTCTGCCCATGTGGTGCGGTTCCGAAGTAGTATCTGCTCAGGGATGTCAACGCAGGCCGAAGCCGACCAGTTCATGCAGATGACAAAGCACTTCGTCCGCCCTCCGGCGACCATCACGATTCCGCCGGGCGCGGATGACACATACGAACTCGCCGGTCCAAACGACCGAGAGAGCTTCGTACTCGACGTTTGGCGCGGAACGCTCCGGCTCTCCAAACTGAAGTTCCAGAACCGGGTGAGAACCGCCATCGTCCTGGTCCGCCTCGACGTGGACGGCGCTCCGCACACCAATTTGGACGGACAGCGGTTTTCAGAGATACATATCCACATGTTCAAGGAGGGATACGATGATAAGTGGGCGTTTCCGGTGGACTCCAAGATCTTCCCGCTAGTGAGCGATCCGGGCAAGACATTTCACGACTTCTGCGCTTTTTGCAAGATTGAGTCGCCGCCAGCGGTTCAAGGGGTGATCGCATGAACCGAAGTGAGTGCCAGAAGCTGATTGATTCCTACGTGGACTGGCTGCGCCGAGGACTCTCCGTGGAAGAGGTGGGCGGAGCTTGCGAACTGACGACGCCCTTTCTAGACCGGCACAACGATCATTTGCAGGTTTACGCCGTCCGGGAGAACGGAAACATCGTTCTCTCCGACGACGGCTATATCCTCGCCGATTTGCGAACGAGCGGGTTGGAAATGGATACTCCGAAACGGAAGATGGTTTTGGAGAGTGTGCTTAACGGGCTCGGCGTGCGAATGGATAGCAACCAGCTGAAGGTCGAGGCATCGGTTTCAAACTTGGGCCAGCGTTTGCATTCCCTGGTGCAAGCCATGCTGGCCGTGAACGACATGTTCGTCATGGCCCAGCCACGCGTGGCAAGCTTCTTCTTCGAGGACGTGCAGGCGTTTCTCGACAGCCACGATATCCGCTACACCGCCCGGGTCAAGCTCGCGGGAAAGAGCGGCTACGATCATGGTGTGGACTTCCTGATACCAAAGTCACGAAAGCGCCCCGAGCGAATCCTGCAGGCGATCGCGGCTCCCAAGGAGGACAATGTTTTTGGATGCCTCTGGACGCTGAGCGATACGCGAGCCGCGCGCGGATCACAGCCGGAATCTGAACCCGAGGCCTACGCCTTCCTGAACGACCAGGAGCAGGGCGTGGGTGGGGACGTCATTGAAGCGCTGAACGCCTATCGTGTCACGCCAGCGGTTTGGTCGCGACGTGCCCAATATGTCGAGGCATTGGTAGGATAGCTATGTCTATGCAGAACTGGTTCCATGTCGCCAAGCCCAGGCAGGAAGTCCGCGAGGGCCGGTCCTTCAATCCCGACGAGTTCGCCATCGCCTTGGAGCAGGTAGCCGCGGGTCGCGGCCCGGAAGATTACCGGGATCCGGTGAGGTTCTTTGCCCGTACCTGCTTTACACGCGCATTGCGCGAACATCTCGGCATGGTCTTGCGGCGCCTTTCTGGCGAGACACAGAATTCCGCGCCTGTGATGACGCTGGTTACGCAGTTCGGCGGCGGCAAGACACATACTCTCACCGCGCTCTACCATCTCGCCGGAAATAGCGAAAAAGCAAAACAAGATCCCGGTGTAGCCCAGTTGCTGGCCGAAGCAGGCGTCAGCCGCATTCCAAAAGCGAAGGTGGGCATTTTTGTCGGGAACGCGTGGGATCCGCATTCCGGACATGAAACGCCTTGGATTGATATTGCTCGCCAGATTGGAGGCGACGCTGGGGTCGCGGTCCTGGGGAGCCAAGCGAAAGAGGTTCCTCCGGGAACCGATGCCATCGCTCACCTTATACAGGCGGCCGGTGGGTCGGTGCTGATCCTCTTCGACGAGGTGCTCAACTACCTCAACCGGCACCGTGGCAGCGCCGCCGACGGTTTTCACGCTTTCATCCAGAACCTGACAGTCGCCATGACTGGAACGACGCACTCAGCGGCGGTCATCAGCCTCCCGCGAAGTCAGGTGGAGATGTCCGACTGGGATTTGGCCTGGCAGGAGAAAATCACCAAGGTGGTCCGGCGCGTGGCAAAGGATCTGATCGCCAATGACGAAGCGGAGATCAGCGAGGTTGTACGCAAGCGGCTCTTTGAGGATGCTACGCCGGAACAGGAGAAGGTTCGCCGCGAGGTAGCCGGCAAGTATGCGAACTGTGCTTCGAGCGTCGCTCGCAGTTGCCGCCCGAGTGGACCAACGCGGACACCGCCACGTCGGACGCGCGAGCACGCGACTTGCTGAAGTCCCGCTTCGAGGCTTGCTACCCGTTTCATCCAGCCACGATCTCCGTGTTCCAGAGGAAGTGGCAGGCGCTGAGCCAGTTTCAACAGACTCGCGGCGCATTGGCGATGTTTGCGCAATGGATCTCGCTGGTGTACGGCAAGTCGCACGTCGAGGCACGGGAAGAGCCTCTGCTAACTCTAGGATCGGCGCCGCTCGACCATGCGGGGTTCCGGGCCGCCGTGTTGGGCCAGTTGGGTGACAACCGGCTGCAGGCCGCCATTGACTGCGACATCGCCGGCCAGCAAAGCCACGCGCGGGCGCTCGACGCCGACACGAAGGGTCCACTGCGCGACATTCACCGTCGCGTGGCCACCGCGATCTTGTTCGAGTCGTCGGGGGGCCAAAAGGACAAAGCGGCGCACCAACCAGAGATCCGGTTTGCGCTGGGAGAGCCGGGAATCGAGACCACGTCCATAGATAATGCGGCAGCCGCGCTGGAGACCCGTAGCTTCTATGTCCGAAAGAAGGGCTCGGACGGTTACGCCATCGGCTACAAGCCGACCTTGAAGAAAGTGGTTAGCGACCGCCGGGCATCGCTCGATGAGGACGAGGTGCGGGACGCCACGCGGCAGATCGTTAAGCGGGAGTTCGAGCACAAGAGCGCGATTCCGGTATTGTGTTTTCCGGAAGATGGCTCCGCGGTCAGCGATTCACCAAGGCTAACGCTCGTCGTGCTTGAGACAAGCCAGGAGTGGGAAGAGAAGGGGGCGCTCCGCCAAACGCTTGCCGCGTGGACACGTGACCGTGGGAAATCACCGCGTCTGTATCCGGGCGCGTTGGTCTGGTGCGCCCGCAAGCCCGGACGCGACTTGCGCGACAAAGTAGAAACCCTGCTGGCGTGGAGGCGCGTCCAGCACGAATCGGCAGGTGGAACGCTAGCCGGTGAGTTTGACGCTGCGGACCAGTTGGAAATCGGAGCCAAACTGCGCGACGCGGAGTCCAACGCCCAAGATGAAGTGTGGGCTACGTATCGGTATGTCATCCTGGCCGATGCACAAGAGCGTAACGGACTCCAAGTGATGGATCTGGGTGCGGGCCATGCCAGCCACGGGGAAACGCTTTGCGGTCGAGTGATTACTGCGTTGACGACGCGAGCGCTTCTAAACACCTCGCCGGGAGCCAGTTATCTGGAACGAAAATGGCCGGCGCACATGAAAGAAGCGGGCGCGTGGCCGCTATCGAGCCTGCGCCAAGCGTTCCTCAACGGCACACTGGAACGGCTCATTGATCCCGATGCGTATCTCCGAAACAAGATCCCCGAGTTTGTGATGCGCGGCGACTTCGGATTGGCATCGGGTGTCGAAGAGGGCGGCGGTTACACGCGCGTCTATTTCGAGGAACTACTTCCGCCGGAGGATATTTCCTTCGACGCGGACGTGTTCCTGTTGACCAAGAAGCGCGCAAAGCAAGCAAAGGACTCTCGGGAAGTAGGTGTGTCTCCGAGTCCAGGATCTCTACCCAAGGAATCGACACCTGGGCTACTGCTTACACCCCCAGAACCCCTCCCGGCCACACCGGGAGCCGCTGCGGCACCTGCGCCAGCCACGCAAACCTTGCGCATCGTGGGGGAAATTCCCACCGAGGTATGGAACCGCCTCGGCCGCTCGCTCATTCCAAAGTTGAAGACGGGAACCGATCTTCGCGTTGGCCTGGACATTGTGGTGACGGTGGAGTCTAACAACGTGAAGGGTCTTGAGGCTGAGATCCAACAACAACTTCAGGAGTTGAACCTCACGGGACAGCTAAGAGTCGAACGCTCCTGACAGGACGCCACCCGCCCCCAAATTTGCCCCGACACGAATATTTTACGAATTATCCTCTTGACAGCAGCGAAGGCCAGGCGTAATCTGTTCCGATATACTCGAAGTAAAGGAGAAACTGACCAAATGTCTTCCTCACTGTCCCTGAATCCGCCCGCCCAAGCCTCCGATCAACCCGCCAATCCTTTCCTCGGACCGTTCCGTGACTTCCCCAACCGATACCGCCGTCGGCGCCATCCAGGCGCAACCCGCCTCCCGATTCGTCGGCAGCAGCAATTTCCTCCGGCTGAAGAAGCGTTACGGCATCTTTCAGGGCAGCGAGATCGGCCCAGTGCTCCGCAAACTGCCCTCCTCCGCAGAGCATCTCGTGGAGGGTCTGATTCCACGCGGCTCGGTGAATATCCTGGTGGGCGATAGCGGGATCGGAAAGTCGGCGCTCGCTTATCAGTTGGGCTTGGCCGTGGCCTCCTGCACGCCGTTTCTGGAGATGCCGGTCGCGCAGGGAAAAGTCCTGCTGGTGGATTTCGAAAACTCCCTGGCCGACGCGCATTGGATCATGGAGCAGCAACGCAAGCATCTCGGCCTGGCGGCGTTCCCGCACACCTTTCAGTTGTGGCCAATGCTCCTCGACCCTCTGCGCGAGAAGATTGAAGAGGTCGTCGCCATGTTCGCCCCGGACCTGGTCATCCTCGACTCCTTACGATCCTTCAACCCCAAGATGGAAGGCGAGAACTCGGTTGCCGTGGGGCAGATCAAGAGGCTGCGCGCCACCGCCGCCCAGCATGGCACGGCGTTCCTGTTCATCCATCACGTCCGCAAGCACCACGCGTCAAGCCACTCCCGGTCGCCGATCAGTTTGGAAGAAGGCGACGTAATGGATTGGCTGTTGCGCGCAGCCGGTGTGCGGGCGATCGTCAACCAGATGGATGTTCGCCTGGCGTTGTCGGTTCAGAGCCACTTCGGCCGGTCAAAGTTCACGTCGAAGGATGAGGCTCGGCTGATTCTTCGCGGGCATTTCCGCACGCGCGGCGAAGTGGGTCCGTTCCAGTTACGCAGGAAACGGGCGAAAGGCGAACCTCTCGGTTACGAACGCGTTGATCCGGCGATCTTGCGAGATACGTTGCGAGACATGTTGCGGGACAAAGAACAGGAGGTCTTCGCACACCTGCCGGAGACGTTCTCGTTCAAGGACGCGCGGTTGCTCTACGGCAAGGCGTACCAGTCCGCCAACGTCCTGATCCACAAGATGATGCGGCTGGGCTTGGTCGCCAAGACGGCGCACGGTCAGTATCGCAAAGTGGGGGGGACGGGGGAGCGCCTGGCTGCGTAGGAAAACACTCAGGAATCAGCAGGATATCAATCCAAATTGACCCCGGATTATGCCTGGATTATTTGGAGTGCGGCAGCTCGCTGCCGCCTTCCAAGCTGCGAGCTTGCTCGCAGCGCGCTGGCAGCAAGCTGCCAGCTCGGGAGCAATCTCCCGCACTCCAAAGCCAAAGCGGGAGCAAGCTCCCGCACTCCAAAGAAACTTCCTTCGCCTGCATAGGGCTGGTTTCGGGCTGGTCGCGAGGAGTCCCCGCTAGCCCGTCCGCCGAAGCCAGTCGTTGTTAGGGGCGGCTCGCCTGGCGCGGACGGCTGGCATCATGTAACCCTGCGGCGGGAAAAGGCTGTACGGTTGCAAGTGGGCGATTTCCTGGCCGACCAGTGTCTCGATCTCCGCCATCCAGTCGTACGCTCGGCGGTCGCTAATCCCAAGGCGCCGACAAACCAACTCCATCTTGGAGCCATGCAGATGATAGAAGCTGAAGAGTTGATAAAGATGCTTGGGCAAGACCCGCAGGCCACAAGCGTGGAAGTCGGCCCGAAAATCCTCGTTGCGACGGACCCAGATGAGGCTGCGATCCACTGCACGGGGAGTGCGCTGGTAGGTGATGCGACGCATACTGGGGTCCAGTTTGCCGCAATGCAGGAAGCGCCTGTAGCAGGCGCGGAACACAGCGCGGTAAACGCATGGGCACAAGCGCAGCGGCGGCGCCGGCGTCATCGCTATCGGTGCGAAGTCCGCCTCCCAATTCGCCGGGGTGTCGCCGGACAAAGTCTGGGATGACGGAATGTCTGGTTGGGGAGAAGGGCAAACCGACAACGTGCGTCTGCCCGGCAGGCCGGTCCCGTCACATTGCGGGCATCCATAACGGGAAAGGTCGGCGGCGATACTCGGGGTCCACTCCATGCGGTATTCCTCCTTAACGAAGAATGAGCGAAGTATATCGAAATGAAATAATCGTGTCAAGCGAAAATAACAAATAGAAATATTATTCTTGACGAAGCGGCTAAACTCCTGATAAAACTCGGGGTATGAACTTCACAGCGGTGCAGCGGCGGTTGCTCGAAAACCTGCGGGCCATGGTGGACCAGGGAAACACAACGGAAAGCGCTTTAGCCGAGCGGCTCGGCTATTCCCAGCCCCAGGTACACAACGTATTGAAGGGCGAGCGCGGTCTGACCCCAGAGTTTGCGGACGCCGTGTTGCGGGCCTTCGATATGCAGATCGAGGATTTGGTCCCGGAGCGGCGTCGTCCGGCGAGTGCGGACCCGCGGTTCCGTGAGGTGCACATCCTGAAGGGTCACATTGCCGCGGGGCAGGCGTTTCCGCTGGAAGTGGTTTGGTCGGGCAGCCGCGTTTTCACCACAGAGTTTCTGAACCGCTACCAGGAGCCAATTTTGGTGAAGGTGGGCAAGACGGAAACGTCGATGCTGCCGACGATCCAGCCGAACGACTTGCTGCTGCTGGACCAATCGCCGGAACGCCGTCGGCGTCCCAAGATGACGCGGATCTATGCGGTGAGCCTGGAAGAGGGCGGCACGGTAAAGCGCTGTGAAGTGGTAGGCCGGGAACTGGTGGTGATGCCCGAGAACATGCAGCAGCGCGGCTTCTCGCCCCGGACGATTCCGCTGGCGGATCGCGATATCCTGGACATCATTCGAGGCGAGGTGGTGTGGATTGGACGGGAGTTGTAAAGGCAGGGCCTGATTGGTATAAAAAGAGGTAAATACCGTGAGCGGCCCTCAACTCCTTAATCAGGCTTTGGTTCAACGGATTCCTACCGTTCAAGATTCGCGACTTGGTCCGGCCGTCGTCTTCTCAACGCGATGGAATTCCACGATTTCGCGGAGCTCCCAGGTTGCAACACGGTTCGGCTTGCGCGCCACTGGGTACGCTCCTTCCCTTTCAGGCGGTTTCGGAGTTCTTGTGAAGGGCGATGACTTGCCATGGGCGAAGTGGTGCATTGCGATCGTTTCCCCATCTTCGTTGGAGAACTCCACGAGTAGCGCCGCTGGAGAACGGCGGCCAGCGGATCAACGGCGCCTACGGTTGGGTGCGCGCGGGGGACTAACTTCGTTAAGGAAGGTTAAGGTCCACGGGAGGGTGCTGGAATTGGCGCAGTTGTCGCGCCGTTCCGAGCACCCTTTTTCTTTGCCTCCTGGATATTTGCCGTGTTGTGAACGATTTGTGATTGGCATCTGTCGTGCCTCTTAGAAGGTGAAGTCAATCTCGGAGGTGAAGTTTTATGAAACATGTCTTGGTTGTTCTCACGGCGCTGGCGCTGGTTTGCGGAACCGCGCTGATTGCGCAGGCATCGGAGCATCATCAGGCTGGAAAGAAAATCCGCGACGAAATCACCCTCGCCCAGCCGGTGATGGTTGGCAGCGTCACGCTGAAGGCCGGGCAGTATCAAATCATTTGCGACGGTGCGACCATCAGCTTCACGTTTGTGCAAACTGGCGAGAAGGTCCTGACGGTCCCTTGCCGCGGCAAGGAGTTGGCGAGCAAAGCCGCCCAAACGGAAGTCTATATCGAGCCAGGCCCGAACGGGATTGGCGTAGTCACCAAGATCCTGCTGAAGGGCAGCAATATCGAGCACACGTTCGAGGGCTAAGTAGGACAGGCCTCCCGGGCCGGTCCCTGATTCTCCAGCGGCGTCTCGCCGCTGGTTGGCGCAGGCGGATTTTGCCTGCGCCAACGCTTTTTCTGTACCTTGCGAAAGCTCCCTTGCGCGGGCAAACGCGGCCCAAGCAAGCCAGCGGCGAGGACGCCGCTGGGAAACCAGGCCAGGCCGGGGGCCTGTCCTACTCGAAAACTCTTGACACACTCACTCGGATTCCGATATAACGGACTCCGAGTATGACCTACGACTTCATCCGTCACCTGCCCTTATCTCCGGCCGCCCTGCACATCCTGTTGGCGCTGGCCGGCGAGGATCGCCACGGATACGGGATTATGCAGGAGGTCGCCCGGCAGTCGGAGGGCCAATACAAGCCGGGTCCCGGCACCCTTTACGACAACTTGCAGAAGCTGATGGAGGCGAGCTTCGTTCAGGAGGCTCCGCGACGCTCGGCTAACGATGACCCGCGGCGGCGCTACTACAAGCTCACGCCACTGGGGCGTAGATTGCTGGCCGCAGAGATCAAACGGCTGGAAGGCGTGGTGCGGGAGGCTGCCGCGCATCTCCGTCCGGCAACAAGGAGGGCGTGATGTTAAACAGGCTGCTCCGTAGCGTCTGCCGAACGCTTCTGTTGGCGCATCCAGCTTCGTTTCGCGACGAGTTCGGCGACGAAATGCTGCTGATCTTCGAAGAGCTGACGGCGGGCCGCCGCACGGTTGCGGTTCCCTTGCTGGCCGATTGCCTGGTCTCCGCCCTGCGGCAATGGTTCATCGACTATCAAGCGTGGAAACCAGCGCTCGCTTTGGGTTACTGGTTCGCGTTTCTGATGGTCCTCCTCGGCTTGCTGGCCCGTCGCGGTATCGGCACGCCGTTACCACATTGAGGATCCCCATGCTCGAATTGCGCGGCGTGACCAAGCTGTTTTCGCGAATTCCGGCGGTCAACAACGTCAGTTTCGTGGCGCGAGCCGGCGAGATCACCGGGTACCTTGGCCCAAACGGCTCCGGCAAATCCACGACGCTCAGAGATGATCACCGGGCCTGATGGAACCATCCGAAGGCCAGATCCTATTCAACGGCGTTCCGATCCAGGAGACCGAATCGCGCTACAAGCAACGCTTGGGTTACGTTCCGGAAGAACCGCAACTTTATCCGCATCTCACCGGCGCCGAGTATCTCGAGATGGTCGGCCAGTTGCGCGGCCTTCCCGAGCGCGCTCTGGCCGAAAAGGTAGACGGATTCCTGCGCCTTTTTTCCCTGCACGCCGACCGTCACGTCCTCATTTCGGCGTATTCCAAAGGCATGCGCCAGAAGATCCTGCTGGCCGCCGCGCTTCTGCACAATCCCCAACTCATCCTGCTGGACGAGCCATTCTCCGGCCTGGACGTCAACTCCGGCCTGGTGCTGCGCGACCTGATCCGCGAGTTGGCCGCGCGCGGGAAGGTGGTGCTGTTCAGCTCGCATGAACTGGAAACCGTGGAACGCGTTTCTCACGCGTCGTCATCTTGCACAAAGGCTGCGTGGTGGCCAACGACTCCATCGAGCGGCTGCGCGAGCTGATGTCGCTGCCCACGCTGGAAGAAATCTTCTCGCAATTGGCCGTGGAGCAGGATACCGGCAGCATCACCCGAGAGATGGTTGAACTGATCGAGCGCTGAGAATCACCGAGCAGAATATGTTGGACGAACGCCGCCAATTCCGGATTCTCTATCGCGATTTCCTGGTCCGCCTGGTAGACCTGGAGGTTATCTCCTCGGGCGGCGACCCGATGAATCTGGTGGTGCAGTTCGGGGCTATCCTGGGCGCGCTGAGCTTCATCTTCAGTTTGGCTGCCGTGAACCTTCGGAATGCTCCACGGGTGGTTCTTTGGGGATTCGAAGAGTTTCTGGTGCGCAACACCATCGCCGTGGTGGGCTTGTTCACGGTGCTGGCCTGGAACGCGCTGCTTCCCGAACGACGCGACAGTTTAGTGCTAGGCCCGCTGCCCATTCGCTTGCGAACGATCCTGTTGGCCAAGACGGCGGCGATCGGCACCGCGCTTGCCGTCGTGGTGGCCGGGCTGAACGTGTTCGTCGGCTTGGTGTATCCGTTTGTGATCACCCCCTACACGATCTCCGAGGTGGCCGTTTCGTTTGCCGTTTACTGGTCGGTGGTTCTGGCTGCGGGGCTTTTCATCTTCTGCGCATTACTCGCGGCGCAAGGCGTGTTGGCGCAACTGGTCGGCTATCGCGTCTTCCTGCGGCTCTCCGCCGTGCTGCAATTGGCCGCGCTGGTGTTGATCCTGGGATCCTACTTCGTCGCTCCACCCCTGGCTTCGCCCGCCAAACTCAACTCGCCGGAAAGCCAAGGCTGGTTAGCGGTGCTGCCTTCTTACTGGTTCCTGGGTCTGTTCGAGCGATGGGAAGGATCCACGCAAATGGCCTTTGCGCCGCTGGCGGCCCGGGCCATCCGCAATCTGGAGATCGCCGTGATCGTGGCGGGTGTGGCCTATACGCTGGCTTGGAGCCGAAATCTACGGCGCATCGTGGAAGAACCGGACATCGCGCCGGGTGATCGCACACGCCCGGCGTCACGCTGGGGAAGGTTCCTGACAGCGAAGCTGTTGGCGCGTCCGCTGGATCGTGTGATCGTATTGTTTACGGCGCGCACGATTTCCCGCAGCCGTCAGCACCGCTTACTCCTCGCCATCTTTGGTGGAATTGGTGTGCCGTTAGCGCTCGCTTCGGTGAGGAGCTTTCTGTTTGGTACCTTCAAATACCGCTGGGATGCTCCGAATCCGCCGCTGGCGGCGGTTGGTCTGTTACTGCTGGTGGTTGCGGTGGCGGGCGCCCGCGCCGTATTCTCGCTGCCGTTGGCGCTGCCCGCCAACTGGATCTTTCGAATTACGGCGATCTATCGGCCGGCCAGTTATTTTGCCGCGGTTCGAAGAGCGCTCTATACACTGGTTGTGGCGCCCGTGTGGGCGATCTCGGCGATCTTTTATTTTTCGATCTGGCCAAAGCTGCCCGCCATAGAACACTCGATCATGCTGGCTCTGGCCGCAGTGATGCTGGTGGAAGGATTCTTCTACCAATTCCGCAAGATCCCTTTCGCTTGCTCCTATCTTCCTGGCGGCTCGGACCTCAAGGGCAAGATTGGCGTCTACGCCTTGGCATTCCTGGTAGGCGTGAGCGCCGTCGCGACACTGGAATGCTGGGCATTACTGCGAGTTGAGCGGGTATTGCTTCTGGGAGTGCTGCTGGCGGCCTGGGGCGTCCGGTGGCATCGCCGTAACATGGAGTTCGATCGGTCGCCGCACAACCGGCTGCAATTTGAGGACCTGCCGATTTCGGACATTTCCCCACTTGACTTGCGACCGGATGGCGAGTGGTCCCGGGACAAGGCGTGGGTGGAAGCGATAGATGTGTCCGCGGAGCGCGGGAAGCAGCGATGAACCTGAGCGAAGAGGTGGGCTTGTATGGAGTGCGGCGGCGTGACGCCGCCGTGGATGGCCGAAGCTTCGGCCGGCGCGGGGTTAGCCCGCGCGCGCTGCGAGCCAATCTCGCTGCGGCCCGAGGCAAGCCTCGGCCATCCACGGCGGTCCACCGCACTCCACATGAGGACCATCGCGGAAAAGCGGCGTGAGACACTAGGCCGCTAAGACTGTTTTGAGGGCAGCACCGCTGGAAAATCTGGAGCCGACGACCGGACTTGAACCGGTAACCCTCGCTTTACGAAAGCGATGCTCTACCATTGAGCTACGTCGGCTGAACAGAATTATTATAACTCAAGAAACTTAAAAGGCTTCGATCCGGTTGAAAGTCGCCGTAGGAAGGCCAGATGCCGCGAAATCTGTGGATTAGATGTCCGGCTTCCAGATTTGCGCCAAGTCCAGCACGAAACCCGGCAACTCCGGGTCGCCGCTCAAGCGCTTTGGACGATTCAGGGATTCCACTGGTTTGCCTGGGATAGACATGGACTTTGCGCTCTGTTGGATCAATCAGCCAGCCGAGAGCCGCGCCGTTCTCGCGATATTCTTCCATCTTCTCTTGCCGTTTCGGCAACCGGTCGGAGGGCGAAAGCACTTCGAGGACGAAGTCCGGACAGAGCGGAATGAACTTCTTTTTTTGCCGGGATGCCAGTTTGGCCAGGCGCGACATCTTCACCCATGAGGCGTCGGGCGCCCGATTGGCTTTGTTGGGAAGGATGAAGCCCGTGTTAGAACTGAAGGCACGCCCGGCGCCAGTCACTTTTGCCCAAGCGTACAGTTGGGCGAAGACCGTTCCCTCGGGGTAACCACTCTCTCCGCCGGCAGGCGCCATAACTAGAATGTCTCCTTGGGCAGTCCGCTCGAATTGCCACTCGTCGTTAGCTTGGCAGAAATCGTAGAACCAATCGGCGTCCCTGCGCGGAGGACCGGGCAGCCGCAACACCAGCGTTTCCACATCTTCGCCGGGGATTTTAAACAGTTGCTGGGCGGTTGCCATGAACTCATGATAGCACTCATCGGCGTGCTACCAATTCGTCGTTTCACCGGGCTTCAGATCGCGAATCTCGATGCTCGATCCCTTCAGCAGATCGCGCAGCGCATCGGGCGTCCCAGTGAGTGCGGAGAACGTGGCGAAATGCATGGGGATCACCGTCTTCACGCCGAGCATCCGGCAGGCCGCCGCGGCTTCCTTCGGTCCCATCGTGAACAGATCTCCGATCGGCAGAAAAGCCAGTTCCGGCGCGTAGAGATCGGCGATCAGTTTCATGTCGCCGAATACGTTGGTGTCGCCGGAGTAATAAAACGTGCGGCCTTCCGCGCGCACCACGTAGCCGGCGGCCTCTCCTCCGTAGACGATCTTGCCGTCGTCGAGGATTCCGCAACTATGATCGGCGTGTACCATTGTGACTACGGCGTCGCCCACGGGTTGCGTGCCGCCTTTGTTCATGGCGCAGGCATTGGCCACGCCCTTGCTCTCCAGCCACGAGCACAGTTCGTAGATACCGACAACTTTCGGCTGATGCTTCTTGGCCAAATCGACGGCGTCGGCGATGTGATCGAAATGTCCGTGCGTGATCAGCAGCGTATCCAGCCGGTCGAACGTCTTGGCTTCCGCGGGGCAAGCGGGATTGCCGGCCACCCAGGGGTCCACCAGGATCACCTGTCCGGACGAAAGAGTGAGTTGAAAAGTACCGTGTCCAAGCCACTTGATCTGCATGTTAGAAATCTCCCAATCCAATTCTATAATAGGAGAGTCACACTCCTTTGGCGCCTGTAGCGCAGGCCTCCGGCCTGTTCTTTTGCTTGCTGAGGGAACAGGCCGGAGGCCTGCGCTACAACCATGACCACCGCTACCACGCCCCGCACGCAACTGGTCGAGTCGCTCATCGAGCGCTATCCCCATATTCCCAAGGAAGCGATCGTTAAAGAGGACCTGCTGCGCAGCGGCGTCTGCTTCACGGAAGGCGCGCTGGAGATCGCCGCGGCGCACCAGAACAAGTCCTACTTCATTTTTTCCTTCGACCTGACACCGTTCGAGAAAATGGAGGGCCAGGAATATCGCAGGGCGCCCGAGGAATTGTGCCTGGAAGGGGGGCCGCTAGGGTTCCGCCGAACAATCGTTTCCGTGCGCCTGAATCCAAAGTCTCCTTACAAAGTGGTGGAAGACGGCGGCACGTGTGTCTTGGAACTGGAAGGCACGCGGCTGTGCGGCGTGGCATTCCGCGCGCAACCGGCCTATTACGCGAAGCGGCTGGCCAACGGCAAACCGCTGATCGAAGTGGCGCACCAACATCGAGTGGGGATATTTGATCTACCTCACCGTGTATCGCATCTGCCAGTACTTCGGCAAAGAGGAAGAATGCAAGTTCTGCGACATGAACGAGAACTACCGCCAGCAAATTCAGGCGGGACGGCCGTACACGGCGGTGAAATCGGTGGAAGACGTCGTCGAGGCCCTGGGAATCATCGCTGAGTCGGATACCGACAGCAAGGCGTATACGATCACCGGTGGGTCGGTCACCAGCCAGTTGGCGGGGCTTTCTGAAGTGGATTTCTACGCGCGTTATGCAGCAGCCATCGAGAGCCGTTACGCCGGCCGTTGGATCAGCAAGATGGTGGTGCAGGCGCTGCCTAAGGAAGAGGCGCGCAAGTTCAAGGATGCCGGCACGAAGATCTATCACCCGAACTTCGAAATCTGGGACGCCGAAAAGTTCTCGGCTATCTGTCCGGGCAAGCACCGCTACGTCGGCCGCGACGAATGGATCAAGCGTATTCTGGACGCCACGGAAGTCTTCGGAGCGTCGAACGTGATTCCCAACTTTGTCGGCGGGATCGAAATGGCCAAGCCGTATGGGTTCGCTACCGTGGATGAAGCGATTGCCTCCACGCGCAAGGGTCTGGAGTTTTTCATGTCCCAGGGCGTCACCCCGCGGTTCACTACATGGTGTCCCGAACCGAACACGGAGCTGGGTGACGCGAATCCGGCAGGCGCGCCGCTGGAGTATCACGTGCGCCTCTTGGAAGCATGGCGCGATGCGCAAGCCAAGTACAAACTGGCCGCGCCGCCCGGATACGGTGATGCCGGTCCGGGCCGCGCAGTTTTTTCGGTGAGCGCGTTTATGGATGTCGCGCACGGTTAAGGTAGGGAAGGGAGATCATGGCCACAACTGTCGTTTCCACGACCTGCACCATGGATTGTCCGGACGTCTGCGCCTTGCAGGTGACCGTCACCGACGGCCGCATCGAGAGCATCGCCGGCGGCACGGACCATCCCAATACCAACGGTTTTATTTGCGACAAGATTCAGCGCTTCGATCGCCGCGTCTATCACGCCGACCGCTTGTTGCATCCGATGCGCCGCACCGGTCCCAAGGGATCGGGACAGTTCACGCGCATCACTTGGGACGAGGCGCTCTTCGAGATTGCTACACGCTTCCGGGAGATCGTCGCGCGTCACGGAGCGGAGGCGATCCTGCCCTATCACTATGGCGGATCGAACGGGATGATCGGCGACGGCTTCCTGGATAGCTATTTTTTCGCGCGCTTGGGCGCGTCCCGCCTGGCGCGCACTTTATGCGCGGCTCCGGCCAGCGAAGTGGCTATGGGAATGTACGGCAAGATGCCGGGCGTGGCCTATGAGGATTATCCTGCCGCCAAGTGCATCATTGTGTGGGGCGCGAACCCTAAGGCCGCCAACATTCACTTGATGCCGTACCTGCACCAGGCGAAGAAGAACGGCGCGTTTATCGCCTCGGTGAATCCGGTGTGCAACTTCAGCGCGCCGGAGATCGATCTGCACATTCCGGTTTATCCGGGAGCCGATCTGCCGCTGGCCTTGGGCATGATCAACCACTGGCGCGAAAACGGCGGTCTGACGCACGACTTTTTGTCGCGCCACGCCGATGGTGTGGAGACGTTGCTGGAGCAAGCCGCAAAATGGCCTCTGGAGCGCGCCGCGCAAGTGGCGCGGGTGAGCCCGGCCGATATTCGCGCGCTGGCGGATCGTTATGTGGAGTCGTCGCCCGCAGTGATTCGTTTGGGATGGGGTACCGAGCGCAACTTGAACGGCGGCCAGGCGCTGGCGGCGATTATGGCCATGCCGGCGCTGATGGGCAAATTTGGAGTGCGCGGTGGAGGGTACACGCTGTCAAACTCCGGCGCGGCCAAGATCGACACCGCGCGAGTCTTTGCCGATGCCGGCGGGGAAATGCCGTGGAAGACGCGCATCATTAACATGAGCCGGATCGGCCAAGTGCTTATGGACGATCCCGGTGACGCCGTGGATCCCCCCATTCGCGCGCTGTTCGTTTACAATTGCAATCCCTTGGCGACGGCGCCGGACCAGAACCGCGTGATCCAGGGATTCGCGCGCGAAGACGTTTTCACCGTGGTTCACGAGCAGGTGATGACCGACACGGTGCTGTACGCCGACATCGCCCTGCCTTCGGTGACGTTTCTTGAGCAGTACGAAATCAAGCGCGGCTACGGCAGCTACATCGTAGGCGGGGTGCGCCCGGTGATCGAGCCTTGTGGCGAAACTCGTTCCAACGAGCGGGTGTTCGCGGAACTGGGTCGAGCCATGGGCTTCACCGAAGAGCCTTTTACCTGGGACACCGAAACTTGCATGAAGAAAGTCGCTGAGGCGCTGGTGATGCACGGTCAGTCAGCGGATCCGGCAGTGTTGATCGCAGGCAAGTCGCATTACTACGATTTTCCCGGCAAGACGCCCGTGCAGTTCGGCAACGCCATGCCGCAAAACGCCGATCGCAAGGCGCATCTGACGCCTGCCACGCTTGGGCCCCATCCGTTCGAGTACCAACCAGTGGAAAACGCCAAGTATCCCCTGGCGCTGATCAGCCCATCGAACAACAAGATGATCAGCAGTACGCTCGGCGAGTTCAACTATCCCGAACTGTTCGTGACCATGCATCCCGCCGACGCCGCCCAGCGCGGCATCGCCGAAGGCGACGAAGTGCGCGTGTTCAACGCCCTCGGCGAGGTGATTTGCCGTGCCAACATCAGCGGCCGCCTGCGTCCCGGCGTGGCGGCCATTCCCAAGGGCGCATGGCGGAAATCGTCACGCAACAGGCAAACGTCGAATGCGTTGTCGCCGGCGCACGTCAACGTGGTGGGCGGAGGCGCGTGCTACAACGACGCGCGAGTCGAGGTCGCGCGAGTGGGCTGAGCCGCGACAGTGATGGAGCGACGGAAGGGTGGTGAACGTTGAATGTTCGCACGAAAACCCGCTGCTCAGAGTACTCGATGCCTCGCGTTTTCGCGTCGTTTCGCACGTACGAAGGTTCCGTCGCTCCATAACTGTCGCGGCTCATATTCGAATCCCCGCCTTCCACAAGAGGTAGGCGAAGACCTGCTTTAGGAACGTCCACGGCGACGGCTCATCTCGCGACGCCCGCGGACATCCGTACGCGGTTACACCGCCTGCCGCGAGTTGGCGCTTGATCCGGAACAGGTGATGGCCGTCGCTCACCACAACGCAGGTGGAAATGCGATTTCGCGCCAGAAGTTCGACCACCTGAACCACCGACTGATCGGTCGTCGAGCTTTCCTTTTCCACAAGAATGCTCTCTGGCGGCACCCCGTGTTCCACCAGGTAATTGCGCGCTACCTCGGCCTCGGTGAATTGCGGATCGCCGCCGGGACCACCGGTCGTGACGATCACCGGTGCTAGTTTACGGCGATAGAGCGCCAGACCTTGATCGAGTCTGGAACGCAGCGTGGGCGAAGGCCGCCCGGAGTACTCGGCGGCTCCGAACACCACGATCGCTTGCGCCGGGCGGCTTTCATCGAGCACCGCCTCCTCGCGCACCTGGGCGTAAAGCAACGCCACCATCGCGGCCAGCGCGATTACCAACAGGAACGAGGCCGCGATCAGCGGTAATTTCAGGGATCGAGACGATCTCATGGACCTTTTTCGGACAACGTCCGCGCTTCACGCCTCCACTCGCGCCAGCGGCCGGTTGTAGTAGCCGCCCTAGACCGGGCAGGCAAGGATGCCTGCCCCACTTTGCATACGCTACCACTAAACCTCGAAAAATTCCGTGATATCGGAGATCGGAATGGCGCCTTCCCGGACCACTTTCCACCCGGAGGGTCCCAGATCCACGATTGTAGACGGCACTCCAATGCTGGAATCGCCGGCGTCCACGATCAGCGGAAGACGATCGCCCAACTGAAGGTGAACGTCGGCCGCAGTGGTGCAAGCCCCCAAGCCCGCCAGATTGGCGCTGGTCCCCGTGAGAGGTATGTCCAATTCCCTCATCAGCGCCTGCGGAATGCGCGCGTTGGGCAGGCGAATGGCTACTTTTCCGGTGTCGCTGGCGATCTTGCGAGGCATGCGCCGCGATGCCGGAACCACCAGGGTCAACGGACCCGGCCAGAAGCGCCGCGCCAGCTTATAAAAGCTCTCCGGCACGTTGGTGATCAACTCCTCGGCCTGCTCGATCGAATTCACCATCAGCAGCAGCGGCTTGTGTCCAGGCCGGCCCTTGATGCGGAAAATCGCGTCCACCGCGCTGAGATTGAAGGGATCGGCCGCCAGTCCATAAAGCGTGTCGGTGGGAATGGCGATCACCTGTCCGAGGCGGATCAAGTGTGCAGCGTACGCGATCCGTTCGGGATCCGGGCGGTCGCGGTTGATCTTGAGGAGTTCCGGCACAACTGGATTCTACCAGAGCCTTCCACACCGGCGTCCTCCAAGACGACGGGATGGTTACCACCATGGTTAGACACCTTGGGTTAGGTGCTGCTCCAATTGCCTCTCAAAACAGGGTTAAGATGTTGACGTGGCTAACACTGTACCAGCTCGGGCAACCGTTCGCGAGATCCAAAGCCTGGACCACTCGCTGATCAAGGAGATTCGCCGGGCCCTCGGGCGCGGTGAGCCACTGGCCCGCGGGGAATTCGCAGGCGCCCTGGCGCTCGATTCCCCGCATTTGGTGGAAGAAGCAGTGGCCGCAGGTCTCGCCGTGGACGCTCTCCTGTTCGTTGCGGAGATGGAGGACATTGCGCTGAAGATGCTGCACCAGGATGGCACTGGCACGGCGCTATACCGGTTGCCGCGGGAAGCATTCAAGAAAGTCGCTTCCACGGAATCGCCACAGGGCCTGCTGGCCTTGGTGCGGTCTCGGGAGTGGATTGCACATGAGTTGTTTTCGCCGGCTCCGGCGCTGGTATTGATCCTGGCCGGCATTCAGGATCCCGGCAATGCCGGAACGTTGTTGCGTTCCGCGGAGGCTTTTGGCGCCACCGGCGCGATCTTGCTGCGGGGAGCGGTGCATGCAACGCACCCCAAGATGCTACGAGCGGCGGCGGGATCGACATTCCGGTTGCCGCATCTGGGTGGCGTGCAACAGGATCAGGCTCTGGCGATGTGCGCAGTCAACGGAGCAACGGTATACGCATTGGACCCCGGCGCGCGCGACACCCTCGATCGCGCGGACCTGCGCGGCCCCTGCGCGCTCGCGGTGGGCGCGGAGGGCGCGGGCCTGCCGCCGGACTTGCTGGACAACGCGCAACCAGTCGCGATTCCGCGAACCCGCCGTGTGGAATCGCTGAACGCCGCGGTGGCCGGCGCGCTGGCATTGTACGAAGCAGCGCGGCAGCGGGAAAAAGTCGCGGGATAACATGGGGCTATTCAGTCAAATCGAACCACAGCCGCACAAACAACCAGGGCCGCGGCCTTTGGCCGAACGCATGCGTCCGGAGACGCTGGAGGAATTCAGCGGGCAGGAACATATCCTCGGGCCCGGTAAGCCGCTGCGCCGGCAGATCGAAGGTGACAAAGTCGCTTCCTTAATACTTTGGGGACCACCGGGGGCGGGAAAGACCACGCTGGCGCGCATCGTCGCGAAGCGCACGCGCGGCGACTTCATCCCGTTCAGCGCCGTGACCAGCGGCATCAAGGAAATCAAGGCGGTGATGACGGACGCGGAACGCGCCGCGCAGTACGGCCGCCGGACCATCCTGTTTGTAGACGAGATCCATCGCTTCAACAAAGCCCAGCAAGACGCCTTCTTACCCTACGTGGAGCGCGGCGACATCATTTTGATCGGGGCCACCACGGAAAATCCCTCGTTCGAAGTAAACTCAGCGCTCCTTTCGCGCTGCAAGGTTTATGTCCTGAAGGCGCTGACCGCGGAACAAGTCGTCACGCTGCTGAAGCGCGCGCTGTCCGATCCAGTACACGGTTTGGGCGCGTCGCCCGTCGAGATTTCCGACGATTTGCTCCGGCAGATTGCCGTCTACTGCGGCGGCGACGCGCGCGCCGCGTACAACACCCTGGAGTCGGCTGTCGCGGCGGCGCCCGCTTCCGGAGACGGCGCGGGTATCGTCACGCCAGCGATCGTGGAAGCGGCGATCCAGCGCAAGATTCTGCTGTACGACAAGGCCGGTGAGCAGCACTACAATCTTATTTCCGCGCTGCACAAGTCGGTACGCAACTCCGACCCCGATGCCGCGCTCTATTGGCTGGCGCGGATGGTTGAATCCGGGGAAGACGGCTTGTACATCGCGCGCCGCCTGATCCGCATGGCCAGCGAAGATATCGGCCTGGCCGATCCGCAGGCGCTGCCGTTGTGTGTGGCGGCGATGCAGACGGTCCATTTTGTCGGCATGCCGGAAGGCAATCTGGCGCTGGCGGAAGCGGCGATCTACCTGGCGCTGGCGCCCAAGTCGAATGCCTTGTACACCGCGTATGGCTCCGTTCAAGAGAACATCGCCGCGACGGAAGCCGATCCCGTTCCGCTGCATCTGCGCAACGCGGTAACGCCGCTGATGAAGGCAGAAGGCTACGGCTCCGGCTATCAATACGCGCACGACTTGCCGGATCGAGTAGCCGCCGATATGCAGTGCTTACCTGAGAGTTTGGCCGGACGGCAATATTACAACCCTGTGGATGTGGGTTGGGAGGCGCAGTTCCGTGCCAGGCTGGATGAATTGCGGAGAAAGCGAAAAGGGTGAGCGGCTACTGAGCTTCCTCGCCGTCACCCAACTCGCGCAACTCCACTGGTTGCAGACAGCACACGCACGGACCCGGCTTAAATGCCCAGATGTTGCAGATGGGACAGTAATACGCTATGCGGAATTCCTTGCCTTCCTTGACCGTGTGGATGTGAGTCACTTCAAAGACGCGGCCTTGCTCTTTCCACCGCCCTTCCAGGTGCAGTGTGTGCGCGACCAGGCGCTGGTCGCGCAGAATCAGCGGAGCGTATTCGTCACTTGAGATCAGGCGAATTTCCTGGCCGTCCACGCGCAGCACCGGCGTCTTGTCCACCAACGCTAGTTGGCCGGTGATCGTGGCCGTTGGAGCATCTAAAATCAGGGAGACCAGCAAGATCAGGAAATGCATATATTCCCCTTTTTGGAGTGCGGAACCCAGCTTCCGCACTCCATACTAATCCGGTTGATAGTTCGGAGCTTCTTTAGTAATCACAACATCGTGCACATGACTCTCCCGCAGCCCAGCTGCGGTCACTCGTACGAAGCGCGTCTTGCTCTGCATTTCGTCGATGTTAGCAACTCCACAATATCCCATGGATGCCTTCAACCCGCCCACTAGTTGGTGCACCAGCACATCCAGCGATCCCTTGTAGGGCACCAAACCCTCGATTCCCTCGGGCACCAGCTTGGAAGGTGCATCGTCCACCTGTGAATAGCGGTCCGCCGATCCCGCTCGCATCGCGCCGAGAGAGCCCATGCCGCGATAGGACTTGAAGCTGCGTCCTTGATACAGCACCGTTTCTCCGGGACTCTCGTCGGCGCCGGCGAACAGGCTGCCGATCATCACGGTGCTGGCGCCCGCGGCGATGGCCTTGGCCACGTCGCCGGAAAACTTGATGCCGCCGTCGGCGATGACCGGTACGCCCGAGTCTTTTGCGGCGCGCGCCGCCTCGGCCACTGCGGTGATCTGCGGCATGCCCGCGCCGCTGATCATGCGCGTGGTACAGATCGACCCTGGACCCATGCCCACCTTTACGCCGTCCACGCCGGCCCGGATCAGCTCGCAAGCGCCCTCGAAAGTGGCCACATTGCCGGCGATCACTTCCACATCCGGAAGCTTGGCCTTCACTTCGGCGATGGCTTCCAGCACCCGCTCGGTGTGTCCGTGAGCCGTGTCGATCACAATGACGTCGGCGCGCGTGCGTACCAGTTCCGCGGCCCGCTCCAGAAAATCGCCGGTGGCGCCGATGGCGGCGCCGACGCGCAGCCGCCCGTGATCGTCTTTCGCGGCGCTGGGATACTTGATCTTTTTCTGGATGTCCTTGACCGTGATGAGGCCCTTGAGGTTGTACTGATCGTCCACGACCAGAAGCTTCTCTACGCGATGCTGATGCAGGATCTTCCGCGCTTCCTCCAAGGTCGTGCCGACGGGCACCGTGATGAGGTTGCTCTTGGTCATCACCTCGGAGAGGGGCAGATCCAGACGCGTCTCGAAACGCAGGTCGCGATTGGTGAGGATGCCCACCAGGCGGCCATTGCGGGTCACCGGCACGCCGGAGATCTTGTAGCGCGCCATCACATCCATGGCCTCGTGAATCTTATTCTCCGGCGACATCGTTACCGGATCCACGATCATGCCGCTTTCCGAGCGCTTCACCTGATCCACCTCGCGAGCTTGCTGCTCAATGCTCATATTGCGATGGATCACGCCCAAGCCGCCTTGCTGCGCCAGGGCGATGGCCAGCCGGGATTCGGTCACGGTGTCCATGGCCGAGCTGACGATGGGAATGTTCAGCGCGATTCGCCGGGTCAAACGGGTGGAAGTGTTGGCTTGCGCGGGCAGGACGGAGGAACGCGAGGGAACCAGTAAAACATCGTCGAAAGTAAGTGCTTCCGGCAGGTGTTTGTCAACCATGCTCTATTCTAACAGAAACTCCGGATGTGGAACGACGGAATTTGGAGTGCGGTAGCTTCTACCGCTGTGTTGCCGCAAGCTTGTTGCGGTCGGGTCGTCAAGACGACCCTGTTGTCTTGCAGACATCCAGTTTCGAGGCTCCAGTCAGCTCTCGAAGAATCGCGTCCGGGAGCCTGGCGGCCGAACAACCGCCGCGCACTTCGCCGCAACTCTTGCAGATTTGGACCTTCCCGCTTTCACGTTGATTCAACGGCACAAACCGCTCGTTTTCGGACCCGTGGTAGGTTCGTTTTGTCTCCTTTACTTTTTCGTGCAAGCTGTTCCTCAGACCGCGAGGTGGCTCTTCCATCCTCGATTTGCAGTGTATCAGACCGGAGACGGCTCATCCTTGCGTTGCGGACCTATCCCATTGATACGGATCGAGAAAAAAAGGTAACAATATACTTGACGGACAAACCGGGGTTGGCTCATGATGGGGGTGCCGCATGAGGTTATGGCGGCCATTGACATGGGTGCACTTCCAGCCGATGGAAGGGGGTCTCGTGCAGAAGGTAACTAACCTCATATCACTCTACCAACTTGGCCATCAAGTTGGCCAGTTCAGTCTGGCATTGGCTAACCCGCATGTAACACCGATGGATATCACTAGCCATACCGCGTTCACGCGGATGATTCTTAACCATATGCTCGCGGAGGACCCATTGCCATTCGAATCCACACGCAAGGGCATGGTTCGTTTGGTGAACGCGATTGAACGAATGTACGACGAATGCAAGGCAACTCCGAGCAAGTTCCACCAACCACTCATCACAACGGTTTGGCTTCAGGAGTTAAACTCAGCCATATCCGAAGTAACCATCCAACTTCAGCATGAGTTGGACGCAATGCCAATATTTTTCGTGACTCCGCGCCGGGCGTATTCGATAGACGCGCTTATAAACGACGCAACGAAGATTTTTGGGCAGGATGAGGTCAGATGTTTTTCTCCAACAACCGTATTCGACATTCAAGAAGCAGGAAAATGTATCGCCTTTGATCGTCCAACGGCAGCGGGATTCCATTGCGTTCGAGCCGTGGAAGCCGTTGCGCGTGGTTATCACGTGGTAGTCGTGGGAACATCCGTCGCTGAAGGCACACCGCTAGGGCCGGTTATCAATGGACTTCGCACGAAGCGCGATAAGCTAAAACTGCCGAAGGACGATACGATGAACATTGCGATAGACCTATTAGACAGGTTTACAAAGACCTACCGTAACCCGATCACGCATCCTCAGATGGTTCTTGATCTTCCGAAGTGTATGGTTGTTTTCGACGCAATGAAATGCGTTATCTCCGTGATGGTGGAGAACGCGAAAAGTCGCGGACCAGTTGCAGACGGATGCCTGTAGGCAGAGAGTCTGACTCACCGAATCCTGACAAAACGGTCCCGCACCGAATCGAGGTTGTACGTAAATCCTCGCCATCCCGCCCGCCTAGCTTCTTGGAGAGCGGTGCTCTCGGACAGAATAGATCGGGCTGTTGCAGGTCTGCCGAGAGGTAGAAGATTGAGTACTTCCTTAGATTGGGGGATACAAGCACAAGGAACAGAGGAAAGTAGATGGCTGCGGCCATCCTGTCTCGCTGTGGCCCCCACGCCGCTCCCAGTAGCGTAGACGGAATAACCTCGATTGCCAACGACGTGTCCGTCTTCACTTGCGCTAGGTAGCCGCAAAAGTCGCATATCAGGTCAGCGCATTTGAAGTTGTTCGGTAGCCGCTTCAGCACCTTTGATCGTTTGCAACGAGGGCACGGGCAATGCTCGGCAACACACCTCTCGCCCCACGCACCTAACTCTCCTATGGGTGACATATCCGGGGTTCCTGATTGGTTCTTAAAAGTGCGATCATAATAAATTAGAAAAACTACTTGACGCCACGGAAAGTCTGGTACGATAGGACTGTATAGGAAGGGCCCTATACAAGCGCGAGAGGGTCGGATAGGGTGGCCAAGGCTAAAGTCATACATCGGATGACCGCTGTACTCCATGTCCTATCCGACTCTCCCACAACCAAAGCGTAACATAGTTAGATCGCGTAAAGATCAAGAAAATGCCAACCGCAATTCGCAAACGCCGTGTTTACCCTTCAGCGGATCGAATGATTGAAGGCCCCGAAGCCTACCAGCGTTTTGAGAACACCATGAGGGGCGTACTTGCCGTGCCTCACGCTGTGATTCAGCAACGCATCGAAGAACAGCGCAGGCTGTCCGCACTCAACCCCAACCGCCCTGGCCCAAAACCAAAACGGAAGGCCCGCTCTAAGTCGTAGCCTTCCGCTTGCCGCGCTTCTGACGATTCCTCGCGTGTTTAATTTGCTGTCGCTGTATCAATAGGAGTTTTGCCGGTCAACTCCTTGTAGGTCAACCGCCGTCCTACGATCTGTTTCATCATCGTTACGAACCTGTCGCCGTCGTTCAGCGGCTTGCCAAGAGCGTTCAGCCGGTTGTTGTAGCGGAACGCTTGTTCATCTACGTAACGGAATAAGTGAAACGGCTCGACACTCACGTAAGTTCCGCCGATGGTCCGCTTGAGTAAGCTCCAAAAATTCTCGATCCCGTTGGTGTGAACTTGCCCGTCTACGTAAGTCTCAAGGTGATTCACCACTTGATGGGCGTACCGATTATCCATGCGCCACGCGCTAGCGAATTCGTCCGAGTGGATCGTAGCGCCGCGCTCCACGTTTCCGAGCACTTCACCTTGGATGCTATCGGCCTTGCGATCTGGAATAACGGTAGCGCGCACCTTCTTGCCGCGTTCCAGCATTCCCATGACGATGGCCTTTCCCGCACCACCCTGCATCCCGCCCCTTTCGCTATTGAGCCGTGCGCGCCGCGACTTGTGCATGTTGCGAGCCTTGCCGCCGATGTAGGTTTCGTCTACCTCAACCGGAGCACCACCGCCACCAAGCATTCCGCCCGTCAAATCGTCCTGCATGGCCAGCCGTGCGCGCTGCAACATGAACCACGCGGTTTTCTGCGTTACGCCGATGGCCCGGTGAATCTCCCAGGACGATACGCCGTTCTTGCAGTTGCAGACCATCCACATAACCGGAAGCCACTTGTCCAACCCGATAGGCGAATCCTCCATCACAGTGCCGGTCTTGAGCGAGAACTTGACGCTGCTAGGATGGCCCGGTTTCTCGTAGCACTTGAAGACCTTGGAATTCGGCAGGTACTCGACATTGGCAGACCCACACCGTGGGCAGATAACCTTGCCGTCTGGCCAGCGCAGTGATACCATGAAGTCATGGCAATTCAATGGGTTAGAGAAGTGTATGACCGCTTCTCGGAGGGTGGCGGGTACGTGTCCTTTGCTCATGTAAACCACTTTACCAGATCGGCCTCTGTCTGTCAAGTATATTTTTACCGAAAAAAAGTGCAGTGTCGAAATGTGACATACCCAGGCGATCCAGTAAGCCATTAGGATTCCATGAGTTGAATTTTCGTGCTGGTTCCATTACGAGTAATCTTGTCAAAAGGGGAGATCCAAAACTGGGCGTGGGCAAGGATTCAATATGGAGTGCAGCAGCTTGCTGCCGCTTTGTGTTGCCGCAAGCTTGCTTGCGGCTGGAAAGGCTTTGCCTTTCCTTGCCCGCAGCGAAGCGGCTCTATGGGCGTCCGTGAAGCGGACGCCCTGACAGTAGCCCAGCCCTTCAGTGCTGGGAAATGGCCGTCTCCGATGAAGTCCGTGCAACGGACGGCTGAGGTCTTTGCGGAGCTAAGCTCAAAAATATACAAACCTCAGTCGTCCGTTGCACGGACTCACTTCCTGCTTGGTTCCGTCCCCAGCACTAAAGTGCTGGGCTACTGTCAAAGCGTCCGTTTCACGGACGCCTGGCCGGCAAGGTGACTGAAAAATGTAGAAATTCCAGGCCGCAAGCTTGCTTGCGGCGCGGGGCCGGCCCCGCGCCAGCGGGAGCAAGCTTCGGCGCTCCAAAGAATGAGTCCGCCCGACCTCCCGTGACAAACTTTCCCATGCCCAAACGCCATCCAGCAACCGTGGCGATTCATGCCGGTGAGCGGTGGCCACCCGCCCAGTCTATCCCGTGACCCCGATCCACAGTTCTTCCGCTCAGGACTGCGTCCAGCATACGAGCAACCGTTCCAATCGCTCTTGAGTCCACCGAACCTCCTGTGACAAACTTCCACATGCCCAAACCTCATGCAGCAACCGCGGCGATTCATGCCGGGGAGCGGCGGCCACCAGCCGATTACATCCCGGTGACCACGCCGATCTACAGTTCTTCGGCCTTCGTCTACGACCGTCTGGAGACGATCGATCAGATCGCCGGAGGCGAGCGCGCCGGATTCACCTACAGCCGCCACGACAATCCCACAACCGCGTGCCTGGAAGCGGCCGTGGCCGCGCTGGAGGAAGCCGACTTGGCGGTAGCCTTCGCCAGCGGCATGACTGCGCTGCACCTGGCGATCATGGCCGCCGGAGTCCACGCCGGCAGCCGCGTGATGGCCGCCCGCGACCTGTACGGCGTTACCTACAAGCTGCTCCTCGACGTATGGGGCCCCGGCGGAGTGGAGACGCGCTTTACCGACACGCTCGATTTGGCGACGCTCGAAAAAGAGATGGACGAGTTCCGGCCCGCGGCGTTGCTAGTCGAGACGATCTCCAACCCCTTACTGCGCATCTGCGAGCTGGAGGCGATCTCGAAACTCGCTCGGGCACGGGAGTGCCGCGTGATTGTCGACAGCACCTTCGCGACGCCGATGCTGGTCCGTCCCTTGTCGTTGGGCGCGGATTTTGTGGTCCACAGCGCCACCAAATACATGGGAGGCCACGGCGACTTAGTGGGTGGCGTAGTGGCCACGCGCGAGGAATTCCGCCAGCCGCTGAAGTATTTTTCCCGGTTGATCGGCCCGGTCTTAGGTCCCTTCGAGGCCTGGCTGACGCGCCGGGGCATTAAGACCTTGCCGCTGCGGATGGAGCGTCATTGTGACAACGCGGCGCGCCTGGCCGAGTGGCTGTCCGGTCATCCGCACGTGGCGCGAGTGAATTACCCAGGTCTGCCTTCGCATCCCGATCATGCCTTGGCGGGACGCCTGTTCAACGGTATGTATGGAGGCAACGTCAGCTTCGAGATTCAAGGCGCGGAAAAGGCTGACGTGTTCCGGTTCGTCAACGCGCTGAAGATGGTCGTGCCGGCCACCAGCCTCGGCGACGTCCACAGCATGGTGTTGTACCCGGCAATCTCTTCCCACCGCGATCTGGCGCCCAAGACGCGCCAGCGGCTGGGGATCGGGGACAATCTGGTTCGCGTATCGGCTGGGCTGGAGGATTTCGAGGACATTCGCGCGGATATCGAGCAGGCTCTTGGTTAGCCCCGAGCCATGAGGCCCGAGGCCCGAGTCAAAACCTTATTCCTGCTCGGGCCTCGTGGCTCGGGCCTGTTTTACCCTTTGTCCAACTTCTCGAGCAGCGCCAGCACGGCCTTGAATTCCTTGCTCAGGTTTTGCAGGTAGCGCGCGCGATCCAGGGCCGAGTGGGCGTTAGCCATCATCAGAGCGGCCGACTTCGCTTTCCCGAGGTGCTCTTTGATCTTCTGGGCGATCTCCGCTGAGGACATGGGCCCGATTGTATACTGTTTCCTATGTTTTTTTCGGTGAGCTGTTTTGACTAGGAAACCCAGCCGTGCAACGCGGCCTCTTCGGTTTCGAACATCTCCAGAATCCGGTGTAGCGCTAGCCGGTAAAGAATCCGCGTGACAAAGCTGGGGCACCGGCACAGCCGCACATCGCCTTGGCGATGGATGGCGTGAGCCTTCATTTCGACGAGCACGCCGATGCCGCTGGAATCCATGAAGGTGACGTGTTCCAAGACCAGCAGGATGTGGCGGGCGCCGGCGTCGAAGCGCCGCCGCAGGTGATCGCGCAACAGAACCGATTCCTTACCCAAAGCCAGCGTGCCCTGCAATGAGGCTACCAGGACATCGCCGGCGGGGCCGGGAATCACTTGGTCGGTGATTCTTAGTTTTCCTGACTCGATCATGATGGGCTACCTGGGTCTTGGGTCTCGACCGATTTGCCCGCCACCACTATACCGCAGGGGAAACGTCAAATCAAAAATCAAAAGTCAAAAATTAAAAATCAAAAATGAACCGGGGCACGGCGCATCCGGCGTTCGACCCGCCGCGAGGAGCCCGCCAGGCAGGGAGTGTCCCGCGTTCATTTTTGACTTTTGATTTTTGATTCTTGACTTGGCGTTCTATAATGCCATCCGGCGGCAAGTGGCAGATCTCGACCGCCGGGGGAGGCGAACCGTTCTGGCGGCGCGACGGAAAGGAACTGTTTTACGCAAACGGCCAGAAGATATTCGCGGTACGGTGAAGACGGAGGGAATCGCTTTTGAACCCGGAATTCCCGAGGCCCTCTTCGAGGCGCCTTTGTCGGGGGCCGGCAGGGATCGCTGGGTCGTAGCAGCGAATGGCCAGCGCTTTCTCGCCATCACGGCTTTGGAGGTGGCCGTAAAGGATGGTCTCCTCCCTTATCAGATTGACATAGGTATCGCCGAATCAGTCACTTATGGGGGCGCCACGCCACGCAGGTGCTATTGCTCTATCTGCTAGTTCATGCTATAGTGTTTCGTTTGGGCTTGTCCAGGGCGTTAGTTTAGCGGTTCCGGGAACCATCCGCAACACCCCTAGTTCGTTCGTATTGTTGACAAAAGTCCTTTGATGCCATATAAATGGCTGGTTTAGGGGCACCTAGCCCGAGGCTTGGTCTGCGGTCCGACTAGCCTTGGCGTAGCGATTGGAATCTGGATTGCTGGGTAACCTCCGATCTGTTAGCGGCGTCCAAGGAGCGTGGGATTGGAGTCTCGCAAGGGTTCGGGATGTAAAGAGTTGTGAGAATATGGCTAAGCTGGCACCAGAATGGTAGTTTCTAGCATCAAATGTGGAGCCGGTGGGGCAAGAGATAGGTAGGAGATGGGCGATTCGACCGGCTGAGCCGGCGAATAGGAAGAGAGACCAACATGCCTAAGACAGCGACTGCAGCAAAGACCAACACCAAGAGTAAGAACCAATCCAGAGAACTGCTTGAGCAGCGCGCCCGCCTGCTGGCAGAAGGCCGCAGCACCTCCACGACGGCGGTCGTTGCCCGACGCGACGAGCCGAACGACTACGGTGACATGTCCGAGCAGAGTCATGAGGAATGGCTGTTCCTCAATCGCAACCGGGCCACCAACGACCAGTTGAAGTCGATCAACGAAGCGCTTCAGCGGATCAACGAAGGAACCTATGGCATTTGCGCGGAATGCGAAAAGCCGATCTCTCCCAAGCGGCTGCAAGCCGTGCCGTGGGCCAAGTACTGCGTCGCCTGCCAGGAGCAGCGCGGCAGTTGGACGAACTAAGAATTGAGCGGCAGGTGGCAGGGGGCCAGCCCAGGTCTTCCTGTCACCTGACCCGTCAGTAACTTACCTACCTCAGAATGTCCGCGCCTCTCGACGGCATCCGCGTCCTCGATTTCTCCCGCATCCTAGCTGGTCCTTACTGCACCATGATGATGGCCGACATGGGCGCGGAAGTCATTAAGGTGGAAGATCCTGGTACGGGACCTAGTAAGGGAGGCGACGACACCCGTTATTGGGGACCTCCGTTCATGGGCGACGAAAGCACCTACTTCCTGGCCGTCAACCGCGGCAAGAAAAGCATCACCCTGAACCTGAAGTCTCCCGGCGGCTTGGACACCGCCAAACGTTTGGCGGCTTCCTCGGACGTGCTGGTGGAAAATTTTCGACCCGGCGCCATGGCCCGTCTGGGTTTGGACTACGCGGCCATTGCGGCGATCAATCCCAAGTTGGTCTACTGCTCCATTTCGGGTTTCGGCCAGACCGGTCCACAGCGAGAACGTGCCGGCTACGATGCGGTTGTCCAGGGAGAGTCGGGGATCATGAGCGTGACCGGATTCCCGGACGGCCCGCCGACCAAAGTAGGTATTTCGATTGCCGACCTGGTGGCCGGTTTGCTGGCGTTCCAAGGAATTCTGCTGGCTTTACGAGTGGCGGAGCGCAGCGGCAAGGGCCAATGGGTGGATATCGCCCTGCTGGACGGCCAAGTGTCGCTGCTCACGTTTCAAGCCAGCACCTACTTCGCCACCGGCAAGAATCCCACGCGCCAGGGCAATATTCACCCGATGATCACGCCCTACGAAACTTATCGGACATCCGACGGCTACGTGATTATCGCCGTGGGCAACGACGGAATGTGGCGGAAGTTTTGTCCCTTGGTGGGGTTGCCGCTGTCCGGTCCCGATGCCGAAAAGTTCTCGAGCAGCGCCAAGCGCGTGGAACGCCGCGAGGAATTGGCCGCGTTTCTGATTCCCATTATCGCGCGGCGCACCACCGCGGAATGGCTGGCTGATCTACACAGGGCGGAGATCCCCTGCGGGCAAGTGCGCAACATCGGCGAGGTGCTGGCCGATCCTCAAGTGCTGTTCCGCGGCATGGTGCAAGATGTGGATCACGCGTCGTTAGGGACGATCAAGACCACCGGCATTCCCGTAAAGCTATCGGAGACGCCCGGCCGCTTGACAACCGCTCCGCCGCTATTGGGCGCGCACACCGAGGAAGTGCTGGGGCAAACGCTGGGCATGACCGCCGACGAGATCGCCAAGTTGCGCGCGGACGGCGCGTTGTAGATGTTATGCTGATGGCTCTATGCGTTACGGCTTCGTGCTGGATCAGCGCAAGTGCATCGGGTGTCACGCTTGCACCGTCGCTTGCAAAACCGAGAACCAGGTGCCCGTCGGCAGCTTTCGCACTTGGGTAAAGTACGTCGAAAAGGGTGAGTATCCCAACACCCGCCGGCATTTCGGAGTGCTGCGATGTAATCACTGCGATAATGCGCCGTGCGTCACAATCTGCCCCGTCAAAGCGCTCTACACCCGCAAAGACGGCATCGTGGACTTGGACGGCGACCGCTGTATCGGTTGCCAGTCCTGCATGCAAGCCTGCCCTTACGACGCCCTGTACATCAATCCCGACCGTGGCGTGGCCGAGAAGTGCCACTACTGCGCGCATCGCGTGGAACGCGGCCTGGAGCCGGCCTGCGTGATCGTTTGTCCGGTGCAAGCGATCGTTCCCGGCGATTTAGACGATCCGCTCAGCCAGATTTCGCAGCTTGTTTCGCTACTGCCCTCGCAGGTGCGCAAGCCAGACCAGGGAACACGCCCCAAAGTTTTCTATTTAGGCGCCGATCAGGATGCCATCTCGCCCGGCTTGGGGCACGCCGATATACCGGCGTCCTATTTGTGGTCCGAAGGACCGGCGGAAATTTTGCAACAGTTCATGGACCCCGCGCAGTTTTCCGCGACGGCGTCGCCCTCGTCGCTTCCCTCGCGCGAGGTTTACAATATCGCCCATGCTAAGCCGTGGGGTTGGCACATCGCGGCGTATCTGTGGACAAAATCCATTTCCGCCGGGCTGGCGATGGTGGCGGGAATGGGTCTCTTGACGCATTTAGGTGCGGGAAACGGCGCGGGAAGCAGCGCCGACATCGCCCTCCGCTTCGCGCCCGCCGCCAGTTTGTTCTTCCTGGCCGTGACGCTGGTGCTGCTGGTCGGCGATCTGAAACGTCCCGAGCGATTCTGGCGCTTGATTCTGACGCCCAACTGGACGTCGTGGCTGGTGTGGGGCGGCTACATCCTGATGGCTTTCGGCGCAGCGATGACGCTATGGTTGTTAGGCGTGTGGATCGGCATCGGCCCCCCGGCGCTGCTGCTGAGCGCGAGCATCGTGTTGGGCGCGGCGTCGGCCGGATACAGCGCGTTCCTGTTTGCTCAGGCCGAAGGCCGCGACTTCTGGCAGAGTCCGCTGGTGCTGCCGCACCTGCTGGTGCAAGCTGTCATAGCCGGCGCCGCCACGATGATGGCCGTCGCGAGTTTCTCCGGCTACGACATGCCCGAAAATTTGGACACGTGGCTTAGCGCGGGGTTGATTCTGCACCTGCTGATGATCTTGGGCGAGGTCGCGGTTCCCCACAGTAATCGCGACTCCGCGCTGGCCGCGGCGCACATGACGCACCGGCGCCGCAAAAAATTCTGGTGGCTGGTGATGGGCGCCGGGATCGTCGCGCCGCTGGCCGGCATCGTTGTGGTCGGCGACGCGGCCTACGGAGTCGCCGGAGTGCTGGCGCTGGCTGGGCTTTACGGGTATGAGAGCTTGTGGGTGGAAGCGGGGCAGAGCGTTCCGCTGAGTTAACGGAAGGTCCGAGGCCCGAGGCCCGAGTCGGCAACCTCTTTCAACTCGGGCCTCGGGCCTCGCGACTCGGGCCTGCCGTATAGATCCATGCGATAATCCCTCTGTGCTGCTCATCCAGGTGGACAATCTGATTATTCCTCCAGCGATCTCCCCCGCCGATTACATGGCGCAGTTGGAGACCGAAGGGTTAAGCGAGGAAGACGCCGCAGTCCTCAAACAGGTGCGTGAGGAAGGCGGCATTCCGGACGACGAGCCGGCATCCCCGGAGCAGACCGGCGGCGCGCCGCCGCAACTGCAGCACTTATTCAAGAAGCATTTTCGCCAGGGACGCTTTCTCATCGCCACCAATTCCGAGGGCGCCGCGGCGCGCGTGATTCGCGACTTGGGCTTTGCGGCTTTCGTGAACGCCCCGGCGGCATTCATCGCCAGAATTGCCGTGCGCGACGTGGATCAGATGGCGGTGATGCAAGTTTCCGCGCTCACCGATTGGTTCGCCGAAGTGGATACGCCAGTGGGGAAAGTTTACGGTTTGCACTATCCCTCCAGTTGGATCAACATGCCCGCGCCAGTGGAGGAAGACGGCGAACACGGCGTCGGCGCGATCCTAAAAAAAGTGATGCTGCACAGCGCGCCGTTAGTGATCGCCGAGCGCCATTTCCCGGAACTTCATCCGGAGTTGCGATGGATCACGCCGAAAACCGAACTGCGTATCCAGTTCGAAGACGGAACTTCGGTCAGCGGTCCGGAAGCCGTGGAAGTGGCCAACTCCGTCACCAACCGTCTGCTGGCCATCCGGCGGATTTGCGGCGGAGATTTCTTCCTGGCGGAGACCTGCCGTCCCTTGTTCCCCGACTTTTTTATTTAGCGCGCATTTTCACTACGACCCTTCGGGTGGATACCGCAGAATCTTGTCTTTGAGCAAGTTTTCACTGATCGGTCGAAGCTCCACAGAATAGCTCCGATATGGAGTGCGTCGGCTCGACGCCGCGTTGGATGCCCGAGGCTTGACTCGGGCCGCTGCGAGTCTTGTTTCGCAGCGTGCGCGAGCGTCGCCCGCGCCGGGAGTTTCTAACATTTTTCAGTCGCCGTTGGCCTGGCGTCCGTGAAACGGACGCCTTGACAATAGCCCAGCACTTTTAGTGCTGGGGACGGAACCAAGCAGGAAGCGAGTCCGTGCAACGGACGACTGAGGTTTCTATATTTTTTGAGCAGAGCTCCGCAAAGACCTCAGCCGTCCGTTGCACGGACTTCATCGGAGACGGCCATTTTCCCAGCACTGAAGTGCTGGGCTAGTGTGCCTGGCATTGGATGGAATCTATTGGGATGAAAGGAGCCTGACGGAGCAGATGCGGCAACCGTAGCGAAACCGCAAGGCGTAGCCGTGAGGCGTAGCCGTGAGGCGAAGCTGAAAGAAGCGGCTAGCAAACCTTCGACCGCAGGAACACGATACAGACAGAGAGGCCGGGAGCGGGCGGCGAGCTGGCTAGCAACAGCAAAGCCCAACAGTCATCCGAGACGCTTACGGTAAGTCTGACGGCGCGAGGGGAAAGATTCCATACCTCACCCAAGGATCTCTTCCGTGAGAGCGGGAGAGTAGTCAGCCGAGGCCGTAGTAGCGAAGAGAAGGCTCTGTAATGGGGCTGGAGCGAAGGGCCGAAGAACGAAGGAAGGGAAGCTCGGGAGGGAACTGAAGAACCGGCGCAGGAAGGCCAGAATCTCCGGACGCGACAACTACGGTCACTATCCGGGGAGCGCTAAGGGCAGAAGCGGTGGAAGCGCAGCGAGTCCGAACGGTGGCTGGTCGGAACTTTGCGAACCCTCCGACAGACAGCAACCTACGAGGATTGATGCGGTTGTCAAACCTTGCGGTCAGCACACGCCGCCGCGTTCAACCGCCGGATGCGGAAAACCGCACGTCCGGCGGTGTGGGAGGGTGGCCGGGCCGAGAATCCCGGTCACCCGCCCCGATTTATCATGGCGTCCGTTTCACGGACGCGCCCTTTGACGGCGGACTTGTTAGTGCGTCAGTAGCGCCCTCAGCAATCCCACCGCGACCGCTCCGAACATCACCCAGAGCGTGTCCAACTCCGTGAACAACAACAGCGCACAACTGCCGCCCGCCACACAGTAAGACAGCGGCGAGTGCAGCGCGTCGGCGGCCAGCGGCAGTGAGGCCGACAAGCTGACGCCTGCCGTAGCCAGCACCACGGCGCGGAGCATCTGCTGCACGCGCGGATTTCCCGTGGCGCGTCCCGCAAACGCCATCAACGGGATCACCAGCAGCGCCGGGGTCGTCAGCGCCAAACCGGCGGCCAGCGCGCCGCGCGCGCCCGCGACGTAGTATCCCACGCTGATCATGTACAATCCCAGCGGCCCCGGTGTGGTGC
Organism: Terriglobia bacterium; assembly: GCA_963747095.1. Lineage (GTDB taxonomy): Bacteria > Acidobacteriota > Terriglobia > JAJPHL01 > JAJPHL01 > JAJPHL01. The sequence continues at coordinate 291,278 of CAVVEL010000012.1, forward strand.
GTCCGATGACCACGGCATCGTTGAGCTGGCGATCGGTGAGCACGTGGCGCGTCACCACAAGATCCTGTCGGACGATGGGAAGCGAGGCCAGGCCGCTAAAGGAACTGAGCGATGCTTTCAGAAATAGCGCGTAGAGAAGCGCGAAGCTCATGCCGTTTGCTCCGGCGGCGCGTTTGTCTTGAACAGCGCTCCCACCAGTGCCGCGAGAATCAGCACGGTCACCGGCGACAATCCCACGTACATCGAAAGCACGATGCTGCCCAGCACAATCGCCGACCCGCTCTTCCAATCGCGCTTCTTCAAATAGGGTCGCACCAACAGCCAGAAACTGGCCAACAGCAGCCCTACCGATGCGGCCAGCGCGCCCGCCATTCCCTGCTGCACCCAGTAATTCCCGTGGATGCGCTCGAAACCGGCGGTCACCAACGCGACGAAAAGGCAGCAAGGCGCCGATCCGGCCAGCAGTGCGGCGATGGCTCCACGCCAGCGCTTCAGCAACCAGCCGGTCGCGGTATAGAACGCCAGCATGTTGGTACCCGGTGTGATGCGCGCCAGGGCGTAACACAGGGCGTATCCGGAGTCGCTCATCCAGCGCCGTTTGTAAACCAGTTCACGGAGCAGGATCGCTACAGCGGGGCCGCCTCCACCCACGGTGAAGTTGCCGGCACGGAAGATCACGCCGGTGAAATCGAGAAGTGCCGGATCGCGCGTTAGAGCGTGGTCGTCGCGCTCGGTCCGAGTCATGAAATCAGTGTACAATAAGAAGATTGTTGAGAGAGCGCTTGGCATTGGGGGCGGTAGCTCAGTTGGTAGAGCACGAGCCTTTTAAGCTTGTGGTCGCGGGTTCGAGTCCCGCCCGCCTCACCATTTTAAGTGCAGCAACACCTTCAGCTTAGAAACGCCCGGCAGGAAATGTACCAGAACGTACCCTATTCCGGGGACAACCGCCGCACAGCCGGAAACGCCACGCATAGTGCCGTTGGCGCCCGCTCACGCACCGGCAGTCCGCCAACCAAGAGGCCGAACCCAGGACAACGGCCATGGTGTATCATCGTAGGAGTCGCCGACCACAAGAACACAATGTGGCGCGGGAAACCCGTTTTGGGTTATCATATACAGGGAGGCTCCACAACGTGCCAGGGCAATCCGCGCTAAGATGGGACGATCACACCTTCGATGTCCGCCCCTATCTGCGGGAGGGAGCAGACCTGCGGCCCGCCTACGCATCACCAATGGGCGCGCTGTTCTCCGCCGACTGTCTCGCCGTTCTGCCAAACATCCGTGACCGCGTGATAGACACGGTTTTCGCCGATCCTCCGTTCAACCTCGGCAAAGAGTACGGGCAAAACTGCGATGACCTTAAGCCCGACGAGGAGTACATCCGCTGGTGCAAGGCGTGGGTCAAGGAGTGCGTTCGCACAATCAAGCCCGGCGGTTCCTTCTTCCTCTACAACCTGCCCAAATGGAACGTACTCTTGGGAGCCTACCTCACTGAACTTGGCATGGACTTCCGGCATTGGATAGCCATAGAAATCTCCGCCTCGCTACCCATTCCAGGGCGGCTACATCCGAGCCATTACAGCCTGCTTTACTACACGAAGGGAAAGCCCAGAGTGTTCCGCCGCATCCGTACGCCGATTCAAACCTGTCGCCATTGCGGCGGCGAGGTGAAAGACTACGGCGGCCACCGCGACGCAATGAATCCGAAAGGCGTCAACTTGAAGGACGTATGGACGGACATTCCGCCCGTCCGTCACTGGAAGTTCAAATCGAAGGGCCGCAGGGCAAACGCCCTCTCCACCAAGATCCTCGACCGCGTCGTCGAGATGTCCACCGTTGCAGGTGACCTTGTACTCGACCCCTTCGGCGGCAGCGGCACAACCTTCGCCGTCTGCGAAAAAAAAGGCCGCCAGTGGATAGGAACGGAGATTGATTTTGCACCAGAAATCATCGACCGAATCGAGGGCGGCCAAATCCACTCGCACAAGAACGACGACTACGTCGAGGCCTAGCCCTTGGCCCGTCCGGCCGTCGTCTTAGGGATACGCGGAACGTCAAGGCTCTCCGCATCTTGCTCGACCACCACAATCTCAAGAACACCCTTTTCGCACGGCACAGACCTCCACATTTGGAGGTACGGCTGAATCTCGTCATAGTTGCCGATGCGGTCCGTCAGGTAAACGTAGAGCTTGCGCGACGGCACCACGAGCGTCCCTGAAATAATCACGCCACATGAGACAAGCATGGTGAGCTTGTTCATCGAACGGTGACTGGACGAGATGTTGCCGGTTTCCCACTCTACGACAATCGGTCCCTCCGGACCAACCAGGACGGCATCGAAGTCGCCGAGATCCTGGCCAAGTTGATTCTTCGCGTGACCCTCGATAGCCCAACCGAGAAGACGCATCTCTTTCACAAACTCATCCTTGATCGGCCCGACGCCATTCCCCTCCCCGCGCTTCTTGCCGCTCTCAGGATGAATCGTGAAGCTACCGCTTCCTGGGGGCCACGCACACTTCCTCACGGCCTCATGGATGGAAGCTCTAGTTTGACGCCAATGCTCGGAGTTAGCGTAAGCACCGCGTCTCAGCACCGTTTCGACGTGGACGATTTTCACGGAATCTCCTTGTACAGCCGTCGAAAGAGCCGCAAAGGATCAACGCCGAGGGCCCGAGCAACCTCGACGAACTCGACCACGTCGAGGCGCCGCTCGCCCCGCTCATACTTCGAAACAAACGATTGAGGCCTGCCCAGCCGCCTAGCAAGCCCAGCTTGCGTCAGGCCAGCGCTCGTCCTCGTCTCGATAAGGAGCCGTCGAAACTCCGAATACGCCTCTGTTCTCAAGGGACCTTTACCCACGGCGCGCAGTATACGACCTACCGGGTATCAAACCCAAAACAGGTTTAACGCCGCAGGGCAAACACGGAGTCCACAACCCGGTGAAAGGCCTGCCGCGAGCGCGCCCCTTCCGTTCCCCTCGCTCCGGCGCTCCGCCCGTGTCCGGCAGGGACGGCAAACGCGCGGCATAAACCGCCGCAAAGCCGCCGTCCCTGCCGGTCACGCGCTACGCGCCTCCGCGACAACCCAACCACCAGTAGCGGAGCGCCGAACCCGCCGCGCGATGTCAACAGCCAACCAAAGCGCAGCGAGCCCACCATGCCCACGATTGGTGTATCCTCAGCAGCATGAACGAAACCCTTATCACTATCTTCACTGGCGTTGCTGCCGTAGCAACCGTCGCATACACGATCGTCACCGTGATGCTCCTGAAAGCGACCAAGGCCTCCGCTGACGCAGCGCGGGCCTCAGCAGACGCCGCCAAAGTCACCATCCTCACAAGCTACCTTCAGATACTCGCTGCCGAGGCCGAAAAACAGTCCCAGACGAATCCACAGGTCACGGCGTTCCTGAATCAACTGGCCACACTGATGGCAGAAACCGCAATCACCCGCTTTATGGAGGACATCGAACTGAACGAGCAGCCGCTCGTACGTGACGTCCTGAACAAGATCGACGGCCTCTTCCGTGCACACGGAGTCGACATGCAGAGCATACCGGCATTACGACCCGTTGCGGAGAAGCTGAAGAGCAGGGCGAACGCATCCTAACCTTGCGAAAGCAGCGACGCCGCCCTCGGAACACCCGGCGCAAGCGCTCACCACAGAGGGCAGCGCGGCGCGACCCGCGCCGCCATCGCGACACCCAGACCGAAGCCGTGACCCTTACCGGGTAGTGCGGCGCGACTCGCGCTGCCTTCGCGATACCGGCACAGCCAAGCGCCGGACCGCCTTCGGGTGACCAGCCAGGCCCGCGCCGCAAAGAACGCGGCGCGGAACCACAGCGCAAAAAGCCACGCCGCCCGCCCCTCCGGCGGCCGCGGGCCACTACGATTGCCTCTCCTCCGGCTAACCGCCGGCTTTCCGATTCGTCCAACTGCCGGGGGAGTCTATCACATGATCCACTGGAAAACGGCACTCCGCTCACTGGCCCGCCGGCCTGCTTTTGCGCTGGCCACCATCTTGATTCTCGGCTTGGGAATCGGCGCTACCACAACGCTCTTCTCGCTGATCGACACCGTGCTCTGGAAGCCGCTGCCGTATCCGGACCCGGATCAGTTGGTGACCGTGTACGAAGCCAACCCGGCCAAGAACCAAAACACCAGTCTTCTGGCCCCCGCGCGGATCGAAGACTGGAATCGACTGAACCAGAGTTTTACGGCGATCTCCGGGTCATATAGCGAAAATGTCACCGACACCAGCACCGTCGATCCCGACCGGATGGCCGCGCGCCGCGTTTCTCCGCGATACTTTCAGGTCTATGAAGCGGACCCGCTGCTGGGGCGCTGGTTCAGCGCGCAGGAAGAAAAATTTGGCGGGCCGGGGGCGGCGATCCTCAGCTTCGGGCTGTGGCAGCGCCGGTTCCACGGCTCCAAGGAAGCCATCGGCAAGCGCCTGGTTTTCAGTGGCCAGGGATACACCGTCGTCGGCGTAATGCCCGATGGCTTCGCCGATCCTCGGATCGACCTGTGGTTACCCGCACAGCTTTTCCCTGGACTGATGCAGGCCCGCGATGCCCGTTTCTTCGGCGGCATAGGACGCCTGAAGCCGGGCGTAACGCCGCGCCAGGCGCAAGACGATTTGGCGCGCGTACAAGCCGATCTCGGCCGGCAATTCCCGAAGACCGATCAAGGCTGGTCGGCGCTCGTTACAGACCTGAAGGACGCGCGCGTCGGCGAGTATCGTTCTTCGCTCTCCATTTTATTTGCCGCGGTGGTCTTGCTGCTCCTGATTGCCTGCGCCAATAGCAGCGGTTTGATGCTGGGCCAACTGCATCGGCGCGAGCGGGAGATGGCCATCCGCGCGTCGCTCGGCGCATCGCGCCGCGCCTTGATCGCCGTGGTCATGCGGGAGGCCGCGATTCTGGTGGTGTCCGGCGCGACCCTCGGTTTTTCGCTGGCGGTTGCCGGTGTGAACGCCGCACGCGCGATTTTCGCAAGTCTTCCCCGGATAGACCAGGCGCACCTCGATGGCCGGGCCCTGCTGTTCACCGTCACGGCCAGTCTGGCGGCGATCCTGCTGTCCAGCCTCGGGCCGGCGCTGGCCACGCTGCGGGCCGAAGGGACCGGGCGTTTGTATCAGGCTACGCGGACGCAAAGTCGCGGCCGGAGATTCTTGCAGCACGCCTTGGTGGCCTCGCAGTTCGCGGTGACGCTGGTTCTGCTGGCCGGCGCGGGCTTGCTGCTGCGCAGCTACGCGAAACTGACGGGCGTCGCTCCGGGCTTTGATACGGTGCATGTCATTTCGTTTCACGTCGGCGCGGAGTGGGGCGAGGATCGCGGGATGATCGGCAAGCTGCAGCAAGACCTGTTGAGAGAATTGAAGAGCCTGCCAGGCGTCGAGGCTGCTGGGTTTGCCAACTTCCTGCCCGCCACCGGCGCCACACTGCGCTACGAATTCCAGATGCAAGGATCGAGCGGCGACGCCGAAACCGGAAAAGTCCTGGCCGGTGAGCGCTCCATTTTCGACGACTACTTGCGAGCCATGCACATTCCGGTAGTGGAAGGTCGAAGCTGTCCTCCGTTGAGCACCGACCCGAAAGCGCCGATGAGCGTGCTGGTAAACCGGCGCTTTGTGGAGCTGTACGGCAAGGGCGCGCCCGTCATCGGACGACGAATCACTACAGGAACCACGGCAAGTTGGAACACCGCGCCGACGATTACCGGCGTGGTCGCCAACGCCAAGGAAGACGGCCTGGATGCGCCGCCTTATCCCTTCGTGTATATGTGTCTTTCCGCCGGCGCGTGGCCCGATCCGGAGTACGTGGTGCGCACCTCCGGCGATCCCCGGCAGGTGATCGGCGGTATTCGCCAGGCCGTTCACAACGTTGCGCCGACGCGCGCGATATTCGGCGTGCGGACTCTGGCCGAAACGCTGGATCGGTCGCCTCGATAAGCCACGACTCAATGCCGAAGTGGTGGCGTTATTCGCGGCTAGTGCGCTGACGCTTGCGGCCGTGGGCCTCTACAGTCTGATGATGCTGGCCGTGACCGCGCAGACTCGCGAGATCGGCGTGCGCGTGGCCCTGGGCGCAACTCCCGGCCGGATCGTTTCGGCGGTGATGAACCAGGCTGTGCAGCCCGTGTTCACAGGCGTGGCTGTTGGCGCCGGCTTGGCTGCTTTGGTTCTGAACAATAAGATGATTCGCAGTGAACTATTTGGCGTGACTCCCGCCGATGGCGTCACCTTGATGGCCGTTGCCGCGGTGCTGGCCGCGGCGGCCATGATGGCGGCGCTGATCCCGGCGCGGCGCGCCGCGGGGATTGATCCGATCCAGGCTTTGCGCGAAGAATAGAATTAACCACAGCACCCCGCGCATTCGCGCGGGTCCCCGCACAGATTAACGCGGATGAATGCACAGACCCATCTGTGTTCATCTGTGGTTAATTAGTTTTTCCGGGCGTGCACGATCACATGAACCTCGTCGTTGCGCGGATTCAGAAACGTCAGCAGCATTCTTCCATCCGGTAACGTCGAGATAGTCGCGGGACACACCAACTCCGTGAGCGTCCACCCCGGCGGCAGCACTACGAGGTTTCGAGGCCGCCCGAATGTTCGATCGAAAACCAACTCGCCGTTCTTTACCGTGTAGCCCGTCGGGTCCTCGTAGGTTTCCATCAGGCGAACGCGAGTGCTCCCTCCCACTGGGATCGGAGCGGCGTACCAAGTCACGACGATCTCGGCGTTGTCGGCCATGCGTGCGCCGCCAATTTGCCGCTTCTTCACTTCCGCGCCGCTCAGCACTTCCCACTTCAGCGGCTCCCCCGTGTCCAGGTCGATGCTCGAGGGATCTTTCACGTGGCTGCCCGTTCGCACCTCGTTGAGATAGGCCTTAGTTCCGGCGCGCGATTCCGTGTAGTCGTGCATGATGCGGAAGGCGTGCGTTTCCGGTTCTTGCAACTCATACAGGATCTCGCGGTCCTGATGCGCGCGCTCCGAGGCCGGCGCGGCGGCCGCCAGTTGGGCCGATTTCTTCGCCACGATCTTGAGGTTGGCTTCGCCCGGTGAAATATTCAGGAAGCTGACGCGCACGCGGCCATCCGGCTCGGTGGCGGTTTGCACCGGAATGCTTACGGATACGAGTTGGTATCCCAGCGGCAGCACCACGGAGTTGCGCGGAATCCCCAGGGGACGCACAAACGTAATGCGATCGCCTTCGGCGAAGTAGCTGGCCTTGTCTTTATAAGTCTTCGTAATCAGGATGCGCGCTTCACCTTTTTCCGGAACGGGGTGCGCCAGTTTCACGCGGATGTAACTGGCATCGTCGGCCAGCCGCTCCGCGGCGCTTTCTTCCTTGGCCTTCTTGCCGGTGACCACGCCGAACTCCAGCGGCTTGCCGGTGGCGCGATCAGTTACAGCTTCGTTGCTAGCCTCGCTGCCGGGACGAATCTGGTTGAAGTGATATTTCGCGCCGGGCCGCGTTTCCGTGACCTCGTAGACAATGTAGAAGCTGTTGGTCTCCGGCGCCAGCAACTCGTAACGCGTGTAGGTGTCGGAGGTTACGTATTCGCGGACTTGCGCCGGCAGAGCGGCGACGGTGAGAAGCAAAAACCCTAAGATCTTCATGAATCGAGAGTGTAGCACAGGAGCCGATGGGCCGTGGATACGGGCATTCCGGACTCTGAGGGTAGCAAGATCGCCCTGCCTTCTGATAAACTCCACGCGATGCCTTTTCCAGGTGCTCGTTTCGTTTGGAAGGACGGCGGAATCATTCCGTGGGATGCCGCCACGGTCCACGTCTCGGCGCATGGGCTGAACTACGGTACCGGCGTGTTCGAGGGAATCCGCTGCTACGCCACCGCGGAGGGTCCGGCGGTCTTTCGTTTGCCGGAACACATCGATCGCCTGATAGGTTCCGCGGCGCTCTATAGCATGGACATGCCTTATAGCCGCGACCAGCTCATCGCCGCCTGTTGCGAAGTGATCTCCGCCAACGAACTGGGCGATTGCTACCTGCGTCCCATCGTCTATCTAGGCTCCGCGTCGCTCAGCTTGTTCGCGCGCGATTGCCCCATCGAAACCGCCATTTTCGCCTGGGCTTGGGCCGCGTATCTCGGCGAAGGAATGCGTAAAGGCGCGCGCGTCATTACGTCGAAGTGGCGGAAGTTCGATTCTTCGCAAATGCCCACCGCCGCCAAGGCCTGCGGGCAATACGTGAACTCGGTGCTGGCCGCGCGCGAAGCCATGGCCGCCGGCGTGGACGAAGCTATCCTGGTGGATCCCGCCGGATTCCTGGCTGAAGGGTCGGGCGAGAATCTGTTTCTGGTCAAGAACGGCGTGGTCGTTACCAACGGCACCGACGCGGCAATCTTGCCGGGAATCACCCGCGCCAGCGTGTTGCAAATCGCGCGCGATTTAGGCTACGCGGTGGAAGTGCGGCCCATGCGGCCCGCAGAATTGCTAAGCGCCGACGAGGTATTCTTCACTGGCACGGCCGCGGAAGTAACACCGGTTCGTGAGTTGGATGGCCGTTCCATCAACACAGGACAGCCCGGACCGGCGACCATGCGTTTGCAAGAGACGTTCTTGAAAATCGTGCGAGGCGAGGTGGCGCAATACGATGACTGGTTAACGCCCGTCGCGCCCAAAGGAGTAGCCGCGTGAACCAACGAATTTCCCTGTGGACCGCCGCGCTCGCGGTGGTCTTTGCTCTCAGCGCCGCCCATGCATGGCAGGACGCCCCTCTCGTAAAAACTCCGCCGCCGCAATCGCCCGTGACGCAGCCCCCCGCCGGCGCGACCGTCACCCATTTTCATCACCTGCATCTGAACGCCACCGATCCGGCCGCCGACATCGTCTTCTACACCACGAAATTCGACGCCGAGAAAGGCCGTTTTGCCGGCGTCATGGACGCGGTGTGGGCCCAGAAGTCGTGGATGCTGTTCAGCAAGGTGTCCGCGCCGCCGGTCTCGGAGATTACCTCTCCGATCTGGCATTTCGGCTGGGGCGCGGAAGACATGCCGGCCACGTATCAGAAGCAACTCGATTCCGGCACCAAGTTCGCCACGCCCATCACGGAGTTGTTTCCGAAATTTTTCTTCGCCTACGTGGAAGGTCCCGACAAGGCGCTGATCGAATTGAATACCGCGCAGCACCATCATTTCGGGCACATCCACATGCTTAGCCTGGACGCCGTGAAGGCCGGCGAATGGTATCAGAAGTGGTTCAACGCCACCGGCCGCTTCACGCGCGAGGAGCGCAAGATCCGCGAGTTTCCGGTGGCTCCCAGCGCCAGCCTGATGATCGATAACGTCAACATGATCATCTACCCGGTGGCCTACGCGCGGGTGCAATGGCCGGAGCTGTGGAAAGATCGCGCGGACTTCGAGTCCACCAAGGGCCACGTGGTGGATCACCTCGGTTTCAGCGTGGACAGCCTGCCGGAGTTCCTGGAAAAAATGCGCAAGGACGGGGTTAAAGTTACCGACGAGATCAAGAGCGCCGCTGGCGGCAAGATCAAGTATGCTTTCATCGAAGGTCCGGATCACTGCCGGATCGAACTCGTGGAAGGACACGCGACGAAAGAATGATGCCCGACGCAAGCACAAGAATCCCCACCCTGGCGCTGGCGGTTTGCAGCGTGGCGTTGCTGTCCAGCGGCCAAGCCGCCAAGACCGCAACCAAAGCCCCCGCGCAGAAGACCATTCCCGCCAAACCTTATCCGGATTTCATGCACGGCGACGAATGCCTTTTCTGCCATCGCAACGATGTGGGTGAAAACTGGTTGGAGAACGCCCATACCATCACGGTTCGCCAGAAAGAAGACGCGCCGGAATTAGTGAAAGTGCTGGCTTCGCAGCCGGCGCTGGCCTCGCTGGCAGCCGATGTCGGCTTTTTCATGCTGGGCCGCGACCGCGTGCGCTACCTCAAGAAGGAAGGCTACGGCCGCATGGAGATTCTCTCCACGCAAACCGTGGTCGGAACTCCTGTGCGCAGCAAGAGCGGTGTGGTTACGGATCGTCCCGTGAAAGAATGGGTGAACCTGGCGAATCCCGCGTGGGACAAAAGCAAATTCCAGGATCGCTGCACGGGATGCCACATGACCGCGGTGGATTCCACCACCAAACAGTTCGCCGAGATCGGCCACGATTGCTTCACCTGCCACGGCGACACGCCGGAAGGGCACTCCAAGGATTCCAACAAAGTGATGCTGGCGAAGAAACGCAAGGAAGATCCCAAGGTTGTAGTTTCGCTTTGCGCGCAGTGTCACTTGCGGGGAGGGAAGTCCAAGACCACCGGACTGCCCTATGCCTACAACTTCGTTCCCGGCGAGAATCTCTTCCAGGATTATCAAGCTGACTTCAGCAAGGCTGACGACAAGACGCTGAATCCCGGAGATCGCCACATTTATTGGGTGGCGCGCGAGGTGATGCAACGCGGCGAAACCAAAGTAACGTGTTTAAGCTGCCATCAAATCCACACCCAGACGGTGAAGTTGCATTGGACCGCGTTCCGCTATCGCGGATCGAACCCGCCGGTCTGCCTGTTTTGCCATTCCACGGAAGGTACCTACACGCCGGGTTACGTGGTTCACAGCGCGCTGTGCGAGTATTAGATTGAGCGCGTTGTCAGTACCGTCCGCGGTAGCGGATGGGTCCACGCTTCATTGCCAAGAGGACCCATCCGCTACCGCGGACGGTTCTGACAACCCGTATCGCTCCCATCCCTTAGAAATTCGGTTCATCTGCCGACGGACCATACAATCCGGGCACCGGCACGTTGTTCATCCGCAGGTACACCGTGAGTTGCGCGCGATGATGGATCAGGTGATTCATCACGAAGCCGCGATAGCAGGCGGCGCGGGGCATCGTGAAGATCTCCTTGCCGGTCATCAGAAGCTTCCAGTTGCCCATCCACTTGTCGTCGCCCGCGGCCAGCATGGCGGCCCGCCCGGCGGCCACGCACTTGTCGAACTTGGCCAGCAACTCTTCCTTGGTTTTCGGCTCCGGCTCCGGAACGAACTTGCCATCGGGCGCGATGTCCAGTTCGTCGCGGGTGAATGTTTCCTTGCACCAACCGGGTAATCCGGCCACGTGGCCGGCCAGCCAGCCCATGGTTCCCGATTTTTCGTGCGGCTTATAGGTGATCTTGTCGAACGGCACGCGCTCCAGGACCTTGCGCGTGTTGGCTATTTCCATATCGAACTCCGGCAGCATCATCTGACTGATCGGCATGGTTCCTCCTTTGTGTTGACTCGCCACCCAAAGTACGATGTTTCTTCGTGCATGTCAAGAAAAAAGTTCGCCCTTTCTTCGGGAACTGCAAGCTGCCCTACTGTGGCAGGAAAATTTGCCACAGATGAACACAGATGAACGCAGATAAGCGGCGATTTCATCGGCGTCTATCGGCGTTCATCGGCGGTTGCTTTTTCTTATCCGTGTTTATCTGGGTTCATCTGTGGCTAATTCCCTGGGCATGCGAATCGAGAAGCCTCCGCAGTTCGCGAACCCTGCCGGCATCCACGGGTGCAAGCGGATCGGGCGTTCGCCGCGCCGCGCGTCCGAAGTGAAACTCGCGGCAAGGCGAACTCAGATACCCGAGTAAGTTGCCGGCATCCAATCCGCCTCCGGCGATAAACTGTAAACCGGGCGGGGGAGCCAGGCGCCAGGAATCCGCGCTCAGAATGCGGTCGGCGCGCGCGTGGCGAGCTATGGCGGCGAGCTTTTCCGCGCCGCCGCCCACTGCGAAGTCGAAGGCCCGATGCAGCGTCCAACCCCAGTGTGACGGAGCATGACGCAGAACGCGATCCATCGCGGCAAAATCGAGACGGCCGGCATCGTCATGCAGGCCGAGAATCAGCCCGTCCAAGGGCAGAGGCGTCAGGGCCGCCACATGGCGCTCCATCACAGACAACTCGTCCTCGGTCGCGGTGAAACGCTCGTTGACGCGGATCATCACCCGCGCGGGCACAGCTACCGCCAGGACAATTCGCTCGACAAGATCGCGCGGCGGGGTCAGTCCTTGCAGGTCGAGGCGAGCGCAAATCTCCAGGCGATCCGCGCCGCCGTCGCGCGCCGCCAGCGCGTCGAGCAGGGAACAGCAAATGATCTCCAGCACCAGCGTGTTGCCGGGCATCATGACGTCATCTCGTCCATGCGCAGGCGAATCGCAGCGACGAACTCCTTGTCCGTGATGCTGCCAAGGTTGCTTTCGACGTTGGCCAGCGCGCCGGCGATAGCCGCTTCCGCCATCATGCGTCCGACGGCGATGTCGCTGGCCATGGAGGGCGATCCGATCTCCTCCAATATTGCCAGGGCAGCCTCCACGCGCGTGGCGCGCTCGGCGGTTTCCAGCGGTACTTCGGCGGCCACCTTCAGCGCCGCTTGAATCGCGCCAGGACGTTCCGCGGAATCTTTGGGCAGCTTGTAGGCGGCCGCGACGGCATTGTAGGATTCGGCGTCGCGATCGACGGCCGCAGTCAGCGCCGTACAATCGGCTTCCAGGGCCGTCAGGATCTTGGCGAAACGCGATTCATATTGGGCCAGCGATTTCTTGTTGCGCGATAGTCCCGCCACCATGCGTCCCAGCGCCGCGGCCAGTGCGCCGGCCGCGGCCGCGACACTGCCGCCGCCCGGTGTGGCGGTCGGCGCGGCCACAGCAGCAATGAATTCACCCAGCGCAGGCTTCTTCTGAACGAGCGCCACAGCCAAGCGGTTCTCGATAATCATGGAAGGCGAAAAGTTTTCCACTTTCAGATACGCCGCCGCCACGTCTTCCAGCGCGCGTTTGGGAATCAGCCCGATGATCTCACTGCCAACGATGCCCACGCCCAGCGCCGCCGCTTCCTGCTTCACTGCTTCGAAGGCCGCAGCGACCGGCGTGGTTTCGAAGTCGGTCAGGTTCATGGACACTTGCGCCAGGTTGCGCGCTTTCAACTCCACGCCCATCCCTTTGACACACGGTAAGCCGCCGCTGGAGGCGCGCACCTTCTTGGCGATCTGCTTGGCGACGGCCACATCCGGCGTATCGAGATTCACGTTGTAGGCGATCAGGAATTTCCGCGCGCCCACAACGCATGCGCCGGCCGTCGCATGCAGGCGGGCCTCGCCGAAATCGGGCAGCCGTTCGGGATGAGAAGCAATTTCGTCGCGCACGCCTTCAAACTGTCCGTGCCGGATGTTCTCCAGATTCTTCCGTTCGGGCCGCTGTGCGGCAGCCTCGTAAAGATAAACAGGCACGCCCAATTCCTTCCAGATGCGCGCCCCCAGCTCGCGCGCCAGCGTCACGCAATCGTCCAGGGTAACGCCCTCCAGCGGAACAAATGGGACCACATCCGCCGCACCTAAACGGGGATGGGCGCCGCGATGCACGTTGAGATCGATTAACTCCACGGCGCGCTTGACGCCTTGAAACGCGGCTTCTACGACCGCTTCGCGCGGCGCGGCAAACGTGATCACAGAGCGGTTGTGATCGGCGTCCATCTCGCGATCGAGAATGGTTGCGCCGCTCACGGCGGTGATGGCCGCAACAATGGCGTCCACTTTAGCGGCGTCGCGGCCTTCACTGAAATTCGGAACGCATTCAACTAGTGTGGTCATGTGTTTTGTGGTTTTCGCACTGCTCGCCCAGACATGAGACCTCCCGTGACCAGACGACCTGTCCTTTTCGGATGGTCATCCAGCAGGTGTGCATGCCCAGATAGTAAGGGATTTCCCGGAAATCGTCGGCGTCGAAGATGGCCAGGTCGGCTTGCTTGCCTTCTTCGAGCGATCCCAGACGATTGCCGCGGCCCACTGCGTGCGCGGCGTTGATGGTGGCGGCGGTCAGCGCTTCGGTGGGCGACATTTGAAGTTGCGTGCAAGCGAGCGACATCATGAGCGGCATGCTCAAGGTCGGCGACGTGCCGGGATTGAAGTCGGTGGCCAGCGCTACCGCAACACCGCCGTCGATCAAGCGGCGGGCGGGTGGGTAGGGAAGTCCCAAGAACAAGGAGCAGCCGGGCAGCAGTGTGCCGATGGTCTTCATTCTGGCCAGCAACCTGATGTCTTGCTTAGTCACGCAATCGAGGTGATCGACGCTCGTTGCACCCATACGGGCCGCCATGGCCGCGGATCCCGTGCGCGTCAGTTGCTCGGCATGGATCTTCATGCCGAGTTTGTTGCGGGCTGCGGCAAAGAGAATCGTTGTGGCTTCCTTCAGCGTGTACGCGCCGCGATCGCAAAACACGTCGCAGAATTCGGCTAAGCCTTCGCGGGCGACGCGCGGAATCAGTTCATCAGTGAGCAGTCGCCGATAGGCGTCGCGCGCCATGTCGGCGGGCACGACATGCGCGCCCAGAAACGTCGGGATCAACTCGGCCGACGACAGCAATCCTGCGGAACGGATCACTTCCAGGATGCGGATCTCGGTTTCGGCGTCGAGTCCATAGCCGCTTTTCACTTCGAGCGTTGTTGTACCGTAAGAAAGTGCCTGTTGCGCGTAATAAATGGCGCGGGCCGTCAGATCCTCGCGAGTGGCCGCGCGCGTGGTCCGCACGCTGGAGGCGATTCCGCCGCCGGCTTTGGCGATCTGCTCGTATGTTGCACCGCCGATGCGCATTTCGAAATCGGTAAGGCGTGGCTGCGCGAAGACCAGATGCGTGTGGCTGTCCACAAACGCTGGCACGACCACTTTGCCTGTGGCGTCGATCACAGTGGCGTCCTGCGCTTCGGCCAAGCGCTCGACATCGCCGCTGCGGCCCGCGGCCAGGACCACGCCATCGCGCGCCAGCACGGCGCCATCCTCGATGAGGCCGATTTGATTCATGGCGAGGCCTTGGCGCGGACCAGCCGGGCCGGCCATGGTTAAGAGTTGGGAGGCGCGGGTTATGAGCAAGGCGGACATTGGGAAAAAATACAAGGCAAAAGGCAAAAAGCAAAAGGCAAAAGGCAAAAGTGGAGGAACGGACACGTTCTTTCCGGCCTTTTGCCTTTTGCCTTTTGCCTTTTACCTTTTGCCTTGTCGTTTGCCATCTTGTCGTTAGTTATGTGCCGTGCATAGGGATACGAAGCCCTTGGCCGTTCGCAAACTCCGATGCGGCGGAATACCCCGCGTCCACGTGCCGCACGACTCCAATACCGGGATCGTTGGTCAGTACGCGATCGAGCCGCACCGCGGCGTCGGCGGTGCCGTCCGCCACGCAAACCTGCCCGGCGTGTTGCGAATAGCCGATGCCCACGCCGCCGCCATTGTGTATGGACACCCAGCTCGCGCCCGACGCCGTATTAAGCATGCGCGTTGAGCAGCGGCCAGTCGGCGATGGCGTCCGAGCCGTCGCGCATGGACTCGGTCTCGCGATAAGGCGAGGCCACCGATCCGCAATCCAAATGATCGCGGCCGATCACGATCGGCGCTTTGATGCGGCCGTCGGCCACCATTTCATTCATGGCCACCGCGAAGCGGTTGCGCTCGCCGTAACCCAGCCAGCAAATGCGCGCCGGCAAGCCTTGGAACTTGATGCGCTTCTGCGCCATGTGGATCCAGCGCGTCAGCAGCACGTTATCGGGGAACATGCGCAGCACCAGACTCGTCGGTGGCGGCGATGTCGGCGGCCTCGCCGGAAAGCGCGGCCCAGCGAAACGGCCCGCGCCCTTCGCAGAACAGCGGACGGATGTAAGCCGGCACGAAGCCCGGAAAATCGTAAGCGTTTGCGACACCGGCCTGGTGCGCCATCGTGCGGATGTTGTTGCCGTAGTCGAAAGTCACCGCGCCCATCTTTTGCAGCGCCAGCATTCCCTCCACATGTTTGGCAATGGATGCCATGCTGCGGCGCATGATATTCCTGCGGGTCGCGCTCCCGCAACTCGGCGGCTTCGGCGACGTTCAATCCCTGGGGAATATATCCGGCCAGCGGATCGTGCGCGCTAGTCTGATCGGTAAGCAGATCCGGGACGATGCCGCGCGCGGCCAACTCCGGGATCACGTCGCCGCAATTTCCGGCCAGCGCCACCGACAACGCTTCTTTCTTGCGTACCGCCAGTTTCAGGATGCGCACGGCTTCATCCAGGTCGTTGACCATGATGTCGCAGTAGCCGGTGCGCAGACGTTTCTTGATGCGCTCGGGATCCACGTCAATGCCCAGAAACGCCGCGCCGCACATGGTGGCGGCCAGCGGCTGAGCTCCGCCCATGCCGCCCATGCCACCGCTGACCACCAACTTTCCCGCCAAGTCCGATCCGAAATGTTGTTCAGCCGCCGCGGCGAAGGTCTGGTACGTTCCTTGCACGATACCTTGCGATCCAATATAGATCCAGCTTCCCGCGGTCATCTGGCCGTACATGGTGAGTCCGGCGCGTTCCAACTCGCGAAAATGTTCCCAGTTGTTCCACTGTCCCACCAGGTTGGAGTTGGCGATCAGCACGCGCGGCGCGTACTCGTGAGTGCGGAACACGCCCACCGGCTTGCCGGATTGCACCAGCAGCGTTTCGTCGTTGCGCAGGCGGCGCAATTCGCGCACGATAGCCTCGTAACACGCCCAGTTGCGCGCGGCCTTTCCCGAGCCGCCGTAGACCACCAGATCTCCGGGCCGCTCGGCGACGTCGGGGTCCAGGTTGTTCATCAACATGCGCAGGGCCGCTTCCTGGTGCCAACCCTGGCAGGAGATTGTTGTGCCGCGCGGCGCGCGAATCAAACGGGGCGGTGCGGGCAAAGTATCGGTGGCCATAATCTTTCTCCGCTTACTGCATAGTATCATTGCCTGGTAACGCAGGCCTTCAGGCCTGTTCTTGGCTTTTTCGGGAGGGTCCACGAAAAAGAACAGGCCTGAAGGCCTGCGTTACGTGGCCCAGGAGATCGCACAGTGCATGGGGTTCAGATTGCCGCTGCATTAGTATTCGCCGGCACCTATTTGGTGGTTGCCGTGGGCCGTCTGCCGGGTTCGCATATGGACCGCACGGGCGCGGCGCTGATCGGGGCCAGCCTGATGGTGGGGTGCGGAGCACTGACCCTGCAGGAGGCCTATCAGGCCATCAATTTCGATACGCTCGTGTTGCTGTTGGGCATGATGATTGTGGCCGCGAACCTGCGTCTCTCGGGATTCTTCCGCATCGTGAATTCCTGGGCCCTGCCGCACGCCCATCGGCCGGTGCTGATTCTGGCCGCCGTGGTGCTGGTTTCCGGTGTGCTCTCGGCCTTTCTGGTGAACGACACGGTTTGCCTCGTCCTAACACCCCTGGTATTCGAGATGGTCGCGTCAACGAAGCGGAATCCGCTGCCCTATGTGTTGGCCATTCCGCTGGCATCCAACGTGGGCAGCGTGGCGACCATCACCGGCAATCCGCAAAACATGTTGATTGGCAGCGTCTCGCGCATTCCTTATGCGCGATTCGCGGCGGCGCTGGCACCCGTGGCGGCGATCGGATTGCTGCTGACGCTGGCGATCCTGTGGCTGGTTTTCCGGCGGGATTTGCAAGGGGGGAGCTGCGATCTTTCCTCCGGCAAGGTGCGTTACAACGGTCCGTTGCTGGCCAAGTCGGTGCTAGCCACGCTGGTGATGATCGGGTTCTTCTTTGCCGGTCAGCCCGCCCCGAAGGTCGCCATTGTTGCCGGCGGATTGCTGCTGCTTACCTGGCGCGCTAAGCCGCAACGCGTCTACATGGAGATTGATTTTCCACTGCTGGTGTTGTTCTCGGGACTGTTCATCGTTGCCGCCGGCTTCGAAAAGACTCTGCTGACGCGCGAGGTCTTCGAGCACTTCGCCCGCCTGCGTCTGGATAGCGTGCCGATTCTGTGCGCCGTCTCCACGGTGGTTTCCAACATGGTCAGCAATGTTCCGGCAGTATTGCTGCTGAAGCCGTTCATCCTGCAACTACAGTCCGGCCAGGAACGCGCTTGGCTGGTGCTGGCCATGAGCTCCACTCTAGCCGGCAACCTGACGATTACCGGCTCGGTGGCCAACCTGATCGTGGCACAGCGGACCCGCCGGGAAGGTCTGGAGATTTCGTTCTGGGATTACTTTAAGGTGGGCGCTCCGTTGACGGTGATGACTCTGGCATGTGGCGTCTTGCTGCTGATGGCTCGCGGTTGACCGCCGCCGGACTGTAAACGCTGCTTTCCCCAGCCAGCCTGAAAGACCCAGCGCCTAAGCTCGGCGATGGTCATGAAGGAAAGATACGCGGTTCTGCCCTCGATTTCCCGACCATAGACACTGGCCAAAGAATGGTTCTTGAACAGGAATGAAGCGACGTCGGTATCGACAACTACACCGCTCATCGCCCCTTGAACGGGGCATGCCCGCGCCACTCCTGAAGTGCCGTGAGAAAGTCTTCGAAAGGCTCATCCTCCGGCCAGAAGTCACCCCGCAGCTTGCCCACATCCGTTATGGGTCCCGTCCCTTGTTCCGCCTGGAGTTGCTCCAATGAGGGATGTCCTGTAGCCGCATACTTCACGCCGCGCGGACGCTCGATTGTTGCGGGCTCATTTCTGGACTTGCCCCCTGGGCTGAGACAACCAGTTAAGACACAGTTGGCGTTCGATGAAAAAGACTTGACTTCACCGTACCACTTTACCTCAGAATGGACCTCGGCTGGCGAAGCGGAGGCGGGCTCTGCTGGAGAGCAACCCGCCAAGGAATAGCCAGCCGGAAACTCATCCAGACGATGAGCGGGGGCGCGGTCCAGAGCGATCGCGCCTCCATCGGATGGATAGATTTCCCGATGCCTCAGAAAACTCATAAAGAAAGCCGCCGCGGAGCGGCCTCCTTTTTGTCTGGCTGCCAACTGCGCCTCGAACTCTGCCGGCGGCACGTAGCCCAACGCGGAATGCAGGCGCTTCTGGTTGTAGACCTGCTCGAGAAACTGATGAATCGAGGCGCGCACCTCGGCCAAATCCCGATACTCGTTGCGGTACACCTCTTCGTACTTCAGGGTTTTCATGAACGATTCGCACGCCGCGTTGTCCCAAGGATTAGCCTTGCGCGACATGCTGATCCGGATCCGCTGCTCTTCAGCAAATCCGTGTAGTCGTGGCTGGCATACTGCACACCTTGGTCGGAGTGATGCGTCAAGCCAGGCCGGATCGTCCGCCGGGAAAGAGCCATGCGAAGCGCGGCCAAGGTCAGTTCGGTCTCCAGCGTCCGATCCAACGCCCAGCCGATATTCTTCCTTGAAAACGCATCCAGGATCACCGCCAGATACACGAACTCGAAGCGCAGCCGGATATAGGTAATATCGGCAATCCAGAGTTGATTCACCCCCGTCAGCACCATCTTTCGCGCCAGGTTCGGATAGACTCGCAGTCCGTGTGCCGAATCGGTGGTCACGACGAACTTGCGCCGTCGCACACACAACAGGTTGTCCTCGTGCATCAGCCGGGAGACCCGCTTGGGGTTTACCTTCCAACCTTGCCGGCGCAACTCGGCCGTAATGCGCGGGCGGCCGTAGCTGGGCATCTCCAAGGCAATCCGCTGCATCGCGTCGCGCAAGTCCATGTCCGGATCGGCGGCGGGCGGAACCGGCGCCAGGGAGCGATAGAAACCGGCGCGGCTGATCTGGCTCAACTCCACCATGCGCCGGATCGTTATCCCTCGTTGCGCTTTCATATCTTCCGCGATCGTCTCGCAGATCGCGGCTTTCCACTCAGTGCCTGCAGCGTCCGCTGCTCCTCGATGCGCTGCAAGCACTTTTTTAAAAAGTCGATCTCCAGGGTCTGCTGGCCAATCTTGCGCTCCAGCTCCGCAACCCGGCCTTCCGACCAGCGCCGCTTTCCAAACCCGGGGAACGCATTCCCGGGACCGTGCCGAAACTCACTCCGCCAGCGATGCAGAACGGTCGGATTTACCTCCAGGGCTCGCGCTACCTCGCCCAGCGAGACTCCCTGCTCCAGCCGCTGCACCGCGGCCACCTTGAACTCCCGTGTGAACTGCCTGCGTGACAATCCCATGACTCATTTTCCCCTTTCAATGGATTATGAGTCTTAACTGGTTGTCTCAAAACGTGGGGCAAGTCCATTCCTTCACTCTTCTGATTCGCCATGGGCTGCCTCTCTTCTGAAAATTAGCACATTTCCCGAGAGCCTTGGAAGAGGCAGTGCGGTTTCCTGTAGGCAGTGCGGGTTCCGGCCGGCCGGTTCCTGCCTTGACTGCGGGAACGTGCGATGCTCTAATCTCTCACGTGATGCCATACAGGAGACGGCTGCGAGTCTGGAAGCTTATGTTGTGCTCCCTGGCCGCGTCCGGCGCTGTCGCGCAATCTTGGATTCCGCAAACCAGTAACACCACCGCGTCTTTGCGCGGCGTCAGCGCGGTCAACGAGCGCGTGGTGTGGGCCAGCGGCAGCGGCGGGACTTACCTGAAAACCACCGATGGCGGCACCACCTGGCAAGCCGCCAAAGTTCCCGGCGCGGAGTTGCTCGACTTTCGTGCTATTCGTGCGATTGACGAACGCACCGCGTTCCTGATGAGCATCGGTTCCGGCGATAAGTCGCGCATCTATAAGACCACCGACGCCGGCGAGAATTGGATGCTTCAGTTCACCCAGCCCGATCCCAAAGGTTTCTTCGACGCCATCGCCTTCTGGGATGCCACCCACGGCATCGTGGTGGGCGACGCGCTCGATGGCGCCGCGGAGATCCGCACCACCGATGACGGCGGCGCCCACTGGCAGCGGCAGCCAACGCCGCCCGCGTTGGAGAAGGAAGGATCGTTCGCCGCCAGTAACAGCTGCCTGGTCGTGCGTGGCAAACATGACGCTTGGTACGCCACCGGCGGCACGGGAGCGGGGCGTGTTTTCCACTCGAAAGATGGCGGCCGCCATTGGACGGTCGTGGCAACGCCCATTCGCAACGACGCCGCCAGCGCCGGCATTTTCTCCATCGCCTTTGCCGATGCCCGCCACGGCATGGCCGTGGGCGGAGACTACGCCAAGGACAAGGAAGATCGCGGCAACATCGTGGTGACGACTGACGGCGGCCGGTCGTGGACCGCGCCTGCCGCGCGGCCAGCCGGTTTTCGTTCGGCCCTGGCGTACTTGCCGAATCGCAAGGCCTGGATCGTCACCGGCACGTCCGGTTCCGATGTCTCAACCGACGGCGGTGCCACTTGGAAGCTATTCGACAGCGGATCATACAACGCCATGAGCTTCGTCTCCAGCCGCGCCGGATGGGCCGTGGGAGGCCATGGCCAGGTCGCCAGGTTCAGACCGGAGTGACGGCGGGCCAGGCGCCGGGCCCATCCGCTACCGCGGACGGTTCTGACAACGCCTTAGTGGTGAAAAGAGACCGTACTTCCCGCTTATACTGGCCTTTCATGATCTGGCTGTGGTTGTACCTGACCATTCCGTCGCTGAACGAGGTCCACAAGTATCTGGGGTGGCCCGGCCTGGGAGCCTATTTGGCCTTTGTCGCCGCGGTGTTATGGTTGGCCTGGAAGCTAGAATTTGCGGCGGGGTTCGCTGCACGCGTCTCACCGCGGCAAGCATGGTGGCTCGCGGTAGCGACGCTGCTCATCGTCGCGGCCCTGTTTCTAGCGCTCTACCCCATCGCCCAATCCCTCCAGTGGGGGCCGGGAAGCGATAGCGACGATGCGGTCAACATCGCGGTGACGGAGCTGCTGCATGGGCGCTATCCATATTACGTTTACACATACTTGGGTAACGCCGGTCACGATCTGCCGGGCATGCTGTTGTTGGCCACGCCCTTTGTCTTGCTCGGCAACAGCGCCTACATGAATCTGTTCTGGCTAGCGGTTTTCTTCTTGATCCTGGACCGGGCTTTCGGCGATACCCGCCGCGCCTTGCTGACGCTGTGGATGATCCTGGCGTTATGTCCCGTGGTGATGCAACAGATCGTGACAGGAGGCGATCTCCTTGCCAATAGCATCTCCGTGGCGGTTTCTTTGTGGTTGCTGGTGAACGCCACATCTGGCCGGGCCCGCATTGCCGCCGCCGTCTTACTCGGGCTGACGCTTTCCTGGCGCCCCAATTTCCTGCTGGTGATCCCGACGGCGTTCTTCTACATGGCGCGAAAATTCGGATGGCCGCGCGCGATACGCGATCTCGGCGTCGCGGCGGCGACATTCTTAGCTGTGACGCTGCCATTCTACTTTCACGATCCCGCGCATTTCACTCCGCTGGAAGGCGCCGACCGTCTGACCCGCTTCAACGAAATAATCCCTTACTTCGGCCAAGCAATTGGCGTCGCCGGCTTACTGCTAGCGCTCTGGCTGGGTTGGCGGAGCGATCTGCTCTTTCCAAGTTGCGCCGTAGTGCAAGGGTTTTTCGTGGTCACAGGCACGGCCCTGTCGCTCCAACTCAGTTACTCCGGTTACGGCGTCTTTTTCCTGTTCTTGGCGATGCTCTATCCTTGGAAGGTACTGACCGTCTCCAGTCCGCGGCCCGGAACCTGACGTGGGATTGGAACACGGAAAAAACCGGAACACGGAAGAACACGGAAGGGCACGGAAAGTACGTTTTCCTTCAAGGTGGATCGAGGCAGCCCAACCGTCTCGCGACAGGAAAGCTATGTGGCTCGATGTGTTTCTATTCCAAACGCACTTTTCCGTGCCCTTCCGTGTTCCGGTTTTTCCGTGTCCTCCGTGTTCCAAAACACCCTAATGCAGCGCGATGCTCGCCGCGTTGCTAGCAACACCGTTCTGGGTAAGTACGACGGGCACCGCCGGCCCCGTGGTTACGCCGGCCGGAATGGTGGCGTTCACTTGATACAAGCCCACGAAGCCGGGAGACAAGCCGGCGAAACTAACTACCGCGTTGACCCCACCAACCGTCACCGTCACGGGAAGGGTCACCAGGGCCGGACTGCTGCCGGCCGTCGTTCCGGGCGCGGCCTGGCCCGTGGCAACCGCCGGCGTGGTCGCGCCGAGACCCGTGCAGTAAATTACGATCACGCCACCCACCGCTGAAGGATTCGCGGCATCCACCAGTTGATTGGCGGGGTTCAGAATGGCGCCCTGATTCGGAGCGTTGGTTTCGGCGGTAATGAAGATCCCCGGATGCGCCGGTCCCAGCGTCACATTCACGGGAACCGCGTCGCTCTCCGTGGAGCCGGAAATGGCGCGCGCCACCACCGACGTTATGCCGTTCGGCGATAACTCGGCCGGAACTTGCGCGTTCACCTGACCCGTACCGGAGTAGAACAAGGGCATGTCAATTCCGCCCATGCTCAGCTTGATGCCGCCCAGCGTGAGCGGCAGGGGGAAGCCGGAGTTGGGGCTGCCGTTGAGGGGCCCCAAGTTCGATCCGAACGCGGACACAATGCTGCCCGGCGTCACATCGGCGTTGGGAGCGAAACTCGCGCCGTTCACCACGCCTCCACTGGAGACGGCTGGAGGCGGCGTGGCATTGGCGGCCACCCCGCCATTGACCGTAACGATGGCGGGAGTCAGCGGCGCCTGCAAAGCCTGGATCGTCACCTTGGCCGGGTTGGCGCTCCTCGGATTCCAGGTAGCCGAATAGATCCCGCCACCCAGGTTGCCGAGTGCCAGCGGAGTATCGCCGGTGGAGAACATCGCCAGGACCGTTGCGCCGGTCACGGGATTGGCGCGATTATCCACCAGTTGGGCTTCCAGGTTCACGGGCCAGCCCACCGTCGAACTGAAGTTGCTGCCCAGCGCGCGCATCGCCATCACCAGTTGGGCCGGCGTGCAGGTTGCGGCGGGCGACCCACGCAGCGACTGCGCTTGCGCGCCACTGCTGGAAGGTATCACCAGGTACACGCCGATGTCCTGCGACGGTGTTCCATTGTTAAATGTTGCTGTGACCACGCCCTGATAGACGCCCGGCGTGCTGGGCAAGGACGCGGAGACGGCACTGACGTTGACCGTTGCCGATGG
Organism: Terriglobia bacterium; assembly: GCA_963747095.1. GTDB lineage: Bacteria > Acidobacteriota > Terriglobia > JAJPHL01 > JAJPHL01 > JAJPHL01. Next base: position 315,095 of record CAVVEL010000012.1, read on the forward strand.
ATTCGGCGACAACGTTGGAGGGCTGGCGGTCAGCCAGTTGCCTCCCGACAGTGTTGTCGCCGTGAGCGTCGCGGTCACGGAGGCTCCCGAACTGGCGAAAATGGCCAGAGATTGCTGGAGTTGAGAAGGCGTTAGGATCACCCCAATCGGGTAGATGCTCACCGCCGGTTGGGCGGTGACATTCAGCACCACGGTGATGTACTGCGGAGGAAGCGTGATGGTTGTTCCCCCCTGGCTGACTTGCACCAATCCGTAGTACACACCGGCCTTCAGTCCCGCAGTGTTGATGGTCAATCCGAGGCTGGCAGTCCCTCCGCTGGGGACGGTGAACGGTAACGGCGAGGCCACACTGATCCAACTCCCGGAGACCACCGTGGTATAGACATTCATGGCGGCCGATCCCGGGTTGGCGACAGTCACCGACGCTGTTTCCGAGGCGCCTGCCGTGCTCGCGAACGTGGTGAACGCAAGTCCGGACTGTCCCAAAAGGAGCAAGGGACCGCCGGGCGACACGGTGAGAAGCACGGTAACTACTTGCGGCGTCGTGCTGCCGGCGCTTACGGAAATCAGACCGGTGTAGATACCCGGCTTCAAGCTGGCGGCGTTGAACGTAATCTGCCCCGCCGCGGAAGCGTGCAGCGCCGCCGTTCCCGAGGGGGTGACGCTCAGCCAATTGCCGCCGTTGAGGGCGGTGGCCGTGGCGCTCCAACTCAAACTGCCGGAGCCGCTGTTGCCGATGGAAATATTGGCTGGCGCGGGATTGATTCCCTGAAGTGTTTGCGGTGTCAGCAGCGTCGGGCTGACAGTCAGTTTTGCGGCGGCCGCCGAGTTTACGGTCAGGCTGACGTTCACGGTCAGCGCTGTGGGCGTTCCGTTGGCATCCGCGATATTGACTGTGCCCTGGTAGGAACCGGCCGTCAAATTGGCGGCCAAAGCGTTCGGGAAAATCAGCATCGATGCCGGGAACACTCCCGCGGACGGTGACGCGCTGAGCCAACTGACGGTGGTACTGACCACGCTGGAGGTAGCCAGCCAACTGCTGGCCACTGGCGTGGCGGCGAGTTGCACCGATTGTGCCGCCGCCACGGTTCCTTCCACTTGCGTGAAATTCAGAGTTGTGGGGGCCACCGAAATGTTCGGTCCGGCCACGTTGAGCGTGACGTTGAGCACCACGGCGGGGCCGGTTCCGGCCGCGATCGTAATGCTTCCTTGGTAGGTGCCCGGGCCCAAGCTTCCCAGCGAAACGGAAGCGCTGAAAGTACCGCTCCCGGTTCCCGAGGTTGGTGTAATGGCCAGCCAGTTTCCTCCCGTGACTGTAGAGACGGAACCGTTCCATCCGAGTGCAGTAGTGACCGCCACGGTCTGCGAAGGAGGACTGGCGCTTCCAAAAGTTCCCCCAAAAGTTAGAGATGTCGGCGCCAGAGTGACCTGCGGGGCTGAGACCGTCAGCACCACCGGGGTGACGTTGTCCGTGGTGCCTCCGAAGGTTGCGCCGGCAAGGGTGATCAAGCCGTTGTAGGTGCCGATGCCCAAAGTGCCGACGTTGGCCGAGACGGTCAGCGTCTGCGAACTGTTGCCCGGCGAATTGGTGGCGGTGGGAGAAACGCTCAGCCAACTGCCGCCGCTCGACGTGGAGACGCTCGCCGACCAATTCACACCAAGGCCGCTGCCCGCCATGGCGACCGAAACCTGCAAGGCTTGGCTGGGCGGATTGCCACCGACCGATCCCACCAGGTTGACTTGTGTGGGGGCCACGTTTAACGTAATCCCAATTGGGATCGACGGTTCGACCCCGACTTGCACAGTGACATTCCCGTAGTAACTACCCGCCGGCAGTCCCGCCGTGCTTACGGAAACAGCGATGCTTCCACTGCCCGAGCCCGATGTGGCGGAGGTATTTAGCCAACTGCCGCCGCTATTGGTCGTCACCATCGCGGTCCAATTGGGCGATGCCGCTTGAGGGGCCACGTTGACGTTGAGTGTCTGCGAACTAGGGTTCGTCCCGTTGAGCACGGCGAGGAAGGTAAGAGACGAGGGAGTCACACCGCTGGGGGTTTGCGCCACAGACGCAAGCGGCAACACCAACAAAGCGATCGCGAGTAAGATGCGGTTTTTCATATCAGTCTCGGTTAAGCGAAATGGTAGCGACATCGGCCGGGCACGGCACGATGACACACACCCAGCTTCCACACTCCTGTTTTTTTTGATGGCGACGGACAAGCCAGCCTGACCTGCAAACACTCAAAACTCCTCCAGCAGATCGTTCCCAACGGACCACGACGGCGAGTTTCCGAATCCAGGGGAGAACATCTCGGCATCTGGCCGCCCAACCATAATAACCGAAATTCGGAAAAAAGGAATCAGTTCTGCTGCGCAGGCCCGTGACTCCCAGTTCCGGCAAGAGGGGCAGCCTAAAGCGCTAGGACTTTGACTGACAGATTTCGTACCATTTTGGCTAACGAGCTTCTTAACGCCACAGTTTCCCGCGCTTGCCAAGACGGAGTGACGGAGGATTCAGCCCCAACGGGGCGTGCTATGTCAGCCCAGGCTGGCCCAGCTACGCCTTGCCAGGAAGCATTAAAAAAGCAATGCTTTCGGAAAGGCGCAGCCTTTCCCTGGAGTTTCTACATTTCCGGGAAGGCTGAAGGCCTGACCTATGTCAGCCCAGGCCAACGGCCTGGAAAAAACCGAGGAAGTATCAAGCCCTGAAGGGGCGCCCTACTAATCTCTGACACAGATCGACGACCTCAGATCTCGCGAGACAACCGTCTTAGGTCGCCCTTTCAGGGCTTCTGTTTCTATCGCGCCCAACCCAGGCCGTTGGCCCAATGCCATTTAGTTTTTCTCCACGTACTCGTAATTCATTGATTGCGTTGGCTGACGCGTGCCTTTTTCCTGCCCTGCAAGAACCGGCCTGGAGGCCGGCGCTACAGGAGGCGACAGGAGGCCGGGTAGTGGGTCAATTTGAACATGACGCTTCGACTGCGGCTCTGCCGCTTCTTCGTGCGGAAAGGCTCCGCCTTTCCGAAAAGTCCGTTAGTACTTCGCACGGCTGCGCCGTGCGGGCAAGGCGCAGCCTTGCCAAGTGAAGGCGGGTCCGGAAAGGCACAGCCTCTCCGCACGAAGGAGCGGCGGAGCCGCACGCTTTTCAAACTGACCCACTACCGGAGGCCGGTGCTACTGGACACCCAAGACAGAAGTCCTGTAGCATGTTTGCTTTGGGGCTACCCCGAAAACTAAATGGCATTGGGCCGTTGGCCTGGGCTGACATAGGTCGCCCCGTTGGGGCTACCGAATCACGTCAGCGTGGGCGCATAACGCGAGAAATGCGCCGTTTGCGCTAAGCGCCTAAACCATCTTCCCGGCATTCTTCCCCTTGTTTCTTGAAGCCGGTTGTTGAACGGGCCGCTTAGAACATTCGCAGGAGGGCTTCCCCAAAGTGCAGCAAACCGTCGCCGGCAATGAGTCCGGGCGCGCGCACTGCCATCTGCTCGGTGCCGATGATCCTGCGCACCACCAGGGCCGCCAGTAGGGCCGCGCCATACCATGGACTGACAATGAGCAGCCCGGTGGCAAACAAAATGCCCAAAGCCTTTCCGGGGCCGCCGACGAGTTGCAAGGCCGCGCCAAACAGCGCCGACCATGCTAGCACGCGAAGGTGCGCGGTGGTCAGGACCATGGAAGAAGTTACCGCAAAAATCTTACTCATGGGCGGGATCAACCCGATGCGAAAGTACAGGCCCGCCACCGCGGCGGCCAGCACGATACCAACGGTCGCGCCGACTTGTTGCAGGAGGAATTGTTGGAAGCGGCCAGCGGCTTCGCGTTCGGGGTCGGCGCCGCGCCCGCGCACCATCCATCCGGACTTCAGATCGTAGCCCATATCGGCAAACTGCGGTCCCGTGGAAAGGATGAAGCCGGTCAATAATGCCAGCGCCGTGGGCGGAAAGCGCAGCAATAAGCCGATCAGCAGAAAAGCGGTGGCCACGGCGAAGGATGGAAACCATCCGCTCATCATGGCGCTGTAGCCGACAATCAAAGTGTGTAGTTGGGCTGCAATCGCCGCGTACGCCAGCCACAGGAGTAGCTGGCTCCAGGGCATCAGGCGATCCAGCCGCGCCAGACCGGCCAGCAACGCCGCGCAAGCCAGAAACACCAACAAGTGCGAGGAAAGCCCCTCGGTTTTTCGGGCTTCCGAAGCCGGCGCGGCGAGGGCGCGCTCCGCGGCTTGGCGGCGCATCAGGAAAAACGTTTGCGCCGTCTGCACGAGCGCCGCGCCGATCATAACGCCGTGGGGAATGAAGTTGTGTTCCCAGTCGATGTGCAGCAGGGAACCGCTCCAGCCGCGCGCCATCAAGCCAAATCCCAGCGCCGTCAAGGCCGCGGGATTGCCGATAAAGGCGATCCCGACGCCGGCCATCGGCACACCCAGCAAGCCGCCGATTACGCCGGCGGCGATTCCTTCCACCAACCTGCGGGCCCGCGCGCCGCCTTCGTCACCGGCCAGGATCATTTGTCCGATGGCTTCGCCGTCAGGCCACGCGCCACTGGCGGGGTAGAGCGCGGTATCGAAAAGCCGGTAGGCGAACCAGATGTCGGCGGCCATTCCCAGGATCATGCCGACGAGCAACGGCATCGTCAGATAAGTCAGGTTCATCTGATAGAGAATCGCCAACCCGACCAGGGAGATGTTCGCGCCGGCAAAACCGCCCGCCGACGTGGCCGTTTCCACCAGCACCTGACGCTCCGTGGATGCGAAGTAAGTAAATTGCCGGCCCAGAGCCATGGCCGCGATCACTCCGACCATGGCGGTATGCGGCGTCAACCCCAACCGCACGTTCACCTGCGTACAGATGGCCGCGGAGAGCGCCGCCAGCACAATGTAGAAGAGCAGCGCGGGAAACTCAAAAGCGCGAGGCACCGCGCGGGGAAGCATCCCTTAGCGTCCACCGCTGGCATTGCCGGGTGAAAAATGAGTACGAGGGGACGGGAACCTTTGCGGGCGCTGTTGCGGCACGCCAACGAGCCGCGTTGTTCTCACACCTGCAACCGTTTGCATCCAAGCCTTTTTACTTGGTTCCAAAAGGCTTGTCAAGGTGTTTTCTCGATTGATACCCGCCGATAGGCCGTGTCCTGAACCGAGCGACGACCGCTAGCTGACGCCGTTTTGAGCGCACCAGCGCCTCCGCCGGCAGAGACGCGCTGCTCATTTGCGTCGTTGAGCCTGCTTGAGCGACCAACTCACCCGTTTCGCAACGAAGTCGGCAAATGGATGGATATCCATCCCGATGCTCGCCTTATCCAGGGCGTTCATATAGGAGGTCCTGTCCTGCACGCGGATGATGGTCCAAGGGTATCCGCCTGCGGCCAACATTGTATTCATCAGGAAACGCGCCATCCGCCCATTGCCATCCGGATACGGGTGAATGTAGCCGAACAACCAATGCCCAAGGACCGCACGCACCGAAGGTTCCGACTCCTGTTCAAGCAAGTCGAAAAGAGCTGGCATCGCGTCGCGCACTGCTTCCCATCGTGGCGGCACGTACCGCGATATCCGGAGAAAGACCGCCTCGTTTCGATAGCCGGCCAGCGCTGACGCGGGCAGCAGGCCTGCCCCAACGAAAGGCTGGAACAACTCACGGTGCCACTCTCGATGAGCTGCGCGCACTGTGGCTCCAGGATTGGCGCCAGTAATAATCTTCGCAATGGACGGTTTCACGGTCTGGAATGCCTGCCAGTAGCCTCGCGCCGCGAGCGCGTTCCGGTTCTGGCGATCTTCCGGGTGGCGGACCGGATCCCAGTTTCCCGAACGTACCCTTTCGACCAATGCCGGCGTGACGTTGTAACCTTCGATCGACAGCGAGTGATACGCGTCGTTCTTGTAGATTTCGTCCACCAACCGGAGATAGGCGCCCTTCTTCTTAGGCAAGCCCGGCGCCTTCGGGAAACTCTCGACGACAACTCCTCTCATGGATGCCCACATTGCCTGGAGACGGCCGACAATGGGCGGCTTGGCCGCGCGAATCGAACCAAATGCCTGCCGTAGCGCAAAGGGATCGTTCTCCCGAACGTCATAGCCCGCCGCTTTCATGGTCTTGACGATCTCATCGGCGACCTTCGGGCGGCCCACGCGTCGGAATGCGCCGGCGAGCCGCCCTGCGAACGCCGAGTGACCGCCATCGAGAAGCCTTCGGAGAAGGTCCGACTCGTCCTGAATGCCGATGAGCGCGACATGGGCCTGCACGGCATGGCGGACGAAGAAGGTCTCGGAGACTCTGACCAGCGCGGCGGCGGGAGTGAAGAGCCGCAGCCCATCTCGAACGGTTAAGTCCGCGGGCGGCGGCATCTGTGCCTGCTTCAGGTCATATAGGGAAGTGCCGAAGGGCAGCCTTAATGCATGGTTCGTGCCGCCGGGAGTGTAGACGACCGCCTGGGCAGGAATCACCATGTTCTCTGCCTGGAGAAGAAGCGATTGCTCCGGCGACAAGTGCCATTGCACTCCAAAGCGCTTGCTGCAATAGCACGCGCAGAACTCCCAGAACGATGCGTACCAGGGCGTGCTGTCACCTTGGCGGCGCCGGACCGGATGAGATCAGCCATCCCTTCATCACTTCCTGAAGAAATCCGTTCCGGAGCAGCCGGGCCCGGTGAATGCGGGTCAGTTCCTTGGACTCGAAGACGCGCCGTCCGCCCTTCTGAAGTTCATGAAGTGCGGTGAGTGATTTCGCCAGCTTTTCAGTCGGCTTGGACATGCGTCGCCTCTCGTTTCACCTACGAAAATCCTTGGTCTGCCGTCATAGGGCAAGCGTTTCGCGATGTGCCATCACAAGCGCATGGCGCTGTATCGTTACAAGCATATCATGTTGTGCTACCACAAGCTGATAACGCTCCCTGAGATAATCAACGTAGATGCGCAGGTCCCGCTTGCGAGCATATGGTTGGGCCGGAGGTGTTCTCCGTACTTGCCCTCGCGGTGGAGACTCACCCCTGCTTAGCGTTGATGATTTGCCAGTAAGGTAGCAAATATGGCGTTGCGGAACGGATTGAACTTGCAGCCGCCGCCCGTAGCTCAGGCCCTCTGGTAGGGTCCTGAGCTTTCATGGGGTTATTTTGGGCTGGCGTTGCTTGTAAATGGTTGCGGGGGTTGGATTTGAACCAACGACCTTCGGGTTATGAGCCCGACGAGCTACCAGACTGCTCCACCCCGCACTTCAAAGTGTATCGCAGTCAGGCCCTTTCGGCAAGCCGGAAGCGCCGCCCGCCAGCGATTCCGCAAGGTGCTCGTTCGGCCGAGGCAGGCGGTTGATTCGGGACAGGTTCTTGGATCTGACGGAGGGAGGAGGAGTTGGAAACGCGTTTCCGAGGGAAAAAGGATTGACAGATAGGGACTGGCGGAGCGGATTGCTGGTTCGGAGGCGAGTCCGTGCCGCGACGCCGCTTTGCGACGCCGGGAAAGACCGCCGGACACCTCACGAGTCAGTGCGGCGCTGAATCAACTGGTGTTGGCGGTCAGCGCGATAAACCAATAGGCGATCCTCTAATCGCTCTACCGTAATTTGGGCGGGTCGGTCTTCAGGCGATTCAATCGGCAGGTCCGAAAATGGATCTGGCGGGACGTTCAGACGTTGGCTACGTGTGGCATTGACCGCTTCTTCCCATCTGCGCTCCTCCTCGGGGTCTGGCTGGTATGGTAGGTGGAGGCGGCGTCTTGAACGGCTGCCTCTCGTTCGCCGCCGACGACTACAGCCTTTACCCGTTCAGCTCGAGTACTCCATTGCGGGCCTGGTATCCCATTACCAGCGTTGCGTCAGCGACAAGTCTGGGCATTCGCCACCTGAACGTCCTGGGCCTGAGTCCCTACCGAGGGAATGGTCCGGGAAACGGAACTTACACAGTTCGGCCTTGCGCGCGAGTCCTGACAATCGTCTCCAACACCGTAATCCTGGAAACCAACGGCTTCACCTGGAATACCGGCGACAGCGTTGAAAACGCACTCTCGTCCGACGGAGTGGTTGCCGGCGAGTTCATGCGCGTCGGTTGGTACATGCCGGGTGCCAGTCTAGCCAGCCTCTACACGGCCGTGAATGAGGGAGGCCAAGGGTTCCGCGCGGCTTTCGACGCCGACGCAGCAATGACAACCACCAACGACGCCTACAACTACGGTCTATTAGTACAAGCTCCCACCACCTACGGAATAACCATCGCCGGCGCCAGTTCCAGCGGAATCGGGATTCAAATGATCTCTCAATCGGAGGCGGACAAGAAAGCGATCAATTTCGTCGGAGGCGCGAGCAATTCCGCGATCTTCGGAGACTACAATACCGGCAACTTGACGATCCAATCGGCCACTTACCAACCAAACCCTGGGCAACTCATCCTTTCGCCTAACCAGTCGGCGACGTTTCAAGGAAACTTCACGGTGAGCTCTTCGAGTTTCGACCCCAAGATCCGTCTTGAGAATACCAGCCATTCCAACGCAACCTCTTTCGAGTGGCGCAACGTGACCAGCAGCGCCTACTACAACGGCGACACCGGCATTGATCTTTTTGTAGACCTTCTCAACCGTCCCTTGTTGAGCATGGTGGTTTCCAATTCTCTTTCCGGAGAGCTGGGAATGTACTCCGCGGGCTCCGCCACATTCAGTTCCAACGCGCCATCCTACAGTTTGGGCTTCGCTTTTGAAACCTTCGACGGCATTTCGTCGGACCGCCGGTACTTGCATCAACGAGTCGTTCCGGACAGTGGCATCTTCGCCGCCGGCGGCGGTTACGTTCCCGCCGAATGGCAATTGTCCGGACCGACTCCAATCGAAACTGCTCCGTTCGTGTTCGCCGGACTCCATACCAAGGGCGTATTCCGGTTTGGAAGCCTGAGCACCCACAATTTGGTTTCCTTCGATGCTTCCAGCCTTGGCGCGAACCAAACGCTGACCGTGCCCAACGCCAGCGGGATGCTCACGCTGGCAACTACACCAGGCAACTCCGGCACCGCGCCGAACTGGTCCGCCACGGGCGGACTGAATATTCCCCTGGCGGCATCCGGAGGAGTAACCGCGGGATTGCTGAGCAACGCCGACTATCTGTCCTTCTCGGGCAAGCAAAACGTGCTTACGTTCGCAACCCCACTGTCGGAGACCGGCAATACGGTGGCCTGTTCCACGTGCGAGGTCCAGTCCAACAAGAATGTTGCTTCCGGCTACGCCGGTCTGACGCCTAGCGGAAAACTGGTGACCTCGCAAGGTCAAAAGGTTTGGGCCACTACCGACCTGACTACCTATACGAGCACGTCCGGTCAAGGGGCCACCGCGCTGCAAAGCACCATCAGCGCTCCGGCCGCCGGACAGGTGTTGACGTGGAGCGGCACGGATTGGGTCAATCAAACTCTTCCGCCGATTACGCCTCATAGCCTCCTCTCCAGCACGCACTCCGACACTACACCCGGCACGGTCACGCGCGGCGATATGATTACTGGGCAGGGATCACCGGCGTCATGGACACGCCTGGCTCTGGGAAGTTCGGGAAGGTATATGCGCAGCAACGGCACGGACCTGCTCTATTCGTCGGTGGCGGCGGGCGGCGCAGGATCCTGCGGTTCGAGTCAATGGATCACCGCGGCCAACGACAATGCCGTGCCCACCTGCGCGCAACCGGCGTTCTCCGACGTGAATGGCACGGCGACAACCGGGCAGTTGCCGGCCACCGTGGTGTTCAACGATCAGGCTAACGCCTACACCACGGGCTTGCAAGACTTCGGTTCGGCCAGCCAGATATTGCCCAAGTCGGCGGACCCGGGCGCGCCCAGCACCGGACAAGTGTGGGTCAACGCGGGATCGCTAAAGTATCGAGACAATTCCGGCTCGCCGGCGACCCAAACGATAGAGATTCAAAGCAACAAAAATGCGGCCAGCGGCTATGCCGGTCTGACCTCCGCCGGCGTGCTCGGAGCGGCCCAATTCCCGGCGCTCACCGGCGACCTCACGACGGCTGCCGGATCGCTGGCCACCACGTTGGCCACGATCGTCACCGCCGCAACCAGTACCCGGATTACGTACAACGCCAAAGGTCAGGTGACGGCGGGCGCGCAGGCTCAGTTCACCGACATCGGCGGAACGCTGGGCGCCAGCCAGTTCCCCAGTCTCACTGGCGACGTCACAAGCGCGGGAGGATCGCTGACTACAACGCTGGCCAACGTCGTCACCGCTGGGACGAATACCAAAATTTCTTACAACACGAAGGGCCTGGTCACCGCTGGAACGCAAGCCCAATTTGGCGACATTGGCGGAATCCTGGGAGCCAGCCAGTTCCCAGCGCTAACCGGAGACGTCACCACCACCGCAGGTTCGCTCACTGCTACGCTGCCAAACATCGTCACGGCCGCAACCAATACCAAGATCACCTACAACGCCAAGGGCCAGGTGACCGCAGGCGCGCAGGCGCAACTCAGTGACATTGGCGGAACGCTCGGCGCCAGCCAGTTTCCGGCGCTAACCGGGGATATCTCCACCACTGCGGGATCGCTGACGGCGACGCTCTCGAACATCGTAACGGCCGCAACCAACACCAAAATTACTTACAACGCTAAAGGACAGGTGACCGCAGGCGCACAAGCCGCGGCGTCGGACCTGTCCAACGGCACTTCGGGCAGCGGCGCCATCGTTCTCGCCGGAGCGCCAACCGTTACGGATCTTACGGTGAACCAGAATACCAATGGGGACGATGCGGTCGCCGGCAAGCGAGAGATCGATAGCTCGCCGACCGGCAATTTTGAACATTTTCAGAACGCCGCGGGTAATACCGATCTCTGGCGCGTGGACGTCACTGGAACGCTGCAAGCCGGCACGGTTCCCGGCGCCAGTGTCAGCGGAAATATCACCGGAAATGCAGCGACTGCCACGGCCTTCGCAGCTACGCCTTCCCAATGCGCTGCCAACCAGTTCGCTACGGGCATTGCTGCAAGCGGCAACGCCAACTGTACCCAGCCGGCGGCCGCCAACCTTTCGAATGGCGTCACTGGCAGCGGATCTGTGGTCCTGGCGACCTCTCCGACGATCACGACGCCCACAATCTCCGGAGCGCTCGGTGGAAACTTGGACCTCGGTGTCAATGCCGCGGTCATAGAGATCGCCAACGAAACCAACACCGGCACCGGCTCGAATCAACTGGCCAAGCTGACGGGCGCGACGAGCACGGCGATCAAAACTTCGACCGGCGATACCAGCGGTGTGATCGGCATCGTCGTTGGCGGTGCGAGCACCAGCGGCAACGCTCAAATCGCCAGGGACGGCAAGGCTTCCTGCGCGTTTGACGGCGGCACCATCGCCGGCCACTACGTACAAGTCAGTTCCTCCGTAGCTGGAGATTGCCACGACGCTGGATCTTCCTATCCCACCAGCGGTCAAGTGATCGGCCAGGTGCTGACGACGAACGGTTCCTCCGGCACCTATGCCGTCACCGTCTTTTCACCTGGCATCGTAGCCACTGTTGGCGCGACCGGTCCAACCGGCCCAACGGGGCCCACCGGCCCGACCGGTCCAACGGGAGCGACCGGCAGCAACGGCTCGAATGCCAAAGCCTTCGCCTGGCAATTCTACGACGGCGGGGCTGTGCTCACGACCAGCAGCGACCCGCTCGCCTATCTCACGAGTCCGGTGGCATGCACGATTGGGGGCTCGAGCAGCAATTCGGCGGCGATCGCGGTGGACACCGGAACAGTGACCATCAAGTTCTGGAAAGTGGCATCCGGCACCTCGGTGCCTACGTCCTCAAATTCGATCAGCACGAGCGGAATCGCGTTGAGTACGGGGACCCTGCTGATCACCAGTTCCACGAGCGATTTCACAACTACGGCGATTTCAGCCGGCGACACCATGCGCGCCGCCATTGTCGCCGCCACCGGTTCACCAACCAAGGTTACAGCAACACTTTTCTGTCAATGAACAGACTTGGAGGAGTAACATGCCTGGTCCATCCCTGCGTTTGATTCAAGACAAATTGGTGAACGCCGACGGCAGCGCGGTATCCGGCACCTTGCAGATCTCTTGGCAACCGAACATTTCCACCGATGGTTTCGCTGTTGCCGGTGGCAAGCAGGCGATCCGGCTCGCCCGGGGATCGTTCTCGGTGAACCTCGCGCCCGGCTCGTATCAAGTGACCTACATCCTTCAGAACGGATCCCAGCGAAAGGAGATCTGGGTTGTTCCCGGCAGTTCGGGACCATTCCAAATCGCCCAGGTGCGACAATGAACGAAAAAGGCATTCAGGAGCGCTTGTCCGTGATTGAGGAGATCGTGGTGCGCATGGAGCAACGGCTACTTGGCAATGGCCAGCCCGGCGAAATTGACAAGCTGAAACATCGCGTGACCCGTTTGGAGTCCTGGTTCTGGCGCGCCGCCGGCGCCGTGGCGCTGGCGATCCTCGTTGTGGAAACGCTGCATCGCTAATCCACGGATTTTCGATCCACAGATGACCCAGATTACGCAGATTAAGAACGTTTGACGGCTAGAGCCCGCGGTTCTTCTTAATCTGTGTAATCTGTGGATCGACAATCCGTGGGCCAAATCTGTGGATCAGGAGAAGCCATGTCCGTTGTGTCGGAAAGCTCGCGTCTCCATGCCGCCCTGAAAGAGCGCGTGCTGGGACAGTCCGAGGCCGTGCAGGCGATCGTGGACGGCTACGTCCGCTGGAAAGCCGGACTGGCCGGACTCGACAAGCCGGTGGCCGCATTTTTGATGCTGGGTCCAACCGGCGTGGGCAAGACTCTGACCGTGGAAAGCCTGGCCGAGGTGCTGCATGGCGACTCTCGAATGCTCATCAAGATTCATTGCGCGGAGTATCGCCATAGTCATGAGATTGCCCGCCTGGTCGGCGCTCCTCCTGGTTACATCGGGCACAAGGAAACGCAGCCGCGCTTGAGCCAACGCAAGATCCAGGAAGCGCAATCCAAGGGCTGCCCGTTGGTGATCGTGCTTTTCGACGAGATCGAAAAGGCTCATCCCGATCTCTGGGATTTGCTCTTGGGCGTCCTGGACAAAGGCGACCTGCACTTGGGCGATGGCAGCAGCGCGGACCTGCGCCAGAGCATGGTTTTTCTCACTTCCAACGTCGGGACTCGCGAGGCAGCCGGAGCGGTCGGCTATCGCCCCGAGCGATCGCAAAAAGCAGAGAGCGCCGCGCGGCGCCTGTTCTCCCCGGAGTTTCGCAACCGGCTCACCGCTCAACTGACCTATCAGCCGCTGAATGACCAGCAGGTTCGTTCCATCACCGACCTGGAATTGCGGCGCTGTTCGGCGCGCGTGCGGCACACCCGCGGCGTGGGATTGGCTTTTCGCGACTCGGCCGTCGATTGCGTGCTAGAGGAATGCCAAGCGCCTGCTTGCTCGGCGTCGGAAAATCTCGCGACCTTCGGAGCGCGTCCGATCCGGCGATCCATCGAACGTTTATTGGAGCTGCCACTGGCCCACATGATCCTGGATGGCCGCGTCGGCCCGGGCGACGAAATTGAAGTGGGCGGAAAAAACAAAGGGCTGACTTTCCATCGTCGCAGAGCGGCGTAACACCACGACTCAAAGGAGCGATTGATGACGCAAATTCTCCACTACTTTGGCCTGATCTGCCTGACGGCGAGCCTCCTGATGCGTATTCTCCCAGTGCCCAGCGAGATCGACTCGAAAGCCTACGCCGTCGTCTATGGAATCATCCGGCGGGCCTCGCTGAACTTGCCGTCACCCGATCCGTTGAGCACAGATTCGAAAAAAGGATAGTCATGCAAACCCTCCGGAGCGCTCTCCTGTGCATCCTGTTCGCTACGCTGGCACTCGTTGCCGGGAAGGTTGTCTTCTTTCTGGATCAACTTTCCATCGTTGTGGACGATGCCCAGGCCGTTATCGCCCAAGCCGGCCCACAAATGGTGGGCGCCACCATCGAAGCTCGCCAGGCTGCCACGGAATTGGCAGTGGCATCCGCCGAGCAACGCAAGTATTACAAGGCCACCGGCAAGGCGCTGGCGATCGCGACCATTAACGCCGCCCGGCTGATTGAACATACCGATCAGGCGGTCCAAAATCTAGATGCTCGCGCCGCGCCTGTGATCACCGCCACTGGCAGGCTGATCTCGCATGTTGACGCCTCCCAGGAGGCGCTGGAAACCGCTGCGCAGCGAACCATCGGCGATGCCGCAGCGCAAGTAGATGCCAACGGTCAGGCGTTGCAGCAAACCTTGACCGTGGTGCGTGAGAATTTTGAACACGCCGATGCCCTCTGGCCGCCTTTGGTCCAAGGAGCTGATTCGCTGGCGGCCTCTGGGAAAAACGTACAGGAAGCGACCGACAGCATTCGCTTGGCGCTCGAACCTCTGCGCAAGCCAACCGGCAGGTTGAAACTGGTGCTGCATTGGCTGCTCGGATTGCCGCACATCAACTTTCTCTAATTCCCAACTCGGGCGAATCTAAAGGCGCTGTCGCTGGATGGCGACCGGCGATTCGCCCCAAAAACCAAACAAACAAGGAGCCTCAAATGACGTTCAATATCGAGAGTGTAGAGCATGGCATTGCCAGCGTGGCCGCCGATGTAGTCAAGGGCGCGAAAAAAATCGCCGCCGCAATTACCAAAGTGCAGGGATCCGAGGCCGCCATCGAGGCCCTGACTTCCGTGATTGACCCCAGCGCCGTGGCCATCGAACGGGCGGCCTTCGCCGCGCTGGGCGTGGTCTTGAAGACGGTCAATGACGCCGGGGCAGCCGCCGGCGCGGGATCCGTCAACGTGCCTTTGGATAGCGCGTTCGTAACCGACCTAAAGGGTCTGTTGCCGGCGATCAAGCAGGCCGCGGCAACTCAAGGCTTGAAACTGTAGAATTCTCTTGCGCCGCCCGGACATTTCTCTGAAACCGCCGATAGCCTAGCCTTCGCACAGGACTGTTCCGGAACCGTTCGCGAAACTTCTGTTCCGACATCGCCGCCAGTTCTTCTAACGGCGGGTTCAACAGTCCCTTGCGAGGCTGGAACTCCATGAGCGGCGTGATCGGCGCGCGCCCGTTCCAAGGGCAGACGTCCTGGCAAATGTCGCAGCCGAAAACGTGGCGCCCCAAACCGGGAGCCACGTCGGCCGGAAATTCTTCCTTGTACTCGATGGTCCAATAAGAAATACAGCGCGTGGCATCGAGAACTCTTGGCTCGACGATGGCCTGAGTCGGACAAGCGTCGATGCAGCGCGTGCAAGTGCCGCAGCGATCCGGAGCGGGGGGCGCCGCCATAGTCTCCGGCAGAATCTCCAACGTAGTAAGGATTTCTCCCAGGAAGAACCACGACCCGCGCCGCTCGTGAATCAAGCAAGTGTTCTTGCCCAGCCACCCGAGTGGTGTCTGTCGAGCAAGCGCCCGCTCCATCACCGGCCCTGTGTCCACGTACACACGGGCCTCAAAACTCCGGGAAATCTCCCGCCGCAGGCTTTCCAGCAGGCGATCCAGCTTCACCCGCAAGACTTGGTGATAGTCGTCGCCCCAAGCGTAACGCGAGATCCAACCTCGCGAAGGATCCTGGCATTCCGTGGAGCGCGGGGCGGCGGAGTCATAGTTCAGGGTGGCGCAAATTGCCGACCGGGCGCCGGGCAAAACCAGCGCCGGGTCCTGCCGCTTGGCCGCCCTCTCACCCTTCAGATAATTCATTTCCCCCGCAAATCCGCGATCCAGCCAGCGGCCGAAAGACCTGCCATCGTCCGACGCCAGGAAGTCTGCCAGCCGCACAATGGCCACCCCGTCGAGCCCTTCCTTGCAGGCCGCCGACTCGATGATCGCACGAAGGTCTTCCATCGCCTACCAGGATATCGTGGTAACATAACCACATCTATGCCGATCTACGAGTACATCTGCAAGGACTGCAAGACTCCCTTTGAAAAGCTGGTCCTCCGAACCAGGGAGCAGGTTAATTGCCCTTCCTGCGGCAGCAAGAAAGCCCAGATGCAGTTATCGGTGTTCAGTGCGAAGAGCGGATCGGGGTCTTCAACGGGTCTTGGATCTTCCGGTGGCTGTGGTTGCACATCCTCCGGCTGCGGCTGCCGCTAAGAGCCGCCGACAATCTCTGAATTTCTCTGGTGTCTGTTCAGGCTTGCTTTATAGCTGGAATGGCGATACTCTTTTCTTGCTATGGCAAAAACTACGGAAGATATCTTCGCAAAACTTGCAGAGCTTGAAGGTTATCGCAAGAAAGCAATTCGCAGCCTATTGAAGGAACGCCGCAAGATTGGCCGGCAATTGGCGAAACTGGGCCACTTCGAGGAAGCTGGAAAAGGCCGGAAGACCAAGCGGCGCGTCTGTAAGACGTGTGGAAAACCAGGCCATAATTCGAGGACCTGCCCTCTGGGTAAGGCCAAGAAGGCCTAGCAGCGGTTGACCAGGACCTAGTAATCTTCGGGTGCCACTTAGTTGGCGCTAGCTTACGCTCTTAGACGCCCTGGGGTTGGTGTGTCTATAGCGACATGCCGGAAGGCAGTTGCGGGCAGCGCCGTCTTGGGGTATTGTAAACCATATGCGCCCGTAGCTCAGCTGGATAGAGCGCTTGCCTCCGGAGCAAGAGGTCAGAGGTTCGAATCCTCTCGGGCGTACCACTTTTGATCGTCCTGCCGCATCAAATCCGGAGAATAGTTCGGAGCGATAACGCGAAAATGAGCCAGACGGCGGACGTGGTGATTGTCGGCGGAGGCATCGTCGGGTGCAGCATCGCCTGGCACTTGGTGGAATCGGGATGCACCAATGTCCTGGTGCTGGAGCGTGAAAGCCATCAAGGCAAAGGATCCACTGGCAAGAGCATGGGCGGAGTCCGAGCCCAGTTTTCAACCGACGTCAATATCCGGATGTCCCTGTATTCGATTCCTTTCTATCAGCGCTTCGACGAGTTGATGGATCATCCCGGCGGTTATCGCCCGCAAGGGTACATGTTCCTGGCCACCCAGCCAAAGCATATGGATTACTTGCGCGCCAATTTTCAGCGGCAGCAGGCCCTCGGCCTGACCACGGTCAAGTGGATCACCCGTCAGGACGCCGCGGAAGCCGTTCCCCAGCTCTACTTGGACGACGTGATCGGCGGAACCTTCTGCTCGACCGATGGTTTTGTGGACCCCTACAGCGTGATGACCGGCTTCTGGCTGTCCGCGGCGCGGCGTGGCGCGCAGTTGTGGCGCGAGGCCGAGCTCACCGGCATCGTCCGCGACTCAACGGGAATCACGGCGGTGCAAACGACCAAGGGTGAGGTGTCCACGCGAGTGGTAGTGAACGCTGCCGGCGCCTGGGCGGCCCAGGTCGCCAAGTTTGCCGGCATTGATCTGCCAGTGGAGCCGCTGCGGCGCATGCTGGTTCCCACCGAGCCATTTCCTAAAGTGTCCCAGCACGGACCGATGGTCGTGGACATGTCTTCGGGTTTCCATTTCCGTCCCGAGGGACTGGGATTACTGCTGGCGTGGGCCGATCCGGAAGAAAAACCCGGCTTCAAGACCCACTTCGAACATTCCTTCATTGAGAAAGTGCTGACTCACGGAGCGCGCCGGCTTCCCTGCCTGGAGGAAGCCGAAGTGAATCCCAAGCGCGCCTGGGCCGGACTCTACGAAATGACTCCCGACCATCATCCGATCCTGGGGCCAGCCCCCGGCGTCCCCGGTTTCTTCCTTGCCAATGGCTTCAGCGGTCACGGCGTGATGCACGCTCCGTCCACCGGTAAGATCCTTGCCGACTTGATTCTCAAAGGCACTTGCGATCTGGTTGACACGCGAATGCTGAATCTGCAACGCTTCGCGGAAGGCCGCGAAATCCACGAAACCGCGGTTCTGTAGTGTAATCTAGACGGCATGCTCCCTTTATCGTTCGTTTTGTGGCTGACTCTGCAAGCGATACCCGCGACCCCTCCGGGCAGTGCCGCGCACACCTGGTGGCAGTCGCATCAATCGGCGATCCTACAGCAGTTCACCGAGTTGTTGTCGATCCCCAACGTTGCCACGGACAAAGCCAATATCGGACGCAACGCGGATTGGATCGCCGCGCAACTCAAGCAGCGCGGCGTGAACGCGCGGCTGCTGACTTCCCCCGACGCTCCGCCGGTGGTCTATGGGGAATTGACTACGCCGGGCGCGCGGCAGACGGTGGTGATCTATGCGCATTATGACGGCCAGCCCGTGGAGCCTGCCAAGTGGACCGGGAAAGATCCCTTCAAGTCTTATATCGTCGGCGAGATTTCCGATCCCGGACACGCTCGAATCTATGCGCGCTCCGCCAGCGACGACAAGGGCGTAATCATGGCCCAATTGGCCGCCCTCGACGCCCTGAAAGCAGCCAGTATTCCCTTAAAGTCAAACATTAAGTTTTTCTACGAAGGCGAAGAAGAACAAGGCAGTCCACACATGGAGGCAATCCTCAACCGCTACCGCGACTTGCTCGGTGGCGACCTGTGGGTTTTCTGCGATGGCCCGGTGCATCAAAGCGGCCGCCAGCAAATCGTGTTTGGCGCACGCGGCGTCACTGGTTTCGAGGTCACGGTGTATGGGCCGCGACGCGAACTGCACAGCGGTCATTACGGTAACTGGGCTCCGAATCCGGCAATGGAGCTGGCGCAATTGCTCGCCTCAATGAAAGACTCCACCGGCCGCGTGACGATTGCGGGATTCTACGATGGCATTACGCCGCTGGGCGAAGTGGAAAAGCGCGCTATCGCCGCCGCTCCTGACATTGACGCCACGCTGAAGCAGGAAATGGGCCTCGGCTGGACCGAAGGTAACGGCGCGCGGCTGGACGAATTACTCCAGCTTCCATCGCTCAACGTCCGCGGATTACTCAGTTCCTCGGTGGGTGCAACCGTCCGCAACGTGATCCCGTCGGAAGCCACCGCGTCCATTGATATTCGCCTGGTCAAAGGGTTGGACGCCGTCACGCAAGTAGAAAAGGTAGTCGCGCATATCCGGAAGCAAGGATATTTCGTAACCGACCGGCCGCCCGACTCTACCAATAATGACGAGATGCGCCGGCAATACGAGCGCATTGCCTATGTGAATCGCAAGGAAAGCGGCTACAACGCGCAGCGGACTCCAATGGATCTGCCGATTTCGCACCAGTTGGTCAGCGCGGTGCAGGCCGCTCGCGGTGAAGTCGTGCTGCTGCCGACCAGCGGCGGCAGTTTGCCGTTGATTGTGTTCGAAAAGGTCTTGAAAGCGCCGGTGATCGTAGTGCCGATCGCCAACTACGACAACAACCAACACAGCCACGACGAGAATCTACGTTTGCAGAACCTCTGGGACGGCATCGAAACCATGGCCGCGATTCTGGCTATGTAGCGCAGGCCTCTGGCCTGTTCTTTTCGCCCGGCAAAGGAACAGGCCAGAGGCCTGCGCTACGACGCCCCGGGCGTGATATCGTTTCCTGTACCAATGAAAATTCAAAAAGCTACCGCCCGCTACGAAAAATGGCTGGGCCGCCAGATTACACTGCTACCCCACGACTTGCGCCTGAAACACGAGCGCATGGCCGAATCGGCGTTTCCCTTCCTGCGTGCCACGTTCTATCGCTGGATGCAAATTTGGCCGGAAGTCAGCCCGGCGACCACGAAAGCGCCGGCGGTGCTTGCGGTGGGCGATTTGCACGTGGAAAACTTCGGGACTTGGCGCGACGCCGAGGGCCGCCTAATCTGGGGTATCAACGATTTCGATGAAGCCAGTCCCCTGCCCTACACCTGCGACCTGATCCGCTTGGCCACCAGCGCGCTGATCGCACGTAACGAAAACGACCTGACACTCCCGATGTCATCCATCTGTGAAGCCCTTCTGTCGGGTTATCGCGACGGCATCCGCGGCGGCGGGCGGCCCTTTGTGCTGGCCGAGCATCATCATTGGCTGCGCGTTGCCGCCACCGGCGTGGAGCGCGATCCGGTAACGTTTTGGACCAAGATGGACGCGCTCTACCGCTGGCGGAAGGAAGTCCCCAAGCGCGCCCGCAAGGCGCTAGAAAAAATGCTGCCCGATCCCAAGATTCCGTACATGCTTTGTACGCGAGTGGCGGGGCTGGGTAGTCTGGGCCGCCAGCGTTTTGTGGCCATCGCCGAATGGAACGGCGCAAGGCTCGCCCGGGAAACCAAGGCGCTGGCCCCTTCCGCCTGTCTGTGGGCCGGAACCAAAGGCGCCACTAAAGAGATCCGTTATCAGAAAATCCTGGACCTCGCGGTGCGCGCTCCCGATCCGTTGGTACGGCTGCGCGACGGCTGGATCGTGCGGCGCTTGGCCCCGTATTGCTCGCGCATCGAGTTGGCGCAACTGGCCCGCAAACGCGACGAACTGAAATTGCTGGAGGCGATGGGCTACGAGACCGCCAATGTCCACTGGGGATCGCCGAGCGAAATACCCGCGGTCAAGAAAGATCTCAATCGCCGCGGAGCGCACTGGCTGCACGAAGCCGCTACTTTGATGGCCGAGGCGGTATGCAAGGATTGGAAAGATTGGCGTGCGGCGTGGAAGTAGCATCCTGCTCCCGTTGAGCAGCCCAATCCACGGAAAAATTGAGCCTGTTGCCAATACTGAACTCGATGATCTTTTCGACATCCATGGAGGAATGCCAACACGCCGGGGTGCGGAATCAGGGAACCTCGGGCTTGAGAAAGCGTCCGACGACGGCTGCGATACGCTCCCAGTTTCCGGCCTCAGCGGCGAGTTGCTTCTTCCCTGCCCGCGTGATGCTATAGAAACGCGCCCGCCGGTTATTCTCCGAGGCGCCCCACTTCGAGTTGATCCAGCCCATCTGTTCCAGCTTCAGCAACGCGGGATAGAGCGTGCCTTGATTGAGTGTCAGCACGTCGCCGGAGGTCTGCTCGATGCGCCGGGCGATGCCCCATCCGTGGAGCGGACCCAAGCCGACGAGTGTGCGAAGAATCATCAACGCCAGGGTGCCGTGTAGAACGTCGGTTTTATCTTGTGCCATATTTATTCCTCGCGCAATGCAACCATTGGATCTACCGCGGTGGCGCGCCGCGCCGGCAGATACGATGCCGCCATAGCCACCGCAATCAGCAGCAAAGGCGTGACCGCGTACGCAGCCGGATCGAATGTCTCCAGCATGAACAGGACGGACGCCGTGAATTTGGATAGCGCCAGGCAGAGCGGAATCCCGATCGCCACTCCCAATACGACTTGCCGGACGGATCTCCGCAGCACGATTCCCAGCACGTTGACGCGCGTCGCGCCCAGGGCGATCCGAATTCCGATTTCGCGCGTCCTCTGAACTACCGCGAAGGCCACCACGCCGTAGAGGCCAATGCAAGTCAGAACCAACGCCAGCATTCCGACACCGGAAGCCACGTTGCCGGCGATGCGATAAGGGACAATCTGAAGTGCGGCGACCTCCCGCAACGTTTGCGGGTTACAGGAACTGACGCCATCAATCTCCGTGCAGATGCGCCTCAGGTCGGCGATCGCCGGGGGAACAGGCGCTCTGACGCGAGCGATGAGACCGTCGTTGCGCGCATCGCCCGCCACCGCCGGGAAGTACACGGAAGTCGAGTCCTTTCCCAGGTAGAGTCCGCCGCTGGCCACGTCGCCAACCACGCCGACCACTTGAAATGCGCCGGCCTTGAATCCATCGCCGGGCTTTGGCGCAGACACTTGGAACACTCTCCCCAGCGGGTCGGCGTTTCCCCAAAGACGCTACGCCGTGGCTTCACTGATCACCGCGACGCGAGCGTCCGGCGTCATCTCCTGGCGTATGAAGGTCCGGCCTCTGACGACGGGAATGCCCATGGTGGCGAAGTAAGCATGGTCCACATAGCTGTAGCCGAGCGGCTCGGCCTTTCCGTTCGCGAGAGCGGGTAACACTCGCAGGTTGCCGTAGAGCGGCGTGCGCCAGACCTCGCTCACCGCTAGAACACGTGGATCGCGTTTCAGCCGCTCGATCAGTTTCGCTTTCGATCCATCGAAGCCAAGATCGACGAGCGCGTCGAGATCGTAGCCCGGATTCAGCCCGGCGACGAGTTGCGCATTGCGAATCAACAAGCCCGCCAGCACCATCAGGATGAGGCTGGCCGCCACTTGACTCGTGACCAACAGATCCGTGATCCGCCTCGGGCGGGACCGCAAGCTGACGGCCGCTCCTTCCTGCTTGATCCCGTGCGACAAATCGAGAGACGTCGCTTCCAACGCCGGAGCCAGGCCGAAGGCAATGCCAGCCGCGATTCCCACCGCCGCGGTATAGGCGAAGATGCGCCAATCGACGGTCAGCGGCTGAAAGCCGTAACCGAGTTTCGTGTAAACGGAGAACAGATAGGCATGAATGGCGTCCACGGCTCCTCGCGCCAGCAGGTATCCGGCGGCCGTCCCGGCCATCGAAAGCAACAAGCTTTCGGTCAAGAGCTGCCGTATCAATCTCGCGCGAGAAGCGCCCAATGCCAACCGGATGGCGATCTCCCGCTGCCGCGCCGCGGCGTGCGCTAAAAGCAGGTTCGCAAGATCGGCGCAGGCAATCAGCAACACCAGCCCGAACAGCACGAAAACTGGAACGGTCAGCAACAGTAAGTCTGGACGCATGGGCACGTAAGTCGCGCGCGGGTAAAACCAGATTTCGCGAGTTGTGTTGCTGGCCGGATGCCGCGCATTGAGACCTTGAACCAGGCCGAGAAACGAATCGTGAGCCTGCGGCAGGGCCATACCGGGTTTCAGCAGTCCTCCCACGAAGAGCCAGCGGCTTTCCGGATCGGTTAGCCCGGCGCCGGCTACGGCCTCGTCCCGCATCGCCAGCGGAATCCATAGATCCGGCAGCACCGGGGATGTGCCGCTAAATTGCGGATCGGCGACGCCGATCACGGTGAACTCGCGCTGGCGAACGCGCACCGTCTTCCCGACAATCAGAGGATCCCCGCCGAAAAGACGCTGCCATCCACCGTGACTCAGAACCATGACGGCATCGCGGCCCGGCACTTCGTCATCGGTCAACGCAATCGGACGGCCCAGGATCGTTCTTCCGCCCAGCATCGCGAAATAGCTTCCCGATACAAACATCGCATGCACTCCGCAGGGCTCGGGAGTCAGGGCGCGAATGTCCGCGCCGGCATAGGCGTAGGTGTCTGTGAAGACGCCGTTGCCCTTGCGAATCTCCTGGTAATCGGCGTAACTCCAAAGGGGACGGTCCCCCCGGGGGACATGCGCGTAAACTTCAAAGTTGGATCTCGCGTCGGGTATGGGAATCGGCTTCAGAACGTAGCCGTCGAAAAAAGTAAACAGCGCCGTGTTCGCGCCGACCGCCAGCGCCAGAACGGCGACGGCGGTAAGGACGAATCCAGGACTCTTCACGAGCGTGCGGCGGGCATAGCGCAAATCCTGGAGCAACGCATCGAGCCAGGCGAAGCCGCGCAGATCGCGATGCGCCTCGGACGCTTGTTCTACACCGCCGAAGGCGCGCAGCGCCGCGTAATGGGCGTCGCCGGAGGTCATGCCACGGCGGCGGTTTTCCTCCGCCTGCATGGCCAGATGCGTGGCCATCTCTTCCCGGAGGCGATCGTCGAGCTGGCGGCGGCGAAACAACGACAGCAGGCGGGACAGCAAAACGCGAAGTCGCTCCATGCACGGCCCTCCTTTTGGGAGCCAACAGGAGTCTATCGCGGGTCCTGTTGGGAGTCAACAGGGGAAGTTGTAAAAAGGTGTTTGTCGAGTGATGTGACGTCCGGCCACTCTAGAATTGGAGACTTGCCGATCACAAACACTTTCCTGGCAAGCGCCAGAAATTGCTTGGCCCACTCGTCGCCCGACCTGGTACGCTCCTGCATGTAAGCAAAGAGCTCTGCGGATTCGCTGTATTCCGGGAACTTGAGATCGCCGAGATCCATATTGCTACGCCGAAGGCCTTCCGTTGTCACGGCGCACCAAGCCCTGAAAGGCCTTAGTAAGGGCATTCATGTTATCCGTGAGTTCCTTAATCTTCCGATCGATTTGAGCCAGGTTATCCCGGCGTTCGATCGGCGCCTCCAGGGTCTGAATCAGATCGGCGATGGACTTCTGTTGACTGTCTTGCTCGGCCATCAGCCTCGCTATGCGCTGATCGATATCATCTCGGCGAGCCTCGCGTTCCGCCTGCCGCGCAGCCCGCTCCGTCTGGCGCGCGACATTAGGCCGTCTGCTGCGCTAGAATGTAGGCCATGGTCTTTTCGACATCCATCCGGCAGTCTTAGCACACGAACAATAAATCCTGCTGAATCGAACACTACGCCCGCGGCAATTAGTCCTTGTTGGTGCGGTCGCGGTTCAAGACCTGCTGCAGTAGCTCCGCGCTGGCGCGAAAGTTCGTTGCACGCAGCCGGCCTAACGCTTGGGGCAGATCGAGAAGTCCTCTTCCGGACGCTTCACTCAAGACTCGCAAGGTACCCACAACTGTCAGTTGCCTGCGCTCGGCCTCTTGCCGACCGTCCCAATCGTCTATCAGGAGCGCGTCAGCGCCCAGTTCCTGGCAGAGGGCGATCGCTTGCCGTTCCCCGGGACCGAGACCTTGCGGAAAATCCGTGGGAGAGCTTCGCGGTGTCCGTACTTCAACCCACCCTGGAAGATTTGCGGCCCATTGACGCACAGCTTGGGGCGTCCGCGGGTTGCTCAACTCCGTCACAACGACCGGAGGAATCAACACGTGACCATAAAGGGCGGGCAATATCTCGATTTGGTCGATCAAGACCAGATAGTGCGGTGGACCGGTATCGGCAACGACGATCATCCCACGCGGCGCTCAGTCTCGGCGGGTTTGGCGATCTCTGTTTCCCATTTCCGGCGGAGTTGCTCACTGGCCGCCCGCTCGCGGTCGAAGTCCTCAATGGAGTAGTCCAGCCAGACGTGGTGCTTCTTCAGAAAACCGTCCAGCTCATCGAGAGACGACATGCCGAGCAGTTCCCGCACCTGATAACCGGTAAGGCGGTGCTCACGGTAGGCCTCAATGGCCATGGCCTCAAGCGCTGTCCGAGCGGCTTCTTGACCTTCGGGCAACAAGGCGCCGGCAAACACGTCAGGGACTTCAACAGTGACCTGCATGAGTTTAGTATAACGGATTATTGAGCCGGCTGTTCGTCGTGATATATTTGCACATATGCACAGTGCATTTGTAGCGGAGGGTGGCGTGCGCACTGACGCAGACTGGCTGCGGTTTTGGGCTTCCCTTGACGTTCCAGTTGTGGACCGTCTGCCTGATTGGACGGCGATTCAGACATTGGACAATGCGGCGAGGAGGCTTCTGTCGAATGACATCGCAACGCTGGAGTCGTCGCTGACAGCCTCAAACGAGCGACTAAAGCCTCTGAAGGATCCGTTCTCAGAGGACTTTGGTTTACACCGCTGGCTCTCCGGGCAGCGCGAGGAGAACTACTCCGATTGGCTGGAATACTCGGTGGCGCAATTGCAAACGTCTGCTTGGGTCTATGGACTGTTCAATCTCCCGCCGCCGGCGGGTCTGGACGACTTCAGGCTCACGACCATACGGGAAGACTGGGTCGAAGAAGGAAACGAGGGCCACTCTGGCAGAACCGACTTGGTTATTCAATACGGTTCTTATCGTCGGCTGGTTATAGAAGTTAAGGTCACCGGCGCTGAGGAAGCCGACACTGCAAAACAGGCAGGGTATGCAAAGTCGTATGTCGAGTCTGACAGAGTCCTGCTTGTCACCGAAGGCCAAGCCGCCACCTCCGATGGCGGCTTCCGTGTCGCACTCTGGTCGGATGTTGCAAAGGCCCTGCGGCGCTTCGTTCCAACGATCTGCCAGGAACGAACCGTCCAAGCCGCTATGGTACTGGCATTCGTGGGTGCGGTCGAACAGAACCTATGCGGCTTCCCGGCGCAGCCACTTAGACTACTTGGCAGACGCGTGGTTCTGGACATCGAGCGTCTGAAATCACACATTGCCGAGGAGGTGCTTCTATGACGGAAGAAAACAAACAGTTCATGATCACCGGCCTCGAAACATACGATTTTGGCCTCCGCGCAATGGCGCGGTTTCGTAAGGAGATCTACGAAGGAGCGGGCGAGTCCATGAAGCGCAACCTGGCGCGATTGGCGGACGCGACAAAGCTCAGACTCAATGACAGTAATATCAAGCCGTTTGCGAGACCTGAAGGTTTCCGCGATGAAGTCGAATGGGGCCATCTGAAGTGCGACATCGGTGCTTCCCTCGACGTGCGTTTCACCGATATCAGGGCGGCCGTGCGGTGGGATCAAGATGCCAGGGATGAGGTCCAAAGAGTTGTCTACGTCTCGTTTGCTTGTCTGAAGAGGGCACCACATAAGACGATCCTTGCGTCTGCAAGGGATGTTGAGCCCCACGCCGTGCGTGATGGCAACGGCAAGGTCTGGTTAGAAGAACCGGTGACTGCGGCAAACATAGCCGAAGTCGAGAACGTTCTAGATGGGATCTTCGAGCGTTGGCAGAGGATATTCGAGAAAGCTGGCGGGTTTCCGAAACAACAGGCCTCCTGAGACAAGTAGGCCCTCCCGGGCGCGCCCGAGCGCATCTTGACGTCACTACATCAATGCATAATAATTCCCGAGTATGAGGACCACCGTCACATTGGACCAGGACGTCTACGACGCCATCCTGCATCTGTCGCGAGCGTCGGGAAGGCGTCTCGGAAAGGTGCTGTCAGAAGTAGCTCGTCGAGGGATAAAAGGCGATACCAAGTTTACGTTTCGCCGCAAGGGCCGTTTCCCCGTATTCGATGTGCCGCCCGATGCGCCGATGATCAGTTTGGAAGCCATCCGGAAGTTCCTGGATGAGGAAGGACACTTCTGACGAATGTCCCGCCTCCTTCTATTGGATGTTGGCCGTCTCATCGCCTTGGCTTGTCCAAATCACCCGCTTCACCTGGTATCGAGCCGGCGGGTCGATGATCACGAAAACAAGACAATCATTCATTGTGAGGTGTCCTATGAAAAGTGATAAGTTCAAACCCAGCGCTGAAGAAGAGGATTATATCCTTGAGCAGCTTCAAAGCAGCCAAGGCAGTCAGCCAATAAGCCAAAAAGCGAGAGAGGCTGGCCTGACTGACGAAGACGTTTCCAGGGCTGAGGACTTCATAAGAGACTGGAGAACGAAAGACCCAGCATACGTCTATGAAGCAAACGAGGCACGGCAGGCTGTCGAAGCGGTCAAGGCTGGCAACTTCATCAAAGCAGAGAACATTGCTGATGGCATGGATGGGGAGTTGTACAAGATGGTGATATTCAACAACCTTCGCGAAATCATAGGCGCTGGCGTCGCAAAGTTTCACCCTGCTCGCTGGAAAAAGACTCTGCGGGAAAATATTGCTTATGCAGAAAAAAACAAGGAGTGGCTGTTTTCTAGCCCGGAGAGCTATAAATCTTATGTGGATGAGAGCAAGGAGCGGCTAAATGCACTGCGAAGAGCGCCGCCGAAACGACAGCGCTCCTCGCCACGATGACCTCGGACCCACGCCATCGCTACCTGATGGATCTGCCGCCTCCCATAGCGGAGAAATTCCGGAAGTATCTGACAGGAGTTTGGGGGCATCCGCAAGTCACCGACGCGTATCTTCTGGCGCTCGCGGAACACCACTCCGCGACTCTGTTGACCTTCGACGCGCGGCTGAAAGCATTGGCGCGGAACCCGTCCTCGGTTGAGGTCCTGCTCGCGCCGTAAGAAACAAAAAGCCCCGCCGGATGGCGGGGCTTCGTAGCGAGCTAACGGCACTCTCTGTGATGACGTTACGATACTTTCGTTGCCGGCTCTTCTCCCTCGGGCGTGCCGGACACTTCCTTGCCGCCTACTTTTTCCTTCTTCACGCGCTTCTTTAAGACGCTGCCGACCAGCTCGACCATGGCAACTTCCGCGCCGTCGCCTTTGCGCCAGCCCAGGCGCGTCATGCGCGTGTAGCCGCCGGGACGCGAGGAGAAACGCGGCCCAACGGTGTCGAATAGCTTCTTCACCATCGCGGGATCCAGCAAAAACGAAGCGGCCTGACGGCGCGCGTGCAATCCGCCCCTCTTCCCCAGCGTGATCATATGCTCGGCATGCGGACGCATGAACTTGGCCTTCTCCACCGTGGTGGTCATGCGCTCCTCGCGGATCAACGACGTCACCAGGTTCCGCAACATCGAGCGGCGGTGATTCGTCTCCCGTCCTAGTTTCCAATCGGCTCTTCCGTGTCTCATGATCTCTTTCCTCTAAAGTTCCATGCTGCTTCCCGGTGGAGGCGGTACCGCCTGGCCGCGCTCGTCAATGCGCATGCCCAGGCTCAACCCCATGGAAGCCAGGATTTCCTTGATCTCATTCAGCGACTTGCGGCCAAAATTCTTGGTCTTCAGCATTTCCTGCTCGCTCTTCTGCACCAGTTCGCCGATGGTCTGAATGTTGGCGTTCTTCAGGCAGTTGTAGGAGCGCACCGAAAGCTCCAGTTCTTCAACGGAGCGGTTCAGGTTCTCGTTCAAGCGCTTGCTACCGCGCTCGGCCGCTTCCAATTCCAGTTCGGGCTGCTCCTCGAAGTTGATGAAGATGGCCATGTGGTCCTTCAACAGCTTGGCGGCCAGGCCGATGGAGTCTGCCGGCGAAATCGCGCCGTTGGTCCAAACTTCCAGGTTGAGCTTGTCGTAGTCGGTGATCTGGCCGAGACGCGCGGCCTCCACCTTGTAGTTGACCTTGCGCACCGGCGAGTGCACGGAGTCCACCGGAATGTAGCCCACCGGCAGATCCTCATCGAAATTCTTGTCGGCGCTGACGTAGCCGCGGCCGTGCTTCAGCCGGATCTCGACGCTCAGTTTTCCGCCTTCACCAACCGTGGCAATGTAGACATCCTTGTCCAGCACTTCGATGTCGTTGTCGGTCTGCACCATGCCGGAGGTGACCGGGCCGGGCTTGTCCACGCGCAGCGCCAGAATCTTAGGACCGTCGCCGCGCAACTTGAAGGGGATCTGCTTGAGGTTCAGGATGATGTCGGTGGCGTCTTCCACCACGCCGGGGATCGAGCTGAACTCGTGTAGCACGCCTTCGATTTTGACGGCGGTGATGGCCACGCCTTCAATGGAGGTCAGCAACACGCGACGTAGCGCGTTGCCGATGGTGGTTCCAAATCCGCGTTCGAACGGCTGGGCGTAGAAAAACCCATACTTGTCCGTCAAAACATCCAATTGACTAGCCAGCCGCTTGGGTTTCTGAAAACCTTTCCAAAGCATTTTTCGCGTCTCCTGACGGCGCTTCCAGCGCCTGATGCTCCGGAACCGCCCCTTCGGGCGCCTCCGGAACGGGGATTACTTGGAATAAAGTTCGACGATCAACTGCTCCGAAATAGGCATGGCGATATCGTCCTTGCGAGGCAACGCCGTGACCTTGCCCTTCAACGCCGCGGTGTCCACTTCCAACCACGGCGGAGCCGAGCGATGGGCGCTGTCTTGCAACGAATCCTGCACGCCCTTGTGATCCTTGCTGCCTTCCCTGATTTCCACCACGTCGCCGGGTTTGACCAGGAAACTGGGCACGTTCACCTTGCGGCCGTTCACGGCGATGTGGCCGTGCAACACCACTTGCCGCGCTTGCGAGCGCGAACTGCCCAGACCCATGCGATACAGCACGTTGTCCAGGCGGCGCTCCAGCAGTTGCAGCAGGTTTTCGCCGGTGACGCCCTTCATCTCCGAGGCTTTCTCGAAATAGTTGCGGAATTGCCGCTCCAGGACGCCGTAGATCCGGCGCACCTTCTGCTTCTCGCGCAACTGGATGCCGTAGCCCACCATCTTGGCACGCCGCGCTTTGCCGTGCTGGCCGGGCACAAAGTTGCGGCGCTCGATGGGGCACTTCTCCGTGAAACACTTCGTGCCTTTCAGGAAAAGCTTCATGCCTTCCCGCCGGCACAACCTGCAAACCGCACCACGATGTCTTGCCAAGTTTCCTCCCGGACTTATTTCAAAAACCGATTTCCCCTACACGCGCCGGCGCTTGGGCGGCCGGCAACCGTTGTGGGGAATCGGAGTAGTGTCCCTGATATTGGTTACACCTAAGCCGGCCGAAGACAGCGCGCGGATGGCGCATCTCCCGGCCCGACCCCGGGCCATTCACGCGAACCTCCACCGAACGCAACCCGTGATCGCGCGCCACGGCGGCCGCCTTGGCCGCCGCTTGCTGCGCCGCGAACGGCGTGCCTTTCCGCGACCCCTGGAAGCCCAACGATCCCGCGCTGGACCAGGAGATCACGTTGCCTTGCTGGTCGGCGATGGTCACAATGGTGTTGTTGAAAGAGGCTTGGACGTGCACCACGCCGGAATGCACCATCTTCTTCTCTTTCTTCTTGAACGTCTTTTTCTTCCCCGTCTTGACGGGCGCTTTTGACATGTTTTCCTCTAGGCTGGCTAAGTCTTGGCGACGGCCTTCTTCTTGTTGGCGACGGCGCCCTTCCGCGGACCCTTGCGGGTGCGCGCGTTGGTGTGCGTACGCTGGCCGCGCACCGGCAGGTTGCGGCGATGGCGATAGCCGCGATAGGAGCCAATTTCGATGAGTCGCTTGATATTCATCGAAATCTCCTTGCGTAGATCGCCTTCCACCTGGCCTTCTTCTTCCAGGATTTGGCGGATCTTGTTCACTTCCTCTTCACTGAGGGCGTTGACCCGGCTGTTGGGATTCACGCCCGCGCGGTAGAGAATGGAGTTGGAACGGGTCCGCCCGATCCCGTAAATATAGGTCAGGCCGATCTCGATTCGTTTCTCACGCGGTAAGTCTACTCCGGCGATACGTGCCATTCGTTGTCTCCTGGTTCTACTGCCGCACTTTTCTTGGCCCCGCTTACGCTAGCCTTGGCGCTGCTTATGCTTCGGGTTTTCGCAGATCACCCGCACCACCCCGCGGCGGTGGACGATCTTGCACTTGTCGCAAATCTTCTTGACGGAGGCTTTAACCTTCATGTTTTTGTTCTCTACTTGTAGCGGTACACAATCCGGCCCCGCGTCAAATCGTACGGGGAAAGCTCCACGGCCACTCGGTCTCCCGGCAGAATGCGAATGAAGTTCTTGCGCATCTTGCCCGAAATGTGGCATAGCACCTGGTGCTTGTTTTCCAGTTCCACGCGGAACATGGCGTTGGGCAACGGTTCCAAAACCACTGCCATTACTTCAATCGCGTCTTCTTTACTCATTCATTTCCAAGATCTGCCACAGAGACTCAGAGGACACAGAGATTGGAAGCACAGAGAACAAAAAACCGAGAGGTGTTCTCCTGGGTCTTCGTTCTCTGTGCTTCCGGTCTCTGCGTTCTCTGTGTCTCTGTGGCCAATTTTCCTTTTCTCCCGCGCTACGGCTGCGTCAAAACCCAAGGACCCTCTTTGGTCAGCGCCACGGTGTGCTCAAAATGTGCCGAGCATCTACCGTCGACAGCCACCGCGGTCCACTTATCGGCCAGCACTTTCGTATCGGCCTTGCCCTGATTCACCATCGGCTCGATGGCCAGGACCATTCCTTCTTTCAACCGCGGGTTCGGTCCCGAGCGGTAGTTCGGCACGCTGGGATCTTCGTGCAACTTGCGTCCCACGCCGTGACCCACAAACTCCCGGACCACCGAATATCCCCGGCTCTCCACGTAATCCTGAATCGTGCCGCAGATATCGTAAAGATGCCCGCCCACCTGCGCCTGCTTGATTCCTTCCCACAACGAGGCCAGCGTCACATCCATCAACGTCTGGACCTCCGGGCTGATCCGGCCCACCGGAATCGTGGTGGCCGAGTCGCCGAAGTAGCCGTCCAGGATCACTCCCGTGTCGATCTTCAGGATGTCCCCTTCCCGCAGCACCCGCCGCGCCGAGGGAATGCCGTGAATGATCTCGCTGTTCACCGAAGTACACAGAACCGCCGGAAAGCCCCGGTAGCCCTTGAACGCCGGTTGCGCGCCCGCTTCGGCAATCGTTCTAGCGGCAAAGTTTTCCAGGTCCAGCGTCGTGACGCCCGGCTTCACTTTAGCCCGCAACAACTCCAGCAGGCGATGCACTAACAACCCACTGGCCCGCATCTTCTGCATCTCCGCGGGCGATTTCAAGATAATCCTCATGCCACGCTGCCGGTCTCCTCTTCGTGCAGCCGGCTATCCACCAGGACAAACAACTCCGACGTAATCAAGTCCGGAGGACGGCTTCCGTCCAACTTGTGAAACAAGCCAACCTGGCGGTAGTACTTCGCCACAGGCCGAGTCTCTTCAATGAACGCCCGCAGCCTTTCCTTGATGACTTCCTCCCGATCGTCCTTGCGGGTAATCAACGGAGTGCCGTCGATGTCGCAAAGACCCTCGCGGGCCGGCGGTTGCAGATAGATGTTGTAGATCTTTCCACACTGCGGGCAGGATCGGCGTCCGGTCAAGCGCTGCAATAAGATATTATAATCCATGGCCAAATAAATCACAAGTGGGGGTGGCCAGCCCAAATGCTTCAGCTTCTCCGTCAAGCTTTCCGCCTGCACCACGGTTCGGGGAAACCCGTCCAGGATGAAGCCTCGGACCGCATCCGCGGCCCGAAAGCGGCCCTGAACCATCTTCATGACGACTTCGTCGGGAACCAGGCTACCGCGCTGCATATACTCCCGTGCTTGCCGTCCTAGTTCCGTTCCCTGGGCCACGTGCTGCCGGAGCATGTCGCCGGTGGAGACTTGCGGCACGCCATAGCGCTTTTCCAGCCGCTTGGCCTGCGTTCCCTTCCCGGCTCCCGGCGCTCCCAGGAGAACGATCGCGCCGACTCCTTCTCGTAACTCCTGTGCGTGCTTCACCTCTGCCATAACAGCCCCCAAAGACTTCCCAGCGCTCTGCGCGCCCGCGGAAGCCTCCTCCGCACCGGAGGTTATCCCCGGCGCCCCCTAACTCTTCCGCTCTTGGGCGTAAAGCCCTCATAGTGCCGCATGACCAATTGTGCTTCCACCTGATTGACGGTATCCATCGCCACGCCAACCACAATCAGCAGGGACGTGCCGCCGAAATAGAACTGCACGTTCAAGCCCTCCAGGATGAAGCGCGGAAAACTCTCGTCAATCGCCCGGCCCAGCGCGCCGGGCAAATGGTTCAGGTGGACGCCCGCAATCATCCATTCCGGCACGATCGCGATCATCGCCAGGTAAATTCCGCCCACCAAGGTAATGTGGGTGAGGATCCGGTTGATATAGTCGGCGGTGTTCCTTCCCGGCCGGATGCCCGGGATAAACCCGCCGTACTTCCGCATGTTGTCGGCTACTTCCGTAGGGTTGAAGATGATGGAGACATAGAAATAGGCGAAAAAGATGATGCCTGCTATGTACAACACCGTGTAGAGCGGTTCTCCCCACCTCAACATCTCGAACAGCCCTTGAAAGCCTTTGGTGATCTGGCCGCCGAGCGTGTTCGGATCCGGCGTCTTGTTGATGAAGACCGCCGCGATGGTCTGCGGGAAGGTCAGAATGGAACTGGCGAAAATCACCGGCATGACGCCGCCCGTGTTCACGCGCAACGGCAGGTGGGTAGACTGCCCTCCCATCACCTTGCGGCCGATCACACGTTTGGCGTACTGCACCGGAATACGCCGCTCCCCTCGTTCCACCAACACAATGAATGCCACCACCGCGATCATCACCGCCATCAGTACCAGCAACAGCACGATATTCCACTCGTTGGTGACAAAAACCTTTTGGTAGAGTTCCTGGCAGGCGCGCGGCAACCCTTGCACGATGCCGGCAAAGATGATCAACGACATCCCGTTCCCAATGCCGCGTTCGGAAATCTGCTCGCCCAGCCACATGATGAAGGCGCTGCCGGTGGTCAGCGTGACCATGGTCATCAGCACGAAGCCGATGCCAGGGTTGGTCACGAAGCTGCGGGAGTTGGCCCCGCCCGGACGCATCAGGGCGGTGGCGATACCCAGCGATTGTACCGAGGAGAGCATCACCGTCAGGTAGCGGGTCCACTGCGTGATCTTGCGGCGGCCCAACTCGCCTTCCTTCTGCAACTTCTCCAGGTACGGCCAGACCACGGTCAGCAACTGGAGAATGATGGAGGCTGTAATGTAGGGCATGATACCCAAGGCGAAAATGGTCAGCTTGCGGAAGTTGCCGCCGCTGAACATGTCCAGGAAGCCGAAGATGGTGCCCTTTTGCTCTTCGAAGAAAGCCTGCAAAGCGGCCACATCCACGCCCGGCGTGGGAATGTGCGCGCCGATGCGATAGACAAACAGCAGACCCAGCGTGAACAACACGCGTCGGCGCAGGTCCGGAATGCTGAAGATGTTGCGAATTGTCTGAATCATGCTTGCCTCCCTGCCGCAACCATTCCCTTACTTGTTTTCGGGCTTCTCTTTCTTTGGCTTCTTTTCGGGCTTGCCTTCCGCTTTGCCTTCCGGCTTGGCTTCCTTTTCCGGCTTAGCTTCGATCTTCACTTCGAGCTTGACCTGCTGCGGCTTGCCGAACCGCGCGATCTCCCGCTTGGTCTCCGGCTTAGTCTCCGGCCGCACGGGCACGGCGATCAACTCGGTCTTGCCGCCGGCCGCTTCAATCTTCTTCTTGGCCGACTCGCTAAAGTGATGGGCATGCACGGTCGCCTTCCCGTTGAACTCTCCGCCGCCCAGCACGCGCAGTCCGCGGTAAAGCTTGTGAATGATGCCCTTCTCGATCAGCAACTGCGGCGTGATCTCCGCGGCATCCATGACCGAGACCAGCGAATCCAGGTTCACGATGGCGAACTCTTTCTTGAAAATGTTGTGGAATCCGCGCTTCGGCAAACGGCGAATCAGCGGATTCTGGCCGCCCTCGAAACCGAGGCGCCGGCTGTAGCCGCTGCGGGATTTCTGCCCCTTGTCGCCGCGTCCGGCGCGGCGTCCACCGCCGCCCATGCCGCGTCCCACGCGCTTGATCTTGTGCGTTTGTCCCACCGGGGGACGCAATTCATTCAGTCGCATCTCGTTCTCCCTGTCAGCCGTCCGCTAATCGAGTACTGTTACCAGATGACGCACCTTGTGCACCATGCCGCGAATATCCGGGGTGTTGGGACGCTCCACCACTTGCTGCAACTTGGTGAAGCCCAGTCCCTTGAGCACGGCCCTTTGGCGCCTGTCGAAGCCGATTCCGCTGCGCACCTGTTTAATCCTGATTGTTTTCGTTTCCGCCATAAGCTTTTTCCCCGGGCCCATCTTGACTAATACATTTCCGCGACGGTCTTCCCGCGCGACTCGGCCACTTCCGCGGCGCTGCGCAACTGCCGCAACGCTTCCATGGTGGCCTTGACCACATTGTGCGGGTTGGCCGATCCAATGGATTTGGTCAGCACGTTGGGAATGCCCACCGCCTGGATCACCGCGCGCACTGGACCGCCGGCGATCACCCCGGTACCTTCCGGCGCCGGCTTCAACAGTACCATCCCGGATCCAAAACGTCCCAGGGAGATGTGCGGAATGGTGTTCTTCAGCGTGTAGATACGAAA
The DNA here is from genome assembly GCA_963747095.1 of Terriglobia bacterium. Lineage (GTDB taxonomy): Bacteria > Acidobacteriota > Terriglobia > JAJPHL01 > JAJPHL01 > JAJPHL01. The sequence goes on from CAVVEL010000012.1 coordinate 350,483, forward strand.
CAGATTCTTCTTGGCCGCCTCGATCCCCTTGCGGATGGCCGCGGGAACCTCGCGGGCTTTGCCGGTACCGAAACCAACAATGTTCTTTTCCGGGTCGCCCACCACCACCAGGGCGCTGAAACTCATGTTCTTGCCGCCCTTCACCACCTTGGTGACGCGGTTGATCGCCACGACTTGATCTTTCAGCGTGAGCGATCCAGGATCGATCCGTTTTGTGGATGGCAAAGTGTGCTCTCCTTAGAAATCCAAACCAGCTTCGCGCGCGGCGTCGGCCAGGGCCTTGACGCGCCCGTGATAAATGTAGCCGCCGCGGTCGAAGACCACTTTCTTGATCCCGGCCTTGAGGGCCCGCTCGGCCACCAGCGTGCCGATGGCCTTGGCGGCCGCGACGTTGCCGCCATTCTTCACGGCGCCGCCCTTCTCGCCGGAACTGGCGGCCACCAGCGTCTTGCCCAGGGAATCGTCAATCACCTGCGCGTAGATGTTCTTCAACGAACGGTAAACGTTCAAGCGCGGGCGCGCCGGGATCCCCGCAATTTGCGGCGGATGCGGCGATGAACCCGCTGGCGGATTTCGTCTTTGACAATTCGTGCTACGGCCATGTTCCTTTAGCTCCCCTGTTTACTTAGCCCCGGTTGAAGTGGCCTTTCCGGCCTTCTTCTTCAGTCTTTCGCCAACATAGCGGATGCCCTTCTGTTTGTAGGGATCCGGCGGACGCAACGCGCGCATCGTGGCGGCCACCTGGCCCACCCGCTGTTTGTCCGCGCCGCTGACGGTCACGCGCACGTTCTTCTCCACCATGGCCAGCCCCACCGAAATACCTTCCGGCAGCGTGAACTCAATGGGGTGCGAGAAGCCCAGCGTGAACACTACCGTCTTCTTGCCTTTGGCTTCGGCCTTGTAGCCCAAGCCGACGATGTCCAGATCTTTCGAGAATCCGGTGCTGACGCCGAACACGGCGTTAGCCACCAGACTGCGCGCCAGTCCGTGCAGCGCGGCCTGCTCGTCGTTCTCGCGGACGGCCACGAGTTGGCCGTCTTTCTTTTCGAACTTGATCCCCGCCGGAAGCGGAGTCAGCAGGGTCCCTTTCGGTCCCTTGACGCGCACGCCTTCCGGAGCGATATTCACGTCCACTCCCTTGGGCAGCACGATCGGCTTGTTTCCTATCCGCGACATGGATTCTTCTCCCTGATCTTCTTCTCCAACCGGCCTACCGGCCGGGCTACCAGATCTCGCACAAGATCTCCCCGCCGACGTTTTCTTTCTTGGCGGCGCGCCCGGTCATCAAACCTTTGGGCGTAGTCAGAATGTTGATACCCATCCCGCCCAGCACGCGCGGCACCTTGTGGCTGGCCACGTAGACGCGCCGGCCGGGGCGCGAAACACGCTGGATGCTGGAGATGATCGGTTCGTTGTTGAGGCCGTACTTCAGACGAACCTCAATGCGTTTGCGCGCGCCCTCTTCGACCAGGCGGAAACCGGCGATATAGCCCTCGTCCCGGAGGATGGTGGCCATTTGCAGCTTCAGCTTGGAAGCAGGCACCTCCACGCTCTTATGGCGCGCCCGCAGCCCATTGCGGAGGGAGGTCAAAAAATCGGCGATTGGATCAGTTACGTTCATGTTCCTCCAAAACCCATGGCCCGAGTTCCGAGTTCCGAGGCCCGAGTCCACATCTTTCCTTGACTCGGGCCTCGGACCTCGGGCCTCGTAGCTTCCCTGCTACCAGCTCGACTTGGTCACGCCCGGGATATCTCCTTGCAAGGCCAACTTGCGGAAACACAAGCGGCAAATCTGAAACTTGCGCAGATATCCGCGGGGCCGCCCGCAGCGCTTGCAGCGATTGCGATGTTGCACCTTAAACTTCGGCTTCCGGTTATCCTTGGCGATCTTTGCGGTTGTTGCCATCAGTCTCCTTAAACAGGCCCGAGGCCCGAGTTCCGAGGCCCGAGTCGGCGGCACTTTTTTGACTCGGGCTTATTTCCCGACTCGGGCCTCGGGCCTCGTGGCTCGGGCCTACTTCCTAAACGGCATTCCCATCTGCTTCAGCAATTCGCGCGCCTCGTTGTCGTTCTGGGCCGTGGTCACGATGGTCACGTTCATGCCCTTGGACTTTTCCACCTTGGCGTAGTCGATTTCCGGGAACAACAACTGGTCGCGCAAACCCAGCGTGTAGTTCCCGCGGCCGTCGAACGATTTGGCCGACACGCCGCGGAAGTCGCGCACGCGCGGCAGAGCCACGTTCACCAGGCGATCGAAAAATTCGTACATGCGGTCGCCGCGCAGCGTCACGCAGACGCCGATCGGCATGTTGGCCCGGAGCTTAAAGGACGCAATAGATTTCTTGGCCTTGGTGATGACCGGCTTCTGTCCAGTAATCTGGCCTATCTGCAAGGCCGCGCCGTCCAGGATCTTGGCATTCTGGGTGGCTTCGCCCATCCCCATGTTCACCACGATCTTGGCCAGCTTGGGAATGGCCATGGGGCTGGAGTATTGAAACTCCTTCTTCAGGGCCGGAGCCACTTCCTTCTCGTAATGCGCTTTCAATCGAGCTGCCATATCTCTTTAATCCCTCTACTTGAGTTACGACTTTTCCATGACCGTCGCGCACTTCTTGCAAACCCGCTGCTTGCGGCCGTCGCCGGTCACTTGAATCCCCACCCGCTTCGGCGCGTTGCAAGTGGGGCAGATCAACTGCACGTTGGAAATATTGATCGGCGCTTCCTTTTCCGCGATGCCGCCCTTGATCTGCTTCTGCGGATTGGGGCGGGTGTGCCGCTTGATGATGTGGACGTGCTCCACCAGCACGCGGTGCTTCTTCGGGAACACCTGCAGGACGCGCCCAATCTTTCCGGCGTCGGCCCCGCTGATCACCTGCACTCGGTCGTTCTTCCTTACGGTCAACATGACTTTTTCTCCGACTGGCACCTTAAATGACTTCGGGGGCCAGCGATACGATTTTGGTGAACTTCTTGTCGCGCAACTCGCGCGCTACCGGGCCGAACACGCGCGTCCCCACCGGTTCGTTGGCGTCGGTGATGAGCACGGCCGCGTTTTCGTCGAAACGGATGTAGGTGCCGTCGCGGCGGCGCTGCTCCTTGCGCAGGCGTACCACCACGGCCTTGACGACCTTGCCCTTCTTGATGGCGCTGTCGGGGGCGGCTTCCTTCACCGAAGCTGTAATGATGTCGCCCAATCCCGCGCGGCTGCCGGTGTGGCCGCCCAGCGGCAGGATGCAGGCAATCTCGCGGGCCCCGGAATTGTCGGCGACTTGCAACCTGGTACGCATTCCAATCATGACGCCACCTCATTCGTTGGTTCAGCTGGCTTTTTTTCCATGGCGTGCGCGGCCGCCTTGGGAACGCCGGCCAACAACTCTTCGCCCTCCGTCGGCACCACCGGCGCGCCGCTGGTGCGCGACCGCCGTACCACTTCCGCCAGCGTCCAGCGCTTCAGCTTGCTGAGCGGCCGCGATTCGACAATCCGCACGACGTCGCCGAGTTTGGCGGTTTCCGTTTCATCGTGGGCGTAGAACCTTTTCCCGCGCGTGACAATGCGGTGATAGAGCGGATGGGAACTGCGCCGGACAACTTCCACCACGATCGTCTTGGCCATCTTGGTGCTGACGACCTCTCCGACCTTTTCCTGTTTGCGACTACTGGTCTGGGTTTCCGCCATGTTATTTTTCTTTCTTTTCCCGCAGGATCGTCTTGACCCGGGCGCGCTCCAATTTCAGCGCGTGCAGGTTGTTCAGTCCTTCACCCTGCGTAGTCGCGGCCTGAAAGCGCACCCGGAAGATACGTTCTTCCAGGTCATGCCCCTTGCGCTCCAGTTCCGCCACCGACAAATCGCGAATCTTACCCGCTGTCTCGGCCTTCATCCTATTCCTCCGCCACCAGAGAGATGTTCCCGGCACGCACCACGAAGCGCGTCTTCAACGGCAGCTTGTGGGCCGCCAGTTCCATGGCGTCCCGCGCCTGCTGCTCGGTGACGCCTTCCATCTCGAACAGAATCCGTCCGGGCTTGACCACCGCGACCCAATGGTCCGGCGCGCCCTTGCCTTTGCCCATACGCGTTTCGGCCGGTTTCTTGGTGACCGGCTTATCCGGGAAAATGCGGATCCACAGCTTGCCGCCGCGCTTGATGAAGCGCGTGATGGCCACCCGCGAAGCTTCGATCTGGCGGTCGGTGACCCAGTAAGGCTCCATGGCCTTCAAACCGTAAACGCCGAAGGCCAGCGTCGAACCGCGCCAGGCTTTGCCGGCGCGCCGTCCGCGCTGCTGCTTGCGAAACTTCACTTTCTTGGGCATCAACATAAGTTCAAATCCTTATCCCTGGTTACAGTGCCGGCGTGGCCGGAGTCCGCGCGCCCAGCGCCGGCTTCTGGCCCTTGGCTTCCAAAATCTCGCCCTTGTAGATCCAGCACTTCACGCCGATCTGGCCGTACGTCGTGGAGGCTTCCGCGAATCCGTAATCGATGTCGGCGCGCAAAGTGTGCAGCGGCAACTGCCCCTGCAGATACCACTCGCTGCGGGCGATTTCCGCGCCGTTCAAGCGGCCGCCTACGCGCACCTTGATGCCCTTGCATCCGAAACGTAGCGCCGAGTCCACCGACTTGCGCATGGCGCGGCGGAAGGCGATGCGCTTTTCCAGTTGCAGGCAGATGTTCTCGCAAACCAGTTGTGCGTCCAGCTCCGGCTTGTGAATTTCCTGAATGTCGATGTAGACCTCGCGCTTGGTCTTCACCTGGAGTTCCTGCTTCAGCTTGTCGATCTCCGCGCCCTTGCGCCCGATAATAATCCCCGGCCTTGACGTGCGAATCGTCACGCGCAGCTTATTGCCGGGACGATCCACTTCGATGGAGGAAACGCCGGCGGCCTTGAGCCGGTCCTTGAGCATTTCCTTCAGCTCCAGATCTTCGTGGAGCAGTTTGGCGTAGTCGTGCTTGGCGAACCAGCGCGAGCGCCAGGTCTTGTTGTAGCCCAACCGGAATCCGTAAGGATGAACCTTCTGTCCCATGAATCTCCTTTTATTCCTGCGCTTCTATTCCTGTTCCCCGGCGCGTTCTTCCACGCCGATCACGATATGGGACATGCGCCGCTGATAGCGAAAGGCGCGCCCCATCGGCGCCGGACGAATGCGCTTCATGCGCGGCCCGTCGCCCACTTGCGCGGAGGCCACGAAGAGCTTGTCCACGTCGAGATCCTCGAAGCGGTTCGTGGCGTTGGCGATGGCCGACTCCAAAACCTTTTCCACGTCGCGCGCCGCGGCCTTGCGCGTAAAGCGCAGAATGTTGCGGGCCTCGTCGGCGGTCTTGCCGCGGATCATATCCACTACCAAGCGCGTCTTTTGCGGCGAGCTTCGCAGGTACTTGCCCTTCGCTTTCGCTTCTGCTGCCATATTGATCTCCAGTCCTTAGGACGCCTTGGGCGCGGACGGCGCCGCCGGGGTAATCGCTCCCGGTCCTCCGGGCGCTCCCGGCGCTCCGGCCGGCGCGGCCGCCTTTTCCATCACTCGCACTGAGTGCCCCTTGAACGTGCGCGTGGGAGAAAACTCGCCGAGTTTGTGACCCACCATGTTTTCGGTGATGTAGACGGGAATAAACTTCTTGCCCTGATGCACGGCGATGGTGTGTCCCACAAAATTGGGAAAGATCGTCGAGCGCCGCGACCAGGTGCGAATCACCTTCTTCTCGTTGGCGCGGTTGAGAGCCTCCACCTTGACGACCAGGTGGTTGTCAACAAACGGTCCCTTCTTGATAGAGCGGGCCATGGATTATTTCTTCCTCCGCGTGACGATAAACTTACTGGTGGACTTGTTGCGACGCGTCTTGTAGCCACGGGTCGGCTGGCCCCAAGGCGTCACCGGATGGCGTCCGCCGGAAGACTTGCCTTCGCCGCCGCCCAACGGGTGATCCACCGGGTTCATGGTGACGCCGCGATTGTGCGGACGCCGTCCCAGCCAACGGCTGCGGCCGGCCTTTCCGAGCGACACGTTTTCGTGATCCAGATTGCCGACCTGGCCGATAGTGGCCATGCACTCCACACGCACCTTACGGATTTCCCCGGAAGGCAGTTTGAGCAACGCGAAGTCGCCTTCCTTGTTAACCAACTGCACGGACGACCCGGCGGAGCGCGCCATCTGTCCGCCCTTGCCGGCCTTCAACTCCACGTTGTGAACCGTGGTGCCGGCCGGAATATTTTTGAGCGGCAGCGAATTCCCCAGCAGAATGTCGGCCTCCGGGCCGCTCACCACGGTCATTCCCACGGTGAGTCCGTGCGGCTGCAGGATGTAACGTTTTTCGCCGTCGGCGTAATGCAGCAGGGCGATACGGGCCGAACGGTTGGGGTCGTACTCGATGGAAGCGACCTTGGCGGGAACGCCGAATTTCTCGCGGCGGAAATCGATGACGCGATAATTCCGCTTGTGCCCGCCGCCGCGCCACCAGGAGGTGATTTCGCCGCGGTTGTTGCGCCCGCCCGACGATTTCAGCGACTGGGTCAGCGACTTCTCCGGACGCGACGCGGTGATTTCCTCGCGCGTCAGCGTGGTCTGGAACCGCATGCTCGGCGTTGTCGGTCTATATGCTTTGATGCCCATAATCCTTCTCTCGTTCCACCGCCCCTTCGGCGGCCCTGGCAGTGGCTGCGCCTAAACGTGCGCGGCGTATTCCACCATCTTTTCGCCTTCCTTCAACTTCACGAAGGCCTTCTTCCAGTCGGGACGGAAACCGGCGTAACGTCCGCGGCGCCGTTCCTTGCCCAGAAAGTTCGCGGTGCGCACCGATTCCACTTTCACCTTGAAAATTCTCTCTACCGCCGTCTTGATGTCGGTCTTAGTCGCGGCCGGAGCCACTTCCAGGCACAAGGTGCGGTGATTTTCCTTGGCCGCCAAACCCTTCTCGGTCACCAGCGGTTTGCGGATCACATGGTATACGTCGGTCATAGCGCCAAGGCCTCCTGAAGATTCTTCACCGCCGCCTGCGACATCAGCACGCCGTCGTGCAGCAACAAGTCGTAGGCGTTGACCTGGCGGGAATGGCGATACTCCACGCCGGCCATGTTGCGGCTGCTCAGCGACAAATTCCTGTTTTCGCTAGCGTCTACCACCAGGACCCGCTTCCCGACTCCGAACTGCTTCAGCAGGGCATGAAGATCCTTGCATTTATGCGAGCTCAGTTCCAGGGAATCCACCACGGTCAGCTTGTTCTCCGCCACTTTGTCGGAGAGCGCCGAACGCAGCGCGCCGGTGATCATTTTCTTGTTCAACCGATAGCTATAGTCGCGCGGCTGCGGCCCATGCACCGTTCCGCCGTGGCGCCAGATGGGCGAACGCACGCTGCCCATGCGGGCCCGTCCGGTGCCCTTTTGCTTCCACAGTTTCTTGCCGGAGCCGGCCACGCGGTCGCGGGTCTTGGTCGAGTGCGTTCCGGCGCGCAGTCCCGCCAGATGATGGCGAACCGCTTCATACAGCAGCGCCTGATTGACCTCGGCTCCGAAAACTTCCGGGTCCAGATCGATCTCGCCAACCTTTTCGAACTTCAGATTCTTGACGTCTACCTTAGGCATATCGTTCTCCACACCCAACCTTACTTCTTGGCGATCTTCTTGGCCCGCCGCACTTCCACGTAGCCGTTCTCCGGTCCCGGAACGTTGCCCTTCAGCACCAGCAACTGATCCTCGCCGTCGATTTCCAGCACTTCCAGATTGCGAATGGTAATCTGGGCGTTACCCATCTGACCGGCCATGCGCTGGCCCTTAAACACGCGCGACGGGAAGGAAGACGCTCCGATCGACCCGGGTGCGCGATGGAACATGGAACCGTGACTGCCCTCGCCACCGCGGAAATGATGGCGCCTCACAAAGCCCTGCCATCCGCGGCCGATGCTGGTGGCGATCACATCCACTTTGTCGTTGGGCTTGAAAACTTCCTCGACCGTGAAGCGCTGTCCGACGGCGGCATCGGTGCCCGGCAGCAGCTTGAACTCGCGCAGTTTGCGTCCCGGTTCGACGCCGGCTTTCTTATAGTGGCCGGCCATCGGCTGGTTGACGCGTTTCGGCTTGACGAATTCCACCATGCCGAGTTGCACCGCGTCGTAGCCCTCTTTGGCGGACGTCTTCTTCTGCACCACCACACAGGGACCGGCTTGAATCACCGTACACGGCACCATCACGCCGTCTTCACGGAAGATCTGCGTCATCCCCAGTTTCTTTCCAATCAGTCCGCTGACCATGGCTCAAGCTTCCTTTTCCTGCTTCTCAACTGCGAAGCCTCGTTACGCCGGTTGCGGCGCTTTGGGTTCCTTCGGTTCCCGATGATCCTTGTGTTCCTTGCCGAAAGCCTTGATTTCCACGTCCACGCCGGCCGGCAGATCCAGTTTCATCAGTGCGTTGACGGTTTCTTCGGTCGGCTCCAGAATATCGAGCAACCGTTTGTGGGTGCGCATTTCGAACTGCTCACGCGACTTCTTGTCAACATGCGGGGAGCGCAACACGCAATAGCGGTTGCGATCCGTGGGCAGCGGAATTGGCCCGGCCACCGTGGCGCGCGTGCGGCGCGCCGTGTTGACAATCTCACGCGTCGAATCGTCCAGCACGCGGTGATCGTAGGCCTTCAAGCGAATGCGAATGCGTTCTTTAGACATTGGTTTTCCTGACTGCGTTACGCGTACCCTACTACTCCACGATCTCCGCCACCGTGCCCGCGCCCACCGTGCGGCCGCCTTCGCGGATCGCGAAGCGCATTTCTTTCTCGATGGCCACCGGCGTGATCAACACCACCGTGATGGTCACGTTATCGCCCGGCATCACCATTTCCGTGCCTTCCGGCAACTCGCACACGCCGGTCACGTCGGTGGTCCGGATGTAGAACTGCGGCCGGTATCCCTTGAAGAACGGCGTGTGCCGCCCGCCCTCTTCCTTGTTCAACACGTACACCGCCGCCTTGAACTTGGTGTGCGGAGTAATCGAACCCGGCTTGGCGATCACCTGGCCGCGCTCCACGTCTTCCTTGTCCACGCCGCGCAGCAAAAGTCCCACGTTGTCGCCGGCCAGTCCTTCGTCCAACAACTTCTTGAACATTTCGATGCCCGTGACAACCTTCTTCTCCGTGGGACGGAAGCCCACAATCTCCATTTCCTCGCCCACCTTCACCTTGCCGCGCTCGATGCGGCCCGTCACCACCGTGCCGCGCCCGGAGATCGAGAAAATATCTTCAATCGGCATCAGGAAGGGCTTGTCGATTTCACGCGGCGGCAGTTGAATGTAGCGGTCCACTTCGTCCATCAACTGCTCGACCGTGGCTTCCCACTTGGCTTCGCCGTTCAGCGCGCCCAGCGCCGATCCGCGAATCACCGGAATGTCGTCGCCCGGGAACTGATACTTATTCAGCAGGTCGCGAACTTCCAACTCCACCAGATCCTGCAATTCGGTGTCGTCGACCATGTCCACCTTGTTCATGAACACCACGATGGCCGGAACGCCCACCTGGCGGGCCAGCAGAATGTGCTCGCGCGTCTGAGGCATGGGGCCGTCGGTGGCCGCGACCACCAGAATCGCGCCGTCCATCTGCGCCGCGCCGGTGATCATGTTCTTGATGTAGTCGGCGTGACCGGGACAATCCACGTGCGCGTAGTGGCGGTTCTTGGTCTGGATACTCCACGTGCGCCACGGCGATGGTGATGCCGCGCTCGCGCTCTTCCGGCGCGTTGTCAATCGAGTCGAAGGAACGGAACTGAACCTTGGGATCGTGCTTCCCCAGCACCTTGGTGATGGCCGCGGTCAAAGTGGTCTTGCCGTGGTCGATGTGCCCAATCGTCCCGATGTTGACGTGCGGCTTGCTGCGATCGAATTTCTCTTTACCCATCTCGTCTCCTCTGCGATATCTCTTCCCCTACCGAAAGCCGACCGGCTTCTGCCTCGGTCTGGCTGGCGGGATCCTCAATCGACTACGGTGCTGAAATGCTCCCACTTGATCAACCTGATCTGGCTAGCTCGTCGTCCCGGAGCATCCCGCTCGGAATCCATGACAACCCACAAACCGTGATCGTCTTGTCCGTAGACGTAGGCTTCAAAGACGCCGCTCTCGGCGCTATTTCTCCGAGCGTCGCTTACCGCTTCGCTCAAGTGAAACCAAACGTCGCTACCCGCTACGATCAATTACAATCAGCTCGCCTTCTCACCAAACCGCAATTCGCGCTCCAAAAGATGACGAAAGCGTCCCGGTAGTGTCCCGTGTCCAGCAAATCGTCCCCTAATTCTCTTTCGATGGACACCGTTCTCTCGCCCCCGAGGGGTCCGCACCACGAGAACCCAGCGGTCCTCAAACGGCTGCGCGACAATCCGCGCCAAGCTGTAATCGTCTCCTAAAGCCTTTAGGTCCTCTTCCACGACCGCTCCCAGCTTCTCCGACCGAGACCGGACTCCTTGTCGCCTTCCAAAGTTGCCCAACTACTGCGCCGATAGTCTTCCTCTGGAATCCCGAACTTCCTAGCGAAGTCCCGTTCGCCGTCGGTTAGATCCGGCAATTCGGTAACCGGAACTTCCTTGCGGCGACGGAAGTCTTCCAGGGAAGTGGATCCCCCTTCGACGACGACTTCAAAACTCGCTTCCATCCTTCTACCTCTGCACCGTTCTGCCCTGCGCCTTGGCGATGATCTCCTCTGCTACGCTCTTGGGCGCTTCCTCATAGCGGTAGAAATGCATCGAATAGCTGGCGCGACCCTGCGTTCGCGAGCGCATCTCGGTGGCGTATCCAAACATCTCCGCCAGCGGCACAATCGCCTTGATCACTTGGCTGCCGGCATGCAATTCCATGTGCTCGATGCGGCCGCGCCGCGAATTCAGGTCGCCAATGATGTCGCCCACGTAAGATTGCTCGTCGGGAACCACCACTTCAACACTCATCATCGGTTCTAGCAGGCACGGCGACGCCCGGCGCGCCGCTTCCTTGAACGCAATCGAGCCGGCGATCTTGAAGGCCATTTCCGAGCTGTCCACTTCGTGATAGCTGCCGTCCAGAACCGTCACTTTGACGTCCACCATCTCGTAGCCGGCCAGCACTCCGCCCTCGGTCGCTTCCTTGACTCCCGCCTGGATCGGCTTGATGAATTCCTTGGGAATCGAGCCGCCATAAGTGTCGTCCTCGAAGACAAAGCCAACACCGGCGCCGCTCGGCTCCACCGTCAGCTTGACGTGCCCGTACTGGCCGCGCCCGCCGCTTTGCTTGATGTGCTTGTGCTCGCCTTCCACCTTCTTGCGGATGGTTTCGCGATAAGCCACCTGCGGCGCGCCAACGTTGGCCTCCACGTTGAATTCGCGGCGCATGCGATCCACGATGATTTCCAGGTGCAACTCACCCATGCCGGAAATGATCGTTTGGTTGGTTTCTTCGTCGGTATGAACTTTAAAAGTGGGATCTTCCTGCGCCAGCTTGCCGAGGGCCACGCCCATCTTTTCCTGGTCGGCCTTGGTCTTGGTCTCCACCGCCACGGAAATCACCGGTGCCGGGAAGTCGATGGACTCCAGAATGATCGGTTCTTTTTCGTCGCAAATCGTATCGCCCGTGCTGACCGTCTTCAGACCGACGGCAGCGGCGATATCGCCGGCCAACACTTCCTCGATTTCCTCGCGCTTGTTGGCGTGCATCTGCAACAACCGTCCGATGCGCTCGCGGCGTCCCTTGGCCAGTTGTACACCGTGGCTCCCGTTTCCAGCTTCCCGGAATAGACGCGCACGAAAGCCAGTTGGCCGACAAACGGATCGGTCATGATCTTGAAAACCAGCGCGCAAAACGGCGCGGTGTCGTCGGGCGGACGCTGTTGCGGCTCGGTGCCTTCCAGGTTGGTTCCCTGCACCGGCGGGATATCCAGCGGCGAGGGCAGATATTCCACCACCGCGTCGAGCAGCGGCTGCACACCCTTGTTCTTGAAGGCCGATCCGCACACCATCGGAACCAGCTTCAGGGCGAGGGTTGACTTACGCAGACTGGCGCGCAACTCGGCGGGAGTGATTTCCTTGCCCTCGACGTATTTTTCGACCAGGTCGTCGTCCGCTCCGCAGATCGCTTCCACCATCTCCTCGCGGTAAGCCTTGACGATGTCCTTGTATTCGGCGGGAATATCGCTAGTTTCGAACTCCGCGCCCAGCGTCTCGTCATGATAAACGATGGCGGTCTGCTCGATCAGGTCGATCACGCCTTCAAAATTGTCCTCTTTTCCGATGGGGCACTGGATGGCCACGGGATGGGCGTTCAGGCGATTGCGGATCATGCCGATGCAGCGATCGAAATCGGCGCCGACGCGATCCATTTTGTTGACGAAGCAGATGCGCGGCACACCGTACTTATCGGCCTGGCGCCACACGGTTTCCGATTGCGGTTGCACGCCGCTGACGGCGTCGAACACCGCCACCGCGCCGTCCAGCACGCGCAGGGAGCGCTCCACTTCCGCCGTGAAATCCACGTGGCCGGGCGTGTCGATAATATTGATGCGCACGTCGCGCCAATTGCAGGTGGTGGCCGCGGATGTGATCGTGATACCCCGCTCCTGCTCTTGCTCCATCCAGTCCATGGTCGCGGTACCGTCATGCACCTCTCCCAAACGGTGGGTGCGTCCCGTATAGAACAGGATGCGCTCCGTGCAGGTGGTCTTACCGGCATCGATGTGCGCCATGATGCCGATATTCCGGGTTTTCGCGAGCGATGTCTGACGCGCCATAACTTTATCTCTAGTTGCTCCGCCGGCTTACCAGCGGTAATGGGCGAAAGCCTTGTTGGCCTCGGCCATGCGGTGTACATCTTCCTTTTTCTTGATAGCCGCGCCGCGATTATTGGCGGCGTCCAAAAGCTCCGCGGACAGTTTCTCGATCATGCCGCCCTTTTCGCCGCGGTCCCGGGCATACCCGATCAGCCAGCGGATGGCCAGGCTGGTGCGGCGATTGTTATTCACTTCTACCGGCACCTGGTAGTTGGCGCCGCCCACGCGGCGGGTCTTCACTTCCAGCAACGGTTTGCAGTTTTCGATGGCCTTCTTGAAGACCTTGAGCGGCTCTTCGTTGGCGGCCGCGGCGGCTTTCTCGATGGCCTTGTAGAAAATCTGCTGCGAGATCGCCTTCTTTCCATCCCACATCATGCAGTTGATGAACTTCTCGACCAGATCGCTGTTATAGATCGGATCCGGGAGAACTTCGCGATGTTCGACTGTTCCTTTGCGCGGCATAGAGGCTTTTCCTTTTACTTATGACTTGGGACGCTTGGCGCCGTACTTGGAGCGCGCCTGCTTGCGGTCGGCCACGCCGGAGGCGTCCAGCGTTCCACGCACCACGTGATAGCGCACACCCGGCAGATCCTTGACGCGGCCTCCACGGATCAGCACGATGGAGTGCTCTTGCAGATTGTGTCCGATGCCGGGGATGTAGGTGGTGACTTCGATTCCGTTGGTGAGACGAACGCGGGCAACTTTACGCAGCGCCGAATTGGGCTTCTTGGGAGTCTGCGTATAGACGCGCGTGCAAACCCCGCGCTTTTGCGGACAAGATTGCAGCGCCGGGCTAGCCGTCTTGTAACGCGGCGCCTTTCGGCCGAGACGCACGAGCTGAATAAAAGTTGGCACGAATCCTCTCTTTTTCCTATCGCCGCAGGCGCTTTCCCTGCACACTTTCCCTGCACGCTACGGAAGCGCAAGATGCGTCCGCCGCGGGGACAATCCTGCCACCGCAGTTTTCACACAATCGTTAGATACGTGACCCGCTCCCGGCATTTCGCGCTTTTGGGAAAGCGCATGATACCCGCGGATACGGCAGGCTCGCCATAGCTGACCGCTTTGGGCGGTTTTGCGACGAAGCCTTAAGGTGCTCCGAACCCTTTCTTCGGAGCCAAGTAGCGAGGATCTTCCAGGTGAAACCCAACCACCGAGGAAAGCTGTCTAACAGCCGCCCCTTTCGGCCGATATCCCCTAACTAAAGGGAGGGTGCCTAACAGGAGCTGAAACTCTCTCGCAAGGAAACCCTATTAGCTTAACAGGCTCAACACGATCCTGTCAAACACATTTGTAGGGTTATCGTGGGCGGGCGCTTCCCCGAACCCGACGAGGTCAGTATACCACGGTCAGGGAGTTTCTGATCGTCCTGTGCTACAGCCCGGACAGCCCGGCTACTTCGATGCTAGCGCCTTGCGGGAGTAAAATAGGTTCCTCCAATGAAGAAGGACGCTGCCGCACTCGCCGTGCTGCGATGCGGAAAGCTCGGTCGAGGTTCGCAGCATCACCGAACCTCTAACCTACTGAGGAGGTAGCTACTTACCAATACAAAACGTGGAAAAGATACGGTTGAGAATATCGTCAATCGTCGTCTCGCCGGTGATCGCGCCCAAAGGCCGCAGCACGTTGTAGAGGTCCAGTAACAGCATTTCGTGCGGCAAACCTTCTTCGACCGCGCGCGCTGCGCGATCGAGCGCGACGAGCGCCTCGCGGATCAGCCGCTCGTGGCGGACATTCGTCAGGAAGCCCGGCTCTGCCCCTCCTTCGGAGAGACGCCCCAACAAGGCGGGCCGCAATTCCGCAATTCCCTGCCCGGTCAGCGCCGAGCAACGCTGCGCACCTTCTGGAAAACGATCGCCGATGTCCGCCTTGTTCACCACCAGCATGGCGCCCGGAACTCGCGCCATGAGCGCGCGATCTTCGTCGATAACGCCACGTGTGGCCTCGAGAACCAGCAGCGTAACGTCGGCCTCGGCAGACGCTTCGAAGGAACGGCGCACGCCGATGCTCTCGGCCTCGTCGTCGGTTTCGCGGATGCCGGCCGTGTCCACCAAACGCACCGGAATGCCTTCCAGGTTGAGCGTTTCACTCACCAGATCGCGCGTGGTGCCCGCCGAAGCCGTGACAATCGCTCGCTCGCGGTCCAGCAGCCGGTTGAACAGCGACGACTTGCCCACGTTGGGACGCCCCAGAATGGCCAGCGTCAATCCTTCCCGCACCACGCGTCCGAAACGAAACGATCCCACCCATTCGTCCAGCGGCTGGCGCAGCGACTCGAGCCGCCGCGATATCTCTTCGCGCGACGCCACGCTAATGTCGTCCTCGGCAAAATCGATTCCCGCTTCCAGCAGCGCTATCAGGTCCACCAGATCCTGCTTCACGGGCGACAGCCGTCGCGATAGCGCGCCTTCCATCTGCTGGACGGCCACCTTCGCTTGGTACAGCGTCTGCGCCTGTACCAGGTCTTGCACGGCTTCGGCTTGCGCCAGATTCATGCGTCCATGCAGGAACGCCCGCAGCGTGAATTCGCCCGGCTCGGCCAGGCGCGCGTCGTGAACCAGAGCGCAGCGCAGGAAATACTCCACCACCACCGGCGCGCCGTGACAGCTCACTTCCACCACGTCTTCGCCGGTATAGGAATTCGGCGCGCAAAACCAAGTGAGGAGCACCTCGTCCACCACTTCACCGTTGGCGTCGCAGAATTGGCCAAGTGTGGCGCGGCGCGGCCGTGGATCGGCCGGCAGCCGCACCAGGCGCCTGGCGATTTTCAAACTATCCGGACCGCTGAATCGAATCGTGGAGATGGCGCCGCGTCCGGGAGGAGTGGACAGCGCGACGATGGTATCGTCAGACATGAGGGGCCGCCTGGGTAGCTAGCGACAGAGAAGTAGGCCCAGGCGAGGCGTAGGGAAAGGCACGACGAAGGCAAAAGGCAAAAGGCAAAAGGCAAAAGTGAAGAAAAACATCAAAAAATGAGCGTCAGTACCTTCCTTTTGCCTTTTGACTTTTGCCTTTTGCCTTTTGCCTTCGTGCTTTCTCATGAGCGTTATCTCCCGCGGCCCGGCCGCGCCGGACCTTTCTTCGAACCGTTCTTGGGAGAAACCACCACCTGGCGGTTGATGCCAAAGCCTTCGCTCTCGGTGTGGACATCGTTGTTCCCGCGCAGGGCCATGTGAATCACGCGCCGCTCCCGGCCGCTCATGCTGCCGAAACGGAAGGGCACTCCGGTGCGCACCACCTTCTCGGCGGCGGCCTGCGCCGCCAAGCCCAGTTCGGCGAAGCGCATCATGCGATGCTCCTGGCAATCGAACAGGATCTTATCCGCGGATTCGTGATCCAGGCCGATCGCTTCCAGGGCGATCTGCTCGATGGCGCGCAGCAGTTCGGTTTTGTTCTCCAGCAGCAGCGGCATGTCGGGACCGCTGAAGTCCACCACCAGGTCGGGATTCTCGTAATCCCGGTCCAGTTGACCGGCGGTGTTCTGAACTTCAAACTTCAATTGAAAGCCGCCATGCTGGATGATAGGGGGCAGGAACGCTTCCAACTGCTGCTTCAATACGACGGCGTCGGAAATTTGCTTAGGCATCGATCACTCCCGAAAAGAGAACCTCAAATTGGTGGGGCAGGCATCCCTGCCTGCCTTTTTTCGAACCAACCGCGGCAGGCAGGGATGCCTGCCCCACTAAGTCGTCGTGGTGCGGTTGAAAAACCATTGCTGGGCCATCTGCACCAGGTTGCTGGTGAGCCAGTACAGCACCAGGCCGCTGGAGACGTTGTAAAAGCCGACGCCGAAGAACAGCGGCATCATCATCATCATTTTCTGCTGCGCGGGATCGCCAGCCGGTTGCGGCGTCATCTTCTGCAACAATAGCATGGTGGCGATCATCACGATCGGCAGCACGTGAAACCAGCCGGCCTCGTGTACCGAAAGATCGTGAACCCACAGCCAGGAGGCGTGGCGCATCTCGATGGCCTGCGCTATCATCCGGTAGAATCCGTAAAAGAAGGGGATTTGAATCACCATCGGCAAGCAGCCGCCCAGGGGATTCACGCCTTCCTTCTTGTACAGGGCCATGACCTCTTCGTTGGCTTCCTGGCGCTTGGGATCGCTCATCTTGTACTTCTTGAAGCGATCCTGAATAGCCTTCACCTGCGGCGCCAGCTTCTGCATCTTTTGCGACGACTTCATGCTGCTCATCTTGAGCGGCAGCAGGGCGATGTTGATGACCACCGTGAGCAGCACAATGGACCAGCCATAGTTGCTGACGATGTGCGCGGAGATCCACTTCAAACACAAATACATCGGCAAGGCCACGAAGGAAAACCAGCCGTAATCCACCATGGGGGCCAGCGACAACACCGGCTCGCCGCGTTTCAGGCGCGCATCGCCGCCCGGCTCGGGGGAAATGGTGCGCAGCAGCGCCAAATCCTTGGGTCCAACATAAGCGCGAAAATAGTTGGCACCATCGCCGCCCACGCCCACGCCCAACAAATCCAGCGTATTGCCGGGGACGGCCGCGTAACTGTTCTTGAACAGGTCGGCTGATTGGATCACCGCGGGTGTATCGCCTTCCCCTCCAGGCATGAACACGGCGCAGAAGAAAAGGTCCTCCAGGGTCACGTAGGAGAACGGCCCCGGCATCCGCAGGTCGTCGGTCTTAACGTCTTTCAGCACCTTGTGGTCGATGTGCTCGCCGAGCGTCAGCGTGCTGGTATTGGTGTGGTTGGCCACGGTGCGGTCGCCGAATCCGCCGCGCCAGACCAGTTCGTGCGCCACCGGCCGGCCGTCACGGGTGACTTCCGTGGAAATACGGACAACGTAAGTACCGGCCTCGAAGCGAAACTCCTTGCGGGCGGCGATGGTGCCGTTGCTGTATTCGAAGGTGACGATGGTAGGCGCATTTCGTCCGGTGGACTTCACGGCGAACAGCGCCTTGCTCAGTGTGTCGCGAATGTCGGACTCTTCGGTTCGCAGCGCTAGCGGCCAGCCCACCTGGGAGACGGCCACCGGATCCACCAGATCGAGCTGTTTGTCATCGCTGTCGTTAAAACCCTTGAGCACCCAACTGGTGGCCACCGCGCCGCGATTACTGAAACGGATTTCGAAAAGATCGCTTTCCACAACCGTGTCGGTTTCCGTGGTGCCCTGCACGGCGGGTATGGCCGGAGGCGGGGGCTCGGCAGCTTTGGCCGGCGCGGCAGCCGCCGGTGTGCTCGTCGGATTCCTCGCAACCGTCCCATTCACGGGTGCGGTGGGTGCGGTGGAAGTTTGCGGAGCGGTATCGGTTGCCGGCTTCTTGGGCTGCGACTTGGGACTGAACAACACCAGGACCAACGCGGAAAGCGCGAAGGCCAGCAGGATGTTGCGCTGCATGTCGGAGGATGGGTCTTTGTCGTCGAACATTGTTGGCAAATTACCTTACCGGATCGTATCCACCGCGGCTCAGCGGATGGCAGCGCAGCAAACGCCACACCGCTCGTCCCAGTCCACCCAGCACTCCGTGTTTCTCCACCGCTTCCATCGCGTACTCCGAGCAGGTCGGCACGAAACGGCAGGCCGGCGGCAGCAGCGGCGAGATCCACCGCTTGTATCCCCGCAATACGGAGAGGGCGGCCCGCTTCATGACTTCCGTTCCAGCGCCTTCTCTTGGTTAGACGAGGGGGTAGCGGCGATGTTCCCGAACAGCCGCCGCACCTCTTCCTCGATCCTAGACCGCGGCGCGTCCAGCAGCGCCCGCCGCGGATTCAGGACCAAATCCCATCCCGGCGCCAGTTCCGTCCAATGCAATCGCAGCACTTCCCGCAAGCGCCTGCGGATGCGATTTCGCAGCACCGCGTTGCCGAGGCTCTTGGCGTGGTAAATCCCACGCGCGAGCTCACCGGCCCGTCAGGAGCGGGACGCCGCACCAGGAACGCAGTAAACAGTGGCGATCCAAAACGCCTGCCGGTGCGATAGACCCGATCGAAGTCGGGACGATGCAGCAACCGCACCGTCTTCGGCCAGCCGCCACTAAGGCCGGAAAAGATGCTTACTCCCGGAAGCCCGGCTTCACCGCCAGGCGTTTGCGGCCCTTCGCGCGACGGCGCGAAAGTACCTTGCGGCCGCCCTGTGTTTTCATGCGCGTGCGAAACCCGTGTGTTTTCACGCGATGCCGCCGCTTGGGCTGAAAAGTCCGTTTGGGCATAGATAGTCGTTAGCTCCGTGTAACTCCGTAAATTGATGCGGAGAGGAATCGCAACCTCAGTGCAAACGTTGATTATACTTCAGTTTTGGCGGTTTCTTTCCAAAAGCAGTGTGTGGAAAGTGCGTCTTGTCAGAACCGTCCGCAGTAGCGGATGGGTCTTCGAGGCAACAGACGGAACCCACCTGCTACCGCAGGCGGTTCTGACAACCGCATCAGCCCAAGAAAAAAAGAGCACAGATGCGGTTTCCCGCGCTCTGTGCTCTCAAGGATACTGTCCCAGAACACTCAGGTCGAACTTGCTTACGAAATCTTACCGCCAACGGCGACCGTAGAATCCGCGGCCACCGAATCCGAAGCCGAAGCCCGGACCCCAGCCCCACCCGTATGGATAGCCGTAGCCAAAGCCAACGCCATAGCCGTAAGCTGGATAGCCATAAGCCGGATACCCTGCGCTGGCGTACGGGGTGTAGTACGCGCCACCCGCCGGCGGTCCGGCGCGATACTGCCTGCCGCCACCGCTGGGGTTGCGATAATCCTGCGCGGTTACCGGCATGAACGCTTCGGCGCTGTGAGCGGTGGCGATCATCAGCGGCTCCTTGATGCGGAACACCAACAACTGTTCGGGACCAACGTAAGTGTCGTGCCCGCGAGTCAACATCACGCCGACAATGCCCGTCACCAGACCGGCGGCTGCGCCAACACCGGCGCCGACCCCACCGTTCACGCCAGCGCCGATCGCGGCGCCCAATCCGGTGGTCGTGCCGATACCTACGGCGTCGCGTCCAAAGGACGTGCCACCCTTTTGCTCAACCAGTTCGCTGTTCAAGGGGATTTGCTGGCCGTCCACCAGGGTCAGTTCGGACAGTTCAATGCCCAGCTTAGACTGCCCCGACACGCGGCCGGCCTTCTCGGATAAGGTGACGCGGCCGAGCACGGTTTGTCCGCGCTGCGCGATCACGTATCCATTGGCCACCAGCGGCTGCTGAAGGATGGCGTCAAAGCCATCGCCCGCCTTATTGCGCGCGGTGGAAAGCGGCCGGTCAATCCGGACGCTGATCACCGTGCCTGCCGGCAACGTCAGGTCGCTCGTCGGATGGGTAACCGGCACCTGAGGCTGATAGCCCCGCGGTCCGCCTTGTCGCGGTTGGCCATACTGACCGTACGGGGGTTGACCATACTGAGGCTGGCCATAGGCGGGTTGCTGGCCGTAGGGCGCTTGCTGGCCGTAGGGACCTTGCTGGTCCTGCGGCTGGGCTGGCGGCGGATACTGAGGCGCTGGATACTGGCCGCCCTGGGGTGCCGGATACTGTCCCGCTTGAGGATCGGAAGCAGGTGGTTGCCGCGGCCCGGGGTCCTGCGCGAAGAGCGTCGCAGCAGCGAAGAGAATCACCACAGCCAAAGTTCCCGCGTTGCGAGGGAACCGGCCGTCGTTCGAGGGGGTCCTGACAGTATTCATTGTTTCACGTCCTTCGTCATTGTTTGGTGGCGCTTAGGACTCTCTCGTCCTGCTACGCCACGTTTGTGGAAGCGCTACCCCGCGCTCCTACATATAAGAACGTGCGGAACGGCGATTGGGTTGCAGGCAGGCCAGGCAGGCCCGAGTCGCCAGGCCCGATGTCCGAGTCGATAAGGGGTTTCCGACTCGGGCCTCGGGCCTCGCGCCTCGGGCCTGCTCTAAATTAAACCTTGGGTTCCCAACCCGGCTGGTATTCGCGACGCCACAACTTCGCCGCCTCGGCGTCGCCGGTGATGTGGCCGTTGGCGGCATCGCAGTGCAACTCGCGGCCCACGCGCCAGGCGATGTTGCCCAGGTGCAGACCGGTGACGCTCTTGTGTCCTTCTTCGACCGGGCAATTCGGCTTCTTGCCGGTACGGATGCATTCGAGGAAATCGGCCAGATGCAGTTTATCGAGACGCCGGCCCGTGGAGCTGAGCGGATTGCTGCCCGCGGCTTCCTTGACGTCCAACACTTCCTTGACCAGCTTTTTCTTCTTGTCGTAAATCTTGTAACTGTTGCTGTCGAGTAGCGCCGCGCCTTCCGTTCCATAGACCATCACGCCGCGGTCCAGGCCTTCGCTGTTAAATCCGCAGCAGCTTCGGCCTTCCCAGGAAATAGTTTTCCCTTCCGCGTAGTCCACGGAGATAATCTGCGTGTCGGGCGTCTGCCAATCGTCCTGCCATTGGTAACGTCCGCCGGTGGAGGCCACGCGCACGGGATAATTCACGCCCAAAGCCCAGCGGGCCACGTCCACTTCGTGGGTGCCGTTGTTGAGCGCCTCGCCCGATCCCCAATTCCAGAACCAGTGCCAGTTGTAGTGAATCAAATTGTCGTGGAACGGTTTGCGCGGCGCCGGACCTTGCCACAATTCATAGTCCAGCCACGCGGGAACTTCGGCCGGCTTGCCGGTGCCGATGGAGGCGCGACTGTTGGTGTACCAGGTCCGCGCGAAGTAGGCCTTGCCGATAATGCCTTCGTGGATCTCGCGAATCCCCTGCTGCAAATTCGGGAACGAGCGCCGTTGCGCGCCCATCATCGCGACCTTCTTGTACTTCTGTTCGGCCAGCATCACCAGTTCGCCTTCATGCGCATTTTGGCTGAGCGGCTTTTCGATATAGACGTGCTTGCCCGCCGCCAGCGCCAGAATGCCCATCGGCGAATGCCAGTGGTCGGGCGTGGCGATGGTCACGGCGTCGATCGACGGATCGGCCAGGACCTTGCGGAAGTCTTTTTGCCCTTTGGGGGCGTTGGCCTGCTTCTTCAACGCGGTCTGAATACCCTTGGCGATGACATGATCGTCCACGTCGCACACATAGGCGATTTCAGCGCCGGGCAGATCGATGAGTCCGGCGATGTGTTCGTTGCCCCGGCCATTCGCGCCGATGACGGCGATGGAAATTCTGTCACTAGCGGGCACGGCCCGGTTGCCCGCGGGGGCCTCCAGCGATCCGGCCAAACCCGCGCCGATGGTGAGTCCTGCACTCTTGATAAAATCCCGACGGTCCATGGTTGACGTCCTCCCTGGGGAACAGCATAGCGCAGTTCGCTGGGTTTCCACACACGGTAGTGTGCGCGTTCCTTTGGCGTTCAGCGACGTTAATCGACAGTTGCTGTTTTTCTGGCGTTACAATAGAGGATTCCGGCGAATCGGTTGAATCGTTGGGGTCTCGCCAGTTTCGAGGTGTACGAAATGACTGGCCTGCAACAGCGAGTCCACGGCAAACGCTGTCCGTGAAGGCAGATGGAAAATCGTTCAACGTGCGGGTGCGCGTGGATACGCCGGAGGAAATGACGTATCTGCGTCACGGTGGGAAGTTGCAGTATGTGCTCAGGCAGATGTTGTAGGGTGAGCGAAAACGGTCAGCCCAGACCCCCGTACTTAACTCTGCCGCCATGAGCCTCCGCGTACCGAGCTGCAGCTTCGAAAACCCGGGATCTCGCGTCTGCGCTCTGAGCCAGAATGATAAAGGCCAAGCTGGCCTCATACACCACTGATATCTGAGCGGTCTGCGTCAATCCGCTAATGAGCAAGGGAAAAACGTCGTCCCAACGCCTAAAGAGCGGGCGGTGCTGATAAACGACTACGGCCGTGGAAGGCGGAGCGGAAGCAAGAATCGTCTGAATCTCGGAAACCCGGACCCACTTTCGGCCTTTCCGAGTGGCTGTCTCAAATCCGTTGTCTGGGTCGAGAAAAATGATCTCATTGCCTGGCAGCGCTAAACCGGTCCAATAGCTGGATCGCGCGGGGCCCGCCGGGACGTAGACGGTCTCTTTGAAAATATGCACGCCGAATGTTGGGTGTTTCGGGAGCGAGCCAAGGGTCCCGATGCGCCCTAAGTTGCGTGATTTCAGAAAACCCTCTGTGAACTCCCGAATATCCGTTCGGCAGGGGAACCAGCGATGAGGGGTCTTACCATCGTTGCCTTTAGCATCATCTTCGGTTAGCAGAGGCACGTAAACCAATTCGGAGAATCGGGGATTGGATTGGGTGCAGAGCCAATGCAGAAGATCCCACTTAAAGGCATCTCTGGCATCGCCTAAGTATTGCAGTTTCACCGCGCCTCCTTTGGTCTAGTCCATCATAAGTCGAACGCGTGATTGCGGAAGCATCAGCCTTCGCGGCTCGCCGTTGCTTCCGGGGAGCGCGCGAGACATCAAGCTGACTTTACCCGAGATCGCAGTGGCAAAGACATAGTTGACTCGTTCTATGGATGGCGATAACCTCATCCCGAAGATCGTACAACGCATCCGTGCGGTGACGGATCCCGAGCGGATCGTGCTGTTCGGAAGCCGATCCCGTGGCGACTCCGGCCATCACAGCGACTACGATGTTCTGGTGATCCAGGAAAGCCAACTCCCCCGCCACCAACGTTCCGGCTCCCTGTACGCCGCGCTCGCCGACCTGCCCGCCGAAGTGGATGTATTGGTTTACACGCCGGCGGAGATCGCCGAATGGAGCCGCCGTCCCGATGGCCTTTGTCACCACGGCTCTGCGAGAAGGCAGGTCCATCTATGAAAGACCAAGCCTAGTTGGGTTATAGTGGATTCATGCGACAAGTCGTTCTCTCTCCCGGCGAAGACGGATTCTGGGTGGCGGAATGCCCCAGTTTGCCCGGTTGCATCACCCAGGGCGAAACCAAGGAAAAGGCAATCGCCAACATCCAAGAGGCCATTCGCGGATACATCCTGGCCTTGGAAGAAGACGGGATAACAGTGCCCGAAGAACGCTTCGAGACTCTCTTGGTGGCCGTGTGAGCGGATTGCCACGGGTCTCCGGCAGAGAATGCCGTGCAGCGCTGGAGAGGCTCGGGTTCCGATTCCGGCGGCAAGAAGGCAGTCACATGATCATGCGACGCGATTCCCCGTTTGCCCAGGCTGTCGTCCCAGACCACAGAGAACTGGATCGAGGAACGCTACGCTCGATTCTAAGGCAGGCCGGGGTCGAGGTCGAAGCATTCCGAGCTCAGCTTTAAGCGTCCTCCGCTTCGCGGAGGCTGCCGAAGCAAGCTTCGGCCGGAAAAAAGCGGCGACAAGTCGCCGCACTCCAAAAACACCTCATACCTGCTTCTTCAACTCCGCCAGCAGATTCAACGCATCCAACGGACGCAACTCATCCAGATTCGCTTCCGACAGACGGCGAACCACGTCGTGGTTCAACGCCGTGAACAACGTCAACTGCATGGGTGGCGCGGGCACCGCGCCGGGCGTTAAATCTTCGCTGACCTTTTCCTCGCTGCGCTCGTGCTCTTCCAGCACTTCCCGGGCGCGCTCGACCACCGGCCGCGGCAATCCGGCTAATCGCGCGACCTCGATACCGTAGCTGCGGTCGGCTTTGCCCGGCTCGACGCGATGCAAGAACACGATCTCCCCGCCCGATTCCTTGACGACCACGCGCAAGTTCCGCACACCCGGCAGATGCTCGGCCAACTCCGTGAGCTCGTGATAGTGCGTGGCAAACAGCGTTTTCGCGCGCGTCACTTGATGCAGATGTTCCACCACCGCCCAGGCGATGGACAGGCCGTCGAAAGTCGCGGTGCCGCGGCCTACTTCGTCCAGCAGCACCAGACTCCGCGGCGTCGCGGTGTTCAGGATCGCGGCGGTTTCCGTCATTTCCACCAGGAACGTGGAACGGCCGCGCGCCAGATTGTCGCTGGCGCCGATGCGCGTGAAGACGCGATCCACCAGCGGCAGTCGCGCGCGATCCGCCGGAACAAAGCTGCCCATCTGCGCCAGAATCACAATCAGCGCGGCTTGCCGCAAGTAAGTGGACTTGCCGCCCATGTTCGGTCCGGTAATCACCAGGATGCGGTGGGTCTCGTCATTGAGATAAAGATCGTTCGGTACAAAGCGCCCGGATTGGCCTTTTTCCGCGAGGCGCTCAATCACCGGATGGCGGCCGCCGACTACCTCCAGTTCGCCAGTTGTCTGGCCCATTGTCGTAAATTCGGGCCGGCAATAATTCGCGTGCGCCGCCAGCGACGCCAAATTCACTAGCACGTCGCTTTCGGCCAGCGCCGCGGCCGTCTGGCGAATGCGCGCGGCTTGCGCCGCGACTTGCTCACGCACCTCGTTGAAGAGTTGGCGCTCCAGTTCCAAAATCTTCGACTCGGCGTCGAGAACTTTGCGTTCGTAGTCCTTGAGTTCCGGCGTGGTAAAACGTTCCGCGTTCACCAACGTTTGTTTGCGCTCGAAATCGGCGGGGGCCAGGTGCAGGTTGGGCTTTGATATCTCAATGTAGTATCCGAAAATGTTGTTGAAACGCACCTTAAGCGAGTTGATGCCGGTGCGGGTGCGCTCCCGCGCTTCGATGCCGGCAATGTAACTCTTCCCTCCCCGGCTCAGTTCCCGCAATTCGTCCAGTTCGGCGTGATAGCCTGCGCGAATCACACCGCCATCGGCGAGATTCAGCGGAGCATCACGCGCGATGGCGCGCGCCAAAAGCGCGGCGACATCCGCTAGTTCGTCCAAACGCCCGGCCAGCGCGGCTAACCGACCGGCGGCGCACTGCCCCAGGTCCGCCTTCAGTTTCGGGACGCGCTCCAGCGACGCGCCCAGCGACAGCAAGTCGCGGGGATGCGCCGTGCCCAGCACAATGCGACTCAGCAAGCGTTCCAAATCGCCGAAGCCCTCCATGTCGGCGGTCAGCGTTCCGCGAATCACCGTGGCCGCCTTCAACTCGCCGACGGCGTCGAGCCGCGCGTTGATCTCCACGAGATCTAACGACGGCCGCTGCAGCCAGTTTCGCAGCAAGCGCCCGCCCATGCTGGTGCGGGTGTCGTCGAGTACCGCGATCATCGTAGCGTCGTGCTCGCCAGCGAAGACCGGCTCCACCAGTTCCAGATTACGCGTGGTGACCGCGTCCAGCATCATCCATTCCTGCTGGCGATAGAAGCCCAGGCCGTTGACATGCGCCAGAGACGCCCGTTGCGTCTCCTGCAAATAGTGCAGCACGGCTCCCGCCGCGCCCGTTGCCGCATCGTGGCCGGCGAAGCCGAAACCATCCAGCGACGCTACGCCAAAGTGCTGTGTCAGCAAACGCTGGGAATTGTCGGGCGCGAAGGTCCACTCGTCCACGTCGGTGTAGACGGCGTTGACCGAGCGCGCGAAGCGCGCGCCCGTTGGCAGCAAAACTTCCTTGGGCCGCAGGATCGCCAATTCCTCGGCACACAATGCCTCGCGATCGATGCCGGTGAACTCGGTGGCGCGAAACTCGCCGGTGGAAAGATCGGTATAAGCCAAGCCGATGCAGTCGTGCGACGGGAACACGGCTACCAGATAGTTGTGATCGCGCGGCGAGACCATGGCCACGTCCTCGGTGGTGCCGGGCGTAACCACGCGCGTGACTTCGCGCTTCACCAGCCTCTTGGTCTTGGAAGGATCTTCGGTCTGCTCGCAGATGGCCACGCGATAGCCCTTTTGCAGCAGCTTGCTGATGTATCCCTGCGCGGCGTGATAAGGAACGCCGCACATGGGAATCGGCACGCCGGCTTCTTTCTGGCGCGAAGTTAGGGTGAGTTGTAATTCGCGGGAGACGCGCACGGCGTCGTCGTAGAACAGCTCGTAGAAATCGCCCACGCGGAACAGCAACGCCGCATTCGGATATTGCTGCTTGATGCGTTGGTACTGCTGCATCAGCGGACTGGTAGCCGCGTCCATGGGGGTAATCAGGCCCGCGTCGCGAGGCCCGAGGCCCGAGTCCAAAAACGTCTTTTCACTCGGGGCCTCGGACCTCGTGACTCGGGCTGTCCTACCTACTCGTGCGTCTCAGGCTTGGGCTCGGCCGGCTTCTTGGGACCGCCAGCCTTCTGATCGCGCAAAAGTGCCTTGCGGCTCAGCTTGACCTTGTTGCCCTCAATGGCGATCACCTTCACCATGAGCTGATCGCCTTCCTTCAGTTCGTCGCGAACCTTAGCCACGCGGTGCTCCGCGATTTCGCTGATGTGCAGCAATCCGTCGGTGCCCGGGAAAATCTCCACGAAGGCCCCAAAGTCCACGATCCGCACTACCTTGCCCAGATAGGTCTTACCCATCTCTGCGCTTGCAGTAATGTCGGTGATGATCTGGATGGCCATCTGCGCCGAAGGACCGTCGTTGGAAGCGATGTGGATACTGCCGTCGTCCTCCACGTCAATCTTCACGCCAGTCTTCTCGACGATCCCGCGAATGACCTTGCCGCCCGGTCCAATCACTTCGCGGATCTTGTCCACCGGAATCTTCATGGTGTAGATTCGCGGCGCGTAAATCGACATCTCTGCGCGCGGTGTTGCAATGGTCTGCTCCATGATGCCCAGGATGTGCAAACGCGCTTTACGCGCCTGCTCCAGCGCTTTGCGCATCAGTTGCGGATCCACGCCACCCACCTTGATGTCCATCTGCAAGGCGGTGATCCCGTCCTTGGTGCCGGCAACCTTGAAGTCCATGTCGCCGTAGTGATCCTCGGCGCCGGCGATGTCGGTGAGAATCGCGGCATGACCGTCCTCGCCCATCACCAGGCCCATGGCGATACCGGCCACGTTGGCTTTGAGCGGGACTCCAGCGTCCAGCAGCGCGAGCGTCGCGCCGCAGATCGAGGCCATGGAACTGGAACCGTTCGATTCCAAGATGTCCGAGACCACGCGTAGCGTGTAGGGATACTTGTCGGCGTCGGGCAGCACCATTCCGACGGCGCGCTCGGCCAACATGCCGTGGCCGATTTCGCGGCGGCCGGGGCCGCGCATGAACTGCACTTCACCCACCGAAAACGGCGGGAAGTTGTAGTTCAGCATGAAGCGCTTGAACGATTCGGTAACTTCCAACTTCTCCTGGCGCTGCATGTCGTCCTTGGTGCCCATGGTGCAGGTTACCAACGCTTGCGTCTCGCCGCGCGTGAACACGGCAGAGCCGTGGGTCCGCGGCAGCAGCCCAACTTCACAGGTGATGTTGCGCACTTCGTCGAAGGCGCGATGATCGGGCCGCTGATTCTTCTTCAGAATGTTGTCGCGGAAGATATGTTCGCGCAACTGCTCCAGGCTCTTGGAGACTTCCTTGGCCGTTTCCTTGGTCTTAGATTCGTCCCCAACCGTCTTGGCGGCGTATTCCGCCAGCAATTCCTTTTTCAAGACGCGCAGCAAGGCGCCGCTCTCCATCTTGGGATGCTTCTTGGTATCGAGCGCTTCTTCCAGGCGCGCGGTCCACTTGGCGGCGATCTCTTTGTAGAGCGCCTCGTCCTTCTTGGGCGCTTCCACCGGACGTTTCGGCACGCCGGCCAGTTCGCGCAGTTCTTTGATCTTGGCGATGATGCGCTTGCACTGTTCGTGACCGAACAGCAGCGCTTCCAGCACTTCATCCTCGCTGGCGCCCGTGGCACCGGCTTCCACCATCACGATGGCCTGCTCGGTGGCGGCGATGGTGATGTTCAAGGCGCTGCCAGCGCGGTCGGTGTGCGTGGGATTGACGGTCAACTTGCCGTCCACTTTGCCCACGCGCACGGCCGCGACCGGGTTATGGAAGGGGATGTCGCTCAGCATCAGCGCGGCCGAGCCGCCGCAGATGGCCAAGACGTCCGGATCGTTATCGGAATCGGCGGAGAGCACCATGGCGATGACTTGCGTCTCGCACTTGAAGCCCTTTTCGAATAATGGGCGAAAGGGCCGGTCGATCAGGCGCGAGGTGAGCGTTTCTTTTTCCGACATGCGACCTTCGCGCTTGATGTAGCCGCCCGGAATGCGTCCAGCGGCGTATGTGTATTCGCGGTAATCCACGGTGAGGGGGAAGAAATCGATGCCCTCGCGTCCTTCGTGGGCGGATGTTGCGGTGGCCAGCACCACGGTATCGCCGTAGCGGACATAAGCGGCGCCGCCGGCCTGTTTGGCTAATTTGCCTGTTTCAATGGAAAGTGTTTTGGAACCCAGTTCCAAGCTGACTGTATGGACCATATGTGGTCTTCAAACTCCTATATTGCGAAAGGCCAATCCGGACTCACGCGAGCCGGAAGGCCCGATAATGGACAAGTCGGATCCAAGCCCGCGCCGCCACAATGGCGGACGCTAAGCCAGATCCGGCTGAACAGAGAAAGTTAGGGGAAAGGGAGGAAAATGCGCGCCCGAGCGGCCCCAGGGCCGCGACAACGGGATTACTCATCTGTCTTCGAGGTAGCTAACTAGCGAGTCTTACCCAGTTTCTGAGCCAACGCTTTGTAACGCTCGGTATCGTAGCGCATGAGATACGTGAGCAGCCGCTTGCGGCGGCTGACCATACCCAGCAATCCATGCCGGGAATCATGGTCTTTCGGGAAAGCTTTGAAGTGCTGTGTCAATTGGGCGATCCGCTCGCCGAGCACGGCAATCTGGACTTCGGGCGACCCGACATCCTTACTATGGATCTGGACTTTCTTCGCAACCGCCCGTTTTTGTTCAGTAGCCAATGGCATCGGCCTGTAACCTCGCTCCTTATTCGTCTTTTCGTTCTCTGTGTCAGTTATTAACCATACCACGGGTTGGCGGATTTCGTCCAGAAGTTGTTCGGTCGTTAGTTAAGGCAGGGCTGACTAGGTCGGTCCGATTCATCCGAGAGAGCTAATAGAGTGTTGGACCTGGCAAACTGAACTCCCAAAAACAGAAGCAACCGCCCATGAACGCCGGCAGCATTCGTTCTCATCGGCGTTCATCGGCGCGGGGACCCACGCGAATGCGTGGGTGCGGCGGTTGCTTTTCCGGCTGTGTCTCTCCGGTCTTAGTGAACTGCAATTGTCGCGATGTTGCTGCTAATGCCGTTCTGGTTCAACACCACCGGCACCGTCGATCCCGGCGTCAGGCCCGCGGGAACTGCGACGTTGACCTGGTACAGGCCGACGAATCCCGGCCCGAGTCCTGCGTATAGCGTGGCGACAGGCGCGGCCGTCCCAAAGGTCACCGTGACGGGACTGTTCGTCGTACCCGCGGTGTTTTGCACGCCGGTAGCCACGGACGGAGTGGTGGCGCCTAGACCCGTGCAGTAAATCGTCAACACGTCACCGGCGGTTGCCGGATGCGCCGCGTCTACTATTTGCCCCGCCGGATTGTTGAGGATCGCGCCCTGATTCGGAGCCGTGGGCTCCGCGGCAATGAAAATTCCCGGCGTGGTCGCCGCCACCGAGACCGACACCGGCACCGAGTCCTGGGTTTCCGACGTTCCGCTGAAGGCGCGAGCCACCAAGCCTGTTGTCGCGTTCATGGGCAGCTCCACCGGAACCTGGGCGTTCACCTGGCCGCTGCTGGTGAAGAACAACGGCATGTCGATGCCGCCCATGGAGAGCTTAATACCACCCAGAGTGACAGGCAGCGGGATGCCGCTGTTCGGAGTGGGGCCGGTGGCTAGAGTTGTTCCGAAGACGGAGATGATTTCGCCCGGCGAAACTTGTCCGTTCTGCGCGAAACTCGCTCCATTCACCACACCGGCTGTGCTGATCGAGGGTGGCGGAGTGGGATTGGCCGCCACCGTGCCCGGGACCGCTTCCACAACCACCGGGAAGGGCGAATTAATCACCGTCACCGTCACGGTCGCCGGATTGGCCTTGGAAGGATTCCACGTCGCGGAGTAGATGCCGACACCCACGTTGGGCATAGACAACGGCGTGTCCCCGGTGGAGAAACTAGCCAGCACCGTGGCGCCGCTGATGGGATTAGCGCAATCGTCAACCAGTTGCGCTTCGATGTTCTGCGGCCAGCCCACCGAAGAACTGAAGTTGCTGCCGAGCTGCCGGAGAGCCAGGATCGCTTGCGTCGGTGTGCAACCCCCCGCGGGGCTCGCCGCTGCGGGCCTGCACATTGGCAGCGCTGGTTTTCGGAATCACCAGGTAGACAGTGATGTCTTGTGATGGAATGCCGCTGCCGCCGAGGAAAGACACGGAAACAGTACCCATGTAAATACCCGGTTGGGTGGGCAGCAAGCTGGGCACCGCGTTGACGGCTATGGTTGTCGGAGTCAGCCCAGTCACCCGGGAAGACGAGGCTCTCGCCTGCAGCCAGTTTCCTTGCGATTGCGCGGATACGCCGAATACTACCTGCGTCGAAGAACTGGCCGTGACAGTGATCGTGTCCGACAAATTCGACGGCGTCAGAATCGTGGCTGTCGGGCTCAGGGTCGCGGTGTTCGGTCCGATCTGGGGTGTGACATAGAGAACCACCCCAATGTAGGCCGTGCCAAGCGTAACCGATGGGTTGGACGCGGCCGCGTAGGTCAATTGGATCAGACCGGAAGTGCTACCCCCCGCCAACACTCCGGTGCCCGTTTGTTGTGCGCCATACAGGTCGAGCGGCACAGGGAAGGAACTGGATCCCCCCGCTGACACGGTGGTCGGACCTTGTATGGGAAGCAGAATGTGGCCAAACACGCTCAGCGAGTAGATCATCGCCGCGCTACCGGAGTTGCTGAGGTATACAGTTTGCGGCGCCGGGCTGTCGCCACGCGCAACAGGACCATAGGAGTTCACAATGTATAACAGAGAGCGTGTGCCGAGATTCAACTGCGGCTGCGGTGGTCCAACGACGTAACTCACCACGATGTTTTGTTTTTGCGTTCCGGCCGTCACCGTCAGCACGGCGTTGTAGACACCGGGGTTCAGATTGGACGCAAACTTCAGAGAGATGGGCGATAACACGTGCGCCGACGCGGAACCGGATAACGCGGAGGGAGTTAGCCAGGCGCCCTCTGGGGGAATGGGATTATTCGTCGTGGCATCGGCATAGATCACGGCGGCGGTCCAATTGAGAGAGCCGGTGCCCGAGTTGCCGATCAGGGTCGAGTACGGCTGCGGACCGTTCCCTGGCGTGCCTTGCACCGTGAC
The DNA here is from genome assembly GCA_963747095.1 of Terriglobia bacterium. Classification (GTDB taxonomy): domain Bacteria; phylum Acidobacteriota; class Terriglobia; order JAJPHL01; family JAJPHL01; genus JAJPHL01. Next base: position 382,220 of record CAVVEL010000012.1, read on the forward strand.
GGAGGGCTGGCCAACGGTCAACAGCGGTGCGGGAAGAGCGGTCACATTCAGTGTTACCTGGACGGTCAAGGAGGTTGGGCTGGCGTTGCTGTCTGTGAAAGTGACGGTAGCCGTATAGGGGGAACCGGCCGCGGTCAAGCCTGTAGCTTGGGCGTTCGGATAAATAGAAGTGGGCTGCGGGAAACTTCCGCTTCCCGGAGACACATTCAGCCATGGAATCGTCGAATTGTTCAGTGTGATGGCTGCCGACCAGTTGCTGACCGCCGGAGTCGCCCCGAGCATCACGGCTTGCGACAGCGCGATCTGGCCTTCCACCTGGGTGAAGGTCAGCGACAGTGGAGTCACGGAAATCACTGGGCCCGCGACGTTGACCGTGACTCCGATCGGCACCGGAGTCCCGCTGCCGGCCGGCGTCACGTTAATGGTTCCCGTGTAGGTTTGGCCGCCCGACAGGATCGATGAGTTGACAGTAACGCTAAACGTACCGCTGGTGGTTCCCGATACCGGCACAATCGACAGCCAATTGCCGCCAGTGGTTGTGGTGACCGAGCCCGACCATCCGGACGCTGCGGTAACCGTAACGGTTTGCGGTTGAGGCGAAGTGGGCCCAAATGTCGCGTTGAACGCCAGCGACGTCGGCGCCACCGTGACCGCCGGGGCGCTCACGGTAAAGGACACGCTCACGATAACCGGAACACCGCTGCCAATTGGCGACACGGTGATGGTTCCCATGTAAGGTGTCGTGGAGGCCGTTAGTTTCGATGGATCGGCGGTAACCGAAAACGTAGACGATCCAGCGGCGGTGCTTAATCCTGGAGAAATCGATAGCCAATTGCCGCTGGTGCCGGTGATTGAAACCGAGCCCAACCATCCCGATGCCGAGGTTACCGTAACCTTCTGCGAGGTGGGCGGCGAGCCGCCGGCGTTGCCAGTGAAGGTCAGCAACGTGGGCGAGACGGTGACCGCCGGGGTTCCAATCGTCAGCGCCACGGGGGTGATGAAAGCGGTGTTGTTGCCACCTACAAAGGTTGAGTTGGAAACCGTGATTGTGCCGTTGTAGGTTCCGACGGCCAAGCCAGCCACCGTTGCCGAGACAGTCAACGGCTGCATGCTTCCGCCCGTCGAGGCGAGTGAAGGGGGAGAAACGTTCAGCCAATTGCCACCGCTTGATGTGGAGACGGTCGCCGTCCAAGTGATGGGAAGACTGCTGGCGGCGCTGCCGCTCACCAAAACCTGCAGCGTCTGGCTGGGCGGATTGCTGCCGCCGAGGTTGCCGCTGAAGTTCACCTGCGAGGGAGCTACGTTGAAAGAGACCGTCTCGATGAGATTAGTAGGGCTTCCGGCGAACATCACGGTAATCGTCGCGTTATACGCACCCGCCGCCAACGTGCCGGTGGAGACCAAAATTGTCACGGTTCCATTGCCGGTGCCGGACGTGTTCATGAGGCTTAACCACGGAGAGCCATCCGTAGAGGCCGTCCAGCTTGTGGTCGCCGCAAAGGGCGTAACCGTGAGCGTTTGCGCCGCGGGGCTGGCGCCGCCGACGAAAGACACAAAGGAAAAACTGCTGGGACTTACGCTATTATCCGCGGCCGCATGGCCCGCGAAGCCGACAATGGAAATGAAACCAAGGACTAGAGACACCGCAAGTTTTGCATGATTCGTCATTTTAAGTAGAACCCTCCGGGCACTTATCATAATCCACATTTGACCTCAATGGGTGCGACAAACTTCAACCGGCCCTAACGCATGTCCTTCGTCAGGCCTCTTGTTGTCAGGTTGTCAGTACCGTCTGCGGTAGCAGATGGGTGTTTTGTCGGCTCAGGTCAGGACCAACCCATCCGCTACCGCGGGCGGTACTGACAACGCAAAAACACAGGCTGCGTTACTTGGCCGTCAAATGAATAGGACCCAGCAAGCCGGACGTCACCGGTTGGATCTTATCCATATCCTGAACCTGAAAACGCTCTCCGTAACGCAAGTTCAGCAGCTTGTAGTCGGGAAGCTTCCGGCCGGCCATAAAATTCACGGCCACGTTGCCCACCCGGATCTCCAGTGCGTTATTGCCGGCCCGCAACAGGCCGGTCACATCCACCTGGTAAGGCGGACACCAGGCCGATCCGGCGCGCTTGCCATTCACATAAACAACGGCCGCCTCGCGCACAGGCCCTTCGTACTGGGCCTGGAAACCCATCCCCGGCGTGCGCGCGGCGGACTTGCCTTCGCCGAGTTGAAGAACCGCTCCCACGCCCTTTTGCAACCAATCTCCGGAAACCTCAATCTCTTTTTCGTACACCGCCACACCGGAGTAGTAGCGGGTCACGGGATCGTCGGTCCAGGAGCGTAGCGTGGAAAATGTTTGCTGCGAAGCCGCATGCCCGGGTTGGCCTTGGTCTTCAAAACGAACCTTCCAATCGCTGGAAAGATCCAGTTCCTTGGGCAGCGCGGTTCCAGGTGCGGCCGCCGCCGCCGGCGCGGCGATCTCCTTGGAGAAGACCACAAAGCGCGATCCATAAGGTTCCAGGTTAAGGATCATCGTACTCATGCCCTGACTGACAGACTGAATCAGGCCCGCCTCGGACTGCCCGGTCAGCGGATTCCAGATTTCAGCGCGCACCCGAGTCTGCCGGAACTGCACAGGAAAAGCCCGCATCTGATTGCCGGTGTTGGCCACAAAATAGATGTCCGTCGAACCTCCGGGCAATTCCACCGTGCGATGTACGAACCCCAGCTCCGGCATATCCGGCGGCAGAAGCATATCGCGGAGGTAGCGGTGCCAGAGACGATCCGCCAGCTCATCGCGATCATCGTGGACCAACAAAGCCGGGAAGTCCTCGGCCGCCAGAAGCCGGGCAACGATCTTGCGCACTTCTTCATGGTCGGCCGCGGTCGCCTTCAACCCCGGCGCTTTGTCCGGCACCCTGCGGGTGAAGATCACGGTTCCGCCTTGGCGCTGGAATTCATCCAACTTGCGCAGACTAGCCAGCGGAATCCGCTCCACTCCCGGGAGTACGATCACCCAATAGACGCCGTCGCCCATATGGAGAGCGCGCCCTTCGATCTTGGCCGACTCCAGCACGCCGTCGTCGACAAAATCCAAGTTGTACCCGGTCTCCAGCACCGTGCGGACCGCGTCCGGCCCAACGACTCCGGCCAGCGCGGCGCGCAAGTCCACGCGTCCGGGCGAGAAGCCCGCCCAAGCGTCGTGATTGGGCATGTACAGCGCTACGTCGTTGACCGGCTTGCCCTGCCGCAGCATGAAACTGACGCGCTGGCAGTAGGCAGCCATTTCCGGCATGGCGATCCACCAGGGATTCTTCTCGCCGAAAGCCGCCGAGGCGTAGAACCGCCAGCCGGGATACTCCACGCCGGGAGGCGTGTACGGCCAGCCGTGTCCAACCAACTGATTCACGCCTTGCAGGAAATGCAAATCGGCTTCCGCTTTCATATCCAGCGGCGTGGCCCGGAAAACAGGCGAGTGCAGCCAGGTCCAGGTTTCCGAAGAGGCCACCGGGTGGCCGAAGACATGGGCCATGGAGGTGGCATAGCGCAGTTGCGAGAGAGTCTTCCATTGCACGCCTTCGCCCTCCGGCAAATCCAGATGCGCAGCGCTTGAAATAGACGCTGGCGGCGTGCCGTAAGCCTGGGCCCGCAATTTCGTGCCGTGCGCTTTGGCCCACTGGCGCATGGGCGCAAAGAAATGTTCGTTGAGTAATTCCGTGAGTGTCTGTCCCCAGTCGTCTTTCACGGCGGAAGATTCGTCGGACGCTCCCGAAGCCAACCCGGAAGCCGCAGCCGCCAGTTTCGGCAAGTAGGGACGCAAATCGTAGCCGCGGCGCCGCTGAAACTCGGCGAGAAAATCGCTGCTCCAGTCGGAGCCGTAGACTTCCAGGCTGTCGCAGAAGACCGCGTACGGCGGATTGGGGCCGATCGCGGTGAGCAGCTTATCGGCAACGTTCTTTAAGTGCAAGTCGATTGCCGCGCGATCGTAATGGTCGAGCACAAAACCTTCCGCGCCCACCCCCGCCCGCTTGACCTGCTGTCCGGTGCGGCTGGAGAGAAAAAAAGTAACTTCGCGCGGGGCATCGGAAGCCGGTAGCGGCAACAATCCTTCCACGATTCCGGAGATCGGCACTTGTCGCCCTTCAGCGTCGAAGGCGGCGATTAGCGCTTCGCCGCCGGCCATGGCCGGAACGGGAACGCTGGCCGCGCCGGCCGCCACCTTGGCGTGCTCGATGCGCAAACGGCCGGCCGCCAGATTCGCGGGAATATGCGGACCTCCGTACGGCCATCCGCTGCCCAGTGTCAGGTCCATTCGCAATCCCAGTTGCTTCGCGGTTACCGCGGCGAAGCGCAAGGAATCCAGGAACGGCTGCGAAAGATAGGGATGGTTCTGGGTTTTGGCGTCATCCAGTGCCAACGGATAAACCGGCTGCACTTCGAAGCCGCCGATGCCGCTCTCTTTCATCACGTGCATTTCGCGCGCCAACTCCTGGTTGGTGACCGCCGGACCGAACCACCACCAGCGCATCATGATGCGGGAGTCGTCGGGCGGTTTGACGAACTGCGTCTGGAGTTGCGTGAGGCTGGCAATCGGAGAAGCGGCACGCGGAGCCGCAGGACGAGCCGGCGCTTGGGCCGTGAGAGCAACTGCGCACAACAAAATCAGAGCGCGGACACAAACCGATAAACGTGATCGCATCGCGGGATCCTCAAACAGTGATAGCTGGCGGAAGGCCTTGGCGGCATGGTTCCGCCAGAACTACAAATTTATCGCTGAAACGCGGTATAACGCAAGCCTTCGCAAGGAGCTCCCACGCGGCTGCCCGAAGGTCCGTTTGATGCCCACGGTCTTTTCGACCGAGAGACGTAGAGAACAGCGGCGATGCCGGTTGATGCTAAGATTCAAATGATGAAAGTTGAAGGCTCCACTACCATTCCAGCGCCACGTGAACGCGTGTTCGCCATGCTGCTCGATCCCGAGGTGCTGAAGCGCGCCATTACCGGCTGCGAGGAGTTCACACCCACCGGCGAAGGCGCCTATCGCATCAAACTGTCGGCCGGTATCGCCAGTATTCGGGGGAGGATGGAGGGGGAAGTGCTGGTGAACGAATCGCGACCTCCGGAACATTATCGCCTGGCCATGAAAGGCAAGGGCATGGGCAGCTTCGTGGACGGATGGGCCGCCATCGACCTGGGCGAAACGGACGGCGCGACCCAAATTACGTATCACGGCGAAGCCACCGTCGGCGGCATGATCGCCGCGGTGGGCAGCCGCATGATCGATCTGGCGGTGAAGAAAGGGCTGAGCGATTTCTTCGAGAAGCTGAAACAAGAAGCTATTGAAGGGTAAACACGCAGGAAAAAAGTAAACGCCGAGATGGAGGAAGAGAGTTTAGCCACAGATAAACACAGATGAACGCGGATGAAGACTGGGCCTCATCTGCGTTCATCTGTGGCTAATTCCTTAGTGCGGTTTCGTGCGCGTCTTAGGACCAGATGTGATACGCCGCCAACGCTCCGAGGTAAGCGAGCACGGTCATGTAGGCGAACTGTATGATGGGCCACTTCCAGCCGCCCGTTTCGCGGCGCACCACGGCAATGGTGGACGTACATTGCATGGCAAAAGCGAAAAACACCAGCAGCGCGATGGCCCCGCCCAAGGTCAAATCCGCGTGCAGCGCGTGTTGCAGATTCACCGAATGCGCGTCGGCTTGTTCCATGCCGTAGATCGCGCCCAGCGTTCCCACAATCACTTCCCGCGCCGCCAGCGAGGTGATCAAGCCAATGCCGATCTTCCAGTTGAAGCCCAGCGGCTTAATCAAAGGCTCGATGGTGCGTCCCACGGTGCCCGCCAGGCTGTTTTCGATGGTGGGCGGTTGGCCGTTGTGCAGCGGCAGGTGGGCCATGATCCACAAGACGACGGTGACCGCCAGAATCACCGTGCCGGCGCGGCACCAGAAATACTTTGCCGCGATCCAGCAAACGCAATCCCAGCGAGCGGAAAGTCGGCCAGCGGTAGGAGGGCATTTCCAGCAGGAAGGAAGTCCGCTCGTTCTTCAGCACCGACGATTTCAGGACTCGTGCCGTGAGCACCGCGGCCGCGAAACCGAGCGCATACAGACCCAGGATCGCCGCCGCCTGGGCGTGCAGCAGCGGGCCAAGCACGGGACGGTCGGGAATAAACGCCGCCACAATCAGCGTGTAAACCGGCAGCCGCGCCGAACAGGTCATGAAGGGAGCGATCAAAATAGTGGCGATGCGGTCGCGCTTGTTTTCGATGGTGCGCGTGGCCATGACCGCCGGAACCGCGCAAGCATAGGCGGAAAGCAGGGGGATGAAGGATTTTCCCTGCAATCCGAAGCGGGCCATGGTGCGGTCGGCGATCAACGCGGCGCGCGCTAGATAGCCGGAGTCTTCCAGAATGCCGATGAACAAGAACAGCAGAAGAATCTGCGGCAGGAATTTCACCACCGAGCCGACGCCCGCCCAGATGCCCTGCACCAGCAGCGAACGCAGCCAAGGGATCGCCACGGTGGCGGCGATCCAGTCGCCGGACTTGGCGAACAGCCAATCCACGCCATTCATCAGCGGCGTGGCCGCAGTGAAAATCGTTTGAAAAACAGCCATGACCACCAGCGCGAACACCGCCGGACCGGCCACCGGATGCAGGAACACGTTGTCGAGACGGCGGGTCCAAACGGGAGGAAGCGGCGGGCGATAGGCCGCCGACAGGCCGATGGAACCGGCCCACTCGCGGCATTTCGGGAAGTCTTTCAGCACCGGAGGAAGATCGGCGTAGGCGCCGGCATGGCGGAGGAAAGAAACTCGCGAACCTGATCCATGCCCTCGCCCGACCGCGCCGCAACCAGCACCACCGGCGTGCCCAATTCGCGCGACAGCGCGTCCAGATCCAGCTTGCCACGGCGGACGTGCAGGTCGTCGGCCATGTTCAAGATCACCAGCGTGGGGACGCCCAGCGACAAAATCGGGGCAGCCAGCATCAAGTGGCGCGTCAAATTTGTGGAATCGAGCACCAGCAGGATGGCGTCGGGCTTGGGCGTATCTGCCCGCGTGCCGGTGAGCACCTCGTAGGCGACCCGCTCGTCCTCCGAGCGCGCGGCCATGCTGTAGATGCCCGGCAGATCGATGATGCGCACCGCGCGGCCGTCGGACAACTCGGCCAAGCCGGTGTGATGGTCCACGGTGACACCGGGAAAATTGGCGACCTTCTGGTGTAAGCCGGTGAGTTGGTTGAACAGGGTGGTCTTGCCGGAGTTAGGCGGTCCCACCAACACCACGGTCTTCAGAGAACCAAAGGACGCCGGAATCGTCGGCCCGGTCGTTTCGCAGTGTTGAGCGATGCTCATTGGGATGCTGTTTCGTCTTCCTTAACTATATCCTACTTGGCTCCCTGGCCGGGCTTGGTGGTTGGAGGCGAATCAGGGGTGGGACGCTCCCAGCGAATCTTCATATGTGCCGCCGTCTCGCGGCGCAAGGCGACCTCCGAGCCGTCCACACGAAACACCCGCGGATCGCCCTCCGGCGCGCTGTGCGCTACGCTCAGGCGGGCCCCCGGCAGAAAGCCGAGCTCCATCAAACGCTGGGCATCCTCGGGAGGAAGATCCAACTGTTCCAGAACCGCTTCTTCGCCCTTCCGTAAATCCACCAATGTGGATCGTTCTTTGATCTTCTTTCGCAATCTTCATCCAGTATGGAGAGGGACTATGGGAGTGTCAAGGCTACCAAGGTAAACGGCGCTGAAAACGCATCCAACTGCGGAAAAGCGCGTTGATTTGCGGTATGCGGGACCAAAAGAACCCATCCGCTACCGCGGACGGTTCTGACAACACAACCCAACTTGTCAGAACCGCCGGCGGTAGCCGGTGGGTCCGCATCCGAGTAACCCCACATTCATCTTGACGCCCGCCCATCGCCCCCACAAAATGGAGATCATCGGAAGGAGATTCTGTTTGGATCAGGTTAAGCTTCGCGGATGGTGGTCCTATCGCCAAGGATTGGACGGCGGCTTCGCGGGTAAACCACCGTCGAAGGCTTTGGAAGCAACTGGCTGGATGCGCTCGGTCGGCGGATCGGGACCGTACGTCGGACTGTTCGCCCGCTGCGGCGCCAGCCGTGAGACGGTGGACCGCGCCGTGGCCGCGCTGGAGATGCACGAGTTGCCCGCCGCGCGTGGCTGCACTTACGTACTGCCGAAGCGCGACTTCGCGCTGGGCTTGAAAGCCGGCCAGCCCTTCGCGGCCGGCGACATGAACGTCGCGCGCAAACTGGGCGTTACCGACGCGGAAATAGACAAGCTGTGCCGCGCGGTACTCGATGCGCTCAAACAAGGCCCTATGGATCCCGACCAGTTGCGCGCCGCGGTCGGCGCGGCGTCCCGCAGCCTGGGTGAGGCCGGCAAGAAGAAAGGCGTCACCACTACGCTGCCGCTGGCGCTGGGAAAACTGCAGCCGGAAGGGGAGATTCGCCGTGTCCCGATGAATGGCCGCCTCGACCAGCAGCGCTACAAGTACACGATTTGGAGTCCCAACCCGCTGAAAGGCTTTGCGCTTTCGCAAGAAGAAGTGCAGACGGAATTGGCGCGGCTGTATTTCTCGTGGGCCGGCCCGGCGACCATCGCCGAGTATCAATGGTTTTCCGCGCTGAGCGGGAAAGCAGCCAAGGCGGCCATCGAGCCGCTGAAACTTGTGCCGCTCGAAGCGGGAAGCGATCGCTTGCTCTTGCCTGCCCATCTCGACGAACTGGCGGATTTCACGGTCCCCAAGAACCCGCAGTACACCCTGGTAGGTCCGATTGACGCCGTTTCACTGCTCCGACGCGATCTGGCCAGCATCGTGGATTCGGCCGACGCCAAACGGAAGTGGCCGGCGGAAAAAGGCATGACTGCGCCGGGCACGTTGAAAGATCTTCCCTGCCACGCCATCATGGATCGCGGCCGGGTTGTCGGCCTGTGGGAGTTTGATAGCGAGGCGCAGGAAATCGTCTGGGTTTCGTTCGTCAAGAAGAACGCGGACCTGAACGCCGCGGTGAAGAAAACGGAAGCCTTCGTACGCGACGAATTGGGCGATGCGCGTTCGTTTAGTCTGGATAGTCCCACGAAGCGCGCGCCAAGAATCGCGTTGTTGAGGAAAATGTAACGCAGGCCTCCGGCCTGTTCTTTTGTTGGAAAGAAAAGAACAGGCCCGGGGCCTGCGCTACAAGTTAGGATGGACACCATGTTGATTCAACTACCGCAATCCGCGCCGCGCGAAGTGGACTTGAAGCGCGTTTACGACGCCGTAATCGTGGGATCGGGCGCGGCCGGCGGCATGGCCGCGCATGTGCTCACCTCGCACGGCCTGAACGTGCTGATGCTCGAGGCCGGCAAGAAACTGAACATCGAAAGTGAACTGAAGTCCAACGAGTGGCCCTACGAACATCCCCGCCGCGGCGAGATGCCGCCCGGTTACCGCGGGATGTCGTCGCGCGAGTACGCCATCCGCCAACCGCCCTATGCGCAGGATAGTCATTATAAGTTTGTCGGCTCCTACGTGCAAAGCTGGGGCGGCCCCGATTACAGCAAGAACATCGTGGTGAACGAGAAGGAGCATCCCTACACTGGCACGCCGTATGCCTGGGTGCGCGCGCGCTGCCTCGGCGGTAAGACCAACATTTGGGGCCGGCTGGCCTTGCGGCTGTCCGATTTCGATTTCAAAGCCAAGTCGCGCGATGGTTTTGGCGAAGACTGGCCCATTTCTTACGCCGATATCGAGCCTTACTACAACCAGGTGGATCGGCTGCTGGGGATTTCCGGACAAAAGGAAAACCTGCCGCAGCTCCCTGATAGTCTTTTCCAGAGACCAATCAAACTGAACTACTCGGAAGTCAAGTTGCGTCAAGGCCTCGCCAAGATGGGCCGCGTCTTAACGCCGTATCGCGCCGGCGTGACCACCGACGGCGTGAAGAACAAGTATCGCCAGCGTTGCTATGGGCGCGGCGCATGCGATCGCCGCGCGGGCGGCTGCGATATCCACGCGGCCTTCGATTCTCCCACCGGATTGATCTATCCGGCGATGGATACCGGCCACCTGACCTTGCGTCCCAACTCCATTGCCTATGAAGTGAAGGTGGATTCGAACACCGGCCAAGCCAGCGGTGTGGCGTTTCTCGACGCCGAAACCGGCCAGAGCTACGAAGCGCGCGGGCGCGTCGTGGTGCTAGCGGCCTCCACGCTGGAATCGGCGCGGCTGATGCTGCTCTCGAAGTCGGCGGCGCATCCGAGCGGCATCGGCAACTCCAGCGGACAGGTAGGCCACAATTTCTGCGAGCATGTGATGGGCCCGAACGTCACCGGATTCTGCAAGGAGCTGGTGGGCAAGCCGCGCACGCTGGACGACGGGCGGCCCGGCGGCTTCTATGTGCCGCGATTCCGCAATCTCAGCGAGCGTCATCCGGATTTCCTGCGCGGTTATGGCTTCGAAGGCAGTTCCGGCGCGGAGATGTTTCCCGAGAACGCCGCCTCCACCCCCGGATTCGGCGCGGAGTTCAAGAAAAAGGTCCGCAGCGAAGCCGGCGCCTTCATCAGCATGGGTGGATTCGGCGAAGTGCTGGCGCGCTACGAAAATTACATGGATCTGGACCCCGCAATGAAGGACCGCTGGGGAATTCCAGTGCTGCGTTTCCATTATCATTTCTCGAACAATGAAAGAAAGATGGCCGCGGACATGGCCGTTACGGCGCAGGAAATGATGGCAGCCGCGGGAATCGAAGTGGTGGACGTGGATCGCAAGGTGCTGACCGAGGGATGGTCCATCCACGAGTTGGGCACGGCGCGGATGGGCGCGGATCCCAAGACCTCGGTGCTGAATCAATTTCAACAGTCGCACGACGTGCCCAATCTGCTGGTGGTGGACGGCAGCAGTCACGTCAGCGCGTCCTGCCAGAATCCCACGTGGACGATCATGGCGCTGGCCTGGCGGTCGTGCGATCGTCTGGCGGATGAATTGAAGAAAGGCAACGTGTGATGAGAACTAGCCGGCGAGAAGCGTTGAAGATTGCGGCCGTGATGCCGTTGGCGAGTTTGCACGCGCAACAACCCGCCGCCTCCGGGCCGGCGAATCGGGAGGCGGACTTCGCCGGGAAGGCGCCGGCGCCAAGGTTTTTCACGGCGGAAGAGTTTCGTCTGGTGGATGAACTGACCGAAATGATCGTCCCCGCGGACGAGCATTCCTCGGGTGCGCGCGGCGCCCAAGTGGCGCAGTACATTGACCAGCGGCTGGCTGAATCGTTTGAACCTGAACCGCCGCAACTTTGGCGGGACGGTCTGCGCCGGGTTGACGAGCTCTGTCAGTCGAAACATGGCCAGCGGTTCCTGAACGCTTCGGAACCGCAGCGCGTCGCGGTGCTTACGGCGATGATCTCGGACGACAAGGAACCCCAGACGCTCGAGGGGCGCTTCTTCCGGGAGCTGAAGGCCCGCACGGTGCAGGCGTACTATACGTCGGACATTGGGATCCACAAGGAGATGGAGTACAAAGGCAATACATATCTGGATGAGTTTGTAGGCTACCAAGCGAAATAGCGGCGGCAATGTGGTGCTCAAGAAGGCCGAAGGCTATCGCGGCAGCGTCGACCCGGTCACGGGGCAGATGCTCTATGAGAGCAGCGATGCCACTGCCAAGCGGTTGCAGGAGGGCGGCGAGATTGCGCGGGACCTTTTGAATCGCATGGGCGCGCGGAAGATCGTTGGCCACGACGGCACGCCCAGTTACAGATCTATCGCGGCCTGGGCACCTGCCAGGCGGGGGCGGACCGAAAGTCCTTAGTGGTGAATTCGAACTGCGAGTCCCATGACGTGGCAATCTTCTTATTTGCGATGCCAGCGTGCTGCCACGCTGTGTTTCTTACAATGCCAGTGGGCTCCATCGGCGCGGTGGCCGCGCGGGCGGGGCGGCCGCATCGTCGCCAATCACTTTCGCAAATAGAGGGCATGGTATCAGACCGCTCCACGCCATTTTTTCTACGAACTCGTGAGTGGGGAAACGGGGCCATCACGGAGTGCCGGCTTCCTCCGTTACTTCCGACTTGACTACTTCACAACTCGTGAAGTAGTATTAACTCGTGCACATCGTGACGCGGCGGCATCTGAGTGAAGCCATCGCCGAGCACCCGGATGCCGAGAGTGAGATCAGAGCCTGGGTGCGGGTTGTCGAGAATGTGCGATGGCATAATTTCGCCGAGGTCCGAAGCCTGTTCAAGGACGCCGATTACATAGACGGCTATGTCGTGTTCAATATCCGCCGGAATCGGTTCCGATTGATTACCATCATTCACTATGCGAGAACTAGAGACCTGGTACACACGAAAGAACATACCTATATCCGCTCATTTCTAAGGCACGCCGAGTATGACAAACGAGCCAACTGGGACCGGAGGTTTGGAAGAACATGAATACCCTACTAGCCGATCCTGTGGAAATGATCGCCAATGGCGCTCCCCGGGTCATCCACAACGACGCGGAGTTAGAAACGTATTCCGAGGCGCTTTTCCGGTTGACGTCCCTGAAGCGACCGAACGTGGCGCAGCGGGAGGCGATTGAACTTTTAACCCTGCTGGTGGAGCGCTACGAAGCGGAACGGTACGCGATTCCCCCCGCCGAACCTATCGCGGTGGTGCGTTTTTTGATGCAAGGTCAGGGATTGAAGCAACGCGACCTGATTCCTCAATTTGGATCGGAGAGCGCGGTTTCGATGTTCTTGGCCGGACAACGAAAACTGACGCTCGATCAAGTTCGAAGGCTTTGCTCGCGCTTCAAACTCCCTGCCGACGTGTTCATGGAGACGGCCTAAAACTGGCGGGGAGCGGACTGACCCCGCTCCCCTCGCTCAGGCCAGTTAGAATTCCCACGCAACTCTAGCGTTTTCGAAAAGGCTCCTCGGCAAAAAATAAATCACCAAGTTCCAGGCTGACCCCGCCCCTCACCGCCCCTCACGCCCTCAAGATGTACGTCCCAGCTTGTAGCCGGTGGTTGAGTGCGGTCTGCTAAACCACCGGAGACTCGAACCAGAGATGCCGTGCCCCGGAGGGGCACCAGGGCGTTTGGGAGGTCGCGGGACGCTAACGGGCAATCTGCTCCGGCTGGCCGCAAGTTCGCAGATTACCAGCTTGATAGATCTGGCGAACCTCGCTATCGGAAAGGGCGCGCTCATAGAACACTACTTCGTCGATCAATCCGGCAAAAAAAGTGCGATCTTTCGGATTGCCGCCGATGTACATCTCGCCGTTCGATGTCTTCCTGCTCATAGCGTTCGATGGCCCGGTTGCTTCCAGGTTACCGTTTACATAGATGGAAAGCTTCCCCAGTGATTTCACACCCATAACGTGAAACCACGTTCCAGCAACAGCTTTGGTTGTGCTGGCGACCACGGCGGACTGACCGTTCAAGCAATCCTGCGAGGAAGTGCCGCTAAAGCAGAATCGGAAGTGGTCTTCGGCGTCCACGATAAGCCTCTCTCCGATGTCGCCGTCCGCGGGCATCTTATCCAGGATCGTCACCACGCCGGGGTTGCCACGATTGTCGAGTTTGACCCAAGCGCCAAAAGCAAAAATCTCCTCCGGCATGCTCGGATCTGGTCCCGCTTCCGAACTAAGCGATCCTGTCAAGTATCCCGGCGCCGCAATCCGCGCGTATGCCGCATGGCCATCGAACTGGAAGGCATTGCCCACCCGGCCGGCTGCGAAGGTCGCGCCGCGGAGCATTTGCGCGTTAAGGCCGCGGTGGACATCGTTGGCGTTACCGTCACCCGGCCAGAAACCACTCAGGCCGAGCGGGATTGGTTCGCAATCGCCCGCGGGGACGTCGAGGATCGCAATGGCATGTTTCTCTTTCGAGATGACATAGGCGTGCCGACTGTCCGGACTGAAGATCACAGAGCTGACACCGGAAATGGGGAGCGTTTCCAGCGCCGCCTGCGTAGCCGTGGAGATCACCATCAACTCATCGCCGCCAAACACCAGGGCGCGGGAACTATCGGGAAAGAGGGATACCTGCGCAGCGAGCCTCTCTACGCCGAGCGTGCCCACGAGCGTGTTGCTGGCAGTGTTGAACAAATTGATGACCCCGCCTGGAACGATCGGACACCCCACATGATCGTAGCCACTCTGGGCACAAGCGTCCACACCGGGCACCCACAAGTATGCACCGTCCGGCGACACCGCTACTGGGCCTCCAACGTTCGGAAAGCCGGTGATGCTGCCGCGGAACTTGTCCGTCGCCACGTCAAAGATCCCGATGGCATCGTGTCCGGACCTTCCACCCGGCCCTCCGCATTCGTAGCTCACATAGAGCGTCGTGCCACTGGGGTTGAGGGCCAGCCCCACGGGGCATTTCACTGTGGGGAGTTCTTCTAGCTTCCCACTCGATAACCACAGGCGCTTCAGCCCCGACAATTCCATCGCCAGATAGGCCTTTTCACCATCGGGAGTCACGGCAATGTCGAGGACTGGCCCGTTCGTTTCAATCCTGGTAACCGCTTTCGAATCGGTCTGAATCACGGACAGGTTCGCGGACTTCGACCCGGCGTAGATTTGCTTTCCATCCGGCGAAATGGCCAGCGCGAGCGTGGGGCCTTTTAACTCGACCGTTCCGGTTACCGCGCTCTTCCTGGTGTCGAATACGGTGATGAACTTGGAGTAGAGGCTGGCGATGTAAATCTGGGAGCCGTCAGGAGTCATTGTGGCCCGGAACGGTTCCCCGCCTAAGGGAATCCACTGGATGCGTCCCTCCTCGCTGAACGCGATTCCCGAAAATCGGCCAACCCGCACAGGGGGCACTCCGCTTGCGGATTGTGAGCGGGATCTTTGGTTGTGATACAGCCATCCGGCGAGGCTTGTTAGCAGGACCACCATGACGATGGCCAGAGCGAAGAGCCAATTGCGCCGTTTTCTCCGTTTTCCATTGAAGGCGGCCGACTCCGCCGCCTCTGCGATGTTTTTTTCGTTTTCGGCTGCTTCTCTTGCTTCTGCCGCTTCTTCTTCGAGCTTTCCAAGATCAAGATTGCGCTCTTCCGCCCAGGCGACCAGTTCCTGTTTCGAAGCGGAAATTGTGCCTTGCGTTCCGTGCATGTGACGATGGACAGGCAGCTTCTCGCTCTTTTCCCAAGTTGCACGGTTCGGACGTCGCGCTTCAGGTAAGCGGCTATCTCTTTCCAGGATTCCAGACGGTCGCGCAATTCGCCGTTATCGGGCATGGGATACCATCATGTTCTCATAAGGTGCGGCAAAGCGCGACATTCCATGTTTCCCGCACTTTGCCGCTTGCCGCGCCGGGTGCCGACGCCCCATGATGACAGATAGACGGCATTACCACTCCTCAGCATACGCTGGCGTCCTGGCGGTTCCGATCACGTCTCTAACTTGAATTCTAAATTGTAAGATCGAAAGGATTACATGCGACTAAAGATAGTACCGTTGTTCACTCTTGTGGGGCTCGCCACGATGGGCCTTGCGTCCCTCTCGTACGCGGAACCCATAACCGTTCCCACTGGATTGAGCGATTCCTTTACAGGCCCTACGGGCCAGCTCTATCTGACAGACTATGCCACTAGCACCGTCTACGTAGTGCAGGGAAGCAGCGTGGTAAGTAGCTTCGCGATGGCATATGGCGGCTCCAATAGCGGGGACGGGGAGGTCGCAATAGCGGTCACCAACACCGTCAACACTCGCGGCGATTACCCGCCCGCAGGGACGGTCGGCGGTCAATACACGCTGAGTGGCACGCCCACTGGAACCACCTACGCCTACCCTTTCCCTTCCGGGATCTACTATGAGCAATCCTACGATGGCACGTCGGATGGAACGTCCAATTACTACGTCCAGTACTTCGGCCAAGGTTACAACCTTACGGAGAATGTTTACCAAACCGGACTGGACTGGTCGAACCCGGTTGAGCGCTTCTCAGTGCAGACCGCTCCAGGAGATTGGGGCGAGTACTTGGGGATTTCCTACGACGCCTTCAATAATTCCCTCTGGATCAGCGGCTGGGGTGACCAAATCATCTCGGACTACAGTCTGTCCGGACAATTGCTCTCGTCTTTTGTGCCCGCTACGAACTACGCTGGCGCGCTGGCCTTCGATCCTTCGGACGGCACTCTCTGGTACTCCTTCGCCCAAAGCAACACTTTGTACCAATATGACACCAACGGCACACTGCTCCAAGTAGGTACGCCTTCCGGCCTTCCCGGCGGCAGTTTCGAAGGCGGCGAGTTTGCGGAAGCGCGAACCAACTCGACTCCAGAGCCAGGGTCATTGATGCTGCTCGGTACGGGACTGCTGGGCTTGGGTCGCTTGGTCCGACGCAAGGTCGCCTAGGGTTTCGCCCGGCATAGGCTCACCGTAATTGACTAGCGGCTCACCGATCAGGAGGGTGAGGCTGTGCTGGAAGTGAAGAGGTCGAACAGCGCTTGGGACACGTTGATTGAAGAGCGCTGCTTGTGGGTTTGGATCGCGCGTCGGTTACGCCGGCGGTAGCGCGTCCAGAACAGCCAACAATTCGAGATCTCCCATGATTCGGATACCATGTTCCGCCGCGAACGCGCGAACGCGCTCGTCGCACAGATCCAGGTCTCGCGTACAGAGCACGTCGGCCTTACCCGCGATGGCAGTGCCCAGGGGGGTGCGGGACAGCCTGACGTGGTACGCCACTCCTGGATCAAGGGCCATTGCCGCATCTATACTCCGGTTACCCGGCACCTACTTGCCTTGCAGCGCCGCCGTGACCTTCTCCGTCAGCCAGATATTGACGAGAGTTTCTGCAGACACGCCTTGCCTCTTGGAGCACTCGCCGAGCTTCTTGAAAAGGCTCGGCTCCAAAGCGGTTACGTAGACTTTGCGATTGACATCAATTCGTCCCTTGACCTCATGGGTCTGGTCCCAGTAATCAGCCAAGCTATGGCTATCCCAAAACTCCGCCGCTTCGGCAACGCTGTTGAAGCTCTCGGGAATGGGGTCGCGCTTCTTCTTATTTTTTCTCATAGGATTTTCTTTCGCGTCGATCCGCATCGCGGGCGCTCACTACCAGGGCCTCGCCTGTCAGCTTACGAATAAAGTAAACGATGAGATAGCGGCCTGAACCCGTCTGCCCCATCGCTCCGAACAAGTCCTCTCCCTTCACATGACCCTTCTCGACCATGCGGAAGCGCCGAACCGCGTCCAGCACCTCTTCAACCTCTTCAGGTGCCACGCCGTGCTTCCGTGATAGCTTGTCGATGACTTCTCTACTCCAAATAATACCCTTGAATTTCATCCAAGGCCAGTATGCTCTCTGGCAACGGTCAACGCAAGCTCGGCCTTACGTCCCTCTTGCCTCCGCCACAGCATACCCCCATCCCGAGGTCCTCGCCGCCTCGACTGGAACTCCTGAGGTTAGCAGGTGTACGGGAGGCTTCAAGGACCAATAAGCCCCCTCCTTTGTATGTGAAAGCTCATCGGCGGGCCAATCTTGACTTTTCTGTATCGCTTTGATAAAGTGGGTTCGTCTAAGACGTTAGGAGAGCAAGCCAATGGGCACCCCAGCCACCGACATCGAGGCACTTACTAGCCAAGAGTACAAGTACGGATTCATCACCGACATCGAAGCCGATTCCGCCCCTCCAGGACTCAACGAGGACATCATCCGCCTGATTTCCACCAAGAAGAAGGAGCCGGCGTTCATGCTGGAATGGCGGCTGAAGGCCTATCGCCACTGGCTGACCATGACGGAGCCAACCTGGCCCAACGTTCACTACCCGCCCATCGATTACAACTCCATCATCTATTACTCCGCGCCCAAGCCCAGCAAGAAGCTGGCCTCGCTCGATGAAGTGGATCCTGAGCTCCTGAAAACTTACGACAAGCTGGGCATCCCGCTGCGCGAACGTGAACTGCTGGCTGGCGTGGCGGTGGATGCGGTGTTCGATTCCGTCTCGGTGGCCACTACGTTTAAGGCCAAGCTCGGCGAGATGGGCATCATCTTCTGTTCGTTTTCCGATGCCGTGCAGAATCATCCCGACTTGGTGAAGAAGTACCTCGGCTCGGTGGTTCCTCACACCGACAACTTCTTCGCCGCCCTCAACGCGGCGGTGTTCAGCGACGGTTCGTTCTGTTATATTCCGAAAGGCGTGCGCTGTCCGATGGAGCTATCGACCTACTTCCGGATCAACGCGCAGAATACGGGACAGTTCGAACGCACCTTGATCATCGCCGATGACGGCGCGGTGGTCAGTTACCTGGAAGGCTGCACCGCGCCGATGCGCGACACCAATCAGCTGCACGCCGCGGTCGTGGAACTGGTGGCGCACGATCACGCCGAAATCAAGTACTCGACCATTCAGAACTGGTATCCCGGCGACAAGAACGGCAAGGGCGGGATCTACAACTTCGTCACCAAGCGCGGCAAGTGCGCCGGCGTGAAGTCGAAAATTTCCTGGACGCAGGTGGAAACGGGATCGGCGATCACTTGGAAGTATCCTAGTTGCCTGCTGATCGGCGACGGGTCGGTCGGCGAGTTTTACTCGGTGGCCACCGTCAACAACTACCAGCAGGCCGATACCGGCACCAAGATGATCCACATCGGCAAGAATACGCGCTCCACCATCGTGTCCAAGGGCATTTCGGCGGGACGCGGGCAGAATACTTATCGCGGACAGGTCAAGATGCTGAAGAGCGCGGTGGGTGCGCGAAACTACTCGCAATGCGACTCGCTGCTCATCGGCGATCAGTGCGGCGCGCATACGTTCCCATACCTGGAAGTGAAGAATCCCTCGGCGCAGGTGGAGCATGAAGCGTCCACGTCGAAGATCGGCGAGGACCAGCTTTTCTACTGCCGGCAGCGCGGGATGTCCATGGAAGATGCGGTGTCCATGATCGTGAATGGCTTTTGCAAGCAAGTGTTCAAGGAGCTTCCCATGGAGTTCGCCGTGGAAGCGCAGAAGCTGCTCTCGGTTAGTCTCGAAGGATCGGTCGGCTAGGCCGACGGCAGATCGAAAATCAAAAATCAAAAGGCAAAAATCAAAAATGTTGGAGATTCATAACCTTCAAGCTCGCGTAGCGGGCAAAGACATTCTTAAGGGCATCGACCTCTCGGTGAAGGCCGGTGAGATTCATGCCATCATGGGGCCCAATGGATCGGGCAAGAGCACGCTGGCGCAAGTGCTGGCGGGCCGCGACACGTATGAAGTGACCGGCGGCAGCGTCACCTACAACGGGCAGGATTTGCTGGCCATGTCGCCGGAAAATCGCGCGCGCGAAGGCGTTTTTCTGGCCTTCCAGTATCCCGTGGAAATTCCCGGCGTGGGTAACACTTACTTCCTGCGCTCGGCCATGAACCAGATCAAGAAGCATCGCGGCGAGCCGGAAGTGGACGCCATGGACTTCCTGGCGCTGGTTCGCGACAAAATGAAGCTGCTGGAACTGGACGAAAGCCTGATGACCCGCTCGGTCAACGAAGGCTTTTCCGGCGGCGAGAAGAAGCGCAACGAGATTTTCCAGATGGCCGTGCTGGAACCTAAGCTCTGCATCCTCGACGAAACCGACTCCGGCCTGGACATTGACGCGCTGAAGATCGTGGCCAACGGCGTGAACAAACTGCGCAGCCCGGAGCGCGCCATCATCGTGGTGACGCACTATCAGCGGCTCCTCGACTACATCGTGCCGGATTTCGTACATGTGCTCTCCGCCGGACGCATCATCAAGAGCGGCGGCAAGAGTCTGGCCCTGGAGCTGGAACAAGGCGGCTACGCCGGCGTTCTGGAAGAAGCCGCGGAGGGAGTGGCTTCCCGATGAGTATGCCCGCCTGGCTCACCGATATTCGCGCTAACGCCCAACGGCGCTTCGACGAATTGGGCTACCCCTCCCCGAAGCTGGAGGACTGGCGATTCACGAACGTCGCGCCGATCGCCCGGGCGAAATTCCATATTTCTCCCAACGGGGCGTCGCGTGGAGAGCAGTTCCGCGAGTTTTCCTGGCGCAAGGAGCCCGCTTCGTTTTTGTAAACGGCCATTTTGTTCCGGCGCTCTCCGTGTTGACCGGGCTGCCCGCGGGCGTCTACGCGAACACGATTCTAGCCGCGCTGTCCGATCCCGCCGAGGCGCGGGTCCTGGAACAACATCTGGCGAAACATGCCGGGTACACGGATGCCGCGCAATCTTTCGTCGCGCTCAACACGGCCTCCTTCGAGGACGGTGTTTACGTGCGCATTCCGGCCGGCGTCGTACTGGCCAATCCCATCTCGGTTTGCTTCATCGCCACCGGCGATGGAACTGTCGCGCACACCCGCACGTTGGTGGTCGCGGGAGCCAATAGCCAGGCGGCAGTCGTAGAAACCTACGTGGGCAATGCCGCTACCTTCACCAACACGGTCACGGAAATCGTGGCCGGCGACAACGCCGTCGTCGAGCACTATAAATTGCAACAGGAGAGCGCCGCGGCCTTCCACATCGGCCAGCTTTCGGTGCACCAGGGACGCGATAGCAGCGTTCACGATCATTCGGTATCGCTGGGCGGACGATTGGTCCGCAACGATCTACTCTTCGTCCTGGACGGGTCGGGCGCGGAGGCGCAGCTCAACGGTTTGTACATTACCAACGGCGAGCAGCACGTGGCCAATCACTCCAAGATCGACCACGCCCAGCCGCATTGCCCTTCGCGCGAGCTGTACAAGGGCATCCTGAGCGGCAAATCCAGCGCGGTATTCAACGGCGGCATTGTCGTCCGGCAGATCGCCCAGAAGACCGACGCCAAGCAAAGTAACAAAAACCTGCTGCTCTCCGACGACTGTTCCATCAATACCAAGCCGCAACTGGAAATTTGGGCCGACGACGTGAAATGCACCCACGGCGCGACAATTGGACGCTTGGACGACGAACAATTGTTTTACCTGCGGGCCCGCGGGATTGGCGAAGAGTCCGCACGCGGATTGTTGACCTTCGCCTTCGCCAACGAGTTGCTGGGGCGTATGAAGTCGCCGGAAGTGCGCGAACGATTGGAAAAGGCCGTCCAAGCCAAGTTGGAGCTTGGCAATAACATTGGAGAAGGACAATGAGCAGCAAGGCTTCCGTCCTGATTGAACTTTCCGAGCCGCCGCAGCCGCGTGAACTCACCGGCACGGCAAGTTTTGACGTTCTCGCGGTTCGCGAGGATTTTCCCATCCTTCGGGAGAAAGTCCATGGCAAGCCGCTGGTCTATCTGGACAACGCGGCCACCAGCCAGAAGCCGCTCTCGGTGATCGGCGTGATGAACCGCTTCTATCTGGCGGAGTGCTCCAACATCCATCGTGGCGTGCATTATCTGAGCGAACAGGCCACCGAAGCCTACGAAGCAACGCGCCAGAAATGCCAGCGGCTGCTGAATGCCGCCGATTCCCGCGAAATTATCTTCGTTCGCGGCGCCACCGAGGGAATCAACCTGGTGGCCAGCTCCTACGGCCGCCGCAACGTGGGCGCCGGCGACGAAGTGCTCATCACCGCCATGGAACATCACTCCAACATTGTTCCGTGGCAAATGCTGTGCGAGGAAAAAGGCGCTCACCTACGCGTCGCGCCGATGAACCAAAGCGGCGAGCTGATCGTGGAAGAGTTCGAGAAACTGCTGACGCCGCGCACGCGCATCGTCGGGCTAACGCATGTATCCAACGCGTTGGGAACCATCAATCCGGTGAAATCGCTGGTGGCCATGGCGCATCGCCACGGCGCCCGTGTGCTGGTTGACGGCGCGCAAGCTGCGCCGCACATTCACGCCGACGTGCAGGACCTGGACTGCGATTTTTACACCTTAAGCGGCCACAAAATCTTCGCGCCGACCGGCATCGGCGTCCTATACGGCAAACGCGCGCTCCTCGAAGCGATGCCGCCTTACCAGGGCGGCGGCGACATGATCCGGACCGTGACGTTTGAGAAAACCACTTACGCCGATCTGCCTCACAAGTTCGAAGCGGGCACCCCCAACATCGCCGGTACCATCGGCTTGGGCGCGGCTGTCGATTACGTGGAAAACATCGGGATCGAAAAGATCGCCGCGCACGAGCACGACCTGTTAAGCTACGGCACGACCGTACTCTCGCAAATCTCCGGCTTGCGGATTGTCGGCACGGCACGGGAAAAGGCCGCGGTGCTTTCCTTTGTGGTGGAGGGCATTCATCCCCACGATCTGGGAACGATTTTGGATCAGGAAGGGATCGCCGTGCGCACCGGCCATCACTGCGCGCAACCGGTGATGGACTTCTACGGCATCCCGGCGACGACGCGCGCCTCGCTCTCCTTCTACAACACGCGCGAGGAGCTGGACGCGCTGGCCGCCGGCATCGAGAAGGCCAAGAGGATGTTTGCATAATGGCGGAATCTTCCAGCACTTTTTCGAGCGAGTTGCAGAATCTCTATCAGGAGCTGGTGATCGATCACAGCAAGCGTCCGCGGAATTTCCGCAAGATGGATGACGCCACGGCGCACGCCGACGGCTACAATCCGCTGTGCGGCGACCGCGTCTCGATTTTCCTGAAGATGGACGGCGACCGCGTGGCAGACGCCAGTTTCCAAGGCTCCGGCTGCGCGATCTCGACGTCTTCGGCGTCGTTGCTGACCGAAGCGTTGAAGGGCAAGACGCGCGCGGAAGTGGAAGCCGTTTTCCAAGCGGTACACAAGCTGGTGACCGAGGGTTCGGCCGGCTCCGGTCAGGACAAACTGGGCAAGCTGGCGGTTTTTTCCGGCGTATCGAAGTATCCGGCGCGCGTGAAGTGCGCCAGTTTGGCGTGGCATACCATGAAGGCGGCACTCCAGAGCGAGGGCTTGACCGACAAAGCCCACAAGGTTTCTACCGAGGATCTCTCATGAAACTGAGCTCCCAAGAAGAATACGGACTCCGCTGTTTGCTCCACCTGGGCCGCCAACCCGCGGACGGCAGCTTGACGATCCCCGAGATCGCCCGCGCCGAGGGCATTTCGGAAGCTTACGTCGCCAAGCTGATGCGCCTTTTGCGCCAGGGCGGTTTCGTGGTCAGCGCGCGTGGACAATCGGGCGGCTACACGCTGTCGCGGCGTCCCACGCAGATCAATCTCGGTGAGGCTCTGGCGGTGCTGGGAGGCCGTTTGTTCGATCACGAGTTTTGCGACCGCCATGCCGGCGAGGAAGAGTTGTGTACGCATTCGATTGATTGTTCCATCCGTTCCGTGTGGAAATCCGTGCAGAAGACTGTGGACGAATTACTCAGCAACATCAGCTTGAACGACTTACTGGGCGACGAGCGCCAAACCAGCAGCGCGGTGGTAACGATTTCCGCGCGACCCAACCATGAATCTGTTCAAAGCGTTTAGTCCCAAGCCGGCCGAACCCGAACCCACGCCCGCGCCGCCCGCAGTGGCCGAGACGCCGGCCGCAGCACCGGCGCCGCCGAAGCCGCGTCCCCCGCTGCGTCCCGCGATGCAGGCCATTTACGATAACGTGGTCAGTGCACTGAAGAGTTGTTACGATCCTGAAATTCCTGTGAATATCTACGAGCTGGGATTGATCTACGAGGTCGAAGTGAACCAACTGGACAGCGATCCGCTCGGCGAAGCCACGGCCGAGGTGGTAGTGCGCATGACGTTGACCTCGCCGATGTGCCCGGCGGCCGGTTCCCTGCCCGGCGAAGTACAATTCAAGGCCGGTCAAGTACCGCACGTCAGTTCCGCCAAGGTGGACTTGGTCTGGGAGCCGCCGTGGAATCCCAACAAAATGTCGGAAGCGGCGAAGCTGCAATTGGGAATGATGTAATCTCCAAGAACGAAAAAGCAACCGCCGATGAACGCCGATAGTACGAGTGTTCCATCGGCGCGGGGACCCGCTCGAACGCGTGGGTCCGGCGGTCGCTTTTGTTGGGGTTTTCTCCGGCTAGAGAATGAATGTCTACCACCGTGAATCCATCAGTCCATGCCTATCTGCGATCGCAACGCCGGGGGATGATTGCTCTCACTTCCGAACTGATCGCCATGGCCACGGAAAACCCTCCCGGATCGCACTACGCGGCCTGCCGCCGCCTGCTGCTGGCGCGCTTGAAGCAGCTTGGCTTTGCGACCCACCTTCACGGCGAATCCATCCTGGCACGAACCGGATCCACGGCTCGACGCACGCTTTGCTTCCACGGACACTACGACGTGGTCCCGGCGCAAAGTCGCGCGCAGTTCAAACCGCTGCTTAAGGGCGCCAATTTGTTTGGCCGCGGATCGTCGGACATGAAGTCCGGCCTGGTGGCGATGATCTATGCCGCTAAGGCGCTGGAGGAGTGCGGTGTGCACCTGAACGGGTGCGTCACGCTGGTGCTGGTGCCGGACGAAGAAACCGGCGGCCGACGCGGATCGCAAGCGCTGCTGCGCGCCGGCGTGTTGGGACGCAACGCCATCGGTATGCTGACCGCCGAGCCGACCGGCGGAACTGTCTGGAACGCCAACAACGGCGCGATCTCGCTGCGCGTGACAGTGCGCGGTAAACCGGCGCACGTCAGTCTCCAACATCTGGGCGTCAATGCCTTCGAGAAGACCTTGGCCATCGCCCCGCGCCTGCTGGCGCTGAAGCGCCAAGCGGAACGGCGTGCCGGTTCGGTCTTGATGATCGGCGGACGCGCCGAAGGCGGAACGAGTTTCAACGCCGTACCAGGAGAATTCTCTTTCACGATTGATCGCCGCGTCACGCCGCAGGAAAGTTTCGTGATTGCCAACCGCCGCTTGCGGGATTTCCTGAGCGCAGCGCTGCCCGAAGCGGAAGTAGAGGTGTTGCAAGAGGGAGAATCGTCCAGCACACCGGCCAGCGATCCGCTGTCGCGGGCATTGTCCGACAGCATCCGCCAAGTCACCGGGAAACGCCCGAAATTCGAGCCATGCCGCGGATTGCTGGAGACGCGCTTCTATGCCCGTCAAGGAATCCCCGCGCTGGCCTACGGTCCAGGACTGCTGACAGTCTCTCATGGACCGAATGAATTTGTGCCGCTGGCCAACATCGAAAAGTGCGCCGCGATCTACGCCCTCACCGCGCAAAAGCTATTTCAACATGGATGAACAGGATGCACAGGATAACGACTCTCCTATCTTGTCCATCCTGTTTATCCATGTTAAATGAGTTCGTGTCAATGCGGAAATACGCGAATATCGATCCCTTCGGCCCCGCGGATCAGCCGGTCCAGCGGACTGCCCGACAGCAAATGGCGCCAGTGGCGCGTGCCATGGCCGACGAACAGTTGCGTGATGCGGTGGGTTCGCGCAAATTCCAGAATGGTGTCCACGGGGTCGTCGTGGTCGTCATCGTCCAGCACATGGATCTCGGCGCGCAGGCGTTTGGCTTCTTCCAGGCTGAGGCGCAGGGACTCTTCGTCGGTCGCCGACAGTTTGCCTTCCGGAACGTAAAGCAACAACAGCGAGCCGCGAAAACGGTCGGCGTTGCGCCGGCCGCTGGCCAGCATTCTCTTGGCGTCGGCGCGCGGCGAGATGCACACCAGAATGCGCTCCTGCGTGCCCCAGGCCAAATCGATCCCGTGGGCGTGGAGATAATCCTCGAGCTGGCGGTCCACGATTTCCGCGGTCAGCAGCAGGGTCATCTCGCGCAACTCGGAAAGACGCCGCGCGTAGGTCAAATCGTCGGAACTCGAGCCGACGCGTTCCATCAGTGCTTCCGAGGGCACGTCCACTACGGCAATTTCATCGGCTAGATAGAGAAATGCTTTCGGCACCACTTCGGAAACGTGACGGCCGGTGATTTGCTGCACCCGCTCCTGCTCCTCGGCGACGTGTTGCAGGTTCATCGAGGTGATCACGGCGATGCCGTTCTCGACTAATTCGGTGATGTCCTCCCAGCGATGGGCGTGCCGGCTTCCCGGCGGATTGTCGCTGGCCGCGGCGTCCACGATACACACGCGCGGGCGGCGAACCAGCACGGCCTCCACGTCCACCACGGGCTTGCCGTCAATCACCTTCATGGGAATCTGTTCGATGGAGCAAAGCAGCGCGTCAATCTGCGGGCCACGCTCTTTTTGGATTGCCGCGATCACCACGTCCTGGCCGCGCTCGCAGCGGCGCCGCGCTTCGTCCAACATGCGCAGCGATTTCCCGACGCCGGAGGCGTAACCGAGAAACACCTTCAAACGTTCGCGCTCGGTTTGGCGCTCCTGGGCCATCACCTGCTGCAGCAGGCGTTCGGGGTCGGGACGGCGGAGTTCGTTGGGCATGGTTCGATCTCTATTAGCTTATCAGCGTTCTTACATCGTGAAGTGCTCGGCAATGGGACCCAGGAAAAACGCCGGAAGATAGGTGATGGCAGTGAGCAACAGGATCATCCCGGTCAGCAGCGCCACGAACACGAGTCCATGCGTGGGCATGGATCCCTCCGCAATCACGCGCCGCTTGCGCGCCAGGCTGCCGGCGATCGCCAGTACAGGGAGAATGATCAGATAGCGGCCGGCCAACATGCCCAGGCCAAGGAGTAAGTTGTACCAGGGAGTGTTGGCATTCAGTCCAGCCATGGCGCTGCCGTTGTTGGCCACCGCACTGGTAAAAGCATAAAGGGCTTCGCTGAATCCATGCGCGCCTTGCTGGCTGAAGTTGGCCGTGGCCGCGCCGGGAGGATTCCATGGGCTGCCCACGGGGAAACGTCCCAGCAAATCGGAGGTAGCCAGCAGCAATAGCGCCGAGGAGGTCAGGATGGTGGACAGAGCTACCATTTGCACTTCGAATCGCTCGATCTTCTTGCCGAGGTACTCCGGGGTGCGGCCGACCATCAGGCCGGCGATGAACACGGTGAGCAGGACCACGGGGATCATGCTGTACATGCCGCATCCGGGACCGCCGAAGATCACCTCGCCTGTATGCATGTTGACCAGTTGCACCAACGTTCCCATCGGCCGAAAGCTGCCATGGGCGCTGTTCATCGCTCCGGAACTGGTGGCCGTGGAGGTTTCCGCGAAAAGCACGGATCCGCCGACGCCGAAACGGGCTTCTTTCCCTTCCCAGTTGGCGGACGGTCTCTGTTCGGCCACGATCATGGCGGCAAAGCCCATCGTGAAAAGCAAGGCCATCACGATGAACAGGGCCCAGCCTTGCCGCGCGTCGCGAACCATGCGTCCAAAGGTGTGAGTAAAGGCCGCGGGAACCACCAGCATCAGGAAGATTTGAAAAAGACTGCTGAAGGGCGTGGGGTTTTCGTACGGATGGGCCGAGGTGACGTTGAAGAAGCCGCCACCATCGGAACTGAGCATCTTGATCGCTTCCTGGGAGGCCACCGGGCCTTGCGCGATAGTTTGCGTGCCCGGTTCCAGCGTGTGCGCAGAGACGTATGGCGTGAAATTCTGAATCACTCCCTGCCCGGCCAGTACAACCGCTGAAACCAGGGAGAGCGGCAGAATGATGTACACCACCGAGCGAGTCAGATCCACCCAAAAGTTGCCGATGCTCCCGGCCTCCTTCCCGTCACCATCGCGAACCATCCCGCGAAACAGCGCCGCGGCCACGGCCATGCTCGTGGCCATGGAAAGGAAACTCTGCACCGCGATTCCCAGCATTTGCGCCAGGTACCCCAGCGCGACCTCGCCGGAATAACTCTGCCAGCTTGTGTTGGTCACGAAGCTGACCGCGGTATTGAAAGCCAGATCCGGAGGCATTCCGGCGAGCGCTTGCGGATTGAAGAAAAGTTTTCCCTGCGCGCGAAGCAAGGCGTACAACGACAAGATACCAACCAAGCCGAAGGCCAGCACGGATGCGGCATAGGAAGTCCAGCGCTGCTGACGGTCCTCGCGGACGCCGGCGAGGCGGTAGCAGGAGACCTCCAGGGGCCGCAGGATTGGATGCAACCATGTACGGCGGCCGGCGTAGACACGCGCCATATACGCGCCAAGGGGTTTGGTGATGGCGGCCAGGACCGCCAGTAATACGGCGAATTGGAGCCATGCGGACACGCAGATTAGACGCCTTTTTTGGAGTGCGGTAGCTTGCTACCGCTTTTCCGTGGCCGAAGCTTGCTTCGGCCGGCGCGGGGCCAGCCCCGCGCGCCGCAAGCAGGCTTGCGGCAACACAAAGCGGCAGCAAGCTGCCGCACTCCAAATTCAGAACTTGACCATTACACCGACGCTCAGGGTCGCCTGGCCTTTGCGCAAATCGGGAAACCAAACGTTGCCGAGGCCACCGCAGTTCGTAATCGCCGTTGGCAAGTCGCTGGCGCCGGATGCCGCGCCGCTGCTGCAAGCGTATTGTGCGGGCGAGCCGTTATTGCCGCCAGGCGGTGTGATCCCGCCCCGGCCCGTCCAATAGGGAACATTGGAATGCCGGTATCCAGTCTCGATCCACCAGGTAATGTATTGTTTCGGCATGTATTGCAGATTGATGTTGCTATCCCACATGTGGGCACTATCGCCGGGATTGCCCGTAAAGTAGGGCGAACCGGAGACGGCGTCCGCTCCGTTGATGGGCGGGAGCAGCGTCAGATAGCGGCCCGGGTTATTCATCACTCCGCCGCCGAGCGTCAAGGCCAACAGATCCTTGTGAAACCAAATACGGTTGTACAACATGGTTCCCAGAAACGCCTGTTTCGGCGCACCCTTGCCCGTGCAACTCACGCCGCTGCCTTTGCCGTACTCGCATCCGGCATCCGCGGTGAGCGAGAACGCCATCTTCGAGATGCCCGTGTTCCCCGGGTTGTTATAGTAGCGAACCTCGATGCTGTCATCGGTGTGGATGCGAACGCGATTCGGATTGCCCAGCGTGTCGGTACCGTTGCCGTAATTGTTGAAGACCATCGAAAGCCATTCCTTCGGACGGTACAGAATCTGTCCTCCAAAACCGTGGTGGCCGTTGGGCCTGTTATACGATTGCCATCCGTTAATGATCCATGGCTCGATCTTCAACTTGTTGGTGGGAAACCATTGGATTCGCACTCCATTGAAGAACCACGGAGTATTCGAAGAGACGAACGACGGTTGGTAGGCCCAGTTATCGAAGTTATAGTAGCTGAACAGGCCGATATACGAAACAAAGATTCCCGCATCGACATTGAGCCCGTGGTTCACATCGAAATGGTATCCGCCGTAGGCTTCGGAAAAATACTTGTACGCGCCGCGGACGTCCCATTGACCGACGCCCGCGCTGGGATCATTCCGTGGCGTGGTGACGGCAAACAGACCGCCCATGGTAAGAATTCTGCCGCGAACATTCTGCCAGTGGAAGTCCCCGCCCACGCTAATCTGCTCCAATTGGACCTCTCCCGACCGGAAGCTCTCGGTCGACCCGCCCATGCTGTGGTCTCTCGGCTGGTTAAAGTCCTCCATGAAATGAGTGTCGAATCTGACCTCCGGGGTGAAGAATTTAGTATCCAGCACCGTGTCTTTGTTGCGCGGCGTGCCGTTGAGCCAGGTAAAATCGCCGAACGCGAACGGAGTAAAGTTGTCCGGCCCTGGGATGACGTCTGGGGCCTGCAGGGCTTCCGGAATGATGTGCTGGGCCGGCGCGAGAGGCGTAGGTTTCTGGTTGGGCCTCCGTTGCGGGTCGGCAGGCGCGGCGGGTCCTGCAGTGCCAGACAAAGTATCGGGTGGCCAGACGTCTGGCGACGTCGAGGCTAGCAGAATCGGCTGCGTTCTGACCGGCGTTTTCGGTTCCATGTCGTTCCAACCGATGGATACGGTGTTTGAACGTTTCTCCACTTCCGCCAAGCGCTGGTCGAGATCTTCCATCCAGGCGCCGATCGCAGCGTCGCAGGTCTCGTCGGTAGTGCTTGCGGCGGTTGCGGGAACGTCTGGATTCCCCGCTCCGCGGCCTTCCATCTGCGCCAACCTCCGCTCCAGGTTGGACAGGCGCTCGATGAGCGCGTCGCGACCGGCGCAACGTGCCCGCAAGTTTTCGATGCGCGCGGCGGAGGAGGCGGAGCCTGTTCCCGCGAACGTGGCGGTTACAAATATCAGAGACAACACAATTCCTCTCATCACGAAGCGTGACGTCATGGTCGAGCCTCCTGAGTTTAGTTAATAGTTATTCGCTAACGGCGAAAGGGAATCTCGCGGTCCAGTGCGAGATTCAGTCTTAGTACATTAACGCGTGGTTCACCGAGAAAACCAAGCTGTCGCGGCTCGACCGCAGTGTCAATCAGCGCGTGGACGCGCGCCACCGGCACGGAACGCGCCCCCGCTACGCGTTGTTCCTGTGCGTAGGCTGCCGCCGGACTAATGTGCGGATCCAGCCCGCTGCCGGAAGTGGTTACCAAATCCGCGGGGATCGGCCCGCTAAACGCGGGATTCTCTTTGCGGAAACTCGCCACGTCCGCAGTGACCCGTTCGATCAGTTTCGGATTAGTCGGCCCCAGGTTGGATGCCCCGGAGTTGGCCGCGTCGTAGCCGTCTCCGGCCGCGGATGGCCGGCCGTGAAAATACCAAGGCTGCGTGAACTTCTGGCCGATCAGCTCGGAGCCGATGACCTTTCCATTCATCTCGATCAAGCTGCCCGCGGCCTGATGCGGAAACAGCACTTTCACCACGCCGGTGACCACGCCGGGATAGATCAAACCGGTGAGCACCGTTAAAACCAGGGTCATCCGCAGCGCCGGAAGGATTTGATTGGTCATAGTAACGCAGGCCTTCAGGCCTGTTTTCTTTCCGATCTAACGCAGCGGCTTCAGGCCAGGAAAAAGAACAGGCCTGAAGGCCTGCGTTACGCTAAATGCAAAATCGCCAGCAAACGGTCGATCAGCCAGATGCCTGGGAACGGCGCCAGAATGCCACCAACGCCGTAGATCAACAGGTTGCGCCGCAGCAGCGCCGCCGCGCTTACCGGCTTATAAGCGATCCCGCGCAGGGCCAGCGGGATCAGCGCAATGATGATCAGCGCGTTGAAAATCACGGCCGCCAGCACGGCGCTTTCCGGCGTGTGCAGGCGCATGATGTTCAACCGGGCCAGCGCCGGATACGTGACCATGAACATCGCCGGCATAATGGCGAAATACTTGGCCACGTCGTTGGCAATGGAAAACGTGGTCAGCGCGCCGCGAGTCATCAGCAACTGCTTGCCGATGGCCACGATCTCGATCAGCTTGGTGGGATTGCTATCCAGGTCCACCATGTTGCCGGCTTCTTTGGCGGCCATGGTGCCGGTATTCATGGCCACGCCGACGTCGGCTTGCGCCAGCGCCGGGGCGTCGTTGGTGCCGTCTCCGGTCATGGCCACCAAACGTCCACCGGCTTGCTCCTTCTTGATGAAATCCATCTTGTCTTTGGGCGTTGCTTGCGCCAGGAAATCGTCCACGCCGGCTTCGGCGGCGATGGCCGCCGCGGTGAGTGGATTGTCGCCGGTGATCATGATGGTGCGGATGCCCATCTGGCGAAGTTGCGAAAAGCGCTCTCGCATGCCGCCTTTGACCATGTCCTTCAGATGAATCACGCCGAGGACGTTCTGACCATCGGCCACCGCCAGCGGCGTGCCGCCGGTGCGCGAAATCCGGTCGGAGATTTCCTTCAGTTGCGCGGGAACGTGGCCGCCGTTCTCTGTGACGAACGAAATGATGGAGTCGGTGGCTCCCTTGCGTACGGAGCGGCGGTCGATGTCGACGCCGCTCATGCGCGTCTGCGCGGAGAAGGGGATGAAGTGCGCCTCCGTTTCCGATAGATCGCGCCCGCGCAGGCCGTAGTGCTCTTTGGCCAGCACCACGATGGAGCGGCCTTCCGGCGTTTCGTCGGCCAGGCTGGCCAGTTGCGCGGCATCCGCCAATTCCGCTTCGGTCACGCCGTCGACCGGAAGAAATTCCACCGCCTGGCGGTTACCCAGAGTGATGGTGCCGGTCTTGTCGAGCAACAGCGTGTTGACGTCGCCGGCCGCTTCCACGGCCTTGCCGCTCATGGCCAGGACGTTGTGCTGCATCACGCGGTCCATGCCGGCGATGCCGATGGCGGAAAGCAATCCGCCGATGGTGGTGGGAATCAGGCAGACCAGCAGCGAAACCAGCACGGTGACGCTGGGCACGTGCCCGCGCCGGCCGACGGCCACGCTGTAACGCGCGAATGGCTGCGAGTGTGACCACGGCCAGCAGGAAGATCAGCGTCAGGCCGGCGATCAGGATGTTCAGCGCGATTTCGTTGGGCGTCTTCTGCCGCTGCGCGCCTTCCACCAGCGCGATCATGCGATCGAGAAAGGTTTCGCCCGGATTGGAGGTGATGCGGATCTTGATGAAATCGGATAGCACCTTGGTGCCGCCGGTGACGGCGCTGCGGTCGCCGCCCGATTCGCGGATAACCGGCGCGCTTTCGCCGGTGATGACCGATTCGTCCACGCTGGCGATGCCTTCGATCACTTCGCCGTCGCCGGGAATGATGTCGCCCGGTTCGCAAATCACCACGTCGCCGGCGCGCAGCTGCGAGGCCGGGATCGGTCTCGATCTTGCCGGCGGTCCAGAATCGCTTGGCAATGGTTTCGGTCTTGGTCTTGCGCAGCGTGTCGGCCTGCGCTTTGCCGCGGCCTTCGGCCATGGCTTCCGCGAAATTCGCGAACAGCACCGTGAACCACAGCCAGAGCGCGATCTGAAAGCTGAAGCCGAGACCTCGCCGCGCCGCTGGCGAAGTCGCGCGAGCATGATCATGGTGGTGAGCGCCGCGCCCACTTCCACCACGAACATCACCGGATTCTTCACCAGGGTGCGGGGATTCAGCTTGACGAAGGAGTCGCGGATGGCGCCGCTTGACGATTGGCGGATCGAACAGCGGGCGCGCGCGCCGCCGCCGCGTCGGCAGCACGGAAATGACCGCCGCTTCGTCGTTGCCGGCTCTCATGTGGCGCGGTGGCATACGAGCATCGCTTAGCACGTCCTCCTCAAGCATCTGAAAATGCTCGACGATCGGTCCCAGCGACAGCGCCGGGAAGAACGTCAGCGCGCCTACGATCAGCACCACGCCGACCAGCAACCCCACGAAGAGGGGTCCATGCGTGGGAAGCGTTCCGGCCGAGACCGGAATCTGTTTCTTTCTGCGCCAGGCTGCCGGCCACGGCCAGCAGCGGAATGATCAACAGAAAGCGCCCGCTCAGCATGGCCAATCCGAGGGTGATGTTGTACCACGGCGTGTTCGGGTTGATCCCGGCAAAAGCGCTGCCGTTGTTGCCCGTCGCGCTGGTGTATGCGTAAAGGATCTCCGAAAAGCCATGCGGGCCGGGGTTGCCCAGATTCGCGATGGCCGCTCCGGGCGGATTATCCAGCTATCCTTGGCAAAGTCGGCCACGGAGATATCGCCGCCGAAGCAAGAGAATACTGGCGGCAAGCACCAAAACCGCCAGCATGGCCATCTTCACTTCCTTCTGCTCGATCTTCTTGCCGAGATATTCCGGGGTGCGGCCGACCATCAGACCGGCGATGAAGACCGCCAGGATGGCGAACATCAACATGCCGTAGAGTCCCGCGCCGACGCCGCCGAAAACCACTTCGCCCAGTTGAATGTTGAACAGCGGGACCAGTCCGCCGAGCGGCGTGAAGCTGTCGTGCATGGAATTGACCGCGCCGCAACTGGCGTCGGTGGTCACGGTGGCGAACAGAGCCGAAGTCGGCGATGCCGAAGCGCACTTCTTTGCCTTCCATGTTTCCGCCGGATTGCGTGGCGGTGATCCGCCGTCTCCAGGCCGGCGCGTTGCAGCGTCGGGATTGCCGTACTGCTCGGCGGCCTAAGCCGCCGCAACACCAGCGAAGAACAGCAAGCTCATGGCGGCGAATAGCGCCCAGCCCTGGCGCGTGTCGCCTACCATTTTCCCGAAGGTGTAGGTGAGTCCCGCGGGGATGACGAAGATGCACAGCATCTGTAGGAAATTGGCGAGCGGCGTGGGGTTTTCAAAAGGATGCGCGGAGTTGGCGTTGAAGAATCCGCCGCCGTTGGTTCCCAGCATCTTGATGGCTTCCTGCGACGCCATCGGGCCCTGCGCGATGGTTTGCGCGCGCCTTCCACGCGTGGCGGCTTCGTGTACGGATCGAAGTTCTGAATCACGCCCTGCCCGAGCGAAGAAACAGCGCGACCACCAGCGAGATGGGCAGCAGCACGTAGACCGTGGCGCGCGTCAGGTCCACCCAGAAGTTCCCGATCGTTGTCGGCTGGAATAGCGCGCAAATCCGCGCACCAGCGCCATGGCCACGGCCATGCCCGCCGCGGCCGAGAGGAAATTGTGCATGGTCAATCCCACCATCTGCATAAAGTAGCTGAGCGTCGACTTCTGGCGTGTAGGCCTGCCAGTTGGTGTTGGTGGTGAAGCTGACCGCAGTGTTGAACGCCAAGTCCGGCGACATAGCCCCGATGTGCGCGGGATTCCACGGCAGCCAGGCTTGAAGGCGCACGATCAAGTAGGTCACCAGCAAGCTAACCACGCTGAAGGCCAGCAGGGAGGCGGTATACTGCGTCCAGCGCTGCTCCTTCGATTCGGAAACGCCGCCCAGTTTGTAGACCAAGCTTTCCAAAGGCCGCAGCACGGGATGGAGAAAGGTGCGCCGTCCTTCGAAGACGTTGGCCATGAATGCGCCGAGTGGTTTGGTCAACGCCAGGATGATCAAGAAGAACGCGATCAGTTGAAACAATCCGTAAGAAAGCATCAGAAGCGCTCCGGGCGCAGTAACGCGTAGAACAAATAAGCGGCCAAGGCCAGGGCTACAACAGCGGCGAGAATGGTTTCCATGGTGTCTTTACAAACGGTCGCAGGCCTTCGCAAACGCCCAGCCGGCGATGAAAAACACGATTGTTAAAGCGATGAATGCGGCGTCTAGCATAAGAGCCTCAGATCCTCACAACTATTACATCATAACCCAGCCGCTGGAGGCGGCGAGCCAATCGCGCCTCGCGGGAAAACCAATTTCGCGCGCCGATAAACACCGGCTCGTGCGGCAGCGTCTGGACGAAGGCAGCGTCGCTGTCGTGAGTCAAAACGATCGAAGGCCTCACGGGAATATGGCTGTTCGCGGCGATGAGCTCAAGCTGTTGGCGCAAAAACCCGGTGCGCACATCCGACTCCAGGGGCGCCAGAAAATGAACTGCCTGCACGGCCACCAAATCCACCGCCACTCCCAGACCGGCTCCAAAGACTGCCGCTGCACGCAACGTCGCGCGCGTCGCATCCGGCGTCGTGTACGGGACTACCAGCCGCAGTCCCGGCTGGAGTACCGCACGTTCTCGCAAGTAGCCGGGCCAGCCGCACGGCGTAATCAGCATCTCTCGCATCCAAGAGTCAGCTTAGGAGAGCGGGCGCTAAGAAGTCGTTAACAAAGGGCTAGGATTCCGTTGTGCGGATGGGAGCTAGTTTCCTGTGGCCTGTCTTGGAGACGAGGTCTTTCATCGTGACCATGAAGGCTGCAAGCGGCTTGTAGCAGTATACCGGATCAGGTTGTCCCGGATTTTCCTTGCTTTTGAGGGCCGCTTCGCCGATCCGTTAGTCACACCCTTAGTCACACCCACACGTTAGTCACAACCCTCCGGGCGGCGTATTCCATAATTATTTCAACGAGTTACCATCGACTGGTCACATTTTTCGCCGGTTGCCACTCTCCCGGCAATTTCGCTGACTTTGCGATGTAAAGCTGCCCGCGTCCGACCCGCGCTGGTTTGTGCGCGGCGCTCTCGATCCCGGTCAGAGACTTTTGCGTTCGGAAGCATTTGAAGCTGGGCGCGTGAAAGATGCGAACGTGGGCAACTCCCGGCCGACTGGCCATGCGAAGCAAAGGGCTTAGGGCGCCCCCTCCAGGGCTTTGGTGATAGGTTCCGATACCCAGGCCGTTGGCCCAATGCCATTTAGTTTTCGGGGTGGCCCCAAAGCAAACATTCTACAGGACTTCTGTCTTGGGCGTCCTGTAGCGCCGGCCTCCAGGCCGGTTCTTGCAGGGCAGGAAAAAGAACCGGCCAGAGGCCGGCGCTACAAAGAGGCACGCGTCAGCCAACACAATCAATGAATTACGAGTACGTGGAGAAAACTAAATGGCATTGGGCCGTTGGCCTGGGCTGTTATAGGTCGTCCCGTTGGGGCTGTCGAATCGGTTTGGCACAGTGAGCTCCGCTAGGATACTTCAGCGAGTGCTCAGTGGAACGGCAGACGCTACGATCCGTTTCAGTGAACTGTGCTCGCTGCTGAGCAGCCTCGGGTTCGCCGAACAAGTCAAGGGAAGCCATCACGTTTTCCGTCGTGCTGGTGGGGAAGAGTTGATCAACCTCCAGCGGGAAGGCAACAGTGCCAAGCCGTACCAAATCCGGCAGGTTCGAGCGGTGACCTTGAAGCACCGCTTGGGCGGTAGCGAATGAACAAATACGAAGTCATTACTTACTGGAGTACCGAAGACCAAGCCTTGATTGCGGAGGTTCCGGAACTGCCAGGGTGCTGCGCCCACGGATCGACGCAAGAGGCGGCGTTAGCGAACGCCCAGGACGCCATTCGTCTGTGGGTCGAAACCGCGAAGGAATTCGGCGATCCCGTTCCCGAACCTAAGGGGCGGAGGCTGGTCCTCGCGTAGCACAACGGGAGGGCTGGGGCGGCCTGAACTGCGTCACCATTTTGTTGACGCCCACCTCTGAAAAATTGACTACGCACGTCAGGCTGTCCCCCTCGTTTCCAGCATTCCGTTTCAGCTCCTTCCTCCCTACTGTTTCGTGTCGATCGGTTGGCGTGATCCTTCAAAGAACTCATTCTGCAAGCGCGGAGACACTTGATCCGCCTTGATGGCTTTGATGGCGTTTGCCACGGCGTTGGTCCACGCTTTCATATCAAACTCCCCAAGCTCTTTGGTGGCCACGCTGCCGTCGCCGGCATAGTGATCGGGAAATTTCGCGTACCACCAGATTCCTGTGTAAACGCCCGGCGGCAGGTCGAGCCGATTGCGATCCGCGCCGGATTCCGTTGCGGCGCGGTCTTGGTGCACCAGATCGGGCCGTGAAACCATCACGTGCGCCGTCTCCGACTCGCCGGCGTGCTGATCGTTCGTGGACTTCATCGGCGGCCGGCCGGCAGGATACGCCGGGCGGTTGAAGACGTAGACCACGTAATCGTGCGGCGTGGCGAGTTGGGCCTGCGCAAAGAAGGGCAATAGATGAACGTTACCGCCGTGTCCGTTGACGATGACGATTTTCTTGCATCCGTTGCGCGCCATTTCATCGGTGGTTTCCTGCAGCAACTCCAATTGCAACTTGGCGCTATAGGCCATGGTGCCGGGTTCGTGTTTAGCTTCGAAGATCTGGCCGAAGTAGTATTCGGGAAAAACGATGGCGTACTCCTGTTCGGCTCCGTGCAAGGCCACGTAGCGGACGTTGATCAAATCCGTGCCGAGCGGCAGATGCGGGCCATGTTTCTCGATGATTCCAAATGGCAGGACGCAGGTGTTCTGGGCCCTCTTCATGGCCTGCTGAAAATCGGCCGCCGTGAGTTCCTCCCACTTGACGGTAAGGGACTGCGCGGAGGCGAGCATGGTCCAAAAGCTGAGGATGAGCAGGGATTTCGCAAAAGTTGACATGAACGCGATTATACCGCCGTCGTACTGCGGCTTCATGAAATAGGAAAACGGGGCCAGCCCTGGGAGTTTGTCGAGAATAGATTTCGGCGAACGAGGAATCAACAACATAGAGAACATTTCTTGTGACAAATGTTTCGTAAGTCGTTGATTCT
The DNA here is from genome assembly GCA_963747095.1 of Terriglobia bacterium. GTDB lineage: Bacteria > Acidobacteriota > Terriglobia > JAJPHL01 > JAJPHL01 > JAJPHL01. Next base: position 419,844 of record CAVVEL010000012.1, read on the forward strand.
CCGTTGGCCGAAATCTATTCTCGACATTCTCGACAAACTCCCAGGCCGACCCCGTTTCCTCCTATCCATCCTGTCCAACCATGTTAAACCTCTTTGGTTGTGCCCCCGTCGCATTGTGAAATCTGTATAATCCGTGGATCGGTCCGGGACCGTGTGATACCTTCGATTCGAGACGGAGGCCTCATGCAAATCTTGATTGGTATTGTCTTTGGGTTCATCGTCTGGTTCCTGGTCCGCGTGCTGGTCTTCGGTGTTTACACGGTCAACCAGAACGAGCGGGCGGTGAAGACGGTGTTCGGCCGCGCGGAACGCCTGCCCGGAGCCACCACGCTGAACGATCCCATCTCCCAATTCCTGGGCGAGGACGAGTGCTCGCGCTATATCTACCCACAGGTCCGCGTGATTCAGCCCGGCGGTCCTTATTTCAAGATGCCGTGGGAAAAGATCTACAAGGTTTCTATCGCCACCAACACAGTCAATATGGCCCTCGATTACGAAGATCCCAGCGCCAATCGCAGCGGCACGGTTCTCTCGGCGGTCACCAAGGATCAACTCAACACCGGGCTGACCGGACAGGTTCGCTTTCACGTCAGCGAGAAAAACCTGTACGCCTACCTGTTCGGGATCAAGCGTCCGGTGGTCCACGTGATGGGCTATTTCGTCTCGGTGTTGCGCCAGAAGATCGCCAATTTCGAAGCCAAAGCTCCCGCCGCGGCGCCCCCGCCGGCGAGCCGGCCGCGGCGCACACTGCCGGCGAGCAGGCCGCGTCCGATCTTCCCGGCGGCGAAATGACCGGCATTTCCATCAACGATCTGCGTAAGAACTTGCGCGACCTGAACGAGTACATGGATCAAGAATGCCGCTCCTCTCCCGCGCGCTACGGCGTGACGTTGGACGCATCGCTGATCACCGGCATCGATCCTCCGCCCGACGTGGAATCGGCGTTGGCGGCGATCAACACGGCGCACAACCAGGTTTCCAGCGACATCAGCCTGGCCCAAGCCGCCGCCGACCAAAAGATCGTGCAGTCCCGGCGCGCCGTAGAGATCGAAACACTGAAGGCGCAGGCGGAAGTGGAACCGCTGAAGCTGCTAGCCGGAGAATTGGCCAGCCTGCGCGCCGCCGGCGAGGGAGTTCTCGACGCCTACTTGCGCAACGTCCGCCTCAAACTGTACGACAAGGCGGAGGCCGTCTATCTGGAGGAGCACCGCTAATGCTAATCCTAATTTCAACCGCCATTGTCTTTTTCGCATTGCTGTTCGGCGTTCCCATCTTGACCGGCGTGGCGCAACTTCTCGGACTCTATGCGATTGTGAACGAGCGTACTTGCCGGGTCTACACGCTATTCGGCCGCGTGGTGGCGACGATTGACGAGCCGGGACTGCACATTCTGCCGTTCGAGATCGGACTCTCCGCCTTCGTCATCAATTCTCTTGGGAAGTGCGATGTGCTCGATCTTCGTTTGGATCAAGAGTACCGGCGCAGCGAGCCGGTGAACTCCGAAGAAGGCGCGCCGATGGGCATCGGAATCTGGTACGAGATGTGGATCAGCGATCCGGTGGCCTATCTGTTCAAGAACACCGACCCCCGCGGCTCGCTGCGCGCCAACGTCAGCAACGCCACGGTGCGCTGCCTGAGCAACATGCCGCTGGCGCAAATGCTGGAGACCCGCCACCACATGAGCCAGACGGTGCGCGCGGAAGTTTCCGCGCAATCGCAGGCCTGGGGCTATCAACTTGGGTCGGTGTACATTCGCAAAGTCCACTTCCGCGACGATGGCATGATCAAGCAGATTGAGGAAAAGGTGGTCAACCGTCTGCGCCAAGTTACGTCGGCCATCAAACAGACCGGCGCCAATCAAGTGAGTGTGATCACCAGTTCCGCGGAGCGGCAAGCCTCCATCGAATTCGCCAAAGCGTCGGCCATCCGGCCCGCCACGTTGGGACAAGCGTTGCGAATCATCGCCCAGGATCCCGCGGTATCCGGCGCGCTATTTGAAATCCTGGAGACGCAGAAGCTCTTGGAAAGCGGCGCGAAGCTAACGCTGTTGGCAGCCGGCACCCACAACCGGATTCTGTCGGACTTGCTGGCGTCGCAAAAGCCAGGAGGGCGGGCGACGGCCTGAGGCTGTGAAGCACCCTACGAATGCACCGGTGCTTCATCGGGAACGCGCGACTAATCGTGGAGAGCGCAACGCGGCCCGAAGGCCTACGCGGATTAGGATGACCCCTGCTTTCCCCTGATTTCCGTATATGAAGCTGGGGCAAAGGAAAGAGCGGGAGCATGGGGGAAGGACCGGTACATCCTGGCCGTCCTCCCGCATTCCCTTACTTGCCGATCACCACAATGGTGAACGAACCTGGGATCGCCGGGCCCTGGCCACCACGGCCTCCCGCAGGCGGCGTGGGCGCTGGCCCGCGCTCCTGGCTCATCGTCAGTATATGGTTCGTCTTGCTGTCGAACGTGACGGTTCGGGCGCCGTTCATCGTCTGAAGATTCTGTTCTACCTCGAAGCTGGCCGGGCTCTTTTCCTTAACCACCGTTAAGGTGCCGTTTCCATGTGTGCTGAAAGCCTCCATCGTCGACGGGTTGAACACAGCGCCGTCCGAACCGCCCGCCAGCGGCAGATTGGTAATGATCTTGCCGTCCGTGGCGCTGAGAATCACCATCATGGGCTGGGCCGGCTGCGCCGGCGGATTTCCAGAGTTCGCGCAAGCCGCGAAGAGCACATGATTCTTGGCGTCCAATGCCAGCCCGTTGCACCTGCCTTTATCGCCTAACGGATAGTGGCCGACGGCCTTCATCGTCTTGACATCCACGGCCGTAACACTGCCCTGCGCGTCCTGCATGACAACGTAGAGCATACCGTTGCCATCAACTACTCCCTGCTCCGGCACGCCGCCGAGATCGATGGCGCCCAGCACGGTCCCATCTTTTGCGTCGATCACCGTCGCGTCCTTCGTCGGATGACTGAAAACGTACACCCGGCCATTGAAGGCGTCGAAGAGGATGCCGTCCGGCGCGGCGGGCGCTACGTCGATGGTCTTGATGAGCGCCATGGTCTTGGTGTCAAACATCGAGACTGGCCGGCTGCTGGTAAAGCCATGGCCGGACTTCGGATCGACGGCGGCGCCGTTTCCTCCGACGCCGGCAATCTCGTTGATGAGTTCCAGCGTGTCCAAGTCGTAGATCGACAACCTTGTCGGAACGGGGGGTGCCGCAGCCTTCGTGTCACTCGTTGCGGCTGGGGCTGCCGCTGGGGCTGCGGCCGCGGCTGCGGCCCCGGGTGAACCCCCTGTTGAACCCCGGCGCGGAATGTAAAGACGGCGTCCCGCGCTGTCGGCGTAAATGTAGTCCCAGCCGCCTTCACCGCCGACCCTGGCCATCTTGAGGACCTTGTAGGGGCCAGTGAGCGGCGGAGCCTGCCCAATCGCGGCTAGTACGGCAATAGCCAGTGCAACAACGAGGACAAATCTGTTCACGGAGTCCCTCCTCAAATTCGTCTTTGACGGAATGCCCGCATGGTAGCACAAATTGCCATGGGTCAATTTGTTCTCTTGTCCCGGTAGTGGGCTCCTTTGGTTGTTGACCCAGGAGGGTCACCGCTTGTAGCCGATGGTGGAGCGCCCTTTGCGACACCACCGGTAACCAACGCATGTAGTTGGACCCCAGGCAGGGGCCCCTGGCGGGGTGCGAAAGGTTTCTTCGCGTTTCCGGTGGTGTCGCAAAAAAGCGCTCCACCACCGGCTACAAGCTGCATCCCTTCCAGGGATCAACTCTCACTTTAATGTCGCACACCCCTTGCATTCCGCTCCCCGCTGTCATAAAAACATTACAGCCACTTCTGGCGTCCGATCCTTGCGGGAGGTTTTCTGAAAATGCGTGTCCACATGACTATCAACGGCGCGAAACACTCGGCCGACGTCGAGCCGCGCTTGCTCCTGGTGCACTTCTTTCGCGACGTCCTGGGACTTACCGGTACCCACATCGGTTGCGAGTCTTCCATTTGCGGCGCTTGCACCGTGCTTTTAAACGGACAAGCGGTGAAATCCTGCACCGTGCTCGCCGTGCAGGCCAACGGCGCCAAGGTTACCACGGTGGAGGGTTTGGCCGGCAGCGGCGCCGGCAATGGAGGACTACATCCGGTGCAGCAAGGATTCTGGGAGGAGCACGGCTTGCAATGCGGATATTGCACGCCCGGCATGATCCTGACAGCCTGCGATCTGCTCTCCCATAATCTGGAACCGACCGAGGAGGAAATCCGCCACGGCATCGCCGGCAATCTTTGCCGCTGCACGGGGTATCAACACATTGTCGCGGCGGTGCAGAATGCCGCAGGCAAGATGCGCAACGCACAGCGAACCGCCGACCGCGAAGCGGCGTCCGCGCCGATGCCAATGGTTGCATCGGGTGCCGCGGCGCCAGTTGGACCAGGGGAGGGCAACTAAATGCCAGCCGCAGCCAAAGCTCCCGTCCGCAAGCCGAAGCCGCAGGGCCCCGTCGGGCAGCCGATGAAGCGAAAGGAAGACCCGCGCTTAGTCCGCGGCATCTCCCATTACACCGACGATTTCCGTCCCGCCGGCGCCTGCCGCATGGCGGTGTTGCGCAGTCCTTATGCGCATGCCCGCATCACGCGCATCGATACTTCCGCCGCCAAGCGGCTTCCCGGCGTGTTGGCCGCAATTACCGGCAAGGACATCGCCGGAAAACTGGGACCCGTTCCCTGCGCCGCCGATCTCCCGGACATGAAACGTCCTGTCTTCACGCTGCTGGCCACTGATCGCGTGCGCTTCGCCGGACATCCCGTGGCCGCGGTGGCCGCCGAGGATCAGTACATCGCCAAGGACGCGCTCGATCTCATCGAAGTGGATTACGATCCGCTGCCCGCGGTCGTGGATCCCGAAAAGGCCATCGCCGCAGGGGCAACCAAGCTCTACGACAAGTTTGCGGACAACGTTTCCTTCCTCTACAAATTGGAAAGCGGCGACGTGGCCGGCGCATTCAAGAAAGCGCAAAAGGTAATTAAGCAGCGCATCATGAATCAGCGGCTGGCGCCCGTGTCGATGGAGACTCGCTCGGTGATGGCCGAGTGGCTCCCTGGCGAGGGCACACTGACCGTGCATTCCTCCACGCAAATCCCGCACTTGTTGCGGACGCAGATTGGCGGTATGACCGGCGTGCCGGAGACCAAGATCCACGTGATCGCTCCGGAGGTGGGCGGGGGCTTTGGATGCAAGTTGAACGTGTATCCGGAAGAGGGCCTGGCTCCCTACCTGGCTATGCAACTGGGACGCATCGTGAAATGGAGCGAAGGCCGCCGCGAGAATATGCAATGCACGATTCACGGCCGCGACCAGATCGACGACGTGGAAGTGGCCATCAAGAACGATGGCACGATTCTGGGCTTGAAACTGCACGTCATCGCCGACCTCGGCGCTTACAACCAGCTTCTTACGCCGCTGGTCCCTACGCTGACGGCGTTGATGGCGCTGGGGTGCTACAAGATTCCCGCGGTGCTGGTGACCATCACCGGCGTTTTCACCAACAAGATGGCCACCGACGCCTACCGCGGCGCGGGGCGGCCGGAAGCAACTTACATGATCGAGCGCGTCGCCGACATGGTGGCCGCCGAAGTGGGCAAAGATCCCGTGGAAGTGCGCCGCCGCAATTTCCCGCAGCCCAAGGAATTTCCTTTTACCAGCGCCACCGGCGTGGTTTATGACAGCGCGAATTATCAAGCCAGCTTGAAGAAGGCGCTGGAAATGTCGGGCTACGAAAAGCTGCGCAAGACGCAAGCCGCACAGCGCAAGCGCATCGCCGCTGGAGATATTCCGGCGAAAATTCTGGGCATTGGGCTCTCCACTTACGTGGAGATTTGCGCCATGGGACCGTCCGCGGCCATGCCGGCCGGCGGTTGGGAGAGTTGCACCGTGCGCGTTGAGCCGACCGGCCGAGTCACGGTGCTCACCGGGGCGTCGCCGCACGGGCAGGGAGAGGAAACCACCTTCGCCCAGATCGTCGGGCAGCAATTCACTATTTCGCCGGAGGATGTCAACGTGGTTCACGGCGATACCAACTCCGTTCCCTACGGTATTGGAACGTTCGGCAGCCGCGCGACGGCGGTGGGCGGATCGGCTATGTTCATAGCGGTACAGAAGCTGAAAGAAAAAATGAAACGTATCGCCGCGCACCTGCTTTCCTGCAAGGCGGAAGATCTGATCTTTGAAGCGGGGCGCATCCAGCACAAGAAACAGCCCAAGAAATCGCTGGCTTTCGGCGAGGTTGTGGGCGCCGCCTACGTGGCCAAGAATCTGCCGCCCGGATTGGAGCCGGGCCTCGACGCCACGCATTTCTTCGAGCCGTCCAACTTCACTTTCCCGTTTGGCGCGCACGTTTGCGTGGTGGAAATCGATTCCGAAACCGGCGACGTCAAGGTCGCCAAGTACATTGCGGTGGACGATTGCGGCAACATCATCAATCCGCTGCTGGTGCGCGGGCAGGTGCATGGCGGCATCGCCCAGGGATTGGCGCAGGCCATGTACGAAGAGGTGGTCTACGACGAAAACGGCCAACTGCTGACCGGCTCGCTGGCGGATTACGCCGTGCCCAAGGCCGGGCAGTTGCCGCATTTCACTACGGATCACACTTGCACGCCTTCGCCGGTGAATCCCATGGGTGTGAAGGGAGTGGGCGAAGCTGGCACGATTGGCTCGACGCCCGCGTTGGTGAACGCCGTGGTAGACGCGCTGTCTTCGTTTGGCGTGCGGCATATGGATATGCCGGTGAAACCGGAAAAAGTGTGGCGGGCTTTGCAAGCGGCAAGAAAGTAGTCTCATAATTCCCATAGCTCCCATAACTCTCATGGGAAGTATGGGAATCATGGGAATAATGGGGGAAGAACAATGATTCCAACCGCATTCAAATATCACATCGCGGCCAGCGTGGACGAAGCGCTGCACTTGCTGGAACAGCATGGCGACGACGCCAAATTGCTGGCCGGCGGCCATAGCCTGATTCCGTTGATGAAGCTGCGCCTGGCTTCGCCCGGCCACCTCGTGGACATCGGCGGCATCGCCGCCATGCGTGGCATCCGTCATGGCACGGCGGGCGACGATGGACACATTGTGATTGGCGCCTTAACCACGCACGCCGAAGTGGCGGCGTCGGAAATGCTGGCGCGGGAATGCCCGCTGCTGCGCGAGACGGCCGCCGAAATCGGCGACGTGCAGGTGCGCAATCGCGGGACCATCGGCGGCAGCCTGGCGCACTTCGATCCGGCGGCCGATTATCCCGCGGCGATCCTGGCGCTGGACGCCGAGATCGTGGTGCGCGGGCGCACCGGCGAGCGCCATATTCCGGCGGCCAGCTTTTTCACCGACACGTTTCAAACCGCCCTGGCATCCGGTGAAATTCTCACCGCCGTGCGCGTGCCGGGGCCGACGGCGCATGGCGGGTCGGCCTACATCAAGGTGCATCACCCGGCATCGGGATATGCGGTGGTGGGCGTGGCCGTGAACTTAATGTTGGAGCGGGGCGCGATTCATCGCTCGCGTGTGGGCGTCACCGGGCTGGGTCCGAAAGCCTTCCGCGCCTTAGCCGTGGAGCGCGAGTTGGACGGCAAGCGTCCCGAAGCGGCGATTCTGCGTGCCGCAGCCGCGCACGTCGCCGAGGGTGTGGAGCCGCTCAGCGATGTCTACGCGTCCGGCGAATATCGGGCCGAGCTGGCCCGCGTACACACGCGGCGCGCGCTTGAGCGCGCGCTGGGCCGCGCGAAGTAACGCAGGCCTCTGGCCTGTTCTTTGCCTTCTCCGGAAAAAACACAGGCCGGAGGCCTGCGTTACGGCAAAGCAAACGCCACCACGGCATCCCCTTGCTTGGACCCCAGTTTGCCGTGTCCGCCCGCGGCGATCACGACGTACTGTTTGCCGTTCAGGCGATAAGTCATGGGCGTGGCTTGCGCCGAGGCCGGCAGGTCGCCTTCCCATAGCAGTTTGCCCGTTTCCACGTCGAAGGCGCGCAGCACGTGCTCGCTACGGGTGGCGGCGATGAAAACTAAACCGCCACCCGTGATCATCGGACCGCCCAGGTTCAGATCGCCGGCGATTTCCTTGCCGTCCGGTAGCTTCAGTTTGCCCAGCGGGACTTCCCATTTTTTCTTGCCGTTGTCCAGGTCCACGGCGGTCAGCGCGCCCCAGGGCGGCGCGTTGCAAGGCAGGCCCTTGGGCGAAACCAGCATTTCGCGATACATCCCGAACGCAGTACCGGCCTGCCGTCCGAATTCCGCGCCCAGGCGATTAGGATTAGTCCCGGCAGGGTCCTCGGCGCGCTCGCGTTCGAATTTGTCCCGCGGGATCAGCCGCACCATCGTGGCCAAGCGATTCGTCGCCGCCACCAACAAACGATGTTTGGGATCGAAGGCAGCGCCGCCCCAGTTCACTCCGCCGACGTTGCCGGGAAATATCACCGACCCCAACACGCTGGGCGGCGTGAATAAACCTTCGGTGCGCAAATGATCGAGACGCTCTTTGCAGGCCGCTTTTTCCTCCGGCGTGATGCCCCATGCTTCATGGCCGCGCAGACTCTGCGGCGCCAGCGGCGGATTGGATGGGAAGGGTTGCGTCGCGGCGCTTTGCTCGCCGGGAACGTCGCTCTTGGGCACGGCGCGTTCCTGCACCGGAAAAATCGGGTGGCCGGTAACGCGATCGAGCACGAACAGGTTGCCCATCTTGGTATTGACGGCTACCGCCGGAACTTCCTGGCCGCTGTAGCGCATGGTGATCAGCGACGGCTGCGCGGCCACGTCGTAATCCCAAAGATCGTGATGGACCACCTGGAATCTCCATACCGGTTTCCCGCTGGGCGCGTCCAGCGCCACCACGGAGTTGGCGTCGGCGTCGTTGCCGGGACGCCGCGCGCCGTAGAAGTCGGGACTGGCACTGCCGGTGGGGACGAAAAGAAGGTTGCGCGCCGCGTCCACGGAGATCACCGACCAGGCGTTGGCCGCGCCGGTGCCTTTTTCCGGCGGGATGGGATCCCGAACTCCACTCCAGCTTTCCGGTGCGCGCGTTGAAGGCGCGCACCGTGCCGAGTTCCGAATCGTAGCGGCGATTGTCGCCGATCGACGATCCCACGATCACGAGATCGTTAATTACCACCGGCGGCGAGGTCACTTGATAATCGCCGGCATCCTTCAATTGGATGCCCTGGGTCAGGTCCACGGTGCCGTCCTTGCCGAAATCGCGGCATACCGAGCCATCGCTGGCCGAGATGGAAATCAGCCGGGCGTCAATCGTGGCCAGGAAGACGCTTCGCAAGCAGCCGCCCTTCATGATGGAAGGCGAAGGTTTGCTGTCCATCCAAGTGACCACTCCGCGGGAAGTCACTTCCGAATAGCCCTTGGCGCGATCCACTTGCGGATCGTATTTCCAGATTTCCTCGCCGTTCTCCGGATTGAGCGCGATTACCTGGTCGAACGGCGTGCTCAGATACATGATGCCGTCCACTACGATCGGCGTGGATTCGAAGGCCGCTTTGCGATTCAGTTTGGTTTCCGGCTCCAGGGCGTGGGTGTGATACACCCAAGCCTGCTTCAGTTGCGTCACATTGGCGCGGTCGATCAGCGCCAGCGGCGAGTAGCGCGTGCCGCCGCTGTCGTTGCCGTAATTGGGCCAGTCGGTATTGGTGTGGCCCGTGTTGGATTGGTTCTGGGCCGCGGCCATCGCCGAGCCCAACAGCACCGCGAGCAGAATCGGCAGACCGCCGTTTGAGCGTCGCGCAGGTGGTGTATCCGGCATTGCTATAGGCTACCTCCAAAGTCACCTTATCGCGGATATGGGGGAAAGTCACGGTGCGGTAGCTGGTAGAATGTCGATACGATGTCCCGACAGAGCCACGAAAACCCGTTTGGTCCGGCTGCGGTTCCCGACTCCTGCGCCGTCGGCATCACCGGATGGGTTCGCATCCAACCGCGCGACATTGGTCCCATTCCTCCCATTCTTCCCATTCCTCCCATTCCTCCCAGTGAAGCGCAAATTCGCTGGCAGACTGGCGGCTACGCCGTAGCCATTCGCGGCCAACAGGACCGCTGCACGTCCCCCGGCGGCTGGGAGGTCTTTGTGCTGGGGCAGGCTTCCTGCGCGGCCGTCGTAGGCGGCGTGCTGGACCGTTGCGCGGGCCAAGCCGACGCGCTCTCGCGAGACGACGCCCGCGTTTTGTCGTGGAGCATGCTGCCCAACGCCGCCGTCGTTGCCGTGCATCCGGATTCGGGCCGCGCTTGCCTGATCCGCGATAGTGCCGGGTTTCGGCCGCTTTACTATTCTTTTCGCGATGAGGCGCTTTGTTTTTCAAGCAATCTGCCGCAGTTGCGCGCCGCCGCCGCCGAAGACGGGATCAATACCGACAAGGTGCTGGAGATGCTGGTGTTCGGACATCGCAGCGGCGGGCGCACCCTATGGCAGGGAATTAATGTCGTCGGTCCCGGCAGGTTCATTGATTTTGCGCCTGGCCGGCAACCCCGGCAGCAACAGTTCTGGCGTCCGGACTGGCTCTTGGATCTCGAGGAACGGCAGCGTCTGGGCCGTCTTTCGCTGGACGAAATGCTGAAGGAGATCGGCGAAGTGCTGGACGAAGCCCTGACACCGCTGCAAAATCCCCAGCCACTGGCCGTCCCTTGCGGCGGCGGCGTGGACTCCAGTTTGTTGGGCGCGTATCTCAAACGCACCCGCGCGGGCCTGCGGTTCTTCACGGTCAACAAGACCGACGCTACGCACCAGGAATCGGAGTGGATGGATTCGCTGTCCGGGCGTTTGCAGATTCCCTGCGAATACGTGAATGTTTCGCGCCAGAGTTTCTTCCATTCCTACTTCGACTTTCTGGCGTCCAGCCAACAGCCGGCCATCGGGCCGAATCTGGTGGCGCATCGCCTGCTGCGAAAGCAGGCGCTGGAACATGGCCAAAGCCAGTTCGTGACCGGCGAGTTGTGCGACACGGTTTTCGGCGGCTTGAGCACGTTCTACTATCTCTCGCGGCGCTTCCGCCTGCTGCGCTGGCTGACGCGTTTGCCGGGCAGCTTGCGCTTCTGGATACCGCGGGCGATGTCGGGAGAAAAAGCGCTGCTGTTGCAGATCATGCAAACGGCGCGCGGCGAAGAGTTGGGCCGCCTGGCCGGCGGCGATCTGGAACGCTCCGAGTACATGACCGAGATCGCCGCCATTCCGCGCGCCGGGCAATCCGCGCCGCAGCAGACCGCCGACTTGCTGACCTGGATGAATCTGCGGCTGATTCCCAGCGCGCTGCATTGCGCATTTTTCGAGTACGACGAGCAACCCGGGGGCATCACCCATTTTCCGTTCGCCCATCCGCGAATGTTGCGGTTGGGCCTGCATCTGCCGTATTCGCTGAAACGCCGCGGCGGCGTGAACAAGTGGATCTGGCGCAAGTTTGCCCAGCCCTACATCGGACGGGAAGTCGCCTTTCGACGCAAGGACACTTTTCCCGCGCCGATTCACGCCTGGTTCGACAAAGCCGTCACCCTGCTGCCCAACGGATTCCTGGAAAATCTGTTCTGCGCCAAGGCCAGCCATCTTTTGGCGGACATGACGCCGGACGACCCCTCCCGCTGGACTCTGGTGAATTTGGAACTATGGGGCCGGCTGCACTGCTGGCACGAGGACGCCTCCCGTTTGCTGGGGCGCGTACTGTAGATGGACGGCCGGCAACTGCGCGTTCTTCATGTGGTGGATTCTTTGGAAACAGGCGGCCTGGAGCGCCTGGTTCACGACTTGGCGATTCAGCGCGGCGGAGCCACGTCCCTGGTGTGTCTGGAATCCATCGGCGTGTTCGGAGAAGCACTGCGGGCCCGCGGGATGGCCGTGGAACTGGCCGGCAAGCAAGGCGGACTATTTCCCACGGTGTGGCGCCTGCGCCGGATCATCCGGCGGGCCCGTCCCGACGTGATCCATTGCCACAATCTGCAGCCGTTTCTGATCGGCGCGTTGGCGGCACGCTTCTCCGGCGACATTCCCGTGGTCCTGACCAAACACGGAGGAATGTTTCCCCGCGGCGGACACGCCATGCGGATGATCCGCCGGCTCATTCGGCGGGCTCGTGTGGTGGCGGTTTCGCAGGAAGGGCTGCGCCTGGCGGCGGAGTGGATGCCGGACGGTTGCCTGCCGGCGCGCTACATCGCCAACGGCATTTCCACGGAGGCCTACGACAATTTGCCGCCGCGGGACGCCGCGCGGCAGCCACTCGGCCTGGCGGCCGGCGCATTCGTGGTGGGAATTGTGTCGCGCCTGGTACCCTGCAAAGGCCATTCGGATTTGCTGGAGGCCTTCGCTGAAATCCTTCCGCAGATTCCCGGCGCGTTGCTGGCGATTGCCGGCGACGGCCCGCGCCGCACGACGATTGACGCGCGCATCGACGAATTAGGACTGCGCCAATCCGTGGCGATGCTGGGCGAGCGCCGCGATATCCCGGCAGTTCTGGCGGCGCTGGACGTGTTTTGTCTGCCTTCGGAAATCGAAGGCATGCCCATGACCGTGTTGGAAGCGATGGCCGCGGGATTGCCGGTGGTCGCCAGCGGCGTGGGCGGAATTCCCGACTTGGTGGAAGAGGGCCGCACGGGGCTGCTGGTGCAGCCGCTCGCGCCGCGCGAATTGGCGGTTGCGTTGTTGACGCTGGCGCGCGATCCCCAACGGGCCCGCGCCATGGGGCTGGCGGGACGCGCGAAACTACGGCGATCCTACAGCATCGCCAAGGTTGCTGAAGCCTACGAAGCGTGCTACCGGGAAGCGGTTCGTATCAAGCGCTAATCGCCGCGGAGGCACGGAGAAAACTCTCTGAATGACGCGAAGATTTTGGAGTGCGGCGGCTTGTCGCCGCACTCCAAATTGCGCACTATTCCGTCCGCTCCCCTTTCTTCACTGTGAAGGGATGCACTTCCGGGATGGTCGTGAAGCTATCGCGCAGATTGCGGAACAGATTGAAGTAAACGATGTACCACAGGGCCGCCACGCCATCGGTCAAGGTGATCTTCTTGCCTTCTTCGTAGGTTCTGCCGTAATAGCTGATAGGCACTTCGTAGATGGCGCAACCCAGCTTGGACACTTTCGCGGTCACCTCGATCTCGAAGCCGAACCCCTTCGATTCGATGCGCATGTTGCGCAGAATTTCGCCGCGAAACGCCTTGTAGCCGGATTCCACGTCGGTGAGGTTGATGTTGGTCAGCAGATCGGAACAAAGCGTCAGGAGCTTATTGGCCAGGTAGTGATAGAAGTACAGCACCCGCGTGGCCTTGCGAACCAGGAACCGCGATCCGAAGACCACCTCCGCGTGGCCCTCGATAATCGGCTGGATGATGCCGGGGATCTCCTCGGGGCTGTACTCCAGGTCGGCGTCCTGAATGATGACGATCTCGCCGCGCGTCTCGGCGATGCCGGTGCGCAGCGCGCCCGTCTTGCCCTGATTGCGGACATGCCGCAGCACGCGCACCCGCGGGAAAATCCGCGCCAGGCGTTCAGCCTCCTCCTGGGTGCCGTCGGTGGAGCAATCGTCCACCACGACGATCTCCAGCAGCCCGGCGATTCGGCTGAGAGCTTCCACCACAACGCCCAGCGTTTTCCTTTCATTGAAGACGGGAACAACCACCGACAATATCTCTCCTGGGGGGATGGGCGATGAGTTCATAGGATTTGGCGTAGCCATAATTGTAGCGGATCGCAGTCCCCTGAACCGCCTGTTTCAGCGGCGCCATCCAGGTATACTCCGCCTGCCGATTCAGCGGCGCCATCTCTGGTGGGACAACCCGGATCATGCTAGCATAACCTTTAGAGGTTGTGCCGCCGGGCTCGGTTCGGGCACACCCGCTCTTGATTCGCTGCTGTGGAGGACCATGGCGTTCGTCCTGACCTGCCTTTACATCTTTTTCTCCTTTGTGCGAATTATGGAGTTGTATCCCGAGCTGGTGAGCTTGCGGCTCCTACTCTGGCTGGCACTGGTGTGCCTGACAGTGAGCGTCTTCACTTGGGGGCAATCCAAGCCCCGCAACCGCTCCTCGCTACGGGAGGTCCAGATTTGGTTGACCGTGGTGTTTTTCATCCTGGCGGTCTTCGGCTGGGGCCGGATTGGCTGGTGGGATGAAATGTTCGCCAGCATCGACCATCTGGACATCATCCTTGGCGGCTTCGTCATGCTGGTGCTGAACCTGACCAACCTGAAACGCATCAAGATCCTGGTTATGGTGTTCGTGACGGCGTGCATCGTCATGACCATGCAAGGCATGGCGGCCTATTACTTCAACTGGCAGCGCCAGCTTTTCATTGTGGAGTGGCACCCCGGGGAAGACAACCCCGATGCCGTGCCCGATCCCGAACAGCAGATTGAGGCGCCGCGCATGCGAAATATCGGCTTTCTGAGCGATCCCAACGACCTGGCGCAGACCTTGGCGATGGCCCTGCCCTTCATCGGAATGGCTTGGCAAAAACGCCGCGTCCTTAGGAACTGGTTAGTGCTGTTTCCGATCGGCGCCTACCTGAGCTATGGCATTTACCTGACTCACTCGCGCGGCGGCATCCTGGCGGTTGTGGTAATGATATTGATGGCTCTCCGGGAGCGGATCGGCCCGATCAAGGCGGGCATTTTGACCTTCTTCCTGGTGACGGCGTTGTTGGCGTTCAACATCACGGCAGGCCGCGCCTTGCGCGACGAATCGTCGGACGCCCGCGTCGAGGCGTGGGCCTCCGGAATCATCATGTTGCGGGAAAATCCGTTGCTGGGAGTGAACTACAACAATTTTGCCGAGGCCCACGGCAGAGGCATTACCGCGCACAATTCCTTCGATTGTGCTTTGCCGAACAGGGCTTGATCGGCTACTTCACCTGGATGGCGCTGCTGGTGACCAGCTATATCGAACTCGGCCGGCTGATAAACTTCCCGGCAATTGATGCGCAAGACTGGGAGATCCGCAGGTGGGCCCAAACCATCCGGCTCTCCCTGACGACGTTTCTCGCGGCAGCCTTTTTCCTTTCCCGCACCTATATTTTGACGCTGTACATGCTGATCGCATTGGTCGTGGCGCTGGAGGACTTCACCCGCCGCAAGTATCCGCAATACGTGCCCAAGCGCATGAACATGTGGGCCACGCAGACCGTGGCGTGGCAGGTGATCACGATCCTGATGGTGTGGGTCGCGGTCAAGATCAACGGAGCGCTCTAACGCCGAGCTTCCGGCCAGGTCTTCCGGCCTGCCTTGCGCGCTTCGCGGGCTACCATCTGGCGTAGACTAATCCAGTGAAAAGACCAAAGCACCGGCCGCTGTCCAGCGGCGCGAATACAGGCATGACCATTCCTGAACTCAACAACGTAGTTAGGCGGATGCACTTCAACCAATTGCTGGGCATTCGCGTCACACGCACCCACAAAGACGGTGTCACGATGAGTGCCCGCTCCGGCTGGAACTGATGAACGCCATGGGCGTGTTGCACGGTGGAGTCGCCGCCACCATGGCCGACGCCGCCGTGGGGATCGCGCTGTGGCGGCACAATAGCGGATCGCGTCCCACACCACGGTGGAGCTGAAGATCAACTACCTGGCTCCGGTGTTAGAGGATCGCATTGTGGCGCGGTCGCGCTTGGTGCGCGTTGGCCAGCACCTTTGTATTGGACACGTGGATCTGTTCGATGGCGCAAGAAAGCGTGTGGGAATCGCTATCGTTACCTACATGCTGCTATGACCCTGCTATGCGCCCGCGACCGTCAATGGAGCGGCGCGGCCATGCCGGTCCATCGGAGGTTCCTTCCCTCGCTCTTCTGGTTCAAAGCAACGCCGCTACCTCGGGTGTCCCTTGGCCACGGCCATATCCTTGGCGGTTTCTTGCGCGTCGGTGATGACGGCAGGATCCGCGCCGTGCGCCAGCAGCAGGCGCACCATATCTTCCAAACCTTGCGCGGCCTGGTCGATGGAGCGGCGTCCAGTTGCCGTGCTGGCGCGCGTTGGGATCGGCGCCGCGCGCCAACAACTTGGCGATGATGCCGGTTTGGCGGCTGGATGCCGCCGCGTGCATCGCGGTAACCTTCATAGGATTGGCGGCGGCTTGATTTACATCCGCGCCGTTTTCCAGCAGCAAATCCACGATTTCCGGGTGGGAAAAGAATGCCGCCAGCCCCAGCAAGTTGAATCCATCGGGAGCCAGCCGGAGACGATTCCAGGTTCGGCGGCAATGGCCCTGCGCACCACTTCGATGTTACCCACCACGGCCGCTTCGTAGACCGTCGAGGTCGGGTCCAGACCCAGCAACATGTGCAGGATGTTGTCGCGCCCGCGATACTTGGCCTGCAAAACCGCGGATTCGCCTTGCGCATTGCGGGCGTTGGCCAATTCCGGATGCTGGATCAGCATGTCGGCGACCTTGTCGGTTTCGCCGGCTTTGACCGCTTCGAGGAATGTGTCTTCAAGGGTCATATTCAACTCTTCATTATCCTATAGCCCCGCGGACAACCACGTCATACTCCTGACGCAGCGGCAAAGACGGCTGGCCTGCCAGCCGCGCGGCAACCGCCGCCAGGCGTGGAGAGGCCGCTGCCCGGAGACGCGCTAGCAGATAAGTTTGCCACAACCCGTCGCAAAGACGCTTAGCCATCACCGGCTGATCTTCGGGCGGCAGCTTACCGAGGGCGTCCAGGTGGTGGCGCAGCGCCTTACTGTCGCCTCCCATACGCTCGATGCGAGCGCACACGGCCCGATGGGCTTGCTCCTTGACGATCCAGCGAAGCGCGTCGAGGTACAAGATGTTGGTAGTGCCTTCCCACACCGGCAACACTTGCGCGTCGCGAAGAAGCGCGCCGTCACGCACTCTTCAATGTAGCCGTTGCCGCCGATCAACTCCACCGCCTCCGAGGCCGCGCGCACGGCCAGTCGTGCGGTTTGCAGCTTAAGCAGCGGCGTGAGCAGGCGCAGACAGCCGCGCGTCTCGGCGTCGCAGTTCGGATTGGCTTCCACATCCGCAAAGTCGCGCGCCACCGAGAACAATGCCTCCAGTCCGCCTTCGACTCGGCGAACAAGCGGCAGAGAGTGTCTTGCACCAAGCCATAGCTGTCGGCGGAATTGCCGAATGCCCGGCGTCCGCGCAGATACGTGGCCGCTTCCCACAGCACGCGCCGCGTCAGGCCCAGCGAGGCCGTGGCATTGTGCATGCGGCAAACGTTCAGCATGTCGGTCATGGTGGGAAAGCCGCGCTCCACCGGACCCAGCGCGTAACCGAGGGCGTCGCGGAAGCTTACTTCCGCGGTGGGGATCGAGCGCGTCCCCAGCTTGTTCTTCAGCCGCCGGATGCGCAGTGAGTTGGGCGAGCCATCCGGCAGCGTGCGCGGGACCAGGAAAAGTCCCAGACCGCGCGTGCCTTCTCCGCCGGCGCGAGCCAGCACCATCATGACTTCCGCGCCAACGTTGGAGCAGAACCATTTCTCACCCGTGATCCGCCACGCGTCTCCGTCGCGCCGGGCCACCGTTGTGTTTGCGCCCACGTCGGAACCGCCTTCGCGCTCGGTGAGAAACATCGCGCCTTGGGCCCACGTCCCTTCGTCAGTGGAGGTAAGCCGCGGCAGGTAGCGATCGCGTAATTCCCGATTGCCCAATTCGGATGACGCGTGATGTTCCACCAGGTGCGCGGCCGCGTCGGTCATGGCGATAGGACAGTAGACGCCCTGCTCGGCCTGCGCGAACAGATAACACATGGCGAACTTGGCCTGCCAAAGGTGCGCGCTCAAAGCGGCGCGATTCGCCGTCTCGTAAAAATGTCCGACGATCCCGCGCCCGAACGACAAGCGCTCCAACTCGAGATGCGCCGGATGATAGACCAGACGATCGTTACGTTGGCCTCGTGCGTCGTAGCGCTCCAGCAGCGGAGGATGGGCGTCGGCTTGAAACGCCAATTCGTTGATGGGCCCGGCAGAAAGCCTACCCATGTCCGACAGCCAGGGGCTCGGCCGCCGCGCGGGCTGGCGGACAGACGTGCCGATCGAGCAGAGCGTGCAGGGCGGGATCCTCTGTATAGCGGTTCTGGGCAATCACCGCCGGGATGGGATTCGCAATGGGGTTTTCAGAAGCCGCCATACCGATATACGATACACCTCATGTCTTATATAAAGCGATGGTTCTCTTGCTCATCGCCCGTTCCGAAAATCTGTGTAATCTGTGGATCGTAATCTGTGGATCGTAATCTGTGGATCGTTAATCTGTGGACCGCCGGGGAGCTGGTGGCGCGGCGGTCAGTGGATTCGCGGGCCAGGAGTGCTTGGGATACCGGCGGCTCAACTCGCGGCGCACCTCGGGATAGAGCCGCGCCCAAAACCCCGCCAGATCGGTGGTGGTTTGCAGCGGACGATGATTGGGCGCCAGTAGCTTCACCACCACCGGCATTTGCCCGCGCGCCACGCGCGGCGTCTCACGCTGTCCAAAGAAATCCTGCAACCGCGATTCGATCCACGGTGGTTGGCCTTCCGGATAGTTCACAACCACATGGCGTCCCCCCGGCAGGCGGATCTTTTCCGGCGCGACTTCCTCCAGCAACCGGCGATCCCGCTCTGGCAGGCGGCGGGAAAGCGCATCCAGCAATCCGCCGTCGCGAGCCGCCACGGTAAGTTCGGCGAAACTCCGCAAGCCCTGGCACAGCGACTCCAGCGCCGCGCGCAGATCGTCGTCGCCCAGGCGCAGGACGGCGGAATGCGCCGCGGCGAAGGAGACGCGGCCCAGGAACAGCGCGATCGCGTCGGCATCGTCAAAACGTCCGATGCCCGCCTCCCAGGCTTGCTCCGCCAGCAGTTTGGCGGCAGCGACGGGATCGGCGGTGCCGCTGCGGCTCTCCTGGATCGTCAGGCCGTCGTAAAGCAGCGCGCTCCGAGACTCCACGCGTTGCCCGCCGCGGTTCCATTTCACGGTGTTCGATTCGCTGACGCGATCGGCAAACAGATCGAGCAGCCACTCCGGTTCGATGACGCTGGCCAGGCGCACCAACGGAAGCGCTCGCTCGCGCCGCTCCTCGATGTCCACGGCCACCAGCAACTCGCTTTTCGTTTCCACAACCACGCTGGACTCCGCTAATTCCGCCGCGCCGCTGGCCAGCAGTAGCTCGCGTCCTGAACGCCGCCGCGCCACGCGATCAGGAAACGCTGCCAAAATCGCTTGCAACAGAACTTGCTCTTTGTGGTGCGCGCTTTGGGGAGCTTGCTTCGGAATTTGTCTGCGAATCTGGCCCAGCGCCATCCGCGCGCGCGGCGACAACTCGCCGTCGAGCATGGCTAGCAGATCGGACGGTCCGGCATGATGCTTGCCGGAGAGCCGATCTCCCGCGCTCAGCAACGCAGCGATCGCCGCGCCATCACCGCCCGCGCCCTGGCGCTGCGCTTCCATCAATAGCCGCGCCAATCTTGGATGCATCGGGTAGCGGGCCATCTCGCGCCAAGCCGCTTCCCGCGACTCGGCCGGCCCGCCAAGACGTTCCAGTAACTCTTCGGCGGCTTCGACGGCGGGGCCCGGCGGCGGTTCGAACCAGTCCAGATCGGCGCACGACAAGGCCGCGCCGACCCGCAAGTCCAGCACCACTTGCGATAACTCGCGCCGTTCGATCTCCGGCGTTTCGTGTGCCGCGCGGCGATTGAAATCGTCGGCGGTATAGAGGCGAATGGCTCGGCCCGGACCAGTGCGCCCGGCGCGTCCGGCGCGCTGCGCGGCGGACGCTTTGCTGATGCGCGAGATGGTCAGCGCCGGCAACCCGGTCCAGGGAGAATCGGTGGCGATGCGCGCCAGGCCGCTGTCAATGACGGCGCTCACTCCTTCGATGGTCACGGAACTTTCCGCGACGTTAGTGGAGAGAATCAGTTTGCGCCGCTCCGAAGACATCACGGCGCGATCCTGCTCCTCCGCCGAGAGGTCGCCGTGCAGCGGCAAAGTGACGAATCCCGCCGTGGCCGCCAGGGTTTGGCAGGCGCGCGCGGCGCGGCGGATCTCCGCTGCGCCGGGCAGGAACACCAACACGTGACCTTTTTCATTCAACAAGCGCTGCAGCGCGCCGGGAACATGCTCCTCGGCCGGCTTTTCGGAGTACGCCGCGTATTCAATACTGACGTCGAAAACGCGGCCATGCGATTCCACCACGGGCGCAGTGCCCAGATAATCCGCGACCGGCGCGGCGTCGAGCGTCGCCGACATCACCAGCAGCCGTAGATCCTTGCGGGCGCCTTTTTGCAGCCGGCGCAGCAAGGCCAGCGCCAAATCGCCTTCCAGGTGGCGCTCATGAAACTCGTCCAGGACGACGGTGCTGACGCCTTTCAGCCGCGGATCGCCGATCAGGCGGCGTGTCAGCACGCCTTCGGTCATGAAGCGCAGACGCGTGAGCGGCCCGGAAACGTCTTCGAAGCGCACTTGATAGCCCACGGTATCGCCCAGACGCTCACCCATTTCGGCGGCCACGCGGCGCGCCGCCAGGCGCGCGGCAAGCCGACGCGGTTCCAGCACCAGAATCTCGCCGGGAAGCACGTCCAGCAACGCCGCCGGCACGCGCGTGGTCTTGCCCGACCCGGGTGGCGACACCACCACCACATTGCGCCCGGCGCGCACGTGATCGCGGATGGCCGGGAGGCAGGCGTCGATGGGCGGCCAGGTTGGCACGGTTAACTCTAGCATGGGAGGAATGGGAATCATGGGAGCTATGGGACACATGACTACATTCTTCCCATTCTTCCCATTCTTCCCATCATTCCCATTCTTCCCATGATTTTGTTTTCCCGCGTTCCACGGTATAAGATCATTCCCGGATGCGCGCCAGGATTCTTACGATTTTCCTGCTGCTGGTCGCGGTGATGGTCGTCGCCGCGCACTGGCTGGCGGCGGTGTGGCTGGGTGCGGCGGGGGTCTTGCTGGCGCTGCTGGGTACCTGGTTGGTGGCTAAGCCGCTGGCCGGGCGCCTCAACCGGTTGCGCCATTATTCCCAGGCGCTGGCGCGCGCCGAATCCGCGGACGCCATCCCCGAAGAGGTTCCCGATTTTGGGAACGACGAAATCGGCGACCTGGCCGGATCTTTGCGCGACGTAGCCCCTGGATTGCGCAAATTGGCGGAACGCCTGGGTGTGGAACTGGCTCGCCGCGAGGCCATCCTGGGCGGCATGATCGAAGGCGTCCTGGTGGTGGACCGCGAGATGCGGGTCAGCTTTTGTAATTCGGCCTTCGCGCGATCCATTGACGCGCCGGCGGTCGCCAGTCAGGGGACGCCGGTGACCAACGTGGTTCGCGATCCGGAAATCCTCGACTTGCTGCGCGAGGTGCTGGATTCGCCGGCCTCCGCGCCGCGACGCAAACAAGTATCCGGGGCCCGCGGGCGCTCCTTCGAGTTGGAGGCGGTGTTGTTGGAAGCCGATTCCGGCGCCATGGTCTTACTGCGCGACATCACCGAGTTGGAGCGGCTGGAACGGGTCCGCAAGGACTTCGTCGCCAACGTGTCGCATGAGTTGCGCACGCCTTTGACGGCCATCCGCGGCGCCGCCGAGACGCTGTTGGACGGCGCACTCGAAGACACCGCACGCCGCCGCCGGTTTGTGGAAATGATCGCCTCCAACGCGATCCATTTGACCAACATTTCCTCGGACCTGTTGGCGCTTTCCTCCCTGGAGTCCGGCCGGGCGCTGCCGCAGCTTTCGCCGGTTGGGGTGGCCGAGTCCGTAGGCGCGGCGCTGGCCACGGTGGAATCGGAAGCCGCCATGCGCGGCGTGGAACTGGCCTGCGGCGACATCCCCGGCGGTTTACGAGTGCTGGGCTATCGCGAGCGCTTGGATCAAGTGCTGATCAATTTGCTGCACAACGCCGTGAAGTTCAACCGCCCGGGCGGATCGGTGCGAGTGAACGTGGAAGCGTCGCCGGACGATCGCGTGCGCATCGCCATCAGCGACACCGGCATCGGCATCCCGTCGGAGGATTTGCCGCGAGTGTTCGAACGTTTTTATCGCGTGGACAAGGCGCGCTCGCGCGAGGTAGGCGGAACCGGCCTGGGGCTTTCCATCGTCAAACACGCCATCGAACAAATGAACGGCGAGATCACCGTTGAGAGCACGTTGGGCAAGGGGTCTTGCTTTACGGTAGACCTTCCTTCGGCCGGAAGTGCTGTCGAATCTTAGGGCATTTCTTTCCCAAAAGGTTATGCGGCGGCTAACATAATCTTTATCCCGCCTTAACGATTGGAGGGTATCCTCTTCTGGGTATCAGGACCTAACCAAATTTCATTTCATAGGAGCCCGAATGAACAAGATGCTTCGTTGCATGTTGTCGTTGAGCCTTCTCATTGGCCCGCTGTTTGCCGATGGCCCGGCCGTTGCGCCGAAGTCCGATGACGCAACTGCGGCTGCGCCGGACAAGTCCAACCAGGATTCCGAATTGGCCAAGCTCAAGGCCAAACTCGCCGAACAGCAGGCCCAGATAGAAAAACTCAGCCAGACGTTAGAACAACAGAGCAAGGTGCTGGACTCGCTGGCCGGCGGAAATCGCGGCTCCAATTTCCCGTCGGTGGGATCGATCGCCAGCACCAAGCCGATGGTTCCTTCGCCTCCCGCGAATACGTTTCCTGCCGCGGCCACACTGCCGGTTCCGGCGTCCAAGCCTGCGGACCAGGCGGGATCGGGCGGGTCCGGCGGCAACCCTTGCGAACAGAATCATGACGGCGCGCCCTACTTTCGGATCGGCAACACCTGCCTCACACCGGTGGGCTTCATGGATGCCACGTTCGTGGCCCGCGACAAGAATGCCGCCTCGAGCATCGGCAGCAACTTCGGAAGCGTTCCCTTCGACACGGCCACAACCGCTGCCGCTCAACTGTCCGAAGCGCGCTTCTCGCCGCAGAACTCCCGCATCGGTTTCCGCTTCGATGGCATGTGGAAAGACGTCCGCTTCATCGGCTACAATGAGTTCGACTTCCTGGGAACCAATCCCAGCACCAACATCACCACCAGCAACGGCGCATTCGCACCGCGGCTTCGTCTGTATTGGGTTTCCGCCCGCAAGGGCGCCTGGGAATTCCTGGGCGGACAAAGCTGGAGCATGTTGGTTCCCAACCGCAAGGGGATCTCGGCCTTGCCGGGCGACCTGTTCTACTCCCAAGTCATAGACGTGAACTACATGGCCGGTCTGACCTGGACCCGCCAACCCGGATTCCGTGTGCTCTACCACGGCGCCCAGGACAAAGTGACCCTGGGATTCGCGTTGGAAAACCCCACCCAGTACATCGGTAATTCCGGCGGTGGTTCCACGACCACTCTTCCCGCCGCCTTGGCCGTGCTGGCCACCGGCAATCAGTTGGACGCTTCTCCCAACATCGGCTCCAACAATCCGACTCTAGCGACACCGGCAGTTACCCCTGATTTCATTGTCAAACTGGCGATTGATCCGAGTCCCAAGTTTCATTTTGACGTGGCCGGAGTTGAACGCAACTTCGCGGTTTATAACCCGAATCCCGCACCGGCCCTCGGTGCGCTCACGAAATACACCACGTCGGGCGGCGGCCTGCAGTTCGGATTCAACGCCGAGTTGTTCAAGGGCTTGCGCTTGATCTCGACCAACTACTGGAGCGACGGCGGTGGCCGCTACATCTTCGGCCAGGCGCCCGATTTGATCGTTCACAGCGATGGTTCGTTGAGCGCCGTGCATGCCGACGGCACCGTGGACGGATTCGAATACACGCACGGCAAGTTCATGTTCTATGGCTATTACGGCGGAATCTACATCGGCCGGAATACGGCCGTGGACGCCGGCGCCGCCTCCGCCAAGATCGGGTACGGCTTTGCGGGAGGCAGTCAGAACCGCGCCATCAACGAAGTGACCTTCGGATTCACCCAGACCATCTGGAAGGATGCGAAATACGGCGCGATCAACCTGATGGGCCAGTACGAGTATCTGCAACGCAATCCCTGGTCCGTGGCCGCCGGCGCCCCGGCCAACGCCCACGACAACACCATCTACGTGAACCTTCGCTATAGTCTGCCGGGTGGGGCCCCGAGCATCAAGTAAAGCGGACAGTCGATCAATCAACGGAGGCTATCAATTATGAAAAACAGGCTTGCTCTTCTCTTCACTGCGGTGGCGCTGCTGGTCTTTGCGGCAGCGTCCTCCGCGCAACTCACGGTCACCGGTGCGGGCGCGACCTTTCCGTATCCCATGTACTCCAAGTGGTTCGACGAGTATCACAAGGCCCATCCCGAGATCAACATCAACTACCAGTCCATTGGCTCCGGCGGCGGCATCAAGAACGTCACCGACGGCACCGTGGACTTCGGCGCCAGCGACATGCCCATGATCGATAAACAGATCGCCGACTACAAGACCGCTCAGGGAACGAATATTCTGCATTTCCCCACGGTCCTGGGCGCCGACGTGCCGGTCTACAACATCCCCGGCGTAACCGGCGAACTGAATTTCTCGGGACCCACACTCGCCGCCATCTTCCTGGGAAAGATCACTAAGTGGAACGATCCGGCCATCGTCAAGGACAATCCCAACGTGAAATTGCCGGGCAACGACATCGTGGTGGTGCACCGCTCCGAAGGCAGCGGGACCACCTTTATTTGGGTCGACTATCTCTCAAAGGTCAGCCCCGAATGGAAGAGCAAGGTCGGGGCCGGCACTTCTGTGCAGTGGCCCGTCGGCTTGGGAGGCAAGGGCAACGAGGGCGTCTCCGGCACGGTGAAACAGACGCCCAACTCGATCGGTTACGTCGAGCTGATATACGCCCGACAGAATAAGATGACCTTCGGACGAGTCAAGAACAGCTCTGGCGTCTTCGTAAAGGCCGAACTGGAGTCGGTCAGCGCGGCAGCCGCCGGCGTGGAATTGCCCCCCGATTTCCGCGTCTCGATTACCGATCCGGCCGGCAAGACGGCCTACCCCATCTCCAGCTTCACTTGGCTGTTGATTCCTGAAAGAATCAAAGATCCGCAGAAGGAGAAGGCCATCAAAGGCTTTCTGGAGTGGATGATCGGGCCCGGTCAGGCCATGACCGCCGCTTTGGACTACGCGCCATTGCCGAAACCGGTGGTTGACATGGAAAAGAAGGCTCTTGGTATCGCGCCGGACAAGAAGGCTCCCGCCGGCAAGGCACCGGCCAAGGGCAAGAAGTAGACCAGGAAGACAAAAATTTGTTACGGGAGAGGCGACACCACCGCCGGTACGGTCTTCTCTCCCGAGGCAACCGTGATTCGTTCTAGAATCTCCGCGACCTCAAACACCGCGCGATTGTTCAATGCCGCGGCATTGCGCCGGTAGCGCGCAAAGTTCTCCGGCTCCAACAACTGCTTCACCGCTTCGCGGATCTCGCGGAAATCATGGACCACGATGCCGGTGCCGGTTTCCGTGACCCACTCGGTGTTGTAGCGCTCTTGCGGCAGTGTCCAGGCGTTGTTCTCCACGATCACCGGCAGACCCATGGCCAGTGCCTCGCTGATACTGCCCGGTCCCGGCTTGCCGATGAAGAAATCGGACAAGCGCATGAAGCGCGGGACTTCCCGCGTGAATCCGCCGATGCAAACGGGCATGCGAAACTTGCGCCGCCGCAACGCTTGAACCACGCTCTCGTTCTTACCGCAGATAAACACCATTTGAATAGGAAGATCCGATTCGTCCAGCCTTCGGGCGATCCCGGCGATTTTGGGGGAACCTTGTCCGCCGAATAGCACCAGCCCGGTAATGCGATCCGGATCGAGCCCCAACCGGCGGCACTCTGACGCTCGATCGGCGGTCTGCGGTGCGTAAAACCGCGGATGCAAGACCATTCCGGAAGTGCGGAAAATGTGTTCCTTCGGGTGGCCCATCTCGCGCGCCTGTTCCACGGCCCGCGACGAGCCGCAGATGAAGAATTGCTCCTGCGGCTCGATCCAAAAGTGTGGCGGATAATCGGTCACGTCGGTGAGCAGCGTGACGTAAGGAACCGCCGGGGCAGCCTGCGCCAACCCCTCGCGCAGCGCGCGATTGAAGTTGGGCACCAAGGACAGCACCAGCGCCGGTGGCGAATCCCGCCAAAAATCAGCCAGCAGGCGCACCGCACGCGGGTGCAAGGCCCGCACCACGCCGTGAAGCAACGGCAGGATCGCACCCGCGCCCAGCGTCCACCCGCTGCGCAGGACGGAGTTGTAGATGTCCTGCATGCGAAGGCCGGTGAGCCGGTGAACGGGATCGAGCGCCTCCAGAATCTCCTGCAAGTTCACCAGGCGAACCTGCCATCCGGGGCGCTGTTCCGCGATCGCTTCCCGCAACGCTTCCGCGGCCGCGCGATGCCCGCCGCCGGCATCGAAGAAGATAAAGTCCATGCGCATAGCCGCAATTGTGCCATAAGAATCAACGAAAACAATTCTCTTCACAAACGTTTTTGCGTGTCTTAACGCGCCGTTAGCGTCCGACTGTTACTACTTAGACATGCGATGCGATTTGCATGTCCACACGCGGCACTCGGGTATGTGCGAGATTCCCGGTTTGCGATCCATCTGCCTGGAAAGCTACAACCCGCCGCCGGCGGTCTACGAGCGGCTGAAGCGCCTGGGAATGGATCTGGTCACGGTGACCGACCACGATTCCATTGACGGCGCGGAAGCGTTGCGCCGACATCCCGATTTCTTTCTCAGCGAAGAGGTCAGTTGCCTGCTCCCCGGCGGCAACCGCCTGCACCTGGGCGTCTACGACATCGAGGAGCGCGACCACATCGAAATTCAGCGCCGCGCCGCGGATTTCCTATCGCTCATCGCCTACTTGCGCGAGCGCCGCCTGTTTTTCAGCGCCAATCACATTTTTTCCAGCCTCACCGGTCCGCGTTCCCTGGCCGATTTCGCATGGCTGGAGACCATGGCCCCGGCTTTCGAAACCCGCAACGGCGGGTTGCCGGAGCGCAACAACCGCCAGGCGGAAGCTTACGCGGCACGGACCGCCAAATGGGCCATCGGCGGCAGTGACGCGCACGCCATGCCGACCGTCGGCACGGCCTACACCGTGGTAGCCGGTGCGCGCACCAAGCGCGAGTTTCTGGACGGCCTGCGCGCCGGCCGCGCGCGCGCGGAAGGCCAGAGCGGCGGCTACTGCCAACTGACTCGCGACGTCCTGCTGGTGGCCGCCAATTTCCTCCGCGAGAATCCCTGGGCCGCGGTGTTGGCGCCTCTGATGCTGGCGGTCCCTCTAGTGACGCTCGGCAATCACCTGCGCGAAGCTTTCTTCGGAAATTACTGGATGACGCGCCTGGAACGGGAGCGCCCTTTCGCGCTGCCGGCCCGGCCATCGAACCCAGTGTCTTTGGCGCCGCAATCGGAAGCGGCCTGATTATGGCTTTCGCGACCGCGTCTCTCGACTGGATCGTCCAACGCGACAACCGCGTGATGGGCCGCTTGGACCGCTGGCGCGCGCCGCGCGCGCTGCGTCTGTGGATGATTTACGCCACGCGGATCGGCGACGGCTGGTTGTGGTACGCGTTGGCGACGTTCCTCACGTTTTGCGGCGGCCAGCGGCACTGGCGCGCTCTGATCGCTTGCACCATGGCGATCTTTACGGGCGTGGTACTGTTTTCCATTCTCAAACGAGTTTGCCGCCGGCCGCGTCCCCGCTTGGCGATGCTGCGATCCGTGGATGCGCCGGCGCCTCCGGATCAGTTCTCGTTTCCCTCCGGGCACACCATCACCGCCTTCGCGGGAGCGGTCAGTCTGATGCACTTTTATCCGGAAGCCGCGCCCCTGCTCTTGTTGTGCGCCGTGAGCATCGCGGCCTCGCGCGTGCTGCTGGGCATGCACTATCCCAGCGACGTGATCGTGGGTGCGGCGATCGGCACGGGCCTGGGTTATGGATCGTATCTGCTGATGTGCGGAGCAAGCTGACATCTTACCGCCCATCTTAACCGGGTCTTAATTTTTCATCTTGGCGGCAAATGATAGGCTGAATCCGATGGCGACTTCGCAGGCCACGACTTCGCAGGTTACCAGCAGGCCCACCCCGGCGCAGCGCTTCCTTCGCAGATTGCGCGGCGGCAATGAGATCGCCTACACGCTGACATTCCTTTGTGCGGCCAGCATCCTGGTGGTGACCTTCTTACTGGTTTACCAGCTCTGGGTCAACTCGGCGCTGGCCCGTCACGCCTTCGGCTGGCGGTTCATTTGGACCTCGCAGTGGAACCCCGTTACCGAACAGTACGGCGCCCTTCCGTTCGCTTACGGCACCGTGATTACCTCCTTTCTGGCCCTGCTCATCGCCGTTCCCTCCGGACTGATGGCGGCAATATTCCTGGCGGAAATGGCTCCCGCCAAGGTTTCCGATATTCTCACGTTCCTGATCGAGTTGCTGGCAGCGGTGCCCAGCGTGATTATCGGCGTGATGGGAATGTTTCTCCTGGCCCCCGTGCTGCAAAGTTCGGTGGTTCCCGCCTTGAAGTCGGTGCTGGGTTTTCTCCCCATCTTTTCGGGACCGTTCTACGGCAGCGCCAGCGTGTTCTCCGCGGGCGTGGTACTGGCAATCATGATCGTGCCGTTCATCGTGAGCGTTTCCCGCGAGGTGCTGTTGGCGGTCCCCGTGGAGCAGCGCGAGGCCGCCTTGAGCCTGGGCGCGACGCGCTGGGAGTCCACCTGGCAAGTGGTCATTCCCTACGCCAGCCGCGGCATCTACGGCTCCATCTTTTTGGCGTTAGCCCGCTCCTTGGGCGAGACCATGGCGGTGACCATGGTCATCGGCAACGCACCGCAGATCAGCAAATCTCTCCTGGCGCCCGGCTACTCCATCGCCGCGGTGATCGCCAACGAGTTTTCGGAAGCCACCAGCGCCACCTACGTGGCCGCCCTGACCGAGCTCGGCTTGGTGCTGTTCGCCATCACGATCATCATCAATGGATTGGCACGTTTGCTGATGCTGACAACCGGGGAGCACGCTAAGTGACCCAGACGCTCTCTCTCCACCGTCGCGCAGTCAACGCCGTGATGCTTTCGATGACCGCGGTTTTCACCGTTCTGGTGATCGGCGTCCTCTTCGTGATCTTGGGATCTCTGGCCTGGAACGGCGCGCGTTACTTGAGTTGGGATTTTTTTACTAAACTGCCCAAGCCGGTGGGTGAAACCGGCGGCGGAATGGCCAACGCCATCGTGGGTAGCGGAAAACTTCTGATGCTGGCCTCGATGATCGGTGTTCCCATCGGGTTCTTCGGCGGCGTGTATCTTTCCGAATTCGGCGGCGAACACGGCGTCTTCCCATTTCTGGTTCGATATACCACGGACTTGCTCAACGGCGTGCCGTCCATCGTGATCGGCATTTTCGCGTACGCCGTCGCGGTCCTGCCGCGTCACCATTATTCGGCCTACGCCGGCGGCTTTGCCTTGGGCGTTATGATGATCCCAATCGCCCTGCGGAGCACCGAGGAGTTTCTTCAGGGCGTGCCCAATACCATGCGCGAAGGCGCCATGGCGCTGGGCGCCAGCAAGGCCCAGACGATTGTCACGGTGGTGGTCCCCGCCGCGCTCAAAGGAATTGTTTCCGGCATGATGCTGGACTTGGCCCGGGTGGCCGGCGAGACCGCGCCGTTGATCTTCACGGCGTTCGGGAACCCCTTCTGGAGCAAGGGGCTGGACGACTCCATCGCCTCGCTCCCGGTGATGATCTATCACTACGCCCAGTCCCCCTACGACGATTGGCACCAGCAGGCTTGGGCCGCCGGATTTGTGCTGTTGACGTTGGTCCTTTTGGTAAATATCATCGCTCGAGGAGTTCTCTCCCGCGCGACTTACAAGTGAGGGGCATCCGGGATCATGGAAATCCCGGTGGGAACTCTATGAGCAATGAAGTAGACGGATTGGTTCTCCGCATGGTACAAGACCCAACGCAGACGGTTCCCGGTGAATCTCTCAAGCCCGACCTCAAAGTCCAAATCCGGACCGAGAGTGTCAATTTCTATTACGGAAAGTACCAGGCGCTTCACACGATTACCCTGGACGTTTACCGGAATCGGAT
Organism: Terriglobia bacterium; assembly: GCA_963747095.1. GTDB lineage: Bacteria > Acidobacteriota > Terriglobia > JAJPHL01 > JAJPHL01 > JAJPHL01. The sequence continues at coordinate 449,834 of CAVVEL010000012.1, forward strand.
TACCGCGCTGATTGGCCCTTCCGGCTGCGGGAAGTCCACTTTTTTGCGGACCATCAACCGCATCAGCGAAACCATCCGCCATACGCGCGTGGAAGGCCGGATCCTGCTCGACGGCGAGGACGTTTCGGAACTGGACGTAACCAGTTTGCGGCGCCGCGTGGGCATGGTCTTCCAGCGGCCCAATCCATTTCCCAAGTCCATTTTCGACAACGTAGCCTATGGCGCGAAGATCAACGGCCTGCACAAGCACAAGCGGCTGCGCGACATTGTGGAAGAAAGCCTGATCCGCGCGGCGCTGTTTGAAGAAGTGAAGGACAAACTGCACGATTCGGCGCTGGCCCTTTCCGGCGGCCAGCAACAACGCCTGTGTATCGCGCGAGCCCTGGCCGTGAATCCCGAAGTGATGCTGCTGGACGAGCCTTGCTCCGCTCTGGACCCCATCGCCACGGCCAAGATCGAAGAATTGCTGTTTGGCTTGAAAGGCCAATGTACGATGGTCATGGTCACCCATAACATGCAGCAGGCCGCCCGTACCGCCGAGTTTACCGGCTTTTTCCTGTTGGGCAGGCTGATCGAGTTCGGCAGGACCGAGACCATCTTCCGCAACCCCTCGCAGAAGGAAACGGAAGACTACATCACGGGACGGTTCGGATAAGGAGATTTCATGCGGCATTTCAGTGTCGAACTGGAGGAATTGAACCAGGCGCTCTTGCAAATGGGCGGCTTGGTGGAGCAGTCGATCCGGCGGGCGGTACAGTCCGTAGTGGAGCGCGAGAAGGAAGTGGCCAAGCAGGTGATGCGCGACGAAGAGCGCATCAACCAGATGCAACTGGAGATTGACGCCGAAAGCACGCGCCTGCTGGCGCTGAATCAGCCGGTGGCGCGCGACCTGCGTTTGCTGACCGCAATTCTAAAAATCAACACCGACCTGGAGCGCATGGGCGATCTGGCGGTCAACATCGCCGAACGCTCCATCTCGCTGGCCAACCGTCCCCGCTTGAAGGCCCTGGTGGACATTCCCAAGATGGCTTCGCTGACGGAAAGCATGCTGCTGAAAAGTCTGGACGCCTTTGTGAAAGGCGATCCCGAGTTGGCCACCAGCGTTCTGCTCGCGGATAACGAAGTGGACTCTTTGCGCGACGCGGTTTACACCGAACTGGTGGCCCTAATGCAGCGCGAGCCGCAGGTTGTGCCCGGCGCGGTGGACCTGATGTTTGTGGCACGCAATCTGGAGCGCATCGCGGACCACTCCACCAACATCGCCGAAGACGTGATTTTTCTGGTGAGGGGCGAGGACGTGAGGCATCATCATTCTCATTGGGCGCCGCAGGACTGATGGGAATTATGGGAAGTATGGGAAGTATGTATAATTCCCATGCTTCCCATAATTCCCATACTTCACATGGCACCTTTCTCCCGGAGCGTGCGCACTTCCTCGCCTGCAATTCCCCAGGCGGCCAGCGTTTCCTCGGCGTGCTGGCCGACCGGTTCGGGCGGCGTTGGCGCGCCGGCCGGCGTGCGGCTGAAGCGCGGCGCGGGCGCCGGCTGGGGCACACCGCCGACGCTCACGAAAGTTTGACGGGCCACGTTATGCGCATGTTGCGGTGCTTCGCTCAGGTCCAGCACGGGCGCGAAGCAAGCGTCGGTGCCTTCCAGCAACTCGCACCATTCCTGGCGCGTCTTGGTGAGAAAAATCTCTCGTAAACGCAATTTCAGCTCCGGCCACGCCGCCCGATCATACTGCCGCTGCATGGCGGGCTCGGCGATACCGGCCTTCGACAGGAACAAAGCATAGAATTGCGGCTCGATGGGACCGATGGCCACCCAGGCACCGTCTGCACATTCGTAGGTGTCGTAAAAATGTGCGCCACCGTCGAGCAGGTTACTGGCCCGCTGGCTGGACCAGCCGCCGGCGGCGGCGAATCCGTAGATGATGGCCATTAACAACGCGGCGCCGTCGGTCATGGCGGCGTCAACCACTTGACCCTTGCCGGATCGCCGGGCTTCCAGGATGCCGGCTAACAATCCTACGGCCAGCAACATTCCTCCGCCGCCAAAATCGCCCACCAAGTTCAGAGGCGGAGGCGGGCATTCGCCCGTGCGGCCAATGGCATGAAGCGCGCCAGTGAGCGCGATGTAGTTGATGTCGTGCCCGGCGGCATCACGTAGCGGCCCGGTTTGTCCCCAGCCGGTCATGCGTCCATAAACCAGCCGGGGATTGCGCGCCTGGCATACGTCGGGACCAAGTCCCAGGCGCTCCATCACGCCGGGACGAAAGCCTTCGACCAGGGCGTCGGCGCTCTCGATGAGTTGGAGCGCCAGCGCCAGTCCCGCGGGATTTTTCAGGTCCACAGGAATCGCGGGACGCGAGCGATGCAGCACGTCGCTGGGCTGGCCGCTGCCTGCGGCGCTGGGGCGGTCGATGCGGATGACTTGCGCGCCCAGATCGGCCAGCACCATGGCGCAGAACGGCGCGGGTCCGATGCCGGCGAACTCGACGACGCGGATTCCTTCCAGAGGTCCCATGCTTGAGGCATTCTTCCACAGAATCCCGCATTGGCGCTATTCCTCATTTGTCACAACGTCGTTTCCCGACGGTCGCTCCTCTATGGAGTGCGGCGGCTTGACGCCGCTTTGGATGGCCGAAGCTTGCTTCGGCCGGCGCGGGCAACGCCCGCGCCCTGGAGTTTCTACATTTCTGGCTCGCCGATGAGGGGTGGAGTACGAGGCTCGGGACGGCTGACCTTTGCAGCTAGCGGCTCTGCCGCCCCTTCGTGCGGCAGGGCTTGGCCCTTCCCTGGAGTTTCTACATTTGCAGCCCGCGGCGCGGGCGGGAGAGTGTGGCCCAGAGAGCGGGCTTTCGGCCTTTGCTCATGAACCCACAGCTGGCGCTGTCGGCTAAATCATGCCACCGGCTACGCCGGTTGGCCTTCCGCTTCGCGGACACCCGATGGAAATGTAGAAACCCCAGCGGCCAGCTTCGCTGGCCAAGGCGCGGGCAACGCCCGCGCCCGCAGCGGCCGGAGGCAAGCCTCGGGCATCCCAGGCGGTGTCAAGCCACGGCACTCCAGAGGATCCCATCCTTCGCCAACCGCCCACTTGTTGCCGTGGTGAGAAATGCGGACTATAGCTTGATTCATGCGCACACTCTTGCCGCCGATTCCGACTCTGGGGCTTCCCGAGGTGGAATAGCGAAGAAACTGCGGCCGGTTCCGGCTTATTGGGCCTCCGCCTCAATCGCGCGCCGGTCCGGTTCGGAGATCTCCACGAACTCCACGCCGATTCCCACCTCAGCTATGCAATATCGCACTTCCCCGCGAGCCCGCACTTCCCAACCGGATTGCGCCAGGCGAAAGCTCAGGTTGAGCACCGCACCCTGCGGAAAGTAACGGTCGGTGTTGATGAACAGGCCGTTGGCGCTGAGGTCGGGCGCGCGCACCTGCAGGCACTCCTGCGAACCTTCGTAGGTCATGCACATGTCGCGATAGTTCGCGCGCCGTGGGCTGTGGCGCGGCACCGGATACGGCGAGAGCCCATCCGGAACGCTGGCGCAACATGGTGTCATCGAATCGAGAGCGGAAATGCCGGGCCGGTTTGAATCCGTAGCCATGAATCAATGTCCTCCTGAGTGAACCAATTCCCTGTGATCGCTCACCGCATGAATCGTGGCGGGCGAGGAATGCGCCTTCTCCCCGCAATGGGGACAAAACGGGAAGGTCGCCGCCAAAGCCCTGCCGCAGCCGCGACAACACACGTCGCTGAGCTTGTCCACGGGTACGGCGCGAAGCACTTCTTCCAGCGTAGTGATGCCGAGCGCCACTTTCTCCAGCGCGTCATCCTGCATCATGCGCATGTCGTTGGCGCGCGCCAGATCGCGGATTTCGTCGTCTCGCACACCGGCGCGAATCGCGGAGCGGATCAGTTCGTCGAACATCAGCAGTTCGTAGATCCCCACCCGCCCCTTGTAACCGGTGTAATCGCACAGCGGGCAACCCTGGGCCGCCAGCAGGCGCGACGGAATGTGTTTGAGGCCTGCGGCCTTGGCGCGGGCCAGGAAATCCGCCGTCGCGGGAATCTCCACGGCGCACCGGCACAGCTTGCGCACCAAGCGCTGCGCCACGATGGCGGTGAGCGAGGAGGCCAACAGGAACGGCGGGATATTGAGATCGGCGAGCCGCGTCACCGCGGCGATGCTGTCGTTGGTATGCAGCGTGCTCAACACCAAGTGACCGGTTTGCGCGGCTTGTAGAGCGATTTCCGCGGTTTCCGCGTCGCGAATCTCACCCACCATGATGATGTTGGGATCCTGGCGCAAGATGGAGCGCAGGCAGGAGGCGAAATCCAGTCCGGTCTTGGGATTCACCTGCACCTGGTTCACGTCTTTTATCTGGTATTCCACGGGATCTTCCACTGTGATCACGTTGACTTCCGGCGAGCTGATGGAATTCAGAAAGGTATACAGCGTGGTACTCTTCCCCGAGCCGGTGGGACCGGTTACCAACACCATCCCCTGGGGCTGGCTCAACGCGCTTTTCAGCGCTGCGGTGGAGCTTTCGGAGAAACCCAGTTGCTCGAAGCCCACGGCGGCGCCGTTGGGGTTCAACAACCGGATCACCACTTTTTCGCCGTACTGGGTGGGTAGCGTGGAGACCCGCAGGTCGAAGTGTTGAGCGTCGATTTGCACCAGGAATCGCCCATCCTGCGGCTGGCGGCGCTCGCTGATGTCCAGGTCCGCCAGGATCTTGATGCGCGAGACTAACGCGGCGCTCAAGTCGGCGGGCGCCTGCGTCAGTTCCCGCATCATGCCGTCCACGCGAACTCGCACCAGCGCGCCCCCCGATTGCGGCTCCACATGGATGTCACTGGCGCCTTTTTGGGCGGCCGCCACCAGAATGGCCGAAACCAGGCGCACTGCGGGAGTCTTCTCGTCGCGCAACTCCGCCCGCATTTCTTCCATGGCGGCCTTGGCGCGATCGTTGGAACTGGTGGTGGCGAAAGAAATACTGACGGATTCGCTGGCCTGGAGAAAGGGACGAAGCGGTCCTTCGGCGGCGATCGCCAGTTCGTTCTGGCCTACCGGGCCATAGCAACGCACGATCGCGGATTCCACGTCGGACTGGAAAACCAGCGCCGGCGTCACCGCCGCGCCGCATAGGAAACTCAGGTCGTGGATAGCTTGCAGGTTTTGCGGCTCGGTCATGGCCACAAGGATGCGCTTGCCTTCGCGACGGACCGGTATGGCGCTATAGCGTTGCGCGACACTACGCGGCACCCGCGCGATGAGATCCGGATCGAGTGTCTCTTCCAGAAGGTCCAAGTACTCGAATTGGCTGGTTTCCCGCAGCGCGGCGACCAGGTCCTCTTTAGAGACCAGTTCGAGTTGCAGCAGCAGCTCTCCCAGCGGCTTGGACTTGGCTCTTTGGTCCAACAGAACGTGCGTCAAGGTCTCCGCGTCGATCTTCCCGTGTTCTTGCAGGAACTCCCCAAGGCGTTTTTTAGCCATAATTCCTCTTCCAAATTCCTTATCGGCAGGGGAGGATCAAACTTGACCGGGCGGCCTAAACGTCCTATAGGTATTTTGGGGGATGGATAGGTATACCCTTCTGTCTGTGGCTGTCCTATAATGGGCACGACGCGAACGGGTATCGGCTGAAAAGTAGGGCAGCCGGCGTGCTCCGGGCGTGGAAACGATGCGAGTCTAAACCATGACCATAGACGAACTCCTGCACGTAGCCGTGGAACGCAAGGCCAGCGACCTCCATCTGAAGGTCGGCAACTTCCCTCATCTCCGCGTGGATGGCTCGTTGACGCCCCTGGACAACCTTCCCAAGCTGGCCCAGGAAGACGTGTTGGACATGGCCTTCAGCATGATGTCGAACCGCCAGAAGGCTAAGTTCAAGGAAACTTCGGAAATGGACTTGGCCTACGGAGTAGCGGGGCTGGGCCGTTTCCGCGTCAACGTCTTCCAGCAGCGCGGCAACGTGGGCCTGGTCTTGCGCGTGGTTCCCACCAAGATCCGCTCGCTGGACGAATTGAACATGCCGCCGGTGATCGGCAGCATCTGCGAGGAGAGGCGCGGCATGGTGCTGGTGACGGGCACCACCGGCAGCGGCAAATCCACCACTCTGGCGTCGATGATCGACCGCATCAACACGACCCGTGCCGATCACATCATCACGGTGGAAGACCCCATCGAATATCTCCATCGCGACAAGAAGAGTTTCGTCAACCAGCGCGAAGTGGAGGTGGATACTCACAACTTCTCCGTGGCTCTGCGCGCGGCGCTGCGCCAGGACCCCGACTTGATCCTGGTGGGCGAGATGCGCGACCTGGAAACGATCGGCACGGCCTTGCTGGCGGCCGAAACCGGGCACATGGTCTACTCCACGCTGCACACGCTGGACGCCGTGGAAACCATCCAGCGCATCATCGCGGTATTTCCTCCGCCGGAGCAAAAGCCGGTGCGCATGCAACTGGCTTCCACGCTGAAGGCGGTGATCTCGCAACGCCTGGTGAAAAGGGCCGATGGCGTGGGCCGCGTGCCCGCCGTGGAAGTGCTGGTGGCCACCGCATTCGTGCGCGACTGCATCATCAATCCCGACAAGACCCGCAATATTCACGAAGCCATTGCCACGGGCACTTCGCAATACGGCATGCAGACCTTCGACCAATCGCTGTACGATCTGTTTACGCAGAAACTGATCTCCTACGAAGAGGCGCTCCACCAGGCCACCAACCCCGACGACTTCAAGCTACGCTGCTCCGGCATCAGTTCATCGGCCGACGCTGCGCGCGACCAGATGCAATCGCAAGCCAAAAGAGCTAAGCTGGACCGGTAAAGCATCAAATCAAAAATCAAAAATCAAAAGTCAAAAATCAAAAATGAGGGCTCCGGAGAGCCCTCGTCCATCCTGTGCTCGGCCATACTGCGCCTAAGGCGTTCCAGAGGCCGCACTGCGTTACAATGTAAGAAACACGCTTGGGCTGTGGTTCCGTAAGCAAGCTTCCCATTTTTGATTTTTGATTTTTGATTTTTGATTTGACGTTCTCCGATGCTGACGCTACTCCAGCGCCGCCCGTATAGGATCATCCTAACGGCGAACTTCATTTCGCTGTTCGGGAGCGGGCTGAACCATGCCTCGATCATCTGGTTCGTGCTGCAGAAGACGCACTCGGAGCAGGCCGTAGCTTTGCTGGTGACCACGATCACGCTACCCTCGCTGTTCTTCCTGCCTTTCAGCGGCGTGCTGATCGACCGCCTGGATCGCCGCTACGTGACCATGACGCTGGATATTGTGCGCGGCGCAGCCGTGGCGACCGTGGCCGCACTGGCGTTTGCGGGCCGCGTGCAGTTATGGCACATCTACGCCATGGGCGTGGTGCTGGGCCTGGGCGCGTTCATGTTCTGGCCGAACATGCAGGCCTTGACGCAGGAATTAGTGGAATCCAAGGACGTAGTGCCGCTCAACGCCCTGGTACAGGGCACGGCGCAAGGCGGATGGATGATCGCCGGCGCGGCCGTGGGGTTTTTGTACAAACGGATTGGGCTGGGCGGAACGCTGTCCATGGACGCCACCAGCTACGTAATCTCCGTGCTGCTGATGCTTGGCCTGCGCAAAGGCGTGCATTTGGTACACCACGAAACCACGGCGCTGTCGCTGGGACAATTCAATCGCGACTTCATCGCCGGCCTGCGCTACGTGGCTTCGCAAACACGGGTGTTGATCCTGGGCACGGTGGCCGCCTTGTTCACCGCCGCGATGATGAGCCAAAACGTGCTGACCGCGCCGTTTAGCGACAAGATCCTGAAGGCCGGCGCCGTCGGCTTCGGCTATTGCAATGCCGGCTGGAGTCTGGGCGCGATCTTCGTGAGCATCCTCGCCGGCACGTTGTTGCGGCACAGCTCGGGACATTTATGGGTGCTATCGGTTTCGCTGATTCTGGCGGCTGTCGCCTGCGTTGTGCTGCCGCACTACGCGCTGCTGGCGATCGGCGTGGCCGGATATTTCGTGATGGGCGCCGGACGCGGCATGGCCGGCGTAGGCATCAACAGCGCGCTGATGCAGGAAGTACCCAGGCAACTGATGGGCCGCACTCAGAACGTGATCAACTTTACCAGCATCGCGATGCAGTTGGTGCTGACCATGGCGGCGGGCTGGCTCTGCGAGCACATCGGCCTGGCGATGGGCTTTTACGCAGTGGCGTCGTTTTACCTGGCAGGCGGCCTGTTAGCCGTGGTGATCGCGCGAATGCCGGCCTCCGGCGCGACGCTGGATCCGCTGCCGATTCCCGACATCGTGATGCCGCAGGTCGAAGCGGCCGAGTTGTAGAGCCTGCCGGGCGGCAGAGTATTAGTCCAGGCGAGGCGCAGTTCAGCCGAGCCTGGGGTACGAAGATGAGGGGATGGGCTCTTGCGCGGTGGCGTCATTTTACTTGGCGGACGGCTAGGCTGTCCCCGTCCGTTCCGTTCCGTCCGTTCCGTTTGCGGCGAACGAGACGGCCGGCGCCCAAAAGTCCGGTGCCGAGAAGCATCCAGGACGCTGGTTCCGGCACCGGCGCCGGGCTCGCCCGGCTCGTGGTGAGATCCACTTCCAAGCTGTTGCCTGGATACCAAGCGGAGTTACCAAGGTGCAGATCGACTTCGTGCGGACCGAAGCCAACGACCAGGTCGGTCGTATCGACCACGTTCGGCGAGACGCTAATGCCGGAGATGAAGGCTAAGGGATCGTCTGGAAAATTCAGATCGGAAATGCTGATGGTCTCGTAACCATAACGAAAGGTAAGGCCATTGGGACTCGGAAACGTAAACAGGATGCTCAGGTTCGAGATATCGACATTGATTTGGCTGTCATTGCCGCAGCAAACGTCGAGGCCGGGATAGGTTGCGAATTCGTCAAGCGGTCCCACAACGACGCTGCCCGATTCAAAGACAGAACTGGTATCGGTACTAACGGTGTAGTGGGCCGTATCTCCGCCCAGCAAATCGGCGTGGGCGAGATTGAGAAAGGCCAAGCTGAACAACACGGCAAAAACGATACTGATGGGCCGCACCAGCGATGTCATAATCCGCATCGGTCCTCCTTCACGAAGCTCCGGGTTGTTTAATGGCATAGTACTCGTCAATCCGTTGGGGTAGCACTAAACAGGTTGTAGACCATCGCCTTTGAGGTTACGGCATTGCTATATGCAATTCACGCGCCCTTCACTATGTTATTGAGCCTACGGCGTCACCACCGGGTCGAGTGTGCAACCGATTGCAACTCTTTCTCTGAAACCGTGGGACAGCCTGACGTGCGTAGTCATTCGGTGCATTTCATAGAATACGACGCGAGTGGAAGCGAAGGCCTGCTGTCTCTCGGTTTCCGCCGATTTGGCCCCGACGATGGCCGCGATCGCCGGAGCGAAGAACTCGCATTGTGAATAGGGTCAGAGCGCCGGACGTTGCCGCTTGCTATCCCAGATCATAAAGAAAATCGCCAAAAACCCCGACACCGTGACGAAGTATATTAGGTCAGCGCCGAAGCGACCGAAGTGATCCGGCTCGCGGCCGACAATCCAACCCCGCGCCGGGTACGTTGGCAAATAGCGGACTTGCACGCCACTGTCCTTCCTCAGCCCCATGGCATCGCTCGGCGTTACCGGCGCAGCCCAGTTGTAGGTCTTGCCATCCACCTGATAGCGATAGTCAACCCTATAGTAAGTGTATATTCCGGGCACAAGAAAACTGCCCGAGAACGGCCCCTTGACTTCAGTCACGTTTCCGCTCGTCACGACACCCTCAGCCGCCATGCGCTGCACGAAGGCGTCTTGGCGATGGACACCGCGGCGGACAACAGGATGAGGAGCATCGCCGGAACCACAGACCACACCAACACCCTCGGCACCGTGAGGCGCAGCGGACGCGGTGTCGATAATAGCGTCAATTCCGGCGAGGGATGCCCATTCGCTGGCTCTGGGAAGAGATCTTTGATTCGCACCCAGGGCATCGGATAGCGCGCGTGGCGCCGGGGATCGTCTCGGTCGTAGAGGATCGTCACCGAAGCGTCGGTGGCCCATTCTTTTTCCGACGGGTCACTGAACAATCCACCGTAATCTTTGCCGTCCACCTGGAATTGGTAGCTCACGTCGTGAACGGGGCCCGAGCGCCGGCCGCGCACTCCCGTGACGTGGCCCTGCGCTATGAGTCCTTCCGCCAGCAAGAAACGTTGCGGCAAGCCAACCTTGGTCACAATGAAAATCCCCGACAACCCCGACAATACGAAAAGGGGGCCGACTAAGAGGACGATCAGCCACTTGTCGCCGTAATACGGCTCGCGGCCGACGATCCAACTCCGCGCCGGGTCCATTACCAAATAGCGGAATTGAAGGTCACTGCCTCTCGCCAGCGCCATGGCATTGCTCCGCGATGCCGGGGTGTCGGAGTTGTAGGTCTTAACCATCCACCTGATAACGATAGCCGATCCTGTAGCGACGGGTTTTTCCGCCCGACTCCCAGACGTACGTGACTTCCCCGCTCGTGACCACGCCCTCCGCTACCACGCGCTGCGCGAAGGCGTGCGCGCGGAGGAGCTCGATGGAGGCATCGGCGAACAACAGGCCGAGAACAAAGCAGAAAAGAAAAATCCACGGCGAAATCCTCGGCACCGTGAGGCGCACCGGACGCGGTGTCGATGATCGCGTCAATTCCGGCGGGGGACGCCAACTCGTTTCCGCATTCTGCCGTTGCAGCGTGAATCCGGCTTCGTTCACGATAAACCTCCTGGCAGTATTTCGTCTTGCTGAAAACGAACCGTCTTCGGATTGTAGCATGCGGAACGACAGCCGCAGTCTCGGGCAAAACGGGGTCATCCACCTGAACCTCCAAACTGGGCGTGGGGTGCTTGAGTGTTTTGGGGAAACACCGATCCAAGACGCCGATCCAAGACGCGTTAAGCACACCTGATCCCGGAGGAGCTGTGAAAAAATATCCCGGAGGGATTGCCGCTTGTAGCCGGTGGTTGAGCGCAGTTTGCGAAACCACCGGGTCTCGGGCGAGAGATTATGTGCCCCGGTCGGGGCACCAGCGTGTTTGGCGGGCGCCAGGACCCCCGCCGGGGTCGTGGTTAGGAACGTTTCTTACCGGTGGTGTCGCAAAACCCGCTCTGCCACCGGCTACAAGCTGCGATCCCTCCGGCGATCAAGGGTGCTTATCCCGTTTGAATCCGTGTTTCCCCAAAACGGTTAAGCACGCCTGGGGGAAGGCAATGGAGCAGGTGCCGTTCGGCGTGGGTTATAATCGAAGGATGCCTGGGCCCGACAAAACGTTCTTTCTGGAAACCTTCGGGTGCCAAATGAATGTCCACGACTCCGAGAAAGTCGCCGGGACGCTCATCGCCCAGGGCTACGGCCAGGTGGACGATGCGCGCGCCGCCGATCTGGTCCTGTACAACACGTGCAGCATCCGCGATAAAGCGGAGCAAAAAGTTTTCTCGCGCCTGGGGCAGTATCGCAAGGATCTGGGCGAGGGAAAAACCTTCGGCGTGCTGGGATGCGTAGCGCAACAAGAGGGCGCGCACATCTTCGAGAAGGCGCCGCACGTCAGCTTGGTGGTGGGATCGGCCAGCTACCGGCGCTTGCCGGAGTTGCTGGCACAACTGGAATCCGGCAATCGGCGGGTCACCGGCCTCGATACCGATACCGACGAAACTTTCGAAACGGAGCTGACCCGCCGCGACAATCCCTTCCGCGCCTATCTCACCATCATCGAGGGGTGCGATCAGAAGTGCGCCTTCTGCGTGGTGCCGTTCACGCGCGGTCCCGAACGCAGCCGTCCCAGCCATCTGATCCTGGAAGAAGCGCGCCGTCTGGCCGACGCCGGCTATACGGAGATCCAGATTCTCGGGCAGATCGTGAATCACTACCTCGATCCCGATCCCGCGCGGCTGACCTTCGCCGAATTGCTTTCCGCCATGGCGGAGATCACCGGAATTCGTCGCGTGCGTTTCACCACTTCTCATCCGCGGGATTTTTCGGACGCGACATTGTGGACACCATCACCGCACACCGCGCGCTTTGCAACCAGGTACACTTGCCGGTGCAATCGGGGTCCACACGCACACTCCAGCGCATGTTCCGCGGCTACACCCGCGAAGAATACCTGGCCAAGATCGCCATGCTGCGAGACTCCCCGCGAGGGATTGCCTTGTCCACCGACATCATCGTGGGATTTCCAGGCGAAACCGAAGCCGAGTTCGAAGAGACGCTCTCGCTGCTCGATTTCGTGCAGTACGAATCGATTTTCTCGTTCAAGTACTCGCCACGTCCCAACACGCCGGCGCGCGATTACCAAGACGCCATCCCCGAACAAGAAAGCGGCCGCCGTTTGGCAGCGGTGCAGGAGCGCCAGCGCGAGATCCAGACGCGCAAGAATCGCGCGCTGATCGGCGCCATGTCCGAGGTGCTGGTGGAAGGCCGCAACGAGAAGCTTCAGCAATGGATCGGGCGCACCACCGAGAATCGCGTGCTGAACTTTACCGTGCCACCCGCGGCGCCGGAACGGAATCGCCTGGGAACTTATGCCTGGGTGCAAGTGACAAGCGCCACTCCCAATAGTCTGATCGGCGAGATGCTCCCGGCTTCGAGCGCCGAAGAAGCCGTTCCCGGGAGAGTCGTATGGCCCGAACTACGAGTGGTTTCTTAGTGGTTTTTGGAACACGGAAGGACACGGAAAGAACCGGACACGGAAAGAACAAGAGCAACCGCCGATAAACGCCGATGGGTAGTGAACATTATCGGCGTTCATCGGCGGTTGCTGTTTCTTGGCTTCTTCCGTGTTGCCCCGTGTCCGGTTCTTTCCAGTGTCCTTCCGTGTTCCAAAGAATCCCTACAGGCCCAGGAGGTTGGGCTCAGCCTTGGTGTACCCGTTCTCTTCCGCCCACACATTAAGCGATACGCTGGCCAACTCATCGACCACCGGCACCGCCAAGCCGTTCTTGGTCATGTCAATCGCTTTCAAATAGGTGTGGCAGGTCTCGCAGGCCTCGATGCGCACGTAGTCGAGCTCATCGCTTGTATAAACCGGCAACTTGTCTTTGTTTTCCTCGCCGCAGTTGGGGCAAAGGACCCGCCGGAACTCCCATTCGATCGCGCACAGGGAGCAGAGCAAGAAGCGCTTGCCGCCCTCCCCTTCTTCGCGCAGTACGGCGGCCACCGGCGGCGCGCCGCAAAAAGGACACCGGCGGGACACCGTATCTCGCGGCAGTTGACCGCGGCCCGCCAGCGATTCGGCGAAAGGCTGTAACATCGCGAGCATGAAAAAACGGAGGAACAGGTCGGTGGTGACGGGATCGTCCCAAAACGCAACCAACAACTCCTCAACTTCCGACGAAGTTTGCAGATGATTGCGAAGAAACTCTCGCGCATGAGGCGGGCCGTGACCCATGACCAGATCGCGCAATTGCGGAAAGTAGCGCGCCATCGCCGCTGGGTCCGTTTCACGTCCGGCAGCCACGTCTTCAAAGATGGTCTTTTGCAAGGCGGCCAGACGTACATACAAACTCAATAGCTCGGCCGCGGGCTCACTGGAGCGGGCTAAATCCTGGGCCCGCGCGATTCTCTGGTCCCAAACCGACTTCATGGCTTGGGACGACCAATAATGCTCTCATACCAGAGACGGTGATGCGTCTTGGCCCAGGCCGGCGAAACCTCGCCGCGCACAATGGAGGTAAATCCGCCTCGCACCATGGCCGTGCCCATGTACACATGGATGATGAATGCGCCGATGCTGATGAGCGCCGCGCCTACGTGAACGAAGATTGCCAGTAGCAGCAGGCCGTGGGCGCCTCTCGCGAAACGTTCCGGAAACCACAACACCAAGCCGGAAAGAAGAAGCATCGCTCCGGCAAACAGCATCACCCAATAGAAAATCTTTTGCCCGTAGTTGAAGCGGCCCACCGGCGGCAGACTCTCGTCCTCGTTGCGGATGTAATGCCCGATGGCCTTCTTCCACTCGCGATCCGCGGCGGTGATTTGCATGTCCCCGCCCCAGACCTTGAGCATCCACAACAGGAAGGCGACGAAGACCACGCCAACGATCGGATGCCAGAAACGCGACGTCGGCCCGCCGCCCAGCACCATGGCCAGCCAGTAGAGATGCGGCGAGTAAAACGACAGGCCCGTCAGCAACGGATACACGTAGACGAACGCGGCGATCCAGTGGCCTACGCGCTCGCTCATCGTGTAACGGCGAATCCCAGCGCTCATGCGGGGCCTCCTTTCCCGGCGCCATCCAGGCGAGGTTCGCCTCCCGATTCGCCGGCGTCAGGATCATGGACCTGTTTCGGTCCGAAGCGCATATAGTGCAGCACCGTGCCGATGATGCCGCCGACCATCGCCAGATTCCCGAGCCATTTCAGCGGGCCTTTCCAGAGCTGAGCACCACGGCACGCGCGGATCGTCCGGCAAGCCGCCGTAGAGTTCCGGGATGGTCGATGTCGTGCAGCACGTACATCACATGCGTGCCGCCGACGCCCGGCGGGATCGTAGACGCCGGCATTCATATGCGAAGTATGCTCGTGAAGCTGTGCTGACGCGCTGTCTGCGCCAAGCTCCAGCATGTCGTCCTTGCTGCCGAAATGCAGGCATCCGGTGGGACAAGCCTTGATGCAGGCCGGCTCCAGCCCCGCGCCCACGCGATCGGAGCACAGCGTGCACTTGTGGACCTTCTTCGTCTCCGGATTGAACTTCGGGATATTGAACGGGCAGCCCGTGACGCAATACTGGCAGCCGATGCAGTTGTCCTGCTGGAAATCGACGATGCCGTTGGTGTACTGCACGATGGCGCCATCGGCGGGGCAGGCGCGCAGGCAGCCTGGATCGGCGCAATGCAGGCAGCCGTCCTTGCGCATCAGCCAGCTGGAACGTTCCGTCGTCGGCGACGTGCTCGTTGAAGCGGATCAGGTTGTAGTAATTCCATTCCAGATCCGGCATGGTCTGGTAGGTGTTGTCGAAAACGCGTCTCGCGGAACGGATAGCCGTTCCATTCGAGACAAGCCACTTCGCAGGCTTTGCAGCCGATGCAGGTGGTGACGTCGATGAGCTTGGCGACGGCGTAGTCGCGCGAGGTGTCGGCGCCCGGCACCGGTGCCGGCATGTCCGGAAATCGCTTTGATTTGCGAGCGGTCCGTTGCTCATGTCCCTCCACTGGCTTTCTCCAGCTTTACCAGAAAGCCCTTGAACTCGGGCGTGTAGGCGTTCGGATCCGTCACGGTCGGCGACAGTGAGTTGGTCAGCATGCGCGGCGTCCTGCCGGCGTCTTCCTGAATGCCGCGATAGCCGTAAGTGAATCGGAATGCCGATCTGATAGACCTTCTTGCCGTCGATCGTCATCGGCTTGATGCGATGCGTGACCATCGCTTTGGCCACGTAAGCTGGCGCGGGCGCTGGTGACTTTGACCTTATCGCCGCCTTTGATGCCGAGATCGGCGGCCAGTTCCGCGGGAATCTCGACGAACGGCTCGGGGACCAGTTGCACGTTCATCTGATTGTTCTTGGTCCAGTAATGATAGTGCTCGGTCAGGCGATAGGTGGTGCAGACGATGTTGAATCCTTCGCCGGGCGTCGCCGTATTTATCCATGCGGCGTGGAGTATTTCTTGACCACCGGATTCGTGCGATTGCTTGGGATGCAGCGGATTGGCGATCGGGGCTCTCGATCGGCTCGTAGATACTCCGGAAAAGGTCCGTCGGCGAAAGCGGCGAGCGGCGCGAAGATGCGCCCGACGCCTTCCGGATTCATGATGAACGGGCCCATGTGATCTTTGGGATCGGAGTCGGCCTTGAAGTCGGGGACGTCGTTGCCAACCCATTTCTTGTGCGCTTCGTTCCACCAGACCTGCGGACGCGACGGATCCCAGGGTTTGCCCGCAGCGTCGCACGACGCGCGGTTATAAAGCACGCGGCGGTTCATCGGCCAGGACCATGCCCAGTTGGGATAGATGCCCGAGCCCGGAAGGATCGTCGGTGTCGCGGCGCTGCGTCAGCGCTCCGGCTTCGGTCCAGGAGCCGCACCAGAGCCAGTTGCCGCAGAGCGTCGTGCCGTCGTCTTTGCAGCGCAGGCGAAGCCGGGCAGTTGCTGGCCGGTCTTGATGGTTACGCCGGTGGCTTTGTCTTCGAGATCGGCCAACGCCCGGCCGTTCAGTTCCTTGGCGACTTCGGACAGCGAAGGATTTTCGGGAACGGTGTAGTTCCAGGTTAGATTCAGAATCGGATCGGGGAACTTGCCGCCTTCTTTGCGATACAGCTCGCGCACCTTCAGGAAAATGCGCGCGAGGATTTCCTGATCGAGCTTGGCGTCGCCGGGCGGCGGCACGGCGGCCCATTTCCATTGCAGCCAGCGCGCGGAGTTGACGAAAGTTCCGTCTTTTTCGGCGAAGCCCGCGCCGGGCAGGCGGTAGACCTCGGTCTGGATGGTCTTCGTTTCTTCGGCGCGTGATGCCGGGAGATCGCCAGAAATCGCTGGTTTCGTCGGGATAGATGTCGCAGACCACCAGGAATTCGGCTTTCTTCAGCGCGTCGATATTCTTGTTGCGAATTCGGCCCGATGGCGACGCCGTTCATGCCGAACGCGATCAGACCTTTGACCTTGCCCTTGATACATGTCGTCCCAGATATGGGTCCAGGAATATTCGCGGTCGACTTTCGGGAGATAATCGAAGGCCCAGCCGTTTTCCTTCTTGGCGGCGGGGCCGTACATGGCCTTCAGCAGGGAAACGGCGAACTTCGGCGTGTTCGACCAGTAATTGAAGGACTCCCACTCGCTGGGCTTGGACGGAGTCGGCGTAATGCGCTTCATCCAGGCGTCGAAATCCTTGTCGGCGGGATTGGGAACCTTCAGATATCCCGGCAGGATGTCGAAGATGCCGGCGACATCGGTGGCGCCTTGAATGTTGGAGTGGCCGCGCAGCGCGTTGACGCCGCCGCCGGCGCGGCCCACGTTGCCCATGCAGCAATTGGAGCATCGCCGCGGTGCGGATGATCTGCGTGCCGAAGGTGTGCTGGGTCCAGCCGACGGCATAGATGATGGTGGCGACTTTTTTCGTGTCGCCGTCTTTGCGGATGGAAGTGAACAGGTCGGCGGCCTTCAGAAATTGATCTTTGGGGATGCCGGTGATCCGCTCCACCATCTCCGGCGTGTAGCGCGAGTATTGTTTCTTCAGCAGCTGATACACGCAGCGCGGGTGTTCGAGCGTCATATCGAAGGCGACGTTGGCGGGAGCGTGGCGGCGGCGATGGCGCGTCGGCGCTGGCGTCCGGTTTCGGCGTCCGGTTTAACCCAGGAGGTCGCCGGACCATCGTCGGCCGCAAACGGCTTGCCGCTGAGGTTGCCGCCTTCGTAATATCCAGCCGGAGCGGTCGTAGGTTTTGGTGGCTTCGTCGAAGCCGGAGTAGAGACCGTCCTCGGGAAGCTTGAAACCCTTCTTGACGATGAACGCCGCGTTGGTGAAATTCACCAGATATTCTTTGGCGATGCGCTTGTTTTCGATGCGCGTAGATGAATCACGCCGCCGAGAAACGCGATATCGGCGCCCGCGCGGATCTGCAGGAACAGATCCGCGGTGGCGGCGGTGCGCGTGAAGCGCGGATCCACCACGATCATTTTGGCGTTGCGCTGGCGTTTGGCTTCAATCGGCCCATTTGAAGCCGCACGGATGGTTTTCGGCCGGATTGCCGCCCATGATCAACATCATGTCGGTGTTCTTGATGTCGATCCAGCCATTGGTCATCGCGCCGCGTCCGAATGTGGGCCCCAAACTGGAGACCGTGGGGCCGTGTCAAACCCTGGCCTGGTTTTCCAGATAGCAGAGCCCCAGGCTGCGCATGGTTTTCACGACGAGGTAGTTGAACTCGTTGGTATCGGTGCAGCCGCCATTCCAGGCGATGCTTTCCAGGCGATTGACGGTGCGGCCCTGCGCGTCGGTGGTGACGAAGGTTTCGTCGCGCGTCTTCTTGATGTGGCGGGCGATTTCATCGATGGCCTGGTCCCAACTGATGTCTTCCCAATGGTCGGAGCCGGGGCGGCGTACTTGCGGCTTGAGCAGGCGCCGGTCGTTCATAATGTCCTGCATCAGCGACGATCCCTTGGGGCACAGCGTTCCGCGATTGATGGGATGATCCGGATCGCCTTCGACGTGAACCACCTGCGCGGTGACGTTCTTGGCCTTGTCGCCGAGCGTGTGAATGATCACGCCGCAGCTGACCGAGCAATAAGGGCACGTGGACCGCGTCTCGGTGGTTCGAGCGATTTTAAGTTCCTTGGATTGCGCGTAGGCTTTGCGGAGATCGAAGCCCAGTACGGAGGCGGCTGCGCCGCCTACGCCGATCTGAATGAAGCGCCGTCGCGTGGTGTTCAAGAGAAACCCTCCCTTAACACGTTCTTAGCACTTGGGCTGGCGGCCATCGCGTGCCCAAGTGCGGATAGCATATACCGGGATTGTTTTTGTGTCGAGAGGCGGATCAATCCAAAATCCTACCCGCAACGATCCTGGTGACTCGGCCATTCTTCACACTTACGCGGGGCAGGTGGATTTCTTCCTTTGGGTCCAGGTAGTCCCAATCCGCTTGGTACTTTCCGTCCGGCTCTCCGTAAAGATCCAGGAGCTTCTCTGCGCTATCGCCGACACGCAATCCACGCTTCGTCGCCCGGTTTGGCGCGGTCAGCGTCGTCGCGTTGACTACGCCGCCGACGAAAGACACCAGCAGACCGTCATAACGCCATGACACCAACTTGGCTCCAAAATCAAAGGGGTGTTGAGCGGTCGTCATTGCCTGCGGCTTGCCTAGGGTCTTGCGGACTGCGGCCGCATCCATCCCCTCGCGCACGCCGGCGATCACGAAATCATCAGGGGCCAGCTTCGAAACGGGACCACCTAAGACGGCGACTACGAACACGATGCTGCTAAGTTTCGTCATTGGGAAACTGCTTGGGGAGCGGGAGATCCTGGACCGCGAGCCTTCGGCACAGCCTGAAAGCAGCGCCCGCTCAAGCTCCAAGATTCGCCTGGCGACCTTGCAGCCAGCGCTGGAGAGACTCGCGGGTCTCACCGGACTTCTGTCCGGCCAGCAGGCTTGCGACACTAATGTCCTCGTCCAGATCGGGCCAATGGATGCCTTCGCCGCCTGCAATCAAACGCCACTTGGAGCGCTCGGCGGAGCTTCCGTAGGCGAGCCTCGGAAACCATGCCAACGGCACGGCGATGGAACGCCCATCCGCCAGGTCCACGGCCAGCGTTTCATCGCTGATGGTCACGGCCTGGGCTTGCGCGTCATGAATCTCGATGCTTAAAGTACTCATCCCATGCTCTCAGCAACAATTCAGCTCTCTCTCCGACAAGCGCTTCAATACGGTGCAGTTCGGTCCGCCCAAAGCCACGGCTTCTTTCCAGCTTGACAGGATCGAGCCAGAACTTGGCTTCCGATTCCTCCCGCTCGACGTGGACGTGCGAGGGTTCATCGCCGTCCGCTGAATAGAAGAAGAACCGATAGGGCCCGGATCGCAGGACTGTCGGCAACAGATTCAGTGTACACTTTTGGCTGGAAAACCGCCATCATCATCCGCCGCCGCGGTCGCCGCGGTCGCCGCGGTGCAATTTCCGGTGGGCTGGCTGGAGAAACTGGCTCCGCGGATCGCTGCGCATGCACTGTCGCGGCTCATGCCCGTCGCTCCATAACTGTCGCAGCTCATGTCCCGCGTTCATCATTTAGGAGGCCGGGTGGCGGCTATGCGAGGTCGTGTTCTGTTAGAACCCGGAAGAGCCGGCAATCCCTGCGGAGAACGAAGCGTTCGAGGCGCTCTCGAGTAATCGACCATGCGAACACCTTTTCGCTTCACTCGAGATCCCCAAAGCGATTGATTACCTTGTGAATTGAAAGCGCTTGCTGAGTTTGGCGCTGCAAGCTACAATTTATTCATCATGCCCACCAAGACACGCATTGTACGGATCGGCAACTCTCAGGGTTTCCGAGTCCCCAAGGCGGTGCTCGACCAAGCCAAACTGCCGGAGGAAGTCGCGTTGCACGCCGCGCCTGGGCGCTTGGTTGTCCAGAGTGCTCGACGGCCGAGAGTCGGCTGGGCTGCCGCCGCCAAGGACATGCGCGAACGCGGACACGACAAACTCCTGGACGCACCAACCGCGACGCGGTTTGACCTGGAAAGACTGGTCGTGGTGACGCATCGTCGCATTCTTCGAGGCGACCTTTATTTGGCCGCCCTCGACCCCACGCTCGGCAGCGAAATCCGCAAACCCCGCCCCGACGAGCTGAACCAGCAACTACATACAGTGATCGTCGCACCAATGACGACGGCCGGACGGGCGTATCCATGGCGGATACCCTGTTTCAGAATCGGCCCGGCTTCATCGCTCTCGACCAAATGCGTACAGTGGATCGGGAACGGCTCCTGAAGCGACTTGGGCGTATCTCGCCTGAGACCGTCACGTTAGTGCTTCAGACGTTGCAGGAGATGTTCACGGAATAGCGCCAGTGGGAGTCCAGGTCAGTTTCGACCCACTCAGACCCGAAGATCCGCCTGACGACTTTGCAGCCAGCGTTGGAGAGACTCGCGTGTCTCACCGGAGTTCCGGCCGGCAAGCAAACTGGCAACACTGATGTCCTCGTCCAGATCGGGCCAGTGGATGCCTTCGCCGCCCGCGATCAAACTCCACTTGGAACGCTCTGCGGGGCTTCCGTGCGCCAGCCGTGGAAACCAAGCCAACGGCACGGCGATGGAACGCCCATCCGTCAGGTCCACGGCCAGCGTTTCATCGCGAATGGTCACCGCTTGGCCTTGGGCATCACGAATGGCATCACTGCGCATGTACTTCCGCAAGCTGATAGTGCCGGACTTTGATCTTGCTTTCGGTCTTGCGGGCAGCGGCGAGATCGTAGGCAAGCTGCATTTGCAACCACGTCTCGGGAGTGCTGCCGAACGCCTTCGATAGCCGGATCGCCATCTCGGGACTGATGCCCGACTTGCCGTTGACAACATTATTGAGAGCCTGCCTCGTCACACCAAGTACCTTGGCGCCTTCGGTCACGCTCAGCCCCAAGAACTCAAGGCAGTCGTGCCGGACAATGCGGCCAGGATGTACGGGACTCCTCATTGGCACAGTTCGTCTCCTCTTAGTGGTAATCGATCATCTCAACGTCCCAGGCATGGCCGTCCGCAAACCGGAATATGATCCGCCAGTTCGCCCGGATCGTCACCGCCCAGAATCCCTTGCGATCACCCTTGAGTGGGTGCAAGCGATATCGGGGGATGGCCAGCGCCTGCGGCGCCGTCGCGCTGTCAAGAATCGTCAGGATCCTCTCCACCGGCTCCAACAAATCAGGTCGAATCCCGCTGCCATCGGCCTGTTCATAGAGGCGCTTCAGACCGCGGTGTTTAAGGCTCCTGATCATTCAGGATACACTGTAAAGCATCGCTTGTCACCTGTCAATAACCAGGCCAGCCAACGGTTCGGATACCCTGCCTGTTTCAGAATCGGCCCGGCTTCATCGCTCTCGACCAAATGCGTACAGTGGATCGGGAACGACTTCTGAAGTGACTCGTTAGGCTCCAAGTCATTGGCCGCGCGACGGGTATTCTGCGATATGCTTTTATGCATGAGGACAACCATAGATATGAACGACCAGTTGTTCCGGGCGGTGAAGCGGCAAGCTGCCCAGGACGGTGTCACGATGAAGGCGATCGTGGAAGGCGCACTCCGCCGTTACATTCAGCCGGCGCCGCGGAAGCGGTACAAGCTACAGTGGCAAACGGAACGTGGCGCCTTACAGCCGGGCGTCGCGATTGAGGATCGCCATATACTCTTCGACGTCATGGAGGGCATCCGATGACCGGCATCGATACCAACTTTCTGGTCCATGCCAGGCGGGAGGAAATGCCCCACCACCGGGCGGCGAAGGCTCTGCTGCAGAAGTTGGCCGAGGGTGAAGAGCCGTGGGCCTTGCCTTGGCCTTGCGTCTATGAGTTCTTGCGGGTCGTCACGCACCCGCGTGTTTTCAAACCGCCAACTAATTTGGCGATGGCGATGGCGGGTTTAGATAGCTTGTTTTCGTCTCCCTCGTTGGTCCTGCTGGGGCAAGGCCCGGCTCACCGAGGGATCTTTCGTCGCGTGCTCGAATCCTCCGGCGCTCGGGGCAATCTGATACACGACGCTCATATTGCCGCTTTACTCATCGAACACGGAGTCGCCGAATTCTGGACCCTCGACCGGGACTTCGGGCGGTTCCCAGGCGTTCGTCCAAGGAATCCTTTCGCTTGACGGGATGAACTTGGAGACGCGTTCAAGGTTGCCGCCACACTACCGTCGGAGGCATGAAACCTACAGCGACCAGGCGTCCGGAGCTCCCGTAGCCTGTTCAAGGATACGAATCGAGCGTGCTACGCCCATCTCTCGGGTGATAAATCCAAGACGCTCCAGCGTGACGACCATCTGATGGGCGGACGGCGCCGAGACCATGAAGTGTCTTTGGATGTCGCTTTCGGCGGGGGCAATGCCAAACCGGGAG
Source organism: Terriglobia bacterium (assembly GCA_963747095.1). Classification (GTDB taxonomy): domain Bacteria; phylum Acidobacteriota; class Terriglobia; order JAJPHL01; family JAJPHL01; genus JAJPHL01. The sequence goes on from CAVVEL010000012.1 coordinate 472,381, forward strand.
ATGTACTTCCTGATGAAGTCCAAGTACTCGCCCTGCCGCGGGGTCGGGAGAAGGCGCCTTAGGTTTGCGGGCGCCGGAGAATCGCTGTCCTCAACCGTTACGGCGAGGCCCTGCCGCTGCCGCGCGACGAGGAGTGTGGATCCATCTGTAAAATGAATCGCCAAGCTCTTCTCATCCGGCCGAGTGAGGTTTGCAACGCACTTTCCAGAGAACACCTTCGAAATGTCGTTGACACTCACGCGCAACCTCCTTCCGGCTGGTGCTCTCGCGCCCCGGCACGGCGCTAGCATCTTGCTAATTTGATGAATGCCATTCCGGCCTGCCGATGGTCGAAACTCGAGGACCTGCTGGTACCCCTCTGGGGTACAAACTCTTGGCCGATCATGTCCGGTGGTGTCGCAAAAAGACGCTCCACCACCGGCTACAAGCCATCCCTTCGGGATGAGCAACTCAGTTCGCGATTATCCCTTCCAGGGATCAAATCTCAATTTAATATCGCACTTCCGCCGTCCACAACGTTGCGCATCATGCGATAGTGGCGCTTGACGCGTTCCATGTACTCACGATTCCGCAGAAGCACATCCTCCGCCAGGCGGAGCAGCGCGGGGGCGAACTTCGATTGCGGGCTGCCTTCGTTGAGGATGGGACCTTTCAAGCCCTTGGCCCGTTCGGGACCGAGATGTCGCAGCCAACGTTTGTAGAAAGCCAGTTTCTCCCAGCCGTAGGCGATCACCGCCTTCGGCTGAGGCCCGTGGGGCGCCATCACGAAAAAAAACACACGCCGGCAGTCGCAACCCGGCTCGTCGCAGAACATTTCGATGAAGCCGTAACTGTCCGGTGGCAGCCCCCACGGATTTGCTTCGCTCGGAACGATGATCTCGCGTGTCTCCCGCTCCGCCAAGGCGGGGAAGTAGTCGCGGAAGGGCACAAAGGGCACGGCAAGCATTTTACACGGCGGCGCCGACAGGATCAAGATTCCGTTTGACGCGACTCCATTTGACGCGCCGGGAGCGGGCCAGCCGGACCTAACCACGCGGCGCGGACTTCGGCAACCTTGCCGGCCACCTGTTCCCGCGCGAAGGCGCGATCCACACCTCGCGACAGCAACTTGTCGTAGGTGGTGTGGCGATGGCGAATCGCAGCGCCGACGGCCAGCATCAGCGCTTGTTCATCCATCATGCGGGCGGCTTCGCTGCGGCCTACGCGTCCGCTGCCGCGCTCCCCGGTGTGCTCGGCGATGGCGCGGGCCTCTTCCGCTGGACAGCCGGGGAACAGCACTTGGATATGCTCCGCCAGGCGCGCGACGAACACGACGTCCTGATGCTGGCGCTGCTGGGCCGCGCGGACCCGCTGATCGGCCCGCTGGTCCGCGTCTTCGTAACATTCACGCTCCGCCTTCTCCAGCGCCGCCACCTCCACCAGCACGCCTTGACGCTCGTAGCGTCCCCGCGTCCGGCTAAAGCGCACTACCACGTTGTGCCGCTCGCTGTACTTGACGGATCTCCGCGTCAACGCGGTATCGCCGGCGGGGAGAAACTCCAGGTCACCCCGGCCCGCGCAAGGCAAGCACAGAGGCTGCTCCGCTTCCATCATCAGCATGTTCCCCGGAAACAACTCCGTGCCGCACTCCGAGCACTTGGATTCACGCCGGATCTGAAAAACCACGGGATCCTCGGCGCGGCTGAGGCGCGCTTCCAGGTTCTCGCGCTTCCGCGCGGACAACTCCGGCGACACGTAGTGCGTGCGGTAATTCTTCTCGATGCCGGAATCGCCGCTCTTACTGAATTGCAGGTCCATCTTGCCGGATCGCCCCTTGCGCATGTATTGTGTTTCGCTGGGACGAAGGCCTTTCGCGGCCGCCCACTTGCGGAAGAGGGACATACTTTCCGAAATCTTGCTGAGGTTGCCCTGGATCACGCGCTCCAGGAAATCCACACGTCCCGTCCGCCAGGACTGAAGGTTCGAGGGCGTCAGCAGGCCCATTCCGGTGAGCACGTCGATCGCGCTGACATAGTGATGATGCGCCAACGCCGCTTCCGCCGCGCGCACGACTCGCTCCTGAAGCTTTGCTCTATTATCCGGGTGCATGGCTTGCCGTATTCGTCAGCCGTATTCGTGGTGATTTTATCGCGCGCAAGCGCAAAAGTGAAGTGGCACAAAACAGTGTCACAAAACAGTGGACTAACGCCTGACACCGCCTGCTATCAAGAATATCCTGGTCCCGTGGTAGTAGGGACTAAGCAGGGGACCTGGGGAGGTTCGGGGACCATCTCCGCCAACCCCACAACGTCAACTCCTTTGACGTTGCATTGCGGTTGGGAAGCAGGAAACTCGCCCCGTATCCAACGACGATCAGCGTGACGTGCCCGATCACGCCGATCATGTAATCGTGATACGGAAAGTTCCAGCGGCCCAGATTCCAGAGCTTGCCGGCGCCGAGTGTCAGCGTGGCATAGGCGGTGAAAAGCAAGCTGGCGCAAATCCCCCAGTAGGCCGCCGCCGAGCCGGCGCGCTCCGACAGGAACGCCAGCAGGAACAACCCCGGGAGTCCGCCGGAGACGATCGCCGAAACGGTGTACCACAACGAAAGCGCGGCGCCCTGCGTATGGCTGAGCACGGTGGCGATGATCACGCACAGCAATCCGCCAGCCGCCACGATGCTTTTGGCCAGCATCAGTCGCTGCGATTGCGTAGACGCCGGCCGGAACACGCGGTAATAGTCCTCCACGGCGATCGCCGCCAGGCTGTTCAGATCCGCCGACAGGTTAGCCATCGCCGCGCCGAACAGCGCGGCCAGGAAGAGCCCCGCCAATCCCACGGGAATGTGTGTGGTAATGAAATAAGGAAAGGCCTGATCCGCCTTGGCCGCGTATGCGGGCAGCTTTTCGCCGGTGGTCCGGTAGAACGACCAGCACAACGTGCCGATCAACATGAACAGCGTCCACACCGGAACGCACAGCAGCGTTCCCAGGGCCACGCCGCGCACCGCCGCGCGATCCGATTTCGCCACAAGGTAGCGCTGTACCACCGTTTGGTCCGCCGAGTATCGTGTCAGATAAAAGAAGAGTCCATAGAGCGCCAGAACCCAGAATGTGGGCTTGCTGAAATCGGGCGACATACTTCCCAGCGCGGTTTTGTGATTGTCCCAAGCCAGATGAAACGCCGCCGGCGCGCCGCCTGGCGGCAACAACAAGAGGTAAGCAAGGCTGATGATCACGCCGATCCAAATAGCGAAGCCCTGGATGACGTCGGCCCAGATCACCGCTTCGATCCCGCCCATCAGCGTGTAGCAAACCGTGATAATTCCAACCCCAATGATGAGCCGTTCCGTGCTCCATCCCGTCATGCTGCTGACGGTGAGCGCCAGCAGGTAGAAGACGAAGCCCATTTTAGAAAAGTGGGCCGCCGAAAATGCCAGCGAGGCGTAGACGCGCGCGCCGTATCCAAAGCGCTTGCCAAAGTATTCGTAGGCGCTCATGCCCACCGCTTGCCGGTAGAACGGAACGATCACCGCGCCGGCGAGCGCGATAATCGGCAGCACCATGAGTCCCGGTACCAGGTTGGACCAATCGCCGGCGTAGGCCGAGCCGGGATAGGCGATGAAAGTGACGCTGCTGATCAGCGTGGCCAGCAGCGACAATCCGGTGGCCCAACCGGGAATGGTGCGTTGCGCCGTGAAATAGCGCTCAGTGGAAGTTTGCCGGCGCGAAAAACGAATCCCCAGCCACACCAGGGTGGCCATGTAGGCGGCGACAACGGAAAGGTCGAGCCAACGGATGCTGCCCATGTTCCCTTATTGCGAGATCATTTGGAGTGCGGCGACTTGTCGCCGCTCTCGTCAAGGACGTCTTCTTTGTTTGGGACCAAAGCGGCGACAAGTCGCCGCGCTCCAAACTATCCCGCCATGCGCACCGCCACGCGCATCGCTTGCTTCATACTCCGCGGATCGGCAACGTTGCGCCCGGCGATATCGAAAGCGGTGCCGTGATCGACCGACGTGCGGATGATCGGAATGCCCAGTGAAATGTTGACGGTGCCTTCGAAATCGAGCAGCTTCATGGGAATGTGGCCTTGATCGTGATACATCGCCACAACCAAATCGTACGCGCCGCGGGAGGCCTGCAAAAAAACGGTGTCGGCGGGATGCGGTCCGCTGCACTCGACGCCTGCCGCGCGGGCCCGCACTACCGCGGGACGAATGAAGAGCTGCGTCCTCGTCTCCAAACAGTCCGTGCTCGCCGGCATGAGGATTCAGCCCGCACACGGCGATCCGCGGGCCAAGCACGCCGAGTTTGCGCATGGCCTTGTGGCCCAGCTCGATGGTGTGGAAGATGCGTTCCGTATCGATATGGCAGGCGGAGGCGAGATTGATGTGCGTGGTCACATGAACGGTGGAAAGTTTTTCGCTCCACAGCAACATGCGCGGTTCTTCCGCATGACAAAGTTCCGCGATGTATTCCGTGTGTCCGGAAAACGAGCGGCCTTCGCGCTGCAGCGCTTCTTGAACCGCTTCCTTATTGATGGGTGCGGTGACCATGGCTGCGGCTTCACCGCGCAAGCAAAGTTCGGTGGCGATCCGCACGTACTCCAGTGCCGCGCGACCGCAGCGCGGGTCGCGCCGGCCGGCCATATCCCGAGTAAACTCGCGCAGCGTGCCGGCATCGTGGAGACGCGCGTTGGTGAGGTGAAGGCCGGTGACTCGCTCGGCCTCGCTCGCGGCCGCTGCATCGCCCACCACTATCCAGCGCGCCAGTGGCGCGAGTTCCGGATCGGCCAGGGCTTTCAGCACGATCTCCGGGCCAATGCCGGCGGGATCGCCCATGGTTAGCGCGATCGCCGGACGGTCTTCTTTCGCGAGGGACATTTCCTCGCGATCATACCAGTTTTCGCGATTTTCGGAGCGTCCGCAAGGACGCTGTGGACGCTGTGGGCGCCGTGACCGATTTCGGGCAAAGAGTGCGCCCGAAATGGGACGCGACTTTGTAAATTGGCCGGAAGGGAGAAGCAGACGGTGGTGGTAATATCAGCCGGGAACCTGCGTATGCAGGCGGGAGAAGCCGCGAGCCTGCGTATGTAGGCGTGAGAAGCCGCGAGCCTGCGGATGCAGGCGGGAGAGTGTGGCCCAGGGTGAAGCGAAGCGAAAACCCTGGGACAGCCGCAGCCAAGGATTTCAGAGCCCGCGGAGCGGGCGAAAGAGGGGCATGTGGGTCAGTCGTTCACCAATCTTCTCTACCATGTTCTTTTTCTACAAAGAACCGCCAGCCGCTCATCACCGGCGCCATGGAGGAACGGCTTCATGGGTATCTTGGAGGCATCATCCGTGGTTTGGGTGGCGTTCCGCTGGAGATCAACGGCACGCCTGACCACGTCCACCTGCTGGCCCGGCTTCGGCAGGACAAGAGCCTGTCCGCGTTCTTCGCGACGTGAAGGCGAACAGTTCCGGATGGGTACACGAGACCTTTCCCGCGATCAAGGATTTTGCGTGGCAAGGCGGCTATACGGCATTCACCGTCAGTGAATCCCAGAGCGCCCGTGTTCGGGAGTACATCCAGAAGCAGAAGGAGCACCATCGCAAGGTCGGCTTTCAGGAAGAGTTGATTGCGTTGTTGCGTGCCAATAAGATTGATTTCGACGAACGATACATTTCGCGCTAGTAGTGCTGGAATTGCATCTGTCGCCCGCTTCGCGGGCTGAAATGCTTTCTTGCTTTTGTGGTCCCAGGGTTTTCGCTTCGCTTCACCCTGGGCCACACTCTTGTGCCCGCTCCGCGGGCACGGCCGCCTATGTGCCCGCTCCGCGGGTACGCTCGCCTATGTGCCCGCTCCGGGGGAACGGCCATTGGTGATCTCGGGCAAGGCGAGCACGGGATGCTGCGATAATCAGGCGTCCCGGAGAGCGGCGCCAATCACATCGACAACGAGCCTGCGAATGCAGGCGAAAGAGTGTGGCCCAGGGTGAAGCGAAGCGAAAACCCTGGGACCGCAAAGCGCACAGCCCCTAAAAGCCCGCGAAGCGGGCGAAAGTCCTTTTCCTTGCTACGACCCACCTCCAATCCGCATACAATGCCTCCATGCAAGCCGCCTTCATCACCCGTCACGGACCGCCCAACGTCCTGCAACTCCGCGAAGCCCCCGACCCTGTGCCAGGGCCAAGCGAAATCCGCATCGCCGTGCGCGCCGCGGGCATCAACTTTGCCGACATCATGCAGCGGATGGGCTTGTATCCCACCTCCTTCAAGATTCCCTACGCGCCGGGATTCGAAGCCGCCGGGTCGTGGATCTTGTTGGGCCGGGCGTGAGCAATTGGCAGGTGGGCGACCGCGCCGCGGCGCTGGTTCCCTGTGGCGGGTACGCGTGCTGGAATGGCGCGCGAGATGCGCGTGAAACCGCGCCAACTCATGATGGACAACAAGACGATTATCGGCGCGCACATTGGACGCATGGACACACCGAAGGAAGCGGCCCTGCTTTTGGAGGAACTGGGCGAGCTACGACAGCTTTACGAGGCCGGACACATTCGTCCAATCGTCGGCAAGACGTTTCCACTGGCGCAGGCCGCCGCCGCGCATCGCTATATCCAGCGGCGCGAAAACATCGGGAAAGTGTTGTTGATTCCTTAACGCCATTTGGAGTGCGGCGACTTGTCGCCGCTTTCGGGGCGCGCGCGGGCCGAAGCAAGCTTCGGCCGGGAAAAGCGGCGACAAGTCGCCGCACTCCGCACGCGCCGCCGCACTCCTGATAAGATACAGCATGTAGGTTCGTCTGCATGCTTTCCCGCCGCCGGTTTTTGATCTCCGGGCTTGCTTCCACCGCCAGTGCCGCCGCTGTCGGCATGTACACCTGGCGCATCGAGCCCGCGTGGATCGAGATCACCCATCGCGACCTCCCGGTGCGCCGGCTTTCGGCCGCGCTGCAAGGCCGCACGCTCGCTTTTCTCAGCGACCTGCATGTTGGGCCGCAAGTGGACGACGAATACTTGATCTCCGTCCTGCGCCGCACGCGCGCACTCCAGCCCGATCTGGTGGTTTTCGGCGGCGACTATATCACCTTCCGCCCGCGGACTCCCCCGTTCGTGAAGCTGCGCCGCGTCCTTCAGGAAGCGCCCCACGGGCCGCTGGGAACTTTCGGTATTTTGGGCAATCACGACTACGGCCCCCGCTGGTCGCACGGCGCCACCGCCGAAACCATCGTGAGCTTGTGCCGGGATGCCGGCCTGACCATGTTGCGCAACGAAGTGACCATCGCCGGCGGCCTGCAAGTCGCCGGCCTGGACGATCTTTGGAGTGGACGCTTTAATCTGGATCGCGCCATGCGCCGTTTGGATCCCGCACTGCCGGTGGTCGCCGTCAGTCATAATCCCGATACCGCCGACGAGGAGGGCTGGGGAAACTTCGACTCCTGGATCCTGAGCGGCCATACCCACGGCGGCCAGTGCAAGCCGCCGTTTTTGCCGCCGCCGGTCCTGCCGGTCGTCAATCGCCGTTACACGGCGGGCGAGTTCAGCTTGAGCGGCGAACGCAAAATGTATATCAGCCGCGGCGTGGGCTACCTGTGGCGCGTGCGCTTCAATGTGCGGCCCGAAGTCACGATCTTCCGGTTGACGGCCGCGTGACCAGGGATTATTTGGAACACGGAAGGACACGGGAAAAAAACGGACACGGAAAAAACACAGGAAACAACAACTGCCCCTTCGTCAAAGGATGACGCTGGAATATGAGACAATCCGGAAATGGATGAGTGGAGCAGGTATCCGGGCCTGCCGATTTTTGCGCTGGAGGAAACATGAAACTGACACGACGATCGCTTCTGGCGGGCCTGACGGCCCCCATCATTCTGGGCGCGCAAAACAAGTCGGGCAGCGCCGCGCCGATGGTCGGCGAAGGCGAGCATCGCTACGAGGTCACGCACGACTGGGGCGAGTTGCCCGCCAACATCCGTTACGGCAACACGCACGGCGTTTGCGAGGATTCCCAAGGCAAATCTACGTGCACCATACCGTCAACGCCTCCAGCGAGAGCAGCGATACCATGGTGGTGTTCGACGCCAAGGGAAAATTCGTGCAACTCCTGGGGCGCGGAGTTCAAGGGTGGCGCGCACGGCTTGCACATCCAGCGCGAGGGCCGCGACGAGTTCTTGTACCTTTGCGACATCAAGAACGCGCTGGTCACAAGCGCACTCTGAAGGGCGAAGAGGTCTGGACGATCGGATATCCCGAGCAGTCGGAAGCGTACAAACCGGGAGCGGACGGCAAGCGCATCAAGTACAGCCCCACCAATCTGGCGATCGCTCCGAACGGCGACATCTATGTGGGAGACGGCTACGGATCGAGCTATGTGAATCAGTACAACTCCAAGGGTGAATACATTCGCACCTTCGGCGGGAAGGGTAAGGAAGCCGGCAGACTCGATTGTCCGCATGGAATCGCGCTGGACGGCCGCGGAAAAACGCACGTGTTGCTGGTGGCCGATCGCGCCAACGCCCGCATCCAGCGTTTTACGCTGGAAGGCAAGTCCATTGATTTCGTGGACGGCACCAAGCTGCCCTGCCACTTCGGCTTCTTCAAGAACGGCGACGTAGTGGTGCCCGACTTGGGCGCGCGCGTGACTTTACTCGATCGCAACAACAAGGTGATCGTGCAACTGGGCGACGATTCCGCAAGCAAGTGGCGCGAGACGCGCACACAGCCGCGGACAGCGTTCCAGCCGGGCAAGTTTGTGGCTCCGCACGGCGCCTGCTTCGACCATAAGGGCAATATTTTCGTGGTCGAATGGGTGGAGGTGGGCAGGGTGAGCAAGTTGCGTCACGTGGCGTGATCTCGATTTCGGATTCTTCGACAACGCAGATGGCGGCGAAGCTTCCTTTGCGGCATTACTGTTCGACAAAGCGATAGCTCGCATGGCAGTCGTAGTCGATGCCGTGCTTTTTCTTCAATTCTTGAATATAGCGGAGCGTAGTCTTAGTGTGCGGGCCAACGTCTTCGTTCGTGTGCAGCAACATTTCCTCAAGACAACTATTCACGCTCATGTGTTTGTGGTCAGCCAAATCCTGCAGTAGCGCGGCCAAACGTTTTTCCAGGCGCACCGGAACATCCACGCGTTCGATTTCGACAGGCGGCCCGGCGTTGAGCAGGTTGTGTCCGAACGACAAGTAGTAGCCGTTCAAATCGCGGATCGTATAGTCGCGCATTTCATAGTGCCGGTCCTCAATCGGTACCACGATCTCGACGCCATTGTCGTTGTGGAAGGCATATAACTCATCGGCATCGCCAACCTTGAAAGACACCCGGCCGCCGGGAGTGGGCGTGCCCTGGCTCAAGAACATTTGCACGTGTCCCAAATTGATGCCGGCGAACGTCGCCGGCAGCCCGGGAGGGTCGCTCCAGAGGAAGGCCACTTGAAAGCCAAGCTTGTTGGTGTAGAAATCGACCGCGGCGGCAACGTCGGGAACTGTCAGCGTCGGGTGAATGTGGTCGCATTCGACAGGTGGAGGTGATGGCATGAGTGCTCCTTGTCAGGGGTGATCCGGATCGAGATCGTAAACCGCGCATTCCCAGTCGAAGTAGGGCAGCAGGAATATCAGGAAGGTCTCATGCACCAGATGGATCGTCTTGCGCGCGGCGTATTCGTAATCGCCGCCGCGGACGGTCATGGTCAGCGCAACGTTGCCGCCGCGGTTGGCGCACGACACCGGCGCTTTGCGCGGGTCGATGCGGCGATGTTCCGGGACGCTGGCCGCCGCGCAGGCCCGCAGAAAGCGCTGAAACTCTTTGTACATCTTCGATCGCGGCGGGACCTGCGGCAGCAAGAGCGGGATATGCAGCGTCTTGCGGCGGGTGTCCATCACCAGTTCAAAGACCTGGTTGCGATGCCACAGGATTTTGTGTACGGCGCGCCCGTTGCGCGGTTGGCCCTTGTTGAAGCCGCGGAAAACGGCCTTGTCGGCGTATCCTTGCAGGATCGTGGCGACTGCATCGAATGGTGTGGCTTCTGTCTTTGGCATCGGAGAATCGTGGGTTGTCAGAACCGTCCGCGTTAGCGGATGGGTCCGTCTCCGCATAAGAGCGGGACCCACCTGCTACCGCAGGCGGTTCCGACAAAAATCAGGCCCGAGCCGAAATCGCTTCAACTCGGGCCTCGTCACATTCTACGCCCACAGGTCTAGTGGCAGATGGCGCCCACGCTCGGCTCCGGACCCAAACGCACGCCTTGCGTGAATTCCTTTTTGGCCTGGCAGTTGATCACCGTGGAAATTCCCTGCTTGGCGGCAATGTCGTAGGACCGCTTCAGGGCGATCTTGAGTTGCTGTGGCGTCATCACGTATTCGCCGCGCGCGCCCAGGCCTTCGGCCATCTGGTCGTAGCGCAGGTTTTCCTGGAACAGGTACATGTGCATGGAGCGCGGCGAGCCTTGCGCCGCCGGCCACATGCCCCAGGAGTTGTTGTTGTAGATCAACGCCACCACCGGGATCTTGTACTTCGCGGCGGTGTCCATTTCGAACAAGCTGTGCGCCGCGCCGGCGTCGCTGGTGATCACGAACACCGGAGCGCCCTTGTAGGGCTTTTGCGGCCCTACACCTTGCTGCACGGCCGCGCCCGCGCCGATGGTCATGGCCAGGTCGGGGCCAATCGCGCCATATTGGAACGCGCAATTCACGACTTGTCCCGGACGATATGCGCGCAGCCAGCGACCGGTTTGGTTGCCGATGGTCCAGCCGCCCCAGCCCAGCACGGTTTGCTTCTTGTCAATCGATCCTTTGTACAGGAAATCGCACGTCTCCTTGGCGATCACCGCGGGATGGAGCAGGCCCGTCTCGGTGCTGGCGGTGAGACCCTTGGCGTAGATGTCGTCGATGCTCTTCTCGAATTTGTCGCGCTGCGCGGCGATTTCCGTGACCCACGCCTCGCGCTTCTTGGCTCCCAGCTTGTCGTTGAGCGCTTCCAAAAACGCCCGCTCGTCGGAGACGATGCCCAGATCCAGCGGCCAGTTGCGGCCCAAATCTTCCGCCACCGGATGCACGCGAATCGCCTTGACCTCCGGGCTGAAGCCGTACTCGTTGGGACTGGGCATGCTGTATTGTCCGATGAACACCACCAGGTCGGCGCTCATCAGCGCGGGATAGGAGAGCGCCGCGCTGAGGCGATGATCGTCGGGGAAATGGCCGCGCATCGGACCGCTGGTGACCACCGCGATTTCGTGGCGCTCCACCATGGCTTGCAGCACGTCCCAGGCGTGGTGATGAAATACGCCTTGTCCCGCGACAATCACCGGGCGCTCGGCCCTGGTGATCATGTCGGCGGCTTTCTGCACGTCCTTGGGCGACGGATAGGCGCGCGATTCGGTGCGATAGCGATCCTTATTGTAGAAGTCGGTCAGCTTGGTGGATTCCGTGAAGCGCGCGCGGGCGACTTCGCCGGGGAAGTCTAGGTGCACGCAGCCGGGCACGCCGGATTTCAGGTTGCGGAAAGCGTAGGCGCCGTACTCATGCACGCGATCGGGTGCGATCAGGCGCTTGCCGTACTTCTTCATGCCGGTGGTGGTGGGCTGCTGGTAGCCGGTCTGGATGAAATTTTCGCGATCATCCCAGGCGATCTGCATGTTGCTGGCCAGCACCAGCAGCGGCGTGCGCGCGGCGCTGGCGGCGGCGATGTTCATGATCATGCGGGTGAAGCCGGGTCCTTCGGTGCCGGAGCAGGCCGTCACTTCGCCGGTGACGCGCGAGAAGCCGTCGGCCGCGGCGCACATGGCGCCTTCGCAGCGTCCGCCGTAAGTGGGCACGCCGGCCGCGGCAATGGCGTTGATCACCGTGTAGTTGCCGGGGCAGCAGAACATCGCCGCCAGCTCTTCCTCTTTACAGAGTTTGGCGAAGACTTCCGCGCCGGTCATGCCGCGTCCTTCGAACGATCCCACCTTGGGCGCTTCGGCCAGCGTGGCCGGGATTTCCTTGGGAATGGTGATGGTCGTAACGCCCACTTCCGCCATCATGCTGGCTGGAGAAAGCCCCGGAGAAAGCATGGTCGCGGCCATCGCGCCGGCAGCCGGTACGGCCAGAAAATTGCGGCGGCTGGTCTTCCCAGATGAGTTGCTGGACGTTTTGTTGGAAGTTGATTCGCTCATAAAACTGCCTCACTTTTTTTTACTGTCTTTATTGTCTTTGCTGTCTTTGGCGGATGCGTCGTCCGGTTGCACTTCTGGCCGCATGCCGTCTGGCCACAGGCTGCGGATGTAGTTCACCAAGTGCCACAGATCGTCATCCTTGGCGAAGGCGGTCTTGAAAGATGGCATGGTTTGGTTCTGTCCGGTGCCGTCGTGGATAGAGCGGTAGATCTCGCCATCGCTGGTTCCGCTCTTGTAGAGCTTGGGCGAGGTCAGATCGGTGGCGTCGGCGATCACGTCCACCTGCGCTTTGCCGTCCAGGCCATGGCAAGTGGAGCAAGTGCGCACGAACAGCGTGTGTCCCTGGGTCAACGACTTTTTGGTGTAAGCGAAGGGGTTCTTGAGTTTCTTGGCGTCGTCGCGACTGATCGGGCCGCCTTCACCGGCTTGCGCCCAGCAAGCTGTTGAGCCCAGCAACACAATCAGGAGAAAATTACCCCGCACATTCATGCTAGGTGAAAGCTACCAAGTGGAGCCGGTAATGTCAACGTGAAAGGCAGTCCGGAAAAACCGCAACCGCCGATCAACGCCGATAAACGCCGATGGGAAACGACGTCTCATCGGCGTTTATCGGCGCGGGGACCTACGCGAGCGCGTGGGTGCGGCGGTTGCTTTTCTGTGTTGGGTTTCCTATCGCTCTCGCCACTACGCCGGTTGCAACTCGTGACTATCCACCAACATGCGATGCACGGCGCGCACACCGGAGGCCAGCGCGGTCTCCTCGACGATCACGGAAATGTTGGTTTCCGAGGATCCCTGAGCAATGGCCAAGATGTTGATGCCTTCCCCGGCCAGCGCGGAAAACAGTTTCCCGGCCATGCCCACCGATCCGCGCATCCCGCTACCCACCAGCGCCAGCACGCCCACGCCCTCTTGCACATTGGGTTGCGAAATGTAGCCGTGCGTCAGTTCCAGATGGAACGTCTCGCCGAGGCGGCGCAGCACGGTTTCCTTGTCGCGGTGGTTCACCGCGAAACAAAAACTTTCTTCCCGCGAGGCCTGCGAAAGCATCAAAACGTCCACATCTTCCAGACCCAGCACCGTGAAGGCGCGGCCGATCAGTTGCACCGCGCTCAACTCGCCGCGGCTCTCGATGGTGATCATCACCACGTTCTTCAAGGCGGTGACGGCGCGCCCGCCTGATCCATGCCCGTTCTTGGTGATCAGCGTGCCCGTCTTGGCGGGTGCAAAGCTGTTCTTGATGTACACTGGGATCCCGCGATCGGCCAGCGGCGCCAGGGTCTTGGGATGGAGGACTTTCGCGCCGTAAAACGACAGTTCCGCGGCTTCCTGATAGGTCACCGAACGCAGCGCGCGCGCTTCCGGTACCAGATTGGGATCGGCGCTGAAAATTCCTTCCACGTCGGTCCAGATCCACACTTCGGCGGCATCCAAACACGCCGCCACCAGGGAGGCGGAGTAGTCCGACCCGCCGCGGCCCAGCGTGGTAGGCGCGCCCGCCATCGTGGCGCCGATGAAGCCTGTGACTACCGGGATGATCCCTTTTTCCAGCAGCGGCAACAGCAGTGCTTGCCCGCGCGGCGCGGAAGCGTCCAGGAGCGGCGCGGCTTCGCCGAAGTTGGCGTCGGTAACTAGGAACGAGGTTGCTTCCACCGCTTGGGCCGGGACGCCCAGTTGCGCGATTACCGCGCTGAGCAGCGGCGTGCTGAGCCGTTCGCCGCAGCCGATAATCACGTCGTTGGCACGGGCCGGGCAATATCCCAATTGCAGGACGCCCTTGCAAGTAGTCTCCAGGTCGCTCAGGATGCGTTCGGTTGCCGCGATGTAGGTTTCGAGCGCAGGCGCCGGCAGAAGCGCTTCAGCGGCCTCCCGGTGGCGTTTGCGCAACGCGGACAGATTGGCTTCCAATTGTGAGGCGTCGCCATGGGCGGCGGCTTGGGCGTTGCGCACCAGCAAATCGGTGACGCCGGACATCGCCGAAACCACCACCACGGTGGGGCGGTCCGCGCCGTAATCTTTGACAATGGCGGCCGCCGAAGCGATGCGCTGGGCGTCGCCGACGGAGGTGCCGCCGAATTTCATGACTCGAATGTTATTCATTGGCTTTGGTAGCGCAGGCCTTCAGGCCTGTTCTCTTGCGACCAGAAAAAGAACAGGCCTGAAGGCCTGCGCTACTCACACTCCCCAGCAGTAATCTTCCGTGGCCTGCTGGCCAACATGGGGATGGCGCAGCGATTCGCGAACCAGCCAGAGGCGGTAGGAATCGGCCAAGGCCTGCCAACTGGCATCCAAAATGTTTTCCGAAACACCCACGGTGGTCCAGGCGCTGACGCCGTCGGTGCATTGTACGTCCACCTGCACGCGCGCCGCCGCGCCGCGATGCGCGCCCAATACGTGAACCTTGTAATCGCGAATCTGCACGGTCTTGACCATCGGGAAAAACGCCGCCAGCGTCTGGCGGAGGCAATCGTCGATGGCATGGACCGGGCCGGGATCGCTGGCCGTGGAGCTATAGGAGCGGCCGGCAATATGCAATGTCAACTCGGCCTGCGACAGCGCCGGTCCGCTGAAACCCTTTTCCGTGGAAACGCGAAAGGCTTCCAAACGGAAAAACTCGGTGGGCACGCCCGCCGCCTGATGCGCCAGCAACTCCACGGTGCCGTCGGCTCCTTCCAGGTCGTAGCCCATGGCGCGCATCTCGCGCAGCATTTTGTCCAGCTCCGGCTGATGGGCGTTGGAATCGCGATCGGCGTCGCTCATTTGGCGCCTGCTCCGACCGGCTCTGGAACCGCGGCGGCCTTGGGCGACGCTTTTTGCTTTCGGGCCAGAAACGGCATCATCTCGCGCAGCTTCTTGCCGACCACTTCAATCTGGTGGCTGGCTTCATCCCGGCGCATGGCGGTGAAGTTCGGGCGTCCCTGGCGGTTTTCTTCGATCCACTCATGCGCGAACTTGCCGTTCTGGATTTCGCCGAGGATTTTGCGCATCTCCTCGCGCACCGCGTTGTTGATCACTCGCGGGCCGCGGGTGTAGTCGCCGAACTCGGCGGTGTCGGAAACGGAATAGCGCATGTACGCCAGGCCGCCCTGCTGGATCAAATCCACGATCAGCTTCAACTCGTGCAAGCATTCGAAGTAGGCGATCTCCGGTTGATAGCCGGCTTCCACCAGCGTCTCAAAGCCCGCCTTGAGCATTGCCGAGACGCCGCCGCACAATACGGTTTGTTCGCCGAACAGGTCGCTCTCCGTTTCTTCCTTGAAAGTAGTCTCCAGCACCCCGGCCTTGGTGGACCCCAGCGCGTCGGCGTAGGCCAGCGCGGTTTGATGGGCGGTTCCCGAAGGATCCTGATGCACGGCCAGAAGCGAGGGCACGCCCACGCCTTCTTCAAACAATTCGCGCACGCGATGTCCCGGCGCCTTGGGCGCCACCATGGCGACGTCTACAAAAGCGGGCGGCTTGACCTGTTGGTAGTGAATGTTGAAGCCGTGCGCGAACATCAGCAGGTTGCCGGGACGCAGGTTCGGCTCGATATCGGCGTAAACCGCGGGATGCTTCTCGTCCGGCACCAAAATCATAATGACGTCGGCGCGCGCGGAAGCCTCCGCCACGGAAAGCACGGTCAAGCCTTCGGCCGCGGCTTTGGCGGCGGACTTGCTGCCGGCGTGCAGTCCCACGACTACGGAGACGCCGCTGTCACGCAGGTTCAGCGCGTGGGCATGGCCCTGGCTGCCGTAGCCGATAATAGCCACGGTCTTGTGTTTTAAAAGAGAACGGTTGGCGTCGCCTTCGTAAAAAATCTTAGCCATGTTTTTACTCCTCGGAGAATTAGGTTGTCAGTACCGCCTGCGGTAGCAGGTGGGCCCCCACGTTTCTAAACGACTGAACCCATCCGCTACCGCGGACGGTACTGACCACACGTTGCCTCGCACTGAGACACTACGTCAAATCAAGATCGGACCGCCCGCCGCTACCTTTGGCGAGCCGTTGCGTGCCGACGAGGTCCGCGCCGCGCCGCGAGGCATGGCCACGGTGCCGGTGCGCGCCACTTCCAAACGTCCGTAAGCGGCGATGACTCCCAGGAACGCTTCCAGTTTATCGCTATCGCCGGTGGCTTCCAACGTGAACGATCCCGGCGCGGAATCCACCACGCGGGCCCGGAAGATCTCGCTTTCCTGAAGCAGGCGGGAACGCATCTCGTCAGGCAGAAAAACTTTCACCAGCACCATTTCGCGCACTACTGCCGGCCCCTCGGAGATGTGGTTGACGGTTATCACGTTGATCAGCTTGCTGAGTTGCTTGATGACCTGTTCGGTGAGCGAATCGGGCACGTCCACCACCACGGTCATCAGCGAAAAACCGGGATCCAGCGATTTGGCCACCGTCAGGCTGTCGATGTTGAAGCCGCGTCCGCTCAACACTCCGGCCACGCGCGCCAGGACGCCCGATTTGTTCTCCACGTAAAGGGATAATGTGTGCGGCATATAAAACCTACTTGTAGCGCAGGCCTTCAGGCCTGTTCCCGTTCTTTGTTCCGAAAAGAACAGGCCTGAAGGCCTGCGCTACTAACTCATTTCCCCTGCGCCCGACCCGACTTGCGCCGTCACGGGCCGCGCGGTGGCAGCCTTGCGTGCGTCTTCGTCGTTCAGGATAATATCGCTCAGCGCGCCGCCGGCGGGAATCATCGGGTACACGTTTTCCTCGCGCGATACGCGCACATCCAGCAGCACCGGACCATCGTGCGCCAGCGTTTCTTCCAGCGCTTCCCGCAGCAGGGCGCGGTCGCGTACCACCATGCCCTTGATCCCGTACGCTTCGCCGAGTTTCACGCAATCGGGGAAGACGCTGAACTCCACCGACGAATAACGGCCCTGGTAGAACAGATCCTGCCACTGGCGGACCATTCCCAAGTATCCGTTGTTCATGATGACGGTTTTCACCGGCAGGCGTTCGGTGGCCAGCGTGCCCAACTCGGGCAGGCTCATCTGAAATCCGCCGTCGCCGACCAGGGCGATCACAGGATCGCGCAGGCCGGCAAGCTGCGCGGCAAATTGTGCACCGATGGCCGCCGGCAGGCCGTACCCCATGGCGCCCAGACCGCCGCTGGTGACCCAGGTGCGTGGGCGATTGAAGCGCAGCCACTGCGCAGCCCACATCTGATGCTGGCCCACGTCGGTGGCCACGATGGCGTCGCCGCGGGTCTGCCGCTGGATTTCCTCCAGCAGCGCCTGCGGCATGATGGTGTCGTTGCGGTCGGTGTATTCGTAAGGAAGGCGGCGGCGCCATTCTTCGGTGCGCGCCAGCCACTCCCGCCGGGATTCGCGATTGCGCAGGCCGCCCTCGGCTTGTTCGCGCGAGTCGGCCAGCCGGGTGTTCAGTTTTTCCAGCACCCGTCCGCAATCGCCCACGATCGGCACATCCACTTTGACGTTCTTGCCAATCTCCGCCGGATCGATATCGATGTGGATGATGCGGGCGTGTTTGGCGAACGCTTCCAGCTTTCCGGTGACGCGATCGTCGAAGCGCACCCCCACGGCGATCAGCAGGTCGGCCTCCACCATCGCTTGGTTCGCGGCGTACGATCCGTGCATGCCCAGCATGCCCTGGCAATTGGGATGGTCGCTGGGAATCGCGCCCAAACCCATCACCGTCAGGTTGACCGGCGCTTCCACCAGTTCGGACAGTTGTTCCAGCAGTGCGCCCGCGCCGGAGGAGATGACTCCGCCGCCGGCGTAAATTACGGGACGCTTGGCTTCCCAAATCAACGCCGCGGCTTTCTTGATTTGTCCGGAATGGCCGTCGTAGTTGGGCTTGTATCCGGGAAGGTCCACAAAGTCCGGATACACCAGGCCGGCATCGGTCCCCAGCCCCGGCCATACGGCTTGGAGGACATCTTTCGGCAGATCCACCAGCACCGGGCCGGGCCGGCCCGATGCCGCGATGTGGAATGCTTCCTTGATGGCCTGCGGCAACTCGGCCAGGCTCTTCACCAGGTAGTTGTGCTTGGTGCAAGGACGGGTGATACCCACAGTGTCAGCTTCCTGAAACGCGTCGTTGCCGATCAGCTTAGTGGAAACTTGTCCGGTGATAGCCACCACCGGAATGGAGTCCATCATGGAGTTGACCAAGCCGGTTACCAGATTGGTTGCGCCGGGTCCGGAAGTGGCCATGCAGACACCCACGCGTCCACTGGCGCGAGCGAATCCGTCGGCGGCAAAGCAGGCGTTTTCCTCGTGACGGACCATGACATGGCGCGGTTGCGGGGCGCGCACCATCTCATCGTAGATGGGCAGCACCACTCCGCCGGGATAGCCGAAGAACACCTCGACACCCTCGCGACGAAGACACTCCAGCAAGATGGACGAACCATTGGGCATAAAAGACGACGCCTTGACATCCATCCTATGTTCTCGGCCCGCTTATGTCAACCGAGGTTTGTATAAATTTCAGTTATAGGGTGCATAGATAGTAAGCCGTACGTTTCTGGTATGGTGAGCGGCGGGCGGTACGTGACCCATCCGCTACCGCGGACGGTTCTGACAACACGTCATCCTCAAACTGAGCCACTGGTCCGACGACGCCCCCTAGCGTGAAATTAGATGCGCAGGCTTGAAGCGGAGAGTTATCGGAGACGACGGCGGTCGGGAGCAAGAGTCGGGAGCAACTACATCGGCTTAGCTGCGCGCAGCCGGAACGCGGCCATCTCCTCGCCGTTGCGAACCAGCAGAACGTCGCCGGCCAGCACCGGGTGGTTCCAGGTCTTGCCCTCGATGCGCCGGGAACCGCGCGAGTTCGGTGAACTGGTCGGGCGTCGCGCGCACCAGCGCGAGTTCGCCCTCCTCCGACATCACCAGCAGCAAGTCCTGATCGGCCAGCAGGACGAGCTGGCCGTTGCCGTAGCGTCCGCCCTTCCACTTGCGCTTGCCGTCCTTCAGGTCGATGCAGGCGAGGATGCTGCCGTCGAAGCCGTAAGCATGGCCGTTGTGGACGACGAAGTCGTTGAAGTAGGGCTTCAGTCCGATCGACGTCCATCGCTCTTCGGCGGTCCAGCCGGCCGGCTCCATGGGCGACCGCGATGCGGCGCATGCCGCTCTGTCCGGTCGCCGCTCATCAGAACGTCGCCATCCGCGGTCAGTGCCGGCTGCACGATCGGGTGCCCGGCCACGGGTATTCCCAAAGCAGCTTGCCGTCGGCCGGCGCAACACTGGTCGCGCCGACCGCGCTCATCAGCACAATCTGCGGGACTCCGTCGATGGTCACACAGATGCTGGCGAACTGTAGCTATCGCCGCCGTCCGGGCCGAGCCAGCGCGGAGCGCCGGTGGCCAGGTCGTAGGCGAGCAGCTTGCCGGAGGCGCCACGATGACCGTGTCGTCCAACCACCAGCGGCGAGCTGGCGAAGCCCCAGCCGGGGACCTTCATGCCCGTGTCGGACGCAGCGTTGCGCGACCACACCAGTGCGCCATCGCCGGCATCCAGCGCGTTCACGATTCCGGTTGCGCCAAATGTGTACACGCGGCCGTCGTGGAGGGTCGGCGTCGCGCGCGGACCGGGGCCGCCATTCGACTCCCAGAACCGGGCGGCGTCGCGGTGCGCCCACACCGGCTGGCCGGTGATCAGTTTGTAGCAGGTGACCACCTCGTCGGGACCGCGCTGCTCTTGGGTGTAGACGAGGCCGCCGCGAACCGCGAAGGACGACCAGCCCGGGCCGACCGGGCGGCGCCATAGCACCGACCGGCGGCGATAGCAGTCCAGTCGGTCTTGATGCGTACGCCGGGGAACGTTGTCGTCGCGATGCGGTCCGCGAAAGCCGGGCCAGTCGGCTAACATCCCGGCTCCCGCCGGAGCTGACGGAAGCGTCGCAGGCTCGTGGGCGGCGCGGGCCGCCAGCGGTGCCTCGGGAGTCTTCGCGGCTGCTCGGAACAGGCGCAGGCGCTGCCGGCGGATTGCCGGAAGGAGTTACGGCCGGCTTCTCGGGAACGGTCGCGGCTACCGGAACCGGCGGGAGTGCTCCCGCGGGTCGATGGGCGATGAGCTGTTCCTCGGGAGTCTTCGCCCAGCGCCAGTGCAAGTCGTTATGGAAGGTCGCCGGCGGTGAAGCCACCGGTCCGGACGAGCGCCCACACGCCACGCGCGAGCAAAATGGTGGCGACCATCGTAACCCGCCTGGTTCTGTCCGGAGACGGCGCGTAGCCACCGCCCATGCGACGAAGGCGGGGCCCAGAGGCGGGATAGCCAGGACTATGAACAAAAACCCTTGTGCTCCGGTGGCAATGGACTTGTCGATGAAGCGCGACGTCGCGAACAGAGCGACGAGCATTACGCCGACGGCGCCCAAGCGCTCGAACCAACGCGCCCGGCTTAGGAACAACCACCAAAGGACGATAAGCCAAGGTGCCTACGATCCCCCCAAGCAGCCCATAGATCATGGCATCGGGCACGACGGCGGGAGAAGGCATACATAATCAGCAGTTGCAGTACTGACGAGGGCCACACCGGGCCACAGCCGGAGCGGCTGTCCACGATTCTGCAAGCCGTCTGGTGGGAGGTTCATACCGGTAGTACGTCAGGGCCGGCTCTTTGTTCCGGCCGTTTCACCTCTAGTGGGGCAGGTTTTCAACCTATCGCTGGAGTTTCTACATTTCCGGGAAGGCTGAAGGCCTGACCTATGTCAGCCCAGGCCAACGGCCTGGGAAAAACCGAGGAAATATCAAGCCCTGAAGGGGCGGCCTAATCTCTGACAAGATCGACGACCTCAGATCTCGCGAGACAAACGTCTTAGATCGCCCTTTCAGGGCTTCTGTTTCTATCGCGCCCAACCCAGGCCGTTGGCCTGGGCTGACATAGGTCGCCCCTTTGGGGCTACCGAAGGGCGCCCCTACAGGGCTTGCTCTTCATTGGATCGGTGACCCGATCGCCCCGTTGGGGCTGGGAAGGCCCACACCGACGGCCCACTGCCCGATTGGTCCTTCCGATCAACGCACTGTTAGGACACTACCGTTGCTTTCAGTCAGGCCTGATATTGTTCGTCGCTGACCTGTTCCATCCAGTCAACCGCTTTGCCGTCGAGCTGTTCCTGAATAGCGATATGGGTCATCGCCGTGGTTGGAGTGGCGCCGTGCCAATGCTTCTCACCAGGCGGAATCCAGACGACGTCACCCGGCCGAATTTCCTCGATCGGGCCTCCCCAGCGCCGGGCCCGGCCACAACCAGCCGTCACAATCAGAGTCTGCCCCAGCGGGTGGGTGTGCCATGCCGTCCGAGCGCCCGGCTCGAAGGTGACACTGGCGCCGAGAGCACGCGCCGGAGCGGGCGGATTGAATAGCGGATCAATACGCACCGTGCCGGTGAAATCACTCCGCCGGTCCTTTGCCGGAAGACTGTGAACCACTTCGTTTGATTTCCATTGTTTTCGACCTTTCCTTTCGTGTTGGTAAGATCAGCGACCGGTCATCCGCTCCAGGTTCTCGGGGTAACGAGCGCCTTGCACTGTGATCTGTGAGGCGGCGTTAAATGTTCCGCTCTTCCAGGAAGCGTCGTGTCTCCGCCAGGAAAAAATCCAGTCGATCGTGATGTAGCCAATGCCCGGCCTTCTCGACCCTCACAAATCTGTGGTTCGGAATGGCCGACCCTCGGCCGTCGGCAAGCGGATCGCCGGAAAAGCTTTCCGTGCCCCAGAACAAGAGCGCCGGGCAAGTGATGTGCGCATGGACCTCTTGCATCTCGGGAAGCTGGTGTCCATAGGGAGGAAAAAGGCGCGCGTAGTTGTCGAATTTCCAGATCAGCGAGCCGTCCGCATTCCAGTTGGTGCCGTGCAGCGTGAGGTGCCGGGCTTGGTCGTCGGAAAGATGAGGATTGGCTTCCTTCATGCGATCGACCGCCGCCTGCAAGCTGGGATAGGTGTGCGGCTCGCGATTCTCACATTGCCGCACCGCTTCAATCCAGGTCCGCAGCTTCTCGGCGGGCGGGCGATGCACGCGATGATTGGCCGGCAATCCCAAGCCTTCAATGGAAATCACCTTCTTGACGCGTTCCGGATAAACGCCGGAATAGAGCAGCGAAATCACACCGCCCAGCGAATGCCCGATCAGGTAGATGGGAAAAGACTGCACGATGTCGGCCAGCGCGGACAGATCCAGAACGTGCTCGGCCACCGTGTAGGTCGCGCCCGCGGCCCAGGCGCTGTTGCCGTGACCGCGCAGATCCAGGGCGTAAACATGATAATCGCGGCAAAGATCGCGCGCCACCCAATCCCAGTTGCGAGCGTGATCCAGTGCGCCATGCACCAGCAGCAAGGCGGGTTTGCCTTCGCTACCCCAATCCCAGAATTGCAGGCGCAGGCGATGGGAATGGAAAAAATGGGAAACCGGCTCCAGCAAAGCAGAATCCTCCGCCAATGATAATACGACGGATTGGGTAGCGGGTCAGTTTGAAAGCGTGCGGCTCCGCCGCTCCTTCGTGCGGAAAGGCTGTGCCTTTCCCTGGAGTTTCTATATTTGCAGCCCGCAGAGCGGGCGGGAGAGTGTGGCCCAGGGTGGAGCGCATTTTGCGGAACCCTGGGAACACGATGAGGGGAAAAGAGCCCGCAGAGCGGGCGAAAGGCAGTCCCGCAAATATCGTGCGTCTGTCGCCCGCTTCGCGGGTTCGTTGTTCTCGCGATGTACCCAGGGTTCCGCAAAATACGCTTCACCCTGGGCCACGCTCCCTGGCCAGCTTCGCTGGCCTCTGGAGTTTCTACATTTCCGGGAAGGCTGAAAGGCCTGACCTATGTCAGCCCAGGCCAACGGCCTGGGAAAACACCGAGGAAATATCAAGCCCTGAAGGGGCGTCCTAGTCTCTGACACAGATCGACGACCTCAGATCTCGCGAGACAACCGTCTTAGGTCGCCCTTTCAGGGCTTCTGTTTGTATCGCGCCCAACCCAGGCCGTTGGCCTGGGCTGACATAGGTCGCCCCTTTGGGGCTACCGAGAGACGTCAGTTTGGGAGCATAACGCGAGAAATGCGCTGTTTACGAAGCCATCAAACGCTTTGGAAATGTAGAAACTCTAGAGGGCGTCCGTTTCACGGACGCCCCACGCCGGCTACGCCGGCGCCTGGAGTTTCTACATTTTCAGCCCGCGAAGCGGGGGCGAGAGTGTGGCCCAGGGTGGAGCGTTTTTTGCGGAACCCTGGGAACACTGTGAGGGAGAAAAAGAGCCCGCGGAGCGGGCGAAAGGCCAGCGACGAACAACTCGTAGCGTTGCGTCGTGATAGCTATCGGCTAGTTTCGACGGCGCATTAGGGATTGTTTCCGCTGTCTGGTTTTGGATTGGAACCCGCGCGGAATACGACCGCCGTTTATGATTCCCGGGGCAGGCAAGGATGCCTGGCAAGGGTGCCCGCGCCACTCTTGTAAGCGTTCTGCCAAACTATATCCGTAATCATCACAATCCAAGCAAGATAAACCTCTTGATAATGTGATATCAATATGATATTGTCTTGATGTCAAGGAAAAGAGCGAACCAATCATGGCTCACCAGGTGAAGCAACACAGCGCTCACGGCCGGCGCGATGCAGGCCGTCGCTCTAGTCGGCCGGCGCTCTCCTGTTGGGCCTGCATTCGACCGTCCGATTGGCGATGGAGGTGCGGCACCAGTTGGAGTTGACGATTCCGGAATGGCTACCGCGGTTGATTCTGGAAAACGCCGTGATGGCGATCAGCCGCATCCTGTCTTGAGGCACACGAGAGGAGAAACATTATGTTGCGCGAAAAGGAAGTGCAAGGGTTTCCAGGCTGGCTGATGGTCGGCCTGTTTTTGTTGATCGGCATTGGCGCGGTGACCTGGTTTGTCTCCGCGGTCCAGGCGCAGGACGGCTGGCATGCTTTGGGTGCGGCGCTGGTGTTTGCGCTGACCATCTTCGGGTGCGCCGGTCTCACGGTCGTGAATCCCAACCGGGCCGCAGTGCTGACGGTGATGGGAGTCTATAGCGAATCCCTGAAGCAGCCGGGATTCTGGTGGGTGAATCCGCTGTCTTCGCGCAAGAACATCTCGCTGCGGATTCGCAATTTCGAGAGCGACAAGCTGAAAGTCAACGACAGCGACGGCAACCCCATCGAGATCGCCGCGATAGTAGTTTGGCGCATCGTGGAGACGTTTGAAGCGATGTTCAACGTGGACGACTACGAACAGTTCGTGCACGTGCAAAGCGAGTCCGCGGTGCGCGTGCTGGCCACCGCTTATTCCTACGACGCGCATGAGGAAGGAAAGACGTCGTTGCTGCACTCCGTGGGCGAGGTGACCGACCGTCTGCGCCACGAGATTCAGGAGCGCCTGTCGCGGGCCGGCATCGAGGTGATTGAAGCGCGGATCAGCCACCTGGCCTATGCGCCGGAAATCGCCGGTGCGATGCTCCGCCGCCAGCAAGCCAGTGCGGTGATTGCCGCGCGGCAGAAAATCGTGGAAGGCGCCGTGAGCATGGTGGACATGGCGCTCACCGAAATCAGCCGCAAGAACATCGTCAATCTGGACGAAGAACGCAAGGCGGCCATGGTCAGCAATCTGCTGGTGGTGTTGTGCAGCGATCGCGGCGTGGAGCCGGTGGTCAACACCGGCACGTTGTATACGTAGAGCGGCGACGAAGGAAACAATGACGCCACGCAAAGCATTTCCGTTACGGCTTGATCCGATGGTTCACGAAGCGCTGCAGCGCTGGGCCGACGCGGAACTGCGCAGCGTCAACGCGCAGATCGAGTTTTTATTGCGGCGCGCCCTCCAGCAGTCTGGCAGATTATCTGGGGGCGCGCCGGCCGCGGCCGTGGCAGAGGCTCCTGCGCCGGACCCGAGCGCGGATGAACGGGCATGACGGCCGGGAAGCGGCCACCTGAGATGATGAAAGGGTCGCGAATGAGCCGCGACAGTCATGGAGCGACGGAGAGGCGGCCAGCGTTGAACGCCGGCACGAAGACACGCGACGCCTGAACGGTTCAGGTCCGGGTCTCCGTGTTTTCGGGCTGTCCTTCCGAACTGGCCACGGTTCCGTCGCTCCATAACTGTCGCGGCTCAGAGTGGAAATTGTTTTCCTAGCAACGCAGGCAGGAGGTTCGTCATGAACGAGGATGGAATCAAGTCGCCAACCTTGAAAGCTGATGCCAACTGGCGGGCTCCTTCGGAACTGGCGCGATCCACACCGCGCTCGGTGTGCCTGACATGGCGGGGCATCCTCGTAACTTGCCTGGCCGTGCTGTTGGTCGGGGGCGGCATAGCGCTGGGCGCTTGGCTTTACCTCCAGGCTGGCCGCGGTAACACTCTGGCCCGGCGCATGGCCGCCGAAGGCGTGGTCACCAGCGGAGTCGTGACCGACGTCGGCCCGCCGCGCGGCGAAGAGCGTCGCCACAAGGTTTACTATCGCTACGAGGTGGATGGCCGGACCTACAACTCCAACACGACGGTGGGATCGGGCAGGGTCGGGAACCTGAGAGCCGGGCACAGCGTGGCGGTCCGCTACTTGCGTACGGAGCCGGCGCGCAGTTGGATGGTTCGCCACGAGCCCAGCCCAACGCCCAATTGGACGCCGCTCGTCGGCGTGGGCCTGTGGCTGCCGGCGGTCTTGATCTTTCTGCAAATCCGGCGTCAGCGTTCCTTGCTGGCGGAAGGGCGCGTCGCGTTGGGTTCGGTCACGGGCGTGCGCTGGGTCAGCAGCCAGCACGGCGGTCATTACCGAATCAGCTACCAGTTCCAGGCGGCGGGCGGCGAGACCTACAAAGGAGGATTCCAGAGTTCGAAGAAAAAGTTCGGCGCCACCGGAACTCCCTTGACGATC
Source organism: Terriglobia bacterium (assembly GCA_963747095.1). GTDB lineage: Bacteria > Acidobacteriota > Terriglobia > JAJPHL01 > JAJPHL01 > JAJPHL01. The sequence continues at coordinate 498,291 of CAVVEL010000012.1, forward strand.
CTCTACGACCAGGACAATCCCAAGCGCAACGGGCCCTATCCGATGCAGTTTGTGAAAATCGAGGAATGGTAAACGCGAGTTGTATCGCACCTGTCACTGCGGCGAGGTTGGCGCGGTGTTAAAATGGGCTGGTGCGTTGGGGGCGTAGCTCAGTGGATAGAGCAACGGTCTTCTAAACCGTAGGTCGTGGGTCCGATTCCCACCGCCCCTACCAATCCTTTCAAGCAGTTGCGGCCTATTTCTGACTCCTGTTGGTAACCCACTGTAGTCGATTTTGTAGCTGTAGCTTTCCTCAGGGTTCAACCAGCTGAAAGTTCTCGAAGTGTTTCCGGGTGAGGCCCGCTGACCCGGTTGCCAGTAGGACGGAGCCGTCGGTGGTGCCACCGAGTTGGGTTCGATTCTGTCGCTCTGCCTCAACCGCCCGCCGTGGCGGCACAGTTTTGTTCGGACAGTCCTGGGAAGCGAGTAGGTAAATTCAGCCGAAGCAGCCTAGTTTCCAACAAAATAAAGTCTTGTACGGCGACAGCCTGCTGTTATATTAGCAGCCAACTATGCCGACGCTAACGGACACCCGCTCAGAGCAACTCATGGCCGGGGGGGATCTCGACGGGGATCGACTCACCATAGAAGACCGCGCAATACCCGCAGATTGGCTGACCGCCCTGATCAGGAGGCAGACTCTGGACAGGCCTCTTAATCTGAAGAATTTGACCATAGGCGGACCGCTTCACTTCTCCCATGTAAGGTTCCAGCAGCCTATCCAGTTCGAGCGGTGCATATTTCTGGGTCGTGTAGACTTCTCGCTTTGTACTTTTGATGGTTTGGCGCGTTTTAAGGACTGCCATTTTGTAGATCAGTCCGACTTCACGAACTCACAATTCCGCAGAGGCGTGAGCTTTTTTCGGACGCGCTTCGCCGGTCCGGCACTCTTTGAGAGACTCACTATTAATATGCAGGGAGAGTTTCCAGAGTGCAGATTTGACAGGCAGGCTCGCTTTGGTGGTAGCCATTTCCGAGGAGTCGCCGACTTCGAAGGTACCACCTTTGCTGCTGCTGCGCTTTTTGATGGAACCGAAGTCTGGGGGCATGCATTCTTCTGTTTTTCCCGATCAGGACGAGGTGTGGTATTCTGCGACGAAGCCAACTTCACCGGAGTGAGATTCAGAGGGCAGGCATGTTTCGACGGAGTAGCCTTCAACGGACCTGTGACTTTCCAGTCCGCGACCTTCGATAGCGCAGCGTTGTTTCAGGCCATGCCATGTCCTCTCGCGGAGACCGGCGACAGGAGATGCACGTTCGGAAACTAACAGTACGGCGGGACCCGGCGCACTCGCCGAGTTTACCTACAACGCCTACGGTAACGTAACGCAGGAAAGCCATTGGGATTCGACGCTGGCTTCCGCCATGCCGAGCTGCACTGGGACGGCGCTGTGCCTGAGTCCCTCCAATGCCATTGTCTTGGGCAGCACCTACGATGGAAACAACTCCTGCACCAGCAACTGCTACGGCAATCTGACGCAAAGCGTCGATGCCAAGGGTCAAGCGACCAATTATATCTACGATACCAACAAGCTCTACTTGTCCCAGACGGTGGAACCCGGCGGGACGGCGTTCACTACGCAATACCAGCACGATCCAAATACTGGGTTGCTGACTCAAGTCCAGGATTACAACGGGTTCGTGACTACGTTTGCGTACGACGTTTACGGGCGGTTGACGACCACCCAAGAAGGCTCGTTGCGCAAGGCCACCAACACCTACAAGGACGGCAGCCTCCGAATCGTGACGGCTACGAACCTGAACTCAATTGCAGACATGGCTCTGCGAAGCGTTACGACCTACGATCAATTGGGGCGCGTGAGTTTGACGCAGCAAATGGAGAATAATAGCGACAGCGTCAACGATCCCACGACAGGCATCAAAGTGCAGACGCGTTACCGGTCCGCCTACGACACGACGGGAACGAGCGGTAGCGCCGCCTGCTCGAGTGGTGCCAGCGGCAGCTATCAATTGGTGTCGAACCCTTACCGTTCGGCGAGCTCTTCGAATAACGAAGGGACAATGGGCTGGACCCAGACTAACCTGGACGGCCTTGGCCGCGCCGTGAGCGTACAGACGTTCGATGGCTCAACCTTGCCGGGACCCTGCTTTGGCAGCAGCACTTCCACGAGCAACGGGATTGTGACTGCGGCATACAATCAGGACCTCAGCAGCAACGCGAACGTCACGCAATACAAACAAACCGGTACTGTGGTGACTGATCAAGCCGGGAACACGCGCGCGAGCACCACCGACGGACTGGGACGGCTGGCGCAATTGCTTGAGGATCCCAACAACCTGAACTATTCCACCACCTACAGCTACGGTGCGCTGGACGACCTTGCCAACGTGGCGCAGGGCAGCAGGCTGGCGGCGCGTGTCTTCCAATACGACTCGCTGGAGCGGCTGTCGTCATCGAACAATCCGGAGAGCGGCACGATCACCTACGGCTACGACCTGAACGGCAACTTGATGACCAAGACCGACGCCCGCGGCATCACCACAACCATGACGCCGTATGACGCGCGGAACCGGATGACCGGCAAGAGCTACAACGATGGCACGCCGCCGAACTATTCCGACCGGACACCGGCGGTGAGCTATTGTTACGACGCGCCAGGAAGTAACGGAAGCTGCACGGGTAGTCCGCAAAGCGGCTTCATTGGGCGGCTGACGCAGGTTTCCAATGCCAACGTCACGACGACCTACAGTTCCTACGACGGCCTAGGCCGCGTCACTGCCAGCGCGCAGACATCCTCTGGCGGGTCGCCTTACTCATTTGCCTATGCTTACAATCCTTCGGGCGGGCTGATTTCCGAAACCTTTCCGTCGGGGCGGGTGGTAAGCTATGGCTATGACGGAGCGGATCGGATCAGTTCGGTGACCGGCCAGATGAGCCAGACCACCAATTACGTTCAGAGCGCCACCTACGCGGCGCACGGAGCCTTGGCTCAGATGATGATCGGCGCGAACGCCGAAATTTCCTGCTACAATGACCGGCTGCAACCGTCGGGTGTTCGGCTCACACCCCTTCCAGGCCAGACCGATTGTTCCAACGATAGCAGCGATCATCTGAATCTGGCCTTCGGGTATAGCATTTCGCAGAACAACGGCAATATGTTGAGCCAGACGATTAAACCCCTCAACGTGACGCAGAGCTATGGCTATGACACGGTGAACCGGCTGTCAACGGGGTCCGAATCCGGCTCGCCGCCCTGGCAACAGACGTACGTTTACGATCCGTACGGAAATCGCGCGGTGGTGGCCGGCGGCTACATTCCGGGTAACACGATGACACCGCAGGTTTCGGCCAATGACGCGACTCTGATGGCAGGACGCTTCCCGGCCAACCGGACGGATCTTTGTGGATTGGACAGCCACGGCAACGCGCTCGGGTACGATGCGGCCGGCAACTGGACCGGTTGTCCTGCGCTTTCGGTAAGCAACACTTTCGATGCCGAGAACCGGATGATTTCTTCCTCGGGCGTGACGTTTGCCTACGATGGATCGGGCAATCGGGTGCAGAAGGTGAACGGCCCTTCGACGACGAACTACGTCTATAGCGCGGACGGACAAGTGGCTGCCGAGTACAGTTCGGCCTCCCTGGTCGCCACCGGTACTCAATACTTGACGGCCGATCATCTTGGATCGACGCGGTTGGTCGTCAGCGCGAGCGGAGTATCGTGCCACGATTTCTTGCCGTTCGGCGAGGAGATTGATCGCGGAACCGTTCCTTGTTATTCGGCGGGTACGACAGATGGGATCACGCACAAGTTCACCGGCCAGGAACGCGATGCGGAAACGGGCATGGACAACTTCCTTGCGCGACACTTCGCGTCCGCGCAGGGCCGGTTCATGAGTCCCGACCCCGCGGGCAAAGCTGCCTCCGATCCTACCAACCCGCAGAGTTGGAATCTGTATTCGTATGTCATGAACAACTCTCTGATGTTCGTAGATCCTTCCGGTCTCATCGAGACGGCCGGCCTGGAATCCCCTCGCGACTGCATCGTTGATGGTGGGGCGATCCCCTGCGCCCTGGTGAACCAGGAGAGCAGTATCCCTTGTCCCGGCGGTGACTGTTCACGCGCGCGTCAGGATCCCAAGACCGGCAATTTGCAGTATCTCGCTTGGACCAGTAAGTTTGTGCCGGGCACTCCGTACCTGGTACCCGATGGCCAGGGCGGGCAGATGCCCAGTTTCCCGTACGTGCTGACGCTGACCTTCGCTTGGGTGGATGTCAACACCGCCGATTCCTCGAGTTGGCCAGGGACATTCGCCAACGCTTTCTTCAAGCTTTCGGGAGGGCCAGGAGGCGTGCCTACCTGTGCGGAAGCGGCTCTGGGGAACATCGCGGACGAGCTGGCCGGCGGGCTCTTCAAAGGTATCGCGACCGAACAAGCGGCGAAAGCCGCCAGTGCCTTCACAATGGCTTCAGCCTGGAAGTATGCGGCAGGCCGGCCTAATAGCTGGGGAGGCGTTGGCTTGATAAAGCCACTGGCATCGGGCACTTTTAGGGCTTTGTCGGGCGCGGCCGAACTCTTAGGGGAGGTTGGCGTGGCGATTACCGTGTATGACACCGTGAAGGTCGCTAACAACTCAATTCGGGAGACAGCGAAGATGGCCCAGAGTGGTGCGTGCGCAGCGGCGTTTCCCGTTTACTGAGCTTGGAAATGAAGCTGACGAGCAGAGACAATCTCATTTACATAGCCGTAGGCTTGGGCATAGCCGCGCTTGTGGCGGGAGATTTTTTTTACGCGGACAGCCAGGGCCGAGAGATGTGGTTGCCATCCACGTTTGCGTTCCGTCTGGTGGGCAGCACCGGTATCTTGGCGTACTACGTTGGCAGGGAAATTAGGAAGGCGGAAGCAACGCTCGTTGAAACGATCGCGTGTGTGCTGCTTGGGAGCCTTGTACATCTAATAATGGGCTTCGAGTTCCGTTCGGAGATCGGCCGTCTTGGAACTGTGTACTTCTCGTCCTTAGTGGCGTTAGAAGCTTTGCTCATTGTAGTGCTGCTCGTGCTAGGGCTTAAATTCTTTAGGTCCGGGAAAGCGGGGATGTGACCCAACAAAAGGGGCCAGCCTGGCGTACTGATCCGGTCTGACCGATTACAACTGGTCAGTGGTACCCGGGGCAGATTTTACGCCTGGAGAATGGACAACAGGTTCTCAGCATGACGGTGCAGCAGGGGGTGGCTGGCCCCCAGCTTCCATTGACCGCATTCCAACCGTAGGTTCTCCAAGGAGCGATGCCAATGTCTTCACGTTTGACAACCGCAATCCCCAAGGCGATTTTGGGTGGGCTATTGTTGCTGTATGGTCGGGTTTCTCCAGTCGTGGCCCAGAACTACCTGCCACCAAATCCCGCGCTGCCTTCTCTAGGCTTCGTGCCTGGCACAACCTCACCCGGCCAGATCGAGTCGATTTACCCTGTCGCCGGAAACCTGAACCTGTCGTTTCCACTGGCGAAACTGCCCCCGGGTCCAGGTGGGTCTCGATAACGGTGAGTTTGTTGTATAGCAGCGCCGTTACCGTTGCCTACGCTGACAACAATGGGTGGGTGGGAGGGAACGGCCCCTATCTAAGGGTGAATTACGAGAACGCAGGATCTGGCCTTGGCACGAGCGGCTGGAACTATGGCTTTGCCTATAATCTCTGGGTTGCGAAGACCCCTTCCCAGAACGGAATCCATCGAAGCTGGCAGGATTGGTTCTCCGCTCCGATTCGCCCATGCGAAGAAACTCCACCCTCCACGACTGTAGATAAAATTGTAGCTGTAGGTTTCCGCCAGCTTCCTTCGGATTCCTCATACTTCAACAGCAGGCCCACAACAGGTTCAATTCAAAGCAGTAAGAAGCCACTTAAATCCATAGATTTCAATAACTTAGAAAATCAGACTTCTAAGCCGATTTCAACAGGTTTCAACAAGAGTACCAGTCTGAAAAATCAATGACATAGCTGCATAGAGCTACCTCTTCGGCGAACCTCATGGGCCGTAAATCGGATGTTTCGACCGGTGGTCTAGGCGTAGTCTCAGCGAGATACGGAGAGAGCATCGGACGTTTCGTCCGATTTTCTTGCGCCTGGGACCGCCGGATGTCGGCACGAGATGCGAACCACGAATCGGATGTTGAGTCCATTGGTCCGCATCGGAACGCTGCCGCACGCCAAAGGAGGAGTTGTATTCTGGTAGGGGCCACGGGTGAGGTTCGATTGCTTGATGATTCCTGGCCAACGGCTGAAAATCATTCCGCGAGCAAGCGTGCGTGGAAAACATAGAGATTGACGTCGAGGATCATGTCTAGCGCGATCAGGCCATCCACCTCCGTCGCCAGTGGTGATAGGCCTCGATCCACTCGGCCCCGCGCGGTCTGGGAACCGCCGGTAGGGGAAGGTGCGAAAGCTGGATGGTTTGCTCGTGGCCGCCACCTTCGCAAATGGCGACGACCTGATCCCGATCATCAATATCAAATCGGACCACCTTGACGGGTATGCTGAGAACCTCCGTCTCGAACGGAAGATCAATGTTGTTTTCGATCATTGTGAGAAACCCGGTCGCCTGCTCGGACTCTCCGTGGGCGTCCACGAAGGCCTCTTCGATGAGACGTTCAAGTTCGCCAATCGGAAGTCTGGAGAGGATCTTCTTCCGGCTTTGCTTTCGTGCCATGCGTTTCCTCCGCGGACGCACCTAGCGAGTAGCCAAGCATCTGGTAGCCCTTCAGGCGCTTCTCGAACATCCTAGCGAGCATCGGCACACTGAAGTCAACGTAATCATAAACCTGAACGACCCGTTTGCCGTCGTGGAGTCGATGCAGGCGCCCGACATATTGCTGGAGCGTGCCGCGCCAGGAGATTGGCGTGGCCAGAAACAGGGTGTCCAGCCGGTTATCGTCGAATCCTTCTCCAATGTAGCTCCCTGTTGCGAGAATTACGCGCCCTTCCTCCGGAGGAACACCTGCGAGGGCATCGGCAGCGGCCTTTCGCTGTTTTCGGCCCATGCCTCCCTTGAGCAAATGAATGTTCTTAACCGACCCAGCCAATCGCTCCGCAAACCAATCCAGTTGCCGCGTGCGCCCTGTGAGGAGCAGCGGTGAGCGGCCCGCTTGGGCAGCTTCAACCAAGTCTGCGGCAATCTGCTCGTTTCGGCTCTGGCTGCTGGCGATTGCCGCATAGAGGTCGTGAATGCGCAAGTCTCCGGAATCCAGGTACAGAAACTCGGTCTCCCGAACGATGACTTGGTGCTCAAACGGGCTGGCGTCGGCATGTTGCCGTGCGGTCATGGCAAAGCGCACCGGGCCGCACTGCATGTAGATGATTGGGTGGTGACCATCCTTCCGTACAGGCGTGGCCGTCAAACCCAGAACGTATCGGGCCTTCGCCTGTTTCAATACCTGTTCGAAGCTGAATGCAGAGAGATGGTGGCACTCGTCTATGATCACGTGACCATACTCTGCGACCAAGTCGAGTACTTCTCCCTTCCGCTGCAAGCTCTGGATCACCGCAACATCCAGTGAGCCGGTTCGCCTCGTCCGACCTCCGCCTATTTGACCAATTGAGTCGGACGGGAGGTCAAGAAACATCGCCAGCCGCTCGCGCCATTGATCGAGTAGTTGTCTCCGATGCACCAGTACGAGCGTGTTGACCTTCCGGGCCGCGATCAGCCAAGCGGCTGTGGCCGTCTTGCCAAACGCAGTGGGCGCGCAGAGGATGCCGGTGTCATGTTTGAGGACCTGCGCCACCGCATCCTCTTGGCTCGGTCTCAGTTGCCCTCGAAAAGTGGTTTCCAGCAAAGTCCCGAGGAAGCGCTCATCACGAACATCCGTCCTAATGCCGTGGTCCTTCATGAGATCAAGGAGTTGATCGAGGCAACCGCGCGGCAGAGCGATGTGCTTCGGAAGATCATCGGCGCACGAAATCACGCGAGGCTTGTCAAACGTCGATAAACGCATTGCCTGTGCTTTGTAGAACTCAGGGTTCTGGAATGCCGCCAACCGAACGATGCGGTTCAGCATCGCGGACGGCAAGCCCTCCTTCTCGATGTACACAAGGTTGCTGCGAACAATCTGGACTTGGTTAGGTAACGGATCAAGTATCGGCTTCTCGGCGTGCTTCTTCGAGGGAGGCAGCCTCCACGGTTCTTCATCGAATTCATCATCCGTAATGCTCATCGGTATTCCGATGATTTGGCCAGTACGAGTTGCCTCCCGTACGACAAGATCTACGGTTTCCGATTCCATGCGCTGAACTGACGAGAGAAAGGTCCATTGATCCGGAAGCAGGTTGAAGTCTGAATCCACGAAGACGCTGTTGCCGGTCTTCCGTGGCATTCCCTGTAGTGGCAGTGCGATCAAGTTGCCGAAGCCGCCCCTTGGCATCGTGTCTTGATTTGGGAACAGGCGGTCATAGGAATCCAGGCCAATGGAATGGCGGAGGTCCATCGACTGCGTGAGAAAGGCACATCCCATTCTCCGCGCCGCTGCGGCCGCCACCGGGCGCGAGAAGAAGATCCACACATGTCCGCCGTTCCCGGAGCGCGACCGCTCTAACGAGGCGGGCACGCCGAACAGGTCGCAGGTTCGCAGGAACGCTGTTGCGTCCTCCTGCCAACTCTTCTTGTCGAAGTCAACGGCCAAGAACCAACACGTCTCATCTGTCAGTAGCGGATAGATGCCGATGACCTGCTTACCTAGAAGATGCTCACGAATCACCGCGTCAGTCAGCGGCAACAACCGCCGGCTTTCACGGTCAACACGCTTCCGTTCGGCTGGCGAGGTCTTTAGGATGGCCCGCCAATTTCGAATGCTTGCCGGCGAATAGCCAGCCTTACCTTTCGCTTCCCAACGAAGAGCGTACACATCGTCTCTGCCTTTGAATAGGCTGCGGAAGAGTGCAATCTTGATCTCTTCGCGTGACCGGTGCGTAATCTGGGGTGAAGGTGGTGTCGCTGGCTCTCTCTTGGCGGGCGGGTTTTCCGCCGGCACGGCCAAATCAATGCCATGCTGGCGAAGCAGTTCCTTCAGTCGGGTATTTTCTTTGAGCAGGCGCTCGAGCAACGGCGGATTGGGATCATCGGCGTTCACCGTGCCTGCGTCACAATAGGCATCCTGCCTTGAAGAATCATAAAGGACTTGTTTGGCCCGTTGGGATATGCCGCGCATGAACTGAACTTATCTCAAGAATTCTATCGCCGCATCGAGTTGCCGGGCAAGAGCGTCGCCCATGCACACAATACGCTCGCCCGTAAAGGGACGGCCAAACTCGTCGAACGGCTCGGAAGAGTGCAGAAACTCCGATTGCGGAACGCGCAGCGCACCCCAAAACTGAAGGTAGTTGTCGAGGACCCTGTGGTACTCAGCAGCCCAACTGACTGGCACTTCTGCCATGTCTTCATCAACCCTTTCGCGCAATTCTCGCAGCACATCCAGCGTCTCAGTTCGTGTCATTGATCACGGCCTTATGCAAACAAGCGAAGAACGAAGCTTTCTTGACCTTCAATAAGGTCGGGCTCCGTACCATTGTGGGTCTTCATGCCGGCAACAATCTTCCGCGGTATACCCATGCCCATGTGTTCCAGATATCCGTAGTCTCTCATTACGTCCTTCAAAAGCTGATTTCTGGCTGCTCTACATCCCGTACGCATCCGATCTGGCGTGATGCCATTCGGAAGCCGCCCCGGCGAGACGATTTCCAGACGGTTGCTGTAAATGGCCAGTTCGATGTCCGTGCCTGAGAGAAGGTAGTCGCGGTGAATGAGCGCATTGACAACGGCCTCACGGAGCACCTCCGGCGGGTAGGTCGGCCTTTCGACTCTTCTGCCACTGTCTTCAAGCGTGGCAGTCACGGTAACGTTACGTTGCACAAAATCCAGCGCCTGCTCGACTAAGCCGTTTTCCACCGTTGTTCGATCGGCTGCGAGCAAGGGAGTCATGGGTCCTCGCAGAGGTTTGCGTTCCCGAGCGGCATACTCCTTTTCCGCACCCTGGAAAGCAACGGCATCAATGCCCGCATGTGCAAGAAAGCGGTTTGGCGTCCTACCGAAAAGCAGCATGCCGCCAACGGTGACACCTTCCTCGGTCATCATTTCTGTATTGAGGAGTAGGGTTTGCCAAGCCTCAGCACCATCGTCAGGGGGCACGGCTTGCTGACGGACAAGGCTGAAATAGTTTCGGAGCCGCCGAAGATCCAGGTCCGCCAGGGAGGCTCCTGAAACCGGTCGCAGTTCCGCCCGAAAGGCACCACGCTGCTGGAAGAGCCGACCCAACTCCTCTGGGCTAGGTTCCCGGCACTGAGTTCCGACTCGGATGAAGTAGACGTTCCGGTTGTTGTGCCAAAGGCTGTGAACATCGAAGCCTCGCGTCACGCGGACAATGGCGACATCTTTTCCTGCTTCAATTTCTCGGACAATCTCAAAGAAGGGGATAACGCCAGGCCGAATCTTGTCGCGGCAAGTAGTCATGACCCATTCTTCGAGGTCTTGCCGTGTCAAGCCGAAGATGTTCCCATCGTCCTCTACGCCAAGGAGCACCATTCCGCCCTCGAGATTCGAGAACGCAACAAGCTCTCTGGCGAGGGCATGATTCTCTAATACATCGCGCTTGAACTCGACGCCGGAGTTTTCTCCATTCTTGATCATCTCCAGCAGTTCTGTGTGGGTCATCAGGGTTCCTCAGAATCCATATTTTGAGCGGCGCATCTCGAAGGCATCCTTGCCGCCTTCGAGGATCTCCTCGACCAGTTCGCGTACAGGCTTCGAATCTATTGATCCCATGTGTTCGAGCGCGATTTTGGCATGGCCTTCCTTGCCCTCACCCGACGCAGCCAATCCGAGAATCAACTCCGCATCGCCCAGGACCGGGATGTTCGCATTGTGCGTAGAGAAGATGAACTGGCGGCGGCCTTTTTCTTCGCGCATAATCGGCACAACGCCTTCAGTAATAAAACGGTTATCGAGATCATCCTCTGGCTGATCGACGACAAGAGGAGCCTCGGACTCCAGCAATAGGAGCAGCAACACAGCCGTGGCTTTCTGCCCGGTGGATAACGCTTCAAGGGTTTGCCAGATTGGAGGATCTCCGTCGGGCGCTGTGTTTAGCTCGATCTTGGTAGTTGCCGGAAGATCAAGCTCCTCGATCTTCATGAACAGGTCAATGTCGGCTTGAGCGATCCGTTCCGCCGAACCTGCTGGCAGCCCATAGAACTGCATTAACGCATCTTTGCCTTCCCGGCAGCGCTTTGCGAAATCGGGCAGGGACAGTTGTGCCGAGGACCGTATTCGGTCCAGGGCGGCGCTCAGGTTTCCACCTACCTCTCGCAACAGTTGCTCTAGCGGCTCACGGTTGCCGGCCATACTGACTTCTACCCTGACGCGATCTCTTAGCTTGCGGGAGACCTTCTTGGCTGCGCTTTGAATCTCTCGATACTCGCTCGCTTTGATGTCTTCCCATTCCGAGCCGAGCTTGCGCCGGTGTGCCTCATGGGTGGCTAAGTCGCGCCTTAGCGCCTCTTTCTTCTCTCTTAGTGGGCGAAGTTCCTCAATCTGCCGTCGCAAACGAATAAACTCCGCCCCGTCGATCTTTGATTTTTGAAGCTCCCTCAGGAGCTTTTCGTAAGTTTCTTCGATGACTTTGCGTTTGTCGGTCCAACGAGATTTTGTGGCGGCAAGCGAACGGTCCGTTTCTGACAGTGCCTTGGCTATCTGGTCGGCGGTGGCTCTCAGCTTGGTGCTCAAAACGTTCAAGACGGTTTCAATTTCCGTAAGGATTACTGCATTTGGAAGACCTTCGAGGGCCTTCGGGGCAACGAAAGCGGCATCGAGCGGAAGTCCATTTGCTAGCTCTGCGTGAAGTGTGCGGATAGGATCGAGCCGTTCCGTTACGCTTGCGAAGACACGCTCTTCCCGAACAAGAAGACTCTTTTCCTTCAGGCGCTCTTCCAGGCCTGCTTCTTGGAAGCGCTTCTGGGTTTCCTCGAGGCTCGGAAGCGCAGCGAGACGCTCGTCGAGGGCCTTGGTTTCGCGTCCAACATCCACAATACGACGTCGGGAGCGCTCCAGCTCCAATCGGACCTTCGCCTTGCGACCGGAGAGACTAGGATCTCGTTCAACGAAGCGTTCTAGCAACAGGGTGAGCTTTTCCCGGCTCCGGGTAAGTTCAGATATTTCGTGTTGGCCGAACACCTCCACGCCCTGCATGACGTCCCGTGGCGATAGCGTCAACACTTCACCGGCTTCATCCTTTACGATTGGGGGATTCGGAACTGACCGTTCGATCGTATAGGTCCGCTGAGAGGGCTTATACGAGCGGACCAGCACCGAGACTTTAGTGCCAGCGCGCAGGACGTGACGGATCACTCCCTCGTGCGCCTTGCGAGCTTCTTCGCCGAGAGGCTCGAGACCAAGCGCGTAGCGCATGCTCTCGATCATGGTTGATTTTCCTGTCCCTCTCCCGCCGACCAGAGCATTCAGATTGCCGTTGAAATGAACGGATGTGTCTCCGAGAAACCCGCCTTCCCAGGTCATGGCCAGAAACTCTGCGTGCGGATCTGGCTGCGGATCGGTGTTTAGGCGAATCCGGGATTGAGGGTCAAGGAAGGCCTGCCGCAAAGCCTCGACTGAAACATTTGACATTTTAATGAAACACGATGCACCGTCCTTTTCTAAGTCCTCCGGGCTGTTTGCATCCGAGGCGTTAATGATTGCGACGGGCCGGCCACGATGGTACTCACCTCCCTTGTTCTCCAAGATTGGCCGGAGGCCCTCCGGAGCATCTTGGGTAGGGCCTGGAAGGGCGCAGGCAAGGAGGTCGGGCGACTTCCAAACATTCACCCGGGATTGCCCCGAGAGTTTCTTGAGGAGTCCCCCCTCTGCAGCAACATGGGCAGCAATGCAGGTTGCCCCCCACTTCTTGGCACTGCCAAGGAGTTCAACAGAATCTAGATTGCCGATTGGCGAGGCCGCACTGCTGTCGTGAATTCCACACTCGCCAATAATTCGTTCGAGCACGTTGTCCTTCTCGGGATCGAACAGGCACAGGAAGTGAACACCGTCCTTAGTGACGGCCTCAAACCCCAGGAAGGCGAATAACCCCGCATCTCGTCCCGCCTGCACCAAGTCAGCGGACTCCTGGACGCGGTAGTGGTCAGTAACGCCGATAACCTCGATTCCGGCTTTGAGGCAAGCCGCGATCATCGCTTCGTTGTATGCCTCCTCCGTCCGAAAAGCTGTCTGCTTGGCATGCCTCTTGAGATAGGCGAACGGGTTCACCTGCAATGCGCAACCGTAGAAACGTGCGCCGTTCGGCAGCTTCAGCGCACTCTCTAGCCGATTTGATCCCGTTTCTACCATTCTGTTTCCCTTCGGCTTCATTGATTTGCCTCTACCTAGCGGTACTCAAGCCTTGACCGCAATCTTTGCAACGCGGTTGTTCTGCCTGTCATCATGATAGGCTGCGAAGCCTGCGAACGGGCGAGAGTGTCGCCGCAAGCCCCTCGATCAGAGTACGGTCCTAAGTTTCTCGCATCTGCCATGCGTTGACAAGCCTCTAAAAGGTGGCGCGGGGGTCTTTCGGGGCGATCCGGAACACTTGGGTGTCCAAAGTCTTCCGGCAAGGTCGCGGAGTTGGCCAACCTTCGAGCAAAATAGCTCATGGGCCCGGTGTTCTGGTTCGGCGGAGAAATGGAGCGCGACCGATGCCGCTTCGACAAGGCTGCGCCACCGGACAGGGAATCCAACTCAAGATTCGGCCCAGCCGCGCAGCATCCGCCCGTGGCATCTCAATCACTTTGTTAGGCGTGTTCGTACACTCCCCTCCACTTCCTCCACTTCCTGGATTCCTGCACGGAATCAAACATTACATAGTATAATTGTTCTTCGGGCTCTCTGGTATCGATTCTCTCAGGCGATATTGTGTAGAGCGATGTCGAAAGCGGGGAATCAGGGATGTCGAGGCGTCGGGGACCATACCAAATGTCGTCGATGCCGACAAAGTGCAGCGGTCCATTGGGTTTGCTAGAAATCACATGCTTTGCAGGGTGTCTTTGTGGACTTCATTCAACACGACCTCGGATATCGTCAGGCAGGCGAAATCGTTGAGGTGATTCTTTCCGGGAGTGCCGCCAATGTGCGGTTGATGGACAGCTCGAATTTCAGCAGTTACCGCAATGGAAGGCAGCATCGATATCACGGGGGCCTAGCGCAGCGCTCTCCCGTCCATCTGCAAATACCACACGCGGGTCAGTGGTACGTTACAGTTGATATGCAGGGTTTGCGCGGCACGGTCCGGTCGTCGGCTCGCATCCTGCCGGGACCCTTGCCAACCCTGCGTGAGGTGCCGCTCTCGTCGGTACCATCACTCGTGCGGCCGGAACACCCTCCTGACATGGACGCGTCAACCCTTGAATATGACGTGTTCATATCCCACGCCAGCGAAGACAAGGACGCAATCGTTCGTCCCCTCGCTACCGCATTACGCGCTGGTGAATTGCGTGTGTGGTACGACGAGTTCGAGTTGCGCATCGGGGACAGCTTACGTCCGCAAAATAGACGTGGGGCTTGCCAAGAGCCGGTTCGGCGTAGTCGTGTTGTCGCGGGCGTTCTTCGGTAAGGGTTGGCCCAATTACGAACTCGATGGCATCGTCACTAAATCAGTCTCGGGCGAACAGGTGCTACTTCCAATTTGGCACGACATCACCAAGAAGGAAGTCATTGACTACAGCCCGTCCTTGGCGGTCGCGCGCAGCACCGGTACGCATACCGTCGAAGAGATCGCTGCCGAAATCATCAGTGTGATACGCGGTACCTAACAGGGCTAGGCTGAGGCGCGGGAACACTCGATCAACGCGGACAGTGAAGTGCCCTTCTTGAGTTGGGATGCCGTATGCGGACCAGATCCTAACAATCCGCACGCTTCTCGTAGTAGTACATCGGCAGCCTGAACACCAACGGCATCGGTGATGTAGATAAAATTGTAGCTGTAGCTTTCCTCCAGCTTCCTTCGGTTTCCTCACCTTTCCACAGCAGGCCCACAACAGATTCATCACAAAGCAGTTAGAAACCACCGAAATCCATAGATTTCAATAACCTCACAAATCAGACTTCACTACCGATGGTCTCCCCGATTGGCCCTCCAGTAGATTCAGCATGTTACGAGATTCTGAAGCACCCTCTCGTGTTGAAACTTGTGGAACCTGGAGGAACCGTGAGGATTTCACAGCTACAAAATTGACTACATAGATATCTAGGGGAACGTCTTCTCCGGCGCAAATGGCTGTGCGCTCGATACATATTCGGTACGAAAAACAGGAGATCATCGGATGTCGCGACCGGTGGTCCCCGCAGGCGCGGTGTCGGCGATATCAGTGAGATGCCAAGAAGGGCCGGCCTCCGAGAGCACTTAGTTTCTTGAACCGATGGCGTGCACTCAGGCTCAGGTGAGCCTCCACCGCCAACTGACGGGGTTCAGCGATCATTCTGTGAAGATGGTGAGCCTGGAGCCGCTAGACTTGGTCTGGTTGTGGATTCTCAATCCGTCAGGGCGATAAGTGAGCTATACTGTCCGCGTTTCATCCATGGTTTCATCAATTGGAGGGCAGCTAATGCCGAAACTACCGAACGCTGCTGGTGCATTCTTAGGATTCGATTGTGCAGATTATCCGGGCAACGCTTTTATGCAGGACTGGTGGGACAATTCGCCTTACCAACTCGCCGGCTACTACCTGCAGGCGCCATGTCACCAGGGGTTTGTGCCTTGGTCAGGAAGCAGGATGGCGTTGGTAGGCATCGGCTGGAATCTGCTGGTCATCTATGTTGGCCAGCAGAGAGCTGGAGGTCCGTGCGGCCAGAACACGCTGACGAATGCACAAGGAGTGGCTGACGCTATCGAGGCCGCACAGCTTACCACGAACGAGGGTTTTGCCGTCGGAACCTACATCTATCTGGACCTCGAAACTGGCAACGCTTTCGATAACGACCTCGCCGACTATCTTAGCGGTTGGATACCGCAGATACTTGCCAGCGGTTTTGGCCCCGGAGTCTATTGCAGCAGGAATATCGCCGCCGACGTACAAGCCAGCGCGCTCGCGCAATATCCCGCAGGTGTCGTCGCGCCGCCGTGCCGCTTTTGGGTATTCGGTGATAACAACAACCGCCAATTCAACCGCGACACCAGTTTGCCATCGGATTCTGGAGTGCCTTTCGCGGATGCCTGGCAGAGCTTGACAAGTATCTTGACTTGGGGAGCGTCCACGAAGAGCGTCAACAAGACGGTTTCTCGGCTGGCCGATCCATCCGCTCCGTGACT
Source organism: Terriglobia bacterium (assembly GCA_963747095.1). GTDB lineage: Bacteria > Acidobacteriota > Terriglobia > JAJPHL01 > JAJPHL01 > JAJPHL01. The sequence continues at coordinate 514,624 of CAVVEL010000012.1, forward strand.
TCAACGCTTCAAAGAGGATCTCAAATGTCATATGTCGCTAGCAATCCAGCACAATATCAGAATACCGTGGTTGGTAATGGTCAATGTGTGGCGTTCGTGCAGCAAGCAAGCAGCGCTCCGAACACGGCACTGTGGACCAGAGGAGGTATTGCAAGAGGGACTGCATTGCCAGCAGGAACCGCAATTGCAACCTTCGACGCCAACGGTGTTTACACAAACAGCACCGACGGTACTTCTCACGCGGCCATCTATGTCTCGCACGATGCAATCGGCATTCTCGTGTGGGACCAGTGGGTTGGCCAACCAGTCCACCAACGGACGATCCGTTTCCAGGGAGGGGCACCGGGTGTCAAGCCCGTCAACGATGGAGACGCTTTCTATGTTATTGAATAGAGGTCGGCTACTAATTCTCGACGCTGCGATTACGGTTGCTTTGCTTTGCGTAGCAGCCCAAGGGCAGAGTGGAACGTCCCGCAGCATGACTTGTCCAGACAGCGTAGTAATCAGTGAATCTGCTGCGCCAGTGTCGGGATGGACAAGCGATGTTCGCCAAATGCGACGCAAGTTCGAACGGATTGCGATTTCGAACAGGGATGCAGGGGCTCGCGAGTACCAGTTAGCACCGGACGAACAGAAGCAGACCGGAAAGAGCGTTACGCAGATCTGGAAGCTGAAAGGTTATCGCTCTATGAGGCTCTTCTTGTCATGCTTCTACAGCGACACAAGTGTTACGCTATCATCGGAAATCCCACTTGACATCGAGACATGTACCTTCCGCTTCACGGTAAGTGACCGGGAAAAGGTTGTTGAGCATCCCGAGATAAGGTGCCGGTAGCAAAAGCGCTCCGTGTAAGATCGTGTATCGCTGTCCTAGCAGCCCGTGGTAGTAGTCACGAAAGGCACTTGTCGGTCTAGAACAAAAGCAGGTAGGATTGTTTGCATGGCCATGGGCACTCGCAAACGACGCGAACGGCAACAACCGCTCTGGATCGCCAGCAGCGAGGTGGCACGGACACCGGCGAATTCCTTCTACGAACGGCTCAATGCGATCCTTGACAACCACGGGTTCGACCGCAAGGTGGAACATCTGTGTCGGCGCTACTACAAGGGTCCGCTGGGGCAGCCAAGTCTGGTGCCGGGCATCTACTTCCGGCTTCTGCTGGCGGGCTACTTCGAGGGACTGGATTCGGAACGGGGCATCGCTTGGCGGGTGGCGGATTCGTTGTCGCTGCGGAAGTTCCTGGGCTACCTGCTGGACGAACGACGCCGGATCACTCCACGATCTCGCGGACGCGCCGGCGGATTCGGGTGGAAACGCATCGCGCGGTTTTCCGTTGGGTCCTGAAGATCCTGGAGGAGGAAGGCCTGGTGGTAGGCGAGAGCGTGGGTGTGGATGCGACCACGCTGGAGGCCAATGCCGCGCTACGCACGATCGTGCGGCGGGACAACGGCCAGAAGTACGAGGAGTTTCTGAAAAGCTTGGCGCAGGCCGATGGGATCGAGAATCCCACGCGGGAACAGTTGGCCCGCTTGGACCGCAAGCGCAAGAAGAAAGGATCCAACGACGACTGGAAACATCCTCACGATCCTGACGCGCGCATCACACAGATGAAGGATGGCCGGACGCACTTGGCGCATAAAGCAGAACACGCCGTGGACATGAGCAGCGGAGCCTTGCTGGCGGTCACGGTGCAAGGCGCTGACCAAGGCGATACGACGACCTTGGCGGTCACCCTGGAAGAGGCGCAAGAGGTGGCCCGGGAAGTCAACGGCGGCGGGATCGATGAACTCACCGCCGACAAGGGGTATCACAGCAGCGCGGTTCTCGATCAGTTGTATCTGAAGGATGTGCGCACCTATCTGCCCGAACCGGATCGTGGCCAGCGATGCTGGGAAGACAACGCCTGGGATCGGCATCTGGTGTACGCCAACCGGCGACGGGTTCGCGGGAGACACGGCCGGCGGTTATTACAGAAACGGGGAGAGTTGCTGGAGCGAAGCTTCGCGCACATGTACGAGACCGGGGCCATGCGCCGATTGCATCTGCGCGGTCGGGAGAACATTTTGAAACGGCTGTTGGTGCACGCGGCCGGCTTCAACCTTGGTTTGGTGATGAGAACGAAGTTCAAAGTGGGCAAGCCCCGGCAGGCACCGAGCTTAGTTGGATTTCTGCAAGCTCTTCTGGCCGCCCTTCTGCTTCTGCGCGACAAAATACGCGCCTGCTGGCGCACATTGTCGATTGCGAACCTTTTTCCGTGGCGTGGGAGGCAATCCTGGAAAACGGCATTACTGCCACGGGCTGCTAGTCGTAACTAGCACAATCGCTAGGTAACTCCTTGATTAACTATTGAAATAAGCATGAATTTCGCTTGACGACCGGGCTGGAAAGGAATACTCTGTGCCGTCATGGAGCGCGATCTCCCCCAAGTCGCGGCTGTTCCTCATACCCTCACCTCCAGAGAGCGCCAGCTCCTGGGATTCTTGTTGCAAGCCCTTCCGGATAAGCAGATTTCCTCGCGCATGGCAATCAGCGAGCACACCGTGCGATTTCATGTTTCCAACCTCTTCCGCAAGTTCCAGGTTTGTACACGCACGCAACTCATAGTGGTTTGCCTTCAGCGCGCCACGTTGGCCGGTCAGCAAGCTGATATCACCAATCTATGCCCGACTACACGATAACCTTACCAGGTGGTGGTACAGCGACTGCGGATCCCGAGGCCGATCGCCTTTGTCTCAGGAGCGCTGCCACTGGCGCGACGCTCTGCCTGGACATCATAAAGGGCAGCCTAACCATCCCCCGCCGGGGAGGCTCCGGTAAGTACAAGTGCATGCTTCGCTGCTTCATCCGAAGCGGGAGGCGATTCTACTGGAATGGTGCGGTAGAGTCCGCCTATACGTTCTCATTTACCGTCAAAGCGGGCAGCTCTGAGTTGACCGATCTGGCGTTCGATGGCTATGCTGCCAACCCTGATAGTGCGGCAAGTCCTGCTGCATTTAATGTGACTTGCGACGTGCCTAACTACGAAGAGAATGGTACACCGTTGGCGGAGCAGGTTGGGCTGGTACTCGGCGATGATCGCCGAAGTCAGCCTGTCAAGATTACGCTGCAGGGTGACGGCAGTACCATTGCGCCGGTCTTCAAGCGTGACATATTCCTCGGGTGCACCGCAGACCAGATCCTCACGCCTTTTCAGTTCTTCCTTCGCGGGGAGAAGCTGAGGAGCGTTGGGAACCGGTTGACCTGGTTCAGACAGCCCAGGTAGAGAACGCGAAACCAGCCCAGGAGTCCAAATCAACTCCCTGCGGGGATCTTTTGGTGGCGACGACCCATGGCAGCCGTGGAGCTATTTCGCGTCCGAGACGGGTCTGGAACGTATCGTTGCAAGGAATCCCTGCCTGAAATCGCGTTCGACTCCTGGAACACGCAGATCGCGCAGAAGTTTATCCATTATGTGCGCAATATCAAAGGCGACCAACGGCTGTCGTTCTACCACAGTTGGATCAGCCCGACGCTGACGCAACGTGGAAACTTGATGTGCAGGTTTGGGAAAACGGGAGAGGGCCGCCTTTCCCAGTCTCGCGAAAGGTCAAATCGGTGTCACGCCCTATCAACTCGGACCCGCCGCGTCGCAGCAAGGGACTCTCAACTTCGGAGCGGCTACCAATAGCGGAGGGAAACCGCTCTCCGTGCGCGCCCTGGACATTTCCGCCCTTCCGAGCGGCAGTGGCAGCACGGTTGGCTTTAGCGCCCATTTGTCAGACTGGTCGAACCAGAATGCTGGGCAACACCTCCTTCTCGGCGCGCTGGATATGGAGTTCCCGAGCGATAAGGTATCCGACGAGACCATCCAGCCGAGCACCTT
>CAVVEL010000013.1:0-701274 GCA_963747095.1 Terriglobia bacterium
AAATATCGAGGACTTCGATCGGGTGCAGAAAACCGCGACGTCCGACCAGGAGCTGTTCGATCAGATGACGGAGCTGTACCCGCATTGGGTAGCCAATCAGTCGTGGTTGATGTTTGGATTCCCGGGGGCATAACCCACATAACCGAATTGCGCGACGGACTGAAACGAAGATCAGCTTAAGCTTCCCAAGGGTTGAGGACACCGACTCCCGTACGCTCGAAGTCGGCTACGTTCCTGGTCGCGACCGTCAGACCGTGCACCAGGGCCGTGGCTGCGATGAGGGCGTCACGATCGGAGCGAGGGCTCGGTACGTGAAGCGTCGCGCATCGCCGGGCGACATCGGTGTCAATCCCAAGGATACGGCCTGAGAATGTGGGCAACACGTGACGATCCATCCACGCACGAAGGATCGCGCCTTGCTGGTCGTCGCGACGGTCTTTGTCACGCCGACCAAGGAGAAGAATTCCGATCTCCAGTTCAAGTACTGAAATGACAGAGATGTAGAGACTCGCCGAGGGTACGCGTTCGGCCCATTTCTTGACGTTTGGATGCGTCTTCTTCGCTTTTCTTAATTCTGAAATGACATTGGTATCCAGGATGTACATCAGGTTAAGTCCGCCGGCTCGTGCAGGTTTCCCCGCAGACGAGGCGGCTCAAATTCAATCTCAGCGGCTGCTGGCATCGCCAATAAGTCCATAATGCTCTTCTGCCCTCCAGTAATCCTTTGATACTCCTCCACCGTGAGCAGCACATGGGACGGACGACCTCGATCCGTAATGAAAACGGGACCTCGCTTAGCGGCTCTTTTTGCCCTGCTCGTATCCTGATTAAAGTCTCGACTCGACAGTTTTGTAATGGCCATGGATACCATCCTTTCAAGTGTAGCAACGTAGCTACATTGTAACAGAGAACTCGTTTGCCGCGAGGTTCAGAGCATTGGTTCGACCTCAGGCTGTGGGTGCGATTTCCCTCATGTAGCAACAGTTACTTTCGGTTTGCCCGTGATACGTTCCATATCGAGATGGCGTCGAGGCTTTTACGCCAAGAACCTATAAGAGCTGAGGTTCAATCTGGCAGAAGCATTTTGCGGCGCAGGGCCTGGTAGCGAGGATGAGACCGAAGACGGCCTAGTTTGGGCTCTGTGGAAAGATACAGCGCGATGGCATCGCGGTCCTCGATGGCTTTCTCATACCAGTCCAGCGCCTGTTCCACCTGTCCCAGGCCTAGGCACATGATTCCGAATACGCCGGGAGCCACGTAACCCGATTGCGCGCGCTGTTCTATCTCCTTCAAGACAGCTGTCGCCTCTTCGCTCCGGCCTGCCCGCGAATAAAGATTGCGCAGCGAAGCCAGCACCCACGGGTTTCGCTCCGAAAACCCAGCTGCACGCTCTACGGCATCGACCGCTTTCTCGACCTTGCCTTTGAGAAAATAAGCAAGCCCGAGCATCCAGTGCGAAAAATAGTAGGTCGCGTCCAACTCGAGGGCCTTCGTCGCTAGGGTGATCGCGGTGTCCGGATCATCCCGGCGATACGCATTTTCCGCCAAGCCGATCACCGCCAGATGATAGAGCGGGTCGAGCTCCGCTGCCCGGTTGAACTCGACTTCCGCTTCCTTCAAACGTCCCAGAGGTTGGAGGAAGTGCATTGCGTAACAGAAATGGACTTCGGCGACGGCCGGGCCAAGCTCCAAAGCCCGCTTCATCTCACGCTCGGCTCCTGTCCAATCGTAGTCGTAGTATCCCAGCACGCTGCCCAGGTATGCATGCGCCTCCGGCAGACTCCCATCCAGCTCCAGAGCTTTCTCCAAAGCCCGTTTCGCGTCCGGCAAAATACCGCAAGGAGCAGCTCGCCCCCACACGGCTTCGATGACCAGCAAGTAGCCCACCCCAGCGTATGCGAGCGCGTACTTGGAGTCGCGCGCGAGCGCCTGCTCGAAGTACTCCCGGGCCACCCGAACGCTCTCAGGGTTGAGCCGGGCCGATAGATGCCGTCCCCGCAGGTAGAGATTGTAGGCCTCCAGATCCGCGGTGGGCCGGTTCAGCAGCGGCTGACCGCTCAGCTTGAGTTTCAGGGTTTCGACGATGGCCTGCGAGATTTCATCCTGAATTGCGAACACGTCGGTCATCTCGCGGTCGTAGCGCTCCGACCAGAGGTGGTATCCGTCCGACGCCTTGATCAACTGGGCGGTCACGCGCAGGCGACTCCCGAGTTTGCGCACACTACCTTCCAAGATATATTCCACGTTCAGCCCCTGCGCGATGCTGCGGATGTCCTGTCCCTTTCCAACGAACGCCAGGGTCGAGGTGCGCGCCGTCACTAGCAGACCCGGCACCTTGACCAGCGCATTGAGGATGTCCTCGGCCAAGCCGTCGCTGAAGTATTCATTTTCCTTATCGCCGCTGAGATTGGAGAACGGGAGCACCGCGATCGAAGGTGGGGTCGAGACGGGAGCCGCCGCGGCTTGTTTCAGCGCCTGTTTTACCTCCGCGATGCTCTGGAACCGCTGCGCCGGCTGCTTGGCGAGGCAACCGGCGACCACGCGCGCAACCTCCGACGGCGCCTCCGTCAGCGGCGGTGGATCTGTGTGCAGGATCGCTGCCAGGACCGAGATCGCGTTTTCGCCGCTGAATGCTTTTCGCGCGCTGAGCATCTCATACAAGACCACACCGAAGGAGAAAATGTCCGAGCGTGCGTCCACGCTCTTGCCCTGGGCCTGCTCCGGCGACATGTAATGAACCGTCCCCAAGACGGTGTTTTCCTGGGTGAGCGTGACCGTTTCAGTGTCGTCGTCCTGGCGGAAACCTCCCTTGGTCGACGCTTGTGCCACGACTTTCGCCAACCCGAAATCCAAAAGCTTTACGCCGGCCTTGGTCACCAGGATGTTGGCGGGCTTCAGATCCCGGTGCACTGTTCCTCTCTGATGCGCCGCTTCCAGCGCGTCGCAGATCTGCCCGGCGTATTCTAGGGCGCGCTTCAGAGGTAGGGGACCAGGTTCGGCCGGAGACAGCAGTTGATGCCCATTCACGAATTCCAGGACAATGAAATCGGGACCGACGTCGTAGATCTGACAGATGTTCGGATGGTTGAGAGCGGCGACGGCGCGGGCTTCCCGTCCAAATCGTTCCGAGTACTGCTCGGTGGAAACCTTGAGAGCGACCATCCGGTCGAGGCGGGTGTCGCGAGCCTTATAGACGACACCCATCCCGCCGGCGCCGATCTGCGAGAGAATTTCGTAGGGCCCGAGTGTATCCCCGACCGATAGCGGCATAATCCTGTTGGTCATTTCTTCGCTTCGTGACTTGCATTGATTGTATATTCCAACCGCCTAGGCCGGAGGGGTGGCCCAGGCGTTTGATCTTGCCGACATTAAGGACACAATGGGTGGCCCGTCCTTTCGCGTTCTTTGCGAAAGGGCGGGAGTCGGAAATGCCGGCGCCAAGTGGGTTTGATCGCGTGTCCACAGCAAAATCGAATAGCACACGCGGCATCGCAGCCCACTCTTGCAAAAAACGCAAGGATGGGGCACCCTCAGTGGGAACGGTGCATGCAAAGATCGTTAAAGCTGGGCCACCCGCCCAATACCTTCGTCCAATTGTTTTTCCTTTTCTCGTCGGGCCTAATTCGGTAGCAGGCAGGAATACGAAAGGACCCAGAATCAGCGATGCTTATCGGAATTGGAGCCGTCAATGAACAGCGTACAAATCGACCAAAAGAGCTATGAGATGCCCCGCGAGGGGGGCTGACCCAGCTTTGCCAAGGAAACAGATTCGATTTTAAAAAGGAGAACAACAATGACAACTAAAGGAAAAGTCTTAGTGCTGGTCTCAAGCGGTCATGGTTTGCCCTTGAAAGATGGCAAGGTGTTATGCCGGGCGCTGGCTACTATCTCAACGAGCTGACGGTTCCGGTTCGCGCCCTGATGACGGAGGGCTACGAAATCACTTTCGCCAACCCCAAAGGCAACACGCCGCAAATGGATGTCAATTCAGCGATAGCCCAGTTCTTCGGTGGGGACGAGGCTAAGCTTCAGGACTATCTAAAATTCCGCGACACCCTGACTGGGCTCAAAAATCCAACTCGTATCTCGGATGTCATCGCATCGGGCCTGGATCAGTACGACGCCGTTTTCGTCCCCGGCGGTCATGGCCCGATGATGGATCTTCTCGATGATCCCGACGCTGGCACCGTGCTGCGACACTTTCATAAAACATCCAAGCCTACGGCAGTGCTCTGCCATGGCGGGATTTCACTACTCTCGGCTCTTCCGAATTCGAAGGAAGTGGTCGCCGCGCTGTCGGCGGGCGATGCCTCTGGAGCGCACGCAAAGGCTCAAGGTTGGATCTATTCTGGATATAAGATGACTGTCTTTTCGACCGCGGAAGAGCAGCAGCGGGAGCCGCTTGAGATTGGTGGCAAGGTGCTGTTCTACCCGGACTTCGCCCTGCGCACGGCGGGCGGTGACGTAAGCGTGGTCGCTCCATGGCAGAGCTACGTCCTTCAAGATCGCGAGCTGATCTCAGGTCAGAACCCGTTCTCTGATGAAGCGCTTCTGAAACTTCTTCTGCCGGCACTCGATCGGAGGAGGGAGTCGGTTTCAGCGGCATAAGAATCGTAGGGGAGCCGGGGACAGGCGGGACGTTTTCCATTATCATTCCGGAAAATGGGGAACGTCCCGTCTGTCCCCGCTTTATTGTTCTTCCCACTGCTGGCTTTGCCAGGTGCGCAGGGGCGCCGTGCGAAGGTTCGTGATATCGGTTACGGAGTTCGGAGCGACTTCGAATTGAACTTCGGCCGGTACCTCCCTACGCGCGGCCGGGCGGACGACGATGCCACGGGACAGGAGAGGTAGACATGAAACCCTGGAAAGTAGTTTCGCTAATTCTGGTTGTTCTTGCGGTTGCGGCGGCGGTGTACGGGCTGATTCTCGTGCGACACGGCTTCAGCGCACTAGCGACACCATCAGCGATTGAGGAGTTCGCGGCCACAACGGCACGCAAATTGGCCGTGCCATCCGCGTATCGCCAACTTCGCAATCCCATCACGCCTTCAACGGAGAGCATTCGAGGAGGCATGGAGCATTTCGCCTATCATTGCTCCCCGTGCCATTCGAATGACGGAGGGGGCCACACGGTATACGGCAAGGGCTTCTATCCGAAACCGCCCGACTTGCGCGCAGCCGCGACGCAGAACAAGAGCGATGGCGAGCTGTACTACACAATTGAAAATGGAGTTCGTTTGAGCGGCATGCCAGCCTTCAGCGGAACGCACACTGTCCCGCAAACCTGGCGCCTGGTTTTGTTCATCCGCCACTTGCCTCAGATCACGCCCGAGGAGCTCAATGAGATGAAGGGGTGGGACTCGAAGATGGAGGCGGATCCATCGCATTTCTGAAGGGCGGGGAACCGCCCCAGAATCTGATTGCAAACGATACCAAAGTCATCGCGCGATACCTTGGTCTAATTGCTTTGCCTTTCCTCGTCAGGCTTAATCGGTAGCAGGTATGAACACAGAACCAGAATCAGCAGATGAGTCCCGTTTATAGGAATTGGAGGCGTCAATGAACAGCGTACAAATCGAGCAAAAGAGCTATGAGATGCCCCCGCGAGAGGGGATCAGCATCGCGCATTTTCTCACCGTCGCCGACATCGAGCGATCGGCTCGCTACTACGAAAAGGTCTTCGGCGCTCGCATTCTGACCATGGGTGACGGCAACGCGCCTCCGTACCTTCAGCTTGCGAATATCTGGATGATTCTGAACGTTGGGGGCGGGCCGACCCCGGATAAGCCGACGGTAACGCTCAGCGTCCCCGACCCGAATCACATCAACAGCTTTATGAATTTCCGCGTTGCGGATATTCAAGCGTGCTACAAATTATGGAAAAGTCGAGGAGCGGAGTTCATCACGGAGCCGATCCCCAAGTACGGCGAGATACGCTGCTACATCCGCGATCCTGACGGTTACATCATCGAAGTCGGACAGAGCACCGACCTGACGTACGGTTAACGCTCGGCCGGGATGGGATGCGGTTTTAAACGCCTGCGGAACTCCGCTTAGAGCCAGCCTATTGGCGCGAACGATACAACACCGCTCGGCCGCGGTTAGCAGAGAAGCCGAATTTGCACGATACGGGGTATGGTTAGAGCACATCCTCGGTTGGAGGGACAGGAGATGGACTGGAAACGGTTGGTCCAGTTTGCGCTGCAGGGTAGCAGTGATTTGGAACAATATGCCATCCTGCTGGTACGGGTTGCGATCGGGCTGTTCTTCGCCATCTCCGGGGCAAACAAATTGTTTGTCGCCGGCGGCACGAAACCTGTTTACGAAACGCTCGTTAGGGCCAAAGTCCCGTTTCCCCACCAGACGGCTTATTTCGTGTCGGGTGTCGAGTTCGTTGGCGGATCCTTGCTGGCCGTGGGTTTTCTTTCGAGCCCGGCTTGTGTGGCTTTATTGATCGATATGACTGTCGCCACCCTGACCACCGCGGTTTCCACCCTGCCTAAAGGGCTTTCGCCTCTCAACTGGCTCGACGATTTCCTCTACCTTCCGGAAGTCCTATACGTGCTCTTCTTTATCTGGCTGATCTGCTCTGGTCCGGGAAAGGTCAGTGTCGATTCCTGGCTCGCCGGCAAATTGTAGAGATGAGCGCCTGACTGGTATAACAGCGCAATTTCACCCAGCGACTCATGAACAGGGGTTTTGAGTTGTAATCGCTTTGGTGTGGAGTCTCAGTGGCGTCTGGGCCACGGGCCCCACTCGTAGGAGGACCGATCTCCTCCGTCTAGTAGCTTCCGAGTTCGAGTCTGATCGAGACGCAACTCTTCTAGACAGCGCCCGCCGGTGGACCAAAACTCCGACTCTTTCCATGCAGTCCCATCAGCGCGAACTCGGATAGCTTCACGAAAGCGACCCGCTGTCATGTTGTCGATCAGTGATCTCAGACGTTCGGTTTCACTCTCCGCCGTTTCATCGCAAGCGTCACATCCGCACGTCGGGAAAGCAACGACGTACCAGCGCCCAAAACGCACGCGAAGTCCCGGAAAATCTGAGAAGGCAATGATGAGGGGCGCTGCACCCACGTCGCACGGCAGGAGGGCTATGCTCGGGCGCGACAGATTACAGTCGTTCTCCAACTCGGGGTCGAGGCCGTACGCCTCCCTGTGCTCGGTCTCGAACTCGCGCTCTAAACCATGGAGCAATCCTGCCGCACTGTCGTGCAGGGATGCGAATCGCTCCGGGTTGGTGACCCGCGAATAAGCTTCGAGTGGCGGGCCCGCAGCTCCCCACCGGTGTGGGCTCATCGTTCCATTATACGGCCCGAAAAAGCGGAAGCTGGCACCAGCAAGGCGGTGCGCAACGAAGCAACCGTTATAAACAACCCCATATCACCCACAATCAATTCCTTCTCGTATACTTCCCGGAAAGACCATGCACCGCATCGGAGGAATGATGGAGTATCTGTTCGTCTTGAACGATTCACCGTACGGAAGTCAGCGTACCTACAACGCGCTCCGCTTGGCCGGCGCGCTGGCGAAGGGCGCAACCGTGGAAGTCTCAATTTTTTTGTTGGGCGACGGGGTGGTCAGCGGATTGCGGATGCAGTCCCCGGCAGATGCGTCCTATAACGTCCAGGAAATGCTGCGGCTTTTGGCTGCGCAAGGTGTTTCAATCGGCGCCTGCCGAACTTGTTTGGAGGCGCGTGGGATTGACGAAGCCTCGCTCGTCGCTGGCATCAACCGCCGCACTTTGGACGACCTCCGTACCTGGACAGAGGAAGCAACCAAGGTGTTAGTGTTCTGATCGGGGCGGTCGTGCCGGAAGCCTCGGAACCGGAGCTTTCAACAGAATAGAACTGAGACACCCCAATTGGCGAAACATCCCATCTCACTCATCGACCCGGCAAGGTGTCCACAGCACGTAAGCGATCCAGAGACGGGCTTCCAGGAAGTTGGCCGACTCGCTACTGTTTCAGCTGCCTCTCAATGGCCGCGATCACTTCTTTCGAATCCGGCGTAACCTCCGGCTCGAAGCGCTGCACGACATTGCCGTTGCGGTCCACCAGAAACTTGGTGAAGTTCCATTTGATCTCGCCGCGCACACCCGCTGCGGTGTCCGCGGTCAGGTAGGCATAAAGCGGAGATTGATCCGCTCCCTTCACTGAAATCTTCGAGTACATGGGGAAGGTCACGCTGTATTTACGAGTGCAGAACGTCTTGATCTCCTGATTCGTGCCCGGCTCCTGCGCCCCGAAATTGTTAGCAGGGAAGCCCAGGATGACGAAACCCTGGTCCTTATATTTCTCGTATGTCGCTTCGAGAGCGCTGTATTGCGGCGTGTAGCCACACTGGCTGGCCACGTTGACCAGCAAAACGACCTTGCCCTTGTAGTTGGCGAGCGGCGCCGGCTGTCCATCAATGGAATTCAGCGTGAAAGTGTAGATTCCCGACGCAGCAAATAGAGATCCAGCCACGATGAGTAACGCTCCGAACACAAGGTAAGCACGAGCCGCAAAAAGAAATCGGACACACGAAGATCTCATTCTTCATTCCTCACAAGTTAGCGAGCATGGGGCGCAACCAACTGGACGGTTGGGATCGCCGGAGTTGAAGATACCCGGGCCCGCCTGAATTTCGCAAGCTCGCATTTGTAAAAGGTTGTCTTTTCGCCGCGACAACCAAGAACCTGACGCTAAGAGTGTAACTGGCGCCGCCGTTTTCAGACCTATTTATCGATTCCGCTCTTAGATCGCAGTGCTGAACGTCGTCTGTTTGACGACTCTCTCCACAATCTTGAGAGTCTTGGCGGCCTCTGAGGGAGGGGAAGTGGTCTGATTCGCCTCCGTCAACCCGGTCTCGACCGCATCCAGTGCCAGACAGGATCGTTCCAGAATGATGGAAAGATATTTCTGGGCGATGGGGCGATCCGCGGGATGAATCAGCTCCCACCAGCGGCGAATCGATTCCTGTACCTCGGCTTCGGTTTTTTCGCCGACAACCAGGGCATCGATCAATCGGTAGACCTTACTCTTGACGGCTTGATAAGAGACGGAAACTTCCTGGGGCATGGGGGTTGGGGCTCTCTGCCCCGCAGAATGAGCAATCCGCCAGCCAAACGGTAGGTCCTTGCATCGTAAGTCCTTGCGCTTGCAGAGACTTTGTCATTAATCCCACGAATGGAATAAATCAAAATTCTGGATATGGATTATGGAAGCAGATGTTGCGTGTCCATTTTCGCACGGTCTCACGGTGATACGTCAAGCGGAACGCGAATCCGCTCAGACTGTCGCTCAGCTCTCTATTTGCCGAGCGGGTTACAATGTTCCGCTCCCGCGCGGCGCCATTGCAGGATCGCGGAATGCAAGCCGGTGGTGCAAAGTTTCGGGTGCGGCGAAGCTTTACAGACTTTTAGCAGCAGCAATTTTCTCGGAGGCGGAATGAAAACATTGTCGTGGATTCTAGCATTTGTGGTCTTGGTCTCGGTTTCGGGCGGAGCACAGAGTACACCGCCCACCAATACTTCGAAAGATACTGAAGCCGGGGACCGGATGTTCTTTCCTCGCGACATGTTTTGGGGATGGGCGCAATTTGACTTGGCTCCCCCGCACAACGAGATTGACCCCAACCTATGCGCCGGCAACGCTAGGCAGTACGGCGGCACGAACGCCCCGTGCAGCATGTTTGCGCGTTACATGTTGTCTGGAATGCTCGAAGTGCGTCCCTTCGGCCGGGGCCAGTTGCGGCGATTCATGGTGTTCGGCGCGCCCTCGTTCCTATTCGGGAAAAACGTGCCCCAGGCACTCTACACTTGGTCGCCCGATGCAATCGGGATTGAGCACTCATGGGGTGCGGGAATCTACATCGCTAAGGGATTCGAGTTTCGCGTAACCCAGCACTTTTTGTTTGATCGACTGGGCGCACGCGACACCAATCTGGGTGTGGCCGACCTGGGCAACAACGGACCGTGGGGCCGCTACGCGACCGTAGGGGTACGAAAGTATTTTGGGACCAGACGATGGTGACCCAGGCGATGGTGACCCACGATCACAGTTGTAGTCCGTCCCTACGCGGCGGCTGCCGGCAGTGAGGGCCTGCTTAGCCGTCGAACCAGCCAGATCACGAAAGCGATCAACAGTCCCAGGATCAGAAACGGAGAAAGCAGAATCGGCACCAGCCAAGCGCGACTGCCCATGGAAGTCACGTCACCCGAAATGGTAGCTTGAGGATCCCGGCGAATCTGGCCACCGAATACCGTCGCGTCGCCAGCTACCTTTACAGCCTGATCCAGCCGAATGTCACCCCCAAACACCGTGACGTCTCCGGCGATCTGCGCCTGGTCTTCGATCACAACGTTGCCGCCAAACGCAGTCACATCGCCTGCTACCTGGCCACGGATGCGGATACTGCAGCCGAAACAGGTGAGGTCGGCGACCTCCTCCTGCGGCCCAATGTTGATGTTATGGCCGACCTGCGTATAGGTGGGAATGTTCTTCGGCGTATGCGGCGCTCGCGAGGGAGAGTAATAGCGCGAGGCCGAGCAGCCTGTACGCGCTAACCATCAGAAGCCTCGAACAGCGATGTGTGATGGACATCACAGCAAGTCTGGCTCCGAAAACAAGATTATGTCACAAAGCGCGAAGAATTCGATAGTTTGCGCTTTTGGCGGTGGCTCAATTTGAATTTTTCGGCCTATAGTTTGGGGTCATCCTGAGTGCAGCCGTTTTTCAGGCGGAACGAAGGATCTCCCACTGGCCGTATCTATGGGAGATCCCTCACGCGGCTGAAGTACGCCGCGTTTCGGGACGACGGCCTCGTAGGAGAATAAATTGAGACTGAGCCAATACCGCTTCCGGCGGTAGTGGTGCACGTCGGTTGTCATTCCGGGCAAGCGTTCCTTGCGACGCAATAATCGCGCACTTGGATCGCTTCCTTATCAAAGTGCACCACTAGCTTCCGGCCGTTCTCTATAATAGTAAGTTTCTGAGACTTCTTCGAACATAATCAGGAGGCAGGCGATGGCGGGCTCTTATAACGGTGTGGCTGTTCCCTCGCACGGAGGGAAGATTGGCTACACCAATGGAAAGTACGATGTGCCCGATAATCCGATCGTTCCGTTTATTGAGGGCGATGGCACGGGGCGCGATATCTGGAAAGCATCTTTGCGCGTCTTCGACGCCGCGGTGGAGAAGGCCTACAAAGGCAAGCGTCGCGTCGCATGGTACGAAGTTTTCGCCGGAGAGAAAGCCAAAGCCAAGTTTGACAACTGGCTGCCCGACGATACCGTCGATGCGATCCGCGAGTTCCGCGTCGCCGTCAAAGGCCCGCTGACCACGCCCGTCGGCGGCGGCATTCGCTCGCTGAACGTGGCCCTGCGACAGATTCTCGACCTCTACTGCTGCGTGCGTCCGGTGAAGTATTACAAGGGCGTCCCGTCCCCGGTCAAGAATCCCGAGCGCATGGATGTCGTCATCTACCGCGAAAACACCGAAGACGTTTACGCCGGCATCGAGTGGGAGGAGGGAACTGCCGACTGCAAGCGGCTGATCCAATTCCTCAACAAAGACATGCTCAAAGGCGGCAAGAAGCAAATTCGCCTCGACTCCGGCGTCGGCATCAAGCCAATCTCGGTTATGGGAACTAAGCGCCTGGTCCGCATGGCCATTCGCTTCGCGATCGAGACCGGCCGCAAGAGCGTGACCCTGGTACACAAAGGCAACATCCAGAAGTTCACCGAGGGCGCCTTTCGCAAATGGGGATACGAACTGGCCACGGAAGAGTTTCGCGACAAAATAGTCACCGAGCGCGAGAGCTGGATCGTCGACAACAAAGACAAGAATCCAAACCTGACCATAGCTCAGAATGCTGAGTTGGTGGAACCCGGCATGGAGTTCGCTCCTGCCGCATTCCGCCAGGCCGTTGAGCAGGAAGTGAAAGAAGTTCTCGAGCGCATCTACGCAACTCACGGCAAAGGCCAGTGGAAGAGGAAAATCATGGTCAACGACCGCATCGCCGACTCCATCTTCCAGCAAGTGGTCACGCGCGCCGACGAATATTCCGTGCTCGCGACTCCAAATCTGAACGGCGACTACATTTCAGACGCTTGCGCCGCGCAAGTCGGCGGCCTCGGCATCGCACCCGGCGCTAACATCGGCGACGGCTTCGCGATCTTCGAAGCCACTCACGGCACGGCCCCGAAGTACGCGGATAAGGACGTGATCAATCCCGGCTCGGTCATGCTCTCCGGCGTAATGATGTTCCGCTTCCTGGGATGGAACGAAGCCGCTGATCTGATCGAGCAGGGCATGGAGCGTACGATCCTCCAGAAGAAAGTTACCTATGATTTTGAGCGCCTGATGGAAGGTGCAACCAAAGTAAAGACCAGTCAGTTCGCCGACTGCATCGTCGAAAACATGGGCGCAGCCGTGCTAGTGTAGAGCCATTTTGCGATTGGGCGATCGGGTCATCGGGCGATTGTCGCGCCTTTTACTTCTCAAATCGCACAATCACCCGATTGCCCGATCAACAATTCTTCCTGAAAGGACTCATTCATGAGAAAAAAAGTAACGATCGTAGGCTCCGGAAATGTAGGCGCAACGGCTGCTCACTGGATCGCTTCGAAAGAACTAGCGGACGTGGTCCTAATCGATATCATCGAAGGCGTCCCCCAAGGCAAGGGCCTTGATTTGCTCGAGGCCATGCCCATCGAGAAGCGCGACTCTCACATCATCGGCACCAACGATTACAAAGACACCGCCAATTCCGATATCGTCGTCATCACCGCCGGCATTCCACGCAAGCCGGGCATGAGCCGCGACGATCTGCTCAATACGAATTTCAACATCATGAAGGCTGTGGTGGGCGAAGTGGTGAAACATTCGCCGAATTGCATTCTAATCGTGGTTTCGAACCCGCTGGACGCGATGGCCCAGGCCGCCTACAAGCTAAGCGGTTTTCCGCGTGAGCGCGTCGTGGGCATGGCCGGAATTCTGGATTCTGCGCGCTTCCGCGCCTTCATCGCCGACGAACTGAAGGTCAGCGTAGAGAACGTCACCGCTTTCGTCCTCGGCGGCCACGGCGATACCATGGTCCCATTGCCGCGGTATTCCACAGTCGCCGGCATTCCAATCACCGAATTGATTGAGAAGTCGCGCCTCGACGCCCTGGTCCAGCGCACCCGCGACGGCGGCGCCGAAATCGTGAAATATCTGAAGACCGGCTCGGCTTACTACGCACCGTCGGCCGCAGCGACAGAAATGGTCGAGGCAATTCTGAAAGACAAGAAAAAAATTCTCCCCTGCGCCGCATACTTGCAAGGCGAGTACGGCATCAACGGCCTCTACGTCGGCGTCCCGGTGAAGCTGGGCGCGAAGGGAATCGAGCAGATCATCGAAATCAAGCTAACGGCGGAAGAGAAGGCTGGGCTGGATAAGAGCGCCGCGGCGGTGAAGGAATTGGTGGGGGTGATTGGAGTATAACGCGCCGTCTTTCACGGTTGTGTATTGGAGTGGAAAGACCAGGTCATACGGCTGATATGGGGATTGTGCGCACGCCATGCCGGATTGTCCGAATTGGTTTCGGCGTCGTGCGGGCCCCTCGGCTTGGCTCCTTTAGTGGGAGCCACCTCAAGTTCCAAATTGACCCGACCATCCCCTTGAAACTCTTTTTCTAACGAGCCTCCTCGCCATGAAATGAGTTCTTGAGCCATGTCTGTCCCGTCATTCATGAGTGTCCAGCGAAAGGGCCGGCCGTTGATGTGTTCCAGTTCAGTTGAGGTGGTTCCAAGGGAGATTCCATGGACAGCGTGCCAGCGGCTCTTCTTCCCTCGAATATCCGCAGATTCAGGCGCGGTTTTGGTGTCTGGATCTTTCCACAAAATTTCAATTTTACGTTCCGGATCTTTCGGAAATAAGAACGTGGCTGACTGCATCTCTCCCTCACCGGTGTCCACGTCCTGGTCCACGACGTTCGCCGCACCGTACATTCGGACCAAGTCGTTCCGCGTCGTGTGCGAATTGATGGATCCCTTCTCGCCGCTTGGAACCATCAGCCAAGGGTCGGCCGCAGCCTGGCCGAAGCCGAGGGTCGCTACCAAGAAGACAAATCCTGCCAATCTGAAGAAGTATCTTCTAGAGATGACGCTCAAAGATTGCTCCCGTTTCGCTTGATCCTATAGGAGATTTCACGATCCACAAGTTACGGCCGATTGCGGAGTACAGATTGACCATGGTCATTGACCATGGTATAAACAATGCATGAAAGAAGTAGCCATCTCCGAGTTCAAGGCCAAGTGCCTCGGCATCCTCGAAGAGGTCCGTAAAACACGCAAACCGATTCGAGTCACCCGCTTCGGCAAACCGGTTGCCGAAGTCGGGCCGCCATCTCCGGAAGAACAGCCAAAAAGTTGGCTGGGTTGCATGGCGGGCACCGCAGAAATTCTGGGCGATATTGTCGGCCCGACCGGCAGTATTGAGGATTGGGAAGCTGGGCGCGATTGAAGCTCCTTCTCGATACGCACATCTGGGTATGGAGCTCTTCAGCATCCGAACGGCTCTCGGCGAGGGTTGCCCGACAGTTAGCCAAGCCGGGAAATGAGATTTGGCTCTCACCGGTTAGCATTTGGGAACTGCTCCTGCTACAAGATAAAGGTCGTCTTAAGTTGATCCCGGACGCTGACAGCTGGATCCGTGACAATCTCAATCGGCTAAAGATTCGCGAGGCGCCGCTCACATTCGAAGTGGCACTCGCGATCTCTTCGATGAATCTGCCTCACAACGATCCGGCAGACGGATTCATTGCGGCAACTGCGATGGGTAAGCGAATCGTATGGCCGGATTGGAACGGAGCGCCGCGCGCACCGTTGGAAGTAATCGGCGTGGCGCCGGATACTGCGTATCGCATGCTGACGGCGGAACCTCCGCTGTTGATGTACGTGAACATCATGCAGTTCCACGACAACCGTCCGGTCCTGCTGGTGCGCACCACGCCTGATGCCAGGCGTTACCCCAGCGCCGCTCTTGCCGGCATGAGCGCGGCGGTGAAGGAACTCGATCCCGATTTGTCGCTGTACGCGCCGCGAACCATGAGCGAGAACATTGCCGAGTCGCTTTGGCAAGAGCGCATGGCCGCAACCTGGATCGGCACCTTCAGCATACTGGCGCTGGCGCTGGCCGCGATTGGATTGTATGGCGTGGTGGCGCAATCGGTCGCGCAACGCACGCGCGAAATCGGCATTCGTATGGCGTTAGGCGCGGCGCGGAAATCGGTGGTGGGGCTGGTTGTAGGCGAAGGTCTCCGACTGGTGATTGTGGGCTTGGTGCTTGGCGTGCCCTTGGCTATTGGCGGCGCACACGCGCTCCGCCAGTTGCTGGCCGGCAAGGCCGGCGATCCAGCGAGCTACACGGGTGTCGCGCTGCTGCTGGTGCTGGTGATGCTGGCGGCCTGCTGGGTTCCGGCGCGGAGGGCGTCGCGGGTGAATCCGGTGGAAGCGTTGCGGAGCGAATAGTAGGACAGGGCGTCCTCTTTGTGGCAGGAACGCATGGCGGTAACGTTGGCCTCCTGTTACGAAATAGTAAGCAGGTAGCGACACAGGCTGTGTACGCAAGAACACCTGCTCGCACAAGAACCAGAAAATCGGAAAAATATCGCAAAGTATTTCACCTCAATCGAGTAGGCCTAGCTCTAAGTCATTGGTTATACAACGTAGCTAAGTTTGGCCTTGTACTTGCTGAGGTGTAGGCGGAGGTTCTTATGAAGAGAACAGTAGTTTGCTTGGCACTTCTTGCACTGACAAGTCTGGCGAGTGCGAACACACTTATGATCGGCAATAACAACAATGGGAATTGCCTTGAGCTTGCTTGCGGGGCGAGCCTCGGTTTCGCGGAGTTTCAGCAACACTACGCGGCCAGCGCGTTTGGTACGGGACCAATCAACATCGACAGCTTCTCGTATTTCGCGGTATCCTTACTATACTGGATTACCTTCCGATACCGCCACGTATAATGTGTATCTTTCGTATGCGGCGAACGGCCTAGGGTCTGATTCCTCGACTTTGAGCTCCAATGTCGGCGCAGGTCAAGTGCTGTTCGCCACAGTGACGTTTGGCCCTACCATGCCGGCAGTCTATACAGTTACGGGCAACGCGCCATTTGCCTACGATCCTGGCCAGGGTGGCCTCCTGATTGACGAAACATTAGTCAGCTTTACCAGCCAAAACCAACAATCCTATTTCGAGTCTGATGATGGGACATCCGTCACGGACCGTAATTTAAGTGGCGCCGGCGCGAACTTCGGGGCAGCTCTGGTAACACAATTCACCTACAACCAGAGCACGTCCGTACCCGAGCCGGCATCGCTGCTGCTGCTCGGCTCCGGCATCCTGGGAGCCGCGCGCGCCTTCCGTCGCCGCTACCGCGCCTAGGATTCCTTGATCTTCCGCGCACCTAGGCCCCTGAGCCACTCGGCTCAGGGGCCTTTTTCTTCTGAATGGATTCGCTACGCTCGCCCTTCGGGCTGTTGCGTTTTGTAAACCACGGCGGCGGGCGACGCAAACACTCCGTCTTGCGCTATAATGCGCATTCGTTCCAAAAGAGGAGGAGACCCTTCATGATCAAGCATTTCGCCACTCTCGCCAGCATGGCCGCCCTGCTGGCCGTCCCGGCCGTCGCCGCGCAAGGAAGAGGGCGCGGCGGTTTCGAACAAGCGCAACAAGCGGCCCCAACAGCCCCCGCTGGGGCTACGGGCGCTACCGCTTACCGGCCGCCTCCGCCGGAAGAAAAGAGTGTCGTCACCCATCATGAAGGCAAGTTCGGCGGCAACGCCATCAAGTACACCGCCACCGCCGCCACCTATGTGATCAAGGCCGACGATGGCCAGCCCAAGGCGACCTTCTTCTTCACCGCCTATACCAAGGACGGCGTGGACGACGTGGCCCATCGCCCGCTCACTTTCGTGTACAACGGCGGACCCGGCTCGGCGTCCATGTGGACCCACATGGGCTTGGGCCCCAAGCGCGTGGTTCTGCAAGACGACGGCCAGGGACTGCCCGCGCCCTACGCGGTGACGGAAAACGGCGACTGCTTGCTTGACGCCACCGACATGGTCTTTGTGGACGCCATCGGCACCGGCTACAGCCGTCCGGCGCCGGGCGAGAATGCCGCACAGTTCTATGGCGTCTCCCAGGACGCGCAGTGGTTCGCCGATTTTATCTACCAATACGTCACGCGTAACGAGCGCTGGACCTCGCCGAAGTTCCTGCTCGGGGAAAGCTACGGCACCACGCGCTCGGCGATGCTGGCCGGCACGCTCCTGCAGCGCCGCTCGATGTTCATGAGCGGAATCATGTTGCTCTCCTCGGTGGGATTCGGCAATTTCGGCGCCGACGATCGCTTCGCGTTCTTCCTCCCCACCTTCGTGACCTCCGCTTGGTTTCACCATTTGCTGCCGCCCGACCTGCAGAGCCTGACAATCGAGCAAGTGGCGCAAAAGGCTCGCGAGTTCGCGCACGGCGAGTACGCCCAAGCCCTGGAAAAAGGCGATGAGCTTTCGCCCGCCGAGCATCAAAAGGTGGTTAAGGATATCGCCCGATTCACGGGTCTATCCCCGGCCTATGTGGAAGAGACCAACTTGCGGATCAGCCCGCAACGCTGGTTCAAGGAACTGTTGCGCAGCAAGCGCCAGACCATGGGACGGCTGGACGCGCGCTTTACCGGCCAGGATTACGACGCGGCTGGCGAAGGCGAGGAATACGATCCCAGTTGGGCCACCTACACCGGTGCTTACGCCGCGATGTGGCAAGACTACGTGCGCAAGGATCTGAAGTGGATCAGCGAGGCTTGGTACAACGTCAGCGGCAACGTGCGTCCCTGGGATCAAGGCCAGCCCGGCCAGCCCGCCGAATCGCTGCGCGCCGCCATGACCCAGGAGCGCCATCTGAAGCTGATGGTTATGGCCGGATACTACGATCACGCCACGCCCTTCAACGGCATCGAGCACACCGTGTCGCACATGAGCCTGGAGCCGAACATTCGCAAGAACGTCAGCTTCGTGTACTACGAAACCGGCCACATGGTTTACGTGGACAAGAAGGCGCGCGAGAAAATGCGCAAGGACGTGATCGGCTTTATCAATATGGCGTCCAAGTAGTAAGGTCGGCCGAGGCGGGAGCCTTTCCAAGACAGGCCCCCCGCCAGGCCTGTCCCACTGCTGTTATGATTACGACATGACCGTTTTGTCGGCTGGCATCGGCCACCTGCAGACCTCGTTTGACGATAGCGGGGAAACACAGGTAGCCGCAACGGCCAATCCTTATTTCGGATTGCTGGCCGATGCGGCCGAGGAGTTTCACGGCGCCGTGATTTCTCCGGCAGGCGAAGAGATCGTCGTCGAGTTCTCCGATGCACCGCTGGCCGTGCGCGCGGCGGTGGAGATGCAGCGGCGCTTGCTCCAGGCAGGGGCCGGAAAAGCCGAAAACGAGCGGGCCTATCTGCGCGTGGGAGTTCATCAGGCGAGCCGTGAAATAGCCGCGCGGATTGCCAGGCAGTCCAAACCCGGCCAGATTCTGGTGAGCCGTCCGGTGCGTGAGGCCGTCCTGGGCCAGACCGATGTGCGTTGCACTTGGCAGGGGCAACTCTCCCCCGATCACCCGGCCTCGGATTCGGCGGAAAAAGAAGATTTGTTCGAAGTCATCTGGGCCGCATCCACGGTTCCCAGCACTGCTGAGCCTGCCGGAAACGCGCCTGCCGGAAAAACCATCGCGGCCGCCGCCCCGGTCCTGCAACGCTTCGACATTCTCGGCGAACTGGGCCGCGGCGGCATGGGCATCGTTTACAAAGGGCGCGACCGCGAGACCGGCGAGACGGTGGCCCTGAAGGTTCTGAAGCCCGAGTTACTGGAAAACCCCACGGTTCTGGAGCGCTTCAAGAACGAGATGCGCCTGGCCCGGAAAATCACCCACAAGAACATCTGCCGCATCCACGATTTTCATCGCGACGACCAAGTAACTTACATTTCGATGGAGTACGTGGAAGGCGAAAGCCTGCGGGCCCTGCTGGACCGGCGAAAAAGTTTGACGGTGGAGGAAGGTTTGGCCATCGCCCGCCAGCTTTGCGCGGGCTTGGGTGAAGCGCACGCGCAAGGCGTGGTCCATCGCGACCTGAAACCGCAAAACGTGATGGTGGATCGCAGCGGGAAAATCACCATCATGGATTTCGGGATCGCCCGCTCGGTGGATTCCGGCAACACGCCGCTGACCGTGGGCATTATCGGCACACCCGCCTACATGGCGCCGGAGCAGGCCGAAGGCAAGCCGGTGGATCATCGCACCGACATTTACGCGGCCGGCCTTTTGATGTACGAGATTTTCACGGGCGTCGCCGCGTTCAGCGGCGAGACCATGGTCTCGGTGGTGATGAAACAGATTATGGAAGCGCCGCGGCCGCCGCGCGAACTGCAGCCCTCCTTGCCGCCGAATCTGGAACGCGCCATTCTCGGTTGTTTGGAAAAAAATCCCGACCGCCGCTTTGCGTCCATCGCGGACTTGCAAGCGGCGTTGTCGGGCGGCGAGGGCGCGCCTCCCGATTCGCGGGCAGTCGCCACGGCCGCCCTCCCCCTAGCTGCGGTCATTCCCCTGGCGCAAACAACGCCAATAGCCCCACCCGAAGTTCTGCCGGCGCACAGCATGACGCTGCCGCCCAAGCGGCAATGGTGGAAGACGGCCATCGGAATCACCGCCATGGGATGCGCCGTGCCAACGCTTCTGGTCTGTCTGATGGTTGTGGCGATTGTCTGGCGCAGCGCCGGCAGGAAAGCGGCTCCGGCGGTTCAGATCGGTCCCGATGGCACCGTCTCGATCACGCCGCCGCAAACCGCCCCAGCCAAGAGCAACGCGGGGCCAGCCAAGAGCAACGCGGGGAAGGACCAGAAATCCAAGGATGGGACTCCTCCTGAAGAAGGCGACCAGGCCGCTCCACCCACGGCTCCGTCCTCGAGCGTTCCCAGCGTCAATATCCCTGCCATCAACATACCGATCCCCATGGGCAAGGACGGCGCGGGTCTCAACGTTCAAGAGATCGTCAAGAACGCCACCGAAATGAAAGTGCGGATCTGGGTGGCGCAAGGCGACAGATTCATGGAACAGAAGCGCTACGCATCCGCCGTGGAAGTGTATCAACTCGCGGCGGGGGCCAGTCCCGACGATCAAACGATCAAGGATAAATTGTCCAAAGCCCGCGAGGCCAAGGCCGCGCAACAGTAACCCGGAAAACCGCAACCGGTTGTGCGAAGCGCTTGGCGGTTATTTCGGTTTCAGGTCGGCGATGGCCTGTTTGATTTTCAAATCATCGCGCGTGCCGGCCAGGGACTGCTGCGCCAACTCATACAGGCGCACCCCCAGGGGATCTGGTTTGTCGTCCTTGGAAGCGAACGGTTGCAGCGTCTGAACCGCCTGCTGGCTCTTGTCTTGCACCAGGTACGCCGCGCCGAGTCCCATGCGCAGTTGTGCGGAGAGCGGCAGCTTTTCCATAGCCGCGCGAAAGGCGGCTTCCGCCAGATCGGGCTTGCCGGCCTGCAATTGGCTGTAGCCGACCGCGAACTGGCTGTGTTCGCTGGGATCCAGGTCCGCGGCGCGCGACAAATAGGTCACCGCCCGGTCGTGATTCTTCAACGCGTCTTCCACATTCCCCAGCAGCGCGTAAATGTCCGGCGATTCTCCCTTGGTGAGCAGGGACCCCAGCACGTCGCGCGCACCTTCAAATTTGCCGGCCTCGTAATCGGCTTGCGCCAGGCTCATCCCGGCCAGGTACGATGTCTTATCGGTCTTCCAGGCGCGTTCCAGCATCTCCAGGCCGCGTTCGCGCTCGCCCTGCTGCACCAGCAGGGCGCCCAGATTGGCCATCACCGCCACGGAAATGGGATTTAGCTCCAGGGCCCGCTCCAAATACTTGCGCGATTCCCCATTTTCTCCCAGCGCGGTGGAGTTCGAAGATAACAACAACAACACTTGCTCCGAGTCGCGAACCTTGGCAGGCAGTTTCAGCAGCACGGCGCGGGCCTGCGCCGGTTGATTCAAGGCCGAATAGCACAAGGCCAGCAAATAGGTGGGTTCGGTTTCCGCGGGCCGCGCCTTGACCACTCTATCCAATAACGGCAGGGCTTCGGCGAACGAGTTAACCTGAATATAGATCGCCGCCAGGTTGAAATTCGACGCCAGGTTGGTAGGATCCAGAGACAAGCTCTTGCGCAAAGCGGCGATGGCATCCTCACCGCGGTTCACGTCGGCATAGGCCGCGCCCAAGGTGGCGAAGCCTTGCGAGGAGGGTTTGATCTTGACCGATTTTTCCAGCAAGGGCAGGGCGCTTTGCGTATCGCCCTTTATGGCCAACAGCGTTCCCAGACCCAGGTTGTAGTCGGCGTTTTCCGGCGCGGCCTTGAGTAGCTTGGTCAGCATCGGCTCGGCAACGTCCACGCGGCCTTCTTTCAGCGCGTTCATGGCGGCCAGGAATTCCTTGTTGACCGTCGCGGAACCTGCCGCCGTCGGCCGCGTTGCTTGGCTCGCGGAAGCTTGACCGGACGCCGTCGCCGGCTTCGCCTGCGCCAGGGTAAGAACGGCCAGCCAGAAAAAGGCGGAGAGGGCTGCTCGATTTATCATGGTATGGGAAGTTGCCAAGCAGTATTATAGCAAGACGCCGAGTTCGCGAGCGACATCCCGAACCCGCCTTTGAAGGGTCATAGGCGACCGGGGTACTGGCTTGGTCGTCCTAGAGGCGCGTCGAGCGTTTTATCCAAATGCCGCAAAGTTTTGCGCAAAGGCAGTCTGGGTTGTGATCGATTCTTTTTTATGCGATCTAGCACATTGATAACAAACGGCTTGCAAACTGCACGGAGGACTGGCTTTGGCATCCGGATTGCTCTATGAAGTATGAAGTTCCGTAGTACTTGGGAGTAACGGAAAGGTTGTTGTGTGTGCGCATCGCAAGATTGGTGGATAAAATGAAGATATTCATGAAGCCCTCAGTAGCGGCCCTTATTCTGTTGGTGGCTGGTCAGGTTCACGCCTCGAACGTGAATCCCTTTGTGGATCTGGGCAGCGCTGGACCGTCGAACTTCCAGATTCTAACGCTGGGCGACTGCAACAAGGGTTGCGATTCCGGTAATACCAAAGACAACCTTACCCTCTCAGACCAGTCGCAGGTGGATGGCAACGTGGGTGTTGCCGGCTCGGGCAATCTTACGGTCAATAGCGGGACGTACATCTACGGGAATGCCGGCTATGGCACTGGTACGCTGACCGGCAGCGCTAACATTACAGGCACCAAAACTGCAAACGACGGCGCGGTGCTGAATCCCGCGACGACGGCGGCCGTCCTGGCCTATAACGATGCAGTCTCCGACGCTTCCGGCCCCGCCGGCACGACCGTGATTGCGACGCCCGGTTCTCTCGGTGTTTCGGCGACTACCATCACGGAAAACAACCCCGGGATCTATGTGTTGAACCTCACTAGCGGCTTGGCTCTCAGCGGCGCCACCCAGGACCTGACGCTTTCTTCGACGAGTAGTGCCGCAACATTTGTTATCAACATTGGCACTAGCAGTACCGGCGCCGCGTTCACGGTCCTGAACGGCGCAACCATCACCTTGGCCGGCGGCCTGCTCCCCTCCCACGTGTTGTATAACGTTGAAGGCACCTCAGGCCTGGTATGCTTCAGCAACATTGGCAACGGCAGCAACTGCACCGCCGAGACTGAAGCAACGGGATCATCCGCTACGGTTCAAGGAGTCGTCTTGGCGCCGTATCGGGACATTTCCCTGAATGGCGTGCAAGTGGACGGCGAGATCATCAGCGGTAATCTGAATGTCACTCTGAACGATTCCACCGTCGATGCGCCGGAACCGGCGACCTTGATGTTCCTCACCACCGGGCTGGCCGGTCTGGGCCTGCGCCTCCGGCGCCTGCGTCGCGGCTAACCGCTCTTCCCGCAACCGAGTTCCCGGAAGTTCTTTGAGTCCCGCGTCCCTGCCCGACGCCAGTGTCCTTGAACCTAAAACAACGGCAATGGCCGCCTCTCCCACCTTAACGCTTTGTATGTTGTATAATGTCGTTGGTACACGGAGCACGCCGAGCTGAAAACCTTGCACCCCTGCATGAGGCTGGTTTCCAAATCGAAAAACCTGCGTTGGATTGCCTGTCTGCTACCCTTCTTGCTTTCCGCCTGTGACCGCGGCGATCACTACCAGAGAGGCATGGAATGGGCCGCCAAGAAGGACTATACCCGCGCGCATCTGGAATTCCGCAAGGCCATGTCGCATAAACAAGGCACGGCGGAAACCTACTACGAAGCCGGGGTCACGGCCATGGAGCTGAAAGCCTACACCGACGCCCACAAGTTTCTGACAATTGCCGATAATCTGGCCGGCTCCAAAGCTCCGCTGGATGAGGACATCAAGGCCCGCTTGGCGCAGCTAGCCGTGTTCCAACGCGACTTTAAGACCGCTCGCGACTTGGCCAAGTGGGTCTTGGATCGCCACCCCAACAACTCCAAGGCTCACGAAATTCTTGTGCTGTCGTTGACGGCCTTGGAAGAGCCCGCGATGGCCGATCAGGAATTGGACCTTTGGCTGGCCGCGGACCCCGGCAGCCAGCAAGCGCGCATGGTCAAATCGGGAATCCTGCTGTCCAAACAAGATGTTCCGGAAGCCACCAAACAACTGGAAGAAGCCGCCGCGCAAGCGACCAAAACTCCGGCGACCTTGATCTCCTTGGGCAACCTCTATCAGCTTTCCGGACAGTTTGCCAAGGCCGAGCAAGCCTACCAGCAAGCCGTCAGCATGGATCCCGACAGTGTTGAGCCGCGCAAGGGTTTGGCGTGGCTGTACGGCCGCATAGGAAAGCCCGACAAGGCCGAGGAGACTTTTCGGAAACTCGCGCAAATGAAACCGGACGACCCGGCCATCCGAGGATCGCTGGCCAGCTACTATCTGGCCCAGCACCTCTGGCCCAAGGGCATCGCAGAATTGGAGCGTGTAATAAAGGAGCATCCCGATGACACCTACAACCAAGACCGGTTGGCGGGGGCCTATCTGGTTTCCGGACAGCACGCCAAAGCAAAGGGCTTGGTCACGACTCTGTTGGCGGCGAATGCCATCGACCCGCAAACCAATATGCTGGCTGGAATTCTGGAGTTTCAAGAAGGACAAGCCGATGCCGCGCTGGTCCATCTGAACAATTCGATGGAGTACCGGCCTTCGGCGACGGCGCAATTTTTCATCGGCGCCGCGCAAGATCGCAAGGGCGATCAGCAGCAAGCCCAAGTGGCCATGACCCGCGCCCTGCATCTGAATCCCGACTTGCTGGGAGCGCGGATCTGGCTGGCGGAGTATTGGCTGCGGCAATCCTCTCCCATGACGGCGCTTTCTCTGCTGCAACAAGATCCCCAGGCCAAAAACCCGGCGGCGTTGGAGCAACTGCTCCTGGCGCGCGTCTATTCCGCGCTGGGAAAGTACGATCTGGCCACCAAGGAATTGGAACAAGTGCGGGCCCAACATCCCGACGTGGTGCCTTCCTATACGCAAACCGCCTTGAAATATCTGCTCAAGGGGCAGTGGAGTCAGGCGCGTCCGGCGCTGGAAGAAGGTCTGCAACACGAACCCGCTTCCATCAATCTGCTGGCCGTCCTGGCGCAATCCTACATCGCCGAAGGCCAAGCCGGCAAAGCTGTGGAACGCGTCCGGCAGCAGGCCGAACGTTTTCCCAACTCCGCGGTACACTTCCAATTGCTGGCCGAAACGCAGCGAGCCGCGCGCGACTTCGGAGCCGCCAAGGTTTCCTACGAGCGGGCCATCGCGCTGAGTCCGCAATCGCCCGGACCCTTGCTGGGATTGACGCAAACGCTGGTCGTGTCCGGCCGCACCGAGGAAGCCCGTGCCAAAATCAACGAATTGACCCGCCACTGGCCGCAGTGGTCCCAGGCCTGGACCATGTACGCGGCCTTCCAGGAGTTGCAAGTGGATTATCCGGAAGCCACCAGCGGCTACGAAAAAGCCGTGGCGCTGGACGGCTCCAACGCCCTGGCGCTGAACAATCTGGCGTGGCGCATCTTTTCCGACGGCGGCAACATGGACCGCGCCCTGCAGTTGGCTCAAAAGGCTCACGACGTGCAACCAGATGTCCCCGCCTACGCCGACACCCTGGCGATGATTTACCTGCGCTTGGGAAGCCGGCCGGAAGCCGAAAAAGCCATGCTGGCAGCGGTCAAGTTACAGCCCAAGAATCCTCTTTTCCTGGAACATCTGGCGGCGATCCAAGGCAAGCGGCGCGCGCCGTAGGTGTATCTGCGTATTACGCGGCCTTTCATACTTCCCATGCTTCCCATAATTCCCCTACTTCTCATGCCTTTCCTACCTGTCATGCGCCCGCCGGCGCGATTCACCGTCCTTCAAACTTCGGGGGGCGCTTTTCGTGAAAGGCCGCGGTTCCTTCTTTGACGTCCTCGGTGTAGTTGGCGACCAGCGTTCCCAGCGCCGCGTCTTCCAGCGCGTTCTCCAGGTGCATGGAGAGCTGCTTGTACATCATTCGCTTGGTGACGCGGATCGCGATGGGCGGACCGTCGGCCAGTCGATCGGCCCAGGCGCGCGCGGCCGTCATCAACTCCGCGTCGGGAACCACTTCGGTCACCAGGCCCAGCTCTTTCGCGCGTTTGGCCGGATAAACTTCCGAAAACAGCGACATGCTTCAGCGCTCGCTCCAGACCCAGGAAGCGCGGGAACAAAAAGGCGCCGCCTTCATCGGGAATCAATGCAAATCGCAAGCTGGTGTCTCCCAGTTTGGCGCTCTCGGCAGCGATGCGAAAATCGCAGCACAAAGCCAGCGTCAGGCCGCCGGCGACCGCCGCTCCGTTGACCGCCGCAATCACCGGCTTATCGAAGCGCTGCAGAAAGGTCACCAACTGATGCATGTTCTCGCGCATCTCCAGCAGCGATTCCATGCGGTGTCCGCGATAGCGCGCGGGATACTCGAAAGTCGCGGCCTGACGTCGCCGCCCGAGCAAAACCCCCGGCCGGCTCCGGTCAGAATCACGGCCCGCACGCCATCGTCGTCGCGCGCATCGGCCAACGCCGCCAGGATCTCGTGCACCATGGTTTCCGAATACGCATTGATCTTTTGCGGGCGGTTCAGGGTCACGGTGGCGATGTGGTCCTCTTTGACGTAGAGGATATGTTGAAAGTTCATAGCTTTAGTGTCCTGTGAACTGCGGCGCCCGCTTCTCCATAAAGGCGCGCACTCCTTCACGATGATCTTCTGTCATGGCCGCAGCGCAGATGCGTTTCGGCTTCGCGATCGAGATGAGTGCGGAAGTCGAGTAGCGTGGACAGATTCACGTTGGCCTTCATGTAGCGGTAGCTGGTCAGCGGCCCATGCGCCAATCTTTCCGCCGAGCTCGCGGGCTTCTGTGGCAAAGGTCATGCGCGACCACCCGATTCACCAATCCCAGCCGCAGGGCCTCGGCGGCGTCGATCGGATCGGCGAGAAACAACAGTTCCTTGGCTTTGGCCGGGCCGACCGTGTGGGTCAGCAGCCAGGTAGTGCCAAAATCTCCGCCGAATCCCACCTTGGCATAAGCGGTTCCGAATTTGGCCTGATCGGAAGCGATCCGCAAATCGCACGCCAGGCAGATTCCCAGTCCCGCGCCCATGGCAAATCCATTTACGGCGGCGATGGTGACCTTGGGGATGTTGTAAAGCATCCAGGAGATCTCGCTGCCAGTGCCGCAGCCCGTCGATTTGTTGCTCCAGCGTGGGAGCGCCGCTGGACTCTCCCATTTTGGGCGCGCCATGCCCGATACGTCGCCGCCGGCGCAGAACGCGCGCCCGGCGCCGGTAACGACAATCGCGCCGACATCCGGATCGCTGCTCCATTTCGTGAGGCAATCGAAGCTTGCGATAGCAATTCGCCATTGAAGGCATTCAGCTTGTTGGGACGGTTCAGGGTCAGCGTCGCGACCCTGTTTTCCACCTGCGAAAGAATGACTTGCTCATCTTGTTGATCCAACATCAGACGCCTCCTTTTGTGCAGAGCCCTATGGTAACGGAATATGACCTGGCGGACCCAAAATTGGCCCGCCACCGAATATGCCAGCATTGTAGTGTTATTGTTGATCTGTGATGCAGCTTGATCGCCGCGCATTTTTCCGCCTCGCCGGCCTGGCGCTCTCCGCGCGGGCGTTTTCCCAGATTGCTCCCAACCTGCTCAAGTCGGCGTGGCCGGCCAAGTGGGTGGTCGTGCCGGGCACGCCGCCGCACGACTACGGTGTTTATCACTTCCGACGCACCTTTGTGCTGGAGAAGGTGCCCCAGCCTTTTGTGGTCCACGTCAGCGCGGACAATCGCTATCGCCTGTTCCTGAACGGAAAATTCGTGGCCTGCGGTCCGGCGCGCAGCGACTTGAATCATTGGCGCTACGAGACCTTGGATCTAGCGCCGCATTTGCGCGAAGGGCATAACGCCTTGGCCGCGGTGGTGTGGAACGACGGCGCCTACCAGGCCGTGGCGCAGTTCAGTTCGCAAACCGGCTTCCTGATGCAGGGCGATTCCGAGGAATCCAAGATCGTCAACACCGGCCCCGATTGGTACGGCCTCGCCGATCGCGCCTACCGGCCGCTGCGAGCGGCCAATCCGCTCTCCGCCTACACGGCGATTCCCCCCGGAGAATTGCTGGAGGGCGCGTCGTATCCGTGGGGATGGGAACGCAATGCTTTTGACGACGGCAACTGGCGCGGTGTAACCACGCTGGAACACGGCGCAGGCACGCCGCGCGACGCCCGCGACGGTCCCAACCGCTGGATGCTGACGCCGCGGGTGATTCCACAGATGGAAGAAACGCCGCAACGGTTCTCCCGTACTCGCCAGGAAGCCGGCGTCAAGATTCCAGCGGCTTTCCCGGAAAAAGCCGCAGGCTTCCAGATTCCCGCGCGATCGCAGGCACACTTTTTGCTCGATCAGGGCCATCTCACCACGGCGTTCCCGGAGCTGGAGGTCAGCGGAGGCATCGGTGCGCGGGTGACCATGCGCTACGCCGAATCGTTGTACCTGCCGGGCGAGAAGCCCGGGGAGCCGTCGCGCAATAAAGGCAATCGCAACGACGTGGACGGCAAGGTCTTCGTCGGCACAACGGACATGTTCAGTCCCGACGGTGAACGCAACCGCGTGTATCGCCCGCTCTATTGGCGGACGTTTCGCTATGTGGAGGTATCCGTGGATACCTCCACCGATCCCCTGACCATTGAGGATCTGCGCTCCGCCTACACCGGTTATCCCTTCGAACGCAAGTCGCGCTTCGAAAGCGGCGGGGTTGACGACGCCGAACTGCAACGGATTCTGGAGGTCGGCTGGCGCACCGCGCGGCTCTGCGCGCATGAAACGTACATGGACTGTCCCTACTACGAACAGCTCCAGTACGTTGGCGATACGCGCATCCAATGCCTGGTGTCCCTGTACAACTCCGGCGACTCGCGTTTGATGCGCAACGCCATCGAGCAACTGGATAACTCGCGCACCGCGGAAGGCGCGACGTTTTCTCGCGCACCATCGGCGCTGCAGCAGTATATTCCCGGCTTTTCGTTGTGGTGGATCGGCATGCTCCACGACTACTGGATGTACGCCGCGGCCCATCCGGAGCAGACCGCGTTTGTGGCGCAAATGCTGCCTGGAGTGCGAGCGGTGCTGGATTTTTTTGCCGCTCGGCAACGCTCCGATGGCTCGCTGGGAGAGATGCCGTGGTGGAATTACGTCGATTGGGTGGAAAAATGGCCGGGCGGCGTGCCGCCGCGCGGTCCCGATGGCGCCTCCGCGCCGCAGGATTTGCAACTGTTGATGGCGCTGAATTGGGCCGCACGGATGGAAACCGCGCTGGGCAAAAAAGATCAAGCCGCCGACAACGCCGCGGCCGCCGACAAACTCCGCGCCACGATTCGCAAGCTTTACTGGGACGTTCAGCGCGGCCTGTTCGCGGATACTCCGCAGCACAAAGATTATTCACAACACGCCAATGCGCTGGCGGTGCTGGCGGAAGTAATCACCGGCGCGGAAGCGCGCGCCCTGATGGAAAAAGTGATCGCTCCCGCGAACACGGGCCTGGCGCAATGCTCTGTGTATTTCCGATACTACTTGCATCAAGCGATGGTTCAGGCGGGATTGGGCGATCGCTACTTGGAGATGCTCAGTCCCTGGAAGGAACAACTGGCGCAGGGCGTCAGCACCTGGCCCGAGGAATTCCGCTCCGATAGCCGCTCGGACTGTCACGCCTGGGGCGCGAGTCCTAACATTGAATTATTCCGCACGGTGCTGGGGATCGAATCGCTGGCTCCGGGCTTTCGCCGTGTGCTGATCCAGCCCCACTTGGGTAAACTGCCGCGCGCCTCCGGCGCGATCCCGCATCCTAACGGTGAAATCAGCGTACACTTCGATTTGCGCGGCGCCACACCTTCTGCCCAAGTGATTCTGCCCGCCGGCGTAGACGGCGAACTGCGCTGGAAGGGGATCACGCATCTTTTAGTGTCGGGGAAGAACGAGATTTAGGAAGTTCTGGGGACACGGCCCCAATTTGCCGGAACAAATGCGCATCCTGCCCCGTACCTCTCTGAGAGAGTGTGCTGGGGAGTTCCATGAATCTGTTTGCTCAATTGCGCTATGCCCTGCGATCGCTGGTGAAATCGCCGGGGTTTGCCGTGGTTGCGATTCTCTCGTTGGCCTTGGGAATCGGCGCCAATACCGCGGTGTTCAGCATGCTCGATCAGGTGCTGCTGCACTCCCTGCCGGTGCAGAATCCGGACGAACTGGTGCAGTTCGGGCAGCGCGGGCAATTCTACGGATCGAATACCGGCTTGAATTCGCTCTCCTATCCCCTTTACCAGGATTTCCGCGACGGCAACCAGGTGTTCAGCGGAGTCCTGTGCCGATATCAGACCGCGGTGAGCGCTAGCTTTGCCGGTCACAATGAGCTGGCCCAAGGCGAGCTGGTTTCCGGATCGTACTTCCAGGTACTCGGTGTGCGGCCCGCGTTGGGACGCTTGTTTACACCGGCGGCAGACGCCGCGCGCGGCGGCGCGCCTTTCGCGGTGCTGGGTTACGACTTTTGGAAGACACGCTTCGCCAGCGATCCCACGATTGTCGGCAAGGAAATTCTCGTCAACGACAATAAGCTGACCGTCGTCGGCGTCGCCCAGGCGGGATTTGACGGAGTGGAGCGGCTGTTTCCCACCCAGATTTACATCCCCATTTTGATGGCGAAGCAATTCGCCAATCAATCTTTCGACGATCGCCGCTACCGTTGGGTGCAGGTTTTCGCTCGTCTGAAGCCCGGTGTGAGCCTCACGCAGGCCCAAGCGTCGCTGCAGCCCCTCCTGCACGGCGTGCTGGAAATGGAAGTACAGCAGAAGGAATTTGCCAACGCCTCGCCTTATGCGCGCGAGCAGTTTCTCAAGATGACCCTGGAATTAATGCCCGGCGCTCGAGGCGAGAATAAAGCCGCCCCGTATCTTGAGGGACCGCTGTGGGCGATGATGGCCATGGTCGGGCTGGTCCTGTTGATGGCCTGCGCCAACGTCGCCAACCTGATGGTTGCGCGTTCGATGGCGCGCCAGAAAGAGGTGGCCATCCGGCTGGCGCTCGGCGCCACCCGCCTTCGCCTGGTGGGACAACTCCTGCTGGAGAGCGGGATACTGTCGCTGGCGGGTGCTGCGCTCGGCTTCCTGATTGCCAGACCGGCCATGAATCTGCTGAACGGCTTCATGCCGCAGATCGATCCGCCGCTCAAGTTCGTCACCGACCCTGATCTACGCGCGCTCGGCTTTACGATCGCCGTTTCCATCTTCACGGCGCTGGCCTTTGGCCTGGCGCCCGCCCTTCGCGCCACGCGTCCCGATCTGGCCCCCACATTGAAGGATCAGGCTGGCGCGGTGGTAGGCGGTGGACAGTCCATGCGCAAGCTGCTGGTGACCGCTCAAGTGGCCCTCTCGTTGCTGCTGCTGACAGGCGCGGGATTGTTTAGCCGCAGCCTGTCCAACCTCAAGGATCTGGGACCGGGATTTGAAGTGCACAATCTGCTCTCCTTCAACGTCGATCCGAAGCTGAACGGTTACCAGACGGCGCGCGCCAAGGTTTTTTATCGGCAGTTGACGGAACAAATGATGGCGCTGCCCGGGGCCCAATCGGCGGCCTTATGTGTTTCTCCGCCGCTGTCTTATAACGATTGGGATAACAATTGGACGGTGGAAGGCTATGCCGCCAAACCGGGCGAGAGCATGAACTCCCATGTGAACCATGTTTCGCCGGGATTCTTCAACACTCTGCAAATCCCCATGTATGGAGGCCGCGATTTCACCGCCAAGGACAGCGAAGGCGCGCCGCAGGTGGCCATTGTCAACCGCAAGTTCGCGCGCTATTACTTTGGCGATCGCGATCCCGTGGGCCGCCACCTCGGCGCGGGCGCCGACCCCAACACTAAGACCAACATCGAAATCGTCGCCGTTGTCGGCGACACCAAGTATGAAACCATGCGCGATGAGATCCCGCGCCAGGTTTTCCTGCCCTACCTGCAAAACGAGTCTTCCTTTCCGATGACCGCCTACGTGCGCACCGCCGCCTCGCCGTCGGAAATGTTTCCCTTGATCCGGGCCGCGGTTCAGAAGCTGGATCCCAACCTGCCCCTGTTCATGATGAAGACCGTGGAGCAGGCCCGCGACGAATCCGTCGCGGTGGATCATTTGGCCGCCTCGCTGTCCACGGCTTTTGGAGTGCTGGCCACGCTGCTTGCGGCGATCGGGCTTTATGGTGTGATGGCGTTCCTGGTCACCCGCCGCACGCGCGAAATCGGCGTCCGCATGGCCCTCGGCGCGGCGACCAGCAACGTCTTGTGGCTGGTGGTTCGCGAGGTCCTGATTCTGGCGGGTTTCGGCGTGCTGGTCGGCTTGCCGCTGGCCATCGCCGCTACGCGACTGCTCGCCAGCCTGCTCTACGGTGTGGGGCCGAACGATCCGTTGGCCATCGCCGTGGCGCTGCTCGGCATCATCGCCATCGCCGTCATTTCCGCCTATCTTCCGGCGCGGCGGGCGACACGCGTAGACCCCATGACCGCGCTGCGTTACGAATAGTAAATTTTCAGGCAACCTTGAGTTGCCGGAGAAGCAACCCTGCAACCCGACGATGGCTTGCCACGTATATCCGGATGGAGGGTTCCATGTCAAACGACAGCGCGCTCACTCTGGACGCAGGCTCCCGCCTGCTGAATTCCCTACTCCGATCCTCATTGCGAGTGGCTCTCCCGGTCGCCATGTTGGCGACATGGGTTAGCGCTCAAACTCCCGTACGCGTATTTGTTGAAGAAAGCAACCCATGGGCCGTACAAACGGGCGACAGGCCGCAAACCGCCGAGGTCATCAAGACTTTTCGGGAGCGCTGTCCTAACGTCATGATGACCACCAAGGAGGATCAGGCCAACTTCGTGATCAAGTTCGATCGGGAAGCCGGCAAGAGCAACTTCTTGCGGCGCAACAAAATCGTGGTGTCCAAGCAGAACGGCGACGTCATCTTCGCGGATTCCACGCGCAGTGTGGGCAACGCCGTGAAGGACGCCTGCACGGCGATCTTTAAGAGCAGCTAGCTCATCAGGGCCAAGAAAACACACAGCGCTGCCTGGTTCCGCTTCATACCTCACTCCTTGCCCAAGATGGGGGCCCTTGCTTTAGCGTTACAAATGGGCCTATCGACGTGATTATAGGCAGGCTGGCGGAACGGAGTCAAGCCCTACTCAAGAAACGGACACACGGTTAGCCGTTTGGGTGTCGCAAACCACGCTCCACCACCGGCTACAACCTGTAATTCCGCAAAAGCGGGATCAGCGCCGGGAGCGACATCCCGTAGGCCTGCTCCCAGCGCTCCAAGGGGTAGTGGGTCAGTTTGAAAGCGTGCGGCTCCGCCGCTCCTTCGTCCGGAAAGGCTGTGCCTTTCCGGACCCGCCCTCATTTGGCAAGGCTGCGCCTTGCCCGCACGGCGTAGCCGTGCGCTGGAGTTTCTACATTTTCAGCCC
This sequence comes from Terriglobia bacterium, assembly GCA_963747095.1. Lineage (GTDB taxonomy): Bacteria > Acidobacteriota > Terriglobia > JAJPHL01 > JAJPHL01 > JAJPHL01. The sequence goes on from CAVVEL010000013.1 coordinate 33,070, forward strand.
GCGAAGCGGGCGCAAGAGTGTGGCCCAGGGTGGAGCGTATTTTGCGGAACCCTGGGAATACGGTGAGGGAAAGACAGCCCGCGAAGCGGGCGAAAGGCAGTCTCGCAGATACGCGCGTCTGTCGCCCGCTTCGCGGGTCCCCTTGTTCTCGCGATTTACCCAGGGTTCCGCAAAATACGCTCCACCCTGGGCCACGCTCTCTAGCCCGCTTCGCGGGCTTTCGCACGGCGTAGCCGTGCGAAGTACTAACGGAGTTTTCGGAAAGGCGGAGCCTTTCCGCACGAAGGAGCGGCAGAGCCGCAGTCGGAGCGTCATGTTCAAATTGACCCACTACCCGCCAAGACCCGCTCCAGGCCTGACATTGACAACCGCGCCGCCGCAATGGGACAATGATAGCTTGTCACTGCCCAAGTGGCGGAACTGGCAGACGCGCTAGGTTCAGGTCCTAGTGGGCGCAAGCTCGTGGAGGTTCGAGTCCTCTCTTGGGCACCAAAGTTATTGGAACGGCCAGGGTTCCCACCCTGGCCTTTTGCATTCTCAGAGCAGGGCGCGACGCCTCCACCGCCACGATCATTTTTGATTTTTGCCTTTTGATTTTTGATTTGACGCTTTTCCTACATTGTGGCGCGATACCGCCGGAACGCTCGGGTGGCCACAATCGCGAAAAAGGTCGTGAAGCAGGCCAGGAAGAGCAATTGCCAGCCAAACACTGCGAAGTCCTTGCCCTCAAACCCATTGCGCGCCACCGTCACCGCCCAGTCCACGGGGTTATATCTGGACACCGTCTGGATCCATTTGGGCATCAGCGCTTTGGCCATGATCATGCTAGAAAGGTAGACCATCGGCAGCATGGTGAAATTGAGAACCGCGAACATGGTTTCCTGCCGCCGCGTAAGAATCGCCATGGCGTTGGAGATTCCTGCCATTCCCCCGCCCAGCAGCGCCGCCGCGATCAGAACCGCGGCGAAGCTGGCCACACCGGCCCGCGGACGCGCGCCCAAAATCATGGCCACACCCAGAATCACGCCGCCCTGGATACTGACGGTCATGCAGGCGTGCAGCACACGCGCGATAATCAACGCGCTGCGCGACACCGGGGTCGCCAGGAAGCGATCCACCACGCCGCGATCGATGTCGTTCAACAATCCCATGCCCGCGTAACCGGAACCGAACAAGGCCGACATGATGGCGATTCCCGGAGCCAGGAACTGCACGTAGCTGCTGCCAAAGCCGCCCAGCATGGTGATCTTGCCGAAAAGCTGGCTGAACAACAGCATCCAGGTGATCGGTTGCACGATGGAAACCACCAGGAAAATCGGCATGCGCATGGTGATGCGCCATTGCCGGCTTAGCAAATGCAGAACGTCCTGAATGAATTTCATCGCTTTGTCCCCCTCATTGCCGCGGGCACGGGACCAGATGGCTTGCCTCCCGCTTGATCGGCCTTCTCAAAGGATTTTCCGGTGACGCTCAAATACACTTCGTCTAGCGATGGGCGGCTCATGGACACATGCGACACCGGCAGTCCCGCCGCTTCCAGCGCGGAGATTAGCGCTGGAATGACGCGCGCGCCTTCTTCGGCTTGCGCCGAGCAGGTTTGCCCTTCCAGAATCACGTTCGATACGCCCGGCGTCCCGCGCAAGAGTTGCGCGGCCGACTCCGCGCTGTGTCCCGTGGCGATCTCCACCTGCACCATGTCTCCGCGCAGCGTACCTTTCAACTCGCGCGGCGTTCCTTCCGCGACAATCAACCCTCCATCGACGATGGCCAGGCGATCGCACAAGCGATCCGCTTCTTCCAGATAATGCGTGGTCACCAGGATGGTCATGCCGGTCCCTTTGGCTAGCCGCTCCAACTCCCGCCACATCACCGCGCGGCTTTCCGGATCCAGCCCCGTAGTGGGTTCGTCGAGCACCAGAATCTTGGGACGATGCACCAGGCCCATGGCCACGTCCAAGCGGCGCTTCATGCCGCCGGAGTACGTTTGCGTGACGCGCTTGGAGGCGCTGTCCAAATCGAACAGCGTTAGCAATTCGTCCACCCGGCTGTCGAGTTCCGCGCCGCGGTGGCCGTAGAGCTGTCCTTGCAAGCGCAGGTTTTCGCGGCCGGTGGCCAGGAAATCCACCGTGGTGTTCTGATTGACGTAGCCGATGCGCCGGCGCACCTCTTGCGGATCTTTGCCGACGTCGATACCATCCACCTCGACTCGCCCGGAAGTCGCGCTGGAGAGTGTCACGATGATCCGCACGGTGGTGGATTTGCCCGCGCCGTTCGGTCCCAGCAGACCGAAAACCTCTCCTGGACGCACCGCAAACGTCAGGCCCTTGAGCGCCTGGACACCTCCGGCATAGGTTTTCTTCAGATCGCCAACGTCAATTGCGTGCATAAAGGAGAACCCCTTAAATGATTAGCCCCAACATCCGGGAGACCGCCTCCCGATGTGCCCAATACGTGCGCCAAACGCGTCCTATTATCTTACCGCACCCCGGACGGGTTTTCCGGGATGCGTCTCCACCAGGCGGCCGTCGCGCACAACGAACTCGCCGTTCACCAACACATAATGGAATCCCTCCGAGAGTAGCGCGGGCTGCGCAAAAGTAGCGCGATCGGTTACTTTGGCGGGATCGAACACCGCCAGGTCGGCGTCGGCGCCCATGCGGACGCGGCCTTTGTTCTTCATCCCCGGAACGATCGCCTCCAAACGTTGCGCCGGCATCAGCGTCATTTTGGCGATGGCCTCGTTCAGCGTGAGGGCATGTTGTTCGCGCACGTAACGTCCCAGGACGCGCGCGAACGTGCCGGCGCCGCGGGGATGGCCCTTGCCGCCGGCGATCAGCCCGTCGCTGGCGATCATCACCAAAGGATGCGCCATGGCCGCGCGAATCATGTCTTCATCCATATTGTGAGCGATCACCGAGCCGCCGGTCTGGCGATACTGGGCAAAACTTTCGGCGGTCAGCCGCTCGCCGGTGTCCGGCCACTCCAGGTCCTTGTACGTGACTCCCAGGCGCTGCTGCCAGCCTTCATCGTAGATCGCCGATTCGATGCGCGTCTGCGACGCCGTATACGGATAAGCCTCGGTGGTCACGTCCAGGCCGTGCTTGCGGGCGTCTTCGATGGTCTGGATCATCTGTTGGAAGATGGGCAGCTTCAGGGACATGCTGTTGAGATGCACGATGTGCAGCGGTCCGCCGCCCACTGCGGACGCCGCCAGCACTTCACTTAAGCCGCGCAGGCCGCCCGGTTCCAGGGGTCCGGCGTGGCGCAGGTGGACAAAACTGGGCGCGTGAAACTCGCCGGACACGCGGAACATTTCCAGGATTTCCCAGTAGCTGGCCGCTTCCGTGTACATAATGCCGAAGCCGACGCCGATGCCGCCGCGCTCTAGTCCATGGCGGAGTCCGCGCTTCATCTGCTCGATTTCCACGGGTGTCGCGGCGCGATGCGCCGCCGGTCCCGAAGGTAGGAACGGCGCGGGATCGTTCATCAGCTTCATACGCAGGGGAATGTGTCCGGCGCTGGCGCCGTAGTTGATGAGCGCATGTCCGGCGCGCTCCGCGTACCAGCCGTCCACGTCGCCCACGCCCACTTCCAGTTCCAGCGCGGTGGTGACGCCGTCGGCCGCTTTGTAGCGATAGTTTTCGGCGTCCTGCCCGTGCGAGTGCAGATCAATAAACCCCGGCGCGACAACCAGTCCGCGGGCGTCCACCGTGGCGCGACCGCTCAGCGGCGCTTCCGAGACGGCGCGGATCACGCCGCTGGAAATGCCGACATTGCGGACGGCATCCAGTTTCGATTCGGGGTCGATTACGCGACCGTTGGCGATCACCAGATCGTAGCTTTGCGCCGCGGCAAAGCCGGACGCAAAAGGCAACGCGGCAATCAGGAGAATCCGGGGGATCGAGCGCATCTTGGGATTGTACCAAGCTGCGCTTGTTTGCGCCGTGGAAGATGCGCCCAAGGAGTCACGCCCAAGGAGTCAAGTAGCGAGAAGCCCGATTATGACCTATCCTCAGATGAGGGTTTGTGTTGCTCTATTCTGTGCCTGGAGGATTCCGATGAAGCCTTTGATCTTTGCTCTTTGTGTTCTGTCTGCGTTCGGCAGTCTGAGCGCGCAGAAGCCTGTGTGGCAGCCATCGCCAGGACATACGCAGATACCGATATGGCCGGCGACGGCCCCTGATCCGCAGCCTGTCGCGGGGCCAGAGTACGCTGAGACGTCGGGGAAGGACTTTCTTCCCGGCGGGAGGCCCGCTGTGGGCGTGAGCAACGTGACGCGGCCTACGATCACGGTCTACTCGCCGAAGGGAAAGAATACCGGCGCTGCGGTGGTCGTGTTTCCCGGCGGGGGCTATCAGGTTCTTGCCATCGATCTGGAAGGTACGGAAGTCTGTGACTGGCTGACGCCGAAAGGGATCACGTGTGTGTTATTGAAATACCGCGTGACGGATGTAGGGCCGTATCCAAAATCGGGACCATATCCGGAATCACCGATGGCGTTGGAAGATGCGCAGAGGGCAATGGGGTTAGTGCGCTCTCGCGCGGCGGAGTGGCACATCGATCCTCACAAGATTGGCGTGCTGGGGTTTTCGGCAGGTGGGCATCTGGCGGCAGCGATCAGCACGCACTACGCGAAGCGCTTGTACCCGGCGGTCGATGTCGCCGACAAAGAAAGTTGCCGGCCGGACTTTGCGGTGCCCATCTATCCAGGCCATCTGTCGCTTTCCGCGGCGGAATGGGATGCTAAGCAAGGCGCCAAAAAGTTCGTGGTTTCTTATCCGGCGACCGCCGATAAACATCTTTCGTTGAATCCCGAAATTCCAGTGACCCCCCGGACGCCGCCCACGTTCTTGCTGCAGAACGAGGATGACCACGTGGACAACGTAGACGACTCGCTTGCTTACTACATTGCGCTGAAGAACGCTGGTGTTCCCGTGGAGATGCATTTGTATGCTCAGGGAGGGCACGGGTTCGGACTGCGGCGAACGAAGCTTGCGGTGACGGCATGGCCTCAGCTGGTGGAAACGTGGCTGAGGACAATTGGGATGATTTCGGAGTAGGCGCTTTGGGATTGCCTGCCAAAAACGGGACCTTTCGGAAGCGAGTCGCGTAGCTCCCGGACGCCGCGCGATCCGGAAGTTGGGTCACGCCGCCCGACATGCGTTATGATGTCCCAGACTTCGAAAAGATGCTCCGTACTGTCATACAGCGCCTTGGCCATCCATTTCAAGGGTGAAATTAGCGATTGGGATTCGGACCGAAAGTGGTCGAACCGACCGGCCGGGCGAGCCGTGCGTCTGCTGTACTTAGCGATCGGCCTGTTCTGTTTGGCGTGTGGTGCGACGGCGGGATGGCTCAACCTCTTTCCAGCCGGCAGGTCCCCGTTGGACGGGAAGGCGCCAGATCTGGTTATGGCTCTGCTACACAGCCAGCGCCGAAATTGGGGCGGGCTTCTCTTCTTCGGTATCGTCTTCCTGGCTGCATTCGTGAGCCACACTGTGGACGCCAGCGCGATTGATGGAATAGGCGGGCGACCCATCAGTGGTTCGGCCAGCGAAACCGAATTGGAACTGGACTGCGAGGAAAAACGAGGCTGGGCCTATGTTACCGAGGCGGTGATTTTTCGCGACAAAGTGAGTCTGGGCTTTGGCTGGCAGTCCTCCTACAGAACGGGGAGAGGCCCGATCTACGCAATCCCCCTGCCCCGCCGGCTTTTCCAAAGCGATGCCGACTTTGAGGCTTTCAAGGCGCTGGTCAAGACTAGGATTCCCAACCACCACCGGGGTTTCTGGGCATAGCGATCTAACCGCGCGGACGACGCCTCCTTGGGTTATCCCCGAGTTACGCGCCATTCGGAAGTTGGGATGAGAGTTGCCTCCGGATGGCCCACGATCCTACCGAAAAGAAAGGGATGCCTCCGCTCCCAATCGCAAGTGACCGGATTGATGCCCTTAAGACGCTGGAGCTACTGGTCAACGGGGCGCCCAAAACACAGCACATATCCGCTGTTATCGGTGATCTCGAAGGCCCTGAGTCCATCGCTCGTATTGGCGAGTGCCCGATGCACGGGAACCTCCCTGCCTACGAACTCTGTGTACAGTGAGTCGGGATCATCCGTGCCGATGTAGGCGTCCCAACGAGCCCATTCGTGACGCGAACGATTCGGTTGTGGATGGACCTCGGGAGTGATGGCCTTGAACATGAGCATGACTCGGTCGCGTCCCATGATGGCCCAGAAGTCATCTCCGTTCCCGTCACCACCACCCTTATAAAGAACGTCGAAACCCAGCTTGGACTGATAGAACGCCAGCGTAGCGCCCAGGTCGTTGACAATAAAGTTGGGAGCCGCACAGTTCAACATCGCGAAAGCACCTCGGGATCGAATATAGCCTACCTTGAGCAGGTCGTGCAATCGGCAACAGAACAGCGTCCGGCGCGAACGGTTCAGCCCGTCCTTCCCGGCGCATATCTGCGGTAGACTTGGCACATGATCCGTCAGATTGCGCCTCTGTTCTTCACCATGGACATTCCCGCAACGCTCGCCTATTACAAGGCGAAGCTTGGCTTCGAATGTCTGGGGACGTGGCAGGATCCGCCGGTCTATGCCATCGTGGCGCGCGACCAGCAGGTGATTCACTTCCGCTGCGCCGCGCCGCCCACAGCCAATCCGAACAAGTACCGGGACGAACTGCTCGACGCGTACCTGATCGTCGAAGATGCCGATGCACTTTATGCCGAGTACGCAGCCCAAGGCGTCGAATTCACGCGGGGAGTTGCCAACATGCCCTGGCACTCGCGCGAGTTCGTGGTGAAGGACTGCGATGGCCGTCTGTTGGCTTTCGGCGCGAACCTGTAGTCTTTTCCTGCCGTCCCTTCCAGAAGACCGACTTGCAGGTGAATGGCTAGGAATCGGCCTTCTGGAAAGTCTTTCCCTGGTTTTGCGGCCGGATGACGCCCATCCGGAAGTTGGGATGTTCGGCGTCAAGACGTTCGGCGTCAAGTTGACGGAAACGGGCAAAAGATTGATGAACCCGGACACTGAATTGAGTAATCTCGAAAGCAGAAGGTGGAGCGGCGATGAGAACGGAACTACTGCGATTCAACGGCGCGGTCGAGCGGGATCCTGCCATCGATGCATGGATGAAAGAGCATGCCGGTGAATTGGACGCCATCGCGCATCGGTGGTTTGAGGTGATGCGAAAATGCGGGGACGAAGTCCGGGAGCTTTTGCATGACGGCTGTCCGGTGGCATGTTTGGGAGATGCGCCCTTCGGCTACGTCAATGTATTCACTTCGCACGTAAACGTGGGATTCTTTCACGGCGCAGCGCTGCCGGATCCGGCCCGCTTGTTGCAAGGCAACGGCAAGTTCATGCGCCATGTGAAGCTAAGACCGGGAACGGCGACAAACGCCGCAGCGCTAAGCAGGCTGATCGACTGGGCGTACTCGGATATAAAGGCACGCGTCGAAAACGGCTAGCTCACTTCCTCGCGTCGCGACGTTTTTTCGGACGGGCGGAGGCGGGTGGTTGAACCGGAAACAAGCCTGTGAGGGCCTCAACGGCACAGCCGCACGCCAACGTCATCAGCGGCCGGCTCAAATTGAAGGATGCACGGCCGGTTTCAAGATATTCTGAACAACGGTATCTCATCGCGGAACACATGGCGGAACATCTTTACCTGGGCATCGACGGCGGACAAAGCTCCACGGTGGCGCTGATCGGCGACGAGCGCGGCGTGGTGCTGGGCTTCGGACAAGCCGGTCCGTGCAATCATGTGAAAACCTCCCGCGGACCCGCCAAGCTGAAGCGCGCCGTGCTCGGCGCGGTGAAAACGGCGTGGCACAATTCTCCCCTTTCTTCCCGGCGGCTGCCCACCTTCGACAGCGCCTACTTCGGCATGAGCGGCGGCCCTGAAGATAAGGCCGCGATCATCGAGCAAGTGCTGCACGCCAAGCGTCTTGAAGTAACCCACGACGCGGTCACCGCGCTGATGGGCGCCACCGAAGGGCGTCCCGGAATTATCGTGATCTCCGGCACCGGCTCGATCTGTTTCGGCATGAACGATGAAGGCGCCACCGCGCGCGCCGGCGGCTGGGGATACGTTTTCGGCGACGAAGGCAGCGCCTTCGATACCGCGCGGCAAGCCTTGCGCGCGGCGTTGGCCATGGAGGAAGGCTGGGGGCCATCCACCGTGTTGCGCGACCGCGTTGTCGCGTTCAGCGCCACGGCGGACGTCAACGAGGCGCTGCACAAGTGGTACACGGAAGAATATTCGCGCAGCCGCGCGGCGACGTTCGCGCGCGTGGTGGACGAATGCGCCCAGGCCGGAGATCGTGTGGCGCGCGGGATTCTGCGCAACGCCGCGGCATCGCTGGCGCATCTGGTCGAGCGGGTGCGGCGGCGCTTGTTTCGTCCCAAGGAGGAAGTACTGGTCAGCTACATTGGCGGGGCGTTTCATAGCCGTATTATGCTGGATCGCTTCCGTCAACAGGTTCGCGGGCAAGTGAGCGCGCCGGGCAGGAATCGCGTGCTGCCGCCGGCACTGGGTCCCGCGGCGGGCGCGCTGCTGGCGGCCTATCGCGCGGCGGGACATCGCGATGTAAGATTGAGGAATCTGCCGCCGGAAGCGTAGGGCGTTTTGTCAGAACCGTCCGCGGTAGCGGATGGGTCCGTGCAGGCAAGGGCAGAACCCATCCGCTACCGCGGACGGTTCTGGCAAGATGATGCAAGGAGACTTCACCATGTCGGAAATCACTCGCCGAGACTTAATCGCCGCCGGATCGGCGGCCATCGCAGCAGGAGTAGAAGTCACAGGACAAACACCCGGCTCGGGCAGCGGCGGACAGCCCTGCGTCGTTTCCAGCGCCAACGGATTGCGGGCCGTCGGTAAAGCCATGGAAATGATTCGCGCGGGCGCGGACGTGCTCGATGCCGTCATCGCCGGCGTCAACATTATCGAGGACGATCCCGAGGACAGCAGCGTCGGCTACGGCGGATTGCCCAACGAAGACGGCGAAGTGGAACTCGACGCCAGCGTAATGCACGGGCCGACCAGGCGCGCCGGAGCGGTCGGGGCCATTCGGAAGACCAAAAATCCCTCGAAGATCGCCAAGTTGGTAATGGAACGCACCGACCATCTCATGCTGGTCGGCGCGGGCGCGACGCGTTTCGCCGAAGTACACGGCTTCGAGCCAATGAATTTGCTGACCGACAAATCGCGCATCGCCTGGCTTTACTGGAAGGAGCATCATGGCAAGACCTTCTGGGGTCCGGGGCTGGCCGATGGTTCCGAAGCAAAAAGCCCGGAAGGGAAGAAAGCGGAGTTTGCCTATCCCGGCGCGACGCCGGAGATCATGGCCTTTGCGCGCGAAATGTTGCAGCGGCCGCTGACCGGCACCATCAACTGCCTGGGCGTGGATTCTCACGGCGATCTTTCCGGCACTACCTCGACCAGCGGCATGGCCTATAAACTGGCGGGCCGCGTGGGCGATTCGCCGATCATCGGCGCGGGATTATGGTTGGACAACGACATCGGCGCGGCCGGGTCAACTGGACGCGGGGAAGAAAATATCAAAATCGCGGGCGCGCACACCGTGGTGGAGATGATGCGCAACGGGGCCACGCCGGTGGAAGCGTGCCTGGAAGCGCTGAAACGAGTGCGGCATAACTACTTCGATAATCGCGCCAAACTGGAAAGAATGGACCTGGACTTTTACGCGCTCAGCAAAAAGGGCGAGTACGGCTCGGCGTCATTATGGAATTACAGGGAAGGCGGGCAGCGCCCGCCGCGCTTCGCGGTCTGCGATGCCAAGGGTCCCCGGTTGATGGACTGTGCTTATTTGATGCAGCGGTAACACCGGCCAGAATCTGGGCGGGCGTGGCCGATACTTCTGTTGCTGGGCGCATTGCCCCGCCCTGCCGAAATATTGGCTTCAAGGGATGTCCATCTCCCCGTCCTCCTCGACTTCCTACGGGAACTATTAGAACAACTGGGATAGCAGCCGCCAGCAAGGCGAGAAGAAGCTAACCCACGCCAACCTGCTGGGCCGCCGTTAGCGCCGCCAGGTAAGTGGCCATCTGATGGTTATGAAGGATGTCGCCGTTGTGCTGCGTAAAGTCCACCGGCGTTCCGACGTGCTCGTAATTCAAGCCGCTGAAAAAGGCATTAAAGAATGCGAGATGCCGGGCAGCCTCTTTGGCTTCGGTGCCGATGATCGGAATCTTTGCTACATCACTGATCGCCTTGCTCAAACCGCCGAGATGGAGAGCCTCCACTGCCGTGGCGGCCAGAGGCACCGTGTTCACGATGTCTTCGGTGTTAGCGATCCGCCAGGTCCTCGGACACTCCGTATTGAATCGCGCAGCGAACGCCTGGTCGCCGGAGCGCGGCGACGCAAAGGTGTAGAGCGTCACATTCGCGCCCGTAGTCGCCCGGATGTCCGCGGCACACAGGGTGGCCAGCGAACCACCCAAACTGTGGCCGGTAACGATCACATTGCCAGGATTTCCGGCCGTGTTCAGGGCGCCGAGGATGTCTGCCGCGCAACCGACGTAGACTCCAGAGAAACCCTTTTCCGCATTGCCCCAGCCGTTCTTTTGCGGCACTTGCACGAAGTCCACGTTGGCCAGCCAATCGTCGGGTGATTCCGTGCCGCGAAAAACGACGTAGACGCCGCCTGTAGCGGTGCGTCGCGCCACGAACCCGAACTTCTCCTGGGCACGCGTGGGGGGCGTGGCGGAAAACTCCGCCAGGATCTGATAGTCCGCAGGCGGCGGCCAACGCGGAGCCGGTTTCCCTTGCGATGCCGTGAATTGATCGTAAGCGGCCATCACGAGGTTGGCTAGTTCGGTGGCCAAGCCCATCTGGAAGCCTGCCGGCATGCAGTTAATATTGCCCATGGCGCTGTGCTCCTTTTTCCACTCACGATTCTAATGGACAGAGACGAAACATGGGGAGAATTCCCCTTGCGGAAAACGGCGATCGTGGATGACTCCCGCGCCGGCGGCCGCGAAACTCCATTGGCCACGCCCGCGGAAAGAGCGTCTCGGACTCGACAGTTGGTAGTGTCCTAACTTGGTTTGAATTGGGACACTACCCGACAGTTGGCCTTGACACGTGCCCCCTGCACCTGCGATATGATGGCCAAGACCATGGCAGACATTCCCGTTCCGGTCAATACTGTGTCCCGCATTCCCCTGGAGGCCTTCGCCGGCCAATGCCAGCGGAGCATGCAGCCGCTGGTGGAGTCGATCACCTACTTCTCCACGGCAGCCCTGGAAGAGGATCAGGTGCGGCAATTCTTGCGCGATCCGGCGCAGGCCACCCCGCGTTCCCTGCTGCAGCGGATTCCCCCGATTCGCCTGGTGCTGGTTCCGTTTCTTGAAAAAGGATCCGGCGGGTCCACCGACTTCGTGACCTTCGAGCGGCCCGCCAACGCCAAGAATCTGGCACGCAGCGCATTCGAGCTGGAAGAAGCCGTGTTTCTATTCCTGGCCGCGGAAGGCCAGGATGTGGCCGACTATCACTACTGGTTCTACAACGGAATCGCCGAACAAGCCGCGTCACGCGTGGAGGAGATCGGATTCGCGCGCTTCAGTGGCCTGGTGGCAGACGAATTGAATCGCAATGCGCGCGGTGAAGTGGACGAACGTAGTTATCAACTGAAGCAAAAGCTGAACCGCAAACAACGCCTGCCCGGCTCCGATTCCAAGCTGATGAAGGAATATTTTCGCCAGGCCCTGGAAGACACGCTCACCTTGTATCTGCACGGACTATGCTGCGACATTGACGTGGAACCCGGGTCGCGCCAACTGGCCTCGCGTTATTTGCGGAAGCGCCTGGAACTGCTGGCGGAAATTTTCCCGCCCAATCCAGGATACGTGCTGTTTCCGGTGGAGCCCCGCAAGGAATCCCCGGAGATGGGTACCGAATTACCTTAGCCTGCCGGAACAAAAGGCAACCGCCGATGGTCCCAGTTTTCCAGCGGCGCTGCTCTGAAAACAATTTTTGCGGCCTCGCAATTTCAATCACTGGCAAGACGGAGCGGTGCGGGATCTTGTTTGGAGCGCGGCGACTTGTCGCCGCTTTGGCCATCCAACACCGAGCGCGCTCGGAGCAAAATGGTGGCCGCCTCGTGGCAGCCATGCCGGTTCATCGGCGCGAGGACCCACGCGAAAGCGTGGGTGCGGCGGTTGCTTTTTCCGTGCTCTTGGATTCTTTGGCAACCTTGGCCGTGGATTCCTTGGGCGACACTTCCTTCTTCTTGTCCTTGTTATCCTTGGATTTCTGGTCGGACTTCTCGTCGGCCTTCTGTTCGCTGCTCTTGGTTTCCTCGCCCTTCTTGGCGGATTCTTCGGCCGGCGCGCTCTTCGCGGCGTAGTCGGTGGCATAAAAGCCGCTGCCTTTGAACTGAATCGCGGAAGACGAGATCAACTGCTCCAGCGCCCCTTTCTGGCACTTGGGACACTTCTTGAGCGGAGGATCGGAAAACTTCACGATCCTTTCAAAGCGATGGCCGCACTTCTTGCATTTGTACTCGTACAGAGGCATAAACTTAAAGTTTACCGCAAATCTCTCATCGCGGATCAGTCCGATCGTAGGGCGGGTACGTGTTGGTCAGAACCGCCTGCGGTAGCAGGTGGGTCCACCGTGACCCATCCGCTACCGCGGACGGTTCTGACAGCACGTCTCCACTACCGAAGATCCAGGCTCCTTAGATACTCGCGAAACGGCGCGCCGAGGTCCTCGCGCTTCAGGGCGAATTCCACGGTGGCTTTCAAGAATCCCAACTTGTCGCCGGCATCGTGACGGCGTCCGTGGAAACGCCATCCGTAGATCTTTTGACCGCCGGCCAGCAGGTTCTTCAAGCCGTCGGTCAACTGGATCTCGCCGCCGGCACCCGGGGTGGTGGATTCAATCGCCGCGTAGACTTCCGGGGTCAGGATATAACGGCCGATAATCGCCAGGTTGGAGGGCGCCTTCTCGAGCGGCGGTTTTTCGACCAGGTCGCCGATCTCCCAGAGCCGTCCGTCCGTTCCCGCTGCCTCCACGGGATGTCCGGCGATCACGCCGTAGGAGGAAATGGCTTTACCGGGAACTTCCTGGATGGCCACCACCGACTGGCCATACTTTTCGTACACCTCGATCATCTGGCGCAGGCAAGGCACCTCAGCGTCAATGATGTCGTCGCCGAGCATGACCGCGAACGGTTCGTTGCCAACCACCTCGCGCGTCACCAGAATGGCGTGGCCCAGTCCCAGCGCCTCTTTCTGGCGCACGTAGATGAGCTTGATGAGGTCGGAAATGTCGCGAACTTGCCGCAGCAAATCTTTTTTCCCGCGCTGTTGCAAAATGCTTTCCAGCTCGTAGGAAACGTCGAAGTGATCTTCAATAGCCGACTTGCCGCGCCCGGTGACCATCACGATGTTGTCCACGCCGGAGGCCACCGCCTCCTCGATGACGTATTGGATGATGGGTTTGTCCACCAGCGGCAGCATTTCCTTGGGCTGCGCCTTGGTGGCCGGCAGGAATCGCGTGCCCAGGCCGGCCGCGGGAAACACTGCCTTGCGAATGCGCGGAAACTGGCTCATAGGTTGGACACTTCAGTGTAACAGGGTTCTAACATCGATAGACAGGATGAACAGGATGGGAAGCGCCTTGGGGAATCCTGTTCATCCTGTCCATCGATGTTAAATGCTTGCCGCGACCCGCAAGCCGTAATCGGCGTACTGAAATCCTGGCGGAATGCTGCTGCGCGCCGAGCATCGCGCGATCTTAATGTGATGCCGCCAGGAACCGCCGCGAGAGGCCTTTCGCCCAGTGTCTTCGTCGCAGCAAGGATTGCGTTCCGGCGAGCGCGCGTAGTATCCCGGATCGTAGCTGTCCTGGCACCATTCGTGGACGTTCTCGCCCATGGCGTCGAGGCCAAAACCGTTGGCCGGCGAGGTGCCAACCGGCTCGGGAGCATTGCGCCATCGACCGTGGTAATCGGGCCGCGCGGTGGGAAGCGCGTCGCCCCAAGGATACAGCGCATCCTCGATACCGCCGCGTGCGGCGCGTTCCCATTCGGCTTCCGTGGGCAGGCGAAACTCGGGTCCGAGCCAGAGGCAAAAAGCCACCGCGTCGTGCCAACTGGGGCCCACCACAGGCTTCTGTGCGTCGGCAAACTCGGGCTGTTCCCAAAACTTCGGCGGCATATGCCCGGTGGCTTCCAAAAACTTCCGGTACTCGGCGTTGGTGACTTGCCATCGCGCCAGGCGAAACGCATCTACCCAGATTTTACGGCGTGGGCGCTCGTCGTCCTGGCCGATTCCCTCGCCGGCGCCGCGCCAGAACCAGCCCTCCGGAATGGTGATTAGGTCCATTTGTGGTTCAGATTAGCATGATGTAACGCAGGCCTTCAGGCCTGTTCTTTTTGCTCGCTCGACAAGAACAGGCCTGAAGGCCTGCGTTACAATGACTCACATGCTGCTCCTCGGCAAGATTCTATTCGCCGCCGCCGCGCTGTTCCTGGCGGGACTGGTGATCCGCGGTCCGCGCGTACGCGCCTACCCGCACTACGGATACCTGGGCCTTGCCGTGATCGCCTTGGCGCATTTTTTCGCCATGCGCGGGCAGCAGCCCATAAGCACTTTCTTCACGCCCATCGTGTGGACCGGCTACATCGCCGCCGCCGACGCCGCGGTCTATTCACTGCAAGGCTACTCGCTGATAACGTGGCAGCCGCAGCAGTTTATTGCCTGCACACTGCTTTCGATTCCCCTGTGGCTGGTCTTCGAGGCTTACAATCTGCGCCTGCGCAACTGGATCTACGTGGGGTTGCCGACCCATTGGTTGCCGCGATACTTCGGATATGGCTGGGCCTTCGCCACCATCTGGCCGGGAATGCTGGAAACGTCGCAGTTGCTGCGCGCCGCGGGATTTTGGCGGCAAACGCGGCGGCCCATCAAGCTGAAAGATCGCACCCACAATATCTGGATCGCCATAGGCGCGTTGATGCTGATCGTGCCGCTGGCGCTGCCGCAGCGGATCGGAGCATATACGTTCGCGCTGGTGTGGTTGGGCTTCATCTTTCTGTTGGAGCCCTTGAGTTTGCGGCGCGCGGCGGCCAGCATCCTCGACGATCTGGAGATCGGCCGCCGCGACCGCCTGTGGTCGCTGCTGGCGGCCGGCGGAATTTGCGGCATCCTGTGGGAGTTTTGGAATTACCAGGCCAGCGCGCGATGGGTCTATGTCTTCCCCATCCTGCAAGACATGAAGGTCTTCGAGATGCCCCTGCCGGGCTTCCTGGGTTTCCCGCCGTTTGCGCTGGAGACGTTTGCGATGTATTGTTTTACAGTCCGCTTCCTCGACTATGTCCCTGACATCTGAATCTTCCCGCCAAGAAGCCGCCCGTTCCCGATGGCTGCTTCTGGGCGTGGCCATCACCTCCATGGCCGGCTTGATCATCGAGCTGGCGCTGACGCGCCTGTTCTCCGTGCTCTTCTACTATCACTTCGCGTTCATGGCGATTTCCGTGGCCTTGCTGGGATTGGGTGCCGGCGGATTGTTCAGCTACTGGATCGCCGGCGACCGGCCGCTGGAAGCGCTGTGGCCGAGACTGGCCGCGCTTTCCGGAATCAACGCGCTAGTCACGGTAGCGGCGCTGTCGGTGATTCTGCGCATGCAGCTTTCCATCAACACGATCAACGCGCGGACCTTGCTGCCGCTGGGGATCGTCTATTTTTCCGCGCTGGCGCCGTTTTTCTTCGCCGGCGTGATTTTGTCGGTCGTGATCGCGCGCTCCGTGGACCGGGCCGGAGCCGTTTACTTCGCCGATCTCGGCGGCGCGGGCTTGGGCGGGTTGTTGCTGATTCCCCTGCTGAATTTCTTGGGCGGGCCCAACACCATCCTGTTCGCGGCGTGGCTGTGGGCGGCCGGCGCGGTGCTGTGGAGTTACCTGGGAAATGGCAAGTGGGAGCGCTGGACGCTGTTGCCGCTGGCGCTGGCGGCGGTCATCGCCGGCAACGCCCGCCTGCATTTTCTAGACGTGAAATCGGCCAAGGGCTATTTGCTGAATCAAGAAATATTCAACAAGTGGAACTCCTTCTCGCGCGTGGGACTCTCGCGCATCCCGGAAGGCTTGGACATTCGCATCGACGCCGACGCCGCCACCATGGTGGCGGAAGCGCCGCTCACCGACAAGACTTTCTGGATTCCGGAAGTGAACCGCTACGGAATGGGTCTGGCGCATCGCATCGAGCAGCAATTCCATCCCGGCGCAACCACGCTGGTGATCGGACCCGGCGGCGGATACGACGTGGCCCGCGCCCTCACCGCCGGCAGCCGGATGGTCACGGGCGTGGAGATTAATCCGATCATCGTCAACGACATCATGCTGGGCGTGGCGCGCGATGCCAGTCACGGCTTGTATCAGCGCCGCGACGTGCACATCGTAGTGGAAGACGGGCGCAGCTATGCGCGGCGCTCGCCGGAGCGCTATGGAGTCATCCAGGCAACTTTGGTGGACACCTGGGCCAGCACTGCGGCCGGAGCGTTCGCGCTGACCGAAAACAATCTCTACACCGTGGATGCGTTTCGCGAATACATCCGCCATTTGGACGATGGCGGCATGTTGTCGATTACGCGCTGGGAATTCGAACAGCCCCGCGAGGCGCTGCGCCTGATTTCTCTGGGCATGGAGGCGCTGCGCGAGGAAGGCGCGGCCGATCCGGCCACGCACTTTGTGGTGGTCTGTGACGGCGCGCTCAGCCACGAAGGCGCGCGCGCCACCATGTTGCTGAAGCGCTCCGCGTTCACGCGCCCGGAGTTGGCGGCGGTGGAGGCCGACGTGAAGGGATCGGACATGTCTGTGCTCTATCTCCCGAACAAGGGCCTGTCCACCGCGTTTACCGAATTGCTGCAAGCGCCGGATCCTGCCTTGTACGAGAATTCTTATCCTTACGACATCACACCGGTTTGGGACAACCGCCCGTTCTTCTTCTTCAATGTGCGCACGCGCGACGTATTGAGCATGTGGGCGGGTCAAGAGTCCATGGACCTGAAAGTGAATCTCGGCCTGTTGATGCTGATGGGACTGATGGCGATTTCCACCGTGGCCGTGGCGCTGTTCCTGCTGCTGCCGGCGCGCTTGAGCTCGCGCTTGCCGCGCGTTCCGGGAGTCAATCGCTGGCTGCTGTATTTCGCGGCCATTGGTCTGGCATATATCTTGGTGGAAGTAGCTTTCATTCAGAAATTCGTGTTGTTTCTCGGCCATCCTACTTACGCGTTGACGGTGGCCGTATTCATCCTGCTGATGTCCTCAGGGATCGGCAGCTATTGGACGCGCGGCTTCGACGAAGAGCAGTTGAAGTCGCGCTTACCGCGCTTGTTGTTGGGCGCGGCGGCTTGGATCGGTTTGCTGGCGGCGTGCGTGAGTCCTTTGCTCACGGCGCTGGTCTCGCTACCGTTAGCGGGGCGCGTGGTTGTCGCCGCTATATTGCTGGCTCCCGCGGGGTTTCTTATGGGCACGGCGTTTCCCAGCGGCCTGCGGCTGGCCGCGCGCGTCAGCAAAGACTGCTTGCAATGGGCCTGGGCCATGAACGCGGCCGCCAGCGTGCTCGGGTCGCTGGTAGCGGTGTTCGTTTCGATCCACTTCGGGATTTGGCAAACGATGACGTTGGGCGGCGTGTGTTATCTGGCGGCATGTTCGCTGGCGCAGCGGAAATAGGTTTTTGGGGAACACGGAAGAACACGGAAGAAAAGCCGGAAGGGCACGGAAGCAGTGTGGTCGCGCCTTTCCGTGACCTTCCGGCTTTTCTTCCGTGTTCTTCCGCGTTCCAAAAGATCCTTGTCTATACGAAGAAGCGTTCATCATTCTTAACGAAAGAGAGGCCGTTGCCGAGGGCCTTTCTTGCAACAATAAAGATGGAGGCGGGTTAAGCCAACATAAGCGCGCGGGACTCTAACAGGGTTCTGGAATGCCGCTTACTGGAGCCGAAGGCCCGTGACGTTTCTGGGAAAGCCAATGACACCGAGGAAGCTTCTGCAATCGGCCGCGTGGGCCGTGGTCCGTTGTGTGGCGCTTTCCGCGTTGGTGAGCTCCCATCAAATGGCTCAGCAGTTGCCCACGGCGGACTCGGTGGCCGCCAAGATCAAACTGTCCGGAGTGGTTCGCTCCGCGCAAGGCGTAGCGATTCCCGGCGCTACCGTGGATCTGGTGCAAACACAAACCGGACAACACCTGGTCACTTGGACCGATGAACTTGGTAAATTCGAACTGGCGGGAATGCCCATCGGACACTATCGCTACGCCGTGGAGCAACTCGGCTTTGAGCGGATCACCACGGAAGCCGACGTTTCCGCCGACAGCAAGCCGATCGTGCTGACCTTGAAAATCAAATCGGCGGCAACTCTGGCGGCGGAAGCGAAACCCGAAGCAGCGCAGCCCGCGGAAGCGGTCAAGCCGGAAGCAACCGCGAAGGCGGAGGCCGCCAAACCTGCGGACACAACCACCAAAACCGCCGAGGCAGCGAAGCCCAACTCCGCGCCACAAGGCGCGGCGCAAGCAGGCGGGCGCGGCGGACAAGGCGGAAGAGGCGGAGCGCGTTTGGGACTGGATGGCAAACCGCTCACACCGGAACAACTCGCCGCGCTGCGCCGAGCCAGTGGCGGCCGCGGTGGACAGGGTTCTTTTAGCCAAGTGAACGCCAGGCAGACCGAACAGGCCGATCCGCTTTCGGCGGACGAACAAAGAGCCGCCAGCATGGATACGGGTCCGCTGGGCGATGCTTCCTCCGCCGATGCCGTGGTGATGAACGGCTCCGTTGGACGCGGCACGACTTCCGGCGCGGACATGAATAATTTTCAGATGGGCATGGGCATGATGAATCCCGGCTTTGGCGGTCCCAGCGGAGGCAATCCGTTCGGCAATACCGGAGATAATAATATAGCGGCCATGGGCGCCGGTGCCCCGGGATTTGGCGGCGCTGGTCCAGGCGGAGGCGGTCCTGGAGGCGGTGGCCCTGGAGACGGCGGACGCGGCGGATTCGGCGGACGCGGCGGCGGCGGACCAGGACGTGGTGGACAAGATCGCGCGGGACGCGGTGGACGCGGCGGGCCGCAAATCGGTCCCAATGGTCCGCAGACGGCCGAATCGCTGTGGGGCGCGCAGCGTCTTTCGCGCATGGCCGCCAGCCGCGTGCGTTTCAGTTTGACGGAACAGTATGGCAACTCCGCGCTGGATGCCCGCCAATATTCGCTGACCGGCGGAGCGCCTCCGCAAATCTCCACGATTCGCAATATGGCCGGCTTGAGCCTGGGTGGTCCGTTGGTGATTCCCAAGATCTACAACGGCCGCGAGAAAACCACGTTCTTCGTCAACTACCAGTGGAACCACGGCACCAATCCGGTGAATGCCTATTCCACCGTGCCGACGGCGGCGGAGCGCGCCGGCAACTTCTCCGCGCTGGGTACGCCGATCTACGCCCCGGCGAGTTTGACCGGCGGATCGCTGGCCGCGGTGCGCAGCCCGTTCCCGAACAACACGATCCCGTCGGCGTACCTGAATTCGGCGTCGCTGGGATTGTTGCCGTTCATCCCCCTGCCGAATTTGCCGGGCGCCGCGCAGAACTTCCTGCTGCAGACTAAGACGCCCAGCAACACCAACAACCTGAATGCGCGAATCATTCACGCCATCAACCAGAAGCTGAATTTGAGCGGCGTGTATAACATCAGCACCTCCAGCAACGACGGCTTCAACAACTATCCGGACCTGACCTCGCACACCAGCAGCATGGGACAAAACGCCGGCCTGACGTTGAACCAAACTTTGACCAAGACGTTTATCAACAGCACCCAAATTAACTGGAACCGCAGTTCCATCGGGACGCTCAACGGTTACGCCTACAACGACAACATCGCCGGGGACCTGGGCATCACCGGGATTTCCACCGCGCCCATCAATTACGGTTTGCCGGCGATCAGCTTCACCAACTTCAGCGGCATCAACGACACGGTTCCGGTCATCACGCATAGCCAGCAGTGGCGCTTCCTCGACAACGTCACCTGGATTCACGGCAAGCACAACGTCCGTTACGGCGTGGAAGTCCGCAAGAACCAGAGGAACACGGAAACCTCGCCGCAAGCCCGCGGCGCGTTCACCTTCACCGGCTCGCTGACCAGCCAGCTGGGCGCCGACGGCCTTCCCGTGGCGAGAACCGGCGTGGATTTCGCCGATTTCCTGCTTGGGCTTCCTTATCAGACCAGCGAACGCTTCACCAGTTCGGCCACCTATCTGCGTTGGAACGGAGCGCTCGGTTATGCGCAAGACGATTTCCGCATCACGCCGCGGCTGTCCTTGTTGTATGGAGTGCGCTACGATTTGATGCTGCCCTACACCGAGTTGAACGGCCACATGGCCAACATCGATCTGAACTCCGCCTTGACGCAAGCGGCGGTCGTGACCCCGGGAAGCACCGCGCCGTTCAACGGCCAGTTGCCGAATTCGATGATCCGTCCCGATTACAAGCAGATTTCGCCGCGTCTCGGTTTGGCCTGGCGGCCGCCGATTCTCAAGAAGAACAACATCACGTTGCGGGCCGGCTACAGCATTTTCTACAACGGATCGGCCTATGGCACCGTGTCCAACTCGCTGGTGAACCAGCCGCCCTGGGCGCAGACGCAGGTTCGCTACACCTCCGACAGCGCGTTGCTGACGCTGCTCAACGGATTCCCGGCCCAGCCGCTGGGATCGGTGCAGAACACCATTGCGGTTAACCCCAATTATCGCATCGGCTACGCGCAAATCTGGAACGCCGGTTTCGAAGGACAAATCGTCAAGAACATGATCCTGAATGTTGCCTACACCGGAACCAAGGGCACCCGTCTGGACATGCTTCGTTCTCCGAACGTTTATGTCGGCACGGGCGCGGACGCGCAGCGGCTGATCCCCACCGCGGCGGCGTTCACCTACGATCAATCCAACGCCGACTCCATCTACCATGCCTTGCAAGTGCGCGTAAACCGGCGCATGAGTAAAGGACTGATGGTCAGCGCGGCCTACACCTTCGCCAAGTCCATCGACGACGCCAGTTCCATCGGCGGCGGCGGGCAAACGGTGGTGCAGAACGACCAGAACTTCAGGGCCGAGCGCGCTCTTTCCAGTTTCGACGTTCGCCACGCCATGTCTTTCAACTACACGTACGAACTTCCCTTCGGCGAACGCAAGCCGTTTCTCAATCATGGGAAAGTCGCCACGGTGTTTGGGAACTGGCAACTCAGTGGCGGCACCACGCTGCAAACGGGCCTGCCCTACACGGTGAAACTGGCGGGATCGGCCTCCAACAACAGCGGCGCGGGCAACAATTTGTCGGAGCGTCCCAACGTGATTGGCGATCCGAACTTGCCGGGGAGCCAGCGCGCGCCCCTGGCTTTCTTCGACACCACAATGTTCGCCGTGCCCCTGGCCGGGACCTTCGGCGACGCAGGAAGAGATATCGTCACCGGTCCGGGATCGTTCAGCACGAACCTGGCGCTGATGAAGGGGCTGCGATTCGGCAAGGATCAAACGCGCCGCCTGGATATCAGCTTGCGATCGGGCAACGTCTTCAATCATTCCAACTTCACGGGCTTGAGCGTGTCCTACCCTTCGCTGAACTTCGGGCGGGTGGCCGGCACGCAGAACATGCGCGTGTTGAATTTGAATCTGCGGTTTAACTTTTAAGTGATTCATAGGTCTATAGTGAAAAAAGTGTCGCGCCTCAACAACTCGGGCCCCAACAACTCAGGCTTGGTCGCGCTGCTGCTGGCGGCCGCGCTGTTGCAGCCAGGCGCGGCGCCGCTGTTGGCACAACAGCAGTCCGCCCAACAGCAGGCGCAACAGCCGCCCACCCAACCGCCCGTGGTAGTGGCTCCGCAGCAGCCGCGGCGCGTCGCGCCGCTGCAAGGTCCGCCGCAACGGCCCGCCAACATGGGTACGACGACGTTCAAGTCCCAAGTGGATCTGGTGTTGATCGACGTGCAGGTGATCGGCAAAGACGGCAAGCCGGTGAAAGGCCTGAAGTCTTCCCAGTTCTCCATCTACGAGGACGATAAGCCGCAGAAACTGAATTCCTTCGACTTCTTCGACATCGAAGGCTTCGAGAAATTGGAAGTGGCCTCCAAGCCCGACGACAAACCGCGCACGCTGGCGCTGGACTCCATCGCGCCGTCCGAGCAGATGCGCGAGATTGTGCGCGACCACCGCTTGATCGTGCTGTTTTTCGACATGACCTCGATGCAGCCCGACGACCTGCGCCGGGCCACCGACTCGGCCGAGAAATTCGTGAAGGACCAGATGACGCCCGCCGACATGGTCGGCATCGTGATGTACGGCACCTCACTGCAAGTGGTGGAAAATTTCACCGACGACCGCAAGGGTCTGCTGCGGGTGATCACCGCCATCCGCACCGGCAAGGACGCGGCGCTGGCCGGCTTGCAGTCCAACGCTTCCGACACCGACGCGGTGGAAGACACCGGCGCCGCGTTCACGGCCGACGAAACCGAATTCAACGTCTTCAACACTTCGCGCAAATTGCAGGCCATTCAGGATCTCGCCAACATGCTGCGCTACATTCCCGGCAAGAAGCAGGTGATCCAGTTCACCTCCGGCGTCACCCAGACCGGCGATGAGAACCGCTCCGATCTGCGCGTGGCCACCGACGCCGCCAACAAAGCCAACATGAGCCTGTATTCGGTGGACTCGCGCGGCCTGCAAGGCGCGCCTCCCGGCGGCGACGCCTCCACGGGCGCGAGCACGGGAAATTCCATGTACCGCGGGGCGTCGGTCTTCCGCCAAACCAGTCAGCGCGACGCCTCGCGCGACACGCTCTACACGCTGGCCTCCGACACCGGCGGAAAAGCTTTCTTCGACGAAGGCGATCTCTCCAACGTCTACAAGGAAGTGCAGGCCGATACGGCGGGCTACTATTTGCTCGGCTATCTCAGCACCAACACGAAGATGGACGGCAAATGGCGGCGCATCCGCGTGAAGGTGGATGCGCCCGGCGCGAAGACCCACTGGCGCGAAGGCTACTACGGTCCCAAGGACTACAAGATTTACACCACCGACGACCGGGAACGCCAGTTAGGAGATGCCATGACTTCGGAGATTGCCCGCAACGAACTGCCCGTGGTGGTGGAAACCGACTACTTCCGCGTGAACGGCCGCGCCAACGAGGTGTACGTGCCGGTCTCCGCGAAGCTGCCCTCCACGGCGCTCGATTGGGCGGAAAAGAAGGGTCAAAAGGAAGCGCAATTCGACTTCCTGGCCCAAGTGACCGAAGAAAAAAGCAAGCGCGTGGTGGGCACGCTACGCAACACCATCACCATCAAGCTGGATCCCTCGCGCTTCGAGGAGATCAAGAAGAAGGCGCTGGTTTACCAGGGCGGATTTCTCCTGGGTCCCGGCAAGTACAAGCTGAAATTCCTGACCCGCGAAAATGCCAACGGACGGATCGGCACCTTCGAGGACACGCTGGACCTGCCGTCGCAGGATCCCAAGATCCTGGGCATCAGTTCGTTGATGCTGTCCAGCCAAGTGGAGACCGTTCCGGCGAAGAGCAAGGAGATCGCCGTGCGGACCGCCGAGGCGACCACCAAGATGGCCAAGAATCCCTTGGAAATTTCCGGCGATCGCATGATCCCCAGCGTGACGCACGTGTTCACCTCCGATCAACAACTCTACGTGTTATTCCAGGCCTATGCGCCCGCAGGCAGCGATCCCGCCAAGCTGCGCGCCGGTTTGGTGTTGTTCCGCGGCGGCGTGAAGAACAGCGAAACACCGCTGATCGAGCCGGCGGAAATTGATAACGCCACTCACACCGTGAGTTTTCGCTTGACCATGCCGCTGGACAAGTTAGCCGTAGGGCGCTACACGGTGCAAGCCGTGACCATCGAGCCGGGCGGCGGGTTGTCGGCGTTCCAGCGCGCCTTCTTCGCGCTGCGCGCACCGCTGAAAGCCGCCGCCCCGGCAGCCGCCAAGCCGTCCTCGGAGTAACAGAGTCGTCGCTGCATGCTCTTTTCCCGCGGCTTGTCGCCGCAGACTTCTCATTCTGCAAAGGCATTAGATCGGTAGGCTTAGGGTACGTGGTAAGTTCGTCTTGTCTTTTTTACTTTTTCGCTGCAAGCCGGTCCTCAGACGGCAATGTGAATTTCCAGCCTTACTTCATTTGCAGTGTATCAAACCGCCGACGGCTGGTCCTCGAGTCACGGACCTACCGCGCTGATTCGGATCGAGATAAAAAGTGAAGTGTAGAAATGTGGCATACCTGGGCGAGCCCGTAAGCCATTAAGAACTAACTAGTTAAATTCTCGTGTTCGCCCCACCACGAGCATCCTGTCAAGATGGCGGATCCAAGATTGCGGTTGGGGCCGGATTCTTCCTTCTCGGACCGTTCTTGCTTGCTATGGATAGCTTGTCGTCTCGCTCAAGAATTATGTGTCACATCGTTATTCGGTTCGCAAGGCCGTAATGGGGTCCACGCGTCCCGCGCGACGGGCCGGCAGATAGTTGGCCAGAATGCCGATCGCCACCAGCGTGACTCCCGCTGCCGCGAAGACGCTTGCGTCGGTGGAGCGCACTTCGAACAGCAGCGCCGCCAGCAGATCGCCGGAAAGCGCGGCGCCGACCGCTCCCACCGCCAGCCCCGCCAGAATGGGAACCATGCCCTCGCGCAAGACCATTTGCACCAATTGGCCGGGCGTCGCTCCCAGCGCGGAGCGAATGCCGATTTCCTTTTCGCGGCGCACGATCGCATACGACGCTACGCCGTACACTCCGATACTCATCAGCAATAGCGCCACCACGGCGAAGCACGCCAGCAACGACGCCGCGAAGCGGCGATCGCCGACGCCGTCGCGCATCAGTTCGGTCATTTCGACGATCGGCGATACCGGCAAGTTGGGATCCAGCGACTGAATTTCGCGCGGCACGGCACGGCTGAGCATGGCACGGTCTCCCGTGCCGCGAACTAACACGCCGAGGTTCCGTCCGGGAGTCGTGTACCCGGAAGTCTGGTACAAGCTGGTGTAAACGTGCGGAACATCCTTTTCATCCAAGCTGGCCAACTTCACGTTGCCGACCACGCCCACCACCGTAAACCAAGGCGTCGGCTGCACGATGCCTCTGCGGATGGTGCGCGTGGAACGAATCCGCTTTCCTCTAAGGAAAGACGCCGAACGATTATACCCTACCGCGAATCCGTGAGACGGACGGCTGAGGTGTTTGCGATCAGAACATGTCAAACGGCAAAATGTCGCGCCGGGCGTCTCCCGGCAAGGTCTCGGTGGCCAGGCCGACCCCTTTCCCGACCCCGCCCCCTAGGAGCAATTCCTTCCCGCCGCGAGGTGTGCCACGCCAGGCTGTCCCGGCGGCTAGGTTGTGTGAAAACCAACGTCAAGACTTGCACGCGGCTTGATATGGCTTATCTTCCACGCGAAGAAGATTCTTGCCGGGAGAATCCGTCACAGACTCAAGTGCGCCTGAACGACTTCGTCGGTTAGGTCGTCGATGGCCCCGGCGGCGACCCGGCGGCCTTTGTCAAGAATGCAGAAGTCGCTCGCCACGCGGCGGGCGAACGGCAGTTTTTGCTCCACCAGCAGGATCGTAAGCTTTTCTTCCTGGTTGAGCTTAAGTATGATGTCGCCGATCTCGTGGACGATATTGGGCTGAATCCCTTCGGTGGGCTCATCGAGAATCAGCAGCCTCGGCTCGAGCACCAGGGCGCGGCCGATGGCAGTTGCTGCTGCTGCCCGCCCGAAAGGTCGCCACCCGCCGCTTCAACATCTCCTTAAGAGCGGGAAACAAATCAAAGATCCGGCCAGGAATCGCCCGGGGACCGTTCTTGCGCACGCCCAGGCCGACACGCAGATTCTCTTCGACCGTCAGATGCGAGAAGATGTCGCGGCCCTTGCGGCACGTAGCCGATGCCAACTTGGCGCGCTGCTCCGCGCGGCATCTTCACCAGATCGTTTCCGTTGAAGACGATGCTGCCGAAGCTACCGACTGCAGTCCCATGATGCACTTGAGCAGCGTGGTCTTGCCCATGCCGTTGCGGCCCATCAGACACATGCGGGAACCAGCGGGCACGGTCAAGGTCGACATCCCAAGGGTGTGGCTGCCGCCATAAAAATGGTTGAGGGCTTTGATCGCCAGCACGCTCATACTCCCAGATAGACTTCGATGACGCGCGGGTCGTTCTGCACCTTATCCATATTGCCCTCCGCGATCACGCTGGCCCTCGTGCAGACAGTGACGCGCCGGGCGATGGAGCGGACGAACGCCATATCGTGTTCGACGACCACGATGGAGTGTTCGCCGGCCAGCGAGAGCAGCAGTTCCGCGGTGCGTTCGATCTCGTGCGGCGTCATGCCGGCAACCGGCTCGTCCACCAGCAGCAGTTCCGGATTCTGCATCAGCAGCATGCCGATTTCGAGCCATTGCTTCTGGCCATGGGCGAGAATTCTCCCCGGCCCGCGCGCTGCTCGGAGAGGCCGATGATTTCCAGGACTTCGTCGATCCTCTCCGTTGGGCGGCTGAAACCGCGCTCGCAATGTCTTTGAGAAAGGACCGGTTGCCCGGCCAACGCCAATTCCAGGTTCTCGAATACGGTCAGTTGCTCGAAGACCGTCGGCTTCTGAAACTTCCGCCCGATACCGGCCGTCACGATTTCCGCTTCGGACATCTCGAGCAGGTCGAGTCCGTCGCCGAACCAGGCCTTCCCGGAATCCGGGCGTGTTTTCCCGGTGATGACGTCCATCATGGTGGTCTTGCCCGCGCCGTTAGGGCCGATGATGCAGAGCAACTCCCGGGATCGACGTAGAGCGAGAACTTGTTGAGCGCCTTGAATCCGTCGAAGCTGACGGTGAGGTCCTCCAGATAGAGCCTCTTGCCATGGCCCGCTCATCGCTCCATCCGGCTCCTTTCCCGGTAGCAGGCGCCAGACCGACGAAGCCGCGCGGCAGAAACAGCGTCACCAGCGACGAACAAGGCCCCTAGGGCGAAGAGCCAGACTTCGGGAAACGCGCCGGTGAGGTAGGTCTTGGCGTAGTTCACCATCACGGCGCCGGCGACGGCGCCGTAAAGAGTGCCTCGCCCTCCCACGGCGACCCAGATAACAACTTCAATGGAATTGATGGGTGCAAACTCGCTGGGGTTGATGATGCCGATTTGCGGCACGTAGAGGGCGCCGGCGATCCCGGCAATCCCAGCGGAGAAAACAAAGAGCCACAGCTTGTAGGACTCCACCGGGTAGCCCAGAAAACGCGTGCGGCTTTCGGCGTCGCGAATCGCGCGCATGACCCGTCCGGCGCGGGAATCGACGATCGCGCGGCAGGCCAGATAGCTGGCGCCGAGCGCCAGCGCGGTGATGACCAGCAGCGCGACGTGCGTCCGGTCGGAGTGCAGGTCGAAGCCAAGAATGTCCTTGAAATCGGTAAATCCGTTATTGCCGCCGAATCCCATATCGTTCCGGAAGAAGGCCAGCATCAGCGCGTAGGTCAGCGCTTGGGTAATGATCGAAAAATAGACGCCTGTGACGCGCGAGCGGAAAGCGAACCACCCGAACAGCAGCGCCAGCGCCGCCGGCGCAGCCACCATCATCGCGAGCGCAAAGGGGAAGTGGTTGAAGCCATACCAGAACCAGGGCAGGGATTTCCAGTTGAGAAACACCATGAAGTCGGGCAGGATCGGATCGCCGTACACGCTTCTAGGCCCAATCTGGCGCATGAGATACATGCCCATCGCATAGCCGCCGAGAGAGAAAAACGCAGCTTGCCCCAGACTGAGGATGCCGCAATAGCCCCAGATTAGATCAACCGAGAGCGCCAGCATCGCGTAGCACAGGTATTTGCCGAGGAGTGTGATTCCGTAAGCTGAAAGGTGCAGGGGCGACGACAGGGGCAAAGTCAGGTTGAGAAGCGGCCGCCGCAATTGCCCCAAGGGCCAGCAAGCCCAGGAACGAAAATTCCCGATGCGATCCCTCACGATGCCTGCCAACCACCGCGGGAACGCCACTACTTGACCTCCGCTGCGCGGCCGGTTTGTGGGAACAATCCCCGGGGCCGTGCTTGGATGAAAAGAATCAGGGTGATGAGCATCAGAATCTTAGCCAGCACCGCGCCGGCATACGGCTCCAGCAGATTGCTGACGATTCCCATCGCCATACCGCCGATCAGAGATCCCCAGAGATTACCGACGCCGCCGAACACAACCACCATAAACGAATCGATGATGTACGACTGGCCGAGGTTGGGGCCGACATTGGTCAATTGGCTCAGCGCTACACCGGCAACGCCGGCAATCCCCGACCCCAGGCCGAACGTCATCGCATCCACCCATTCGGTGTGAATACCCATCGCCTTGGCCATGGTCCGGTTCTGCGATACCGCGCGGATCTGGAGACCGAGCCGGGTGCGCTGCAATGCCAGCAAGATTAGAGAGAAAACGATAAGAGTAAACAAGACGATGTAGAGACGATTGTAAGTGAAGGCCAGCGCATCGTTCACCCGAAGGGAACCACTCATCCAGTCTGGCGTCACCACGGACCGGTTCAGTGCCGAGAAGGTGGAGCGGACGGCTTGCTGCAAGATCAGGCTGACTCCGAAGGTCGCCAGGAGGGTCTCCAGGGGCCGCCCGTATAGAAATCGGATGATGCCGCGTTCCATGAGAACGCCGACCGCCCCGACACGAAGAACGCTGCCGGTATTGCCGCCAGAATGGAGACCCCGATATGTCCGGGCATGGCCGTTTGCACGGCATAAGTCGTGTAGGCGCCCAGCATCATCAACTCGCCATGTGCCATGTTGATGACGCCGACGACGCCGAAGGTGATCGCCAAGCCGATGGCGATCAAAACGAGCACCGACCCCAAGCTCAGGCCAAAGAACAGAGTCTGGACGGCTGAGTAAAACGTGCGCCAGCGGTCAATCGAGGCCACTGCTTGTCGGGCGGCGCTTCGCACTTGGCTGTTTTCATCCTCCAGCACGCCAGCTAGATGGTTACGAACATCCTGGCTGAGGCTGCCGCGGAGCGTCGCGATGGCTTTGAGGCGCGCTCCGGGGTCATGGTCTTCCAGCGCGCCAAGTGCCAGGACGGTGGCGATTTCCCGCTTGACCTTGGCATCGGTTTCCACGCCGTTTCGTTCGCGCAGCAGTGCCAAGGTAGCGTCATCCAGAGATTGGCCCATCTCCCGCACCGCCTCCAATCGCGCCGCCGAATCTGGGTTCGACAGCGAAAAGTGGGCCAATGCCGTGCGCACCGTCTTCCGCAGGGCGTTGTTGGTCCCGATCTTGGTCACGCTGTCGGCAGGGGCGGAGCCGGCGTCCTGGAGGGAGAGCGGATCGATTAAAACGAAGGGGTCGCCATCCGCTGATTTCAATATTAGGATTTGGTTGTCGGTGTTGCGAAAAGCAAGGCGATCATCGAGAAGTGCGGTCAGCGCGGCTCGAACCCTGGGATGGCCGCTCTGGACCAGGCGATCGACGATGGTTGCTTTATCCGAATACGACGCCTCGCGCAATTCGCCGAGGGTCGTGAGAAAGCCGACGTCATCGCTGGATGGGCGGGGGCCGGCGATGGGTTGGCCGTGACCGGGAACCGGACCCATAAGGCGAGCAGGAGCAGAAGCAGCAGAGGCCACTGCTCGCCGATTTGGAGTTGTTTGACTACTTGTAGTTTTGTCCGGAACACTTCTTGGTCGCCTTGTTATAGTTTCCGCAGTTGAGCGTCACCCAGTCCGCTACGATGTCCTTGTTCCCCGGCAGGTAGGGGGACCACGCATCGCCGGGCACCTCGCCCGCGGACTTCCAAACGACGTTAAACTGCCCGTTGGCCTTCACTTCACCGATGTACACCGGCTTGGTGATGTGATGATTAGGCAGAACCTTGGCCACGCCGCCGGTAAGGTTAGGGGTCTCGAGGCCGGGCAGCGCGGCGATCACCTTGTTGACATCGGTGGACTTGGCTTTCTCCACGGCTTTTACCCAGAGGTTGAATCCCAGGTAATGCGCCTCCATCGGATCGTTGGTCGTGCGCTTATTGTTCTTAATGAACGCGTGCCACTGGTCGATGAAGGCCTTGTTCGCTGGCGTGTTGATACTCTGAAAGTAGTTCCAGGCGGCGAGATGGCCAACCAGGGGCTTGGTATCAACGCCAGAGAGCTCTTCCTCACCCACCGAGAAGGCTACCACGGGAATGCTCTCGGCGGAAATCTTCTGGTTGCCGAGCTCTTTGTAGAAGGGCACGTTGGCATCGCCGTTGATCGTCGAGACCACCGCCGTCTTCTTTCCGGCCGAGCCGAACTGCTTGATGGCGGCCACGCGAGTCTGCCAGTCCGAGTGGCCGAAGGGCGTGTAGTTGATCGAAATGTCTTCCTTCTTCACGCCTTTCGACAGCAGGTAGGCTTCCAGAATCTTGTTCGTGGTGCGTGGGTAGACATAGTCGGTGCCTTCCAGCACCCAGCGCTTCACGCCGACTTCCTTGATTAGGTAGTCCACCGCGGGGATCGCCTGTTGGTTGGGCGCGGCGCCGGTGTAGATAACGTTCCTGGACGATTCTTCACCTTCGTATTGCACCGGATAGAACAGCAGTCCGTTATCCTTTTCGAACACCGGCAGCACGCTCTTGCGCGACACCGAGGTCCAGCAGCCGAAAACCACAGCGACTTTGTCTTTCTCCAGCAACTGCGTTGCCTTCTCCGCAAACAGCGGCCAATTGGATGCCGGATCGACGACCACGGCCTCCAGCTTCTTGCCGAGCAAACCGCCCTTCTTGTTCTGAGCGTCGATCATCATCAGGATGGTATCCTTCAGCGTCGTTTCGCTGATGGCCATGGTGCCCGAAAGCGAATGGAGTACGCCGACTTTGATGGTGTCCTGGGCCACGGCGGCCGTCGAAAGCATACTGCCGGCCAGCAGCCACGCGATCATTCTTCCACGTTTCTGTTTCATGAGATGGTCTCCCTTTGTGTGATTTGTCCGGTGATGGGTTTACTAAATCTGTAGCTGCAGCCCAATTCCTAACTGATAGGTACTGGGCTTTCCTCTGGTGAAATCTGTGTTCCTGTAGAACGACATCACGCGCGCGTTAAACTGCTTGATCAGGTAGTTCACGTTCACTTCGGTGGTCTTCTGGTTATAGCTGGGGAGCGTGCCTTGCGTGAAGTTTGCTTTCGCATACTTGCCCAACACCTGGATCTTCCCGTTCAGCTTGCCCGTGCCCACCGTCTTGGGAAAGATGTAGGCGGCTAACCCATAAGCGCCCTGGCTCTGGGTGAAGTTCCCGTCATATCCGCCCAGGCCGTTGTAGTTGGAGTACTCGCTCTCCACTGTGATCACGCCCTGATTCGGCAGCTTTCTCTCCATCAGAAAGTCCAACGTGGTGGCGGTGTTGCCGGACTGAAACTGGGTGGCGGCCCCGAAGGAGAGCAGTTTCTTGTCGCCGTAGTACGTGCTGTTCAGATAGTAGCCGTCTTCCTTATCCCAGAAATCGAATTGTGCGCGAACGGCCCCGAGGACGCTCGATTTACCGGTCGTGCTCGGGCCGTCGAAGGCGCCGGCCGAGATTTTTACGTTCTTGCCAAAATCGCCCCAGTACACCACGCCGTTGTCGCGGCCGTCGTAGATGAACGGGTACCCGTCCTGAATGCCGTCCGTGTACACGCCCCAATGGCTGTTGTAGTAGGGACCGGCCAGATTGGCTCGATCACTGGGCGGCAACACCCGGCCGGCCCAGATGTTGAACGCCGGAGCGAACTCCAGGCGCCCTACGGCATCCAGCACGTGGACCGTGTTCGTAGCGCCGTCGAACTCGGTGTTGACCATCACCTTGATGCTATCGGTGACCGATCCGTTCACATAGAGACGGACGCTGTCCACCGAAAACCGATCGCTGGAGTCGCCGACTGCCGGGTTGGTAAAGGCAAAACTACCACGGAATCCCGCGCCAATCGTGATGGGACCGAGTTGCGTCTGAGCTGGGGACAGCGTCGTAGCCGCAAGCAGAGCTGCTAGTGCAAGCGAGCGCTTAAGCAAGAACATCGTTTCTTCGGGAATTTTGCGCATACTTCCTCATTCCTGGCCTGAGAGCCATGCAAATTGTGTTTTGGCATCACTTGCGATGCCGCCCATGTTTTTGAGTCGTGTGAGGGTAACATGGCGTACTAACATGGTCGAATGCAAAATTCTTATCGATCGCCGAAAGATTGGACATCGATAAGGTTTGGTTATATATGCGATTGTTCAGACCGATCTTTCTCTGGGACAATCTGCGCTATCATGGCGGGGTGTGGCTCGATCTCCTGCAACTCGCGGACTCTGCCTTGCCGGTCGGTGGCGCAGCACATTCTTTTGGACTGGAAACCCTCGTGGAGGATGGAAGTCTTGGCCCGGACAACCTGGCTGGGTTTTTTCGCGACTACATCGCCGAAGCCGGTGAGCTGGAGGCCGTCTTCGTCCGACGGGCTTGGCGCCGGCACGACTTGGCCGCGCTCAATCGGGAGTTCGACGTGCGGCGGCCGGCGCGGGAATCGCGCGAGGCGTCGCGGAAGATGGGACGCCGTTTTGCAGAGTTGTTCCAGTCGTTGACGGGGTCAGCCCTTCCACCGAAGCTGCACTACCCCATTGCGTTTGGCGCCGCCGGCGCGATCCTCGCCATTCCCGAAGAATTCACGGCGCAGGCCTACCTTCAGCAGTCCATCACCGGATTGGTTTCGGCTTGCCAGCGCCTCATGCCGCTGGGACAAGTGGCGGCCAGTGAGCTGATTTGGAGTCTTCGGCCGGCCATCCTCGAGGCTGTGTCGAATTCAGAAAGGCTGGATTGTTCTTGCTTCATTCCTCTTCCGGAGTTGGGCTCGATGCGGCACGGCTCCCTCGAAACACGCCTGTTCATCAGTTGAAAGCCCGGCTGGGTCTTCGTTTCGATGCCTGCGGCGGCCGAACCAGAATGCAAAGGGACGTTCAGGATCCGCCTTGGCGGGTGGTTCGCGCCTTTCCTCAGGCCGACGGCGGGGCTCTGGTCCACCTTCACAACGTCTCCGGCGGCGTGCTGGCGGGCGATCGTCTTTCGCTGGAAGTCCAGGTTGGATCGCGGGCGCGAGGCCAGGTCACTTCAACGGGGGCCACCCGGTTATACCGGCATCGAAGAGGCAGCGCCGATTCGGAGCAGCGCATTTCGATTTCCGTCGCCGAAGAGGGATTGCTGGAATACCTTCCCGATGCCTTGATTCCTTTCGCCGGATCGAGGCACCGCCAGCAAACCGAGATCCGCTTGGCCGACCGGGCGACCTTTTTTGGTGGGAGGTCGTCGCGCCGGGACGTCAGGCGATGGGCGAACGGTTTCGTTTCGAGAAGCTAAGCGTGCGAACTCGGATTGAATCTCCGCGCGCGTCCGCTGTCGTGGGAAGATTTTCTGCTGCGAGCCAGGCGCACGGCCATGCAACTCGGCGGCTCGCCTCGGCGAGCCACTCACACGGCAAGCTTCTACGCGATTCCAGGTGGGTCGATCGCTGGCGGACCTGCGGGCGCTGGAATCGCGATTAGCGAAATCGCGCTCAAGCGTCGCGACCTGGAGTTACCATATGGGGTGCGAGCGCGCTGGCCTGCGATGGAGTGATCGTGCGGGGCTTGAGCGCCACGTCGCGTATCTGCCGGCCACGCTGGTCCGGTTTTGGAAGACGGCTCGGCTAGTTCCTCACGGGCGAGGAAGCCGTACCTCCAAGAAAGGTCAAGTAGGAGAATCGAATGCATCTCACCGCCGGGAGCAGGAGCGCCTGCTGATTTATGTCGCCGCCGAAGTGGCGCGAAAACGCCGCGCCCGAGGGCTGCCAGCTGAACTACCCCGAGGCCATCGCCATTCTGACCGCGGAAATCCTGGAATGGGCCCGCGACGGGAAATCCGTGGCCGAGATCATGACGCTCGGGCGCCAAGATTCTGAAGCGCGGACGATGTGATGCCGGGCATCGCGGAAATGATCCACGAAGTGCAGGTGGAAGCCACGTTCCCGGACGGCACCAAGCTCGTGACCGTCCACGATCCAATCCAGTGAGGCGATGCGACAATGATAACCAGGAGAATACTTTCTTGAAACCGCAGCCGATCCAGGCCAACGCGGGCCGCCGGACCGCGACGATCCTGGTGCGGCACACCGGCGACCGGCCGATTCAGGTCGGCAGCCATTATCATTTTTTCGAAGTGAATCGACGCGCTTGCAGTTCGATCGCGACGCAGGCACGTGGCATGCGTCTCAACATCGCCGCCGGAACTCGGTGCGATTCGAGCCCGGCGAAGAGAAGGAAGTGGAGCTTGGTGGAATTTGCCGGCGAACGCATAGTCTACGGACACCAAGGCAAGGGGAATCAATGAGCCTCTCGATTCCCCGGCGCGTCTACGCCGATCTCTACGGTCCCACCACGGGCGATCGCGTCCGCCTGGCCGACACCGATCTGATCGTCGAAATCGAAAAGGACTTTACCGTCTACGGCGACGAGATCACGTTCGGCGGCGGCAAAGTGATTCGCGACGGCATGGGACAAAGCTCGCGCGCGACTCGCGCCGACGGTGTTCTCGACCTGGTCGATCACCAACGCCCTGATCATCGACCACTGGGGAATCGTCAAGGGCGACATCGGCGTTCGCGACGGGCGCATCGTCAAGGTGGGCAAGGCCGGAAATCCCGACACCATGGACGGCGTCGATCCCGACCTGGTGGTCGGCGCGGCGACCGAAGTCATCGCCGGCGAGAACCTGATCGTCACGGCCGGCGGCATCGACAGCCACATCCATTTCATCTCCCCGCAGCAGATCTACGAAGCGCTTTCGAACGGAATCACCACCATGATCGGCGGCGGCACCGGTCCGGCCACCGGCACCAACGCCACCACCTGCACGCCCGGCGCATGGAACATCGCGCGCATGCTGGAAGCCGCCGAGCGTGGCCCATGAACTTCGGCTTCCTGGGCAAAGGAAACGCTTCGAGCGCGGCTCCGCTCGAAGAGCAGATCCGCGCCGGCGCCTGCGGCCTGAAGCTGCACGAAGACTGGGGCACCACTCCGGCGGCCATCGACACCTGTCTGTCGAGTGGCGGACGATATCGACGTCCAGGTCGCGATTCACACCGACACCATCAACGAAGCCGGTTTCGTGGAAGACACCATCGCGGCCATCGCCGGCCGCACCATCCACACCTATCACACCGAAGGCGCCGGCGGCGGCCACGCGCCCGACATCATCCGCATCGCCGCGCTACCGCAACGTGCTGCCCTCGTCCACCAATCCCGACGCGCCCGCTACACCGTCAACACCATCGCCGAGCATCTGGACATGCTGATGGTGTGCCACCACCTGAATCCGCTGGTGCCCGAGGACGTGGCGTTCGCCGAAAGCCGCATCCGCCCGGAAACCATCGCCGCCGAGGACATCCTGCACGACCTGGGCGTGTTCAGCATGATTTCGAGCGATTCCCAGGCCATGGGCCGAATCGGCGAAGTGGTCACGCGGACCTGGCAGACAGCGCACAAGATGAAGACGCAGCGCGGCCCGCTGCCCGGCAAGATTCGGCGCGCAACGACAACTTCCGCGTGTAAGCGCTACGTCGCCAAGTACACCATCAATCCGGCGATCACTCACGGGATCGCCGTCGAGGTCGGCTCCATCGAGCCCGGCAAGCTCGCCGACCTGGTGCTGTGGAAGCCGGCGTTCTTCGGCGTCAAACCGGAAATGATCATCAAGGGCGGCTTCATCGCGTGGAGCGTGATGGGCGATGCCAACGCCTCGATTCCCACGCCGCAGCCCGTGCTTTACCGGCCGATGTTCGGAGCGTTTGGCGGAGCACGCGCCTCGACATCGCGTGACTTTCATCTCCCAGAGCGCCATGGATGCCGGCATTCAGCGGCTCGATTCGCAAAAGCGGGCCGTGGCCGTGCAGAATTGCCGCGCCATCGGCAAGCGGGACATGATCCACAACGCCGCAACGCCGAACGATCGAAGTCGATCCGGAGACCTACGAAGTGCGCGCGGACGGCGAGTTGCTGACCTGCGAACCGGCCAGCGTCCTGCCGCTGGCGCAGCGATATTTTCTGTTCTGAGGAGAATCGACACATCATGACGAGCGTTATCGAGTGGGAATCGCCGGACCGGTGGGAAGCGGTAAGACGGCGCTGGTGGACCGACTCAGCAAGCGGCTGTGGCCGACGGTCAACTTGGCCGTCGTGACGAACGACATCTATACCAAAGAAGATGCCGAGTTCCTGATGCGCCAGGGCACGCTTGCCCGCCGAGCGGATTCGCGGCGTGGAGACGGGCGGATGCCCGCACGCGGCCATTCGCGAAGACGCTCCATGAATCTCGAGGCGATCGACGAGCTGGAAGCCGCGCACTCCGGGCTGGAGCTGGTCTTCGTCGAAAGCGGCGGCGACAACCTGGCCGCCGCATTCAGTCCCGAACTGGTGGACGCGTCCATCTACGTCATCGACGTGTCCGGAGGGGACAAGATTCCCCGGAAAGGCGGCCCGGGAATCCGCCGTAGCGGGTTGCTGGTCATCAACAAAATCGACTTGGCTCCCTACGTGGGCGCGTCGCTGGAAGTGATGGATCGCGATGCCCGGCGGATGCGCGGAAACCTGCCCTTCGTTTTTACGAACCTGAAAACGGGTGAAGGACTCGGGCCGGTTGTCGATTGGCTGAGCGGCCAACGGGCCCGTGGGCTGACGGCATCCGGACGGCCGCCCGTGACGCCTCACTCACACGGCCAGGACGGCGACGATCGTCATCCCGACGTCCATCACCACCATGATGGGCACACACACTCTCACTAAGGCATCTAGCAATAATAACAGGAACATCTATATTTTGGCGCTGGGGAGGACGGCGTAGTTCCACTCGCCGTGGAATGCATCTGGCTCGAGGTGAACGCGCTTCATGGGTTCATCGGATACAGTCTGACCTGTCTGATTTATTCCTTTCGCTTCTTGCTGGGCTATTATCATGTCGTCCGTTTCCCGAACGGCCGGAAAAAGCCCAAAGCCGAGCCCCACGCGAACTGTCGGGACCACCAGCAATTAGAATTGGAGACCTACGGCAGCACCGAAATGGTCACGCCCGTGGGACTGGGGTTCCCCTGTCCTACGGTGACCTGAATCGGCTGGCTGCCCGACAATCCCGCGGGGATAACCACGTTGATCTGGTAGAGTCCCACGTAGCCGACGGTCAGACCTTTGTAAGCCACGGCGGCGTTCTGCCCGCCGATGGTGACGGTCACGGGATTAACGGTGTCGTTGTTGGCCGTGGCCGGCGATCCGGTTGGGAAGGACGGGGTGGTCTGTCCAAGGCCCGTGCCGTAGATCACTACTTCCTCGCCGCCCCGGGCGGGATTGGCCGCACTGATCAGAGAGTTGTCGGCATGCATAATCACGCCGTCTCCGCTGCCCGAAGAGTTTACCGTGAAGATCCCCGGCGCAAAACTTCCCACGTTGATCGTCTCCGGAACCGTGGCAATCTGCGCGGCAGCTCCGCCGGTCGTTCGGACGATGATTTGCAATTGGCTGTTGGTAGGCAGGTCAACCGGTAGTTGCGCATTGATTTGCCCGCTGCCGGAGTAGAACAAGGGCATGTCTACTCCTCCCACGCTCGCGCTGGTCCCGCCAAGATTGGTTGTCAGGGGCAGTTGGCTGGCCAAGGTGGATCCCTGGGCCAGGTTTTTCCCGAACAAGGAGATGATGCCGCCGGGCGGCAGCGAGGCGCCTTTTGCAAAGCTTGCGCCATTCACGACGCCTCCGGCGTAGATGGCCGGAGCAGATGGACTGTCGGGCGCCTGACCGGAAATCTGTAGCGTCTGGGAGGGCAACCCAGCCAAGCTGACCGTTTCCGTGATCACGACTTGAGCTGCCGGC
Organism: Terriglobia bacterium; assembly: GCA_963747095.1. Classification (GTDB taxonomy): domain Bacteria; phylum Acidobacteriota; class Terriglobia; order JAJPHL01; family JAJPHL01; genus JAJPHL01. Next base: position 70,971 of record CAVVEL010000013.1, read on the forward strand.
GTTGCCGGCTGCCATGTGCCGCTGTAGATTCCGTTCTGCAGGCTGATCAGCGCAATCGGAGGATCGCCGTTCGAGAACGACGCGATCACCGTGGCGTTGGGAACGGGGTTGCCGCAATTGTCCGCCACATAGACCTCGAGCTGTCTGGGATAGCTCACCGGCGAAGAAAAACTGCTGCCCAGGCTGCGATCCACAGGGAACAGCGTTTGGGAGACGCACCCGGCGGCGGGTTGGGCGGATTCACCGGCGCCATCCAGGCGAAGTTCGCCTCCCGATTCGCCGGCCACTTGCACGCCCGAGTTCACGCTGCCGCCTACCACTAGAAACAAAACGCTCACGGTTTGGGCGCTGCCATCGGCGAACAACAAGGTCAGCGCTCCCCTATATTGGCCGGCAGGCAATGTTCCCAAGGCTGGCTGGACCACCACCGATCCCGGCTGGCCGATGGAAAACGCATTGCTGGATGCCGACACGTTCAGCCAGTTGCCGCCCGAGCGAGTCAGCGAACCGGCCGTAAAGTCGTTCCCACCCGGAGCGGCGGTCGCCACATTCACTGTCTGCGGCGAGAGTGGCGAGGAGCTTCCGGCCAGCGCGGCAAAGACCAGCCCGGTGGGTCTGACCAAGACTCCCGGATTACTGCCGGGAGGCAGCACCGTCAGCTTGACGGTAACAAGCTGCGGGGAGTTATTGGCCGCCGCAGCGCTCACGATCACCACACCGGTGTAGTCTCCGGCGCTCATCCCAGTCGTGTCCACCGCTACGGTCACCTGAGGGATTTGCAGCGAAGCCGCGTCCGTGCTTCCCGAAGCGGGCGACACGCTCAACCAGTCTCCGCCGGAATAGGGCTTGGCGCTGACGCTCCAATTCAACACGCCCTGGCTGGTGTTCAAAACCGAAAAGCTTTGCGGAGGGATGGTCGTGCCGCCCTGCACTCCGGTGAACGGCAGACCGGTCTGACTCAACAGAAGCGTTCGCGTGCCCGCCGAAACCAGCAGCGTCACCGGGATCGTCTTGATCTCGCCGGTCGTTGCGCTGTTCACCGTGACCGAGCCCGAATACGTTCCACCCGACAGAGCGCCGGCCGTGGCCGTCACTTGGATCGCGGAGGGCGATGTGGAAGAAGCCGAACCGGAGGGAGACGAGATCGCCAGCCAGTTCCCACCCGATGCGGTGCTGACAAATGCGCTCCACTGCAGGACCCCGTTGCCGGGATTATTGATTTGCAAAGTCTTGCTCAGAGGGCTGGCCGCGCCGGCCGGCGTCTGAAAGTTGAAGGAAGAGGGCTGCAATGAAAGCTGCGCCGGCAGCACCGCGGTGACGGTGAGTTGCACGGAAACAGTTTGTGCCGCCGGAGCAGCCAGCGGCGCGCTTATGGTCACCGTACCCTGGTAGCTTCCGGGCCCGAAGTTGGAGGCGTCGGCGCTCACGGTGCTGGCGCCGGGAGCCGTGCCGGAGGGCGAGACAATCAGCCACCCGCCTGTGCTTTGCGCCTGCCCAGTCCAGCTCAGGCCCTCGGCGTTGCTGATGATCGTGAGTGATTGCGTCCCGAGACCAGGCGATGGGGGTGATCCAGCAACGGTGGAAAGACCCACCTTCAACGGTGTAACGGCCAGCGAAGGCGGCGCGGCCAGCACCACGCGAACGCGATTTGCATCGCTCTCCGCAAAGTAGAGGTTGCCGGACGCATCGACCACCATTCCCCCAGGGTTGTTCAACTGGGCGTTGGTTGCCAACCCGCCATCGCCCAAGCCACTCTGCCCACCGCCAGCCACTGTGGTGATGATTCCAGCGACCGTCACCTTGCGGATGCGGTTGTAGCCATCGCCAATGAAGAGGTTGCCTGCTTTGTCCAACGCCAGGCCCGCTGGATTATCCAAAGAAGCGCTGGTGGCCGGGCCGTTGTCGCCGGAAAAGCCTTGCGTACCGTTGCCCGCGAACGTGGTTATGATTCCCGAGGAGGCGCTGACTTTGCGGATGCGATAGTTGTTGCTGTCGGCGATGTAGAGGTTCCCTCCGGCGTCCACAGCCACCCCTGCTGGATAACTCAGTTGGGCGGCGTTGGCCGGACCGCCATCACCGGAAAAGCCGTAGTTCCCGTTGCCGGCGACCGTCGAGATGATTCCGGTGGAGAGGGTTACCTTGCGGATGGTGCAGGCGTACAAATCGGCAATGTAGAGGTTGCCTCCAGAATCCACCGCCACCGCCACGGGATATTGCAACGAGGCGCTGGTGGCTGAAACGCCGTCGCCACCCGTCCCGCCACCCGCCGCCGTGAAAATGTTTCCGCCAGGGCTGACCCTTCGGACGCGATGGTTGTTGGCGTCGGCGATGTAGAGGTTGCCTCCCGCATCCACGGCCAAGCCCAAGGGGGTTTGCAACGAGGCGATGGTGGCCGGGCCGCCGTCGCCGGAAAGCGTGGGAAGTCCGTTCCCGGCCACGGTGGTGATGGTACCGCCCGGGCTGACTCTGCGGATCACATTGTTACTAGAATCGGCGATGTAGATGTTGCCGGACGGATCCACCGTCACACCCCTTGGCGAATAGAGCACGGCGCTGGTAGCCGGGCCGCCGTCGCCTGCGAATTGGAACAGCCCGTTGCCTGCCAGCGTGATGATGTTGCCGCTAGCGGCGCTCACTTGGCGGATGTGGCCTTTGGAATAGTTATCGGCGATGTACATGTTGCCGGATCCATCCAGCGCTACGCTGGAAGGATTGTAGAGCGACGCGCTGAGGGCCGGACCGCCATCGCCGGAAAAGCCGGCCGTTCCGTTGCCGGCCACGGTGGTGATGATTCCCGAGGCCGCTCTCACTTTGCGAATACGGCTGTTGTAGGTATCGGCGATGTAGATGTTGCCCGCGGCATCTAAGTTCACGCCCGTGGGACCACTCAGCGACGCGCTGGCGGCGGGACCGCCATCGCCGCCCGAACCGCCGCCGGCTGCCGTGGTGATGATTCCCGAAGCTGCGCTGACTTTGCGGATACGGTAGTTGGAGGTATCGGCGATATAGATGTTGCCAGCGGCGTCCACGGCCACGCCCGTGGGACCACTCAGCGAAGCGCCGAGGGCGGGACCGTTGTCACCGGAAAAAGCGGACATTCCATTGCCGGCTACGGTAGTGATAATTCCCGAGACGGCGCTGACCTTACGGATCCGGTTGTTGCCGGAATCGGCGATGTAGATGTTGCCGGCCGTATCCAGCGCCACGCCCCCTGGACCATTCAAAGAAGCGCTAGTGGCCGGGCCGCCGTCGCCGGAAAAACTGTACGCTCCATTGCCTGCCACGGTGGTGGTGATTCCGGCCGTGCTGATCTTGCGGATGATGGAATTACCATCGGAGACGTAGAGGTTGCCGGCCGCATCCACCGCCACTCCATTCGGAGACATTCCGATGCTGGTGGCCGGGACGCCGCTGCTGTGTCCGTCCCCGGTTCCCCCGCCGCCGACGACGATGATCAGCCCACTCGTCGTGATCTTCACGACCAACGCATTGTAGGAGTCGGCCGCATAGACGTTTCCGAGCGCGTCCACGGCCACACCGGTAAGGGTTCCCAAGGGTGCGTTGACGGCGGGACCGCCGTTGCCGGTGAACACGAAAGGAGCACCACCGGCGACCGTGGTAATGACACCCTGCCCCCAGGCGAGCGGTACGCTCAGCAGCAGGCCCAATGCTAGAACCGCGAGAACTCCCTTTCGCACGTCTTTCTCCAGGTCCCCAGTTTACTCTCATTGCTTGGCCGAAACGATCCAAATGCAAGAGGTAGGCGGTTGTCAGAACCGCCTGCGGTAGCAGTGGGTCCACCGCGTGACCCATCCGCTACCGCGGACGGTACTGACAGCACGTCTTCACTAGCTGAGCCACTAATGACGCCCCAAGACCTACTCTTTCCCCTTGGTAATCTTGTACAGATCCTTCACACCGCGAATGTATAAGCTGCCCCCGGCGATGGCGATCGACGCGTACACCGGTTCGTCGAGCGAGTTGGTGTCCAGCACTTTGTATTCCGGGCCGGCCTGGATCACGAAGGTGTCGCCCTCTTCACTGGTGATGAGAATCTTGCCGTCGTAGGCCACTGGAGACGAAGTGAAATGTCCCGGCGCGGGGGTGCGTCCATTGTCGTACTTCACGGCGCCGGTTTTGGCGTCCAGGCAGGTGAGGATGCCGTTGTCGGCGATCAAGTAGATGTAATCGCCGTAGACGATTTCGGAAGGCGTGTAGCCCGTGCCCTTCAGGTAACTCCACAAGATGTTGGGCGTGCCGGTCAGATCGCCGGTTCCGCCCAGGCGCACGGCCAGCGTTTTCTTCTTGGGATATCCGGTGGAGAAAAACGCCAGATCGTCCTTGATCAGCGGCGTGGCCACGGTGTTGCTGTCCAGCCCTTCGGCGCGCCACAGTTCCTTGCCGGTGGCCGGATCGTAGGAAATGAGGAAGGCGTTCCCGTTGGTCAGCAATTCGGTGCGCCGGCCGGCGCGCGCCAGCACCGGCGTGCTCCAACCGACTCCCGTGGGACGCTTGGTGCTCCAACCCTGCTTGCCGGTTTTCTTGTCGAAAGCTTGAATGGTGGAGTTGATATGTACGTCGTCGTCGCAAAGCACGATCACCAGGTTTTCGTAGAGCACCGGCGAGGACCCGTAACCCACGCTGACCGAACCGAACTCGCCGGTGGCGGCTTTCCAAACTTCCTTCCCCTGAAAGTCGTGCGCGTAGAGACCCTCGGGGCCAAAGAAGCTGTACACCAATTGGCCGTCGGTGGCCGGCGTGGGCGACGCGAAACTGCCGTGGCGATGCGAGGAATCGAAGGTTGGGCCGTTGTAGACCGTTTTTTCCCACAGGATTTTGCCGCTGGCGGCGTCCAGCGCCAGCACCTTCATGATCTGCTTGTGGTCGTAGCCGGCGGCGTCGGGATGCACAAAATCAAACGGAATCTTGTGGGTCTTACCCTTGGGACGTCCTTCTATCAGATCGCCTTCCAGGGCGGTGGTCAGAAAAATGCGATCGCCCCAAATAATCGGCGAGGAGTGGCCGCGTCCCGGTAGCGGCGTCTTCCAGGCGATGTTTGACGTGGCGCTCCACTGCACCGGCAGATTTTTGCCGGCCCCGATACCCTGACTCTGTGGTCCGCGCCACTGCGGCCAGTTGGCGGTGACGTCCGGTTCAGAGGCAAAAACCGCGGCGGCGACCAAGGTTAACAGAGCGATCAGATACCGTGTCTTCATAGATGATCCACAGTACAACGGAAGCGCCGGCCCTGGCTAGACGCGACCAGGGTTTTTAACATGGATTAACAGGATGGACAGGATGCAACCAAACTCATGGTGTTCGACCATCCTGTGCATCCTGTTCATCCATGTTAAGAAATCGCCGATGATTTCGCGTCGTGATAAATTTGTGGTTACGATGCCGGAACGCCTCACCCAAATCTCCGCGCTGGCGCTGGCCGCCGCCGCGGTGGTCGTGTTATTTTCGATCGCCGTCTGCGAAATTCTTTTGGGAGTGGCGCTGGCCGCGTATTTGGCGACTTTCGTTTCAAAACCCAGGCCGCGCTTTGAACTGCCCGCCATCTGGATACCTCTGGTCTTGTACATGCTGTGGACTGTGCTCGCCATGTTGTTGGCGCCGCCGGTGATGCGGCACATGCCGCAAATCAAAAAAATGTTTGTGCTGACCATCCTGCCGGTAGGCTACCTGGCTTTCGGACCGGATGGCTGGTTCCGCAACCGCCGCAAGCTGATTCAATGGACGGCCCGCGCCATCGTGGTAACCGCATTCCTCTCCTCGCTGACGGCGATCGGGCAGTTCGTGCGGGCCTACTGGCACTGGCAAGCCAAGAATCAGGATTTTTACGCCAACTATCAACTCAACCGCATCACCGGGTTCAACAGCCACTGGATGGCCTACAGCGGCCAAATGATGCTGGTGCTGATGCTGCTGGGCGGTTGGCTGACCAGCCGGCGCCCGGCGGGGCGCCATCGTTGGGAAACAGCGGCGGCCTGGGTGGTTGCGTTGGTCATTGGGGTGGCGCTGTTGTTTTCCTTCACGCGCGGCGCCTGGCTGGGATGCGGCGTGGGAGCGGTGTATTTGCTGTGGTACTACAAGCGCTCCTTGATTCCACTGCTGCCTCTGCTAGCCGTGTTGGGATATTTCGTGGCGCCGGATTACCTTCAAGAGCGGACCCGCTCAATTATCTGGAATCAGGCCGACCACTCGGCGGGCGCGCGCCGTGCCATGTATCGGGCCGGTTGGGCGATGATCAAGGCGCATCCCTACTTTGGTATCGGGCCGGAAGGTCCGCAGTACGAGTTTGACCGCTACCGTCCGGATGCCTATCTTCCCAAGGCCTGGTACGGCCATCTGCACAGCGACTATCTGCAGACCGCGGCCAGCCGCGGCCTGCCGGCGTTGCTTTTTCTGGTCTGGCTTTTCGTTGGGGTGTTCCGCGATGAGCACCGCCTGGCCCAACGAGCCGATGAAAACGCGGATCCCGATGCCTGGCTGGCCCGTGGCGCCGCGGCGGCCTGCATTTCGTATTACGTGGAGGGAGCGCTGGAGTACAATTTTGGCGGCTCCCAGGTAGTCATGCTGTGGCTGTTCCTGCTGGTGCTAGGCTATGCCGTTCGCTACCGGGCGCCGGACTCCCGCGTTTTGTGTTAGCATTCTCGCCGATGGCTGAAGACCTGATTCACCGCTTGGCCCGCAAGATCGAGGACCTGCGCCGCAAGGATGAAAGCATCGCGGTGCGCCGCCGGGAGATCCATCGGCAGCGCCTGGAGGCGGCCCGCCAAATGCACGGCGTCTGCCAGTGTTTTGTCGGCAAGATCAACGAACTGATCAAGGAAGACCAAATGAGCCTGGTGCCCGGCGAATTTCCCGGCGACACCACCGAGGATTGCCGCATGCAATACATGCTCAACGTGCGTGGGCGCGTGTTGCTGATCGACCTGGAGCCGCCGCCCACACTGGTTTCCACCGAACTGTTCCGCAAACCCTACATCATGCAGGGCGAGGTCCGCTTCTTCAATCAGGAATTATTGGATGATTCCCGCGTCGAGGAGCACGGCCTCTTTTTCTGCCCCGGCGAGGGAGCCAAAGATGCCAACGGACGCCGTCAGGGCGCCTGGCTCTTCTGGAATGGCCGCAGCTACAAGTCGGGGCCGGTGGACGACCGCTATCTGGCGGAGTTGATGGACCAACTCATGTAATTTGGAGTGCGGCGACTTGTCGCCGCTTTCTTCGACTGGCGCGAAGCTGGGAAAAGCGGCTCGCCGCACTCCATATAGATCCAACGCTCAAGAGGAGGAGTGGTAAAAGCAAGATCCGGCAAGCCTCGGGGCCGCCGGCCCCAAGCGTGTCAGGTTGAGAGCCCACGCATCCCCTCTGATAAGGGGCACAGGCGAATCCCTAGGGTCCGCTTGGCGCTCCGGGAGTTCCGGCACCGCCCGACCCAGGGTTGGCCGGGGGAGGCGGTGTCTTGTTGTCGTTTTCTCCCTCATGCAGCGCGCGCTTGAATCCGCGGATTCCTTCGCCGAGTCCTTTACCCAACTCCGGAAGCTTCTGCGGACCAAAGATCAGCAGCGCCACAACCAGGATCACCAACAAGTGCATCGGTTGAAACAAACCTTCGAACATGGTTCCAGTATACCCCCGTTGAGGGCCATCCCCAACTATGTTTTCAGTACCAGGGAGTTTCTTGGTTAGTACCGTCCGCGGTAGCGGATGGGTTTTTGTCTGTGGGCCGCACCCACCTGCTACCGCAGGCGGTTCTGACAACCGCCAGTACACCTTTAAACAGAGTGTTGTCAGTACCGTCCGCGGTAGCGGATGGGTTTTTGTCTGAGCGCCGGACCCACCTGCTACCCAGGCGGTTCTGACAACCGCCAGTACGCCTTGCCCTAGTGCGGATCGAAAGGTACGCCGCGATCCGCGTTCAGCTTGCGAGTCATGTCAAAATCGAGCTGGTCCACGGGCACGGACTTCCGAATGCCGTTCTCATTGATATAGACCAGATTCCCCCGATCCAGCGAGTAGGCCGTGGCCACTTGGATGGTGTGATCCTTGAAACTCAGCAGCGTCAATGTCGTCGGAGTCGGCGGAGCGGGAGCCGCGTAAGCTTGCGGGGACGGGGCATACTGCTGCGGCGGAGCATACTGTTGCGGCGGTGCATACTGTTGCGCCGGTGCGGCATACTGTTGCGGGTAATAGTCGGGTCCAGGATCCGCGGCGGGTTGACCGTATCCGTAGCTGACGTAAGGCGTCGCCGGATAGCAGGACGGGTCATAGGGGCACCCGTAGTAGCCGGGATAGTATCCGCCGTAGAACCCCAGGCCCAATCCGTATCCCGGCCACCCGTAACCGTACCCGAAGCCGCGCCCATACCCTCTTCCGTACCCTCCGTATCCATACCCTCTGTTTCCGTAGTAGCCTCCGCCGCGCGGACCTACCCCGACGCGTCCGCCGCCCATATAGCCGTTGCCACCCATACGTCCGCCGCCCTGGTAGCCACTGCCGCCCACACGTCCACCGCCTGCGAAACCACCGCCGCTATGGCCGGCTGACCCGGAAAATCCGCCTCCGGATCGCATCCCTCCGCCGCCCCCCGAAGCGTGACCGCCACCGCCGCCACCCCCGTGGCCGCCGCCGCGTTGCGCATCCGCAGTGAAGGTAATCAAACTAAGAGTGAGGAGAGCCAGCAGAACGGTTTTCGTGTTCATGGATTTCAAGACCTCTCTAACTTCAGCCTAGTCCCCTAGCCGCGGGGCGTCAAGCTATAAAGGATGGACGCGCATTTTCAGGAAACCGTTCCCGCAATTCGAAAGAGCGAGGTTCCGTCTTGCCGCAAATCCCTTGACTGAATGAGCGCTCATTCAGTATGATTTCAACGCGGGCCGATAACCCCGGCTTATCGCTATGATCAAGAACATTCAACGGGCCGGTGTCCTTGGCGCGGGAGTCATGGGGGCGCGCATCGCGGCCCATCTGGCCAACGCCGGGATCCCGGTACATCTTCTGGACATCGCCGCGCCTGATGCCGCCGATGCCAAAGCGCGCAACAAAATTGTTCAGGCCGGCCTCGACGCCGCCGTTAAGTCCAAGCCGGCGGCGTTTTTTCACTCCGATAACGCCGCGCTGGTGACGCCCGGCAATTTCGACGATCACCTGGACCGTCTGGCCGAGTGCGACTGGATCATCGAGGCGGTCGCCGAGAAGTTGGAGATCAAACGCTCTTTGCTGGCGCGCGTGGAAAAAATGCGTAAGCCGGGCAGCATCGTCACTACCAATACCAGCGGACTGCCCGTAGCTTCCATTGCCGACGGCATGAGTGAGGATTTTCGCAAACACTGGTTCGGCACGCATTTCTTCAATCCGCCGCGCTACATGTTCCTGCTGGAAGTGATCGCCGGTCCCGATACGCTGCCCGAGGCGGTCGCGCTGATCTCCGATTTCTGCGATCGCCGCCTCGGGAAGGGCGTGGTCAACGCCAAGGATGCGCCCAATTTCATCGCCAACCGCATCGGCACGTTTTCGATGGTCAACATCCTGCGCGTGATGGAAGCGGACGGCTACACCGTCGAGGAAGTGGACGCACTGACCGGCCCCGCGCTGGGATTGCCGAAGACCGCCACGTTCCGCTTGATCGATTTGGTGGGGTTGGATACCTGCTGCAACGTAATCCGTAATCTTCATGCCAATGCCGTGAACGACGAGAAGCGCGACTGGTTCGTGGTGCCCGCGTTCATGGAGGAAATGCTGAAGCGCGGATGGATCGGCGACAAAGCCGGCCAGGGATTCTACAAGAAGACCAAAGCCGCCGACGGCTCCCGCGACACGCAGGTGCTCGATCTGAAAACCATGGAGTATCGCCCGCAGCAAAAGCCTCGCTTCCCTGTGCTGGAGATGATCAAGAACGTAGACAGCCCGCTGGAGCGCGCCGCGATGATGTTCAACTCGCCCGATCGCGCCGGACAATTCACGCAAAAGACGCTGCCCGAATCCTTCGCTTACGCCGCCGCGCGCATTCCCGAAGTCTGCGATCGCATCGTGGAAGTGGATCGTTGCGTGAAATGGGGATTCGCTTGGGAAGCGGGATTGTTCGAGATGTGGGACGCCCTGGGCGTGGCTGAAGTAGCCAAGCGTATGACGACAATTCCCGGCAACGTGCAAGCGATGCTCGATTCGGGCGCCAAATCGTTCTACAAGAAGGAAGCCCAAGCCACGCTGTATTTCGACTTCGCGAAAAACTCCTATCAGCGGCTGGAGCCGCCTGCGGGAGTCATCTATCTGAAAGCCCAGAAGTATCGCAGCGCGGAGATCAAGAAGAACTCCGGCGCCAGCCTGATTGATTTGGGCGACGGCGTGTTCTGCGTGGAGTTCCACTCGAAAATGAATTCGCTCGGCGCGGATACTTTTGCCATGATCCGCGAAGGCCTGAAGGAAACCGAGGCCAACGGCATGGGACTGGTAATCGCCAACCAGGCGGCGAACTTTTCCGTGGGCGCCAACATCATGCTGGCGCTGCTGGCGGCGCAGGAAGAAGAGTGGGACGAGTTGGACCTGGCCATCCGCGGATTCCAGAACGTCAACATGGCGGTTAAGTATTCGCCCAAGCCGGTGGTGGTTTGTCCCTTTGGAATGTCGCTGGGCGGCGGCTGCGAAATTCCGCTGCACGCGCCGCGGATTCGCGCGGCGGCCGAGTTGTACATGGGCATGGTCGAGGTGGGCGTGGGCCTGATTCCCGGCGGCGGCGGGTGCAAGGAGATGGTGATTCGCGCGCAAGAGGATCTGGCGCCGGACGAAGATCCCTTCCTGCGCTTGAAGCAGTACTTCGAGCAAATCGGATTCGCCAAGGTGTCCACCAGCGTGGAGGAAGCGCGGCGCTTCCACTATCTGCGGCCCAGCGACAATGTGTCCATGAACCGCGAGCGCCTGGTGGCCGACGCCAAGGGCGACGTGCTGGACATGGCGCGCAGCGGATACCAGGCGGGCCGTCCGCGCAAGAACATCAAGGTGCTCGGCGAGACGGGACGCGCCATCATGATGCTGGGCGTGCACATGGGATTGCGCGGCGGATACATGAGCGAACACGACGCGCTGGTCGGCCGCAAGCTGGCGCATATCCTCGCCGGGGGCGCCATCACCGGGACCGCGCAGGTCAGCGAGCAGTATTTGCTGGATTTGGAGCGCGAGGCGTTTCTGAGTCTGCTGGGCCAGAAGAAGACCCAGGAACGCATGGCGTTCACCTTGAAGACTGGGAAGCCGTTGCGGAACTAGAACAAGGCCCGAGGCCCGAGCCGCAAAAGCTTTACTCGGGCCTCGGGCCTCGGACCTCGGGCCTGTAGGTAAGGAGTAAATATGAAGGAAGCCGTCATCGTCGCCGCCGCGCGCACCGCGGTGGGCAAGGCCAACAAGGGAACGCTGCGCGCCACGCGTCCCGACGACCTCGCCGCCGTGGTCATCAAAGATCTGTTGCGCCGCACGCCGGGCCTCGATCCCGCCGAGATCGAAGACGTGATCCTGGGTTGCGCCATGCCGGAGGGTCCGCAGGGAATGAATGTGGCGCGCATCGCGTCGTTGCGCGCGGGATTGCCGGTGAGTTGCAGCGCCGCGACCATCAATCGCTTTTGCAGTTCGGGACTGCAATCCATCGCCATGGCCGCCGAGCGGGTGATCGCCGGATTCGCCGAAGTGATCCTGGCGGGCGGCACGGAGTCCATGAGCATGGTGCCGATGACCGGCTTCAAGCTGTCGCCCAATCCCACGCTGGTGGAAACCTATCCCGACGTCTACCTCAACATGGGATTGACCGCCGAGAATCTGGCGCGCAAGTACAAGATCAGCCGCGAGGAATCGGACGCCTTTTCCGTGGCCAGCCATCAGAAGGCCATCGCCGCAATCGCCGCCGGGAAATTCGCGGATGAAATCGCGCCCGTGGAAGTCAGCTTCACGGAGCCGAACGGCGGCGCTAAAGCCGTGACCAAGAAGATCACCTTCAGCGTCGACGAAGGGCCTCGCGCCGATACTTCGCTTGCCGCGTTAGCCAAGCTGAAGCCGGCGTTCCACGCGCGCGGCACGGTCACGGCCGGCAACGCCTCGCAGACCAGCGACGGCGCGGCGGGCGTGATCGTGATGTCCGCCGAAAAAGCGCAGCGCATGAACCTGAAGCCGCTGGCGCGCTTCGTGGCTTTCGCCACCGGCGGCGTGTTACCGGAAGAAATGGGCATCGGCCCGGTGGTGGCGATCCCCAAGGCGCTGAAACTCGCCGGACTGAAGTTGGAGCAGATTGACGTGATCGAGTTGAACGAAGCGTTTGCCGTGCAGTCGCTGGCGGTGATCCGCGAAGCGGGGCTCGACGCCGCGCGCGTCAACGTGAATGGCGGCGCGGTGGCCCTGGGACATCCGCTGGGTTGCACCGGCGCCAAGCTGACTGCTACGATCTTGAATGAGTTGAAACGCCGCAACGGCCGCTACGGCATGGTGACCATGTGCGTGGGCGGCGGCATGGGCGCGGCGGGAATTTTCGAAAACTTGCAGTAGAGATTAGCCACAGAGGCTCAGAGGACGCAGAGACCGGAAGCACAGAGAATACAAGAGCAAGATTTTCTCTGTGTTTCCGATCTCTGTGCGCTCTGTGCCTCTGTGGCAAGAAAAGTGAAGGAGAACCATTATGGCCACCGTCTCAGCACCGCCTCTGCCCCGCATCAAGGGCGGAGCCTTTCTCGTGGAGGACCGTACGGCCGGGGAAATTTTCACGCCGGAGGATTTTACCGAAGAGCATTTGCAAATCGCCAAGACGGCCAACGACTTCGTCACCGAGGAAGTGCTGCCGCACGCCGAGCATCTGGAACACAAGGACTACGACATGATGCGCGCGCTGCTGCGCAAAGCCGGCGAACTGGGCCTGCTCTCCATGGATATTCCGGAAGAGTACGGCGGCCTGGAGCTGGACAAAGTATCCAGCGTGCTGGTTTCCGAGTATGTGGCCAAGTACGCGTCCTATTCCGGCGCGCACGGCGCGCACTCCTCCATCGGCACGCATCCCATCAACTGGTTTGGGACGCCCGAGCAGAAAGCCAAGTACCTGCCCAAGGTGGCCTCCGCGGAAATGGTGGCGGCCTATTGCTTGAGCGAGGCGCACGCCGGCTCCGACGCTTTAGCGGCGCGCACCCGCGCCGATCTTTCGGCCGATGGCAAGCACTACATCCTGAACGGCGAGAAGATGTGGATCACCAACGGAGGATTCGCCGACCTCTACATCGTGTTCGCCAAAGTGGGCGGCGATAAGTTCACCGCGTTTATCGTGGAGAGAACTTTCCCCGGCATCAAGCCGGGCGCGGAAGAAAAGAAGATGGGCATCCACGGATCGTCCACCACTCCGGTGATTCTCAGCGACTGCAAAGTGCCGGTGGAAAACGTGCTCGGCGAAATCGGACGCGGCCACATCATCGCCTTCAACGTGCTGAACATGGGACGTCTGAAGCTGGCGGCGGGCGCAGTCGGCGGAATGAAGCAAAGCCTCAAGCACAGCCTGGCGTATGCGCAGGAACGCACCACATTCGGCAAGCCGATCAGCCATTACGGGCTGATCCAGCACAAGCTGGCGCAGATGGCCATCCTGGCCTATGCCTCGGAAGGCATCCTGTATCGTACCGCCGGCATGATCGACACCGAGTTCAGCTCGGGCGATCACTCGGTGGACGCTTCGCGTAGAGCCATCGAGGAATACGCCGTGGAGTGCGCCATCAACAAGGTATTCGCCAGCGAAGCGCTGGGCTATTGCGCCGACGAAGCGGTGCAGATCTACGGCGGCTACGGCTTCCACGCCGACTATCCGCCGGAACGCGTCTATCGCGATTCGCGCATCAACCGCATTTTCGAAGGGACCAACGAGATCAACCGCCTGCTGGTAGTGGACATGCTGATCAAGCGCGCCACCAAGGGCGAGTTGCCGCTGATGGCCGCCGGCAAGAAGTTGCAGGACGAAATCATGGAGGGTCCGTCGGGAGTCACGGATCCGGTGGCCAACATGAAGAAGATTTTCCTGTTCACCGCCGACGCCGCCATGAAGAAGTACATGACCAACCTGAAGGAGCAGCAGGAAGTGATCGGCGCGCTGACCAACATCGTCTTTGAGGTGTTTGCCTCGGAGACGGCGCGGCTGCGCGCACACAAGCTGGGCAACAGCGCGCAGGCCGACGACATGACCGCCGTGTACATCTACGAAGCGATGGGCCGCGTGGAGGCGGAATCGCGCGCCTCGCTGGCGCACTGCTGCGAAGGCGACGATCTGCGGACGCGCCTGGCCATCCTGAAACGCTTTACCAAGCAGGAGGCCGTGGATACCATCGAGGGACGGCGCAGGATATGCGCGCGGTTACTGGAGCGCGGGAAGTATTTCGTTTAGGTCTTAACACAAAAAGCAACCGCCGATAAACGCCGATGAACGCCGATAACAACTTCGCCCTCCGTTCTTATCGGCGTTCATCGGCGTTTATCGGCGGTTGCTTTTTGTGTTTGTTTTGTGTTGTGATCCTCGCGCCGGCTCAGGCGCCCACGCGCACACAGCGCGAATACAAGCTCTCGCCCCAGGATCGCGAAAGAGCCATCCAGTTTTCCCGCGCCAAGTACACCCTGCATTTCGTCGAGACCATCTGGGGTCTGCTGATCCTGGTGGGCGTGCTGGAATTGGGATGGGCCGCGCGCACGCGCGCGCTGGCGGAATCGGCTTCCCGCCGCTGGTTCGTCCAAGGATTGATCTTCGCGCCGCTGATCACGCTGCTCACCGACGTTCCTACGCTGCCAACCGAAATCTACTTGCAACATCTTGAACTCAAGTACGGCCAGTCCGTGCAAGGCTGGGCATCCTGGCTTTGGGATTGGACCAAGAACGAGATGATCGGCATGGTCCTGGGGACGATATTCCTGTTAATCCTGTTCGGATTGATCCGTTGGAGCCCGCGCCGCTGGTGGCTGTGGTGCTGGGCGGTCTCGTTGCCGCTGATCGCTTTCCTGACCTTCATCGCGCCAGTGGTGATCGATCCCATGTTCTACAAGTTCACCCCGCTCTCTGCCAAGCACGCCGATTTGGTGACGGAGATTCAGAAAGTCACGCGGCGCGGCGGCCTGGACATTCCCGCCGATCGCATGTTCGAAATGAACGCCAGCGAAAAAGTAACCTCGCTGAACGCTTACGTCACCGGGTTCGGCGCGACGAAACGCGTGGTGGTGTGGGACACCACCATCGCGCGCTGCACGACGCCCGATATTTTATTTACCTTTGGCCACGAGCAGGGCCACTACGTGCTGCACCACATCCCCAAGACCATGGCGTTTTTTGCGGCGCTATTGTTTGTCGCGCTGCTGGTTGGATATCGCGGTATGGGATGGTTGCTGGCGCGCTACGGTGCGCGGTGGGGCGTACGCGGACCAAGCGATTGGGCGGCGTTTCCCGTGCTGCTGCTGCTGATCTCCGCGTTCGCGTTCATCGGCGAGCCGATCACCTCGGCCTGGAGCCGCTTTCAGGAGCATCAGGCCGACATTTATGGACTGGAAGTAATCCACGGCATCGTCCCCGATTCGCCGACCGTGGCCGCCGACTCGTTCCAGCTTCTTGGCGAGGTGGCGCTGTCCGATCCCGATCCGCCGCCGTTTATCGAGTTTTGGCTGTACAGCCATCCCTCGATTGGCGAGCGCGTTCGTTTCGCGCAGAGTTATGATCCTTGGGGCAGTGGTCAAGCACCCGAATTTGTAAGGTAGGAGAACACAGAATGGCGACGTCTTCAGCCACACCCGTACTGCCGCGCGTGAAGGGCGGCGCGTTTCTCACTCAGGATTGCCGTCCGGAGGAGATTTTCACCCGCGAGGATCTCAGCGAACAACAACGCATGATCGCTAAGACCGCCGAGGATTTCGTGGTCAACGAAGTACTCCCGCAGGCGGAATATCTGGAGCATCACAAGGATTACCAGATGATGCGCGACTTGCTGAAGAAGGCCTCGGAAATCGGGCTGGCGGGCATCGACATACCCGAAGAGTACGGCGGCATGGAGTTGGACAAGGTGTCCAGCATCGTGGTCACCGAGCAGACCGCGCGCTACGGCGCGTTCTCCAACGTCTACAACGTACACTCCGGCATCGGCGCCACGCCGATCACCTGGTTCGGCACCGCGGCGCAAAAGACCAAGTATCTGCCGAAGATCGCGGCGGCGGAATGGGTAAGCTGCTATTGTCTGACCGAAGCGCACGCCGGCTCGGACTCCCGCGCCGGCCGCTGCCGCGCCGATCTCACGCCCGACGGCAAGCACTACGTGCTGAACGGCGAGAAGATGTGGATTTCCAACGGCGGCTTCGCCGACCTGTTCATTGTCTTCGCCAAGGTGGGCGGCGACAAGATGACCGGCTTCATTATTGAAAAATCGTTTGGCGGGATCACGCCGGGCGCGGAAGAAAAGAAAATGGGCTTGCACGGCGCTTCCACCACCGCGCTGGTGCTCAGCGATTGCCGCGTGCCCGTCGAAAACGTGCTCGGCGAAATCGGACGCGGCCACGTGATTGCGTTCAACTGCCTGAACATCGGACGCCTGAAATTGGGCGCGGGTGCGGTCGGCGGGATGAAGCAGACCATCGCCCACTGCATCCGCTACGCCAAGGAGCGCACCGCATTCGGAAAGCCGATCGCCAGCTACGGCCTGATCCAGCACAAGCTGGCGCAGATGGCCATTCGCTGCTACGCCTCGGAGGGCATCGTGTATCGCACCGCCGGCATGGTGGACGCGGAGTTGGAAGCCAGCGATCATGCGCAGCCCGATTACATTCGCAAGGGCATTGAGGAATACGCCGCGGAGTGTTCCATCTGCAAAGTGGTGTGCAGCGAAGCGCTGGGATATTGCGTGGACGAAGCGGTGCAAATCTACGGCGGCTACGGCTTCCACGCCGACTATCCGCCGGATCGCGCCTATCGCGACGCGCGGATCAATCGCATTTTCGAGGGAACCAACGAGATCAATCGCATGTTGACCACCAACATGCTGTTGAAAAAGGGTGTGCTCGGCAAGGGCACGGGCGCGGCTTCGGGTCTCAAGGGATTGTTCCTGTACACTGCGGGCATCGCGCTGGCGAAATTTGGCCAGGGACTGGCGGAGCAGCAGGAGGTGCTGGCGGGCTTGAGCGAAATTGCCTTCGAAGCGTACAAGTCCGAAACCGCGGTGCTGCGCACCGCGAAGTTGGGATCGAGCGCCCAAGCTGCCGACATCACTGCCGTGCATGTCTACGAGGCCAGGCGCCGTGCCGCCGGTCATGCCGAAAACGTGCTGGCGGCTTGCTCGGCTAGCGACGAGCAACACGATGCCGCGCGCCGATTTACCGCGCAGAAGCCGGTGGACACGGCTGCGCTACGCCGCCGGATCTGCGGCCGGCTGCTCGATTCCGGCAAGTATTTCGTGTAAGGAACGCGCGGCGATCCTCCGGACGATCCACCGGAAGGTACGCAGGGATTATCATATTGAAAGCAAACCAGTTGCTGGACGGCCGGCCCCTCCGGTGCATAAAAAACTTTCCGCGATGATGATGGGATGATCCCGCGTCCGTAAGTCGTTGATTCTTATTCCACCTGCTTGTCTCTGGGCTATGGAAGCAAGACACAGTCCGTGAAACGGACGGCTGAGTCAGAAACCGCACTCGGACCGCTCCCTGACGGTCGCGGCACGTAACGGGTCGCGGCACGTAACAGTTGTTTATCGCCTAGCCGCCCACGTCATAATGGGGTATGGGCGCGTTCCCGTTTCTCCTCTGTTTCCTGCTGGTCCAGAGCCTCAACGTTACTCCGGTGACCAAGGAGAATCTCTTTGTCGGGGACCTGGCGATGTCGGCCGACGGGGCCCGCCTCGCTTATACACTGTCGGGACCCCGAGGGTCGGGCAAAGTGGATCTTTGGATTCGCGACGTCGCTACGCTGCGCGGCGAAAAGATCGTTCCTCCGGAACGGTTCGGAGCTGCGATGGTTTTCGCTCCGGACGGCAAATCGCTCTATTTCATTGCCCCCGATCAGGCCAGGGCTTGGGAGAACAATCTCTACCAGTGGCCGCTCTCCGGCGGCGAGCCCAAGAAGGTCGCTTCCCGCGTGGACGGGCCGATCGATTTTTCACCTGATGGAGCAAACTTCGCATTCCTTCGCAATTTAGGATATACGCGGAGCGCGCTGATTGTGAGAAGCGTCGCTGCGGGAACGGAGCATCGTTTGGCGGAATGGTCGTCGCGGGTTATGCCGCGGGAAAATCCAGCGTGGTCGCCCGATGGTGCGGAAATTGCATGCCCGAGCTTTCGGGAACTGCTGTTTGTCTCGGCACAGACGGGCGCAATGAGAAGAGTGGCAGCCTCAGGATTCCCCGCCGGCTTGGCTTGGCCGGCTCGGGGACGTTTGGTCGTGCTGATGGACGGCCACATCTGGCGGCACGACGTTGCCCGAGGCACGTGGGAGGACATCTCCGGAACTTCGGGGCGCTATGGCGGCGGGCGGATTGCCGCCACGCCCGACGGAACAACCCTGGCCGCGATGCACTATGAGGACATGATGCCTTTCACTACTTGGGTTGGACACCTTTTCGGATTGCCAAGCTTGAATGCCAACTACTGCAATGTCGTCTTGATCCATCTGGCAAGTTAGCACGGGTCGCCGATGCGATACAATGAATTGAAGCGGGCAGCTTTGCTCTCATCGCTGCCCCGTCCGAATTTCTTATGACCTACCTTTCACTGTTGTTGCTGTTGACGGCGCAAGCTTCGCCGGCCGCCGCGGGCCACGGCTTCGCGGGCAAATGGCAAGCCGGATTGATCGAACGCCACATCTATAAGCTGGGCGAGGCCGGGATTCCCGGAACCTCCACCTACACTCTGCGGGGCATCCTGCTGCAGGGCAAGAAAGTGCTGGAGGTGGAAGTGGAAACGCATCGCGTCCTCTCCTTTGGCGCGCAGCAAGGCAAGCTGGAGAGCCGCTCGCTGGCCTGGATGGATCCCGTCACCTTCGACATGCTGGAAAGCCGGCTGATCGCCACGATGAATGGCGCGGAAGCCAGCTTCCTGCACGCCCGGCGCGAGGGCGCCAGCATCACGGTGTATCAGAAATTGCGCGGGAGTCCGGAGGAGACGCGCCACGTGGACGCTCCGGGAATCGCGATTGACGATAATGCGCAGAACTTCTACATCGAGCGATTGCCCTGGGCCGCGGGACGGGAGTTCGAATGGAAACGCTATAACCCCGCGCAATCCCGGCTGATTCCGAACACGGCCAGTGTCGAACAAATCGATAAGGATACGCTGAAGTTGAAAGTGGTGAGCGATATCGGCCCGAGTTCGTTCGAACTTACCGGCAAGCCTCCCGTGGTGTCGCGAATTGTTACGGCTGGCACGGAGCAGTTGAAGTTGCAAGATCCGCAATAGTGGCGCAGATTTTCAATCTGCCTACGGTTCTTGCGCCATTGGCGCGGCAAAACGAAGATCCACGAACAGGTTTATCGCCCCATCTCCATGATCTTGAAATGCGTAACGAGGTGCGCGATGTTCCAGCGCACCTCGTCGCCGGCCTTCTTGCCGGGCACGGGGAACAGGCGCGCGGTCAGCGGTTTGTTCCAGCGGTGCGCCAGCAACGCGACTTCCTCCAGTAATTTCGCCACACGCTCCACCGGAACGTCGCCGGCGATGGGAATGGTATCGAGGCCCGTGCCGCACACCGCCGAATAGAGCAGCAGCGAGTAAACGTTCAGGCGTCCCTCGGCGACGCGCTCCGCCAAAACGTCATCTTCCAGCACCGGCAGCATCAGGCCGTTGTAACCGGTTTGACGAAACGGCAGCGCTTTCAAACGTGTGGTGATGGACGCCGCGGCGGCGATGGTGCCGGGGGTGCCCAGGGGCGCGCCGGCGATCTGCTCGATGGCGGCGGCCAGCGAGTTGCCCGGCGCGGGCGCGGGGGAAGTGTCCAGGCCCACGTACTTCCAGTCGCCGGACTTGCCGATCTCTTCACCGGCTTCGGCGATGGCGCCCAGTTCCTTGGCCACATCGTAATTCCCCCGAAACAGGGCGGGCGATTCCGCGCCCAGCGCGAAGGAATGGTCCAATTCCCGCGAGGCGTAGCCGCCCGGAAAAAACGGCGATCCCGGCGCCAGTTCGGCGGTGGCGGCAAAACGGAAGTTTTGGCTGCCGTCGGGAAGTTGCCGCGATAATTCCATGATTAGCTCCGCGGCGGCGCGCGCCGATCCCGGCTCGCGCAAGATCATACTGGCGTTGATGGCTTTCGTTCGACGGAAAATTTCGGCGTTCACGCGGGCGCGTGACGAATCCAGCGGCCCGATGGAAAGGGCAAACCCTTCCTTTTGCGCGATGGCGTCCAGCTTGATGAAAAACTCCACCGCTTTGTCGCCGCTCAGTTCGGCGGTGTACGCGGCGGCCGGTTCGGTGGCCACGCGGATGGTTTGCACCGTGTAGCCGCGCTTTTGCATCGTCGCGCGCGCCGACTTCAGGAACACGGCGGCCTCGGTGAGCTTGGCCTCGGCGTTCGTGGGAACCACGTTGACGAATGCGGTGATGGTACGGACAGGAACCGGCGTGTCCGCCGCCCAGCAGATCGATGCAGATGCGCACAGAATACACAGGACAAAAGCAACCGCCGCACCCACGCATTCGCGTGGGTCCCCGCGCCGATGAACGCTGATGGATCGTTGTAAGGCAAGATGTGTGTTCATCGGCGGTTGCTTTTGTGTTCGTTCATGATCAGTGAATGGTCTTGGTCTTGCGCGACATGTAATCCATCAGCAGATATTGCCCAAGCGTATAGGGCGTGGTGAAGTAGGCTTTGCCGCGGCAAATCTCCGTGACCTTCTGCACAAAGTTCACCAGGCCATAATCGTGGGCCAGCATGAACGTGTTGATCAGGATTCCGTTGCGGCGGCACTTGCGCCACTTCGTGCAGGGTTTGACACCACCAGCGGATCGAGGCCAAAAGCGTTCTTGTAAATCCGCCCGTCTTCCAGCGTGAGCGCGGAAGGTTTGCCGTCCGTGATCATGACGATCTGGCGCATATCTTTCTTCTGGCGCTAAAGCAATGCGCTGCGCCAACCGCAGCCCCTCGCGCGTGTTGGTGTAGTACGGTCCCACGCGAACGCGCGCCAATGCCGAGAGCGGCAACTTCTTCCGCCGAGTCGTGGAACAGGACAAGGTGCAGCGTGTCGCCGGGATACTGGCTGCGAATCAGATGGGTCAGCGCCATGGCCACTTTCTTGGCCGGGGTAAAGCGGTCCTCGCCGTAGAGAATCATGCTGTGGCTGCAATCGAGCATCAGCACCGTGGCGCAGGAGCTTTGGTATTCGCATTGATGAACCTGCAAATCCTGATAATCGAGATCCAGCGGGATCTTCAGACCCGTTGCGGCGAATGGCGCGAGAGCAGCGTTGCCATTGACGTCCAGATTCATGCGTGTCGCCAAACTCATAGCGGCGGCGATGCGCCCGCTGGTTTCGACGCCGGTGGCAAGCTCGCGGGTATCGTGGCGGCCGAAACTGGATTTGCCCAGCGAGCCCAGCAAATCGCGCAAAGTTTTGAATCCCAGAAAATCGAGGCTCTTGTCGGTGATTTCGAAGTGCGCTTGCGCTCCTGCGCGGCCGAGACCTGTCCCCTGCCGCCGGGCTGTTCATGATTGCTGCTGGATCGGGTGGCTGATCCACCGTGACGTAGCCTTCCTCCTCCAGGCGCTCCAGCAGGCGCTGTTGATCTGCTCGTCCAAGTTCTGCGGTCTGACAGATTCTGGAGCATCTGCTCGCAGCATTTCGTCGGGAACATTCGCCTGGTCTCGAGGGCCTCCAGAAGCGCCTGGTGGAGCTGCTCCATCGTATGCTCGGGCGTCCATTCGATAGACGCCGTACTGGTCGGTCTGTAGAAGCCGCTGTCGAGCAGGAAGTCTGCAAGCATCTGCAGCAGGTCTTCCAGGCTGAGGTCTTCGAAGGGGTCGGCGTTGTATTTGGAGTACTTGACGTATTTCATAAAGTCGCGGGCGTCCAGTCCTGTCAGAATCGTCCGCGGTAGCTGATAGATCGCCGTCTCCGGCAGAGAACCCATTCGCTACCGCGGCAGTTCGCAACTTCACCGCCTAATTCAGCGGGCGCCGCATCGTGCCTGGGCGGCGCGTCTTCTCCCGGTTGCGCTTGCGCGGCGCGCTCGGGCTTCTTCTCCGCTGTGATAACCCAATTCTTCGTTGCGGCTGATGCGCTTGAGCGCGTGCAAGTCCTTCCAGGATGAACTCCGCCGCCCGAGACCAGGACGGCGCCGGTCGTCCTTAGCCTTCATCCCAGCGCGTTGATCTTCTCCAGCAGACTCTGAATCTTCTTGAACTGCTGCAAGCTCGTCGGACGGACGCGTTGTCGGTGAATCTTCAGCGTGCCGCCGAGCTCGAACCACTGCACGACCGGTTGGAGGGACGTCGTCGAAGTAGCTTTTGAAAACCTTGGCTATGGCCTGGCGGATGAACTCGCGCGCCACGCGTATCCGCGCCGCGCAGTTCGCCCTCGTACTCCAGTTCCAACTTGCCGGTCAGCGAGGGCAGGGAAGCGTAAATATCGGAAGGCGCGGCACCACGCTGTTCTCGCGTGCTTCAGCGCGCGGCACTCGGCGTTGCTGAATCGTGTTCTCCAGGCAGGTGATGGGCATGCGCTGGCTGACGCCGCTGCGCTTGTCGACGCGCTTGTCCGCGCGCGCTCGAAGGCAATGGCCTCCACAACCTCCCGCATGAATTGCGGGCACCAGCGGCTTCTCACCGTCGCGTCGGTCCAGGCTTCCTGCGCCGTGATGGCCAGGCCGTGCTCGAGCGTCGCCGGATAATGGGTGCGGATTTCCGAGCCGATGCGGTCCTTCAGCGGCGTGATGATTTTTCCGCGCGCCGTGTAGTCTTCCGGATTGGCGGTGAACACCAGCGCCACGTCCAGCGGCAGGCGCACAGGGATAGCCTTTGATCTGGACGTCGCCTTCCTGCATGATGTTGAACAGTCCCACCTGGATTTTGCCGGACAGGTCGGGCAGCTCGTTGATGGCGAAAATGCCGCGGTTGGCGCGCGGCAGCAGGCCGTAGTGAATGGTCAGCTCGCTGGCCAAGATGATGCCCGCCGCGCGCCGCCTTGATGGGATCAAGGTCGCCGATGATGTCGGCGATGGTCACGTCGGGCGTGGCCAGTTTCTCAATGTAGCGTTGCTCGCGGCGCAGCTAATCGATCGGCGTGGCATCGCCGTTGCCAGCCTGGCCAGCAGGTCGTGGCAGGCCCGGCAAAGGGGATGGAAAGGGTCGTCGTTGATTTCGCAGCCGGCGATGACGGGGACTGCGCGTCCAGCAGCGAGATGAGCGAGCGCAGAATGCGGCTCTTGGCCTGGCCGCGCAGCCCCAGCAGAATGAAGTTGTGGCTGGAGAGAATGGCGTTGACGATTTGCGGGATGACCGTGTCTTCGAAGCCGATGATGCCGGGAAACAGTTCCTCGCCGCGTTTCAGGCGGGCGACCAGGTTGTCGCGCATTTCTTGCTTTACGCCGCGATGGGCCAAACGCTGTTCGTTGAACTCGCTGCTGCGGAGAGCGCCTAAAGTGGTCGGACGGGACATGTGTTCATTCTATCCGTGTTTTGGATTATACTAAAGATATGCGGTATCGCTTGGCTGTGGTCCTTCTCCTGTTGGCGCCGGTTCTTGGCAGCGCCCAAATCATCTTTCCTGGCGGCGGAGGAATGACCCCTCCCTGGATGAGGGGACGCCGCACGATTACCGGTCGCATCGGTGGGATCGACCCTGGGAAGATCATGGTGCACACCATGGACCCTGGCCCCGGCGGCGTCGCCGACGTGCTGTTCACTGTGGACGAGAAAACGAAAGTTCACATCGACAAGACCAAGCTTACGCTGGCCGATCTGAAGGAGGACGACGCTGTGATGGTGGAGTTGAAGGAGATCAAGGGCCAGGGCCTCTATGCCATGGAGATCGTCCCGCATCCCGACGTATTGACACGCAAGCAGCGTGGAGGCACGCCCGATGCACCGCCATCCGCGACCGAGTTGCCGGCATCAACGCCGGTGGAAAAACCGGAAGCCAGCGGGCCGCCGGTGAAACTGGGCAACGCACCCGCGTCCGCCGCGCCATCGCCGGCCGTGCCACAAGCGCAGCGTGGTACGTCGTCATCGCTGGCCGTTCCCGCACTTCCCAGGGGACAATCCGGGATCACCGGGACGATCGTGGCATTAAAGGGCGACGAAGCGACGCTGGAAACGCCCGGCGGACAACGGCGCACTGTGCTGGTGACATCGGTTACGCGCATTGTCCAGGGCGGAACCACCGACAAGTTGCTGGACGAAGTGCGCGTCGGCGATCGCGTGGCGATCATGGGCGATTCGCTGGACACCGGACTCTACGTGGCACGGGAGATTCTGGTGAACCGCGTCCCGGCCGGCGAAACTCCACCCCTGGGGGTGGAAACTCCGGCGGCTCCGATAGACTCGCCGCACCCGGCGGCGGACACCGCGATCGCCGTAAAATCCGATCCTGAAACGAAGGCCTTGACGGGTACGTTCACCGGTATTATCGAGGCTACCGCAACGGACTCCCTGCAGGTAAGAACCGCGGATGGGCGGCTGCGCAACGTGACGGTAACGCCGCTCACGATCATCAAGAAATGGAACGCCGACACTCCTTTGCTGGGACTGCACAAAGGCGACGAGATCAAGGTGGTAGGGGATTTGCTGGACGATGGCGGCACGCTGGCGCGCGAACTAACCGTCACCAAGGCGGCAGCCTCGAAATAGAAAGAGGGTCAGGGACGCGTAGTCCCCGACCCTCTTGACTCGCGCGCAGATTACTTCCTTCTCTCTTCCGCCAGGGTGTAGCCGGAGGGCAACTGGAACAACGAGGCATCCGGATTGCCGCGATTCACGTTGGTCAGCCGGAAAACTTCCTCGCCCGAGCGCGGATCGCTGTGTTTGGTCAACATCACGGTCTTCAGGTCGCCGGACATCCAACGCTCTGAAACAATGTTGATGGGCCGGTCGTTGCCGATGGCTCCCGCTTCCAGGGTCGAGGTGTTGCGTATGCCTTCGGCCACGAGTCCCTCCAGCACTTGCGTGCCAAGCGGTTCCTTTTTCCCAACCGCCCGAGTCGTGGTCTTGAAGGAGAACGATTCCCCGCCGAAGGAGCCTTCCGAGGTTCCGTCGGCCATCTTGATGATCTCCACGCGGGCTTGCGTGTCGGCCTTGATCTTGTCCATGGACTCCGCGGTCTCGAACGCCATTTTGTCCAGCGCCATTTTTTCCGTGGCGCCTGCTACTGATACCTTGGCTTGGATCATGGCCTGTTCCGCCGCGAGTTTGTCCAGAGCCAGTTTGCCGGCCCGGGCCGATGCTTCCGGGTCGGCGCCCGATCCTACGGTCTCGACACGGTCGCTCGAATAAACAAACGTATTGGATGACACCGTATAGCCCATTGTACTGCTGCTGCCGCCGGGCGATCCATCGCGGCTGACGACCGTGACCCCGCTCACCTTCATCTGCCGGCCGGTCATGGTCTTGGGATTGAGCACGTAGGCGACGCCCGCCACGGGATCGTAAATGTTGATCATATCTTCCGATTCCCGGCGGGTGCGGCCCTCGGCGTCGCGATAGACCTTGGTGTGCGACTCGTTGTGAATCTTGGTGCCGTCGCCCAGTGTGTTGTCCTGGGTGGTTACTTCTTCGCCGGAATAGGGCGCGTTCTTGACCACGCCGCCGATCACGCCGCCGCGCGGGCCAATCCAGTTCAACTGGAAGGAATCGCTGGCCATCAGGACCAGCGCCATTGCGGCTACGGCCGCCGTTGCAAGCACAACTCGCTTCATGATGGTTCTCCTGTTCTAGTTTCCGTCGGTCACAATACGAATGGCGTGGGCCCGTCCATCCGGGCCGACAATCACGTCGGCCTGAAAATCACCCGATGGCGAGGCGACTCGCATCACGATGCCTGTCTCGATCGGCTCGTCGTCTAGCGCCAGAAAATAACCATTGCCGGTGTCCGCCGGCTGCGCGGCGGCCGGGGCTGCTGTTGGAGTGAAAACCGCCGCCCGCGGTTCCGGCCTGGTGTGTCGCGGATGGGTGAGCGACACGTGTTGCGCCGGAACATCGGGCGTGGGCAGCGAGGCCACCGGGTTTGGGTAAGTGGCGGTCGCATGCTTTGCATTGTTAGACGCCGGGCGAAGCGCTACGGTTAGTGCGGCAATCGCCAATCCCGCGGCCATTGCTCCGATGGCCGCGACTCCCCGCCACGAGCGCCGCGGCATGGGAATTATGGGAGGCATGGGAATGATGGCCGCCAGTGGCGCGCTTTCTTCCAACACCGCCATCAGGCCCGCGACACGCGAGGCGCATCCAGCCAACTGCCGGCGCAACGCTTCGCACGACGCGCATTCCGCAAGATGCGCGGTCAACAGCGCGGCTGAGGCGGCCTCCAGTTCGCCGTCTAACGACGCTCGCAAATCGCCTTCGGTCCAACAGGTACTCATACATCGTCTCCATAGCGCGCCCGATAACGGCGCTCGAACTCGGCTTCCGCGCGGGCCAGCATGGTTCCCACCGACGATGCCGGGACTCCCACGGCCTCGGCCAAATCGCGATAGGACACGCCGTCGGAGCGCAGCAACAGCAACTGCGCGTCGCGGGGCTTCAGGGCTTGCAACACCGCTTGCACGCGCTGGCGGCGTTCCTCACGCAACACGCCGTCGAGCGCACTGGCGCGGGACGCCCCGCGTAACTGCTCGGTGACCGCGGCTTGCTCATGTTTCTTGCGCCGCGATCGCGCCCGCAACGCATCGAAACCGGCGTTCGTGGCCACGCGGTAAATCCAGGCCGTCTGATCGGCGCGTCCTTCCAGCAGCATGGGGCGGCGAGCCAGTTTGTGGAACACGTCCGCGGCGATCTCTTCGGCGTGGGCGCAATCGCCGGTCAGGCGGGCCAACAACGAAGTGATCCGCCGGTAGTGCAGGCGGAACAACTCGTCGATGACCCGAGCGCTGCGGTCGTCCACCGCGCGGGCGGGACTCAGAACGATCTCCTCGACACTCTGTGCAATGCCCGACACACTTGTTATAACGGCGCTCATGGCGATTTTGTGACCTCGTAGCGCAGGCCTCCGGCCTGTTCTGTTCGCCCCCCAAAAAACAGGCCAGAGGCCTGCGCTACAGGCTAGAACTTCAACTCGATGCGCAGAATGTGACCGTCGGTGGCGCCGGCGTTTTGCACTGTATGGATCACCGGCTCGCTCCAGGCGAAGGATCCGGCGGTGCGGTGATGCGTCTCGGGCTGGCCGCCGTCCACGGTAACGCGGGCGTCCCAATCGGTGAAGTAGACGCTCATGCCGTGAGGGTGGCGATGGCGCGGCTCCACTTTGCCGGGCGGCAAACGAACGTCGAGCACGCGCACGAACTTGTTTTCAAACGCCAGCTTGTGGGTATCGCCGGCCACGCGCAGAGGATCGAGCGCGTCGTCTTGCGCGGAGCCGCGCACCGCCATGGCGCCGGTGAGCGCGGCCAACGCGACTCCGGCGGTGAACCAAAAGTTTTTCTTCATGTGTTCTCCTTGAGGGGCAGACGGGGGCCGCCGGACGTTGCTTCCATTCCTGCCAGCAGGTGTTCCAACAGGTCGGCGTGAGCGGGCAGGCGGCTGTAGATCTTCGTGGCGAGTCCTTCTCGATAGCAGCGAACTGTCAAGCTATGATCCCTTGCCATCTTGAAGGCCTGCGCAACCTGTTCCTCCGAAAAGATCCCGGCCCGACCGGTCGCGCGAAACACCGCCGCCGGATAAGTTGCCTCAGCGTTGTAGTTTTCCTTGAGGTAGATGCTGGCGGCTTTCCAAGCTGTAATGAACGCAAGGTCGAAGCGTTTGAAGGCGGCGTCCCGAACGATGTCGTTGTTGGGATGTCTCAAGGCCTTGCGCAGAGAAGAGAGGGTTCTTCGCGCTGCCCCGTCCAGTTCGTGTTGGGCGATCTCGTTCATCCGTTCTATTATCGCAAATTCCGCGACCCTACCGCGAACCAAGCGCCGCCTGGATCGCCCACACCGCCAGGGGCCGCATGTACATCGACGCGCGAAAATCCCATTTGCCGTCGTGTTCTTTCCAGCCCTCCGGCGTGCGGAACCACAGGCCGCCGGTTTCATACGTCGTCCGGTAGATTCCTTCGGCCGTCTTCCAGGCCTGTTCGGTCATGCCGCTGGAGTGCATGAAAGCGGCCAGGGCGTAGGTTACGCCGGTCCAGACTTCAAAGGCGTTGGAGCGCTCCTCCACCACGTCCGGCTTGCCGTCGGGCATGACGCCGTTGACAGCGCCCTTTTCACCCTGGTGATAGCCCAGCACGTTCAGGCGATACACGGTCTGCAATACGGAATCGCGATGCTCGCGCGGCACCACGTCGGGCAGCCCGGTCATCTGAGCGTAGAATTGGCCGAAGAGTTGATCGGCCATCACCGCCTTACGATCTTTGCCGGCGGCGTCGAAGTCGTAATAGGCGCCGTTCCACAGTTTGCCTTCATAACTCTTGCGCGCCGCCGCCAGCCAAGCGTTGTATTCGGCGGCGGCGGGTTTGTCGCCGAGAACATCGGCGATGGCCACCGCCGCTTCGAGCGAGGCCATCCACAGACTGCCGAGATACGCGCCGGGGCCGGTCATGATCCAACTGTCGTAGGTTTGATCGGGAATGCCTCCGCTATCCAGCAGGCCGTCGCCGTCGGTGTCGAACTTTTTCATGTAGGCGAGCGTCGAGCGCAGGTGCGGCCAGGTTTCCTTCAGGAACGCCGTGTCCTTTTTCCCGGTGAAGACGTAATCTCGCCAAACCTTCAACACCAGGTTGGAAGATTCGTCCTTCAAGGTGTTGGTATCCTGCCATGCATAATTGGCCACCACTAGCCAAGGACTTTCGTAGGGCACGCCCAAATCCATCGGCGTGACGCCGCGCAACTTGCGCGGCTTACTCTCCGGCTTATCCGGGCGATTCTCCTTGAACCAGCCGATGGGATGCTGTCGAAGATCCTCGGATTCCACGGCGCTGGCGAAGATGCGTGCTTCCTGCTTGTCGAGATCGGGGAAGAGTTGCGCCAGCGCAAAGGACGCGTAGGCTTCCACGTCGAGTGTGGAGTAAAACGCATAGTCGAAACATTCCAAGTAGCTGAAGCGGCCGAGCGGCGGGAAATCGGTTCCGCCGGCGCTTCCCACGCGGCCGTCTTCCCAGGCCGTGCCGTTGTCGACCAGCGCGGCCAGTTCGTTGAACAGCGCCGTTTTGTACCACGATGGAGTGCGTGTGTCGGCCAGATACGGACGCATCCAATCGTCGATTTGCCGCGACCATTCCGCGCCGTGCAGCAAACCATCGCGGGCGATGGCCCAGCCGTTGCGGCCGTTGCGTCCGAAGAATTTGGTGTAGCGCTTGTAATACTTCGCCGCCGCCGCGCCTTCGCCGAATGTCATGATCGGCAAGTCCCAGGAGAGCACAAACGGAATTTCGCGCTCCGCGCCTGGTTCCAACACAAAGGTCACAGCCAACGCGGAGGCCACGCGCTCGTCGGCAGCGGCCGGAGTAGCATCGTTCTGATTGGTCAATTCGCCGCGGATGGCCATGGGATTCCACACTGATCCGCCGTCGCCGGTGGGCGAGAAACGCGCGTGATAGCTCACCGTCACGCCCGGCGATTCCATCGTGGCCATGGCGAATTGGCCGTCCCAGGCTTCGCTTGCTTGCGCGGGACCCTGACGCGACTGCACCAGACCCTTCATCGTGCCGGCAGGCGTTTTTTCCTCGCGGTACTCGTTGTAATTCCCGCCGCTGATGCCCCAGCGCGGCTGATAGCGCGGTGGATCGTCGCCCGTGGCGTTGGGCGTGGGCACGGCGCTGGTCCACCAACCGAGGGTGTTCTCCCAGGTGAACATCAGCGTAACGGTGAGTTTTTCCGTGCCGTGATTGATCGCCTTCCAGCGAAAAACCGCCACGGGATAGCTCGACTCCTTGTAGTTACCCGGCAGAAACGGCGAGAACTGCTCGGAAACCAACTCCAAGCCCGGCGTGGGCAGGTCGGTGTAGTGGAACCAAGCCTTGGGAAAAAGGGCGTGATAGCGATTGCCTTGCCGCACCTTGACGTCCCAATTCCACCAGGAGAGCGAGCCGTCTTCGGGGTGATAAGTAGAGAGCACCCGCGAATCCACACTACCCTGTTCGCCGCCGCGCACGCGCAGGCTGAACTGGTCAACGGCATTGGAGCGATACAAATGGCGGCCGATGTCCAGATGCCAGCGCGCGAAGTCGCCGCGATACGTGCGTCCGATTGTTCCCGCGCCAAGTCCGCCCAACGGGAGCCCTTGCCAGGGGCCGTCGTCGATGATTTCCTTGGCGGTCATGGCGGCGGCAAACGGATCGCCGATGGCACGGGTCCAAACCTCGGCGGGAATGGCTTGCGCCGTGCAGAGCACGGAAACACAAGGCAAAAGGCAAAACGACAAAACCCAAGGCAAAAGGCAAAAGGCAAAAGGCAAAAGGCAAAAGGTCGGAAAGAACACGCCCGTTCCGGCACTTTTGCCTTTTGCCTTTTGCGACCCACGCCTTCGCGTGGGTGCCCCGTCTTTTGCCTTGGGTTTTGTTTTCATACCCGAACCCGTTCCGCGCGACTCATGCCTTTCTCCCGGATGGAAGGATGCACGAAGCCACGCAATTCCGAGGCGTGCTCGCAAACCTTGCGCACCGCGGCGGCCGCGTCTTCCGCATCTTGGCGATTGCCTGAAAGCACCCAATGCGGAATCCACACCGACTCCTCATAAGCCGCGCGCTCCGACACCGGGCAGGGCAGCGCGCGGAACGATCCCGGCGGCGCGGGGAAGAGCGGGCTGCGATACACGGCTTCGTAAAACACGCCTTCCGCCGGCACGCCTTCGGCCGCCAATGCGGCTACGAAGGCGTCGCGATGAACGCCGCCGAAGGCGGCAGGGTCGTAACGCAGCACGAAATGATAGATGGCCCGGCGCGTCTGGCGTGCATCGCGCGGCAGTGTGCAGATGCCCATGACGCCCTTCAAGCACGCTTCCAAATGTGCGGCGCGATCTTCGCGAGCGGCGGTCTGCGCTTCCAGACGATCGAGTTGGGCCAGTAGCACGGCGGCTTGGAATTCGCTCAGGCGATAGTTGTGTCCCACGGCGCGGAAATGGGCGACGGCGTTTTCCGCGGAGCGCCCGCAGTTGACCAGCACGGCGAGGCGTTCCTGGATCGCGGCGCTGCTGGTGAGAACCGCGCCGCCTTCGCCGGCGCTCATCAATTTGCTGGACTGAAAACTGAACGCGCCGGCGTCGCCCAGCGATCCCGCGCCGCGCCCGCGCCACTGCGCGCCGTGAGCGTGGGCGCAATCCTCGATCACGGCCAAGGAGTGCCGCCCGGCAAACTCCAGGATAGCGTCCATATCGGCCATGTTCATTCCCAGGTGTACCGGGAGGATGGCGCGCGTCCGCGAAGAGAGCG
This sequence comes from Terriglobia bacterium, assembly GCA_963747095.1. GTDB lineage: Bacteria > Acidobacteriota > Terriglobia > JAJPHL01 > JAJPHL01 > JAJPHL01. The sequence goes on from CAVVEL010000013.1 coordinate 102,488, forward strand.
CGGCATCCAGTTGCGCAGGGTCGAGACAATAGCGATCCGGGGTGATGTCCACGAATACTGGAACGCCGCCGGCAAACAGGATCGCGCCGGCCGTCGAATCCCAGGTATACGCCGGGAGGATCACTTCGTCACCGGGGCCGATTCCGGCGGCTTGCAACGCCAGTTCGATGGCCACGGTGCCGTTAGCCACCGGGATTCCGTAGGCTGCGTTGTGCGCGGCGGCGAAGCGCGCGCCGAATTCGCGGCACTTGGTGTTCGGAAAAGGAAAGCCGCCCCAGTTGCCGCTTTCCAAGACCTGTTCGAGTGCGCGGCGCTCGGTGTCGTCCCAGATGGGCCAACGCAGAAACGGGGCTGAGCGCACGGGGGTACCACCGCGGATGGCGAGAACTGGCATCGTGGCTATCTTAACTTAACCCGGAAAAAGCAGCCACAGATGAACGCAGATGAAAACGGATGAGAACCACAACTTATCTGCGTTCATCTGTGTTCATCTGTGGCTGCACTTCTGATCTTATTGCAGAGCGCTCTTATTGCTGCTCAACGTTCGATCCAATGCGACGTAAAGCCACATAACCGGATCCTGCGACCGCGCGAACGCGGCCGGCGCCTCCGGCGCGTTTTCCAGCAGTCCGCGGGCTTGTCGCCACCATTCGATGCGGCTGGAAGTGCGCATCGGCGAGGCCACCAGGAACGCCGTGAACGACTGCACCACGTTGGCGCGCAACTCGGTGTCCGAGCGCGGCACCTTTTCTAAAAGCGCCGTCAGCAGCAAACACCTTTCGTAGAAATAGTTCTCGGGAGTTTTCTCCGCTTCCGGCTTCCATTCGTCCAGGGCGTTGCGGAAGTCGGTGAGCTTGGTTTGCCAGGCGATGCCTTTCTTGTCGGCGTCCGAGGCCGGCTTGCCGTCCGCATTCTTATTCAGCGCCAATACGTCTTGCAGGAGTTTGTCCGATTCAGGCGAGGCCGGATTGTTGCCCGGTTGGCCTTCTTCGAATTCGAAGGTGCGGTCCGGTTTGTAAATCAGGTCGAGGATCGGGCTGGTGTAAGGTGTTGTGTCGTCGCGTCTACCGACGAAACGCCGCCCCTGGGCCAGAGATTCGTTGGAAAGGAAGCTGCCCGGGCACTGGCGCGCACTCAAGTGCTTTTCCATGTAGTTCTGATAGGCCGTCAAGAAGCCTTGCGGGGAAATGCCGGCGGCCTGCAATGCTGCCGCCAGCGCGTTGACGTTCTTAAAGGAGTAGGAAATGGAGAAGGAACGAGGGTCATGCTCAATCTGGCCCAAGGCCGCGCTCAATTCCCCGGACAGCCGCTCCAACTCCCGCGGCGCGGCTTTCCGGCTCAGGATCAGCTGAATTACCGGATCGACCTGCGTGTGGGAGTTGATCTGCTGCACATACGGTTCGATGAAGTCCACTTTCTGGTCTTTGGAAATTTCCGAAAGCGCTTCGTAGAACGGACCCACGTCGTAGACCAATCCGTCCCGGCAAGTGAGCGGCTCGAGCCGCGGCGGAGGAACCTGGCCGAACAACTGGCGAGCCCGGGCGGGATCGGTCTTGTAGAGCGCCTTGATGGCGCGCCATTGGAGCGATAGCGTGTCCATTTCCATCTCGAAAGCGAAGGAGAAGTAGCCGATGTTGGCGCCTCCTCCCGAGGCATTGGGACGCTTCACCTTGTACTGCGCGCCGGGAGCGAGAGCCAGCGCTTGCTCCAGCAGTTCGCGTTTCCAGGCTGGGTCGGCGACCTTGTCGGATTCGGCGATGCGGATCAGAGCGTCGGCGGCAAATTCCGGAGGCGCGGCTTGGGCGTATCCGATGAGGTCCAGGATTTCGTGGGGACGGGCGGGTTTCTTGTCTTGCGCCAAGGCAGCGACAGTTGCCCAAGCGGCGAGAGCAGCGGAAAGGATCCCTGTACGCACGGGACTAGTTTACGCCAGTTCCGTAGCGCAGGCCTCCGGCCTGTTCCTTTTACCCGGGAAAAGAACAGGCCGGAGGCCTGCGCTACAGGCCGATGCGCGATGCTGGAATGATCAGGCTTCCCAGGGTTCCGCTGCCACGGTCCAAAACCAGGATGCGCAATGTCGCCAAGCCCGGTTTGATGGCTACGTCCCGATAGAACACCACTCCCGCTTTCAAATGCGCCTGGTACTCCGTCGGTGTGAATTGGAGATCCAAAGTGGCGCTCACCGAGTCCAACACTTTGGAGGCGATGTCCTGCTGGACGATGAGCACGTCCAGATGCCCCTTTCCAGCGGTCGCCAATCTGTTCCAGATCGATCTGTTGAGTATTAAGAGAGCAAGTAATCTTGAACAGGTTGGACTGCGCTGGATCCGCCTTCGCCCGCAAGGTGGCTCTCAAGCTGAGCGCGGAGGACTCCAGTGGACTCCATAATGCGGTTTGGAACCTCTGCGCGTCCTCCGATTCGGAAGATGGCGCGTCCCTGGCGGCAAGGTACCCTTTGCGATAGCGCAACACTAATCCTGGGTGCGGGCCGGGGTGTTTGGCCGCCTTGCGCAACGTCACGCGCAGTTCGTGGTACTTTCCGTCGGAGCCGCCCTGACCCGGCTGAAAGCCCAGGGTGTAGCCGCCCACGGAATCGTCCAAGGCGTTGCGGAAGGCTTGGCGAAGATCGTTGCCATTGACCCAGGCGCGTCCGCCGGTTTGCTCGGCTAGGTCTTCAAAGGCGCCCAGACCGGATGGCGATAAGGACGAAGGCTGTTGAAACGCCCGCGGTTGTCGCGAGGTCGGCGCGGCGGCGGTGAAGCTCGCCGGAAGCCCGATGAGACCGCGCGCGTCAACTGGATAGACGGAGATATCCGCGGCGTTGAGCGCCTTGGCCAATGCGCCCGCGGAAAGAGGCAAGCTTCCGGTGACCCACAGCAGATTCTTGCGGCCGGGAATCGCGGCGGCGTGATTGGCAATCGCCGCCAAGGCGGAAAACGTAATGGCGGCGCGATCGGCATTTTCCGCTTGCGCAAAGGCCTGGTTGGCGAAATCAATGGCCTGATCGATCAAGGGATCGCCGACGTCCCAGGCCAGGGGTTCAGAGGTATCCATTTCCGTATTGAGCCGTCCGCGATATCCTGCCAAGATCTTTTGCAGCCGCTCCGGCTCGGTAAAATCCACCAGGATTCTCAGCGAAGAACCGAGCGCGTAGACGGCGGCGCGGTCCTGCTTGCCCATGGTGAGATCTCCCAAGGCGCGAATCAGATGGCCCTTGGCGCGATTCTGGTCCTCGAACCGCGTGTTGAGACCGTCCAGAAGAATAATGGTGATGGTTGGCGGCGTGGTTCCGGCTACCGTCTGGCGGTTCGAGAACGTGTTGGCCGGGAGGAGCGGCTCGTGGTTCAATGCGCCGGGAGCGGCACCGGCGCCATCCAGGCGAAGTTCGCCTCCCCATACGCCGGCTGAAAAGGTTGAAATCACCTGAGGCTTGCCGCGGTCCATTACGGCGAAGTCGTCCTTGGTCAGACCGGTCACCGGACCGTGCTTGTCGTGGACGGTCACGCCTACTTCAACTAAGCGGGTGGTGGTGCGGATCAACGGAACCTGCGAGGCAGTGTCCTGCGCGGCGAGGCGAGCCATGGCCGCAACCAGAACGAGACCCGCGATTCGCCCAGCGTTCACGATGCCACGATGCTAGCACGATCAAGCTTCGGCAGCGCCTGCAAACCAAGGTGTTCTACGGTAGCGTACCTCCACGTACCTCCGAGAGTAATAGTGAATCAACTTGAGTTGGCCGCCGGTGGATGCGTGTGTGCGCCTCCGCCGCTCCTTACGTGCGGAGGGGCTTTGCCCTTCACTGCACTACCCGCACTCTTCCCATTCCATCTCCCATCTCTTCCCCCAAGTTATAATGAATGAATGTCTACGGAAGGCAACACACCGGCCCCGGCGGAAGCGGCCCGCTCCAACTTCATTCGCGACATCATTGTCGAGGATATCCGCAACGGCAAGAACGGCTCCCGCGTGCATACCCGCTTTCCGCCCGAACCAAACGGCTATCTGCACATCGGCCATGCCAAGTCCATTTGGCTGAACTTCGGACTGGCCCAGGAGTTCGGCGGCCAATGCAATTTGCGCTTCGACGACACCAATCCCACCAAGGAAGAAACCGAGTACGTGGACTCGATCATGGAAGACGTCCGCTGGCTGGGATTCGATTGGGAGGGCCGCTGCTACTACGCCTCCGACTACTTCGACCAGCTCTATGATTGGGCCGTCCAACTGATCAAGTCCGGCAAGGCTTTTGTGTGCGACCTGAGCGCCGACGAAATCCGCGAATACCGCGGCTTGCCCGGCCAGCCGGGCCGGGATAGCCCTTATCGCAATCGCAGCGTGGCGGAAAACCTGGACCTGTTTGAGCGTATGCGCGCCGGAGAATTTCCGGACGGTGCGCGCACGCTGCGCGCCAAGATCGACATGGCCTCGCCGAATTTCAACATGCGCGATCCGGTGATGTACCGCATTCTTCATGCCAGCCACCATCGCACCGGCGACAAGTGGTGTATCTATCCCACCTACGATTACACCCACGGCGAGAGCGATTCCATTGAGGGCATCACCCACTCCATCTGCACGCTGGAGTTTGAGGACCACCGCCCGCTCTACGACTGGTACCTGGAAAACCTGGGCATTCACCATCCCCAGCAAATCGAGTTCGACCGGTTGAACCTGTCCAACACCCTGCTGAGCAAGCGCAAACTGCTGGCGCTGGTCCAGCGCGGCTTGGTTTCCGGCTGGGACGATCCCCGCATGCCCACGCTTTGCGGATTCCGCCGGCGCGGCTACAGCGCCGAAGGGATTCGCCTGTTTTGCAGCCGCATCGGCGTATCCAAGACCAACGGCGTGATCGAACTGGGATTGCTGGAGCACTCCCTGCGCGAGGAATTGAACCGCAGTTCCGCGCGCATCATGGCCGTACTGGACCCACTCAAAGTGGTGTTGGACAACTATCCCGAGATTTGACGGAAGAGCTGGAGGCGGTCAACAACCCGGAAGATCCCGCGGCCGGCACGCGCAAGGCGCCCTTCTCAAAAGTCCTCTACATCGAGCGCGAGGATTTCCGGGAGAATCCGCCGAAGCAGTATCACCGCCTGACGGTGGGCCGCGAAGTGCGCCTGCGCTACGCCTATCTGGTGACCTGCACGAGCGTGGTGAAAGATCCCGCCAGCGGCGAGATTCTGGAGATCCACTGCACCTACGATCCGGCGACACGCGGCGGCAACACGCCGGACGGCCGCAAGGTAAAATCCACCATTCACTGGGTGTCGGCCGCGCACGCCGTGGATTTCGAAGCGCGGCTGTACGAAGACCTGTTCAACACCGAGCAGCCTGACGCCGAAGGCGCCGGCGAATCGGGAGGCGGACTTCGCCTGGATGGCGCCGACGGAACGCAAGACTTTACCGCCAACCTGAACCCCAACTCGTTGCAGGTCAGGATGGGAAAGATCGAGCCCAGTGTGCGCCAGTCCGTGCCCGGCCGGCGCTTCCAGTTCGAGCGGGTCGGCTACTTCTGCATGGATCGCGATTCCACGCCTGAAAAACCGATCTTCAACCGCACGGTGCCGTTGCGCGATACTTGGGCCAAGATCGAAAAGCAAGGCCGCGGTTAGCGGCGTGGTGTCTCAGTTTGCGCCGGGCGTTGCGGAACTTGCCCGTGCGGCTCTGCCGCCCCTTCGTGCGGAAAGGCTCTGCCTTTCCCTGGAGTTTCTACATTTTCAGCCCGCGAAGCGGACGCGAGAGTGTGGCCCAGGGTGGAGCGTTTTTTGCGGAACCCTGGGAACACTGTGAGGGAAAAAAAAGAGCCCGCGGAGCGGGCGAAAGGCAGTCTCTCAGTTGCCAGCGCGTCTGCCGCCCGCTTCGCGGGCTTTGTTTTCCCTCACAGTGTTCCCAGGGTTCCGCAAAAAACGCTCCACCCTGGCCACACTCTCGCGCCCGCGTTCGCGGGTTTTGCTCTTGCTTCCTGTTTACCCACAGCTTGCGCCGTGGGCTACCGATATGCCGCTGGCTACGCCGGCTGTAAATGTAGAAACTCCAGAGGCGTCCGCTTCGCGGACGCCTCGGAAAGGCAAAGCCTTTCCCTGGAGTTTCTACATTTGCACCCCGGCGTCCGTGAAGCGGACGCCGAGCCAGCGTAGCTGGCGGCCTGATTTGCCTGATTTAGCCCACAGCGCAAGCTGGGGGTCAGGGATCGAGGCAACCCAAGCCCGCGAATGCGGGCGACATGAAGCCTGTTGGCAACATTGTGCCGGTCCGAGAACCGGCTTTTATGTCGCCCGCCTTCGGCGGGCTTTCGGCCTTTGCTCATGAACCCACAACTGGCGCTGTGGGCTAAATCATGCCACTCCTGTCCAAGACAAGGTTTTCGGCAACCTGTCTTGGACAGGCAACGAACCTCCTAAACCTTCACCAGCACTCGCCTCCATGCCCCAAAGGCCCTCAAACACGGCCTGGGAGGGCCTCCCGATGTTTTTTCGACTGCCAGCGCTCCGCTTTCCGTCTTGGACAGGCAAATATCCGAAAGCGGAGACCTCGTTGGCTGCGTCACCCGGCGCCGCTCAAAGCAAAGGGCCAACCCTGTCCCAAACAGCCTTTCCCGGTTTATCTTGGACAGCAGTGAAATCATGCCACCGGCTACGCCGGTTGGCCTTCCGCTTCGCGGACACCCGATGGAAATGTAGAAACTCCAGTGCTGCGAGCAAAGCTCGCAGCAAGCCCGCGAAGGTGGCCAGAGAGCGCGGCCCAGGGTGGAGCGCGTTTCGCGGAACCCTGGGTAAATCGCGAAAACAAGGGAGCCCGCAAAGCGGGTGACAGACGCGCGATATCTGCGAGACTGCCTTTCGCCCGCTCTGCGGGCTCTTTTTCCCCTCACAGTTATTCCCAGGGTTCCGCAAAATGCGCTCCACCCTGGGCCACACTCTCCCGCCTGCTTCGCAGGCTGAACATGTAGAAACTCCAGGGAAAGGCAAAGCCTTTCCGCACGAAGAGGCGGCAACGCCGCACGGTATTCGAACTGAGACACTACCGTTAGTAGGGATCGGTCTAACGGCGCGCCGCTACTCGGCGCGCAATGTCTCCATCGGCTGAAGGCGCGCGGCCCGCCGGGCGGGCGCGGCCGCGGCTGCCAGAGCCACGACGCACAGCAAGCCCAGCGCCCCGCCGATCACTCGCGGATCGCCGGGTTCCACGTGAAACAACAACGCGCGCAAGACGCGCGCCAGGGCCAGCGATCCGCCCACGCCCAGCGCCAATCCCGCGGCGGTCCAGCGCGCGGCATGATGGAGCGTCCAGCGCAAGATTGCGGCGGGCGTTGCGCCCAAGGCCATGCGTACCCCGATCTCCCGAGTGCGTTGCGCCACCAGGAACGCCATCATCCCGAATAGTCCGGTGGCCGCCAGCAGCGCCCCCATGGCCGCGAACACAGCCAGCAGGAACGCGTTGAATCGGGGCCGTGCCGTGACGCCATCGAGACGGCCGAGCATGGTTTGTGTCTCCACCGGTATAGTGGAATCAAGCGATGCGATCACGGCTCGCAGATTCGCCGCCGCCATCGCCGGCGGGATCGCCGTGCGCGCCACCACATACGCTCCTCGCCAGCCCAAAGGCGGTTCCTGTTGCTGGATGATCCGGTCGGCCACCGCCTTGCGTAGCTCGTAGTATTCGGGCCATCCTTCCTTGACCAGACCGTCGTTCTTCACATCACGCGCGATGCCGACGATCGTGGCCCAAGGGCCATCTCCGCGGCGTATCTGTTTGCCGAGTGCATCTTCATCGGGAAACAATCGCCGTGCCAGAGCTTCACTCAAGACGATGGCGTGAGCCGCGGGATCGCGATCCGTGGCCACAAAGCCGCGTCCACGAACGATGGGGATGCTCAGTGCGTCGAAATACCCGGGAGTCACGTATCGCCAGCCGACCATTCCGCCGGTGCCTTCCGGCCGCGCCGCTCGGCCCTCCACGCCGATGGCGGCGAGCGGATGTCCATGCATGCCTCCGGTGGGCGGAATGGAAGAGGTGATCGCCGCCGCTTGCAAGCCGGGGATCGCCGCCATACGTTGTTCCAGATCGCGGAAGAACGCCACTTGGTCCTCGGGACGCGCGTAGCGCTGGCGGCCCAGCGTGAAGTACGCGGTGACCACGTGCGAGGTCTCCATTCCTAGCGGCACGCTCTCCAGTTGCCACAAGCTGCGCAGCAGCAATCCCGCGCCGGTCAGCAGCACCATCGACACCGCGATCTGCATCGTGACCAGCACGGAACGCAGGATGGTCCGCGCAGGTCCGGTGGCGTGCCATCCCGCAATGGACGCCGCACGCGGTGCTCGCAACGCCGGAGCGATACCGAACAGCAGGCTCGAGGCGAGCGTGGCGGCTACGGCGAACGAAAGTACCCGCAGATCAATCGACGCTTGGGCCAAACGCGGAAGGCCGCCGGGCGCGATGCCGATAAAGATGCGCAACAGCGCGAAGGCCAGCGCGCATCCCGCCGCTCCGCCGAGCAGGCCCAGCAACAAACTTTCGGTGAGGGCTTGCCGGGCGAGGCGGGCGCGGCTGGCTCCCAGCACCGCGCGCATGGCCAGTTCACGGTCGCGAACCACGGCGCGTGCCAGCAACAAATTGGCGATATTGGCGCACGCCATCAACAGCACCGCCACGACCGATCCAAACAGCGCCAGCGAAGCCAGCCGCACGTCGCCTACCTGGCGATCGCGGATGGGTCGCACGCGGAATCCGATTTCCTTGCGGAACTGCGGTGGAACGTCCACCATGGCGCGCTCGAAGTGCGGCTGCAGTTGAGCCATGGCCGCGGGCGGTTCGACACCCGGTTTTAACCGTCCAAATACGCGGAACGCGCGCCCCTGGCGTTCGGTTTCGGAGAGCGCCAGCGGCAACAGCACGTCGGCGGTGGTGAGCGTGGGCATCTCGAACGTCTTCGGCAGCACGCCGACAATCGGCGTGGCCGCGCCGTCAATCGGAATGGTTTGCCCCACCACTCGTGGATCTCCGGCGAAGCGGCTCTGCCAAAGCGCGTAGGAGATCATTGCCGCGCGTGGTCCGCCGGGATGGTCTTCCTGGGCCGTGAAAGCGCGTCCCAGCAACGGCGCTACGCCAAAGGTGTCCAGGAAATTGGCTTGGAGACGCAGACAGTCCAGGCGCAGCGGATTCTGCTCCGTGAGATCGCAGGCGTACGAGCCGGCCTGGAACGCAGTGACCGATTCGAAGGGCGTTTGCTTTGCCCCTTGCTCTGACAGTGGGCCGCGCTGGAGATCGAAATACTCCACGGCGAACATGAACTCGTTGGTATCGAGTGGCGCCAGCATCCCGACCGAAACCAGGCGGTCGGCGTAGGCGTACGGCAACGCGCGAAACAGAATGCGGTCCACCACGCTGAAGACAGCGGTGGCCGCGCCGATTCCCAGGGCGCCGGCCAGAATCGCGGCTACGGCAAACGCGGGGTTGCGGCGGAGTCCGCGCCAAGCATAGCGGAGGTCGGAGAGCATGTTTTTGTAGACTCCGGTACCGGGGAATGGTTCCCGGGTAGTGGGCCAATTTTCCGGGACCTCTAGGCGTAGATCCCGCGAATGCTCGCCGCCGAAGCCACGCGGTCGATCGCCAGCATATAGGCGGCGATGCGCATGCTGACATTGTGCTTCCGGGACTGCTGGTGGACGTCCTGAAAGCTGGAGCGCATGATGCGGTCCAGACGCGTGTTCACTTCTTCCAGCGTCCAAAAATATCCCTGGCGATCCTGCACCCACTCGAAGTAGCTGACGGTAACGCCTCCGGCGTTGCACAGGATATCCGGCACCACGAGAATGTCCTTGTCCCGCAAAATGTCGTCGGCCAACGCGGTGGTGGGGCCGTTGGCGCCCTCGATGATGATCTTGGCCTGGATGCGATTGGCGTTGCGGCTGGTGATCTGATTTTCCGTGGCGGCGGGCAGCAGCACGTCGCAGTCGCAAGTCAGGATCTCGTCGCGCTCCATGGCGTCGGCTTCGGGGAAGCCCGCCACGGCGTTGTTTTCCCGCGCGTAGGCGTAGAGTTTCTCGATGTCCAGGCCCTGGGCTTTGTAAACCGCGCCGTACATGTCGGATACGCCCACGATCTTGTAACCCTGGCTGCGTAGCTGGAACGCAGCCATGGAGCCGACGTTGCCGAATCCTTGAATCGCGACGCGGGTGCTCTCCGGCTTTCTGCCGCGCGTGGCGATCGCCTCATTGGCCACAATCATGCATCCACGGCCCGTGGCTTCGCGGCGTCCCAACGAACCGCCCAAACTAGTGGGCTTGCCGGTGACCACCGCCGTGGACGACAGGTTGACGTGCATGGAGTAGGTGTCCATGATCCAGGCCATCACCTGCTCGTTGGTGTTGACATCGGGCGCCGGCACGTCGCGTTCCGGACCGATGAACTCCAGGATCTGCGCGGTGTAGCGGCGCGTGATGCGCTCCAACTCGCCCATGCTGAGGATGCGCGGATCGCAGATCACGCCGCCCTTGGCGCCGCCGAACGGAATGTTGACCACCGCGCACTTCCAGGTCATCCAGGAAGCCAGAGCCCGCACTTCGTCCAGGGTCACGTCGGGCGCGTAACGGATGCCGCCCTTGCCCGGTCCGCGCGCCAGGGAGTGATGCACGCGGTATCCGGTGAAAACTTCCAGCCGGCCGTCATCCATGTTCACCGGGATGTGGACGGTGATTTCACGCGTGGACGTTCGCAACACCTTCCACATGCCTTCGGAAAGTTTCAGCAGCCTGGCGGCTTCGTCAAAGCGCGCCTGCAAAGCTTCCAAAGGGTTGGTTTCCTGCTCAGCGGAACTATTTGGTTGCGTGATAGAAGCCATAACTAGAAATTATAGCAGAGCGGGCTTGCCTCGCTGTCGTATACTACTTCCGTTTAGCCGGAAGAAACCTGAAGTAGCGCAGGCCGGAAGGTCCTGGCCGGAAGGCCGGCGTTACAAATTCTCCGCAATTTCCAACAGCTTTCTTACGCTGTTCCAATTTCTACCCGTGCCGGACACTTGCATCGCTCTCTCAACTGCCGGCCAGGAGAGTGTTGGACGGGCCATGCCGTTCGCATAGTAGACAAACACTTCATCGCCGATCACCTGCAATTCTTCGGGCGCGGTCTTGATGGCACGAACCTTGGCGACGGCCTCCGCGCTCAGTGGACCCGCGAGAAACCACACCAGCAGCTTGCGCGGCTCGATTTCCGGGCGCGCGGCGAAGGGGTTCTTGGCGACTACTTCGCGAAACTGGCCGGCAGTGCGCAAAATCACCGGCGGACGAAAGCGGAATTCCCGCTCGATGGCGTCTGCAATGCGCGTGGACAGCTTCGGCAAGCTGTGTTCTGTGGTCCGAAACACCACGTTGCCGCTTTGGATGAATGTTTGCGCGTCTCGGAAACCGAGCGACGCATAGAGTGCGCGCAGCGCGTCCATCTTGATCTTGCCGCGGCCGGCAAGATTGACGCCGCGGAGCAGAGAGACGATCACTGGCATAGGTGGGTCAGTATAGCCCATTTACCTGGGAGGTTTCCTCAAGCGACGTTTCCTCAAGCGACGTTTCCTCAAGCAATAAGGAACTCGTCTTCATCTCACGGTTTGGGTAGGGAAACCGTCAGGTTGTCCGGATAGACCGCGTGCAAATGTCCGCTCGCGGAAAACTCCAGCACCGGGGTGATTCGCCGGCTCACGTTGTCGCCGCCGGATCCCCCATTGGGTCCAATGACGGATACTCGCAACGCCGTTACGCGATCGGGCCGCAGGCGCGATTCGCGCACCCGGAACAGCACGCGTCCGTCCGGGGTGGTTACCAGCGGGCCGGCGGTCTCCTTCTCCTCGTCGCCGAGACCGCTGAGCACCCAAATGGAAAGCTTTTCAGTTTGTCCGCCGGTCAACTCCGCCTCGATCCGCAGTTGCGATGGCCCCACTCCCTGGCCATCGCGGCCGGTCACGCGCCAATCGGCGAGCAGGTCGTACTCCTGCCCGGAGGAGTTTGCGACACCGCCGGCTCCCTCGGCGTTGAGGCGGACTTCGGGCCCGGACAACCAGGCCATTTCGCTGGTTTTCTTGCCGTTGGGCTGCACCCAGGTGATTTCGTAACGGCCAGGATCCACTGGCAGCGAGTACTGTCCTTTGTCATCGGCTGTTACGGATTTACGATCAGGCGATCCGGGGACCGGAATTCGATCTGCGACCCTGCCGGAAGCATTCCGCGCACCAAGCATTTGGGCGGGTCTTGAGAGGCCGCGGATCGGCACGCCAAGGCCAACACCAATAGGCTCAAATTGAGTCGTACCAATAGTGTACAGGGCCTTGGCATGGCTTGACCTCGGATTACCGTTGTGACTATAATACCATTCGAAGGGATCTTCCAAAAAATGAGAACTGCAACCTCGCTTCGTTTCGGCTTGGCCTTTGGCTTATTGGCGGCTACTTTGGCTGGCAGCCAAACGCCGACGGTCCCCCCCGGACCACCCCAGAGTTCCGGCTCGGCGGCAAGCGCGCCGGATGTTGGCGGCACACGCAGTCCTTCCGATCTGGTCGCTCCGCTGATCGCCGGTGAGGAGTACGTGCTGGGCCCCGGCGACGTGGTCTCCGTTTCCCTTTACGGCGAACCGGAGATGGCCCGGGATTGCAGTATCCGCGGCGATGGCTCCATCTTCCTTCCGATGCTGAGGGACAAGATTGGCGCCGCCGGCAAGACTTCGGAACAACTCCAGCAAGTGATCGAAGAAGCCTATCGTTCCGAAAAACTTTACAAGAATCCGCTGGTGACCGTGTCCATCAAGGAGTTCCGGAGTTCGCCGGTAACCGTAACTGGAGCGGTCATCAAACCTTCCACGATCCAGGTACAGGGCCATACCACATTGTTGCAAGCCATCACCATGGTTGACGGCTTAGCCCCGACCGCCGGCACCAAGATCCTGATCAGCCACGTCAACACCACCGACGCAGCCGGCCTGAAGGTCCCGGGCGCCACGGAAACGGTGGAAATCCGCGCGCTCATGGATCATCCCGACGACCCCAAGGTGAATGTCGCGTTGCGGGGCGGGGATATCGTTACCGTTCAGCGCACCGATTACGTCTACGTGGGTGGCGCGGTCGGCAAGCCGGGTATGCTGGCCATGAACGAAGTGGATTCGTGGACCGTGCTGAAGGCTTTGGCCGCGGTCGGCAACCTGACCAAGATCGCCAAGAAAGACGCTTCCGTCATTATGCGCAAGAAAAAAGATGGCACCACGGAGCAGATCCCCGTGGATCTGGCCAAGATCTTGAAGCGCCAGACGGCCGATGTCACCTTGTACGCCAACGACATTTTGTTGGTTCCGGAAAGCGGCGGGCTGAAAGCGATGTATGCGGCCATGCAAACATTGAACGCCGCGTCCGGCATGGCCGTGGGCAGCCTGGCAGTTCGTCCGTAAGATTGCGCCGCGCGATTTCGTGGCTCGGCGATTGTGTTCGTCCCCGCGAGTAAGAACGGCCAGGCTGGCACAGAGGTTGACGTTTCCGTTGCAGTTGCAGGCAATGCCTTCAAATATGAGGATGGTAAACCCGTGAAGTATCTCAATGTCCCAGGCAATAATCTTCCCGCCGAGGCTCCTCGTCCCGGCTATCCTCCGACGGTGGCGAATTCCGCCTTGTCGCATGCCGACCCGACGGAACTCAACTTGGCGAAATACTTCTCGATCCTGCGCAAGAACATTTGGGTGATCGCGGGAATCGTGATGTGCAGCACGCTGGTCGCGGTGATGGCCTCGGTCAAGTCTCCCAAGATCTACGAAGCGGTCACCAAGATCAATGTGGATCGCGAAGTTCCGCAATACGTCACCTTCAAAGATATCGTCAACGATTCATTTGACTATGAGATGTTCATCGAAACCCAGTTGCGCATCTTACAGAGCAACACGGTGGCCTTGACGACCATCAACGGCATGAAACTGGCGTCCGATGAGGGCTTTGTGGGCAAGCAAGCGGGCCCCCCGCCGGATCCTTCGCGGCCGCGCACGGAGCGCGAACAATACAGCCTGATCCAGCGCTTTCTGGGCGATCTTCACGTTCAGCGCATCCGTGGCAGCCAGATCGTGGAAATCCACTTCATGTGCGAGAATGCCGCGCTGGCCGCCAAGGTGGCCGACCAGTTGGCGGAGAACTACATCGACCACAATCTCAGCAGCAAAGTGGACTCGACGATGAAGGCCACGGAATGGCTGCAAAACCAACTGGACGGGTTGAAGGTCAAAGTGGAAAAGAGCGAGGAGGAGTTGGTGTCCTACGAGCGCTCCAACTCCATCCTGATGCTGGACGACAAGCAGGATCACAGCACGACCATGGACCGGCTGGCGGACGCCAACAAGCAACTGATCAGCGCCGAGGCCGACCGCCGCGCGGCGGAAGCCCGGTGGCACGTCCTCCAGCAGCAAGGACCCGCCGGCCTCTTGCAGGACACCCCGGCACTGGCCAGTCTGCAACTGAAACTCAACGAGTTGAACCAGACGCTGGCGGAATACGCGCAGGCCTACGACGTCAATCACCCCAAGTACATCAAGGCCAAGATGCAACGGGAAATGGTGCAAGCCGATTTCGACCGCGAGATGAAGCGCCTGGTATCGCAGGTGGAAGCGGCTTATCAGTTGACGGTGGAAAAGGAACAAAGCATCCGCAAACTGTTTACCGACGCCAAGGGCGATGCGGAAGCGCAGAACAACAAGCTCATCCAGTACAACATCCTGAAGCGGGACGTAGAGAGCAATCGGGAGCTTTACAACGGCCTGCAGACCCGCTTGAAAGAAGCCACCGTCCAATCGGGACTCAACTCCAGTAATATTCAAATTGTGGACCGGGCCAAAGTGCCCCTGGTACCGACCCTACCCCGTACCGGCCAGAATATTTCGCTGGGAATCGTGGTCGGCCTGATCCTGGGATTGGCGGCCTCCTTCCTCCGCGACTTCCTGGATAACACCGTGAAGACGCCGGACGACGTGGAGCAGATGGCCGGCCTGCCCAACTTGGGCGTGATCCCAGGAATCAGTCCGGGCTTGGTTCGCGCGGCTTACTACGCCGGCTACGGATTGGGCAAGAGCAAACACAAGGAACTGGCGCCGGGCGAGACCGAACAGACCCGGGAAAAGGATACCAAGTCGATCGTCGGACTTTGCCGGCCGGAAACGGTTACGCTGAGCCATCCCCATTCCTCGATCGCGGAAAGCTTCCGGGCGCTGCGCACGGCGTTGTTGCTGGCCAACTCCGGCATGCCGCCGCGCACCATCCTGGTGACCAGCGGGTTGCCGTCGGAAGGCAAGACCACCATCGCCATCAACGTGGCTCTCACCTTGGCGCAACGCGGCGGGCGGGTCCTGCTGGTGGACGGGGATTTGCGGCGGCCTTCGGTGCATCGCCATTTGCTGGGAAGCCGCAAGTCGCGGGAGGAGATGCCCGGCTTGAGCCACTTCCTGACCGGCAACTCGACGCTGGCCGAAGCCATCCAGCCCTCCGGACTGATCGCCAACCTGGATGTGATGATGGCCGGTTCCATTCCGCCGAATCCAGCGGAGCTCTGTTCCTCCGAACCGATGCGCAAACTGCTCCACGATCTGCGGGAAGACTACTCCCACGTGATCATTGATTCGCCACCGCTGCTCTCGGTGACCGACTCCACCATCCTGTCGGTGCAAACCGACGGCGTGTTGTTGGTCAGCCGCAGTGGATTCAGCACTCGCGATTCGCTGCGCCGGGCCAAGAAACTCCTGGAGCACGTCAACGCCCGCCTGCTGGGCGTGGTTTTGAACGATCTCAACCTGGCGGTGGACGGCTACTATTACTATTATTATTACGGCTACTACGGCTACGGCCGTCCCGATCGTGAGGCCGCCCACGCCCCTGGAAACTGATCGCCGTTCGTTCCCCATGGACGGGCCTCGCGGCGCCGCGGAAAAGCATCTCCCCGGCGCCACGCAGGCGAACTCCGCCTCCCGATTTGCCGGAGGGCCTGCGGGACCGGTCCTGACCCATTTCCGGGACGCGGAAAGGTTCTATCGCTTCCCGTTGAAAGCGCCTTGGGCACACTTGGCCCTGATCGGCGCGCTTCTGGCGGTGACGTTGTTTCTGGCTCCCAAGATTTGGAGACACAGCCGGGCTGAGCACCTGGCCCTCCATCCCAGCCTGGAAAACTTGCAGGGGGCCATCGCCCTGGAACCGGATCGCGCTGAATACCGCGACCAACTGGGACGACTCTACCTGTTCTCCCTATCGAACTACGATCCCAAACTGGCCGCGGAATCCTTGCGGCGCGCCGTGCAGTTGAATCCAGCGGTGGCCGAATACTGGCTGGATCTGGCCACGGCCTACGATTCCCTGGGCCAGAAAAAGGATTCCGTCGAATGCGTGGAAAAGGCCCGCCAGCACGATCCGCGCAATCCCCAGATCGCCTGGGCCACCGGGAACATTAAGGCCGAGGCTGGAGATATTCCGGCGGCCCTGGAAGCATGGCGGGAAGCCATTCTGGAACGCCCCGACGATATCGGCGTCGGGCTGGACTTGGCATGGAAGGTCTCGCCCGATACGCAGCTCTTATTGGACCATTTGGTTCCCCCAACCAACAAAATGGATTTCAATTTTCTGGATTACTTGTGCAAAGGACGAATCGGCAGACCGGAGCTGGTGTGGGATCGCATTATCGCTCGTGGCGAGCCCTTCCCGCCCCGCATGGCGGCCGGCTACTTGCAGGATTTCCTCCTGAAGTACGTAGATCCCGCGGATGAACGCCGCCAAGTGGAGACGGCGAAGAAGGTGTGGTCGCAGTTGCTGCGGATGATGGCGTCGTCCCGCAACGTCGGGGAACAGGACGCCGAAACGCCTCGCCCTCCTGAAAGCGGAGAATCTAAACCATTGGCGCTGGATGGCGCCGGCGAATCAAACCTGATGAACAATGGCGGCTTTGAATCGGAGATCCTCAATCTCGGCTTCGATTGGACTTGGGATGCTCCGAAAGGCGCCACTCTGCTGTTGGACCAGAACGTGTTTCAGGAAGGCCGGCGTTCCGCCAGAATCGATTTTGACGGCATCGAAAGCCTGGCTTTTACCGGCTTGCGGCAGTTGATCCCTGTGGAACCGGGGCGCCATTACCGGCTGAGCTGCTATCTGCGAGCCGAAAGAATCAAGGGCGGCGCGGGGATTCGTTTGGAGGTTGTCGATTTCCCGTTCGGCGCCAATACGGAACCCCTGGCATACGGGCGGGAAGTATT
Source organism: Terriglobia bacterium (assembly GCA_963747095.1). Taxonomy (GTDB): domain Bacteria; phylum Acidobacteriota; class Terriglobia; order JAJPHL01; family JAJPHL01; genus JAJPHL01. The sequence continues at coordinate 119,729 of CAVVEL010000013.1, forward strand.
TCAAACCGTGGGTTGGGTGTCCGACAGCTTCGAATTCACGGCGCCGCCCAAAACCTACCTCCTGGCGGTGCGCGTGCAGCGGGCCCTCGGTGGAATTTACAAATCGAAGGTTGCCGGCGTTTTCTGGCTGGATCGCGTGGTCCTGCGGGATATCAGCTCCCCTCCGCCACGAGGTGGGCGATGACCGTCGCCGCTTCCGCGAGCGCTCTGGTGGACGCTCCCGATACGGGGAGGGTCTACCGCCAGATTTGCTTCTGCGGCATCTTGGTATTGCAGATGTTCGGCGTGCTGGCTTTCGGCGCGGTCGAATACTGGAGCATGGCGGTGTTGCGGATGGGCGCGTTGGTGCTGTTCGCCGTGTGGGTGGCCTCGGTCTTGAAGGGCGGCAGCTTGAGATTGCGGCGCAATCCGCTATTCTTCCCGATGGCCGCCTTCATCGGTCTGGCAGGAGTCCAGTATTTGACCAAGCAGTCCGCCTACCTGCCCGCCACGCGCGAAGCCTTGCTGACTCTGCTGACCGACTTCTTAATGTTTTTTGTGCTGGTCAACACCGTGGATAGCCCCGAGCAGAAACGGGCGTTTGTTTTCGTCCTGATGGCCTTCGGCGCAGCAGTGGCTGTGCTGGCCCTGGCGCAGTATTTCAGCGAAGCCCACAAATTCTACTGGTGGCGCGAAACCACGTCCAGCTTCTACGGTCCTTATGTCAACCACAATCACTTTGCGGGATTCATGGAGATGCTGGCTTTGCTGCCCCTGGCTTTGGTGCTGGGGCGCGCGGTCCGGCGCGACAAGGCGTTTGTGATGCTATCGCTGACCGCCATGATGTTTATTTCGATCGTTTTTTCCCGATCGCGGGGAGGGCTGGCCAGCTTCGGCGCGGAAGTACTCTTGCTCGGCTTCCTCTTCGCTGTTCGCGGCCAGCTCCGGCACGCCGTTACCGTGGCTATCGCCGGAGTTCTGTTAGCGGCGCTGGCGGCGGGCGTTGGGATGACCGTATTGCGCGAACGCTTTTCGACGGCGGCGCGCCGCACCGGCGTGCAAACCCGCACCGGCGTGTGGCGGGAGAGTTTGCCCGCCATCCGCGACCATTTTTGGATGGGAACGGGCCTGGGCACATTCTGGGTGGTCTATCCGCGCTATCGCCAAGCTCCTTCGGAGATGCGCTGGAACGAACTTCACAACGACTACCTCCAGGTTTTTTTCGAGACCGGCTTGCCCGGTTTCCTGATTACCATGTGGTTTTTGTGGCGCTTGGCGGCTTGGTTGATTCCGCGATTGTGGAACGATCGCGACCCGGAGTTCGGTGTGATTCTGGGAGCTTCTCTGGGAATCTTCGGCCTGCTGTGCCACAGCATGGTGGACTTCAACCTGCAACTGCCGGCCAACGGACTCCTTTTCCTGGTGCTGTGTGGTTTGGCTACGGCCTAAGCGGATTCTCGACGCATGAACCCACACCTCGCTTCCCGCGCTACGGCGTCCCATAACGCGGCCTCCAACCCTGCCGTGCGGGTTGTGGTTCTCATGACTGAAGCCTTCGCTTCTCCGGGGGGAATTCAGTTGGTGAATTGCAACATCGCCCGGGCGATTTCCGAACATCCCGGACTGCAAGCCTCCATTTTCTCCCTCTGCGACGGCGATGCCGATCGCCGTTTCACGGGAGACCAACGGTTCCAGGGTTTTCGCGGCCATTCGGCTCGCTTGGTGATGACGGTGTGCCGGGCGTTCCTGACTCGCCGCTACGATCTGTTGTTCATCACTCACCGCAACCTGTTCCCGCTGGCGCTGTTTTGGAAAGCCGTGACGGGCCGCCCCTATGTCCTGTTCGGACACGGCATCGAGATTTGGGATCGCTTATCGCCGCTTTACCGCCTGGCCCTGATGGGGTCGCAAGCGGTGCTCACCAACAGCCAATTCACTCGCGAGAGGTTGTGCGCAGCGAACGGCTTCCCTCCGGCGCGGTGCCAGGCGACGGGACTCTCCGTGCGGGCCCTGGCCGAACATCCGGATGAGGGAAACCGCGCGGCCGATTCCTTGCCGGGGCCCTGCAACCGGGCCGGCCATTGGGAAGCCCCGCCGCTGCTTCTGACCGTGGGCCGGGTGGTCCGCGGCGAACAATACAAGGGACAAGATGTGGTCCTCCGTGCCATGCCCAGAATCTTGCAGTCCTTTCCCAACGCCCGCTACGCCATCGCTGGAGGGGGCGACGACGCGCCCAGGCTGAGACGGCTGGCTGAAGAAACAGGAGTAGCAGCACAAGTGGATTTCCTGGGACAAGTTTCGGAGGAGGAAAAGAACGACCTCTACCGCCGTGCTACCGTCTTCCTCATGCCCAGCCGCGGCGAGGGATTCGGATTGGTCTTTTTGGAAGCGATGGGCTATCGCTTGCCTTGCATCGCCGGCAATGGCGACGCCGGCCGCGAGATTGTCCGCAACGGGGTCAATGGATTCACGGTGGACCCGGGCGATCCGGAGGCCGTTGCCGGCGCGGTTTTACGTTTGTTGGGCGATCCACCGTTGCGAACGGCGATGGGAGAAGCCGGCCGCCGGATTCGCGATTCGGAGTACAGCTTTGAGCTGTTTTCGCGTCGCCTTTGTGCCGCCCTGGAGAACGCCGCGGGCCGCAGCACCGCTATCGATTAGAAGATTGGCGATCGATGTTTCCCGAGGGCGCCGGCCCCGGTTGGTCCGCGAGCCTGTGGTAGACTCAGCAGGTGTTCATCAGCCGCGCCAAGACTTTAGCCACCATCGTGATTGGCCGTTACCGGCGGACGCTGCCGGTCGAGTGTCTCGCGGGAGCGGCTTCCTTCATATTAGGCGCCTTTGAGAACGACGGTACGAGCATAGGGCGCAACGGAGAACTGGGCCTGCTACGGCGCGCCGCAGAGGCCCACTTTGAGGTTGTCATTGACGCTGGAGCCAACTGCGGAGAGTGGACGATGGGCGCCGTGAAATACTGGCCCGGATGTCACGTCCACGCTTTTGAAGTGGCCGCCCCGACTTACCAAAAGCTGCGGGAAGTCGCGCGGGAAGCGGGGATCGAGAGCCGCGTGACAATTCACTGCCTGGGCTTATCGGACCACGACGGCGCCGCGGAGATTTTCTACTATCCCCGGTCGCCGGACGTCACGGCGGAGTCCCATCGCCATCCGGGCGTTCCAGTCGAGGTCCTCCCGTGCACGTTGCAGACGGGAGACGCCTACCTGGCCCAAGCCGGAATCGCGCGCGTGGATTTTCTGAAGATCGACGTGGAAGGATCCGAATATAAAGTGATCAACGGGTTCGCGGACGCCATTGCCACGGATCGTATCCAATGCATCCAGTTCGAGTATGGAGCCTTTTCCATCGACACCAAGATGCTCCTGCGCGATTATTATGAGCTGCTCGGAGAACGCTATTGGATCGGCAAGATTTATCCGACCTATGTGGGGTTCCAGGATTACGATTGGCGCAAGGAAGACTTCCGGTTTTCCAATTTCTGCTGTGTCCTGAAGACGCGACCGGACCTTCGCAGCTTATTGCAGGGTTAGACGCAAGGCTTCAGCAGGCTGCTTTTTCCTCTTCTGAGAAGGAAAGGGTAAGCCGCGCTCCTCGGATTCGCCCTGAACACCCGGCGATCCGGAGGCGATTGCCGGCGCGGTCTCACGCTTTTGCACGATCGTTCGTTGCGAGCGGCGATGGAAGAAGCCAGCCGGATCCGGGATTCGGAGTGGGGCTTTGAAATTGCCTCTTATTTTACAAAGAGGGGAACATGGTCCGATCGATACTCTTGTCGTGCAGTGCTGCGGGAAAGGTACGCCGGACGTCTGGGCGTGAGCACGGCTAGCACAGCGAACCGGCGTCTCGTCCTCTTGTCCCGCGCCCACGCGATGGTTGTGGGAGGTGTGCTAGAATCGGGCAGTGTCAGGAATAACGATCCACGAGAATCTGTCCCGTAAAAGCAAGATCCGAGGAGCCTCGGATCGGTCCTTTGGATTGTGGTTTGCTGCTCTGTTCGGGATCCTTGGGCTGTGGCCGCTGATTCATAGGGGAAGCACCCCCACGGGAAAGGCGCGATTCCCCAGCTTGGCAGTTGGCGCGGCGTTCGCTCTGATCGCGGCTTTCCGGCCCGCCTGGCTGCGGCCGCTGAACGCTCTTTGGACGCGCTTGGGCTTCCTTCTCAGTCGCGTCGTCGATCCGCTAGTGCTGGCGCTTCTGTTTTACCTGGTGGTGACTCCTGCCGCCGTAATTCTGCGTTGGATGGGCAAGGATTCTTTGAAGCTGCGCTACGAAAAAGACGCTCCTTCTTATTGGATTCCGCGCATCCCTCCCGGACCGCCGCCGGAAACCATGGCGAATCAGTTTTAGGAGTTCGGGTATGTCCTTCTTGAAAGAGTTTTGGAAGTTCTTGCGCGTCCGCAAGAAGTGGTGGCTCGTACCGATTCTGGTGATGATGGCACTGGTCGGCGGCTTGCTCTTGCTGGCGCAAGGCTCCGCCGTGGCGCCCTTCATCTACACCCTATTCTAGCCTCCATGCGTATCCTGGGAATTTCCGCCTATTATCACGACAGCGCCGCAGCCTTGGTGCGCGACGGCGAGATCGTGGCCGCGGCTCAGGAAGAGCGCTTCTCTCGAAAAAAGCACGATCCCGGCTTCCCCCGCCATGCCGTGGACTATTGTCTGGCCGAAGAAAAGATCCACTTGCAGGACCTCGATTACGTGGTGTTCTACGATAAGCCGTTCCTGAAGTTCGAGCGTCTCCTGGAGACCTATCTCGCCTTGGCGCCGAACGGCCTGCGCTCCTTCACCATGGCTATCCCGCTGTGGATTCGCGAGAAGCTTTTCCAGAAGGATCTGTTGCGCGACGAGTTGAAGAGTCTGGGCCCGGCTTTCGACTTTGAGAACCGCGTGCTCTTCTCCGAGCATCACCAGAGCCATGCGGCCAGCGCGTTCTTTCCGTCGCCTTTCGAAGAGGCGCTGATCTTGACCATGGATGGCGTGGGCGAATGGGCCACCACTTCGGCGGCGCTCGGCTGCGGCAACCGCATCGAGATGATCCGGGAGATCCACTTCCCGCATTCCCTGGGATTGCTCTACTCGGCGTTCACTTACTACACCGGTTTCAAAGTGAACTCGGGGGAATACAAGCTGATGGGATTGGCGCCCTATGGCCAGCCGAAATACCGCCGCCAGATTTTGGATCATCTGGTAGACGTCAAGCCCGATGGCAGCTTCCGTCTCAATCAGGATTATTTCAACTATTGCACCGGCCTGACCATGACCAACGGCAGATTCGACGATCTCTTCGGGGGGCCCGCGCGTCAACCGGAGCAACTGCTTGAGCAACGGCACATGGACTTGGCCGCGTCCATCCAGTCGGTGCTGGAAGAGATTGTCCTGAGCATGACTCGCGCGCTGGCCCTCGAGACGGGCTGCAAGAACTTATGTCTGGCCGGCGGGGTGGCGCTGAATTGCGTCGCCAACGGTAAAATCCTGCGCGATGGCCGTTTCGAACGAATCTGGATCCAACCGGCCGCCGGCGATGCGGGAGGAGCGCTGGGCGCCGCGCTGGCGGCTTATCACATTTTCCGCGGCCAGGCCCGCACGACACACTCCACGGCCAGGTCTTGCGACTCCGCCACCGATTCCCAATTTGATTCGATGAAGGGCGCCTATCTCGGCCCCAGTTTCTCGCAAGACGAGATTGAGCGCCGCCTGCGCGCCGCCGGAGGCCGTTTCACGGTGATGAGTGACGAGGCCCTGCTGGAAGCCAGCGTGGACGCCTTGGCCGGCGAGAAAGCGCTGGGCTGGTTTCAGGGCCGCATGGAATTCGGTCCGCGCGCGTTGGGCGGGCGCTCCATTCTCGCCGATGCGCGTTCCCCGGCCATGCAATCCACACTCAATCTCAAGGTGAAACACCGCGAATCGTTCCGTCCGTTTGCCCCCGCGGTACTCCGCGAGGACCTCGCCGATTGGTTCGACTTGGACCAGGACAGCCCCTACATGTTGCTGGTGGCGGACGTAGTGGAATCGCGGCGCAAGCCGCCCACGCCCCAGCAGCAAGAGCTGTTCGGCATCGCCAGATTGAACGTGCCGCGCTCGGAAATTCCGGCGGTCACCCATGTGGACTACTCGGCCCGCATCCAGACCGTTCATCGTGAAACCAACCCGCGCTACCACGATTTGATCGCGCGCTTTAAGCGGCGCACCGGCTGCCCGGTGATCGTGAACACCAGCTTCAACGTGCGCGGAGAACCGCTGGTGGGATCGCCCGAAGATGCCTTCCGTTGCTTCATGGGCACGGAGATAGAAGCCTTGGCCATTGGAAATTGTTTCCTGCGCAAGGAAGAGCAGGATCCCGCGCTACAAGGGAACTACACCGCGAAGTTCGAGATGGACTAGCCAGCGGATATGTTATCATCGGCCGGATGCCTGAATCCGGCGGCACGGTTTCCAGTTCGTGGCCAGCCAAAGTATCGCTGGTACTCGGTGGTTTGCTCGCGGGTCTGCTGTTTGCCGAACTCGCCTTGCGGATCGAAGACCCGTTCCTGCACCTCGTTCGCGATCGCGTGGACGGGCGCTTAGGCAACTTGGTGATTTCCGTCCAGCATCCCGTGTGGCACCACTGGCCACGCCCGAACTCCACGTTTCTCATTGGCACCAGGGAGCCTCGCCGTTTTCCGCGACCCATGGAGTTTGCCATCAACTCCTGGGGATGCCGCTATCCTCGCGATCCCGTGGTTCCCAAGCCCCCCAACGTTCACCGGATCGTCGTTCTGGGCGACTCTTTCGCGTTTGGCTACTACTACGAAGATACCGTGGCGGCCCGCCTGGAGGCGGTCCTGAACGAGTCCGGCAAGCAAGGAACCACCTACGAGGTGATCAATTGCGCCTTCTCCTCTTATAGTCCCATGGTGCACTACGTTCGCCTGACCAAACAACTCGTGCAAATGCAGCCTGACGAGGTACTGATGATTTGGGATAATACGGATGTTTACGACGATTACTGGGTGTACCGGCCCCTGGCTGTACTTCACGCCGGCCGGCGACCCAATTCGAATTGTCCGGAGGGGCCAGGTGCTGCGGGAATTCAAGGAACTTGCTTACCGGCTGGACCTCGTCCGGTTGCTTCAGGTTGTCGATTGGCCGAAACCCGGGGCCGCAAGTCCGGCCGCAACCCCGGCCGCAACCCCGGCCGGTTCTTCCGGCGGTCACCGGGAGACTTTCGACTACTTCTGGAAACTGCCCGTCAGTTCGCCGGAGTGGCAGCGCGAGACCGGTTTCTTCCTCGACATCATCGCCCGCATCGCTAGATATTGCCAAAGCAATAGGCTTCCCCTCACCGTGGCGTCGTATCCCCACCGGCCCCAGCTTCAGGCGGATCCGGGGGGCCCGTTGTGGAATCGCGAAGTGGAGAAGCGCGTGGCGGAACTCTGCAACCGGATGCAAGTTCCTTACTTTTCCGCCTACGATGGAATCGCCGCCGCGTTCCAGCGCGACAACACCATCTATTGGCGCGACGACATGCACTTCACGCCGACCGGTCAGCGGATCTGGGCCGACCTGGTAGCCGCCTACTGGATGGACCGAGAATCCAAGGAACGCCCGCAATGACCTGTTGCACGCCCGGAAAGAATCGGCGAATGCGCGACGTCTGCCGCCACGGCCACTTGTCTCAAACTTAGACGGAAACAGCGACTTGCGCGCCGCTTTTCCGGGAGCAAAAGGCGCACTCGTGGTGTAAAATAGAAGACTCGGGAGCCAACCGAACGTCATGGGCCTTTCTATAGCTACGCCGCCTTTCCCGGCACGGGTTGTTGCGACAGAAGCGCAGGCGCCGCCGATGAACAAAGCGGCGCGCGTCATGGTTTGCGCCACACCGGTCATTGTTGTTGTCGTGCTCAACGTTGTGGGGAGCACGGGCACCGATCCGATGCTCCGTCTGCTGGCGTCGCTCGTGTGCTGCATTGCGACCTTGCCGTTTGTCTTCCATGTGGCCGGCCGGAAGGGCAGCCTGCCGTTCATGCCGATCTATGCACTGCTGTTTGGCGGCTTCTTCGGGGCCCCGGTCTTCTTGGATGAAAAGTTCGCTCTGACAGCAGCAAACCTTTCTTTGTCGGATCCCGTGATGGTCGATGCCATGGCCGTAATCCTGGTGGGGTTTCTGACTCTCCTCGCGGGATATTATTTCCTCACCGACCGGGTCCTTCGGGGCATCCCGCGTATGCGCAGGGGTTTGGACGACGCTTCCGGGGTACAGATGGGCTGGTCTATGGTCAGCCTCGGAATCCTGACCATAGCACTGCGCGGTTATATTCCCATGCGATTTTCGGCTCTGGGCCAGGTGACGGAGGAACTGGGCATTCTGGGACTGACCATGCTCTTTTACTATTACCTGCAGGGACGGCTCCAGGGCCCGCAAGGGACCGCCATTCCGCTTTTGATCGTGGGCATGGCGATTTTCTCAATTTCTGGCGGTGGAATTGGCCCCGTAGTGCAACAAATCGTCCTGCCTCTGGTGGGAACGTATTGGATCGTGCGGCGAAGGTTCATTTGGAAAACCAGCATCCTCTTTGCGTTGATTATTATTCCCATCTCCGGCGTCAAAGGGCAGTTTCGGGAAGTGGCATGGGCCGATACCAGCCTCAATGTTGTGGAGCGGAGCGCACTCTTCTTCGACCTAATCAACGAGGGTTTCCGGACCCAGGACGACTTCTACCATGAATCCTTCCAAGTTACCGTTCGGCGAATGAACATGATCACCACGCTGGCCGCCGTGCAGACGTTGACGCCGTCGGTCATCCCCTACTGGGGCGGCGCTTCTTACGCCACGTTGTATTGGGCGGTCATTCCGCGCTTCCTGTATCCGGACAAGCCGCAGAAACTTCTCGGCCAAGACTTCGGCCATCGTTACGGCCTGCTCGACAAGTTTGACAAGAATACGTCCTACAATTTTCCCCAGTTAGTGGAGTTCTATGCTAATTTCGGCTTTTGGGGCGTGGCGTTCGGCATGATGATCATTGGACTGCTGTTTCGGCTCGTCTATTACTTCGTTACCGCGCCGGACGCCGATCCGAGCGTCACTTTGTTTGCCGTCATCCTGCTGGCCCAATTGTGTCACATCGACTCGGATTTTTCCCTGATCTTCGGCGGCTTGATCCTGAATTGTCTCTTTATTGTGGTGGCCTTCCGAATCCTGCGCGCCCGGCGGATCTACCTGCCTCTGGACTTTCTCCGCTTCCGCTAACTAACGTACGGGCGTCGCGACGCCCAAGCGACGCGCCATCTCCTCCAGACGCCGGGTCCTGATCAGCAAGTCTTTCAAGGATGTGCTGTGAGGATGGTAAAGTTGGGCCTCTTCGAAGACCTGTACGGCAGCGGGAAAGCGCCCGTCGCGGGCTAAGTCGCGTCCCAGGGAGATACTCACAAATTCCGCGTCCGGCGTGATCGTGAGGGTGTGACGCCACATCGCTTCGCTGTCGGCCCACACCCGCTCCTGCCGCCACGTGCCCCACGCCCCCGCCACGATCAGCAGCATGGCAGCCGTTAGCCCCACCTTCTTTAGCGTGGGCGCCTGGAAGCTGACCACCACCAAGGTCGCCAGCAAACATGCTCCGGCGCTGGCCAGATACGCGTAACGATCCTGCACCTGAATCCACTCCGCCATGAGCGGCGAGGCCAGCACCGGCGCGGCCAGCGGCAGCAGGGTCAGCCCCGCCGCGAGAAGCAGGGCGCGGAATAACCGCGGGCGTTTCCGCCGCAACTTCCAAATGATCGTGGCCGACGCCAGGACGAATCCCAGGATCGCCAGAATCCCCAGCGCTCCCGGCATCGAGTAACTGAGCGCCAGCGGCCAAGGCCAAAACAGCAAACGGAGATAGGCCGCAGCCACGGTGACCATGACGGGAACGCCGTCGAAGAAGCGGGTTTGCAGGTCCTCCGGCATGCGCGGCAGAATGGCGCCACGGGCCGCCAGACAAACCAATACCAGCGGCACAAACGGTAGCGCGGCCATCTCCGCCGCGCGCCAGGCAGGGCGCGACGCCCCGGAATCAGGGGACCCCGCAGACTCGGCCTGGCTCTCGACGCGGTACCACTCCACCAGGAACACCACCAGCGGCAGGATCAGCGCCGTCTCTTTCACCAGCATCGCCGCACCCGCCAGCCCGACACTGGCCGCACGCCGCCCGCGCGCGAAGCAGGCCAGGGACGCCAAACTCAGCGCGACCATCAGGGTTTCCATCATGCCGGTGATCCAGGCCACCGCTTCCACGTGCAAGGGATCCACCGCAAACAAGCATGACGCGGTCACGCTGATGCGCCGGGGAAAACCCAGGGCGTCCAGCAATAGAAAGAACGCCACCACCGCCGCCGCCTGCAAAACAAGGTTGACGGCGTGGAAGGCCACGGTTTCCATGCCAAAAAGGCGGTAGATTCCGGCGTAGGCCAGCAGCGCCAGCGGGCGGTAATGCATGGACTTCCACACGGGCGGGTCCAGGCCCCAAAAATCGGTGGTGAAGGCCTGGCGAACCGTAAGCGTCATCATGCGGGGATGATATTCCAGCAGATTGGTGTCGTCGAAGACCGGGCCGCCAGTCAGACTGGGCCAGTAGAGGAGTAGCGACGCCACAGCGAGCAGCAGGACGATCCAAACGGGGGAGAGCCGGGGAGCGGCGTCGCCGGACATTTCACGCACGGCGCGCCTCAGGCGCAGACCGGCACGCCGGCCTTGTGCAGCTCTTGTGCCACGTCGGCGTGCGTCAAACGGCTGGCGTCGTAAGTTACCGCCAGTTCCCCACGGTCTTCGGCAATTCGGAAGCCGCGCATGCCGTAGACCTGTCCCTTGAGTTGCTCCAAGGCGGTCAACTGGCGATCGGAAAGCGATCCGGATGGCAGACGGAAAGTGGTTTCGCAAAGCGTCATGGGGTTATCTTACCTCGAACCCTTGGGCGAAACACAGGGACTATGATCCGCAGATGTCGCAGGGCCAGAGGGCACCCCCGCAGATCAGGTTCCTTGTTTTATCTGCGGGGGTGCCCTCTGCGCCCTGCGACATCTGCGGATAACGCCGCGTGCGTGGTGACAGGCGTCTTGGTCCCCAGATAGTTACCGTAGCCGACAATCACCGTGGATGCCACCAGCAGGAAAATGCTAAAGAACAGCAAGCGCATGGCGCGGCCGCTGGCGCCCCTCCATTCATGTAGGCCCAGACCCCATAGGTTGCTGAAGATGATGATGCTGGCCATGTGCAGCGTCCAACTGGAAAACTTGTACGCGCCCATCTGCGTTTCCCCCATGGTGTAGAAAAAAAAAACTGGAAGTACCAAATGGTTCCGGCCAGCCCGGCGAAGAAGTAGTTCCTCCCCAACGGTACGGTCTCGCTGCCGCGGTCGTCCACGATTTCTGATTTTTTACTTTTGATTTGACGCTTTCCAGGTACTCGTGCGCGGATTTGTTTCTGACGTGGAGGATGGCGCACCAGATGAAGTTGGTGGTGAATCCGCCCAGCAGCAGGACGACCAGCACGGGCAATCCTTGCCACAGTGTGGGTGTGCCGTGCTTCAGCGTGAGCAGCTTGATGGGATCGCCGGCCGCCAACCCGTAGGAAAAGCAGGCGCTCATCACGCCGGAGAAGGTGGCCACCAGCACGCCCTTCTTGAAATCGAATTCCTTGATGACGGAAAGCTTTTGATCCTCCGGCATCTCGCGCTCTTTGGTCATCCCGGCCATGCCGGCCACGCCGATTCCCGCCAGACACACGATCACGCCGCCGAGGATCACCAATCCCGAAGTGGTACCCAGCACTTTGCTGGCAAACTCTCCCGCGAACAGCGGCGGCATCAGCGTGCCGAAGGCCGCGCAGTATCCCAGCACCATGGCCATGCCCAGCGACATGCCCAGGTAACGCATGGTCAGCCCGAAGGTCAGCCCGCCGAATCCCCAGAGCACGCCGAAGAAGTAGGTCCAGAACAGGGCCTTAGCGGGCGCTTCGTGAAGCACGGCCAGCAGATCGTTGGTCATGTATCCGCCCAGCACCCACGGGACGATGATCCAACTGAAGAATCCGCCCACCAGCCAGTAGGTTTCCCACGACCATTTCTTCACGCCGCGGAAGGGAACATAGAAGCTGCCCGACGCGAGTCCGCCGAGCCAATGAAAAAAAACGCCAAGAGCCGGGTTAGGTGTCATTGGTAAAGGATGCGGGCATTATATGCGATCTGAGAGTCTTCGTAACGCAGGCCTTCAGGCCTGTTCTTGCAGTTGTCAGAACCGTCTGCGGTAGCGGATGAGTCCCCTTCCCCTGGGAGCCGGACCCATCTGCTACCGCAGACGGTTCTGACAAAGCAAGAGAACAGGCCTGGAGGCCTGCGTTACTTCCACAGACCAAGATGCCGTCCCATCCAGTACGGCAACAAATAGAACGCGCCATCGTCTTCCGAACGGCCGCCGTTGCCACCGTCCACCACAAAGGGATTGCCGTTCCATTTCATCACCGGCCGTTGGTCGGGCGGCAAGAACGTAATCGCCTGACGGCCGCCATTGCGCTCCAGTTCTTTGTCCATGACTACATCAGGCCGCGTGGAATTCGTGACCGTCCACTCGATTGTGTCCATGGGAATGCGCTCCAAGGTCCATTGGCCGTCCGCCGCATTCTCGCGCGCTCCGATGCACACATCACGGATCGCGATCCACAACGGGTTTTTCTCGCGCTTCTCGTTCTGCCACCACTGGTCCAACCCCTGGAGATAGACCGCGCGCAGCTTGGGATCTTTCTCGTAGCGCAGCAGCGGATAGAAACCGAGCATGGCCATTTCCTCGTCGGAGTAATTTATTTCGCTCCGGGTCTCCCGATACCGCGCGACATCCAACTGATATCCTTGCCCGATCAGCTTGTCATATTCGGCCCGGAAGCGCGCGGCATCCGGAGTCCCTTCGGCGACATGCGCCGCCGTCAACAAATGCCCCAGCAGCAATACGCGGTTGAGCGATTGCTCATCGGGATGATCCTTCAGATATTCGGCGCTGTACTGCGCCCATGTGGTGGGCTTGCCGGACCAATCGATGAGTGCGTAGTTGTGCTCGATCAGATGCGTCGTGATCCGGCCGAGCACCGCGCGCAGCACAGGTTTCTCCGCTGGCGTGGCGACGAAATCGTAATAGACCGAGTAGGCAAAGTAATGTCCCACCAATTCATCGGAACTGGTATCCGACTTCCATTCATGCACGCCATCCGGCGACGGCCGCCAGACGCCGTCGTCGTGGCGAAACTCGCCTTTCCGGATCATGGCGCGCGCCGGAAATCCCGCAATGCCGGTGACTTGTTCCAAGCGCATCATCGCTTCCAGCGATCGCCGCGCGCGTTGGCGCGCTTCCGGCTGTTTCGTCACCGCATAGCGGAACGCCTCCGCAGCAACGTAGATAGAGGTCCACAGGCCATCGTTGTCCGACGGAGGCAACGTCGCGGTGGTGACATCGCCTGGCCGTGTCATCTCGGAGTTGCGTATGAATCCTTCATGATCATGACGTTCCTGGAGACGGCGCTCGAAGACTTGAGCCTTCGCCTCCAACGTCACGGGACGGTTTTCGGATTTTCGCGGAGATTGATCCAATAACGCGAACAGCAAGAGCCAGGCCAGAGCCATCGCATCAACCTTTCACAAACGCGCGGATTGCCGATGCTTGCCGGGGATTGGCGGCGATCAATTCGCCCAACAGCGCGCGGAATTCGTCCGCGGCCAGGGCGTGAATCGTGCCGCGCGACGGCACCGTGAAAGCGCGAATATGTCCGAAGATCTCGCGCTGCGCGGGACGAGCCAGATTCAACGGGGCGTCTAGACGCAATCCACCGGAGGCAAAGTCAACGCGATTGAAACGGCCCGACCCGGCCAGCGTTTCATATCCGTCGGAAGCCGCCCGCGCCAATCCATAGATGCTGCGTTCGTCGCTTTGATAGCAGACGAAAAGATCGCCCTTGCGCACTTGCCGCAGCCGCGCCCAGCTTTGCGGCGAGCGGACCCAGCCGTCGCCGCCCATCCCTTGCGGTTGACGCCCGCGATAGCCGAAATACCGATCGAAGTGCCATCCGGTGAGTTTGCCCGGACGATGCGAGTTCACCTTGTAGACCCACTTCTTCATTGTTTGGCCGCTCACAACGGAACGCGGCGGCGGCACTTCCCGAGCCATAGAGGGCGCCGCCGCGTCCTGTTCCGCTCTACTGAATGGTCTTGGCCAGCAGCTCGCTGACGTCTTCCCCGGATTCGGACCACAGCAGCCGCTTGCGCAGCGGCAGGCGCTTGGGAAGTTCGTGCATCAGGAAAACCAGCTTGGTGAGATTTTCGCGCGAAGCGCGATAAGGAATGTCGGGACCCAGGTCCAGTTCGATGTGACCCTCCTCATCGTCGCTGCCTTCGAAGTCCGGACCGTAGGCGATCATCTTGACCTGCACTAGTTCCTCACCGGCGTCCCACCAGGCGATCGCCTGATGGGCGCAATCGGGATGATGAAATTGCTCGACCGCTTCGAGAACTTCGGCAGCGGTCGCGCCCTCCGGAAAATGTTGCTCGAACGAGGGTGGCTCGCTCCAATCGAGGGGCTGCACGGAAACCATCTGTACGCCGGGCCGGCGCGCCGAGTAGGGAAAAATTTCCAGCAGTTTGTGGAAGGCCTCCAGAACCAGGTCCTCGTCCCACTGCTTGAGCCACAGACTGATGAAAAGCCGGTCAGCCATGCTTTTCACCCGACATGACCGCCTGCTCCGGTTCGAAGAACTGTCCCATGCGGCGGAATTTTTCGTAACGGTGATCGACCAGCTCCTGCGGCGACATTTTTTTTAGCTCCCCCAGATGCCGCTCCAGCACCGGCCTCAGTAAATCGGCGGCCAGGCGATGATCCAACTGCGCGCCGCCGTGCGGCTCGGGGACGATTTCGTCCACCAGTTCCAGTCCCAGCAAATCCGGCGCGGTCAGCCGCAGCGCGCCGGCCGCCAGCTCGGCTTGCGCCGAGTCGCGCCAAACGATCGCCGCGCAACTCTCTGGAGAGATCACGCTGTAGACCGCGTTTTCCAAAATCAACACGCGGTTGCCGACGCCCAATCCCAACGCCCCGCCGCTGCCACCTTCACCGATCACGGTGACCACGATCGGCACGCCCAGCCGCGACATTTCGCGAAGGTTCCGCGCGATGGCCTCGCCCTGGCCGCGCTCTTCGGCGTCCATGCCGTGCCACGCGCCGGGGGTGTCCAGGAACGTCAGGATGGGCCGTCCGAATTTCGCGGCGAATTGCATCACGCGGATTGCTTTCCGGTATCCCTCCGGCCGCGACATGCCGAAATTCCGCAGCACGTTGTCCTTGGTGTTGCGGCCCTTCTGCTGGCCCACCGCCAACACCTCGCGCCCATTAAAGCGCGCCATGGCGCAAACGATCGCGGGATCGTCGCCGAAACCGCGGTCGCCGTGAACCTCGCTAAATTCCTCGAACAGGTATCCGGCATAATCGAGAAAATAGGGCCGCTGCGGGTGGCGCGCCAGTTTGACGCGCTGCCACGCGGTCTGCTCGCGCGAACCGAGGTCGGCGCGCAGGTCGCCCACCAGACCGCTCAGAGCTTCGAGACGCTTCTGCGCCTCGGGGTCCTGCTTGGTCGCCATTTGGCGCAACTCGTGAAGCTGAGTTTCCATGGCGTCCAGTTCGCGGCGTGCCTGGGATGGATCATTGGGCATTTTTCAATTGTACGCTAAAACAAAGGCCCGAGCCGCGAGGCCCGAGGCCCGAGTTGCAAGAAATTACCGACTCGGGACTCGGGCCTCGCGGCTCGGGCCTTCGGGTTAAATCAACTGATAGCAGCCCTTCCCGCAAATCTTCTCCAGCGACTCCAGAAACTCGCGGTCGGGACGCACCGTCGCGGGCGGGTCCAGATTGAGGCGGCGGCCGGTCTCCTCGACCAACTCCAGACGCACCTTGGCGGTGCCCGGTTTGCGTTGGAAAAGATCGGCCAACTTGGCCGCGGTGTCTCCCCCATTGCGGCCTAGCAGCACGCGAACCATCAGATGATCCGGCAGCGCCGGAATCGGCACGTTGTCCAGCGGCACCAGGTCCGTCACGTTGATCTTCGGCGGCCCGGACTCCTCGGGATTCACGCGCCCGCGCACGAACACGGCAGCGTCGGACTGCAGGCGATCGGCGATACGCTTGTACGCTTCCGGGAACACCAGCAGGTCCACGAAGCCGTTGAGATCCTCCAGGCGCACTTGCGCCCACATATCTCCCTTGCGGCTGCGCACCGCGCGCACGCTGTTGATCAAGCCGCCCAAGGTCACTTCGTCGCCTTGGGCGAGATTCTCCAGCGTGGAACTGTCCGCGGAACAAATCGCGGACATTTTCTCCAGGTACACTCCCAGGGGATGTCCGCTCAAGTAGAATCCGATCGTTTCTTTTTCCCCGGCCAGCCGCTCCGTCTCGCTCCACTCCGCGACGTTGGGGAGCGCTTCCGAGTCGCCTCCCGAATCGGCCGGCATCAACATGCCGAAGAGTCCACCCTGTCCCGACTGCCGGTCGCGCTGGGCTTTCATGCCGGATTCGAACGCTTTGTCCACCGCCGCGGTTAGCGCCGCGCGGCAGGTTTGGCCCTTGGCCGGATTCAGCGAGTCCAGCGCTCCCGCTTTGATCAAGCTCTCCACCACGCGCTTGTTCATAGCCCGCAGATCGGTCTTTTCGCAGAATTGATAGAGCGAGGTAAAGCGCCCGGCGTCGCCACCTACAATCTGGCGAGCTTCCAGGATTGCCAGAATGGCGTTCTCGCCCACGTTCTTTACCGCGCGCAAACCGAAGCGGATGCGCTCCAGACCCTCGGGAGTGAAATTCAAGCCGCTCAAATTGATGTCCGGCGGAAGCACGGTCAAACCCATTTCGCGGGCTTCATTGATGTAGCGCACCACTTTGTCGGTGTTGCCGAGTCCCGCTTCGCAAGTCAGCACCGCGGCCATGAATTCCACCGTGTAGTGGATTTTTAAGTATCCGGTGACGTAGGCCAGATACGCATAGGCCGCCGAGTGCGACTTGTTGAATGCGTATCCCGCAAACGGTTCCAGCACTTCAAAGAGTTCGGCGAACTTCGCTTTGTTGTGTCCCCGCTCCACACCGCCTTTGACAAACATCTCCTTCTGCGCCGCCATTTGGGCCTTGTCCTTCTTGCCCATGGCACGGCGCAGCAAGTCGGCTTGTCCCAATGTGAAGCCCGCCAGGTGGTGGGCGATCTGCATCACCTGCTCCTGATAGACCACAATGCCGTAGGTCTCGCGCAGGATCGGCTCCAACTCCTTGAACTCATACGTCACCGGTTTCAGGCCATGTTTGCGGGCGATGAAATCGTCGATGTCCTTCATCGGACCGGGACGGAACAGCGCGTTCAAGGCCGTCAAATCTTCCAATCGAGACGGCCGGGCCCGGCGCAGGACGTCGCACATGCCGCTGGACTCAAACTGGAACACCCCCATGGTCCGGGCCTGCGAAAACAACTCGTAGGTTTTCTCGTCGTCGAGCGGGATTTCGTCGATGGCCAGCATTTCCCCGCGATGGATGCGGATCAACTCCAGGCAATCGGTGACCGAAGTCAGTGTCGTCAGGCCGAGGAAGTCCATCTTGAGAAGCCCCAGCTTCTCCAGATCCTTCATGTCGTACTGCGTGGTGATTTCATCCCGGTTGGTCTTGTAGAGCGGCACCAGTTCGCGCAAAGGTTGCGGCGCAATCACCACGCCGGCGGCATGCACGGAAGCGTTGCGGACGAATCCCTCCAGGCGTTCGGCGGTTTCGAAGACCTGTTTGAGGCGCTCGTCCTTTTCAATGGCCTGCTGCAAGAGCGGCGCTTGCGCGACGGCGTCGTGGATCTTGATGTTCAGGACGTTGGGCACCAGCTTGGCCACCTTGTCCATGTCGGCGTAAGGCACGTCCATCACCCGGCCCACGTCCTTGATGGCGGCCTTGGCGGCGAGCGTGCCGAAGGTAATGATCTGGGCCACATTCTCACGCCCGTACTTCTGGGTCACGTAATCGATCACTTCGCTGCGCCGGTTCATGCAAAAGTCAATGTCGATATCGGGCATGGAGACGCGTTCCGGATTCAGAAAGCGCTCGAAGATGAGTTCGTAGCGGAGCGGATCGATGTCGGTGATTTCCAGGGACCAACTGACCGCGCTGCCGGCGGCCGATCCGCGGCCCGGACCCACGGGAATGCCGCGCTTCTTGGCGAACTGGATGAAATCCCAGACGATGAGGAAGTATCCGGAGAACTTCATCTGTTGGATCATGGCGATCTCCCGCGACAGGCGCTCTTCGTAATCGTGAAGCGGATGTTCGAGCTGGCCGCGAGCGGCCAACGCTTCCAGCTTGACGCGGCGTTTGGCGAAGCCCTGCCGGGCCACGAAGTCGAAGTAGGAGTCCAAAGTGTATCCCTCCGGCACGTCGAAGCGCGGGAAGGGCTGGGCAACCTTTTCCAGTTCACAATGGCAGCGCTCGGCGATCTCCAGCGTGCGATCCAGCACTTCCGGAATCTCACCGAACAGCGCGTTCATCTCGTCGTAGGACTTGATGTAAAACTCCTGCGTCGAGAATTTCAGGCGCGTTTCGTCTTTCAGCGTGCGACCCGTTTGGATGCATAACAGGGCGTCTTGCGCGCGGGCATCGTCGCGCTGCAAGTAGTGAGCATCGTTGGTGGCGACCAGCGGCAACCCGGTTTCCTGCGAAAGGCGCACAATCATGGGATTGATGATTTTTTCCTGCGGCAATCCCTGGTCCTGGATTTCCAGGTAGTAGTTGCCCTTGCCGAACAGGTCGCTGTACTGGTAGGCCAAACGCTTGGCGTCGTCGTACTTATCGGCGAGCAGTGCTTCGTTGATCTCGCCGCGCAAGCAGGCAGAGAGGCAGATCAATCCTTTGCTGTGCTGCGCGAGCAGTTCTTTATCCACGCGCGGCTTGCGATAAAAGCCTTCCAGGAATCCGGCGGATACCAGCTTGGAAAGATTGCGATAGCCCTCGGTGTTCTCGCACAAGAGCACCAGATGGTTGTAGCGGGACTTCTCATCGCGGTTCGTGCGGGATCCCTGCGCTACGTAAACCTCGCAGCCGATGATGGGATTGATCCCGGCCTTCTTGGCGGCGTTGTAAAACTTGACCGCGCCAAACAGGTTGCCGTGGTCGGTGACCGCCACGGCCGGCGAGCCCTGCTCGACTGCCAGCGCCACCAGGTCCTGGACGCCGCATGCGCCGTCAAGCAAGGAGTAGTCGGTGTGGGCGTGGAGATGGACGAACGGCTTGGCCATGATGCAGACTTAATTATACGGCGGTCGCGGCGTTTGCAGGTCGCACAAAGAAAGTGCGATGCCCAACGTTGCCGGATCGTCCCCAAAGATACCGTCAACGGCGCAATCGGTTGATCATGACCTCCACCGCAAAAACGCATACCGCTCCGGCTGCCGTCGCAAGCAGAGAGAGAATCAGGCGAAGGATGAACCTCGGTACGCCGCCCCAGCGGCCATGGTCCCACGCAAGCATCAGATTCAGGGCCAGGGAGCATAGCAGGAAAGCTGCAACGATGAACTGCGCGTGCACGTAGGTGTCGCCCTCCTCGGAGCGCACCGACAGATAGAGGGTAATTCCCCAACACAGGGCAACCGAGGCGCCGAACAATAGGACGCCAAGCCTGGGGCGATCCTTTCGCAAGGAACTGAGGAGTCCATTCATTGCCAAACCCCAAAAACCTACGACGGCCGATTACGCTCCCAAATTAGCCGTAATCCTTGCAGCGTCAGATGCTCGTCAACGTGTTGGATGTAGCGCGACGACGGCGCCAGCAGCGCCGCCTGTCCGCCGGTGGCGATGAACTTGGTGTCGGGACCAAGCACTTCCTTCATGCGTCCGAGAATGCCGTCCACCAGATCGAGGAATCCGTAAAAAATGCCCGCTTGCAGCGCCGCCACCGTACTGGCGCCAATGATTTTCCCGGGATCCTTGATTTCCACGCTCGCCAGCTTGGCGGCGCGGCGAAACAGCGCTTCGGTGGATATTCCCAGCCCCGGCACCAGCGCCCCGCCGATGTATTCGCCTTCCCGCGAGACCACGTCGAAATTGATGGCCGTACCGAAATCCACTACCACCGCGGGCGCGCCGTAAATCTCCAACGCCGCCACGCTGTTGACGATGCGATCTGAGCCGGCCTCCTTGGGATTATCGATGCGGATGGGCAGCGTACGGATCTTGTTGCTGACGAACAGCGGGTCCAGGTGAAAGTATCGCTGGATCACTTGCTGCAAAATGGCATCGAGCGGCGGTACCACGCTGGAGACGATCGCCGCGCGGATTGCGCCGGCGTCCACCGGGGCCAGCGCGAACAGGTTGCGGGTCAGGATGCCGTATTCGTCAATCGTTTGTTCGTGCGCGGTGGTCAGGCGCCATTGCGCCAGCAGACGCGGTCCCTCGAAGACGCCCAGCACCGTATTGGTGTTGCCTACATCAATCACCAGTAGCATTGCTACCCCCTACAGGCCGCACTCTTCCAGTATAGATGGGCTCGACGGCGCCGGTGTCGTCTCTGCGCAGCAACAGATATCCAGCGTGGTCCAGGCCGTCGGTGACTCCCTGAACTTCGGTCCCACCTTCGGAGATCTGTACGCGCCGCCCACGCGCGAACGTGGATTGCTTCTCGAACTCCTCGACCGTCGCCGCGCGCCCGTTGGCCCCCAGCAGGCGGGCCAGCGACCGGTCCAGCGCGTGCAGAACCGCGCCCAGCACATCGGCCCGCACAAAAGCACGTCCGCAAGCGATGCGCAGCGACGTGGCTTCATTGTCGAGATCGGCGGGCATCTCGGTCTGATTCACGTTGATTCCCACGCCCAGGATCACATGCTTGATGCGTTCCGGCTCGGCCGTCATCTCCAGCAGGATGCCGGCGCACTTAGACCCGCGCAGCAGCACGTCGTTGGGCCAGCGCAAATCCGTTTCCGGGAAAACGCGCCCGCTGATTTCAGCGATCGCCTCGCGCACGGCGAGTCCCGATACCAGCGTCAACATCGGCGCGGCGGCCGCCGGCAGCGCCGGACGCAAGATCATGGAGAAATACAGGCCCGCGCCTTTTTCGGAGTGCCATACGCGGCCCAGACGTCCGCGACCGGCGGTCTGCTCCTCAGCGGCGACAATCGTTCCGTGCGGCTCGCCGGCGGCGGCCAACGCGGCGGCGTCGTTCATGGTGGACCCTGTTTTGAAATGATGGATAGCGCGCTGGCCGAACGGCGTGCCTTGCGCGGCGCGGTGGATGGCGCGCGGGGTCAGCAGCTCCGGCATGCGTTTCAAACGATAGCCGCTGGCCGGCACGCCTTCCAGTTCCACGCCGAGGTCGCGCAGATGCAGAATCCACCCGCGAAGAGTCGAGCGCGGCACGCCGAGTTCCGCAGCCATCTTGCTACCGGAGAGAACCACCGTAGGATGATCGGTCAGCAGGTCGAGCAAGCGGTGAATTCGGGCGGCGCTCTCCATGGACATCGCGGTTGACATCAGTTTGCCAATCAGCCTTCCAGGCTTTGCAAACTTTCTTTGATCTTGTGTTGTTGGGCCTTGTTCTCGCCGAGTTTCACGCGCATTCCTTCCACCACTTGCTTCGGGGCGCGCTCCAGGAATTCCGGGTTTCCCAGTTGCGACTCCAGCGAGGTCTGCTGTTTTACCAAACCTGCCAGATCCTTTGCCAAACGGCTGCGCTCGGCTTCGGCGTCCACCGCGCCGGCGTAAGGAATGCGCACCGTGAACAGTGTGGTGTGCCGCAGCAGGCCGCCTTCCTTGACGGGCGGCGTATCCAGCACCTCCAACACGGTGCGAGCCAAGGCGGAAAACGCGCCGGCGTACTGCATGGCGCGGGCCCGCAGAGAAGCGTCCGGGGAATAGAATTGCGCGTCAATCTCCTGTTTGGGACCAAGCTTCATTTCCACACGGGCATTGCGGATTTGCGCGATGGCTTCCTGCAGCGCCTCCATCTGCTTTTCGGCGTTGTCGTCCAGAAACATGGCGTTGCAGCGGGGATAGTCCTGCAAGGAGATGGATGCCGCGCCGTCTTCCGCGCCCCGCGAATTGGTGAGCCGCTGCCATAACTCTTCGGTGAGGAAAGGCATGAAGGGATGCAGCATCCGCAAAACGTTTTCCAGCGCCGCCGCCAGATTGCGCCACGCCGCCGCGGTGTTGCGCAGTTTGGCCAGTTCGATGTACCAGTCGCACAATTCGTGCCACACAAACTGATAGAGCACGTGCGCGGCCTGATCGAAGCGATAGGTCTCCAGCGCGTTTTCCACCTGGTCGGCCACGCGATTCAAACGCGAGGCCATCCAAGTGTCTTCCAGCGCCACTTTGCCATTGCCTTCCGGAACGGGCCGGAAGCCGTGCCCGGGCGTGGCGATGACGCCTTCGCCCTTCATGGCGACGAATCGGGCGGCGTTCCAAATTTTGTTGGCGAAGGCGCGATAACTTTCCATGCGCGATTCCGAAAGCAGGATGTCGGTGCCCGGCGAGGCCATCAGCGCCAGCGTGAAACGCACGGCATCGGTGCCGTATTTTTCCGTGACCACCAGGGGATCGATCACGTTGCCCTTGGTCTTGGACATTTTCTGGCGATCGGCGTTGCGCACCAGCGCGTGGATGTAGACCTCGCGAAAGGGTACCTGGCCCATGAACTCCACGCCGAACATCACCATGCGCGCCACCCAGAAAAACAGGATGTCGAAGCCGGTGATCATCAGCGAGTTGGGATAGAACGCGCGCAGGTCGGGCGTGTCGGTGACTTCACCCGTCCAGCCCAGCGTGGAGAACGGCCACAGGGCGGAACTGAACCAGGTGTCGAGCACGTCCTCGTCTTGCTCCAGCGCCTGGTTGCCGCACTTGTCGCACACTTCGGGCGTGGAGATCGCTACGATGGTTTGGCCGCAATTGCGGCAATACCACGCCGGAATGCGATGTCCCCACCAAAGCTGGCGAGAGATGCACCAGTCGCGGATGTTTTCCATCCAACGCAGAAACTCGCGCTTGGCCGGTTCGGGCGTGAAGCGGATGTGTCCGGCACGATCGTCTGCCCGCTCCACCACCGCCGCGGCGCGCTTGGCCAAAGGCGCGATACGCACAAACCATTGCGTGGAGATGCGCGGCTCCACCGGCGTCCCGCAGCGCTGGCAGCAGCCCAGCGACACCTTGTATGGCTCGATCTTCTCGATCAGCCCAAGGTGCTCCAGATCGCTGACGATGCGCTTGCGCGCCTCCAGGCGGTCCAGTCCTTTGTAAGGTCCGGCCTTTTCGGTCATGTGGGCGCGCTCGTCCAGCACTTCGATTTGCGGCAGGTTGTGGCGCATGCCGCACTCGTAATCGTTAGGATCGTGCGCCGGCGTCACCTTCACGGCTCCGGTGCCGAACTCCATGCTGGCCAGTTCGTCGGCGATGAAAGGAATCTCGCGATTCGCCAGCGGAAGCATGGCGAAGCGTCCGTGATATTTCTTGTAGCGCTCGTCGGCGGGATTCACCGCCACGGCGGAATCGCCCAGCATAGTTTCCGGCCGCGTGGTGGCCACCACCACGTGTTCATCCGGCCGATCGGCGCCATCCAGGCGAAGTCCGCCTCCCGATTCGCCGGCGATGGGATAGCGGATGTGCCACAGAAAGCCGTTGCGCTCTTCGTGATTCACTTCCAGATCGCTGAGCGCGGTCAGGCAGCGCGGGCACCACTGGATGATGTAAGTACCGCGATAGATCAGCTTGCGCTGATACAAGCTGACAAAAACTTCGCGCACCGCGCGGGAGAGTCCCGGATCGAGTGTGAAGCGTTCCCGCGACCAATCGCAGGAGTCGCCCAGGCGCACCATCTGGCGCTTGATGTTCCCGCCGTTTTTCTCCTTATATTTCCAAACTCGCTTTTCGAACTCCTCGCGGCCGAGTTGCTGTTTGGTCAAACCCTCGGCGGCGATTTCGCGTTCCACCATTACCTGCGTGGCGATGCCGGCGTGATCGGTTCCGGGCAGCCACAGCACGTTGTAGCCGCGCATCCGCTTCCAGCGAACCATGGCGTCAATCAGGGTATGCTCCAGCATGTGCCCCATGTGCAACGCGCCCGTGACATTGGGCGGCGGAATGACGATGGAGAACACCGGCTTGCCGGTGTCTTCGGTCGAGGCGCGATACAAATCGCGCTCCACCCACAGGCGCGCCCATTTCGGCTCGATCCCCGAGGGATCGTAGGCTTTGGAGAGTTCTTCAGACATGGAAAGATTATCGTACCACGCGACGGGGATGGCGCCTCGTCAGCAGATCTTTGGAACACGGAAGCACACGGAAAAAAGAACGGAAGGACCCGGAAATCGGCAAGAGCCGCTTATCGCGCCATACGCGCGGCGTAGCTCAAAACCGCTTTGCAGCCGGCGCCGGAAGTAACCGAATAGGCGTTGATGCGCGCCCCGGCGGGGATGGCAATGGGCTGGCGATAGAAATACGTCGGGTGATAGCTGGGGAAATCCGGACGGAACAACCCGAGCACGTCCATCGAGCCGTTGGGCAGCAGCGCTTCCACTTCCATGGAATTTTCCGGATACAACGCCAAAGCTTGCAGTCCGGCCGGAACGGTGTTCGAGCCACAGGAAAGATCCAGGTGATGAATGGCGTGCGCAGGCGGCTTGTCGGCGAAGTACAGCGCCAGTCTGCCGGGCGATTCCTTCGGCGGCGCACTGGGCGCCTCGCCATTGTTCTCGGTGTAGTGCACTTTGATCAGCACGCGCGATCCGGCCGGCAGCGCTTGCGCCACGCCGTCGGGCCAATCCACCTGTTGTTCGGGCGGCACCCAGTTTCCAAGGTACACGCGCTTTTTGGATGATTCCTCGATCCAGAACTCGGCCGACTGAACCGCGCCGCTGCCCGGCGTAAACCACCAGCCGGAAATCCAGCGTGGCGTTTTCACGGGAGCGGAAGACGCGCCTTCCACAACCAGACCGGGCTTTTCGATGCCGTCGTCGCCGGCCTTTGGCTTGGGCAGATCTTTGGCATCGCCGACGGGCACGCCGCCTTCCACCCAATCGACGAGCAATTCGGTTTCCAGAGCCGTCAGGCTGCGGTCGTTCGAGAAATCGGCGAATCCCTGCGCGGCGTTCCAGGGAGGCATCCGCCGCTCGAGAATCTCTTCCTTGATCGCCTTGGCCCAGGGGCGCACGTCGTCGTAGGTCGCAAATGCCATGGGAGCGTACCCTCCGGCGCGGTGACACCCCGCACAACGGCGCGCCAGAATGCGAATCACTTCCTTGTTAAAGGTGACTTTGGTGGTGATGGGATCGTGCGCGGAAGACTTAAACCACAAAGACACAAAGAACACCAAGAAAACCGGCGCAACCAACCTTCGCAGCAGTTTTCTTCGTGTTCTTTGTGTCTTTGTGGTTATAGCGTTTGTCACACCTCCATTCTAATCCGCGGCGCCCCTGGGTGCAATGCGCTGCGACTTCACGCTGTAGTCCATCCAGCCAATCATCATCTCTTCCCAAGTCTGATCGCCCCACTTGACGTCCTTGCTGGGATCGGGATTGAACTTGTTGCCCTTGGAGTTGTCGAAGTATGCGGTACACTCCAGGCGCGCGCCCTTGGGCACTTCGATGGGCTTGGCAAACCGGAAACTGCCTTGCCAGTTGAAATCGTAGCTGGGAACCGAAAGGACCAATTCACGGTGTCCGTCCGGATAGACGATGCTGTAGTCGAAGCTCTTGCCGCGTACGTGCATGTGCGGGAACATGCTCCAGACCACGGAGTCCTCGGTGAACACCGCCGCGGAGTCCACGCGATACTCGCCTTCGCCGGCCGGGATGATAAAGCTGCCGTTGGAAACGCCGATGGTTTTCACTTCATACTCGGGCGCATGCTTCGAGAAAACCAAACCGATACTGGTGCGATCCTTGACCGGCTTTCCGTTGGGCGTGTAGTGGACCTGGAACATCAGCGTGGAGCCGGCCTTCACCAGTTTACCGGTGCGTTCCTTCATGATGACGCCGCTATCGCCGGGCGCCGTGCCGACCAGCAGCCAGCCGCCGCCTCCGCCACCGCCGCGATTGCCGCCTTCGCCGCGTGGCCGTCCGCCTCCCGCTCCGGCGCCGCCACGTCCGCCGCGTCGTTCATTCGCTCCGCTCACCGGGCGCATCTGCACACCAGCCTCGGGACGCGTGGTTCCGGCAGGATCCTGCACGAATACAATTACGTGATGCACTGCGGAACGCGCGCCGGGACGAATCTCGGCGGCCTGAATCCAATGATCCTCGGTGAAGTTGGTGGGCACCATGAAGTATTGATAGTCCACCACGCCGTCGGCCGGGACGCTGTATTCCTCTTTCATGGACAGCACCGCGTCGGGCTTGCCGATGTTCCAGCCTTGCGTGAAGTTAGGAGCGGCGGGAAGGTCTTTGGCGTCGCCTTCCTTCATGCCTCCGTCCACCCAGGAAACCAGGGTGGCGACTTCTTTGTCGGAGAGACGGCGATCGTTGGAAAATTTTCCATGGTTCGGATCGGCGAACCACGGCGGCATGGTGCGCGACGCCACTTTCTCTTTGATGTTCTTGGCCCAGGGGCGGACTTCCTTGTAGCTCAGCAGCGACATCGGTCCGATTTCACCGGGACGATGGCAGACCGCGCAGTTGTTGTTGAGGATCGGCGCAACATCTTTGTCATAGGTGACGTTGGTAGTGCTCGGCACGGTATTGTTGGCCGGACCGGCCGCCCAAACGGCGGTGACGCCTAATGCCAACATGACCAGAACGACGATCGAGAAAGTGATTTTACGCATGCAGTTCCCCCAAGACGGGACAGTTCTCAAGACGTATCCGAGTAGCTAGAATTGAATCGCAGGCCAAGCCCAGAACGCGACGTTGTCCTCTTAAACCGTGTCCTCTTAAACCGTAACACCTTTTGCAGGCTGCGGAACTGATAGTTTTGCTGAGTAGCACTATCACTTGGTACAACACAAGATCTCGAGCGAATCAGGTTTCTCTGCAGCTCTGCGTCGAAAAACCCTCGGACCGGGATCGAACGTAGTAAGATGAAGACGATGACGCCCGCTCAACTGCGCCCCAACCTCTTCGGTTGCGACTAACCAGCCTCTCGCGCTCCTGCCCTATCGTTTTTTCCGCACCATTTCCAGAGGAGCCTCCATGATTCCGAAAATCATTACCGAGTTGCCCGGTCCCAAGGCCAAGCTGATTATCGAGACCGACCAGCAGTACACTTCGCCGTCTTACACGCGCGTCTACCCGCTGGTGATGCGCCGCGGCCGCGACGTGATGATCGAAGACGTGGACGGCAACCAGTTCCTGGATTTCCATGCCGGTATCGCGGTGTGCTCCACCGGCCACGCGCACCCCAAGGTTGTTGCGGCGATCCAGCGCCAGGCCGCCGACTTCCTGCACATGTGCAGCGCCGATTTCTACTTCCCGGCAATGGCCGATTTGTCCGAGCGCCTGGCCGGGACGTTTCCCGGCGGCAAAGACGCGCGCGTTTACTTCGGAAACTCCGGCACGGAGGCTGTGGAGGCGGCCATGAAGCTGGCTCGCTATCATACCGGCCGCGACAAGTTCATCGCTTTCCTGGGATCGTTCCACGGCCGCACCATGGGATCGCTATCGCTCACCGCCAGCAAGATCACGCAACGCCAGCGCTTCGGTCCGCTGGTTCCCGGCGTGCATCACGTGGCGTATCCCGATCCTTACCGCGGCTCCGGGGATCTGGTGCAGGATTGCCGGGAGCAAATCAATCGTTTGTTCCACACCATTCTGCCGGCCGATGAAGTGGCGGCCATTTTCGTGGAACCGATCCAGGGCGAAGGCGGATATATCGTGCCGCCGCCGGACTTCTTGCCGATGCTGCGGGAAATGGCCGATCAGCACGGCATCTTGCTGGTAGCCGACGAAGTGCAATCGGGAATGGGCCGCACCGGAAAAATGTGGGCCATCGAGCATAGCGGCGTAATCCCCGACATCATTTGCTCGTCGAAGGGTATTGCTTCGGGGCTGCCGTTGAGCGCGATGATCGCCCGCGCCGAGATCATGGACTGGAAACCGGGCGCGCATGCCTCGACGTTTGGCGGCAATCCCGTGTGCATGGCGGCGGCGCTGGCCACGCTGGACCTGGTCGAGAACGAACTGATGGCCAACGCCGCCGCCATGGGCCGGCGAATTATGGAACGGATCGCCGGTTGGCCGCAACGTTTCGCGCTGGTCGGCGACGTGCGCGGCCGCGGTCTGATGGTAGCCATCGAATTAGTGCAAGACAAAGTTTCCAAGCTTCCGGCGGCGGCGGCGGCGCGCGAACGCTTGGTGCAGGAGGCGTTTCAGCGCGGCCTGCTGCTACTGGGCTGTGGGGAATCCGCGATCCGGCTGATGCCGCCGTTGACGGTGGGCGCGGAGGACGTGGACTACGCATTATCGGTGATCGAAGGGCTGCTTTAATTTGGAGTGCGGCGACTTGTCGCCGTTTTTTTGCGGGCTCGGGCAATCTCGCTACAACGCAAAAGGGGGTCGGCTAATCCAGTTCGTCCGGGCGAGCCTGGTCCATTGCCCAGTGGCGGATCGTCAGGATAAGAACTTGGTGTTCATGAATCTCGTGCTCCTGAATCTCAAAGATGACGCGGTAAACGCGGGGACGCTTTCCGTAAAGCAAATGACGCAACTGGCGGCCCGTCTTCTTGCTTTCGGACGCAACTGGGCAGCGATAAGGGAAGTGCTCAAGGGATAGGATTGCCTTTTCCAACCTGTTGTACCAACGCGCCGCGGGAATGGACTCGGCGACGTTGATACTTAGATAGAGATGATCGAGGTCGCGAACCGCACGGCGCGTGAACTCAACGTGGTATGCCATGCTTGCGACGGAGCTCCGCGAACACTTCCCGGGCTGGGCGCGTGCGTCCCTTGGCCGCGTCATCGAGTCCCTGCCGGATGGCTTCGAAGACGTCGGATCGCGCGGCGATGTCCAGTAGTTGCTGATAGGCCCCGGCGTCTTGCACGATAGCGGCGGCTTTGCCGTTTACCGTGAGCACCACGGGGCGCTTGCTCTTCTTAATGTGGCGAAGAAAGACCCCCGACTTGCGCCGGAATGTCGTGAGCGGTTGGATGTCCTTGGTGAGATCCAGCATTGATCCTCGCGAGTAGCATAGCACCTTTTGAGGTGCGACGCGGTTCCCGATTCCCCATTTCTCCTGAGTTGGACGCAGTGCGCCCACCATTGCCCTCACAGTTGGAGTAGAACAGCCGCATGGACCTTGCCCAGATTCAACACGTTATTGAGGAGTTGCCGGCCGAGGATCAAACGGCGCTGGCTGGCTGGATCCTTGACCGCGATCGCGCTCGCTGGGACGAAGAGATCGAGCAATATTTCTCGCCGGACGGCGCGAGGATGGAATTGCTCGACAAGGTAAAGCAGAGGGTGCGCCTGGGTTCATCGTGACCCCTTTTCGAAGGCCGTACCGGCAAGTGAGTTCCGGCTCGTGCGCTCCTCCGGCAAAGTCTTAGGCCGACCTGAATGTTGCTCTAAATCCATATGGTTGAGACACCCGTTCCGCCGTTCTCGTCCAGAAACCGGGGGCCACACGCTCACGTCGTGGGAGACTTCCCCACAGCCGCGCGCCACAACCTTCTCCACTTGCTCCACGACCTCATGGAAAAGGAGTACATAGGAGATTGGCGGGAATTGGCTCGTGAGCTACGGAGAATCTTGCGAGAAAAGCCGTACTGGCACAACGACGACAACAGCGGACGGAGAGACGCCCAGATTGCTGGTGAACAGCATTTACTCGATATGCCCTGGGACAAGATGTTCGATTTTTGTGAGAGGCTCCACTCACATCTTGCCAAAGCGGTAGTGGAATACTCGGTGAACGAGGAATCCCACGTGATCCTGGCGCGCAGCAAAGTGCAGGACGCCGTTGCCTCCGAGCTTCAACGATTGTTCTTGGAGGAGGATTTCGCCTACGAGTTTCGGGACGGAAAAGTGCAGCGGCGCGGTCGCCATCACACCGCAGATCTCGCCTCACGAGCCAGTTATGTCCTCGGTGATCCGAAGCTTGACTCGGCCCGACAGCACTATAACAAGGCCCAGAAGTATTTCCAGCACCCAACTCAACCGGACCTGGAAAATGCCGTCAAGGAGGCAGTATGTGCTGTCGAAGCCGCGGCGCACGCGCTGTTTAGGAATGACAGCGCGAAGACCTTGGGTGACGCAGTCAAGGCTCTGACAGGATCCGATCCTGGCCAGCTTCCGAAAGCTGTCGCTCAGACCTTCCATGGCTTGTACGGTTTTCGCAGTGGCGGCGAAGGTGTGGGCCACGGTGGAGCGGAAGGTGGCGCAGTGACGTCTGGCCTAGCGGAATACGTTCTCGCCGTCGCCGCGTCCCAGATTATCCTCCTGGTGGACTTGGCAAACCAGGAGAATGACGACATTCCTTTCTAGTCTGCCTGCGCTGGCCCTGCACCCGCCTCTCAAGAACCTCGTTCTCGGTGGACGTAGGTAATACGGCTGATCCTCCCTCGCCTCACAACCGATCCGACAACTCCTCAATCGTAAGTTGAAGCCCCGCCAGAATCGACCGCAGCGTTCCGGGCCGGATCGGCTTGCTGCCGTGCATAGGGACAACTGCTCGCCGGCCACGGTTCGTTTCGTGAATTACTATGGCATGGCCACCTACTTGACGCTCCACTCGAAAGCCCAGGCCCGCAATCGCTCTCACCAAACGCGGGCCGGATACTTGCGGAAGCCTCAAGAGGCGACCACCTCGATTTCCTTAATCAGCAGCTCCGGATCGGATTCCGGAATCGGAAGTCCATCCTGCCGCAGGCTCCACAAGTACAGTTCGATAGCTTCTTCTATGTTGGCCTGCGCTTCCGCTAGGGAATCACCCTGCGATGCGCATCCAGGAAGTGCGGGAATGAAGACGGAGTATCCGCCGTCTGCGTCCCTTTCGAAGACCGCTTTGAACCGATGGCTCATGAATCCTCCTGCAGTAGTGTACCACCCGTGGCGTCGGCGAAACGAGCGGCGAGTGCCCGGGCCTGCCCGGGCCCAGTCTTACGCGTCCTACTTCGGATCCTTGGCCAAATCGGCCAACACCGCCGCGCTCCCCAACGGACGCAATTCCTCGAAGGGGTATTGGCCCTCGATGCGCACCCATCCCGCGTCGGACAGTTCTCGCAACAGGTCCTGCATCGGCTCCGGATCCAAACCGCACGCTTCATGGACCTCCGGTAACGTAGCCACGCCCGGCGCTTTCGAGCGCAGCGTGCCGTGATCGGCCTGCCGCGCGATCACCGCCAGCAGCTTCTGCGCCGGCGTGGAGAGCGCCGCGAACGGCTTAGTTGAAACGGACATATTGAAAATCAATCGGCTGATTGTTGACGCCCCGCACCGGCGGGGCGATCCAGTTGGCGAATTTTCCCGGTTCGATTACGCGGCCCATCAACGATTCCACGTAATCGTGATCCGCCTTCACCGGCAGCCACTCGCCGGCGCGCGCTTTCCATTGGTCTTCGGTGACCACCTGGCCCTCGGGAGTAACGTGATGGCCGGTAAAATTGCCGATCTTGCGGTGGAAACCAAGATGCGGCAAGACCAGACGGAACTTCAGACCGAACTTTTCCGGGATGCGGTTCCAACGGTCCACGCCGGCCTGGATCTCGCCAACATAGTCGTCGCGCAGCCGCGCGTTTAAGGCGTTCAACTCGGGAATCCGCTTGGTCACGATGTGGCCGTTCTCCACTTCCTGCACTGGATAATCCGCGCCGCTGAGTTTGTGATCGTCACTCAGTTTGGCTTCCTCGTAGCGGCCTTTCAGGCCGGAGGTGTAATACGTGGCGGCGTTGGAAGACACGTCGGAGCCGTAGAGATCGAGCGTCACGCTGTAATGGAAATTCAAAAACTTCTGGATCGTGGCCAGATCGATCACGCCGAACTGGCGGCCATCGGCGGGATCTTCAATTCCGTGCTGCTGCATCAGGTCGCAGGTTCTCTGAATGATGCGCGCCACGCCGGACTCGCCCACGAACATGTGGTGCGCTTCCTCCGTCAGCATGAAGCGGCAGGTGCGCGCCAACGGATCGAACCCGGATTCCGCCAGCGAAGCCAGTTGAAACTTGCCATCGCGGTCGGTGAAAAAAGTAAACATGAAGAACGCCAGCCAGTGGCGCGTCTCTTCGTTGAAAGCGGTCAGGATGCGCGGCTTGTCGGCGTCGCCGGAACGGCGTTCCAGTAAGGCCTCGGCCTCCTCGCGGCCGTCCCGTCCGAAGTAGCGGTGCAGCAAGTAGACCATAGCCCACAGATGGCGGCCTTCCTCGACGTTCACTTGAAACAGATTGCGCAAATCATAAAGTGACGGCGCGGTCATTCCCAGCAGGCGCTGTTGCTCCACCGAGGCCGGCTCGGTGTCGCCCTGTGTAACGATGATCCGTCGCAGCGGCGAGCGATATTCGCCGGGCACTTCCTGCCACGCCGCTTCTCCCTGGTGATCGCCGAAATTTACTTTGCGGTTCTCATCGCGCGGAACCAGGAAAATTCCCCAGCGATAATCCGGCATCTTGACGTAGCCGAAATTGGCCCAGCCGTCGCGATCCACGCTGATGGCGGTACGCAGGTAGACCAGCAACTCGCCGGAGTCCACCGGCCCGGTGCCGGACCACCAGTCGCGGAAGCCGGGCTGCCAGCGCTCCAGGGCGCGTTGCAGGATTTTGTCCTCGGCCAGGTTGACGTTGTTGGGAATGCGTTCGGTATAGTCGATCATATTGAGCCTTTAACCAACACCGAAAAAGCAACCGCCGATAAACGCCGATAAACGCCGATGACTACGCCTCTATCGGCGTTCATCGGCGTTTATCGGCGGTTGCTTTTCTTCTCTACACTCGTTCCCACGAAAACTTGGCGCGACTCCCGGTACCGTACAACTTCAGCGCGCCGCCCGGACCCACCGCGTTGGGACGAATGAAAATCCAGTTTTGCCACGCCGACAACCGGCCGAACACGCGCGACGACATGGTTTCACCCGGTCCAAAACGCAAGTTCGCTTCCATGCCGCTGAGCGCGTCGGGGGAAAGCGCGTTGCGACTCTCGATGGCCAGGCGGATCTCGTCGTCCCAGTCGAGATCGTCCACGGCCGCCGTGACTAAACCCAATTCCTCGGCTTGGCGCGCGTTGAGCGCCTCTCCGACGCGACGATGCAAGGCCGCCAGATGCCCGGCGTCTTCATAGAAACGCGCTTCCAGCCGCGTCAGGCCATTCACGATTGGCAGCGACCCGAAGTTGATTTCGCCCAGCGTCACCGTCGGCGCGGGACCCTCCGCCGTGTCGCGCATGTAGACGCGATCCGCCGCCAGCGCGAGTTCCAGGAGCAGACCGGCAAAGCACGATCCCGGCTCGATCACCGCGTACAAAGATCGCGACGACACTTCCAGGCGCGCCAGCGTCCGCCGTAATTGGCCGATCACTTCGCGGACAAACCAGTGCGTCCGGTGCTGGGTCAGCAATGCGTCCAGCGCCATGACCTGTTGCGGATCGCCTTCCGTCTTGATGATCCACAAACCCAATTCCAGTTCATTGGTTCGCAGGCTGAGAATGGCGTCATCCAGTTCGCGCGCCATTTGTAGCGGCCACCAGTTGGCGCCGGCCGCAAGTATGCCTTCCAGCGGGAGCGGCCCCGAGGTTTGTGGCGCGCGCACCGTCAGCGTCACCGTGCGGCCGGCGCGATCCAGTTGGGCATCCACGAATTCGTAGCGATAACCGTTGGCATCCACAACGCGCCTCAGAGGCGTAAGCGCCACACCGGCGGCGTGCTCCGGACGATCGCTCGGCGCGGCCAACTCGATCGCGCGTTGCCTTACGGCCTCGGCAAATTGTTGCGGTTTGACGATGGTGTCCACGAAGCCCCAGTCCTTGGCGCGCTGCCCTTGCACGCCTTCGGACTGCGTGCAAAACAGATCGGCGTGGTCGCGCCGGACTTTGCGTTTATCGGTCAGGCGGGTCAATCCGCCGGTGCCGGGCAGCACGCCGAGAAGCGGGATTTCCGGCAGGCTCACCGCCGAGGAGCGATCGTCAATCAGGAAAATCTCGTCGCAGGCCAGCGCCAGTTCATATCCGCCGCCGGCCGTCGAGCCGTTGCAAGCGGCAATAAAGCGTAGGCCGGAGTTGGCGCTGGAATCTTCGATGCCGTTACGCGTCTCATTGGTGAACTTGCAGAAGTTCACTTTCCAGGCGTGGCTGGAGAGTCCCAGCATGTAGATGTTGGCGCCGGAGCAAAAAACGCGGTTCTTAGCGCTGGTGATCACCACCGTGCGCGCCTCGGGATGTTCAAAGCGGATGCGCTGCAGCGCATCGTGCAACTCAATGTCCACGCCCAGATCGTAGGAGTTGAGCTTCAACTTGTAGCCGGGGCGGATGCCGCCGTCTTCTTGAGTATCCATGGCCAGCGTGGCGATCGGCCCGTCGAAGGATAGCCGCCAGTGCCGATAGCGGCTGGGATCCGTCTGGTAATCCACCGGTTCCAACAGCAACGTTTCTTCAACGACGCCCATATACCTCCATTGTACTCGGGAACGGGAAAACAAGGCCCGAGCCACGAGGCCCGAGGCCCGAGTCGATAAGAGGTTTCTGACTCGGGCCTCGGGCCTCGTGGCTCGGGCCTTGTTTTCATGTTAGATTCATCGTCATGTCCACCACACCTGCACCATCGATGTCCGCCGACTTGCGACTGCGCTTGTCCATCATGATGTTCTTGGAATTCGCCGTTTGGGGCGCCTGGTTCGTGGTCCTCGGCAATTACCTGGAGGCCCTGCATTTCACGAAGACTCAGGTCGGCACCATGTACAGCCTGATCCCGCTCGGCGCAATCATCTCCACCATGTTCGTCGGGCAGTTCGCGGATCGCTACTTTTCGAGCGAGCGCTTGATGGCCGTATTGCACCTGGCCGGCGCGGGGCTGCTGTTTTGGATGGCCCAGGTTCAGGATGCCCAGAAGTTCACGCTGCTGGCCGTGGTCACGCTGCTTTACTCGCTGGCCTATAATCCGACGCTGGCGCTGGCCAACTCCATTTCCTTCGCCCATATCCCGGACGGCGGACGCGATTTTCCGGGCATCCGCGTTTTCGGGACCATCGGATGGATCGTGGTGAACCTGGTGGTCGGGCATTTCCTGGATTTCCACTCCAATCAGCCGTTACTACTGGCCGCCGGGATTTCCCTGGCGCTGGGATTGTTCAGTCTGGCGCTGCCGCACACGCCGCCTTCGGGACCGATGCCCGCGCATTCCGGCGGGCCGGCGTTCGTGCGCGCCTTCGCGCTGATGAAGGATTTTCCCTTCGCGGTTTTCTTCGGCGTCTCGCTGGTGATCACCATCGTGCTGGCGTTCTACTACAGCTTTACCGGACAATTCCTGGAGCACAGCGGCGTGAAGGATGTGGCTTCCACCATGACCATCGGGCAGTTCATGGAGATGTGTTTCCTGCCGATCCTGCCGTGGTTCTTGCGGCGCATCAAGATGAAGGGTGTGCTGGCGCTGGGCATGTTTTGCTGGGGTCTGCGTTACGCCTTCTTCGCTATCGGCCATCCCTGGGCGCTGGTGTTGATGGGCGTGGCTTTGCACGGATTCTGCTTCGACTTCTTTTTCGCCGCCGGATTCATCCACGTGGACAACACCGCGCCGCGCGACATTCAAGCCAGCGCCCAGGCGCTGTTCAGCTTCCTGACTTACGGAGTGGGGATGTATTTGGGCAGCGAGCTATCGGGGCGCGTGGCGCAGTTCTACACGGATGCCGCGGGGGTCACGAATTGGAGCGGGTTCTGGGTGGTTCCCGCCGTCGGCGTGTCGATCTCGCTGGCGGTTTTCCTGCTGTTCTTCCGGTCCACCGATTAACCGGAAAATTCGATCCACAGATTACACAGATTACACAGATTAAGAACGAACCAGGTTTTAATCTGTGTAATCTGTGGATCGTAATCGGTGGACTACCGGAACAATCCCAGGGCGATGATCCCGGCCGCCAGCGTGCCGAGGAAGTTGACGCCTTCGTTGTTCAGCCACCCGTCCTTTTCCAGCGTGCCGCCGAGCAGGCTGTCAACTACGCTGCCGGTAGCCGCGCCGATGATCACGGCGCGGAACTCGCCGCCGCGCAGGCCACCCATGCCGATCGCAACCGCCGTCACCAACGCCGCTGCGACGATCCCAGCGATGGTGCCCCCAATGGACACGCCGCCGGAAACGCCGGCGCGGACCGGCCGGCCGCTGGCCAGCAGATAAACGCGTCCACCGGGCGCTTTATTAAACAGGGGGCCGATCTCCGTGGCCACCGTATCGGCAGCGGCCGCGGCCAGCGAGGCGACCACGCCCACCGGCTGTCCGATGAACGCGAAGAACACCGCCGCGCCGGCGTTAGCCACCGCTTGTTCGGCCACGCGCGCGCCTTTGCGGCGCTCCGCTAGTCCCAAGGCTTGCTTCTTTTGATAGGCGAAACGCGTGGCGCCCGAGCCGATCGCGAAAAAGAGGAATAGCAGCGCGCCGGCTTGCCACCCGCCGAGAGAGTAGAGCAGCGTGGCCAGCACGAATCCGGCGATGGCCCCGGAAATCGTCACCAGCCGCAGGCCGAAGGCGGCAATCGCAAAGATCCCGCTGAACGCGGCGCCGTAGGGGGAAATGGAAATCGCCGGGGAGAACCCGCCGAGCATCAGGGCCGGCGCTAGCGCAACGATCAGGTTATCGGCAAACGGCAGTGCCAGGCTTTCCACAACTAAGGCCAACATCGTGCCCAACAATAACGCGCCCCACGGCGGCTTGCTGAAGGAGATCCACCACCACAGCGCCGCGCCGCCGGCATATCCGGCGATTAGAAACGCCGCGCTGCCCACCATGGTCTTGCGCCGGTTCCACGGCCAGGGCCTGCCGCGTCCCGCCAAGGCCGCCGTGCTATCGCCCAACGCCATAATCGCCCAGCAGGCGCCGGCAACGGGCAGTGGAAACATCGCCACCAGCAGCAGCACCGCCACCGGGTAGAGAAAAATTCCCGAGGTGACGTTCTTTTCGCCGGCCCGATAGATGTCCGGCAGAAGCACCGGCAAAAAGATCAAGTTGAACACGCACGCCGCGCCCGCCAGCAGCAACGCCTCATGGGGCGTAAACCAGCGAAACAGCAGCGCGAAGGCCAAACAGCCGGCGTGGATGAGCGCGCGTTTCATCTTCGAGAGTGTTAGCATACTAGAGGATCGCGCATCACAAACCCCTCTTTATGAAATCGGCGATCTTCTTTCTCTCACTGGGCTGTGGACTGGTTGTCGCACAAACTCCCGAAGGCGATCAGTTGGCGCGCATCCGCGCCAAAATGGGCGACAATCTGCGACGGCTGCCCAACTACACCTGCCTGATGACGGTGGAACGCTCCGGCAGACCCGCGGGCCGAGCCAGCCGCGACCTGACTCACGAGGACACCATTCGCTTGGAAGTGGCCGAAGTGGGCGGCAAGGAGTTGTTTGGCTGGCCGGGAACAACGCTCGTCAACCGACGAATCGAGGATTTTGTCCCGAGCGGGATGTTCGCCAACGGAGACTTTGCCGGACTCGCGAACATCGTGTTCCGAACCCACGATCCCACTTTTCGCCCGGCCGGCAAAAGGAAAATAGACGGTCGTCAAGCCGTCGGATACTCCTACCAAGTGGCCCGCGACGTGAGCCATTACCAGTTGTCGGGCAATGGCCGCTCCGCGATCGTGCCTTACCATGGCGTCTTGTGGGCGGACGTGCAGAGCCTGGAAATACTGCGCCTGGAACTGCAACTGGATGGAATTCCCGACAGCTTCGCGGTGCGCTCGTCCGATACCACGATTGATTACCAGAAGTCGCGGATCGGCGGCTCCGACTTTCTGCTGCCTTTCCGCGTCCAACGCGTCCTGCAATTATCGGCCCTCAACGGAATGCGCGAGAACATCTCCACGTTCACGAACTGCCGGCAATACGAGGCGCAGAGCGCGATTCGTTTTGACAAGCCACCGCCGCCGACACGGCCCCAGCCGCCGCGGCGCCCCTGAATCCCACGGAGATTCGTTTGCCCGCCGGTGTGCGTTTGCCGATGAAGGTGGAAACCGTCACGGATGCCAAGAAATCCGCGATCGGCGATCCGCTGGCAGCGCGCTTGACCGAGGACGTGCGTGTAGGCGAACAGGTGTTTCCGGCGGGCAGCGTGGTGCACGGTCGCATTCGCTCGTTGCGCTGGAGCGATCGCGGCCCCGGCCACATGGAATTGTCGTTTACGGAGATTCGCACTTCCCAGGCTTTGGTCACCTTTCAGGGATTTGTGGAGAGCATCGAGAAGCGCAAGGGTCTATCCTTGGGCAGCCTGTTCAAGGGCGACGAATTCCAGGTGGAATCGAAGTATTTCAACCTGGCGGGATTGGTCTTGACCTACCGCACGCTGGCGGCCGATAGCAGCGTAAAATAAGAGACATGCCTAAGCTACACGCGGGTGACCCTGCGATCCGGAGCGATCGCGAACCTCCGGCGGCAACTTCAGAATACGGCTGGCGCTACCATCACTTGGGAATTCCCACCAGCATTCCTCGGTCCGGCGAGTACTATCTGGAAGAATTCAAGGTGTACGTCTCCGGTTTCGAAGCCAGTCCCTATGGCGTCCAGTGGATGCGATTCGCGGCGGACAGCCCGATTCACCCGCTGGTCCAGTCGGTGCCGCATGTTGCCTTCGAGGTGGATGATCTGGAAGCTGCCCTCCAGGGCAAGGAAATCCTGACCGCTCCGAACTCGCCTTCCGAAGGCGTCCGGGTGGCGATGATCCTCGATAACGGCGCCCCGATTGAGCTACTGGAATTCCGTGGAGCCCGCCAGCAGGAACTTGTGTAGTGGTCAGTGCGAGCCGCAGGTTACTATCCGCCGGTGCGATCTTTTAAGACCGGACGGGGCCTTCCGCGCTAGAATAATCTGGCCTTCGCCGGAGGACAAAATGAACGAAACACCGCGGCAGTACACGGAGCGCATTCTTGACTATGTGAAAGACCAGCAGCCTCTTGCCGTGCAGACGGCAACGGCCAAGAAGCTCGCTCGCCTGATCAAGGGCGTATCTACGGCCAAATTGCGCCAGCGCCCCGCTCCGGAGAAGTGGTCTGTGAGCGAGATCGTCGCGCATCTCGCCGACGCCGAACTCGTCGGCGCCTATCGCATACGGTTGATTCTCGGCTCCCCGGGTACGCCGATCGTGGCCTACGATCAAGATAAATGGGTCGTCAGCGGACATTACGACAAGCGCGATCCGCGGAAATCGTTGGAGCAGTTTGGAGTGCTGCGGGAAGGGAATCTAGCGCTTCTTAAATCGCTTCAGCCCGGGCAATGGAAGCATTATGGAATGCATTCCGAGCGGGGGCAGGAATCGATCGAACAAATCGTGCGCATGTTTGCCGGGCACGACATCAATCACCTTCGGCAAATCGAAGGGATCCTGGCGCGCCAGCGACCTTCGATTGGGTAGGGACTGTGGGCGACCCGACTGTAGCCGGACGTCCGATATGGAGTCAGACTCCAAATAGTTCATCACCCCAGCGGGTAGTGTCTCAGTTTGAGTGCGGCATCCGTTTGAGGCGCGATGAGCCGCGACAGTTATGGAGCGACGGACACGCTGAACTTGCTGGGAGACGGCACGAAAACACTCTGCGCCGGAGTACGCCGCGTCCGAGTGTTTTCGGGCCGGCCTCGATGGTTTGCCGTCATTGCGTCGCTCCATAACTGTCGCGGCTCATCGCGCCGCAAGGCGTAGCCTTGCAGGGAACGGATGCCGAACTCAAACTGAGACACTACCCCCCGGCGCGCTCCGAAGCAGGTTCCAGCGTTCTGATACACTAAACAATCGTGCTTTTTCGACGCCCAACCGTGTTGTGTCTGCTCGTGGCCGCGCTGGCTGCGCACGCCGCGCCCCTGCAAACCCTCACCGACCACTTGGGACGCCGCGTCACTTTACCGGAGCGGCCCCAGCGCATCGTTTCGCTGGCGCCCAGCCTGACCGAAACGCTCTACGCGCTGGGCGCCGGCGATCGCCTGGTGGGCGTCACCAATTATTGCGATTATCCGGCGGACGCGCTGGCGAAACCGAAGATCGGGGAAATGCTCAATCCCAACCTGGAGCGCATCACGGCGCTCCGTCCCGATCTGGTGCTGATCACCAAGGAAGGGAATCGCCGCGATACGCTGACCGCGCTGGAACATTTGAATATTCCCACCTTCGCCGTCGAAACAGAACGGATGGAGGACATTTCGCGCATGTTCCGCGACGTGGGCCGGGCCGTAGGCGAGGCTGCCGCGGGCGTCAGCCTGGCTAATGCGCTCGACCAGCACGTGGCGCGAGTGCAGCGCTCCATCGCTGGACGCCCGGTGCGGCGCGTGCTGATGGTGATCTGGCTGCAACCGATGGTCACGGTCGGCCGCGGCACGTTCCTCAACGATCTGCTGGAACGCGCCGGCGCGCGATCCATCGCCGACACCGACTCCCAGCCATGGCCCAAGCTTTCGGTGGAGGAAATCGTCCGCAGCGATCCGGAATACATCGTAGTAACGCGCTCCTCTGGGTTTTCGCCGGGACGCGACGACTTGCTGAAATTGCCCGGATGGAGGGAACTGAGCGCGGTGAAACAGGACCGCATCGTCAGCCTTCCAGACACCGTGCAGCGGCCCGGGCCGCGCATCGCCGACATGCTGGAGTTGTTGGCGCGGGCCATTCATCCCCAAGCGTTCCCTGCTTCCGTCCCCGGGGACAGTCGAGGAAAACAATAACGTCATCATGAGATTCCATTGGACTCCCAAACGACTGATGACGATTTGCGGCATCCTGTTCGGTGTGGTGTTGCTGGTGACGTTGGTGTCGCTGTTCACCGGCGCGGTGCCCTTCACGGCGCGCGAAGTGTGGAACGCGCTCTTCGGAGAAGTCGGCCTGGCCCGCGTGATCCTGTTCGAGTTGCGGCTGCCGCGGATTATTCTGGCGTTGTTTGTGGGCGCCGCGCTGTCCATGGCCGGA
The DNA here is from genome assembly GCA_963747095.1 of Terriglobia bacterium. Taxonomy (GTDB): domain Bacteria; phylum Acidobacteriota; class Terriglobia; order JAJPHL01; family JAJPHL01; genus JAJPHL01. The sequence continues at coordinate 160,764 of CAVVEL010000013.1, forward strand.
GCGTGTTTTCAAGCGCTGTTGCGCAACGCGCTGGCCGATCCCTACGTGTTGGGCGTTTCCAGTGGCGCGGCTCTGGGCGTCATGCTGGCGCTCATTTGGATGCCGCGCGCCGTCTCCGCGCAACCGGTCTTCGGACTGCTGGGTGCGCTGGCCACCACCGGAACCGTTTATATGATGGGCTTCCGCCACGGCCGGCTGCTGAGCCACTCCTTGTTGCTGGCAGGGGTGATCAGCGCCAGCTTTCTTTCCGCGGTGATTGTTTTTCTAATGACGGCGATGAACAGCCGCGATTTGCGCTCCATCACCTACTGGCTGATGGGCGACTTGAGTTACTCGACCGGCGTGCCCATTGGACTGGTGATCGGCGCGGTGCTGGCTGCCGGCTCGCTGGCGTGGTTGCAGGCTTCCTCCCTGAACGTGATGCTGATGGGCGAGCAGGAAGCGGAGGCGTTGGGCGTGGACGTGGGCCGCGTCAAGCTGCTGACTTACCTGGCGGCCAGCGCGCTGACCGCCGTGGCGGTGGCTTCGGCGGGATCGATTGGATTTATCGGGCTGCTGGTCCCGCACCTGGTGCGGCTGGTCTTTGGCAACGACTACCGTATCCTGCTGCCGACCTCGGCGCTGGCCGGCGCCGCCGTGCTGGCCGCCGCCGACACGCTGGCGCGCACCGTCGCCGCTCCCACGGAACTGCCGGTAGGCGCAGTCACCGCGGTGGCCGGCGCGCCGCTATTCATCTATTTGTTGCGCAGGAACGCCGAGGCCTGATCGCTGCCGCCATGACCACTTCCCCCCTCATCGTCGCCGATCGGCAGATCACGCTGGAAGCGCGCTCCCTGGAGTTCGTGTACAAGGAAACGCAATCCGGCCGCGAGCGCCGTTCCGGCCAGGCGGCGTTTCAACTCGGTCCCATCAGTTTGGAATTGGCGGCGCGCGAATTTCTGGCCATTATCGGACCGAACGGAAGCGGCAAGAGCACGCTGCTGAATCTGTTGGGAGGGCTGGTCACTCCCTCCAGCGGACGAGTCTGCTTTGGCGGTCTGGAGTTATGCTCGCTGATCCCGCGGGAGCGGGCCCGCAGGGTGGCCTACGTGCGTCAGGATACTCCCTTGGCCTTCCCGATTCGCGTGGCGCAGTTTGTGGCGCTGGGGCGATTTGCTTTCTTCGGCGGCTTCGGATTCGAAAGCGCCCAGGACCACGACATGGTTTCCTGGGCCCTGGAGGCTACTTCGCTGGACCGTCTGGCCAACCGCCGCATGGACGAAATCTCCGGCGGCGAGCGGCAGCGCGCGATTCTGGCGCGGGCTCTGGTTCAGGAGCCGGAATTGCTTTTACTCGACGAACCCACGGCCAGCCTGGACCTGAATTTCCAGCTCGAATTGCTGCGCCTGGTGCGCGGCATGGTGGAGGATCATTCCATTACCGTGGTAGCGGTAATGCACGAGTTGAACCTGGCCTCGGAATTTGCCGACATCCTGCTGCTGATGAAGAACGGCCGCGCGGCTTGTCTCGGCCAACCCACGGAAGTGTTGACGCGCGAACTCCTGTCGGAAACTTATGGCGTCCCGGTGGCGGTGGACCGCAATCCCTACAGCGGGCGGCCCAGGGTGTCGTTGTTGGCGGGTCGGGAATTGTGACCCCGTGCGGCCTATTTTCCTTAATACGATGCTGAGCAGGCGGCGACAGTCAGGCCGTCTCCGTCTTGCGACCGCCTGAACTCTAGCACATTCGCGCGAAGTCTGACAACGGCGCGGTCGCAATGGAGCCGCGAACAGTGAAGTCTGCCTCGGTTCCCACGCTTCCACCGGACAAGCATATGCAATCCCATATGCAACCCTCAAACTGGGTGATTATCCCTCTGAATCATAAGCAGTTAGCGCAAAACAGCTCGTTCCCGCTCACACCCCTCGATCCTTTTTCTCACGCCGCTTGCCGACGGCATTCGTAATGCAAACAAGGGACTTCCGGCCTCCAGGGCTCGTCCAACATGCCCCTAAAACAGCCTAAGATTGCACAAGGCAAACCCCCAGATCAGCGTCCAAGCAATCAGACTAACCGCCGCATCTTGCGTGTCTACGCCAGGCTTGTACCGCCTCTTGAAATTAGATCGCCGGGATGACCCCCTCCCTCTAGCACGAATACGGCGACGCTGACGCAGTCGCGGTGGTGCCAGGCGGTCGATTTGTTGAACAGCCAGGAGAAAGTGACGATGCGCTCCTGGATGCCCCCGGGTTTCCCGCGAAAAATAAGTCGTCAAGTTCAGTCTGACCCCGTCTTCCCACCGTTCACCCAAGATATCCCGCGCTAGGCGCTCATTGCGGGGGATCTGCGCCCAGAGAGTCCAAGTATTGCCAGTACATCCCAGGCGTCAATTCCGAGATGCGATCATTGGCGGCTGGTATAGTATCTAGTCGAACGCACAACGAAGGGTTCCCAATTGGGGAATGGATAAATCCGCACGGGTGGTCGCTGAGCGATCCCCTGGAAGAGATTCGGTGTTCGAGTTGAACCAAGTCTTGAGGCAACCTGGACAAGAGAGCATGACCGAGAAACAGCAGAGCCTGTTCGATCCCATCGTCCAAGACGAGTCGGTGCAACCAGAAAAGAGCCGTCTCGTCACTTGGGATTCGTCCCTGACCCATCGAATGCGTGTTCTCTTGCACACGTCTCCGCTCCATGACCTGCGACTCTCCGACCAACGAAGAGATCCCGACTTTCGGCATTATGACTCACTCGCGCTCGCTATTGCGGTGCTGGATCTAGTCATCGACACAATGGGCCTTGATAGAGAAGCAGATCGCGCGGCGGTCTTGCGCGCTCTCGTCCCTTTGCTCAAGGAGATGGACGACGCGGCGGGCGTGGCCCACGACCATCAACGCCACGCAGACATGACGGATCGGGTACTAGCAGGCTTGCGAAATGATGGCAATGGTCGAAGACCCTTTGACCTGGATTACCAAGACTTCGACGCCGATGGAAAAGCCGTCAGGCGAGTGCTGGAGTTTCGTCTGGTAGCCGATCACTTCCATCCAGCCGGTGGCGTCGTCCTGCGACTCTCGAACGAGGCGGTGAATCTCTACCTTAACGCGCTGGAGCTTGATATCGAAGATGCCCAAGCCGCCACAGAGGCGGTCGTTCACTCCCAGTTGGCCCGAGGCAAGTTCAACGAGGCGGTACAATCGGCGCGCAACGCACGATTGCAATCGATACGCTACCAGGACAAACTCATCTCGATCCTCCGTGACACGAGGCGAGACGTGGGTCGAGTGGATTGGCGATACGACGTTCCTAGATTGCTCAGTGAGGCATTGGAACACATCAAGTCCAGGTTGGATACAGAATCAACGATCATTAGCACGGCGGAGCAACGGCTGGACGTTCTGGCGGCTGGAGACGATCGGGCGCGAAAAGTAGCTGAAGTGGTAAGGTTGATTCGTGACTGCCGATTGCGGCATGTGGACCTTCACGATCAACTTATGCATGCCCGAAACGTCTTTCTTGACGAGCAGGCACGGCAGGGGTTCCTGCCTGCACCGTTGACGCCTGTTCCCGAGCTAATGACTGAAGTTCTGGAGCCCGTGCTGCGCTTGGGCCGTTCGCTGGCTCTGGAGGCATTGGATCAGGTATTTCCAACTTTCTTTGGCGCACGGGCAGCACCGGCCCTTTCGCTCGCGGAAACGGTGCTATGGCAACTCCGTCCTCGTCGAGAGGCCCCCTCCAACGAGGTTCCGTTGGAAGCGACAGACCTTTCAAGTTACGGAGCCGATGTTCTTCGGTACTCACGGGAAGTCCGAAATCAGGCGGAGACGATGCTGGCCCAAATCGACGCGCCAATAACGCTCTCCTCATTGTTGGAGGATGCGAAGGCAGCCGCACCAGCACAAACTGAATTGCCTGAACTGCTTGCCTTACTAATCCTGCACCACTATGCTCCCGACCAAGAAGAGGCGGCGATCCTCAGAGTTGAAAAATCACTGGGCAAGTCGCTCTGCGTGACAGGATTTGACGGAGATGAAATGGACATCTCTCGGTGGGGGCAAGATGCCGTTTGAACTGGACGATGCTGAGCGTGCTGGGCGATTGCTGCGCTGGGGACTGCAACCTCGAAGCCGACCCGCTCAAGAACCCGAATACCAGGAACTATTGGAACGGTACCTGAATCGTAGGGAGTTCCGGCAGCTTGTCCAGGAGTTTGCTCGCGGCCTAGAGCTTGTCATCTTGAGTGCGGAAGAGCACGGGATAGTCCTTGGCCCGGCCCAGGATTCGGTCTTCGCGCTAAAGCCTGCCGACTTTCGCAGCCAGCCGAGTGCTGATGATCGACTTCTGGATGGCTTGGTTCAGCTTGCAATTGCAGCCACTGTCTTTCCAAGGGCGCGCGATTTAGAGCAAGACCCAAGTTATGCGAAACCACCCGTAACGATAGTTGAGGTCGAAGAAAATCTGCGCCAACTTTGCAAACACATTGAGGAAGAGCATCAAGGGAATCCCGATCCGCTTGCGTCAGACGAACACTCGGGACTCAACGATGCATGGCGAATCTATCAGCGCCGCCTTGCGGTTATGGAGACGCGTGATGGGCACAAGTCTCAACGAACTACTCAGCGAATCATCGAGTTTGGTTTAGATCGACTCCGGGATTTTGGCTGCTTTACGAAAGAGAATCAGAATGGCCAAGTTGTATTCCAGCCCACGTGGCGGTACCAGGTTCTGGTTAAGGAATTAGCCGCTACCTCAGCTTATGAGGCCGTACGCCACATGATGCAAGCGCCCAAAGCCCCGGCGTTTTCGGAGATTGACTAATGCCTCGTTTGGCGCAAATGCGTTTCGTCTCCATAGGTCACCCCAACGCACGGTTCGATGACATAACCCTTGATTTGCGTGACGGCCGGAAGCACGCTACAGATAGCACTCTTTGGCTTCGCAATGGTGGCGGCAAGTCCTCAATCCTAAATCTGTTCTTTGCGCTCGTCAGACCGGATCGACGTGACTTTCTAGGAGGGAAGGCCGAAGCCCGGCGTAGAAACCTAGACGATTACATTCTAGCCAACGATCGTGGCGTCGTCGCCTGCGAGTGGGAACTCGATCAACCGGCCGGACACCTCAACGTGGAAGCGGAACCGGAGGCATTGCTTACCGGAGTATTCTACGAATGGCGCTCGGGTACAGCTACTGACGATACCCGGCTAAGGCGGTTGTATTTCGCTTGCCTCTCCTCACCTTCTGATCCTCGATCAAGGATTAGCGATTTACCTTTGTTTGTGTCTGCGGAGAATGGGCGGCGCAATCGGCGCACAATGTCTGGCTTTCGCCAAGAATGGACCGCCTTCCGGGATTCCTGCCCACATCTCCAAGTCTTTGCGACAGAAAGCCAACGTGAATGGACAGAGCATTTGGACGATGCTGGCATTGATCCAGAGCTGTTCAGCTACCAGATCAAGATGAATCAGCGAGAAGGCGGCGTTGACGAACTGTTTCGATTCGAGGAACACGAGCAGTTCGTGGACTTCCTGCTCGAACTGGCTCTCGACCCGGCACTGGGTGAGCGCGTCAGTCGGAACTTAGCGACATACCGGCGAGAGTTGAGTGACAGGCGGAATAAGATTCTCCCCGAACGCGAACTCCTGCAGGGACTGGCTTCCCATCTAGGGCCCATTGTTGAAATTGCCGCGGAGCGAACAGCATTACGCCAAGACGTAAGCGGTCTCGCATACGATACCGCCTGTCTGACCCAGTATGTGGATCAAAGAGTGGGTGGGCTGATCCAGGAAGAGGCCAAGCACGCAGAAATTCGGGACCGAGAAGCGGCCGCAGCCAAAGAAGCTCGGGAGCTATCGATCTTCAATTATCGCCGAGTCTCGGCGCTTCGGCGGTTTGCGGCTGAGCGCCGTTTGGCAAGGGCTAGCGAGGATCTTGAGCGAGCCAAGCGGCAAATGGAAGACGCACAACGACACATGCTGATCTGGGAAGCAGCAGTTCCGTTGTATCACGCCCTCCGGTTTGAACGAGAAGCGAGAGAGTACCAGGAAGATCTTGCGCGGAAACAGCAGGAAGCCGCACCTCTCTTGGCCGAGCTTCAAAAGTCTGCATTGGCACTGGCCGCAGCCCTCCTATATCGCATCAGAGACCTACGTCGCCGCAGGGACGAGGGGCGGATATTTGAGAAGGCCGCCCGTGAGGAAACTCGTACCTGCATGAGATATGCCGCTGACGCCCAGGAGCGAGCGGCAAGGGCTGATGCGCAGGTTAGACTGCTGGAGAAGGCTCTTGAGGATGGTCGGAAAGAACGGTCTCGTCTTGAAACCCTAGCGCTGCTAAAGGTAGGTGAATCCGGAATCGCAGCGATTGAGCGGCTCGGGCAGGAGACGTATGCCATCGAAGAACGGGTGCGTCTCTTGGCCGACAAGGTCGCCGATCTTAGGCTACAGGTAAAAGTCCTCGGTTCAGACCGAGAGCTTGCGACAGCCGAAGCCACACGCCTGCAGACCAGCGAACGGCAAGAACAGCGCTTGTTAGACCTAGCCGTAGGTATTCGTAAAGCTCTGGAAGACAACCGCATCCTCCGACGGTATCTCGAAGTCGAGAGCATCGACGTTGAGAAGCTTTCGGACCAGGCACTAGGACAACTGCAAGAAGCGGCACACCGAGCCTTGGAACAGATCGTCAAGCTTGAGATTGAACGCGCCGCAGATAACCGAGCGGTCCTACATCTCGACCAAAAGGGACTGTTGCCACCAATTCCCGATTCAGAGGAAGTACTTGGTTTCTTGCAGTCTCGCCTTCCCGCAGCGTGGTCAGGCTGGTCCTACATTGAGGCCAATGTTCTGGCGACGGTTTGGCTAAGAATGCGATAGTCAAACAGAAGCCGCATTTGGCTATGGGTGTCATCGTTCGCGACGCCGATTTTGAGAAGGCCAAGGAACTGCTGGAACAATCGTCATTAGCGCCCGAGACCCCGGTCACAGTGGCTCCCGCCAGCGCCTTTGACGAACCCGGGACCAACTCTATCGTTGTCGGACCGGCTAGCGACGCCTACTACGACAAAGGATCTGCACAGACTGAGTTGCTCCGGAGGCAGGCGCGCCTTGGTTCCTTCCAGAGAAGGCTTCAGGAAGAGCACGACCAGCGCAAAGAGGTTGAAGATCTGTTGCGGCAGCTTCGCGACTTTCGAGAACGATACCCTAGGGGTTGGTTCGTTGAACAGGCGAGAATGATCGAAGGCTACAGAACGGAACGAGAAGCAAAGACCCGACGCGCGTCAGAATTGATAGCGGCCATCCAGCGAAAGGAGCACGACACCTCAACTCTGGAACAAGAACAACAGAATCTCGTGGCGGTTCTCTCTGAGAGGAGGACGGCTAGCGCCATTGTTGGTGAAGTTTGTCCGTCATCACGAATGCTTCCAAGAGGAGCGTCAAACAGCCCTGGAAAATGAGACGGATATTCGCTTCAAAGCACTCCAGGAGCAGTCGCGATGGATGGAGGAGTCCGCAGTTGCAGAGCGACGGGCCGAAGCGCACTCTGAAACTGCGCAGAAACAAGGTGAGGAAGCAAGCGCAGTGGAGGAAGAACTCCGTGGAGTGAGCTACACACCTCCGGAATACCAAGAGGCTCTCGGGCCTCTCGATGAGTATCGCGATCGATACCAGCGACTCAGGGTCCAATATGAAGAGAAGGTCGGAGCGGAGGGCATTCTTCAGTTAAAGCGCCTGGCCGAAAAACGGGCCCTCGAAGAACGACGCAAGCTCAAAGCACGGCTGGCGGAGGAGGTCAATGAGGCGACGGCTCTAGGCGCGTTACAGGGTATGGATCCTTCCTCGGACGTTGAAGATCGGCGAGTCGAAGCGAACAACGCTTACGCTTCCGCTAGGGGCACGTATGGCAATCAAACCCAGGTTGAGCAGCGCGCGCGGGATGAGTTTGAAGTAGCGCAGAAAGCGTGCGACGATCTTGGAGGCGTTCCCGAATTGGCCGACGGGGAAAAGCCTGCCGGACCGATTCAGGCAGACGCAGAGGCTAAAAGCACTGAGGAAGCGGCTCGCCGATCCGAGCAGCTGGGAAACCACCATGCGGGTCTTGCTACGCAGGCAGAGCAGGCATGCGCCCACTGCGCTAGCGGATGGAAGAGTCTAAAGCAGCATGCAGAGCTTCTCGACGCGATTACCCGAAGCCATCAGGAACTGTTGAGTCTTGCAGCGATCAACCCGGTTGGTTCCGATCCTTGGAATCCTCCATCAAGCGACGATATGATTTCCCCGCGAGCCCGGGCAGTTCAAGAGGGATTGGAACAAGCCAAGCAGCGCAACGCCAAGCTGGATGAAGGGCGGCGCAGGGCGGCGCGCACGATACGCACTTGGGCCAGCGAACCGCGCTTCGAACTCTTACATAGCGATGTAGTACAACGCTTTGCGACGATTGACGAGCGAGACCTTGAAGAACAGGCTACCAATTGGCGTGAGCAATTGGAGTTGAGAATACAAGTGATTGAAGCCCAACTCACTGAAATGAACAAACACCGCGACGTACTGGTCACCGAAAGCCTTGAGGCTGCCGAGGACGGCCTTTCACTGCTCAGGTCTGCTGCCTCGCAAAGCAGACTTCCCGACTATTTTCCACAGCTGGGTGGCGCGCATTTTCTCCGAATCACCACGCACTCACCTGAGTCACTCTCGGAACGCCGTGGTCGCGTGGCAGAGTTAATCGATGAACTGGTTGACCAAGGCGACATTCCCGTCGGAGTTGAGCTGGTACAGGCGGCGGTGCGGCGACTGGCCAAACCGATCCGCGTGAAAGTTTTGAATCCCGATCCAGACCTAGCCCAAGAGGCAGTAGACATTACGGACATGGCTCTGTTCAGTGGAGGCGAACAACTGACAGGCGCCATACTACTCTATTGCTCTCTGGCCCAACTCCGCGCACGCACCCGGGGCCGATTCCGGAGTCCTTCAAGTGTGCTGATCCTGGACAATCCCATCGGTCGCGCGTCGCGAGTTCGCTTTTTGGAGATGCAGCGCGATGTGGCACGTGCAATGGGAGTGCAACTTCTCTATACAACTGCGGTCAACGATCACGACGCCCTTCGGACCCTACCCAATGTGATCCGGTTACGCAACCAACGATTGGATCTTAACAGCCGTCAGCGCGTAGTCGAATTCGATGTGGAGGACCGGGCTTCAATGGAGGCCGCTCGCGTTGTGCGGAGGGAACATGCAACACCTGCAGGAGCTTGATCCCACTCGACTAGAGGATTTCGGGCGACGGCTCGCGGAGTACCCTCGCCGCCGCATTAGTCGCCGCGACCTTTGGGCCGCTTTTGCCGCGGCCTTTCCTGGTCGGCCTCAAGGTCGGGAAGAGCGGATGTGGTTCCTGAATGCGCTGGAACGTTTGGCAGCCGAAGGCCAGGTTCGATTGCCATCTCCTCGCGGAAACCGGTGGGAGAACACCATCGGTGTGGCAGTTCCCATATCCGTGGATCTTGTCCGAGACCGGCCCCAGGCCTCACGCGCGGATTGGCGCAAGTTTCCTTGGCATTCGAGCCTTCATTGGATCGTTGAGCTCCAGTACCTTTCGGACGAACAGCTAGTGTTTTTGCAGCGCGTTCACGAGGGTCTCGTTCGAAAGGAGTTTGAGATCCAGGCTCCTTTGAAATATCGGTCCTTGCAGCTTACTGGGGATGAAAAGAAACTTCAGCAACTCATGAAATCAAAGTTGTTCGGACCAAGCCGTCTAACCGCAGAGTTTCTGGGCTGCCTGACCGAGGTTGTTCCTTTAGCCTGGGAGAGCATTTCCGACAACCCACGAATGGTCGTTTTTGAAAACGCCGGACCTTTTGCAGTTGCCCGTGCCGTGCTCGCAAGTATGCAAAACCCACCTTATGGGATGGTCGCGTACGGTGGAGGTGCTCGCTTCGAACCATCAATCCGGCACCTTCTGACTCTCGGTCGTCCAATCCAGGAAATTGAGTACGTCGGTGACCTCGATTGGGAAGGCCTCCGCATTGCTCTCGCGGCTCAGCGCATCGCCAAGAGCCTCTCGCTGCCGGCGATTCGGCCAGCTCAGGGCTTGCACGCTGCCATGCTTGCGGCGTGCCGCGAGTTTGGCCATCCCAGAGGCTGGCCTCACCTTTCTACGGAGCGCAGGGGAAGATCAGACGCGAGCCTCTTGCGCTTCCTACCAGAAGAGGCCCGATCAATGACTCTCGAAGTGCTGAAAGCTGGCAACCGAATCCCGGAAGAAATACTGGGTCCAGTGGAGCTAACCTCCGTTTGGCTAAAGCAGCAATCCGGTAAGTCAACCCAGTGAGGCATCGGGAATCTGTTCAATTGATGCTCACTAAATGCCCGCGCCTTCTCGGGCAATTTCCAAATCCGCCAGCTCCCTTATGCTTGTGGAGGAAATCGGGGAGGAATCGGGGACAGTCTTGGCCAGCAGCCTGCGAACGGCGGGCACCAGACCGCGAGGGACCAGCATAACGGCTTGGTTGGGATCTTCGAGAGCCGCCTCATCCGCGGCAATCGCCTCCGCGTCGCTTTGGCTTTCGTAGTGCGCGAACAAGTTCTGCACTCGTTCCCTCGTTCCAGCCTCTAGGAAAACGGTTTGCTTTCATTGGTCCTTCCTTCGCCGCCTTCGGCGATAAGCCGTCACTTGTTTGGCAAATGGCCGTCCCGCGTGACCGGCGAAGCATCAGGCCGCAAGACGTGGCCGGACCGCGGTTTCGATCATTTTCCCGGCGGCGTCTTGGGCTACCTCCAAGTCGTAATTTGTTTGATGTCCACGGCCCGCACCCAGCAGCCTTCCGTTTTCAGCCGCTTGACGAGATGGCCGCCAATGAAGCCGCCCGCGCCGTTCACAAGGACACGTTTCATTTTGATTGACTTAAGGGGGGGAGCAATTTGAACTCTAGCACATCCATGCGAAGTCTGACAACGGCGCAAAGGTGGTCTGCGCGAAGGTGGCCTGAAGGGGCGCGCAGGGTCGGCTGCGGGCGTTCTTCTTGACACGATGCACGGCATGGAACAATACTGAAACCTGAAGAATCACCCTTCCGCTACGCCCCTGATCCAAGTAGGCGACAGCCTCGCGCGGTGGAAGGGTTCCTAAAATACCCCAAGTTGGCTGGCCACCTAGCATCTGGGAAGGCGGCCGAGAGGCTGGTAGCATCCGATGGCCATCAACGCCGATAAGCCGAAGTTGTGGAAGGCCGATACCCGCGCTTCGGTTGACCAATTCAACCAGTGGTTCATGAAGTTCGCACCAAAGGCATACCGTGACACGCGCAAGAAAGACCATCGAGAGCGTCGAGCAAGGGCTTCGCTCACGAACGACCTCACGACTATCACGCCCGAGTGTAATCAAGGCGAATCCGGCCATTTTGCCGACGCTCCGCATGTCCACCTGTCCGCCACTGGCGCGCGACCGGCTGGTTGGACTTGCCGACTCCAGCAAGAATCTCGTGGGGCCCTGGAAGCAAGGCAAAGTGCCGCCGGCTGCTCTCGCCAGGAGCTACTTGAAGAGCATTGCTAAGATTGCCGGCATTCTCTCGCAGATGCTGGACGTTGACATTTTCCCGTGGTTGCGAAGAAACGCCGCCCGACGAAAGAGGAGCGCTACCGCTCGTCCACCATCGTTGCGGACAGGCTATGCGGGGCTGTCGCCGAGCCGATCGTGCGCAACGCTCAGGAGAAACGGCAGCTTGCGCTTATTGAAAAGTACTCGACGGGGCGCGGCTACAAGCTGAAGGCTCCCCCCGCCCGGCGCCGTGCTCGACGCGGATGGAACCTGGCACGTTCGCTTTTCGCCTCAACGTCCTCGTTAAGCCGTCGAAGGCGGAGGCAAGAGCGGTCAAGATCCCGATTGACGCCGTGATCCAGCCAAAAAAGGCCAAGTTGCCGCACCTGCCTTTGCTCGATCGAAGCGAAGTCCGCCGGCGACTTCACGAACGTCAACAAGCGCCGGAAGGAGGAGGCGACCAAGATCAACCAACTAAGAGCGACTTATGGCGAACAGGTGGTTTTTGTCCTTTTCCTCTGTGGCTATTTCGATGCCGCATATCTTGGCTACGAAGCCGCGGAAGGTATAGACTGGATATGGGAGCATCGTATCGAGGACCTCGACAACTCGGAATTTGAAACCGCTCATGGAAATCGCACGCTACACACGACATCGAAGAGCGCCGCCTGCAGGAGCAGGCGCGCCTTGATGCCCTCAAAACCGCGCCGGAGCGGAACAAATGGGGGCAGTTCGCCACGCCGCCCGAGCTTGCCCTGAGCATCGCCCGATACGCGCACGACTCTGCTGGGCGAAGGCCTCAGTGCGGTTCCTCGACCCTGCTATCGGCACCGGGTCGTTTTTCTCGGCGCTTCTCGAGGCGTTTCCGGCCCAGAGCACATCGAAGTCGCCACCGGCATCGAGCTTGACCCGCTCTTTGCCGATACAGCCGCCAGCCTTTGGGGAAAGCGCGGCCTCAGACCATCGTGAAGGGAGATTTCACGCAACAGCCAGCGCCCCGGCCAACGCTTCAATCTCGTGCTTACCAACCCGCCTTATGTCCGGCATCATCACCTGTCTGCGAGCGACAAAGAGCGCCTCAAAGCGCGCTTGCGCAATCGCTACCTACCTGCGATATCAGCGGGCTCGCCGGGCTGTACTGCTATTTTCTACTCCTCTGTCACGACTGGATGGAAGAAGAGGGGCTGGCGGTTTGGCTGATCCCTTCCGAATTCATGGACGTGAACTACGGAGCCACCCTGCGTCGTTATCTCACCGAACGCGTGACGCTTTTGCACATCCATCGCTTTTGTCCCACAGACGTGCAATTCACCGATGCGCTCGTGTCTTCTGCCGTGGTGGTCTTTCGCAAATCGCCCCCGCCGCCGGGCCACGCTGCGCGCTTCTCCTTCGGCGGCCCGATCGAGCAGCCCGCATGCGAAGCGCTGGTGCCACTTGAGACCCTGTCGCCACTCGCGCAAGTGGACACAGTTTCCTTCCAGCCCGACGGTGAACGACACAGCGATCGACCTGACTCTCGGCGAGATTTTCGCCATCAAGCGCGGTCTTGCGACCGGCTCCAATAGCTTTTTCCTCTTGACGGAAGCTGAAATCGAGAACTGGAAAATTCCGCGCCGTTTCTCAAGCCGATACTCCCCGGCCCGCGCCACTTGACGGGGGACATCATCGAGGCGCTGCCCAATGGCGACCCAGACGTTTCGCCGCGTCTCTACTTGCTTGATTGCAGCGAGCCGGAGGAACGCATCAAGACAAGTTGGCCGCGCTTTTACGAATACTTCAGCAGGGTCGCGCGCAGAACATCCACGCGGCTTATCTGGCCAGCCGCCGCACGCCCGTGGTATTCGCAGGAACAGCGCCCACCAGCGCCGTTCCTTTGCACCTATATGGGACGATCACAGAACGGGAAGCCCCCCTTCCGGTTTCTCTGGAACCGCTCCCAAGCGACCGCTCACAACGTCTACCTTATGCTCTACCCGAAGGGCCCCTTGCGTACAGCGCTGAAGAAACACCCCGACCTTGCAGGCGCGAGTGTTCGACGCGCTGCAGCGCATCACGCCGGCGCAGCTACTCTCCGAAGGCCGTGTTTATGGCGGCGGACTGCACAAGGTCGAACCAAGAGAACTCGCTCAGATTCAGGCCGGCGAGGTGCTGGATTGCATCGATGACCGTGTAAGCATTGAGCGGCAGATGCCGCTCCTTTTTGCATAGGTGCGCCAACGCCCTTCGACGGCGTCACGGAAGCCTCCAGGCTCAAGCGAAACGCAACGAGAAGCCGAGGTCTCAGGGTCTTCAAACGGAGAGAACCGTTTTTCGCGCTTAGCCGCCCCGCACCATCTCGGCCCGACTCGCCCTTGACCACAAACGGCTAGCCATAGTAGAATCATAGTCTTGGCTTGGACGGTGGTTGTGTCTCTTGCCGGTGCCGATCATGTTTGAAAACCTAACTGAGAAATTCCAAAGGGTTTACAAGAACCTCCGGGGCGAAGGGAAGCTCACTGACAAGCACATCAACCTGGCCATGGGGGAGATCCGCACCGCCCTGCTGGACGCCGATGTAAACGTGAAAGTTGCCCAGCAGTTCATCGAGCGGGTCCGCGCCAAGTCGCTGGGCGCCGAGGTGATGACCTCGCTCTCGCCCGCTCAGCAGGTGGTCAAGATCGTGCGCGATGAAATGGTGGAGTTGCTGGGCGGGCAGGCCGTCAAGCTGCGGTTCAAGTCGCAGCCGCCTTCCGTGATTCTGATGGCCGGATTGCAAGGCTCCGGCAAGACCACCACTTCCGCCAAGCTGGCGTATTGGCTTTCCCGCAACGGTCACCGCCCGCAACTGGTTTCCGTGGACGTCTACCGTCCCGCGGCCCGCGAGCAATTGAAGATCATGGCGCAAGGGGCGGGCATGCCGGTTTTCGAAGGACCGCCGGGAGAGAATTCGCCCTATGAACTGGCCAGACTGGCCCGGCGCGAAGCGATCATGAGCGGCAGGGATACCGTGATCGTGGACACCGCCGGCCGCCTGCACATCGACGAGCAACTCATGGACGAAATGAAGAAGCTGCGCGAGCAGCTTGATCCCACCGAGATTCTGTTCGTGGCCGACGCCATGATCGGGCAGGACGCCGTCAACTCCGCGGCCGAGTTTCACAACAAGCTGGGTCTCACCGGAATCATCCTCACCAAGATGGACGGCGACGCCCGCGGCGGCGCGGCCATTTCCATCCGCCAGGTGACCGGGCAGCCGTTGAAGTTCATCGGCATGGGCGAGAAATTCGACGCTTTTGAAATGTTCCATCCCGATCGCGTGGCCGGCCGTATCCTGGGCATGGGCGACGTGCTCTCGCTGGTGGAAAAGGCCGAGCAGGCCATGGATCAGCGCAAGGCTCGCGAACTGGAGAAGCGGATGTTCGCCGCCGATTTCTCGCTGGGCGATTTCCGCGAACAACTCCGCCAGGTGCGCAAGATGGGACCGATGGAGCAAATGTTGGGAATGCTGCCGCAAGTCGGTCCGCTGCAAGGATTGAGCAAAGCCAAGGTGGACGAGCGCGAGTTGACCAAAACGGAAGCCATCATCAACTCGATGACCGAGAAGGAGCGCAACAATCACCAGATGATCAACGGCAGCCGGCGCAAGCGTATCGCCATGGGCAGCGGGACTTCGGTGCAGGAAGTGAATCGCCTGTTGAAGCAGTATGTGCAGGCTAAGAAGATGATGAAGACGTTTTCCAGCGGATTCATGGGCAAGAAGTTGGCCAAGATGAGGCTGGAAGAGATGCTCACCGGACAACAGCAATAGAACGGCCGGTTGAATGAAGACAAAAAGGAGAAACACGTGCTGGTTA
Organism: Terriglobia bacterium; assembly: GCA_963747095.1. Classification (GTDB taxonomy): domain Bacteria; phylum Acidobacteriota; class Terriglobia; order JAJPHL01; family JAJPHL01; genus JAJPHL01. The sequence continues at coordinate 176,099 of CAVVEL010000013.1, forward strand.
TTCGTTTGACAAGAATTGGAGCGCGCAAGAAGCCGCGCTATCGCGTGGTGGTGATGGAAAAGGAACGGGCCCGCGACGGGCGTCCCGTGGAGACGGTGGGGTATTACAATCCCATGACCAAGCCCTCCACGGTGGAACTGAAGCGCGAGCGCATTGACTATTGGGTTTCCAAAGGCGCGCAACCGTCCGACACCGTGCGCGGCTTGCTGAAGTTTTCAGCGCCGGCGCCCGAGCCGGTAGCGGCGTAAAGCCGCCGGCAAGCATGCCTGGATCACGATTATGAAAGAACTGGTCGAACACATCGCCAAGGCCTTAGTGGACAAGCCGGAGGACGTCACCGTCAAGATCATCGAGGGCGAGCAGAGCGTGGTGTTGGAATTGCGAGTCGCCTCCGGCGATCTCGGCAAGGTGATTGGCAAGCAGGGGCGCACCGCGCGCTCCTTCCGAACCATTCTGAACGCCGCGGGGATGAAGTTGAAGAAGCGCCTGACGCTCGAGATTATGGAATTAGGGTAAGGGCCAACGCGGCTCGCGAGGAAACATGCCGGAAGGGGAATTCGCTACCATCGCGCGAATCCGGCGTCCCCAGGGGCGTCGAGGCGAAGTGGCTGTGGAGTTACACACCGATTTCCCGGAGCGCTTTAAAGCAGGATCGCGCGTTTGGGTGTGGATGAATGGCCAACCGCGGCGCGACCTGGAGTTGCAGGACGCTTGGCCGCACAAGGGCCGCGTGATTCTGAAGTTCGCCGGCGTGGACAGCATTTCCGATGCGGAAAAATTGTCCGGCTGGGAGATTCAGATCCCCGCCGGCGAGCGGGTCGCGCTGGAGGGGTCGGCGGTTTATATTAGCGATTTGGTGGGCTGCAAGGTTATCGAGCGCGGCGTGGAGTTGGGAACGGTGGCGGACGTAGATGATCGCGTGGGCACTTCAGTCTTGATGGTGCGCACGCCGCAAGGCGAGTTGCTGATTCCCTTTGCGCAAGAGATTTGCCGGGTAGTAGACACGGCTCGCGGAGTGGTGGAAGTGGAACTGCCGGAAGGGTTGCGAGAGTTAAACGAAGGACGTTCATCCGCAGATGTCGCAGATGAACGCGGATAAAACGCCGCACCATCTGCGGGGGCGTCCTCTGGGCCCTGCGACATCTGCGGATGAGCTTTTTGTTCTATGCGCTTCGACGTCATCACGATTTTTCCGGAGTACTTTGCGGGCCTGCTGGGTCACGGCATCGTCCGGCGAGCCCGGGAAGCGGGCATCTTGGATGTGCGGCTGACGGATCTGCGGGAGTTTACCAACGATCGTCATCGTACCGTGGACGACCGGCCCTTCGGCGGCGGCGCCGGAATGGTTCTGAAGCCCGAGCCGCTGTTCGCGGCGGTGGAGAAACTGCAGGAAGAACAACCCGCGCCGCGGGTGATCCTGCTTTCGGCGCAGGGTCCCTTGTTCCGCCAAGCCACCGCGGCAAGGCTGGCCGCTTTGGATCGAGTGGTTCTGATCTGCGGGCGTTACGAAGGCGTGGATGAGCGCGTGGCCACGACGCTGGCGGACGAAGAGTTGTCGGTTGGCGATTTTGTGCTGTCCGGCGGAGAGCCGGCCGCGGCGCTGGTGATGGACGCGGTTACGCGGCTGTTGCCGGGGGCGCTGGGAAACGAAGAAAGCGCGGCGGCGGATTCCTTCAGCCAGGCGGCTGGGGAAGCGGGTGGGATTTTGGATCACCCGCATTACACGCGGCCCGCGCTGTTTCGGGATTTGGCGGTACCGGAGATTTTGTTGTCGGGTCATCACGAGCAGGTGCGCCGCTGGAGGCGCAAGATGGCCCTGGGAAAAACTTTGCAGCACCGCCCCGAATTGCTGGCGCGCTTTCTGGAAAGCGCCTCGCGGCAAGCGGACGGTGACCGCGCCGGCCGGGAGCTTCTGGCCGAAATAGTGGAAGAACGGAGAAACCAATGAGCCTGGTCGACAAAATTGCCAAGAAACAATTTCGCACCGATATTCCGGAGTTTCGCACGGGCGATACCGTGCGCGTGATGGTGTCCATCCGCGAGGGCGACAACAAGCGGCTGCAGGCCTTCGAGGGAACCGTGATCGCGCGCAAGAATACCGGCGCGGGAGAAACGTTTACGGTTCGCAAGATCAGCTTCGGACAGGGCGTCGAGCGCATTTTCCCGGTGCACTCCAAGGTGATCGAGAAGATCGACGTGGTGCGCCACGGCAAGACGCGCCGCTCCAAGCTCTATTACCTGCGCGATCTCAAGGGCAAGGCCGCGCGCTTGCGCGAGCGGGCCCAACCGGGTCACGCGCACGATCAGGCCCAGGCGAGCTAAAAGCTAGGCCCGAGGCACGAGGCCCGGGTCGAAAAGGGGAGTTTTTTACTCGGGCCTCGATCCTCGTGACTCGGGCCTTCAAATTTCTATGCGCTGCACCTCTCGTCTCGAGAACCGCGCCCGCCGGGAAGGCTACCGCCTGATCGGCGGAACCGACGAAGCGGGACGCGGCGCGTTGTTCGGCCCGGTAATGGCGGCGGCGGTGATCCTCGATCCGGCCCGCCCGATCCGCGGTTTGAACGACAGCAAGCAACTCGATCCGGAGACCCGTCTGGAATTGGCGCCCCTGATTCGCGAGCGGGCCATCGCTTGGAGCGTAGCCGCGGTGGACTCCGCGCGGATCGATTGGATCAACATTTACCAGGCCTCCCGCGAGGCCATGCGCCGGGCCGTCGCGGCGCTCCGGCCGCAGCCGGATTTGCTCCTGGTGGACGCGCTGACCTTGGAGGTGGCGATCCCGCAACGGTCTCTCATCCACGGGGATGCCCAAAGCGTCTCCATTGCCGCGGCCTCCATTCTGGCGAAAGTGGAACGCGATGCGCTCCTGCAGGAGTGGGATGCCGTTTATCCCGAGTACAGATTGGCCAGTAACAAGGGTTACGCCACGCCCGAACATCAAGCCGGATTGGCGGATCACGGGATTACGCCCCTGCATCGCTTGAGCTATTCGCCGGTGGCGGAAGTTTCCTTGTTTCCGGTGGCCTTGTTCGAGTCGCCACAGTTGGTGCTTCCCTTGGGTTAGCGCGAAAGCCGGGTTTTGGGTTATAGTGCGAAGGTGGCGCAGAATGTTGCGAAGTCGCCGGTTCAGCCGGCAGGAATGGTTGGGAGCTAGAGCATGGCCTTCGGTTTAGGCTTCAACAAAGCCAAGTCGCTCAGCGCGGCTGAGAAATACGTGATGCAGGGGAAGATCCCCGCGGCCATCCAGGAGTATCAAAAAATCCTGGAGCAGGAGCCGCGCGACCTGGTGGTTCTCAACACGGTTGGGGATCTGCTCCTCCGGATCAACAAGACCGCCGAGGCTCTGCCCTACTTTTACAAATTGGGGGAGGCCTACGTCGAGGACGGTTTCGTCCGCAACGGCATTGCCGTCTACAAGAAGATCACGCGCTCCGATTCCACGGCCATCGAAGCCGTTTGCCGGTTGGCCGACCTGTACACGGTGCAAGGACAGTTGAGCGATGCACGCACCTTTCTGAATCAGGCGGTAGAGCATTTCTCGCAGCGCGGCGACACGGCCAAGTGCGTGGAGTTGTTCGAAAAGCTGCTGCTGATGGATCCGGAAAATGCCGCCGCCAAGCAGCGCCTGGCCACGGTGTATGAACAGGTTGGACGCAAGGACGAAGCCGCGGGAATGTTTTACAGTGCCGCGGAAGGCCTGGCCGATCGCGCCAACCCCGGGGAAGCGGAAAAGGCCCTCAAGAAAGCCCGCGATCTAGGCTATGCCAGCGAAGACGTCGCGATCCTGCAGGCGCGTATCTACATTGACGCGGGCCGCGGCCCGGAAGCCGTGGCGCTGCTGGCGGCGGTTCCCGACCTGGAGTCCAACCGCGCCGTGCTGAATCTGCTCTTTCACGCCCACATGAACGCGGCCGATCCCGTGTCGGCCGGCCAGGTGGCCACGACTATTTTCCGTAAGTTTGAGGATTTCGCGGGTATCGAGCAGGTCGCCGCCACCTTGGTGGAGCACGGCGACATGGAGCAGGCCGTGGGCCTGTACGAAAGCGTGGCCGACGCGGCCATCGCCCAACACCTCACGCAACCGCTGGCCGAGGGCTTGCGCAACGTGCTGGCGCAGGATCGCGACAATGTGGCGGCGCGCCGCTTGCAGCGGCGCATCTACCAGGCCTCCGGCGAAACCGGCGAGTTCACCGATGCCAGCGAGCAACTCGCCGATGTGCTCGCCCGCCGCGGCGAGTTCGCCCAAGCCCGCGACATCTACGCCGAGCTGGCCCGCTTGGAGCCGGCCAATCCGATGCACAAGCAGCGGATGCAGCAGATGGCCGGGCGTGCCGGCGGAGAGGTTCCGGCCGATGTCCCGGAGTCCTACGGCGGAAGCGCCGTGGATTTGCCGGGGATGTCCCTCGATCAGCCAGCCGGGACCGACCAGGCCGCCGCGTCCTACACCGCGCCGCCCGCGGCTCCCGCACCCGCGGTACTCGATGCTCACAGCCAAACCATCGTCAACAACGCCCTGGCCGAGGCCGATCAGCAGGCTACGTTCCTGCAAACCGACGAAGCCATCTCGACGCTCCGCCAGGCCATCGAACGGTTGCCGGGTAACGTTGCGCTGAACCAGAAGCTGCTGGAGGTTTGTGAACAATCCCAGCGTTGGCCCGAGGCCATTGCCGTCTGTGAAGCCTTGGCCGAGGCCTTCGTCATGGCCGGTGATGGAGAGAACGCCGCGCGCTACGGTGAAATGCAGGCTCGCTACCAAGCCATGTCCGATGGCGGCGCGCCGGCCAGCGGCTTGGAGTCGCCGCCGGCCGGATTCGACGTGCCGCCCGCCGAATCCGCCGGCGTGGCCGAGTTCACTATTCCCGACGCCATGCCGATGGGTATGGCGGAGATGCAAACGCCGGCCGCGGCGCCCCAGGACACCATCACGTTGCCGCCGGAACTCACTTTCGAAACGCAGCCGAGCGGCGCTACGGAAACGCATGAAGTGGATTTGTCCGGGGAATGGGAAACGTTGATGACCGGGGAGGAGCCGGCGCCGCCGGCCCCCGAAGGTCCCAGCGAGGCTGATCGCATGGCCGGGGATATCGCCAGTCACTTGGCGGCGGGCCTGGTCAGCGAAGCCAGCTTGGCGCTGGAGACGATGCGCGCGCTGGCCCCCGCGGATCCCCGCCTGGGCGCCTTGGAGTTGCAAGTGCAGCAAGCCGTCTTGGGCGGCGCTTCGTCTGAACTTGCTCCGGAGCTTGCTCCCCAAGCCGCCGAAAGCTCCGTTTCTCCTCTCGACTGGCCCGCGGAACCCGCTGCTTCCGCGCCGCCGGTCGAAACACCGGTGGAAGAGATTGTCGTGCTACCTCCAGAAACTCCAACGGCCCCCCCTGTCCATGAAGAGGAGTTTTCGCTAGACCTGGAGCATCCCGCGGCTGCGCCAGCCGCCGACGACTTCGAGTTGGAACTGGACAGTATGCAAGTTCCAGAGCCGCCGGCGCCAGTAGCGGCCGCGCCTCCTCCGCCAGCGCCATCCGCGGCGCCCTTGAACATGGACGATCTGCTGGGGGGGCTGGAGGACAGTCTGGCCGATTTCGCTCCGCCGGCTCCATCCCCCGCACACCCGGCAGCTCCGCCGGCCGCAAAACAACCCGCGCCGCCGGCGCCCGCACCCGAGCCGCGAAAGGCTCCATCCGCCCCTTCCTCCGGCCGAGGCGGAGGCTTGGCCGACGTCTTCGCCGACTTCAAGGAGGAAATGGAGCAGGACTCCGCGGTGGACTCGGACATCGAGAACCACTACAACATGGGCGTGGCCTTCAAGGAGATGGGGCTGTACGACGAAGCCATTGGGGAATTCCAAAAAGCCTTTCACGGCGCGGAGAACTCGCCCTCCCACCCCAACTTCATACCGGTTTGTTCCTTGCTGGCGCATTGCTTCCTGGAGAAAAATCTTCCGGAGTTGGCCGTGAAGTGGCTGCAGAACGGCCTGAAGGCTCCCGGCTTGGACCGTGAAGGAGAGATGGCCCTGCGTTACGAGATCGGCTCGGCCCAGGAAGCCGCCGGGCAAAAGGACGCCGCGATGGAAAGCTTCATGCAGGTTTATGCCTTGAACATCGATTATCGCGATGTCGCCGATCGCATTCGTTCCTTGAAAGGCAACTAGTGCCGTTCCAACGAGTCTCGCCGATGATCTACACTGTCCTTTGGGCTGAATACCGGGCGTCGGGATCAACCGCCGTTAGCCCAACAAAGTTGGACCGGCACTAGAAGGCAATCCATCTCATGTGGAAGCGGCTTTTCCTGGCGATCTTCATCCTTCTCTCGTTCGAGGTGGGCTTTTTCCTGATCATCGTTCCCTGGTCGATGACCTGGGAAAACAACTATTTCCTCAAAATGGCGTTGCTGCAGGGAATCCTGATGAACCCCTTTGTGCGGGGCGCGGTCAGCGGCCTGGGATTAGTCAACATTTTCCTGGGGCTGGACGAAGCCTGGCATTTCCGTGCCCGGATCAACCAAATGGAAGCGCACGAGTCGGCCAACCCTTCCGAGAAAGCGGCTGCGGAAGAACATATGTAACGCAGGCCTTCAGGCCTGTGTTTGTCGATCGATTGTCAGAACCGTCCGCGGTAGCGGATGGGTCCTCTCGTACCTGAGCGACGGGCCCATCCGCTACCGCGGACGGTTCTGACAAAAGCAAGAACAGGCCTGAAGGTGTTGCTAACTTGCTACATCACCGGATCTCACGGCATTTCGCGTGTCGCGGAAGCTTTCGCCGCCGGCGTGGACTTCGTGCAGCTTCGCGCCAAAGAACTGGAAGCGCGCGAATTACTGCGCCTCGCCGGGGAAGCAGCGCGAGTGAAAGGTCCCGGCAAGCTGCTCATCAACGATCGCCTGGACGTTGCCTTGGCCTGCGCCGCGGAAGGCCTGCATCTGCCGGCGAGCCGGCCGCCCGTTTCCGCCTACCGCACCCTCGCTCCCGCCGGATTTATCATTTCGGTGGCTTGCCACAACGTGGCGGAAGTGCAGCGCGCCGCGGCCGAAGGCGCCGACTTCGCAGTTCTGGCTCCAATTTTTTCGACTCCCGGCAAAGGACCGCCCCTCGGCTTGGGCGCTCTCGAACAGGCTGCGCGCGAGGGAATCCCGGTTCTGGCCCTGGGCGGAATTACGCGCCAAAATGCGCTGCTGTGCCGCCAGGCGGGCGCGACGGGCATCGCCGCGATTCGATTGTTCGAAGAAGCGCCGGACTTGACCGGGTTGGTAAGAGAGATCCGCGCCTAGTGCCGTGCGTAACAAATTCCACGCCTGATCCGATAGCATGTGGCGAACCGGGCACGGCCAGATCCCAGCCCGCAGCGCGGGCGGGTAGAGTGTGGCCCAGGGCGTCAGCCCTGGGAAGTGTCCAGAAGGAACGCAGCCCGCGGAGCGGGCGAAAGACGTCCGCATCTCTCTCTCGCTCTGGCTCTCGCGGGCTCGCTTGGACTGGCGGAACCGCCTTTCGCCCGCTTCGCAGGCTCGCCCCGTTTTCTAAACGTACCCAGGGTTTTCGCTTCGCTTCACCCTGGGCCACAATCTCCCGCCCACTCCGTGGGCTGCGCGCACCCGGGATAAATAGAATTCTGTTTGACGCACCACACTAGCTCCTTTCTTGCAGTAACTCCTCGATGCGTCCCAGGGCTTGCAGTAACTCGCCGGTGTGGCCGCCAAATCCGATGCGCAGATAGCCGGGCATGTCGAACTGTTCGCCGGGACAGAGCAGTACGCTTTTTTCTTCCCGGGCTCGCCGCGCCAACTCTGCGCTGCCGGGACACGAGAACCAGGCGATCGCGCCGGCGGCGGGCGGGACGTGGCGGAAAGCATGGCGCGAGATCCAATCGGCCAGCGGCGGATAGTTGCCGGCAATGATGCGCCGGGTGCGCTCCAGAATCTCGCGGCGTTTTTCCGGTGCCAGCGCCAACGCTGCCAGCCGGTCGTTCACCACGCTCGGTCCGATGGTCGTGTAATCGTGATAGCCCCACAACTCGGCCGCCGTTTGCTGCGGCGCGACGACCCACCCGCTGCGCAGCCCGGGAAGTCCATAGGCCTTGGACAAGCTGTTGGTGCAGAGCACGCGATCATAGCGTCCCCAAAAAGATGACGTGGGCGGATGGCTCGTTCGTTCCGCGCCGCTGTAAATCTCGTCGGCCAGGATCCAGGCTCCCACGCCCGAGGCCGCGTCCACCACCGACTGCACTGCGGCCGGGGACATCACCGCGCCGGTGGGATTGTTGGGATTGCACACGGCGATCAGCTTGGTCTGCGGTGTAACCAGGCGCGCCAGGTCGTCGGGATCGCCCTGCCAGCGCAATTCTTCGCGCAGCCACCAGGGCTTGACGATTGCGCGGAAGCTCTCTGCCAGGGCGGCTACCTGGCCGTAGTTCGGCTGCATTACCACTACTTCGTCGCCCGGCTCGACGCGCGACCAGACGCACAGGAAGTTGGCTTCCGCGCCGCCGCAAGTGACCAGGACGTTGTCGGGCGTTGCCGCGGAGTAGAGGGCCGCGATGCGCTCTCGCAGGTCGAGGCTGCCGTTGGTTTGGGGATATCCCAGCGGCAGGGCCAGGATCTTGTCGAGGACCGCGGGATTGTCGGTCAGAAGCGCGGCGGCCATCGGCAGCACTCCGCTCTCCGAGATGTTCAATTCCACCTGATGTTCCCAGACCGATTGCCAGCGTTCCAGTTCAAAGGGACGAATACGCATAGCTCAGTGTAACGCAGGCCTTCAGGCCTGTGCTTTTTCCCACGCCTCAAAGGAACAGGCCTGAAGGCCTGCGCTACAAATATTCCTGAACGCCGGGAGGGCAGGCGGAGTCTTCAGCTATGTATGGAGTTGGAGACCACCTTGCCGCCGGGTTTCCTCGCGACCAGCACCGCCAAGGATACCGTCCAGCCGGCGCTGGTAGTCGCCGAGCAGCAGCGGATGGTCTACCGCATCGCTTACAGCGTCCTGCGCAACCATTCCGACGCCGAGGACGCCGCGCAGGAAACGTTTCTGCGGGTGTTTCGCGCCGGCACTTTGGAAGAGATCGGCGACCTTAAGGCCTGGATCGCGCGAATCGCCTGGCACGCCGCCTTGGATCGCAAGCGGAGCCTGCGCAGCGGTGTCGCGGAGGTGGCGGTGGAAGATCTGGCGCGCGGCGTGGACGAACTTCGTCATCAGGGCCGATCGCCGGAGGACATCGCGGTCAATGGCCAGATGCACCGCCTGCTGGCCCAGTTGATCGAGACGCTGCCGGAAAAACTGCGCCAGCCTCTGCAACTGTCCACGGTGGAGGAATTGGAGCACCGCGAAATCGCGGCGGCCATGGGCATCACCGAAGCGGCGGTGCGGGCGCGCTTGTTCCAGGCGCGCCAACAGCTGAAGGAAAAGCTGGATCGCTTGTTAGGAGCAAGGGCATGAACGACAATTTCACCGATCGCTTGCTGGATGCTAGCCTGAAAGAATACAGCCGCGTCTCGCCGCCCGAGGATTTTGCGGCGCGGGTGCTGGCGAAACGCGCGGCGCGGCGTTTGCCGCTGATTTGGCTGTGGATTCCAGCAGCCGCGGCCGCGTTGGCGTGCGGCATTCTGATGATGCGTCCTGTTCCACTGGCCCCGGCGCCACTTCGATTGACGGCCCCGCCCCTAGTGGGGCAGGTATCCTTGCCTGCCGTTGTTCGTCGAAGCAGCAAAAGCGGCGGGCAGGGATGCCTGCCCCATTGTGAGGCGCCTTTTCACACCTTGACTGGTGTGGAACTAGCCAGCATGACCCTGCCGGCGGAATTGTTCGCCAAGCAGGAAGAGATCAGTGAAATCGTGATTCCGGAATTGACTGTCGCACCACTTGAAATCCCCACCATCCCCGAACCCGAAGGAGTGAAACAACAATGAAGACCCTCGCCCTGGCTATTCTGCTGGCAGCAACCTTTGCCGTGGCTCAAGACAATGCGTCCACGCATTCCACCGTATATCGCCTGGAGTATACGATCACCGAAATGGACGGAGCCAAGAAGCTCAGTTCGCGTTCGTATTCGCTCCAAGCGGAAGAGGGCAAGCCTGCCAGCATGAGGGTCGGCACGCGTGTACCGGTGGCGACGGGTGGCATGGGCGACGCGGTACAGTACCAATACATAGACGTCGGCGTCAACCTCGATGTCACGGCGAGCACCATGGAAGCCGCCACGATTCGCCTCAAGACCAATGTGGAGATTACCTCGGTGATCGCTCCGCCTACCGGGCCTGGCGCTTCACGTCAACCGCAGCCGACGGTACGCCAAACCAAGGATCAGTTAACCACGGTTATCCCGCTAGACAAGCCGGTCATCCTGACCACACAAGACGATCCCAGTTATACCACGTCGATGCAGGTGCAAGTGATCGCCCGAATCGTGAAGTAAAGCTACACTGGAGTGATGGAAACCGAGCGCCTGTTGCTGCGCGATTGGAGACCCGAGGATCGCCCGCCGTTCGCGGTCATGAACGCCGATCCTCGGGTCACCGAATTTCTGGGCGGTTGTTTGTCGCGCGAAGGCAGCGACCAACTGGTGGACCGCATTGAGGCGCATTTTGCCAAACACGGTTTTGGCCTGTTCGCCGCGGAGTTGAAAAGCAGCGCCCAGTTCATCGGCTATGTGGGATTGGCCGTGCCCGGCTTCGAAGCACCTTTCATGCCTTGCGTCGAGATCGGCTGGCGGCTGGCGGTGCCCTACTGGAACATGGGATTGGCCAGCGAAGGCGCGCGCGCCGTGCTCGATTACGCTTTTTCCACCATTGGCCTTGAAGAAGTAGTGTCCTTCACGGTGCCCGCCAATGTGCGCTCCCGCCGGGTGATGCAGAAACTCGGTTTAACCCACGACCCGGCCGATGATTTCGACCACCCGCGCCTGCCGGAAGGCCATCCCTTGCGGCGTCATGTGTTGTACCGCATGCGCAATCCCCGATAACGGTTCATAATGAATGATGAGGAGCTAGCCATGATTCCTATTCGTCTCATCATTCCCATTTCATTCTGCATGTTGATATTCGCCGCGCCTGTTCCGGTGACGGTTACGGGCGAGCGGCGCGTCAGTTTCAACGAAGGCTGGAAATTTTTCAAAGGCGAGGCGCCCGGCGCGGAGCAGCCCAGCTTCAACGACACCGCCTGGCGCCCGCAGCGTCTGCCGCACGATTGGGCCATTGAAGGGCCGTTCGACCCTAAGATCAGTCCGCACAGCGGTGCGCTGCCGAGCTTCGGCACCGGCTGGTATCGCAAATCCTTCACGCTGCCGGAGAGCGCCAAGGATCGCCATTTCTCCATCGAGTTTGACGGCGCCATGTCCAACGCGCATGTTTGGCTCAACGGCCACGAACTGGGAGGTCGCCCTTACGGTTATATCGGATTCTCCTTCGATCTAACGCCGCACCTGCATTTCGGCGCTGCGGAAAACGTGCTGGCCGTACGCCTGACGCCGGAGGCGCGCTCGTCGCGTTGGTATCCCGGCGCGGGGATTTATCGCAACGTCTGGCTGGATGTCACCGGGCCGCTGCACGTGGCGCGATGGGGCACCTACGTCACGACACCTGAAGTAACAGGCGATCAAGCCTCCGTGGTAGTGAAGACGGAAATCCGCAACGACGGCGCAACGGCAACTAACTTCGCGCTGCAAACCACCATCCTGGACGCAACCGGTAAGCAGGTGGCGCGCAACACCGGTCCGGCCAGCATTGGACCCGGACTGTTGGCCGGCGCATCGCAAACCGTTACCGAAACGCTGCGTGTCATCCGGCCTGAGCGCTGGGACATCGACCATCCCGCTCTGTACACTGTGGTTAGCGAAGTTCTAGACGCCGGAAAAGTGGTGGATCGTTACACCACGCCATTCGGCATCCGCACCATCGCCTATGACCGGCAGAAAGGCTTCCTGCTGAACGGACGCACCCTGAAGTTGCACGGCGTCTGCAATCACCACGACCTGGGAGCGCTAGGAACGGCCGTCAGCCGGCGCGCCACCGAGCGGCAACTGGAAATCCTGAAGGCCGCCGGTGTGAACGCCATCCGCACCAGCCACAATCCACCCTCGCCGGAGTTGCTGGAATACTGCGACCGCATGGGCCTGCTGGTGATGGACGAAGCCTTCGATATGTGGCGAATCCCCAAAGTCCCCAACGGCCTGAGCAAGTTTTACGACGAATGGTCGGAACGTGACGTGCGCGATTTCGTGCACCGCGACCGCAACCATCCCAGCATCATCATGTGGAGTATCGGCAACGAGGTCCCCGAGCAGACCCGCGTCAATGGCGCGCAGGAAGCCAAGCGGCTCACAGCTTTTTTCCACGAGGAAGATCCCACGCGACCCACCACCTCGGCCTTCAATTCCTGGGAGGGCGCGATCAAGAACGGTCTGGCCGATGCCGTGGATCTGCCCGGATTCAACTATCAGCCCATGCACTACGAGAAAATCATGACCGAGCATCCCAACTGGATCATCTTCGGCTCGGAAACGGCGTCGTGTGTGAGTTCGCGCGGCGTCTATCATCTGCCGATCGAAAGATACGAGAAGCATCCCTCGCTGCAACTCTCCGGCTACGACATCATCTCGCCGCAATGGGCCTATTGTCCCGACGTGGAGTTCACTTACCAGGACCGTTTTCCCAGCATCCTCGGTGAATTCGTCTGGACCGGTTTCGACTACATCGGTGAGCCGACGCCTTTCTTCGACTACCATCCAGGCGCCGATAATTCAAAAGATTGGCCGGCGCGCAGTTCCTACTTCGGATTCGTGGATCTGGCGGGTTTTCCGAAAGATCGCTATTACCTTTATCAAAGCGTTTGGTCCGCCAAGCCGATGGTCCACGTGCTGCCGCACTGGAATTGGCCGGGACACGAGGGCCAGGCGATTCCCGTGATGGCCTACTCCAACGCCAGCGAGGTGGAGTTGTTTCTGAATGGGAAATCGCTAGGGAAGAAGCAGCGCTTCGGCGAGACGTGGGAAATGCCGGTGGGCAAAAATGTTTCCCCGGACGGCAAGTTCGTCACGAAATACCGCAGGATCTGGCAGGTTCCCTACGCCCCGGGTACGCTACGCGCGGTGGCCTATCAAGACGGCAAGCAGGTGGCCGTGGATGAAGTACGCACCGCCGGACTTCCTGCGAGAATTACGCTAAGCCCCGACCGCGCTACGATAAACGCCGATGGCGACGATCTATCGTTTGTCACCGTGCGCATCGAAGACAAGAACGGCAACCTGGTCCCCAACGCGGACAACCTGGTGAAGTTCGCCGTGACCGGCGGCGCCATTGCTGGCGTGGACAACGGCAACGCTGCCAGCGTTGAGCCGTTTCAAGCCGACTACCGCAAGGCCTTCGGCGGCATGGCACTGCTGATTGTACGGTCGCAAGCGGGGTCAGCCGGCAGGATCAAAGTGGTGGCGACGTCCAAGGGTCTGACCCAAGCAGCCACAGAGATCACGATGCGGCGAAAGTGACCATTACCAATGACTATGTTAAGATTGTCGTATGGAAACCGTCAGCGTCTCTGAATTCAAGGCGACGTGCCTGGAGCTCCTGGCAAAGGTTCAGCGCACCGGAGAGCCAATTCTTGTCACCAAGCGTGGTAAGCCGCTGGCACAGGTAACACGCCCACCGGCGCCGAAAGCGCAGAAGGATAATGGGCTGGGATGCATGGCGGGCACGGCGCGCATTCTCGGAGACATCGTCGCGCCTGCGCTCGATCCGAGCGAATACGGCGATGCCGACTGGAGCAACGTCAAGAAGATGTTTGATTCTAAATGAATCTCCTGCTCGATTCACACATTTGGCTGTGGACCGTCTTAGAGCGCCACCGTTTGTCCACTCAAGTGGACGCGGCGCTGCGAGACGCCAGAAATGAATGGTGGATCTCTGCGGCCACGTTCTGGGAAATCACGATTCTCAACCAGAAGAAGCGCATGGACTTTGATCCGGACGGGATTACCTGGATCCGGCGCACGCTGCAAGCTCGGCCGGTTCATGAAGCGCCGATCAACCGGGAAGTCGCGCTCCTCAGCCGAACTCTCGATCTTGGTACGGAGGATCCCGTTGACCGTTTCCTAGGGGGCCACCGCGATCGTTTACGATCTGACCTTGGTGACCGCGGACAGGCACTTGATCGCTTGCCCGCGTATCCGTACGCTCGCGAATCGTTGATGCAAGTCCAAGGGCCCGTTGGTGGTCAAGTGATTCTGGAATGCACTACTTTTTCTCTTGAAAACATCGTAATCTAGTTGGTAGGTTCAAACAATGTCAGAAACCAAGGTCAAAGCATCGGTCGCCAGAGCTGGGCAAGCCCAGCCCAACGGCGGGGACTCCCTGAACGAAGGCTCGCCCGCGCCATCGAGCGAGCGTGCCCTCGATCCGGCAGTGGGGAAGCGTCTGGGTGAGATGGTCGAGCAGTTGCTCGCCTATGCGATGAGCGAGAACCTGAAGCCGGAGCTGGAGCGGCTGGGCCATGACTTCGAACAGCAGGTGGCTCAAGCCAAAGCCAGCGCGCTCCAGGAAAGCTTGGCGCAGATTGAAAACCACTTCAACGCGTTTCAAGCGCGCCTGGAGAGCCGGGCCCAGGACGTGGCCACGCAGGCCGGGCAGGCCCTGGAAAAGAAGGCCGCCGAGAACCTCGCCAGCGTCCACCAGTCCATCGAGGAAGCCGGCGCGCGCCTGACCACGCAGTTGGAAACGCGCGGTGAGCAGATGTTGGAGCAATCCCTGGCACGCCTGAACCAGCAGATGGAAGAGGCCGCCACGCGCGTGCAACAGAGTTTCATGCGCCACATCGTCACGGAGTTGGGCGGCAAGCAGACCAGCTTTGTGGAAGAAGCCATGAAGCCATTGGAAGCCGCCGCCGAACAGAATCTTACGCGCATGCGCAAGGAATTGACGCGCATGGTGAAGGAAGTGGGCCAGCGCTTCGTGGGCGGCGCGGAGGAGTGACGCGCGGCGGGTGCTCGGCAATACATAACCGATCATGACCATTGATGAAGAACTCGTGCTGCTGGAAGACAGCATGCGCCGGCTGAAAATCGAGTGGGACATGTTTTTCGGCGGCGGCGTCAAGAAGCCGCCTTACGACTCGCAGTGGCGCATCGAGACCACCATCAAACGTCTCGATGGCAGCCGCTCCCTGAACTACGGCCAGCGCTTCCGCCTGAACGGCATGGTCCAAAAGCATGCCATCCACTCCGACTTGTGGCGGCAGAAGATGAAGCGCCGCGAGGAAGGCACCGAAGGACCGCGGGGACGCCGCGTGGACACCAAGCCGGCGCCGGAGCCGGCCGCGGCCCCCAGTTTCAAGGTCCAGTGGGACGATCCGGAAAAAGATTCCGAGAAAGTCGGCCAGCTTTTCAGCGCGCTGGTTTCCGCCAAGAAGCAACTGGGCGAAAACGTCAACACCATCAACATCGACGGATTCCGCCGCTTCGTCAAACAGAAGACCGATCAATTGAAGCGCGACATGCGCTGCCAGAACGTGGAATATCAGGTGGAAGTGGAAAATGGCAAAGTCAGCCTGAAAGCCAAGGGAGCCTGATTGCGGCCCGATCCAGCGCTGGCGCGTATGATTCACCCAATCGCGCGCGCCCTGCTGAGCGTCACCGACAAGACCGGCTTGGTGGAATTCGCGCGCGGACTGGCGGAGTTGGGCGTGGAACTGATTTCCACCGGCGGCACAGCACGCCTGCTGGCGTCGAATGGCCTGAAAGTCACGGAAATTTCCGCCGTCACCGGATTCCCCGAAATGCTCGATGGCCGCGTCAAGACGCTGCATCCCGCCGTCCACGGCGGGCTGCTGGCGATCCGTGACAACCCCGCGCACATGGCGGCGCTGGCGCAACATGGCATCCGGCCGATCGGTCTAGTGGTGGTGAATTTGTATCGCTTCGAAGAAGCGGCGGCCAAGCCCGGCGCGCACATGGCGGAAATCGTCGAGAACATCGATATTGGCGGACCCTCGATGATCCGCTCGGCGGCCAAGAATTATCGCGACGTGGCGGTGGTGGTGTCCCCCGCCGACTACGCCGCGGTGCTGGAAGAGTTGCGCGCCGGCGGCGCCAGCCTGTCCGCGGAAACGCGGTGGAAGCTGGCGCAACGCGCCTTCGCCGCTACCGCCGCCTACGATACAGCGATCGCCGCGACGCTGGCTCGCGCCGGATCCGGCGCGGACGCCGCCGAATTACCGCCGGCCGAAGTGTTTCCCCCGCGCTTGTCGCTGCACCTGGAAAAACTCGCCGGGTTGCGTTACGGAGAGAATCCCCATCAGCAGGCTGCCGTTTACAAACCGGCCGGCGCGCCGGCGCGGGGTCTGGCCGGCGCTAAACAGCTTCAAGGCAAGGAGCTTTCCTACAATAATCTGGTGGACATCGATGCCGCTTGGGAGCTGGCCAACGAATTTTCAGAGCCGGCCACAGCCATCATCAAGCACACCAATCCTTGTGGGCTGGCGTGCGCCGAGCGGCAAGTGGACAGCTACACCCGCGCGCTGGCTTGCGATCCGCTCTCGGCGTACGGCGGCGTGCTGGCGTTCAATCGCGCGCTGGAAGCGGACACCGCCGCGGAAGTCGCGAAGCTTTTTGTCGAAGCCATCGTGGCGCCGGGATTTTCGCCCGGCGCGCTGGAGAAACTCACCGCCAGAAAAAACCTGCGCTTGCTCGAGCTAGCCCAGCCGAGCGCCGGCGATTTGATGTGGAAGCAGATTTCCGGCGGGCTGTTGCTACAGACAAAAGACGTCCGGCCGGTGACCGAGGCGGATCTCAAAACGGTGACGGAACGCGCTCCCACGCCGCAAGAAGTGCATGCGCTGCTATTTGCCTGGAAAGCCGTGAAGCACGTGAAGTCCAACGCGATTGTCTACGCCCGCGCGGGCCAGTTGCTGGGCGTAGGCGCGGGCCAAATGAGCCGCGTGGACTCGGTAAAGCTCGGGGCATCCAAAGCGGTGCTGCCGCTGGCCGGGTCGGTGATGGCGTCGGATGCGTTCTTCCCTTTTCCCGACGGCATTGAGGAAGCGGCCAAGACCGGCGTCACCGCGGTGATTCAGCCGGGCGGGTCCGTGCGCGACAATGAAGTGATCGCCGCCGCCAACCAATACGGCCTGGCGATGGTGTTCACCGGCGTCCGCCATTTCCGCCACTAGGAAATCAATCCACAGATTACACAGATTACACAGATTAAGGAAAAGCGAGTCTTAATCTGTGTAATCTGTGTAATCTGTGGACTGATTCCGGTTGTGGAATCTGTGGACACCTATGGGAACCGCTTCTGGGCTTGCGGCGGGATCGGCTTGTCGGGATTGAACAGGTTCACGGTCATCTCCACGATTTCATTGCCCACCACCACCATATCGCGCGAATAGTCCGAGGTCCGTTTGTGCTTCAGAGTGATCTTGTGGCGTCCCGAAGGTAGCAGGATGTTTACGGGCGTGCGATAAACAGTGCCCGCACCATCAATGACCACTTCGGCATTGGGCGGGAACGTGAGAATGCGCAAACGCCCGTTCGACGGGCGCGGCGGGCGGCGGTGCGGCCTTCTGCTCCGCCCTCTGCGCAGGCTTCGCCGCTTGCACCGGCGCTTTATCTGCTTTCACCGGTGGCTTCTCCGCTTTCACGGGCGCAGCGTCCAAAGGCAGAAGTTTGAGCATGAGATCGGCAGGACCTTCCGCAGTGAAATCCTTCACCGCTTTGCTGGGCCGATAACCGGACTTGGAAACGGCGATTTCGTGCGACCCGAATGGCACGCGGACTTGGTGCGGCGTGACCCACGCCGGATCCGTTTTTCCATCCACGGCGATCGCGGCGCCGTCCACGCTGGTTCTCACCAGCACGTCGAGGGTAGCGGCGGAAGTATCGGCCGGCGCGGCGGCAGTTTCACCACTTGGACTCGGCTTGGCTGCTGCCACGGCTTGCGCTTGCTGCGCAGCGGCAGCGGCTCGCGCCGCTTCTTCCTGCTGGGCGCGTTGCGTCGCTTGGCGACCCTTCCACCAGACCGCGCCACCGATAGTCGCGGCAACCAGCAGGCCAGCTATCACCAGCGGTGCAAGCCAGGATTTCCGCGGCTCGGGGGATCCCGCGCCTGACGCAGGCCGAGCTGCCGGTCGGGGAATCGCCACGGTTTGCGGCGCGGACAGAACGGTGTGGGGCGTCAAAGCTACCGTCCCGCTGACCAGCGGGGGCGCCAGCGTCCGCGCTACCTGCGGCGTCGCTACCGGCGACGGAGCGTTGGCAGCAGCCGTGCTAACCACGGGCGCTTTCAGCAGCCGGAAGTTTTTCAGATCCTGCACCAACTCCGCGCAGTGTGCATAGCGCTCGCTGGGTTCCTTGGCCAGCGCTTTCGACAGCACAATATCCAGGCCGTTGTGTAGGGCAGGGTTGGCCGTGGTGGGCGGCAGGGGATGCTCGCCGATAATCTTGTAGATCACCGATGGAATGCTATCGCCGGGAAACGGCCGCTTGGCGGTGATCATTTCGTAAAGCACCACGCCCAGCGAGAAAATGTCCGCGCGGCCGTCCACCGGCAATCCCTTGACGCCTTCCGGCGACATGTAAGAGGGCGTGCCGATCACCATGCCGGTGGCCGTCGCAGTGGAGGAAAGCAGCTTGGCCACGCCAAAATCCATGACCTTGGCGCGTCCATTGCTGATCATGATGTTGGCCGGCTTGATATCGCGATGAATGATCTCCCGCGCGTGAGCGTGATCGAGCGCCGAGCCGATATCCTCCATGATGGAGGTGACCACGTCCAAGGCCATCGGGCCGGCGGCGATGAGTTTCTCCAGCGTGTCGCCCACCACGAACTCCATGGCGATGTAGAAAATGCCCTGGTCTTCACCGGCGTCGTAGATAGTGACGATATTAGGATGGGAAAGCACGCCGGCGGCCTGAGCCTCCCGGCGAAAGCGTTTCAGCAAATCCTCGTTGGCGCTGGAAGCCAGCACCGTCTTGATCGCCACGGTGCGGCCGATGGTGGGATCGAAACCCTTGTGGACCACGCCCATGGCACCGCGCCCCAACTCGCCGACGATCTCGTAACGCCCGATCCGCCGCGGCGGCAGGACAGCCGTATCTGTGGTACTCGGTTCCATTGCCCAGACGCCTAGCATAACATGGAGGGCGGAGGGACAGTATCCATCATGAAGCCTAGGACCTACTGGTTTTTTCTCAGCGATCCCGAGAGCTATCACTTCGACCAATTGTTGGTCTCCAAGCGCGACGTATGGGACGGCGTCTTCGGCAACATGGCCCAGAAATACCTGGGCCAGATTCGCAAGGGCGATCGCGTGATCGGCTATCACACCGCGCCGGAGAAGGCCGCGGTCTGCGAGTTGGAGGTGCTGACGGATGCCTATCAGAATCCCGAGATCAAGGACAAGAAGAACTGGGTGGTGGATCTGCAAGCCGTGAAGCGCCTGGGCCGGCCGGTGCCGCTGGCGGAGTTGAAAGCCAACAAGAAGCTGTCCGGCATGAAGCTGTTCCACATGATGCGCCCGATCGCGGTTTCGCCGCTGCTGGAAGAGGAGTACGAGGAGATCGTGCGGATGGGTGCTTCCTAGGGCAAGGCAAGAACGAAGGCAAAAGGCAAAAGGCAAAAGGCAAAAGTCGAAAGGCCAAGTAATGAGGTGCCGCCGCTCCGTCTTTCCTTTTGCCTTTTGACTTTTGCCTTTTGCCTTTTGTTTTTCTGCTACTTAAGCTTCGGATAGGCCATTCCCATGGCCTCATGGGCCATATCGAGAGTCTCCTGCCCCAGGCGCCGCGCGTATTCTCCGCCCGCCGCCAAAATATCCTGGACCATGCGCGGACGTTGTTCGAAACGGGCCCGGCGCTCGCGAATGGGATCGAGGAAACGGTTGATGGCCGCGGCCAGCTTCTTCTTCACCTCCACGTCGCCGACGCGGCCCTCCACGTAGCGCCCCTTGAGATCGGCCACTTCTTCCTTGTCGTCGTTGAAGGCGTCGTGATATGCGAAGGTGGGATTGCCTTCGATGTGTCCGGGATCGGTGGCGCGCAGCCGCGTGGGATCGGTGTACATGTTCATGACGCGTCGCTGCACCTCGGCTGGGGAATCGGAAAGATAGATGCAGTTGTCCAGCGATTTGCTCATTTTTTCCTGACCGTCGGTGCCCACCAGCGTCGGCACTTCACCGATCAGCGCGGCGGCTTCCGGAAATACCTGGCAATCGTAAAGACCGTTGAAGCGCCGCGCGATTTCGCGGGTCAACTCGATGTGCGACTCCTGATCCTTGCCCACCGGCACCAGGTTGGCGCGCACGATGAGGATGTCGGCGGATTGCAGCACCGGATAGCCCAGCAAGCCCAGCGAGGCGTCGGGGATTTTCAGCACGCGCAGTTGTTCCTTCAGCGTGGGAATGCGTTCCAGGCGCGGCACCTGCGTGAACATGGAGAACAGCAATTGCAGCACGGCGGTCTGCGGCACCTGCGACTGAATGTAGATGTGGCTAACCTCGGGGTCGATGCCCACGGCCAGGTAATCGAGCACGATGCTTTGGATGCGTCCTTCGATCTCGCGGGATTCTTCCGGCTTGGTAGTCAGGGTGTGGTAGTCGGCGACCAGGACGCAGAGGTCGTACTCGTTTTGCAGCCGCACGCGATTAGCCAGGCTGCCGAGATAGTGGCCCAGATGCAGCTTTCCCGTGGGCCTGTCGCCGGTGAGGATGCGTTTTTTCATCTTGAATCTTTCAGTATAGCATCCGGCTTGCGCGTGCTTGACCAAGACGCAACACCGGGTGTGCGTTCAGACCGCACATCCCAAGGGACAGGCCGCAGGCCGATCCTGCGAAAACCCTGTTATGCTGGAGTTTTACACTGAGGAGAACTCTTTTTGAAACCGGCCTTCACTTTTCATGTCGTTCCGGCGCTGCCCGCGCGTTTAGCGCGGCTGTTGGACATCGCCTATAACTTGCGCTGGTCGTGGGATCACGATGCCGTGGATCTGTTCCATCGCCTCGATTCGGAGGTGTGGGAAAGCACCAAGCGTAATCCCGTGCTGCTGCTGGGCACAGTCAGCCAGGACGTTCTCGCCTCGGCCGCCGCCGACGACGGGTTCCTGGCCCACATGGATCGCGTTGCCGCGCGGCTGGACGCCTATATCAACGCGGAATCTTCCTGGTTCCGGCGGCGTCACGCCTCCGCCGGTTATGGCGCACGCCAGCCATTGGTCGCGTACTTCTCGGCGGAGTTCGGCTTGACCGAGTGCCTGTCGATTTTCGCGGGCGGGCTGGGCGTTCTGGCCGGCGACCATCTGAAGTCCGCCAGCGACCTGGGCGTGCCGCTGGTGGGCGTGGGACTGCTCTACCAGCAAGGATACTTCCGGCAATACCTCAACGCCGCCGGATGGCAGCAGGAAGCGTACGAGGACAACGACTTCCACAACCTGCCCGTGACGCTGGAGCGCGATGCCGCCGGTCAAGCCGGTTACCGTGCAAGTGGATTTCGCCGGCGACGCAGAGTCACAGCGCAGGTGTGGCGCGTGCAAGTGGGCCGCGTCTCGCTCTATCTGCTGGACACCAACGTGCGCCGCGAACACGCGCCCGAGGACCGCGACATCACCGACCAGCTTTACGGCGGCGACCGCGAGATGCGCCTGCAGCAGGAGATCGTGCTGGGCATCGGCGGCTTCCGGGCCCTGGAAGCGCTGGGCATCGAGCCCACGGTCTGCCACATGAACGAAGGACACTCGGCGTTTCTGGCCCTGGAGCGCGCGCGCAGGCTGATGAACGCAGCATTCCGTCAGTTCGCGGAGGCGCGCGCAGCGGCCGCCGCCGGCCTGATCTTCACCACCCACACGCCGGTGCCGGCCGGGCACGATTACTTCGCGCCGGCGCTGGTGGACCATTACTTTTTCGGACATACGCCGCATCTTGGGCATTTCCATCGCCGAGTTCCTGGCGCTGGGCCGCCGGAACGCCGGCAACGAGCGCGAGCAATTCTGCATGACCATGCTGGCGCTGCGCACTCGCGACGCGCACCAACGGCGTCAGCCGGCTGCACGGCACAGGTCAGCCGCGAGATGTGGAAGACGCTGTGGCCGGGCGTGCCGGTGGAGGAAATTCCCATCGGTTCACGTGACCAACGGCGTCCACTTCCGCTCCTGGATTTCCGCCGAAATGAACCAGCTCTTCGACCGCTACCTGGGACCGCAGATGGCGCGAAGAACCCGCCGACACGAGCTCTGGACGCGCGTGTCGAACGCATTCCCGCCGAGGAGTTGTGGCGCACCCACGAGCGCCGCCGCGAGCGGCTGGTGGCCTTCGCGCGGCGGCGTTTGCGCCAGCAGCTACAGCGCCGCGGAGCGCCCGCAGGCGGAGATTCGACGCGCCGACGAGGTGCTCGATCCCGACGCCCTGACCATCGGCTTCGCCCGGCGGTTCGCCACTTACAAGCGCGCGACCCTGCTGCTGCGCGATCCCGAGCGCCTGGCGCCGCATCCTGAACGATCCCGACCCGCCCGGTGCAGGTCGATTTTCGCCGGCAAGGCGCATCCCGCGGACGACGCAGGGCAAGGAACTGATCCAGCAGATTGTCAAGTTGGCGCAGCCGGGAAGAGTTCCGCCGCCGCATCGTTTTCCTGGAAGACTACGACATGGCCGTCGCGCGCTACCTGGTGCAGGGCATGCGACGTCTGGCTGAATACGCCGCGCCGGCCGATGGAAGCCAGCGGCACCAGCGGCATGAAGGCGGCCGCCAACGGCGTGCTCAACCTCAGCACGCTGGACGGCTGGTGGGACGAAGCCTGGAACGATCAGCGACCGCCAGGCCGAGCCGATCGGATGGCCCATCGGGCGCAGCGAACAATACGACGACTTCTCGACGCCAGGACCAAGTAGAATCCAACGCGCTCTACGATCTGTTGGAGCGCGACGTGGTTCCCACGTTTTACGATCGCGGACCCGATGGCGTGCCGCGCCGCTGGATCGCGCGGATGAAGGGATCGCTCCAGGCGCTCTGCCACTTCTTCAACTCCCACCGCATGGTGCAAGAGTACACCGAAAAATTTTATCTGCCGGCGGCGGCGCGATCCGCCCGCTTGCACGAGAACGATCTGGGGCCGGCCCGGGCGCTCTCCGGATGGGTGGCTCGCGCCCGCGGATTGTGGCCGCAAGTCCGCGCGGAAGTGCTCGACGGGAGCGGTACTACCGATCTGCCGGTGGGCGGCGACGTGCGCGCCAAGGCCCGCGTCTACTTGGGCGGTTTGACGCCCGATGAAGTTTCCGTCGAGTTGTATTTGGGCGAGGTGGATGCCGACGGTGAAATCGTCAACGGCCTGGCCACACCCATGCAGCCGATGGGCTTTGAGGACAACGGGGCGTGGTCGTATCATGCCGTGGCCACCTGTACACGCAGCGGATTACATGGGTATACTGTGCGAGTACTGCCGAAGCATCCGGATTTGTGTACGCCGTTTCTGGAAGGTATGATTGCCTGGGCGAAGTAGATAGGAGTGGGGCAGGTTTGCCGAGTTTCGTATTACCAGGGGCTGCTAGTGTGACGCGGCCAACCGAACCACGTTTAAAACCGGAGTCTGTTGCGTTCCGCCCCCGGAGTGGGCGGTGGAGTGTGGCCCAGGGTGAAGCGAAGCGAAAACCCTGGGATAGAGTAGGAATATGAGCGAGCCTGCGAAGCGGGCGACAGGCCGTTTACGCCAGCCAAGCCAGAACGACCAGAAACGGCACGGCCAGGAAGCATCGCGCGCTTCTGTCGCCCGCTCCGCGAGCTCCAGTTCATCACGACGTTTACCCAGGGCTGACGCCCTGGGCCACACTCTGTCCGCCCGCTCCGCGGGCTCGCTGTCAGTATCCTGGTTTGTCAGCGTCTACCGGGCAAAACGTAGAACTTGTGATGCGTTACAGTAGGCCGTTGCAAGGGGGTGCACTTGGTTAAGACCCAAGAAGAAATTCGTCTCGACGAATCCCGCCAGCGGAAAGCCCACTGGAAGCGCTGGGGGCCCTACCTCAGCGAGCGCCAATGGGGCACGGTTCGGGAGGACTACAGCCCCGGCGGCACCGCCTGGGAGTACTTTCCGCACGATCACGCGCGCTCCCGCGCCTACCGCTGGGGGGAAGACGGCATCGCCGGAATCTGCGACCGTCATCAAGTCGTTTGCGTGGCGCTGGCCATGTGGAACGGCCGCGATCCCATTCTGAAAGAGCGCCTCTTCGGACTCACCGGCAATGAAGGTAATCACGGCGAGGACGTCAAGGAATGCTACTTCTACCTGGACAGCACCCCCACGCACTCCTACATGAAGTTTCTGTACAAGTATTCGCAGGCCGAGTTCCCCTACGCGCGCCTGTGCGAAGAGAACCGCCGCCGCACGCGCCTGGACCCGGAGTTCGAGCTGACCGATACCGGAGTCTTCAACGACGGCCGGTATTTCGATGTGTTCGTGGAGTACGCCAAAAACACCTCCGAGGACATTCTCATGCGCATCACCGCGCATAACCGCGGTCCGGAGGCGGCGGATCTGCACTTGCTGCCGACCCTGTGGTTCCGCAACACCTGGAGTTGGGATGGCAGCGAGCGCCCCCGCCTGTGGGCCGCTTCGGATACCGTGGTGGAACTGGAAGTGAAGCAGTACGGCAAGCGGTCGCTGGTTTGCGGCGGAACGCCCACGCTACTGTTCACGGAAAACGACACCAACAGCGAGCGCTTGTTCCAATCGCCCAACGCAACCCCTTACGTCAAGGACGCTTTTCATCGCTATGTGATCCACGGCGAGTTGGACGCGGTACATCCGGATTACGTGGGCACCAAGTGTGCCGCCTACTATGCTTTGCACCTGCCGCCGGGAAGTTCTTCGGAATTGCGTTTGCGTCTTACCGACCAGGCCGAATCGCCGGTCACCCATAGCCTGGGCGCGGAATACGCGGCCATCTTCGAGCGGCGGATCGCGGAAGCGGATGCGTTTTACAGCAAGCGATCTCCCGAAAGCTCCTCGCCCGACGCGCGCAATGTACAGCGCCAGGCCTTCGCGGGGATGCTGTTGTCGAAGCAGTTTTATCATTACGACGTGCGCACCTGGCTGGACGGCGATCCGGCGATGCCGCCGCCTCCCGCGGAGCGCAAACACGGCCGCAACGCGGAATGGACGCATCTCTACAACGCCGACATCATCTCCATGCCGGACAAGTGGGAGTATCCCTGGTACGCGGCGTGGGATCTGGCCTTTCACTGTGTGCCGCTGGCGCTGGTGGATCCCGATTTCGCGAAGGAACAACTGGTGCTGATGTTGCGCGAGTGGTACATGCATCCCAACGGCCAGTTGCCGGCCTACGAGTGGGCCTTCGACGACGTGAATCCCCCGGTGCACGCCTGGGCGGCGTGGCGCGTTTATAAGATCGAGAAGCGCATCCACGGCCACGCCGATTTCCCATTCCTGGCGCGTGTGTTTCACAAACTGCTGCTGAATTTCACCTGGTGGGTGAATCGCAAGGATTTCGAGGGCAAGAATATTTTCCAGGGCGGCTTCCTGGGCTTGGACAACATCGGCGTGTTCGATCGTTCCAAGCCTTTGCCCACCGGCGGATTTCTGGAGCAATCCGACGGCACCAGTTGGATGGCCATGTACTGCTTGAACATGCTGGCCATCGCCTTGGAACTGGCGCGCGTGAATCGCGATTACGAAGACGTAGCCAGCAAATTCTTCGAGCATTTCGTGCACATATCGCTGGCCATGAACGATATGGGCGGCGAAGGCCTGGAACTGTGGAACCAGGAGGACGGCTTTTACTACGACGTCCTGCACACGCCGGACGGCGCGCACCTTCCCTTGCGGGTCCGTTCCATGGTCGGATTGATCCCGTTGTTCGCGGTGGAGACGCTGGAACCGGCCATCCTGGACCACCTTCCTGGATTCACGCGGCGCATGATGTGGTTTATCGAGAACGTGCCCAACGTGCGCAGCCACATCGACACCACCGATACGCCTCAGGGCCGTCGCCGGCTGCTCTCGCTGGTGAATCGCGACCGCTTGCGCAGCGTTCTGGGCTACATGCTGGACACCGAGGAATTCCTCTCGCCCTACGGCATTCGGGCCCTGTCCAAGTTTCACCAGCGCCATCCTTACGTGCTGAAGACGGACGGCACGGAACATCGCGTGGACTACGAACCGGGTGAATCCGCCACCGGATTGTTCGGCGGCAATTCCAACTGGCGCGGTCCGGTGTGGTTTCCGGTGAATTTTTTGCTGATCGAATCGCTGCAAAAGTTTCATCATTATTTGGGCGACGAGTTCAAGGTGGAATCGCCGACGCGTTCCGGCCAGCAGATCACGCTGTGGGAAGTCGCCGCCAAAATCTCGCGCCGGCTGAGCCGTCTTTTTCTGCAATACGAAGGCCGCCGCCCCTCCAACGGCGGCGTGGCCGTGTTCAACGACGATCCCCACTGGCGCGACCTGGTGCAGTTTCACGAGTACTTCCACGGAGACGACGGCCGCGGCCTCGGCGCGAATCATCAAACGGGGTGGACGGGGTTGGTGGCGAAATTGCTGGAGCAAAGTGGTGAATAGCCCGTGGTGGGCTGTCCCCGCATTTCCTCTCCCCGCATTTCCTGGGGCAAGATTGCGCGACCAGAGCAACCGAAGTTTGGAAGATTTGTTTTCCTGGAGCTGACCGGTCAGGAAATGCGGGACTGGCGCTACGCCTTCTTGAACCGCTTCCGCGCAGCCAGCAACGCGCTGATGCCGAAGCCAAGCAAAGTCAATGTGGCAGGCTCCGGAGTCGTCGCCGGCGGCACGTATGGTGAAGCACGTTCAGCGCTAAATCGTTCACGGCCGTCATTGTCGATGTAAGCCATTTGTAATCAATATATTAGCTCTGATTCAGAGAACAGCCCGCAAGGAACCCCGTGCAACATTCTGTCACTTCTATCCATTTTTCTGGCGTTGGTGCACCATCACCATTTTTTCGGGCTGGATGTGAGCTGACCTTCGGTCAGCGTCTGGCGCGTCTGGCCAGGGGAGCGTGAACGCGGGAACCGCGGGGACATCCATGATAAGCTGTTGAAACAAAGCGGCGAATAGCGTGGTTGGATTTGTCAGAACCGTCCGCGGTAGCGGATGGGTCCTCCAGCCAACCTACCGCCTTGGAAGTCGCGCCCGGCGTAGCCTGTTATCACCTATTTTTTCAATAACTTACCGAGCTTGGGATTCTTGCAGTCTGTCCGGGTGCTGGAAGCTCGCCTTGGCCAGTTCGCATCGAAATGTAACGTTTCTACACTAGTGACTCCGGACCCAAGCCCTTAGTACCGCAGTGTCCAACCAGGAACCATTTAAGCAATCAACAGTTTACGGTCAAGAGAGAGGTTTGGTGACCCTCGTGCTTCCCTGTCTGTTGATGAGAGGGCTCTTATCAACCCGGCTCCAACTATAACAAACCGAAAAGGAAACAGGAAAAATGTCTAAAACACAGACTCTGATCGTTCTTGCTGCTACGTTGCTGACAATCTCCGCGCAGGCGCAATTTGCCGCCACCGGGACGACCACTATGAGCGTTACCGTGGGCGCGGAAGCAGCTCTCCAAGTGACCACGGCCACCACAACGCTGGCCAACGTGGGCACGATCTTCAACAACTACACCGGCACGACCAACTTCAGCTACAAGGTTCGTACTGCGAAGGCCGGCGGCAGCGGCACCATCACGCTGCAAGTCACCTCGGACTTCTCGCCGGCCGGCGGCCCTTCCGTCGCTACGCCGCCAACCGCCGGCGACGCGCTGGCTTATTCCTGCACGCTGGGTGGAGTCGGCACGGCTTGCGCCGGATCGATCACCTCCCGCACCGCGTCGGCCACCAACGTGGCTAGCTTTGCGACCAACGCGCATTCCAGCATGGCCGGCGACAGCGGTTCGGTGGCTTGGACACTGACCGACGATCCGACCTACCAGACGGGCGGGTTCTCCGCGACCGTCACGCTGACCATCAGCGCGACGTAGTTCGGTAAGCTGATCGGAAGCTTTTGAGGAGAATCCATCGCTATGTTTTTCCGGTTCCAACTCGCGACGCTCACGGTCTTCATGACGGCAGTCATGGCGACCGGCCTGGTCCATGCCCAGGCCCGCGGCGGCGCAAACACGCGGACCGCGCAGGCTAGCCCGAGCAGCACTGCCCGCAGGGTCGCGGCCACCGGCATAACAACAATGAGGGCGACTCCAGCCACCATCAGCTTTTCCGCCACCGATCCCGACCTCGGGATGGTGGCGGGCTCTTCCATCGCCACCGTCTCCTTCAGTCTCACGGCTGGCAAACTCGCCAGCACCTGGACCGTGGGAGTCCAAGCGGTCTCCTCCTCGTTTTCGGGATGCACGGCCGTGCCTGCGTCCGCGGTTACCGCTAGCTGCACGAACGTATCGGTGAACCACATCGGCGGCTCCATGGGCACAGGGGCCTGCAACGGCGCCTTCCCCCTGTCGTCGTCTTCCTCGACCGTAATGGCCTCCGGTGCCGAAGGGCATACCAACGATTTCACGATTACTATCAATTTCACTTTGAACGACAGCTGGCAATACATCGCCGAAACGAGTCCACTATGTTCTCTTGCACTCACTTATTCGCTCAACGCTCCTTAATAACGTTTGTGGCCGTGGTGCTGGCGCTGGCGGCCGCTCCGGCCTCCGCGCAGTTGGGGCTGGGCTTGTCGCCGATGCGCCTGGAACTGCGCTTCTCCGGTCCGGCGGCGCAATCCGGCTCCTTGATCCTGACCAATGGATCGTCCGAAAAAGCACGCGTGCGCGCCGAGATCCTGGATTTCTTCCTGGATTCCCAGGAGACTCCGCAATTCGCGCATAGCTATGAACAAGAGTCCGCTTTCTCCTGCCGCTCCTGGCTGAGCGTGAATCCTATGGAAACGGAATTGGAGCCGGGTGCAACGGTGATGGTTCGCTATACTCTGCGGGTACCAACGGGGGCGACCCCGCGCAGCTATCACTGCGGCGCCGGATTCACCACGCTTCCGTCGCAGGAGCAGGTTAGCGGTACCGGCCTGAAGACCGCGGTGCGCGTTGTCGCGGCCTTCTACGCGATCGTCGGAAATGTCCCGGTCGAGGGCGCCGTGAAAGCAGTTAAGCTGGAGCGGACCCAGGCCAAAGACGGTACCACCGGGTGGAACGCCGTAGTGGTTATGGACAATCCCGGCTTGATGCACTACCGCACCTTGGGCGATCTGGTCGTAATGGACGCGGACGGCAAGGTCGTCGAAAAGCACGATCTCAGCAACATTCCGGTGCTGCCCAAACGCGAGCAACGGTTGCTGGTACCGCTGCAGGCGCCTCTGAACGGCGGCAGTTACACATTGCGAGCGCGAGTGGATATCGGGCTGCCCGAAATCCAGGAGGTCACGGTTCAAGTGTCTCCCTCGACAGTTCCGCCGCTGGCCAAGCGCCCCAACGAAACCGGCGCCGCAACGCCGGTTCCGGGAATCTTGGGCGTGACTTCTCCCACGAGACCGGTGAAGGATCCGAAGTAGCCGAAACCGTGACGTGCCCACAAAACTCCAATTCGTACACCTACTGGGTGTGGCTGGCGTGCTCCTGGCGGCGTCCGCCGCGTGGGGACAGTCTCCGGACGACGCCGCTCCAATCCTCCCCAACATAAACGGCGGGACCGGATTCAGCGGCGAAACACGTGCCGGCGCGGATGTGGGGATTCAAGGATATTACCTGGGCGGCACCCAACAACTCAGCACCACCAGCGGCGCCTACATTCGCTATCACGACTTTATCCCCGGCGTGGGTCTGCTGGCCGTCAGCCTGGAGAGCTACGGGTCGGACGGACACTTTCGCTTCGGCGACAACTTTGTAACCCTGGCCGGCGTGGTTTGGCGCGGACGCCGTTGGAACTTTACGGCCGGCGATTTCCGGCTGGCTGCGAACCCCGTGGCCATGCCCTTCACCAACATGATCAATCCGGAGATTTCCGCGCGCGGCGTGAAAGTAGAAACCTCCAGCAAAGGCCGCTTGGTTTCCGCGTTCTTCGGCGAGGTCACCTTATTAGAAGGGCCCCGCGTGCCCTTCCGCATCGGCTCCGGCCAATACATGATGGGCGCAACTCTGCGTCAGAAGGTCGGCTCGCGGCTGACCATCGGGGCACGCCTGCTGCGCACTTCCGCCAGCGCGACTGCGCTGGCCGATAACGCCGCGCTGTTTCCCGACAACCGCCAGTTCCTGAGCGCCAACAACGTTGCGGTCCAGGCGTCGTTTCAGTGGACCAAGCACCTGCAGCTATTCGGGGAAGAGGGACTAGCCGGAGGGTCCGCTGTCGCCATCGGCAGCGCGCCACTTACAACGGCTACATCGGCTACCACGGCTGGCACGGCGTCCGGCGCCGCCGCCAATTTCGCAGCCGGGATCACTCCTGCGACGAGCATGGGGTCCGCGCCCCTGACGACGCTGGCCGGCTTGGTCTATGACACCCAGAAATTCACCGCGCGGCTCAACTACACTTCGCAAGGCGCGGCCTACCTGCCGGTGGCCGGACAGTTTGTCGGCGACCGTCGCGGGCCCTTCGCGGAGTTGCGCTATCGTCCGTTCAAGGCCGTGGAGGTATTCGGGTCCGTCAGCCAGTATCGCAATAACCTGGAAGACAACCCGGATGCGACGACCTACCACAGTTCCGGCTACTCAATGGGGACCGCGCTTCTGCTACCTTGGAAGATCAACGTCTCCGGCCAGCTTTCCGAGCTCTCTTACAGTTCCCTAACTCCCGGCACGTCCTCGCCGGATTCCCCCAGCACGTCGCTGAGCGAAGATTCCAGGAATCGCGAGATGTCGGCCTCGGTGGCCCGCTCGTTTGGCCGGCAGAACCTTCACTTTACCTGGCGCGACATCCTGCTGGGGGGTTACGGTCCCGCGCAGCATCAACGCTCTCAGGAATTGGAGGATCAGGTAAACTTCGGCCGTCTCACCTTCGGAGGTGCCATCCGGCTGCAGAACGCCGACGCCACCGACCGCACTAACACCGTGTTTGGGCGCGGCTCCATGCAGATGAACTTCCGCCGTTTCGAGCTGTACGCCCAATTGGAGTTGGGCCAGGATCTGGTGAATCAAACGGTTTTTTCCACGGCCAGTTATAACACCAGCGTGGTGGGAGTCAGCGTGCCCATGCCCCAGGGATGGGTGTTGCATGCGGAAATGTTCCGGGACCGGCAAAACATGCTTCTGAACCCCGAGAACATTTTCTTGCTCGGCGAAACGACCGGCCTGCCGACCGCGCTTCCCGGATTCAATCAAACCAGCTTGTACATCCGGGTCACCAAGAGTTTCAACTGGGGCGCCCGGCTGCCGCACGGCAGCGACCTGGACCAATTCACCCGCGACCAGATTCCGGTGACCGGCAGCGTGGAGGGCTTCGTTTCCGAGGTCAGTTCCTCGGGAGCCCTCCGCGTGGAAGGCATTCCCGTCACCTTGGACCACGATCGCGTGGTCAAGACGAACAGCGAAGGGCGGTACGTGATTCCCGCGGTGCCCGAGGGGCCGCATCGTGTAGGGCTAGCCGCCGGGGAATTGCCGGCGGAGTTCGATCCCGGCGCGGTATCGGAAATCACTGTGGCGGTGACGCCCCAGAGGATCAGCCGCGGAGACCTACAGGTAATTCGCTTAGGCCAGATCCTGGGTCACGTGGACGCGCCTCCGAAATCGGGAACCGACAACGACGTCGAGACGATCCTGATTCGCCTGGAGCCGGGCGCACGCTACACCACGCCGGACGCCGACGGGAATTTCGGATTCTACAATCTGCCGGAAGGTCAATATCAAATCAAGCTGGATGCCACCAGTCTGCCGGCCCATGGGGCGATGACCACCGAGGCGGAGTTTGCAGTGACGATGAAAACAGGCCAGCCGGTGCCGGAGATCCGCTTCGGTTACATGATCCAGATCCTGGAGAAGCCGGTGCGCCGGACTCTTGCCCAAACCATCATGATCGACGCCACGGGAGAGGCCGTGCCGGTGAAGAGTCAGAGTTCCGGCAGCGTAACACCGGTTCCCGACGCTGCTACTCAACCGGCCGCCAGCCCTTCCCCTGTTGCTCCAGCCGCGCCGGTCGCGCCAGCGCCATCCGGGCCGTTGGGAAGAGGACTTGGAACCACGGGTGGCCACTTGAGATGATGAAAACGCACTCTACGATTGCGTCCTAAGGGCCAACGGCCTGAGCTATGCCGGCCCAATCGAAAAGCCCTGAAGGGGCGCCCTAAAGAGACACAACCCCACACAGGGCCGAACGGATTAGATCGCCCCTTCAGGGCTTATTCACGTTCAGGCTCTGTCGCATCCCAGCATTCTGTAGTACGAGGTGCGCACGGATACTCGATGTGTTCCTTCTCTGCTACAATCGGAACGATGGCACAGCCGCCGCATTCCCCGCTGCAGGAAAAAACAATGCGCCTGCAAGGCCCCATCCTGGTTCTGGGCGCGAGCGGATTCATCGGAGCCAACTTGTTGCGCCTGATGCTGGAATCCCGCGACGACGTTTATGGCACGGCGACCCGTCTGCCGGCCTGGCGGCTGGCGGACGTCCCCGCGGCCAACGTGCGCGTCTTGGACCTGCTGGTGGACTCCAACCTGGATGAGCTCCTGGACTCCGTCAAACCGCGCACCATCTTCGATTGTGTCGCCTATGGCGCGTATTCCTTCGAGGAAGAAAGCCAGTTGATCTACCAGACCAACTTCGACTTGTTGTCCCGGCTGCTGGGACGCCTGGATCCGGCCCGCAGTTCCCACAAGATCGCCGCTTACGTTCATGCCGGCACATCTTCGGAATACGGCGACAACGCCGCCGGCCCCGCGGAAGACGGCTTCACCGCTCCCAATAGCCACTATGCGGTGTCCAAGGTGGCCGCGGCCAACTTGATCTACTACTACGGAAAGAAGCTGGGGCTGCCTTGCGCTAACTTGCGGCTCTACTCGGTGTACGGCCCGATGGAAGACTCTTCCCGCCTGATCCCCGTTGTGGTCCGCCACGGATTGGAAAAACGCTATCCGCCTTTCGCGAATCCCGAGACCTCCCGCGACTTCGTCTACGTGGACGACGCCAGCGAGGCTTTTCTCGATGCCGCGCTGGAACTGCAACCGCCGCTCTATGGGGAATCGTTCAACATCGCCAGCGGCAAGAAAACAACTCTCGCGGATGTGGCCGCGGTGGCCGCCCAGGAGTTCGGCATCGAAGGATCGCCGGCGTTCTCCGGAGAAGGACGCCATTGGGACCTCAATGACTGGTTCGGAGACATCGGCAAGGCCCGCCAACATCTCCATTGGCAGCCGCGCACGGAATTCCGCCAAGGACTGCGCTGGACCGCGGATTGGTATTCCGCGCTCCAGGATAAAGACGGCTACCAGGAGTCCACCAAGAGGCAGGGGCTCGACACCAAGCACAGCGTGTCGGCCATTATCGCCTGTTATCGAGACAATCAGGCCATCCCCATCATGTATGAGCGTCTGAAAAATACCTTCACCAAGCTCAACATCGACTATGAGATCATCTTTGTCAACGATTGCAGCCCGGACGATTCCGAAGAGGTAATCCGCGCGCTGACCCAGAAGGACCGCCGTGTGGTGGGCATTTCCCACTCCCGCAATTTCGGCTCGCAAGCGGCCTTCCGCAGCGGAATGGCGATCGCCTCGAAGAACTCCTGCGTGCTTCTGGATGGCGACTTGCAGGACCCCCCGGAGCTGATCGAGAAATTCGTGGAACTGTGGCGCCAAGGTTACGATGTGGTCTACGGAAGGAGAGTCAAGCGCGAGGCGACCATCTTTATGCAGGCGGCCTACAAACTCTTCTATCGCGTGTTCGACGCTTTCTCCTACGTTCCGATCCCCCGCGACGCCGGCGATTTCTCGCTGATCGACCGGCGTGTGATGGAAGCGCTGTTGCGATTCCCGGAGCGCGATCTGTTCTTGCGGGGAATCCGCGCCTATGCGGGATTCAAGCAGACCGGCGCCGATTACGTCAGACCCGAGCGGATGTTCGGCGTGACCACCAACAGCTTCTGGAAGAACGTGGGATGGGCCAAGAAGGGCATCTTTTCCTTCAGCTACGTGCCACTCAATATCCTGAGCTTTGCGGGCACTCTCCTGCTCGGCACAACCCTCGTGGCCATGGCGGTGCAGATCGTGCTGCGGCTTCTGTTCCCTTCGCTGGCGCCGCGGGGCGCCGTAACCATTCTCTTGACGGTCCTGTTCTTCGGATCCATCAACCTGTTCGCGGTCAGCCTGGTGGGCGAGTACATCGCCAAGATTTTCGAAGAGGTGAAGCGGCGCCCGCACTTTATCAGGCGGAGCATCATTCGTGGCGGGGAAACGCGCTTGACGGCGATGTCGGCCGAGGCCCTACCGGGTGAGAAGTGAACCGCGGGTCAGGAAGATCGCAGGTGTATACTCGTCCTTATGCCAGAACGAAAGGGGGCTCGTGCCAGGCGGCGAGAGCACGCCACTTTCTGCAAAACTTCTTAACCGAGCCAACATGGTGGAGCGCGGCTCGGAAGGCTGGCGCCCGCCCCTCCTGATTCGCGAGACCGGAGGCATCACTGGGTTCGTCGCCGGGGTGCGGCGCTTCTTGGATCTGCAAGCGGGATCCATATGGCGGGACGTTTCCGAAATACTCCCGGAAGTGCGCGGCGTGGTGCTGGACGTGGGATGCGGAGCGCAGCCGTATCGAAGGCTAATAAATTCACTGGCAACCTATCGCGGCATCGACACGCAGGCCGCCAAGGCCAATTTCGGCTATCAAGCTCCCGGCACCGACATTTTCTCCGGAGATACCTGGCCTGTGGAGGACGAATCCATCGATGTCGTCCTTTGTACAGAGACTCTGGAGCATGTATTCGACACACGGCGCTTCCTGACCGAGCTGGCGCGGTGCCTCAAGCCCGGCGGATTGGTTCTGATGACTGTTCCCTTCGCCGCCAGGTGGCACTTTGTCCCCTACGATTACTGGCGTTTTACTCCCTCCAGTTTGGACGAACTGCTGCGATCGATCGGCTGTGTGGACGTGCGTGTTTATGCCCGCGGCAACGCCGGAACGGTGGCGTGCTATAAGGTGATGGCGTTGATCCTGCGGTTGCTCTTGCCGCAGAACAGCGGCCCGATCCGCGGAGTGCTGGAGCGCCTGATGGGATTGGCGCTGAGTCCATTCCTGGTGGCGCTGGCCATCATCGGGAATATCTCGCTCCTGGGCCGAGGCGGAGATGATTGTCTCGGCTACACGGTGATGGCAACAAAACCTGGCCGCGCGCTTCCGATCTCCCAAGGTGGAGCATGAAAGTTGCAGGCCGCGCCATCCAGGTTCGCTCCTTGGTCCGCCGCGGGGCCCTGGTGAGGCGTTATGTATAGCTATACTCTGCTGGACATGCTGCCGGCTTTTGGCAAGCTATTGGCTCTTGTCGCCTACTTCGGCTTCGGTGTCTTTCTCGTCTTGTCGGCGGTTGGCCGCCGGTTGCCGCACATTTCCATTCCTCGTCCGTTGATCCTGCTGGTGGTGGGGGTTCCCATCGCTCTGTTGTGGGCCAGATTCACCGTCCGTGGTCCTCTTTTCCTGGCGGCCGTCGCGGTGGGCACGGCGATCTTCGCGTACCGGGATCGCGCCTGGAAATCGCCGCAACTGGTTGTCTGCGCGGCCGCGGTTACGTCCTTGTCGGTCTCGCTGGCCTGGTGGTTGGCGGAGGAACCAAATCCAAACGTCCTGGCGCGCTTGGCCGCATTTGCGCTGATCGCCGCGGGTCTGCAGGCGGCTTTCTCGTCGTTGAATGAAAGACCTGTTTCCCGGCCGGTCACAAGATACTTGACGCTGGTCTTTCTGATTGCCGGACTCTTGTTACTGGTGAATTTGGCCGCCTATCAGACCGGCGGGCCGCTGTATACATTTGTTCATCACCAGGGGGCCTACATTGGACCGGCGCTTCACATACGCGCCGGCCTCGTTCCGTTCTATGACATCCCTCTGCAATATGGCCTCGGTCCGGCCCTGGCCGTCGCCGGTGCTTGCCAGTTGGGCGGCTGCTGGTCGGGGATGCAGTTCCTGACCGTCGCGGCCAACCTGGCGATGGGGCTGCTGATTCTGCGCCTGGCCCTATCGAGCAGCACCGCGCGTGGGCTGCGCTGGACCATCGCCGCGACATTCGTCATGTTCGCCGCCGTCTTTTTCTGGGCCGCAATCCCCGATCTTGGCAATCTCCCCGCCGCCACTCCCAGCACCGGCGGCATGCGCTTTCTACCCGCGGTGCTGGTCGCTTTCTTGCTCTTTTTCGAACGGCCGGGGCTGGCCGCCGTAGCCTTGGCGCCGGCGATCCTGTGGTCTCCGGAAAGTGCGTGTATGTCGGTCGCGGTCTTCGGTATCAATGAAACCGCCCGCCTCGGTCTGCTGCGCGCGGCGGCGCGAACCATCGGCATAGGCGCCGGCGCCTTTCTCGGGATGGCAATCGTGCATCGGCTGATCTATGGCGTGTGGATTCAACCGGATGTTATCGCTGAATACGTCCTGCATGTTCCCGGGCAACTTCCGATTGAATGGAGGAGCGACGTTCTTTTTCTGATCGCTGCGTTCGGGCTGGCGGCCTGGAACGTTTGCCGGCCCCATGCGGAGGCCTCGTCCTTACGGCGCGATCTGGCCGCGGCAGCTCTCCTGTTCAGCACCACCAGCTACTACTTCGGCCGCAGTCATCCGAACAATGTCTGCAACCTGATGCCGTTTGTGGCGCTGGTGGTTTTCAGGACGTTCGACGGCCAGAGTTCTCTCAGGTTCCCGGCCTTGAACCGGCTCGCCGTCATTGGGCTATCCACCGCGGTGGCGGCAAGCGCGCTGTCTTTATGGAAGATCGTTCCGTTTGGCGACGGATTCAAGATAAATCCGAATGATCTCCTGGCCGCCGCCGCCAACGAGGATCCCGCAATGCCCGCGATCCGCAAGCGCATCCTCAATCCGGATCATCTCGGTATCGCCGATTTCGGTTGGACTTTCAACCGCAATCCGGCCGAAACGATTGTCTGGACGCCCCTGGATCCGTTGTGCCTGTGGGCTTCCGTCCCGAGTGCCCGGCGCAAGCTGTACATCCGGCGCTCGGCGGCGCGGCTGCGCCGGCCCGGCTGGGTCATTTTGGGTGAAGCGGCGGAGCGCGATCTGCTCAACGTGCAGCGCGATCTCCTGGACGACTTCCAAGTTGCCTATCGCATCACCGAGGTGAGCACCTACCAGGTGAAATCGCCGATTCCCGGCGGGAAGCCTTTGACCTATGTGGTCGCGCACCTGATTCCGTTAAGCGATCTTGGGGTTCCCTAGCTGCGAGACAGCCTTTCGTCCGCTGCGCGGGATCTTTTCTTCCTTCACGGTGTACCCAGGGTGGAGCGTATTTTGCGGAACCCTGGGTACACCGCGAGAACAACGAGCCCGCGAAGTGGGCGACAGACGCACGATATTTGCGGGACTGCCTTTCGCCCGCCCTGCGGGC
Source organism: Terriglobia bacterium (assembly GCA_963747095.1). Taxonomy (GTDB): domain Bacteria; phylum Acidobacteriota; class Terriglobia; order JAJPHL01; family JAJPHL01; genus JAJPHL01. The sequence continues at coordinate 213,536 of CAVVEL010000013.1, forward strand.
TCTTTTCCCCTCAACAGTGTTCCCAGGGTTCCGCAAAATGCGCTCCACCCTGGGCCACACTCTCCCGCCCGCGCCGCGGGCTGCAAATGTAGAAACTCCAGGCGCCCGCTTCGCTGGCGCAGCCGGCCGGCGGTTCTTAAAGCCGCTTAGTTAGGAAAAGCGCAGCCTTACCCACGAAGGCGCGGCCGAGCCGCACGGAGGGCCACCGACAGCCAACTCACGCGACCCACTGCCCGCATTGGTAAGGTGTTCACGCACCCGGCTTGGAAGGATGAGAAATCGGCTCGGGTTCCAGGTCGGCGACCGAGCGGACCGCGGCTTCGAGAACAACGGGAGGGCTGATCGGTTCGAACCGGCCGTCGCGCCCCAGGCGATATTCGATGCCGCGCCATAGAATCGTGCGGCCGGTGAAGCCGCCGAGCCAAACTGCGAATCCCAGCAAGTCGCCGACAGGGACCAGCCACCAGGATCGCCGCAACTCGGGATCGCGCAAGGCGCCCCAGCCCACCGCCCAGGACACCCAGGCGCGCGCCAGCACTGCAGCCACCACCATAGTGCCGGCGAGTGCCGCGGATCCTCCGGCGAAAAACAACGCCAGCGCGGCGGCCAGGGCCCAGGCAGTGGGATGCGTGAATCCTTCGCCGAGGTATCCCGCCGGCCGCGAGCAGCGCGAACTGCGCGCCCAACGCAGTTGGTGCCGCACGGTGGCGGCAAAGTTTTCGCCCAACACTAAATGATCCAGCACGTACCGTGAAAGCTCCACGCGATAACCATGCTCTGCGGCCCACTTGCCGAGCACGAAGTCGTCCGCCAGATATTGCGCCATGGCACGAAATCCGCCGATCGCTGCCAGGCACTCCCGGCGAACCGCCATTGTCGGTCCCAAGGCAAAGCGCAAGCCACTACGAGTCCGGTCGTTCAAGCGCCTCGTCTCCAGAAGCCAGGCCACCAGGACGCCGGGCATAAATCGCGTAGTCATGGCCAGGGCTTCCAGGCGCGACCACAAGCTGGAGCCGGGCGCGCCACGGTAGGGGCACGTGACCACGCCAATATCGGTGCGCTCGAAGGGACGCATCACCGCGCGCAGATAATCCGGAGTCACGCGAACGTCGCTGTCGCTGATCACCAGCACCTGGCCGCGCGCCTGCCGCGCCATCAACTCCATGCTATACACCTTGGCGTTGGGATAGGGCGACTCCGCCACCACCACGCGAACCACGCGCTCCGGATGACGACGGCGCAGACGTTCCACGATCTCCAGCGCGGGATCGTCCTCGCGATTCACGCCAAAAAAAATTTCGTAGTCGGGATAATCTTGCTGGAAAAACGATTCGAGACTTTCTTCCAGACCGCGTTCCGCACCGGAAAGTGGTTTCAACAAGCTGGCGGGAATCGCGGAAGCGACACCCTGACCGGCGAAAACGGACTCCCTGCTGAACCGCCGGGCCGCGATCACTCCCAGCACGCAATAGACCAGCCCGGCCAGCCAGAAGATCCCGAAAATGAGGAACAAAGCGATCATCCCCGCAGCCCTGAATTTACCATATCACGGGGCCTGTGGCGTGAAATCCAACAGGCCATGACCCTCGTGCTTGCGGGAGGTGGGGAAAATACGCCACAAGGACACGCAGGGCGCATCGCCTAATTCCTACAGCGAACCAAGTCGCCCACTACCAGGATGGGCGTAGCACACGGAGTCCTCCCAGCGCCGGAAAATGTTTCATTCCGATTCCTTCTGCGGCTGCAGAACGAACTTCTGCAACAGCAAGGCCACCCCCGTCAGGCAAATCGCCAGACCCACCAGCGATGTGACGCGGTACAGTCCTCCCAAACGCCACAGATCGTGCAGAAAGCATTTGGCGATCGTCACGCTCAGAAGGACAATCGCGGAAACGCGTGCCGCTTTGCTGTGCTTGACGATGCCGGCAATCAACAGCGTAAATGCAAACAGGCCCCAGCCAATGGTATAGGTCAAGTCCTGCGCCAGGCCGGCGCCGAAGTTGAAGGTCAGGTTGGAACCCACGGAATAGAAGTCGGCGATTTCGATATTCAGCAGCAGGAACAGCAAGATGACGCCGCCGGGAGTTGCCAGCATGGTCAGGCGCGGCAGGCCTTCGGACATCAGATCGTCCTGGTCACGCAGAAACCACGGCGTGGCAAAGAACGCCGCCGCCGATAGCAAATAGGTGTACAAATACCAATTGAAAATCACCGTGTTGCCGCGAGGATGATAGGAGAACACGGCGGGATTGAAAACCAGTCTGGCAAAGACCGCGGCCAGCAATCCTCCGGTCCAGGCCACCAGGCCGCGATGCGGAATCCGTCGGCACAGCCAGGCCAGCGCCGCTGCCTGCAACGCCCAGCCGACGGTGATCCATTGCTTTTCGAGCTGCAACGGAATCGCCACAGTGATGAACGCCAGCACTGCGGCGGCAACCAGCGCCAGACGTCCCAAGGTTCGTTGGCCGGGCGGCTCCAGACGCACTAATCGCCACATCAGACTGGCCATCAATGCTGCTTGCGTTATCGGCAGAAGCCCAATGCGATCGCCGAATCCGGCGGCCATCAGATACTGCCGCGCCAAAAGAAAGAAAGGCGCGCCGGCCAGCACCGCCGCCAAGTACGGCTCCAGCAAATTCTCCGCGCGCTTGCCGAGCAACAACGGGTAAATCAGAAACACCGCGTAGATCGCCGAGGCCAACAGCAGCCCCTGGCCCCAGTTGTCGTGTTTGAATCGCTCGTTGTACCAGACCACCTGGCCCATCGCCGTGAGCAACACGGCGACAGGCGCCAGAAAATGCCATTCGGCGATCCAGTCGACCGCCAGCACGAAGCACAGCAAGACCACGTAGGCCAATGTCAACAACGGGACATCGGGAGATCCGCGCAGCGTGACGCCGAACAGCGCCACAAACATGCCCAGGCCGCCAGCGATCGCCGCGGCGGCGGCGATGAACACGCCAACGGGCTCGTCCATGCCGATTTCAGGCGTCGCGATTTCCAAACGCCGCGCCAAACCGAGCCACACGATTCCCATGGCCGCGACTCCTAGCGCGCACCACAGAGCCGTCGCCGGCCACGGGGCAAAATCGGCGGTGAACTGCCAGACGATCAGGATTCCTTGGGAGAGAATCAACGCGCCCAGGTGCAACTCGCCGCGCCGGGTGTAGAGCGCGGCCACGCCGATCGCCAAATCGAGGACGGCCATCACTCCCAAAAGCGGCCAGGGCGGGATGGCCAGCGACTTTTGCATCGCCACAAAAAACAGAAAGCCGTGCCCGATCAGCGCCAGATACAAACCTTGGTTGAAGGCCGATGCGCCTGTGCCGGCGGCCTCCGCTTTCCGCGAGGCCCAAATGTTTCCACCAAGAATCATGATGGCGAATGCGCCGACAACCACCAGGCCGGGAATCAGCAGCACGGCCAGCGATACGGTGGTCCACCACACCGCGATCACCACCCAGGAAACCAGCAGTCCGGCCAGCAAGATGAGCGGATGGCGTCCCGCTGCGGCCTCCATCAACAGGCCGGCATTCAGGATCAACAGCAGCAGCGCGATGCCCCACAGCGCGGCCGCGGCCACCGGTCCGGCGGCCAGAAAAAACAGCAGTCCCAGGCTGACAAAAACCAGAATCGAGCCGCTGCCCTCCGGACGCAGCGTCTTGTTCCATTGGCGCGCCACCAGCGGCACTCCCAGATAAAAGAGCCCGAAGATGGCGTAGATAGCCAGGGCCGGAATGAGGCGGTCGGGCGAGAGATGCCGGGCCGACCACACGGCTTCGGCGGCCAGCGCGAAGAACGCTGCCAGGAAATGAACTGCGCCATCCTCATGCACGACGGCATGAGCGGCAATGGCCGTCATCAACACAAACAGCACCACGAACAGTGTGCCCGGCGACGCGGTGGCCGGCTCGACTCCCGCGAGAATCGGAAACGTCACCAGCAGCAGGGGCGCGGCAAACACGGCGCGGGTTCCGAGACCGAAGAAGTCTGCCTCCAGCCAGCCGAGCACCAGCGGCACGGCCAGGTAGAACAAGACAAAACCCGCGACGATGCCCAGCACCGCGGGCCAGGCCTCGCTCTTGTAACCGGTTTGCAGCCAGATCACGAACACCAATAAGGTGGCGATGGCCGCGGCCAGGTGCAGCATTTCCGGCCCGCGTTTTACCGCAATGGCCGCTAGTCCGGCATCCACCAGAAAGAGGAATCCGAACAGGAGCCAGTAGCGCTCGCCATAAGCGGGTACCACGGCCATGTACAAGGCAAATGCCAACGGCAATGCAACACTGGCGGCGGAAGTCTGCCGGAAAAGTTGGCTTACATTGTCATCGGAATCGCTGGTTTCTTGCTTTTCGCCAAGCGCCAGAGCCACGAAGCTGAGCACCGGAAAGACCGAGAAAATGCCCAGCGCCAGCGGCAGGTTGCCGGCGCGCATAAACTTCATCACCCATCCCCATTGATAGAGCGTCGTAAAGACGGCGCTCAGGATAGTCAGATTCGGCCACCTCTTCTTGTAGGCCACCCAGGCCAGTCCGGCGTTCAACAGCAGCAGATAGCTGAACAAGCCGATCGGCCGGTCCTCGCCGGTGGAGAGCAGTGCCGGCGTGGCGAATCCGCCCACCAGTCCAAGCAGCGCGACGAAGATGGAGTCGTGGTGAATGGAGAGCAGCACCGCCACCGCGGTGACCATGGCCATCAGCCCGAAGGTGGGAATCGCGCCGATCAGATGCCACAGGGCATGGGCGGCGAAGAAGGTGGAAAACAGAATCGCGATACCAGCGGCATCCAGCGCGTTGGCCGTGACGTCGTAGCGGCGCGCGGCTTTCCACTCGCAGACCACCAGCAGGCCGGCGCCGACCAGGAATCCGATGGCCAGGCGCACCGGAGGACTGAGCCATCCGTGGTCCACCGAGTATTTCAGAAAGAAGATGGCCGCAAACACCAGAGCGACTCCGGCAATCCAGGAAAATAACTTGACGCCGATGAGCGCTTCCCAATCGAACGGGCGATCCGGCGGCGGTGGAGGTTGAGGAATCGGAGGCCGTGCGGGAGGCGCGGGCGCGGCTTGAGGTGGATGTGGCGCGGCGGGTCGGGCAGGGCTTGGCGGAGATGCGTGTAGCACCGGAGGTGGCGGCACATGCGAAGCGGCCGGGATCACGGGAGGTGGTGGAATCACGACCGCCGGCGGCGTGACCACGGGAGTTGCGGCCACCGGTTGCGGCGCAGGCGCGGCCGGTGAAGAAGGATGTTGCGCAACGGCGGCCGCGTTCCTGGAAACCGTCTCCCGCAGCAGGTTCAAATCGGAAGTGGTCTTTTCCAGCCTGTGAATCAGGAGGGCAATTTCGGCTCGCAAGTCGGCAATGGCGTTTCGGTTCCTGGCCGCCCAAATCACGGCGCCGAGAGCCAGCAAGAAGGCGAAAGCATCCATGGAGTTTGCCGTTGCGGATTATACCTCGTTTATCTCGGAATTTCCGGATAGCCTAGTCCTACGCCGTCCCACGCCGCTGGATGCAAACCGGGAAGCCACAGGCTGGCTATAGCTACGTTCCAGATGATATACACTTGTGCCCGTGGGGATAAGCACCGAGTGGGATCGGGCGAAGGCACAGGCGAATCTTCGGAAACATGGGATCCTTTTCGCCCACGCTGCGACCGTATTTCGGGATGAAGCGGTCGTTACGATTCGCGACGATCGCGAGGAGGAGGAACGCTGGATCGCTATCGGCATGGACTCCTATGCACGGATTCTCGTAGTCGTCTATACATGGCGAGGAGAAAACGTTCGAATCATCCCGGCGAGGCTGGCCGATCGGCGGGAGCGACAGCAGTACGAGGAACCTTATGAAAAAAGAATATGATTTCAGCAAGGGCAAACGAGGGGCTATCCTGGCCGCTCCTCCGGGGACGATCAAGGTTACGATTCGGCTTGAAAAAGAAATTGTGGAGTGGTTTGCGAACCGGATCGAAGCGGCGGGTGGAGGCGACTATCACGACCTGATGAACCAAGCGCTACGCGAGTTCATCCAGCGCGCACAAGGACCGTCCGGCGCCCGACCGGCGACGCGGGAGGAACTGCGACGGGCCGGATGATGGAGGCGCGAACAGCGGTCTTTGCCGATCATCGCGGCTGTTCTCAAGAACGCAAGGAGTTGGGCAGGAGGTGAGGTTGTGACTGTGAGGCACGAGAAGCCGGTTGCCCGGCAAGGCCCACCAAGCCCGGAGGCTGTCCGGCGTGCTGCCGCCAATCTGCGAGATCTGAGCCGGCAAATCGCCAAGCGCAGGAGTTTCAAGCCTCTGACGGATAAAGAGATTCGGCTTGCCATGAACCAGGGCCGTCCGTGAAGAGCGGCTTTATGGGGGACGCATCCATTGGCCGCCTTCGGGAAGGATGTCACGCCGAGCGACTCACTGCCGCACACATCCGCGGAACGAAAAAATAAATCGTCAACTCCAGGAGTTTGTCGGAAATAGATTTGCGTCAACGGCGAATCAACGACTTGCAGAACATTTTCATCAAAAAATGGTTTGTAACTTGTTGATTCCTCCTCGGCCAAATCTATTTCCGACGTTTGGGACATATTGTCTACATCATAGTTCCTACGATCCAGAATGCTGGGCAGGTTACCTGTGGAACACTCCCTCCGCCACAAACTCCGCCGGACCCGTGAGCACGATCTCGCCTTCCCGCGAATCCACGAACAAATTGCCGCCTTCGGTCACCACCGTCACGGGATACTCCGCTTTTCCCGCATGGACCGCGCAGCCGAGGACGCCCGCGCCGGTGCCCCTGGAAAGCGTCCAGCCCCCGCCGCGCTCCCAAATGCGGATCGCGGGAAATAGGAGTTGGCCCGTCTTAGGGCTTGGTCCGCAAAACGACTCATGGCCAACATCGCAAGGGGGGTGTGCAGCAGGTAGCCAGGCTTGGCGATAAATACAATGGGCTCAATCGGATAATCATCAAGGTACTGACCTTGATGGTGGGGTTGATGGTGCCGTTAACCGCATCGCGCCCGGACATCCTAACCGGACATCCTAAAAAGGGCAGAGGGGGGTGTGAGGGAGATAGGGCAGTTTTGCGCTAATCGGTGCCAATTCATAGAGATAATCATCAGGCTGAGAGCCTGATGATGGGGCTGATGATCGGCTGATGAAGGGCGAAGTGGTCCACGCCGGGAATGATCAGCACCCTGCCTGACGCGCTGTTTGAACTAAGTCCGAATCACTCGTACCGCAACCCCTCCGCCGGCATGACACTCGATGCGCGATACGCCGGATACAACGTGGCTAACCAACTGATCAGCAGCACCGAGGCGGTGATCCACAAGGCATCGCCGGCGCGCAGTTCGAAGGGCACGTAATTCACGGCGTAGACGTCGGCCTCCAGGTGAATCCAGCGATAGCGGCCCGCGGCCCAGGCGAAGGAGTATCCCAACACCAGACCGCTGGCGATGCCGAAGACGCCGATCAGCAAGCCTTGCAGACGGAAAATCCAGCCAACCTGGCGGCGCTTGGCGCCCAAAGACATCAGCACGGCGATGTCCCTGCTTTTCTCCAGCACCAGCACATAAAGACGATTGAAAATCCCCAAGGCAGCCACGAACACGATCAGTCCCAGCGTCAAGACAAAAACCGTGCGCTCCAGGCGTAGCGCGTTGAACAACGGCTTATTCTGTTCCATCCAAGTGACCGCGCCGTAACCGCCGCCCACCTTACCTTTCAACTGCACGGCCAACTGCGCGGCCTGGTCGGGATCCTTGGCCCGCACGCCGACGGCGCTGGCGACGTCGTTCAGCAGCAGGATTTGCTGCGCCGCGGCCAGCGAAGTGAGCGCCCATTGGCCGTCGAATTCGTAAAAGCCGCTTTCGAAGACTCCCGCGACCCTGAAGGGACGCGCGCGCGACAGCGGACCAATCGGCGAAAGATGCCCGCGCGGCGAAGTGATGGTTACTATGTCGCCGGTATGCACGCGCAACCCTTCCGCCAGATCTTTACCGACCAGTAATGCCGGCATGTCTTCCGGTCCTTGGGATGCTTCCAGCGGCGCGGCCGAGCCTTCCCGCAAGTGATCGAGCAGTCCGCCCATGCGCCGCTCCAGGGATGGCACAATGCCCTTCAAGACGATGCCCTTGGATTGCCGGCCGGCGGTGATCAGCAATTCGGTGTAGACCGCCGGCGCCGCCGCGATCACGCCGGGCTGGCGTTCGCAAGCGGCGATCAGTTCGCGCCAGTTGGCGATACCCTCGCCGTCGGTGCGCATCAGCGTGACGTGCGGCGTGGCGCCCAGCAGGCTGTTTTGCAGCACGTCGCGGAATCCGCTGGTGACGGCCAGCGCAATCACCAGCGAGGCCACGCCGGCCGCCACGCCGATCACGGAAATCGCGGTGATCACCGAAACCGGACCGCCGCGGCGGGCCCGCAGATAGCGCCAGGCCATCCAGAATTCGAAACCCAAATGGGAGGAATGGGAAGAATAGGAGGAATGCGAACCCGGCGCGGAATTCATGACTCCTCCGCGCAAATGCGCGCCAGCAGGTGCAGGAACAATCCCACGTCGGTGACCAAGCCGATGGTCTGCGAAGATCCGCGATCGGCAATCTTGGTGATCACCGCCGGATTGATGTCCACCGCCACCAGCGGCACGCTGGCCGGCAGCATGTTGGCCACGCCGATGGAATGCAGCATCGTTCCCAAACACAATACCAACGAGGCATCCTCCAGGTTCTTGGCATAAAGATCCTGGGCTACGTTCATATCGGTGATGGTGTCGGGCATGGGACCGTCGTCGCGGATGCTCCCGGCCAGCACCACGGGAATACCGGCGCGCACCGCCTCGTAAATGATGCCGCCGGTCAACACGCCGCTTTCCACCGCTTGCCGCAAACCTCCGGCGCGGCGCACCCGGTTGATGGCCCGCATGTGGTGGCGATGCCCGTGCTCCACCGCCACTCCCTGCTCCAGATCCAGCCCCAGCGAGGTGCCGAACATGGAGCGCTCCGCGTCATGCACGGCCAGTGCGTTGCCGGACAGCAAAGCGTGGACCAATCCGCCGCGGATCAGGGAGGCCAGCGCCTCGGCCGCGCCGGTATGCACCACCACCGGTCCGGCAACCACTACGGTGCGGCCATTCTCTTTTTTCACTTGCAACATGCGGGCCGCCGCGCGGCGCGCCGCCAGTTCCACGCGCCGCTCCGAGGAGACTTCGCCGGACATAAAGGAGAACGAGCCGCGCTCGCGCTCTTTGAATCCCGGCAGCACGCGCAGTCCCCCCGGCCCGCACACCACCAGGTCGCCGGCGCGGAGGTCGCGCAGTTTGCGGCATTCCGGAACGCTGCTCGAGGGAAGAACCACAATCGCGGCGTCCATGCGTTGCCGCGCCACGTCCACCCAGCGCCCGCCCAGGCGCACTTGCGTGCGATGGTTGGTGGTGGAGTAAAAGTCCTCCGGCGCGCAGCCGTCGCCGTCGGCGGGACGCAGTAAGGCGTCGCTGGCCTCTTGGGCGCGATGGCAGCCCAGCTCCAGCAATTCCACCAGCAATTCCTGCAAGGAGGAAGACTGCGCGGCCAGCACCTTCATCGCCAGGTGCGAGAACTGCTCGTTGGTGCGGCCGATCTCGAAGCGCTGGATCTCGAATTTCGCGTCGTGGCTGATGACTTTGTCCATGATCCTTTCCAGCAGGTGAGAGTCAATCAGGTGCCCTTCGGCCTCGATGATTTCGCTGAAGGTGTCGTGGGAAGCTTCCTGGGACGCACCGAGGAAGGGATCGTTAGTTCTTTCGTTTGCTTGAGACATGGGCATAGCCAAGGACTGGACAAAAAAATCATAGCACGCGCAGCCCCTCGGCCTGTTAACATTAGGCTGGGCGATGAGACCTTTTTCATTATTTACCTATGTCTTGCGAGTGATTTGGGATGGGGTTCCCGTGCTGGTCTGGATGGGATTCGCCTATTTGGTTTTTAGCGAGGTACGAAGCTTCGGGATTCAGGTGGAATTGGCCGCGCCGATCGCAGCCTTCGCGCTGTGGGTGATCATGCGTCTCTTGCGGCCGCTGCGCAAGCTTTTCAACATGAAGGCCTACTTCTGGATGCTTCTGACGCCGTTCAAACCGCTGACTGAACTGGGGATCTGGAAGCTGCTGCTAGTCAACGAGCGCTACTGGCCGCAGGAATTGCCGCTGTATGAGGGCACCATGGTCTTCGCCGCGGCCTATCAGCGGCGCGCGCCGAAAGGGCAGCACCTCATTAACGGAATCCTCTGGAAAGTCGATCTAGTTGGTAAGGCCCACTTGGCGAAAGCGGCGCGAGGGTTTATGCGCGAGGTCAAGACTGCCTTGCCCCCCCAGCCCCCCCAGGGGCAGTGAGTACGGACAGTCCAACTGTGGTACCATTTTGGGAAGTGTGGTGGGTTAATCTAGTATGCGTCCTATTTCTATAACGGCTGCGGTGTTGATCAAGGTACTGGACGTTGGCGCCTACCTGGTTTGGTTTGGCCTTTGGCTGTACCTTCTCCGGTACCTGGTGAGCCTCGGCGATGTTCTGTTTCCGGCTGCCTGGATTCCGGCCGGCATCATCCTGGCGGTCTTCGTGGGGTACGTTCTCCGTCCCGTGCGAAAAATCTTGTTTCTGGCATTCACCAGAGAGATCGCCCGTTCCAGCCTGCGGCCACTGATGGAGGTAGGAGTGTGGGAACTGCTGCGAGTGGCGTACCGCTTCTGGCCGCAAGAGCCGGTGACAGACTTTATCGGTATTTCCGCGTTGCATCAGGTTTACGAGGAGTCGCCGGCGAGGCGGCGGGAGCAGTTGTACGCCGTGGTACGCCGGATGGAAAGCGCTACCGGTTGTCCGATGGCGCAGGCCGCTCACGATTTTCTGGATGAGATTGGCGTTGAAGCCGACGTGCGCTGAAGCCGGATAGCAAGACGTTCCCTTCCATGGATCCAGTAACGGGAATCGCGCTCCTGGCGGTGGGAGCCGCCTTAGGCGGCCTCGTAGTGTGGCTGGCACGCCGTGCGGGGGCGAGTACTTCCCAACAACTGCCGCCGGTTCCGGCTCAGCCGGCCGCGGCTCTTCAGCAACAAGGCCAACAACAAGCCCTGCGCGACGCCTTTCAGGCGCTGGCCGCGCAAGCCCTTCGCGAGAGCAACGCGGAGTTTCTGGCGCAAGCCAAGCGGGTGCTGGAAAGCACCCTCGGCGAAGCCACGCGCCAATCCCGCGGCGATCTGGACCAGCGCAGGGAAGCGGTGGACAACCTGGTCCGCCCGGTGCAGGAGGCGTTAGGCCAGTTGCAAGGCGAGATCCGCAGAATCGAAGGGCGCCGCGAGGAAGCCTTCTCCGGCTTGCAAAACGAAATCGCCCGCTTGCAACGCGAGACCGGCAACCTGACCACCGCGCTGCGGCGTCCCCAGGGACGCGGGCTGTGGGGCGAGATCACCCTGCGCCGCGTGGTGGAAGCGGCGGGAATGTCGGCGCACTGCGACTTTACGGAACAAGCCACCCTGGAAGACAAGGACGGCCGCCGCTACCGCCCCGACTTGATTGTGCACCTGCCCGGCAACCGCAACATCGTGGTGGATTCCAAGACGCCCTTGGACGCCTATCTCGATGCCGTCAACGCGGAATCGGAAACCACGCGGGCGGAGGCCTTGGCGCGTCATGCCGGGCAGGTGCGCAAGCAGATGGAAGAGCTGAGCGGCAAGGAATACTGGAGCCGGCTGGAGAACTCCCCGGAGTTTGTGGTGCTCTTCCTTCCCGGCGAGTCGTTTTTCAGCGCGGCGTTGGAGCAGGATCGCGGGTTAATCGAAATGGGCATCGAGCGCCGCGTGATTCTGGCCACCCCAACCACGCTGATCGCGGTGTTAAAAGCGGTGTCCTACGGCTGGCGCCAGGAGCAGGTGGCGGACAACGCCCGGCGCATCGGCGAATTGGGTGCGACGCTTTACGAACGCCTGGCCAACCTCACCGGCCACTTGCGCGAAGTGGGCGAGTCGTTGGAACGCGCCACGGCCTCCTACAACAAGGCCGTGGGATCGTACAACTCGCGGGTCTTGGTAACGGCGAAGAAATTCCGGGAGTTGGAAACGACGCCGGCGCCGGAAGTGCTACCGTTGGAGGCGATCGAAAGCAAGGCGCGCACCGCGGAGGTGGGTCAGCAGACGTTGGAATTGTTGTGGCCGGACAAACCGGAGGAATTGCAACCGTCGCGCCCGCGCGAGGACCCGGGTTCGCGCGCCGAGGAACGCCGATCCAAGCCGGACTGAGGTTGTCTTTTGCTCGCTCCTAACCGGTACTTTTCATCCCGAAAGCGATGCCGGTGACGGTCAACGCCAGCAGACTCCGCAAACGCTCGCGTTCTCCGGCTCCCGTGGCCCGCCGCCAGCGCGTCAGGAACTCAATTTGAATGAAGTTCAGCGGATCCACATAAGGATTCCGCAAGCGGATGGATTCGGCCAGCACCGGCTGATGGGCCAGCAGCGCGGTGTGTCCGGCGGCGTGGGAAGTGACCCGCAGAATCATCCGCACCGCTCGGGCATGCTCCTCGGCGATGGCGCCGAAAATCTTGTGGCGCACCGCCGCATTGCGGACCAGCCGGGAGTAGCGTTCCGCAATATAGAGGTCCGTCTTGGCCAGGGACATCTCGGCGTTGTCGAGCAGCGCGGCAAAGAACGGCCAGGCGCGGTGCATGTTGCGCAACTCGTTCAGACCATCCGGCTGGGAGTTGGCAAACGTTTCCAGAGCGTGACCCAAGCCATACCAGGCGCTGATCAAGTGCCGCGACTGCGTCCAGGCGAAAACCCAGGGGATGGCCCGCAAGTCGCGCAGGCCGCCCTGCGGGGATCGCCGGCTGCCAGGCAAAGGCGCTGGCGCTAGATGTCGCTTGCTGGGCCGCGATCCGAGGGTCAGATGCTCGATCAAGTCAATCGGCGTGGCTTGCCGGAAATACTCGGCCAGCTCCGGCGTGTCATAAACCAGTTGCCGATAAAACTTCAGGGAATCGCGCGACAGCCGTTCCATGACGTGTTCGTGTTGGGGCTGGTTCGCGGGATGCGCTTGCGGCAGGCAGTTCGCGGCGATGACCGCGCCAGTGAGCTGCTCCAGATTGCGTTGCGCGATCAGCGGACTCGAATACTTTAGCGTCACGACCTCGCCCTGCTCGGTGATGCGAATGCGCCCGCCGTGCGCGGCGTGCGGCTGGGCCCGCAAGCTGCGATAGCTGGCGCCGCCTCCGCGGTCGATCGAGCCGCCCTTGCCGTGAAACAACCGCAGCTTGATGCCGTGTTCGTCCGCCAGACGCGACAGATCCTTCTGCGCGCGGTAGAGCAGCCAGTTGGCCGTCAGATAGCCACCGTCTTTGTTGGAATCGGAGTAGCCCAGCATTACTTCCTGGACATCGCCGCGCTGGCGAAGATGCGCGCGATACTCGCCATCGCTCCACAACTCCGCCAGAATCCTGGAGGAATCGCGCAGGTCGCCGATGGTTTCGAATAGCGGCACCAGGTCCACCCGCGCCCGCGCCTGGCGCGCCATCGCCAACAGGGCGGTCATTTCGGAGGCTTGCCGCGCCATGCTGAGAATGAAGCGGTGGGCGGCGGCCTGGCCGTAGTCGCGCTGAATGGCGCGGAGGACATAAAACTCCTCCTGCAGTTCTTCCTTCCCCTCGGTCGGATCGCCGTGCAGCTTGGCGCTGTGGTCGCGGAAATCAAGTTCCGCCAGATGGGCGCCGAAAACGCGCGCTTGCACGATCAGCCGGGCGATTCTGCCGCGGGCCGCGCGATGCGCGTTCTGTTTCTGAAGTCCGCGGCGGATCGCTTCCAATTCGCGGACCATGGCCGGAGCGCCGATTTGCCCGAGCTTGCGCCGCAGCGCCGCCAGACGATTGCGAAAAACCTCCGCCGCCGGAAACGCGCCTGCCGCGGCGTGCCCTGGGCGTGTGGCGTGGGTCACTTCTTCCAGCAACTTTTCGAGCTGGCGATGGTAGTGATCCACCAGCAGGGCGCGATGCCGGCCGACCGTTTCCAGGCTGGTTTCCGGGGTTACCAGCGGATGGCCATCGCGGTCTCCGCCCACCCAGCTTGCAAAGGTCAGAAACGGATGAGCGCAGCGCACCGTGGGATAGGCGGCATGGAGTTCCTTTTCGAAAGAATCGTAGAAATTGGCCACCGTGTCGAAGATGGTGTGTTCGAAGAAAAACAGCGTGTTGCGCACCTCATCGAGCGGGCCGACACGCTGTTGGCGCACTTCATCGGTTTGCCACAGCGCTTCCAGGATCTCGTCGGTGGCCGTCAGGTCGAAATGCTGCTGTGCTCCCAGGCGCAGGATGTGATTCAAAACCGAACGCCGCTTGGCTTCGGTGGGATGCGCGGTGAGCACCGGCTGGATCTCCAGCGACTTCAGGCAGCGCTGCAGGGAGGCGGCGCTCACGCCGGCCTCGCGTAGTTCATGAAACAACGCGCGCAGCGATTGCGGCGGGCGCGGGTGCGCGGCCAAATGGCGGATCCGGGCCCGCTCCTCGCACAGGTTCACCAATTGGAAAAACAGGCTGAAGGCGTGCGCCACTTGCTCCGCCTGGTCCACGCTCTGACGTGCCGCCAGCCGCGCGAGGGAAGCAGCGGTGGAGCGCGATTGGCGGGTCCGCGCTTCCTTGGAAAGCTTCCGGAAGCGCTCCACTGTATCGAAAACGCGCGGGCCCGCTTGTTCGCGGAGAATCAATCCCAGCCGCGTAGTGAGAAACCGGACCTCTTGATGAAGTTGTGCATCCATTGTGTTTCGAAGTTAAGGATCTTTGGAACACGGAAGCACACGGAAAAAACAACGGAAGGACACGGAAGCGTGATCCAGCGGTCGCCATCCGTGTTCTTCCGTCCTCTTTTCCGTCTCCTTCCGTGTTCCAAGAAAACTATGTCTTCGCGAGATCCAAGACCAACCGCTCCAGCACCAGACGATCGTCCGGCGGCGAGGAGCGCAATTCCATATCGGCCTGATGGAGGCGCTCCAGCGCCTTCAGCAGATCCTTCATGGGGATCTTTTCCGCTTGCTTCTTCACTTCGGGCGGCATCCATTGCGGCGATCCCGCCTTGGCGCGAACCATCCGGCGCACGTGGCTGGCAATCAATCCTAACGTGGGGATGGCGCTATGACCCTCGCGGAATAACGCTTCCAGGCGCTCCAAGGCGCCGGCGGGATCGCGGCGGCCGATGGAATCGCCCAGCTCCCAAATGATGAATACAGGTTCGGCCGGCACCAGTGCGCGCACCTCTTCCACTCCTATGCTGGGACGGCCGGCGGCGTAGGTCATCAGTTTTTGCAGTTCCATGCGGCCCCGTCCCAGGTCGCCGCCGGTGGATTCCAGCAATTCCAGCGCCGCGCGTTGCTCGAATGCCACGCCCGACCGCCGTGCTTCGTCTACTAAATACTTGGCCGATTCCGCCGCCGGCGGACGCTCCAGGTCCACCACTACGCACTTTTCGCCGCCCGGCGCGGCCAGCATTTTCTCCAGGCGCGTGGCTTTGTCCTTGTCGTCGAGGCGCGATTCGAACACCACCACGCACTGCGCATTGGGACGAGCCAGGTAGGCGGCCACGGCTTCGGGCGAGTGCCGGCCGGAGGACGATCCTTCGCGGCGCGGCAGAATCGCGTCGGCGTTGCGCAGCCAGACCGCGCGCAGGGGCGAGAATAGTCCCAGGGTCGCGGCGTCGTCGAGCGCGTCGCGAACCGGGATCTCGCCGAGATCGTGGTCCACCAGTTCGCCCGAGTCCTTCAGGAAAAACTTCACCAGCGCCTCGCGGAACTTGTCGCGAAAAAATACCTCGCTGCCGGTCAGCAGATAGACCGGCGCGAATTTTCCTTTTGCGGCGTCCCGGAGGAAGGCGTCAAGTTTCATGGATGTTCAAGACCCCGCTCTTAAATCCCCACCTTAAAACCCGGACAGAATGCCGGAGACCACGGCGGCAGCCAGCGAACGGCTCAGGCGGTCGGCGGCCACCGAGCTCTCGTCGAAGTAAACCGAGGCCTGTCCGCTGATCTCGTAATGGTCGCGGAAAGTCAAGTCGGCGTTTTCGTAGAGAACCTTCTTGGTCTTGGCGTCGATCAGCGACACCCTCATGCTAACGTCGATTTGCGCGGTGGTGGCCCGTCCGGTGACGGGATCGAAGATCACCGGACTCGAGGTGAATCCGGTGACGATGCCGCGCAGCACGGCGTCGGCGTCGCCGGGGTCTTCCGAGGCGCGGATCTTATACTTGGTGCGGGTCATCATTTCACGAACCACCGCGGCGGTGAGCTTCTGCTCTATCTTGAAAGCCGGCGTTTGGTTCTTGAAGGTGGGCACGTCGATGACTTGCACGGTCTTGGGAATGGTGTTGCCGGCCGTTCCCACGACATGATAGCCGCAGGCGGCCGGAAAAATCAGCAGCCCGCCAAGCAGGACGCCGCGGCACAACCGCGCGGTTCTGGGCATGGGGATCATTGCGCGTTCTCCGCGGGTGTCAGGTCGGGTTGCGGCTTGCGCCGGAACATGTGGGCGATCCGGAATACCACCCCCGATCCGGTGTAGAGCAGCGCCACCAACAACAGTACCACTTCGGAGTAGAAATAGATGAGTCCGAAGATCGTGGCGATCAGCACCACGTTGACGCGGCCCAGATGGATATCCTTGAAACTGTAATAGCGCCATGTGCTGACCATCAACAGCGCCGTTCCCAGCACGATGGCCATCCACATCACCGGCCAGCCCACCCAATCGTTGACCTCGCCTTTCTCGAAGTGCACAATGGCGGCGATTACGCCCGCGCCGGCGGGAATCGCCAGGCCCACGAAATACTTTCTGCCCGGCTTGCCTGGGTTGGCGGGCAGCGGATTGGTGGAGATGTTGAAACGCGCCAGGCGCGCCGCGCCGCAAACCAGGAACAGGAAGCAGATGAACAATCCGGCGCGATGGAGATGTTCATGGAACGGGCCGAGGGTATAAGGATCGACGGCGGCGATGCCCCAGGCGTAGGCCAGAAACGCGGGCGCCAGGCCGAAGGTGATGCAATCGGCCAGGGAGTCCAGTTCGCGCCCGAAATCGGAGGTGGCGTTCATCAGGCGCGCCACGCGGCCGTCCCAACCGTCGAAGAGCACGGCCCAGCCGATAGCTATGGCGGCGCGATCGAAAAAGGCCGCGCCGGCCAGTCCCTTGGTGTAGCCGCTCACCGCCTGCACCAGCGCGTAGAAGCCCAGCGCCATGTTGGCGGTGGTCAGCAGGCTGGGAACCAGAAACGCGCCCCGTTTCAATCGTCGCGGCGCTCTCATGAGGCCACCTCGTTTCGCAACTCTTGCCGGGCGATGACGGTGACTCCGCCTTCCACCGCCTGGCCGGCGCCCACCAGGATCTGCCACGACGCGTCCAGGAAAACGTCCATGCGCGAACTGAATTTCATCAGGCCGATGCGCTCGCCGCGCCCAACGACATCGCCGTCGTGCTTCCAACACACCACGCGGCGCGCCAGGGCTCCGGCGATTTGCTTGAACACCACGTCCCCGGCTTCCGTGGCCACGGTGATGGTGTTGCGCTCGTTCTCGATGGAAGCTTCTTCTTTCCACGCCGCGTGGAAGCGTCCCGGCGAGTACTCCACGTGCTTCACCGTGCCCGCCACCGGCGAGCGATTGACGTGTACGTTCAGCGGCGAAAGAAAAATGCTGATGCGGTTTCTGCCGCCGTCCATGGCGCGCACCCCCATGACTTTGCCGTCGGCGGGCGACACCGCCACTCGCGGGTCTTTGGGAATGCTGCGCTCCGGATCCCGGAAGAAGTACATGGTGAACAATCCCACGGCGACCAGCGGGGTTGCCCACACGGGCGTTGCCAGCGCGCCCACCAGGAGGGCGGCCGCGCCAAATCCCGCGCCGTATTGGAATCCTTCGCGCAACATATTGCAATGCCATTATATCGCGTACTGAACAGACCACCTGCGGCGGCGGGTCGGTTCATCGGCGGTCGCAGTTTTGCGGTATTCGGTTTTGCTAACCCCACGCCTGGCGCACGGCGCGTTTGACGAAAACGCGCGCAATCTGACGGCGATAGTCGGGCGTGGAAGCCGACGTAGTGAGCGGCTTGATGGCGCGGCTGGTGAGATCGGCGAGACGCTCCAGCAAATCGTCGGATAGCGCCACTCCCTGGAGCGCTTCGGACGCGCCGGGAATCAGCAGCGGTTGGGGATTCAACGCCGTCACCGCCAGCACTCCGCGGCGGCATACGCCGCCGGGCGCGATGTCCAGCGCCACGGCCACGCCGGCCAGTGGATAGTCGATGGAATCGCGCAAACGAAGCTTGAGATAGGCGCCCCGCAGGTGCGCCGACGATTCCGGCACGAACACGCGGGTGAGAATTTCGCCGGCGGCCAGGCGCATACGCGCCATGCCGTCACCGGTGTGAAAATCGGCCAAAGGAATGCGACGAGCGGCATGGGGATCGGAACCGCCGCCGGCAATCTCGATTTCCGCGCCCAGCGTCAGCAGCGCCGGCGCCAGGTCGCCGGAGAAAACCGCCCAGCAGCGATCGCCGCCCGGCGCGACATGGCATACGCTGCCATCTTTCTTCAGGCAAAATCCGCAGGACTGCCGCCAGAATTGCGACTGGTTGTACCACAAGCAGCGCGTGTCCAGACACAAGTTGCCGCCGATCGTGCCCATGGTTCGCAGCACGGGACTGGCAATGACCGCGGCGGCCTGCGCCAGCACGGGAAATCCTTGTTGCACTTCCGGAGAATCGGCCAACGATTCGACGGTGGCCAGCGCGCCGATCTCCAGGCCACGTCCGTTGCGGATGTAGCGGAGATCGCAGATGGCCTTCAGGTCTAAGAGGTAGCGCGGCGCGAAAAGCCGCTGTTTCATGCTGGGCACTAGGTCGGTGCCGCCGGCGAGAATCTGGACTTCCCCGCGATGGCGGTCGAGCATCTCCAGCGCTTCCGGAAGCGCGCGCGGACGAAGCAGCGTGAATTCAGGCAGCGTCATGGCTTCCCGCTCGACTTTCTCTCGACTTTCTGATGGTTAAGCGCCCGCAGGATTTTTTCCGGCGACAACGGCAACTCGGTAAGGCGCACGCCGACCGCGTCGAAAATCGCGTTGGCCACCGCGGGAATGCTGGCGGCCAGCGATCCTTCACTCGATTCCTTCGCTCCGAAGGGACCCTCGGGATCGATGCTTTCGACCAGAAATGGAACGATCTCCGGCGAAGCCGCGTCGCAGGACGCCGGCGAGCGATACTCCAGTAATCCCGGATTCATCAGGAATCCATTGCACCAGATCATCTCTTCCTGCAACGCCTGCCCCAGCCCCATCGAGACGGAGCCGATGACCTGGCCTTCCACCGTCAACGGATTGAGCGCCCGTCCGCAATCGTGCGCCGCCCACATCTTGACGATGCGCACCTGGCCGGTCTCTTCGTCCACTTTGACCTCGGCTACTTGCGCGCTGTAGCTGTAAGCGGGCGACGGTCCCACGCCGGCGCCCTTGAACTTGCCGCCACGCGCGGCCTCCGGCGGGGAATAGTGTCCTTCCGCCACCAGCGTGCCGGCCTCTTCCAGCGCGCACTGCAGGGCTTCCTCAAACGCGGACGCCTCCTTGCCCTGGCGAGCGGCCGCGGCAAAGACTTGCTCTTTGAGATGGCGCGCGGCACGCAACGCGGCATTGCCGCACATGAACGTCACGCGGCTGGAGTAGCTGCCCAAATCCACCGGCGTCGTGCCGGTGTCGGCGGCCACGATGCGCACCCGTTCCAGCGGCACGCAAAGCTCTTCCGCGACAATCTGCACCTGCATCACGTCCGATCCCTGACCAATGTCAGACGCGCCCGAGTAAATCGTGAAGGCGCCGTCGCGATCCGCCTTCAAGGTGACGGAGGAATGCGGCAGGTTGGAACGATTAATGGGATTGGCCGCGCCGCTCACGTAATGGCTCCCGGCGATGCCCAGGCCATGCCCGCGCGGCAGTTTGCCTTTGCGCTCGCGCCATCCCGAGGCTTCCACGACGCGCTCAATGCATTCCGGATATCCGTAACTCGTCACACGGAGATTGTTGACGGTCATGCACGGTGCTGGCAGGAGGTTGCGCCGGCGCATTTCCGCGGGATCGAGGCCCAGCTCCGCGGCCAGCATATCGAGTTGCGACTCGAAGGCGAAACGCATGTTCACCGTGCCGTGACCGCGCATCGCGCCGCAGGAGGGTTTATTGGTCAGCACGCGGAATCCGTCGTAACGCATGTTGCGGATGTCGTAGAGCGCGCCCAGCAGGCTGCCGGAATACAGGATCGTCGCGGGACCGTAGCCGCAAAACGCGCCGCCATCCTGAATGGTGCGCGCGGAGACGGCCAGGATTTTACCGTCACGATCCACGCCCGTTTTCAGATCCACGATCTGGGCCGGGCGTCCGCGATGAGTGAAGAACACTTCTTCGCGGGAATACGTGATCCGTACCGGCAGCCCGGCGCGTTTCGACAGCATCGCGGCGATGATTTCCAGCGGGCAAACCTCGCTCTTGGCGCCGAATCCGCCGCCCAGCGCCGGCTTGATCACCCGGATCGAACTTTCCGGCATCTCCAGTACGATCGCCAGAGTGCGCTGCAAGTAGTAGGGCACTTGCGTGGACGACCACACCGTGATGCCGCCATCGGGTTGCACCGCGGCCAGCGTAGCGTGCGGTTCCATCGCCGCATGGGTCACGGCCGGGCAAACGAAGCGGTCCTCGCGCACGCGATAGCTCGAGGCCAGGGCGGCGTCGACATCGCCGAAATTATGGGTGTAGTGTTTCTCGATGTTGCGGGGGCGGTCCTCGTGAATGAAATCGCGCTCCGCCTTCATGGCCTCTTCGGCGTCCGTCCACGCGGTCAGCGGTTCGTACTCCACGCCAATCAACGCCAGAGCCTGTTCGGCGAGCGCTTCGCTATCGGCGGCCACGGCGGCGACGTGATCGCCGACGTAGCGGACTTTATCCACGGCCAGGGCGGATTCGTCGTGGCCCACCGGCAAAATCCCGTAACGAATCGGAAAATCCGCGCCTACCACGACCGCGCGCACTCCGGGAAGCGCGCGGGCCCGTGACGTATCAATGCGCAGGATGCGGGCGTGCGGCACGGTGGAGTGCAGGATCTTGCCGTAAACCATTCCCGGCTGAACCATGTCGGCGGTGTATACGGCGGCGCCGGAGACGCGCGCCTTGCCGTCGAGCATGGGCGTAGGTTTGCCAATCACCGCGAACTCAGGCATGAGCGGCCTCCCGTAGCGCCTTTACCGCGTACTGAACCGCGCGGCAAATCTGCACGTAGCCGGTGCAGCGGCAGATGTTACCGGAAATCGCCGCGCGAACGTCGGCCTCGCTGGGATCGCTGTTCCGTTCCAGCAGCGAGTGCAGGGTCATGACCATGCCGGGCGTGCAAAATCCGCATTGCGCTCCGCCTTCCTGAACGAATCCGCGCTGCAAGGCCGCCAGTTCGCCCTTCGTCGCCAGACTCTCAATCGTGGCGATTTGCGCTTCCGGATAACTGGCCGCCAGCATCACGCAAGAAAGCATGGGACGCCCGTCCACCACTACGGTGCAAGAACCGCAACTGGAGTCGTCGCAAGCGCACTTCGTGCCGGTGAGGCGCAGTTCCTCGCGTAACACTTCCAGCAGCGTGGTGTTCGGCGACACCGCCAACTCGTGGCGTCGTCCGTTGATGCAAAGCGTGATCAGCTCTTTTCGCAAAACACCCCTTTCTATCCGCAGATTACGCAGATGACACAGATAAAGACGTGCTTTCTTCCTCATCTGCGTCCATATGCGACATCTGCGGATTAATACTTCGGAATCTGCGGATCGATTTCCTCGGCCCATTGGTGAATCCCGCCGGTAAGATTGCGCGCCTCCACACCCTGGCTGCGCAACCACATCACCGCGCGCATGCTGCGTCCGCCATGATGGCAATGCATCACGATCTCTCGCGTCTGGCCCTTCAACTCGTCCAGCGACGCCGGCACCTGACCCAACGGAATCAGCTTGGCGCCGGCGATGGCGCAGCGCTGGTGCTCCCAAGGTTCGCGCACGTCAACCAGCAGCGGCGGCGTAGCGGAATCCATTTTCTCCTTTAGTTCCGTAACACTGATTTCAATGTCCATGGAACCAGTTCATCCTGAAACGGGCGCAAGCGTCAATGGGAAATATGGGAAAAATGAGAGGTATGGTGACTACGGTCATCGTTGCGCTGACCTGTCGTACACGCCTTCGGCCACAATCTCCGCCGGACCCGTGAGCACGATATCGCCTTCCCGCGACTCCACCAGCAAGTCGCCGCCTTCGGTGGCGACCGTGACGGGATACTCCGCTCTGCCGGCGTGAACCGCAGCTGCCGCGGAAGACGCCGCGCCGGTGCCGCTGGAAAGCGTCCAGCCGGCGCCGCGCTCCCAGATGCGGATCGTGATGCGGTGGCGGCCGTCCACGCGTACAAATTCGACATTGGCGCGATCGGGATAGTGCGGGTGGCGTTCCATGGCCGCGCCGCGCGCTTTCCAATCGAAGTCCAGCGAGTCCACCAGGTTGACGCATTGCGGATTGCCGATGGCCACGTCGAAGCTTCCCTCGGGACCCGGCGACACGCCTACCTTCCCTAAGTTCATGGCGAAATGAAACAGGTTGCCGTTGCGCAACGTCAGCAGCAAGTCGCGCGGTCCGGCGCCGGTTTCGATGCGGATGGTTGCGCCGGCAGCTTGACCGCCCTTCGAAACAATCACCGCCGCGACACAACGCGTGCCGTTGCCCGATAGCGCCGCGGGACTGCCGTCGGAATTGTACAGATGCACTCGGGCGCCGTGCAGGAAGTACAGGCCGTCCGCGCCTACGCCGGTATGGCGATCGCAGATGGCGCGGGTCAGCGCTATCGGATCGCCAAAGGAAAAAGTCTCGCCTTCCACGATCAGGAAGTCGTTGCCGCAGCCGTGCGCTTTGGTAAAAGGAATCTTCATTTGATAATCCGCCGCCACAGCCGCAGCCGGGATTCGCCGGGCGCCGTGAAATCGAGGGCAACTTGGAATGATCTCGCAAATTGCGGCAAGCGCGCAATGGCCTCGTGGACGCCGTCGCCTTCCTGTTCCACCGCGCAATCCACCAGCGACTCGGGGTGCTGCTGGACCATTTTCCAAAGCTGGCGATTTCCGTCGTGAATCACGCGCCGGAATGGAATGCCCGCCGCTGTCAGCGCGGCGGTCCAATCGCCGCCGCCCATCCAGATTTCCGGGCAGCCGCGGCCCAGTTCCTTGGCCAGTAGTTCCACGGCGTAACGGCGGTCTTGCGAATTTTCCTGCGCTTCTCGGAACACCACCACGGCGTCGGCGCGCCAGCGGCTCACGCCGAGCACCCATCCGGCCGCTACGAACAGCACCAATGCCAATGCGGCGCGATTCCTCCAGCGCTCAGGTTCACGCAGCACAAATGCCGCAGGCAGGGATGCCTGCGCCACTAAGACAGCCGGCGCCAACACCGCCAGCGCGGGCAGGGTTTCCACTGCGTAGCGCGTGTTGTAAAAACTGAACGGCCACCATTGCGGCACAAACACCGGGACCGAGCCGTAAGCTACCGAAGCCGTGTAGAAAACCAGCGGCAACCACAGCAGGAGCGCCGGCGAAAAGCGGCGTTGCCGCCACACCAACACTACCGATCCCGCCACGGCCAGCCATGCCGGCACATTGCCGGCCACTAAGCGCACCGACTTCCAGTAGTAGAGCAGCGCCACCCACAAGTTATGATCGCCGGGATGGGGCGGCCCGCCACTGTGAATGCTGCGCGCTTCGATTGCCGCGGGCGCGTAGGGACCGTTGTACCACTCCAGCGCGTTATCGTAGAGCGCCTGATTGTGGATCAGCCAAAGGAGCGGCCCGATGCCGGCAATCGCTGCGAACACCAGGGCGCGCCGTACTCCGTATTTCCACCAGAAATAGGCCGCCAGAAACGGGAGATAAAACCAGCCGTCGTAACGAATCAGCGTTCCGGCCATGAGACAAAACCCGGCGGGCACGGCGCGGCCCTGGCCGGTAAAATAGACCGCGCCGAGAAACGCGCCCAGCATCTGGGCCTCGGTCATCGGCGTGGCTTGCAGGTAAAGCAAATTGAGATTAAGCAGGTAAAGCGCCAAAGCCGTCCAGGCTAGTACGGCCGATTGCAAATCCCGCCGGGCGATGCCGAACAGCGCGACCGCGCCGGCGATGAATCCCGCGACGCTCGGCGCCGTGCCGGCCGCGCCCGTGCGCCACAACGGATCGCACCACACCAGCAACGCGGTGAGCAGATGGGGAAGCGGCAACCAGACCGTTCCGATTTGCGCCCACCCGGGAGTCTTGTTGTCAACGATCTTGCGGGCGATGTTAAGGTGCGATACGGCGTCCCCGAAGTACAGCGCGGTTCCCGCGCGATAGACCACCGCACAGGAAGCAAACGATACCAGCGCGGCCGCGGCCAGAACCAGCCACAACGCGCGGGTTTGATTTTTTGCTCGGGCCGCGGGCCTCAAGACTCGGGCCTTTCTGTTTACTCGAAATGCATCAATTCTCTGAAGTGGTGGTAACGCGCGTCGATCTCCTGGCGGCTGAGCGCTTGCAAGCGTTCCGTGCCGAACTGCTCGACGCAGAAACTGCCCATTACCGATCCGTAGATCATGGCGCGGCGCAGTTCCGTCTCCCCGGCCTGCTGGCAGCAGGCCAGCGAGCCCATGAATCCGCCGGCGAAGCTGTCGCCCGCGCCGGTGGGATCGCACACTTCTTCCAGCGGGAACGCCGGCGCTGTGAATACACGGCCATCGCGATAGAGCGATGCTCCGTGCTCGCCGCGTTTGATCACCACCATTTTGGGCCCCATGGTGTGAATGGCGCGCGCGGCGCGCAGCAAGTTGTGCTCGCCGGTCAGTTGGCGCGCTTCCTCGTCGTTGATCAGCAACACGCCGACGCCGCGTAGCGTTTCTCTCAGTTGCGGCAGGCGGCCCTCGATCCAGTAGTTCATCGTGTCGCAAGCCACCAGGCCCGCCGTGGGCATTTGCGATTGCACCAGGCTTTGCAATTCGGGATCGATGTTGCCGAGCATCAGGTAGCGGTAACCCTTGTAGATGTCGGGAATTTGCGGATGGAAGGCGGCGAAGACGTTGAGTTGCGTGTCCAGTGTGGTGCGCTTTGTGAAATCGGAGTTGTACTCGCCGGACCAGAAAAAGCTTTTGCCGGGAGCGTGCACGATCCCCACGGTGGAAACGCCGCGTTCGCGAAAAACGCGCATTTCTTCTTCGCCGAAGTCGTCGCCGACCACGGCCACCACGCCCACTTGCGTGAAATAGCTGGCGGCCAGCGCGAAATACGTCGCCGCGCCGGCCAGCAGGCGGTCGCGCTGGCCATAGGCGGTTTTCACGGCGTCAAAAGCGACGGAACCAACTACAAGAACGGACATCGCTTAAGAATAACCCAGATGGCGGATAAGAAGAATGGGAATCATGGGAAGTATGGCCGGCCATGATTCCCATACTTCCCATAACTCCCATGCCAAAAATGGGTCATGCCCAAGCGTGTTATTCTGTACTCCAATGGATTTCGACTTCACCCCGGAACAGATCCAACTGCGCCGCCAGATCCGCGAATTTGCCGAGGCCGAGATCGGCCCGCACGTGCGCGAATGGGACGATCAGTCCAAGTTCCCCATGGAAGTCGTCAAGAAGTTGGGGGAACTGGGCTACCTGGGCGCGATTTTTCCCGAAGAGTTGGGCGGCGCGGGAATGGGCTATATCGAATACGCCATCATCCTGGAGGAACTGTCGCGCGTGGACGGTTCCGTGGGATTGATCGTGGCCGCGCACACCTCGCTGTGTTCCAACCATATTTACAAATCCGGCACCGAAGAACAGCGCCGCCGCTACTTGCCGGATCTGGCCACGGGACGCAAGATCGGCTGCTGGAGCCTGACCGAACCGGAAGCGGGATCGGACGCCGCCGGCACGCGCTCCACCGCCGCAGCCGTGGACGGGGGATGGCTGCTCAACGGCGCCAAAACGTTTTGCACTAACGGCGGCGTGGCCGACGTCTGCGTGGCCATGGCGGTGAGCGACCGCAGCAAGAGCAGTCACGGGATCTCCGCGTTCATTCTGGAAAAAGGCATGGCCGGATTTCGTCCCGGAAGAAAAGAAGACAAGCTGGGCTGCCGCGCCAGCGACACCAGCGAAGTGATCTTCAGCGATTGCCTCATACCGCGCGATAACCTGTTGGGCGCGGAAGGCAACGGATTTGTGGACAGCTTGAAAATCCTCGACGGCGGGCGCATCTCGATTTCGGCGTGGTCGGCGGGCATGGCCCAGGGCGCTTACGAAGCGGCCTTGCGCTACTCCAAGCAGCGCCGCCAGTTCGGCAAAGCCATCAGCGAGTTTCAGGCGATCCAGTGGAAGCTGGCGGATATGTCCACGGAGATCGAGGCGGCGCGGCTGCTGACTTACAAGACGGCGTGGATGGCCGATCAGGGACGCCGCCATACCCTGGAATCGGCGCAAGCCAAGTTGTACGCGAGTGAAACGGCGGTGCGGGTGGCCAACGAAGGAGTGCAGATCCACGGCGGCTACGGCTTTATCAAGGATTATCCCGCGGAAAAATATTATCGCGACGTGAAGCTGTGCACCATCGGCGAAGGAACCAGCGAGATCCAACGGCTGGTGATCGCCCGGCATTTGCTGCGGGACTAGAGATAGTGGGGCAGGCATCCTTGCCTGCCGAAGTTCGGACCAACTCTGGTGACTCAATCGGACCCTCTTCTGGAAGCGATCCGCCGCGGCGAGCCGCGGGCGCTGGCGCGCGCCATCTCGCGCATCGAAAACCGCGAAGACTCCGCCGAGGATCTGCTGCGGCAACTATTCTCCTACTCCGGCCACGCCACGCTGTTGGGATTGACCGGCGCGCCGGGATCGGGCAAGAGCACGCTGGCCGACGCCTTGGCGGCGCTGTTGCGCTCGCGCGGACAATCGGTGGGTATCGTGGCGGTGGATCCCAGCAGTCCGTTCTCGGGCGGCGCGATTTTGGGAGACCGCATCCGCATGCAGCGTCATCACGCCGACGATGGCGTGTTTATCCGCAGCATGGCCACGCGCGGTTCGCTGGGCGGATTGGCCACCGCCGCCGCCGACGTGACGCTGCTGCTGGACGCCGCCGGCAAAAACACGGTGCTGGTGGAAACTGTGGGCGTGGGGCAAGCGGAGGTGGACATTGTGCGGCTGGCCGATGTCACCGTGGTGATGCTGGTTCCGGGCATGGGCGACGACGTGCAAACGATCAAGGCCGGGATCATGGAGATCGCCGACGTATTCGCGATCAACAAAGCGGATCGCGCCGGGGCGGATCGCGTGGAGCAGGAATTGCGCGCCATGCTTTCGATTGGCCATCGTCCGGATGGATGGTCCGTGCCGATCGTGAAAACCGTGGCCACCGACGGCGTGGGTGTGGCAGAATTGCTGGACGCCGCCCTAAGCTATATAGCGTTCCTACGCGAGCGCGGCTTGCTGGCCGCGAAGAAGGCGGTCAACTGGCGGCAGCGCCTGCTGGATTTATTGCGCGAGCGCCTGCTGGCACGCGCCGTAAGTGCCGCCGGCGAGGATCGCCTCGCCGATTTGGCCGGACGGGTGGCGCGCCGGGAGATGGATCCCTATTCGGCCGTGGATGCGATTATACAAAGCCAAATATGAAACTCGATCATCTGGGCATCGCCGTAAAATCCTTGGACGCCGGCATTCGCTTTTATCACGATTTGCTGGGGCTGGACATCGGCGAGGTGGAACTGGTGGCGGCTGAAAAAGTCCGCGTGGCCATGCTTCCGCTGGGCGACACGCGGGTGGAGTTGCTGGAAGCCACCGCTGAGGACTCGGCCATCGCGCGTTTTGTGGCCAAGCGCGGCGAAGGCTTGCATCATATTGCCGTGCAGGTGCCCGACCTGAACGCCGCGGTGGAACGCTTGAAGGCCGCCGGGGCCCGCTTGGTGAACGATCAGCCGGGCGTGGGAGCGGGCGGGCATCGTTATGTGTTTGTGCACCCGCAATCCTCCGGTGGAGTGCTGTTGGAATTGGTGGAAGGCTGATGGGAAATATGGGAAGCATGGGAGAGAATGTGACGAACGCGGAAATCGGAATCATTGGCGGCAGCGGGCTATACGCGCTGGAGGGATTTTCGGGCGCCGAAGAAGTGGCCCTTTCCACGCCGTGGGGATCGCCGTCGGACAGCTTTCTGGTGGGTACGCTGGCGGGCAAGCGCGTGGCTTTTCTAGCGCGCCATGGGCGCGGCCATCGTATTTCGCCCACGGAACTGAACTTCCGCGCCAACATTTACGGCATGAAGTCGCTGGGCGTGGAGCGCATCCTCTCTCTCAGCGCGGTCGGATCGCTGAAGGAGGAACATGCTCCGGGCCAGTTCGTGCTGCCGGATCAGTTTTACGATCACACCAAGCACCGCCAATCGTCGTTCTTCGGCGAGGGTTTAGTGGCGCACGTCAGTTTTGCGCATCCCGTGTGCGAGCAGCTCGGCGGCGTGGTGGAAGCGGCTTGCCGGGCAGCGCACGTTCCAGTCAGGCGCGGCGGAACCTACATCTGCATGGAGGGTCCGCAATTTTCAAGCCTGGCGGAATCGAACCTGTACCGGACCTGGGGCATGGATGTGATCGGCATGACCAACGCCACCGAGGCGAAGCTGGCGCGGGAAGCGGAAATTTGCTATGTCACGGTAGCTATGGTCACCGACTTCGATTGCTGGCATCCCGGCCACGACGCCGTTTCCGTCACCGACATTATTCGCGTGTTGAATCAGAACGCGGCCAACGCCGCCCGCGTGGTCACCGAGGCGGTGGCGCACATGCCCACGGAACGAAAGTGTAAGTGCGGCTCGGCGTTGGCCCACGCGCTGATCACCGACCGTTCCAGAATTCCCGCGGCCACCAAGGAAAAGTTGCATCTGCTGATCGAAAAATATCTTTAGAAAAGAACAGGAGCCATCATGAGTTTGAGTTTGCAGGGAAAGACGGCCTTGGTCACCGGCGGCGGCCGGGGCATCGGCAAGGCCATCGCGTTTCGCTTGGCGCAAGCCGGCGCCAACGTGGTGATTGCCAGCCGCAAAATGGAGAATCTGGAAGCGACGGCCACGGAATTCGCCTCGCTGCCGGGAAAAACCATGCCGTATGCCTGTCACGTCGGCCGCAAAGAAGAGTTGGAAAAACTGGTCGCTTCCACCGAATCGCATTTCGGCCCGGTGGACATTTTGGTGAACAACAGCGCCACGAATCTGGGCCAAGGTCCGTGTCTGCAAGTGACCGACAAGCAGTTGATGAAGACGATCGAGATCAACGTGCTTTCGGCGCTGCGTCTGGTGCGTTTGACCGCGCCCAAAATGATGGAGCGCGGCGGCGGCAGCGTCATCAACATTGCTTCGATCGCCGGTCTACGCCCGCAGGCGGGCGGCTTGGTATACAGCTTCACCAAGGCCGGGTTGATCATGATGACGCGCAACTGGGCGGCCGAGTTCGGCTTCAACGGTGTGCGGGTCAACGCCATCGCTCCGGGTCTGATCCAAACCGACTTCAGCGAATATTTCTGGAAAAATCCCGAGCATCTCAAGAAGCTGGAGGAGACGCAGCCGATCCCGCGCGTGGGCACGCCGGAGGAGATCGGCGGCATCGCGTTGTATCTGGCCAGCAGCGAGTCGTCGTTTGTGACCGGCCACCGTGTTCGTCGTGGATGGCGGCGCAACGGCCAAATGATCCACAGATTACGCGGATTAATGATCCACAGATCACACAGATTACACAGATTAAGAACGAACTAGGTTTTAATCTGTGTAATCTGTGTAATCTGTGGATCGAAAGATTTGATCATTGAATCTGTGGATCGGATCACTGAACCGCGATGGTCACGGTATTCGACGCCGTTCCATTCACTGTAACCATCACCGGCACGGCATTGCCGGGAGTCGCGCTCGAGGCGACCTGCGCGTTCACCTGATAAAGCCCGACGAAACCCGGCGCCAAGCCGGCGAAATTCACCGGGGCGTCTTGGCCGCCGATCATGACGGTGACATTTCCCGTGGCGTTCGAAAGCGCATTCCCACCCGCCGCCGCCACGCCCGTGGCCGGTTGATTCGAGACCGCACCCAGGCCGCTGCAGTAGATGGTCACGTAATTGCCGCGGCTGACGGGCTGCGCGCTGGCTCCTGGAATCGAACCCGCGGGAGCTGCGAAGGTGCCGGTGTTGGCAAGCTGAATCGCGCCCTGACCCTTCCCCGAAGAGTCGAGGGAGAAGATTCCGGGGGCCACGCCGCTGAGCGAAATAATCAGCGGTGTGCTGGTGCCGGCCGCGTTCGTAACCGTGAGCGTGGCGGTCGTTTGTCCCAGCAGTTCCCAGGGCATCTGGAAATTGATCTGGCCTGCTCCCACGAAGAAGAGCGGCGCGGCGATACCGTTCAATTTCACGGTCACTCCACCCAGCGTCGTTGGCAAAGGCACCGCGGTTGCCTGGTTGTTGCCGCTGGCGAAGTTGGTTCCGAATATGGAAGTGATTCCCGCGGCGGCCAACGACGTCGTGTAGCTGGCGCCGCCCACCGTTCCGTTGGAGGGCACAATGGGCGCGCCCGTACTTGAGCTGACCAGCGCAGCCGGCAGACAAAACTTCCAGATTTGCCCGCTGGTGGTGCTGGGACGCACCGACGCATACATCGCCACGTTGTCTACGGTGAAGAACGAAGCGCAGTTGGAGGTCTTGTATAACGTGGAAGCTCCGCCGCCGGCGCTGGCGTAACTGAATTGGGCTCCCACGCCGACACCCGTGCCGCAGTTGTTGTCGGTGGAGTACAGCACATAACCGTTCACGGGCAGAGCCTCGACGGACCCGAACTGCGTACCGCTGGCCAGGGTGGTCAGCGCGCCGGTGGATAGGCTAGCCTTGTAAACGCCCTCCTCAAGACCACTGGTGAAAAAAATGCTGCCGGCAGAATCGAGCGCCACATAGTAGGCCGGCTTAGACGAATTGATGATCTTGACCGATCCACCCGTCTTAGCGACGCTGCTGACTCCCCCGGTCCCACCCAGAATCGGATACTGGCCGAAGTACACGTTGCTGCTGTCCACGTCCAGCGAGATCGGTGTGACCAGCCCTTGAGCCAGCACCTGCGTCGCTCGCGAGGTCTTGTTGATGTTCATGATCTGGCCGTCGGCGAGGAACCCGGAACCGGCGACCGCAACATAGATGTTGGTTGCGTCGCCCTTGATCTGGGTGACCGTGCTCAATCCGCTGGCCAGGCTCACGGCGGTTCCGCCGGTGAGGGGAACCACCCAAACCGCGCCGGTGCCCGCGCTGGGATTCCCCGCGGGACCAGGCTTACCGTTGGTTCCAAAGTAGGCGTTCGTGGAATCCACATAGATGCCGCTGACACCGATGGTTCCGCTCCCCGGAATTGTGGCCAGCACTTGAACGCTGCCGCCCGCCACCGGCACGCGCAACAGCCGTCCGGTTTCGTCGCCAAAATAGATGTACGTCCCGTCGTCCAGGACCTGGCTATCCGAGATAGCGCCAATACTTGCCAGCATCGTATCGGTGCAGGACTGCGCGGCCAGCGGAAATGAGATTGCAACCCAGGTCAGAGTAAGAACTAGAAACCCCTTCGTTACATTGTTCATTGGTGATTTCCCCTTTTGATCACTTTTTACCGGCACTTTGCAAAGCCTGCTCGCGGAGATCGGCGATCTCCTTCAACTGCGGGTTGATCTGCAACGCGGCGTCGAACTCCTCGACGGCTTTCGCCGGCTGCTTCAAGACGGTCATATAAACGTTGCCTTTGACGACATGCGCCGAGACGTCCTTGGGATCGAGCGTTTTTATGATGTAGTCGCAATCGTCCAGCGCCGTTTGCGGCTGGCCGCTCGACGCCATCAGCAAAGCGTGCGCCAGCCACCCGGGCGCGTGCTTCGTCTTTCCGGCGATGGCCTGGTCCAAGTCGGCCTTGGCCTTGTCCTTGTCGCCCAGCGCGAAGTAGGCGAGGCCGCGCTTGGCATAACGGTCGGCGCCCGCAAAACGCTGCATCACGGTAGTGAACTCCTCCGCCGCCTGTGGCCACTTGCCTTCGTTGAAATAAAGCTCGGCCCATTCCACGTGTATCAGGTAGGCGTCCAGGTACGAGCCACCCTTTTTGACGGCCTCGTTCATGTCCGCTTCAGCGAGGTCGAACTTGCCGGCGGATTGCCAGGCGCGGGAGCGTTGGATGTAGACCTGGGCGACGGCGCTGGAGTGGCCCGTGGTATTGGGAACGTCTTTCGCCAAGTTGAGAAGCTTGTCGTAGTCCTGCGCCGCAAGGTCGTACTGGCCCAGGCGCTGGTGCAGCCGCGCCGTGAACTTGAGGATATTGATGTCGCGGTCGCCGCCGCCAACCTCGCCAATTGTTTGGAGTGCGTCCTGGTATTGGCCGGCTTTAGCGGCGTTCGTGGCGGCCCGGATGTTCTCATATTCCGCCATCTCCTTCTCCGCCTTTTCCCGCTGTTTGCCGGTCAGCTTTTCTGGCGCAGCCGGACGTGGTTGCGCGCGAAAGAAATCGGCGTCGGCGCGTAAGTTTGCCGCTGTCGCGGCCCGCTCCTCTTCCGCGTGCCGTTGCTGCACGACCCACATCCCGGTTCCGGCTGACACGCCGTAGGTATTGGCAATGCGCACGGCCTCCGCTCGATCCCGCGTGGGGTCGGTCCACTGCGCGTTCGCCGCGCCGGCGAAAACACAGCAGGGAACGATCGACAAGACTAAAACTGCAAGCGTCCTATTTGCCGGCAAGATGACCCACCTCCTTGCTCACCGCCTCGTCGAGCGCACCGCTCAGCCGCTCGAGCACCATGTCGGGTTCGTAATTCACCGCGAACGTCTTCTTGGAAAGGGCCTCTTTATTCACGAGGCGGATGCATTCCGCAAAGACGAACTGGGTGTCCGGATTCACCACCTGGATGCGAACCGTCTCGACCGCAAAATCCCGGTTCTGATTGGCGGTCATCTTACCGAAGTGCGAAGCGGGCTTGTCGGTCTCGATAAGCGGTGTAGCGGTCAAGGCCACCACGGCATCCACCCCCAGCTTCTCGGCTAATTCACCGGCCACGCGACGGGAGACGGGCCCCAGCGCCTGACCCGCAGTGTCCGCCAACGACTCGTGCCGCTGGATGCTTCCGACCGTGTCTTGGAAGGAGTGAACCACCATGCTTTGCAAATAGAGGGTATTGGGGCTGGCGCGGTCCAACTTATCGCCGCCGCCTCCCTCGGCTGCTTCGCCGCCGGGATCGTCCGTGTGGCAGCCAAACAGGGCGCGGGTCAAGGCGTTTTCACATAGCTTCTTGGCGTTGTCCCTGATGTAAGCTTCCTTTTCCTCTTGGCTGAGGTTCTGAAGTTTATCGCGATCCTCCGCGGGCATCGCGTCGATGGAAGTGGATAGCCACTCCTTCGACACGAGTGCGCGGGTCTGTTCCAGCGGTTGCACCGTGAACCCAGCGGCTCTCAACCGTTCGACCAGTTGTGTCTCCGCCCGGGCTAGCAGCGGCGTAGTTTCGGCGCGTTTGAAACCGAGGGCCACTTTGCCAGGGCCGGCCACCGTCAGAATGGCCAAAGTGTGAACCTTCGGCACGAGAGCCTTATCGACAAACAGCGGGCTCGGGTCGCGAGCCTCGTCAAGATCCTTCATGGTGACTGGCTTGCGCCGGCCGATCGTCACCTTCACCTGTGCCGGCGACGGCGCCGGCTGAAAAAGAACCACCGCTAGCGCCATAGCGCCCACTGCATGACTGAGTCTCATCGAGACGCCTCCTTGAACTTGCCTATGCCTTTCGTTCATCACTGCACTGCAATCGTCACCGAATTTGCCGCAACGCCATTCGCCGTGATCACCACGGCTACCGCATTCCCTGGAGTCACGCTCTGTGGTACCTGCGCGTTCACCTGATACAACCCCACGAATCCCGGCGCCAGCCCCGAGAAACTCGGCGTGATCGGCACCCCGCCAATGGTCATGGATGGCGTGGTAACGGTGGTTTGCCCCGATGCCGCCACGCCGCTGGCGGGCGGATTTTGCACCGCGCCCAGGCCGCTGCAATACACGGTGATGTATTGCCCGCGCGCGACAGGCTGCGCCGATGCGCCCGGAATCGAGCCGATGGGCGCGGCGAACGTCGCGGTGTTCGAAATTTGAATCGCGCCTTGTCCCGATCCCGTCGAGTTGATCGTGAATACACCGGGTCCGGACGCCGCCAGCGTCAGCGAAGCCGCGCTGCTGGCGTTGCCGTTCGTCGTCACAATCACCGAAGCCGTTGTCGCACTCCCCACTTCCCAGGGAATCTGAAAATTGATTTGGCCCGCGGACACGAAGAACAGCGGCGCGGCCACGCCGTTCACGGTTACGCTGACGCCGCCCAGGGTGATGGGAAGCGGCAGCGCCGAGGCCGCCACTGTGGAAGCGGCTAGGTTGGTTCCAAACAAAGACACAATCGAACCTGCCGCGGGCGGCAGCTTCCCGAAGCTGGCGCCATTGACGATTCCTCCCGCACCGATGACCGGGGCCGGACCGACGCTGGAACCAACACCCGCGACCTGGCGCACGCGATTGTTGCCGAGATAGGGCGTGCCGTTCACCGTGCCGGCCAGCAAGTAATCGGCGATGTCAAGATTCCCCGATGAATCGAGCGCCACGCCAACCGGCGCAAGTCCGGCGCTGGTGGCCGGTCCCCCGTCGCCCGACGATTGCGGCAAGCAGAAACCGCTGACCGGGCAGGAAGTCGCGCCGCCCGCCACGGTGGTAATGACGCCCGCGGTGTTGATCTTGCGGACCCGGTTGTTGGCGTTGTCCCCGACGTAGATGTTTCCCGCGCCATCCACCACCACGCCGTGCGGCGTGAGATTGGCGCTGGTGGCCGGCCCGCCGTCTCCAATGGGGCAAGTTGCCGTCAAGCAAAAAACGACGCCTGTGCCGTTGCCGGCAACCGTTGAGATCGTGCCGCCCTTCACCTTGCGGACGCGATTGTTGCCGAGATCCGCGATATAGAGATTGCCGGCGCCGTCCACGGCGACGGAGCCGGCGCCGGCCAGGCTTAGTTCCGCGCTGGTGGCGGGTCCGCCGTCGCCGGAGTACCCGAACGTCCCATTGCCTGCCACGGTGCTGATCACGCCGGCCGTGGTAATCTTACGAATCCGCTGAGACAGCGAGTCGGCGAGGTAGATGTTGCCGGCGGCGTCCACGGCCAGGCCGCCGTAGCTGAGTCCCGCGCTGGTGGCTGGACCGCCGTCGCCGCTGAAGAAAGGGAATCCGCTTCCCGCGATGGTATTGATGATGCCGTCGGTAGTGACCTTGCGGACGCGATTGTCGGCGGTGGAGATGTAGATGTTTCCGGCGGCGTCAACAGCCACTCCCGTAGGACTGTAAACCTGCGCGCTGGTGGCGGGTCCGCCGTCTCCCAGCACGACGTTGAGTGCGCCGGGCGCGGGTCCGCCGTTGCCGGCCACGGTGGAGATGGTACCGTCCGGCGCGATCTTGCGGATGCGGTTGTTGCCGGCATCGGCAACGTACACGTTGCCCGCCGCGTCCGTGGCCACGCTATTCGGTGAATTGAGCAACGCGCTGGCGCCCGGTCCGCCGTCGCCGGAAAATCCCGCGGCGCTGCTTCCCGCGATGGTGGTGATGGTTTGCGCAGGCGCCAGACAGGACCCTGCAAGGACCGCCAATACTAGAACCGTTTGTTTTTTGTTAATCATATTCGCTCTCCGCATTGCACCGCGATGCTCGCCTTTCATTTTCCAGAGTAGTGTTCGATAGCCACGCGAATGCCCTCATCGGTGGCTTTGTTGATGGCCGCAGAGAGTTGCTGGGCGTCGAAGTTTTTGGCCTCCCGCGATTCCTGGCGAACCTCCGATTCGCGACGAACTTCGTCGCGGAAAATCGTCTCGCCGCTTTGATCGATCAGCAACACTTGAATCACTTGCTGAATCTTAGGTGGGCGATGCGAATCGAGCCCCGGACTCAGCGTCAGGAGCACCGCTCCATCGGCCCCCATCCGCCGGGCCAGTTCCCCAGCCGCGCGGTAAAACGCCGCCGAATAAAGGCGGCCGCTAGCCTGGTTTTCCGCCAACCGCAAGTCTCGGAGCACCAAGGTGTTCCGGCTGGCGCTTTGGTTCTCCGCTCGCGCCGCGGGCTTGGAGTCGTCCCGCAAGCTGTTCGAGTAAGCAGCCTCCCAATTCGCCCCGGCGAACGTCTTGCTGTCGGCCAGCGAGACCACGCGCAGACCCTTGGCGCTCAAAGCCCGCACCAGGCTGGCTTCGGCGTAGTCAATCGCGTCTTGCAGACTGGCGCGCTGTCCAGCGGCATTTAAACGCGCTGGCCCGGTCACGCTCAATACCGCGACCTTGTGTATACCGCCGGTCTTGTGTTGACCGGCGGCGGCCACAACCAGGACCGCCAGCAAGCCGGTAACAATCGCTATTTGACGAGGTGGATGCATCCCGGTTGAACTTAGGGCGGGAGCTGAAATTGGTCAATGCAGAGGCCCTGAAGCGTTGGTGAAGAACTGGTGAAGAATCACAACCTGTTGATCCCTAGTGTGTTATGCTTCTGCAAATTGCCATGAGGTTCTGCTTTGGTGAGTTCGAATTGGACGCCCTGCAATGCCGTTTGAACCGTGGGGACGAGGCCGTCCGTCTGGAAAAGCAGCCCCTCGACCTGCTTATCCTCCTGGTGGAGCGCCACGGCGAACTGGTGAGGCGCGAGGAAATCGCCTCCATGCTGTGGGGCAGCGAAACTTTTGTCGACGCCGAGCACGGCATCAACACCGCCATTCGCAAGATCCGCGGCGCGCTGGGGGACGATCCCAACGATCCTCGCTATGTGGAAACGGTGGTGCGCCGGGGATATCGTTTCAAAGCTGCGGTGTCGATCTTAGGCACTTCGCCGCCGCCCCCGGCAGTTGTCGCAACCTTGCCGGCCCAGCCTCCAACAGCGGCGGGTCCGTTTCCGTTGTGGATTCTGGCGGCCGCCACTGTGGTGCTCCTAGCGAGCGCCGGGGCCATCGTCTGGCGAGGATCTTCGAAAGCTGAGGTGCCCATCCTGCATTGGACGCCGCTGACCAAGGAAGTCCACACCTTTTCGCGACTGGCCAGCGATGGCAAACACGTTTTCTGGACTGAGTACAACGACTTCGGCTGCCATCCTTACTCGGTTCCCGTAACCGGCGGAGAAGCGATTCCGGTGCGCATCAATTTCCGCAACGGCTCGGTGCTGGATGTGAGCGCGGATAGCCACATGCTGATCAATCCGCGGGAGAATTGCAAAGACACGGTGATCCAAGGACCGCTGTGGGAGGTAGCGCTGGATTCCGGGGAGGCGCGCCGCGTCGGCGATTTGTTCGGTCAAGATGCGGCCTACTCTCCCGACGGCCGCAAGATCGCGGTGGCCAAAGGCAACGAGTTGTGGCTGGCCAACCGCGACGGCTCGTCGCCGGAGCGCTTCGCGGTGTTGCCCAGCTTGATCTGGACCATGCATTGGTCGCCGGACGCCACACGCCTGCGCTTCGCGCTGTACGAGGGCAAGCAGAGCCGCTTCCGCTTGTGGGAAGCGCAGGTCGATGGCCAGCAAGCGCGGCCCATCCTGGCCGATTGGCAAGACAGTTCGGAAAAACTCGGCGGCGTGTGGATCAGCCCCACGGATTTTTTGTTTTCGGCGGCGCGCCAGGGCAGTATGGATCTTTGGCTGATGCGGACACCGCTGCGCGCCCACTGGTGGCAGCGAAGCGGGCCGGCGATTGAGCGCGTAACCGCCGGGCCGCTGGATTTCGAGGGTCCCGAGACGATCCCCGGACAAAAGGAAGTTGCCGTCATCGGCACGCATC
Organism: Terriglobia bacterium; assembly: GCA_963747095.1. Taxonomy (GTDB): domain Bacteria; phylum Acidobacteriota; class Terriglobia; order JAJPHL01; family JAJPHL01; genus JAJPHL01. The sequence continues at coordinate 251,413 of CAVVEL010000013.1, forward strand.
GTCAAGGCGAGTTGCAGCGCTACGACGCCGCCGCCGGGAAGTTCGTGCCCTTTGTCAAAGGACTCTCCGCGGAGATGGCCGATTTTTCACGCGACGGCCGGTGGATGACCTACGTCTCCTATCCGGATGGCGCGCTCTGGCGCAGCCGCGCCGATGGCAGCGAGCCGCTGCAATTGACGCGCGCTCCGTGGCGCGCGGGACTGCCGCGGATCTCGCCCGACGGCAAACGGATCGTCTTCACCGGCGAACTTCCCGGCGAGCCCCTGCGCACGTATCTGATCCCCTTCGACGGCGGCACACCCAAGGCCGCGACCGCGGCCGGCAAGGTTTCCGAAGTCGCTCCCACGTGGTCCCCGGATGGCAAGAGCTTGCTGATCCGCAGCGATCAGCACGGTCAGGACAACGGCTCGATTTTCCAAGACAACGTGCTACAAATCGTGGATCTCGAATCGCGCCGCATCACCGCCGTCCCCGATTCGCTGAAGAAGTTCAATCAACGCTGGTCGCCTGACGGCAAGTGGATTGTGGCCACGCCGAATGACGAACAAGAAATCGACCTCTTTGACCTGGCTGCGAACCGTTGGACCGTGTTGGCTTCGATCCACGGCGACTATCCCAGTTGGTCGGCCGACAGCAAGTATCTCTATTTCGTCCACAATGACTCCAGCCGGTCGAACCGGTATCTACCGGATTTCGCTGGCGACTAAGCGGCCGGAATTTCTGGCCAGCCTGGCGAATGTGGATCGCGCCATGAACGAGGTCTATAGCCAATGGTGTGGGCTGGCACCCGACGGATCGCCGCTGATTCTGCGCGCCGCGGACTTGCAACAGATCTATGCCCTGTCGTTCGAGCAACCGTAATGGGCAGTCTGAAGGCCGAGTGGCTTCCCCGGGCCCTCGTGCGTAGGTGCGCACCCAGAAGAATCAGCGTGCCGTCCGGAAGAGCCACCACTGCCAGGAACAGAATGAACAGGTTGCGCGGAGGCCGCAACCACACCCGCCGGCGCTCCATGGTATCGGACATCCTTCGCTCATTTGAGCGCGCCTGCCTCTAGCGGAGATTGGGTCAGGATTACGAACCTGCGCATCGGACAAACGGCAACCAGGCCGTCGGCCGGGAGGCGGGAGAGGTTTTTACGCTAATATTGCGCGCAGACCTGAACTTGGCAATTTATCGCGAGAGAGGGGCGGCACCGGCCTGATCCAGGGATCTTTGGCGCACAAGCCTTCTAGCAATCCAGGAGATCAGCACCGGGCGGCCCTCGAGATCGAGAATCCGGTGGCCTTTCGATGCCGGCCGAGCGCGCCACTCCTGGTAGATCCATTCAGCGGCGCTCGAAAGCGCCAGGGTATTCTTGTCCGCCTCGGTCTTCTCAAATTCGGACAAGGAACCGGAGGCCGACCAGCGCTGCGCTTCTTCCAGGTGAAACTCCCACGCGGAACGAAGCAGGCTCCAGCGGCCGCTGCGCAGGCCAACGTTGATCGCCGCGGCTTCCCGGCGCAGGGCCTGGCGGTTTCCCAAGGCTTCGAAGACCCGGCAGCGCGCTTCGCGCGCTACCAGTTCCGCAGGGAGTCCTGCCACACGCACCGCTCCCAGTTGCGCCAGGTCGTCGTAGGCGTGAAGCGCCTCGGGATTCCGTCCAGCCTTGCGAAGATTCCGCGCCAGGCGCAGCAGTGCGCCGGCGCGCGTCTCCCGATTCGTGGATTGGGCCAAGGCCTGGAAGGCTTCCGCAGCCTTAACCGGGTCGCCGGCGTCGTACTCCAGCTTTTCGCCCGCTGCAAAGGTGGAGGCCGGCGGTTCGCGGACATCGTCTAACGCGGGATAATAGAACAGCCGGCCCGGGGGGACGACGCGGACTCCACGTTCCGTGGCGCGCAAGACCGCGACATCTTCGGGAAGTCCAGGCCCGGGCGTTACCGGCCGTGACTGAAAGGGAGCGATCTCGGCCGCGTTCGAACCGTCTGGCAGGTGAGCGTCGAGTTCCGCCAGGGCGCGCTGGAGCGCCCCAGTGACATGATCGGCCGCCTGTTCCAGGCGTTCCTGCACTCGCTGCCTTTCCAGGGAGCGGTCCTGCGCCAGCAGCGGCCAGCCGAGCCAGCTCAGAACCCCCGTGAAGACGACCGCCAGACCGAGGAATACCACCAGAACCCGGCGCTGTGGCTGTGGCGGTTGCCAATCCAGAAACATCGCCCTAAGATTACACCCGCTGGTTCCCGATTACATGGAGCTTCTGTCAGGATTGTGTCTGAGAGGCCGTACCGGACGATCAGGTTCACTCCCCGTAACTGACTTCCATTCGCCGCACACTGAAACAGGCCACCGCCAGCACCACCGCGGTGAGAATGAGCAGCCCGGGAATGGCGATCCAGGCGGGGGTGGGATTGGTCAGCACTTCGATCAGCGATAAAGAGCCGCTCATCGGCACGTCAACCGGGCAAAGGCCCTTCAGGAAGAAAATCACGCTGAATTTTTTCAGCAGCGAGGGCAGGAAGGGATTCAGGTTTTCCCAGACCATCACCACGGCCACGGCAATCATTGGGTTCTTGAACCACAATCCCACGGCCATGAAAATAGCGCCGTAGCCGAGACAGGCCAGGGCGGCGATCGCCGTGTACCAGGCCATTTCGTACAATCCGGTGCCGCGGAACATGTGTTCCCAGTGAGCGGCGCCGAAATGCAGCGTGATCAGCACGTAGGAAAGCGCCGCGCCTCCCGCGAAAAACACCAGCGCGGTGGCCTCGCCGGCCAGATATTTTCCGGCCGCCAGCACCTCCCGGCGCATGGGGGTCAGGAAATAGTAGTGCAGCGTCTTCTCCACTTGCTCCCCGCGGAAGCAGGTGGTGAAAATGCCCGCGCATCCGAAAAAGATGCAGAAGCGCAAAATCAGAAACTGGAAGATGGCGGCGTAGGCGCGAGTGTCCACGCCGATGCTGCACGGCCATTTCCCGGACATCGCGATCAGCGAATGGGCGCCGGTCAGCACTACCGGCATCGCCGCCAGCACCCACCATCCGCGGCGCTGCAGGAAACTGCGGCGCAACTCCAGGCGCGCCACGGCCAGGGTCTGGCGGATCCACATTCCCCAAGGCATCGCTTTCACGCGCATCAGGAGTTCGTTCATGTAGTCGATCCTTCGCCGATCAAATATTGATACACCGAGTTGACGTCTTCATCCGCCGGCGCCACGGTGTCCACCAGCAAGCCCGATTCCAGGATCACGTTGTTCAGCAGCAGATAAAAGCCGTCGGCGTCGCGGGTGCGCACCAGCAGCGTTTGCGCGTCCTGCAGTTTGGCTTCCACCACGTGATCCTTCTCGAACAGGCGCGCCGCCAGAACGTGGGGCTTGTCGCAGCGGACAAGAATCTGCATGGGCTGATCGCTCACTTCACTGCGCACGCCTTGAATCTGGCCTTCCGCGACCACGTATCCGTGACTCAGCAGGATCACCTGGTCGGAAATCTCATCCACTTCATGCAGGATGTGGCTGGAGACGATCACGTGATGTCCCTGCGCGCCCCAGGCACGGAACAGCGCGATCAACTCGGCGCGAGCCATGGGGTCCAGACCGTTGAGCGGTTCGTCGAGGACCAGCACGTCGGGATTGTGGCTGATCGCTTGGGCCAGCTTGATGCGCTGGCGCATGCCTTTGCTGTATCCGGCCACCACCCGCTGCGACGCTTCCACCATGTCCAGTTTCTGTAGCGCGGAGTCGGTGAGTTGCGCGGCCTTCTCGCGCGAGTAGCCGTGACAAAGCAGGTAGGAGTAGATGAACTCCCAGCCGCTCAGCCCCCGCGGGAAAGCGTCCACTTGCGTGCAGTAGCCGAGGTGATGGAACAAGGCCTCGGGATCGTTGGGAGAAATCCCATTCACCAGGATGGAGCCCTTGTTGGGCCGAATCAGGCCGCAGAGCAAATTCATCAGCGTGGTCTTGCCCGAGCCGTTGGGACCCACCAGGCTGGTGATGCCGGGGGGAATCGCCAACTTCACGCGGTTCACGCCCAGCACTTCGCCATAAAAGCGCGATACGTTGTCGAAGACGATGCGCGCGCCGGAGTCGGGAGGCGGTTCGTGCGCGCTCACTTCACCACCTCCACGGCCTGAATCTTTTTGTTGAGCAGCCGCAGGCAGAATCCGCAGATCAGCGCCACCATGAACCAGGAAGTCCACAACGGGGTTCCGCCGTCACGGACGTTGAAGAAAACCGTGCCCTTGATGTGCGTGGCGTCCTCTCCGAACAGCGAGACCCACACCGATCCCATAATCTGGCTGATGTCCAGCAAGCCGCCCCAGCGCGTATGCAGGATGCCGTTGATGGCGGCCCCGAAAGCGCTGGAGCCGAAGTACACGATAAACAGCATCGCCGAACTCAAGTGCTTCATGCGCACCCAAGCCGAGAATGCCAGAGCCTGGCAGGTCAGCACGATGATCCACACCCAGGAGCCGAAGAACACGCCGATGGCGATGTTGGAGTTGGCCCACATCCAGGACAGGCCGCTGAAATTGCCTTCCAGCGAGAACAGCAGCAGGCCGGGAACCCAGGTCATCAGCGACAACAGGATCGCCAGCACCGAGGCCTTGCCGAGCACGTATTCCAATCGCGAAAAGGGCCGCGACAGGTACAACGGGATGGCGTTGTTGGCCACGTCCGGCGCCACCAGGCTGGGACCGCCGAAGGCGGCCACGAAAAACGCCAGCATGGATTGCACGCCCAGGAAAATCAAGAAAAAGTTGGAATCCACCTGCAGGATCTGCGCGGCGTTCAAGTGCAGCATCCGCAGCAGGCTCAGGTTGTGGTTCATGTAGATTAAGGCGGTGGAGATGAGCGGCCAGGCGAAACAGAACATGAAGAAGTTGGTCAACTTGCGGTTCTTGCGCATCTCGTCGAAGGTGTAGCGGGGCAGAACCAGGAAGCGCCAGCGCTCCGGGGTCAGCGGGCCGTCGTAACCGTGATAGGTGCGTTTGTAAACCGCCATATTTCAAACCTTTTCGTCCGCAGATGTCGCAGATGAGCGCAGATAAAGCACCAGAGCAAAACCTGTGGCTGCACGACTCAGGAAGCCAGCTAGTCCGCTTACCCTGGTGTGTTGCCTTTATCTGCGTTGATCTGCGACATCTGCGGATCAAGCTTTTCTTCCATCGCCCTTAAGAAAATATCCTCCAGCGAATCCCGCTTGTGCGACAGCTTCCGGATTTGCACCTGCTGCTGGCTGGCGAGTTCGTAGATCCGGCGCACTTCCACGCCGTCCGGCAGCACCAGCTTGACCCGCCCGTTGCCCGACCACGCCGCTTCGCAGCCAATGCGTTCGATCGCGTCAATGAACGGAGTACCGCCGCCGCGCGTTTCCAGTTCCAGGAACCGGCGATTCATGCGGCGCTCCTCTTCCAAGTCGCAGAAGGCCGCCAGACGGCCGTTCTTCAAGATCAATACCTGGTCGCAACACAGTTCCACGTCGCGCAACAGGTGCGAAGAAAGCAGCAAGTGCATGTCGCCGCGATCGCGGATTTCCTGGATTAATTGCAACATGCGGGCCCGCGCCGGCGGGTCCAGACCGTTGGTGGGTTCGTCGAGGAACAGCAGCTTGGGACCGTGCACGATGGCCTGCGCCAGCTTGGTCATCTGCTTCATGCCCAGCGAGTAGGTGCCCACGTCGCGATAGCGCGCCTCGCCCATGCCAACGTAGAAAAACGCCTCGTGGGTGCGCTCCAGCGCCTGCTCCGCCGGCAATCCGGCCAGTTCCGCCATCAGCCGGACCATGCGCACGCCGCTCATGCCGGCGATGTGCGATTCGTTTTCCGGCATGTATCCGATTTGCGCGCGAATTTGGCGGGCGTGAGTGCGCAAGTCCAGGCCGAAGACCCGCGCCGTGCCCGCCGATGCCTTGTGGAAACCGAGCAGCGTGTTGATCAGCGTGGATTTTCCCGCGCCATTGGGCCCCAACAAGCCGATCGACCGGCCAGTCAGCGACACCCGCAGTTTCTGCAGCACCGGGCGGTCGCCCAGGCGCACGTCCAGATCGTCCAACTCAATCACCGGGTGATTGGTCGCTGGACGATCCGGTCGCGCTATCTCGTTCCGCGTGTCGCTCACCATGCTGTGTTAAGACGAGACCTACTGTGTCTTTGTTCCTTTGTTTCCATTCTGCTCGCGATCGAACAGATTGAACATACTCAACGGCCCCGTCATGCTCATCAGAGTACCACTTCCAAAGCCGGGCAGCGCACTGCTGGAAACAATGATGCGATCCGATTCCCCGTAGGCGCCGACCAAGGTCGCCTGGGCCGTCCCGTCGGCCGCGGCTTGCAGTTTCTGGCGCATTGCCGGGTTCACTTGCTTCCCCCACGCTTGCAGCGCCTGGCCCACCGAGGCGCCCAAAGTGCCCAGATTCTCGTAGGCCAGCGCGGAGAAGTTGCTTTGCCCGTCGCGCGGGAGCGCACTGCGGAACTCCGCCGACCGGGAAAGCGACGTGCCGTTGGTCTTCGCGGCGATGGCTTGATCCAGCAGCGTGCGGCTGGGCGCGGCGATCAGGTATCCGCCGTCGAATACGTAATCGATCTCCGCCACTCCGCTGGCGCCGGGCCACACGATCTGGTAATAGGTCAGGTTGCCCTGCGCTTGCTGCGAGGTCTGCAGCGGCGGGAGGCCTTTCTTGGCGGCCTGCGCATTGGCGTCATCCACCATCTTGCTGAACACCCATTGCAGTTTTCCGGGATCGTAGACCTCGGTGACAATCTTCCAGGAAGGCACCGGAAGCAGCGGGCCGTCCAGGGACAGCACAAACTCCGATCCCAGCGAAGCCGCCAGGTCGTTGCGGATGCTGAAGCCCAGTTCCGCCTCCAACGTCGCCAGATCGGCCGGGAATTTGCTGTTATTGGCCGCGGCCCAAGCCAGCATGTCGTCGATCACCTGTCCTGGACTATTGATCGTGAATCCCGCGGCCATGGAGGCTTGCGCCGTCACGTAGTCGAGCGCCCCCATCGGCCCGGGCTTGGCCAGCCATCCGAAGATGCCCTGGCGAGGGCCGGAGAAAGTCATCACCGCACGCGTCTCGGTAGCGGAGCCGCCGTCGCGCTGCTCCACCATCATGTATTGCACGTTGCCGAGCGGCGCGATTCCGTGCTGCGCGGCGGGGTCCTGGCTGGCGATGCCGGCGGCCATCGTTCCCAAGTCGGCGGCCATCAGGAATCCCACGCCTTCCTGATAGGACTGTTGGACGCGCTGCAAGAACGGCGAAGCGAGTGCCCCGCCCGGCTGCTGCATGGCCGGCGCGACCATCCGCAACGCTTCGGCTTCCGGCGTGATCGCCACCATGTCCGTCGATACCGACATCAGCAAATCGTTCGAGGCGTCGCCCTTGACAGTGGAGGGATCATCCACAATCTGGACGTGCGTTTTGCCGTCTGTCAACAAACGCCGGAACTCGGCGCTGGCGAATTCCTTGAAGCCGCCTTGCTTCAATTCCGCCATCAGCACCGGGGCGTGGAATCTCATCTTGCCGTTGGTCCCCGGCGCCACTGCGGCCGCTATCACCACTTCGTCGCCCAGGTAGGCGCTGAAGTTGCGGATGGAATCGAGCGTCTTAGCAAAGGCGCCGGCATTGCCCTGCTGCTTCCACCATTGCTGGAGCACCGGGCTTTCCTGCACCCGCTTGGCCAGCACCTCTTGCGCCTGTCCCAGTTGCTGGCCGATGTTGGGAATCGCCAGATAGAACACGGTTCCCGTGGGAACGCGCCCCAGCATCTTGCTGGAATAGCGCATTCCGGGCTGCTCGATCTTGGCCAGTTCACTGCGCACCGCGATCATCTCGTGTAACATCGCCAGATGTTGCGGGGCGCTGGCACTCCAGGAGATCACGTTCGAAATAGCCACTGGCTCCATGCTGCCGTCGGTGGTTTTCTGATCGCCGGGATGCAACACGGTGTCGGCATTGTCCTGGTCTACGTGGACTTCGCCCTCGATCACCGAAACGCGCGACCCCTTGGTGCCGGCGTCCACGCTGAACACCGTGCCGGTGACGGCGACCTTGCAGTCGCGCGTCGTCACGTAGAGGTGTCCGGCGCTGCGCTTGGCCGCTTGCACGATAACCGCGCCGCGCGCCAGTTGCACGTTCAGATCCTTGGGGCTCTCGGTGACGGAAAACGCGGTGCGCTCGCGCATCTCCACGCGCGATCCGTCTTTCAAACGGATCACGGCATGAGAATCGCGCCCGGTGCGGACTTCCGCACCCGCGGGGATTTCTTCGCCGGCCTTCACCGGAACCAATCCCGCGCCCGCCAAGCGGAATAGTTGGCCATCGGCTGTCTGCACCGTAGCCCGGCTGCCCAGGAAGCGCGGTCCCAAACTCAAGATGCTGCGCAGCACGCCCCAGGATCCGATGCCCAACACCAGGAACAGGGCCGCGGCCATGGCGTAGCGCATGGTGGGCAACTGCCAGATCGTGGCCTTGCGCACCGGCGCTTGACCCAGGTGCGGGAATTGCAGCACCTTGCCGGCCTCCGCCGCATGACGGCAAACTACGCACTCATGCAGGTGATCTTCCAACAAGACGCGGCGCGATTCTCCCAGCGATCCGGCATGCCAGGCCGGGAACATCGCTTGGAAGTCGGCGCAGCTTCTGATCACATGCGGGACCGCAGCCGCCGCGGCTTCCTGCGAGACACGAGCCCACACACGGCTCGCGGCGCGCTCGATCACAGCCGGCTCGATCGCTTCGTTGCGGATGTCATTCAGGAGATCGTCCATTTCGGGGCGGGGAGTGTTTGGGGTGTTCATGATTTCCTCCAATAAGCTTGATATTCCTTTTCCACACGGTCGCGAGCCCGGCTTAAGGTCACCGATACGGCTCCCAGGGAAGTGCCCAAGATTTGGGCAATCTCGGGATTGTCCTTGCCTTCGAAGAAGCGCAGCGCAAAGACCTGCGCCGCCATGGGACTCAGCCGCGCCACGGTTCGCCTCAGCCAGTCGTGCATTTCGCCGGCATGCATAGCGCGTTCCGGCGATACCGCGTCATCCGGCAGGATCGGTTCGACGTCCTCCAGAGGAATCGAGCGGGACCTTTGCCGGGACCTCAGCAGGTCGAACGCTGCGTTGACCGCGGCGCGCCGCAGGTATCCGGGAAGATGGCCGATATCGGCCGATTCGTCCTCCCGGCGCGCCAGACGTAAGAAGACGGTCTGCAAAACGTCCTCGGCGTCCTCGGCGTTGCCTGTGATGCGGAGAGCGGCCCGGAAGACCATGGTGTGGTGCTCCCGGAAAACATCCTCCAACGCCCCGGCCATGATGGGACCGGAGAACTGGGCGGATTCACGAGTGGCTGTAGCTTCCATGTCATCCATTCAGACGGTACCCCTGGGCCAATATTAACAGGGGTTGTGAAATAATGGCGTCCAGTGACCCTGCCCCGCCTCCGCCCCGTCCTGGACATCTTTCCGTCGCCCTCGCCGGAACATCCCGGCATTGTGATTCGCGATCCTTATCATTACAGTGACGCCATCCTGATCATCCCGTCCGTGTGGATGCTGGCGCTGGGTTGCCTGGACGGCCAGCAGACCGAGCGGGACATCCAGGCCTTGTTGCTGCGGCGCATCGGGCAGATCGTGCCCAGCGAGGCCATTCATCAATTTGTCGAGACGCTGCAAAGCAACGGGTTCCTGGAGAGCGAGGAGTTTTTCACACTGCGTGAGCAATGCCACGCGGAATTTCGCGATGCGCCGGTACGTCAGGCGGTGCATGCGGGCCAGGCGTATCCGGAGGATGCCGCGGGCGTGCGCGCGACGATGGAACGCTACTTCGCAGGCGGCGGGAGCGACGGATTTGGCGCGCCGCTAAGCGGCGGGCTAACTGGGATTGCCGCGCCGCACGTGAGTCCCGAGGGCGGATGGCAGTCGTACGCCGCGGCCTACCGCAGGCTCACGCCGGATCTGGCGGATCGCACTTTTGTCCTGCTGGGAACCTCCCACTACGGCCAGCCGGAAAAATTTGGCGTGACCCGCAAACCATACGAAACACCTCTCGGGGCGGCCAGCGTGGATACCGGGTTGCTCGACAAGTTAGTGCAGCGCGCTCCTGCCGCGATACTGGAAGAAGACTACTGCCACGCCATCGAGCACTCCATCGAGTTTCAGGTGTTGTTCCTGCAATACGCGATGGGCCGGCCGATCCAGGTGCTGCCGATTCTCTGCGGCCCGTTCGCCGATAGCCTCAACACGCGCCGTCCTCCGGAATCGCAAGACGAAGTGCGCGCTTTCTTCGACGCCCTGGGGGAGATGGCCGCGGAACATGGAAGCAAGTTGTTTTGGGTGCTCGGTATCGACATGGCCCACATCGGCGCGCGCTACGGCGACGACTTCGAGGCCGTCGCCGACAATGGCCCGATGCAGGAAGTAGCTGCGCGCGACCAAGGCCGCTTGAGGCACGTCTGCGACGGCGACGCGGCCGGCTTCCTGGACCTGGTCACGCCCAACGGCGACGATTTGAAGTGGTGCGGTTACTCGCCGCTGTATACGTTCCTGCGGGCCATGCCCGGCGCGCGCGGCCGCGTGCTACGCTACGAACAATGGAACATCGATCCCCAGTCGGTGGTGACCTTTGCGGGGTTGGAATTCGGGTCCACAGATTCCCGGAAATGATAATCCACAGATTACACAGATTTCACAGATTTTCGGAACGTGCATTTGGCGGATCGCATGGTCCGGAAATCTGTGTAATCTGTGGAATCGGTGGATCAGACTTCCGGGAATCTGCGGATCGGTTGTCCAAATCGAGGGAGTCCAAACGTCATTGTAGTAGAGGCGGAGCATGGTGCCCCGCCCAAAACACATGACGGGCCCAAAACGCCGGCGACCCCGGCAACCGCCGCCTGAGCGGCGGAGCTTGGCGCCCGCCTACAATCCATGACGGAGGTTTCACATGCAGTATCTTTTGTTACTTTATTCGCAGGAGGCCCATTGGGCCAAGATGACCCAGGCCCAACAGCAAGAAGGGATGGCGGCTTATCAAGCCTACGGGGAGGCCCTGACGAAGGCGGGCGTTCTGAAGAACTCGAACCGCCTCCGGCCGATTTCGGATGCCACGACCGTTCGCGTTACCGACGGCAAGTCTCAGGTGCTCGATGGCCCCTATGTGGACTCGAAAGAGCAACTCGGCGGCTACTATCTCATCGATGCGCCCGATCTGGATGCCGCGCTCTCGTGGGCGGCGCGTTGTCCCGGCGCAAGTCACGGTGTTGTCGAGGTGCGCCCCATCTGGAGCATGTGACCTGTGCCGCTGAGCGAAGGCGTCGGGTTCGGCGAAGGCGGCGAGCAGGCGCGCAGTACAGCGGACGCGGTGGCGCGCCGCAGCTACGGCAAGCTCGTCGCCTTTCTCGCCGCGCGCACGCGCGATGTGGCGGCCGCCGAAGACGCCCTCTCGGAGGCTTTCGCGGCGGCGCTGGCCGAATGGCCGCTGAAGGGCTGTCCGGCGAATCCGGAAGCGTGGCTGCTGACCGTGGCCCGGCGAAAGGCAATTGATGTCGCCCGCGGACGGCAGCGCGGTGAGATCGTGGCCGTCCAGTTGCAGGTGATGGCGGAAGGGCTGGACGCCGCCGCCGCGGAGATCCCCGACCAGCGTCTGGCGCTGATGTTTGCCTGTGCCCATCCGGCCATCGAGGCCGGCATTCGCGCGCCGCTGATGCTGCAAGTGGTGCTGGGGCTGGATGCCAAGACCATCGCCTCGGCGTTCCTGACCTCGCCGGCAGCCATGGGCAAGCGGCTGGTCCGCGCCAAGGACAAGATCCGGCAGGCTGGCATTCCCTTCCGAGTCCCGGAGCGCGAGGAGCTTCCCAGCCGGCTGGACACCGTGCTGGAAGCTATCTATGCCGCGTTCACGGAAGGTTGGACCGACCCCGGCGGGAGCGATGTTGTCCGCCGCGATCTCACGGACGAAGCCATGTTTCTGGCCCGGCTCGTAACCGAGCTGCTTCCCGAGGAACCGGAGGCGCTGGGCCTGCTGGCGCTCATGCTTCACGCGGAGGCGCGCCGTCGCGCCCGGCGCCAGGCCGACGGCGAGTACGTTCCGCTGGCCCGACAGGATCCGGCGTTGTGGGATTCGCAAATGATCGCGGAAGCCGAGACGCTGCTGCGGCGCGCCGGAGCAATGGGCTCGATTGGCCGCTATCAGTTAGAGGGCGCATTGCAGTCGGCGCACGTCGATCGCTGCCGCACGGGTCGCGCCAACTGGGTCGAAGTGCTGCAACTCTACGATGCTCTGTTCGCGCTGGTTGGCTCACCGGTGGTGGCGATCAATCGCGCCCTGGCAATTGCCGAGGTCCAAGGAGCCGGCGCGGCTCTCGCGGCCATGCAGGAGATCGCCGCCGATGCGCGCCTGGCCGAATACCAACCCTACTGGGCCGCGCGCGCGGAACTGCTGGCCAAGACCGGCGCACTTGACGAAGCTCGCCGCGCCTACGAAATGGCGATTGGCCTGGAGCGCGACCCCGCGGTCCGCCGCTTTCTGCAGCAGCGTCAGTCGGCCTTGCCGTCCACAGATTGAGCATCCACAGATTACTCAGATTACACAGATTCTCGGACCATCCGATCCGCAAGGAAGAGGCGGAATGAGCGTTCCGAAAATCTGTGTAATCTGTGTAATCTGTTTAATCTGTGGACCCGATTCCGGGAATCTGTGGACTACAATGTCCGGATGAACCCTAAACGGATACTGCCCATCCTCTTACTGCTGGCGACCGCCGCCGCAACGGCCCAACCCGCCACCGACACCGAGATTGCCACGCGCGCTGACGCCTACATCAGCGCATTGACAAGACAGCAACGATTCAATGGCACCATCCTGATGGCCAAAGACGGCCGCGTCCTGTTCAGAAAGGGCTACGGCATGGCCAACTTCGAGTGGGACATCCCTAACACGCCCTCTACCAAGTTCCGGCTCGGCTCCATCACCAAGCAATTCACGTCCATGTGCATCATGCAACTGGAAGAGCGCGGCCTGCTCAAGGTGGACGATCCCATCGGTAAGTACCTCACCGACTATCCCCAGCCGGCGGCCGACAAAGTGACCATCCACCATCTGTTGACACACACCTCGGGCATCCCCAGCTACACGGACGACCCCACGTTCTTCCCCAAGCGCTCCATCCTGCCCTTGACCGTTCAGGAAATGATCGACAGCTTCAAGGACAAGCCGCTCTCGTTCGAGCCCGGATCGAAGTTTCACTACGACAACTCCGGGTATTTCCTGCTAGGCGCGATTATCGAAAAGGTCAGCGGCAAGAAGTATGAGACCTACCTGCAGGAAAACATTTTCGGCCCGCTGGGCATGAAGGACTCCGGCTATGACCACCCCGCGCCGATTCTCAAGCAGCGCGCTTCGGGATACGAGCCGAAAGGCGACGGAATGATCAACGCGCCCTATCTGGACATGGGCCTGCCCTACGCCGCCGGCTCTTTATACTCGACGGTTGAGGATTTGTACTTGTGGGATCAAGCGCTGTACACGGAGAAACTGGTGAAGAAAACGTCGCTCGATCGCATCTTCACACCGCGTATCAAGATGGATGGCCCGGCGAAAGAGCCGCCCAGCTATGGCTACGGCTGGGGGATCTCCACGGTGAAGGGCCACAAGAACGTCGGGCACGGCGGCGGCATCAACGGCTTCGGCACCTACATCAGCCGATTCCCCGACGATCACGCGGTGTTCATCTACCTGCGCAACGTGACCTCGCCCTTGCCGCAAACGATGAACGACGATCTCACGGGAATTCTGTTCGGCGAAAAGGTCGAGCCGCCGAAGGACAAGGTAGCAGTTTCGGTGAATCCCGCGATGTTGGACAAACTCATCGGCAAGTACGAGCTATCGCCAACCTTCGCGATTACCATGACACGCGAAGGCGACCGTCTCTTCACCCAAGCGACCAACCAGCCGAAGTTCGAAGTGTTCCCGATGTCGGAGATGCGCTGGTTTCTAAAGGTGGTGGACGCCGAACTGGAATTTCAAAAGAACGATAAAGGCGAGGTCGATAGCGTGATCCTGCACCAGGGCGGCCGGGATATGCCGGGCAAGAGGGTACCGTAGGGTCAGAACGGAAAAAGCAACCGCCGATAAACGCCGATAAACGCCGATGGCAGTTCGTTTTCATCGGCGTTCATCGGCGTTTATCGGCGGTTGCTTTTCATCTTTCTTTTCCTTTACCGCGCACCCAGGATCGCATCCGCCCGCTTGATCAAGTCATCGAGCTGCCGGCGCAGCACGCCATACCGCTCCACCGCATCGTGGCCGATCTTCTGATCGGTGGCCGTGGTTGCGCTGTAGAGATAAGTAATGTGCGTCTGCAATTTGGGCTGGCTGTAGCGAATGGGTGAGGTAATCAGTACGTCGGCCAGCTCCGCCACCTTGGGATTTCCGGCGCGCTGCGCGGCGCGCACTCGCGCCACCAGCTTGTTCACATCCGTCACAAGATCACGCACGCGCATGTTGTGTTCGAACTGCTCCCGTAGATCGCCGGTGGTCACGCCGCTCTTGGTGACGCGCGGATCTTCGATCAGCGTGAACGGTTGCGTCGCGGTCCACGATCCTACCGTCAGCTTCACGGAGTATTTTCCCGGCACCGCCATCGGACCATTCGGGCCCTCCGGACGGCTATCGCTGATCCACGATCCGGGATAGCGTAAATCCCAAGTGAAACGATGCATGCCGGCGCTCTTGTCCAGACGCGTGGGACCGCCGCGGAAACGGAATCCGCCTTCTTCGTCGTCGGGAGGAGCCGCATCGGCCGGCGCTGCTTCGGCCTGCGTTCCGCCGCCGGCGCTGGAGAACGTACGGATCGTTTTGCCGGCGGCGTCGAGAATCTCCATCGTGATGTCGCCCGATGGAGTGCTCGCCAAGTAGTATGAAAACGTCGCGCCGGCGGGCGGGAATTGCACGCCGGAACGGCGTCCCAAGCCGCCTTCACCGCCAAATCCGCGGCCCGGCGTGCGCACCTGCTCACGCGACGGGTAAAGAATCGCCGCGGCCGACGCCGATTCCGCCGTCAACTTGTGCAGCGGCGTCAGGTCGTCGAGAATCCAAAAAGATCGGCCTTGTGTCGAGAGCACCAAGTCCTTGTGGGCGACTTTGATGTCGGTAACCGGCGTGATCGGCAGGTTCATCTGGAACGATTGCCAGTGCCCGCCATTGTCGAACGATACATAGATGCCGAACTCCGTGCCGGCGTAAAGCAGGCCGGCACGGTCGGGATCTTCGCGCACCACGCGCGTCGGCTCATCGGCTGCGATGCCGTTGCGGCCGTCGGTCAGCCGCGTCCATGTTTTACCAAAATCGTCGGTGCGATAAATGTAGGGCGCGAAATCGCCCAGCAAGTAACGGTAGATCGCGGCATAGGCCGTGCCTTCGTGGTGCGGGCTGGGCTCGATGTTCTGCACCCGTCCGCCGGGTTCCATCTTCGGCGTTACGTTGGCCCACGTTTTTCCGTCGTCGCGCGTCACGTAGATCGGACCATCGTTCGAGCCCGTCCAAATGACACCCTTCTTCACCGGCGACTCGCGGATGCTGTACAGAGTGCTATACACTTCCTCGCCCGTGGCGTCGCGCGTGATTGGCTCGCCGCTGGGGCCCTGCGTGCCTTCCGGGTGCGCTGTTAGGTCCGGGCTGATTTTTTCCCAGGTCACGCCGCCGTCGTGCGAGCGATGCAGGTACTGCGATCCGTAGTACACCGTTTTCTGATCGTGCGGGGATACCTCCATCGGCGAGACGCGCTGGAAGCGGTACATCAAAGTACCGCCGCCGTTGCCGTAGAGCGACTCCGCACCGATCCAGTAGCGCATTTCATTGGTGGTGCTCAGAAACTGCTTGCTGAACTGGCCTTTGCAACCTCCATAAACCATGTCGGGATTATCGAGGTTGGGCATAATCGGCCCGGTTTCGCATCCCGGCCCAATCCGAAACTCCAGACCATCTCCAAGAGCCCGGCTGGGCGCGATTACCGTCGTGTTGTCTTGCTGCGCGCCGTAGACGCGATAGGGATACTGATTGTCCACGGCCACCTGGTAAATCTCGGCGGTCGGCTGATTCGATTGCGTGCTCCAGGTCCGCCCGCCGTCCAGCGACACGTTGGCGCCGCCGTCGTTGGCCTGAATCATCAACTGCGAGTCTTTCGGATTGATCCACACGTCGTGATTATCCCCATGCGGCACGGGCGAACGGCGCATGGTCTTCCCGCCGTCGGTGGACTTGAACCAGCCTTCGTCGCCGATCCAAACCGCGTCGGAATCGTTGGGATCCACGCCCAGCGTCGTGTAATAGAAAGGACGCGTGATGATCTGCGCCGAGCCATTCACCAGCGACCACCTGGCGCCGGCGTCTTCCGAGCGGTACAATCCCGCGCCCGGCTTGGCTTCGATCAGCGCGTAAATGCGCTCCGGTTTGGAATTGGAAATGGCCACGTTGGCGCGGCCGAATAGCTCGTTGGGCAATCCGCCACCCAGCTTGTTCCAGGTATCGCCGCCGTCGGTGGACTTATAGATGCCGCCTTCCTTGGCGCCGCTGATGATGGTCCAAGGCTTGCGCTGGCCATGCCACATGCACGCAAACAGTACTTTGGGATTACCCGGCTGAATCTCCAGGTCGGCGGCGCCCACGGAATCGGAAATAAACAGCACGTGCTTCCAGGTCTTGCCGCCGTCGGTGGAACGGAAGATGCCGCGCTCCTTATTGGGAACGAAAGGATTTCCCAACGCCGCCACGTACACGACGTCGGGGTTCGAAGGATGCACGCGCACAGTGGAGA
The DNA here is from genome assembly GCA_963747095.1 of Terriglobia bacterium. Lineage (GTDB taxonomy): Bacteria > Acidobacteriota > Terriglobia > JAJPHL01 > JAJPHL01 > JAJPHL01. The sequence goes on from CAVVEL010000013.1 coordinate 268,189, forward strand.
TTTGCCCGCTGTCGCGCAGTCCGAGGAAAGTCCAGCTCCTGCCGGCGTCGGTGGATTTATAGATGCCGCGCCCGATCGACACGTTACTGCGAATCTTCGACGATCCTGTTCCGGCGTAAACCACGTCGGGATTGGATTGCGACACTTCCATCGCGCCCATGGAGGCGACTTTGAAGTAGCCGTCGGACACGTTGGTCCAGGTTGTGCCGGCGTCGGTGGTTTTCCACACGCCGCCGCCGGTGGATCCCATGTAGAACGTGTGCGGCTGCGACGGCACGCCGGTGACGGTGGTAACGCGTCCGCCACGCTCCGGACCGATCATGCGATAGTGCATGCCGGACCACAGCGCGGGATTGTAGGAGGCCGATTGCGCGAAGAGGAGTCCGAAGCAAATAGGCGCGGCCAGTAAGAGCACGGCGACACGGGGGACGCGTGGCTGAAAGTTCATGGAATGGCATTCTATCAGCAGTTGGTTCTGACGGGCGTCTTCCGTTATGGAGTGCGGCGGCTCGATGCCGCCTTGGATGGCCGAAGCTTGCTTCGGCCGGCGCGGGGCGTGCCCCGCGCGCTACGAGCAAAGCTCGCAGCGGCCCGAGGCAAGCCTCGGGCATCCAAGGCGGTGGCGAGCCACCGCACTCCATATAGCTCTGCTCGTTTTACCCAGGAATGAAGTGCTGGCGTGGTGGAGGCCGAGCCAAGCGAAGCCGCCCCTCTATCAGCGGTGCGGCAAGCCGCCTAAGATCATGGGCAGCGGCTTGAGACTCCGCTGCAGGGGATCCAGCGCCAGTCCCAACGCTTCCAGAGTCAGCGCGCCGAGCAGCAAGCTGTCGCCCTTTTCTCCAAACACAACGTCAGCCCCGCCCACTCGGCTACCATACTTGAAGAACGCGATGCCCTTCTTGCGGATGATCGTACTGCCATCGGCAAGATGAAACTCTTCGCGGGAAATTGGCTTGATACCAAGTTTCTTAAGAATGCGTGCAGGAACCACGGAGTAAACCGCTCCAGAATCCACCAGGAACTCGAGGGTCTCCCTGATTTTCGGCTTGCCAGGGTTGGCAACTTCGATTAGCAGTGCGTTCAGGCCCATGAAATGCCTAAACCTTCTTCCAGCGTACGCCGTCTTTGGTATCTTCCACCACCACGCCCAGAGCTTGCAGTTCGCCGCGGATACCATCGGCCGCCGCGAAGTCGCGGCGCTTGCGAGCTTCGGCGCGGCGGGCCAGCAGCGCCTCTACTTTGGCGGCCAACCCATCGTCGCCGGTTGCGGCGCCCATAGCCGATGTCGGTGCCATTACCTGGAAGAGGCTATCGAAGCGCGTGAGCAAATCCAGCGCGGCCTGCGCGTTTCCCGCGCGCAACTCGCCTTTATCGGCGTGGATGTTCAGGTCGCGCACCGTTTCGAAGACCACACCCATGGCGGCGGCCGTGTTCAGGTCGTCGTCCATGCCCTCTTCGAATCCGGCGACGGCCTCGCGAATCGTGGCAGCCAGCGTTTCGTTTTCGCCTTCCGGCAGCGGATCCGTTTGCAGGCGCAGCCGGAAGTTGCGCAGGCGTTCGAGCGACGCGGCGGCTTGCTGCAAGCCGTCCCAAGTGAAATTCAACTGCTTGCGGTACGGAACGGAGGCGAAGACGTAACGGATGGCGTCGGGGCGATATCCTTTCTCTTGCAGATCGCGCAGGGAATAAACGTTGCCCAACGACTTGGACATCTTCTTGCCTTCCACCATCAGGTGCTCGCAGTGCAGCCAATACTTCACGAACGGCTTTCCCGTGGCGCCCTCCGACTGGGCGATCTCGTTGGCGTGATGCGGAAACACCAGGTCCGTTCCGCCGGTGTGAATGTCGAAGCTCTCGCCCAGGTACTTCATGGACATGGCCGAGCACTCGATGTGCCAGCCGGGACGCCCCGGTCCGATCGCGGTATCCCACGACGGCTCGCCGGGCTTGGGCGCTTTCCACAGCGCGAAATCGCTGGGATGCTCTTTCTCGTACTCGTCCACCTCCACGCGCGCTCCGGCGCGGATGCCCTCCAGGTCCAGCCGTGCGATCTTGCCGTAGCCGGGAAACGCGGCGATGCGGAAATAGATGGATCCCTCACTGCGATAGGTCAGCCCGCGCGCTTCCAAACGCTGGATCAACTCCACCATCTCGGGAATATGCTCGGTGGCGCGGGCCACCTTCTCGGGGAGCTCAATGCGCAGCGCGGCCAGATCTTCCAGAAAGGCCTGGGCGAACTTGTCGGTGAACTCGCGCAAGCTCAGCCCGGCGGCCTTGGAGTCGCGGATGATTTTGTCGTCCACGTCGGTGATGTTCATCACGTGGAGCAGCTCGTACCCTTTGTATTTCAGGTAGCGGCGCAAGATGTCCTGAAAGACGAAGGTGCGATAGTTGCCGATGTGCGCGTAGTTGTAGACCGTGGGTCCGCAAGTATACATGCGCACGCGGCGGCCGTCCAGGGGAACGAACTCCTCCCGCTGGCCCGTGAGTGTGTTCTGAAAGCGCAATGACATGCAGGAAGTATTGTAGCGCATCCGCCCTGGCGTCGCGTTGTCAGTACCGCCTGCGGTCGCAGGTGGGTCGTGTTCCGGAAAAGGCAGGACCCATCCGCTACCGCGGACGGTTCTGACAGCACATGCCATTTGGGATGAGTGTGTAGGAATTTGCAGGCAAAAATATGCAGGCGGGAGAAGACCGGTCAAAAAGGCCTGTCTTGCTCCCGCCAGCGCGCCACTTCGTCTGTGCTTCTCAAGAGCATTCCGAGGGCCACTGACGCCGTGTGACCTATCAATGCGATGGAAGGCGTGAGTGAAGCCGGCGCTCTAGGCGGCAAGCATTTTCTACACCCTGCCGTGAAGGAAATACCTTCCGAATCACTTTTTCTTGGCGAAAGGGTGCGCCGCCAGGCTCACTTCCATGCAGGTCTTGTATGCCGGCAACACTTTTAAGGGATTCAGAAGTCCCGTAGGATTGCAGGTATCTTTCACGCGGCGCATCATCTCCAGATCGTCGTCGCTGAACAGCAACGGCATCATGTCGCGCTTCTCGATGCCCACGCCGTGTTCTCCGGTCAGCGATCCGCCCACCGACACGCAATAGCTCAGAATCTCCGTGCCTGCGCGCACCACTTTCTCGTATTCGCCGGGCACTTTAGCATCGAACAAAATCAAAGGATGCAGATTGCCGTCGCCGGCGTGAAAGATGTTGCCGATGGTCAAGCCGTAATCGCGGCTCACTTGCTGGATCTTGCGCATGGTGCCGGGCAATTGCGTGCGCGGAACCACGCCATCTTGCACGTAACAGGCCTTACCGTATACTCCGATCGCCCCGAAAGCGCCTTTACGTCCCAGCCACAGACGCTCGCGCTCTTCCGGCGTGCGCGCCAGGCGCACTTCGCGGGCGCCGTTTTGCATGCATACCGCTTCCACGCGCGCTTGCTGCCCTTCCACCACTTCGCGCAACCCTTCCAACTCGATCAACAACACAGCTTCGGCGTCCATGGGATATCCGGCATGGGTGCTCTGTTCCACGCAGCGCAGCATCCAGCCGTCGAGCATCTCCATAGCCACGGGAATGATCGCTTCCGCGGTGATGGCGGCCACCGCTTCGCTGGCCGCGTCCACGCTTTCAAAGATGCCCAGCATGGTCTTGACCGCTTCGGGTGCGCGCATCAACCGCACCGTCACTTCCGTGACGATGCCCAGCGTGCCTTCCGAGCCCACCATCAGTCCGGTTAAATCGTATCCCGGCGAATCCGGCGCTTTGCCGCCGGTGCGGATCACCGAGCCGTCGGGAAGCACCACTTCCAGTCCCATCACGTGATTGGTGGTGACGCCGTAGGCCAGCGTGTGCGGTCCGCCGGCGTTCTCCGCGACGTTCCCGCCGATGGTGCAGGCCTTTTGACTGGAAGGATCGGGCGCGTAGAAATATCCGTGCGGCGCGGCCGCTTGCGTGATCTCCAGATTCACCACGCCCGGCTGCGCCACGGCGCGCAGGTTCGCAAAATCCATTTCGATGATGCGATTCATCCGTGCCGTGCTCAGGACGATTCCGCCGGAAATAGCGATGGCTCCGCCGCTCAGTCCGGTGCCCGCGCCGCGCGCCAGAATCGGCAGGCCTTCGGCGGCGGCGAGTTTCACGATTTCAATTACTTGTTTGGTGGTCTGCGGAAAAACCACGGCCTGCGGCGTGGAGCGTTGCAATCCCCCGTCGTACTCGTAGAGCATCAGCTCATTGGCGGAATCGAGCACGCCACGCGGGCCCACGATCTCGCGCAAGGTGTCACCGAGAGAGGCCGCGGCGCCGATGGTCGCTGTGGGCATTGGGCTTATTGTACGCCGGAACGTTAGTCACAAGCTTAATCACAGCCTAGGCACAACCCCTTTTGCCTAATTATCTCTCTTCTCGTCAATGACTTGGCGCATTTTTCCGCTCTTCAACGGCCGTTCTTCTGCTACATTCCCGCGTACTTTATATCGCAAAGTCTTCCCAGCGGATCGGTCGCGTCAGGTGCAGGCTGCTCCGCTGAAGGCCAGCGCAGCGAGAGACGCGTCGAATCCTAAGCAGGGCTGGCGCACCAATCCACGTGGGCCAGAGTTAAAACGACTTCTCGTCCAAGTGGATTGCTTCCGGATGGCCGACCATCCGGCCGGAATGGTGCTACATCCGCGGTCCTAGCGTTATACGGCCAAGCGGATCACAGGCTGCTGGACTGCTGGCGCGTGATCCGACCGATTCATGTTAGCCTTCTCGCGAGGTACAACATGGGAAATAGCTTCGGCACAGACATTCTGATTCAGGCGCTGGATCCGAAGAAAGCGGCTCAGTTTTACGTCGAGCATCTTGGATTCGAAATTACGGACAACAACCCGAAGATGATCGGCCTACATGGCAACAACATCAACTTGTTCATCGAGCCTGGACCACCTTTGGGCCCGGTCATGGAAGTGACAGTCGCGGATGTCGCCGATGCGAAGCAGCGTCTGGTACAGAACGGCTGTGAAGTCGTCAAGGATGAGCCCCACTTTCCCCGATGCTATGTCAAAGATCCGTTTGGTCTGATCTACAACCTGACCAGCTCAGCTTAAATGCCCCGCTGGTGTGGGCTTGAGTCCTCGTAAGGTACCGATTCACGTTTCGCTCAAAGGTCTGCAGTCAACCCGGCCGTAAAGGTCGCCGACGCGTACATCTGGTCGACTGACGCTGCGGCTCCGGCCGGATCGCGCGCCATTCGGAAGCAGAGATGAGAATTGCCTCCGGACGGCCCACGATCCTACCGTAAAGAAAGGGATGCCTCCGCTCCCAATCGCAAGTGACCGGATTGATGCCCTTAAGACGCTGTAGCTACTTGTCAACGGGGGGCCCAAAACACAGCACGTATCCGCTGTTATCGGTGATCTCGAAGGCCCTGAGGCCGTCGCTCGTATTGGCCCGTTCCCGATGCAATCCCTGCCTTGCGAACTCTGCGTACAGTGAGTCGGGATCATCCGTGCCGATGTAGGCGTCCCAACGGGCCCATTCGTGACGCGAACGACAACCGCGACTTCCAGGAACAAGTCCTCGATCCTATTTTTTCCGGCGGGGGCCTGCGAGAGATCTTGGGTTTGCCGCTGATTGCCACTTTGAACATGCTCCTCCTTCTGGTCCCGTTGGTGGCGATGCTCTGGTGGATCCTCTGCATGTCGAAGGCATACGATGGCCAACAATATAAGCTGCCGGTGATCGGCCGTCTGGCCGAGCGATTCAGCGGAACCGTGGTTCCGCAAACCGTGCCACAAACCAAGGCCGTCGAACAACCTTGGAGGCGCTCTCCCAAAGCGGGCGTTTCGATTCACTTGAACGTATTTCAAAATCGATATAGAAGGCGCGGAGGCGTTGATCTTGCAGCCGGGCTGTGATCTGTGGATGGAACGGGCCAAGGTCATTGTGGTGGGCGTACATTCACCCGAATCCCGGCAGATTGTCAGAGCCGCGGCGGCCAGACGCGGTACTCGTTCTCTTGCTACCGCGAGCCTCTGCGTCCTGTATAAGACCAAGAGCAGCCAGGTTTCCGAGCCAGACCAGCAGGGCCTGAGCAACGCCGGGAAGCCGGAGCGCCCTTGATTGCCGGACTCAAGATCAAGTCTTGCGACCCACCAAGTGGGATAAATCGATCCACGACGTTTTAAAGCCGGATGCCTGGAGCATTCTTTCGAGCCTCGCGGGCGCGTCCTTTTGGCCGTTGGCCTCCAAGATGGCAAAATGGACCTCGCACATCACCGTGCGGCAGCGCTCATCCCGAAGCGTCTCGCTGAGCCCAGTGAGGACTTCCTCCTCGAAGCCTTCCACGTCAACCTTAAGCGCGGCCGGCGCCGGCCGCGCGTTCTCCTTCCGCCAGAGGTCGCCGGGGTACACTTCCACGGGCACGCTGGAATGGAGGTCGCCTCCCTGCTTGGAAAACAGGCTGTGGGCGCCGGACGGGGGACTTTCGGACACGAACAGGGACGTGGACATCCGCCGGCTGCCCAGCGCCAGACGGAAGGGTTCGATGTTATTCAAGTGGTTGAGTGCCACATTTCCCTTGAGCCTCTCCAGGGATCGCGGTTCCGGTTCGAAACATAGAACGCGGCCCTGGGCCCGACCGCTCTTCCCAAGATGACCGAATAAACCCCGATGCTCGCGCCGATATCCCAGCACTGGTCGCCCGGCCGCAAGCGCTGCACCAGGAATCTCAGGATCTTCCGGTCGTACCCGCACATTCTGACCTTGCAGTATTCGTCCACGTCCGCGGTGAGAATGTCGCACGACAGAGAACCCACCGATACCGGCGCGTGAGCCAAGGGATCGGCCCGGTATTCCCGGCACCAGCGGTCATGAGCGCCCGGGATATGTCGCAAGAAGAGACGCGACAGGCCTGTCCGTCGCAACCAGGAGCGCAGCGGGTTGAGGGCCGTAGCGAGAGATGGCATGAATCGATTTTCCTATCCGTGGGGCAAAAGTGTCAAACGCACTTTCATTTAGTTAACCACCGGAAAAAGGACCGGTGGGCGCAACTTCCGATTTCACCGCGCGACCTTCACCGCGAGCCCGGTTTAACTCCGCGCGGCGCCGCCCTTCCGAGGTTCGATACAATTCCAGATCCCGGTACATATCGCAGCCGGAGCAGGTGGGGTTCAATCCGCCTTGGGAGAAACTGGAGCGCAGCCGCTGCACCGACGCGCCGCCCCAGATCTCCCGCAGCGAGGATTGCATGATGTTGCCGATCCCCAGGTCTTTCACCGCATCCATGGCCGCCACGCAACTGCATCCCATCAAATTGCCGTCGGGCAGGACGATGGGTCCGTTGTAGGTGTTCACGCAAGCCTCCGGGCGGGAACTGACCACGCGGAGCTTCATGGCGGCCGGCAGAATGTCGCGGGTGATTCTGCCGTTGGCGGAAGTAAACGACCAGGTGAAGTCGAGTTGCGGCTTGTGCGCCAGGATCGGTTGGAAATCCGGATCGGCCATCACCGCGTCCAGCGGCCGGTCGGGCCGCAACGCGATGGTGATGGCCACCGGCGAGCCCAGCGCCGCGTTGCGCTCCACCAGTTCCACCACGTTGCGGCGCATGCGCTCATAAGAGGCGTTGCGGTACACGCGCTTGTACATTTCGGCTTGGAAACCGGCCGTGCTGATGTTGAGGGAATTGATGCCCGAGCGCAGCACCGCCTCTACGCCGAATTTGTCCAGCAGGATGGCGTTGGTGGTCAGCCAGATGCGATCGATCTCCGGCAAGGAGCGCAGGTAGCACACGCGATCCAGAAATTTCGGATCGATCAGCGCGTCTCCCACGATGGGGGTCAAGCCCACCGAGCCTCCTCCGATGGCCACATAGTCGTTTACAGCCTTGTGGAAAACCTCGTCGGACATGAACTGCACTTCGCGTTCCTGGAACTGATAGGGGCAGAAGACGCAGTCGGCGTTGCAGAGGTTGGTCAATTCCAGGTGCAGCTCGAATGGCCGGGAAGCCATTGCGTCAAGGGTCTCCTGGAGAGGATAGAAGCGGCCCACCAGGGCATCCGCCTTTCGGCGGAGCGTCCGGCCCACCTTTTCCACGAAGAGAGAATTGATCGTCTGCAAGAAAAACCCTCAGGAGGATCATAACGCAGACAAGAGAAAGCGGCAATCCCGCAAGACGCCGCGTACCTGGCCCGCAATGCCGTACCGGCGCCATCCAGCGCAAGCGCTTTAGATTCGCCGGCGTCTCCCTGTTCTAATCCTGAGCCTCTACAAATGCCGCAAACATAACGGCGGCCTTAACTTCCTCCGCCCGCACCGGGTCAACGGTGCCGGCAAACCGCACTCTTTCGTGAAGGATCCTGAAACCGGCTTCGCGCAGCATGTCTCTGATCTCCTCCGCATTATGAAACAAATGGATGTGATCGATCGTCGGCGAATTAGCCGGAGCGGAAATAAAGGCCCGTCCTCCCGGCGCGAGCAGTTCGCGAACCCGGTTCAATAACGAAAGCGGCTCCTCAACATGCTCGATTACTTCGCCCATCGCAATGAAGTCGAACTGCTCCACGGGAGCATAGTCGGCAATATTCATTAGGCGATAATCGACTTGCGGCCCGTCTATAATTCCTTTAGCAAGCTCCATCGAACTGGGGCTAATATCGACCAGATAGAACCGCGTATCTCGAGGTGCATGGCTCATTGCCTCCAAGATGTAAAGCCCATGGCCGCCGCCTATTTCAAGATACCTTCCGCCCTTGCCCAAGGCCTCTGCAATGTGGCCGCTAAAAAACTGGAAACGCGACGACTGTTCCGGCCAGAAAAACTGTGCAAATACAAGTCCGTGCATGTGATATTCAAACAGTTCGGGGTTCAGGTAAATCTGCCTTTCAACGTCCGCGAAGGAGCTGTTCGCATAACTCCCGGATCGCAAGAATTCTTTCCGTTCATGTGCCATACGCGCGACTAGTTTCAAGTAGCAATCGAGCCCATAATCGAGGGTCCGGCCCGTTCTTTCGATGTAGGTTTTATACCGCATAAAAAACATCGACGCCTTGGAGAGATACTCGGCATCTTCCCCATCGAGCGCGAGTCTTACTCTGGCGGTATGCGCCGGGGCTTTCTGTTCCAGGTAGTCGAAGATGTATTCAAGAATCGGGGTCATGGCTTGTACTCAGCGCGTCCGCAGCATAAGAAAAATAGCCTTCATGGCGTCCAGATCGTTGGCCAGCAGGAACAGGCTGGCCGTGACATAAAGGAAGGTCAGCGCGACTGCGGCAGAGCGGATCAAACCGCTGCGACTATAATCCGCGAATCTTTCTCTACCAAGCCATTTTGGCAGCAAGAGTGCGTAGTAATAGTTGCCCGCTACTCCGAGCGCATGTGCCGCGCCGAAGGCGGCGTAGTTCCAGCCGATGCCATGCCAGATGCCAACCAGCAGAAACACCACCACGATGGTCAGGGCGATGGCGTGGCTCGCCCACGCCGGGCCGAAGGAGCGCACCAGCGCCTTGGACAGCGGGGAAAAAACCACGTCGCGCATGTAGAGCGAGAGCGTGATGTGCCAGCGGTTCCAGAAATCCCTCATGTTCCGCGCGGCAAAGGGATGGTCGAAATTCTCCGGCAACGGAAACTCCCATGAATCCCGCGCAACCGATGGCCATGTCGCAGAAGCCGGAGAAGTTGCAGTAAAGGTACAGATAATAAGCCACCGCCGCAATGGGCAGGTCAACCCACGGGTGAGGATGGCCGTCCAGGAGTAATCCGGAGTAGGTGAGTTGATTCAGCAATGGTCCCAGGAACCTGTATTTCACCATGCCGGTCAGCAGGCGCAGCAACGCCGTCGCGGCGGGGATCTCCGGCCGGTTCGTTTCCGCGAAGGCGAGGTGGTGTTGGCTATAGCGGTTGATCGGCCCGACGGACAGCGTGGGCGCGAAGAACGCGAAGCCGAGATACTCCCAGAAGTTGGGCTGAGGCACCACGCCGTTGCGGACTTCCAGCACCAGATAGCTGGTGCGAAAGGCGAGATAGGAGAAACCGATGAAGACCCAGCCTAAGGTGAACTCCGGATGGCGCTGAAGAACGCCGTGGATGGAGGCGCTGATCGACCCGGATATCCGCGCGATGGGTGCGTAGCGGATCGCCGCCAGCATCCCGATCGGCGTAAAGAAAGCGAGCCACGGCAACGAACCCGCGCGCCGGCTCCACAGGCGCATGGCCAGGTATTGGGCGGCGATCAGCGCCAGATAAGCGAGGAAGAGCAGATTGAAAAGGGCCGTGAAGCGCTCATCGCGGCGCCAAAAGCAAAATACATATACTGCCGACACATTCAGCAGCGCAAAGGCCGCGCTTTGCCAGCGCGTCCGCAGGCCCACCAACCACCGGCCGAGGATCATGTACACGACAGCAGCCAGCAACTGCCACTCGACCAATTCCATGTTCGGCGGCACGTTCAAAAACCTCCGTAAACCAGACCATTGTCGATCCAGAAGCCCGGCGTAATCAGGGTGAGGACAAGAACCGCCACAGACAGGAGGACCAGGAGGGTCATCACGAGCTTTTGATTAGCGATGTACGGGCGCGGCATATAGTTTGAGCAGGGTCGGCGTGATCAGGGGCGTGAACATCTCCATACCGTTCTGATTGAGATGCGTGGGATCGAAGAACAGCTTGCGCACATCGGTGTCGGAGAGTCCGGCAAAAACACGCTCGGGGGGGACACCCATGAAGTCCGCGGGCGCCCCGAGAACGTCCGGCGACAGTTCCGGCGCGGACACGGCGATCGGTCCGCTTTCGCCGTATAACGGCGTTTTCAGGACCACCAACCGCGTACCCCGCTCCTGGCACAGGCGCGCCAGCTTTTGCGCAAAGTGCAACTGATAGGCGTGGGGCTCCGGGGCGAACTGAAACGCGGCACGGGTTTCCGGAGAGAGGAGCAACACGTCGGCCGGCATAGCATCCCCATGGGCCTGGAACGGAACGAAGTCGGGGCTGACATTCCAGGCCAGGCGCGCACGAAGCGATCCCAGTTGCTCCGCCACATTCGGCGCGTGATAGTAGGTATCCCAGAATGTGCGGCGAACGCGGGTGGGGTCTTCGAGCAGGTTGGGGCGGACCAGGCTCAACAGTTGACGCGGCATGCCCAGGACCGCTCCGCCGTACAACTTCGCCTGAGTCAGCCAAGGCAATCCGGGGAGCGCTTCGGAGTTCTCTCCCATTCGGAACCAGCGCGCCGAATGCAGATGAGGGACATCGGTGCCGCCGTCATCGTTAATGACCAGCATATGGACGTGGCGGTGATTCAGCAGGTCGCGCCCGACGATGTACAACGCATCGAAGCCCGGCCACGGCCAGCAAAGCGAGAAGACTTTTGCGTCGCGGCCGAGTTGTTCACTGAGTTTCCTCTGCACATAGGGCGCGTCGACGCCGTTCCAGATATGAGATGAACCCAGGAAGACCACATCCGCGTCTCCAGTGTCGGCAAAAATCTCCTGTTGGATCCAGGGGAACGGCCCATATTTCCACGGGATCGCCGGATAGACGTCGCGACGGTCGAGCCAGCCGGTCTTGGCGACCAGTGCGGGCAAAGCCAGCAGCACGCCCAATAATAGGGTGAACGCAATCGTCTGGCGCGGCGAAGAAAAGGCCGGTGACATACGATTACTCGTCCCTCATGGGCCCGACCGCCGAGCCTGCAAACTCCCCGAGGTTAGCGGGGCTTCTTTCCTCCATGATCTCGATCAGGTGGAAGGCCGTGTTGAGAAAGAACTGGCAACGCCGTCCGCCGAAGGCCTCGGAATGGAACGCCTCCAGAGGCTTGGCTCCCTGCGACTCCAAGTCTCGGGCGGCGGTGTCGAAGTCGTCCACCAGGAATCCGGTGTGATAGTAGCTCCTGCCCTTGCCGAGAAACGCATTCACGGCGGAATCCCGGGCCGCGCCAACTTGGCCAACGGCGCCTTCCGATGGAGGAGCCGGCTCCACCAATTCCAGGTAGCATCCCGGACGCAGCTCGATGAAGCACACCCGGACATTCTGGCTGGCCACCAGGATCGCCTCGCCGATGTTCGGGAATAACGGCTGGTAGGCGGGCAGTGCCGCCGCGATACTCTTGACCGCACAGCCGACGTGGTGAAAACGCATCATAGAAACATTGCCACATTGGTGGCTGGAGCACCCATTATAGCAGCACGCTTTCCTTCCCGGCCATTCGATCCGGGGCGCGCGGGTCTGCGGATGCGCCGGAACGGGGTACCGCTCCGGCAAGGGCCGAACGGGCATCGTCAGAATTACGGGAGAGCGGCGCTAACTTTTCCAGGTCCTCAGACGTCTATGTGTTAAGACATCTGAATATGACGAAACCCGATTCTCTCCAAGGTTCGCTCGACTTGCTGGTGCTGAAGATTCTCTCCCGCCGGCCGCGCTTGCACGGCTACGCCATCATGTCCGCCATCCAGGACCGCTCCGGCGAAGTGCTGCGCGCCGAGGAAGGCTCGCTCTATCCGGCGCTGCACCGCATGGAGGAAGCCGGCTGGATTCGCGCTACGTGGGTCACCAAGGAGGGCGGACGGCGGGCCCGCGAGTATCAATTGACGGCCGGTGGTAGGAAGCAGTTGGGCGCCGAAGAGTCGCGCTGGCGGGCGGTGACGAACGCTGTAAATCGCGTACTCAGGACAGCCTAAAGAGGAAAGACGCCATGTCACTTTGGTCGCGCATCGGAAATGCCTTTCGCGGCGATCGGTTAAGCCGCGAGATCGACGACGAATTGCAATCGCACATCGAGGAAGCGATCCGTCACGGCCGCGATCCGGAGGAAGCTCGCCGGGCGTTTGGTTCCACCTTCCGGCACTGGGAAGAGAGCCGCGATATGCGAGTCCTCCCCTGGCTGGATTCGCTCCGCGCCGACGCCGTCTTCGGCTGGCGGCGGCTCAAGAAGAACAAAATAACCTCCGCTGCGGCGATCTTGTCGCTGGCGCTGGCTATCGGCGCGTGTACCTCCGCCTTCCGTCTGATCGACGCGCTGTTGCTGCGGCCCTTACCGATGGCGCATCCCGACCGCCTGTACTCCGTGGCCTTCGAAAGCAAGGGCGTGGACGGCCTAAATGGGACCTACGACAGTTGCTCCTACCCGATGTTCAAGCAGATGCGCGGCGCCGTGAAGGAGCACGCCGAGTTGGTGGCCATCTCCTATGCCGACCGGTTGGATCTGACATATGGTTCGGATCAGGAGATGGAAAAGGCGTACTCGCAATACGTCTCGGGCTGGATGTTCAGCTCGTTTGGACTTCAGCCGGCGCTTGGGCGGTTGCTCACCGCGGATGACGACTCCGCCCCCGGCGCCCATCCCTATGCGGTGATCTCCTACGACTACTGGACCAGGCGTTTCGGAAAGGATCGTCAGGCCATTGGCCGCACGTTTCACATCGGCGACACGCTTTTCGAGATTATCGGCGTTGCACCGGATCGTTTCACCGGCACCGAAACCGGCATCATGACCGACGTCTTCATCCCCATGACGATGAAGAATCCCCGAACCCTGGACAGCCCGACCAATTTTTGGCTGAGGACGTTGGCGCTGCTCAAGCCGGGTGTTGCCCCGGAACCGGTCTACGCGAAATTAAGCGTGGTGCATCGAGCGATCCAGACGGAACAGGCGAAAGTCTTCGCCACCACGGCCAAACATCTGCTCAAAGACTCTCCGAAAAATCTGTTGCTGGAGGCTTCGCCCTCCGGCCGCTCGAACATGCAGCGCGACTATCGGCGCGCGCTGATTGCGCTGGGCGTGCTGGTCGCACTGGTGCTGCTGATTGCCTGCGCCAACGTCGCGAATCTGATGACCGCGCAAGCCGCCGGGCGGACCCGCGAGATGGCGCTGCGCGTTTCGATCGGCGCGGGCCGCCGGCGTCTGGTGCAACTGGTTTTGGTGGAAAGCGCCATGCTCGCTTTGTTAGCGGCCGCTATCGGCGCGGTGTTGGCGTGGTGGTCCGCGCCATTGGTCGTGAACATGATCAATCCGCCGAACGATCCGGCGCGCCTGGATCTTCCCGCCGACTGGCGCGTGCTCGCATTCGGCCTGGCGCTGACGCTGGTGGTCACGTTCTTGTTCGGCCTGGCTCCGGCGTTGGGCGCTTCCGCGGTCAGGCCCGTCAGCGCGCTGAAGGGAGGAGAAGACCCACACTCGAAGCGCCGGATGATGCACACCCTGATCGCCGCGCAAGTGGCGTTCTGTTTTCTGGTGTTGTTTGTCGCCGGACTGTTTGTCGCTACGTTTGATCGTTTGTCGCATCAACCTACCGGGTTCTCCACGGATCGCATCCTGAATCTCGAAACCGTCACGCCGCACCCCGTGCCGCCGGCTTCTTGGGATCAGACCGCCGAACATTTGCGCTTGCTGCCCGGTGTCGAAAGGGTTGCCTTGGTGGGATGGCCGCTGATGAGCGGCGAGAGCCGGGTCAGTTTCGTGGTTGTCAACGGGCAGCAATCCACGGCCCTGGCCGACGTCTTAAGTATTTCGCCGGGCTGGATGGACACGATGCGGATTCCTTTCATCGCCGGGAGAGATTTTCTGCCGGCCGAGACATTTCCCGGCGCCGCGATCGTCAACGAGACGTTCGCGAAAGAATACTTCGGCGGCGACGATCCCACTGGAAAGTCGTTCACGGACGATACCGGGCAACTCCATTTTCAGATTGTTGGTTTCGTTCACGACGCGCGCTTGCGAGACGACATGCGCCGGCCGATCCGTCCGACGTACTTCGTTCCGTTTCGCGCCGTTGATCCGCAGGGTGCGGCTGTGCCGATCCGTCGCGGCACGTTCGTGGTCCGAACGTCGAGCGCCAACCCGCTCGCTTTGGCGGCCATTTTTCGTCAGGAAGTCCCGCGTGCGCTGGGCGGACTCCGGGTCAGCAACATCCGCACCCAGGTGGAGATCAATCAAATTAAGACCGTGCGCGAGCGGTTGCTGGCGATGCTGGCGCTATTCTTCGCCGGAGTCGCGCTGTTACTCGCGGGCATTGGATTGTACGGCGTGCTGGACTACTCGGTGCTGCAACGCCGCCGCGAAATCGGCATTCGCATGGCCATCGGTGCGCGGCCGGCGGGTATCGCGCGATTGATCACGCGGGAGATTGCCGCCGTGGTCGCGGTGGGAGCGCTCGCAGGACTGGCGTTGGGCGCGGCGTCGGTGCGTTACATCGAGGCGCTGCTCTACCAAGTGCACCCCAGCGATGTAGCGATGCTGGCGATTCCGTCGCTGACCATGCTGGCGGCGACATTGCTGGCCGCGTTGCCCGCCGTGCTTCACGCGGTACAGATCGATCCGGTTGAGATGTTGCGATCCGAGTAACGCAGGCCTTCAGGCCTGTTCTTGTCGTTGCCACAAGAACAGGCCTGAAGGCCTGCGTTACAGGGCGCAACTGGCCGCAATTGTAAGGGAGGATTTCCTATGTCATTTTGGTCGCGTATCGCCAACGTCCTTCGCGGCGATCGTTTAAGCCGCGAGATCGACGAAGAAATGCAATCGCACATCGAGGAAGCGATCCGCCAGGGCCGCGACCCGGATGAGGCGCGCCGCGCATTTGGTTCTCTGTTACGGCATCAAGAAGACAGTCGCGACCTGAAGGTGGTTGCCTGGCTCGATTCCTTGCGCGCCGACGCCATCTTCGGCTGGCGACGGCTCAACAAGCGCAAGGTTACGTCCGCCGCCGCGGTTTTCTCGTTGGCCCTGGCGATCGGCGCGTGTACCTCGGCCTTCCGGCTGATTGACGCCGTGCTGTTGCGGCCCTTGCCCGTGGCCGCGCCGCAACAACTCTATGCCGTGGCACGCCAAGCGCCTGTCAACGGCAAGCTGCAAAGTTACAACGCTTGGGCCTATCCGGATTTCCGGGAAATGCGCGCCGCCGTGAAGGATCAAGCCGAACTGATCGCGCTCTCTTTCGCCGAACAGACCGATTTGACCTTCGGGTCGGATCAGGATTTCGAGAAGGCGTATTTGCAATACGTGAGCGGCTGGACGTTCCGTACGTTCGGCCTCCAGCCCGTAGCGGGACGCTTGTTCACAGCCGACGAGGATCTCGAACCCGGCAAGTATCCCCACGCGGTGCTTTCCTACGACTACTGGACGCGGCGTTTCGGACGCGATCCCAAAGTGATCGGCCGCACCTTTCATTTGGGCGCCGCCCAAGCCGGCGGGGTTACGATTGGCGGCGGCCTTTACGAGATTATCGGCGTCGCGGAAGGACCGTTTAGCGGTACCGAGCCGGGCACAATGACCGAGATTTTCCTGCCCACGGCGATGTATCCAGCCTTCACACGCAATGACTGGACCTGGTTTCGCACCATGGCGCGCGTCAAGCCCGGTTTGGCCATCGAGCCGATTCGCGCCAAGCTGGACGCCACTTCCCACGCCTGGGAGGAAGAGCGCGCCAAGGGATTCACGGGCCTGAGCAAGGAAAGCATTGCCAAGTTTATCGATCAAAAGGTGGTGCTGGAACCGGCGGCCGCGGGATCTTCCGGCTTGCAGAACAATTACCGGCTTTCGCTCGTGGCTCTGGGCGTGCTGGTCGCGCTGGTGTTGTTGATCGCGTGCGCCAACGTCGCCAATCTGATGACCGCGCAAGCCGCGGCGCGAGCCGCGAGATGGCTCTGCGCGTGTCAATTGGGGCAGGACGCCAGCGTTTGGTGCAACTGGTCTTGGTGGAAAGCGCCTGGCTAGCGTTTCTCGCCGGAGCGTTGGGAGCGTTGTTCGCGTGGTGGTCGGCGCCGTTCGTGGTGAGTAAGATCAATCCCGCCGACCATCCGGCGCGGATCGCACTTCCCGCCGACTGGCGCGTTTTGGGATTCGGCATGGCGTTGACCATCGCGGTTACGCTGCTGTTGGGACTGCTGCCCGCGCTGCGCGCCTCGGCCGTCAAGCCGGCCAGCGCGCTGAAAGGCGGCGACGATCCCCACTCGCGCCGCCGCCTGATGCATGCGCTGATCGCCTTACAAGTGGCATTTTGCTTCCTGGTGCTTTTCGTCGCCGGACTATTTGCCGCGACGTTTGAACGCTTATCCAGCAAGCCCACGGGTTTCTCCGCGGAACGAGTTCTCACACTCGATATCGTAGCGGCGCATCCAACGCCTCCGGGTGTGTGGCAGCAGGTGGCCGACCGTCTGGGCGTGGTGCCGGGCGTCGAGCGGGTAGCGGTGTGCGGAATGCCGCTGCTCGGCGGCGGATCGTGGAATGGTTTTGTCTCGGTCAACGGCGCGCCGCCTGGTCCGGTGCTGGCGTTTTTCCTGAATGTCTCGCCCGGCTGGACCGCGGCGATGGGGATATCGTTCATTGAGGGCAGGGATCTGCTCCCGAACGAAACCAGTCCGGGCGCCGCCATCGTGAATGAAACGTTTGCCAAGCAATTCTTCGGTGACGTAGATCCTGTAGGAAAATCGTTCGCCAAAGGGCAGTCTCACTACCAAGTGGTGGGCCTGGTTCGCGACGCGCCGTACCGCAGTCTGCGCGAGCCGACACCGCCGGCGGCGTATGTCCCGTTCCAGGAGGTCGACAGTCAAGGCGCCCTCCGGCCCAAGAGCGGATCGACCTTTATCGTCCGCAGCTCCGGTCCCAACCCGCTGGCGCTGGCGTCCTTGCTGCGCCAGGAAATCCCGCGGGCGCGCTCCGAATTCCGGGTCACCAACATTCGCTCGCAGATGGATCTGGTTCGTGCGCAGACGGTCCGCGAACGGTTGCTGGCGTTGCTGGCCGCTTTCTTCGCGGCCGTCGCGCTTTTGCTGGCGGCGGTGGGCCTGTACGGCGTGCTGGACTACTCGGTGCTGCAACGGCGTCGCGAAATCGGCATTCGCATGGCGATCGGCGCGCGGCCCGGCGGCATTGCGCGGCTGGTCACCAGGGAGATTGCGGCAATGGTATTCGTAGGCGCGCTGGCCGGCCTCGGACTCGGCGTTGCGTCGGTGCGGTACATCGAGGCGTTGTTGTATCAAGTGAAACCCACGGGCCTGGCCGCGCTGATGCTGCCGGCGTTCACGATCCTGGCGGCGGCATTGCTGGCGGCGTTGCCGGCGGTGATCCACGCGGTGCGCATCGATCCGGTGGAGATGCTGCGGGCGGAGTAAACCGCAAGCGCAACCGCCGAGGAACCGGCATGGCACCGTGAGGCGGCACCTGAGGATGAAGAAAGCGCCGCACTCCAAATAGATCCCACAACGTTCCCATCGGCGGTTGCTTTTATCTTTCACCGGGGAGGGTAGTGGGTCAGTTTGAAAGCGAGCGGCAGAGCCGCAGTCGAAGCGTCATGTTCAAATTGACCCATTACCCCTGGTTAACCCCTGGGAGATAGCTTCCGCGTCCGTTCCCGGTTGTGCTATACTGGATATGTCTTTGTCGAAGTCGCCTGACTTGAAGCACGATTCCAGCCTGTCCGACTCCCTCAAGAAAAACGAATTTCACTCTTTTGATTGCGTGCACCCAGGAGGGTCAGCATGAGTAACATCTTTGTCGGTAACATGAGTTTCCAAACCAGCGAGGACGATCTGCGTTCCTTGTTCCAGTCGCACGGCGAAATCGTTCGCGTCAACATCCCCACCGACCGTGACACCGGCCGGGCCCGTGGCTTCGCGTTCGTGGAGATGTCCAGTCAGGCCGAGGCCGCCAGCGCGATTGCCGCGTTGAACGGCAAGGAAGTGGACGGCCGCGCGCTGCGCGTCAACGAAGCCCAGCCCAAGACCGAAGGCGGCGGGGGCGGCGGCGGACGAGGGGGACGAGGCGGGCGCCGGTTCTAGCTGTAAGGCGTTTTCGATAGACGGCGGTTGCGCTAAACTCCAAGAGTGAGCAACCGCCTTTGTTTTCCAAATAGACCGCGGAGGGACCCATGGCACAGCGATCCAAAGCCACTGCCGAGAAGCGCCGCAAAGAAGTGGCGCGCATTGAAAAGCGCAAGCAGAAAGCTGAACGGCGAGCTCAACGCAAACTGGGCGACCCCGCGGGTTCTTTCGAAGAACAATTTGCTTCTCCCGACGATCTGTTGATGGCGCTCCCGCCTCCGCCCGATGATCCGTTGGAGCAGGACAATCCATGAGCAGTTCCCACGACCCGGTCCGTTACGTGGGCTTCGCCGTGGTGGCCAATGGCCGGGAATACCAGTTTCGCGTTGCCGGGGAACACGGCGACGCCGAAGGGCGCATTTTTACGGTGGGCATCACCACGGCCGATTTTCGTCCCGGCCGCCTGAAGTTCCAGGAAGGCCCGGACATCGCCATCCGCAAGTTGCGGGACGTGCTGGCGTGTGAGCCAGGGGGCATCCTGCCGGCGCTCCATCAAGAGCTATCCGCATCCGAAGTCAGCGACTACACCGCCAAGGGTCCCGCCAAATCCAAGGCTTTGACCGAAGAACAAAAGATCGCCGCCCGGCAGAGCTATCGCAACCGGCTGCGCTAGCGGGCATCCACGCCAACGAGATCCTCAGGTAGGGTGCCTGAGGGATAGCATTCTCCCCATTTTGGACCTCCGCGCTTCTACTCCTGGATGTCGAAAAGCGACGATACGGAAGGCAGCGCCAAACGAATCGTCGTTACCGGCTGACCGCTCGCCTCGCCCTGGGTAAACTCCGCCGGTTGCGTTTCTCCATTGTGGGGATTCCAAATCCGCAGCGTCTTTGTGCCGCGCAAGATCACTTTCGTGTCCACCGATTTCGGAGACGAGTTGGCGAAGAAATAGATGTCGCGGCCGTTCTTCACTTTGTGAATGTAGGTCAACGCCCCCTCATATTCCGGCCCTCGCCGCAATAAGCCGATCGGTTCTTGAATATTTACATGGCGCAGCGGAAGGACTTGTTTCAAAGCGAAGTCCATCAGCCATGGCTGTGAATTGGGCAGGAAGTAAGCCGCGCCTCCCGCCTTGTTCTTCTTGACGTAATACCAGAAGACATAGAAGTTCTGGCGATCCTGGGCGCGGCGAACATCCGCCTGCAGGGGCGCATCCGGAGAAACGCCGAAAACATCGCCGATCACCTGCCGCACTTCCTGGTCTTTCCCGAATTCCGAGGAACGCGTGGGAGGGAACGGGGGGAGGGAACGGGGTCAGGGAACGGGCCGGATTTTCCTTGGCATGGTTGTCGCCGTCTTGAGGACACGAACCTCTCTCAAATAGTAAACCCTCCCCGTCCAGGCCGATCCCTTTTCCTCCCTGAGGGCTTGGCCCGTACGCGATCTTGAAGCCCTGTGGTGTAGGTCAGGCAACAGGTTTGTATCAAAGGAAGCTTTTGTCATCAGAAACGTGAATAATCCAGGCTAGCGAATCGGAGTGCGAGGGTTGGCCTGGACTTGACGATTATTTTTTCGCGCACGAGTAGGTGCGCCGGTGGCCGCGCGACACGATCGCTCGCGGAGGCTGCCTGAACGGTGCATGGAGCGTCAGAGAAAATCGTCAAGTTCAGGCCGACTCCCGAGGGCCTCACCCTGACCGAGTAGAGGCTTGGGTGGTCAAGTTCGAGTTCAGCCTTCCAGTCCATGTGCCGAGAAAAGCGGCTGCTGGTACAGAGTCGCCCTGGCATACGTGTCGATCAGCGAGGTGGCGCCATTGAGGTCGATCCAAGCGATACCGTTCCCCGGATCTTTGGTTCCGATCCAGGTGATGCCGGTTCCGTTGAAGGAATCGCAGCAATGCAGTGACGGTGATTAGCGAGAGTTGCCGCTCCGCCACTGTCGCCGGCAGCATTATTGCCGTACCAGTTGCCGCTATACGTGATCGCGGGATTGTCCTGTTCCACGCGGTTGATGGATTGTGCGCAGAGACACGCCGCGGACGCGAGAAAGAACAGCCCCATCTGCGTATTCGCCAGGTAATTGAGCGCATCGTGCTACCGGATCGCCATGGTCGCGGTGTTGCTGGACACCTTGTTTCGCGCATTCGTACTTAGATCGGTTTGCGTGAGTATGATCGCCACAGCATCTCCTACCGGAACACCCGCTGGGACCGCCACATTCACCTGATACAGACCCACATAGCCCGGTGCAGCGGTGGCTGAAAGCACTTGCGCTGCAATCCCGCCGATGGTAGCGGTGACCGCGGAGTTGACCGCTGCGGGCGGATTGGCGGGACCGGGCGAGCCCGTGGCCACCGGCGGAGTGGTGACGCCCAGGCCAGTGCAGTAAACCAGCACAATGTCACCTGTGGTGGCCGGCGCGGAACGATCCACCAGAGCGTAACTGGTATTGAGGATCGCACCTTGGCCGGTGCCCGATTGATTCGTCGTGAAGATCCCAGGCGATGAGCCGGCGATTGTAATCGTCGCCATATTGCCGCTTTGAGCGTGATTTGCCACTTGAATGTTATAGGCGCTCGGACTCAAGTCTGCGGGGACCTGGAAGTTGATCTGTCCGGGAGATATGAAATATAAAGGCACCGCCTTGCCGTTGATGAACACCGAGGTGTAGATCAACTCGGTTGGCAGCGGTATGGTGTTGGCAGTCGCAATTACGGGCGAAAGGTAAGACCCGAAGAGCGAGGCGATTGTGCCTGGAGCCACTCCCCCGGCGCTAAAGCTGGCGCCGTTGACGATCGAATTGGGCGGCACTTGAGGCGGCGGCCAAACGATGTTCCCTTGTATGCTTCCGAAAATTCCATGAGTTCCATTCGACGGGCCGGCAGTGAAATAGAGAAAATTGGGATCGCCGCCCTGTCCATTGTTACCGACGGCGATTGCCCAGATTCCGGGAATCGAAATGACAGGGTCCACCGGAGAGATACGCAACTGTCCGAGAAAAGCGCCACTCGAAGGATCGAAGCCGTTGATCGTGCCGTCGCCGGAATTCGCGACCAGGAAAGTGTTGGAAAAGAACCCAAAGTTAGGCGGCGCGACGGCCATGCCCCATGGGGCGTTAAGAGTGCCTTGGCTGGCCAGACGTTGCAGGAGATTTCCGTTGACGTCGAACACATTCACATAGCCGTTCCCAGCTCCAGCGAGCGCGACTGTGGCAGTCGTGTCCTGCTTTGCATAGGTCACGTAGAGCTTGCCTCCCAAGTTCTGGATGTTGAAAGGTGCGAACCCGGATGGGATGCTGGCGTCGGTGAAGGATCCCGACAGCGTGGTCGAGTTGAAGTTCCGATCGAACACTTCGATCCTGCCGCTTCGGAAGTTGGCCACACAGAGAAAGTTCCCCGCAGCGTTGCCGGCAATCGCCAGTCCTGTATAAACGGCTCCGCCTGCATTGACGTTTCCGGAAGACGAGTGATCCACTACGGTGATGGCGGACGTCGCATTGGCGGCGGAGTTCCAGCCGGCGATCGTTCCATCCTGGGTGGCAAAGATAAACGTCGCGCTTTGCCCGCTGGGAAGAAAAAAATCTCCCGTGGCGTTGTAGACTTCGCCGGTCGGCGAGGCATGTCCCGACGAAGATCCGGCAGGACGCGGGATGGCAACAATCAAAGGAGAGTCAAGGGGTGCCGGTACGCCCACTGCGTTGTAGACTGTGGCCGTCCCGGTACCTTCGTTAGCCAGCCAGAACGGCCCGCTTACGCTGAATGCGAGTCCCCGCGGATTGACCAAGTTCGCGTCGGCGTGGTCTGCCACGCCACTCATGTCGGAGACCAGGTTGTGTTGGAGGTAGATGTTTCCGTACTGATACTGGCACAGCATCGGCCGTGACAGAATCAGGGTGGCGGCGAAGAACCAAACGTAAACAGACTGCTTGGGCATGTTTCGTCCGTGTTGCAGCTCTGAACGCTAGCAAACAAACGAATGGCGCTTGCTAGTAGACCAATGTTCTTTATCTAAGACATTAGCTAAGTACTCGGCACTCAAAGGACTGCGCGGACGATGGCTGTCCCCCCTTCGAAAATCACCGGCGCTAGTGGCGATCATCGTGGTCGGGATGTTCGTGGCGCCACTTCCAGTAGTCGCTCTGGTCCCTGCGCTTCAGCTTCTTGTACTCCACATAATCACGGTGCCGTTCGCCTAGGTAGGCCTGATAAGCCCGGTCCTCCCGGTCGTCCCAGAAGTGATAGTCCTTGTGATCCCGATCATAGATCTTGATCTGGACCCCGACCTGGGCTTGCAAACCGGCCGGAATAATAACTGGCGCGACGAGCGCCGCGGCGAATGCCATGGAACTGAGAAGCGGATGTTTGGTTGGCATCTTCTTGGCCCCCTCAAGGTAAATCTAGCATTCCGATTCCCGTAGGCGCTGCTCACAAGAGCACAGGATCATGTCCAGAAGAATGCAACTCCGCACCAGAGACTGAGCCGTGTTGCTGGGGAAATCCGAGGGACAGCCTGACGCGCGTTGTTGTTCAGAACAGAAAGTCAACAAAATGGCGACGCAGATCAGGCCGCTCCCCAGTTCCCCCAGTCCCCCGATGAAGATCCGTTCCTTCAAGGGATGCTCCGTGATCGTCACGCTCGCACCCTCATAGGATAGGGGGCCTTGAAAAACAACGCATCCAGAGGCGCAGCCAGTAAAGACAATAGGGATGATCCTCGTCTGGAGTTTGGCCAAAGGCTTGCCTATATCCAGGCGAAATGTCGCGACTACAAACTTGGGGGGACATCCTTTGGGCGGCGGGCGCGCTGGTCGGCATGGCAGCCTTCGTCGTGGTGGCGCACCGCTTGTTTCTCGCGACGCTCCGGAAGCGGACGGGGAAGCGGACGGGGTCGGCCTGAACGGGGCGGATTTTCCTTGGCACGGTTGTCGCCGTCTTGAGGACACGAACCTCTCTCAAATAGTAAGCCCTCCCCGTCCAGGCCGATCCCTTCTCCTCCCTTTTCCTCCTTTCAACTACGATCCCACATCCCTGATGCGCGGCGTGGCGCATGCGCCGCGGGCGTCGAAGCAAGCTTCGACGTCAAAAGCGGAAGCAAGCTTCCGCACTCCAAATCAAATCTTCGTTCTGTGGATCATTACCTGTATACTTTGCGGAATGAGCGCGCAGATACGTCGGCGAATCGCGGCCCTTCTCGAGGTGTTCGGCGTATATTTGGCCGGGCCCTTCCTCTGCGATCAAATCGGCGACTTGCTCGTGCGCCGGCATGTGGTCTCATCCCAGAATCCGTTCGCGTTGTTGACCGTCCACACCACCAACGCGGACCTGCTGATTGCATCGCGGCAGTTGCTTCTGCTGCTGATCCTCCTCTACGGGTCGTATTTTGCGCTCATCGTCCCGATTAACTGGTGGCACCGGCAAAGGGGACGCGCGGCGTACGGTCTCACCCGGGCGGGCCGGACATGGAAAGCGCTGATCGTGTTGGCGCTGGCAACCGCGGCCCTGACGCAAGGGCCCGTCCTGGTTCACACTCTGGTGGACGCCGTTCATCCTTTGGGAAAAATGGAGCCCTGGCGGCAGGCGTTCTTCGACATGTCGTGGTGGAGATGGCAGTTTTGGCTCTTCGCCGGAATCATGAGCTATGCGGTGATTCCCATCCTCGAGGAACTCCTCTTTCGCGGATATTATCAGCGCCGGCTCGCGGAGGATTGGGGAGACGGGCCGGCTATTGTTGGAACCGCCTGCCTTTTTACCTTCTCGCACAAGCAGTATCTCATCGCGAACGCCTACAACATCACCATGATCGCGAGCCTCTTTTGCGTGGCGCTCGGACTGGGAATTGTCTTCGCCTGGACGCGATCGCTGATTCCCTCGATGATTGCGCACGCCTTGATCAATGTTCCGATGACGCCCGCTTGGCAAGGTGCGCTGCTGGTGGTGTTCGTGATCGTCGCATTCTTTGCGTGGCGTGGTGGGCTGCGCGCCGTCCAGCAGGTCTTCACGAATACCAAGGCGACGGCGTGCGCATTTCTGGCTGCGCTGGAGATCGCCTATGTGATTGCGGCGGGTCGAGTCGGCAGTATGACGTACGTAGCGATCGGGATGCTACTGGTGGTTGTGATGCTGGAGGCGATCGATCGCCGAATCAGGGGCGAGTCCTTAACGGCGAACGGTGTTTCCGATGATACCGGCAAGCGTGCAATCGGACAGTAGCGCGGGAAGCCTGCGCGGAATAGACTGCCGTGGCGGCCCTGTTTCGCGAAACTCTGATATGAGAACGCCGTAGCTTTATGCTTCACACGGAGAAGATCCACATGCAACGTCCTCTACCTGACCTTGGCGAGTGGCCAGCGCTCGAATGGGAACAATGGAAAGACACCGCGGAAACGCTGCATATGTACATGCAGATCATCGGTAAGACGCGTCTGGGATTCGCGCCGATCCAAAATCACTGGTGGAACGTCCCGTCCTATCTCACAGCACGCGGCCTTTTCCGGTCCCGCAAGACCTCAGTCACCTAGGGAAATCCTTTTCACTCAACCGCGATCGTTACCGTGTTGGAGACCGCTTGATTGAGCGTCAGGACCACGGGAACCTGTGCGCCGGAAGGAATGCCCGGCGGAATCTGGACGTTCACCTGATAGAGGCCCGTGAAGCCCGGCGCGAGTCCGGCAAACTGCACGGGAGCTGCAACGCCTCCGATGGTTACGGTGGGAGTCGTCAAAGTGTAGGCGGCGGGACTGGCTTGCGCGGGCGTACCATCCGGTGGAGGATTGCTCACTGGGCCGAGACCCGTGCAGTAGATCGATACGTAGTCGCCGACCTGTGCCGGCCGCGCATTCGCGCCGCTCACCGAAGATAACTGGCCGGTGGTCGAAATCAAGATCGCCCCCTGGCCCGTCCCCTGTTGATTCAGGCTGAAGATGCCCGGCGCTGCAGGGGAGAGATGAATCGTCACGGCCGGACTTTCCACGCCATTGACGCTGACAACAAGCGATGCCTGGCTCAGTCCCGCCAAGCCATCCGGCAACTGGTAGTTGATCTGCGTGGGCGACACATAGAACAATGGAGTCGCGACTCCGTTGATGAGCACCGCGGTACCACCTAGCGAGGAGGGCAGAGGCAAGGATGACGCCGTGGCCGGCGCGCCGGCAATCGCCGTGCCGAATAGCGAAACCAGCGATCCCGGCGCGTTTGGCGCAGTGGCAAAGCTGGCGGCATTCACCGTCGCCCCGGCCTGAGGGGAGGAGCCGGCGCGGGGCAATGGCGTCACCGCGCCCGCCTGCGCGGCATTCAACGCGGTCATGTCCACTCCAACGTCTTTGCCGTCGGTTCCGGCATCGTGCAGTGGGCTGGCGGAGAGCAAATTGTAGACGCCGGCGGCCGCGTTTCCGAAATCGACGTTGAGGATTCCGGCAGGGAAGAAGTTTCCAGCCGGATAAAGCGCGGCATTCCCGCCGATGATCCCGTTGCCTAGAAATACCGCATTCGGGAAGTAGTACGCCAGTGTTCCGTTGCCTTCGGCGTAGTTCGAGCCGGAGAATCCCGTGGTTCCGTGTGTAGCCAGGTTGTTGGTGAACTGCAGGCCAGGACTCGGTTTCTCGTCGGCCATCATCACCCCACCATTCGGAAAACCGGTGTTATGGTCGAAAGTCACACTCTGCGCGCCGTTCAACATCTGGAAGAGACGCGCCGTGCCGCCCCACGAGGCGGTGATGTCCACGAACAGATTGTTCTTAATCACGATGTCATGAAGCTGCTGGCTGGTGTAGATATCGTCGGTCCCCAGGATGTTGATCGCCGAAGCCACGTGCTGAACGATGTTGTTCGTGAATTGGGCGCCGGAGACCACGCTCCAGGGCGCCGTGCCATCCTGGTTGCGAGGCGTAAAAAGGATGGCGAAGCCGTTCTGGGCGTCGGCCCAATTGTTCTCGAACAGGTTGCCATCCACGACGATCTGTCGGGCATTCTTGAATTCCAGAAGGTTTTTCACCGTCCAGTGCGTGCCTTGATAGGAAGGGTCGCCCACCCGCCAGGACAGTGGTTTGAAAAAATGATTCTGGCGAATGGTGATGCCCGACGGAACCAGATTCTGGATGGTTGGGTCCTGTCCGCCGATCAGGATGTTCTCGCCTGCGCCTTCCAGATAGTTGTTGGTGATCGTCAGCGGTCCGGGGCCGTTCCAGCAAGCCAGGGCCTGCGAGTCGGCGTTCACAATTTTGAAGTCGGAGAGATAGGAGTTCATCACCGTTACATTCGGCACATTCATGGCGATGCCTCTGCGCGTCCCGGCAGCCGGATCGCCGTGCAGGTAGGACCGATCGAACACGAAATCGTTGGGAAGCTGAGCAAGCGAAGTCTCGTCGCCATCGCCCAATTGGACGAGTTGATACAGCGACACCCCGCGCGTGGGGCTGATTTCCACACCAATGAAGCGGAAATGGTTGGATCCCGGTGATGTTCGGATCACCGGCAGGCCCGCGCCCCCGTCGGCGACCAGTTTTGGCAGCACGCCGGCATACGAAGGATCGATCCGCGCGCCGGCAGGCGGCAAGGCGCTATCGGCGGCGGACGTCCGGATGGTGATGTAAGAGGTTCCCGGATTAGCCGGCAACAGGAATGGACCTTGGTATGTGGCTCCCGCGGCCAACTGGATTACGTCGCCCGCGGCGGCCGAATTCAGAGCAGCCTGAAAATCTCCGCCCGCGGGAACATTGATGGTGGCCGCCGCCAATGCGCCAGCTCCGCAGAACACGATGACTGCAACAACACCCTTGAACCTGATCCTCATGAAGCAATATCTCCTGGTTTTTCATTTCGGACAAATACCTAAAGGCACACTTCGCACACACGCAAAAGCACATAGAGGAAACAAGGGAGTGAACCGGAAGGAAATTCCAGACAAGCCCTAGGGCGCGCTGGGACCTAACTTTACTCTAAAATCCCGATTGCCATATGAAGCGTTCGTCCACCGGTCTTTGGTACTTGGAGTACCAGTGTAGTGCGTCAAGCAGAGTGGCGATTATTCTGCCCGCGCCGATGGCGGCGAGGACTTCGTAGGGTCCGAGGTGTGAGCCGGGGGTTAGGGGGCATGAGTCAAGATCTTGCCACAGATGCATGGGTGCTTGGCAGGCGGAGTGAAAAATATCCCGAAGGATCGCAGCCTGTAGCCGGTGGTAGAGCGTTTTTTTGCGACACCACCGGATAACAAACGTAAGGTCCGAACCCCGGAAGGGGTTCCAGGCGATTCCACGCATTCCCCTCAATTGCGCACAAAGAGATGCTGGCGGAAGCCGCAGGAGCGCTCGATGAGCCGCGACAGTTATGGAGCGACGGACCGGCGGTAGCTGTTGAACGCCAGACCCGAAAACCCGGCGCGCCAGAGTACTCGCGTGTTCGTGTTTTCGGACCCGGCTGTCACGGTCTGCCGTCAACCCATCGCTCCATAACTGTCGCGGCTCATCGCACCGCAAGGCGCAGCCTTGCGAAGTGTTGGGTGATATTTTGGAAAGGCAAAGTCTTTCCGCACGAAGGGGTGGCGGATCGTAAGCGGGTGCGATGTGGTCGCAAGTTCAGTTTTCGGAAGGATGCTCGACGTGATCAACCCCCAGGATCGGGAGCGGCGCTTTCGTCGATTCCAGTTTCAGTCCCAGTTGTTCACGCACAGCTTGCAGAAGCGTTGGACCCTGAGAGTCGGGCGGATTCGCCGCGTCGGCCGGCGGCGCGCCGGTTGGCTCCGGTGTCCAATTCAAGGTGAAATCCATCCGCTCCGTCAGCCCTGTCCGGTCCACCACAGGGCGCCCGATGCCCCGGGCCAGATGATCTGCAATCAACGCCATTGTCGTATTTCGCGAGCCGTCCCGGAATCGAACTCCGTTCGGCCCCGGCACGCGCATGTAGGCATCGCAAATCGGCGGGAACACCTCGTTCGGACCCACGGGCATGCGGCCCGGCGGCGGATCTTCCGGCGCAGGCGCTATACAAGCGGGACCATCGGCATGCAGGTGGAGATTCGGACCCAACTTGCCAGCTTTCAGCAGCGTAAGAGCAAACACCGCAACTTCCTGCGTCTCAAAATGAACCGCCAACTTGAATCGATCGGCCAACAAGGACTGAACCATCAGGCGCATCTGATCTTTGGTGGGATTGCGGTTGTTCTCCACGCGCGCCTCGACGGCGATGCGATCCTCGGCCACCCATTTCGGTAAATGGGAGAGCAACGTCTGTCTTTGGTCGGCGGTCAAGTTCAGCTTGTAGGCGAACTGGACGTAGAGCCATAGAGGAAAATCGGCGTGAAAGCGACCTCCCGTGGGTCGATAGGCGTCGCCGTTGTCGAGGGGAAAACCGGGAGGCGAGAACGGAGCACCGGGATCAACCCGTTTCACGGAAGCAACGTCGAAGGCCATCTTGCCGCCTGCCGCGATCTGCCATTGCGGCGCGGCCGGTGGCGCCGTTGGCGCGGTTTGAGCGGCGGTCGGCATCGCGATCAAATAGCAGGCGATCAAATAGCAGGCGATCAAATAGCAGGCGATCAGTAGCAGGGCGTGCAGTCGGGGCATCCCCTGAAAATATCATGTCGCGGCGCGGGAGGCGAACATCCATGCTAGATTCGAAATAGTCGTTCCACCTATCGAATCTAAGGAGTCCGCCATGTCAAAACAAGCCGAAGCCGAACTGATTCTGAAGCTCTACGAGCTGCGCCGCGAAGATACCATGCGCAAAGCGCGCGATTGGTACTTCCGCGAGTTCAATCCCGAGTCGAAGGCCGACATCGACAAAGCGATGTTCAGCGAACACAGCGGACACTTACGCATGGTGTGGAGTTACTGGGACATGGCCGCCGCGCTGGTGAACCACGGCGCGATCTCGGTGGAGTTTTTCACCGACACCAATGGCGAGCACCTCAGCGCCTTCAGCAAATTGGAGCCGTTCCTTGAGGAAATGCGTGCTACCGTAGGACCACAGTTCATGGGCAGCCTGGAAAAACTGGTGGACGCCACGCCGAACGGCCGGCAACGTGTCGCCGCGCTTGGGGAACGCTACAAGCGCATTCTCGCGACGCTGGCGGAACAGGCCAAACAGGCATCGAATACGCCGGTGGCGGCGCCGTGATGAGCTGCGACAGTCATGGAGCGACACGATGACGGCAGACTGGCAAATACCGGGCCTCCGGATCGGTTGGACTAGCCCGAGATAGTTGGAACGGCACTAGCCGGGGACCTCTTGTCCCGTTTCCGCCCGCATCGCCCGCGCGAAAGTCCGCACCAACAGTTCATCGAACTGCGTTCCCGCGAAACGCTCCATTTCTTCCAGGGCCTCCGGGGTCGTGCTGGCTTCGTGATACGGGCGAGCGCTGGTGATGGCGTCGTAAGCGTCGCCGATGGCCAGGATTCGCGCGCCGAGCGGGATGCGCTCGCCGGGCAGACCGTCGGGATAGCCGCGGCCGTTTACGAACTCGTGATGGTGGCGGACCATTTCGCAGATTTCCGGCGCGATCCGCGCCGCTTGCAACAAACGCGCCCCGGCGCTGGAGTGCAGCGGGATGGCGGCAAATTCCTTGGGCGTAAGGCTCTCCCGCTTCTCCAGCACGTCCGAGGGCACCGCCAGATAGCCAACGTCGTGCACCCGCGCCGCCAGACGCACCCGTTGCAGTTGCGCTTCGCTCAGACCCAGCGTGCCCGCCAGCAGCATGGCGTAGCGCGTTACCTGCTCGTGATGGCCGGAAACACCGTAACGGCGCACTTCCATGCGATCGGCCAGTTCCCGCAGGCCGATCTCCATGTTGCGCGCCATGTCCTTGGCATCCATGCCGGGAGTCTGCCAAGCCTCCTCGATCCGTTGGATCCATTTCTCCATGGTCTCGGGCCCCGTCGGAGCCCAGGCTTTCCCTGCCTCAAAAGGGCCGGCGCTGGATGGCGACGGCGAATCGGGAAACTCCGGCGCTTCATCGGGGCGGCCCGGCGGGTTCAGCGGACCTAACTCTTCCAGCAAGTCGGCAAAAACTCCGACGCTCCATTGATCGGCTTGGCTCTGATGATACTGCTGCGCCACGGCCACGTGATTGCCGCCCTGATGCTTGGCGATATACAGTCCGGCGTCGGCCACGCGGATGATCT
Source organism: Terriglobia bacterium (assembly GCA_963747095.1). Lineage (GTDB taxonomy): Bacteria > Acidobacteriota > Terriglobia > JAJPHL01 > JAJPHL01 > JAJPHL01. Next base: position 299,026 of record CAVVEL010000013.1, read on the forward strand.
CCTCCGGCGTATGACCGTGGATGGGATACGTGGACAGGCCGAAGCTGGCGGTGAGTTTCCGCTCCGTGAACATAGGGTCGGTGGCGATCCACAAACGCAGGCGATCCGCCAGTTTGTGGGCTTGTTCGGTGGTGGTTTCCGGCATCAGCACCATGAATTCGTCGCCGCCGTAGCGCGCCACCACGTTGGACTTGCGGCAGCGCTCTTCCAGGATGCGCCCCAGGCGCACCAGCACCAGGTCGCCTTCCAGATGGCCCAAAGTGTCGTTGACGTTCTTGAAGCGATCCAGATCCAGCACCAGCAACGAGAAGATCCGGCCGGAACGCATGGCACGTTTCCATTCGCCGTTGAGCGCCTCCACGAAGTAACGATGCGTCTTCACCCCGGTCAGGCCGTCGGTGATGGCCTGCTCCTTGGTGACTTGGAAGGTGAAGGCGTTGTGCAGGGCGGTGGCCAGGTGCGCCGCCATGGTGCGCAGCAACGGCAAGTGCTCGGGCCGCAGCAGTCCGGGTTTTTCGCATTCAATGTCCAACACGCCCAACAACTGATCGGCGTAAACGATCGGCAAACAAGCCACGCTGCGCGACTCCGGCAGAATGCCGGCAAACTGCGTGCATTCCGCCAGCGGCGCCGCCGCGATGTCGCGCATGGCGTCCTCCACCAGCACCGCTTCGCCGCTGCGAGTCACGCGGCTGAGCAGGCCGGTTTCCAGCGATATTTTGCGGCCCAGCACGCGATCCGGCGCCACGCCCGCTGCGGCGCGCCATTCTACCATCTTGGTTTCGTAGTCCAACAGGCCAATGCCGATGTGATCGTAGCCGAAGCTGGAATGAATCTCGCGCACGATCTGGGACATCACTTCCTCGGCGTTCAAGGTGGAAATAGCGATGCGCGTGACATTGTGCAGGAAAGTGAGATGCCGCAGGCGTTCCTGTTCGCCGGCAAACAAGCGGGCGTTTTCCAGAGCCACCGCGGCCTGCGCGGCCACGATGCGCAACACTTCCAGGTGATCTTCGTCGTAAGCGTTTTCGCGATCGTAGCTCTGCACCGCCATCGCCCCCACGGCGCGCCCGCGAATGATCACGGGAGCGCCCAGCCAGGAACGGGCCGCGCGTCCGCTGAGCTGGATGCCGTGTTGGGTGCGATACTCCATAATGTCCTTGCTGTTGCGCATTAACAGGGGCTGGCCAATTTGCAGCAGGTGTTCGGTCAAGCCATGCCGCAACTTTCGCGAGCGGTGCGGTAAATAACGGCCATTCTCCGTTTCCAACTCGAAGCGGATTTCCTCCTTCTCCTCGTCGTGAATGGCCACGTAAAAGTTGCTGGCGTCCATCAGCTTTTGTAATTCTTCGTGGATGCGGCGCAGCAGCGAATCGGTTTCCAGCGTGGAACTGATGGCCCGGCCGGTCTGGTTCAGCAGGTGCAACTCCTCGGTGCGCCGGGAAGCGCTCTTCATCAGCAACAGATTGTCCAAGCCCATGCCCACCTGCACTCCCAAGGAAGCCAGCAAGCGCATCTCCGCCGAACTATAGGCCAGCCATCTCCGCGGAGCCAGGAGCAAGGCGCCGTAAACGCGCTTGGGCGTGCGCAGGGAAACGGCCAGCAGCGAGTTGGCGCCGGCGGATCTCAGAGTTTCTCCCATCGACGGCGTGGCGGCCGGCGAATCGGACGCGCGGGCGCCGGATGGCCCCGGCGCTCCTGTCTCGCCCACCGCCGGTTGCAACATCGCCAGCGCCCCGGGTTCCTGCAGGTTGGGGATCGCCAGGACCGCCCACACGCGTCACGGCGTCGGAAAGTTGCTGCTCCAGCGATCGCCGCCGCCATTCCTCGGCGAATCCGGCGGGCCATCCGCGATACACGCGCGCGGACGGCTCGCGCTCGCCGGGGTGCACGACGATGAGTCCGCGGTCGGTTCCGTAGACGGCCAACACCCGGTCCAGCACCCGTTCCAACATGCGCGCGATGCCGGCTTCGTCGTGCTGTTCCGTGGATCCCAGATTGAGCAGCGAGAAGGACATCATGGTGTCCTCCACGCGCTGCAAAAGTCCCTCGAAGGTCAGGATCACGATGGCGATAGCGGTGAGCAGGAGGTTGAGCAGGGAGATCGCCAGGAAAACCGGCATCACGCTCGCAAAGAAAATACGCGGCAAGGCCACCGGCGCCAGGCTGAGCAGGGCCCACAGCAAGCAGACTCCGGCCAGCATGCGGATCGCCAGGGATCCTCGCAGCCGGCGGCTTTGCCAGAAACTTGTGCAAGCCCACACGCCGGCCGCCACATTGATCCAAAACGGCCCGCGTCCTTCTCCCAAAGCCTTCAGCGAGAAGGTGGCGTGATAAAAGGTCCACAACGCGGACGCCAGCGCCACCGCGGCCAGTAGTCCCCAGCGTCGCGGCAATCCGGCGTATTCGCGGGCGGCATAGACAAACCCCAGCGCCGCCAGGGTGGAGGACATGCGGGTCAGCATCCAAGCCCATGTCGCGCCGGAGTCATCCAGGGACAACAGGAAGCAAAAGTGAAAACTCAGCAGTGTCCAGATGACCAGCCAAGGAATGAACACCCTCTCGCGCTTGAGCGAGTAAACGGTAAGAAGTACGCCGCAAACCGCCAGGGAAAGCAGGAGGGATAGGATGGCATAAAACTGCTGGGTCATTAACACCGAATATACAACAGCCATGGGACAATCGCTGAGGGAAATTGTGGGCCGGTCTGTGGCGGCGATGGCAACAGCGGCCTCGAAAGAATGGCTGGGAGGCAGGGACTCGAACCCCGATAGGCAGCTCCAGAGGCTGCTGTCCTACCATTGGACGACCTCCCAATCCGGTGTTCCTAATAACATATCACGGCCCGGAGGAATTCAGGGCTGGCGTCGGTAGCAAGGGCAGTTTGAAAGCTGGGCGGCTCTGCCGCCTCTTCGGGCGGAAAGGCTTTGTCTTTCCCTGGAGCAGGTTGGCAATCGGCGCGGGCAACGGGGGTAACTGAGTTGGCTTCGATCCTAACCGCTGGGTCTGGGTCTCTTCGGACGGTCCCAAGCAACCAGCACCGAAAAATGTCCTATAGTTGCAACAAGATGCATACGACATGAAATCCATGAAACACATCGGCTTATTTTTCAACAAGATGACTTTGGAATCCGGAGTGCTGAAGATACCAGGAACGCGCATGAGGTTGGTTACTCAAGGAGGTTACTAAGTGGTGACTAAAAAGGCTCTGTTGTCTACAAAGTTGGAATCCAGGTGGCTTACTTACGCTGCCTTGCCTGCTATGCTGCTGGCTCCGGCAATTGCCAAGGCTGGCCCGATCGGCTTTGCTGGTCCGTATGCTCCCGCTAATTGGACTTGCAGCGGCGACGGCTCCTGCGATACTAGTGGAGCTCCAAGCTCGATCGTGATTAACGGCAGCGTCGGCCAGACAGACTTCACGATTGCCGCGCAAGCAACCGGCACGTGGTCCTTCGATTGGGCATTCGCTAATGGTACGACCTCAAGTAATGCCGCCGCCTACTATCTGCTGAGAAGCTCCAGCGGCGGCTTATTGGCGTACGTCAGCGCCAATACCCTCATCGGCGCCGCCAGTGGTGCAGTCTCGGTTAGCGTCACTGCGGGAGATATTATCGGCTTCGAAGTCGATTCAGACGGAGTCTTGACGATCAGCAATTTCGACGCTCCAACGGCGGTGCCGGAGCCGGCAACGCTATCGTTGCTCGCGATGGGAGCTTCCGGACTGGCTCTCCTGCGGCGACGCAAGACCAGTCAGAACTAGCTGGGCATGCCTGCTCCAGCCCATAAGGTTCTGCTGGTTGGCTGGGACTCCGCGGATCGGAAGATCATTTCTCCTCTTGTTGACTCCGGCCGGATGCCTCATCTGGCCGGAGTCATCGAAAGCGGAGTTTTCGGCAACTTGGCGAGCATACGCCCCCTGTTGTCGCCCATGCTTTGGGCGTCGATTGCCACCGGCAAGCGACCACATAAGCACGGGATTTTTGGTTTCGTCGAACCGAATCCGCTCACCGGCGGGATCCGCCCTACTTCCAGCACAACTCGCACTTCCAAAGCTCTCTGGAACATCCTGAGCCAGAGCGGGCTGAAGTCAAACGTGGTGGGTTGGTACGCCAGCCACCCCGCGGAGCCGATTCGGGGTGTCTTCGTATCGGATGCTATCGCTGGTGATGCTCCAGCGTCGGGGCAAGCTTGGCCCTTACCGGATGGCGCGGTTCACCCTAAAGAGTTGCACTCCACGCTAGCCGATCTGCGAGTCAATCCAACGGAGATCGACGGCGCCTCCTTGCTGCGCTTTGTGCCGCGAGCGCCCGAGGTGGATCAGCAGAAGGACCGTCGCCTGCATATACTGATCAACCGCCTGGCTCAATGCGCTTCCATCCATGCCGTCGCGACGGCGGTGATGGCCGAGCAACCCTGGGACTTTATGGCAGTGTACTATCCTACGCTGGATGAGCTTTCACACACTTTCATGGACTGCCATCCGCCTCGCATGGCAGGCCTACCGGAGCAGCTTTTCGAGTTATACAAGAATGTGGTTTCGGAAGCCTACTGCTTCATGGACATGCTGCTGGGGAGGCTGCTGGAATTAGCGGGTGACCAGACGACGGTTCTCATTTGCTCGGATCATGGTTACCATTCCGATCATCTGCGGCCCGCCTGGACGCCAAAAATCCCAGCAGGTCCCACGATCTGGCACCGCTCTTTTGGAATGATCGCGGGGCGCGGCCCAACCATCAAAAAGGATGAGCTGCTGTATGGGGCCACGATTCTCGACTTGGCTCCGACCATTCTCGCTCTGTTAGGCTTGCCGATAGGAAATGACATGGACGGCCGGGTATGGACGGAGATCTTCGATCCCCCGCTGGAAGTTGCTCGCGTGCCGAGTTGGGAAGACATTGCGGGGGAAGACGGCATGCATCCGCCGGAGGCGCGGGCGAACCCGGTGGATTCCGGTGCGGCACTCCAGCAGTTGATCGATCTGGGCTACGTCCAAGAACCCGGCACCAAGGCGAAGGAGTCAGCCGAACAGGCGGTACGGGAACTGGAATTCAACCGCGCCTGTGCCTTGATCGATGCGAATCTTCCGGCGGAAGCTGCTCTGGTGCTGGAACGCTTACTCGCGAATGAGCCCACTCACTTGTTCATGGCCCTGAACCTGGCGAATTGCTATCAGCAGACGGGAAGGCTCGGGGACGCCAGGCGCTTGGCGGAAGATATCATCGCCAGGAGCCAGGATGAAAGCCAGCCGGCGTTCGGCCGGCCCCCCGAACCGAAGAGAATTGCCGGCACCCGCAGGAAAGGGACGGAGGGGCCGCGGTTGATCCCGCAGGCGGACCTGCTGTTAGGGTTGCTCGATTTGGAGGAGAAAAAGCCGAAGCACGCACTGACCCATTTGCTGCGCGCCGAAAATGCCGAAGGCGTTTCTCACCATGTGCTGGTGGCCATCGGACGCGCCTATCTGCAAATGCGCCGCTGGCCGGACGCGGAGAGCGCCTTACAGAAAGCGCTGAAAATCGACCCGGACGACCCCAGGGCGTTGGACGGGCTGTCGGAAGCCTGTCTCGGGCTGAAGCGAAACGAAGAGGCCGCCGAGCATGCGCTGGACGCAGTGGGGTTGCAGCATTTCCTGCCTTCGGCACACTACCATCTTGGCGTGGCGCTGACGCGGCTCGGCCTGTACGACCGTGCGATCACGGCCTTCGAACATTGCCGTGCCATGCGCCGGGATCGCGCTCCACAGGCCGCGCGATGGCTGCGCCGGCTGAACCGGCTCAAGGAGCAAGCCCCTCGAGCGAACTAGTCCCGTGACCACCCGATTTAGTTCCCAGTGAAGCGTTGGGGAAGCAATCATTACCGTTTTGACCGTGACGGCAAAGAAACGAAACTAAGCGGTCACGGGACTAGCGGCCCGCTGACGGTGTAGATTCACCGAAACCGCGGCGGCCATGGCCGCCGCATTCAGCCCGCCGCAGAATGCCGCAATCCCTTCGGCTTCACGCAGAGGAGACGCGATCAAGTCGTTGTAGCTGACGATCAGGAGGCGGAAATTAGGTTGGACGCGAAGCCAGGATTCCACGTCCTGCATTTGCGCGGTGAAGATTTTGCCCAGTTGTTCGGCGGCGATAGCGGCGCCCGTCTTCTCGTTTCGTTCCAGCATGACCTTCTGGGAGGAAAGCACCTCTTCGATGTGGCGCTTCATCAGGATCACACGATAATTGTAAGTGGCCGGCAACTCCTTGAGAAGCAGGTGAACCATCTTGACGGCTTGGCCTTGCGCCAAGGGTAGCCAGGAGGCATCCTGCCTGATCTGCTTCACCGCTTCGTATTCGTAGTATCCGCGCGGGTTGTCTTCGTCAGGCTTGCGCTCTCCGTCGGTGAGCACCGGCATTCCCCCGGCGGCGATCATTTGCATCATCACCGAAGTGCCGGAACGCGGCAGGCCGGAGACAACTGTAATCACTTGCGTTTCCGAGTCCATGTTTGTATTCAGCGCCGATTATATCAGCCCAGGCGTAGATTGATGGCGTGGAGGACCTTCCGAACACTCTCCTCAACGGTTTCCCGGTCGGTGTGGCATTCCACGTCCGGGCGGCCGGGCGGCTCATACGGGTCGTCGATGCCTGTGAACCCGCGAATTTCTCCGGCTCGGGCACGGCGGTACAGATCCTTCGTGTCGCGAGCCTCACACACGGCCAGCGGCGCGTTCACGTAGACCTCCAGAAAATCTGAAACGCTGGCACGCACTTCTTCACGAACTGATCGGTACGGCGAAATGGCGGCCACTAATACAATCACCCGGTTGCGGGTGAGCAGACCGGCTACGAAGCCGATGCGCCTGATGTTCTCGTCACGGTCTTCCCGGCTGAACCCCAGTTCTTTGCTCAGATGCTTGCGGACTTCGTCGCCGTCCAACACATCCACACGCCGGCCGCTCGCGGTGAGGTGCTCCCCCACGGCTTGAGAGATGGTGGTCTTGCCCGCGCCGCTCAGGCCAGTGAACCAAACGGCCAGGCCGCGATGGTCCGCGGCCGGCACGCGCGGAGACTCCGCTAAGGGCCCCGGTTGCCGCCAGGGCGCCTCGACGCCTCCCAGAATCATCCCCGCGGCGATCGTGGCGTTGGTCGAGGAATCGATCAGGATGAAGCCGCCGGTAGCGCGGTTCTCCCGGTAAGGATCAAAGTACAACTGGCTGTGGACTTCGATCTCCACCTCGGTAATGTCGTTGGCGGCCACTTCCCGGCTCTCGGTCCAGGACATGGTTTGGATGTCCATCACACGGCGAACCAAACGAATGCTGGCGCACACCTGCCGGGTGTTCAGCCGGAGCAGGTAGGGGACGTTGCAGCGCAACGGAGACGACGAAAACCAGATGAGCGTGGCGGCCAGCTGGTTTCCCACGGACGGTGAATCCGTGGGCGCCACGAGCATGTCGCCGCGGCTGACGTCCAGGTGATCCTCCAAACAGATCGCCGGGCACTCCGGCGGCGAAGCCTCCGGTAAGCTCCCAGCGAAGGTGTGTATGGATGAAACTCGCGAGACCAAACCGGAAGGAAGGACCTTGACCTGATCACCCGGGCGAACCCGTCCCGAGACAACCTGACCGGCGTAACCCCGAAAGCCATCCCTACGAATGACAAACTGCACCGGAAAGCGCAGCGGCCCTGCGACGGGCGGCGGAACCACCACCGTTTCCAGATACTCGAGCAGGCTGGGGCCGCCAAACCAGGGTGTGCGCGCACTGCGGGTTACGACGTTATCGCCATGGAGCGCGCTCACGGGAACGAAATGCGGATCCTCAAAGCCCAACTTCTCCAGGAGCCGAGCAAAATCCGCGCGAACGTTTTCGAAGGCTTCCCGCCGGAAATCCACCAGATCCATTTTGTTCACAGCGACAGCGGCGCGCCGGATACCCATGAGCGAAGCGATGTAGGCATGGCGACGGGACTGCGGCAGCACGCCTTGCCGGCCGTCGAGCAGAATTACCGCCAGACCGGCCGTGGAGGCGCCGGTGGCCATATTGCGCGTGTACTGCTCATGCCCCGGTGTATCGGCAATGATGAAATTACGGCGTGAAGTAGCGAAGTACCGGTAGGCGACGTCGATGGTGATGCCTTGCTCGCGTTCGGCGCGCAGGCCATCGGTAATCAGCGACAAGTCCAAGGCTCCCGCGTGGCCGGCTTTCGAGGCTTGGCGCACCGCATCCAGTTGATCCTCAAATACGCCGAGCGTGTCGTGCAGCAGGCGTCCGATCAGGGTGGACTTGCCGTCGTCCACGCTGCCGGCGGTGAGGAAACGAAGCAGGTCCCTTTCAACCTTGGGAGGACCGGGCATCAGAAATAGCCCTCGCGCTTCTTCATCTCCATGGAACCTTCCTGGTCGTGGTCGATCAACCGGTTTTCCCGTTCCGAGCGTCGGAAGCCGCGGAGTTCGGCAATGATCTTCGGCACGGTATCGGCGGTGGAGCGGATCGCTCCGGTGCAGAACGTGCAGCCCAGCGAGCGCATCCGGCACATCACGGTCTCGACAAGGTCACCCGGCAGGAGCGCCAGGTCGTGATCCATCGCGATCAGCATGCCGCCGCGGATGAGCATCTGTCGCGGCTTGGCAAAGTAAAGCGGGACGACGGGAATCTGCTCGCTCTCGATGTATTGCCAAACGTCCAGTTCGGTCCAGTTGGAGAGCGGAAAGGCTCGGATCGACTCGCCTTTCTCGATGCGGCCGTTGTACAGATTCCAGAGTTCGGGCCGCTGGTTTCTGGGGTCCCATTGCCCGTGGGCGTCGCGAAGGGAAAAGACCCGCTCCTTGGCGCGGGACTTTTCTTCCTCACGGCGCGCGCCTCCGATCGCCGCGTCGATGCCGTGCGTTGCCATCGTGTCTAGAAGCGCGCGGGTCTTCAATAGCTGGCAACACTTCTGCGTGCCTAGGAGAAACGGATTCGTTCCTCCGGCAATGGCTTCTTGATTGGTGTGCACGATCAGTTGAAAACCCAGTTCCCGCGCCGTGCGGTCGCGGAATTCGATCATCTCTGGAAACTTGTAAGTGGTATCCACGTGCAGCAGCGGAAAGGGCGGCCTAGCTGGATAGAACGCCTTTTGGGCCAGACGCAGTAGGACGGAGGAGTCTTTCCCGATCGAGTATAGGAGCGCCGGCCGCGCGAACTGAGCGGCCACTTCCCGAAGGATGTAGATGCTCTCCGCTTCCAAATCGCGTAAGTGGGTGATTTGTGACCGTGCGGTTCCTGACTTGGCTGAAGCCTCCATCTCACCGGCTCCTTTCCAGAACCCCGACTCCGCGCCGTCAACCAAACTCAATAGCGCGAGAACAGAATTCTCGTTACACGGCGCATAACGGTCTAAGCCCTTTGCTTCGACAGATAGATGAGCCCCCCAGCTGCAGCCCCGGCCACCACCAGTAGAGTAATCCCCAAGAGCGGTCTGTAGGACAGCCAGCCTAACGCGATCGTCACCAGCGACAGGGAGGCTGCGATCAGACCCGCGAAGACGGCCGTTCCCGCACCCAGAATGCTCCCCAAAAAGGGGAGGACGTCGGCGAGTATCACGAGGGGATTGAAGATCAAGTACAGGCCCAGAGCCATCATGAAGAAGCCCACGCCCCGCAAGATCCATGTGAGCATCGCGTTGGACTCTTCCGCCGCCTTGAACATGGAGTCGGCACTCACGGTTCCATAGGTCAGGAGCAGGATGCTGTCCCCCGCCTTAGCCCGGTATTCCTCAAAGGTGTTCCCGATCTGGCGTGCCACGATGCTCACTGTGGCAGGCCGCACCACATGGAAGGTGACCTTGGCATCGCCGATGGCTGGAGAGGCGGGATCCTCACCCAGGAAGTACCCTCCCTGGTCGAGCTTGGCCCGTTTCTTCATGGCTTCCGGCAAGGCCTCCGCAGTGCTCTGGCCGGCACTGAGGTCCTCCGACTTGTTCAGTTTCGCGACTAGGGCTTCGGAAAGCGTGAAGGCGCCCAGGGTGACCTGCTTGGCGGTCCAGCTTTGACTGTTGGCCGGCATCGCGCGAGGGTTTTCATGGCCCGCGGACTCTTTGAATGACCTCGAGTCGATGAGCGGCTGCGACCAAATCTTGTGATACGAGTAAGTGGTGACAGTTTCTGTGCCGCCTCCCAGCTTGTTCCTCGACTCCGACTTCTTCTCCTCCTGCCACTGATACATTTCCACTCGCCGCTGCAGTTTGATGGCCGGGGCCGAGACGCTAAAGTCCGGATCGGAAAGGGTTTCCGTAGTCGTCGCTGGGCCGGTCAAGTAAACCAGCTTCCCTTCATTAGCGCTGTTTACCTGGTCCGCAGAGACGCTGACGACGGAGGTGGCGCCTTCCTCCAGGCTTCTCGCTGTGCGCACCGCCCGTCCTTCATTCCAGAAGAGCAAGGGGAAGGCCAGCACGAACAGCACCAGCCCAAACAGTACGCTCTTGATGGAATTGAGCAGTCGCGAAAACCAGGATTGCTCGGTTGTTTCGGAATAGGAATCACCCATGACTACGCCTCCTCGCCAGAGATGCCCCTGTTTTGAGCTTGCTTGTCGATCCAGACTATACACCCGCCATCGTGGACGGTCAATTCAATTCCCACCCGCGTGAAAGGGGGGAAAAGATTCTGGAGAAGCGCTTGTCGCGCAGCAGTGAGGTAGCGAACCGTCAGCGAACCGGCGAATCGGACAAGTGCCGGGCCGTATGCTCATCCCAGGTGCGCGGAAAGGCGGCTAGGCGCCCGTATCCAGCGCGAGGGTGTTCATGCGGCTGCTCATGATCGTGGCGAAGTGTTCGAGCACGGCGGTCATTTCCGCGAGCGCGAAATGAGCCACGCGGGGCGAGAAGGGGCGTCCCATGGAGCAAAGGATGCGCATCAGGTGGAAGTCCATCACCAGCAGACGCTCTTCGCCGGTGTATTGGCCAACGTTCACCGTGGCTGCGAAGCGCAACATATAGGTCAGGGCCAGGAAGTCTTGGCGTAGCGACTCCGACAAGCGGCCATACTCGATCGCCTGATCGGCCGCCGCCAAGGCTTGGCGTACCAGCGGGAACTCCAGGCGATTCGCTTCGGCCAAGCGCACAGCCGCGATCATGACTCCCTTGCCGTCCAAAACCGCGACAAGGGCGGATCGCACCCAAAAGGCAAGGGCGCCGAGCGAGAAAAGCAAAATGAATACGCTCTCGAACATCGACTTGATCCTCCCGTACAACATTGATGCTACTGGGAGCATCAGGAGATCGCTATAGGGAAGAAGTCCCGCTGGGTCTCACACGATGGTACTACTCGACTCGCACGTGCCTGGTTAGTCGGGTAACCGGACAAGTGACTTCCACAGGCGGGGACGACCAAGGCCATTTGTCCGGTTAGCCCTTGATACGGCCAAGTGAACCGCAACCTCTGGCGATTCCCGGCTGAGGGGCTGGGCACTCTACTGGTCACGAATCTCTTATCAGTATTGCTTTGGTTTCCGTGCCGAGCGTTGCAGCACGCCAATCTGGTGTTGCAGGGCGAGGATCCCCAGTTGCAGGCCGGCGCGGGATCGGAAGACGCCAGCGGCCATGAGAACCGAAAAAAGATTGAACATGGATCGAGGAGTTCGGCTAGAATCAAACAACTCCAATGACCTCAGACAGAACGGAGTTCACGGGAGGGACAAGAGGAAAGTGAGGCTGCCATGACAATCCGTTTGCCGCTGTTCTTCGCACTGGTGTTTGTTCCACTCGCCCTGCTCGCGCAGGAAACCACATCGCCGCCGAAGGCAAAGAGGGTTTGGACCAACGACAATATTTCGGGGAGCGGCAAGGCGGCCGCGGCCGGCCCCAGCGCCAGTGGGTGCGTGGCCGATCCCCAAGCTATCGGCGCCGCCACCGCACTCAAGGAAAGCCCCCAAACGAAGCTCTCAGCAGACGAGAGGCGCGCCTTGGAGTTTGTCATCGCTATCGGTTGGCTGGAGGGGGTCGACTGCAAGGTTGCCTTGAGAAGGGCGTGTTCGCTCGATGAGCTTGTCAAGACAGTGCGGACGCCAGGGCAGAGAGGGAGTATTATCGGTTTGACGCAGGATCCGCGCGCCGATTCGAATTATGAGTACGTCGTCAAAGTGACGGGGGAACAGTGGGAAATTTCGGCAACGCCCAAACGTTCCGGCCTGGGGGGCTTCCTGTCAGAGAAAGGGGAAATTGTGCCCGGAATGCACTTCAACCCGAAGGGTCCGGCTTCGTCTACCGACCCGGCACCCCGTTACAATATGGAGGTCAAGGGCCTCACCTGTAATCACCGTCCGCCAAAGTAGCGGAGAGTGAAGTTGCCCTGCGTTCGTTACTTTTCATCGCGCTGGTGTTTGTTTCACAGGCTGTGCCTCCCGTAACTCAAAATGCCAATTCCCGGTCGACGAATGACCCGTGAATCCCGGCAATAGTTGAGTGCAGGGATGTGTTTCATCCCTTTTCTCGGCATAGCTGTTGATGATTCCCTCTATCACTACCGGCACCTTCTCTAACTGGAAGGCGCCGTCGCGCCTGGATTTCTTTCCACTTGCCTGGTAAGTCGGCAGGTCGGACAAGTGCCGGGCCGTGTGAATCTCATTGGGTAACCTGCACTAGATTGCCGGATCATATCAAGTGCGCGGAAAGGCGGCTAGTAGGCCCCCGTCTCCGGCGCGAGGGTGTTCATGCGGCTGCTCATGATCGTGGCGAAGTGTTCGAGCACGGCGGTCATTTCCGCGAGCGCGAAATGAGCCACGCGAGGCGAGAAGGAGCGTCCCATGGAGCAAAGGATGCGCATCAGGTGGAAGTCCATCACCAGCAGACGCTCTTCGCCGGTGTATTGGCCAACGTTCACCGTGGCTGCGAAGCGCAACATATAGGTCAGGGCCAGGAAGTCTTGGCGTAACGACTCCGACAAGCGGCCATACTCGATGGCCTGATCGGCCGCCGCCAAGGCTTGGCGTACCAGCGGGAACTCCAGGCGATTCGCTTCGGCCAAGCGCACAGCCTCGATCATGGCTCCCTTGCGGTCCAAAACCGCGACAAGGGCGGAGCGCACCCAAAAAGCAAGGGCGGCGAGCGAAAAAAGCAAAATGAATAGGCTCCCGAACATCGACTTGATCCTCCGTACAACATTGATGCTACTGGGAGCATCAGGAGGTCGCTATAGAGAAGAAGTCCCGCTGCGTCTCACCCCATGGTACTACTCGACTCGCACGTGCCTGGTTAGTAGCAAACCGGATAAGTGACCTTTCGACGGCCGCGTCGAGGTCAATCTTGTTCCGGTACTTGAAGCAGTCCGCGGTGGTCTTCGCGGGAGAGAGGAGAAACTTGGCCACCATGGGTCACCTGCGGTCACCTGCCGGCTAGCCCGCGTCCAGAGTGTAGAGTGTGGTATCCTCCTGGTGAGGTAAGCACACAATGCCAACGGAATGGCGTTTTAAGGCCGAGTACATTAAGAACTGCAATTGCGCCATGGGCTGTCCGTGCGATTTCTGGGCGCCGCCAACGCACGGTTCATGCCAGGGGATGTTTGCGGATCGAATCCTGGAAGGGCACTACGGCAAGGTGAAACTGGATGGCTTGATCTTCGGCGGTACCTACCACTGGCCCGCGGCGCTGCATCTCGGCAGCGGCACGTTCCAGCCCTACCTGAGCGACACGTCCACACCCGAACAGCGCGATGCCATCCTGACCATCATGAGCGGCAAGGCCGGCAACCCCTGGTACGAAGTGCTGGCCAGCGTGGTTTCACGCGTGCTGGATCCTCGCCTCGTCCCAATCGAATTTGAGTTCGATCTGGACCGGCGCCATGCTCGTGTCAGTTTCGGCGGAGAGGTCATCACCACCAGCGAGCCGGTGAAAAACATGGCCACTGGAAAGGATCATCGAGTGCGCCTGGAGATGCCCGAAGGAATGGAATACAAGCGCCCCGAGATCGCCACAACCGGCGTGCTCCGATCCAAGGGGCCCATCGCCTTCGACTATCCGCCCGCCCACAGCTCGCTCGCGATCGTGGAACAGTCCCACGCCGGGCTCCAAGCCTGACGCATGGGCCGGCGAATGTCAGTTGAGCCCGCGAACTCTCCGAACCCCGCACCGAGCGCCGTTTTCTCTCCTCTTGCTGCGCCTTCTCGCGCCTCCGAGCGCGCCACTTGCATCGCCGCCCTGGCGATCTTTGGGCTAGCCGCTTCTCTAACGCTGTACTTTACGCGATCCATGTCCGGCGGCATGGCGATGCCGGGCAACTGGACCATGGATATGATGTGGATGGTTATGCCCGGCCGGACTTGGATCACGGCGGCCTTGGCGTTCGCGGGAATGTGGCTGGCCATGATGGTCGCCATGATGCTTCCTTCCGCGTTACCCATGTTGCTGCTCTACCGGCGGGCGGCGTGGTTTCGCGGTGAGTCGCGTCTCGCCATGCTCACGTTTACCCTTGGAGCCGGTTACTTCCTGGTGTGGACACTCTTCGGCATGCTCGCCTATGGCGCGGGCAAAACCGTCACGCACGCCGCCATGATCTGGCCTGCCTGGAGCCGAGGCATTCCCCTGGCGACGGCTGGCGCACTGGTGCTGGCCGGGATCTATCAGTTGACGCCCTGGAAGTCGGCCTGCCTGAAGCACTGCCGTGACCCTCTCTTGCTTGTCGCCCATCATATCAATCGCAGTTGGCGTGGAGCGCTGCGCCTCGGCATCCATCACGGCGCGTTTTGCGCGGCCTGTTGCTGGGGACTCATGCTCATTCAGCTCGTCCTCGGCGTAATGAACTTGGCTGTGATGGTGGCAGTCGCGGTGGTGATCGCCTTGGAGAAGATGTTGCCAAACGGCACGCTGGTTGCGAAGGTAGCCGGCTATGCGTCTGTTTTGGGAGGCGTTGTGCTGGCTGCTAAGTCTCTTTTGAATTACTGAACGCAAGCGCACTGTAGCTAGCTGGACTAGGGCTTGAGCTCAATCACTATATTCCGCAGCGGCTTTTCCCCGACGGTCTTGACCGTGTGCACCACCGGCTCGTTGAAATGCACGTCGTCCGGAACCTGATTCCGGAACACTTCCGGACCGCCGTCGGGCCATTGTTGCAGGCGCGTCTGGTTCAGCACTACCACCAGGCGCTGGCGATGGCTATGGCGCGCGCGGGTTTCGCCAGAGTCCAGTTTCTCCTCGAAGATGAACAAGTGGGCTCCGTCGTACAGGACGTTGTTCTTGTCGGGCGCGATCATCACCGGCGGCGATTGCACCGGCGGATGGCCGGGCTTGAGCGTAACCTCCAGGTAATCGCGGCCCGCGGGCGGCGCGTAGGAGTCCGCCGCGCCGAAGACGGCGATGTCACCGCGCCGCATTTGCCGGCCGCGAAACGTCACCTCTCCCAGCGCCACAATCACACGGTCGCCGTAACCCGCCGTTCCCGCCGCGGCGCAGGGTGCGGCGTTCTTGCTGACTCGAAAGTAGGGATTGTCCAGCACCACGACGGATTTGCCCTGGGACGATTCGCCCTGAAGCAAGAGCAGGAAAACGGTTAAGATAGCCATGTGCGAAAGGCTACCACAGGAGCTTCCATGCGTGCATTCTCCGTTTTCTTGCTGGCCAGCGCCGTCACTTTTGCCGCGCCCTTGTTTTCGCAGCAGCAGCCTCCCAAAGGCGGCGAGGACGAAACCGGACCCTACGAAGTGGTGGCGGGATGGCCGCAGCCCTTCGCCCGCTCCGGATACGTGCAGGGATCGCAGGCCGGCGTGTTTGCCGAATCGCCTAGCCGTATTTTTCTGGCGAATCGCGGCGAGTTGAAGCTGCCGCCCAAGCTGCCGGACCTGTTTAACGGTTCCTGGGGATCGCTGGAGCAGCGCGCCAACGCGCCCACCGCGGAATTACGGAACTGCATCGTGGTGGTGGACGGCAACGGACGGATGATCGAGTCCTGGACGCAGTACGATCGCCTGTTTGCCGGCGGGCGCGGGCCGCACAAGATCAAGATCAGCCCTTACGATCCCCGGCATCACGTGTGGGTGATCGACGACCAGCGCCACCAGGTGCTGGAGTTCAGCAATGACGGCAAACAGTTGGTGAGAACGCTGGGCGAGCCAGGCGTTGCCGGCGCGGACGACAAGCACTTTGCCAGGCCCACCGACATCGCCTTTCTGCCCGACGGAACGTTCTTCGTCAGCGACGGCTACGTCAACACCCGCGTCGTGAAGTTCGACAAGGAGGGCAAGGTCTTGACGACCTGGGGAACGAAGGGCGCGGGGCCGGGGCAATTCAACTTGCCGCACTCCATTGACATCGACCGCAACCGGCGCATCTACGTGGCCGACCGCTCCAACAGCCGCATCCAGATTTTCGACGAGAACGGCAAATACCTGGACCAGTGGCCGGATATCCGGCAACCCTACCACATCATGATCTCCGCGGACCAGCATCTGTGGGTGGCGGACGGCGTCACCAACAAGTTTCTGCAGTACGATCTGAACGGCAAACTGCTTTCCTCGTGGGGGACGTATGGGACTTTCCCCGGGGCGTTTTGGGGCGTGCATCAGTTCTCGGTCAACTCGGAGGGAAACCTGTACGCCGCGGAAACCTTCGGGGGCCGCACGCAAAAGTTTCGTCCACGCCCCGGCGCCGACCGCTCGCGGCTGATCGCCTGGCCTGCACGTTAGCGACGACGTTAGCGACGGCCAAGTTCGCCGCGGTTCAATGGGTCATGGCGTAGATAATGTAGTTCGTTCCCAAGCGGTATCCTTGCGCGGTCATCGTCCCCGGATAGCCGGGGTCGTCGGCGTGTTCCCAGGAATCGCCCATGTCCATATTGAAATTCATGGCCACCATGAGACGGCCGTCGTCGTCGTAGATGCCCCGCCTGTGCAACGGTCCTTGCATCTGCACAGCCAATTCGCTTCCCCACGAGCGCACGTGCCGCTTCCCGGGAATCTGGATCTTGGGATCGAGATCGAAGAAAACGTGCAGCAGGCTGTCGGTCTCCGGAATCTCAACGATCGGACGATCCGGGAAGACCCGCTTCATGGCCGGCTCGAAGATGGACCAGTCACGCTCGCCATGAAAGTCGTCGATCAGCAGGAAGCCGCCGCGCAGCAGGTATTCCCTCAAGCGCGCGGCCTCCTCGCTGTTGGGATCCCAGTAGCCCCGCCCGGGTTGCTGCATGAACAAAAACGGGTACTCGAAAATACGGCTGCTGGTCACCGCTAAATGGCGGCTGTCATCGGCTACGGAAATTGTCGTCATGCGGCGAAGCGCCGGCAAGAAATGCTCTTCGGCCAGCGGGTAGTCGATGGCCCACCAAGGTTCACGGAAACCGTGGGAACCTCCCCCGCCGGTGGTCCGGTAGATCATGCGCGCCAAGTGAAACTCGGCTTCGGGGGGTAAGCGCGCATCCGCGACCAGGTCTCGAAACCCGCGCTCGCTGGCGGAGCCATCCAGGCGTGGTTCGCCTCCCGATTCGCCGGCGACTTCCAAGTGAAGTGGGCCTTCCGACTTGCCGGCGAGCAGGCTGGCCGCTAATCCTCCGACCATCACGATGGCGGCTGTCCGGCGAGTGATCTGGTGGTGCGGCATGCTCCCTCATTCTACCCACAAAATCGGCGAATCGACGATGGCAACCTTGCCGGTTGCAAACCGCAATCGGAAAACGCGGTCACAGCACCTGCCGGTAGAGGGCCCGCATTTCCGCCTCTCCACAGGGACAAGGATTGCTGAGGCGGCAGCCGTCTTCCATGGCCTTGACCAGCATCGGCTCGATCATCGCTTCGGTGATTCCGTAGTCGCGCAGGCGCGGGAAGATGCCGATGCGCTGGTTCAATTCGCGGATGGCGTTGGGAACGTTGCTGGTCTCCATGATGGCCTCCAGAACCTTGAGATGTTCCGGAATCGCCGGCGTGTTGAACTCCGTCACTGCGGGGAGCAGCACGGCGTTCGATGTCCCATGGTGCATTCCGCCGATCGTGCTGAGCGGATGCGCCAGGGAATGCACCGCGCCCAAACCTTTTTGAAACGCCGTCGCGCCCATGATCGCGGACATCATCATGTTGGTGCGCGCCGTAAGATTATGCGGAAGGGTCAGCGCGCGCTCGATGAACTTCCACGCCAACCGCACGCCTTCCACGGCGATGGCGTCGCACATCGGGTGATAGCCGACGGCCAGGTACGCCTCGAAGTTGTGGGTGAAGGCGTCCATGCCGGTCCCCGCGGTGATCTTGGCGGGCATGTCCACGGTGAGCGCGGGATCGGAGATGGAAGCGGAGGGAATCAGGTAGGGGCTGAAAATCACGGTCTTGCGCTGAGTGGCTTCCAGCGTGATGACGGTGGAGCGTCCCACGTCGGAGCCGGTTCCCGCGGTGGTCGGCACGGCCAGGAGCGGCGGCAGGTTGGAGGTGATGAGCGCGCCGCCGTCTTTCAGATCGTCGTAATCGGCCAGCGGACGCGTGTGCGTCACCGCCAGGCGGATGGCCTTCGCCGCATCCATGGCGCTGCCGCCGCCCGCGGCGACCAGGCTGTCGCAGTTGTCGGCGCGGTAAGCGGCCAGTCCTTCCACCACGTTTTGCTCGGTGGGATTGGGGTCCACGCCGGAGAAGACCGGGAACGGCTGGCCCAGGGCTTTCTGAATCTCGGCGAACACCGGCAGTTCCACGAGAGCACGGTCGGTAACCACCAGCGGCCGCTTCATTCCGCGAGCCCGCATTTGTTCCGGGAGAGTGGCGACCGCGCCAACGCCGAACACGATGGTGGTGGGGAAGCTAAACGTGTAAGTCTGGCTCATGAATCACCCTGTAGCGCAGGCCTCCGGCCTGTTTTTTCTTTCCTTGTAACGCAGGCCTCTGGCCTGTTTTTTTCCTTCGGCAAAGAAAAGAACAGGCCGGAGGCCTGCGTTACTCTTCCTAAATAATTTCGAAATACCGTTCCAACTCCCAACTGCCGACCGCCGCTTGCGCCTGCCGCACTTCCCATTCCCGCGTGGCCGTGAAGTGATCCACGAAGGCATCGCCCAACAGCTTTCGCACCGCGGCGCTGGACTTCATCCGCGCCGTGGATTCTTCCAGCGTGCGCGGAAGCAGCGGCAGCTTCCCCGCGTACGCGCTGGATGTAACCGGCTCCGCAGGTTCCATCTTGTTCTCCACGCCGTAGAGGCCTGTAGCCAGCGCCGCGGCCATTGTCAAATAGGGATTCCCGTCCGCCCCGGCCAGCCGGTATTCCACGCGCGCGGACTTCGCGCCGCTGGGAATGGCGCGCAGCGCGGTAGTCCGATTCTCCACGCCCCACGATGCGTTGATGGCCGCCCACGTACCCGGCACCGTCCGCTTGTAGGAATTGATGGTCGGGCAAATCATGGCCATCACTTCCGGCATCAGCGCCAGTTGTCCGCCGATATAGTGGCGCATGAGCGCCGACATGCCGTTGGCGTCGTCGTGGAACAAATTGGTTTGCCCTTCCGTGTCCCACAGGCTTTGATGCAAGTGGCCGCTGCAACCCGGCAGCGCGGCATTCCACTTGGCCATGAACGTCACGATGAGACCATTGCGCGCGGCGATCTCCTTGATGGCCGTTTTGAACAGCGCCGCTTTGTCGGCGGCCTTCAACAGCGGCGCGTAGCGGATGGCGGCTTCGTATACGCCGGGACCCGTCTCGGTATGCAGCGCTTCCAACTCGATGTCGTACTCGCGCAAAGAGTCCAGAATCTGGTGCAGAAACTCGGCGTTGGTGGAGGCGCGCAGGGCGCTGTATCCGAACATGCTGGGAGAAAGCGGCGTCAGGTCGCGATAATGTTTCTGGCGGGCGCTCTCGGCCGTTTCACGGAAGAAGAAAAACTCGTACTCCGCGGAAAAATACGCCCGAAAGCCCAGGGCCCGCGCTTTTTCTTCCACGTTCCGCAACACGGTGCGCGGCGCCATCGGTAGGTCTACGTCCAGCAGCAGCAGGGCGGTGTCGCGCTCCCAGGGGATCACGCGGAAGGTGGTGAGATCCATCCGCGCCGTGGCATCGGGATACCCGGTATGCCATCCGGTGACGCTGACGTTGTCGTAAAGCGCGTCGGAGGAGTCCCAGCCGAAAATCACGTCGCAGAAGCCCAAGCCGGTTTCGGCGGCGGAGAAGAATTTTTCCGGACTAACGTACTTCGCCCGCAACACACCGTCCAGGTCGAAGATACCCAGTTTGACGTGGCGAATGCCGCGCTCGTGAAATACTTGCTTGAGTTGTTCGATGGTCATTGGAGCAACACCATCGTACTCTGGTTTCGGCGCGCCGCTCAAGCGATTCCCGGTACGACTCTCAACATCGATGGGGATGGATCGACTCAGGACGGCGTTCGTCCATCCTGTGCATCCTGTTCATCCATGTTAAGAAATCGCTGATGTTGGTTGCCGTGGTACGATTGCCTTTACCGTTAACTGTACCAGAGGAACGATTCATGCGCTTCTTCAGTCTATTTCTAATCATCTGTTCCGTTTCAGCCATCGCGCAAACCAGGAAGCCGCCGGTGAATCCCATCCACTTGCGGACACCGCGCCTGGAAGTAGTGCTGGATGGTTCGGACGGCGTGCCGTATGGATATCAACTGCTCTCGAACCACGCCTTGATTCGCGGCGAAGATTCCGGCCGCCTGCTTGACGTAACCGTCTTCCATCGCCAGACGCGCGAGTTTCGCCAGGTACACGCGATGCCCCTGAACGCCGACGTGGAACCGGCGCAAGCCGACTTTCATTTCAACGTGCGCGACGGCGGAGTGCAGGCTGCTACCTTCACGCTGCGTTACTCCGTGGCGTCCACGACCCTCAACGTTTCGCTCGAAGAAGTGAGTGAAAAGCCCGGCTGGGAGTTGATCGAAGTGGCCCTGCCGGATCTGGCCACCGTGCGCGAAGAAGACGGTCCCGCTTGGCTGGCGCACGGCGACTCCGGCGGCAGCACGGTGGCGCTCAGTCGCGCGGCTCTCGGACGTTTAACACGGAATCGCTTTTGGGGCGGCGTCGCCGCTACGCTGCCGGTGGCCATGATCGGCACCGCCAAAGCCATCTGCGTGGAAGAAGTCACCGCGTTCATGGATACCACCGAGCTTTCCGTAGAAGGCGAAGCCGGACACCGGCGCGCCAAACTGGGCACCATCAAAATCTACCGCATCAACGGAAGCCTGCCGCAGGACATGAACCTGGGCGGCGACAATCCCAAGGTCGCCGGCAACGAACGAACGCCGAATCTGCTGGTAGGGCAACGCTCCACCGTGCGCTTGGATTTCCTCGGCGACTTCGACGGCAATGGCGTAGTGGACTGGCTGGACGGCGCCAAGTTCGCCCGCGCGCATATGCCGCCGATCCCCACGCATTACTACGACGACAAGTTTCAATACTCGGTGCACTCCGACGAACCGAAGTACCCCAAACCCGGAGCGACTTTCGAGGAAACCGAAAAGATCGTGCGTCAGGTGGCCAATCTCACGGCTTACAATCCGCAAACCGTCTACCTGTGGGGATGGCAGTATCGCGGCAAGGACACCGGATACCCTGCGGTGGCCGAAATCAACCCGCGCGTGGGAACCTACGAGCAGTTGCAGCAGTTGCTGGCGC
Source organism: Terriglobia bacterium (assembly GCA_963747095.1). Taxonomy (GTDB): domain Bacteria; phylum Acidobacteriota; class Terriglobia; order JAJPHL01; family JAJPHL01; genus JAJPHL01. The sequence continues at coordinate 320,564 of CAVVEL010000013.1, forward strand.
ACGGGCGCGAGGTCAACGCTACCGTCAGTTTCTCCGATAATTTCGACGACGCCTACAAGTCCAGTCCCGCATGGGACCCGGCGTATATCGCGCGCCGTCCCGACGGCGAATTGTGGAAGAGCCGCAATTGGACCGGTGAAGATTCCTACATTATCGGCCTCGCCAAATACATGGCCGGACCCGGCCCGGCGCGCATCCGCTACACCTGCGACCGCTACAAGCTGCGCGATACATACTTGGTCAACGTGCTTTCTTACTATGCCATCCGTAACGATTGGGATCCCGAGCATCCGGCCAGTGGAATCAAGAACCTCTTGGAAGGCCGCTACAAGTCTTGGAGGGATTCAAAGCTTGCGGCCTGGATCTAGTCTCCGAAGAGCTGCGTTATCCTTTCGTCGGCAAACTGGCCGTGTCCGACAACGGGCCGGCCGGCAGTGCAGATCCATTCGGCGGCGAGGACATCCCGCTGGCGGCGACGATTTATCGGCGGTCGGCCATCTGGGGACTACGCGGTCCGCAGAAGCGCGACAACTCCACGTTGCACACGTTTTTCCACAACGGCCACGGATTTCCCTGGCTCACCGCGGAAACGAATCTGGAGGATTTCGTGGAGTTCTTTTGGGAAACGATCGTTCCCTGGTATCAGACCCACTACAAGAACGTGGAGACGTTCCACCGCGAGGGCGATCGCACCGTGATCGGATTGGAAGGAAACTCCAAGATTGATATTGACTGGAAGGCCAACCGCTACTCGGTGGTGGTGAATGGGGCGGAAATTGCGCGGGACGGCGATACGTTTTGTCCTCTCGGCAAGGACCGCATCGCTTTTTACTCGAAGACGGGAGCCGAACTTTCGGCGCCGCTGCCGGCCGGTTGGGAGAACCAGCAAATGAGGGCGCTGGCGCTATTCGCAGATCGCGCCGAGCCGGCGTTCATGACCGTACGCGACGGCAAGATCACCCTGAAAGTTCCGGCCAAGCGCGCCATTGTGGTGTTCCGTAACGCGGCGGCGATGAAGCAACTGGCAGTGACGACGCCTTAGGATACAGTGCGGGCATGAGCCGCGACAGTTATGGAGCGACGGACACATTGGGAAGTGTTGAAAGTTGGCGCGAAGACACGCGCTGCCGAGTACTCTAGTCCGCGTGTTTTCAGATCGACGTTCAAGACGGACCACCGGTCCGTCGCTCCATAACTGTCGCGGCTCATAGCCGCGCCTTAGGATGCTTCTTGTGGCTCAGGTAGAACGCACCGCCGAGAATGCTCATCAGCAGCGTCAAGAGGAAGTATAGCGAATACAGGTTCCCACCCTGCCCGCTGTGCGCCAGCTTGAACAGTTCCAGAAACGCGACTTGCCCCACGCCCAGACCCATCGGCGCGACGGGCAGCATGGTGGCCAGCATCCCGCATGGTCCATACACCACGTAATCGAGCAGCGCGACGTCGCCCATGCCCAGCGTCAGGCCCAGCAAGTAGAAGCTGGCAATCATGAAAGCCTGATTGAACAGCGTCAACGCCACGGCCCAGAGCAACAATGGAATATTCCGCGCATAATGGCGGCCTTCCGCATACATGGCGCCAATGGCCACGTGCAGATGCAAACGCCGCGCCAGACTCAGCACGAATTCCGGCGGCCGTGCCACCAAACGCAGGAAAAAAACGCCCGCCAAGGTTGCGCCCATCGCCGCCAGGCACACCGACAACAATCCGCGCAACCGCCCATCGCTCAACAACGCCGGGCGCAGCAGGATTCCAATGGCGCCAAACAGCAGCATGGTGAATACGCCGGCGGCGCGATCCACCAGCAGGCTGCCGATCACCTTGGTGCGCGACCCGCGATGCGATTGAACCACGTGCAGGCCGCGTATAAAATCCTCGCCTACGTAGGCCGGCACAATCAGGTTGAAAAACTTTCCTTCCATCAAATACGTGAAGGCCTGCCACAGCGACACGGAAATACCGCGGCTCTGCAACAGCGCCAGCCAGCGGATTCCCTGCGTGTAGTAGGCCACCAGCGTGACCACGCAGACCAACAGAAACATCGGCCAGTGCGCCAGCGCCCGGCGCAATTCGGCGGGCTGCAGACTTCCCCGGTGATAGAGCCACCAAAGGATGAAACCGGCCAGCGCAAACTTAGCCGCTTCCGCGAGCAGACCCTTGCGCGATGTCTTGGGCGGGGCAAAGGACTCCGGAGACTCGAGTTCCCCGTCCTGCCCGTTCAACTCCGCCGCATTCGGCTCCGGAACCGGAGTTCCCTGTTGTTCTGCCATCCCCAGCGCACCCCTGACCCGTTATACCCAACCCTTGGTCGTAACCTTGTACAACCATCCGGCCAGCGCAATATCTTCCAGCGCCACGCCGTTGGATTTGAAAAGCGTTACTTCCTGCGCCGATCCTCGCCCCGGCGCCTGACCGGAAACCACGTGCGACAACTCTATCACTTCATCCCAGCGCGGCGTGGCGATCAACTCGCCGGATTCCAGGCGCGCCTGTTCCACCGAGTCCACCACAATGCGATCGGCGCGGCGCACCGCCGCTTCGTCCAGTTCGCGCCGCGATGCCGCATTGCCGCCGATAGCGTTGATGTGCATTCCCGGCTCGATCCACTCGCCGAAAAACACGGGTTGGCTCGATCCCGTGGCCGTAACCACGATGCCCGCTTCCTGCACGGCTTCCTGCGCGCTGTCGCAGACCCGCGCGGTGACTTTGACCTTGCGCGTCAAACGATCCGCGAAATCCTCGCGGCGAGCGCGATCGCGCGAGTAGATTCGCACTTCGCAAATTTCCTGTACGCAATCGATGGCCTGCACTTGCGAGAGAGCCTGCTGGCCGGTTCCGATCACGCCCAGCATGTAGGCGTCGCGGCGAGCCATGTACTTGGTGGCCACGCCGCTGGCCGCGCCAGTGCGCATTTGTCCGAGATAATCGGCTTCCATGACCGCCAATGGTTTGCCGCTGGGGGCGTCGAACAGCAGCACGAAGAAATTGGCTCCTTCGCGCGAGGTGGTGTAAGCTTTGCAGCCCAGGTATCCGGACTGGGAGTCCGCCGCGCCCATCAGGTGGAGCATAGCTCCGCCGGGAGCACGGACGCGGCGCCGCGGTTCGTTAGCGGCCGTGCCGGCCGACCAACTGCGAAAACCCGCCTCCACCACCCGAATCACCTGATCCATCATTTCAGGAGGATCTAGCAACTCGTGGACCTGGGCTTCGGAAAGGTACAGCACAGTGATTGAATGTGACGCGTCTTGAATTTACCGCAGGGCGACCTTCACGGTGTTCCGCTCTTTGCGCAGGACAAGTTTATCTTCCCGCGCCAGCCAGCCGATCGCCCAGTCCGCGGTCAATTCGCGCGTACCAAGGGTCTTCTTTAGAGAGGCCAAGCTCATCTCACCCTTTGTTTCAAGGGTCTGCCAAACCTTCCCGGCCATTAATCCGATTTCTTGCGTCATAGGAGTTTCTTGTGTCATGGAGGAAATTATATCATCTCCACGCCCAACTCGACGTTATACGTCCGATCAAAATTCCAATCAGAACCGCGGCGGCCAGCGCCAGAACGCCGCGCGCCGTGCGCCGCCATCCCGGACGCAAGAAGGGCCAGCGCGTCACCGACGACCATCGCTCCGGTTTAGGATTGGCCATGGCCGCGGTCATGCGCTCGTAAGCGACCTCCACAAACGCCGCCAGCGCGGCCGCGCCGAATTCCACGCTGGCTGCGCCGGGATAGCCGACATATCCGGCGCGTCCCTGGCGCGTGGCAAAGTCGGATTGCAATCGCGTCAGTAGCGGAGGATCGAAGGGCGCCAGTTGGCCGTAACTTCCGTCCACCAATTCGGGATGCAGTTTCAGCATGAAAGACGTTTCCAGCAATCCACCGTGAGTATCGCCCTTCAACATGGCGCGCTCCGCGTCGCTGAGTGCACGGCCCAGGCGTTCCTCGACGCGATGCCACAAGCGCCCGCTGAGCACTTCCGGAATCAGGGTGCTGGAAAGCGACACCATCTTCATGCCGTAACGCCGTTCGATGCCGTGCGCGGCTTCTTCCAGCGCGATCAAGTGTCCGATGGCGCCGTGGCCGGAGGCCAGGAACAAGTAGCGGAACCCCTGGCGCGCCAGCGACGCCCCGGTATCGTGGATCACATCGCGCATCGCGGTGGGCCGCACGCTGATGGTGCCGGGCGCCGTGAACGCGTTCGATCCCAACACCAGGCTGGGCAGCACCGCCACGTTCCAATCGGGGTGCTCGTCGGCATAGCGCGATGCCAGGCGCGTGGAAAAATATTCCGCATCCCACAAATCTACGCCCAGCGGCAAGTGCGGGCCGTGTTCTTCGATCGGGCTAACCGGCAACAACAGCAAAGTGCGCTCGCGATCGAGGGCATTAACGGCCGGCCAAGCCAGATTTTCCAGGCGGATGAGAGGCATGGGAAGAATGGGAAGAATGGGAATAATGGGAGTTATTTAATCGGAGCGCAGGGCTTCCATAACATCGACGCGCGCGGCGCGGGATGCCGGCAATGCGGACGCAATGACCGCGGCCGCCAGCAGCACGAGCGCGGATGCGCCAACCGGCACAATTCCTGGCACGCGCACGTCCTGGAAATAACTGCCGGCTAAGCGCGCCAGCACGTAGCCACACGCCGCGCCCGCCACAACACCCGACACCGCCATCAGCGCCCCCTGCGCGACCACCTGCGTGACCAAGTCCCGGCGCTGCGCGCCAATCGCCAGGCGGATGCCGAACTCGCGCGTCCGCGCACTCACCGAAAACGCCAGCACGCCAGCCACGCCAACCACCGCAATCGCCAGCGCCACGGCCGCGAAGCCGCCGAATACCAGCGTGTTCAAGCGGTCCGGCGTGAGCACTTCGGCGCGGATATCTTCGAGGGTCGCGGCGCGTTCCACCGGTTGGTCCACCGACATGGTCGCGGATAATGCGCGTGATCGGCGAGACCAGCGCATACGGATCCGATGTGGGTATGAACGAACAGGCGCCCCCCAAAAAATACCTGCTGCTCGAAGGGCTGATAAATGGTCAAAGCCGGTCCGGGCACCAGGTGTTCGTCATCGACGTCGGCGGCTACGCCGACGATGCGCCGCGGCGCCGTGCTGATGTCGATGAACTTCATCACCGGATCGGTCCAATAAACGTGACGGTTGATCGCATCTTGATTCGGGAACATCCGCTGCGCCACACTTTGGCTGACGATGACCACCGGCTCGCTGTCCTTGCGGTCGGAATCGTTGAAATCGCGTCCTGCGATCATGGGAACCCCAAGCGCCGCGAAAAATCCCGACGAGATGAAACGCATCTGGCCGCGCGGATCGTCTTCGCCCGACCCGCGCACGTATCCCTCCGCGGTGAATTGAAAACCGGGACCAAAAGATCCCCCTTCGCGCCACGGCGCATTGGATGCCCAGAGCGACGCGGTCCACGCCCGGCAACGCGGGGACTTGCCGGATCGCTTCCTTGTAGAAGTCCACGATCTGCTCGGGCTTCTTTTGGTACTACAACCACCGGCACATTGATCGCCAGCACGCGGCGCGTGTCGTAGCCAGTCTGCACCGATTGCAAATGCGAGCAGCGTCTCGAGCAACATGCTGGCGCCGGCCAGCAATACGAAGGATGCCGCAATCTGAGTCACCGCAAACGCTCGCAAGCGGCGATTCGTGCTGCCGGTGATGCGCAAGCTGCCGCTGGCCATTCCCGAACCGCGCGATCCGCCCGACGTACCTGGCGACGGCAGGCGCGGCACAAACGCCAGCAGCACCGCCGCGATCAGCGCCAGCCCGGCGCCGACCCACAGCATGCTGGAGTCCACCGTCAGATCGAGTGCGCGCACGGAGAAGCGCGACGGCATACCGCGCCAGAATCGCCACCATCGGCCGCGCGCTCAACACACCCAGCGCCGCACCCGCGCCGCAGAGCAGCAGGCTTTCCGCGAGCAGCGTCCGCCGCAGCGCGGCGGTGCTGGCGCCCGAGCGCGGCGCGAATGGCCAGTTCTCCTTCGCGCCGAATCGTGCGCGCCAGAATCAGGTTGGCCACGTTCGAGCACGCGATGATGAACACCAGCGCGGACGCCGCCAGCAGCACCAGCAACACGGTGCTGGCGCGCGAAGTGATCTGGTCGCGCAGAAGCTTCGCGTCAATCCGGAAATCCGCCTTCGTGGGATACGCTTCGGGATGCTCTTGGATCATCGCGCCGTGCACGGCCCGCAGTTCGGCGCGCGCCTGTTCGAGCGTCGCGCCGGGCGCCAGGCGACCGAACAGTTCGGTCATCCGATGAACGCGTCCGGTGACCATGGTCGCCGACAGATGATGCGGGCTGGTGACGATATTGGCGATGATCTCGGTGTCCGCCGGATACGGGACGGACGGCTCCAGCACGCCCACTACCGTCGCAGAGCGGGAGCCAAGCCGCACCGTCCTTCCAAGCACAGTCGGGTCGCTCTTCAGCGCTGTGGTCCAGAAACGATAGGTCAGCACCGCCGCGCCGTCTGCCTTCGGGCCGTCGTCGTGCATGTCGAGCAGGCGGCCGAGCACCGGATGCAGTCCCATCACGTCGAAGTACGATCCATCGACGACTCCGGCCCGCACCTCGCGCGGTTCTCCTAAGCCAATCATGGTGAACCCGATGGTGGAAAAATCGCCCGACGCGCTGAGATCGTCTTCAAGCGCTCTTTCAGATCCAGAATCTCCGGCACGGAGAAAGCGGTGTTGTCGGTGCCGATGCCGGGGGCGCTTTGGCGAATGTAGATCAGGCGGTCTTCATCGCGATTCACCAGCGGACGCAGCAATACGCCGCGCACCAGGGTAAAAATAGCGGCGTTGGCGCCGATGCCCAGCGCCAGCGTGAGCACCACGGTGATTGCCAAACCCTTGGTGCGGGAAAGCGAGCGTAACGCAAATTTCATGTCGTTCAGAAAGTTCATATTGGCTCCCGGTGTTTTGCTCCGGATTGCCGATCAGTATACACCCGTTATAAGATCGAAGCGCAGACCGCAGGCAGCCATGGAAATCGCTCTCGACTTGAACCCCGTGGAAGTACGCGTGCTTGGCGCGCTCCTGGAAAAGGACATGACCACGCCGGAATATTATCCGCTGTCGCTGAATGCGCTGACCAACGCCTGCAATCAGAAAAGCAATCGCGATCCCATGGTTTCTTACGACGACGCCACGGTCCGCGAGGGCCTGGACAAACTGCATCGGCGTGGAATGGCGCGCCTGGCGCGCGGCGAGAGCCGCGTCTACAAGTACGAGCACAGCCTGGGCGAGGTTTTCAACTTTGGCCGCGGGGAAATGGCGGTGATCGCCGTGTTGCTGCTGCGTGGTCCGCAAACGCTGGTGGAGATCCACACCCGAACCGAACGCATGCACGCGTTCGGCGACTTGGACGCGCTGGAAACCTGCTTGCGCAAGTTGAGCGAGCACGATCCGCCGCTGGCCCTCAAGCTGTCCAAACAACCGGGATGGCGGGAGGTTCGCTACACCCATCTGTTTTCCGGCGAACCGGCCATGCCGCCGCCGAGCGCGGTTGCGCCGCAGGTGGAAGAAAGCCGCTTGGACCGCCTGGAACGGGAGTTGTCCGACTTGCGACAGCAGTTCGAGGCGTTCAAGAAAAGCTTTGAGTAACGCAGGCCTTCAGGCCTGTTCTCGTTCAGCCGGGAAAAAGAACAGGCCTGAAGGCCTGCGTTACTCCCCCACGATGGTTACCACCACCTGCCGCTCTCTCGGCCGGGAATCGAAATCGCACAACACCACCTGCTGCCACTGGCCGATAGCCAGTTTGCCGTCGAACAGCGGAAAGCTCTTGGCCGTGCCGACCAGCGAACTGCGCAGATGCGCGTAGCCGTTGTCGTCGTTCCAACGCGCGTTGTGCGCGTAGTCGGGGGTGGGCGGAGCAATCTGATCCAGAGCCTTCTGCAAATCGGCGATGCATCCCGGTTCGTACTCGGTAGTGGTGATCCCCAATGTGGAACCGACGCCGGAAACATTGACGATGCCTTGCTTCAAGCCAGACGCCGCCACCACGCGGGCGACGTCGGCGGTAATGTCTAACACGTGGCAGTCGCCGCGAGTCTTCAAGCGAATGGTTTGCTGAAATACGGCCATGGCAATGAACAACTTATCAAACAACGCTACACAGTTTTCAGAAAATCGTAGTCGCCGCCCGGTGCCGGCGCGATTCCCGCCAAACGATCGCTGTGTACCACCACGTTGTCGTAATACCAAAGATGCAGGTAGGGCAGATCGTCGTTGAGGATGCGCTGGATCGCGAACAGTTGGGCGCGCCGTTTCTGCTGATCCATCTCCGTGCGTGAAGCATCCAGCAAGGCGTCCAGAGCAGGGTTAGAGTAACGCCCGCGGTTGGCGCCGTTCGGCGGGACGCGCCGCGAGTGAAAGCAATACTCGAAAATGTCGGGATCGTTGTTCACGCGAATCCAGCGCAGGGTACCCATCTGAAAAGCGCCTTTGACGATGTCGGCGTAGAACGTGGCGAACTCGTTGGAGCGTAATTCCACGGCCACGCCCACTTCGCGAAGCTGCTGCTGCACCACGGCGGCCAGCAGGCGGCTGGTCTCTTCCGTGGACGTTTTCATGGTCAGCCGCAAGCGCACGCCGTCCGGCCCGGCGCGGAAGCCCGCGGCGTCGAGCAGCGCGCCGGCCCGCGCGGGATCGTGCGGATACTGCGCGGCATCCGGACAAAACGCCCAGTGATTCGGCGGCAACACGCTGGATGCCGGCCGCGCTTGATTGCGCCACAGGTATTCGATCATCGGCCGCCGGTCGATCGCATGGGCCAACGCACGGCGAACTTCCACTTGCCGCAACGCCGGGTCCTGCATGTTCAGCGCGATGTATTGATACACGGTGCCAGGCGCTTGCACCACGCGCAGCCGCGGCTCGCGCTGCAAGGCCCGTACCATATCCGCGGTGAGCGCGTTGATCTCCCCGTCGGCGGAGCCTTTGCGCAGCTCCAACGCGCGCACCGTAGTGTCCGGTGCGATCTTGAAGCGCACCCGCGCATGGCGTGGCGCGGCGCGCCAGTAATCCGGATTGCGTTCCACAATCACTTCTTCGTCCTGCTCCGCGCTGACAAACTTGAAGGCGCCGCTTCCCACCGGTGCGCGTGCAAAATCCTTCCCCGCGCCCTCCGGAACAATGCCGATGGCGCCTTGCGAGACGCTGGCCAGGAAACTGGCGTATGGCTCCGTAAAGTTGAACACGACAGTGTGGTCGTCGGGCGTCTCGATGGCCGCCACGCTGCGAAACGTGGAAGCTTTCGTCGTGGTCACGCCTCCTTCGAGAATGCTGGTGAAGGTATGCCGCACGTCACGCGAGGTTAAGGCGCGGCCGTCGTGGAAGCGGACGCCCGAACGTAAATGAAAAACACAAGTGCGCGGATCGGGAAAATCCCAGCGCTCAGCCAGCGCGGGACGCGGCTGGAAGCTTTGGTCCAGTTCCACCAGCGGATCGAAGATCAATTGATTGATGCGTTCCGATTGGGCGTCTGATTCGATACGCGGATCCAGGGCTGTGGGGCTGCTCTCGATCAGGAAAACGATGGTATCGGGATCGCGCGTGTCGTTACTGCATCCGGGGCATCCGGACAGAGCCAACGCCGCGCCCGAAGCGAGGAGAAACTTCCTGCGTCCGAACAACCCGCTAGCCGCCATAACACGTCTTTCCCAGCACCACCGGCCCCCGCGCACCGGTGGCTGCCGGGATGTTTCCGGGACGCCGATGGAAAGTCTCGTAAGCCAGCAACGCAAACAAGACGGCCTCTTTCGCGTCGCCCGGGATGCCAAAGTCTTCGGCCCGCAGAAAGCGCACGCCTTGCAACGCCGCCGACAATCGGCGCATCAGCAAGCCGTTGTGCACACCGCCGCCGGAGACCAGCAAATCATCCGGTGCCCCGCCGAATCGCAGAATTGACTGAGCAATGGTATCCGCAGCCAGAGCGGTGGTGGTCGCCAGCAAATCTTCCTCGGACAATCCCAGCTTCAGCAGCGATTCCACAAACTCGCGGCCATACTGCTCGCGGCCCGCCGTCTTCGGCGGACGGCGCCGAAAATAAGGGTCGCCCATCAGTTTCTTCAGCACGCCTTCGTTGACGCGTCCACGCGCCGCCCACGCACCGCCGCGATCGTACTTTCGCCGGCCTTTGGTGAAGCGCTCGACCAGCGCATCCATCACCATATTGCCGGGGCCGGTGTCGAAGGCCGTCACGTTCTCGGGTCCCGCGCCCGCGGGAATGACCGTGACGTTGGCGATGCCGCCGATATTCAACGCGACGCGCGAGCGCCGGGCGTGCCGGCAAAGTATGTAATCGAGAAACGGAACCAGCGGCGCGCCTTCTCCGCCCGCGGCCATGTCGGCGACGCGAAAGTCGCCCACGGTGGTGACGCCGGTGCGCACGGCAATCACCGCCGGCTCGCCGATTTGCATGGTGGAGGCGATTGCCCAGGCGGTCCGCGATCGGATCGTGCGTCCTTGATGGAAAATGGTTTGCCCGTGCGATCCGATCAGGTCCGGCTTTCGCCGCCCGCAAACTCTTAGCAGCGCCGCCGCGAACAGCTCGCCCACCAGAAAGTTCAACTGGCTGATCTCGGCGACCGAGATGGACGTTGCATTGGACGCCTCCAAGATCGCCTGCCGCACGCGCCGCGGGTAGCGCACCGTGGCAAACTTCTTGACGCGCGGCCGGGCCGACCATCCGCTGCCGGAGATCTCCACCAGCGCGACGTCAATGCCGTCGGCGGAGGTTCCGCTGATCATGCCTGCGACGTCCATGACCCCTTCGATTCGCTTAGACTTCATAGCAATCCACAAGGATCTGGGGAAAGAGCCGGAAGTGCGCGTCCGTCGTCAGGACCCGCAGACCGTATTGCATCGCGCTTGCGGCAATCCAGATGTCGTTGGTTGGGAGAGGAGTTCCGGCGTCCCGCAGACCGGCCAGGATCTCCGCGTAGCACTCGGCCGTTTCTTCGTCAATTCGAAGAAAGCTGATGCGCGGAGAATCCAGAAACATCTGCAAGTGAACCTCATTCCGCCGGCGGCGGCTTCCGCCTCGGAAGCCCGACTTCAATTCGCCCAAGACGATCGGACTAACATGAATCTCATCCGCGAGTCGCAGGGCGCGCTTGACCTGAAGATGATCCCGCGCGGCGGCGGAGTAGGCGGAAGTGTCCGGGAGCAGACGCATCGGGCTTCCTATTTCCAGAGTTCCGGGTCGATCTTTCGCTGTTCGGCCAAGGTGGCGTCGAAGGCATCCGCTTCTTTTTTGGTCCACGACCCAAAGAGGAAATCCAGGTCTCTATGAATCGTGCGCTTGCCGTTTTCGCGCGAAGGGGTTCGCTGCTCCAGCAGGGCGACGACGGCGCGGTTCAAGCTCATCTTGTCCTGACGGGCCTTGCGCTCGATCAGCCGGGCGACGTGCGGCGGAATGTTACGAACGGTGATCGCCTTCATGTATTTAATTGTAGCACTGTGCATCTCCCTGATGCACACCTAAGAAAGACTAAGGCGCGACGGTGCCACTCTATCTAGATCTGTGTTGCCGTTCTGGTGAGCTAGGCAAGCCGGGGAAGGTCGGGGACAGCTGTCCCGCCGGTCCCACCGCCCGTGGGGAAAGCCTACCGGCCACACGCTACCGTCGTGAATTGAGATGACCACCCTTTTGCCCGCTATAACGGGCATGGAAATGCGCTGGGGAAACATCGTCATCACGATTCCGAAGAAGCGGCTGCCCTCTGGCATCCCAGAGCCAATATAACCCGGAACACCTCGGTCCACTGCGGCCTTTTGGGTTGGAGAATGAGCCTGAACGCGGCGATTCATTCTAGAGGAACATGACGTTCCATAGGGTGGAACGTCAGTTGACACTCCATCGTCGCCGCCTTACCCTGAACCCAGAGTGGGAATCATGACGTTCCACAAAGTGGAATGCCAAGGGTCTTGGAAAGGGTTCTGGATATGAAGTCACATCGCGTTGTCGCGCCCGTGTTGTTTTGCTTCTTGGTGATTTTCGCCATCGGTTTCGTTCCCTCCGCCCTGGCTCAGAGCTTGACAGGCACAATCTCCGGCACGGTCTCCGATCCCAGCAAGGCCGCCATCGCCGGCGCTATCGTTGCCATTACCAACGCCGATACCAGCGTCAAGGCCTGGACAGGCACGACGAACGCCAGCGGCGTCTACCGTGCGCCCGACCTGCCGGTTGGACGCTACACGCTCTCCGTGGAGGCTAGCGGTTTCAAGCGCCATCAAGTATCGAACATCACCCTTTCGGTCAACCAGCGCGCCAGTATCGACGTGGTCATGCAATTGGGCGCCGTCGCCGAAACCGTCAACGTGGAAGGCGCTTCCGTCGGACAGTTGCAAACCGAGACCGGGTCCATGGGCAACACCATCACTCCCTCCCAGCTCCAGGACATGCCTCTGCCCAGCCGCAATCCTCTGAACCTGCTGATCCTGACGCCGGGCGTTTCCTCCGGCGGTGATATCACCAACCAGGGCGGATTGAATACGGCGCAGCTTTCCATCAATGGCAGCCGCACGCTGAACAGCGACTTCCTGATCGACGGCGTTTCTGTGGTCACCGGGTCCACAGGCGGGCCGCAGACCTTGCCGCCCACCGATTCCCTTACCGAATTCAAGGTGCTGGCCTCCGACTATTCGGCGGAGTACGGCCGCACCTCCGGCGCGATCGTCAGCATGGTCACCGTCTCCGGGAACAACACCTACCATGGCGCGGCATATGGGTACTTCCGTAACGAGGCCATGGATGGCAACAGTTTCTTCAACAATCTGAACGGGCGGAGGCGGTCGGAGGACCGTTACAACCTGTTCGGCGGCAAAATCGGCGGTCCACTTTCCATTCCCAAGGTTTATAACGGGAAGAACCGGACCTTCTTCTTCATCAATTACGAAGGCCTGATCCAGGCGTCGCCTTACAGCAACCTCTCTTCGGTTCCCTCCGGAGCTTATACGCAGGGCAATTTTTCCGCCTCCAAAACCGTTGTGGATAATCCCACCACGAAGACGCCGTTTCCCAACAACACCATTCCCGGCAATCTACTGAACCCGGCGGCACTCAAGATTTTGAGCCTGGTTCCCGCGCCGAATGCCAGTGGAACACTGAACGCCGCCGATAACATCCTTACCAACAACTTCCTCTCCGTCGGCTCCAGCCATCCCACCACGAACACCGGCATGGCGCGCCTCGACGAAACCATTACCGAAAATTTGCGCCTGTTCGGGACCTTCGTCCATTTCAATAACTACTCTCCCATCCAACCTGTCTTTCCGGGCCCCCTGAACAGCGCCGTTGGCGACAGCCAAACGACCGGTTATGAAGGTACGGTCGGCCTGACCAAGACTTGGAGTCCTACTTTTTTAAGCGACCTGCGCTTCGGTTTCTTCCGCAACAACTCGGAAATCCGCCCGCCCAGCGACGGCATCAACGACATGCAGACGCTGGGCATCGCCAACCAGTACGGCATCGCCGCGCCGGACTTCAACTTCAGCGGCGGCCTCTCCATGCTGGGCACCAACAGCAACACCCTACGCTCGCAGATCGACAATAACTATCAGACCATCCTCGATAACAACAAGGCCATCGGGAACCACCTGCTGCAATTCGGCATGCAGCTCCGCAAGAATCAGTTCGACGACTTCAACCCCACCGCCGACGCCAACGGCTCCTATTCGTTCGATGGCTCCATTACTTCCGCCAAAAACACCTCGGGCGACGCCATCAACTCGTTGGCCGATTTCCTGTTGGGCACTGTCAAGACCGCGTCGTATTCGCTGCCCCAGCCTTTGATCGGCCGGCGCAACTATAATCTGGGCCTGTATGTTCAGGATGCCTGGAAAATCAAGCCGAATCTGACGGTGAATTTCGGGCTGCGCTGGGAATACGAATCGCCGTTTACCGCGGCCCACGACGAGTACTCGCGCGTGGATCCGACTACCGGGCAAGTGCTTTTCGCGGGCCAGAATAACGTATCGCGCACGCTCAACCTGAGCGCGCCCAAGACCGATTTCGCACCGCGAGTCGGGGTCGCCTACAGCGTCACTCCCAAGACCGTGATTCGCGCCGGGCTGGGCATCTTCTATGCCGGCATCTTCTCCGATCTCGGCGGTCAAGTGCTTTTCCCCGGCTATAACGTGGAGCAGGCTTTCACCAATCTTGGCACGGGCAAAGCCCAGGCTTTCTCCCTGTCGCAGGGGATGCCGGCGGTGGCGACCAACAATCCCTCGAATCCGCAAGCCAACATCGCGCAGTTCAACAGCCCCGCCAATCCCCTCACGCTTTCGGCTTACGACGGTTTCACCGAGGTCAGACAACCCTATGCCGAAGAGTGGAACTTGGGGATCGAGCGGCAACTTCCCAAAGGGATCATCGTGGACGTGAACTACGTCGGTTCGCACGGCGTTCATTTGGCGGTGAATCTGCCAACCAATTACCCGCCCTACAACGTCGCCCTCGACAACCAACTGTCGTTAGCCAATACCAGTCTGACGACGCAACAGGCGCGGCCCTTTCCCACCATTGGCAGTTTCAACTCGCTGAATTTTGAAGGAACGGCCAGTTATGAGGCGCTGCAGACCAGCGTACGGCGCCAGTTTGGCGACAACTTCGCTTTTGTGGCCAACTACACCCGATCCAAGTCGCTGGACGACGCCAGCGGCATCTACAGCTTTTCCCAACCTTCCGGCCTCAACTTAGGCCAGTTCCCGCAACAGTTCCTGGGTATCAATAAGGGCCTCAGCGAATTCGACCGCCCCAACGATTTCACCACCGCCATACAGTACACCACCAGGGGTAATCGCTGGGTGCGCGGCTTCCTGATCGCTCCGATCTTGAGCGTCCACAGCGGCCTGCCGATGTACATCGGACAGTCCAACGAAAACGCCGCGCAGAACGCCAGCGACCAGCAGCGTCCCAATCTCGTCAACCCCGGCGTCAGCCTCTACACCAGCGAGGTTCCCAACGGCAACGGGGTACAGTATCTGCTGCCGGCCACCGCGGCGAATTTCCCGCTGGCGCCCACCGGCCCCTATTACTCGGGCACCGGCTCGGCGCGTGTTCAGCAGTTGTCCACTTCCATCGGCACCTTAGGCCGCGACGTGGTGCGCGGCCCTGGTCAAGTGGATACCAACATTGCGATTGGCCGGGTATTCCCGATTCGCGAACGCTTGCGGCTGACGATTCGGATGGAAGCCTATAACGTTCTGAATCACACCAACTTCTCGAATCCGGCGTCCACCCTGGCCATCGCCGCTAACTCCGCGGGCGTGCCCTACTTCAACGCTCCCAATTTCGGGCTGATCACCAGCGCCGGCCAAGCGCGATTCCTGCAACTGGTTGCGCGCTTCGATTTCTGAGGGACGCGATGAGGAAGGTGGGGCAGGTTGGCAAACCTGCCCTTGCCCGCAGCGAAGCTTCTATGGGCGTCCGTTGAAGCGGACGCCCTGACAGTAGCCCAGCACTTCAGTGCTGGGAAAATGGCGTCTCCGATGAAGTCCGTGCAACGGACGGCTGGGGTCCTTGCGGGCAGAGCTAAAGATATAGAAACCTCAGTCGTCCGTTGCACGGACTCGCTTGCTTGGTTCCGTCCCCAGCACTAAAGTGCTGGGCTATTGTCAACGCGTCCGTTTCACGGACGCTTGGCCTGCAAGGTGACTGAAAATGTAGAAACCCCAGGGGCGGGTTGCAAACCTGCGCCATTAGGCCCGTAAGCGCAAGCCCGTCAAGCATTTGGACCGTCCATAGCAACCCGCCCGGCGGCCCCGCCCGCCGGACAGGCCAAACCGGTCGAGGTCCCCTATCTTTCAAACACGACTCTGTGGTATTCTTTATTCCTGTACCCTTGACTGGCGAAACGGAGAAGTGGGCGCAAGCCCACTTTTTTATTGCGCGCGCGTTATCTGGTTGGGCCAAGGGTTGACGCTATGACGGATCCCAGAGTCCGGCAGATCGCCGAACGCGTGGCCGCTTCCGAAGGACTGGAAGTGGTGGAAGTGGATTTGCGCGGCGGCAAGCAAGGACTATTGCGTATCGTGATCGACAAAATGAGCTCCACCGAAGGCGTTACCCATCGCGATTGCGAGACGGTCAGCCGTCAAGTGGGAGCCATCCTCGACGTCGAGGACCTGATTCCGTATCATTACACGCTGGAGGTTTCCTCGCCGGGAGCGGAACGCAAGCTCACCGGCGCGGCCGACTTCCAGCGTTTCACCGGCAAGCTCGCCAAAGTGGTCCTGCGCGAACCGCTGGCCGGTGAAGAAGCCGCCGAACTGGCCGGACAAGGCAGTTTGCGCGGACGCCTGGCCGGTTGCCACCAGGGCGTGGTGACTTTGCAAGTCAACGGCAAAGGCGGCGCGGTTCGATCCATCCAAGTGGATTTGGAAAATGTGTCCCGGGCGCAGTTAGTTTTGGAGTGGTGAGCGCACCACAACCCGGCGGCGGGGGTAGGCCGGAATCAGCCGCTTGCGGGTGTTGTGCGCGTTCTGGAAAGGAAAACTTATGTCTTCCACAGCTACGCTGAACCAGATTATTGACCAGCTCAGTCGCGAAAAAGGCATTGATGCTTCTATTATCGTCAGCGCCCTCGAAGACGCCATGCTGGTGGCCACGCGCAAATACTACAAGTCCACCGAAGACCTGAAGGCTACCTTCAACAAAGATAACGGATCGGTGAAAGTTTTCGCCATCAAGAAAGTAGTCCAGGATGTGGTCAACCCGGTGAAGGAAATTTCCCTGGAGGAAGCCCGCAAGGGCAATCCCGACGCCGAAATCGACAGCGAAGTGCAGATTCCCAAAGCCACCGATGTGTTGGGACGCATCGCCGCGCAGACCGCCAAGCAAGTGATCTTTCAGAAAGTCCGCGAGGCGGAGCGCGAGACTGTGTACGGCGAATACAGCGGACGCGTGGGGGAGTGCGTCAATTGCACCGTGAAGCGCATCGAGGGCCCCGACCTGATCGTGGACCTGGGCAAGACCGAAGGACGCCTGCCGCGCAAGGAGCAGTCGCGCCTGGAAAGCTTCGAATTGGGCGAGCGGGTGCGCGCCGTGATCCTGAAGGTGGATAAGGCCGCCAAGGGACCGCAAGTGATCGTCTCCCGCGCCGACGCCTCGCTGGTCACCCGCCTGTTCGAGATGGAAGTGCCGGAGATTTACGATTCCACGGTGGTCATCAAAGCCTGCGCGCGCGAAGCCGGCGAGCGCACCAAGATCGCCGTGCTCTCCCGCGACCGCGACGTGGATTGCGTGGGCGCCTGCGTGGGTCTGAAAGGCATGCGCGTGGAGTCCATCCGCCGCGAGCTGCGCGGGGAGAAGATCGACATCGTGGAGCATAGCGAAGACGCCGTGGTCTTCGCCACGCACGCCCTGAGTCCCGCGAAAATCAGCCGCGTCACCATCCTGGATGCCGCCACCAAGCATCTGGAGGTGGTGGTCGACGACACGCAGCTTTCCCTGGCCATCGGCAAGAAGGGACAGAACGTCCGTCTGGCCGCCAAACTCATGGGCTGGAAGATCGACATCAAGAGCGAGGAAGAGAAGCGTCAGGAAGTGGAGCGGCAGATGTCCCAACTGGTGGACACCGGCACGCCCCTTTCGGAGTTGAAGAGCATCACCGAAAGCCTGCGCGAGAAGCTGACCGCCGCCGGCGTCACCAGCATCGAGAAACTCGGCGAGATGACCGGAGACGATCTGGAGAATATCCCCGGAGTCGGGCCGAAAATGGTGGAAAAGATCAGCGCGGCAGTGCAGAATTATTGGGAGGGTGGCGGCGAAAGCGCCATCGCGGCCGAGACCGAAACTCCCAGCGACGCAAGCGCGACCATCGCGGCCAAGCCGGAGGCCGGCGAAGCTGGTTCGGTGGGCGAATCCGCAACGGAAACCCGCGAATCGGAAGACCAACCTCGCCTGGATGGCACAGCGCCGCAACCGGAATCCGCCGAGCCGCAGGCGTCTTCATCGGAGCCCGCGAGTGCGGAAGCTCCCAGTTTGAGCGCCGAAAACAGCCGGAAACCGGAAGCACACGCCTCCGAACATGCCGGGTCTGAGAAAACCGGATCGCCGTCCGCCGAAGCGGAAGCGACCAAGGAGAATTAACAAGGCAGTGATGCGCATCAACGATCTCGCACGTGAGATGGAAGTCAAATCCAAGGAGGTCCTCGACTACCTGGCCGAAATAGGTATCGAGGGCAAACGCTCCCACTCCAGTTCGCTGGAAGACGACCAGATCGAAAAGGTCAAGGCGCACTTCGGGCGCGGCCCGCGATCCGCCGAGGCGCCAGGGCGCTCCCGCGCTGGCGCTGCGGTCCATGACCAGGAAGCGGCGGTAGACGAAGCACCGACACTGGCTCCGGCGGCGGAGGAAGCACCTCCCGCTCCCAGCGCTGCGGCGGAAGTGCGCGCGCCCCGCTCTGCGCAGCCCGCCGGTCAGCCGGTTACTCCGCCGGTCCCTGCACCGGTTACGTTCGCGCCTGTCGCGGGCGCGCGCCCGGCGGGTCCGGTTGCGCGCATGGGCGCGCGTCCCGTGTTGCGCCCGCCGATGCGGACAAGCCCGCCGCCGGCGCCCGTCAAGGCTCCGGCACCGCCGGCAGCCAAACCAAGTACGCCTGCGGTCCCAGCCCCGCTCCAAGCGAGAGGCCCAGTTGTTGCCGAGCCGCCCGCGCCGGAAATGAAGCCTCTGGCGGCCGCTCCGCCGGCATCTGCGCCCGAAAGCGCTCCGCCCGTTTCAGCCATCCCGGAAGTCATGGTGGAAGAACCGCCGAAGACGGCGGTGCCTCCGCCCGCGACTCTGCGCCGTCCGCCGATGGCGCCATCACGTTTTGGCAGCCGGCCATCGTTGGTGCAAGGAGTGCCGGCCATGGGAACGGTTCCGCCCGGCACGATCATCCGGCGGCCCGATCAAGTTCCGCATCTCAATCAACCGCGTCCCGCGCCATCAGCTCCGCGGCCGGGCAGCCGGCCCATCTATCAGCCGCGGCCTGGAACGTCAGGGGCGCCGCCCAGCCGTCCCGGCGGAGCAAGTGCTTCGCCCTCCGCGCGGCCGGGATTCTCGCGGCCCAGCGCACCGGGGCAAGGCGCACCCGGCGCGCGAACCTATGAACGCCGTCCGATGCATCCCACGCGGGCGCGTCCCGCCTCGCCGGGCGCCGGCGCGCTGCCGCCTCCTCCGGGAGGACCGCTTCCGCCCGGTCCCTCGCGCGGGCGTCCGCGTCCCACCGGCCAGCAAACGCGCGACAAAGAACGTCCCCAGGGACGGCGCGGCGGCCCGATGCGCGAATCCTTGGCGGCCATGTCGCCGCGCGAAATTAACCGCGCCATCACCATCACCGAAGGCATCACGGTTAAGGAACTGGCCGAGAAGTTGGGCGAGAAGGCCAAAGACTTGATCCAGATGATGCTGACCCGCCGCGGCATCATGGCCAACATCAATCAGGCGCTGGAGAGCAGCGTGGCGATTGACATCGCCAAGCACTTCGGCGCGGAAGCCGGCGTAGTCACCTTCGAGGAACAAGCGGTCACGGAAGTAACCGAGGCGGAACACGCCGAAGATTTGGTCAAGCGTCCACCGGTGGTGACCATCATGGGACACGTGGACCACGGCAAGACCTCGCTGTTGGACGCCATCCGCACCACCAACGTCACCGCGTCGGAAGCCGGGGGAATCACCCAGCATATCGGCGCCTATCTGGTGGAGATCAACAACCGCCAGATCTGCTTCATTGACACGCCCGGTCACGAAGCCTTCACGCGCATGCGCGCGCGCGGCGCCAAAGTCACCGACATTGTGGTGCTGGTGGTGGCCGCCGACGACGGCGTGATGCCGCAAACGCTGGAGGCCATCGACCACGCCCGCGCCGCCAAGGTGCCGATCATCGTGGCGGTCAACAAGATCGACAAAGAAGGGGCCATGCCCGAGCGCGTCAAGAAGCAACTCGCCGATCGCGGCTTGATGAACGAAGAATGGGGCGGCCAAACCGTTACCGTGGAAGTGTCGGCCAAGAAGCGCCAGAACATCGAACTGCTGCTGGAAATGATCCTGCTGGTGGCCGATCTCCAGGAACTGAAGGCCAATCCGAAACGTCCGGCGTCGGGTGTGGTGCTGGAAGCGAAACTGGATCGCGGCCGCGGACCGGTGGCCACGGTGCTGGTGCAGAACGGCACGCTGCACGTGGGCGATCCGTTCATTGTGGGTCCGGTATTCGCCAAAGTCCGCGCCATGATGGACGATCGCGGACGCGTGGTGAGCGAAGCCCTGCCGTCCTCGCCGGTGGAAGTGCTGGGCCTTTCCAGCGTTCCGCAAGCAGGCGACCATTTCCAGGTGATCACCGACGTCATCAAAGCCAAGCAGACCGCGCAGTATCGCGAACAAAAGCAGCGCGAGCAGCAACTGGCGGCGTCCTCGCGCGTCACGCTGGAGCAGTTGCACGAGCAGTTGAAGAGCGGCCAGATGCGCGAACTGCCGATTGTCCTGAAGGCCGACGTGCAAGGTTCCGCCGAAGTGTTGGCCGAGGCGCTGCAAAAGATTCCCAGCGACAAGGTCAAGGTCAAGATTATCCGCGCCGGCGTTGGCGCGATCAGCGAATCGGACGTGGTGCTGGCCATGGCCTCCAACGCCGTGATTATCGGCTTCAGCGTGCGTCCGGAGCGCAAGGCGCAGGAACTGGCGGAGCACGAAAAGGTGGACATCCGCCTGCATACCATCATCTACACGGTCACCGATGAAGTGACCAAGGCGCTCACCGGCTTGCTGGAGCCGACCACCAAGGAAGTCCACTTGGGCCGTGCCGACGTTCGCCAAACTTTCCGCATCTCCAAGGTGGGCGCGGTGGCGGGCTGCTTTGTCTCCGAGGGCAAGCTGACGCGCAACTCCGACGTGCGGCTGGTGCGCGACGGCGCCGTGGTTTACACCGGAAAAATCGCCACGCTGCGCCGCTTCAAGGACGAGGCCAGCGAAGTGCGGACCGGCTTCGAGTGCGGCGTGACGCTGAACAATTACTCCGACCTGAAACCCGGGGACATCATTGAAGCCTACATGATCGAGAAGGTGCAAGCGACCCTCACTTCGTAAATGGCCTCGATCGGACTCTTGACGCTGGACCTGCAATTGCCTTACGCGCATTCGCTCAAGGACAAGCGCCAGGTCCTGCTGCGTGTGAAAGACCGCTTGCGCAACCGCTTCAACGTGGCGGTTTCCGAACTGGATCATCAGGACGTGTGGCAGCGCTCGACCATCGGCGTGACTTCCATTTCCTCCAGCGAAATCAACCTGCGCCAGGTCCTGGAAGGCGCGCAAAAAGAAGCGGAGTCGCTGGCTGAGGAAGCTGGTGCGATGGTAACGTCCACAATCGAGTTGATGGGACTCTGATGGAATTATGAAGGGACATCGCAGCGAGCGTTTAGCGGAACAGTTGCGGATGGAATTGACTCGCCTGATCGAGATCGAAGTGCGCGATCCGCGAGTGGGTTTCGCTACCGTGACCGAAGTACACCTGTCGCCCGACAAGCGCACCGCCCGCGTCCTGGTCAGCGTGCTGGGCGGCGAGGAGCAAGAGCAATCCACCATGAAGGGCTTGGTAGCGGCGGGCAACTTCCTGCGTCATGCGCTGGCCGAAGAATTGTCGCTGCGGCACACACCGGAACTGTCCTTCGAGATCGATCATGGGCTGGCGAACACGGCCAGGGTGGATGAGCTTCTGAAACGGATCAACAAAGGATGATCGGAAAAAACCAAGGCAAAAGGCAAAAAGCAAAAGGCAAAAGGCAAAAATGGGTTTTGTACCATCCTTTTGCCTTTTGCCTTTTGCCTTTTGCCTTTTGCCTTCGTGTTTCGGTTCCCATCTAATGGACGGTGTCATCGTAATCGACAAGCCCGCCGGCCCGACTTCCCACGACATCGTGGCGCGCACCCGCCGTGTGCTGGGCATCAAGCGCATTGGCCATCTCGGAACGTTGGATCCGCTTGCTACCGGCGTGCTGCCCCTGGTCCTGGGACGCGCCACGCGCTTAGCGCAATTCTTTCGCAATCGCGACAAAGTGTATGAAGGCCGGATGCGTCTGGGCTTCTCGACCGATACCTACGATCGCAACGGAACAATCGTTGGGGAAAGCACCGATTCCCTGCCCGAGCGCGCCGAACTGGAACTGATCTTCCGTGAATTCACCGGAAACATCCGGCAAGTTCCGCCGTCCATGTCGGCCAAGAAGATCGGCGGCGTGAAAGCCTACAAACTGGCGCGTAAGCATATCGAAGTGGAACTTCCCGCCAGCAACGTGCAGGTGATGGAGTTCGTTCTGCTCGACTACGAACCGCCCTTCGCGCGCTTCCGTGTGCATTGCTCCGGTGGGACATATGTACGATCGCTCGTCCACGATGCGGGACGGCGCGCCGGTTGTGGCGCGCACGTGGACAAGTTGCGGCGTACGGCCTCGGGAGAGTTTCTGGAAGAACAAGCCGTCACGCTGGAGCGTTTGGCGGAAATGCAAGCGCAAGACCGTCTCGCGGAAGCGCTCGTTCCTGCTGAAAAGATGCTGCCGGAAATCCCGTGCTACAAGGTGCCGCCGATGGTGGTTCCCATGGTCCTCAGCGGCCGCGACTTCCGCACCGTTCCGCCGATGAACGCGCCGCGTATCAAAGTGTTATCCCACGAAGGCAAGCTGATTGCCATCGCCGATCGCGCGGATATGGGGTTCTTTCATCCATCGATCGTGTTGTGAAAAGGAAGACAAAAGCAACCGCCGATGAACGCCGATAGGAACGGAATGCCAGGTTCTATCGGCGTTCATCGGCGTCTATCGGCGGTTGCTTTTGGTGTTGGACTTTCGGCCTTCAGGCCCTCACCCAGGCCACGCTCTCCCGCAGACGTTTCTTCAGGATCTTCCCTCCAGGATTCCTGGGGAGCACTTCCTCGCGGATGGCCATGTACTGCGGGACCTTGAAATCGGCCAGCCGGGTGCGCGCGAATTCCAGGATCTCCCGCGCTTCCGCCGTCGCGCCGGGCTTGGTGACGATCACCGCGCCGACCTTTTCGCCCATCATCGAGTCGGGCACGCCCATCACCGCCACTTCAAACACCGCGGGATGCGCGGCCAGCGCATTTTCCACTTCGCACGCAGTAAACATTTTCTCCGCCGCGATTGACCATGTCCTTCTTGCGGTCGACGAATCTGCACGAAGCCGTCGGAGTCGATGCGCGCCATATCGCCAGTGCGCAGCCAGCTGTCTACAAACGTTTCGGCCGTCGCCTCCGGTTTGTTCCAGTAGCCGTTCACAACGTTGGGCCCGCGAATCAGCAACTCGCCTACGCCGATCCCGCGGTCGAATTCGTCGAGCTGCAGATCCACGACCGGCGCGGCGAATCCCACGGTTTCCGGACGCAGCCGCGAGTATTCGTGCGGCAAATAGGTGGCCACCGAAGAGGTCTCCGATAGCCCGAATCCGTTGCCCACGCGGGCGTTCGGGAAAGGCGTCCATGATGCGGCCGACCAGGTCCGGCGCGATTGGCGCGCCGCCGTAGCCGACCCAACGCACGCCGCGACGTGTCGAAGTCGCGCGAAATTCTTCTGGTTCATCGCCAGCCAGTAGATCGCCGGCACTGAGGTGAGCGAAGTGATTCTCTCCGCGCCGATCGCCGCAAGAAATCCTGCACGTCGAACTGCGGCATGATCACCGTGCCGCTGCCGCCCGCGCAGGATACCAGAAACTGGCTGTTGCATCCCGTAACGTGAAACAACGGCACCGAGACCAGCGTCCGCACACTGCCGTCGAACGGCAGCGGCACCATGCGGCGGCAGGTCTCGATGTTGGAGAGAAAGCCTTCGTGCGTAGTCATGGCGCCCTTGGGAAATCCGGTGGTGCCGCTGGTGTAAAAGATCGCCGCCACGTCGCTGTGCTTCGCTTTTTCGTCCACCGCGGGCGCGCCATCGGGCAGCACCGTTCCCGGCGCGAACACAAACTTGCTGCTGGAATCGCTGATGACGTAATCGGCTTCCGTATCGCTGAAGCGCGTGTTGACCGGCACGGCGATGGCGCCGGCGAGTCTGGATGCCCCAGAATGCCAGGCACCAGTCCAGGCCGTTGCCCAGCCGAATGGCCACGCGATCGCCGCGTTGGATGCCCTCCGCGCGCAATCCGCCGGCGACGCGCGCCGCGCGCTCCCACATCTGGCGATAGCTAACCCGCTCGCCGCCGACTTCCGCCACAGCCTCGCTGTCGCCCCAGGTTTCGACCGTCGAGCGCAGCATCTCCACCAGCGAGCCGGCGAGTCGGTCGTAGCGCGCCACGCCGTCGGCGCCGCGGGTGATAGCGGATTGGTCGAACGGCCGGATCATGACGGAACCGCCTCGCGCAGCCGCTTCGCCGCCGATTCCGGCATAAGATCGCGCTGCGGCATGGCCAGCATTTCGTATCCCACCATGAACTTCCGCACCGTGGCCGAGCGCAACAGCGGCGGATAGTAGTGCGCGTGGAAATGCCATTTGTCATGCGCCAGTTGATGCAGACCCATGGTGTACGGAAACGGCGTGCGGAACAGAGCGTCGTAGCGCCGCGTGACTTGTTGCAAGATGTCCGCCAGATCGGCCCGTTCGCTTTCCTGAAAACCCGCCAGATCGGCCACGTGACGGCGCGCCGTGACCAGCACTTCAAACGGCCACACCGCCCAGAAGGGCGCCACCGCCACGAAGCTCGAATTTTCGCAAACCAGGCGCTCGCGCGACTGCATCTCCAGCGCCAGATAGTCGCAGAGCACGCAGGTGGCGCGGTTCTCGAACGTGGCCAGTTCCTTCACCGCTTCGTTCGGCAGCGCGGAGGTGGCCCAGATCTGTCCATGCGGATGAGAGTTGCTGCAACCCATCATCTCCCCGCGATTTTCGAAGATTTGCACCCAGCGGATGAAATCCTTCGCACTCAAGTCAGCGTATTGTTCGGTCGCAAACGTCCACGATTCGGCGCACAGCGGCGGCGGACATTTGCGACAAGCTCAAGTCGTGGCGCGGTGAAAAGCAGACCACGCGGCAGATGCCGCGCTCCGGCTGGGATTGCAGTAAACCGCGGGGTTCTTCTGGTTGCGCTCCGGCCTCCGGCTGCAATGCGGCGAAATCGTTATCGAAGACAAATGTCTCCGGGTAGGCAGGGTTCCGCGCTCCGCCGGCGCGGCTGTTGCCGGGACACAAGTAACACGCGGGGTCGTACGCCAGCGCCGCAACCACAGCCGGCTTCTCCACCTGTCCGCCCCAGGGACGCTGGTCGCGCCCCGGCGATACCAACACCCACTCGCCGGTAAGCGCGTTTAAACGACGATGCGATTGCACGGGGTTAAGGATATCCGCTCACCGGGCCAAGGGGCAAGGTTGATGTGAGGAACGGTGCCGGTGATCACGTCCTTCCGCCAGTTTGAGGCCGCTCTCTTGCCCAGCGGCTTGAGCACAAGAGTGTCGGCCTCCATCAACACCGGGTAGGTGAGAAGCACGTCACGCTTGTCGCGCGCAAGTTGTTTCACCTCGCTGGGCTCATGGTAGGAGTCGTCGGGATCGGCGGTGGCGTACCGAGGGCCGACATTGGCCAGGATCGTGCGCGTCATTTGCCTGCGAGATAGCGATCGTGCTCCTGGCTCACGTTACGCCGCCCGCTCCCGCGCCGCGCCGGACTAATTCGAAGTGGCGGCCGCGATCGGAGGTGGCCCCATCCGGTAAGAAACTGTCGCAAGGCGGTTTGAACAACTGCTGTTAACGGAAGCGGCGTTTCCTGAGCTTGGATGTATCTTTCCACGGCCGCAGCCAAGTCGTCGGGAATGGTTATCGTAGCGCGCTTCATTCTCCCATGCTAGCACCAGTTGGTGAAGGTGGTGAAGCACGATTGAGGCTCAGAACGGTTTCCAGATTTCCGCCAACTTCAGAACGAAACCGGGAAGTTCCGGCGAGGCGGAAATCTGGCGGATGCCGCTGCGGCATTGCACTTTTTTCCCAGGGCGGTAGACGTACACTTTGCGCTCGTCCGGGTCAATCAGCCAGCCCAACCGCACGCCATTCGCGATGTACTCGTCCATCTTCGCGCGCAGCTTCGGCAGGCGGTCGCTGGGAGAAACGATTTCAATCACGAAGTCTGGACAAATGGAGGGAAACCTGCGCAGTTGGCTGGGATCGAGCTCGCTCAAGCGGCTGTTGAGGACCCAGGACGCGTCGGGAGCGCGAGTCGCGCCATTAGGCAGGCGGAAGCCGGTGTTGGACCCGAGCGCGCGGCCCGATCCTTGGCGTTTCGCCCAATTGCGTAATTGATTGAGGGCTTCCGATTCCCGATCGCCACTCTCAAAACCAGCAGGAGCCATGACAATGATCTCCCCTTCCGCCGTCTGCTCAAACTGCAAGTCGCCGTTGGCTTGGCAAAAGTCGTAGAACCAATCGGCGTTCCGACGGGCCAGACGAGGCATTTGCAGCGCCATGCCAGGGATGCCAGCGGTCGGGATCAGAAATGTTTGGTGCGAGGCGGCCATGAAGTAAGCATACCACTTGCCCATCGTTTGCCGGGAAGATCGCGGTCGTGCGTCAACGGTCTGGCCGGGCACCACGATTCCGCAACGCCGCCCCAATCTAATATATCACTCTCTATATAAATGATTATATGGTCGTAAGTACGCGTGGTATGCTGTGAATATGCCTTCTGTTCTCATCCACCTGGACGACGCGACTTACAGGACGCTCAACAAGGTCGCGCCCCCGGACAAGCGCCAGCGCACCGAGTTCGTCCGTCAGGCCATCCGCGAGGCGATCCGCCAGCGGGAATTCGCTCGCATGCGCGAGGCTTACGTGAAGCAGCCAGATTCCAAGCCGCAACGCGACGATTGGACCAATTGGGAGCCGTTTGAATCATGAGGCAGTATGAGATCTGGTGGGCCGAACTACCGCAACCGGCGGGACGCCGTCCCGTGCTTCTGCTGAGCCGCGACGATGCCTACTCTTACCTCAACAAGTTCGTTGTCGCCGAAATAACCACGGTGCTTCGCAACATCCCAACCGAAGTCCCACTAGGACGCCGGGAGCGCATGCCCCGCGCCTGCGCCGCCAACTGCGACAACCTGAGAGTCGTCTCCCGCCCGGCCTTTGTCGAGCGGATCTCGGCGCTGCCGGCGTCGCGCATTCCCGAAGTGAAGCGGGCCGTCGGCTACGCCTTCAACTGGAGCGAACTGATAGAAACGGAACCGTGACGTCCAAGCGAGTAGAATAGTATTTTAAGGTCAGAGGGACCCGCGCACTTCATTCAAACTTATGTTCTTAAGCTATCAAGCCCGCGTCCGGGACGCAATCAGTGTATTCCTAAAGAGCGAATACAACGCCGAACCACGCATCGTCATGGAACAACCTCCGCGTCCCGAGTTCGGTGACCTGGCTCTGACGTTCGCTTTCGAACTGGCCAAGAGCCTGCGCCGCGCGCCCCGCAAAATCGCCGAAGAAGTGATCGCCAAACTCCCGCCGATTCCCGGCGTGGCACGCATGGAGCCGGCCGGCACGGGATACGTGAACGTGTTCTTCGATCGCGCCGCCTTCGCCTCGGAGATGGTCGCCGGCGGTGCGGATCGTGCGACTCCTGGGCGCGTCCCAACAGGCAAAGTCATTGTTGAGCACACCAACATCAACCCTAACAAAGCGGCGCATATCGGCCATCTCCGCAACGCCACGCTCGGCGACACTTTTGTGCGCATCCTGCGCGGCTTGGGCTGCCGCGTGGAAGTGCAGAACTACATTGACAACACCGGCGTGCAAGTCGGCGACGTGGTGGTGGGATTCGAGCACCTCGAACACAAAACCGCCGCCGATGTGGAAGCGCTGATCGGCGATCCGGCGGTGCGCTTCGATTATTACTGCTGGGACCTGTACGCGCGCGTCTCCCGATACTTTGAAGAGGACAAACCGCGCGCCGCGGCGCTGCGTGGCGCGGCGCTGCAAAAGATTGAGCACGGCGAAGGAGACACCGCGCGACTCGGCGAAGTGGTCGCGCGCGCCATCGTGCGCGCCCACTTGAAGACCATGGAACGCATGGGCGTGGAATACGATCTGCTGCCGCGAGAAAGCGAAATTCTGCACTTGCGTTTTTGGGAGCAGGCTTTTGAACAACTCAAGGAACGCGGCGCAATCTACTGGGAGACGGAAGGCAAGAACAAGGGCTGCTGGGTGATGCGCGCCGGCTCTAGCGGCGAGGCGGCTGAAGAAGGCGCCGACGCCGATCCCGACGCCTCCAAGGTAATCGTGCGCTCCAACGGCACGGTCACTTACGTCGGCAAGGACATCGCCTATCAACTTTGGAAGTTTGGTCTGCTGGGACGCAGTTTCCGCTACACGCCGTTTCAAACCTATCCCGATGGCCGGGTGCTCTGGATGAGCGCAACCGAGGGTGAAACACTGGAGTTCGGCGGAGCTTCGCGCGTCTACAACGTGATTGATACGCGCCAGTCGTACTTGCAGAACATCGTGGTGATGGGCCTGCGGGCACTGGGCTACAACGAACAAGCCGACAACTCAGTGCATTTTTTTTACGAAGTGGTGGCGCTCTCGCCGCGCTGCTGCAAGGATTTGGGGCTAGAGCTATCGGAGGAAGATGCGCGCCGTCCGTACATTGAAGTGTCGGGACGCAAAGGTTTGGGCGTCAAAGCCGACGACCTGATGGACGCGCTGTACTCCCGCGCGCTGGCTGAAGTGCAATCGCGTCACGCCGACCGTGAGGTCTTTTTCCAGGCGGAAGTCGCGCGCCAGATCGCCACCGGCGCACTGCGCTTTTTCCTGCTGAAGTTCACGCGCAACACGGTCATCGCCTTCGACTTTGAGGAAGCCCTCAGTTTCGACGGCGAGACCGGCCCGTATTGCCAGTACGCCGTGGTTCGCGCCGCCAATATTCTGCGTAAAGCCGGCGACTGTGCCGCTCCGCCGGCCGAGGCGGTTGCGGCAGCCCTCGCCGCCGACGAATTGTGGCAACTTCTAATGCTGGCGTCGCAAACGATGTCGGCTGCCGAGCAGTCTCTGATTGCCAGCGAACCTGCGGTGCTGGCGAAATATGCTTTCCAACTGGCGCAGGCGTTCAACACTTTTTATCATCGCCATCACATTCTGCGGGAAGAAGATCCCGGCAAGCAGGCGTTCCTGCTATGGCTGGCCGGCTTGGTTCGCCGCCAGCTCGGGCAAGCTCTGGAATGGCTGGGCATCGAAGTTCCCGAAGTTATGTAGCGCAGGCCTCCGGCCTGTTCTTTTTCGTTAGAGGAAAAGAACAGGCCGGAGGCCTGCGTTACCTCTCCGCTGTTCCATTGCTATAATCATCCATATGGTCCGCTGGTTGTTGGCGTTAGTCGCCGTATTGCTCCTGACACTATCGTTGGGCTCACAAACGCGCAAACCGGCCCCGCCCGCCAAGCCCGCGACCAAGGAAGATCCCAAGCCTCCCCAGCCGACACCCGTCGAACGCGCCGAAAAAGCGCTCGACAATAAGGATTTCCAGGAAGCCGTCAATATCCTCACCCCCTACGTCGCAACCAACGCGGACGACACCGCGGCGTGGTTCGATCTGGCTTTCGCGGCCACGGCGCTAGGTGACAAATCGAAGGCCGAGGAAGCTTATCAAAAAGCACTGGCTCTCGATCCCAAGCTGTTCCCGGCCCAGTTGAACCTTGCCGTGCTGCTGACAGGCGTGAATCGCCCGCAAGACGCGCTGCCCCACCTGGCGGCGGCCGTGGAACTGAAGCCCGATCACGCGCGCGCCGCGGCGCTCTACGCCAGCGCGCTGGCGGCCACCGGAAATCTCGTCAAGTCCCGCGAGTATTACGATAAGTCGCTGGCCCTTGATGGCAACGCGCCCTTCACGCTGATCGGCAGCGGCCGGCTGGCCATTGAGGAAAAAAACTACCCGCTGGCCGAACAGCAACTGGCGCACGCGGTGGAGCTGAGTCCGGCCGATACCAGCGCGCGGCTGGAGCTGGCGCGCGTCTACGAACTCAGCAAGCAGCCGGATCGCGCCATCGAGATGTATCGCGGCTTCCTGGCCGAAAATCCCAACTTCGCGCCGGCGCACCGGCATTTGGGAGAGATTTTTTTCGAGCAAGGCAAAATGGATCTGGCCGCCCCGGAGTTCGAAGGAGCCGCCAAACTGGCGCCCTCCGATGAAGACGATTGGAACCTGGCGCGCACCTACTCCCTGGCCAAGAAGCCGGATCAAGCCATGCCGCGCCTGGTCCGTTTGCGGCAAAGAGAGCCTAACAATTATGAAGTGCAGCTTCTCACCGGCCAGATGCTCAACCTGAAGCGCGAGTATCGCACCGCCGAGGCCGTGCTGCTGCAAGCGATCAAGTTGCAGCCAAAAATCCCCGACGCTTACGTGGAACTGGCCAACGCCATGTACTTGCAGCAGCAGTACGCGCAAACCGTGGCGGTGCTCGACAAGATGCGGCACACCGCCGAGAACATCAAAGAAACTCCCTGGAGCACCTTCCTTCAAGCCATCAGTTTGGATAAACTAGGGGCAGCGGAGGGGGCTATCGTGAGTTACAAACGCTTTCTGGCCATCGCCAACGGCCAGTATGCCGATCATGAGTTTCAGGCGCGCCAACGCGTAAAAGCCCTCACCCTGGTCCTGGAGAAGGCCGGGAAGAAGGTGCCGCAATGATTGCTCCATTCCTTATCTTGCTGCTGATGGTATACGCGGGGCCGCTGGCGGCCAGCCACTCCGACGAAACACCGGAAAAGCTGCGCGCCCGCATCGCCGGCGAGCACGATCCGGTGCAGAGAGCGCGTTTGGAAATCCGCCTGGCGGACATGGTGCTCGATCAAACCTGCAAGCAGTACGCCGAAGGCGACTTCGAGAAAGGCCTGGCCAGCCTGAAAGACATGATGGCGCTCTCCGAACGCGCCTACGAGGATTTGTTTTCCACCAAGCGCGATCCGCGCAGCAAGCCGGCGGGCTTCAAGCAATCGGAAATCCTAATGCGCGAATTCGCCCGCAAGCTGGAGGATCTGCGCACCACCCTGCCCTTCGAAGATCGCCCACCGGTGGAAAAAGCCCTGGAGCGCGTGCGCGATATGCACGAGGACTTGCTGCTCGGTTTGATGCGCGTCCGCAAGAAGGAGCCGCAATGACCAGGCGGTTTGTTTTCACCACGAAGACACGGAGAACACCAAGACCAAGAACACGGAGGGAGCTCGTGTTCCTCGGTTTGTGCGTGATCCTATGGGCAATCGCCGGCGCGGCGCAGGCCCGCGAGTTTCTTACCGACAGCGAGGTCAACCAAATCCGCGAGGCCCAGGAACCCAACGACCGCATGAAGCTATACGTGCAGTTCGCGCGCACGCGTCTGGACGCGGTTGAGAAGGAGCTGGCCGCGGTTAAGCCCGCCAAGCCCGAAGAACGCGGCGATCGGATTCACGACATGCTCTACGAATACGGAAAGATCCTGGACGCCATCGACGATCTGTCCGATCTGGCGAAAACCCAGAAGATCCTGATGCGTAAAGGCCTGGATTACGTGGTTCATGCCGAGCCGGAGATGCTGAAGCGCCTGCAGGCCGTGGAGGACAAGAACCAAGCCGACCGCGAGACTTACCGCTTCGTGTTGAGCGAGGCCATCGAGGGTACCGAGTCCAGCCTGGAAGAGATGAAGAAAATCCTGGCCAAGACTCCCACCGACAAGAAGTTGGAAAAAGACATCGAGAAGGAACGCAAGCAGGAACAAAAAGACGCCAAGAAGCCGAACCCGACCAATCCTCAATGACCGCATCGCGATTCGGCGACGAGACAGGCTCGGGCGAAATCGCCTGGGACGTCGGCGCTATTTTCGAGCACGTGCTGCGGCGGGTGCATCGCGGACCCGCTGCCGCGCCGCGCGTGGACGTGCGGTTCCGTCCCTTTGCGGGCATGAACCATCGCGCGCGTTTGCAGAACGGCCTGCTGACCGTGCGCCTCTCCGATCTATTACAGGGCGCCGATGCCCGCGTGATCGAAGCGCTGGCCACCATCCTGCTCGCCAAACTCTACCGGCGCGCGGCCCCGCTCGAGGCGCGCTTGCGTTACCGGCGCTACGTGCTATCGCGCGGTGTGGAGCAACGCATCATCGAAACACGGCGGCAGCGCGGGCGCAAGACGCTGAACAATCCGCGCGGCCAGTGCTACGACCTGCCGGCGCTGTTTGCGGAATTGAACGCGCGCTACTTCGCCGGACAGATCCCGGCTACAAAACTGTCCTGGAGCGCCCGGCCGTCGCGGATTCGCCTGGGACACTACGACATCGCCCATCATGCCATTGTGCTGAACCGTTCGCTCGACCGTTCGGAAGTTCCGCGCCTGGCGGTGGAGTACATCCTGTATCACGAGATGCTGCACGTGAAGCATCCGGTGGAATCGGCCGGAGGCCGACGGCGCATCCATCCGCCGGCGTTTCGCGCCGAAGAAAAACGCTTCGCGGGCTATGCCGAGGCTCGCGCGGCATTGCGCAAGCTGGCCCTGGCGGCGGACGTGGATTAGGCAGCTCGAAAAAAACCGAACTTTCCAACAACCCCGCCGTCTTATGCGCATATGGGACTCAAACATGTTCTGCGCCGTCTTCTCGGTTCGCCGGCTTTCACGATTGTCACCGTACTTACGCTGGCCATCGGCATTGGCGGGAACGCCGCCATCTTCAGCGTGATTGAAGGCATCCTGCTGAAGCCGCTGCCGTATTCTCATCCGGAACGGCTGGTGGCCGTGGAGCACCTCGCGCCGGCCGTTACCGGATCGGATCGCGATATCGGCTCCGCTCCGTTTCTCTACTTTACTTATCGCGAGCAAGGCCGGATGCTTCAGGACGTCGCGACCTGGACGGGCGATGCGGTCACGATCACGGGCCTCGCGGAGCCGGAGCGCCTGGAGGCACTCGACGTGACCGACGGCTTCCTGCCGCTGCTCGGCGTGCGTCCCACGGCGGGCCGGATATTCTCTCGTCAGGACGATTCCCCCGGTAGTCCGGACACTTTGATGCTCAGCTACGGCTACTGGCAACGAAAGTTTGGCGGTGATCCGTCTGCGATCGGCAAGCGCATCGTGGTGGATGGCAAGGCCCGCGAGATCATCGGAGTGTTGCCGCGCGAATTTTGGTTCAACGATCTGAAGCCGGAGATCTTGCTGCCACAGCGATTCGATCGCAACAAAACCTTCTTGGGAAATTTCAGCTATCAATCGCTGGGCCGGCTGAAAGACGGCGTCACCATCGCGCAAGCCAACGCTGACGTCGCGCGCATGATCCCCATGGCGCTGCAGGCCTTCCCTCCGTTTCCCGGCTACGACCGCAAGATGTTCGAGCAAGCGGGGCTAGCGGCGAATTTGCACCCGCTGAAGGACTACCTGATCGGCGATATCGGCAAAGTGCTGTGGGTGCTGATGGGCACCATCGGAATGGTGCTGCTGATCGCCTGCGCCAATGTAGCCAACTTGCTGCTGGTGAGAGCCGAAGGACGGCAGCAGGAACTGGCGATCCGCGCCGCGTTGGGCGCAGGTTGGGGACAGATCGTGCGGCAATTGTTGCTGGAGAGCGTCACGTTGGCGATCCTGGGCGGCCTGGCCGGATTAGCTCTGGCCTACGGCGGTTTGCGATTACTGGTGACGCTGGCTCCGTCCAACTTGCCGCGCCTCGAATCTATTTCCATCGACGGCACGGTCTTATTGTTTACGCTGGCGGTATCGCTAATCGCCGGGTTGCTGTTCGGAATGATTCCAGCGCTCAAGTATGCCGGTCCGCAACTGGCCACGGCGCTGCGCGCGGGCGGACGCACGCTGAGCCAGAGTAAGGAACGGCATCGCACGCGCAACATGCTGGTGGTGGTGCAAGTGGCGCTGGCGCTGGTGTTGCTGGTTTGCTCCGGCTTGATGATTCGCACATTCTATGCGTTGAGGCAAGTGCAGCCGGGGTTTACGCACCCCGAAACGCTGCAAACGTTTCGCATCTCGATTCCCTCCACCCAAGTGAAAGACGAGGTCGAAACGGCCCGGCTGCAGCAAGCGATTCTGGAGAAGGTCGCCGCGGTGCCGGGCGTCTCTTCCGTGGGGCTTACGACAAACGTCCCCATGAGCGGTTCCGGTTGGCACGACCCGATCTATGCGGAAGACAAACAGTACTTGGACTCGAAGATTCCGCCGTTGCGCTTTTTCAAGTTCTATTCTCCCGGCTTGCTCGCGACCATGGGAAACACTCTGCTGGCGGGCCGCGACTTCACATGGAGCGATACCTACGATCGCCGGCCGGTAGCGATGGTGTCGGAAAACCTGGCTCGCGAATTGTGGGGCAGTCCTGCGCAGGCCATCGGCAAACGGATCCGCGAGAGCATGAAAGCGGACTGGCGGGAAATCGTGGGCGTGGTCAACGACGAGCGCGACGACGGCCTGAACCAAAAGGCTCCCACGTTTGTGGCGTGGCCGATGCTGATGAACAACTTTGCCGGCGACCAGATTCACGTGAGCCGCTGGATGTCCTTCGTGGTTCGCACCGACCGTGCCGGCACGCAAAGCTTGCTGGCGGATCTCCGCCAGGCGGTGTGGTCGGTGAATCCGAATCTTCCTCTCTCTCGCGTGAGTACCTTGGCGGAGACCGCCGATAAGTCGATGGCCCGCACTTCCTTCACGCTGGTGATGCTGGGCATTGCCGGCGCGATGGCGTTATTGCTGGGCATCGTGGGGATTTATGGCGTAATTTCCTACTCCGTATCGCAGCGCACGCGCGAGATTGGAATCCGCATGGCCCTGGGCGCGCCGCTGCGGAGACTGACGGCGATGTTCGTTGGCAACGGGTTAACGCTGGCGGCTCTTGGCGTGATCTTTGGCCTGGCCGGGGCGGCTGCCGTCACGCGCCTGATGAAGGATTTGCTCTTTGAAGTGCGGCCGGTTGATCCGGTCACGTACTTGGGGGTTTCCGTGGTTCTGATCGCGGCGGCCATGCTGGCCAGCTACATTCCGGCATTGCGCGCGGCGGCGGTGGATCCGGTGGAAGCTTTGCGCGCTGAGTAACGCAGGCCTCCGGCCTGTTCTTTTTGGCAGACGAAGAGAACAGGCCAGAGGCCTGCGCTACAGCCGTTCTACGATGCCTTCCAGCACTTCGTAGAATCCCGGGAAAGAAATTTCCGCGCATCCCGGATCTTCGATCAGCGTTCCGCCTTCTGCGCGCAGCGCGGCGATGGCAAACGCCATGGCGATGCGATGATCGCCATGCGTATCAATGGGCGCGCCGCGCAAGCGGCAGCCGGCCTCAACGGTCAAGCCATCGGGATGCTCCGTAACCTGCGCGCCCATGCGCCGCAAATTCCCGGCCACCGCGGCGATGCGGTCGCTTTCCTTGACGCGCAATTCGGCGGCGCCGGAAATGCGCGCGCCACGCCCGGAAGCCGCGCCTAACACCACCAGCACCGGAATCTCGTCAATCAATCCAGGAGCCAGCGTAGAGTCGATCACCACGGGTTGCAAGTCGCCTCCACCATGCACATGCAGATCACCGATGATTTCGCCGCCCACCGACTCCATGTTGCTGAGGGAAACGTCGGCGCCGATGGCGCGCAAAAAGTCCAGTAGCGCGGCGCGCGTGGGATTCAATCCCACGTTGGCGATGGTCAGATTGGACTCCGGAAACAGCAGCGCCGCGGCCAGAAAGAACGCCGCCGAAGACAAATCGCCGGGAACGGTCAGCAATTGCGGAGCGAGTTCCACGCCTCCCTCAACTTCGCAAACCCGGCCATGACGCCTTACGCGCGCGCCAAACTCGGCCAACGCGATTTCGGTGTGATCGCGCGTGCCAACGGCTTCCTCGACTACCGTTGTGCCTTCGGCATAGAGTCCGGCCAGCAGGACGGCGCTCTTCACCTGCGCGCTAGGTATCGGCGTCTGGTAGTGAATCGCGCGCAACGGGCCCCCTTCAATCGTAAGCGGCGCATGCTTGCCGTCTGCGGCCTCAATCTTCGCGCCCATCAATCGCAATGGTTCCACGATCCTCAACATGGGCCGTTGATTGAGCGAAGCGTCGCCGGCAATGGAGCAGGAAAAGCCCTGACCCGCTAGAATCCCGGCGATCATGCGCATGGTCGAGCCGGAATTACCGGCATCCAGGCGTCCCGACGGCGCGCTCAGCCCTCGCAAGCCGCGGCCCTCGATGATGACAGTGTCGCCGTGCGGATGGGACTGCACCTTGCTTTCCACGCCCATCGCACGCAAGCATCCCAGCGTGGAATGGCAATCGGCGGCGGAAGAGAAGTTGCGGATCTCGGTGCGCCCGCGGGCAATGCCGCCCAACAACGCATAGCGATGGGAGATCGATTTGTCGCCGGGCACTCGCGCCGTACCCAGGACATTGCGTGCCGGAAGAATCACGCGCGCGGGCGCGCTCATGCCGGCGCCGCTCCGCTGGCTTCGGCGCGATACCATTCCACC
The DNA here is from genome assembly GCA_963747095.1 of Terriglobia bacterium. GTDB lineage: Bacteria > Acidobacteriota > Terriglobia > JAJPHL01 > JAJPHL01 > JAJPHL01. The sequence continues at coordinate 356,999 of CAVVEL010000013.1, forward strand.
GTTTTGCGCAGACCTTCTTCAAAACCAACTTTGGGGTCGTAGCCCAGATCGCGGCGCGCCGCGGTGATATCCGCTTGCGAATCGCGGATGTCGCCCTGACGCGGCGGTGTGTACTCGGCGCGCGCCGTGACACCGATGATTTTCCCGAGCATTTGCAGCGTCTGGTTCAGCGTATAGCGGTTCCCCGTGCCAATGTTATAGATGTTGCCCGGAGCGTTCGGCGCGGTGCAGGCCAGCAGATTCGCTTGCACGGCGTTAGCCACAAAATTGAAATCGCGCGACTGTTCCCCGTCGCCGTGAATCACCGCCGTTTCACCGTTGAGAAGCTTGGTGATGAACACCGACAACACGCCGGAATAGGGCGAAGTCGGGATCCTGGCGCGGTCCAAAAATATTGAAGTAGCGCAAGGACACCGTTTCCAACCCGTAGCAGCGGTAGAAAACCTTGTTGTAATACTCGCCCAACAACTTATTCACGGCGTAGGGCGACAGCGGATTGGGAATCATGGTCTCGACCTTGGGCAGCGTGGGCGTATCGCCGTAGGCCGAGGAGGACGCCGCGTACACCAAGCGTTTCACGCCGGCCTGCTTGGCCGCCCACAGCACGTTGATGGTGCCGTCGGCATTGTTGCGATGCGACAGCAGCGGGTCCTGCACGGAACGCGGCACCGAGGGCAGCGCGGCCTGATGGAGCACGTAATCCACGCCTTGCATGGCGCGCTCCACAGCCGGAAGATCGCAGATATCGGCGTCCACAAATTCGATGCGTTCCATGATGCCGGCCAAATTACGTTTGTTGCCGGTGGCCAGATTATCGAGCACGCGCACGCGCTCGCCGCGTTCCAACAGTTCGTGGGTCAGTGCCGAACCGATGAAGCCCGCACCGCCTGTCACCAAGTAGGTCAAGGAATTTCTCCCGGGAAATAAGAAAGTGAGAGAACCTGTAAGCCGGATTCTGTGTCCCGCGAACGGGACGGCGGTCATTCATCTGGATTCCGGATTACTCCGAAACTCTGCCACCGCCTGCGCCGAAGCGCAGGTTTAGCTAGCGACCTACCCGAGAGTCAAAGCGGACCGGGCCGGTCCTTCTCTCCTATTTGGTCTTGCTCCGCGTGGGGTTTACCCTGCCGGGCCGTCTCGCGACGTCCGCGGTGCGCTCTTACCGCACCTTTTCACCCTTACCAGCACCTCGCGGCACTGGCGGTACATTTTCTGTGGCACTATCCGTAAACGCGCCTTTGAGACGCGCCTCCTGGCCGTTAGCCAGCACGCCGCCCTGTGGAGTCCGGACTTTCCTCGATCCGCCGGCAAGCCGGCGAGCCGCGACCACCCGGTTCTCTCGCTATTGATTCTAGCATCTGTAGCGCAGGCCTTCAGGCCTGTTCTTGTTCTTCCGCAGAAAAAGAACAGGCCTGAAGGCCTGCGCTACAAAGCTATCCCCAGCTAAAACCGCTCTTCGATAGCGGTAGCGCGCGGATGCGTTTGCCCGTGGCCGTGAAAATGGCGTTGCAGACCGCCGGGAGAATCGGCGGCAACGCCGGCTCGCCCAAGCCCGTGGGCGGAAACTCCGTGGTCTTCCAATGCACTTCGATTTCCGGCGGCGCTTCCGTGTGACTGATCATCGGATGATCGTTGTAGTTGCTTTGCACGACGGCGCCTTTTTCCAGCGTGATCTCCTGGGACATCAACTCGGCCAGGCCGTCGATCACCGCGCCTTGCACCATGCTTTCCGCGGCCGCCGGATTGATGATCTGGCTGCCAACGTCCGCGGCAACCCAAACCTTGTTCACTTTGACCTTGCTTGACGCGCTAACACGCACTTCCGCCACTTCGGCAAAATATCCCTGATGGCTGAAGTAGAAAGCCACGCCCATCGCGGCGCCGGAGGGAAGCTTGCGCTTGCCCCATCCGGATTTTTCGGCCGCCAGTTCCAGCACGCCACGCATGCGCGCGGCGTTGAAAACCGGACCGCGGCCTCCCGCCGGCGGTGGCAGCGCCGGGCCGTCCAGCACTTCGTAGCGGAATTGCACTGGATCCTTGCCGGCGGCGTGCGCCAGTTCATCCAGGAACGATTGGCTGACGAACGCGTAAGCATTGCTGCCCGGCGCGCGCAACGCACCGGTGCGCAGACACAACGGCATGGTGGAAGCGCCCACTAAGAAGTTGGGCACAAAGCCGGCCGGAAATTCCGCCGCCGACGGGCCGGCCGAGGAAGAGAAGCGCGTACCCTCGCCGTAAGAAATGAAGTGATTCTTCCAGGCAGTCAGTTTGCCGGAGGCGTCCAAACCAGCCTTCAAGTATTCGAAGCCGCCGGGACGATAGTAGTCGTGCGCGAAATCGTCCTCGCGCGTCCACAACAGTTTTACCGGCGCGTTGACGGTCTTGCTAATCCAGGCCGCTTCCACCATGTAGTCGTTGGTGAGACGGCGGCCGAAGCCGCCGCCACCGCGCAGCAGGTGAATGGTGATGTCGCTGGCGGGAATGTCCAACGTCTTGGAAACCAGGTTGCGGCCGCCGGCGGGAATCTGGCTGGTGGTCCAGATCTCGATCTTGCCGTCTTGGAAATGCGCGCTGCAATTCTGCGGCTCCAGCGGCGCATGGGAGATGAACGGGAAGGAATACGCCGCTTCCAGCACTTTCGCCGCGCTCTTCAGGGCCGCGTCGGCATCGCCGTCCTTGCGCACGGGGATCGCGGGGTCCTGCTTGGACAACTCTTCGGCGCGCGCGGCGAATCCCACGCTGCTTTGCGACGCGCCCAAGCCTTCGTCCCATTTCGCGTCCAGCTTCTTGCGCGCCGATTGCGCCTGCCACCACTTGTCGGCGACAATCGCGACGCCGGGTTCCAGGCCGGGATCGCCCTGAAAAACATTGGCCGGCTTGACTACGCCTTCCACGATGAACGCATGCCTTACGCCAGGGAGACTCTTGATTTCGTCCAGGTTGGCGCTAATCACCTTGCCGCCGAACACCGGACACTTCTGGAAAACCGCGTACAACATTCCCGGCATGGAGAAATCGATGCCGAAAATCGGCTTGCCCATGGTGATGTCGCGCACGTCGCTGCCGCGCTGGGAATGACCGATGATCTTGTAATCCTTCGGATCCTTGAGCTTCAGCGTCTTGAGATCGGGCGGCGTGAGCTTGTGGGCCTGGGCGGCGAGCTCGCCAAAACCCAGCGATCTTTTTGACGATGCGTGTAGGACGCGGCCAGAGGCGGTGGTGCACTCGGATTCCGCCACGCCCCAGGTTTGCGCCGCCGCGGCGATCATCATGGCGCGGCCGGCCGCGCCCACTTGCCGCATCGGTATCCAGTTTTGCGGCGTGGCCAGGCTGCCGCCCGCGAACTGCGACGGTTGGTACTTGTCTTCGAAATTGGCCTGCTCGATCTTGACCATCTTCCAGTCAACGTCGAGTTCCTCAGCGATCAGCATGGGCAGCATGGTGCGCACGCCGTTGCCATTTTCCGGATTCTTGGCCACGATGGTCACCCAACCGTCCGCGGCGATGTGGATGTAGTCGCTGGGCAGCGCCGGCGCTACGGCGGGTTGTCCACCACGTTGCGCGGCCGCCAGCGGTTTGAAGTACAGACCCAGCAGCATGCCGCCGCCGGCCATTGAGGTTACGCGAAGAAAGGAGCGTCGGTTGATAGGCATGGGATTTGTCTCCTTTACTTGGTATTACCGGAACCGGCGGGATGGGGTGTGGCCGCGGCGGGTTTCTTGTGGCCCTCGAGTTCCGCCATGGTAGCGGCTTTGTGGATGGCCTGGTGGATTCGCAGATATGTTCCGCAGCGGCAGTAGTTGCCATCCATGGCCGCGTCGATATCCTTGTCGGTGGGCCTGGGCGTCTTGGCCAGCAACGCGGCGGCGGCCATCATCTGTCCGGCCTGGCAATATCCGCACTGCGGAACGTCGAGTTCCTGCCAGGCGAGTTGCACCGGATGCGTGCCGTCCGCGGAAAGACCTTCCACAGTGGTAATGGGCGCGTGGACGCTGGACACGTTGGTCATGCAGGAGCGAATCGGCTTGCCGTTCAGATGCACGGTACATGCGCCGCAGATGCCCATGCCGCAACCGTACTTGGTGCCTTTCAGATCCAGTTCATCGCGCAAGACCCATAGCAGCGGCATGTCGGCGGGAACGTCAACGGTTCGCGACTTGCCATTGATGGTCAATTTGTATGCCATGGCGTAATTCTCCTGTCGGCGCGGGCGCGGCCCACGCGGGACTCTTACTGTTGATGCCCAGACGACTGGTGCTAAACGCAGTGTACCACGCGGCTAAGCGGCACAGTAGCCCTTTGCAAGCGGCGACTGAGCAGCGGCGCTACAAAGAGGCGTATCCTCAAGCGCCTGGCTGAACTCTGCCAAGAGTTCTGTACTGCACCCCTGCCAGTTCACTCGACCAGTGAACTGGTTAAACTATTCAAACCAAGCGTCTTAGTACCAAGAGTTCGGTGGCCGGCGCACATCATTATTTCATTTCCGATTTTCTAGATCCTTCGAAAACGCCGTGGAAGAAGGCCAAATGCCTGGACGTTTCAGTGCCACCCGAGTAGTCGAGATCCTGTTGCTTCGAGGTGCGAATTTGAAGCGCTAATGTGGTTCCCTTGCCGACTTTGGTTTAGCACCATTCATGTACACATGCTGGCCGATGCAACTGGTGTCCTCAATGTGCGCGGGAAAAGGCCGCAGTTCATCTTCGTGTTTGACCAGAAACTGGATCATCTCGGAGATGATGCCGTCCTTGTCCGCTGGCGGCCAATCTGGTTCAAACTCTGGCGCTCCCTCGAGACCGCTCAACTCCATAGCGACGAGGTCCTTCACGCGAATGGGACGTTCTTGCCCGGGTGGGATTTGTCGGGGATCGTGGCTGGGATCCATGCCCCCGCCGCCACCGCCACCTTCAACACTAAACGAAAGATTCCCTTCCGCAGACCGGGTGGCCTTGCCAATTACCTTCGGATCCTCCAACGCCGACCTAACGGCGCGACGAAACGAAGGCACACCTAAGAGCGGCGAGTAAACGTCCTGGAACTTGAGGGCTGGCGACCAAGGCGCTTCCGGCCGTGTGAAAAGCCAATCGGCAAGCTGCTGCAACACAGGATCGTCTGGAAACATCCAGAGCGGAGCGAGCTGATCGACGTGCAGAGGCGGAAATGCGCGCCAGTTTCTGATTTCAGCGGCCCACTCGGAAGCGGCGCCGGTGTCGCCGAGCGTCAACCTCGCCGTCGTGACCACGGCGTCCTCCCGGCATGCTCTTAGCTGGGCGGCGGCGCGCAATGCGGGCAACGCTGCGCTCGGATCCCAGAGAGCAGCCGCCACCGCCATCCGGCAAGCCCCATCTGAATTGGAGCGCGCCAAGGCCGCCGTGCGAGTCGCCAATAATTCGCTCACGCTGGGCGACTGCCGCGATCGCAGGCTCTCGCCGTGGAGCGACGGCACGGGCTTCGCCGGATCACACGCCTCACCGTCTTGAGATTTAGCCTGGCCGTCACCCCATTCCACGTCCGCCCTCATCGTGATGTATCCGGCGCTGTCCAGCCAACGCTCCGCAGAGGCGCGGTCATCCGCGAGCACTTCGAAACTGCGAGCCACGCGACTGCTCGAATGGTGCTGGCCCCACCAAGTGCGTAACTCGCCCGGCGTGGACCCATGGATGAAATTGGCGTCTCCAACAAGGTCGCCGAGGAGCAATTCCACGACTTGACGCACAGGTACAGGAGTCTGTTCCACTTGCCAAGGACGCGAATAGTCAAAGGTGCGGGTAAGGCGCTGGTCGTTGTCGTAGGCGTCCAGCAAGGCATCGACGGCTGCTTCCCCCTCTTTCTTCAGTTGCTCGTAGACCGGATCGAACGAGAATTGGAGCGTACCGGGAAACGTCGCCTTTCCGCCCACTACTTCATCGAGCCGGCCAACCAAAGCAGAGATCCGCCTATTTGGGTCTTTGATTTTGGCGATTGACTCCACGTCGAGCTTCGAGCCTTCCGGTTCGCGCAACCGGCGTTGCGAGTCAACGAAGATCTCTGGGACCGGATCAAGGAAAGAGATGTCTGGAACACGCTGGGGAACCCAATTCTGCCGCTGCCGCCAAGCGTCGGGCACGCGCGATCTCCACTGAACGATCGATTCCGCAACATCGTAGGCGCCTTGATCGTCGCCTCCTTCGAATGCGCCGATCAGGCGCCAGTAGGCTGTCCCGAACCAAGCCCTCGCAGCCGTTGACAGCCAAAGGCCTTCCTCGTTTTCGCGCTGCTGAGTCAGCCCCCACACGTTATTGTTACCCTCTGGCGCCTGCCAAATCAGCTCGGCCAGATCGGGCCTGCCAAGACGCAGCAGCAAGCAGATGGAAGCGGGCGCCAACATCTGGCCCAATTCCAAATCAGACCAGAAACCCGCCTTCGGCGGAGGCTGTTGCCGCCTCAAACTCATCCGGCCGCTCCAGGGCCCAGCATCCACGATGACACGAACATCCTGATCAAGATCGGCGCGGCCGCCAGCCTTCACAACCCGGTAGACCAATCCATTCCAGGAAACCGCGAACCCGGCGGGGAACACCCAGGCGTGTGTTTGGAGGGTGGTTTTGTCGTTCCGCTGGATGGGGAGTTCAACGTCACGATACTCGCCGCCCCGCGGGTCGGCGAGCCCAGCGTCGAACAGCGTCACTGCCACCTTGACTATGTAATCGGGAACGCCGTGAGTGGCCGGAGGCGTCCAGGGATCATGTTGCTTGGGCGGTTCCGGCAACGCCGCCCTTGCACCCACTGTCGCCAGAAGGAGACTCAGGAGAAGACATACACAAGCAGTCCGATTCCGCATAGAGCCTGATCTTGATTTTAATGCCTTTCCACCCCTTGAAAATAAGATACCTTCCGGCTAGCTGGGCGCAGCCCGCAGCTTTCCAAACTTCCGCACCGCAGACGCGAACGACGTGCGCCTCCGCCGCGACACGCGGACCTTCGCACCGCCTTCCAGCACAGCTATTAGCGCATCGCCGGACCAAACAAGTTCCCGCACGCCGCCCAGACGAATCAGGGCGTTCCGGTGCGCCCGAACAAAACCGTACTGGCGAACGCGCTCTTCCAGCACCTGCAGGGATTCGCGCAGGAGATAGCTTCGACCGCCGATCCACAGACGGGCGTAGTTATCGGCAGCTTCGATCCAGTCGATCTCGCTTACCCGCAGGACGGTGGCGCCGCGCGCCGTTGTCACCACAATGCTCTCCTCGCGCGCAGGCGCCGCCGCGTGCAATTGGCGCATCAGGCGCTTCATCGTGGCCGCAAAACGCGCTTCGCTCACCGGCTTAACAAGATAGTCGAGCGCCTGCGCTTCAAAGGCGCGAATCGCGAACTGGTCGTAGGCGGTGAGGAAAACCAGGGCCGGCATGCGCTCCGGAGTGCGGCGACGGATCACTTCGAAGCCGTCAACGCCCGGCATCTGGATGTCGAGAAAAACCACGTCCGGGCGCGACGCCTCGAGCGCGGCGAGCACCTCGGCGCCGTTGCGACATTCCCCGGCCACCGCAAACTCCGGGAAGGCGGCCAGCAACTGGCGGACACCGCGCCGTGCGGCGGGTTCGTCGTCGGCAATCAAGACTGCCCATTCACGAGACACTGTCCGCCTCCAATGCCATCTCGCGATATGGCAGGCGTAGCGTCGCAACCGTGCCGCCTGACGCGCCCCGCGTCAGTGTGAGCGACGCGCGATCCCCATGCAGCGCGCGCAAACGCTCGCGCGTGTTTTCGATTCCATGGCCCGCGGGAATCGCGTCCCCGGCAATACCCGGGCCGTCGTCGATGACTGACAGCTCCAGCGCGTCGCGATCACGCCGGGCCACGATGGTGACGCGTTCCGCCTCCGAACGCCTGGCGATGCCGTGGCGAATGGCGTTCTCGACCAGATGCTGTAACGCAAAACCCGGCACGGCCGCGGCCAGCGCGGAATCGTCGATTTCGAACTCCGCGCGGAGGCGGTCGGAAAAACGGGCCTGCTCAATGGCCAGGTACTGCCGCACCAGTTCCAGTTCTTCCTGCAGCGTCACTTCATTGGTGCGATGACGGCCGAGCGTGCGGCGCAGCACCTCGCTCAAGTGCTCGATGATTCGCGTCGCTCCCGATCGGTCGCCGTCGCGCACTAGCACGGCAATCGTGTTGAGCGTGTTGAAGAGAAAATGCGGATTGAGCTGGGCCTGCAACGCGGCGAAGCGGGCGCTGGAGAGTTGCTCGTTGAGGCGCGCCATTTCCAGCTCGCGCTCGCGCATTTCCGCAAAGTAGCGGATGGCGTGCTCCACTCCCACCATGGAGAGATACACGGCCACGCCGAACGGGAAGGTGATGAAGAGCCAGCTCACAAACGACCGCCAAACGCCGCCTCCCAGCGCCTGCGGTTGAAGAAATGCTCGCAGCACCGTGCCCGATCCTGCCCAAGCCGCGCAAAACACCAGTGAAAGGAACAAGTGCAGCGTCATCCGGCGAACCAAGTACGGACGGGTCAGGGGCCAACGCTTGGAGACGGCAAATACTCCGGGCGTCAGCAGCGCGTAAAGAAACCAGTCGCCGGCCACAAACAGGATCGCGCGCACATTCGCGGGCTTATCGCCCCAAAGGCGCGGTTGTACCGCGGCGTCAACGGCGCCCAGGATCGCGGGAACAATCCAGGCGGCGGAAACGAACATCCAGGGACGCAGGTGCCGGCGGAATCGCACCAACAAACAGTATCGCGGGGTCCATCGCCGCGCAACGGGTGCGGCGGCGGCCGATGACCGTTCACGTCAAAGCCAACGCCGTTCGCGTATTCGGCGTTGCCGGCACTGCCGCCGAGCGCTTAGGATGCCTTTGAAATACAGACTAAAGGAGTAGTCATGAGCCTCACTCTGTTGATCGCATCCCTCTTGCTGACGCCGGCCGACACCGACCGCGCTAAAGATCGCCAAGAGATTCGCGCGCACATCGATCGCATCTTCCAGGCGTTCATCCACAAGGACCCGGCCGAACTGCGCGCCACTCACGACCAGAATTGGCTGGGATATTTGGAAGGCTCGCGAACTGTGATTCGCGGCATCGACGCTTACATGGCGGCCACCGGCCATTTCTCGAACTCCGGCTACGGCATGACCGGTTACAAGATGCGCGAGTTCGACATGATCTTTCAGGGCGACGCGGCCTTCGTGACGTTCATCGCCGAGGTCGATTACAAGACGCCGGGCGGTCCCTTCCAGCGAACCCTGCGCATCACCGACTTCTACACCAAGCGCAATGGCGGGTGGATTCAGACCGGGTCGGACACCGACGAGGAACCCGCGGCACGTCAGGCGAGCATCGCGATGCCGCAAACGCTCGACCCGGAAACACGGAAGTCGCTATTAGAGGCGCGCGAGACCGTCTGGCGGTCGTTCTTTTCAAACGATCGCGTCGCGCTGGAAAAGCTGATTCCGGATGACACGGTCGTCATGGACCCTGGATCGTCGCGGACGGGGAACCGTGCCAGCGTCCTGGAAGGCGCGGCAGCGTTCGCCAGGAGTGGATCGAAACTGGCGGAACTGGAGTTTCCGAGCACCGAAATCCAGTGCTACGGAAATACGGCCATCACCTACTCCACGTATCGCTATGAGTTGGAGAAGGATGGAAAGCGCACACCGTTTTCAGGGCGGATTACGGAGGTGTTTGTGTTCCGCAACGGGCAATGGGTGAATCCCGGCTGGCATATGGAGGCGGTCAAGTAGAATCGACGTTATGAGCGAATCCGAAACTCCTGCGATCGTTTCACCGGTGAGCCGCCATCTCCTCGTCGCCGACGCCGGCCGCAGTATTGTGTTTTACCGCGACGTGCTCGGCTTCGAGGCCCGCGAGGCGGGCCAGACCTACGGCGTGCCCGCCGTGGCCGAAGTCGTCAGCGGGCCCGCGCGAATCCAGTTCGACAATCACAGCGCGCCAACAGCGAAAGTCCTGTTCTTCCAGACCGACGACGTTGCCGCCATGCACGCCGCCATCGCCGCGCGCGGCGGACACCCCAGCGAGTTGGAACGGGTCAACTGGATCAAAATGGAAATGTTCGAGGTCCGCGACCCCGACGGACATACGTTGTGGTTCGGACAATCCTTTCACCAGCCGGATTCACCGGTTCCGCCGCCCATGCTTCGGCAGATCCTTCCGGAGTTGCCGCTGGACGACGTAGCGCGCGGCGTGGCGCACTATCGCGATGTCCTGGGCTTCAAGATCAACTATGCGCAACACGACCTCGGCGTCATGGATCGCGACTCGGTAACGCTGCTGCTGATCGCCAGAACCGAGCGGCACAAGGGAATCGGGTCGTGCTACGTGTACATCCGCGACGCCGACGCGCTGCACGCGGAACTGCTGGCCAAGGGCGCGAACGTCCTGGACGAGCCCATCAGCATGCCGTGGGGTCTGCGGCAATTCCATGTGGCGGATCTGGAGGGTAATCGGATCACCTTCGGCCAGACATTCGAGTGATTCGGTTCGGGAAGTTGGAACCGCCGCACCCATCGCGAAGTGCAATAAACCGGCGAGGTTCGACCCAGCCCTGATAAAATGCGAACGATCCGCTGGACCATTACCGTCTTCTCTACTAAGAGACTACGAAACGCGGACCATACCTCTTCCGTCCATACCAGATGAAGAACTTGTTCACTCGCCGCTCGCTCTTCAAATTTTCCCTGGCCGCCGCGGCGCCGGGGTTCGCTTCTTTCCAGCCGTTCCGCTTTCAGCATGATCACGCGCTGGGGACTTCCCTGGATTTGATAATCGACGCATCCTCGGAGAGAGTCGCCCTGGCCGCACATGCCGCGGCTTGGGACGAGATCGAGAGGTTGTGCAAAATCTTGAGCACCTACGACCCGGCAAGCGAAATCAGCCGTACGGGCGGACGTGCGCCATCCCACGATCTGAGGCAGGTGCTGATGGCCTACGAGGAGTGGAGCCGGCGGACGGCGGGCGCGATTTCCGCGCGGGCGGCGGGGACGCTGAACGTCAACGCGCTGGGCAAAGCTTACGTGGTCGATCACGCCGCTTCCGCGGCGCTCGGCGCCCGCGACATTCGCGGGCTGCTCCTGAATATTGGCGGGGACATCGTGGTTCGCGGAAGTTGGCCGGTGGGCGTAGCCGATCCGGCGGCGCGAGCCGATAATGCGCCACCCCTGGCGCAACTGGAACTACGCGACGCGGCCGTCGCCGCCAGCGGTGTTTCCCAGCGCGGCCGGCATATTATCGATCCACGTACGGGACATCCTGCGGAAGGTGCGGCCAGCGCGACGGTCATCGCTCCCGCCTGCGTCACAGCCAACGCTCTGGCCACGGCCCTGTGCGTCGTGCCGGCGCGCGAGGGCCTGCGCCTGGTGGAACAAACACCGGGCGCGGATTGCCTCTTGATCGGGCGCGACGGTAAGCAGTTGCGCAGTTCGGGTTTCGCGGCGTACGAGCGTCCCCGTTTAGTGCAAACCAGCGCTGTGGCGGCTTGGCAAAAGGGATACGAAGTTTCCGTCACCATCGCCCTGAAGGAGATCGAGGGATTTCGCGTGCATCGGCCTTATGTCGCGGTGTGGGCCGAGGATACCAACGGCCAACTGGTGCGCAACATCTCGGTTTGGGCCCAGAAGCCGCGCTACCTGCCGGATTTGCACAGCTGGTGGAATCGCAACGGCGGGTCGCGGCAAGTCGAGTCGATGACCCAGCCGACGCGTCCACCGGGACGATATCGCATAGTATGGGACGGCCTCGACGATAAAGGCCAGCCCGTGCCATCCGGAACCTATCGCATTGCCGTGGAGACCAATCGCGAACATGGCGAATACGCCAAGCAGAGCGGACTCCTCGAGTGCGGCCCCAAGCCGGTGAAGCTCACGTTAAGAGCGACCAACGAATTCGAAGACGTTATGGTCGAGTACGGTCCCCGGGCTCAGACCGCATGAGTCACATTGCGCATTGGAAGCGTCGCACCGCGGCGATCTCTCGCTGGCTGCATCTCTATCTCTCGATGTTCAGTTTCATGATCGTGCTGTTCTTCGCGGCCACGGGACTGACGCTGAATCACGCCGACTGGTTTACGCGCGCCGTCAAACCAACCTTGTACCAGGGCACAGTGGACGCCAGCTTGCTGAAGGACGCCGCCAGCGACGCCTCGAAGCTGGCGATTACCGGATACTTGCGGCGCACCCATGGCATCACCAGCGCGCTCAACGACTATCGCGTGGACGACTCCGAGTGCGAAGTGTCCTTCAAAGGTCCGGGGTACGTGGCCGACGCGTCGATCGACCGCGCCACCGGCCGCTACCAGTTGGCGGAGACGCGCCTGGGCGCGATCGCCATCGTCAACGACCTGCACAAGGGCCGCGACACCGGCAGAGCGTGGTCGCTGGTGATCGATTTATCCGCGGTGCTGATGACGCTGGTGTCGGCCACCGGCCTGGTGCTGATCTTTTTCCTGCAGAAGCACAAGAGGGCCGGTTTCATGGCCATCGGGATCGGCGCTTTGATTTGCGTCCTGGTTTACTGGTTTCTGATCTAGTGTGGTGTGTCAAACAGAATGCCATTTATTCGGGCGCGCAGCCCACGGAGTGGGCGGGAGATTGTGGCCCAGGGTGAAGCGCAGCGAAAACCCTGGGTACGTTTAGAAAAGGGGAGAGCCTGCGAAGCAGGCGAAAGGCGATTTTGCCAGTCCAGCGAGCCGGCGAGAGAGATGCGCGCGTCTTTCGCCCGCTCTGCGGGCTGCGTTCCTTCTGGACACTACCCAGGGCTGACGCCCTGGCCACACTCTAGCCGCCCGCGACGCGGGCTTGGATCTGCCCGTGTCGCGGTTCGCCACATGCTATCGGATAAGGCGTGGAATTTGTGACGCACTAGACTCTCTAAGGAGTACCCTGGCTCTTCTTGAAGATCTTCCGTTTGACGTCCGGCCAAAACTCCTTCAAGACGTTGGTGAGCGCGTCCAGTCCGCACTGCTCAATCAGCTTCCCGCTCGCGGCCCGCGCGTTGCGATCGTCGAAATGATAGGCCTGCGAGACGGTCACGGCCGCGGCGTTGCCAACCCATTCGGAGTAGTTGAAGTCCAGCTTGCCGTTGTCGTCGTGAGCCACAAAAGTCCGGTTCAAAGCGTACCAGGTGCGCTTTCCTATACTGCCCGCGGACATGCGGAAAAAGCGCGGGTCCTGGTGCAGCAGCGCCGGCATGATTCCTTCCGTCAGCAGGTTGCCGAACATCTGATCGCCGTAATCGGCGGCATAGCGCTGGGCGAAACCGCGCGTGCCCTGTCCATAGGATGGATCGGAGCCGGTGAGTTGGTCCAAACCGGCCAGGGCTCCGCCGAGAAAAAGGAGCGGATAGTCGAAGGAGTCCTTCACGCCGATCATCATCTTCTCCTTGACCGTGAGCGGCTTGTATACGGAGTAAGGATTGGCGGTCCGGTAGTTTGGGAGCACGCCCAAGACGCGCTTGTCGGCCGGAGTGTCCAAGTCTATGGGCACCGGCTTACCCACCGGAGCATCCGGAAGCTTCGCCGGAGGATCGCGGGGCGGCGTGGTGGCCTGGCCAGACAGACCCACCGAAAGCGACAGGAGAATTAGTACTCTCAGCATGCAACAGGTTGAGCTTATCACGGTGAATCCGGCGACCTGATTAGATTCTTGTCAGTCCCCGGGCAGGATTCGGTTGGAGACCGTTCGCCAGTTCAGGGGTGGACTGAACTGGCACCGAACTTTTGGGCGCGACTGAACTCTTGATCGGATCCTAGCGAACGCGCAACACGCCGCCGATCATCAACTTCACCTCGCGGCCCGATCCCTGAACATTGGCCGATGCTCCTGGCATCACCAACGGCGCCGCAACATCCGTGGCCACGTGACCCAGTAACAGGCGGCCGCCCGCAACCAGATCCAAGCTGGCGAGCCAAGCCGCCGCCACAGTGGACCCCAGCGAGCGATCCACCAGGCTGGGCGCAAGTCCCTCCGCGTTGCTCCACGAAAGAGTAGCGGCCCCATTGGCGCTGCCCACAGAGAGCGCTAGTCCGGCGAGGTGCAGATCGCGCCAAGCCTGTACATAAATGTCGGCGCCGCCGTCCGCGGTGGACAGCAGTTCGAGCGATGCTTCCGCGTCGCGAGGATTCGCCAGACGCGCCTGCGGTTGCGCTTCCGGACAACTCAAGCCGCGCGAGATCCGGCGAGGACGCGAAGTGTCAATGTTGGTGGCGCGCTGTAAGATCACGATCAGGTCCAGCGTGTTGATCGCGCCGTTTCCGCCACGCGTAGTGGCGGTATCCACGGGAGAAGCGTCCATGGCGTCGAAACGATCGCTGCACGCGGGCGGAAGGAATCCTGTAATGTTGGTAGCCGCGCGCAATGTAGTGATCAGATCCAGCGTGTTGATGGCATTGTCGCCGAACTGGCCCACGCTGTCGCCGCTATAGGGAGTAGAGTCGCCCACCAGGTAATCGAGGACCACCGTCAGCGTGGCGCTGCCGCCGGCAGCAAGGGGAACGCCGTTCGATTGCAAACTGCCGGCGGCCGCGGTGATCTGCGCCGCGTATGTCTGGCCGAGCTGCGCCGTGGCGGGTAGCGTCACCAGCACGTCACCCAAGTAGACCGTGCCGCCGATCGCCGGCGACAGTCCCGTCCAACTGACCGTGATCGTTCCGGGGCCGCCCGATGTATCCACCGTTCCCGGCGCGGGTAGCGCGCCGTCGGCGGTGAATCCCAGCGTAGCGGTCAAAGCCGGCGCCGGGCTGTTGGGCGTTACTTGCAAAGTGAACGAGACCCCGTCGGCGGTGATCCCGCTGTTCAAACTCACGTTCACGGGAATGTGGGCGACCCCATTGGCCGCGCCGCTGGCGGACGTGGGCGTGATCGCGCCCTCAATCGCGCTGCCTTGCGTGAGGCTGACCTGCTGCCCGGCGATGGTCAGCGAGCCGGAGCGTCCGCTACCGCTGTTGACGGCCACCGAGAAGGACACCGTGCCCACGCCCGATCCCGTGGCCCCTGCCGTGATCGTTAGAAAAGAAGTGGCGGTGCTGGCCGACCAGTTGCAACCGGGCGGCGCGTTGACCGACACGCTGCCCAGCGAAGCCGCCGGCGGAAAACTGGCGGCGGAGGGATTCAAAAAGTAGCTGCAGCCGGAACTGATGGTGAACACTTCGCTGTTGGAAAGCCCGCCGCCCGGCGCCGGATTCGATACCTGCACCGTGGCGGTGCCGACGCCGGATACGTCGGCGGCTAATATCGCCGCGGTGAGCGTGGTCGGGCTCACGTAGGTCGTGGTGCGATTCGAGCCATTCCACTGCACGGTGGAACTGGATACATATCCGGAGCCGGTCACGGTCAGCGTGAAATCGCTGCTGCCTACGCCCAGCACGGAAGGCGAGATGCCGGTAATCGCCGGTGTCGGATTGCTGGCAACGGTGAATCCCACGCCGGCGGAGGTTCCCCCGCCGGGCGTGCGGTTGAAGACGGTTACGGTCGCCGTGCCGGGCGTGCCGAGATCGGCGCTGGTAATGGCCGCGCTCAGCAGCGAGGAACTGGAAAAGGTGGTGGCCCGCGCGGAACCGTTCCACTGCACCTGGGAGCTGGGCGTGAAGCCGCTGCCGTTCACGGTCAGCGTGAAGTTTCCGCCTCCCAGCGGCAGCGTGTTGGGCGAGATGGTGGTGATCGCCGGCGCGGGATTGTTGATGGTGAAACTCAGCGCCGGCGAGGATAGTCCGCCCCCAGGAGCGGGAACGAACACTTGCACCGTGGATGTCCCGCCGTCGGCGATGTCCTGCGCGGTGATCGGCGTGGTGATCTGCGTGGACCCGAGCACGGTGCTGGAGCGCGATGCGGCGTTCCAATAGATTGACGACCCGCTGGTAAAGCCGGTACCGTTCACCGTCAGCGTGAAGCCGGCGCCGCCGGCGATGGCCGAAACCGGCGAAATCGAACTGGTCGTCGGCGTGGGGTTGCCGTTGATGTTGAAGGTGATGGTGCCGGAAGCGCCGCCGCCTGGCGAGGGGCTGGACACCGCCACGGTCGCCGAGCCGATACTGGCGATGTCGCTCGAAGTAACCGCGATGGTCAGTTGACTGGAGCTGACAAAAGTGGTGGTCCGCGCGTTACCGTTCCACAGCACTTGCGACAAGGAGACGAACCCGCTGCCGTTCACCGTCAAGGTAAATCCGGCGCCTCCCGCGATCACCGATGGCGGCGAGAGCGAAACGATTTGCGGCACGGAGTTGCCGGTAACCGTGAAAGTCAATCCGCTGGTGACGCCGCCGCCGGGCGTGGGCGTTTGGACCGTGACCGTATCCGTGCCGGAGGTGAGCATGTCGGAAGCCAGGATGGTGGCTTGCAGCTTGGTGGCACTGACGAACGCCGTAGCGCGGGAAGCGCCGTTCCACAACACCGCGGAAGCCGGCGTGAATCCGGAACCTTGCGCGGTGAGCGTAAAGCTGGAACCTCCCGCATCGAGCGTGGTGGGGGAGATGGAAGCGAGCGTCGGCGCGGGATTGCTGACCGTAAACGAAGCCGCCGCCGACAAGCCGCCGCCCGGCGAAGGTGCGTTGACGCGAACCGCCGCCACGGTTCCCGCCGCGATATCGCTGCTGAGAATCTGCGCAGTCACTTGCGAGGCGCTCACCAGCGCCGTGCTGCGCGCCAGTCCGTTCCAATAAACCACCGAACCGCTCGTGAAACCAACGCCGTTGATCGTGAGGGTGAAGGCCGCGCCGCCGGCGGTGGCCGATGAGGGAAAGAAACTGGAAATCGAAGGCGGCGCGTTGGTCACCGTGAACGTCGCCGGGTTCGACGGGCTTCCCGAGGGGTCCGCGACGGTAATGGTCAGCGCGGCGGACGCCGCCAGATCGCCGGTTGTCAGCAGGCCATCCACTTCCGTGGCGCTGACGAATGTGGTGCTGCGCGCGTTGCCATTCACCAGCACGGTAGCTCCGGACAGAAAGCCCGTCCCCAGCACATGCACCGTCGTACTGGAGGCGCCGGAAATCGCCGTGGAGGGTTGCAGCGCGCCGATGTACGGTCCGCCGCCCTGCCCGATCTTGGCCACCGACACCGTGGCCGCGGAGCTGTTGGCGGATTGCGGCGGCGTGGTCGTGGTGTTGATGTTGCCGGTCCCGGCCACGTAGACGTTACCGCTGGAATCGAGGGCGATGGCCTGAGCCACGTCGGTGAGCGCTTCGCCCAGTTGGAAAGTGTAATCCAAGCCGTTGCCGGCGGCGTTCACCCGCAAGGCGATGCCCACAGGGTTGGCGCCGGTGTCCACGCCGCGTCCGGTCAGGTAGGCGTTGCCGTAGGAATCCACGACGATGCCCTTGCCGTTGGTGTCCAGCGTGGTGGCGTAGGCCAGGGACCTTCCTCCGGCATTGAGCTTGACCAAAAATCCAGCCTGCCCGCCGGCCGGCGGCGGCAAGGGATTGAAGGTGGGAAACGTGCTCAGAGAATTGGTATAGCCCGCCACGTAGATGTTGTTGTTGGGATCGAGCGCGATGGCGTAAGCATCGGCGGTACCTGCGCCGCCATAGTAAGTGGAGAAGACCAGCGCCGAGCCGGAAGGGTTCATTTCGGCGATAAAGGCGTTGTCGCTGCCGGCGGTGTTGGCGTTGGCGGCTTGCACGGGGTTGGCCGTCGGAAAATTGGAGGACGGACGAGCCGCCAGTAAGGTAAGCGTGGAAGCTGGAATCAACGGCCACCGCGTAGGCGGCGTCCGAGACCGTTCCGCCCAAATAGGTGGAATAGACCAGCGCCGAGCCTGCCGGGTTGATCTTGGTCAAGAAGGCGTTGGTGCTGCTGGTGGTACTCCGATTGGTAGCTTGCAGCGGCGCCACTGTTGGAAAATTAGTGGAGTAGGAATAGCCAACCACATAGGCCGCGCCAGTGCTATCTACGGCAATGCCGTTGGCGATGTCGATGTAGCTGCCGCCCAGATAGGTGGAGTAGACCAGCGCCGAACCGGAGGAATTCAACTTGGTCACGAAGGCGTTGACGAAGCCGCTAAGCGATGCCTGAATCGGCGATTGCACGGGAAAGCTGGCGGTGTTGTTGATGCTGCCGCTGTTGGTATAGCCGGTCACGTAAACGTTATCGCCGGAATCGAGCGCCAAGCCGTAGGCGACGTCCGATCCGCCCCCGCCCAAGTAGGTGGAGAAGATCAGCGCGGTGCCGGCGGCGTTGATCTTGCTGATGAACACGTCCTTCTGTCCGGCCAAATTGCTCTGGATCGGGTTCTGGGTAGGAAAATTCGTGTCCGTGGTGGAACCCGCCACATAGACATTACCGGAAGAGTCCACCGCCGTGGCCAGGCACGGCTGGCACGGTTCGGTGATGGCCGTGTTGCCCAGCGTGGTGGCGTACAAGATCACCGGATCGATCACCAGCGCCCGGCGGCGATCATAGCGGCCCACCGCAAAGCGCACACGATGTTTGCCCGAGAGCACGTAGCGGCCGGCAACCTCGCGTTGCTCGCCATTCACATATTGATACACTCGCGGGCGAAGGTTCCTTATTTGGGAATCCCCAATATTCAACAGTAGGTCGCCTGAATTTCCATTGATTGTTCCCGATTCGGAACCTGGAGAGCCTGGAGAACCAAAGTCCAGCAAGATTCGGTTGGGCTCCGCCCCGGGTGCGACCACAAAGTCATACTCCAGGCGCCCGCCGGATTGGTAGTCGCCGGCGCCATCCAGCGCCAGCGCCTTAGATTCGCCGGCGCCATCCAGCGCCAGCGCCTTAGATTCGCCGGCGCCATCCAGCGCCAGCGCCTTAGATTCGCCGTGGTAGACCAGATCGACACCGGGGTAGACTTGGGAGTACCTTACGGCGCCGTACTGCGCTACGTTGCTAACCCACCGGGCGGGGTCGTTGCCCAGGAAGTAGTTGCTCTTTCCCGGGAGCATTTCACGGCCCTCGATCCGGGCTTGGCGATTCCCGCCAACTAGCTTCATATAAAGGGGCTGGCTCTCATTCGACAGTTTCAGGACGGCCCCCTCCGCAGTCAGAAACAAGGAGTATCCCGCACCCCGCGAAAGGAACTGCACATGACGGTCGGTTTGGCCTTGATTGGCCTCAAAGGCTAGCGGCAACTTGAGGTATGATAAGGGCGCGCCTTTGGGTTGGCAAAGCCCGGGCGGAGACCATGCGCCCAATAGCAAGGAGAGACACCATACAGCCCTGCGATACATCAAGCCTCCGAGCTTCGGGGAAAGCTTCACAAAATTATAACAGTTTTATTGCCAAATCTAATTCCCTTTTTGGGAGGAGTAACCATGGCTAAAACAGCAACAAAAGCAGCGACGTACGACGATGTGAACCTGATCCTGAAGCTCTATGACCTGCGTCGTGAAACGCGCCTACGGGAAGGCCGGGCTTGGTTCACCAGTAGTTTCAAGCCCAAGAACGCGGAGGACGTGGTCAAGCTTTGCCCGCCGGGATCGAACGAAAATGCTTCCTTTCGAATGGTGGTAACGCACTGGGAGATGGTGGCCTCGTTCATCACTTCGGGCGTTCTGAACCAGGATCTCTTTTTTCAAAGCGGACGGGAACTGCTCTTCGTGTGGGAGCGAATCCGCGACTTTGTTCCGGGGATGCGCGAGATGTACAAGGATCCCACGTGGCTTGGGAATTTCGAGAAGGTGGCCACTGCTTACATCGAGTATCTGAAAGGCCGTGGCCCCGGTGTTTACGAGGCGTTTTCGGCGAGAGTGCGGGGATAGCGGCAAATCGGAAATCAAAAATCAAAAACCAAAAGTCAAAAATCACAATGATAGAACACCAGACCTGGCAGGTGTCCGCGGCAGCGGCGCTTCCCGGTGGGTGTGGCGGACCGTTCATGCGGCGCGTCGTCCCCGCCTTCATTTTTGATTTTTGATTTTTGACTTTTGATTTTTGATTTGACGCCCTACCAGCCCCACGCGACCCCCGGCCGGCGATGCATCGCGAAAGTGTCCAGCGCGACACGCCGGCCATCGGTGGACCAAGTGACCGCGCCGTCATGATCCGTACGTAAGACGTGCACGCCCGCTGCCGCGAGCCGGGAAAGCGCCTCTTCGTTGGGGTGCCCAAAGGGACTATGGACCGCCACGGAAATACCCCGTAGGCCGCGTGAACGCGGGCTAGAAACGGATCGTTCGAGGAAGTCTTGCTGCCGTGGTGCGGAATCTTTAGTAATGTTGCGGCTAGCGGCACGTCCGCGGCCACGAGCTCGTTTTCCATCTTGCGCTCCACATCGCCGGCCAGCAGCGCACTTTGCGCGTTTAAGGAAATCCGCATCACCAGGGAATCGTTGTTGCCCGGGCGGTTCGCGGGACGGTAATCTTTAGCCGGCGAGAGAAACTCCAGTTTCGTTCCGCTCCAGGCGATCTGCTCGCCGCGATGATGCTCCACAATCGGAATGCCGCGGAACTGCGCCAGGATTTTGAGTTGCTTCAGCGGCTCACTCTCCGGATTGGGGCCGATCCAGATTTCACCGACGTCGAAGTCGCGAAGAATCGCAAACAGCCCGCCGATATGATCCTGATGCGCGTGCGTCAGCGCCACGGCATCCAGGCGGCGGATGCCGCGCGTCCACAAGTAAGGCGCGACAGCGTCGGCTCCCGTGTCGGTGCCGAAGTCGGCGTCTTTCAAGCCGCCGCCGTCCACCAACAACGTGCGCCCCGGCGGCGCGACTACCAGGATGGAATCGCCCTGGCCGACGTCCAGCGTGGTGACCTCCAGGCGATCATGCGGCAGGTCCGGCGGCAGTGGATGCGCGACGATCAGCACTGCGGCCGCGAGCACCGGGAGCGCTGCCAGCACCGCGGGGATGACTCGCCGCACGGTCAAGCACAGCGACAACAGTAGCAACGCCGCCAGGAAGATCAAGTCCAACCACAACGGCGGCGAGGGAACGCGCCGCACGGCCAAACTGTATCCGGCATGCCAGCGCGCCACCGCCATCATCATGGCCACGCCCCAACTGAGCGGCACGGCGGGCAGCGCCGCCAGCGCGGGTGAGATCAGAGAGAGGCCAAGCGCCAGAGCGCCCAGCGGCACTACCATGCCGATCAGCGGAACCATCAACAGATTCGCGGGGATCGCCACGCCGCCGCCGCGGAAAAAGTAAGCGGCCATGGGCAGCGTGAATCCCAACTGAATCGCCGCGCCGGTCACCGCAAGTTCGTAGACGCGCAACGCCACCAGCACCACCTTCGGCGCTTGAGTATGTTGTTTGCGCAACCATTCCCGCAATCGCCGCGGCGCGGAAGGGAAGCGGTCGTCCAGGTCGGGATTGTCGATGGCCGTCAGCGCGTGGCGGAACGGCGCTGAGGTCATTTCAATGATCGGCTGCGACAACGCGCCGATCAACAGCACGGCGAAGAAAGACATTTGGAAGCCGGCGTCGGTCAGGTCGGCGGGGCGCGCTACCAACAGCACCAGTGCCGCGGCGGCCGCCGCATTCAGCAGCGCGCGCTGGCGAAACAAAAAGCGCGCTGCCAGATAGAGCGCGAACATCAGCGCGGCACGCTCCACCGGCACACGCAGTCCGGAAATCACCGCGAAGCAAGCCACGCCGGCGATGGCCAACGGCGTCGCCGCCCACATGGGGACGCGCATCAAGCGCAGCGCCAGCAGCAGGAATCCGCCGAACGCCGCAGTGTGCAAGCCGGCGATGACCAGGGCATGGAAAGTGCCGGTCTTCTCGAAATCCTCCGTGGTGCGCTTATCCAGGCCGGCGCGATCGCCCAGCAACATCGCGCGCAGGATGGCGTTGGTCGGATCGGGCGGGCCTTCCGGCGGATAGAGGCGGTCAAGTTGCCCGAGCAATTTGTGGCGCGTGTCCAGCAACCAAGCGGTCACGCGATTGCCGCCGCGCCCCGGCAAGCGTTCCAGCAACTCGCTGGTCTTCACCGTTCCCTGAAACAGGATGCCTTCGCGCTGACCGCGAGCCTCGCGGTCGTAGTCGCCGGGATTCCAAAATCCGCGAACGCGCCGCAACCGCACCAGCGCCGTAAGGCGCTCCCCGTAGCGCAAGCCCAGGGATTTCTCGTCGCCGCGAATGTAGTGATAGAGGCGGACTCTGCCTTCGGCCGGAAGATTCTGCTGGCGGCTCTCCACGCGCTCCAAAGTCAGTTCAAACGCTTCGGCGAACTCGCGCGGCTCGGGCGGCAGCGAGACCCATCCGGTAAGATGCATCGGTTCGTCTAATCGGCCTGGCCCGGACTATTCTCCGCCGCGGCCACCAGAGTCTCCAGGGAATGCGGAGAACGAAACTCGCGGTCGTGCCGCAGATAAGTCGCGCCGGTCAGGAAGAATCCCAGGAGCGCCGCGGCCATCGCCAGGCGCTCGCGGCGTAGCAGCAGCGCCGCGGCTGCTACGATAGCGACGGCGGTGGCGGCCAGCAGACATTCCCGGTTGTTGAGAAGGAAATACTCCCACTGTGCCGCGACGAAGATTCCGGCGGCCAGCGCCGCGGCGACGGGAAGAAGCGGATAGTCCAAAAGACCGCGCTTTCACAAGCCTCAACTCAAGCGCAAAACAACTACAGATTCAATATGGAATGTTTGTGGAAAAAGGTCAACCATAAATACCTTTTCCAGCTTGTATCCCGCCTCGGTCAACAGGGCCAAGTCGCGGGAAAGCGTGGGAGGATCGCAGGCCACGTAGACAATGGTTGGCGCGCCCAGCTTGGCCAGACGCTTGGCTCCGGCTTGTCCCAAGCCCGCGCGCGGCGGATCGAGCAATACGGCGTCGGGAGCTGGTCCGTCGTAGCCGGCCAGGTAATCGGTGGTGGCGACGCGATGTGTTCCTACATTGTCGATTTTGGCGATGCCGCAATTGGCGCGCAAATCCCGGACCGCCGCGGAATTGGTCTCCACGGCTTCCACCTTCGCGAAGCGCCGCGCCAGCGGCAGCGTAAAATATCCCGCGCCGGCGTAAAGGTCCAGGGCCAGGTTGCCGGAAAGCTCACCCAGCGCAATGCGCGCCAGCGCATCGGCCATAAAGCGATTGACCTGAAAGAACACGCCGTGACTCACGCGATAGCCAAAGCCGCCGGCGGGGCAGGTCAAGTGTCCGCTGCCCCACAACCGGAAGAATCCGCCCTGCGCGTCGCCGCGGGCGATCGATACCAGCGCCGGAACGCGCTCCCGCAACGCCGTCACCAGCGTGTCGGGAAAGCGTTCGTCGCTGCGCACGGTAATGAGCAGCTCGCTGCCGGCGCCATCCAGGCGAAGTCCGCCTCCCGATTCGCTGCCATCCAGGCGAAGTCCGCCTCCCGATTCGCTGCCATCCAGGCGAAGTCCGCCTCCCGATTCGCTGCCATCCAGGCGAAGTCCGCCTCCCGATTCGCCGCCATCCAGGCGAAGTCCGCCTCCCAATTCGCCGCCATCGACAATTTCGATCTCCGCGGTTCCGTCCGGAAAATCCTGGCGGCGGCCCACTTCCCGCAATTCCGGCAGCAGCGCGTTGATCGCCGGTGAGACGATTGGGCAGGCTTCAATATCCACCAGGCGATTGGAAGCGGCCTCGAGGTATCCCAGATGAAAATCGCGCCCTCGCTTGACCACTTTGAACTGCGCGCGATTGCGGTAGGCCCACGGCTCGCCGGATACGATTTCCGGTTCCGGAGAATCGAGTTTGCCAATGCGCCGCAGTGTCTCCACCAGAATCTCGGACTTGAAGCGAAGCTGGTCTTCATACGGCGCGTGTTGATATTGGCAGCCGCCGCATTGCGCGAAATACTGGCAAGCCGCTGCGACGCGGCGCGGCGAGGTTTCCAGGATTCTAGTGACGCGGCCGCGCAACAGCCGCGGATCGTCCTGCGCCGGTTGAATCTCCACCAATTCTCCCGGCAACACCAGCGGCGCAAGCAATACCTGGCCCTGGACGCGGGCCAGTCCTGCGCCGCCATAAACCATTTTCTCGATGCGCGCTTCAATCGGAGCGACTGCCGTGTGTTCCGTCATAAGTAAAATAGACTCAAGCGCGGCAAGCCCGCGCGTTCCAGAAGCTTTTTCTGAATGAACTGCTTTTCCACCATGGCCAGGTGCGCCGCCGGCATTTTGCGCCGATGCGAAGCCAGTTGGCGATCCATCTCGCCGCGGATTTGTACTAACTCATCTTCGGTGGCCGCGACCATCAATCCGGCAAATACTTTTTCCTCCAACGCCGTCAGGCGCCGCTCCACTTCTTCCAGATCTCCCAGCGTACCCGATTCCGCCGCCGTGGCCAAAACTTCCAGCGTTCCCGCCGCATCGGGAAAACGCTCCCGATACTTTGCCGCGCATTTCGCAAAATGCTTGGCCAGCTCCGGCGCCGAAAATGGTTGTTCGCTGGCGTTCGCCTGGCGTTCTTCGGGCGCGGTCTTTTCGGCGGCTGCCGCCAGCACCTCTTGCGTGCAATAGGCCAGGCTGTTGACCTTGCGGGGGCTGCGGCGCTTGCGCTTAGCGGACTTCTCGAAACTGCGGTCGATGCCGCGCAACACGGCGTCCAGCGGAATGTCCGCTTCCTTCCACGTTTCGATCAGCGCCCAGTCGAGAGACGATAGCAGAAACAACCCGCTCCCGCGCACTCGCTGGAAGTGCTCTTCGATCTCCGTAAAGTAATTGAAATAATTTTCCATCGGTCGGTCACGATCTACCGTGAGGCAAGCCTGCGCAGCAGGCGTCAGAGTCCTAGCCCCAGGCGAAGCCTGGGGAAACAGGTCATTAGAACGTGAGCCTGCGAAACTGGCGACAGAGAGTTCGGCGGGCGTTTCTGTCGCCAGCTTCGCAGGCTCTCTTTTTCTTACCTCCGACCCCAGGCTCGGCTGAACTACCCCTCGCCTGGGGCTAATACTCTGCCGCCTGGCTACGCAGGCTCAGGCGTCCGCGAAGCGGACGCCACGAAAATAGCCCAGCAATCTATTGCTGGGAACCCGGACAATTCTGCAGCAAGTCCGCGAAACGGACGGCTGAGTGTTTGCGGCGGTACCATGACCAAAATGTCAGTCGTCCGTTTCACGGACTTGGCCCTCCTTGCACGATACCCAGCAATGAATTGCTGGGCTATTTTCACATCGTCCGTTTCATGGACGCCCGAAAAAAAGGCCAAAGCCCAGCGCCTGCTACGCAGGCTAGACGACCCGGTCCACTCGCAGAATCAAACATTTCAGGTACAGCGTCTCCGGGACGGTCAACAAAATCGGATGATCCGCCGCTTGCGTACGGCGCTCCAGCACGGTCACGCGGCGGTTGGCGTCGAGGGACGCCGCGGCGATCGCCTCCAGGAAGTCCGCCTCGCCGATGTGATGCGAGCACGTACACGTAACCAGCGTGCCGCCCGGTTCCAGCATCTTCATCGCCCGCAGGTTGATCTCTTTGTAACCGCGCAAGGCGTCGTCCACTTGCCGGCGGCCGCGCGCGAAGGCGGGCGGGTCCAGCACGACGGTGTCGAAGGCGCGGCGATTATTGTCGTAACCTTTTAGCACGTCGAAGGCGTCGGCTTCCATGAAACGCACGTTGCCGGCGCCGTTCAGCGCGGCGTTGGCCGCGGCCGCGGCCAGCGCTTCGGCCGAGGAGTCCACCGCCTCCACCGATTCGCAAACCGGCGCGAGATGCAGCGCGAATCCGCCGGTATAGGTGAAGCAATCGAGCGCGCGCCCGCGCGCGTAGATTGCGGCGGCCCGATAGTTCTCGCGCTGGTCGAGAAACAGCCCGGTCTTTTGTCCCGCCGTCAGGTCCACGGCGAATCGCAGGCCGTTCATGGCAATCTCGGTCTTCGGCTCGACGGACGCGACCGACGCTTCCGGGCCCTGGGCTGGACGCGGCGCCAGCACTTGCGAACGCGCCGCCAGCTTTTCCAGGCGGCGCACCGCCGCTTCATTGCGCTCATAGATGCCGCACTCTGGAAACATTTCGTGGAGTAATTCAACCAACATCGATTGCGCGCGATCCATGCCCTGATTCAACGTTTGCAGCGCCAGCCATCCGGCGTAGCGATCCACGATCAAGGCGGGTAAGCCGTCCGCTTCGCTGCTCACTAGGCGATAGGCGTCGGAATCCCGAACTACGCGCTGGCGATGCAAGCGGGCTTTTTCCAGCATTTCGTGGAAAAACGCGCGGTTAACGGGACGATCGCGCGTGGTCAACATGCGCACCGCGATTTCCGACGACCCGCTGTAATGCGCCATACCCAGGAATCGCGCGCGCTTATCTTGCACGCGTACCACCTCGCCGGCGGCGGCCTCGGTAGCGTGGAACACGTCGCTGCGGTAGACCCAGGGATGGCCTGCGGCGATGCGCTCGGCGCCACGTCGCGAAATGGTTACGGTGGACATGACAAAATCAAGGAGCAAGTGGTAGGTTGTAAGTGGCGTTCGATTAAGTTTACCACTCCCACCATGCTGGTCTCCGACTTCGACTATCATCTTCCGCCCGGTCGCATCGCCGCCAGGCCCGCGGAACCGCGCGATTCGTCGAAGATGCTGGTGGTGGACCGGACCGCTTCTTCGCTACATGATTGCTGTTTCCGCGATCTCCCCGACTGGCTGCGCCCCGGCGACCTCCTGGTGTTGAACAACACGCGCGTGTTCCGGGCCCGGCTCCTCGGCGGGCGCGCCGGCGGGAGCGGCCGCATCGAAGTGCTGCTGACCAAACGGCTGTCATCCGATACCTGGCGGGCGCTCGTCCACCCGGGACGCAAGATCCGCACCGGTGAGCGTTTGACATTCGGCGACGAACTGCAGGCTGAAGTGATCGGCCGGGGAGAGTTTGGCGAACGTACACTGCAGTTCACATTTGCCGGCGACTTTTTCTTGGCAGTAGAAAAGGTCGGCCACGTTCCCTTGCCGCCGTATCTGCATCGTCCCGACGATCCGGCCGACGTGCAGACCTACCAGACTGTCTACGCGCGCCACAACGGATCGGCTGCCGCGCCCACCGCCGGCTTGCATTTCACCGGCGACACCTTTGCGCGTCTGCGGCAGCGCGGCGTGGAGATCGCTGAAATCACCCTGCACGTTGGCCTCGGGACCTTCCAGCCGATCCACGCCGAAGTGGTGGAGGAACACCGCATGCACGCGGAAACCTACGAAGTCGGCGCGGAGGCCGCCGCGGCGATCGCCCGCGCCGTCGAAGGGAAGCGCCGGATTGTCGCCGTGGGAACCACCTGCGTACGCACGCTGGAAGATTCCCTGGGTCGCGCCGGATCCGGGGAAAGCGCCTTGTTCATCTATCCGGGATTTCAATTTCAGCGGGTCGGAGCGCTCCTGACCAATTTTCATTTGCCCAAGTCCACGCTGTTGATGCTGGTGTGCGCTTTCGGCGGGCGTGAGACGATCTTGAATGCGTATCACCATGCCGTCGAGAGCGGTGGGTATCGCTTCTTCTCGTACGGCGACTGCATGTTGATCCTGTAGAAAGATTTGGTGCTAGGGTTCTTAGACATGGCCCACGGCGTCCCTGAACTTCACGCAGCACGCAGTTCCTCCGGTTGGAAGCATCGTCTCCGCCGCTGGCTGGAGCCGCCGCCGCCGTTTGTTCTCAACCCCGCTGAGCCGGCGGATATCGGCGACTTTCCGATGGGACGCTGGAATCTCTACGTGGGAGGCGCTGGTTCCGAGACGCCCGGGTTCATCAACCTGGACCTGTTCCTGCTGCCGGGGGTGAACGTGGTCGCCGATGCGCACGATCTTCCGTTTGCCGACGCGGTGTTCACCCGGATCGAATGCGATGCCGTACTCGAACACGCCAAAGACCCCGCACGACTGATGCGCGAACTGGAGCGCGTCCTGGCGCCCGGCGGGCATCTGCATGTGGTGACGCCGTTCTGCCATCCGTATCATGAGTATCCCGAGGACTACCGCCGCTTCACCATCCCGGCGCTGCGTGAAATGGCCGGAGGAATGCAGGTGATCGCCACAGGCTGGCGCACCGGCCCGACGGCGACGTTGCTCATTGTCGTGTTGGAATACGCCAAACTACTGTTGCCATGGCGGGCCTGGCGTGTCATCGCGCACGGAGTTCTGGGATGGTTGCTGTTTCCGTTGCGCTATCTCGACCTGATTCTGCTGAAGCGTCCCAACGCGGGTCGCCTTGGGAATCATTGCTACGCTTGGTACCGAAAGCCTTCCGCCTAGAATCCTGCGCGAAACGCCTCCACGATGCCTGGCTCCCGCCGCCGATCCACGATCTCACCGACGGCCCGGCGGACGCGTTCATCGTGCTTGTAAATCCGCAAGGCGCTCATGACTTCAACCGCCGTGCGCGGATTCTCTTCAGCGACCAACTTGAGCAAGTACTCAATCGCAGGTTCGATACGCGCCGTGGCCAGCGCCAGTAACAGGGTCTTGCGGATCGGACCATGAACGGTGCGCTCCCAGCGTTGTTTCAGCCACTCGACGGCTGGCGGCGTGCGGCTTGCTCCGATCGCCAGAATCGCAGCTTCGGCGACTTCCTCATCGCCATCGTCCGCAAATCCCGCGACAAATTCCAGTGACCGCTCCGCGTCCACGGCCAGCAACCCGGCGAAGCATTCCGCCAGCACCTCGCTGTCACGATCGCCGCTCAGCGCCTTGAAGCGCAGCAGCAGCGCACCTGCCTCGCTCGGGAGCGTCCCGATGGCCCGCGCCGCGCCGGCCCGCGCACCCGGCTCGGGATCGGCCAGCAGCTTCACCAGCTCGTACGACGCGTCGGGATGGCGCGTCTGCGCCAGTCCCATTGCACAATGGGCGCGGAGTTGTATGGCAGCATCCGCGGGCGTGCCGAACGACCCTTCCATCTGTACATGACGGATGCCCGCCAACAGCAATTCAGGATCGTGATGATCCAAAGAATAAAGCGCCGCGGCGATTTCGGTGAGCGCGGTGCAACCTTTGTCGAGCTTAACGGGATCGGCCATCAGCCGATGGAAGGCCGCCGCCAGATCGGCGGCGAGTTCCTCGTCGCGCACTTCACCGGCGATCTTGGCGGCCTTGGCGACCACCCAGTTGGAGCGGTTCGCCAGATGCTTTCGCAGCAGCGCGCGCCGAGCGTCCGGCGGTTGGTCGTGCGCGCCTGCTAGCGCGGCGAGCGCCTCCGCCGTGGGGTCGGGCTTCTTCATCCATTCGATTGTCCCATGAAGTTCGTGGCGCGGGCATCCTTGCCGGCGGATTTGCGCTAGTCCAGTCTCCAGAATCGACCAACCGTACGGCCCACTGTACGGGTCCCCACCCGTACGGTTAGCAATATGAATCTGAAACAGTTAGCGCGATATCGCTCCACCCGGTGCACCCCCTCGCGGTCCCTTTTTCTCAAATCACGCCGCTTGCCAGAGCCGGAACACAACGCGTTGTGTAGAATGGGGATAGTGGTGAACAGCAATGGCTACCAATCTCGCTTTGGACGACAAGCTCATTGAACGGGCCCGTCGCGCCGGCGGACACAAGACCAAGAGGGAAGCGGTGACGGCCGCACTGGACGAGTACGTCCAATACCGCCGCCAGCTTGAGGTCATCAAGCATTTCGGAACCGTGGACTTCGACCCGGGCTACGACTACAAGTCCGAGAGGCGGCGGAAAACCGGCGACTCCGTGATGGCGCTGGCGACCCCCTCCTCTGTGCTATAATTCCGAGGTGGTACGAGGTCACCGATGAGCATGGCTCGGGCGTTCCTGTACGTCGTCTCAAGATCGAGCCCTGACAGCGTCACTTGCCCGGTGCCGTGGTGTATCGACGAGAAGGAGATCTTCTTCGGCCCATGCAAGAAGCGGCTGCGCGAAAAGCTGAAAAGAGGAGCTCCTTGGAGACAACGCAGTGCGTCATTTAGATAACGGCCCTTATCTCGTCGGGTTCGGTCGGGCAAATGCGAAACGGCCTCGGAAGGTTCTTTGGGCCGGCCAGATAACAGAGCTAATGACATTTGCCGAGGCTTACCGCAAGTTCCAGGGGTCGCGTTACCAGAAGATGCTCAAGTGTAGTGACTCTCCTGTCCATGTCAAGCCTATCCGGCAGGGTGGTCGGATCGGCTACGAGCATAGAAGCCATCTCCACTCCGACTGGGCGATGGATCTAGCGGCTTCGCCCAGACTACCGGGTCTCGACCTGGACGGCGAGCGCCTCCTTCTCCAGCCGACTTTCCCACTACAGAAAGCGTTTCCCCGCGACGTTTGTGCTCTATGCCAGAACCTATTCTTCGCAGATGACCATGGCATCCCAATCGATGACGAGGTGGTTGAGATCCTGCAGCAAGCCCAGCCCAGTAAGCAGATCAAGGCCCACGCCATCTTTGGGTATCACCAGAACGGCAATGTGGACGGACTTCGCGGGAGGTGGCTACCGTTAGAGGGCCGTCTTGCGGAACGGCTTATCAGGTGGATTAGCCGGAAGACCAACCTACCGGGCCGCCGGCCCGTTGCTCTTAAACATGCGTCTTTTTGTAGTTAATGTCGGCGTTAACACCTCAGACGAAGCCAAGCGCGGTCTGAGGAGTCCGATCTTTCCGGACGGCACCTTCGAGCTCGTTCCCATCAAGGAACATAACAAATTCGCTCGCTGCTCAGGCATTCCAAGATACTGCGATCTCCCAAGCCATACTGGACGCGGTGATACTCTTGCGACCTTCCTGCCTGACGACGTCTCACACTACCGTGCACATCTCGATCCAGAGTTTGGGTCTTATACTTATGGTGACGGTCTCAGTCCTCGAGCCGCCAATCTCAAGCACGTCAAGGCCGGTGACGAGATCTGGTTTCTGGCTCGGCTGTGGGATCACGATGGTGATACCTGGACCGGTGGCAGTTCCTTCTATCTGGTCGCACGGTTTGAAGCTGAGGCCAATTTCGTAATACTGGCAAACACGGAGCCCGCCTCCGTTAAGCACTGGATTAGACGGCGCATTCGTGCAAACGCACACTACAAGAGATGGGTGCTCGCAGGAGAACGGGAGGAGTTCCGCGTAATTGCCGGGCATCCTAGGCGTTCCTCCCGATTCCGCCGCGCTCTCAAGGTAACGCCACTAGTGGCGGGTCACCTCTTCGGTGGCGTGTGCGATCCGCGAAGCGGTAAGTTTCGGGCCCACGGCGAAGTCCTTCGCAACCGCAACGGAAAGCCCAGAAGGTTTGAGCGCTTCGGGAGCATTACCAGAGCGATCCAGATTTTTCTCGACTCCGAGAATCCGGATTGCAAGCGGGATCTCACGGCTTTGAGACGGCTTGCCCAAGAAAGCACCAGGCGGTGAAGCATCGGCGCATCGGCGTCAACGTCGCGACTTCATTGAGGATTTCACCGGCCGACGGCAACGGATCGCTCCTCGCACCCTGGGCCGAGCCGGGAGAGCCTGATCCGCTAACGCCCGCAATGCGGACCCATCGTCGGTGTACAATCGAGATGTGCGCTTCGAGTGGGATCCGCGAAAGGCTCGGGAGAACCTCAGGAAGCACGGCGTTTCCTTCCGGGAAGCGTCAACCGTGTTTTTCGACTCGCTCTCGGTGACGGGCGAAGATCCGGACCATTCAGTGGATGAACGACGCTGGGTGATGTTCGGCCTATCGACCGCCGGGCGGCTCTTGATTGTTTCCTATGTCGAACGAGACGATGTAATTCGAATCATAAGTAGCCGGGAAATGAATCCGGGAGAAAGACACATCTATGAAGAAGGCTAAGAAGCCGCCTGTCAACGAGTTGCGTTCCGAATACACAAGGTCGGACTTCGGCGTCATGGTGCGAGGCAAGTATGCAAAGCGGCTCCAGCAGAGATCAAACGTTGTCGTGCTTGATCCGCGGGTCGCGGAGTTCTTTCCGAACCCGAGGTCGGTAAACTCCGCTCTGTTGTCGTTGGCGAAGGTTGCCAAGCGCTCCGCCACTTTGGCCGCTCATCCGTCACGCCCGCACGGTCGCCGCTTGCGAGCGAATTGACTATCCGGACCGTCTTCGATCCGGCGAAACTACCTCTTCGGCTAAAATGTATTGACAGCATCCCGCAGAACGTCGTCGCGCACCAGCGGCTTGACCGCCCGGCGATTCGACACGTGAGGCTCGATCTCCAAACAATTCCGCGATGTACAGGGTCAAGCCGGCGTACTCGGAAAGGCCCATCCGATGGGCCGGGTCCAGCTCGACCAGCACGTCAACGTCGCTGTCCGGCCGTGCCTCGCCGCGAGCGACAGAGCCAAAAACCGCAGCATGCTGCACGCCGCGCTTACGCAATTCGGGTTCGTGCGTTCGGAGAACTCCCAGAATCTCTGGCAGCGTGGTTTGCATCGCCGCACCCGAGTATATTTTAGCAGACACACGGCTTGACGGTTGCGGAGTCTGCGGACCGCGCCGGTAGGTGGGCGGATTTCTTTGGAGTGCGGCAGCTTGCTGCCGCTTTCGAAGCTGCGAGCTTGCTCGCAGCGCGCTGGCAGCAAGCTGCCAGCTTCCAAAGCGGGAGCAAGCTCCCGCGCTCCAAATAAAGCCGAACGGCAGCGCTACTTCTCCGGCGCCGCCGCCGTCAACGCCTTGGTGACTTCCTCTAAGTGATCTTTCATCTTCAGTAGCGGAATTCCTTCTTCCAGCCACTTCGGCGCGGGCTGGTCCTTCAAGTAATGATCGAAAAACTGGCGCATGCGCACGGTGTAGTCCTTCATGTTTTCGGGACGCGCCAGGCCGTGATTCTCGCCTTTGTACTCCAGCAAAACCACCGGCTTGCCCATGCGCTTCAGCGTATTGAAATACTCGATGCCCTGGGTTTGATCCACCGCGCCGTCGCGATCGTTGTGCAGAATGATCAGCGGCGTTTTTACGTTAGCGGCGTGGAACACCGGCGAGTTGCGAATGTAGGAGTCCATGTTTTCCCAATAACCGCCCTTGAAGCGGCCCTGGCTGGCCTCGAAGATCGCGCCGTTGCCGCCGCCGGTGTTCTTGTAAATCAAACTGTACATGCTGACCATGTCGGTGAGCGGCGCACCCGCTACCGCGGCGTGGAAGATGTCGGTCTGCGTGACCAGGAACGCCGTTTGGTATCCGCCCCAGGAATGTCCGTGGATGCCGACGCGCGCCGCGTCCACGATGCCGGTGGCGATGGCCGCTTTCACCGCCGGCACAACGCACCAGACCGCCGACATTCCAGGGTCGTTGACCTTGTAGACGATGTCCGGCTCGAAGAACGCATAGCCGTTGCTGGTGTAGTGCGCGATGTTCGATCCGTTGAATGCCGGCTGCGGAAACTGGTTGGTGGCTTGCGTCAGTTTCTCGTAGATATAGACGATCGTCGGATAATGCTTGCCCGACTCGTAATTCGCGGGCAACCACAAAGCGCCTTGCAGCTTGTCGCCCTTGGCGGAAGTGTAGTCCACGATTTTCACGCCGCTGGTCCAAGCCAGATTCTTCTGCTGCGGATTGGCGTCGCTGATTTTCGCGCCGGCCGAGAGGTTGGCATCCGACAACCGGAAGTCCGGAAATTCCTTGTAGTTTTCCCGCGTGTACAAGTAAACGTCGGCGTGCTTGGCCTTTAGGAGCGTCGTGAACTCGGCGTCATCCCATTGCAGCATCTTGACGCCGGGTTTGTCCGGCTCGATCCTGCCGATTCCGCCTTTCTTGGTGTATTCAGCGAGAGCCTGAAGGTAAAGCGGCGCCTTTAAGTCCGTGCCATTGTCGTTGCCGCCAAAACCGCCGCGGCCTCCGCCGCCTCCGCCGGGAGCTCCACCTTCATCGGGGTCTAGCCGGAACGGCCGGCGATAGCGGATTTGATCTTTCTTGCCATTGACCGTCAGGTTGACCCCGGCGCTGCCGTCGGCCGCGACTTTCCAAATGTCCCAGCCGTCGGTCAACAGCACGGCGCTGGAGTCTTTCGACCAACCGAAGGACCCGCGCGGTGGTTTCACCTGGTTATGATCGTCCTCAGTGTCCACGAAGGTGGTGGGAAGTTTTGCGGTCAGGTTGACGGTCTTGCCGCTGGCCATGTCATAGGTGAAGTAGTGGCCGTCTTCGTAATACAGGAACTTGGAACCGTCCGGCGAGGTGTTGGATAGGTGTTCCGCTTTCTTCAACGCCAACTTGCGCTGGCCGGTGGCAGGGTCAACCACATACACATCTTCGAAGCGCCGGCCGTCCAGATTGCTCATACGCTCGTACTCGCGTACATCCACGCCTAGCCCCAGCTTGTTTTCCGGAACCATCGTTACCTGGCGCACCGCTTCGTCGGCCAGCCGCAGGAATTTCTTTTCGGCCGGGAGATACTCGCACAGATAGCTGAAATTCTTGTCCGCGGTTTCCTGTACCTGCTGCTGCGATTGCAGCCGGGTGTCCTTGTAATGCCACAGAACCAGCGAAGGTTGATCCGGTCCCGGATCCGCCGGGCGCGCCGGTGGCACAGGCGCATCGCCTTCCGTGGCCGCGGCTCTCTCAGGAGCGGCGGCGTTCTTCTTGGGCGTCACTTCGTGGATGCCGAAGGTTACGCCCGATAGATTCTCGCGCCATGTGGGATTGCGGTTGGCGCTGATGGTCATTCCCGCCGGAAAGCTGGAATCGCTCTTGGGATCGAAGATAACTTTGGTAACCTTCGCGCCGCCCAGATCTTTGAAAGCGACCAGGCTGTAGAGTTTGTCTTCGAAAGCCTTGTCGTCCACGCCGCGCACCGCGGCCAGGGCGTCGCCCTTCTCGGTCCAGGTGAGACCTTTGTATACCGCGAGCGCGCTGTCCAGCACCTGCACCGCTCCGTTGTTCATGTTGCGCAACTCGATGCCGTTGCCGGCTTTATCTTGCGCGTCCACGATCCAGGCGAAGTAATCGCCCTTCTTGTCGAAAGCGAATTCCGAAACGTTGCCGACACTCATCTCGCTGCCGGTGGCCAGATCATAGAGCAGCAAGTCGCTGCCCGACGGCCGTTCCGGCGGAGTGGCGCCGCCCGCCGTTGGCGCACTGCCCGTGCCACCGCCGGGTGTGGCTGCGCCACCCGCCGCGGGTCCGCCGGCTCCGGCTTCTGTGGCGGCGTAGCGATGCAGCGCGATCACCGCCGATTTCTCGCCGGAGAAGGCAAAGCGCCGCGTCTTCTCGAACTCCACTTTCTTGCCGGTGGCCAGTTCGACCAGGATGACCTTGGTTTGAATCGGCCGCCGGTCGCGCCGCATGCGTTTGGCGTCGCGCGTCAGCGGATAGGCGGTAAACGCCACCCACTTCCCGTCGTCGGAGAATGTCGGCCCGCCGCCGGCCCCAGCCGCGGCTGCACCCGGCATAGGTGGTGCTCCGGGCGGCGGTGGCGGCGTGGATGCTCCACGATCGCCCACCGGATAGCGATCTTCCTTGGCGGTTTTCAGATTGCGCACGATTACCTCGGCGTTGCCTTCGGCCGGCGTCAGGCGGTAGGCGAAGAATCCGCCGTCGTTGCTAACCACCGGCGTTTGGATGCGCTTCCAGGCCAGGATATCGGTCAGCGTCATGGGCCGTTCGGGGCCTCCGTTGGCGGCGAACGAGAGGCAGGTAATCAGAGTTAGGGCAAACAGGTGGCGGGTGTAGATAGGGCTTCGCATGTCACGGATTGTATCTCAGACGAGGGGGAAAAATGTGGCCCTGGGTGGAGCGTATTTTGCGGAACCCTGGGTAAACAGATGAACGCAGATAAACACGGATCAGAAAAAGCAACCGCCGATGAACGCCGATAAACGCCGATGGGAACTGATACTCATCGGCGTTTATCGGCGGTTGCTTTTTCTGCAGGTCCTTCCATGCGGTGTGCCCAGGGTTCCGCAAAATGCGCTGCACCTTACTTGTCAATACCTTGAGGAATCAGTTGCACTTCAAAGGTTCCGCTGGAATGTTTGGTCATGACGGCCCTCCAGTGGCCTAATTCGCAGCAACCGCGATGGTCACGCCGCCCTGACTGCCGGCCGATCCCACGGTAATGGTTACCGGCACCGCGGAGCCGGGCGTCACACTGTCCGGGATCAGCGCGTTGACCTGCATCAAGCCCGCCAAACTGCCGGGCGCGGCCCCGGCATATTGCACGGAGGCGGTGACGCCGCCAATCGTCACGGAAACCGGCTGCATCGGTTGCGGCAACTTGGCGCTGGGGTTGGCCACCTTGCCGTTCACGCCGCCCGGCGTTGTCTGGCCCTCGCCGGTGACGTACAGCACAATCACGGCGCCACGATGCGCGGGGTTCAGCGCGCCGTTCAGGGAGGTGTCCTGGTTCAGAGCCGCCGCTTGGCCGTGACCGGATTCATCGCGCGTGAAAACTCCCGGCGCGGACGCGGCTACCGCCGTGTCGAAGACCGACACCGACTGCTTGTTATAGAGGACCTGCACGGTCGCCTTGGTCTGGCCGGCCAATTGGTAGGGCGCCGCCACGGCTACCTGATTGTTGGAAGCATAGAGCACCGGCGCGGCCGCGCCGTTGATCAGCACCTGGGTATTGCCTGCTTGCGTGGGCCAGAGATTCTGCGCCGCGACGCCGGCAGCCGGTTGCGCCGGCCCGATTCCGGCACCGTAGAGCGTGACGATTTCGCCGGGCGCGATCGCGCCGCCGATGTTGCTGGCCGCATTCACCATCGCCGTGGTGCTTCCGCTGGCGGTCAATTGCGTCAGCTTGCGGATGACGGCATTTTGGGAGTCGGTGAAATACAAATTCCCCTTGCCGTCGATCACCAGGGCCAGAGGATAAGTCATGGTGGCCTGCGTGGCCGGACCGCCGTCGCCGGAGTATCCGTAGTTGCCATTGCCAGCGACGGTGGAAATCACTTCGGTGGTCCCGGTTCCGACTTTCAGAATGCGCGACCCGACGCTGTCGGCGATGTAGAGTTGCCCGGTGGCATCCACGGCCAAGCCGTAAGGCCCGCCCAATTGCGTGTTGGTAGCAGCTTGGCCGCCCGAAGGTGTGCTCTTGCCGGTTATGACGGGTCCGTCGCCCGTATATCCCTGGGTGCCGTCGCCGACCACCGTGGTGATGATACCGGTGGCGAAACTGACTTGGCGGACGGCGTAGTTGCCGTAATCGGCAAGATAGAGACCGCCGTTGGCCACCGTCAGTCCAAACACGTTACCCAGTTCCGCGGAGACGGCCGGGCCGTCGTCCCCCGTGTAGCCCTTGGTATTGTTGCCGGCGAAGGTGCTGATATTTCCCGCCGGATTCACCATCCGAACTACGTAATTCCCGGTATCGGCAATGTACAGGTTGTTGGAGGCATCCAGCGCCACCGCCGTGGGAAAAGTCAATTGCGCGGAAGTGGCCGGCCCGCTGTCGCCGGAGTATCCCGGCCCATTGTTGCGGTTGCCCGCGACAGTGCTGATGATGCCCTTGGTATCGACTTCGCGCACCACGTTATTGGCGTAATCGGCGATGAACAGATCGCCGGCGGAATCCACCGTCAGGCCGGCGGGATAGAGCGTAGCGCTGGTGGCGGGTCCGCCGTCGCCGGAATATCCCGGCGTGCCGTTGCCGGCCACGGTGGTAATGATGCCTCCGGGCGTGATACGTCGCACGGTGTACGTGGCGTAGTCCGAGAAATAGATGTTGCCGGAAGCATCCATGGCCAGGCCGTAGGGATAGCCCAACAACGCCTTGGTGGCCAGACCGCCGTCGCCGCTGGGAGCCGGCGGTAAGCCGCCGCCGGCTATGGAGTTGATGTTCCCGCTGGTGTTGACCACGCGGATCCGCAAACTCATCCAGTCGGCCATATACAGATTGCCGGCGGCATCGAAGTTCATGCCCAGCACGCCGTTCAACTGCGCGGCGGTTGCCGGGCCGCCATCGCCGGCGAACCCAATCGTGTTGCCTTGGCCGGCGAAGGTGTTGATGTTGCCGTCAGTGGTGACGATGCGAATCACGGAATTAACAAAATCGGAAATGTACACGTTACCGGAGGCGTCCACGGCGATGGCTTCCGGGGAGCTCAATGCCGCGGCGGTCGCCGCGCCGCCGTCACCGGAGAAACCCGCGGCCGCGGGGGTTCCCGCGGAGGCAGTGGTGGTCTCTCCCGTCGAGGTCGTGCTGGTGGCGGGGGCGGTGGTTGCCTCGTTGGTGGTGATTCCCGCAAAGGTGCTAATGGTGCCCGCCGTGATGACCCGAACCACATTGTTGCCGGTATCGCCGATATAGATCTTGCCGCTCGAATCCACCGCCAGGCCTTCGGGTTTATTCAATTGCGCGGCCGTGGCCGCGGCGCTGTCGCCGTAGTATCCCGCAGTGCCGGCGGTGCCGGCGATCGTTTGGATCACCCCGCTGGGATTGATCATCCGGACGACGTGGTTGCCGAAATCGCAGAAATAGATGTTGCCTTGGGCGTCGATGGTCAGACCGCGAATCTCGTTGACCGTCGCTTGGGCGGCCGGTCCGCCATCGCCCGAGCCGCCGGCCAGTCCATTGCCCAGGAACGTGTTGATGTTGCCGTCCGGGGTGATGATGCGGATGCGGTAGTTTCCGGCGTCGGCGATGTACAGATTACCCTTGGCGTCGAAGACCAATCCATTGGGACTGTTGAGCTGGGCGTTGCCCGCCGGTCCGCCGTCTCCGGAGTAGGCGGCCACGCCGTTTCCGGCGAGGCGGGTCAGGGTGCCGTGGCTGTCAACCTTGAAAAGGCAATTCAGCGCCGTGTAGTAAACGTCCCCATGGCTATCGGGGACCACGGCCGTCGGCATGCCGGTGGCGGCGCCTAACGCGGGCACTCCGCTCGGCACGGGTGCCAGCATTCCGGCGATCGTGGAGATACTATAGGACTGGCTCCAGCCCAGAGATACCACCAGCAACGATAAGACAGCACTATGGCGAACGTTCATGAGACGCTACTCGAATCCTTGGCCGGCTTGAAGGTCAGCGTAGCAGGCCCGCGATCCGAACCGGCTCGTCCCGGTTGGAGCATAGGCCAGCCTCGTACGCTGCCATGACAACCCATTTCATCATGCTTCGGCTGGCGGTTCAACCCTAACTTTTCGGAGGACTGTTTTGGCGGCCCAGAATTACCCCGGCGTCGCCTGAAACTTGGCGCTGGTTGCAGAATAGATCGTCAAGTTCTGGGGCGCCGGGACCTGCTTTCACGTTTCTTAACACCCGACCCTCCCATAACTCTGGCAGTCTCCGATTCATCTGTGTAAAATGGCACTGTTTTTCGGGAGGACCATCCATGAACGCCGCCAAGTCCCTTCGCTGCATCCTCGTTTTCGTTATTGGCATCCTGCTGCTGACGCTGTGCGCCGGAACCGCGGCTGCCCAAACGCCGTATGAAACGGCGCTCAAGAACCTGCACTTCCGCGCCGTCGGGCCCGCCGTGATGGGCGGACGCGTGGACGATATCGCCGCGGTGGAATCCGATCCCCGCATCTTCTATGTAGGAGCGGCGGCCGGCGGCCTGCTGAAGACCGTCAACGGCGGCATGACTTGGGTATCGTTGTTCGATAACGAGTCCAACCCTTCGATCGGCGATATCGCCATTGCCCCGTCGAATCCCTCGATTGTCTACGTGGGCACCGGCGAGGCCAATAACCGGCAGAGTTCTTCCTGGGGCGACGGCGTCTTCAAGTCCGTGGACGGCGGCAATACCTGGCAGCACTTGGGTCTCAAGGAAACGCATCACATCGGGCGCATCGTGGTCGATCCCAGCGATCCCAACAAGGTGTGGGTGGCGGCGCTGGGCGACTTGTGGGGTCCCAACAAAGAGCGCGGCGTGTACCGTTCCATCGACGGCGGTGCGTCTTGGTCGCAAACGCTGTTCATCAACGAAGACACCGGCGTCTCCGACATTGCTATTGATCCGCAAAGTCCCAACATTTTGTACGCCGCGGCCTATCAGCGCCGGCGCACCGTGTTTGGATACAACGGTGGCGGCCCCAGCGGCGGCCTGTATCGCTCCACCGATGGCGGAGCGCATTGGACCAAACTGACCCGCGGCTTGCCCACCACCGGCGACGTCGGCCGTTTCGCCGTGGAAGTGTATCGCCGCAATCCCAACATCGTTTACGCGCTGGTGGAACATGCCACGCTCGGCGGCGTGTATCGTTCCGAAGATAAGGGAATGACGTGGGCGCGCATGAGCGACACCAACCCGCGCCCGTCTTACTTCAGCCAACTGCGCATCGATCCCAACAACGATCAGAAACTCTGGCTGGGCGGCGTGAACATCTATCTGTCCGAAGACGGCGGGAAGACTTTCGTACAGACGCGCTTCCAGGGTGTACACAGCGACGTTCACGGCATTTGGATCAACCCGGCCGATTCCGACAACCTGATCATCGGCTGCGATGGCGGCGTGTGGACCACCAGCGACAGCGGCCGCCACTGGCGGCACATCAACAATTTCCCGCTGGGCCAGTTCTACGAAGTGTCATTCGATTTCCAGAAGCCGTATCACATCTGCGGCGGCGCGCAGGACAACTACTCCTGGTGCGGACCCAGTTCCACCACGCAGCAACTCGGCATCGGCAACGAAGATTGGATCACGGTGGCGGGCGGCGACGGTTTTTATAACCGCATCGATCAGACGGAACCGAACATCGTCTACGCGGAGTCGCAGGACGGCAGCCTTTCGCGGCGCGATCTGAAAACCAGCGAATCAAAATCCATCCGCCCGCAGGAAGAAAACGACAATCCGCCGCGCTACCGCTTCCAGTGGAATTCGCCGCTGATGATTTCAGCGCACGATCACAAGACGATTTATTACGGCGGCAACCATTTGTTCAAGTCCACCGACCGCGGCGACAACTGGGTGCGGCTGGGCGAGGATCTGACCAACAACGCCGATCGCGACAAAATGGAAATCATGGGCAAGGCGGTGGATCGCAACACGCTGTCGCGGCATGACGGCGTAGTGGCGTGGCCGTGCCTTACGGTGATCGCGGAATCGCCGCTGAAAGCCGGCGTGCTGTGGGTGGGCACCGACGACGGCAATGTGCAAGTGTCGCGCGACGACGGCAAAACGTGGAGCAACGTGGCCGCCAACTTCCCCGGCCTGAAGAAGGGCGCTTATGTCAGCCGCATCGATCCCTCGCGCACGGGAGAAGGCACCGCCTACGTGGCCTTCGACAACCACCGCAGCGCCGACTACGCGATTTACATTTACGTGACTAAGGATTTCGGAAAGACTTTCACGCGCATCACCAACGGCATCCCCGTGGAAGCCGGCACGGTCCACGCAGTGAGGGAAGATCCCGCGAATACCAACTTATTGTTTGCGGGCACCGAGTTTGGCCTGTACTTTTCCCTGGATCGCGGCGGCGCGTGGCACAAAATGAAGAACGGCCTGGCGACTGTCCCGGTATTCGATATCCAGATCCAACCGCGCGAGCACGACTTGATCCTGGCCACACACGGCCGTTCGTTCCAGATCATGGATAACATCTCCGCGCTCGAGAACTTGAGCGATGATGTGCTGAAGGCGGATTTGAAGGCTTTCCCCGCGCATCCGACCATCGAGTACAAGATGGCCAACTATCGCAGCTTCATGGGCGGCGCGTCGTTCCTGGCGCCCAACGCGCCGGCCGGCGCGATCGTCGATTATTACGCGAAGTCGGCGGGGCCAGTGCAAGTCACGGTGAAAGACAAGGCCGGCAACGACGTGCGCAAGTTGACGGCGCGCGCCGAAGCGGGAGTTGTGAATCGGGTCGTGTGGGACATGCGTTATGACTCGCCGATTCCCCCGGCGGCCGCGGGTGCTGGCGGCGGCCGTGGTGGCGCGGGACGCGGGGGCGCAGGCGGCGGAGGTCGCGGCGGCGCGGCGGAAGCCGCTCCCCGTGCGGGCGAGCAGGGCGCCAATATGGAAGAAGGCGGCGCTCCGGGCGGAGGTGGTGGCGGTGGAGGCGGTGGTGGGCGAGGCGGATTCGGCGCGGGCCGCGGATCGTTGGTGGATCCGGGCGAATATACTGTGACGCTTACGATGGCCGGCAAGTCGGACACCGTCACGGTGACGGTGGAGGAAGATCCGCGCGTAGAATTGGCCGCCGCGGATCGCACCAAGCGCCGCGAAGCGATCACCACGCTGACCGCGCTGGTGAAGGAAGCGGACCAAGCGCGCCGCGAGGTCACGGCGATGAACACGGCGCTGACCAATCTGGTGGAAAGCTGGAACCAACCGGCCGCACCCGCGGTTCCCGAAGCGATCAAAAAGGCCGTGACGGATCTGCGCGACAAGCTGAAGCCGGT
Source organism: Terriglobia bacterium (assembly GCA_963747095.1). GTDB lineage: Bacteria > Acidobacteriota > Terriglobia > JAJPHL01 > JAJPHL01 > JAJPHL01. Next base: position 399,019 of record CAVVEL010000013.1, read on the forward strand.
GATAGCGACGTTCCAAGGTCCGGCGGGCGGTGGCGGCAGAGGCGGCGGTGGTGGCGGCGCAGGTCCGCCGTTACAGTACAATCCGCCGACGGTGAGCGCCAAGCTGCAACGCTTGCTCGGCTCGATCGACGGTTTCTCCGGCCCACCCACTACGACTCAGTTGGCGGACATCGAGAAATGCTCGGCGCAATTGAAGGCCGGGCTACCGGAGGTTGCCAAGCTATCGGAGGAAGTACCCAAGCTCAACAAGCAGATGCAGGACGCCGGCGTTCCGTACTTCAAGGTGGATGTGAACGCGGTCGGCGCGCCGACCGGCGGTTTTGGTCCGCCGGAGGATCGGTAAATTTGGAGTGCGGCGGCGGTTGATTTGGAGTGCGGAAGCTTGCTTCCGCTTTTTCCCTGGCCGAAGCTTGCTTCGGCCATCGCCGGCTAACGCACAACAGCAAGGATTTAGGAGAGATTTAGCGGATCATGACGCGCGTCGGCGGTGCGGCTTGCCAAGACCCTCGGCGATCATTGCGGTGACCAGTGTATTCAGACTCACGTGTTCCTGTTTCGCGCGTTCCACCAAGCGAACGTGGAGGCTCTTCGGGACGCGCTGCCTCCATTGACCGCTGGCGTGAGTGAACACACTGGGTAACGGCACAGGGCGCCGAAATTCCTTCAGCGTGAGCAAGCAGGCTTTGAGCGCATCGCGGCCGTTGACAATCGCTTCCTCCGGGGTCTCGCCGTCCGAGATACAACCCGGGATGTCGGGAAACTCGATGAGATAACCGCCGCCTTCGTCCGCGGCGAGGGGTCGGATGGCAAAAGGATACTTTTTCAATCGCAGAGTGCGTTTCATAGGGATATCGCAGTCAACCGCCCCACCCTTGCTCGTCTCCCCAGTTTTCCCTGACTCCTTTTTCCCCGCTCAGGCCAGCCCCGTTCCCGCAGGGACACCCGCTCCCGGAAAGTACCGGCCTTTCAGGTAGGAACAGTAATCAGAGTGTTGAACACCGAGCCCGCCCCGCAGGCGGTTGAAGAAATCCTGATACGTCATCGAACGAAAGGCAAGGGCATCATTGGCCACTTCTTTCGTGAATAGGTCGATCTCCTGTTTGTGGCGGATCGCATCGGGCGTGCCCGGATCAAACCAGAGATAGATAAGTGTGTAGTGGCGGCCAGGATCATCGTGCGATAACCCGAGCATGTGTTTCAGGAGCTGTGGGACATCGAGATGGTGCCAATCCGCCGGATGATTCCCTTCGGGCTTTAGCGCGTTCGCCAAGCGTTGGCAGCCATGTAAACCTTGACCGGACCAAAGGCCGTCTTTGTTCTCGAAATGCTTCGCCGCGAGTTCTAACCTTGCCTTCGAACGATATGGTTCGGAGAACTTCGACTCGATCGCCACCCGTGACCCGTCAACAAGGGTCAATAGAACATCGAGATTCGGGCTTCGCTGTTTTAGATTCGGGCTCGGCGGTCGGACTGGGTAATTAGAGCATTGATATTCAAACTGGACCTGGGTAATGGGCTGATCCAGCCCAAGCGCACTTGAGAGCTCTCTTGGGCCCGCTGTCCTCCAGTAGTCAAACACGTTCACCGCCAGGGCGGAAGAAGACAGCAGCGCCCGCATTTTAGCTGGTCGCTGGCCCACGTCCCTGAGCTCGGCCCCGTCCCCCTTCTTGAAGTCTCGCTCGGTGTCAGGGCCCAGACGACCGAGGAAGAGATTGTCTTCGAGGGGCGCGACGTAATCAGCATGCTCCTTGTCGGGGTTCTTAACCGCGCCACGGGCCCAATTGGCTTGGGCCGTCGCGAGAAGATTGTAGGTACCGCTCTTCGTCATGTGCACTTACCTTCCTGAGCCCGTCCCGCAAGCCTCATCGCCATCGGGCGCGACGATCCACCTGCCAGAACTTCAGTGCGATCTAAGATCTGCTTTCCCTGCGGCTTTAAGCCCTGTACTCCTCCGCGTCACCGTAACCAAGTGAAAGGCAGTCACGAATGTACACTGGCCAGCGGTTGCCGTCCAGGTCCCGGAACCTATACTGATCCGGCAGGCAACAGAGCGACCCGGGATGATAATTGACACTTACCGACTTGTGCGCGAAATCCTCAGCAACACCCTCTGGAATCCCCTGCGAGACGAGCCTATCATAACCTGGCAACCTGACGCGTCGCCGGCGCCAATCGTAGGGAATTCGCCAGGGACGGCCCTCGGAGTCTCGCCAGAGAACCCTGATCGCTGAGCGAGGGCCAAATAGAACCTGGACCGTTGTCGGCCTACCCGCAGCCTCCTTTGCGTCCGGCTCCGGTATGTTGATTTCCAGCAGGTCCCAGAACGACGGAAGATTGATGCCCTCAGTGAGCGTGGCAATCCCTTCCGTGCCTGAATCATTCCAGTCGGCCGGATCCTTCCGGTACTCCATCGCGAGCCAACTTCGTGGCAGCCGCCAGCACCGCCCTTCGGCGCTTGTGAACAGAACCTGCGTGGGTCGATAGGCATTCCAGCGGCTGCCGTTCTTGTCTATGAAGAATTCGGATTCACCGGATTCAGCCGGTCGAGTACAGGGCAGCTCCTCCGGTAGGACTTGCACAGATACGGATCGTCCGGCAAGGAATTGGGCAAGGCCTGCGGGAAGATTGGCTTCTTCCAGCAAGAGTGCTGAGCTCGGCAGGGTGAGCGGCTGCTTCATCTCCTCGTCGGAGACCTCCCTTTATCCGTCCCGGAAAGGGGAGAAAGGGGTCCGCCTGGACCCATATCCCGATTCTCTCCTCAATGCACCCGTGCCGCCACAGGTTTCCCGCGACCGCCAGGAGCCGCGCGATGAGCGGCGGTCCGGCTGCGTGGCTGGGCCGAGGCCCCATTCCTATGCACCCGAGGTTTCATGGAGCGGAAGATGACAGCTTGGAGCATTTCGTGGCCAAACAGATCGGTGCGGCCCAAGCGCATCTCGCCATCCTCGACCGGCAGGGTCGCCAGAATGGATTTCACCGCCGGCTGCTTCTCCGGTACAACGGCAACTTGCGCGAGGTAGCGGAGCGGCTTTCGGCCAATTGATTCGACTACTCCATCAACAATCTTGCTTATGTCCCGGGATCCACCCACCTTCAGCCAGGGAGCCGCCACCACCAAGTCCCAGTCACCAAGACCGTTAGCCCTTTGGAACAACGCAAAGAGGGTGAAGTCCCCTTGCTTGGCGGCGATTTCGTGCATGGCTTTGCGGAATTGTGTCGTTGAGATCATAGGATCTCCAATAGCTTCTCACTACATGCTAACATTTCTGCTGCCTGTTCAGGCGCCGTTTGTCCGACGATGCGGTACCGTACCTCGGGCCGCCATTCGAGAACTACGGACCATTCCATCATGTATTTTTCCCGCACTCGCACAGCGATACCTGACAACCTGAGCAGCATCGCGAGATCATGCGTCTTGAACGACAGCAAACCTTTGAAGTCCTGCGGCGTCTCCGGAAAATCGAGCCACTTCAGGGTACGGCAAGACCTCGCCTTCAGCGCAAGTTCCACCGCGTAGCCGCAAATATAGTAGGCGCCGTCGAAGCGCTTGGCGCGCAGCAGGGCGCGGGCGTCGCGTAACCGCTCTCGAGAGATTGCTCGCAGATCCTTCGTTGTAATCATGGACGGAGCTTGATCGTGACGCGAAAATAGGTATCGCCGAAAACAAACTCCGCGGGCGGACTGCCGTTTTTCGCAAGCGCCGACTGGGCACGTTCCACACCGCGCCCAAAGCGGTTGATGAGTCCCAGGGTCTTGAGGGCCTCCGCGAGGACGGGATTGCGATAGCTGGTTTGCGACGGAAAGTTATCCGGCCGAGCTACGCCATAAAGCGGCCCGGGATTTTGAATTTCAAGGCGGTCCGAAAACTGATAGAAGCGCACCGGTGCAGGAGCTTCGTAGGAACGATGCAAGATGGCATTCACGAGAAGCTCCCGGACGGCCACCTCCGGATAGTCCGACACCATTGTTTCCTCCAAGGGCGAAATGCGGACAGGACGATGGGACGTGATCAGCCTGACAAAAGCGTTTAGGTCCCGAACAATAGAAAGGAGATCGCCCTGAAACCTCTTTTCGTCGGAGACATCGGCGGCCATTGTTGGGCCGTCAAAACGAACGTACTGAACATAGGCATTGGGAAGCCAACCAAGCAGGTCTTTCGCGAACAAAATCAGCCCGGCATAGGTGGGGTAGTTACGGCTCAAGTCAAAGAAACGCAGGGATGCCAGTTGTTGCTCCACCGGCCGGTTGTTCTCCGCAATAGTTTCGGCATCAATCGCCAACGGGCGGTAGGTGTTCGTAAAAAGATCCAGCGCAAGATCCGAGAGGCTTGCGCCTGGGCAAGGCTGGCCATCGAAAGTGCGTGATGCGGCGGTGCGCCGCTCAATCAGCAGCGACTCCTCCGTTTCGTTCGCGATACCTTTGCGTGGGCCCCGGCGGATCCAGGCTTGACCCTTGTAGCGTACTGGGGGTAGGTCCGAAGGCTGCACTTCGACCACCGCAATATCCCCGCGGCCGGCAGTGAGCGTCTGCCGGTAGACGACGATGGCTGGCGGAGGAAGGATGTTGCCGTCGCTAACCAGTCCCGCCAAATTGCGCAGCAACTCGTCAGTGGCCTTCAAGCCAGATGGTGCGCCTTTATCGTCGGCGCCGATCAGAAGAAAGCCGGGTAGCCGCGATCCATGCATGTCGTTTGCAAATGCACAAATGGCCTGGCTGAACTTGGAGTTATCATTGGTTGAGACCGTGCGCTCGACACGAAAGGATTCCAGGTCGGCCAGGAGCGCGAGGAGTTCAGTCTCTGTAATCATAACGTTGATCGCGCAGCCGAGAGGTTGGTGGATGCTGAATGTACCGACAACACCGGCGTCCGCGAAGACAGGGCGGTTGAGCCCCGTTAACTTCTTTGAGTTTACCTCCGCCTTATCCTAGCATATTGCCGCGACGCAGCCATCGGTGCTGCCAGTAGAGCTTGTTAGAAGCTAGAACCCCCATGCAGCCCCACACCTTGAAGTACCATAGAGATCGATGAAGACGCGCCATCTCGTTCTGGCCACCCTCGCCGGCATGGCGCTGCGCCTGTTCTTCATCGCCAAGTTTCCCTACTCCGCCGGCGACACCGAAGTCTACGAAGAACTGGCGCGCAATCTGCTGGACAACGGCGCTTACGGCATCTACTTTAGCGGCTCCTTCATCCCGGTCAACATGCGCATGCCGGGGTATCCGGCGTTTCTGGCGGCCGTCGAGTGGTTGATCGGACCCGGCGAACTGCGCGTGATGGTGGTGCAAGCCGCCGTCAACGTGCTGACCTGCCTGGGCATCGCCGCCCTAGCCGCAAGACTGAATCCGCGCGTCGGCGAATCTAAAGCGCCGGCGCTGGATAAAGTCGCCACCATCGCGTTGTGGATGGCCATGCTGTGTCCCTTCACCGCTAACTACACCGCCACGCCTCTCACCGAGACGCTGGCGACCGCCCTGACTACGGCTTGTCTGCTGGTGCTGTGCGTCGCGCTCGACGCCGATACGTTGATCCAACAGCGAGCGCGATGGTTCATCGGTGGCGTGGTAGCCGGATTGGCCACGCTGGTACGTCCGGAAAGTCCCCTGGTATTGCCGGCGGCGGGCGTGGCGTTGGCTTGGCACAGCCGGCGGGAAATTTTTCGCCGGGCTTTTTTTCCGCTGACCCGCACCGCGCTGCTGATGGCCGCGGGCTTAATGCTGGTCCTCTTGCCATGGGGAATACGAACCTGGATCGCCACGGGCCGGTTTGAAATTGTCGCCAATCCCAACGCCACCATGCCGTGGGAACCAAGCTCGCCCGGCTTCCAGGCCTGGGTTGACACGTGGCTGGTCAGCTCCCAGGAAACTTATGATGTCGCCTTCAAGTTTGAGGATGAAGAAATAAATCCGCATGACCTGCCGCCCTCCGCCTACGACTCCGAGGCGGAGCGCCGGAAAACCTTCGCATTGATCGAGCGCTACAACACGTTGAAGCGCAGTCCGTCCAACCTGGATTGGGAGTTCGCGCAACTGGCGCGGGAGCGCACCGCGCGTCACCCGTTCCGCCAGTACCTGGAGATTCCGCTGCTGCGGGCGATCCATTATTGGCTCACGCCGCGCATCCAGCTTCTCCCCTACAGCGGACAAGTTTGGCCATGGCGGCAAGCCTGGCAAGACGATCCCATCGATTTTTCGGTAACGGTGGCATTCTTCGCACTCAATCTCGCCTATTTGTCGCTGGGTATTTTGGGCGCCTGGCGTTGTCGCGGAAGTTATCCGGCGGCTTGCCTGACGCTGTTCCTGCTGATTCGCACAGCGTTCATGACCACGCACGGCAGCATCGAGCCGCGCTACATGCTGGTGTGCTATCCGGCGCTGATCGCCTTGGGCGCGGCAGCGATCGCCGATTGACACAGCGCCTGGTCCGCGGAGGGTGTGCGACATTAAAGTGGAGGACAGGTCATTTCCCAGGAAACGTGCGCCAAGCCTGCGAAGGTAGGCGCAAGAGCCTTAGCCCCAGGTGAGGCGTTTTTCAGTCGAGCCTGGGGTTAAACGGCAACGAAATCTGAGCCTGCAAAGCTGGCGATAGAGACGGGGTGCGCGCACTCCTCTATCGCCCGCTTCGCAGGCTTGGCTTTCTTCCACCCTGACCCCAGGCTGGGCTGAAAAACGCCTCGCCTGGGGCTAAGGCTCTGTCGCCTGCTGCGCAGGCTGAATCGCGCAGCATAGGGGTACGCTCGGACTTCGTCGGATTCCCTGGCCGAGCTCGGGACCACACTTTAATGTCGCACACCCGTCCGCAGATTTCACTCGGTCGCCTGGTTATGGTTGGTGCTACTATCGCCTATATAGCGCCTATGGGCCAAACGCAATCTCGCCGATTCCTTCTTCAGCGTAGCGCCCGCCTCGCTCTGGGCCTAGCCGCGTTTCGAGCGTTTCCTCTGGCATCAGCGCCGATGCAAGGAACGCAGATTCAGAAAGACGCCGCGTTGATCGTGCGCTCTCCCAAGCCGCTGGACTTGGAAACGCCCGTCCACCTGCTGGACTCCTGGATCACGCCCAATGAGTTGTTCTTCGTGCGCGGCCATCTCTACATTCCGCAAGTGGACATCGCCGCTTGGCGGTTGAGCGTTGACGGCGCGGTGGAACACCCGCTGTCGCTTACGCTGGAGGATCTCAAGCGCTTCGATCCCCTCACCGCGGTGGTGACGATGGAGTGCGCGGGAAACGGACGTGCGCTCTTCCAGCCGCGCGTGGCCGGAGCGCAGTGGGTGCGCGGGGCGGTGGGCACGGCGCGCTGGACCGGCGTGCGCATGGCCGACGTCCTGCGCAAAGCCGGCGCGCGCCAGAGTGGCTTCCACGTGGCTATGGACGGGGCCGATCAACCGATGGGCAGCGTGCCCGACTTCGTCCGCAGCGTGCCGGTTGAAAAATGCTTGCATCCGGCTACGATCCTGGCCTACGAGATGAACGGGCAGCCGCTACCCGTGCAACACGGTTTCCCCGTGCGCGCCATCGTTCCCGGATGGGAAGGCGCCGCCTGCGTGAAGTGGTTGACTCGCATGACGGTGCAGGATCATGAAGCCGACGGCTTCTTTATGAAAACGGCGTACCGCTATCCCACGCGCTCGTTGGCGCCCGGCGAGGCGGTGGATGCGTCGGAGATGAAGCCGGTAACCTCGCTGGAAGTGAAGTCCATCATCAGCGCGCCTCGCGATGGTACGCGCTTTACACCGGGCGCGGCGGTGGAAGTGCGCGGCGCGGCCTGGGCGGGAGAAAACGAAGTGGTGCGGGTGGAAGTTTCCACCGACCTGGGGCGGACCTGGCAGCCCGCGGAATTGACCGCCGAAAAAGCTCCCTATGCGTGGCGCCGCTTCCGCTACCAGTGGAAAGCGCCGGGACGCGGCGCCTATGCCGTGATGGCGCGCGCCAGCGACTCCGCCGGGCGCGTGCAGCCAGTGGTGGCGCAATGGAATCCTTCGGGATACCTGAATAACGCGGTGTATCCGGTATGGATTCGCGTCGACGACGGTGCGGCTGCGGCGGCGCCTGCCCCGGAAGCGTCTGCTGCCGGTTTGCCGGCGGGCGCCGGCCGCGATGTGGCGGAATCGGCTTGCCTGGCGTGTCACGATGGCACGCTCATTGGACAGCAGCGTATGGATCGCGGCCGTTGGAAAGCCGAAGTAGAGAAAATGATTCGCTGGGGTGCGCCGGTTCCCGCGGAACAGAAAGACGCGCTGACCGACTATCTGTTTTCACAGTTCCACTAAAGGTTGCCGACGGCTTCTGAGGGGTAGTGGCTCAGTTTGAGTTGGGCGGCGGACCTCTGCGTGCGGCTCTGCCGCCCCTTCGTGCGGAAAGGCTCCGCCTTTCCGAAATCTAGTTACTACGCAAGGCTGCGCCTTGCGGGCAGGGCGCAGCCCTGCCACTGGAGTTTCTACATTTCCGAGGCTCGGTTTGGATGCCGCGCGGCTGAAGTGCTTGATCCTGCTCGTGGCGCGCGGCTTGGCCGCCCCTTCGTGCGGGAAGGCTGGGCCTTCCCGAAACACGTTCTCTTCGACAAGGCTGCGCCTTGTCGCCTTTTGCCTGATGGTCACCCGCGTGCAAGGACCCGCAAGGCGCAGCCTTGCGGGAGTGGTAGGGCGGGTTCGGAAGGGCCAAGCCCTTCCGCACGAAGGGGCGGCAGAGCCGCTAGCTGCAAAGGTCAGTTGTCCCGAGCCTCGTGCTCCACCGATCATCGGCGAGCCGGAAATGTAGAGACTCCAGGGGCAGGGCGCAGCCCTGCCATTGGCCAGCGAAGCTGGCCAATGGAGTTTGGCTCTTCACTAGACAAAAGCCTGCGTCAGCAGGCGCCAGAGGAATAGCCCCAGGCGAGGCGTAGTTCAGCCGAGCCTGGGGTAGAACGTGGAAGAGGACGGAGCCTGCGAAGCTGGCGACAGAGACCTGAACCACCGGCTCTGTCGCCAGCTTATAGTAACTCCGGACGGATCAGATGAATGATTCCAGGACATCTGGGAAGGGCAGCAGGGGAATGGGGTGCGGGGCAAGGGGACGGCGTTTGAGTCCCCTTGCCCTGCTCAGCAAGGGAGAGAAGCAATTGCCGTGATCTGGTATCGATCAGTTCGGGTGGGCGCAGAATAAAGGTGCAGGCCTCCCGCGGCTACGAGTTTCGCCAGCAAACACTAGATGTTTTTGCGTAGACCCTCGAGCCGCGGGAGTCGCTTCGTTTCCAGAACGACATCTCTCCGACGAATTCTGGAACGATCCAAGAATACTATAAGCCTTTCGCGGAAACGGGGCGCCTGCAAAAAACAAATCCTGGAGGTTGCCATGAATTCCGAAATCGAGAACGTTGTTCCTGAACCCCACTTTGTGGCCTTGGCGGCCATCGATTGGGGTGATGAAAAACACAGTTGGGCGGCGCAGGCCGCCGATTCCCCGCGGATCGAGCGCGGCGAGATGGAACAAAGCCCGGAGGCCATCGACGAATGGGTTGCCCAGTTGCGAACCCGCTACGGGGAAGGCCCCCTGGCCATCGCTTTGGAGCAAAGCCGCGGCGCCTTGGCCGGCCTGCTGCGCAAGTATGCGCATCTGTACTTGTATCCGATCCACTCGGGGTCGGCGGCCAACTTCCGCGCGGCGCTGTACCCGTCCGGAAACAAGAACGATCCGCTGGACGCGGACCTGCTGTTGGAGCTGCTGGTCCATCACCGCGCGCGCCTGCGCCGGCTGAGTCCGGATAGCGAGGCCACCCGCCGCCTGCAGCAGTTGGTGGAAGCTCGCCGCAAACTGGTCAATCAAAAGACAGCCCAGAGCAATCGTCTCACGGCGCAGTTGAAGATTTACTTCCCACAGGCCCTGACCTGGTTCGAGGACGCCGATTCTCCGACTCTGGCAGCCCTGCTGGCACGCTGGCCGACGTTGCAGGCTCTGCAAAAAGCTCGGCCCAACACCTTGCGGACCTTCTTGCGGAAGCATCATTGTCGCCGGACGGAATGGATCGAGCAATTCCCCCAGGAGATCGCCCAGGCGGTCGCGGCGCTGCGCGATCCTGCGGTGCAGGAGCCGGCGGTGGCTTGGGTGCGGGTCCTGCTGGAGTTGTTGCGCACCCTGCGGCAAGGCATTGCCCGCTTCGATCAACTGATCGCAACGGTGGCCCAAGAGCATCCCGACTTTTTCATTTTCGATTCCTTGCCGGGCGCCGGGGAGGTGCTGGCACCGCGAGTTCTGGCGGCTTTCGGCTCGCAGCGGGAACGCTACGCCACGGCGGTGGAGATGCAACAGTACAGCGGCATCGCTCCGGTGACGGAGAGCAGCGGCAAGAGCCGCTGGGTTCACTTCCGCTGGGCCTGTCCGAAGTTCCTGCGACAAAGCTTTCAAGAATGGGCGGCCCATTCCCTGGAGAAGTCGGCTTGGGCGCGCGCCTACTACGAGCAGCAACGGGGCCGCGGTTCCGGCCACCAGGCCGCGGTGCGAGCCCTGGCCTTCAAGTGGATCCGTATCGTCTTCCGCTGTTGGAAGGATCACGTCCCCTATGACGAATCGCGTTACCTGGAAGCATTGCGGAAGCGTGGTTCGCCGTTGATTCGGGCGATCGATGCCGCGTCGTCAACGGCATCCGCGTAAGTTTTTACTTGACAGAACCACTCAGACGTCTACGCAGGCTCAATTTCTCGATTCCTAAACCCCAGGCTCGGCTGAACTGCGCCTCGCCTGGGGCTATCCTTCTTCCGCCTGCCTTCGCAGGCTATGCGCCAGTTTCGGCGGAGGAGGACACTCTCTCCACTTTAATGTCGCGCACCCGCCTTGCTGTTGCTCAACACCGTATCGACACAATGGCAAATCCAGTTGGAGTGGCCGGCATCGTGGCGCTCCGCATCGCCGCCATGCCCCGCAAACCGGTGGCCCACAAACTCGGCCACGTGTTGCTGCGGCTCGGCGTTCCGTCCCTCTCCGTACCCTGCTGGTGCCCCTGATTTTCCAGCGGCGCTTTGCCTTGGCTGCCCTCACCTGACCTGCAACGCCAGTGGAACCGGCGGGCCGGAAGAAGTATCATAGAGAGTCTGAACAACTCGCCACTCTACCAAGGAGAACCTCGACCCATGAAGCGGGCGCTAATTACCGGCATCACCGGGCAGGATGGATCGTACCTGGCTGAATTTCTGATCCAGAAGGGATACGAAGTCCACGGAGTCATACGACGCGCGAGTTCTCTCAACACGGAGCGGCTGGAACACCTCTATCAGGATCCGCACATGCACGGCGTGCGGATGTTTTTGCACTACGGCGATCTCAGCGATTCGGTCGGCCTGGTCAAACTATTGCACAACCTGCGGCCGGACGAAATCTACAATCTCGGTGCCCAGAGCCATGTCCGCGTCAGTTTCGATATTCCAGAGTACACCGCCGACATCGGCGCGCTCGGCACCATCCGCATCCTCGAGGCGATTCGCGAGTCGCAGGTTCGCCCGCACTTCTATCAGGCCTCTTCCAGCGAGATGTATGGCAAAGTCGCGGAGATCCCGCAGCGGGAAAGCACGTCCTTTCATCCGCGCAGTCCTTATGCGGTCGCCAAGGTTTTTGCTTACTGGGCCACGGTGAATTATCGCGAAAGCTACAACCTTCACGCCTCCAACGGAATTCTGTTCAATCACGAATCGCCGCGCCGCGGAGATACTTTCGTGACCCGCAAGATTACCCGCGCCGTGGCCTACATCAAGGCCGGATTGCAGGACAAGCTGTTTCTCGGCAACCTCGACGCCAAGCGCGATTGGGGCTACGCCAAGGAGTACGTGGAAGCCATGTGGCTGATGCTGCAACAAGAGGAGCCCGACGACTACGTGATTGCCACCGGGGAAACCCATTCCGTGAAGGAATTCTGCGAAGAGGCGTTTGGCCATGCCGGGCTGGACTGGCGGCGTTACGTGGAGATCGACCAGCGCTATTTCCGGCCCGCCGAAGTGGATATCCTGGTGGGGGATGCCTCCAAGGCCAAAAAAGTCCTGGGTTGGGAGCCGGCCACGCGATTCCAGGAGTTGGCCCGGTTGATGGTCGATGCCGACATCCGCTTGCTGGAAAACAAGCTCGCCGGCAAGGTTAGCCGCGCCGACGCCCGGCACTCCTAGTGCGGTGCGCCATAAATTCCACGCCTTATCCGGTAGCATGTGGCGAACAGGGACAATCGAGATCCCAGCCCGCAGCGCGGGCGGCTAGAGTGTGGCCCAGGGCGTCAGCCCTGGGAAATGTCAAGAAGGACGCAGCCCGCAGCGCGGGCGAAAGACGCGCTCATTTCTCTCGCTCGGACTGGCACAAGCGCCTTTCGCCCACTTCGCAGGCTCTCCCCTTTTCTAAAAATACCCAGGGTTTTCGCTGCGCTTCACCCTGGGCCACAATCTCCCGCCCACTCCGTGGGCTGCGGACACCCGGGATAAATGGCATTCTGCCTGGCGCGCTACCCTGAAGAGAGGGCGGCGTGCCGCTATACGAACTTCATTTTCCAGAGCGCGAACCAAGCCATTTGCAGAAGCAGCCAACCGTGCCGGAAACGGCTGATGTTGGTGGAGCCGTAGGTGCGATCCAGGTAGTGAATGGGAATCTCGACGATTTTCAGGTTTAGTTTGGCGGCCCCGAAAATCAGATCGAAGTCGCCAAAGGGATCGAAATCCCCGAAGTAGGCGCGGTTGGCGACAATTTTTTCGTAATCCGTTTTTAGCAGAACCTTGGTGCCGCACAAGGTATCCTTGAACCGCTGTTCCAGCGTAAAGGTAAACGCCAGGCCGAAAAACTTATTGGCCCAGGAGTTGAGAAACTGCATGGCCTGCGACTGCATCGGATAGATGAGCCTGGACCCGTGGATAAACTCGCCCGTGCCGCCGGCCAGGGCGTCAAAGAACTTGGGCATCTCCTCGGGCGCCACGGTCAGATCCGCGTCCAGAATCATCAGGACGTCGCCGCTGGCGGCGGCAAATCCCTTGCGCACCGCGTCGCCCTTGCCTTTGCCCTGGCCTTGCGGAATCAGCTTGATGTCCTTCTCGGGATACTGGGCGATGACCCGCTGGATCTCCTCGGCCGTGCCGTCCGAAGAATTTCCTTCCACGAAGATCAACTCGGTATGCGTGCCCATGGCCGGAGTTCGCGTCACGGCTCCTTCGATGTTGCCGCGTTCGTTGCGGCAGGGCACTACCACCGAACAACTCAGGAGCTTGGGATAGGGGGCCTGCCTCGGCCTGGCGACCAGCACCGAGACCAGCCCCAGATGGCGGAATCCCGGTAGGTTCACGAGATAACGGTTACAGAGGGGCGCCAGCAAGGGTACGCCCACCGGGAGCAGCAAACGCATATTCGCGCGAATGACTTCGAAGCCCGCCAGTTGCAGCAGGTTTTCCATGTCGGCGCGCCCCAGCCAGTTCTGCCGCGGTTGCCGCGCTTTCAGGCCTAAACTTTCGCCCAGGCGTAAGATGGGATCCCACAGGAAACTGTAGTGCGAGATGACGATCCGCGTGCGCGGTCCGGAGATCCGGTGCAAATTCTCGAATGCCGCCTGCACGTCGTAGAGAAAGCCGCTGAGGTCGGAGAGAAGGATGTAATCGAAAGTTTCCTTGGTTTGCAGGTTCTCGACATCATCGACGCGAAACTCCAGGTGGGAGTAATTCCTGGCGGCCGTTTCCACCATCCTCGGACTCAGGTCGATCCCCAGGCCGCGCTTGGGCTGGAGTGCCGCCAGGAGTTGTCCCGTGCCCGAACCAATCTCCAGAACGGAATTGCCCGGCGTGACGTAGAAGGAGAAGATCCTCACCAACTGCCGGTGGTAGTAGCTGTTTTTGGCGATCCATTGGTCGCGCTCGCCCGCCATGGCGTCGAAATACTGAACAAGATGATCCCGGTACTGGGAGGGGTCGGGGCGGTTACTCATAAAGGCGCGGCCGTTGGAGAGCGTTGTTCGTACCATTCGACAGTCTTGCGAAGGCCTTCCTCAAAGGGCGTACGCGCGGAAAAACCAAGTTCCCGGCGAGCCCCTCTCGACATTCAGGCAACGCCGCGGCTGGCCGTCGGGCTGCGACGTTTCCCAACGAACCTCCCCACGGAAGCCCGTCAGCCGGGCAATGATCGCGACCAGTTCGCGAATCGAGATTTCCCGGCCCGACCCTAGATTGATGGGCTCCGGTTTATTGTAATGCTCCGCCGCCAGCAAGATTCCCTCCGCGGCATCCTCGACGTAGAGGAACTCGCGGGTGGGAGAACCGGTGCCCCAACAGCTAATGAAACCGTCGCCACGGCGCCGGGCATCCACGCACTTCTTGATCAGGGCGGGAATCACATGGGAGGAGTCGGGATCGAAATTATCGCCCGGTCCATATAGATTTACAGGCAATAGATAAATGCAATTGAGCCCATACTCTTCCCGATAGGCCTGGCACTGCACAAGAATAGCTTTCTTGGCTATTCCATAAGGAGCGTTGGTCTCCTCCGGATATCCGTTCCAAAGTTTTTCTTCCTGAAAAGGCACCGGAGTAAATTTCGGATAGGCGCAAATTGTGCCCACGATGACAATCTTAGGTAATCCGAATTGCCTGGCTTGCTCGACGATCTCGATTCCCATGATGGCATTCTCATAGAAAAATTTACCGGGATGCCGGCGATTCGCCCCGATGCCGCCGACCACCGCGGCCAGGTGCAAAACCATGGTCGGCTGGGTTGCTTCGAAGAGCCGGCGGATCTGGCTGCGGTCGCGCAGATCGTAGTCGCGGCTGCGGCAAACGAAAACTTCTCCGCACTGGCGCGCGCGCAGAGCGCCGGCCACAAACGAACCGAGGAAGCCCGCGCCCCCGGTCACCACGACGCGTTGATCCGTCCAGAAAGCCATAGAGCAAGACGATACGCTATCACACTCCCATCCAGGTTTCAAACCGCGGGCGCTCCACGCGAAGCCGGCGATTGGTTGAATGCCCAAGCCGCATGTATTATGATGACCGTGTTTGGCCGGGTTCGCAACGGCCGGAAGCAGAGACGCAAATTCTCCAGGCCGGAGGGCTGATGGCAAGCGCGCTGCGGTTGTTGTCCGTTCGTACAGCTCCCTACGTTCTCATTGGCTTGACGCTGCTCAAGATGGTCTTATTCTTTGCGCTGGAGGGCGCCGGAAGGGTTGAGCCATTTGTGGGAGACAATGCCAAGGAATTTAGTCTGCCGGTGGCGGAACGTTTGGTCCACGAAGGCCGGTACAATGGTCCGGATAGCGAAAAGGATATTCACTATCCGCCAGGTTATCCTTTTCTTCTGGCCGTGCTTTTGCTTTCGAGTGCCAAACATTATTTGGATATTATCGTAGCTTTGCAAATGATCAGCGACCTCCTCACCGCCTATATCCTTTTCTGGGCCGGGTCGCGCTTGGCCTCCTGGCAGGCCGGGCTGATTGCGGGTGTGGTATGGCTGCTGCTGCCTCCGGAGGTCGCCTTGTCAACTTGGATTACCCAGGAGTCGATGTACACCGCTCTGTTGACCTGGGCGTTGCTGGTGCTGATCCTTTCCCTGCCGCGGCCAGCCTCGGGCTTGACGTTTGTCGCCGGACTGCTCCTGGGACTGGCCACGCTTTTTCGGCCCACTGCCGTTTATTTCCCGTTCTTCATACTTCCCATTTGGTTTTTCTTCCGGTATCCCCGGCGCTGGCAGAAGGCGCTGTACCTTCTGCTAGGCGTCGCCTGCATCGTGGCTCCCTGGACCATTCGCAACTGGGTGGTCTTGCATGAAAAAATTTTGGTTTCCACGGGCTATGGCGCTTCCTTTTTTCAGAGCTCGGACGAGCGATTGTATACGATTGCGGGCAAACGCAAATGGTATGCCACGGTCCATGCCGAGGCCGAGAGGGACGGTGTGGTGAGGCCGCACACCGACAAGGAATCGGAGATTGATCGCTGGCTGCTGAGGTGCGGGTTGAGCAATTACCGGCGGCGCTGGCAGCAGCGGCCCTGGTCTTTCATTCCTTTCGTTACGGACCGTTTCTTCCGGCTGTGGTACGCCAACGAGAGCGGGGCGGTGCGTTCCGAAATCGGCATGGGTCTTTGTTCGCTCATCTTCGTCCCTCTTGGCGTGTGGCAACTCTGGCGCTGGCGGCATACGCAGCCCGATCTGGCGGCCATGGCAGGCTCACTGATTCTCTATTTCCTGGCCGTGCACATTGTGGTCTTTCCGGACGTTCGTTATATGGTGCCGGTGTTTCCCTGGCTGATCATGGCATGGAGCGGAGCTGTGGCCGCTTGGTTGTTGCCGAAGGAAGGAGTTTCCCCGGCGGGAGCGGGGGCGTAGCTCAGTTCAGTTGCGGAAAAGCGCCGCGGGTGAGAAACAGGTTGCCGTAGGCCTTGGCTGCAAAACATCCCAATAGATTCTCCCTGGTGACTTCCTGGAGGGTGGCGGCGCTATCGTCGATCAACCCTAGTCGAAATCCGTGTCTCTGAACACGATCCAAAAATGCCGCGGCCGAATCGCCGCTTTGCGCGAGGCCGTAGGGCCAGAACTCCGTCATGAGGATCAGCGCGGGGTTCTCCCTGAGAATACGTTCCATGCCTTGGAGAGCCCGCCCTTCCGCTCCCTGAATGTCCATCTTGATGACATCGATGGGGACGCCCTTTTCTACGACGTCGTCCAGCCGTACCGTTTCGATGGCCACGCCGTTGCGTCCATCCGATGAATCGTAAATCCGGTGATCGCCGCGATGTTCGGGACAAAAATAGAGCGTGCCGCTGCCCGACACATTGGAAACCGCCTGGCGCGCCGCCTGCACATTGGTCAGGCCGTTTTTCTCCACGGCCCGTTGCAAGAGCGCAAAGTTCTCCTGATCCGGCTCGAACGCGTAAACCCGGCCTTCGGCCCCGGCACAGCGGGCCGCCAACAGCGTGTAGTAGCCAAGGTTGGCCCCCAGGTCCACGATGCGCATCCCTGGCCGGATCGTGCTTTGAAACAGCCGCGCTTCAAAGGACTCGTTGGCCTGGTACTTCAGGAGATAAAGCGCCGCCAGGCGATCCAGCGTCTGGGCGTAAATCGTCAGGCCGCCGATATCCACGGGGACCGGTTTGTTGAAGTGTGCCAATCCATTGACAATTCGGGCGCAGAAGCGAACCAGCGGCGTTTCGACCAGGGAAACGAAGAGTGAGTTCATCTGCCGTGATTATATTCGCAGTTCCGGCCGGGCGCAATCATAGCAGGACAGCCTCCGGCCCAATGCCACTTAGTCTTTCTCCACGTACTCGTAATTCATTGATTGTGTTGGCTGACGCGTGCCTCTTTGTAGCGCCGGCCTCTGGCCGGTTCTTTTTCCTGCCCTGCAAGAACCGGCCTGGAGGCCGGCGCTACAGGAGGCGACAGGAGGCCGGTGCTACTGGACACCCAAGACAGAAGTCCTGTAGCATGTTTGCTTTGGGGCTACCCCGAAAACTAAATGGCATTGGGCCTCCGGCCTGTCCGCGTCCGTTTCACGGACGCCATGGAACAGGTAGGCAGGCAACTGCCTCTTTGCAAACTGAGCCACTACTGAATGGAACCGCGCTGTGAGCCGCTCGGACCGCTTCCTTGTGAGCCGCGCCTGTGGTAGTTTCTCGCCATGCGATGGCTCGTACTGTTGAGTGTCACTGTCTGTCTAGCGCAACCAGCAACGCAAACTCCCCCGTTAGACGGCGCGACGCTTTTCAAACAGCGCTGCGCGGCGTGTCACTCGGGAATTGAGAACGCCCGCGCACCCAGCCCCGAGGTGCTGCGCACGCGCACTCCGGAAGCCATCCTGACGGCGCTGGTCTCCGGCTCGATGCGCGTGCAAGGATCGCGCTTGAGCGGGCCGGAGCGCCGCGCCATCGCCGAGTTTGTCACCGGCCGTCCGATGGGCGGCGACGTCACCGGCGCGGCTCTTGGACGATGCGCCGGCGAGGCGCAACCTTTTCCCGATCCAGCGTCGATGCCGATGTGGAATGGCTGGGGCGCCGGCGTCGCGAATACGCGCTTTCAGCCCGCCAAGCAGGCCGGTCTCGCCGCGGAAGATGTCCCGAAGCTCAAACTGAAATGGGCCTTTGGCTTTCCCGATGCCACCGTGGCGTGGGCCCAGCCCGCGGTGGCCGGCGGCCGCGTGTTTGTGGGCAGCCAGAACGGCACCGTTTTTTCGCTCGATGCGAAATCGGGCTGCATTTATTGGACCTTCAGCGCGCTTGGCGGCGTGCGTACCGCAATCACGGTTGGCGGAATAGCCGGACAGCGCGCCATCTACTTCGGCGACACGTCCGCCAACGCTTACGCCCTCGATGCCGCCACGGGCCGCGCGATTTGGACAACCCGCGTGGACGATCACCCGCTGGCGCGCGTCACCGGCGCACCGGCGCTTTATCAAGGACGTCTCTATGTGCCGATGTCGTCGTACGAGGAAGCGCAAGGCGCCGATCCCGACTACGAATGCTGCACGTTTCGCGGCAGCCTCACCGCGCTCGACGCCAAGACCGGCGCGATAGTCTGGAAAAGCTATACGATTGCCGCCAAACCAGTCGCGCGCGGCAAAAGCAGCCACGACGTGACGCTCTACGGACCGAGCGGCGTGTCCATTTGGTCCGCGCCGACCATTGACGCCAAGCGGGGCGTGATCTACGCGGGCACCGGCAACACCTACAGCGATCCCGATCAGCCCACCGACGATGCCATCATCGCCTTCGACCTGAAAACCGGCGCCATCAAATGGACGCGCCAGATTACTCCGAAAGATACGTTCATCTCCGGCTGCCGCACCGGGTTAACCAATCCCAACTGTCCCACGACGAATGGTCCCGACTTCGACTTCGGCAACTCGCCGATTCTCACCACCGTCGGCGGGCGCGACATGATCGTGGTGGGCCAAAAGTCCGGCGTTGGGTTTGCGCTCGATCCGGACAAACAGGGCGAGATCATATGGCAGTATCGCGCCGGCCTCGGCGGCGCGCTGGGCGGCTTGGAGTGGGGATCGGCGGTGGACGCGGAGCGCGCCTATTTTCCGGTGTCGGACATCACGCGCCCGCAACCCGGGGGACTACATGCCGTCAATCTCGTTACCGGCGAACGTGTGTGGATGACAGCGGCACCCGCGCCGAAATGCGGGACGCCGTCTGGGAACCCGGGCCGCGGCTGCAATGCCGCGCAGACGGCAGCCGTCACGGCGATTCCCGGCGTAGTGTTCTCAGGATCAAATGACGGCGCGTTGCGGGCGTACTCGGCGAAAGACGGTGCGATCATCTGGGAATTCGACACCAACCGCGATTTCGAAACCGTCAATGGGGTTCCCGCGAAAGGCGCGTCCATGCAGGGGCCGGGACCGGTGGTTGCCGGCGGAATGCTCTTGACCAACGCCGGATACGGCGCGTTTGGCGGGCGTCCCGGCAATGTGCTGCTGGCATTCGACGCGCCGCATCCGCCGATTGACACGTCGATCATCGAGAAGCTTCGCGCCGACGTGCAAAAGCAAGCCGCCGATCCGGCGATGAAGCGCCAGGGCGGGACGCAGCCGCAGGATTGGCCGTACATCTTGCCGGATGGCGTCACTACGCGGCAAGCGACGTTCTATAGCGACGGTGCAGCCCTTTACGCCAAGCTATTTTTCCCACGTGATTTTAAGGCTACGGGCAAGTGGCCTGCGGTCGTGCTCGGTCACGGTTTCAACGGCATCTCCATCGGCATCGAAAAATTTGGCGCGCGTTTCGCGGAGCGCGGCTTGGTGGCGATGGTCATCGACTATCGCACCTACGGCCCGAGCGAGGGACAGGCCATGTTGCTGCAGCCCGATCCCTCCAATGACAGCAAGGCCGTGTGGGAGAAAACCGCGCGCGTCAGACTGAAGCGCACGCGGCTGAACGCTTTTCTGCAAGGCGAGGATTATCGCGCCGCCATTTCCTACATCCAAGGCGAGCCGGGCGTCGATCCCGATCGCATCGGCATCTGGGGATCGAGCTATTCGGGCGGCGTGGTGGTGAACACGGCGGGTGTTGACGCGCGCGTGAAGGCGGTTGTGTCGCAAGTGATCGGCGTCGCCGGACGAGGCTCGAGCGGACCCATCACGCACTCCGCGGCGATCCTGGCCGACGAAATCAAGCGCGCGCGCACGGGGCAAGGCGCGGAGATCGACGGCGGATTCTCCTTCCGCACCAAGATCGACATGGAAACCAATCAGACCGGACGCGAGCATCGGCCCTGGCAAATGCTCGGGCGGATTCCAGAAACCACGGCCATTCTTTGGCTGCCGGCGGAAAAGGATGAACTGGGAAATATGCACGGCCCCAGCGGACCCTTTGAAGCAACCAAAGTGTTCACGGGCGTATCGCAGGTGGCCGAGATTCCCTACATCACGCATTTCCAGGCCTATTCCGGCGCGGCGTTTGAAGTGACATCAACGCTGGCGACCGATTGGTTCACCAAGTTTCTGGCCGCCGATCATCCTAATGCGCCGGTCGCGGCCGTTGTCAAACTTCCCGTACCGGCGCTTGCCGCGCCGCGTTCTCCTGTGCATGCACCGGCGGACCGTATTCGCGAAGTGCGTTTCTTCAGCGATGGCGTGCAGTGCTACGGCCAGCTAATCCTTCCGGCCGGCTTCAGTGAGACCGGCAAGACGCCCGCGGTTGTTCTCGCTCCCGGATGGGGACAAACGCATGACACTGTGTCTGCTTACGCCGCGCAACTCGCCGAGGCAGGCGTTGCCGCGATGGCCATTGACTATCGCGGATGGGGCAAGAGCGGCGGATTCCTGTACACCGCCGAGCACGTCTATCAAGATGATCGCTTCCGCTTCCTGGAAACCACGGTGAAGATGCGCATCGTGCGCAAACGCCTTGTGCCGCAGCGTCAGATCGAAGATATTCGTAACGCCATTTCGTACCTTGCAGGCGAGCCGGGCATGGATGCCGATCATCTAGGCTTGCTCGGCGAAGGTGTCGCCGCGGCGCACGTGGCTTCAATCGTGTCCGTTGACGCGCGCGTGAAAGCGGGCGTGCTGCTGAAGCCGGTGATCAAGCCGAGGGACGCGGCCAGGCGCGAGGAGCGTCCGCCCGTCGAAGTGCTGGCCGACGAGATCCGTGTGGCGCGCACGGACGCGGCTCCGAACATCCAATTTGCGCTGTGGGATTACCGGCCGCCGCCCATCCCCAGCACTGTCACGACGCTTTCCACAACCGATGCCGGCGAAGCGATCGCGTGGCTGGCGAAACATCTTCCATAGGAGCGCCCATGTTATTTTTGCTTCTCGCCTTGTTATTCACCGATGCGCCGCAAGATCACAAGACGACCAAGGCCGACGTCGATCGCTGGATGACGGAGCTTTCCAATTGGGGCCGCTGGGGCCAGGACGATCAGCTTGGCACGCTCAACCTGATCACGCCGCAAAAACGCAAGCAAGCGCTAAAACTCGTCAAGGACGGTGTGGCGGTCTCGCTGGCGCACAACTTGATGACGGAACGTGCCGAGGACAACACCAGCCCGTTTGTGCACACCATGCTGCCGCGCGCCGGCGGGTTCTGGCTGGATACCTACAGTTTCAACTATCACGGCTACGCCTACACGCACATGGACGCGCTTTGTCACGCCACCTATCAGGGCAAAATGTACAACGGCTTCTCAGCCGACGGAGTCACCAAGGAAGGCGCGGCCAAGGACTCCATCCTCACCAGTAAGACCGGCATCATGACCCGCGGCATCCTGATGGACATCGCGCGGTTGAAAGGCATGGACTACATGGAGCCGGGCACGGCGATTTTTCCGGAAGACTTGGAGGCTTGGGAGAAGCAGGCTCGCGTGAAGGTGTCGCCGGGCGACGTGGTGTTCATCCGCACCGGCCGTTGGGCGCGGCGCGCAGCGAAGGGCCCGTGGCCGGTGGGACGCAGCGCGGCGGGACTGCACGCTTCATGCGCGCGTTGGCTGCACGATCGCGGCGTGGCCATGCTGGGGTCGGACGAAGCGTCCGACGTGGTGCCGTCGCAAGTGGAGGGCGTATTTTTACCGATCCACCAACTGGCGCTGGTGGCGATGGGAATTCACATCTTCGACAATTGCGATCTGGAGGAAGTCAGCAAGCAAGCGGCGCAGCGCAAGCGCTGGGCTTTCTTGCTGACCGCGGCGCCCATGGCGGTGCCGGGCGGAACGGGGTCGCCGTTGAATCCGATCGCGACGTTTTGATTGAAGGTGCGCTTATTTCTGACGACGAACGATGCCATCCACGATGGCGATCAGAGCGTCGAGTTTCCCTTGCGTTTCGTCTAAGCGTCTTTCGTGCTGCGCCGAGAGGTCCAGGAGGTGGTTAATCATTTCCAGTTGCCGGACTTGAGTTTGCTCAATGGCCTTCATGCTACCTTGGAATCGCACGTGCTCCTGCTCCATCGCTTGCATGCTTTTTTGGAATCGGATCTGCTCTTGCTCAATGGCCTGCAAGTTGCCCTGGAATGCGTTCTCCCATTGTCTTCGCCGGTTCTCATCGTCAGCATTTCGCGCTTCGTGCTCCGCTTGCCAGCGCCTATCTTGAGTTTCGGCCTGGGCTTGGCGCACCACCGCAGCGGCTTGTTGCTCTAGCAGGAACTTGATCGTTTTCTCGACGTCGTCCACGTTGGCAGTTTAACACAAGCAACCAATCGCCTTGGCCGATGACTGCCCACACATTGCGGTAACAAGTGCGGGTCGGGGCAGTTTAGGCCTGCTTTCTAGCGGTTCGCTGTCTAGCTCCAGACAACAACTGGACCCACACCAGTGAACGGTTTTGGGCTGCTTTGGCGAAGGCCGCGTGTTACCCTAAGAGGATGAAACAGGCATTCAAATTAAGTATAACGCTGGTCTTGGGTTCACTCATCGCTACGGCTGCGAGTCCGACCGCGCCGACGTACTCTAAAGACGTCGCGCCGATCATCCAGCGGAACTGCCAGACCTGCCACCGTCCCGGCGAGGTAGCGCCGATGTCGCTGCTGACTTACAAAGACATCCGGCCGTGGGCGAAGTCGATTAAGGAAAAGGTCCTGTCCCGCGAGATGCCGCCGTGGTTCGCGGCTCCCGAGCATGGCCAGTTTTCGAACGACACGCGGCTATCCCAAAAGGATCTCGAGACGCTGGTCGCCTGGATCGATAGCGGCGTGAAGGAAGGCGATCCCAAGGAAACGCCCCCGAACCCCAAGTTTCCCGAGGGCTGGAACGTCGGCCAGCCGGACGTTGTGCTGAACATGACCGAAGACTTCGCCGTTCCAGCAGAGGGCGTGATTCCCTACAAATATTTCGCGGTGCCCACGAATTTCACCGAAGATCGTTACGTGCAACTGGCCGAGATTCGCATTGGGGATCGCGCCCACGTGCATCACGTGATTATCAGCGTGCGCTATCCGGATGGCGGGGCGCCGTTGCCCGCCGGTGAAATCAACTTGGCGCGCGCGATGGCCTTGCGGGGGTCTGCCGCGTCTACGGAAGGGGCATCGCCGGCCAAGCCCGACACGCCCGCTGCTCCGCCGGTTCGCCGCGCTGCCGCTTCGGAAGAATCCGATGGACGCCTGGTCGGCTGGGCGCCTGGGGAAGCGCCGCTGATGTTGAAGCCCGGGCAGGCCAAACTGGTGAAGGCGGGATCGACGCTGATTTTCCAGGTCCACTACACCACGAATGGCACTCCGGGCAAGGATCGCACCAGCGTCGGGTTGATCTTCTCGAAGGCTCCCGTCGAGAAGCGCGTGATCACCGCCGGCGCCGTGGGACGCAATCTGAAAATTCCTCCCGGCGATCCGAATTACGAATCCACGGGCGTGTTTGCGTTCAAGGAAGACAGTCACATTGAAAGTCTGCATCCGCACATGCACATGCGCGGCAAGGACATGACCTTCCGCTTGGTGTACCCGGATGGCACGTCGCAGGTATTGTTAGCGGTTCCGCATTTCAACTTCGGTTGGCAGCAAACGTTTTTCCTGAAAGACCCGATCGCCGCGCCGAAGGGCAGCAAGCTGGAAGTGCTGGCGCATCACGACAACTCGGCCGCCAACAAGTTCAACCCCGATCCCACCAAGGAAGTCCATTGGGGCGATCAGACGTGGGACGAGATGATGATCGGATTCTTCGATTACACGCTCGACCATCAGGATCTGCGGAAGAGCGTCGAGCCGATCGAGGGCAGCGGGAGCAAAGAGTAAGGGTTTTTGGCCACAGAGACACAGAGGGCACAGAGGCCGGAAGCACAGAGAAAAAAGAACCAAGCGCAAGGTTCCTCTGTGTTTCCGATCTCTGTGCCCTCTGTGTCTCTGTGGCTAATTCTTCTTGTCGGCAACCTCGGGATCCCGCACCCGCGCGGCATTGCGCATCTTGTCGATCTCTTCCTTGGTCATCTTGGACAAGTCCTGTTTATCCACCGACCATTCCGCCCACGGAATGAACATTTCGTTCCAACTCTGCTGTCCCCACACCACGTCCGCAGTGGGATCGGGATTCTTGGGATTGTTCTTGGAGTTGTCGAAATGCCCGTTGATGACGAACGTGCTGCCGGCGGGAATCTTCACCGGTTTGTCGAACTCGTAGTTGAGCTGCCACTCGAAGTCATAGTGCGGCACGTTCAACAGCACCTCTTCGCGGCCGTCGGGATAGCGCACCGTGTACTTCATGTCGTGCCCGCGGAAGTGCATGTGCGGCGAGAGGGAATACAAGGTGATGTCATCCTTCACCGCCATCTGGCCGTCAATCGCCCAGTTCGGATCGCCTGCCGGAATCTTGGGAATCTCGCGCCGGCTGACCACTTTGCCGCCGAGCAGCGTTTGCTCCATCGCCGGCCGCGTCACCACTTCGTGGTGGATGGGCCCCTTGGCGAACCACAGACCGAGCTGGGAACGGTCAGTCTCCGGTTTGCCGGTGGGCGTGTAATGCATGTTGAACTCGAAGTACGAGCCCGGCGCGATGCGCTTGGCAACACCATCGGTGTGCCGCTCCGCGCCCTTGCCGGGCGCTTGGCCGATCAGTTTCCATCCCAGGCCGCCAAGTTTCTTGCCCGATGTCAATTGCTCCGGCGTAAGTCCCGCGGGCAGGTTCACTACGTTGACAATGGAGTGATGCACCACCTGGCGGTTGCCGGGACGCAATTCCACCGCTTCCACCCAGCGTTCCTCCTTGAAGGGCACCAGCGTGTAGTAATTCATCATATCCAATTGGCCCTCGGCGGGAACCTTCACCGTCAGGGGCATCTCGATCACCAGATCGGGCGGTCGGTCGAAAGACCATCCTTGGGCCATGGCCGGAAGCGGCGGCAAGTCTTTGGGATTTCCTTCCGGCGCGCCGGTGCTGACCCAGGCGGAGATGGTTTGAATTTCCGCGTCCGTCAAATGGCGGTCGTTGCGGAATTTTCCGTGTTCCGGATCGGCGAACCACGGCGGCATGGCGCGCTTGGCGACTTGCTCCTGGATGGATTTGGCCCACGGGCGCACCTGGATGTAGGTCTGCAACTGCATCGGGGCGATATCGCCGGCGCGATGGCACTGCACGCACTTGGAGTAGAGGATCGGCGCGATGTCCTTAGTAAACGTGGGACGCGACGTAAGGCCATCGGCGGCGTGAGCCGTCGCCGTTGCCAGCAGAACCACAAGCCATTTTTGTAGAGTGCCGCAATACACTTGTCTACGCATGGTGACGCCCTCCCAGGACAGCGCCTGAGAGAGTTTAAGTCGTATAGCGCCAAGAAACAAGGGCGGTGTGTTATTCGTGCCCTGCTTGTTGACTTGCGTATCAGGGGCTGGTAGCTTCGAGGGGAGATGATTCGACTGGGGTTAGTTTGTCTGATTTGTGTAAGCGGAGCGATCGTGATCGCGGGACAGGCCAAGCCGGAGACCAAGGGCCCGTTTCCCTACACGCGCAAGTCCATTGCCGCGGGCAAGAAGTATTACCTGGTGAACTGCGTGGAGTGTCACGACCAGGACGGCACAGGAATGGGCCGCCGCGATTTCTCAGGCACGCCGCCGGCGGATTTGACCGATCCGGATGTGTGGACCCACGGAACCAGCGCGCCAGCCATCTTCAAAAGCACCAAGGACGGCACGTCGGATGACATGCGGGCCTTCAAAGACAAGATGACCGACGAAGAGATCTGGCACACCGTGAACTTTGTGCGTAGTCTGTGGCCGGAAAACAAGCGGCCCAAGCTCGTTGAAGAGAAATAAGGAACAACATGAACAACGGTTCCCGCAGAAATTTCCTGAACCGCTCTGGGCTACTGGCCGCGGCCGGGGCCCTGGGCGCAGTAAAGAATGTAGCCGCCGCGGCCACGACACCGGAACGGGCGATAAGAGTGCCCGATCAAATCCCCACGGCGCTGGCCATGCCCGCCAAGCCCGCGGCCTTTCCGATGCGCGGCGGGCAAGTTTTCGCCAAAGTCTGCAAGGACGAAGGGCTGGCCGCGTTGTTCTGCTGTCCGGGCAACTACGACGTCATCAACTCCATTTGCGACGTGGGCATCCCCTGCTACGGCGGACGCACCGAGGGATCCATGTGCGCGGCGGCCGACGGATTTATTCGCGTCACCGGGGAGATCGCGGCCTGCTCCGGCACGGAAGGTCCCGGCTTCACCAACATGATCATGAACATTGCCGCGGCCAACGCCGCGCGCACGCCACTGCTGGTGCTGGCCAGCAACAAGCGCATCTCCGAAGACGATACCGAGATGGGCATCCAGACCGCCTTCCAGCAGCCCACCACGGAAGGCATGCGCAAGTATGGCAAGCGCATGATCGATCCGGCGCGCCTCTACGAGTATTCCTCGTATGCGTTCCGCGCACTGAAAACCGGCGTTCCCAGGCCCGTCCACTTGGATTTCCCCGCGGAAGTCTACGGAAAAACATTCAAAGATTCCAGTGAACTGAAGTTCTATTACGACACCGCCAAGGTTCACACCGACGCCAAACCGCACCCCGATCCTGCGCGCATCGCCAAGCTGGCGGAAATGATCCAGAAGTCGCAGCGGCCTATCATCGTGGCCTCCACCGGCGTGTTCTATAGCAAAGGCTGGGACGCGCTGAAGAGTGTGGCGGAAAAGGCCGACATCGCGGTCGTGGAATCGGGCTGCTCGCGGGGGCATTTTTCCGACGCTCACCGCTTGTCGGCCAGCACCTCGCCGACCGCGCTGCACAGCGCCGATCTGGCGATCTTCGTGGGCCAGTATTGCATGCCCAACGTCGGCGAGTACGCCTTCAGTCCCGATGCGCAATATGTCCGCATCGATCCCGACGCCGGCGACATCGGACGCAACATGCCGATCGACTTCGGAATTATCAGTTGGGAAAAAGCCGCGCTGGAAGCGTTGGGCGCGGCGCTCACGCCGCAAAAGCGCGAGGCTTGGGTGGCGGAACTAGCGGCGGCGCGCCAGAAGTTCGAAGACGAAAACGCCGGCTTCTACAAGGCCGGCCTGGGCTACACGGACGCGATTCATCCCGCGGTAATGGCGCAGCAACTCAGCGATTTTCTGTATCGCGGCGACTTGCCCAAGGAACAGACGTCGGTGGTTGCGGGCGGCTACGGAATCGCGCGTTACATGCGGCGGTTTCTGCGCGCTTATCGTCCCGGACAAGTTTGCAACGGCGCCTATCAATACGGCGCGATCGGGCCGGACTTGGGGTATTCGTTCGGCGTTAGCGCGGCGGTGCAGATGGGGATCGGGCCGCAGGCTCCGTACAAGGGCGCGCCGATCGTCGGCATCACCGGCGACGCCGGCTTCGCCTATTCCGGCATGGAACTGGAGACCATGAGCAAGTACCGCATGCCGGTGGTTATGATTGTCTACAACAACAATGCTTGGGGCATTCCGAACTACACCGGCAAAGCCTCGCACATGTACTTGTTCCAGGAAAACCTGCGCTACGACAAGATGGCCGAGGCGTTAGGCGCGCGCGGCGAATACGTGACGCAAGCCGCGGACTTCCTGCCGGCCTTGAAACGCAGCTACCAGATCGCGGCCAAGGAGCGCGTTTCCACGCTGATCAACTGCCAGGCCAAGAAAGAATTCTGGCAGCGCGGCAGTTCGCCGGGTTTCCTGGGCAAAGTGGAGCCGGGCTGCATGGCCTATGACCACTGACGCGCGCCTATTATTTGGAGTGCGGAAGCTTGCTTCCGCTTTTCCGGGCCGAAGCTTGCTTCGGCCAGCGCGGGGCTGGCCCCGCGCGCGCTGCGAGCAAGCTCGCAGCTTCGAAAGCGGCAGCAAGCTGCCGCACTCCAAAGACAAAAATGCGGACTAGCAAGGGAGTGGCAAGTACGCCGCTCGCTGTCGTTCACGATACGCTCCAGAACTACGCGCAGCGCGGCGTGTTCGGTTCCTTCCATCAGAATGGCCCGCTTTTCCGTTTCACCTGGCTTTGGAACCTGCCGTTTCAGATTCGCTTCGACGCGCGCCGGCAGACGTTGACGTTTCCAGCACTGTTTCCGAAGGCCGCGGCCATCGAAACTGAATTGCGGCGTTTCGTACGGAGTTGTTGTTCCCAGGAGCGCCTGGAGCACCGCCGCGTGGATCCCAAGTGCCTGAAAGTGACCTGCGTCCGCCGGCAGGGAGCCATCAGCTTGGTGTGTCAGGTGCAAGGCCGTAAATCTAAAGCGCTTACGCTGGATGGCGCAGGCGATTACGAGTATGGCGTGAAGAAGGCGATCAACCTGGTAAGCGAGATCTTTTTAACCTTTCTGAACACGGAGCATCCCCAGTATTTGGTGGAGCATTTTCAGCGCCCGGAGGATTGACGCATGAATCTACTACTGCTTGTCTTGATGATGGTCTTGCCTCAGGACACTCCCGCTCCCGCGCTTGCGCACTTTCATCATTTGCATCTCAACTCCACTGATCCGGCGGCGGCGATCCAGTTCTACACCTCGCGGCTGGAAAGCGAAAAGCGCAAATTCGCGGACGACGCGGATGCCGTATTCGCACACAATGCGTGGCTGCTGTTCAATAAGGTTGGCACGGCGCCTAACCGCGAGGTCACCTCGGCGATCTGGCATATGGGATGGGGCGGCGGCCCCGACATGCAGGCCACCTATCGGAAGCAACTCGATCTGGGAACGAAGTTCTTCGTTCCCATCACTGACATCAGCGATCAATGCGACGGCAAGGGCGGCAACGGCCGCTTCTGGTTCGCCTATATCGATGCGCCCGATCACGCGCTCATCGAACTGAACACCACTGCCGCCGGACAAACTTATTTCGGACACGTGCACCTGTTGAGTAACGATGCCATCGCCGCCAGCGACTGGTACGTGAAGGAATTCGGTCTGAAGCGCCGCGGATCGGCCACGCCTTCGCGGGAAGTGCGCTATCGCTGCGGACGCCAGACCGCGCCCGCAGCCTCGCTGCTGATGGACGACGTGAACGTCATCATTTATCCGGTAGGTAACGCCAAGGCGGCGTTTCCCGACTGGTGGAAGGATCGCGCCGATCTGGAGTCGCCTGCCGGACACTCCATCGATCACCTGGGGTTTAGCGTCGCGGATCTTGACGCGACATTGGCTCGTCTGAAGCAAGACAACGTGATCATCCTGGCGCCCGCGGCGTGGCTGGTGAAGAACCAGGTGCGCGCGGCGATGATCGAAGGTCCGGACCATATTCGGATTGAAGTGATAGAGGAAGTCGAGTCCGGTAGATGAAGAAAAGCTCGGAAAACCGCAACCGCCGATGAACGCCGATGAACGCCGATAAGGGACGCGACGCCATCGGCGTTCATCGGCGCGGGGACCCGCGCGAACGCGTGGGTGCGGCGGTTGCTTTTGTTCTATCCGTATTTTTCCGGTATCCTGGACAGGCGCTCCGCTCTGGCGCCAGGAGGTGATCATTGAAACTCGTTCTCGCCACGCTCGCTTTCATCGCTCTTATCACAGCCGCCTGCACCGGACGTTCCGCGAACGACGCGCTGGTCGATCCGCAAATCGCTCGGGAAATTGCGCAGATCAAGGCGGTTGACAATCACGCCCACCCCGTTCGCCCCACCGCACAAGGCGAGAAGCCCGACGACGAATACGACGCGCTGCCCGTCGATAATCTGGAAGCGCAGTCGGATCCCATTCGCCAGCGGCCCAATTCGCCGGAAGTTGCCGATGCCAGCCAGAAACTCTTTGGCGGAGACAAAACGGCCAAGGCTGCCGCGATGCGCGCGCATGGAGCGGAGTACGCCACCTGGATTCTCGACCGCGTGGGCATCGAAACGATGCTTAGCAATCGCGTGGCAATGGGCCCCGGACTGCCGTCGCCCCGGTTCCTATGGGTCCCTTTTGCCGATGCGTTGATGTATCCGCTGAACAACCAGGGGCTGATTCATAACTCGGACCAGCAGGCGTTCTTCCCCTTGGAGGAGAAGCTGCTGAAGCGCTATTACGCGGAGAGCGGTGTCGCCGGCAAGCCAGCCACGCTGGCGGATTATCTGGAGAAGGTGGTCCGCGCAACACTGGAGCGCCACAAGAAGGCCGGAGCCCTCGCGGAGAAGTTCGAGATGGCCTATCTCCGCACGTTGGACATCGGCAATCCCTCGCGCGCGGAGGCGGAGAAAGCCTACGCCGGTTCCGGGGACTATAAGGCGTTACAAGATTACATTTTCCGTTTCATTGCCACCGAGTGCGGCCGCTTAGGGATGGCGGTACATATTCATGTGGCGCACGGCGGCGGAGGATACTTCCACGTTGCCTGGGCCAATCCGCTGCTGCTGGAACCGCTGCTCAACGATCCTGCGCTCCGCAAGACCACTTTCGTAATGATCCATGGCGGGTGGCCGTACACGCGCGAGATCACGCCGCTTCTCACCAAGCCCAATCTCTATGTCGATTTCTCCGAGCAGACCGCCTTCAACACTCCCCACGATGTCGCGGAAGTGCTGCGCGCGTGGCTGGCCTATGTTCCCGAGAAGGTGATGTTCGCCACCGACGCGTATCCGGAGTCGGCTGAGCTAGGCTGGGAGGAATCGGCCTGGATCGCCAACGCGACGGGCAGGGAAGCGCTGGGCCGGGCCCTGACGGCCATGGTGCGGGATAACGAGATCACGCGCGACCGTGCCGTGGAACTGGCGCGTATGGTCTTGCGGGAGAATGCGCGGAAGTTGTACGGGTTGAAGTAGGACAAACTGCGCGAGCCGCGGCAAGCTGCCGCACCGCCTTAATCTGCGAAATCGGTGTAATCTGTGGATCAAGCCGTGTTCATCTGTGGATCAGGGTTGCGATTGTTTCTGGTACGCCAGCAGCATCGCCTCGATATCGGAGTGATCCGGATCGACTTCCATGATGCCTTGTTCGAGCAGGTCCATGCCATCGTGCTTCTCGAAAAAGTCCGCCAGCTCGGCGTAACTGGCCTTGGGTCCGGGGAGTTTGATCTTTCGTTTCTTGCGGGAAGCTATTTTCATCGGCATCTACGAGGACAAGCTAATCTTTCAGTTTTTTAAGGATGGATCGCGCGAGGAACTCATTGATCTCGCGGTGGCGAGGTACGGGCTGCGCCGCGCCCTACCCGTACGAGGGTTTTGATACCAGTCATGCCTGGCGCCGTGCCGAATGAATCGGCAGCCCGATTCCTCAAGCTGACGGATCAGGTCTGTAAGCTTCATCCGATGGTTAGTTCGGCGACTCTGCGGACGCCCGGGATCTCGCCGCTGGTCAAGTCCGACAGCAGGTCGCGCAAATGCTCCTGCAAATCCGGCAGGCTCGTGCCCTGGGTCATGGAATCGGGATAATCCTCAAGGTAGCCGAGCCAATGCGGGCCGTCCTGCCAGTAGACATAGCGCATGGTGTTCATATGTGCAGTTTACCCCGAGAGAGCCGCTTTGCCAGGATTTCCTTACGGCTGTTTTCCTGCAAGAGCCCGCCGCGGCTAGACTTCCTCAGCGGAAACCACGACCGAGAAGGGCACGCCTATCGCTTCGAAATGCCGCTGCCCGCAGCGGATCTTGTCCGCCTCGCTGGTCCGCAACTTCAGAAAATCTCGTGTGCCCTTCGTCTCCCGGACCAAGTAGACAGTCTGAACGTCATGCTTGACGATTGCCCAGTCCGGGTTGTACTTGCCGATGGGAGTGTCAACTTCAAACCATCCCGGCAGTTTCACAAAGAGCTTGATGTCCTCGCGCTCGTCCAAGCGGCGTGCGAACTCCCGCTCGACCTCGGATTCAAAGACCACATACTCGTACACGGATTTCTTCACCTGCTGGGCCGTGAGGTAATTGATGAGCTCGTCATTCTTAAAGCATCGCATCTCCCACTCGGTGGGCGAACCGATGCCCGGAATTCGCTCGTACTTGATTCCATCCACGATCAGGCGGCGAAGTTCGTACTTTAGAATCGCCGCAACGGCGTCCATAAATCGCTGCGGGTTGTTGAAGAACTCCGCCAGCCGCCCGGATTCCTTCAAGATGCGGAAGATTGTGGAACGCGTCAGTTCGGTACTCTCCTGCAGGTAGGCCAACACATCGGGGAGGCCGCCGCCATAGGTAACTTGCTCCTCCGCTGCGCTCGTCGCGGTGGCAGTAACCCCGCTCTTGCCGACTCCAAGCTGCCCCGCCGTGACACGGATCTTGGGCACCTCAATCTTCTCCATGTGTCGCACCGAGTCCGCGGCCCGCCGAATCAGATGGTCTGTTTCGAACTCCACGCGATACGTCGTCTTTGGCTTGATGCGGTTCCACAGCGCTTCAAACTCGGGACTGAGTTGAACCTCTTTCCGCAGCCGGTTGGGACCTTCCTCTTTCTCCCGTCGAATGTGACGCTCGATTTGATAGGACGCCAGCAAGTCGATGACCGCGGGCGTCAGGTCGCGGTGCTCCTCGGGCAGTTCCAGCTTGAAATCCGGCCGTTGGGGATTGAAGGCTGCTTGAATGCGGCCTTCGGGGTCCAGCATTTTCTGCGCGACGAGCGCCAGTTGGATCGCTTCGGCTGCCGCGCGGCCAATCGGCTGCTCGGCCTCGTCGACCACGCGAGTCAGCTTGGCCAGCGCCGTCAGGGGAACGCGTCCGAAAGACACGCCGCAGTCTTCTTCGTACTCGGTCTGCAAGGACCGGGCAAAGTCCTCGTAGCTCTCGTTGGCCATGACGTAGAGCTTGTTTACCGAGGCGTCGAACACACGCAGACCGTTCTGGTCCACCGGCAGGCGCAGGCCGCGCCCGATTTCCTGACGCTTCTTCATGGCGCTCTTGGTCTCGTTCAGAGTGCAAATCTGGAAAACGTTGGGATTGTCCCAGCCTTCCCGCAGCGCGGAGTGGCTGAAAATGAAGCGCAGCGGCTCATCCTCCGATAGCAGCCGTTCCTTGTCCTTCATAATCAGGTTATAGGCGTCATCGTCGGCCTGGGTGTCGCCGCGGGTGTCCTTGGCGTGGCCTTTCTTGTCGCAGGCAAAGTATCCCTCGTGCAATTTTTCGGGCGGCAGCTTCAGGCTGGCCAGATCCTTGAAGCGCGGCTCCGCGGCGAAGAGCGCGAGTTCCTCCTCGAACATCAGGGCCAGTTTGCCTTTCACGGGTCCGGCCGCATCGTAGTTGCGGTAGTTGGCAACCCGGTCGATGAAGAACAGGCTCAGTACTTTGATGCCGCGGCCTTTCAATTGGATCTCTTTTTCCAGGTGCTTTCTGACGGTGTGCTTAACCTGGGCGCGCCAAACGTCTTCACGCATGCCGCCGCTTTCGGCGCCCTGCGCCATGGTCATGCCGTTGTTGAAGCGAATATATTCGGCGCCCGGTTCAGCATTGATCTCGACAACCGAATATCCCTGCTGGTAGCAGCGCCGTTCATTGGAAAGCAGGTAAAGATCGCTGCCGTTCTTGACGGTGACCGACTTCTCCTTGGGTCCCTCGTTGGTCTGGACTTGAATCCGCAGTTTGGCCTTGATGCTGGGCTTGTAGTCGATCCTCTCCACGCGCACGAAGGCATCGCTGGCGCTGCCGTCCGCGGTTGCGGCGCCCACGATAATCTGCTTCACCAGCTTCAACTCGAAGGCTCGCACGGGATCGAGCCGGTAGACCGGGTTGTAAAGATTGCGGTGCGTCGCCGAGTAGCGCAGCGTACACAGCGGGTTCAGCGCGCGGATCGCCTCTTGCGCCTTCTCGGTGCTGTCCACGCTCTGCGGCTCGTCAATCACCACGATGGGCCGCGCCGCCTGGACAAACTCAATCGGCTGCCGTCCCGAGAGCCGGTCGCTCTCTTTGTAGATGACGTTGCTTTTCCGCTCTTCCTCGGTGCCGGTAAAGTTTTTGCGGAAAGCGTCAATGTTGATTACCAGGATCTGCAGGGTGTTGCTCAAGGCAAACTGGCGCAGGCGGTTGACCTTGCGCGCGTCGTACACGAAGTGCTCGAACGGCAGGTTGTTGTAGAGCGACCGGAAGTGTTCGCGGGTGATTTCGATATTCTTGAGCACTCCCTCGCGGATGGCCACGCCGGGCACCACGATGATGAATTTTTGGAAGCCGTAGCGCCGCGACAGTTCGAAGATGGTTCTCAGGTAGACGTAGGTTTTCCCCGTTCCGGTCTCCATTTCAACCGAGAAGTGCGGACAGCGGCGAACGCTGTTGGCCGGATTGTCGAAGAGCTCCCAGGTCTCCAGAGCCGCGTAAGGATCGGCGATCTCGATATCGTTGCGCGCCTGGATCAAGCGCGCATTGGCCAGCAGTTTGTCTTCGGCCAGCAGCAGGCGGTTGCCCACGCCGAGTTCGGTCTGCTCCTGGCCGGCAAAGATCCCGCCGATGTCCCCGGACTTGATGACGGCATACTCCGGCGGTCCCTGCGGCTGGCCGTCAAAGAGATCGGTGACGGCCGCCACGGCATCAAGCTGGAACGTTTGGTTGGGATCGAACTGGAGCTTCATGCGCTGCCCTTCCTGCTTCTTTTCGCGGGCTTCGGTTTCTCTGGTTTCGATTCTTCCAAGCGCTTCACTTCTTTCTCAAAATCGCTGACAAGATCGCGGTCCTGTTCGACGCGGAATTTCTCGTATTCCGTTTCCGCCAGGGCCTTGCCGACCTCATGGGAGACCGCGCCGGCATTGGCCAGCAGATCGTATTCATTGAAGCGCAGGAAGGCGTCGAGCTTGGCGGCCCAATCCTCCATACGCATGGGAATTCGGCGCGCAGCCTGATTCTCGGCGTAGTCGAGGTACATGGTCACGATTCGCTCCAGCGCTTTGATCTCGGGCTCGGCGAGATAGTTCTTAGCCACGGTCACATCGGATTTCACGATTCTGCCGGCGGGAGCGTGCTTCCAGGTGGTCAAACCCATGTTCGGCTTCGAGGCATTGGCGCGTTCGGCGATGATCTCGGCGGCGGTCTGGCCGCAGATTGCCCAATGGAGCTTATTCTGGACACTCGCAAAGAAGGTCTGGGTGATCTCGGCGTCTTTGGTGTAGTCCGTGCTGCATTGTTCGTAGATGTCGGCGATCTTCAAGTAGAAGCGCCTCTCGCTGGCACGGATGGCCCGGATGCGCTCCAGCAGTTCTTCAAAGTAGTCGGCACCGAACTGACGGCCCTGCTTGAGGCGTTCGTCGTCCAGGACAAAACCCTTTACAATGAACTCGCGGAGCGTGTTGGTGGCCCAGATGCGGAACTGGGTGGCCTGAAAACTGTTGACGCGGTAGCCGACGGCGATGACCACGTCAAGGTTGTAGTAATCGACCTTGCGGGATACCCTTCGTCCGCCCTCGGTTTGAACTTGCAAAATTTCTTTGCAAGTTGCCCCCCGCTGTAACTCATTGCTGTCAAAGATGTTCTGCAAATGGTAGCTGACAGTTTGGCGGGAGGTTCCAAAAAGCTCGCCGATCTGGGTGGGGGTCAGCCAAAAGGTCTCTCCCTCGTAGAACACCTCTACCCTGACGCCGCCGCTCGGCGTGGTGTAGATCAGCACTTCCCCCTCGCGCGGAATCAGATCGCCACCCATACGCTTCCCCCTATACCGTCCGGAAATTGATGTTCTTCGCTTTCATGGTCTGCGCGGAATTGGTCTTGAGCTGGTCGTTGCCGGCGAAGCCTTCGTCCAGACAAACCACGCGCTCCGGCGTGCGTGCGGCCATGGCCTTCATCAACTCGTAGGTCAGTTGCGCGTCCAGGCAAATCAGGAACGCGCCGCCGGAGATGCTATAGACGCTCTTGCCCTCCAGCGTCAACGTTTCGACGGGCGCGGTGAGTGGGTAGCCGCTCTTGAGGAGAATCTCGTAAAGCAGATCCAGGCTGGTGCGGCTGTCGCGGATGTGGTCAATGTGCAATTCCAGTTGCTGCGCGAGAGTTTCGGCTCCTTCGATTTGAGCGTTCCATGGTTTGAAGTTAGATTCGGCGAGTTTGAAGATCCGGAAGCCGCGATCTTGCTTCTCTGACGCATCCAGCTTGAGATGGCTACTCTCAGCATCGTTGAGCCTCCGAATAACGTTGCCGACCCGCTGTTTGAGGATATCGGCGATCGTCCGGAGTGTGCGCTCCGGTACTGGAAGAGACTCAGGCAGTTGTACCAAAATCACGCGTCTGTTTCCGCCATCCTCCCGATTCTGGTTGATTACCGCGTGCCCCGTCGAACCGCTGCCGGCGAAAAAGTCGAGGACGAGGTCGTGGTTCTTCGGGAGAGTGGCAATCTGGAGCATTCGTTGAACGAGCTTCGTAGGTTTGACGGAGTCGAGCACGTTGTCTGTGTTCTCAAAGGCAACGAACTCCAGCAGTTCCTTCTTCGCATCTTGTGTGTGGCCGACCTCGGTGTATGGCCAGAGGGTTTGCGGTACGATCCCCTCCCGGACGTCGCTGAGGAACCGCTTGAGCCGGGGCATATTATCACCGCTCGCGCCCCACCAGATGCGGTTATCCCGGTCGAACGCCAGAAACTTCTCAAGCTTCACCCGCCAGTAGCTGCCGGTCGAAGCGCTGAACTTCCTGCCGGTTGGGCTTGTCACTCCATATTGTCCCTCGCCGTAGTAGTTGCGTGCAGTCAGATCACCCGAGGTCCAAGGTCCCCGCGGATCGCCGTCCGGATTCTCATAACGTGCGTTCGCCTCTTCAGTTCGCGGTAAGAGTATCGGCCTCCATGCAGCAGCGTTCCGGGCGTACACCACGATGTAATCATGGTCCTCCGAAAAGTGCCTAGCGCTGTTCTTCGGCGAGAACACCTTCTGCCAGATGACTGTCGCAACAAAGTTCTCTTCGCCAAGGACCTCGTCACACACCTTCTTCAGATTGTTGATCTCATGGTCGTCGATGCTCACGAAGATTGTCCCGTCATCGCAAAGGAGATTCCGCGCTAGATAGAGGCGTGGGTAGATCATGTTCATCCACTTGGTGTGATACCGGCCATCCAGGTCTGAGTTTGTTCCAAACTTGCGCCTCTCTGCGTCCACCTGCCCCGTGTACTCCAGGTACGTCTGAAGCGATTCCGCGTAGTTGTCGGGGTAGATGAAATCGTTGCCGGTGTTATACGGCGGGTCAATGTAGATCATCTTGACCTTACCGAGGTAGGACTTCTGCAACAGCTTGAGCACCTCCAGGTTGTCGCCTTCGATGATCAGGTTTTCGGTGGTATCGAAGTTGACACTTTCCTCCGGGCACGGCCGCAAGGTTGCGAGACTCGGCGCCTGGATGGTCTTGAAGCAGTCGGCCTTGCCGGGCCAGTTCATCCCATAGCGTTCCTTGCCGGTATCGACGGCCTCGCCCAGCGCCAGCTTGAGGCGCTCGAAGTCCAGTTTGCCGCCCTCCGTACGGATTTCCGGGAACAGGCGCAGCAATTCCTGCCGCTTGTCTTCGGCGATGTCGTGAGAACGCAGGTCGAGTTTTTCGGGTTCGTTCATGATCCTCGAAGGTCAGCCTTTCACTCCGCGCCGGCGGCAGGGTACAATTCTCTCAACGCTGTTGAGAGTTTGGCGGGCCGAGCACGGCGCGCTAGATTGTCGGTCCAGGGCAATTGTCGCACCAACGGTGCGACTTTCTTGTCGAGGCGAGGGGTGTCGTAGAACTGGCGCATCCTATTGTTGGTTATCCCGAGGGCTTGGCCCGCTTCACCACGGCAACGATCGCATCCAGTTTCTCCGTGACCTCCGGGTCGAGCCGCTCCTTTTGAAGAAGGCTGGCCAGGACGTGGTACTCCGATTTCCGCAAATGGAGAGGCAAGGCCAACTTTGAAAAGAATTCCTTGAAAAGCGGCTCAAGAAAGTCATCTGTGGCTTTGATGTCGGGAGACCATGGATCGGCCCTGCCCAGGGTCCGTAGCGCGTGCGTAACCTCCTGTAGGGCTTGGCGCATAGCCTCCTCTCTTCTCGGCCGCTCGGCGAGTCCAAATAGGTCGTCGGGTAGGTCATGCCGGGCGTAGGCGAACAGCACCTCCTCCGTGCAGAAATAGTTCTCGATTTCCCTGCGATTCCACATTAACTCGGTGAGAGACGCGTTTACCTGCAATTCCTTGTCGAGGCGGTCAAAAAGGGCGATCCCCACGAGGTCGGGCTTGGCCTCTGCCAAACCGAAGAAATGGTCGCGTGCCTTTTGGGGCAAGTTCGTCTCGACGTATTTCACAAAAGGGCGCCTGAGGTGTTCTTGGGCCTCATGGTCCAGCAGTCTTGCGAACGCCTGGAGGATCGCAAGGTCGGTAGCGTTTTCCAGGTACAGCACCCAGCCGGTGTCCTGCGCCTGATAGTACTGGTCAAAGCCGATGTCCCGGAGAGACTTGAGGACCTGCGAGCCGCGATCGTCAATGCGATGAGGCTTGCCGACGAACGCAATCACCACGTCCCTGCCGGCGGCTTCATTCAGGACGACCTCGGAATGGCTCGCGGCAATGATTTGCGATCCTTGCTGCTGAGCCACCTGAATCAGAAGGTTGTACGTTTCGCGCTGGCGCAAAATCTCCAAGTGCGCATCCGGCTCGTCCAGCAGGAGCACCGCGCCTGGGTTGGCATAGAGGTGAGCCAGCAAGAGCAATGTCTGCTGCAACCCGCGACCCGAAGAGGACAAGCCGAGTCTGTTGTGGCGCTCATCCTTGTAAGACATGACAATCTCGCTGCGTTCCGCAATATACTCAGGCGGTAATAGGTCGACGCCGAAGAGTGCCCGGATGTGCTTCGCCAAGTCTTCCCAGTGGTTCGGCTGCTCTCCCTGGTAGATTTGAAAGCAGAGATTACGAAGTACCTGCGCGGTTTGTCCTTGACCAATTAGGACACCGACTTCGCCCTGTTGCTTCAGGAACT
This sequence comes from Terriglobia bacterium, assembly GCA_963747095.1. Classification (GTDB taxonomy): domain Bacteria; phylum Acidobacteriota; class Terriglobia; order JAJPHL01; family JAJPHL01; genus JAJPHL01. The sequence continues at coordinate 438,128 of CAVVEL010000013.1, forward strand.
CTCGATCCGCGAGCCCTGACATCGGAGGAAGAAACGCGACCGGTACGGTCCCTGCTTCCTCTGGAACGGGCATGCGGCTCGCGCCGGCATCGATCCGGAGGGGTCGGCAGTAGAACGACTCCTCGTTGGCATAATCGAACTCCAGGCCACAGGTCCATTCCTTGTCCTGGGTCACGCCGTCCACTACGATCTCGACGCGAATATTAGTGGTCTTGGAAGAGGGCTTGCCGTTCTTCCTCACGGGTTGAACATCTCGCACGTGTAAGTCCCGCCAGAGAAGATTGGCATCGGGTACTGGGATGGACACGAGGTCGCGCCGATTGACAGTAACACCCGGCCGCTTCTCCGGTGACGACTTGCCCTTGCGCTTCTCATTCCAGCGTCGAAGCCCGATATCCCACAGGGCGAGTGACTGCAAGGCGGTCGTCTTGCCGGAATTGTTGGGTCCAATGAGGACGACGGCTTTCCCAAGCTCGATATCCACCTCCTCGAAGCGCTTGAAGTCTCTGATCCGAAGCCGGGTTAGCATAATGGTCTATTTTCCGTCATTTCAAGCTCCAACGCACGGTGAACAGCAACTCTTGCTCAATCGTCTGCTGGAGACGTTGGGCGATCTCATCCAGCAATGTGTCCTTCCGTAAATCCACGTCACGGCTAGCCTGGTCGCAGGCGCGCCACGCATCCTCCCGCCGGCTTTCCAGCTTGCGCACATCCCGCTGCCGCTCCACCTTTTCGGGCAGGTTGGGCGCCAGTCGCGCGAGCTTCTTCATCTGTTTCAAGGCCTCATCCACTTCCGCCAGCTCGGCCTTGAGTGTAGCGCGGCGGTCTTCCGCCCAGTGATCCATCTTATCCATTTCCACGTCGAACCAACGGGAGTTCCGGGCCGTCATCGTCTCGAGGGCCTGCTGCCTAAGATCGCCTAATGCGGCCTGCAAAGTGTCTCGCCGGTCCGCGGGAATCTCACAATCCGCGCCGGCTATCGCGGGCAGGTCGAAAAGCCGCTTGCACTGGCCCTCGTCCAACACCTCCCCGGCCATGGTCATGGCGGCGAACAGGAGTTGATCTTCGGCTTCGAGCGCTTGCACCGAAAGCCGCGCGCAACACAGCCATCCGCTGTCACCGACCAGCGATTCCAGGACGGCGATGTTGCGGCCGCTGCCGGTGTAGTCGAAGGCCAATTCCGCCGTTGGCGTGGATCGCGCCTTCCCCATGGTCAAAACCCGCTGCGCCAGGGGATGTCCTACTCGATAGGTGTTGGCATCTTCCACTTTCTTGGCCATTCGGTAAGGTCCGGGATGGATCGTCTCGCCCTTGAAAGGGTTTGTCAGCAGCGTGAAACTGTATTCGTCCGTCTCAAAACGGGCGAATTCGGCAAGCAGGTAGCGCGTCAGAAGCCAGAGTTGTTGGTTAAAACGATCCAGCAGGCCGTGGCTCTGAACACGCACCTTCTCGACGACTTCCTGATCGAAGTTGTTGAGTAGTTTTTCCCGAGCCTCGCGTTCACCCGCGCCGATCTCGGACTCCAGGTCTTTCTGAAGCTGCTCAAACTCGAACTGGATCTGCTCGGGAGTGCGGCATTTCTGGTAGATGGCGGCTATTCGCTTCTCGAAATCGACTCCCGATTCGAGCGCGCCCAAAATCTCGTCGCTGGCGCCGAAGACACCGTCGAACAGCTTGAACTTCTCGGCCAATAGGGCGTACACCCGTTGATCGGCCGCGTTTTCCTTATTAACGAAGTTGACGACGACTACATCGAACTTCTGCCCGTAGCGATGGCACCGTCCAATGCGCTGTTCGATCCGTTGGGGATTCCACGGCAAATCGTAGTTCACCACCAGGTTGCAGAACTGGAGGTTGATCCCCTCGGCGGCGGCTTCCGTAGCAATCATAATGACCGCTTCGTCGCGAAAATACTCGACCAGCGCCGCGCGCATATCGGCGCTGGCCGACCCGCTGATGCGATCCGTGCCGGCGTTCTTCGCCAACCATTGCCGATAGATCGCTCTGGAAGTGGCATCGTTGTTCGCGCCGTTGAAGAGCATCACCTTACCGGCGAACTCAGTCTGTTCGAGCACGCGGAACAGGTATTCCTGGGTACGCCGGGATTCCGTGAAAATCACCGCCTTCTGTTGAAGGCGGGTCAACTCCGAGGCAATGAGCTCTGCGAATGGGACCCGCACACTTTTCCGGAACTGTACGGCATTGGGTACTTCGCTCGCCGGCGTCTGCCAAGCGTACTCGCGAGGTCCCAGAGCGTCCGACAGAAGGTTGTCTCGTTGGACCTGGCGCACCTGCGCCAGTCCACGGCGCAGAGCCGTCAAGAGAACTTCACCTTTGGAGTTCTTCACAATGGAGCGAGCCAGCGCGTGGAACTCGCGTAGCGTGGCGGTCTCCTCGTGAACGGCGGCCAGTTGCTCCGGCGTGAATTTGGGACGTTCGGGCGCCGTTTGATCTTCCTCCCATTCGTCGGATAGGTCTTCCAACTCTTCCCAGTTGTCCTGAAGCTCTTCGGGCGGCGTTGTGACGGGCTCGGAAGCCGCAGCGGCTCTCTCAAGCTTGTTCGCAAGACCTTCCAAGGTGCCGGAGATGGCATAGGTGGAAGAGGCCAGCAGCTTCCGCAAGATCAGGGTCATGAGTTGGCGCTGGCTTGCCGGCAACGCGTAAAGCGCGGGCCGCATCAGGTAATCGGAAACCAGATCGTACAGCTTGCCTTCTTCGGGCGTGGGGATGAACTCCTGCACAATGGCGTGCCGATTGGTGAATGGCACATATTCCACCACTTGCCGTCTCAGCGTCCGTTTGCAAAGAGGCTTGAGCCTCTCTTTCAACTCGGCAAAGTCGGTGTCGCTATTGAGCCGGGTGAAACGGGCGCGAAAGCTCTTCAGGTCGCCAAAGGCGTAATCATCCACAATGCTGACCAAGCCGTACAACTCCAGCAAGGAATTCTGGAGCGGCGTGGCCGTGAGCAATACTTTCGGAAACGGTGCGACCGCTTGTTTGAGGACAGCGGCAATCTTGCTGGACGGCTTATAAACGTTGCGCAGGCGATGGGCCTCGTCGATAACCACAAGGTCCCATGGAGTCTGCCGCAGATACGGTTCCTTGTTGCGCGCAAACTGGTAGGAGCACAGCACGATCGCATCCTGCTGGAACGGGTTGAGATTCCCAGCAGCAATCGCGTCGTTGAAACTGCGCGTTTCCAGGATCACCGATGGAAGATAAAACTTATCGGCTAGTTCCTGGCTCCATTGCTTGCGCAGATTGGCGGGCACAATCACGAGCAGCCGCCGTTTTCTTTCGGCCCATTTCTGTGAGAGAAGCAATCCGGCCTCGATGGTTTTACCGAGGCCGACCTCGTCGGCAAGAATAGCGCCACGAGAGAACGGACTGCGAAACGCGAACAACGCGGCCTCAATCTGGTGCGGGTTCAAGTCAACCTGCGCGTCGGCAAGCACGGACGCCAGTTTCTCCACGCTGTCCGAAGCGCAGCGTTTGGTGAGCTCATAGGCGAAATACTTGGCGTGATAGTCCGTTAGCTGCATGTGAAACCAGAATCCCTCAAATATATACCCGGATGGGGACAGCGGCACGCCCCCCGGCCAATCGCCACCAGCGCAAAGAGACCGAGCGGTTCAAGGTGTATTCCTGACAACAGTTGGGTTTTTCGGCATCTGGTGCATAATAGGGGAATGCCATCGTCTCTCAAGGCAGTTCGTCAGAGCGTGCGCCTGCCCAACGGCGTCGCCAAGAAAGTGCGCTTTTTGGCTAAGCGCCGGCAACTGAGCGCGAACAGCGTGTTAATCGGGTTGGTCGAGGAAGGGTTGGCAGCGCAGGAACGGAAAGAGAAGGCTCTTTTCGATCTCACGGAGCAGTTTCGCTCGGCGAGCGATCCACAGGAAAAGGCCCGTCTTGGAGATCAGCTTGGACGCAGGATCTTCGGTGATTGATGCCACGCCTCGGACGCTGGGTCAACTTTCCTAAAGCCATTCAACGCCACCTCCTTGATCGACTGGACGACCGGGCCATTAGCATGGCGGATCTGGCACTGCTCCAGCAATGGGTCGAGTCCAGTCCAGCCGTGCTCGAGGGCGAGTGGTTCAAAGACTTTGGTTCCTTCAAGCTCTGCGGAGCCGGACCGTTCCCGAAGACCTTCCTGCTCAAAGGCCAAATCGCGAAGGGCGAAAAACTGTGATCTCTACATCCACAGCACCGGCTGGCGGATGAAGAAATTGCGGATCACTTCGTCCACTTGGGAATCGGCCGGCAGCGTCTTCCAAAGATCGATGTAGCTGGGCTCGTGCAGGGCCATGCCGCCGAAAACGAGCGAGGTCTGGCGCATCGGCCATTCGTTGAAGTACATCACGTCGGGAGGCAGCGGCCATTTCTTCTTGTCGCGGATGAACGGGACCATGTAGCTCATCGCCAAACGCATGCCGCGGCCGTCGGGCAGCGCGTAAGTCCACAAGTCCTCCTGCGACGTTGCGAGAATCTGGCAGCAGGCCGACATGGCCTCCAGATTGAACAGCGAATAGCCGTAGGGCTTGGTGCGGCGGAGTTCCTGCGGAAAGCTGCCGTCAGCGGCAATCTGTTTGGGAACGAAAACCTTCCGGAAGCGCTCGCGGCATTCCTGCATCAGGTTTTCGTTGCCGGTGAAGCGCGCAAACTGCGCCGTCTGCATCGTGAAACAGGTGGCGTGGTTGTTGGCGGCGTTGCGCTCGGCCACGCCGTACTCGTGGGTGTTCATCCACAGGACGTAGGCGGCGAACCATTGCCGTACAGGCTTCAGGCTGGTGGCGAAGGTCAGCGATTTCGCCAGCAACTCCGCGGCCCGCGCCACTTCCACCAAGTGGACGGTGTCGATAACCCCGGTGCCGCGGCCGGTGAAGCGTCCTTGGATCGCCTGGGAATACAGCAGGCTGGGGTTCATGAGCGTGTCGTCGTCCACAAACCAGGCGTGTAGATGCATAATGGCCGCCTCGGCGTACTTGTGCTGTTGGGTAACCTTCCACGCCGCGGTCAGCGCCGGGACAATCAGGCTGAGCCGGCGCATGGCCTGGCGGTGATCGTCGAAATTATCGGGATTGGACATGCCGTCGCGCTGGATGTAGGGTCCTTTGGGATTTTGCGGATCGGGCCACCAGTAGTCGCCCTCGGAGAAATAGTCGTGCAGCCCGCCGGCGCTGCGCGGCGAGTGCGCCGCGGTGACCGTGACGGGCTTCTCGTTCAGATACCGGTCGGCGGCGGCGAGAATGCGGCGGCGGTCAATCGCCGCGCAGGCCTCGAAATCGAACTCCTTTTCCTTTTTCTTCTTTTGTGCCAGAGCCAGGGTGGAAAGGCCGCTTCCAAAAACACCTGCAATTCCTATGAATGTTCGGCGGTTCATGACATACAATTTACTCCTTCATGGCTTACGGATTCCAGTACCAACGGGGACGCCTGTACGCAGAGGGGGTCTCCATGGAGCGGCTGGCGGCGCGCTTCGGCACGCCGGCCTACGTCTACAGCCGCGCCGTGATCGAGCACAACTTCAAGCGTTTCGACCACGCTTTCGGGAGCTATCCGCACTTGGTCTGCTATGCCATGAAAGCTTGCGCCAACCTGTCGATCTTGCGGCTGCTGGCGCGCCTGGGCGCGGGTTTCGACATTGTCAGCGGCGGGGAGTTGTACCGGGTGCTGAAAGCCGGTGGCAAACCGGCCAAAGTGGTTTTTTCGGGCGTTGGCAAAACGGCCGACGAAATGGACGCCGCGCTGCACGCCGGCATTCTCAAGTTCAACGTGGAGTCCGAGGGCGAGTTGGAGTTGCTGGCGCGCCGCGCCACCAGCTTGAAGAAGCGCGCCCGGGTGGCCCTGCGGGTGAACCCCGACGTCGCCGCGGAAACCCATCCCTATATCGCCACCGGCCTGCGCGAACACAAGTTCGGCGTGGATATGCGCATCGCCGAACGGCTGTACCACAAAGCCGCCAGCCTTGCCAGCCTGGAAGTGGTGGGCGTTAGCTGTCATATCGGCTCACAACTGCTCGATTACACGCCGTTACTGGAGGCGCTCGACCGGCTGCTCGTCCTGGTAAGTCGGCTGCGGGAAGCGGGCTTGCCGATCCGTTATCTGGACATTGGGGGTGGCTTGGGCGTCCCCTACAAATCGGGAGATACCCGACCGGATCCGGCGGCTTACGTCAAACAGATCCTGACCAGGGTGCAAGGGTCGGGCCTGACGGTGATGCTCGAGCCAGGGCGCTCGATTGTCGGCGAAGCGGGGGGGCTGCTGACCCGCGTGATCAATCGTAAGACCAATGGTTCCAAGCATTTCGTGATCGTTGATGCGGCCATGAACGATCTGATCCGGCCCGCGCTGTACCAGGCCTATCACCAGATCTTGCCCATTCGGGAAACGCGGGAGAGGGACGCTACCATAACCGCCGATGTCGTCGGTCCGGTCTGTGAAACAGGCGACTTTTTGGCTCGAAACCGCGCAATTCCCTGCGTGGAGCCGGGCGATCTGCTGGTTTTCGCTACAACCGGGGCCTATGGATCGGTATTGGGATCCAACTACAACGCCCGTCCCAAGCCACCAGAGGTCCTAGTAGATGGCACTAGGGCCAAGCTAATCCGTAAGCGGGAAAGCTTGGCCGACCTGGTGCGAAATGAAACTTGACGTGTCATATTTGCACGGTCGGTACATTGGGATAAGAATAACTTACAGCCTCGGACCCACTCTTCGTGGCTGGGACTTGACAAGCTAAGCGGACTCAAAGTAGAATCCCTCCCATCGTTTTCACTATCCGTATCTGCGGATGGTTCAGCTTGGCCCATTTTTGCAACTAAACCATTGGTTGTTGCGTCTAGATGGTCTGAGGAACAGGACGAAGAGTGTTCTTCTGGCCCTTGGCACATTGGTAATTGAGCCTTGGCCCTTGAGTTGCTCTAGATCGGTTCTGAAACAGGAAGCGACAAATTTCGCTTGAAAGGAGGTCTTATGCCAGCAGCCGTATTGGAAGGTGTGAAATCGTTTGGAAAGGTGTACTGCACGCTCTGCACGCGCACTGTGGACGCCGAGGTGATGGTTCAGCCGAACCTGGTGTACCGCAAGGCGAGCTTGCGAGTGGTTTCCGGACAGAAGTGCCCGCGTTGCTCTTCTTCGTTGGATGCCGCATTCGTGGTCGGGCCGAGCAACTAACTCACAGTTAGTTGCTGCGGCCTGTCCGCGCGGCTTTCCACGCGGCCTATCCACGTCCCCTGGGTTTTCTTTCGCGTCAAAGAAACTTCCCTCTGACGGTCTTTGGACTGAAGGGAGGGGTGTGTCTGGGTGCGCGGGTTATACTGGGTATTCGTGACCAAAATCCTGGGAATCGAATCTTCTTGCGACGAAACCGCGGCGGCGATCCTGGAAGATGGGTCGCGTATCCTAGCCAGTGTGGTGGCATCGCAGATGGCCACGCATCGTCCGTATGGCGGGGTGGTGCCGGAACTGGCGTCGCGCGAACATTTGCGAGCCATTGTTCCCGTGGTTCGGGAGGCTTTTTCCCTGGCCGGCCTTAGTTACCAGGACGTCCAGGCGGTTGCCGTCACGCACGGTCCAGGACTCGCCGGGGCGCTGCTGGTGGGGATCACTTACGCCAAGGCGCTGGCTTGGTCGCTGGGCGTGCCGCTGGTGGCGGTGAACCACCTGGAAGGACACATTCACGCGGTGCTGCTGGAACAGCGCCTGCGCAAACTGCCGGAACCGGAGTTTCCCACGCTGGCGTTGCTGGTCAGCGGCGGTCACACCGTCCTGGTGGTGGCCGAGAATCCCACGCAGTTCCCCGCCAAAATGCAGATAATCGGCCGCACCCGTGACGATGCCGCCGGCGAAGCTTTCGACAAAGTGGCCAAGCTGCTGGGTCTGGGATATCCGGGCGGCCCGCTGATTGACCGGCTGGCTATGCGAGGCAATCCCCACGCGGTGGCTTTTACGCCTCCGAAAATCAAAGGCAATCCCTTGGACTTCAGCTTTAGCGGCATCAAGACCGCCGTGCTGCGGCATGTTCAGGCGCAACCGGAGTTGAAGGTAGCGCGGGAAGAAGATTGCTCGCCGGCGACGCTCGACCTGATCGCCAGTTTCCAGGCCGCCGTGGTAGAGGATCTATGGACTCGCACGCGCGCCGCCGCGCGGCTTTTTGACGTGCGATCGGTGATTGTCTCTGGTGGAGTAGCTTGCAACAGCGCCTTACGGCAGCGCTTCGGAGCCGGCATGGATGGCCTGCCGGCATATTTCCCGCGTCCCGGGCTGACCACCGACAACGCCGCGATGATCGCCGCGGCGGCTTTCCCGCGGTTCGCGGCCGGGGAGTTCGCGAAGATGGATTTGCAGGCGGTTCCGCAGTTGCCCTTAGTGTAGGCCCGAGCCGCGAGGCCCGAGGCCCTGGTCGACTCGGACCTCGGGCTTCGCGGCTCGGGCCTTCATTTTTACTCCGGCGCCCCCAGACGTTTCAATTCCTGTTCCGTCTGCGACAAACCTTGCAGCGCCAGACGGCGCCGGGGACAACGCTCCAGCGTTTTCTGGAATTGCTTTTGGGCTTCGCGGAGATTCCCATCCGCCAGGAGGACCTCGCCGTACAATTCGTGGGCCGGTTTCAGCGGCACGGGAGGACCACCGTCGAAGGTCATGGTGTCTTCCTCCGCCGCGGCGTCGGCCAGCATCTTGAGCGCGTCTTCCTTCTTGCCGTCGGCGTGCAACAGCAGCGCTTCCAACTCGTGAACCATGATTTCGGCGGCCCTGTGATCGTTGGGCGAAGCCGGCATGGTCATGCCCGCGTAATGAGACGCGCCGCCCTCCGTGCCCATTTTGGCTTGCGCTTCCGCCAGCGATTTCCGCGCGGCGTCGCTCTGTCCTTTGTGGATCTCTATCAGGCCGCGCGCGGTCAGCACTTCGACCGCCGGCAGTCCGCTCATCGTGTTCATGGCGCCCATTTTGTCCCACGATCCCGTTTCCACGGCATAGACGGCGCGCATCTGAGTCGCAGCGGGAGCGGACCCAACATCCGCCAGCACTCGTTCGGCGTCGGCCACACGGTTCTCCTGCAAGTAGCCGTACTCCAGCCATAACAGCGCGTGATAGTTGCGGTCCGCCGGACCCAGACCCTTGGCTTTGATGCGATCGTCGGCCACTTTCACGGACAGAATGTTGGCGGAGATCACGTCGTCCCACATGCCCAGCGCCATGAAGATATGCGAGGGCATGTGTTGAGCGTGCGAAGCCGCTCCGGCGACCTTGGCGTAGACGCGCGCGACGCGCAATCCCAGCGGCGCGTGGATGGGATCGTCGTAGGCGTGAATCAGGTAGTGAATCGCGCCGGGATGTTCGGGATTCCTGGCGAACACCTCCTCGGCCACGGCCGCGGCGCGCATGTAAACGGCGGTGTCGCGCTGCCGCTGGCAGGTGCCCATCAACGCCAGCGCGTAGAGGCTGGCGGCTTCCAGATCGTTGGGATATTTTTCGTGCATGCGTCCCAAGGCCGCGGCGTAGGCTACGTCGCGATGCAGTTTGTCGCCTTCGCCGTACAGCGCTTCGACCGCGCGCAGATAATCTTTCTCGCGTTCGGTGGGCGCCGCAGCCAGGCGCCCATCCTTGGTGGGAGCCAGACGCGCCAACGCCGCGCGTGCCGCGGGCACGTCCTGCTGCATCCACAGCGGATGCGTGTAGGTCAGCGCTTCTCCCCAATACGCCATGGCGAAGTGCGGGTCGATCTTGCTGGCGGCTTGAAATTCGTCGCGCGCGTCGGCGTACTCAAAGCTGTGCAGCCACAGCATGCCCTGGATGAAATGCTTTTGCGCTGCGGGCGTGCCGGAAGTCGGGAAATCGATGTGTCCCAGGTGGGAAGTTTGTCCGGCGCAGGTTAGAGTCGCGCCCAGAAAAGTGACCATCAGCCACTGCTTCATTTGAAAAATCTCCTTCGCCCTAGCTTAGGTAATAGTGTAACACTTACGGGCAGGTCTCCGCCCCGGCCTGAGCGGGCAAAACTTTCCGAACGTGCCTGCGATTCAGGCCGTCGGAGGGCGCCAGTGTGCTTGGCTGGATGAACCGGTGAAAAAGATCCCTTATCACCAGTCAGCCGTGACTGGTGATAAGGGAGACGACCGCTTCCTTGCTCTTACTTTACGTGCTTGCTGACCGCGCTGGTCATCTTGAACATGTCCAGTTCCGCTTTGCCGAAGATCGGCCGCAATGCTTCGTCGGCATGGATCATGCGCTTGTTTTTCTTGTCTTGAAGTTTGTTCTTCTTGATATAGGCCCACAGCCGCTTGGTGACTTCGGTCCGTGGAATCGGTTTCGAGCCGACAACGGCGGCCAGCGCATCGCTGGGTGTTACGGGCTTCATGAACGCTGCATTCGGTTTTCTCTTTGCCATTTCTCTCCCTTGGAACGGTTTGGATTTTGACCCCGAGCCTCGCGGCGCCTCGCGCGAATCGAGAGGCGAACTTCGCCTCGATGGCGGGGGGTGCCGGTGACTTGAGTAATAGTAAAGGAATGTTGGCCTTGGCGGAAGTGTTCAGTTAGTCATATAGCAAACGGTAACCAGCAGGCAGGCAAAGCGGGAAGTGACGGCGCTGGGATGGGCCCGCCGGCGACGCTACCAGGCTTGCGTTCAGAACACCAGTTGGGGCAGAATCAAGTGGCGGGCGCCTTTCCGCGACCACTTAAGAGAATCGCCCCAAGGCCGACCCGCGCGCGATTCGTGCGACACGCTTAGGAGAAACCAATGTCTCTACGCATCAATGACGAAGCTCCCAATTTCACGGCGGAGACCACGCAAGGCATCATTAATTTCCACGAATGGATCGGCGACGGCTGGGCCGTCTTATTTTCTCATCCCAAGGATTTTACGCCGGTGTGCACCACCGAACTGGGCTACATGGCCGGACTGCAACCGGAATTCGCCAAGCGCCACACCAAGATCATCGGTCTGAGCGTGGACCCGGTGGCGAGCCACGGCAAATGGGCCGTGGATATCGAGGAGACGCAGGGCCACAAAGTGACTTTCCCGATGATCGGCGATCCGCAACTGAAGATCGCCAAGCTCTACGACATGCTGCCCGCCGATGCCGGAGACACCTCCGAGGGCCGCACCCCGGCCACCAACGCCACGGTGCGCACGGTGTTCATTGTCGGTCCCGACAAGAAGATCAAGCTGATGCTCAGCTATCCCATGAGCACCGGCCGCAACTTCGACGAAGTGCTGCGCGTGCTGGACTCGATTCAACTGACTGCCAAACACAAGGTGGCCACGCCAGTGAACTGGAAGATGGGCGAGGACGTGATCCTCACGGCGGCGGTTAGCGACGAGGAAGCCAAGCAGAAGTACGGGACCTGGAAAGCGCCGCGGCCGTATATCAGGATTGTTCCGCAACCGAAGTAAGAGAAGGACGAAGGCCCGAGTCGCGAGGCCCGAGGCCCGAGTCGGAAGATTTTTTTGACTCGGGCCTCGGGCCTCGTGACTCGGGCCTTTCGGGAGATACCATGAATCGCCGCCAATTCCTGCACACCACCGCCGGAGCATTGATGCTTCCGGCATTCCTGCACAGTCAATCCAGCCCCAAGCCCCTGCGCACCGGATTGATCGGCTGCGGCTGGTACGGCAAGGCCGACCTTCTGCGGCTGGTCCAGGTTTCCCCCCACGACACGCCGATTGAAGTGGTCTCGCTCTGCGACGTGGATCGCCGCATGTTGGCGGATGCCGCGGACCTGGTGGCGGTGCGGCAAGCGTCGCACCGCAAGCCGCGCACCTTCGCGGATTACCGCCAGATGCTGGCGGAAAAAGATCTCGACATCGTGTTAATCGGCACGCCCGATCATTGGCATTGCCTGACGGCGATCGCCGCCATGGAGGCCGGCGCCGATCTGTACTGCCAGAAACCGATCAGCGTGGACGTGCTCGAGGGACAAGCGATGCTGGCGGCCGCGCGCCGCCTCAAGCGCGTTGTGCAGGTCGGCACGCAGCGGCGCAGCACGCCGCACCTGATGGAAGCCCGCGATCGCGTGGTCCGCGAAGGCAAGTTGGGCAAGGTAGGACTGGTGGAGATTTACTGCTACTACCACATGCGCAATGAAAGCAATCCGCCGGACCTCGCTCCGCCCGCCGATCTGGACTACGAGATGTGGACCGGGCCCGCGCCGATGCGTCCTTACAATCGGATTGTGCATCCCCGCGGCTGGCGCGCTTTCATGGAGTACGGCAACGGCATTGTCGGCGACATGGCTATCCACATGTTCGACATGACCCGCTGGATGCTGGATTTGGGCTGGCCCAAGCGCATCAGTTCCAGCGGCGGCATTCTGGTGCAGCGCGGAGCCAAAGCCAACATCACCGATACACAAGTGGCCACGTTCGAATACGACGATTTGAAAGTGGTTTGGCAGCATCGCACATGGGGAGAAGCGCCGGACCCGGCGTATCCCTGGGGCGCAACCCTCTACGGCGACAAAGGAACCCTGAAGGCCAGCGTGTTTAGCTACGACTTCACCCCCGCCGTCAAGGGCCAGTCCGCGATCCACAAGGACGTCACCTACGAGTTGGAGCAATATCCCGAGGACAAAACGGAGAAAGATTTGGAGAAGCAATGCGCGCCGGCGATTCGCGGGCACATGCGCGATATGCTGGCGGCGATCGCCTCAAGGGGCAAACCCGTGGCCGACATCGAGCAGGGCTACATCTCGACGTCCAGTTGTATCCTGGCGAATGTCGCCATGAGTCTGGGGCGGACGCTGCAATGGGATCCGCAGACGCAACGAGTGATCGGCGACGCGGAAGCGAACCGGCTGCTGCACCGGGCCTATCGGCAACCTTGGGTGCATCCCACGGTGGCCGATGTCTAGCCTCCTTGCAGGGTGGCGAGACCGCACTTGATCAGGACAATGATTAGCCACGGAATCACCACGGCCATGATGCCCTTGGCGCGGCTGAGGCGTCCGCAAATCGCCAAGCCGGTTCCCAGCAGGAAAATCTGCCAGAAACTGAAGATGTCTATGGAGGTCCCCAGGGCGTGCAGGAACTTGCTGGTTTCGGTGGGAATCAGCGGGCCCAAGTTGGACGCCACCATGTTCTGCGGGTCCACGTCGGCGGGGTCCTTCAAAAACAGGATCACGATCGCCAGAATCCCCATGATGATGCCGGGCAGTTGTGCGTGAGCCGTGACGGAAAAAATTTGTTTGAAGGTGGCTGTGCCTCCAAAGATGAAGTTCCCCATCACCATTAGCACGCCGGAGATAATCAGGACTCCCAGCACCACGAAGATGGGCGCCGCGTAGGTGGCGTAGGTGGCGATCTTCGCGCCGAGCTCGATGCCCTGCTCCTTTTGCTCCTTGGACATGCTTTCGGTGCGCGGGTTCTTCGCCATCTGCTTGGCGGCGATGTCTTTCATGTCCAAGCGATTCACCATCACCGCGGCCGTAGCGCAGGAGAAGACCATCACCAGCAGCAGGGGGGCAATGAATCCCGGCGAGCGGGCGATATCCTGGAAGGTGGCATCCGGTTCGTAGAAAATCCCGAAGATCCGCGCCAGGGCGCTCATGGTTGGTTGCGTCGGCGGGGCGGGCGCTAGCTGCGGCTCTGGGGGCGTAGGCGTTCCAGCGGTGTTTTCGGCGTTTTCCATAAGGCCCGCATTATACCATCGAGAATACCGCCGCTACGATCCAAACAAATCCCAGCAGGGGGAGCGCCAGCCAGAAAAAGACGCGGCGAAAACTAGCCTTCGTGGCGGCCGCGATGCCCTCACAGAGAAGGTACAGGGACCAAGCGCTAAAAAATTCCATGGTAGAAGCGACATTGTGCAGCAGCGGGCTGACTCGTGCCGGTATCAGCACGCCCAAGTTTAAAGGTGTCAGACTGTCGAGCGACAACTTGGTGGGATCGCGCACCGCCAGCACCACCGCGACGGTCAGGCACATCCCCACGGCTGGCGGCAGGGCGGCCCACGCGGTGACCGCCATCAGGGGGCGCCAGGCGGCTTTACCGCCGAGGAAGGGGAACATGGGGATCACCGCAACCGCGGTCAGCGGAATGGCCGCGAAAGGCACCAGGATCACGAAAAACTCGAAGAGCCGCGCCAGCGCGCCGGCCAGCACCTCGGCCGGTTGATCGGCCAAGTCCGGGTTGGTCTCTACCAGGGCCAGCATGGAACCGAACATTCGCACCGGGCCGATGCGCTGCACGGCCGCAATCATCGGCGCGGCCAGGAACAGCGACGCCAGCAGCCACGGCAGCAGGAATCGCTGTTCGCGGGCGATCTCGATAAAGGCGGACTCGGGGTGGACGATCAGGCTTTTGAAGCGGTCAATCATGACTCAGCATTACATACATCGTCCACAGATGGGAGATATGGGAAGCATGGGAAGTATGGTCATCCCCTGATTCTCATACTTCTCATACTTCTCATGCTTCCCATACTTCCCATATCGTGGTTTAAACTCTTTCCGCGAAGTGACACGCCGAGAAATGGCCTGGCCCAACCTCCCGCAGCGGGGGAACTTCGGCGCAGCGCTCCGCCGCCAGCGGGCAGCGGTTCCGGAAACGACAGCCGGAAAGCGGCGCCGGGCCGGCGGTATCGCCGAGGTTTTCCGCGCGCCGGACGCGCGGCGCCACGCTCGGCGTGGATTCCCGCAGTAACAGCGTGTAAGGATGCGCGGGATGTTCGAACAGTTCACGTGTGGGGCCGATCTCCGCCAGACGTCCCAGATACATCACCGCGACGCGCGTGGAGATATGCCGGACCAGCGGGAGTCCATGGGAAATGAACAAATAGGTCAGGCCGAAGCGCTCCTGCAATTCGGCCAGCAGGTTGACGATCTGCGCGCCCACGGAAACGTCCAGCGCGGAGACCGGCTCATCGGCCACGATGAACTTAGGACGCAACGCCACCGCTCGCGCGATGCCGATGCGCTGGCGCTGACCGCCGGAAAACTCGTGCGGATAGCGCGCTGCGGCGTCCGCCGGCAAGCCCACGGCGGCCAGCAACTCGCGCACGCGGTCGCGGGTGTCTTTGGAGGAAAGCTTCTCGTGAATGTCGAACGGTTCGGCCAGGATGCGCTCCACGCGCATCCGTGGATTCAGGCTTCCCATGGGGTCCTGAAAGACGATTTGCATGTGGCGCCGGGTGCGCCGCAGTTCTTCGTGGGTGAGCAGCGCGAGGTCGCGGCCTTCGAAGAGCACTTGGCCCGAGGTTGGCGGTTCCAGCAGCAACGCGCAGCGTCCCAGCGTGGTTTTACCGCTGCCCGATTCGCCCACCAACCCCAGCGTTTCACCCCGCTCCACGCGCAGCGAGACGCCGTCCACGGCGGGCGTGGATTGTCGGTCGAACGACTTCACGAGTTGGTTCAGTTCCAGCACTGGTTAACGCGAGTAAACCACAAAGGCACAAAGGACACAAAGAAAAACAATCCCGCGCCTTTCTTTGTGTTCTTTGTGCCTTTGTGGTTGTTTATGCCGTGCCTGCTTGCACCTCGCCCGCCCGCACACACCGCGATCCCCGGCCCTGCGCTACTTCCAAAAATGCCGGCACACCCGCCACGCATTCGCGAATCCGCGCCTCGCAGCGCGGTTCGAACCAGCAGCCCGGAAGCAACTCGCCGGGATGGGGCGCGCTCCCCGGAATCACCGGCAATCTTCCGCCGCGCGCTCCTTCCAGCGACGGCGCTACCCGCAGCAACCCGCGCGTGTAGGGATGCGCCGGCGCGCCGAACACGGCCGCCAGCGGCCCCGACTCCACGATGCGTCCGGCGTACATCACCGCCACGCGATCGGCGGTTTCCGCCACTACGGCCAGGTCGTGGGTGATCAGCAGAATGGCCAGGCCGAAGCGGTCGCGGAGTTGTTTCAGAAGCGCTAGGATCTGCGCTTGAATGGTCACGTCGAGCGCCGTGGTGGGCTCGTCGGCGATCAGCACCGCGGGACGTTTTGATCGGCCCGAAGCCACCAGCGCCATGGCGATCATGACGCGCTGGCGCATTCCGCCGGAAAGATGATGCGGATACTGGCGCATGCGCTTTTCCGGCTCCGGGATGGCCACTTGCCGCAGCATCTCCAGCGCGGATTGGCGCGCTTCACGCCAGGAAATGTTGTGATGCGCCCGCAGCGCTTCGGCAACCTGGTCGCCGATTTTCATCACTGGATTCAGCGCGGTCATCGGCTCCTGAAAGATCATCGAGAGGCCCGCGCCGCGCACCTGCCGCATTTCGCTTTCCGGCAGCGCCAGCAGATTGCGGCCGTCGAAGAAAGCCTCGCCGCCGATGCGCGCGGAAGGATCGAGAATCCGCAGCAGCGCCAGCGCAGCAGCCGATTTGCCCGATCCGGACTCGCCGACCAGCCCGAGAATCTCGCCGGCAGCCAGTGAAAACGTAACGTCCCTGACAGCCGCCACGCTGCCGCGCGGCGTGGCGAAGGTCACGCTCAGGTTGCGAATCTCCAGCAGGGCGGCCACGGGTTAAGTATACGCCACCCCACCGCCGCAACCTTTCCTTGACAAATCCTTCATCCAGGCTTACTTTGACTGTATTGCAGAAATGCGGTCAAATAGCGTTTTAAATCGATTTTGGGGAGGTGTTATGAAAGTACAAGCGCAGCGAGTCGCTTTGTTCCTAGGGTGTCTTCTTTGGACGGCAACCTTTGCGTGGGCGCAGTTCGATACCGCCGAGGTCTTGGGTACGGTCGCCGATCCCTCCGGCGGCGCGGTGGCGGGAGCCAGCGTTACGCTCACCAACCTGGACACAGGCATCCAGGCCAAAACCTTGACCGACGCCAGTGGCAATTACGATTTCTTCAACGTCAAGGTCGGCCGCTACAGCGTGACCGTCGAGCACGCCGGCTTTTCCAAGGCCAGCGCCAACGACGTGATCGTCAGCGTCAACGCCCGCCAGCGCGTGGACCTGCCGTGCAGATCGGCGCGGTTCGGAAACCGTTGAGGTCAAGGGTGCGGCGGCGACGCTCGAAACCGATTCCAGCGAACACTGCCAGGTGATCAACCACGCGCAGATCGTGGAACTTGCCGCTCAACGGCCGCAACTACTCCGACCTGGCGCTGCTGACCACCGACACGCATCAAGTCGCCGATCGTCGCTTCGCCGGCCCGACTGCGACGCCGCGCGAGGCGCATTCAACGTCAACGGCATGCGCAGCACGTACAACAATTTCCTGCTGGACGGCGTGGACAACAACGCCGACTCGACCAGCAACCAGGGATACTCCGCGCAGGTGGTGCAGCCGTCGCCGGACGCGCTTGCGGAGTTCAAGGTCATCACCAGCAACTACAGCGCCGAGTACGGGCGTGTCGGCGGCGCGGTGATCAACGCCGTCATGCGATCGGGCACCAACCAGTTCCACGGCAGCGCCTACGAGTTCCTGCGCAATACCGATCTCAACGCCATCGGCTTCACCGTTCAGCCCCACGGTCTTCCTAAAGCCGCCGCTGCAGCGCAATCAGTTCGGCGTCACGCATCGGCGGACCGATTGATCAAGAACAAGCTGTTCTTCTTCGGCGATTATGAAGGCTATCGCCAGAATGCAGCGGTACCTCCACCTTTCGACTCCATCCCCAACGCCAACGATCGCAGTGGGAGTGTTGCCGGTTGCCGTGGTCAACCCGCTATACCGGCACCGTCTATCCCGCCAACACGCCGGATCGCCGGTCGCCGCAATCAACGCCGTTCGCGAAGTCGGTTCTGAGCCAGCTTCCCGCCAACAACGTCGGTGCGGCTGGAGCGCGCTCCAACAATTTCGACGCAATTGCTCCTGGTCAACGCGAAATACGGATAAGTACGACGCCAAGCTGGACTGATCAGATCAACGACAAGATGAGCGCCTTCCTGCGCTTCAGCCAGCGCAAGGATGTGCAGTATTACGGGCCGGACATTCCGGGGCCCTCCGGCGGCGACGGCAACGGATTACATCCACGCCTATCGAACAGAACGCCGCGCTTGGATATACCTGGACCGTCACGACGACGTCGATGCTGGAATTCCGCTTGGGCTTCACCCACATTGCTGGCCGGCAAGACGCCGCCATATCTCGGCGGCCCCAGCATGCAGTCCCTGTACGGCAATCCAGGGCTTGCCGACGTCGCCCGATCTCACCGGCGGCCTGAACACGCCAGACCATCAGCGGCTTCACGCCAATTGGGCCGCCAAACCAGCAATCCGCAGTTTCAGAATCCCACCTCTTGGATCCGAAGCTGAATTACTCCAGGACAGTAGGGCCGCCATTCCTTCAAGATGGGTTATGAGTACCTGAACATCCGCACCGAGATTCTGGACACCAATCCGCTTGTACGGCCAGGACACCTACAACGGGCCATTCAGCAAACCGACCTGCGCGCAATTTGGGATAGCCGGCCGGCTGCACCATCCCCAGCGACTCCACCAGCTACAGCCTGGCGGATTTCATGTTCGGCCTGCCGAGCACCATCAACCTGGGCAGTTACACGGTCGTCAATCTGCGCCAGTACGTCCATTCGTTGTACTTGCAGGACGATTGTCGCGTCAGCTCGAAACTCACGCTGAATCCTCGGCCTGCGGTGGGAGTTCGCCACGCCGCTCTATGAGCGCGACAACAACTACTCGAATTTCGACCCCACCACCGACACCATGATCAAAGCCACCAGCGGCGAGCCTGTTCAACCGCAGCCTGGTGCATCCCGACTACAAGGAATTCGGACCGCGCCTCGGCATGGCTTACAGCGTGATGCCGAAGACCGTGATCCGCGGCGGCTATGGCATCAGCTACACATTCTTCAACCGCGCGGGCAGCGCGCAGGAAGGCATCAACGCTCCGCAGGCGCTGTTCGGCGTGCTCAGCCAGACCGATCGATTCCCGCGGGCGGTCCGGTGCCCGCCACCTTCCTCACCACGCTGAACAGCTTCACCACCAACATCGCCAGCCCCGCGGCTTTCAATCCGGTCAATTCCAACGTGGTTTACACGCCGCCCGATTCCCGCTGGCCGTACATCCAGAACTGGTTCTTCTCGGTGCAGCGCGAACTCCCCAAGGAACACGGTCCTGGAAGTGTCCTACAACGGAAACCACAGCCCTGCGGCTGCCGATCATCGCCGATTACAACGAGGCCGACTCCGCATCAGCCGGGCCAGACCCTGGCTTCCAGCGCGCGTGCCAGATCCCACGTTCGGCCCCATCACCTGGCTCGATCCGGCGGGCGACAATCATTACAACGGCCTGTCGGTCCGCGTGGAGCATCGCTTCGGCAAGGGCTTTACATCCTGAATTCGTTCACCTGGGGCGAAGGCGATGGGCGATTCCGAGCAGGCGCTGGAATACTTACGCGGGCTATTCGAGGCCAATCCGCAGAACATCCACAATCTGGCGGCGGAGGCCGGACCGTCCAGCTTCGACGTGAAGTTGAACAACGTCACCAGCGTGGTCTACCAGCTTCCCTTCGGCAAGGGCCGCAAGTGGGGCGGCAACGCTGAATCCGGTGGTGGATGCGGTCCTCGGCGGATGGGAACTCAACACCATCAACTACCGCGCACTACCGGCACGCCGCTCGAACGTGTACTACGGCGCCGACCGGCAACAACATCGTCAGCTCGCTGTCGAACGACTATCGCGGCCAGCCGATTCCTGCGGCCCAACGTCTCCGGCAGCGCGGCCAGCCAAAGCAGTCGGCCGATGCTGAACACTTATTTCGCCGGCTACACGTTCAGACGCCGCATCCGGCCAACCCCCGTTCGGCAATGTGGGCCGCAACGCGTTCCGCGCTCCGGGCTTCGAACCTGGGATTTCGCGGTCGACAAGAACCTTCCCGATCCGCGAGCAGGTGAAGGCTACAGTTCCGCTCGGAGTTCTTCAACTTCCTGAACCACACCAACTTCGGCCAGTCCCAACACGGCGACCACGAGCGCCGCTTTCGGGACCATCCGCTCCACGTATCCGGCGCGGCAGAGCCAGTTCGCGTTGAAGTTGCTGTTCTAGACGGTAAGCTTTTTTGGAACACGGAAGGACACGGAAGAAAAGCCGGAAGAACACGGAAAAAAACAAGCAACTGCCTGAATCGCTGGTTGCTTCTTTCCGTGTTCTTCCGGCTTTTCTTCCGTGTCCTTCCGTGTTCCAAAAAACTTAAGGCGTGGCAACCCATTTTACACACCAGGCAGGCTTGACGGCGGGTTCCAACCGCTCCAGGCAAACCATCGTAGCCGTCGAAAAAGAAACCGCGCCTCCCGTGAGCATCTTCACCAATCGCGGCAGGTGCGGAAGATGGCCGACCAACAGGAAGTCCTCCGTCTCCAACGCCGCCAGTTCCGCCGCGGACGCCGGATCGTCATCCGGGCCCAGCCCGGCAATCGCACGTAGCTCCACGTCGCCATCGGGAAACAGGACGCGGGCTACGATTTCGGCAGTCTCCCGGGCTCGGCAGTTTGCCGCTATGGAAGATGTGACGCGGCGCCGTGCCCGCTTCTCGAGCCCGCTCGGCCACACGCTCCACCTGCCGCCGTCCTTCCAGCGAAAGGGGCCGGCGGGGATCCTCCTGATCGGTTACCGCTTCGCCGTGACGCTCCAGGTAGATTCGCATAATGTTGCAGTGTGGCTGGCGATACGCTCGAGACTAGCCCGCCAACCGCCGCCAATAGGCCTAGTGTATAATCTCTGAGTAACCAAAACCGATATCAATTGAGGAGGAAGTTATGGCCATTGAGCGTACTGGCGGCACCACCCTGCACGGGAATCCCTTCACCCTGGTAGGACCGGAATTGAAGGCCGGCGACCGGGCCCCCGATTTCACCGCACTGTCGAACGATCTGAAGCCCGTTAAATTAAACGACTCCGCCGGTAAGGTTCGGATCATTTGCGCCGTTCCTTCCCTGGACACTCCGGTGTGTGACACCGAAACGCGGCGCTTCAACCAGGAAGCCGCCAATCTGGGCAGCGTGCTGGTTCTGACGGTTTCGGCCGACCTGCCGTTCGCGCAAAAACGCTGGTGCGCCGGCGCCGGAATCGACAAAGTCTCCACCGTTTCCGATCATCGCGACATGTCCTTTGGAGACGCCTACGGCACGCACATCAAGGAACTGCGCATCGAGTCGCGCGCCGTGTTCGTGGTGGATCAAAGCGGCACGTTGCGCTACGTGGAGTACGTCAAGGAAATGTCCGCCGAACCGAACTACGCCGCCGTGATCGAAGCGGCCAAGAAGCTGGGATAAAGGAGCATAAAATGCGCAAAGCACAATTGATGATTCTGGGCGTGATCTTGCTGGGCATGTTCGCGACGGCGCCTTCGGCCTCGGCGCTGATTGCACCAGCAGACAAGATCACCATCGCGGGCATCCTGATGGACAAGTCCTGCGGCGCGGACATGAAAATGGACGCCAAGACGCACGACAAAGACTGCATGCAGATGCCCGACTGTGTCAAGAGCGGCTACGGTGTAGTCACCGACGACGGCAAGTTTATCGTCTTTGACGCCAAAGGCAACAAGGACGCCGCTGCCTGGCTGAAAGCCACCAAGCTCCAGACCAACTTGAAAGTCACCGTCACCGGGACGATGGAGAAGGACGTCCTGAAAGTGGATACGCTGAAGTAACGCAGGCCTTCCGGCCTGTTTTTTCGATCGGTTGTCAGAACCGTCCGCGGTAGCGGATGGGTTCGGCGTACCTGAGTGACGGACCCATCCGCTACCGCGGACGGTTCTGACAACGCAAACTCCAGTTAATAGTTGTGTACTGTAGCGGCGATGACGGAAGCGCACCGCGCCCGGGGCTATAGTGAAGTGCATGAATCGCGCGTTCATCGCTTTGCTGGGGGCCTTGCTGGGGATGTCCGTCACGGTTGCGGTGACGGGCACGCAAGACATTCCGCTTCGTCCGGAGTCGCTGGATGCCTTCGGGCAGAACCTGGAAGAAACCACTTTCAAAGGCCGCAAGGCGATCCGCTTCCAGGATCGCGGAGACACTCAAGCGGCTTTGGTGAAAGGGTCCGACTTTCACAACGGAACCTTGGAAGTGGACATCGCCGCCTTACCCGGAAAAGGCTCCTTTGCCGATGCCCGCGGTTTCGCGGGACTGGCCTTCCGCTGGAAAGAGCGCGGCAACTACGAAGCCTTCTATATCCGTCCCACCAACGGAAGGGCCGACGACCAACTCCGCCGCAATCACGCAACGCAATACATTTCCGAACCAGAGTGGCCCTGGCAGCGGCTCCGCACCGAAGCCCCAGGCGTTTATGAATCGTATGTGGATCTGGCGCCCGGTGAATGGACGCACTTCAAAGCGGTGGTCGCGGGTGTGCGCGCCGAGTTGTACATCAACGGCGCAGCGCAACCGTGCCTCATCGTCACGGACTTGAAGAAGGGCGACCGGCACGGCCCCATCGCGCTGTGGATCGGCAACGGCACCGACGCCTATTTCGCTAATCTAAAGGTCACTCCCGCGCCTTAGCTCGATCCATAGATTACGCTGATTGCACAGCTTGAGAACGACCCAAACGCGCAATCACCGCATCGGTACACGCCTGCGTGGCGGCGCTGCCGCCGAGATCGCGCGTCAACGTTGCGCCTTCCGCCAACACGCCGCGCACGGCGTCTTGCACTTTTGCGGCGGCTTCTTTGGCGCCCAAGAAATCGAGCATCATGGCGCCCGAAAGGATCGCCGCCAGCGGATTGGCCACGCCCTTTCCGGCGATGTCCGGCGCCGAGCCGTGAACTGGTTCAAACATCGATGGGAACTTGCGTGACGGATTCAGGTTGGCGCTGGGCGCTAATCCCAGGCTGCCGGTGATAATCGCGGCCAGGTCGGTGAGGATGTCGCCGAACAGGTTGGAGGCCACGATCACGTCGAAATGCTCGGGCCGCCGGACCAGGTCCATGCAGGCGGCGTCCACCAGCAGCGACTCGGTCGAGACATCCGGAAATTCCGTGGACACTTCCCTGAACACGCGGTCCCAAAAAACCATGCCGTAGCCTTGCGCGTTAGACTTGGTTACGGAAGTGAGTTTCTTGCGTGGGCGCCGGCGCGCCAGTTCGAAGGCGTAGCGGATCACCCGTTCCGTGCCGTGCCGCGTGAAGACGGCGGTCTGCACCGCCACCTCGTTGGCCATGGCCAGGTAAACGTGTCCGCCGATGTTGGCGTACTCGCCCTCGGTGTTCTCGCGGATCACCACGAAATCGATGCTGCCCGGCTGCGGGCGCACCACCGGAGACCGCGTGCCGGGATAATAGACCGCCGGGCGCACACAGGCATACTGATCGAATCCGCGCCGGATGGGCAGCAGCAATCCGTTGAGCGATTGGTGGTCTTGGATACGCGGATCACCCACCGCGCCCAACAGGATGGCGTCGTAGCCGCAAAGCTGCTCCAGGGCGTCGCCGGGCATCATGTGTTGGTAGGCGAAGTAATAGTCCGATCCCCACGGGAATTCCTGATAATGCATGCCGGGCATGACGTGTTCCAGCACGCGGCGCGCTTCGGGTAGGACTTCCTTACCGATGCCGTCGCCGGGAATCAGGGCGATCTTGAGATTGGTTGCGGTCATCACTCGCGGATCGATGATCGATAAGGTTAGCGGCTGCTGCCGTGGCGGCGCAGCAGGTTAGGCAGGTTCTGGGAGAACGCCGAGCGTGCCAGCACCATGTCGCAGCCGGCCTCGTGGGCCTTTTGTTTCAACTCGCCCTGGACGTGGGAAAGATAGCCGATCACCGAGGTCTTCTTCAATTCCTTGTCGGCCTTCAGCTTGCCGATCGTGGCCAGCGGCCGCATGGCCGCGGAATTCAGGTCCACGATGATCAAGGAGGGCCGCTCGCCCCCTTCGGTGAGGGCCAGCAGTTCCTTGTCGGTTTTCACGAACTTGACTTGCGCGCCGACCCGGCGGGCGGTGTCGGTGATCTTGACCGAAAAGAAGAGATCGTCCACCGCCGCCAGGATGGTGGGCGCGGCGACGATCTCGCCGTTTGGCCCCGGTTCGGGCGCGGTGATGGGTTCCAGGTCTTCCGGCAATCCACCCATGAAATGGCGTGGTTGGCCCATTGGATTGCGATAGATACCGCTGTGCTGGCTTTGCTGATTGCCATTCGAGGGACGACGCCCACGATGGCGGCGATTCTGCCGGTGAGGCTTTTTGTACATAGATCCCCTCCAGAGGGGAGCTGGATTCCGAAAAACTTTGACTACTGGTCTTCCTGCTGACTGCAACTCCTGACCGGGTCCGGTCATGGATGGGCTCGGAACTAGTGGAACTTCAATCGTATGGCCGATTGCCAAGGAAGGCAAGTAAAAAATCATTGAGTCGGGGGAATGTTTGGCGGGGGGACTTCCGAAACCCGCGGCTCCCAGCCTACACGACGAGCGGCCGAACAGCTATGTTAACATGGGTCACATGGGAACCACCGCGCTCGTTTCGGTCGAGGAATACTTGTCCACCAGCTACCCCGATGGCGACCGGGAGTATCTTGATGGACTGATCGTAGAGAGAAACATGGGCGAACGCCACCATGCGCGGATTCAGTCCTTGATTTTGGGCTACTTGCTGGTCCACTACAAACAGAAGTTTTGGTCCGCGGTAGAAGCCCGTCTCAAGGTTTCGGCGAGGCGATATCGCATTCCCGACGTTTGCCTGGTGACCGGAAAATGGCCGGGGCCGGAGCGAGGACCTCTGACCGATCCACCTTTCCTTGTGGTTGAAGTTCTTTCACCGGATGATCGCGCCGGCGAGATGGAAGACAAAACCGCCGATTATCTTTCCTGCGGTGTGAAGTACATCTGGGTGGTCAACCCGGAGACGCGCCGTGCTTTCGTCCACACCGCCGATAGCAGCCGTGAGGCCAGGCAAGGTGTGCTGCGGACCGAGAATCCGGCTATTGACCTTCCTCTCAGCGAACTGTTCCAGTAGGCGATTGCGTTGTGGTCGTAGCCGCGTTGCCTTCATGAGGCGCCGGCTTCCATTGCGGGCGGTCCCTCTGGCAAAACCCATACAGCGGCGCGCGCCAATCGATTAGCGATCGCCTGAGTCTTCTTTCCAGTCACGAGGCCGTGAGCCGGGTCATTCGGCGGTTCGGTGTCGTACACTACACCCAGCGCCATCTCCCTGGCATTCCCGGCAGTAACGGAACACAACGCTTGGCCGGGAAAGCCTTCCAGCGCGCCCGATGGCGACCGCCGTTGTCTCAGCAGCAGTGAGTGGATTAAGACCGACAGCTCCTCATGCTTGAAGGCGGCTGAAGAAATACGCGCCCTGCCGCTTTCGCCGGGCACAAGCCATACGGGAGGCAGTCTACGGTAGAGAATCTCGTGGTTCGGAATGGATAGGTCGTCGGTTGCCGGTTGCGCGGGCATCAAAGCAACTGATCCGCCAGTTCTCGGATCAGGGGCGCATTCGATTGGAGCGCACCTTCACGTTCGACCTGCGTTTGGGAGTCGTAGAAATAGAAGGTCGTTGGGCTGCCCGGAGCAAACTCAATTTCCAGATCCTTGCCGTTACGGTGCCACTCCACTTGGATTCCTGCCCGGTGAGTTGGGACGATCTGCGGGGGTGGCGTACGGCTGGGCAGAATCTGCTCTAAGGTGCGAAGGGCTGCGTCAAGGACCGCTGATTGGATGCGTTGCGCCCCCTCGCCATCCCAGTTATCGGGAAGCGCCGCGATCGGTTCGATGGCATGCCGGACAGCTTCCAGCCATTGGGGGTCGGGTTCAGAATAAACCCCTGCACCGGCTTTCAAGTGACTTGGCTGATTGGCCATAGCTAGCCCTCGGGTTCAGTGTAGCACAGCGGCCCGCCGCTGAGCCTTGAGTTGCAATGCGGCGCAACACTGCGTGGCAAGGTCGAGCATGGGAGTGCCACTTCAGGCTGTCCCAGAAATTCCGGGTACATCGTGGTCGAGCAGGAACTTTACTCTGGAGCACGCGCCATTTGCGCGGCAACGAGCAAGTCGTTCTCCCCTCTGTGGTCCTCATAGTAGGCGAGGCACTCGTAGGCCTGGGCTTTGGTGAGATTCGGAAAGCAGTTGGCCGTCAGCGTGTCAACCGTTTCGCCATTCTGAAGTAGTCCAATGACGTCATGGACGCCAATTCGGGTGCCTTCGACAGTGGCGTTGCCGCTCCGAATGCCGGGCGTGCGGACGATGTGGCGATAGGATTCCGAAATCGAACTCATGACCTGATCTTATGATTCGCTCGTTCGAGTGTCAAAATGCCGTCCGTGGCCTTGGCTTGCGAAGGGAAATCTGAACTGGCTGCGTCATGCTCGAAAAGCACGGCGCCGCCGCAATCGTACTTTGTACTAACGCCCGTGGTTACGGAAAAATAAATCGCGAAGTTCAGGCTGTCCCCTCGGCTCCAGGCTGTCCCCTCGGCTCTCCGTCCCCTCGGCTCTCCGTCCCCTCGGCTCTCCCTCGGCTCTCTCGGCTCTTCCCTCGGCTCTTCCCTCGGCTCTTCCCCTCGGCTCTTCCAGCCGCCTTTTTTCTAGACCTTAAGAGCCGCGACTAAGGCATGCAGACTGAATCAAGGTTGATGCGCGCCGAGAGCAGCTCTGGCAGGATATCGCAAGCACTGGTGTGCTTCTGGGAGGGTCCGGTTAGCCATGCAGGAACAAGTCCGGTTAGCCATGCAGGAACAAAAGGATGCCCGCGACGCACGACAGAAGGACGAAATCAACCTCGGCGGGTTTCAACGCAAACTCCGTAGTCATACCGTGTCGAAAGTGGTTGTTAAACATGTCGTAGAGCTTCTGCAAAACTGAGACTGCTTCGGTTGACATGAGATGTCTTCTCCGCACCTCGATCAGGACGTTCCCAAAGGTTGCACTTGGCATCGCGAGCATCTCTTTTGAAACAGATTCGAGTGCGTCGAAAATATTCTTGCAGGCGTCTCGGCCTCTCTGGGGCCGGTCATTGTAAGCATTCATCCCGTCCTGAAACGACGTGCGTGCGGCAGCAAATCGAGGATTGCTCAATTCTCTGAATGCGGTTTCAACCTGACTTTGAGCAACGAGCGGTACTACGCGATGGAACTGCCCATCGCTATCGAGATCCCAAACGATCCTGTATGTGCTCAGCAAGACATTCACGCGCTTTATGTACTCCTGTCGGAGTTCGCGCGGAAACTCCACCAGCCACCGGCCAATCACGTCGTAGACACGCTGCCAAGAAAGATCTCGGATCTGCCGAGCAGCGCCATTGCGATGACCCGCCATGGGGTTGTCAGGTGCCTGCGCAAGTCCCATGGCTCTGCTTCAAGACCCGATAGAGCTGTGAGTCTGATACGCGATGACCGGAATCGCCTTCCGCGAGGCTAAAGATGCTGTCGATGATCTCGAGGCGAAGACCATCGGGCGCTGCGTTGTCAACAGTACGACTTCCTGATTCCTGGTCACCGTGTTGCGCTGAAAACATCCTAGTCGTCATGGATCGAGCCTACCATGAAGGAGAATCGATTTGAGCGGGGTCTCGAGTGTCACGTGGCCGCAAAATGCGGAAACGGGGCCTGCGGAAACGGGGGAAAATGGGTTTAGACTGAAACTTCGTGATTTTTCGTTCGCGCAGTGCATCGCCCACGTTACAAAAGGAATTCGCCAAGTTCAGTCCGACCCCATTTCCACCCCGGAGACACAACGGGCGTTCGTCCACACAGCCGACGGCAGTCGGGAGGCCGGGCAAGGCCTGCTGCGGACTAAGAATCCCGTGATCGAACTTCCCCTCGGGGAGTTGTTCCAGTAACCAGTATAAGTTGGTGTCGCGGCCTCCTGCCCAGAAGGATCGGCGTCCACGCCTTCCGATAGAGCTCTTGCTCAGGCCGCGATCCGAGCGCTCCACCGTCGGCTTGTAGCTCACCGGTCCCGCCGAGGCCCGCCGGGCTTTGATTGATCAGGAGAACAGTGCCAGTCGAGGACACTCGCTTGGATCGTCGTCTGGCTCGGCAGGCGTACAAGGAGACTTCCCGGCACGGCCATCACTGATCGGCATACGGGGCGGTCGTCTAGGGTGCAGCGGTACACGCCCAACGCACTTGTCGGCGGAGGGAATATGTCAGTCAGCGATTCCACAATCACAGAGCTACCGTCCGGATCGAATCGTCGTGCAGTGATCCGTCGTCCTGGTAAGTGGATCGGCATGCGCTTGACCGCCCAAGGCTCTCCGGTGCGGGAGAGAGTCAACAACGCCCCGCCACGGCGCGAGGTCTCGGTCGTAAGGAGTCGTGAGCCACTCCTGTCACTCCTGTCCCAGCATATGCCGGACAACTCCCGCTGGCTGTCGTCCTTAAACGTCGCGACTCGGAATTGTGTTCGCATGGGGTTCACTGCGCTCGGAGCAAACATCCAGACCGCGCCCTCCAGTTCGACAGACACAAAGTCCCCATTTCCCTTCAAATAGCCTTCGCTCCAATTGCCGCTGGGAGGAGTCACCCTGAGCAGAATCAGACCATCGTGTGCCGCTGAAATGCGCAACTCAAATGCCGGATTGGTGCGCGTCCGCACGGTCCGCTCCGTAACAAGATTCACTGTAGTCACTTGATTCGCGGGATCGAGAAACGTCGCTGGATAGATGGTCTGATCTTTGAGACCGTTTTGGCCGGCTTGGACCAGCGCGACGCGACCGGCCTCGACGCAAGCAATGACGGTCAGGTCCGGAGCGATCGCGCAGTCGTCGCCGAATGCGCCACCAAGACCAGCCGCACGCTTCAGGTCACGACTCTGCGGGAGCTTCAGGAAGCTATATACGCTGGAAGCATGACCGCTCAACCTCAGCCAGAGCACATCGGATTCCGCCAAACCAATGCCGGTCAGCTCCACGTTCACATTTGGCTGTTCGCGGGGAATCCGTGATAGAACCTTACCCTGACTTGTCATCAATCCCAAGTCTGAGTTCCAGTACGTGCAACCGATATAGGTTCCATCCGGGGACCATGAAGCATGAGAAACCCACTCGTCCGTGAGCCGCCGAACGAGAACCCCCTGTGGGGTAGAAATCCAAAGTCCTGCGTAGTCCGCGCGAATCAGGACGCGACATTGTGCTGCAACCGATAGAACCGGCGCGACAAGGAAGAGGGTTCTCAGAACCGCGAGGGCAAGCCACCAAGCAAGCTGGGCGGGTCCTAGCCGCTTCCCGCAAACGCAAGCCTTGGACGCGGTTCGCATCAGCTTGATTATGACACCATTCTCCGCCAGGTGTTTTGAGTGGCAGAGGGAACTGCCGGACCTGCTGGGACCTGCTCAGCCTGATCTGCGTAGTCTCTTGTTCCCATCGTTTCGAAAATACCGCATCCTTTCCGATTATCGGAGCACACTGCCGCAGAGCTAGTTGGTTGCGCTTTAGGAAACAACGGCCCGCGAGAAATGGCTACGCAAATCAGGACGTCCCCGACGGCCCCCTCACCGCTCTCCGGACAGCACACGGTTTGGTTCCACTTTTGCCTCGTAAAGTACTGAGGGAATCGCTACAATAAAGACGTGGAGTTTGAATGGCACCCGGACAAAGCCGCCGAGAACCTCCGCCAACACGGGGTTTCCTTCAAGGAGGCAGCGACGGTCTTCGGCGACCATTTTGGAATTACCGCGACCGACCCGGATCACTCGATTGGTGAAAAACGCTTTGCCCTGGTCGGTTCCTCGGCCCAAGCGCGGCTCCTGCTGGTCTGCTACACAGAGCGCGCCAAACGGATCCGCATCATTAGCGCTCGCGAACTGACTCGACGTGAGAAGAGAGTTTATGAAGAAATCGACGAATAGGCTGGCGGACACGATGCGGGCGGAGTACAACCTTCGCGCGCTGCTCAAGGGCGGAGTACGGGGCAAGTACGCGAAGCGCTATCAGGAGGGCAGCGATCTTGTCTTGTTGGACCCCGAAGTCCGCAAAGCATTCCGGGACGAGAAGGCTGTGAACGAGGCGCTGCGTCTAGTGATTCGGTTGCGCGGCACTTATAGTGCGACAAGGACCGACGAAATGACCCGGTAAGGGTCGCGCCTGAAAAGGCTGCGCATCGGAAATCGTCTCGCACGTCACGCTACGCCCCGGCATCCCCAGCGGGACAGCGTCCCAGGCGTATCCTTCTACAGTTGCAGCTTCTCCTTCAATTGCCGTTCCAAAGCCGGCTCCAGCTTGGACCCGCGATGGGTGAGATAGAACACGTCGATGGCCTTGTGACCCTCCGTGTCGATCAGCGCGACTTCGATATTGCATCCCGCCTCCGCCAGTTTGCCGGCGACCTCGTAGAGCAATCCCGGCTGGTCGGCGGTGACAATCTCCAGCAGCGTGCTGTGCGACGAACTGGAGTGGTCGAAGCGGACTTGCGTGTTCACTCGCACCTTGGGCGCCGCAGCCGCCGGATGGTGGCGGGCGCTCAGCAGCGCCTGCAAGTCGAGCTTGCCTTCCAGCACATGGGCCACCTCGCGGCGCAAGCGGTCGGCCTCGCCGGGGTTCAACTCCAGGGTCTTGTACAAATCGCTGAAGCGGAAAATGTCCAGCACGATTCCGGCGGCGTTGGAAAAGGCGTCCGCCTTCATGATGCTCATCCCCCAGGCCGCCAGCACTCCGGTGATGGACGCAAAAAGCCGCGGACGATCGGCCGCCACCACCGTCAACTCGTAGGAGTGGCCGCGCTGCCCCACACGTACCTGCACCGGGTGATTCGAAATATCGCGGGCCATCTCGGCATGAAGCGCGATCTCCTCGGCAGAGTGAATCGCCTGATAGCGGCGCGGAAAGCCCGCTAAGAAGCTGGTTTCCAAACCCGCCGCCGGCGAATCAAAGGCGCTTGCGCTGGATGTCGCCGGCGAATCAAAGGCGCTTGCGCTGGATGTCGCCGGCGAATCAAAGGCGCTTGCGCTGGATGCCGGTTGCGACGCGGGAATGCGGTCGTCGTCCACACTGCGATTCAGATAACCGCAGGCCACCGTATACAAGCGCCACAGACTCTCCGCTTTCCACGGCGTCAGCGCTTCCGGATTCACCGCCTTGATATCGGAATAGGTCAGCAGCGTAAGCATCTTCAAGCGATCCGGCGAGCCGGTCAGGTCGGCCAGGGCGCGCGCCGTCTCGGGATCGAAGATATCGCGGCGTTGCAGCATGGCCGACATTTCCAAGTGATTCTTGATCAGGAAGCGCACGGTTGCGCGGTCCGATTGATCCAGCGATAAGCGCGCGAAAACGCCTTCCGCCGCTTGCAAGCTGCCTTGCACGTGATCGTCGGCCATGCCCTTGCCGACGTCGTGCAGCAGTAGCGCTAACGACAGCAGCTCTTGCTGCTCCAACTCGGCGAGGATTTCGGCGAAGAGCTTGTCCCAATCGTCGTGTTTCGCCGCGGCCGCCGCCGCGGCCGCCGGCAGCGCCATCAACGCGGCGATGGTTTGAAAGGTGTGTTCATCCACCGTGTAACGATGGTAGAAGTCGCGCACCACCAGGCAGTCCACGGCGGCGAATTCCGGAAACAGCGCCGCCAGCAGATGCAAGGAATGCATGACGCGCAGCGCTTCCGCGGCGTGCGGCAAGGTCAGAATGGGTTTCAAGCGCCGCCACAATCCGGAAAACAGCAAGGCATTACCGTTGTTCGCCGGGCGCAAGTCCTCCAGGGCCCGCTCTACCGCCGTCTCCGCTTCTCCGCTGAGCGCCAGCCCGTGACGCGCCACCTGCTCGAACAATCCCAGCAACAGCGCGGGATCTTCCAGCGCGCCAGGCTGCCGCACGTAGATGCGATCTTTCACTACCGCGAAGTCGGCGGTGGACAACCGCGAGCGCCAGTCCTGATACATGCCTAGCAGCGATCCGCGTCCGCGGGTCTGCTCGGTGGAACGATCCAGCATCGCGCCGGTGTGCCGGTAGATCGCGCGGGCGTGGCGGAAGTAGCGGCGCATGTAGGCCTCCGGCGAATCTTTTCCGCCGGCCAGCGCCGCCGCGTCGGTTTGCACCTCGTAGCTCAGGCGATTGTCGTCGCGGCCCAGGCTATAGTGCAGCAGGCAGCGCGCCGACGCCAGAAAGTCGAACGCGCGCTCCAGGGCCGGCGCGGCGCTTTCTTCCTGTGCGGTCGGAGGCGCGCCGGAGAGCCGCGCCAGCCAATGGGCCACGTTGTAGTCGCGCAAGCCGCCGGGTGCCTCCTTCAGATTGGGTCTCCA
Source organism: Terriglobia bacterium (assembly GCA_963747095.1). GTDB lineage: Bacteria > Acidobacteriota > Terriglobia > JAJPHL01 > JAJPHL01 > JAJPHL01. The sequence goes on from CAVVEL010000013.1 coordinate 470,193, forward strand.
GGTGAAAAATAGTGCTGCCGTAACGCGCGTGGCGCTTGCGCGTCATCACCGCGAGATTGCCGGCCAGTTCCGCGCCGCTGGAGCGTAGGAACCCTGGGATGACCTCCCGCGAGACCTGCGCGAACAGCCGTTGATCGCCGGCCAAATAGCGCGCATCCAACAGGCCAACGTTGAATTCCAGGTTATCGCGATGCAGCCGTCCGCATTCCGCGGGGGTGCGCGAGGTTTGCCCGAGTTTCAGGCGCATGTCCCACAGATTTTGAGTTAGCGCGGAAATCGCCGCCTTTTGCGCCGCTTCCACGGAAGCGGAAGCGGAGAGCAATAGCAGATCGATGTCGGACCATGGAAACAGCGTGGCGCGCCCGTAGCCGCCCAACGCTACGATGCAGAATCCTTCGTAGCTTGTCTCGTTGCCGGCCTGTTCCAGGAACAGTCCGGCTACGATGCGATCCACCAATGCGGATCGCGCCGACGCGGCCGCATGGCCGTCGCCGCTGTGTTCGAAGCGCTGGCGGATTTCTGCCGATTCGCGTTCGTACAGGTCCTTATAGGGCGTTGTCGCCGCGGTCTTCATTCCGGATCCGGATCACTTCCTCGACGGGTGAAATGAAAATCTTGCCGTCGCCGATCTTGCCGGTGCGCGCGGCGCCCAGGATGGCGGCCACCGCCGGTTCCACTTGGTGGTCCTGCACGACCATTTCGATTTTGATCTTCGGCAACAAGTCGATCACGTATTCGTTGCCGCGATACACCTCGGTATGGCCCTTCTGGCGGCCGTGGCCGCGAACTTCGGAAACGGTCATGCCGTCAATGCCGGCTTCCAGCAAGGCTTCCTTGACCGGATCGAAACGCGAAGGGCGAACAATCGCTTCCAGCTTCTTCATAACCTAGTTATACGCCTCCTCGCCGTGTTGCGACAGGTCCAAACCTTGCAGTTCGTGCTCCTCGGTGACCCGCAGGCCCACCGTGGCGTCCACGATCTTCAGGATAATCAATGTCCCGACAATCGCCAACCCCCAGGCGATAGCCGCGCCGATGGCCTGATTCACCAACTGTCCGGCATTGCCTTCCAGCAGACCGGAGGGCAGGGTCTTTCCGGAAGCATCTTTGAAAACCACGTTGACCCAGGACTTGGCGAACACTCCGGTCAGGAACGCGCCCAGCGTGCCGCCCGCGCCGTGGACGCCAAAAGCGTCCAGGGAATCATCATAGCCGAAACTGGCCTTTGACCGTCGCCACCATCAGGTAGCAGACCACGCCTGCGGCCAGTCCGATGATCAGCGCCGACATCGGCCCCACGAATCCGGAGGCCGGAGTGATGGCCACCAAACCCGCGACGGCGCCGGAGATGGCGCCCAGAACGCTGGCACGTCCGTTGCGGATCCACTCCATGCCGGCCCAGCCCAGCGCTGCGGCGGCGGCGCCAAAGTGCGTGGCCACGAAGGCGCTGGTGGCCAGGCGTGCTGGCTTGCAGCGCGCTGCCGGCGTTGAATCCAAACCAGCCCACCCAAAGCAGGCAGGCGCCGATGAAGCTCAGAACCACACTGTGCGGGGGCATGGCTTGCGCGGGAACCCCACCCGCTTCCCCAGGTACAGCGCGCAGACCAGCGCCGAGACGCCGGAAGTGACATGCACCACCGTGCCGCCCGCAAAATCCAGAGTGGGAATTGTTCCGCCGAGCGAGGCATTCAACAAGCCGCCTTTTCCCCAAACCATGTGCGCCATGGGGGCGTAGACGATGATGGACCAGAGAACCATGAACAGCAGCATGGCTTTGAATTTCATGCGTTCCGCAAAGGCCCCGGTGATCAAGGCCGGCGTGATGATCGCGAACATGAACTGGTACACCATGAAGGTTTGCTGCGGAATCGTTCCGGCATAATCCGGGTCGGGAGCGGCGCCCACGCCATGCAGGAACAGGTAGCGCGAAGCCGCCGATGAACGCCGTTGCCGGGGCCGAAACACAGGCTGTAGCCGAAGACGGCCCACAGCACGGTGACCACGGCCATCAAGGATGAAACTCTGCATCATGGTGGCCAGCACATTCTTCTTCCGCACCAATCCGCCATAGAACAGCGCCAAGTCCCGGGCCGGTCATCATCAGCACCAGGGCTGAGCTGACCAGCATCCAGGCATTGTCGCCGGAATTGATTGCAGGAGGCATAGGTACCAGCTTAGGGGCGAGTGGGGAAAGGGGCAATCGTATCTCGTTATCGCGGCCATAGGAAATCGCTCTGGGGGAGCGTTTACTTGGGTCTCCACTACCCGGTAGTGAGTCGGTTTGAAAGCTGTGCGGCTTTGCCGCCTCTTCGTGCGGAAAGGCTTTGCCTTTCCTGGCCAGCTTCGCTGGCCAAGCCTGCATAGCAGGCGGCAGAGTAATAGCCCCAGGGCGAGGCGGAGTTCAGCCGAGCCTGGGGTTTGGTGGCGGCAATGAAATTGAGCCTGCGTAGACGTCTGAGTGGTTCTGTCAAGTAAAAACTTACGCGGATGCCGTTGACGACGCGGCATCGATCGCCCGAATCAACGGCGAACCACGCTTCCGCAATGCTTCCAGGTAACGCGATTCGTCATAGGGGACGTGATCCTTCCAACAGCGGAAGACGATACGGATCCACTTGAAGGCCAGGGCTCGCACCGCGGCCTGGTGGCCGGAACCGCGGCCCCGTTGCTGCTCGTAGTAGGCGCGCGCCCAAGCCGACTTCTCCAGGGAATGGGCCGCCCATTCTTGAAAGCTTTGTCGCAGGAACTTCGGACAGGCCCAGCGGAAGTGAACCCAGCGGCTCTTGCCGCTGCTCTCCGTCACCGGAGCGATGCCGCTGTACTGTTGCATCTCCACCGCCGTGGCGTAGCGTTCCCGCTGCGAGCCGAAAGCCGCCAGAACTCGCGGTGCCAGCACCTCCCCGGCGCCCGGCAAGGAATCGAAAATGAAAAAGTCGGGATGCTCTTGGGCCACCGTTGCGATCAGTTGATCGAAGCGGGCAATGCCTTGCCGCAGGGTGCGCAACAACTCCAGCAGGACCCGCACCCAAGCCACCGCCGGCTCCTGCACCGCAGGATCGCGCAGCGCCGCGACCGCCTGGGCGATCTCCTGGGGGAATTGCTCGATCCATTCCGTCCGGCGACAATGATGCTTCCGCAAGAAGGTCCGCAAGGTGTTGGGCCGAGCTTTTTGCAGAGCCTGCAACGTCGGCCAGCGTGCCAGCAGGGCTGCCAGAGTCGGAGAATCGGCGTCCTCGAACCAGGTCAGGGCCTGTGGGAAGTAAATCTTCAACTGCGCCGTGAGACGATTGCTCTGGGCTGTCTTTTGATTGACCAGTTTGCGGCGAGCTTCCACCAACTGCTGCAGGCGGCGGGTGGCCTCGCTATCCGGACTCAGCCGGCGCAGGCGCGCGCGGTGATGGACCAGCAGCTCCAACAGCAGGTCCGCGTCCAGCGGATCGTTCTTGTTTCCGGACGGGTACAGCGCCGCGCGGAAGTTGGCCGCCGACCCCGAGTGGATCGGATACAAGTACAGATGCGCATACTTGCGCAGCAGGCCGGCCAAGGCGCCGCGGCTTTGCTCCAAAGCGATGGCCAGGGGGCCTTCCCCGTAGCGGGTTCGCAACTGGGCAACCCATTCGTCGATGGCCTCCGGGCTTTGTTCCATCTCGCCGCGCTCGATCCGCGGGGAATCGGCGGCCTGCGCCGCCCAACTGTGTTTTTCATCACCCCAATCGATGGCCGCCAAGGCCACAAAGTGGGGTTCAGGAACAACGTTCTCGATTTCGGAATTCATGGCAACCTCCAGGATTTGTTTTTTGCAGGCGCCCCGTTTCCGCGAAAGGCTTATAGTATTCTTGGATCGTTCCAGAATTCGTCGGAGAGATGTCGTTCTGGAAACGAAGCGACTCCCGCGGCTCGAGGGTCTACGCAAAAACATCTAGTGTTTGCTGGCGAAACTCGTAGCCGCGGGAGGCCTGCACCTTTATTCTGCGCCCACCCGAACTGATCGATACCAGATCACGGCAATTGCTTCTCTCCCTTGCTGAGCAGGGCAAGGGGACTCAAACGCCGTCCCCTTGCCCCGCACCCCATTCCCCTGCTGCCCTTCCCAGATGTCCTGGAATCATTCATCTGATCCGTCCGGAGTTACTATAAGCTGGCGACAGAGACCTGAACCACCGCCTCTGCCGCCAGCTACGCAGGCTCAATTTCATTGCGCCGACAACCCCAGGCTCGGCTGAACTACGCCTCGCCTGGGGCTAATACTCTACCGCCTGCCTTCGCAGGCTCGGGTTGCTTTTGCTCTTGACCCCAGGATCGCGAATCCTCAAATCCCTAACCGGTGGTGTCGCAAACTACGCTCCACCACCGGCTACAAGCTGCCATCCCTTCGGGATGAGAACGAGCGCTGTCATTGGCGTTCGGTATTATCTGGTCTGTCTCCTGGCGTACAGGTACGCACGGTTGCCCGATGTGTTCTTGGCACTTGGACTCGCTATCACTTTAATGTCGCGCACCCCCAGCAACCCCCAGCAAGGCCGTGTTGGCAAGGAGGGCTGCCTGTTGTGCTAGAATACACTCGCGTTTGCCGCTGGTTCTACTATTGGAAACATCGAGTCATCAGAATGCCGTCTCCGGTAATCCTAGTAACTGGTTCCTGCGGACTCATCGGCTCCGAAGTAAGTATTTTCTTCGGATCGCGCGGTTTCCGGGTCCACGGCATCGATAGCAACCATCGCGCGATTTTTTTCGGGCCGGAAGGAGACACCTCCTGGTCTCTGCAGCGCCTGCAAACGACGCTTCCCGATTACCATCACGCGGCGCTCGATATTCGCGATCGCGATGGCGTTCTGGAACTGTTGGCCGAAGTTCGTCCCAACTTGATCGTCCACACGGCGGCCCAACCATCCCATGATCGCGCCGCGGCCATCCCCTTTCTCGACTTTGAAGTCAACGCACTGGGGACGCTGCACCTGCTGGAAGCCGCCCGGCGTTCTTGCCCGGAGTCGCCCTTCATCCACATGTCCACGAACAAGGTGTATGGGGATCTTCCCAATTCCATCCCCTTGAAAGAGTTGGAGCTTCGCTGGGAGTACGACGATCCCACTTTCGAGAACGGGATTCCCGAGTCGTTCTCGATCGATCAGTCCAAGCACTCTCTGTTTGGAGCTTCCAAGCTCGCCGGCGACGTGATGGTTCAGGAATATGGGCGCTACTTTGGCATGCCGACATGCTGCTTGCGAGGCGGCTGTTTGACGGGCCCGAACCACTCCGGCGTGGAACTGCACGGATTCCTCAGCTATCTCATCAAGTGCTGCATGGAGGGACGCGAGTATCGCGTCTACGGTTACAAGGGGAAGCAGGTGCGCGACAACATTCACTCCCAGGACGTCGCCAGCCTGATGTACGAGTTCTACCAGCGGCCGGGCGTCGCGGAAGTTTACAATTTGGGAGGCGGAAAGGAAAACTCTTGCTCCATCCTGGAGGCGTTTAAGATGGCCGAGCAGGCCACCGGCCGCCAGATGAAGTGGCGCTACGTCGAGGAAAGCCGAATCGGCGATCACATCTGCTATTACAGCGACCTTCGCAAGATCCGCAGGCACTACCCGGCGTGGAAGCTCGGCAAACCGCTGCCCGTGATTTTCGAGGAAATAGCGCAGGCCTGGACTGCGCGAAAATCGGAAAGCCGCACTTCATGAAGATCCTGATCCACCGGCATGGGCGATTTCACCAGTGGCCGCTTGGCCGCGGCGTTTGGGGGTAGTGGGCTCAGTTTGAGTTGGGCGGCGGAGCCGCAGTCGAAGCGTCATGTTCAAATTGATCCACTACCCGGGTGAGCCTCGACTGACGATTCACCAAGTATGCGTCTTCCGGAGCGGCGGTTCCGATCCTTCTCCAGGAAGCCGAATCCCGTAGGAATAAGGGTTACAATCGACGCACGACACTGTGCCCATCGAGCGCCATCACGAGATCCGCATTCTCAAATTGCCATCGCCACACCTGGCCGTCTATTTGTATTCCCTCAACGGATTGCTGATTGACACCGGATTCACGCGCCAGCAGGCGCAAGTGCTGGCTTTCGTGAAAGAGGAAAAGCCGTCCCATGCCGCGCTGACGCATCATCATGAGGATCATTCCGGCAATGTCTCGAGCGTCATGGCGGCGGGCGTGCACGTGTGGGCGCCGCGGCAAGGCATCGAGCCGGTGACCAGTGGATTTCCGCAGGAATTGTATCGCCGCCGTCTGTGGGGAGCGCCGGAACACGCCCGCTGCCAGGAAATGCCCGCTGAATTGCGCGCCGGATCGCTGGACGTTCGCGCCATCCATGCGCCGGGACACAGCCAGGACATGACGGTGCTGCATGTGCCCGAGCGCGGCTGGCTTTTCACCGGCGACCTGTTCATCGCCCGGCGCGTGAAAGCGATGCGTGACGAAGAAGACCCCGTGGAGCTGATTCGTTCGCTCGACCGCGTGCTGCAGCTTGATTTCGACACCATGTTCTGCGCCCATCGCGGCGTGGTCACCGGCGGCCGCGAGCTATTGCGAGCCAAGCGCGATTTCCTGGTGGGCGTGCGCGATCAAGTGCGCGAACTGGCCGGCCAAGGTCTGAACGCGCGGCACATCACACGGAAGATCTTCGGGCGGGAGGGAGCCACGTATTACGCCTCCCTGGGCAAGTATGGCGCGGTTCATTTCGCGCGGAAGTTTTTAGCCACAGATGAACCCAAAAGCGCAACCGCCGACGGTAGGGAGCCACTTTGAGCCCCTAACCCCGGAGGGGTTCAAGCAGGCTTCTCGCGCCGAGATGTTCCGGTGCTGGTGCCCCGACCGGGGCACGGTTTGTTTCCTTGAATATCCGGTTGTTTCGCAAAAGACGCTCAACCACCGGCTACAAGCGGCCATCCCTCCCGGGATGAGCATCCGCGCCGCCATCCACGCTAAACATTGGTCGTGTCCTGGCCTTCTGAAGTACCCAGTACGCACAGACAACTCGATGTGCTCTTGGCCTTTGGACGTGCCTTCACTTTTATGTCGCACGCAGCCGCGGCCGTGCGGGAGATCGGGGGACCGCTTCGTGCTATACTCGCTCCGTTTTCCAAATCAAGGAGGCTGGGGATGCTTTGGCCGGGCATGCGTCTTCTGGGCATGATCCTAACCGGTGCGCTGGCGCTCGCTGCGCAGGTCGATCTGGCGGATCCCGAATATGTCGTCCCTAAGGAAAACCCATTCACCACGCCGGCCGACCTGAAGCGCGGTGACCGGTTGTTCCTGGGACAATGTGCGCGATGCCATGGGCCGAAAGGGGAGGGAGGTCTCGGCGCCATTCTGGCGCGGCCACGGTTGCGCCACGCGCCGGATGACGAGTCTCTGTTCAGGGTGATCCGGGAAGGCGTCTGGGGAACTGAGATGCCGGGCGCCTTTACTTCGACGAGCCGGGAGATCTGGCAGTTGGCCGCATATGTTCGTAGCCTCGGGCACCTGGCCACCGAGACCTTGCCGGGAGACCCCCGGCGCGGCCAGGAGACCTACCGCACCAAGGGAAATTGCGGCCAGTGCCACATCGTCAGCGGCCAGGGAGCGAGCGTGGGGCCGGAACTGACCGACATCGGTGCGCGCCGCAACGCCGCGTACCTGCGCGCCGCTCTTTTGCAGCCGGAAGCCGCCGTTCCCGAAGGATTTCTCCAGGTGCGGGTGGTGACGAAAAACGGCCGTCGCATCACCGGAATTCGCCTCGGCGAAGACACGTTTACCATTCAACTGACCGACCTCAACGGCCGCACTTACTCCTTCCTCAAACAAGATCTGAAAGACCTGCAGAGGGATTTTGGCAAGTCGCCGATGCCGAGTTACCAGGGAGTCTTGGCGGCGGCCGAACTGGATGATCTGATCGCCTACCTGGCTTCGTTGCGAGGTAACCCATGAAACTTATGTTGCTGTTGTTCGCAGCGGGGCTGCCCCTGATGGGGCAGGTTTCTTACGACCGGCTCCGCCAAGCGGATGCGGAACCGGGCAACTGGCTGACCTATTCGGGCAGCTATAGCGCGCAGCGATACTCCCGCTTGAACCAGATCACCGCGGCCAACGTACGGCGGCTGCGCCTGGCTTGGGCTTACCAGATCAAGACCACTGAAACGATCGAGACCTCTCCGCTTGTGGTGGATGGCATCATGTACTTGACCGAACCAGGGGGCAGTGTAACGGCCCTCGACACGCGCACGGCGAGGCCGATCTGGAAGTACACGCGGAATTTGCCCAAGGGCGTACGAGGATGCTGTGGCACGGTGAATCGCGGCGTGGCGATCCTCGACGATATGGTCTACGTGGGTACATTTGACGCGCATCTGGTGGCGCTGGACATCAAATCGGGAAGAGTACGTTGGGATGTTGCGGTGGCGGAGCGCGCCGAGGGCCACTCGATCACCGGAGCGCCGCTGGCCATCAAGGACAAGATCGTGGCCGGCATGGCCGGCGGCGAATATGGGGTGCGCGGATTTATCGACGCCTATGACGCCAAGAGCGGTCAACGAGTATGGCGCTTCTGGACGGTGCCCGCGGCAGGCGAGCGCGGCAGCGAAACTTGGGCCGGCGACAGCTTCAAGACCGGCGCTGCGGCCACTTGGGTCACCGGCGCTTACGACGCGGAGCAGAACCTGGTGTTCTGGGGTACCGGAAATCCCGGCCCGGACTGGAACGGCGACACTCGCGCCGGCGATAACCTGTACTCGGATTCCGTGGTGGCTCTGGACGGGGATACCGGCAAGCTCAAGTGGTACTTCCAATTCACGCCGCATGACGTCCACGACTGGGACGCCACGGAGGTGCCGGTGTTAGCCGACGGCGTGGTTCGCGGCGAGAAACGCAAGCTGATGATGTTTGGCAACCGCAACGCGTTTTACTACGTTCTGGACCGCACCAGCGGACAGTTTCTTGCCGGCCGTGCCTATGCCAAGCAGACCTGGGCCCGGGGCCTGGACGATTCCGGGCGGCCCATCCTTCTGGGCGATCCGTCTCCCTCGGACGAGGGTACGAAGATCTATCCGGACCTGGGCGGCGGGACCAACTGGTTCAGTCCCTCGTATAGCCCCCAAACCAACCTATTCTATCTAGCCGCACGCGACATAGCCGGCATCTACTACAAGGGCGATGTGGAGTACAAGGCGGGCGCGCAATTCAACGGCGGCGGATTCGGTCCAGTTCCCGGCCAGGAGCCGGGCGGGGCCATCCGCGCTCTCCATCCGGCCACAGGAGAACTGAAGTGGGAGTTCAAGCTCTTCTCGCCGCCCTTTGCGGGCGTCCTCTCGACGGCTGGAAACCTATTGTTCGGGGGCAGCAACGAGGGCGATTTCTACGCGCTGGACGCCTCCACGGGGCGGCTGCTGTGGCGCATCCAAACGGGCGCCAGGATCGTTTCCAACCCCATCAGTTATCTGAGCGGCGGCCAACAGCAGGTGGTCATTGCCGCCGGTAATGCGATCTTCGCCTTCGCCCTGGAAGAGTAAAATCCAATGCTGTTCGGCTTGCGGCATGAGCGGCCGGCCTACGCCACCATCCGGTTGTTGTCCCCGCCGTTTGTCCCGGCGTGGTTCAAGTCAAATATTGCCGCGCGTAATTCAGGGACCTCGAGATGCAATCGTCCTCCAGCTGCAATTGCGCTTCGGCGCTCAGCCCGGCGATTCTCGGAAGCGGCTTGGCCGGCTTGTTCTTGCGCACAATGTCCAGGATGTGCGCCAGATCACGCCCCGGCAAGGGACTGTAGGAGTCATCGAAGGTCGCCCAGTATTTGTTGGTGAATACCGGAATCTTCAGCGGGTCGCGGGTGATCATCTCCAGGTCGAGTGGGATATTCGGGTCTTTCGTCCGCAAGGTCGCGACCATGCCCTTGATGTCGAGGAAGCCTTCGCCAAGCGGTACCTCGGAGAGTAAGAATCCGTCTTCGTAGGGCTCGACGGCCATGTCCTTCATATGACACGCCACGGCGTACGGAAGAAGATTGCGAAGCGTGTCCAGCGGGTCTTCGCAAAGCGACAGGTTGTTGCCAAAGTCAAAATGGACGCCAACCCATTCGCTGCTCACGCGCTTCAACCACGCGGCCTGCTCCGCCGAGCGCCAGCCCTTATGATTCTCGATGCCCAACCGCATCCGGTACTTGCGCAAAACCGGTTCGGCGAGGGCCATGGACTCTTGGCATCGCTCAAAATCCTTCTGGAACGCCTCCAGGGTGCTGAAGTCCTCGTAGCGGCGGCCGGTCATCGCGGTGTGCAGCGAGATCGCGCCACACTCGCGGGCTGCCTTCACCGCAGCGTCGAAAGCCGGAACTCCATTGCCATCTCGCGGGTAGCCGGCGTCCAAGATCACGCGCATTCCATACGCTTCGATCCTTTGGCGGAAGGTCTTCGGATCGCTCGACGGCAAGCGCGTCTCCACTACTCCCAGTCCGAGAAAGTGACAGTGCTCGATCAGGTCAAACGGGCGGGCCACCCGCGTGCGAATCGGGAAACCCGCAGCCGCGCCGCCGATGTTCTTCAAGCGGCTCTCCTGCTCCTGCGCGGACATCAAGAAGGAAGCGGCTCCAGCCGCAAGTCTCGCTTTTCTAGTGGGCATCTTTCGTTCCTCCCGCAAGCTTGAAGGCGAATAACGTATCACCCGCTCCGGCCAGCAGATATTGACGACCGTTGAGCATGTAGGTCGATGGTCCGTTGCTGACGGGGCCCGTTCTAAAACTCCAGAGGATGCGTCCTGTAGCAGGATCGTACGCCAGCAGGTTCCCGGAAGGATCGCCGGTGAAAAGTAATTTACCAGCCGTGTTCAAAATGCCCGCGAAGGAATTACCAAAGCCGCCACTTGGATATTTGTGTTTCCACACGACGTTGCCGGTCTTATAGTCCAACGCCAGCAGAAGGGGCTCCGCAAAGCCCCCTGCGCCTGAACCGCCGTATCCCTGCGGCTGCGGATCGACATCCGTGAGATAGCCGATACTGTACCCCTCTCTGGCGTTGACGTAGAACAAGCCTGTCTCCGGATTGAAGCTGGGCGGAGGCCAGTTGGTTGCACCGCCGGCCGGCGTGTTGATCAAGGAACCATCCACTTTGGGCTCCTTCGCTGGATCGGGAATGGGCTGGCCCTTGGCATCGATGCCCTTCATCCAGTTCACACCAACGTAACCTTTCGTCACCAGGCTTTCTCCGGTGGTTCGATCGAGCACGGAGAAAATGCCGTTGCGCGCGGCCTGGGCCAGCATCTTCCGGGGCTTCCCGTTGAAGAGTCCGTCGAACAAGACCGGGGTTTCCACGTTGTCCCAGTCGTGGGTGTCGTGTGGCGACGGTTGATGGTACCAAACCAGCTTGCCGGTATCGGCGTTCAGCGCCACGATCGAAGCGGTCCAGAGATTGGCGCCCTTCCGCCCCTGGCCGGCGTAGACGGGATTGGGATTTCCCGTTCCCCAGAAGAGGAGATTCAACTCCGGATCGTAAGTGCCGGTCAGCCACGGCATGCCCCCGCCATGCTCCATGGAGGTGGGATTCGGCCAGGTCTCAGCGCCCGGCTCTCCCTTTCTGGGTGTTGTGTTCCAGCGCCATTGCAACTCGCCCGTCTCCGGATCGCGCGCATCGAGGAAGCCGGGAACGTCCATGGCATCCCCACCGACTCCAATGACGACGTGATTCTTTACTACCAGCGGCGCGCTCGTGCAAAAGTACTGCATCTTCTCATCGGCGATCTTTTTCTTCCATCGCTCTTTGCCGTCCTTCGAATTCAGAGAAACGAACGAACAATCGGGCGTCATGAAGTACAACCAATCGCCGTACATGCCCAGGCCGCGGTTCCCGGTGAGGTGTCCGCCGGTATCCTGCCAACTGTAGTGCCAGATCTCTTCACCGGTGCGCGCGTCGATAGCCCAGGCATGATCGGGAATCGTGAAGTAGAGGATTCCATTGACCATCAAGGGAGTGGACTTGATGGCCGGATTCCCGACGCCGCGCTGCGGACCAACATTATTGATGCGATAGAACCAGGCCAGCGAGAGGCTGCCGATATTCGTGGAGTTGATTTCCGACAGCGAGCTGAAGCGCCGGCCGGAATAGTCGCCATTGTAAGTTGGCCATTCGGCGGCGCCCTGGCCGAAGACCGCAAGAGCCAGCAAGGCTGCGATCAGGGTTTTCATTTGAGCGTCGCCAGATACGCGGTGAGGTTGTGCATGTCCGCGTCGGTGTATTTGTCGAGCAACTGGCGATGTGCCGCCAGACGGTCTTCGATCTCGACCTTCAAGCCTTCCCGCGGCCAGGAGCGGTAGGCGCCCGACGCGTCGTACATCGAGATGTTCATATCGTCGATCCGTTTCAACGTGCCGGAGACGGTTTGTCCCGCGGGCAGGGTAACCGTGACCTTCTGGGCTGCCGGCCGGCCGCCCGGCCACACGAATTGATTCTGCAACTGGTCGGGCTGCGGATATTTGCCGCCGACGTGGGCGAGGTCGCCGGTTGTGGAGTGGCACGCCTGACAACCGCCTGCGCCATGGAAATACGCCTCGCCCGCCTTGGCGTCGCCGGTGAGTACGTTGAGACGTTTGTAGACGCCCCGGTTGGCGACCAACTCCACCTGCAAGTGCAGGAACTGGGCGATATCATGCGACTCGCTTGCCGAGATATTGGGAAATGCCGGCATGCCTTTTTCGGGCAGCCCCTTGGCTATCGCTGGAGCAATCAATTCGCCCTTCTCGTCGTGGAGCACCAGCGGGGAACGGACCAGGTTTGGTCCTTCCGCGCCACGGGCCTTGGAACCGTGACAAAACGCGCAATTGGAAGCGTACACCTTTTCCCCGCGAGCCGCAGCGACGGGATCGGGCGCCGGACCGAGACCGAGGAATTCTCGCGTGGCGCCGCCTCGGCCGCCTCGTCCCGCCGGAATCTCCTGAGCGGTTAGCCGCAGTGCCGCCAAAAGCACGATGCCTAGAGACAACTGCCGTGCACGATACATATTGCCTATCAGCATACACCGGCCACGACCCTTGTGGCGCCGGACCGAGAACAAGCCCGCGACGCGGGCGACATAAAGACGTACCTAACGGGCTGTTATGTCGCCCGCATTCGCGGGCTCGCTTCCTCTTTCCGCGAACCCACAGTGCGCTGGGGGTAGAATATGCCGCCAACTCCGCTGGCTACCCACGGCTTGCGCTGTGGGCGCCTGTTATATCCGCCGACTACGCCGGCTTGACTGTCGGCTTTGCCGACGCCTGGAGTTTCTACATTTCCAACGCGTTCGATGGCTTCGCAAATGGCGCATTTCTCGCGTTATGCGCCCACACTGACGTGTTTCGGTAGCCCCAAAGGGGCGACCTATGTCAGCCCAGGCCAACGCCGGCCAACGGCCTGGGTTGGGCGCGATAGAAAGAGAAGCCCTGAAAGGGCGACCTAAGACGGTTGTCTCGCGAGATCTGAGGTCGTCGATCTGTGTCAAAGATTAGGACGCCCCTTCAGGGCTTGATACTTCCTCGGTTTTTCCCAGGCCGTTGGCCTGGGCTGACCTAGGTCAGGCCTTCAGCCTTCCCGGAAATGTAGAAACTCCAGGCGTCGGCTTTGCCGACGCCGTCCGAGGCAAGCCTCGGGCATCCAAAGCGGCGACAAGCCGCCGCACTCCAAAAAAAGGCGTGCTAACTTTTCGTGGTGATCTGTAACTTGGCGGCTTCCGCCGCCAGCTTATCGGCGCGATTGTTATCGGGATGATCGGCGTGGCCCTTCACCCATTGCCAGCGAACTTCGTGATTGGCCACGCCCTCTTCCAAGGCGATCCAGAGTTCTTTGTTTTTCACCGGCTGGCGGTCCCGTGTCTTCCAGCCATTGCGCTTCCAGCCGTGAATCCATTCGGTGATGCCCTGGCGTACATACTCGGAGTCGGTGACGATGGTCGCCCGGCAAGGCTGCTTGAGCGCGCGCAATCCTTCGATCACGGCGGTCAACTCCATTTTGTTGTTGGTGGTGTGAACGCTGCAGCCGTAGACGCTCGCGGTAGTGCCGTCCCGAACGCAGCAACACCGCCCAACCGCCCGGGCCAGGATTACCCAGACACGCGCCATCGGTGGTCAGCGTGACTTCTTTCACAGGCACACGTGGCACGGACACAAGGGTTTATTGGGGCTTGCGCGACTGCGCCGTAGAGGGCACGGAATTCGGACCGGTGCCGGGTGCGCCGCTGGAACCGGTGCCGGGAGTTGTTGACGACCCGCCGGTACTGGGACCAACCGGCGTTCCAGGGCTGGTATCGCCGTTATTCCCGGAACCGCTTCCGCGGCCGTTGGAGGGAGGAGTGCCAGTCCCGCTGCCCGACGTGGTTGTTCCAACGGTGGCAGTGGGAGTGGTGCTGCCAGTTGTGGAAGCCGGAGTGCTGGCGCCGGTCGTTCCCGGCACGCGGTTGGCGCCTACCTGCTGCATGATCTCGACGGCGCGTTCGGTGACATTGGCGATGATCCGGGTGGCGATGCGCAACTTGTCGATCTGCGATTGCGCCAGCGGCTCGTTGGCATAGACCGTCAAGGATTCGCCCGGTTTCACTTCCACTTCCTTGCCGGGCCGCAGCAGATGCCGCACGCTGACCAAGCCTTCCTCCACGGCCACCGTCGTGGTACTGCTGGCGTCCACCTCGACTTCAAACGTGGTGCCGCGCACCGCGATCAACGCCGTGGGCGAGTTCATGCGGTAGGGATTCGGTTTTCCGCCGATTTTTTCGATGTGGATGCGCACCTTGCCGAGCACCAGGTCCAGCAGATCGCGCCAATCGCCGTGATTGGCGCGGAAAGTCAGCCGCGAGTTCGGGAAAACCTCCACGCGGCTGGTGTCGGCCAGTTCGAGAATGGCGTGGCCGTCCGCTTCGGCGACAATTTCCTGACCTGGCTTAACGATGTCGTTGGGCTGCAAGATCCAAAGACTCTCGTTGCGCACCACCGACACCCGCCCGCTCTGCGAGATGACACGAGCCGCGCCATCCGGCAGGTTCACGCTGGGAGCGGGCGCGCCCGGCAAACTCGGCAACTGCGCCTGCAATAGCCCGCAAGCCAGCAGAAACACAAGTCCCACGGCCGCTGCGCGGATGGTCTTACCGCCGAATTGATAACCCACACACACTTCCGCTCTCCAGTCTAGCTTACTGAATTACGATTGTCACTGGATTACTTTGCCTCCCCGCGGAGGTAATCACAAGAGATACGCTGCCCGTGACGCCGGTGGGCACCGTCACATTTACTTGATCCACGCCGATCCCAACGATCCCCGCGAATTGCACGGAAGCGGCTGCGCCGTTGACGGTCGCGGTAACCGCCGAGAGGAGCGGCGCGGGCGGCGCCGCGGGCGCCGCGCCCGTCACCGATCCCGGTGTGGTATCGCCCAAGCCATCGGCGGCCACCACTAATACTTCCCCGGCCGTGGCGGGACTGGCGGCGTTGACGGGCGTGCCGTTGGCGTGCGACACGGTGAAGATGCCGGGCGAAGCCGCGGTCATCTGCACATACGCGGCGGTCGAACCGTTGGGAGTGTTCACCACCACATTGGCCTGCGCGTTGGCGCTCTGGAACGGCATTTGGAAATTGATCTGCTCCGGCGAAACATAGAACAGCGGCGCTGCTACGCCGTTCACGGTTACCGTGGTCAGCAGCAGGTTAGCGGCAACCGGAGAGCCCACGGCCGTGCCGGTGGCCAGGTTCGAACCGTACAGAACGGCTATGGTCCCCGGCGCCAGAACGGTCGAGTTGCTGGCCGCATCCACGATGCCCAACGAGGCGATGGCCGGCCGGTTCGAAGACGGCGCTTGCAGCGCGATCTGGTACGCGCCTCGCCCGTACGTTCCCGCCACCAGCGTATTGGAAGCCGAATCGATGGCCAACGAGGTGATGAAGGTGGTCGGCAGGTTTTGGTTGTACGACGTCCACGCGCTGTTGCCGTCGGCGTTGCGGAAAACGCCCGCGTCGGTGGCCACGTAGATGGGGCCGCGAGGATCCACGATCACGGCATTGGCGGGGGCGTCCGGCAATCTGTTGCTGGAACCGATATCTGCCCAAGTGGCGCCGCCGTCGCTGGTGCGGTAAATGTGGCCGGTGCCGAAGCCCCAAGCGGTGACGTACGCCTTCAACGGATTTTGCGGATCGAAAGCGACGCCGGTGAGGTATTGCGAAGGCAAGCCCGTACCCTGCGTCCAGTTGCTGGCGCCGTCCGCGGAGTAGAACACCAGACCGCCGGCGGTGACGCCGATCGTCCGGGGAGCGCCATTGGCGATCGCCAACGCGGTGAAGTAATCTCCGTTCGTGGCCAGTTGCGGACTGGCCGCGGACCACGATCCGCCTTGGTTGGTGGAGCGCCAGATCTGCGTGGTTCCAAACAGCAGATTGCCGGCATTATTGGGATCGGCAACGAACGGCGCATAGTATTCGCCGCCCGGCACCGTGACTTGGGGGTTGATCGGCGACCAATCGCTTCCCGCATCCGCGGAGCGGACCAGCGAGTTCTGGATCTGCCCGGCGTAGAAAGTGTTAACCGTAACCGGGTCGATGAACAACGTGCCCACGTATCCGCCCAACAACTGATTCCAGGAACTGAATTGTCCGGTCAGATTGGCGACGCCGACGCTCTCACCTCCGGCCAGGATCTGGGAACCGCCGGGATAAATGGCCACCGCGTTAATCAGCGCGATGGGCAGCGAAGCGTTCAGATTGAACCAAGTCTGCCCGCTGTCGAAGGTGAAGTAGATGCCGCCTTCCGTGCCCAAATAGAACGAGCCGCTCTGTCCTGTTTGGAAGGCCATCGAGAACATCGCCTGATGAATCACCGGCTGGCCCTGCGCGTTGCGAGACAACGTTTGCCAGGTCTGGCCGCCATCGCCGGAGCGGTACAACTCCCACCCGCCCGCGTAGATGATGCTGCTGGAAGTCGGATCCATCGCCAGCAGTTGATCATAGCCGCCGTTGCTGTAGCTTCCGTTGTAGAACAAGCCCGGCGGCACAGTCAGGCTGCGCCAGGTGGCTCCGAAATCATCGGAACGATACAGACCGTTCAGCGTGTCGTTGATATTGGCGACCAGCACGCACACCGTTTGGGAACTGGCTGCCGTCTTGGCGATGGTCATGCGTCCGATGCCCGCGCCGAAGGGCAGGGCGGTCAACTGCGTCCAAGTGGAACCGCCGTCCTGGGAGCGATAGACGCCGTTGGTTGGCGCGCCGGAAGGATCATCCAGGGCGGCAAAGACCAGCGTCGGGGTGCTGGCATCCACGGCCACATCGGTAATGCTCCCGCCCGGCGTGGCCAGCGTTTTCGTCCAGGTATTACCGCCGTCGCTGCTGACCCAGATGCCGGAATCGCGCGCTACCAACAGCGTCCGTGGATCGCTGGGATGGAGGGCCAAGCGAAACGTAAAGCCGCCGTTGAATTGCAGGCCCAGTTGCTGCCAGGTGATTCCCGCGTCGGTAGACTTGAAGACGCCCGCGCCATAGGAGATGCCGGAAAAAGCGTCGCCGGTACCGTAGTAGAGCGTGGCGTTCCTCTGATCGAAAACCAGCGCGCCGCTGGACATGGAGGACATGGCGTTCTGAGTGGGCTGCCAGGAGTCGCCGTAATCGTCGGAGCGCCAAACGCCGCCGCCCGCCGGAGCCAGGAAGATGCGCCCGGGATGGCTGGGGTCGGTGGCAATGGCGTTGATGCGGCCGCTTTGCGCGCCGTACACCGGCGAGGAGATTCCCAGCGGTCCCAAGGGCAGCCAACTGGAAGGAGGCGCCGGCTGCACTAATCCGTAAAGGTTGAAGGTGAGATCGGCGGTGTGCTTCCTTTCCAGCGCCCGGCGTTGCGCCCAGGCATTGGCCAAAGAGGTGGCCGGAGCCGCCGAAGGATTCGTGCGGGCCTGGCTCAAATGATTGCGTTGGAGAATGCCAGGATGAGACGGGGAAGACGCCGGCGTCTGGGCGGCCAGTGCGATGCACACCACGGCCGTTGCCAAGACCGCGGTGATGGTCTGTCGGATGAGGACGATACTGCCCCGCATGTTCACTGGACCCTTGCCTGTCTGATTCCTGTCAAAAAAAGCCGCCTCTCTGCTTCAGGTGGATCAAACGACTCCTGCAACAGAGAGGCAGGTAAGAGAGTTAGCATCTGAACCACCCTGTCCTAATGCAAGGATACAGCCAAACTCGGCGCTTTAGAATCAATCGGATACGGTAGCATCCTACGACGTGGATGTGTCCATTCGACACACTATGGGCCAAAAAGTGGCGCGGGCCAGGCCCGCGCGCGATGAGCCGCGACAGTTATGGAGCGACGGAACCGCGGTACGTCTTAACCGTCAACCCAAAAACTCGAGGACTCGAGTACTCGACGTAACGGGTCTTTCGTGCCGACGTTCAACAGTGTCCACCCTTGCATCGCTCCATAACTGTCGCGGCTCATACCGCCGTTTTCATCATCTCAGGCGGCCGCCTCGCGGCGGTCATGCCGGTTCATCGGCGGTTGCTCTTGTCTTTGCTATACTGACTCAATGGACTCATCCTTACCGCAACGCATTCTGCTCGGCCCGGGGCCGAGCGTGGTGGACCCGCGCGTCTATCGCGCCATGTCTGCGCCCATCACCGGGCACATGGACCCGCACTTTCTCGCGCTGATGAAAGAAGTGCGCTCCAAACTGCGCCGCGTCTTTCGCGCCGATTACGAAGTGACCATCCCCATTTCCGGCACCGGGTCGGCGGGCATGGAAGCGGCGCTGGTCAACTTCCTCGAGCCCGGCGACTGGGTGTGCGTGCTGTCGGCAGGGTTTTTCGCCGCGCGCATGGCCGATATCGCGCATCGCGCCGGGGCCCGTGTACACCTGATCGAAACCGAGTGGGGACTGCCCACCGACCCCGAGCGCGTCGCCCGGGAACTGGCCGGTAAGCATCCCAAGGTGCTGGCCGTGGTTCATGGGGAAACTTCCACCGGCGTGATGCAACCGCTGGAGCCGCTGGCGAAAATCGCGCGCGATTGCGGCGCGCTGTTTGTGGTGGATACCGTAGCCACGCTCGGCGGCACGCCGATCGAGGTGCAGAAGATCGGCATTGACGTCTGTTACAGCGGATCGCAGAAATGCCTGGGATGCCCGCCGGGATTGGCGCCCATCACCGCGTCCGAGCACGCCATGAAAGTGCTGCGCGCGCGTAAGACGCCGGTGCAAAGCTGGTATCTGGATCTGAGCGGCGTGGAAAAATATTGGGGCAGCGAGCGCTCCTATCACCACACCGCGCCGATCTCGCTGATCTACGCCATCAACGAAGCGCTGGATTTGATCGAGGAGGAAGGCTTGGAGGCGCGCTGGGCGCGTCACGCCCACAACATGGCCGCGCTGAACGCCGGTCTGGCGGCCCTGGGTCTGCTGCCGCTGGCGCCGCCGGAGTATCGCATGCCCATGTTGGCCACTGTGCGCGTGCCCGCCGGCGCGGACGACGCGCGGGTGCGCTCCCGCTTGCTGGAGCGCTTCAACATCGAGATCGCCGGAGGATTGGGGCCATTCAAGGGCAAATTGTGGCGCATCGGATTGATGGGATCGTCGTCCACGGAAGCAAACGTGTTGTTGCTGCTGGCGGCGCTGGAGATGCTGCTGGCCGAAGAAGGCGTTATGTCCGCGCGCGGCGCGGGCGTGGCTGCGGCCCAGGCCAGCCTGGCGCCGGCCCCGGAAGCGGTGCACGCCTGATGCCGGACCTGCACGAACAACTCAGTCTGGTGCGCGGCGAACTGGAGCTCATCAACAAGATCCTGCTGCAGGAGTCGCTGATGGGCTTTCCCGACAGCCTGCGGCGGATCAATCTGGCGGAGCGCCGGGAAGAACTGAAGTCGGAAGAACGCAAGCTGCTGGAAGCCCTGGCGCAATCCTAATTCCGGTACGAAGCTAGACCCCAATAACCACAAAGACACCAAGAACACAAAGAAGAACAACACCCTTCCTCTTTGTGTCCTTTGTGCCTTTGTGGTTAGTTAGTATTCCTATGCTCGCGTCAGCGGATGGCGCCGCTGGAGGTCTGGAGGCGAGGAGGAACTCCAGGCGGCGCCACCCATGGCAATCGCCTTGAGGAGGGCGACTGCCTGCCTTACCCGGTGACTCGACTCAATAGCCTAGCGCTTCCGGGTAAAATCGCCGCGGCGATTCTGCTGCCAGCAGGCTTCATTCGATTCGCTGCACTTGGGCTTTTCCTTGCCGTAGCTGATCGTGCCGATCCGACCGGTGGGAATTCCTAAATTCACCAGCGCTTCCTTCAGAGCGTTGGCGCGGCGATCGCCCAGGCCCAGGTTGTACTCTTCCGAGCCGCGCTCGTCGCAGTTGCCTTCGATCTGCACGTTGACGTTGGGATGCGCGCTCAAGAACTGCGCGTCGGCTTGCAACGCGGCCTTCTGATCGTCGCGGACATCGTACTTGTCGTAATCGAAGAAAATGGACTTCACCTCGCGAGCCCAGATCGCGTCGATATCCTCCTCCACCGGTTTAGGCGCCGTATACGGCGCCGGGGGCGGCGACGTAACGGTTACGCGCGCAGTGGCCTCCGCGCTGCCGCCGGAACCCGTGGCCGTGAGGCGATAGGTGGTGGATTGCTGCGGCCGCACCGAGCGGCTGCCCGACGCGGTCACCGTTCCCACCTCGGGGGATATGCTCACGGTGTCGGCGTTCTGCGTGCTCCACTCGATGGTGGTGGACTGCCCGCGCTCGATCGACGCCGGACTGGCGGTCAACGTGGCGGTGGGTCTGGCTGCGGGCGCCGGAGCCGGCGGCGGCGCGGGCGGTGGAGTTACCGGGGCGGGTTTCTTCTTGCAGCCGGCGGCCAGCAAGACCAGCATGATACATAAAGCCATGAGACGAAGTTTGCGTTGACACATGATTTGCTCCTCGTTGTTTTCTCTTGCGTGTTTGGTAAATTCTTAATCGCCGCTCAAAAGCCTTCGCAGAAGCGCCACCAGCGCGGGACCGGAATTCCGCAACTCCTCCCGCGATGCCAGGGCCAGTTCGTGCAATACCCGTTCCCCCTTGGCCGTCAGATGAACCAGCATTTTGCGGCGATCTTTGGGGTGCCGGGCGCGCGTCACCAACCCGTGCGTCGCCAGCCGGTCGATCATTTCTACGGCGCTGTGATGGCGCACCAGCATCCGTTGCGCCAGCCTGCCGACGGTCACTTCCACGCCGGGCGGCGCACCCTTGATGGCCAATAGAACCTGGTACTGCTGCGGCTCCAGGCCGTTGTCCCGGGAGGTTTGGTCCCGGTAAGCCAGGAAGCGGCGGATCTGGTAGCGCAGCTCGGCCAGCAGCCGATACTGTTTCATTGTCAGGTCCCGCGTGGCGGCCATATCGTATAGTGTATCGTAGTACGATATGAATGCAAGAAAAAATATCATGCAGGGAAAGGGGGAATGGGAAGTATGGGACCAATGGGACCAATGGGACAAATGGGCCCCCCGCCGCGGCGACCCGTGGTACCATCGCCGCTATGACTCAGCGTATCCTCTTGATGGTTTTGGCCCTGGCCCTGCCCGCGGCGGCGCAAGAGACACCTACGGAGCGGGAAGCCGCTCGCGGCGTCCTGGAAAAAATGGCGGCGCTCGAAAAGTCGCTGGACGTTCCGGCCCTGGTGCGCACCCTCACCGCGGCCAGCCCGGAACGCGATCGCGTGACCGCGCGCGTCAAAGAACTATGGGAGCAGGACCTGCAAGCGCTCTCCGACGACATCACCCGCCATCCGGAAGTCGGCTTCGTGGAGAAACGCTCCATCGGAAAACTTACCGACTATTTGCGGGCCCATAACTTCGACGTGAAGATGGGAGGCAGCGGTCCGGCCGCCCCGCTGGACACCGCTTTTATCGCCACCTATAAGGGCAACAACGGCGGGCCGCGTCTCGGAGTGATTCTGGAGTACGATGCGTTACGGGGAACGGCCCGCGCGTTTCACGGCGATCAGCACAGCGCGCAGGGTCCGGTGGGAATGGCCGCGGCCGTGGCCATGGCCGAATACCTGGCGCGCTCCAAGCAGCCGGGCAGCGTGATCGTCATCGGCACACCCGGGGAAGAGATGATGCCGCCCAATGCCAAGACGTTGATGCACCAGGCCGGCATGTTCAATGGCGCGGACATTCTGGTGCGCAGCCACTCCAGCCCGGCCACCCGGCGGCCCGCCCCGGGATTCGGCACCTGCTGCATGAACATCGACGGCGTGAAGTACATCTTCAGCGGCGCGCCCTCCCACCAATTGCAAGCCTGGGACGGCCGCAACGCGCTGGAGGCGGTGATCCATCTGTTCGAAAACATCGACAGCGTGCGCAGCAACATCCGGCCGGAAGCACGCATTCAAGGCGTCATCACGGAAGGCGGGGCCGCGCCCAATGTGGTGCCCGATCGCGCCGTAGCGGACTTCTACATCCGCTATCCCGACGAAGTGTACTTGAAGCAAATCCGCGAATTCACCGACAACGCGGCGCGCGCCGCGGCGCTCTCCACCGGAACCAAGGTCAAGATCGACAACTACGGCCAGGACCGCGATGGAATCTCCGTGGCTACGCTGGACGAAGTGGGCTTCGCGTATATGAAAATGTTCGGCGCCGGTAAGGTGATTCCCGAGCCCGGCAAACCGCAGGGCTTCGAGGAAACCGGCAGCGTCTCCCGCGATATTCCCGGCGCGGGTTTCAGCGCCTACTCCTCCAACTTCCCCAACCACACTTACGGCATGGAGGACGACGCGCTCCTCGAGGTGGGCCATCACGGCTTCCTGGTGGACGCGCAATCCATGGCCGCGGTGTTGTTCGATTTTGCGACGCACGCCGATTATCGCGTCGCGGTGAAGCGCGAATTCTCGGGCATCAAAGCTCTGTTCGGTGAATACCAGGAGGCGTTGCGCAAGACCTACCGGGTCCCCGAAGTTCCCGAGCCGAAGTGAATCTGGTTGTCAGTACCGTCCGCGGTAGCGGATGGGTCGCACTCTCAGAGACGGGCGGGACCCACCTGCTACCGCAGGCGGTACTGACAACACATAATCGCTTGCGGTCGAATTGAGACAATCCGAACCCGGGTCAGTCCCAAGCCGCAACTCTTGATATGATCGTCTCGTGACAGCGCCGGAAATCGTGCGGGTGCGAATCATCCCGGATGGCGCGGGCTACGTGGACACCAACCGCGTGGCGCACCGCGAGATCTCCTTTGCCAAACTTTTGGAAATCGTGGTAGCCGTAGCCGGTCTCGATCCCGCGCGGATCGGCACGATTCTGCGGGCGGGAACGGTCACCCTGGGCGCGTTCCGCTATCGCTGGGAAACCATCGCCGTGGACGGCGCGGAAATCGCGCTACTGCTGGAGCTTTTTCCGAAGGCCGACCCGGCGCGGCCTTTCGATGCCTCCCGTTGCCTGCTGGCGCGCATCCGCGCCGGAGTCGAGACCATCGAGTTGCCGCGGGAGATGGCCTCGCGGCGGCGCTTGCTGCAAAACAGCGATTTCTGGGACGTGCTAATGAGCGCCGCCATCGCCGGCGCTCCGCGGTATGACAGCTATTCCTATCGCGAGGGAGCCGATCTGTACACCCTGGACCTGAACTCCGGGGACGAGCGCCGCCTGCGGCAAGCCGCGCCGTTGCTGGCCGTGGACCGCACCGCCGAGCAGATTACCGGCCTGCCGCTGGAGCGCGTCACCTTTTACGTGAAGCGCTGAGCCAAGTGGGGCAGGCATCCCTGCCTGCCCCACTTTCGTTATATCCTATAAGTAGATGCTCTTTTTCCTGCCTATCCTCGCGGTCCTCCTGGCCGCTTTGAATTACTACCTTTACCGCAAGGCAACCAAGCTCCTGGAGGCGCAAGCGCCGCGCTGGCGCTGGACTGCGCCGGTTTGGTTTAGCGTGATCAATTCCCCGGTGGTGTTTATCCTGGCCGTCTATCTTACCGGACACACCCTGAGTCAGGTTCCGCTGCAACTGCTGAAGTGGCTGGTGTATCCGTTTTATGCATGGGTCACCACCCTGCTGGCTTTCTTGCTGGTCGGTGGGCCGGTCGAGTTGCTGATGGCCGTGTGGCGGGGATTGGCATGGGGAGTGAATCGCCTGCGGGGGCGGGAAGAAGATCGCACTTTGAACCTGGCGCGCCGTGGATTCCTGACCAGCGCCGCCGCGATGTTGCCGCCGCTGCTCTACGGAATTTCCATCAAGGGCGTCTACAGCTCCCACGACCTGGACATTTCGCCGCTGCAGACCGTAACCATTCCGGACCTGCCCGCATCGTTCGATGGATTAGTCATCACGCAAATCTCCGATCTCCACACCGGCGCGTACATTCGCCAACCGGAGTTGGATCGCGTCGTGGACGCCGCCAACAGATTGCGCGGCGACCTGATCGCCATCACCGGCGACTTCATGGACAGCAGCACCGCGCTGTTGGATGTGGCGCGGCAATCGCTGGCGCGGCTACGCGCGCCGCTGGGCGTGTTCGGCATTTTGGGAAATCACGACTACTATGCGGATCGCCCCACGGCCCACTATCCCGGCTGCCTGGAGATCATGGGCGCGATGCAACAGGCCGGCATCCGCATGTTGCGCAATGCCCACTGCGAGGTTCGTGTGGGAGCGGATCACGTGGTGCTGGGCGGCGTGGACTGGACCGGAATGCGCCGCGGCAACCCCAATTCTTACGACAGTCCGCAGACGCGCCGCGCTTTGGCCACAACCTTCCTGGGCAGCGAAGCCGGCGTACCGCGGATTCTGATGGCTCATCATCCGCACGTCTTTTTCGATTCGCCGGCCTTTGACGTGGCGTTGACGCTGGCCGGTCACACTCATGGCGGCGGGCAGGTGGTGGTGGCGGAGGTTCACGGCCAACCGATCGCGGTGGGCACGCCGGTATTCCGCTACGTCAGCGGTGTATACCGCGAGGGGTGGCACACCTTGTACGTCAATCGCGGCATTGGTTACGTGGGATTGCCGATCCGTTTGAATTGTCCCCCGGAGATCAGCCGATTCAAGCTGGTGCGCGCGTAAGTAGGGTTTTGTTGGAACACGGAGGCACACGGAAAAAAACTAAGACACGGAAAAACACGGGGAAAACCTGGCGGGGGGCGACTGCAAGGCTCATTCTGCGTTCTAAGATTTTTTCTGTGTTCTTCCGTGTCTTAGGTTTTTTCCGTGTCTTCAGTGTTCCAAGTTTTTGCCGTGTTCCAGGTTCTACCCACTGACGCTCAGGGTCCTCTCCCAACCGAGCGCCGACAAACTAAAGCCTTCGGCGATCCTTCCCCGCAACTCGATCCACGTGGCATCGGGCACGGCAAGATAAACATCCACCACGCGGGGATCGAATTGCGTGCCGCGGACCCTGTTAATTTCCGCGCGCGCACTCGCAAAACTGGCGGCCTTGCGGTACGGACGATCGGAGGTCATGGCGTCGAGCGTGTCGGCTACCGCGAAGATCCGCGCGCCCAGCGGAATCTGCTCGCCTTGCAGACCCCGCGGATAGCCGCTGCCATCGTAGCTTTCCTGGTGCGAGAGCACGATTTCGGCGGCTTCCCGCAGCGCCTCCACGCGCGCCAGAATATCGTAGCCCCGCTGGCAATGGGTGCGCATGAAGGCGGCTTCCTGTTCGCTCAAGGGACCGGTCTTCAGCAGGATCGAATCCGGCACGCCCATCTTGCCGATATCGTGCAAGTAGGCGCCGCGCGCGATGGTCTTCAATTCCTGGTCACCCAACTCCATGCCCCGGGCCATCTCCAGCGTGTAGGCGGTCACCCGGCGGGAATGCCCTTCGGTCTCGGAATCTTTCAGATCCAGGGCGCTGCCCAGCGCTTCCAGCGTGAAATCGTAGGATCGCTCCAGCTCGCGCAGGGTGCGCTCCACTTCCTCGGTGCGCACGCGAACCAATTCCTCCAGGTGCGATTGATAGCGGCGATTCTCGGCCACCAGGCGCTGCCGCTCCAGGGCCCGATCCACGGCCAGATAGAGCTGATCTTTCTCGAACGGCTTGACGATATAGTCGTAGGCGCCCAGCCGGATCGCCTCCATGGCGATCAGAATATCGTGCAACGCGGACAGCATGATGATTGGCAGGTCGGGATAGAGGCGGCGGGCCTGTTCCAGAAACTGGATGCCGTTCATCTCCGGCATGACGATGTCGGATAATACCAGTTGGAACTCCTCGGAAGAGGCCTTCAGAACGCCCAGCGCTTCCACACCGTTGCGCGCGTGCAGGGCGGCATTGCCTCTGTCCTCCAACAACGAGCAGAGGATTTCTCCCAGCGCTTCCTCGTCCTCTACGACTAGAATGCGATCCGCGGCCATCGACACGCACCCCCTGGGGATACGAACGGATTTAAATGTACCACAGTAGTTCCCCTGGGAGAGGTGAGAGATATGAGACATATACGTCCCATACTTCCCATACTTTCCATACTTCCCAGTCAAGCCAAGAAACCATTTGTCCCACCCGTGGTCTAAGGGACTAAACTAGGTGCACGCATTCATGACCTCGGAACTCTACACGCTCATGCTCCTGCAAACTGCGACGGTCGCGGCCCTGGTCCTGATCTGCTTCCTGCTGGATCGCGCTAGTCCCGAGAAGTGGTTGAAGCGCTGGAACGTGGCGTGGCTGTTGTACCTGTTGCATTTGCCGCTGAGTTTCCTGGCCGAAGCTGGCGCATATAACTCGCGGGTTTTGGGGTCCCTGAGTTTGATGCTGGACTTGGCCGCCAACACCGGGCTGACCGTAGCGGCGGCGTTCCTGGCCGGCAAGGCCCATTGGGAGAAACGCATCTGGATCGCCGGCGGTGTGCTGCTGCTATTGGGCCGGATCCAGCCCCTGTCCCTTCTGGGAATCTACGCGATGACCCTGGCGGCCATCCCGCTGGCTTGGATCCATGCCCAATCGCGGCGCACGCCGGGAAGCTGGCTGTTGCTGGCGGCGTTTCCCTGGCGCCTGGTCCATCTCCCGGTTCCGCCCGCCATGCCGGTGCATCTGCTCGACACCCTCAACGCCAGCTTCCTGCTGGTAGCCGGAATGCTGGTATTTCTGGAGCAACTCCGCGAGGGACGGCTGTGGCGCGGCGCGGCATGGCGTTTCTCCGCGGCGATGGCCGCGGGCGGCGGCGCGGCCGATGTGGAACGGTTGTGCCAGGAGATCGCCAAAATCTCCGGTGCCCAGTTTGTGCGCGTTCTGGAAGACGATCCGCTGGACCCGTTGAAGAAACGTTCCGCGATCCTGCCTCCCAGCGGGAATCATGCCGCCTTGTTCCAAAGTATGGACGACCTGCGCGGACTGGTGATTACGCCTTTGAAGACCGGCGGGCAACTGGTCGGATCCCTGTGTCTGGGCTTCCAGCGTTGGTTGCCGGGACCTCCCGTGCCTGGCGATTTGCTGCAGGAAGTTGGCGACCAAATCGCCACCACCTTGCGCGGCGCCCAGGTAACCGCGCACCTCACCCGCAACCATCGCGAGTGGCTGAACACGGTGGACTCGATCCACGACTTCATCCTGGTCCACGACGCGGCATACCGCATCGAGCGCGTCAACCAGCCGCTGGCGCAAACCGCGGGGCTGCTGCCGGAACAGTTGGTGGGACGCCTATGCCGCGAGGTGCTTCCGGGCGCCGGGGAAAACTGGAAGGACTGCCCGTTCTGCGAGGGTTCTAATTCCAGCGAGGAGTTCAATTCCGATTTCGGCGGCTATTTCCTGGTTTCTACTTCGCGGGCCTTGGAAACGGCCAGCATCATGCACGTGGCGCGCGACGTTTCCGGGCGCAAGGCGGCCGAAGACCGCTATCGCTACATCTTCGAGAACGTTCGCGAAGGCGTGTTCATCTCCACGCCCGACGGACGGCTGCTGGATTGCAACGACGGCCTGGCGCGCATGCTCGGCTATCCACGCGAGGAGTTGCTGAGCGTGGACATTCCCACGCTGTGGGTGGAGGCCGGCCACCGCGCGGCGCAAATCGAGCTGATGGAACGGCAAGGCTACGTGGAAGACTACGAAGTCCGCCTGCGCAAAAAGAACGGCGAAGCGATCGTGGGACAGGAGACCAGTTTCGCGCGCCGTAACTCGGCCGGCAAAGTGGTTAGCTTCCAGGGATTCATGGTGGACGTCACCGAGGGCAAGAAGGCCGAGCGGGAGTTGCGCTGGCAAAACGACATTCTCTCCGAAGTCAACAGCCTGGCCGGCCGGATGAGCCACCGTTTGGATCGCCAGGAGGTTCTCTCCACCTTCGTGGAAGAGATCCGCCGCCTGTTTGGATTCGACCTGGTGGCTGTCTTTTTGATTGATGAAACCAGCGGTATCAGCACGCGCGTAGCGGCATCGGGTTTTCGAACCGAGACCGGACGAAACGTGGCTCCTTTCCCGGCGATGCCAGCGGTGATCGAAAGGCTGCGCCAAGGTGTTATGCGGCCAATATTCCCGGCCGAAGAACTGGGCAGGCTGGCTCCGCAGATCGTCGCCGTCCAGGAGGCCGAAGAGGTGAAGTCCGCTTATGTGATGCCCCTTCTCGGCCAGCGCCTGCTGGGAGTCATCTCGGTTTCCAATCGCGCCGAGCGCTCTCTTTCCGAGGCCGAACAAAACCTGCTGGGCGCGATCGGCCGGCAAGTCAACAATGTGCTCTCCGACATCCTGCTCTACGAACAAGCCAAGCAGGCTTACCAGGATCTGCAACTGGCCCAAGAGCAACTCCTGCAGAGCCAGAAACTGGCCGCGGTGGGACAACTGGTGTCCGGCGTGGCGCACGAGTTGAACAATCCCCTGGCGGCGATCATCGGCTACTCGCAGTTATTGGAATCGCACGTCACGCCCAAGGGCGCCGACTACGTGGAAAAGTTGCTGCGCCAGGCCAAGCGCACTCAAAAAATCATCCAGGATCTGCTGACCTTCTCCCGCCAGCGCAAACCGGAGCGCACCGTCCTGGACCTGAACGCCGTTGTGGAAGGCGCGTTGATGTTGCGCGATTTCGACATCCGCGCCCATCACGTCTTGGTGCAGCGCCAACTGACTCCCGGCCTGCCGGCGGTGTGTGGCGACCGCCACCAACTGGAGCAGGCTTTCTTGAACATCATCCAGAACGCCTGCGACGCGATTCTGGAAGCCGCCCCCACGGGAACGCTGGAAGTGCGCACCTTTCTCGCCGAAGATGGCCCCAGCCACAACGGGCGGCAGGTGATCCTGGAGTTTCTCGACGACGGTGTCGGCATGAAGGATCCCAACCGCGTCTTCGAACCGTTCTATACCACCAAGAAAGTCGGCATGGGTACGGGATTGGGATTGAGCATTTGCTACGGAATTCTCAAGGAACACGGCGGCGAGATCGAAGCCGAAAGCCGCTCCCCGCGGGGAGCTATATTCCGCGTGCGGATGCCGGCGATGGAAGAAAAAACCGCGACCGCCGATTCATGAGCCACAGAGACTCAGAGAACACAGAGGCCGGAAACACAGAGAAAACCCTGAATTTGGTTCGGTGCTCTCTGTGTTTCCGGTCTCTGTGTTCTCTGAGTCTCTGTGGCTAGTGTTTATCGGTGGCTTCTTTTATTGCGGCTGATGCGCCGCGGCTACCGCTTGTTTCGGGCCGATGGCTGGCCAGCCAGTCCTCATACTCCCGATCGCTCAGATACGTGACGTTGACCCAGGCGTGCGCCATTTCGTCGGTGGTGCGCCGGCCATAGCCCACGTGAACGCTGGGATCGGGATTATTGCGGTTCGCGACGGTGTTATCGTGCCAGGCGTGGATGCGGATCTGCGTGCCGCGCGGCAGCACCGGCGCGTCTTCGTCCGAGTAAATGTAGTTGTTCATCCAGTTGAAGTCGAAATGATCGACGTTGCTGAGCATGCGCACCGTGCCATCGGGCAGGATCGCCTCCATGGACATGGCCTTGCCGCGCAAATGCATGTGCGGCTGAAAGCTTTCCAGACGCGCCGGTTCGCGCAACGTGGTGATAGCCTCCACATCGGCCACGGAGTTGGGTGGAATATCAATGCCCCCGAAGCGTCCCTGCGTACCCCGGAACATCATCAGGCGCGTGCGGTACTTCGGCGGGGAATCCTTGGGATAGAGATACACCGCCAACTCGATGTGATCCTGAACGGCCTCGCCGTTGGCGTGCAGGTGGATGTCCCACTGGATTTCCGCGCCCGGCAGCAGCAGTTTGCCGGTATTGGCGCGATAGATATCGAACTGTTTGCCGATGGCCCACTCCATCAGCAAGCCGCTGCCGTCGCTGAATCCGCGCGGGCCACGGTCTTCGCTATCCTCGTCGTTTTGCCACAGCCGCGCGATGGCGTGATGGGTGACTTTGCGTCCCGCCACGGTGGCCGGCCGGACTTCCACGGCGCGCACCCATCGCGGCTCGCCCACGGGAACCGGGGAAACCGGATCCCACCATTGATCGTCGCTCACCGCCGGAATCGAAAACGTGCCCGACTTGATCACGAAATCCGGCTCGCCGAATTGCTTGGTCAACTGCCAGGCCTCTTCTGCCGGCCATTGCCGGGCGCCGGTAAATCCTTGGGATTACCGGGCGGCGCACCGGCGTCCACCCAACGAACAATAGTGTCCACTTCCTGGTCGGTCAGCGAGCGGTCGTTGATGAAATGCTGGATGCCCACGGTCCTATCGATGTGCCAGGGAGGCATTTGCCGGGTGATCACGCGCTCACGGATGGACTTGGCCCACGGCCGCGTATCCTGATAGGTCAGCAGCGACATCGGCGCCACCGTGCCGGGACGGTGGCAGTCCTGACACTTGGCTTGGAAGATGGGCATGACGTCTTTGGCAAACGTCACCACGCGGTCGGATTTGTCGGCGGCTGCGGCCGGGTGCTCGCCGGGACACCCAGAAGCGCCAGGGTTCCCAAATAAGTCCCCAGGCAAATCAACGATCGGATAGCGATCACGCGATCTCGGAGCTTGGCATGGTTCATTACCAGCTTCTCCCTATGAAAGTGTCTAATTTTCTTATAGCCGTTGCGAGGGTGGGAAGTCAATGCAAATAGGAAGTACTAGAACAGGCTTGGCCTTCAGGACGGCGTTCCGCCCCATCGCCGACCTTCGCTTGCTCTTTGGTACTTCCGGTAGCCAGCGCATTTCATGTATATTGGTTATTGCGCTTTATACCCGCAAGGAACCCTAACCCATGATTCTGGTTGAAGGACTTACCAAACGCTACGGTCGAACCACGGCTGTCAACAACATCAGCTTCGAGGTGAAGAAGGGCGACATCGTAGGTTTCCTGGGACCCAACGGGGCCGGCAAAACCACCACCATGCGCATGCTCACCTGCTTCCTGCCTCCCAGCGAAGGCAAGGCCTCGGTGGCCGGCTTCGACGTGCTGGAACATCCCATGGAAGTGAAACGCCGCATCGGCTACCTGCCGGAAACGCCGCCGCTCTATCCGGAGATGGAAGTGCGCGAGTACGTGGAGTTCACCGGACGCATCAAGGGCATTTCCGGCGCCGACATCGGGCGACGCACCGCCGAGGTGATCGAGCGCTGCGCGCTGGGCGAGGTGCGCTACAAGCTGATCTCCAAGCTGTCCAAAGGCTACCGCCAGCGCGTGGGATTGGCCCAAGCGCTCATCCACAACCCCGACGTGCTGATCCTGGACGAACCCACCGCCGGTCTGGACCCCAAGCAGATCATCGAGACGCGCAAGCTCATCCGCAGTCTGGCCGGTGAGCACACCATCATCTTAAGCACCCACATTCTGCCGGAAGTTTCCAGCACCTGTGAAACGGTGATCATCATCAATCAAGGCAAACTGGAAGCGATCGACACGCCGGCGAACCTGACCGCGCGCCTGCAAGGACACGAGACCGTCTACGTGGACGTGGAAGGTCCGCCGGACCAAGTGGCCGGTAAACTCAGCAAGCTTTCCGGCGTGAGCCGCGTGGAACAGAAAGACGGCGCGCGGCCGGGCCGCGTGACGTTTGAAGTGGAAGCCACCAAGGATCACTACGTGCGCAGCGAGATCGCTACGCTGGTAGTGCAATCGGGCTGGAAGTTGCACGAATTGCGCCCGGTCGGCCTCAGTCTGGAAGACATCTTCTTGAAACTGACTACGCACGATCAAGCTATCGAAACGCCCGGCGCGCCGGTCGCCGAAACATCTCCCGCGGGAGGGACGGAATGAACAATATTTGGACCCTGGCGAAGCGCGAACTGAACGCCTACTTCGCCTCGCCCATCGCTTACATCGTGATGGCCATTTTCGCGCTGATCTTCGGATTCTTCTTTTACAGCGCCACCGCCGCGTTCATGACCCAGTCATTGCGCGCGGCCATGTCGCGCGGAGAAGCGCCGCCGATGAACCTGAACGACTACATCATCCGGCCCCTGCTGGGCAACGCCAGCGTGATCATCCTGTTCCTGATGCCGATGATCACCATGCGCCTGTTCGCCGAGGAAAAACGCAGCGGCACCATCGAACTGCTGTTGACCTCGCCCATCACCGACTTGCAAATCATCCTGGGCAAGTGGCTGGCCACGCTGATGCTCTATGGGGGCCTGTTGCTGATCTCGCTGCTCAACATCGCCAACCTGTTTCTCTACGGCAAACCCGATTGGCGGGCCCTGGCGGTCGGCTACTTCGGGCTGATCCTGATGGGTGGGGCGTTCCTGAGCCTGGGAACGTTCCTTTCCTCCACCACCAAGAACCAGATCATCGCCGCCGTGTTGACCTTCGGCGCGTTCCTGATGCTCTGGGTCATGGAGTGGATTTCGTTTTTCTCATTTGGACCGGTGGCTCAGACGCTGGCATATCTCTCGATTACTGCGCACTTTGAATCGTTTTCCAAAGGCGTGGTGGAGTTGAAGGACGTGGTCTACTACTGTTCCATCATCTTCCTGGGGCTGTTCCTGACGTCGCGCTCCATGGAATCTCTGCGGTGGAGGTCCTAAGCCCATGGACAAGAGGAACACCGCATTCCTGAAAACGCGACAGAGCAAGTTCGGCGCCTTCCTGGCCGGATACCTGCTCGTGGTCCTGGCGATTCTGGGCGCCGTGAATTATCTGGCCAATCGTTACAACAAGACCAAGGATCTTACGGCGAGCAAACTGTACAGCCTCTCCGATCAAACCGTTAAGATCGCCAAGAATCTGCAAAGCGACGTCAAGATTTATGACTTCGATCGCAGCGACGCCTGGACGGAGAGCCGCTTCGGCCCCAGCCCCAAGGATCAACTGACCCGTTACAGCAACTTGTCGCCGAAGATCCAGGTGCAGTTCGTGGATCCAGTGCGTACGCCGATGCTGGCCAAGCAGATGAATGTGACCACGCTGGGCACCGTGATCATCGAGACCGGCGGGCGTCACGAAGAGGCCAAGGGCTTGACGGAAGAAGAAATCACCAACGCTCTGATCCGCGCCTTGAAGCCGAATAAACGCACCGCCTGCTTCCTGACCGGCAACGGCGAGCACGACATCGAAAACACCGCCGCCGAAGGCATGTCGGCGGTGAAGCAGGCGTTGGAGAGCAGCAACTTCATCGTCAAGACC
This sequence comes from Terriglobia bacterium, assembly GCA_963747095.1. Lineage (GTDB taxonomy): Bacteria > Acidobacteriota > Terriglobia > JAJPHL01 > JAJPHL01 > JAJPHL01. The sequence continues at coordinate 503,636 of CAVVEL010000013.1, forward strand.
GTTTCGCTGCTGGAGAAGCAGCCGGCCGTGCCGGCCGACTGCACCGTTTTGCTGGTCGCCGGACCGAAGAACGATCTGATCGGCGTGGAGATAGACGCCATCAAGAAGTTTGTGGAAGGCGGCGGCCGGGCGTTGTTCATGCTAAATCCGCTGACCAAGAACGTCGATACCACCGCCTTGGCTAAACTGCTCGACGATTGGTCGGTCAGCGTCAACGACGACCTGGTGGTGGACTTGAGCGGCATCGGCCAACTGTTCGGCACCGACGAGTTTTCACCGTTGGTTACCAAGTACGAGAACCACGCGATTACGCGCGAGATGCGCAACACCGCGGCGCTGTTCCCGCTGGCCCGCAGCGTCACGCCCGGGACAGCCAAGGGCGGCGTCACGGTGGACAAGCTTTTCGGAACGTCGGCAAAAAGCTACGCGGTGAAGGATTTTAGAAGCGGCAAGGTGGAAATTAACCCCAAGCGCGATACCGCCGGTCCCATCAATTTGGGAGTGGCGGCGGTCTACAACGTCCAGGGTTCCAGCGCGCCGGATGCGCCGAAGGCTTCCAACGGGCGTTTTGTGGTCACCGGGAGCTCGCGCTTTGTCACCAATTCCACGCTCGGTTTTCCGGGCGGCAACAAGGATCTGTTCTTGAACATGATGAACTGGCTGACCAACGACGAGGATCTCATCGCTATCCGTCCCAAGGACGTGGAGGACCGCCGCCTCTCGCTGAACCAGGCGCAGATGGGGCGCATCCTCTACACCAACGTGTTTGGATTGCCGCTGTTGATCATCGCGCTGGGCGCCTGGGTTTGGTGGAAGAGGAGATAGCGCATGAAACCGATGCGTTTGGTGGTGGCCTTGGCAACGCTGGCGCTGTTGGGCGGCGCGATTTGGTATTCCGATAAGCATCCGCCGAAGGCGGATAGCGTCGTGGACGCCACGCCGCGCGCCAAAATGCTCTCGATCAAGGACGACCAGATCAACGAAATCCATATTCTCCATCCGGACAGCAAAGTTTCCGTGACTCTGGATAAGGACGCTCGCGGAACCTGGACCCTCCGCGAACCGCAGGCGATGGCCGCCGATGAAACCGCCGCCAAAGGATTGGCGTCGGCCTTGGCGGGGTTGGAATCGGAGCAAGTGGTCGCGGAAAAGAACACCGACTGGGCGAGCTATGGACTGGATCAACCCAAGTTGGTGGTGCAAGCGACGCTGGCGGATGGCAAGAAGGTGGAAGTGGATCTCGGCAGCGAAGCGCCCGCCGGCAGTGTGATTTATGCGCGGGTCTCCGGCAACGGCGCGCCCAACGGCGACAAACTGTTCGGCGTTTCCAGCAGCGTGAAGGGCAGTCTGGACAAGAGCGCCAACGATCTGCGCGATAAGCGTATGTTGCGCGTGGATGTGGATCGCGTTTCCAAGGTGGTTTTCACGAATCAGGCGGCGGCCAAGGGGAAAACCCTGGAGTTCGCCCGCAGCGGGACGGATTGGCAATTCATCCAGCCGCACACGATGCGCGCGGAAGGCTACGCCGTGGAAGACCTGGTCCGCAGCGCGGCCTCCGCTTACGATTCCGTTCTGACCGAAGACGAAAAGGACAAAGAAGCGCGCAAGTTCGATTTCTCCAAGCCCTGGGCGACGTTGGAAGTGGTGGACCCGGCCGGTACGCACCGTTTGACGGTCGTCCAACAGGTGATCAAAGCGGACAAGAAGAAGAGCGCGGATTCCAGCGATCAGACTTTTTACTACGCCAAGACTTCCGAAATGCCCGGCGTCTACAAGCTGGCCGGCACGGCCGCGACGACGTTCGACAAGGGCCTCGAGGCCTTCCGGCACTCCGCGATTTTCGACATGAGCTTCGCCGATCCCGACAAGCTGGAGATGCGCGCCGACAATACCCGCGTGACCATCGACCGCAAGCAGGACAAAGACAAGAAGGAAGACCAGTGGTTCAACGGGCCTAAGAAACTGGACAGCGAGAAGATTCAAACATTCATCAGTTTATTGCGGCGGATCGCCGCCAAGGAGTATCCCTCCGATGACGCGACCGAGCAGGCCAAGTACGGCTTGGACAAGCCCACGGTGGACGTGAAGGTGACCATCGCCGGAAAAGTGCAGCATGTGATGATGGTGTCCAAGGACGGAAAAGCTTATGCGGTGCGGCAAGGCGATCCCTCCACCTACCAAATTGATGCGGCGGAGTTCGGCGACCTGCAAAGGATGATCGGCGAAATGAGATGAGCCGCGGTGTAGCGCAGGCCTCCGGCCTGTTTTCTTGAAAGCGAAGAGAACAGGCCAGAGGCCTGCGCCACGCCATCTTCGAACTTTCGGTTTTTGATTTCGCCTTATGATCTCAACATGAGGCTCCGCTTCCCCCATCCCCTCACCTTGATGGTGGCGGGCATCGTGCTCGCCGCCGTTCTCACGCACATCCTCCCAGCGGGACGCTACGACCGCAAGGACGATCCCGCTACCGGCAAGAGTGTCGTGGTCGCCGGCAGTTATAAACTGGTGGCCGCGAATCCCCAAGGATTCTGGGACACGTTGCTGGCTGTCCCCAAGGGAATGCTGAGCGCCGGATCGGTGATTTTCTTCGTGTTCCTGGTCGGCGGCGCTTTCACCGTAGTGGACAAGACCGGTGCGCTGCAAGCGCTAATGGACTCGCTGGTGAAGGCGCTAGCTGGCCGCGGAATTCTGGTGATTCCGATTCTTGGTTTGGCGTTTGCGGCGGGCGGGGCCCTCGAAAACATGCAGGAGGAAATCCTGGCCTTCGTGCCGGTGCTTTTGTTGCTGATGCGCCGGCTGGGTTTCCGTCCCTTGACCGCTGTGGCGCTCAGCATGGGCACGGCAGCAGTGGGATCGGCGTTCAGCCCCATCAATCCATTTCAAGCGGGAATCGCGCAGAAGCTCGCCGGCCTGCCGCTGCTCTCGGGATGGGGCTTTCGTCTGGCGGTGCTGATTCCGGCGCTGGCCTTGTGGATCTTTTGGACCATGCGATGGACTGCACGGAGCGGCGTCGCCGCGGAGGACCCTGTGGGGCAGCCGATCAGTGGACCTGCTTCATGGAACTGGCGTCACGTGCTGGTGTTGCTGGCGGTGGCGACGGCGTTTGTGTTGCTGGTCATCGGCGTGTCGCGCTGGGAGTGGGACTTCGATCAACTCGCGGGAATGTTTTTCTTCATGGGCGTGGTTGCCGGGGTGATCGGCGGTTTGGGGCTGGAAGGAACTGCCGAGGCGTTCGTGGAAGGCTTTCGCGGCATGGCTTACGCGGGACTGCTGATCGGCTTCGCCCGCGCCATCTTCGTGGTGATGAACAGCGGACGCATCGTGGATACCATTGTGCAAGCACTCTTCACGCCGCTCTCCCATTTGCCGGTGGCGGCCTCGGCCGCCGGCATGGTGGCGGCGCACACGTTGATTCACTTTCCGGTGCCCAGCGTCAGCGGGCAAGCCGTCCTGACAATGCCGCTGCTGGTTCCGCTCTCCGACTTGCTGGGACTGTCGCGGCAAGTCACCGTATTGGCCTATCAAACGGGGGCGGGCTTGTGCGAACTGATCACTCCCACCAACGGCGCGCTGATGGCCATGTTGGCGGCGTCGGGAGTGAAGTACGAAGACTGGCTGCGCTTCATCGCGCCGGTCTACGCCGTGCTGTTGGCGCTGGGTACGGGCGCGGTGTTGGTTGGGATTTTTCTTCACTGGTGAGAGTTACAGTCTAACGGGACCGATCCTACGGCTTCAGCGCTTCCAGGATACTCTCCAACTCCGGCAGTACTTGAAGGTCCTTCACGCGCCCGGCGGCTCTCTTGGCCTTGATCAAGTCTGGGAGGCTCAGGGTCCTGACGCTGCGGCCGTAGAGTTCCGCCTCCACGGACTGCCCCCAAATTTCCGGAAAAGATCCTAAGCCGCGGACCTCAGTCATTAAGTCGATCCTACCCAGATCAGTCTTCAACGTAAACACGGTACCGTTGTGCAGAGTGGCCTGCTCCCAAAGAAACGGTAAGTCTTCGGGAAAACCTTCTGGGCGTGGATGATCAGGGGCCAACGCGCGAACCAGACGGGCGACGTTTTCAGTTCCGCGAGAAAAGAGAACGTTCAGATCCAGTGTGATGTGAGCGCTGCCGTGCAGAATGGCACTGAAGCCGCCGATGACGACGAACTCGACGCCCGCGTCGGCAAGTACATGGATGGCCTTTTCGAAGGTCGTTGCCATTCGTTACACCGGGCGCTGCAGAGGAGGACGGCGGGCGGCTCCCCTGATGGTTTCCACAACCTGAGCATACTCTTCCATCTGTCGCGCGCGCGCCGTAGGAGACAGCCGCAATTGCTGCACGATCAAGGTGAGGTCGATTCCGAACTCTCGAGCCGCCGCAATGCGGCTGCCTGGGGCGGGATTTCGGAGCTTCGCTTCGGCCGCAGCCAGCTCTTCCGGAGTCAGGGCTCGAAGTTCGCTCATATATGCAGTCTACCACTTGCCGCCAAGTCCTCCATGATCTTGGATAGCAGCTCTGGCGACCGGTCTGCGAAGAGCATCGCTGATCTCTTTTCCGATTCCGCATTCACCACCCCTGCGGCATAATCAAACAATGAAGATTGCTTTAGGCACTCTCCTCCTGGCATCCTCCCTATTCGCCAAAGCTCCCGATCCGCGTAAGGAAGGCCCCTATCCCGTCGGCGTCACCACCACCGTGATCGTGGACTCCGCGCGCATCGACCGTCTCACGGAAAAGCCGCGCACCCTGGTCACCGAAATCTGGTATCCCGCCGCGGACAAAGCCCGTTCCATGCCCAAGAATCGCTTCCGCGATTTTTTCCCCGGCGGCATCACGCCGGAAGTGGCCGCCGTAATCCAGGCCAGTTACCATGCGTCCGTTGACGACCTGGACAAAGTGTTCTGGAATAACGCCGTGCGCGACGCGCCGCTGCGCAAGGGCCGCTACCCGCTGGTGATTTTTTCCCATGGCAACGGCGGATCGCGCCAGCAAAACACGTTTTGGTGCGACTACCTGGCCAGTCATGGATACATCGTCGTGTCCCCCGATCACACCGGCAACTCGCGCCACACCATCATTGACGGCCAACTGATCCGTTACACCTCGAAGGAGCGCGCCCACTCCACCGAAGACCGCCCGAAAGACATGAGCAAGTTGCTGGACGAGATGATCTTATGGGACAAGGGACAATCTACGGACAAAGAAGCCAAGCGATTCGCAGGACGTATTGATACGGCGCACACCGCGGTCACCGGAATGTCGCTCGGTTCCTACTGCGCGGTGATGGCCGCCGATGCCGATGCCCGTTTCGCCGCCGTGCTGGGCATGGCCGCCGCACCGGCGAAACATACTAACCTGACCGTGCCCGCACTCTATTTTCTGGGCCGCAAGGACAACACCATCGGACAGATCGGCAACCTCATGATCATTCACGTTTACGAAGCCCACACCGGACCGGCGCTGCTCTTGGAACTGCTCAACGGCGGACACTATTCTTTCACCGATATGTTCAAACTCTCGCATAATTTCGGCGACGGCGTAGGTCCCGGCTTCGCATCCATGGAGACAACTTACGACATCGTCAACTCCTATAGCACGGCGTTCCTGGGTTTTTTCCTCAAGGGACAGCAGGAGTACAAGAAGTTTCTGGAATCCAATCCCTGGCCGGAGGAGCTCGCCGTGCAGCGCAAGGGCCTGTAGGACTTTTTGTAACCACGAAGACACGAAGGACACGAAGGCAGGCCGGGCGTGGCCAAACCTCTTCGTGCTCTTGGGGTTTTCCTTCGTGTCTTCGTGATGAAAAAAAGTGCGGATTACGGTATCCCGGGCCGTTTCATGCACAGATACATGCCGGGAATCACCTGCTGCAACGGAACAAACGAGGCCTTTACGTACTTGAGAAGCTCTCGTTTGGGCGGGGGCAATGGAAACTTTGGCGACCCCCACAGGGGAAACATCAGCAGCCGGCTGTAATAGTCCTGGTCCAGCGGCAGCAGCGGCGGTAGTCCCAGGAGAGCATCCCGCGGAAGAATCACAAAAGCGCACGACCGCACGTCGTTAACCTTGCGTTGGATCGCCAGCGCCGTGGACTCGTCGAACGCAGAGTAGTAATACTCCGCTCGCAGGGCATGGTGATGCGCCAGGACCGAGTAGATTTCCGGCAGTCCTAGTGGATCGCAGATCTTTCCGTAACGGCCGAGGCCGGGAAAAAGATTCTCTAAACTTCTTTGCTGGATGCCCAGGAGATTACGGCGCAGCCGGTTCCATTCCCTCGCCCCCAGCGCTTCTTCCACGCCATCTGCCAGCGCGCTGGAGGGATGGTCTTCACTCCACGCGGCGGCCCTCAGAGTGGCCAGATACTTCAAGCCGGGCAGCATGTAACCGCGATCCAGCGTCACCGAAACGACCGCAGTAAGGAGCAGCGCCACTTGATAAACCAAGCGTCCCGAAACCGGCGAATGACCCCGGCGTTTCGGCGGCGGTGCGGCGTCCCCGCCAGCGGCGCGCGGCGCCAGCTTCATCCTGAGTGGCGCCAGCAGGGTCAGGAGAAAAACCCCTGTGCCGTTGTACAGCACATGACTGGCGTCGGGCCGGGCCAGCGCGCCGGGCATCATGGCCACGGCGTGGACCGCGAAGGCGCCCGTCAGCGTTCCGAAAACCCGCAATCTCTGTTGTTGTCCCGGTCCATGAAATGCCGCGTCGATCGCGTCGGCCAACAAGGGAGCGACTGCAATCAGAAGCGACCCCAGGTACAGCAAGACGTAGGGAGAGGGAAACAAGGGCAGATCGTTGCCGTCCACGGCGAATCCGCGGATCGCGTGCCACGTGTTTCTTGGGGCCAGCAGCGCCAGGCACGCCAGCATGCTCAGGTGCATCGCCGCCGTGTAGGCCAGCCATTTCGATCCGGCCCGGTATTCCAGGAGCCAGTAAACAACCAAGGCAGCGAGAAACGCCCCGCCGATTTCCGGAGAAATCGACAAGACCGCGGCGCTCAGAAGGAAGTGACAGACCGCTACGAGAAACCAACGGCCGGCCAGTTTTTCCACGGCGATCCGTGCCGCCACTAGGGCCGCAAACCCGCAGATGTAGCGCGTCATGGTGTACTCCAGGCCGAATTCCGGGTTCAACGCGGGGTAAGCTGCCAACACCAGGAAGGCCATGGTCTTGTCCAAGCGCCGGGCGCTGGACTGGCGGATCACCCACCACAGCAGAAACAGTCCGCCCCACGCGAACAGCCAGAGCGCCGCCAAGTACGCCGCATCGACGGAAAGGCCCGTCAATCGCCGCAAGACAACGGGAATATAGAGCATCGCAGGACCGCCGGCGAACTCAAAATCCCGGTAGGGTATCAATCCGTCTTGGATGCAGAGCAGCCGGTTGATGAAATAGGCTGCCGAATCCATGGGATACCATCCCGAGGCCAGACTGATCAAAGTCAATTCGATACTGCTGACAGCGAGCGCAGCCAACAGAGGCCAGCAGCCGAGTTGCCGATCTTGTTGGGGTGAGCGGCCGGGCGCCGCGGCCGTCTCTCCGGGCCAGCTCCACCAGGTAGCCAGAGCCAAGCCGGCCAGCAGCGCGACGAGCGCAACCTGATTGTTGAAGTGGAAGGCCTGGGAAATGGAGTAGATGGCCGGGAACGGCTTCACGTGAAAGGGGAGCCAGAGCACGCCCACCGCCGTACCCGCGTAGATCGTTATCCTTGTCGCCGTTCGATTCATTGGGGCAAGCCTTCTTCCGCCTCCATACAAATTGGATTATATGTCGAGAGAGCGAACCATCATAAAGCGGACCGCGAGTCGTAAGCGGCCATCGGGTCGCCCTGCTCTTCGAGGATGTACCGAATAGCGGCCGCTACATTTTCATCGCGTTCGACGCCCAACCAACGGGTGCTTCCATGTCGAGCCCAGCGTTTCCGCTCGGGTCCGTCGAAACCGGCCTGGTTCAGGCCGCGGCTGGCGTAGGACTTCAAATCATGCATGATCCGCTCAGGCCGAATGTTCCCTTGCACCACCACGTGAAGATGAGTCGTGCGCACGTGAGCCGCCACCAAGTTCCAGCCACGGTGTCCGCAAACGGTTCGCAGGCAATCCAGCACCACCAACCGCTGTTCGGGATCCATCCGATACGCCGGTTGGTCCTTGCGCTGCCGTTCCGAAGCGACGCGCCGGGAATTCACGGGCAGAAACGGATTTCCGTAGATATGATGTTGGGGATCGACGGACCCGGATTCGTCACCATGAAGGTGGCATCCGAAACACGCGAACGTAATCAAGTAGAACACCGGAAGATTGTAACGCAACGTGCCGTCCGAGCCGGCGATGAGCCGCGATGAGCCGCGATGAGCCGCGACAGTTATGGAGCGACGGAATGCTGGCCAGGGTTGAATGTTGCCACGAAAATCCGCTCCGTCGAGTACTCGGGTCCTCTTGTCTTCGTGCCGACGTTCAACACTTACCGGCCGTCGCTCCATAACTGTCGCGGCTCATCGCACGCGGCTCATCGCGCGGCTCATCGCGTGTGAAACACCCACATCGCCGGGAAAGCGCTGCGCACCGGCGCGGGCATCGGCTGATTGCCTTTCACCGCCGCCCACAGGATGCGGTTCATCAATTCTTCGTCCACGCGATCGGCGCCGGAAAAGTCCAGCGCCGCCGATTCCTTGGCCATCGGCGCGGCGGGGGCGTTTTTCTCGTTCAGATCAATCGTCGGCTTAGCCGCTTCATACGGCCGCACGTCCGGCTTGTCGAGAAAAACCGTGTGCATGGGCATGGTGCCGCCGTCGTATTGACTCATCGGCGGCAAGCCTAAAATCAGTCCCATGGTGCGCAACATGCTGACGGTGGAGTACATTGTCGAATCGGTCTTGCCCTTGTGGGTCCAGGAGCTGATCACGAAGCCCGGGCTGCGGTGCGAGTCTACGTGGTCGGGACCGCTTTGGGCGTCGTCTTCCAGCACGAAAATCGCAGTGCTGTTCCAGTAGCGGCTGTGGCTGACGATTTCCACCAGCCGGCCCACCGCGTAATCGTTGTCGGCCACCAGAGACCGCGGCGTTGGGGTACCGGGCCGCGTGCCGTTGGTGTGATCGTTGCCCAAGCGGACAATCTCCAGGCGTGGCAGATTGCCGTTCTTCTCGAATTCGGCAAACTCCTTGGCCCATTCGTCCACGCGCTTTTGATCGGGATAGGTCAGATCCCAGGCGTGGTAGTTGGGATCGAAGTGGCCTTCCAGCGCTTTGTCGCCCAGACGCATCGGGTCGCCCGGTTTGGCGCCGTTTTCCACCCACTCGCCGTAAGTGCGGAAACTGATTCCGGCCTTGATGGCGTTGGTAAAAAGCCAGCCGCCTCCGGCGGTGCCGGTTTCGTCCTCGCCCTCGGAGTCGTAGTGATTGCGGCGGCCGGCGTATCCGGCGGGCCACAACTTGGCGGTGTAGTCGCTGGCGATGGCGCCCATGCTCCAGGCGTGACCATCGGCGCTGACGTCGGCGTTCACGTAAAAATTGTCGAGCAGCACAAACTCGCGCGCCAGCTTGTGCTCATTCGGCGTGATGTCCTGGCAGAAGAAGCACAGGTTGGGATCGCCGTTGCCTTCCTTCATGTCGCCGAGGATTTGGTCGTAAGTGCGATTCTCCTTGACGATGTAGATGACGTGCTGGATGGGTGAGGTGTCGCCGGGCTTGGACGGTATCACCACGCTTTGCCCTGGGGCGCGTTCCAGCAATTCGTCGCGATAAGGCGAGTTGGCGATGGCGCGGCGCGTCAGCACGCTGAGCTGGTCGCCTTGCGGCATGTCCACGATGCTGAGCGATCCTTTTTGCAGATTCCCCACGTAGCCGGGACGATCCTCGTCTCCCTCGTGGCGAACGCCTGTCCGCGGCATTCCATTGCTGGGATTCGGGTAGCTGCGATCGCCCTTGCCGTTGGCGATGAACACGCGCCGTCCGTCGGCGGCCACAGCCACCGCCATGGGATACCAACCCGTGGGAATAAATCCCGCGACGGTCAACGGGCCGGTGGTTCCTTTTTCCGGCAGATCCACCACCGCCACGGTGTTGTTGTCGGCGTTGGCGACGAACAGACGTTTGCCGTCCGGCGAAACCGCCAGCCAATTGGGCGTGGAGCCTGGCGGCGACTTGGGATGCAGCGCCACGTTAATCCGTTCGCGCACGATGCCGGTGTCGGGATCGTGGACGTACACCAGGTTGGTGTTGGAGCAGGTGACGTAGAGGCGTCCCTGGTGCAGCAACATGGCGGTGGGATGCGCGCCGGTCTGGAAGGTCAAAACGGTCTTGCCATCGGCCGGGTTGAGAATGGAAATGCTCTCGCCGCCCCAGTTGGAGACATACAGTTTTCCTTCGGCGGCCAGCAGCTTGTAAGGATGCGTTCCGGTCGGCCACTTCCGCGTCACGTCGCCCGTGGAAAGCTCGATGGCATGAACCAGGTTGTTCTGCATATTGGCCACATAGAGCCATTTGCCGTCCGGAGAGAGTGTGGCGTCGCCGAGATAGTCCGTCTTAGAGAGTAAGCTCTTGTTGACACGTGTACCCGGCGCAGGCCCGGGGAACAATTGAAAGCTGCGCATCGGCTTAGGTCCTGGCCGGCGTTGAAAGAAAATTCCTGCACCGATCCCAGGTTGGCTTGCGGAACATAGAACCGGTCGCCGGCCTTGTTGATCGCCAGGCCCAGCCAGGCATCCGGCAACGCCACGCGCAGGGCGGTTTTCAAATCGGAGGTATCGAGGATCAGCACCGAAGGCGGCTTGTAGCCGCTGCTCAGGATGAACAGGTTCTTGCCGTCGGGATGCCACGCCAGGTTCATCGGAAAGGTGTCTTGAGGGAAGGGAATCTGGATGCCTTCCGGCGCCGTGCGCCAGCCGGTAGTGAGCAAGAAACCACCATCGGCGAGTTTGCCCACGTGCGCCGGGGGGTTCTGCGGAATCGCCAGCAGGGCGAAGAATGTCAGCATGACCAGCGGGAAAAGTTTGCGCATTGAATCTCCTACGATCCGGTCTGCGGGTCGTATCTCTGAGCGATCGGAAAACGGCGGCCCACTCCGAACGCCTTGCTGGTCACCCGGATCCCTGGGGCGGCCTGCTGGCGTTTGTACTCGTTGCGGTCCACTCGCAAGCATACATCGCGGACCATCGCGATTGGCAAGTGAAGATCATGTGAGATTTGTTCCGGCGCCTGATACTCCTCGATGTAGGCCTTCAGTACAGGATCGAGCGTCTCATAGGCGGGCAGGGAATCGCTGTCCTTTTGATTGAGACGCAACTCGGCGGAGGGCGCCTTGGTGAAGACGCGCTCGGGGATCGCTCTACTCAACCGGGCGTTGGCCAGGCGCGACAATTCGTACACCATGGTCTTGGGAATATCGGCCAGCACCGCGAGGCCGCCGCACATGTCGCCGTAGAGCGTGGCGTAGCCCACGGCCATCTCGCTCTTGTTGCCGGTGGAAAGCACCAGGGCGCGAAACTTGTTGGACAAGGCCATCAACAGCGTGCCGCGAATGCGCGATTGCAGGTTCTCCTCGGTGACATCTTCGGCCTGGCCGGCGAAAGCCGGTGCGAGCGTTTGACGATACGCGTCGAATGGCGCCACAATGGGAATTTCCAGGAAGCGGATGCCCAGTTGCCGCGCCATCGCCGCGGCGTCTTCCAGGCTGTTCGGCGAGTTGTAAGGACCCGGCATGGCCACGCCGGTGACGTTGCCTGCGCCCAGCGCCTCCACCGCGAGACATGCCGTCAGCGCGGAGTCAATGCCGCCGCTCAGCCCGACAATAGCGCGCGCGAATCCGCACTTTTTCACGTAGTCGCGGGTGCCAACCACCAGCGCGGGATACACCGACTCGACGCCTTCCGGAATTTCTTCATGAAGATCGCCGGTGTTGGCGGCGAGGTCGAAGAATACCAAATCTTCTTCGAAGGTCGCGGCGGAGGCGCGCAGAACACCCTGGGCGTCAATGGCACAACTCGATCCGTCGAAGACCAGGCTGTCATTGCCGCCTACCAGATTCACCAGCACCACCGGCACACCGTGTTTTACCGCCAAGGACCGGAGCATCTCGCGCCGCTGCGTGCGTTTGCCCAAACTGTAGGGCGAGGCCGAAATGTTCAGCAGCACTTTGTTGGGCGCCGGGCCGGCGGCGCGCACCAATTCCTCCACGGGATCATGCGTGTAATAGCGCCTCTTCCAGTATTCCTTGTCGTTCCAGACATCCTCGCAGATCGTCAGGGCCGCTTTGTTCCCGTCGATGCTCACCAGGGACTGCGACGCCGCGGGCCAGAAATGGCGCGCCTCGTCGAAGACGTCGTAGTTCGGCAGCAACATCTTTTGCTGGACGAACCGCACTTCTCCATCTTCCAGCAACGCGGCGCAATTCATGGCCGTGCGCGCGCTCTCGAGCGGCGCCGGTCCCACGAATCCGCAGATCACGCGGATGCCCGCGGTGCTTTGCGCCAGGCATTGCAACTCCGCCCGGTTGCGCGCCACGAAGTCTGGTTTTTCCACCAAATCGCGCGGCGGATATCCGCACAGGGACAACTCCGGAAACAACACTAGTCCGGCGCCCGCGCTGCGGGCCCGTTGAGCGAAGGCGGTCATCTTGGTGCGGTTGCCCGGGAAGTCGCCGACGGTCGTGTTGATCTGCGCCAGAGCCAGCTTCATCTTCTCAATTATAATAGGTTGTAAGCATCCCCATGAGCCTATCCCCCAGATCGTCCGCCAGACGGTGGCTCATCGTTAGCGTCGCCGCAGGTCTGATCGTGGCCGCCGGTTTGTTCCTGGCCTCGTTCTTTATTGCTTCGCGATACCAGCCGGCGATCCGTGAATTGGCTGTCGCCTACCTCGAACAGCGCTTCGACGCCCAAGTGGAACTGGCCGATCTCAGCGTGCATCTGCCGGAGTTCTCGCCCTTGCAACTGATCCTGGCTCGCGGCCGCGGAGCCATCGCGCACGTCCAAGGGCATGGCTTGGTTCTGCGCCGCAATGGATTCGCGGGCGTCCCACCGATGTTTGCTGCCAAATCGTTTTCCTTCGACCTGGATCTCGGCTCGGTGATTTCGCCGCCGGTGATGGTGCCGCTTGTTTCCGTGGACGGTCTGGATATCTACGTACCGCCGAAAGGACAGCGTCCGTCATCCGTTGCATCAACCACCGCCCCGGCCGCGCCGCCCAAAGCGAGCCGGTTGGCGCTCAGCGAGATCGCCGACACGGTGATCGCCAAACTCGACATTTTCAACAGCCGCCTGGTGATTCTTCCGCGCGACTCCAGCCGCGCACCGCTGGAGTTCGCGATTCACGAACTGCACATGCAGCCGCTGCGCGCCGGTCAAGCCATGGCCTACCAGGTCACACTCGATAATCCCAAGCCGCCCGGCGCCGTTACCAGCGAGGGCACTTTCGGACCTTGGAACGCTAAAATCCCCGCCGACTCTCCTTTACAGGGCAGCTACGTATTCCGGCACGCCGACTTGAGCGTGTTCCATGCAATCGCCGGGAAACTGGATTCCACCGGGAAATTCTCCGGCACTCTCGGCGCGATCTCCGCCGAGGGTTTGGCCACGGTGCCCGATTTTCGATTGAAGCGCAGCGGCAATCCCGTGCCGCTGACGGTCAATTTCCAGGTTCTGGTGGACGGCCAGAACGGAAACACCACGTTGCACCCGGTGCGGGCCCGGCTGGGCCGAACGGATTTCGTCACCAGCGGCGTCATCATGAAGCATGAGAAGGAGGCTCGCAAGGCCATCCAACTCGACGTGGACATGCCCAACGGCGATGTTCAGGATTTATTGCGCCTGGCCATGAAGGGCGATCCGTTCCTGGAAGGCGACATCAACCTGAAAGCCAGCATCACGATCCCGCCGCTCAGCGGCACAGTACAGGAAAAACTGATTCTCGACGGGCGCTTCGCCATCGAGAGCGGCCACTTTACGCATGTCAAAGTGCAAAACGTGTTGGATGAACTCAGCCGCCGCGCGCAAGGCAAGCCCGGCGATCACTCCATTGACGATGTCTTCTCCAGCATGCAAGGTGTCTTCCACATGGAGGACCAGCGCATCGCCTTTGAATCCCTGGGATTCGGCGTTCCCGGCGCGCAAGTGGATTTGCGCGGCGTCCTGGGATTGGAACCGGACTCCCTGGACTTTCACGGAGCGATCCGCATGCAGGCGACCATTTCCGAAATGCTGCCTGGGTGGGCGAAGTGGCTGGCCAAACCGATTGACCCGTTTTTCGAGAAGAACGGCGCGGGGACATACTTGAAGATCAAGGTCGGCGGGATGCTCCAAGCATCCGGCGTTTGGGTTGGATCACTAAATTCAGCCCCGAGGCACGAGGCCCGAGGCCCGAGTCGGAACTGTTTTTCACTCGGGCCTCGGGCCTCGTGGCTCGGGCCTTGTTTAATGGTAGACTACCCGCCATGTCCCAACTCTTTCAGAGGAAGCCGATTGCGGCGATGGTCGCGGAGACGGAGGGCGGCAGCGGCTTGAAACGCACGCTCGGCGCCGGCGATTTGATCATGCTGGCCATCGGCGCGGTGATCGGCGCGGGGATTTTCGGCGCCATCGGCACGGCGGCGGCGGGACAATTGGGTCCCCACGGGGAAGTGATCCGCCAGGGCGCCGGTCCGGCGCTGGTGCTTTCGTTTATCTTGCTGGGCGGTGCCTGCGCCCTGGCCGCGCTTTGCTATGCGGAACTGGCGGCGATGATTCCGCAAGCCGGCAGCGCCTACGCTTATTCCTACGCCACGCTCGGCGAACTGGTGGCCTGGATCATCGGCTGGGACTTGATCCTGGAATACGCCGTGGGCAACGTGGCGGTGGCTATTTCCTGGGGCGATTACTTCAACACGCTGCTGCGAGGGCTGGGAGTGCATTTGCCGGTGTGGCTGGCCACGGGCTATCGCACCGCACTGCTCAGCTCCGAGCCGCAGACGCACAGTCTGCTGAACTCGGCGCCGCACATTTTCGGTATTCCGATTCTGGTGAACGTGCCGGCGTTCGGCATCGTGATGTTGATAACCTGGCTGCTGCTGCGCGGGGCCCGCGAGAGCGCCAATGCCAACAACATTTTCGTGATCATCAAGCTGCTGGCCTTGACCTTGTTCGTCGCTGTCGGCGCGACGCACTTGAAGATGGCCAACTACCATCCCTTCGCGCCTAACGGATTCCGGGGCATTCACCAAGGCGCGGCCATCGTATTTTTCGCTTACATCGGTTTTGACGCCATCTCCACAGCCGCGGAGGAGACCAAGAATCCGCAGCGCAATCTGCCGATCGGGATTCTGGGAGGCTTGGCCATCTGCACGGTCATCTACGTGATTGTGGGCGCCGTGCTCACGGGGATGGTTCCGTACATGGAATTGGGCAAGGCCGCCGATCCGCTCTCCTACGCGCTGGAATTTGCCGGCTTCAAGGCCGTGGGATGGATTGTGGCTTTGGGTGCGGCGGTGTCCATGTCGGCGGTGCTGCTGGTGTTTCAGTATGGACAACCGCGCATCTTTTTCGCGATGGCCCGCGACGGTCTGCTTCCGCAGTGGGCGGCGAAAATCCATCCGCGCACGCACATTCCCTGGGCCACCACGCTGCTCACGGGATTATTTGTGGCGGCATGGGCGCTGGTCGGCGACGCGGCGGAGACTTACGACCTGACCAACATTGGCACGCTGTTCGCCTTCATGCTGGTGAGCATCGGGGTGCTGGTGCTGCGTTACAAGGAGCCGGAACGCCCGCGGCCGTTCCGCGTGCCTTTGGTGTGGCCGGTATGCGTACTATCGGCGCTGGGCTGTCTGTTTATCATGAAGGGGCTGCCCGATACGGCGTGGGAGCGCTTCGGGATCTGGCTGGTGGTTGGGTTGATTCTGTACTTCGTCTACGGATACAAGCACAGCCGCTTGAACAAGGCCCGAGCCACGAGGCCCGAGGCCCGAGGCTAAAACGGTTCTTCCGACTCGGGCCTCGGGCCTCGTGGCTCGGGCCTTGTTTTAACGGCGCTTGGTCGTAGCCGCGCCCTTCTTGCGCACTTTGCGTTTCTGCGATCCGCGATCGGCCGTGGACGCCGCCAACGGCGGGCGTTTCTTGCGCGCGACGCGCTTCAGCTTGCGGCGTTCCGCCTTATCTTTGATTCCCTTAGTGTTCAAAAACTCCTCCTGAGCGAGTCTGTCGTGAATATCAAGAATACTCTATTTGCGGCTTGCCGGCAAACGCGTAAAAGTGGCGCGGGCATCCTTGCCGGCGCGGTTTTCGTTGCGGGGTTGCTCGCGCAAGGAACCAAGCGCCGGCAAGGATGCCCGCGCCACTTTGCTATACTTGAACCCGGCCCCGATGAGCATCACCAGCACGCCTGAAACCGCCGCGCGAACTATCATGCCCAAGCCGACGCTGTGGGATCGCTGGTCGCCCAGTTTGCGGTACCTGCTGGCGACCGAAGTACACGTCTATTCCTTCGCCATCGCCGCCAACGTGCTGCTATCGTTCATCCCCTTCTGCGTGTTGCTCCTGGTGCTGTGCAAGAGCAT
This sequence comes from Terriglobia bacterium, assembly GCA_963747095.1. Taxonomy (GTDB): domain Bacteria; phylum Acidobacteriota; class Terriglobia; order JAJPHL01; family JAJPHL01; genus JAJPHL01. Next base: position 520,137 of record CAVVEL010000013.1, read on the forward strand.
GCACTCCACTGCCGCCAACGACGCCGTGCTAGCCATGCTGCGCGATAATCTGCCCTACTTCGATCCGCAACACCCAGATTCCGACTTCATCGTGCGCAATGTGCAGGTCCTGGCGCGGTCGCGGAAATCGGGCGTCATTTCTCTGGTTCTGCTGCTGTTCACCTGTAACGGCGCGCTGCTACCCTTGGAAGTGGCCCTCAACCGCATTTGGCGCATCCCCACCAACCGCAGTTGGCTGATGAATCAGGCGGTCTCGTTTGGACTAGCGGTTCTCTGCGGTTCGCTGGCGTTTCTATCGGTGATCATCACCGGCGTGCATCTGGCCGCCGTCCAGGAACACCTGGGCACGGGTATGCTGGCCGGCGTGGCACGTTCGGTGGGAATGAAGGCGGTGGCGTTGCCGGTGACCATCTCCATTTTCTTCCTGCTCTATTATCTTTTGCCCAACGGCAAGGTTCCGGCGCGCCCCATGTTCCGCGCCGCGGTGTTTGCGGGACTGCTCACCGAGGTGGGGAAATACCTGTACATGTGGTCGCTGCCGTGGCTGGATTTCAAAGCGGCCTACGGACCCTTTTCCGTTTCGGTGACGATCCTGTTCTGGGCCTTCTGCGTTTCCATGATTCTGCTGATGGGCGCGCACGCTTCGGCCACGCCCGCGGCGACTCGGGGAGGCGCATGACGGCTTCGCATAAAATGCTGCGCGAAATCCCCGCGGTTCACGAGTTGCTGGCGCGGCCGGAGATCGCCGCCCTGTGCGCAGAGACCGGCAAAGAATATGTCACCGCCGTGATGCGCGAGGTCTTAACGGAAGTTCGCGGAGAGTTGCGCGGCGGTAACGATGCGGGCCTGCTGCAAGAGCGCATTGTCGCGGCGATCCGGCGCGGTTTGCAACCCAGCCTGCGCCCGGTGATCAACGCCACCGGCGTGATTCTGCACACCAATCTTGGGCGCGCGCCGCTGAGCGCGGAAGCGGTGCGCGCGATGGCGCTGGCGGCGGCGTCTTACACCAACCTGGAGTACGACCTGGCCTTCGGGAAGCGCGGCAAGCGCGACGTACATGCGGCCGGGCTGCTGCGGCGGTTGCTAGGCGTTCCCGCGGTGGTGGTGAACAACAATGCCGCGGCGGTGTTTCTGGTGTTGAACGAACTGGCCTCTGGCGGCGAAGCCATCGTTTCCCGCGGCGAGTTGGTGGAAATTGGCGGGTCGTTCCGGGTGCCCGATATTATGCAGCGCTCGGGAGCTATCTTGCGCGAGGTGGGCACAACCAACCGCACCCGGGTGGCCGATTACGAGCAAGCTGCCGGCGAGCGCACGCGGCTGCTGCTGCGGGTGCATCCCAGCAATTTTCAAATAGTGGGTTTCACGGAGCGCCCAGCGCTAGAGGACCTCGCCGTCCTGGCAAGCAAACTCGGCGTGCCCCTGGTGGAGGATCTTGGCAGCGGCTGCTTGTTCGACATGAATCCCATTCTTCCCATACCTCCCATTTCCGAAGAGCCCCGAGTGGCCGATTCCCTCCGCGGCGGCGCCGATCTGGTGACTTTTTCCTGCGACAAGCTGATGGGCGGTCCGCAGGCCGGCGTGATCGCCGGCCGCGCCGACTTGGTGGAGCGCGTCCGCCGCAGCCCGTTGTTCCGGGCCCTGCGCGTGGACAAACTCACCTACGCGGCGCTGGGCGCCACGCTACGGGCCTGGGTGACGGGCCGCCTGGACGATCTCCCGGTGGCGCGCATGATCCGCATGACGCCCACGGCAATCGCGGAGCGCGCCCGGGCGCTCGCCGGGGCGCTGGAAAGCATGGGATGGGGCGTTGAACTGCTGGCCGGAGAATCGGTGGTTGGCGGCGGGTCCACGCCGGGCCAAACCTTGCCGACCACGCTGGTGGCGATCTCCGATCCCGCGCGCAGCACCGCGGAACTGGAGCGCCGTCTGCGGGCCGGATCGGTGCCGGTGATTGCGCGTGTGGAAAACGATCGCTTGCTGATAGACTTGCGGACGGTGTTCCCAGAACAGGAAGCGATGCTTTCAGAAGCGTTGAAGCATCTGAAGTAAAGAAAAAAGCAACCGCCGATAAACGCCGATAACACATCGGCTTTTGTTCTTATCGGCGTTCATCGGCGTTCAGCGGCGGTTGCTTTTGTTTTGATGTTTTCGGAGGAGCGCATGATTCCCCGTTACACCCGCCCGGAGATGTCCCGCATCTGGAGCGATGAAAACCGCTTCCAGCGCTGGCTGGACGTGGAACTGGCCGTGGCCGAAGCGGAAGCAGAGGCCGGCCTGATCCCCGCCAAGGCCGCCGCGACTCTGCGCGCCAAAGCGCGCTTTGATGTGCCGCGTATCTTTGAAATCGAACGCGAAGTGAAGCATGACGTGATCGCGTTCACCACCGCCGTGGCCGAGTCTCTGGGGCGTAGCGGCGACCAGGAAGCCGCGCGCTTCCTGCATTACGGCCTGACCTCCAACGACGTGGTGGACACCGCGCAAGCCCTGCTGATCTCGGAAGCCTCCGCGCAGATTCAGGCCGGGCTGCTGCGCCTGGGCGAAGTCCTGATGCGGCGAGCCTACGAATTCCGCGATACACCAACCATCGGCCGCACGCATGGCATCCACGCCGAGCCGACCACTTTTGGATTGAAGCTGGCCAACTGGTGGAGCGAGAATCAGCGCAATCAAGAGCGCTTCCGCGCCGCCGCCGCCGCCCTGCGCGTGGGAAAACTGTCCGGGGCCGTCGGCACATTCGCGCACCTTAGTCCGGCCATCGAGGAGAAGGTTTGCGCCAAGCTGGGCCTGCGGCCCGCGGAGATCGCCTCCCAGGTGATCGAGCGCGATCGCCACGCCCACTACGCCGCCACGCTGGCGGTAATCGGCGGATCGCTGGAGCGAATCGCGCTGGAGGTGCGTCACTTGCAGCGCACGGAAGTTCGCGAGGCTTGGGAGTATTTCGGCGCGGGCCAAAAGGGGTCTTCGGCGATGCCGCACAAGAAGAACCCCATTGTCAGCGAGCAGATTTGCGGATTGGCGCGGGTGTTGCGCGGCAACGCCCAGGCGGCCATGGAGAATCAGGCGCTGTGGCACGAGCGCGACATCTCCCACTCTTCGGTGGAGCGCATCATCCTGCCGGATTCCACCATTCTCATGGATTACCTGCTGGACCGCACCGCGTCGCTGATCGATACGCTGGGAGTGAATCCCGCGCGCATGATGGAGAACCTGCAATCCACGCGAGGATTGATTTTCTCCGGGCAACTGCTGCTGGACTTGGTGGAGAAAAAGGGCGTCACGCGGGAGAACGCTTACGCCTGGGTGCAACGCAATGCCCTGAAGGCCTGGGAAACCGGCGGCGACTTCCGGGCCATGGTGGCAGCAGATCCCGATATCGTGGCGGCGCTTACGCCGGCCGAGATTGCCGCGTCCTTCGATCTGCAACGGCAGTTACACAACGTGGGAGCGATCTTCGAACGGTTGTTCGGGAGGTAACGCAGGCCTCCGGCCTGTTCTTTTCTCCGCAGAAAGTAAACAGGCCGGAGGCCTGCGCTACAAGAGGCCGGAAAAACCAAGGCGACTTGCTCTGAAATACCGAAATCGGGAGCGACTTCGGAGATTCCCGGCGATGTCGCCGGCCGACGACTTTCTCGATTGTCGTCGAACGACGACTTTGATAGAATGTCGCCGTACGCCTACTTTTCCGGGAGAGGAACGATATGCGAATTCGAACCCCAGCCGACCTCGGCGCACTCATTCGGGATCGCCGCATCAAGCTCGCTCTTGACCAGCGGTCGCTCGCCCAGAAAGTCGGCGTCAGCCGGCAGTGGATCGTGGAAGTGGAAAAGGGTAAACCGAGAGCTGAAATCGGCCTCCTGCTGCGCACCATCGACGCCCTCGGAGATCCAACTGATGACCGAGGAAGAGGCTCCCGGAAAGAAACGCCACACCGCTCCCGCAGTGGATATTGATTCCATCGTCGCCGCCGCGCGCGGAGAAAGAAAATGACCAAGGAGCTCATTGCGATAATTGAGGGCCGGGAAATGGGTCGCGTGGCGCGCGACAATCGGGGAAAATTGTCTTTCACCTACAACGAACAGTGGCGCAACGCTCCGGACGCTTATCCACTTTCGATTTCCATGCCACTCGCCTTAACCGAGCATGGAAACGCGAAGGTCGATCCGTATCTTTGGGGGCTCTTGCCTGACAACAGCAACGTGCTTGACCAGTGGGGGAAGCGGTTCCATGTCTCGCCCCGGAACGCCTTCGGGCTGATTGCCCATGTCGGGGAGGACTGCGCTGGCGCCGTCCAGTTTGTCCAGCCTGAACGCCTGGACGCGATCCTCGGCCAGGCGCCTCCCGAGATCGAATGGCTGGACGACGCAGCCATTGCCCAGAGACTTCGGACGTTGCGAGCCGACCACTCGGCTTGGCGTATTCCACGGGATACCGGCCAGTTCAGCCTTGCCGGCGCGCAGCCAAAAACCGCATTCCTGTTTGAGAACGGTCGCTGGGGGGTTCCCTCGGGCCGCAGTGCCCACAACCCATATTCTCAAGCCTCCGACGGGCGACCTGGACGGGCATGTTGAGAACGAGCATTTTTGCCTGGAGCTGGCGAGATCGCTCGGGCTTCCCACGCGTGAGTTCCAGGATCATGCATTTCCAAGACGAGATCGCCATTGTTGTCGAACGATACGACCGGGTTCGGATAGACGCTGTCTTGCGGCGGGTACATCAGGAGGATGTGTGCCAGGCACTAAGCATTCCCCCGACCCGCAAGTACCAAAATGAAGGGGGGCCCGGCATCCGCGACATCGTCGAGCTGCTAAAAACCTATTCAACCAGACCAGATGAGGATGTCGAGCGCCTTCCTCGACTCGATTGCATACAACTGGCTGATTGCGGGAACGGACGCCCACGGCAAGAACTACGCCTTACTCATCGGGTCCGAAGGCAGAGTCCGCCTTGCGCCGCTTTATGATTTGGCGAGTGTTCTGCCCTACCCGGACATTGACATCGAGAGGGCCAAGCTTTCGATGAAGCTGGGCGGCGAATACCGTCTGCGCAACATCGGGCTTCAGCCACTGGCGCAACCTGGGGGAAGAATTGCACGTTGACCCCGACGTGATGATCCGTCGCGTGAACGATTTCGCCAAACAGTTGGGCGATCATGTTTCCGATGATTAAACACCGCATGACCGATGAGGGCCTCGCTCATCCCATCATCGGGCGTCTGGCAGATGGGCTCGGGGAGCGAGCGGTTGCCTGCCGGAGGATCTTGCATTCGGGATAGCCGGGATCGACCCCGATATCGTGGCGGCGCTTACGCCGGCCGAGATCGCCGCGTCCTTCGATCTGCAACGGCAGCTACACAACGTGGGAGCGATCTTCGAACGGTTGTTCGGCCGGTAACGCAGGCCTCCGGCCTGTTCCTTTTTCCGCCGAAAAGAACAGGCCGGAGGCCTGCGCTACAAGAAGACGAGAACAGGTCGGAGGCCTGCGTTACAAAAAAAAGGGCAGGCCCGAAGGCCTGCCCTGGGATTCAAACGTCGAAGCCTAGAAGCGGAACCGCACGCCGAGCTGAATGACTCTCGTGAAGTTCGCATTTGCCAACGAGTTGTTGCCGCCCAAGGACAGAGGGTTGTATTGGCCGCTGAGGACGCCGAAATTGTTGGGATCCTGCAGGCTAAAGCCGCCGAGACCGGAAGGCTCGGCCCACATCATGTGGTTAAACAGGTTGAAGAACTGTGCGTAGAGCTGAACGCCCACGCGCTCGGTAATGGCGGTGTCCTTGGTGATACCCAGATCCACGTTCCAGCGCAACTGGCCGCGCAGGACGCCGGCGCCGCCGCAATTTCCGTTGACACCGAGGATGTAGGGGCGGAAATTGTTGAAGACGGCCGTGGGGTTCGGGAAGAGGTTCACCCCGGAACCGCCGTTGGCGGCGTCCCCGTTCACGCCGATGTTGCCGTCGCTCTTGACGTTGAAGACGGGTCCGTTGTTATAGCTCATGCTGGAATTAGGAATGGCCGTGCAGCCGTTGCCCACGGCTCCGTTCCCGCGCTCATCGAAAGAGCCGGTGAAAATGCCGATCGGCACTCCGCTGGCAATCGTGATGATCGGGGAAACGGACCAGCCCCCCAGGAGTCGTGTCTCGACCGGGTTGGAATTGGCCCAGCGCTGGCCTTTGCCGAAGGGAAGCGTGTAGGTACCCAGCATGTTGAAGACGAACTTGCGGTCGAAGGCCTGCGGGCCGTAGTCCCTGCTGATATTCCACGGATCGTTGACGTTGTCCTCCGTATAGGACTGGTTGAGTCCGATGGTACCCAGCGCATGGGCGTAAGTGAAGTTGCTGTTGAGACTGAGGTTTTGCATCCGTTTCTTCACCGAAAAGGTGAAGGCGTTGTAATTCGAGTAGCCGAGGGTCGTTCCTCCGTATATAAAGCTGGCTTGGTTGGTGGAAATCAACGCGGGACCAAAGTTGAACGAGGTATCCAGATCGCTCCACATGCCGGTCACGTCCTGCGTAGAGATGGTCCCGTTTTCGTTGGCGGCCACAGCGGCCGTGCAACTGGCGTAGCCGGTGCAGTAGCCGGTGCCCTTAAGAGCCGCTTCAAAGAAGGGCTGAGGAGTGATGGTCTTCGCGCCCGAGTTGACTTGAGCGGCAACGCCGGCGTAAGCCTTATCGAAACGCTGGCCGCCCACAGTCATCATGTAGGGCACGTCGTTAAGATCAATGCCCTGGAAGAGGTTTCTGGCGAAGACTCCGATGTAGCCAGCTTCAACAATCCAGTGGCCCTTCAATTCCCGTTGGATGCTGATGTCGATCTGATCCGAAGGAGCTGGCTTCCAGGCACTGTCCAGGAAAGCGGCAAAGCTCTCGAAGGCGGTGTTCACGCCGGGCTGAACGGGCGCCGTCAGCGTCGGGGCAATGGCCGGCAAGGGCACCGTGTTCCCATCCGTTCCCAGGCGGAAGGCGTTGGCGAATGTTGCGCCACTCGTCCTGGTGCAGGTTCCGTTCATCTGCGCATCGACACACGAGACGGTCTGTAAAAAGCCGTCGCCGAGAACCGGGTTGGATACCAGATCGATCCCCAGGTTCTTGGTATAGAAGCGCCCGTACCCGCCGCGAATCACCGTGGCCTTGTTGCCCAGCAACTTCTCCAGCCAGCCGCCGTTCGCCGTGGGATTCCAAGCCACGGAAACCCGCGGCGCGAGATCGTTGTAGGTGGGGTTAAACGGATATTTGTACCCCACCGCTCCGACCGGTGAAAATCCCAGCGTGGGATTGTAGACCTGTCCGAGGAGGGCGGCACTTTGGCGTTCCGCCAGATACTGCTGGGTGGTGATTGGCAGGCCGTTCTGGTCCACCAGCGTAGACTGGGCCCCGTTCAACTCGAAGGGCGGCATCTGGATGGAGTAATTGAGGCCGAAATTCAGGGTGAGATTCGGCCGGATTTTCCAAGCGTCGTTGAAGTACAAGTTGAAATTGTTGACTGTGCTGTAAGAGGCCACCGGAGTGCCGAGCGGATTGAGCGACAGGTTCGTGCCGGTGCGCGTAGCCACAATGTTGTTCTGGGCCACGACACCGAGCACCTGCGCGGCCAGAGACTCGTAGTTACTCACTTGGTTCGAGGGGAGGCAGTTCGCGCTGCCTCCGGTCGGGCAACGGAAAGGTATCAGATTCGTCGGGAATTGCAGACCGCTGCTCTGAATGATGTATTTGTCCTGGGTCAATCCTCCCGTGACATTGTCATAACGGTCGAAATGGAACCACTGATGGAGGACCTCGCCACCGACTTGAATATAGTGTTTGCCCTTGAGCCAGGTCAATCCATCGCGGAAATCGAAGTCGTGCCCGTTCCAGAGGCGTTGCCGCGCTGCTTGGGTGTTGATGTTCAACGGAACCAGCGCGCCGCCGTCACCACCTATGGCAACGCCTGCAGGAATGCCGGGAACGTAAGGGATGGCTCCGGCTCGCAGCCACTGCCAAAAGTTGCGCGTGTAATTGAAATGGAAATCATTGGTGAGCGAGGGCGTCAAGGTGCCGGTCAAGCCGGTCACGATGTAACGGGGTTGGTAGGGGGTGCTGGACGCACTGGCCGGTTGGCCCTTGGTGTCGCCGGGCAGAACGCCGCCGATATCCACCTGACTGGTGTCCGGATTACTCTGGGAGAAAATCCGGTAGCTGGTGAACCAACGCCATTTATCGCCGAAATCGTGGTCCACGCGAACCACGCCGAAGTCCGTTACCAGCGGGTAAGACAAATTGCCGAGATAGCCGAAGGTATTGAGGCGGTCGCCGGACTTGAAATCGTTGGGCTCCGGCTCGTAGGTGTTCCAGATCTTACCGACAACCGGGTTGAGGCCAATGCCCCGGGGATCGCAGGCCAAGCCGCCCGCCGGTCCGCATTGCATGGAGGTTTTCATGTTGTACTGCACGATGTTGCCGGCACCGTCGCGAACCTGAATGATGCCCTGCCGCAGCAGGTCCGAAGGCACGCTTCTTTCGGAGGGGCCGCCGCGGGGGTAGCGCTCACCCTCGTAATTCATATAGAAGTAGGTCTTCCCTCCCAGCATTCTGGGGAGCGCGGGTCCGCCGATACCGCCGCCAAAGCGGTTGTAATGCTGCACGGGCTTGGGGATGCCGTGAAAGTTGTTGTACCAATCGTTCGAATTGAGCCAGTCGCCCTGAAAGAAATCGTAGGCGGAGCCGTGAAACGCATCGGTCCCGCGCTTGGTGCTGACCAGCACCTGGCCGCCGCCGGAACTGCCGAACTCCGCGGTCATGTTGTTGGTGTTGACGCGGAATTCCTCAACGCTCTCCGCCGGCATGGGCAAAGCGCCGCCACGCAAGTGAACATAAGTGCCGTTGTCGCCGTCCAGATTGCTGTTATTGTTGCCGCCATCCAGCGAGATGCTGTTTTGATCGGAGAAGGCGCCAGCGACCTGGCCGCTGGTGATGTTGTCCGACGCCCCGTTGAAAGTGGGTGCGGACGTGGCCTGCAGGAATATCATCGCGGAAACGTCGCGGGCGACGGAAGGCAGTGTGAGGATATCCTTGCCTCCGATGGTCGCGCCCATCGTCGAGTCGAGGGTCTGTAGCTCCGCGCCCGGCGTGGCCGTCACTTGCACCGTTTCCGTCACTGCGCCGACTTCCAACTTGGCATTCAAGGTGATCGTCTGCCCCACCGTTACTTCCACATTGCCGATAACGACGGAGCGAAACCCGGTGGTCGAAACCTTGAGGCTATAGACGCCTGGACGAACCTCGCGGAAGGCATAGAGGCCCGCGCCATTGCTCTTAGTGGTTAGCGCAACTTTGGTGCTCGGGTCTGTAAGCACCACCTCAGCGTTGGGGACCGCGGCGCCGGAGGCATCGGTGACCGCACCGACGACAGATCCGCCGCCCAAGCTGGTCTGCCCGTACAGCGTGGCCGTTGGGCCGAAACTCAGCAGAAACAGCACCGCAAACAGGAGCGAGAAAACCTTCCACGTCAGTCGCATTTGATCTCCTTTTCCCACCTATTTGTGGGGACCAAAAAAGTTTCCCTCTACGTCAAGGTTGAGCACAAGCGTTGAACACCAGCAGGGTTGACCACCAGCGAGAATGTTGGCCCGCATACTCGGAACACACTGGAAGAAGAGCGGGTCCTTGGGGAATGAAGATTGCCTGGCTGCAAGCTTGGCCTTACCCAGGCGTCGTTGGTGGTTGAGATGCGCGTCGCTTGAGTCGCGACCGACACACTGCCCGTCGCTCCAGGCGCATCGGCCTTGAGCGGATCTTTGGCGGTCCATCCGGATCCCCGACCGCACGAGAACCTGGCGCCCAGACAAAGCTTCGTAAATGTAAGAATGGTTCCCCAAACCCTTCTTGACATATGCCCCGTTAGCGAGGCTGCCCAACAGCCTCGGGTTGATAGTAAGCATTTTCACGGTCTAGTGTCAACGATTTTTTCTTGATTTTTTTGATGTGTCGAATCAGCCGAAGGTGCATCGCTGCCAGTGGTGCTGGCCGAAAGCCGGTATTGCGGGAGCGCTTTACTGGCCGAGATCGCCTGGTCCTTTGATCGACAGCGCAGTTAACACCACGTCGGTACGGTTTCGAGCCAGTTGCTTGAACGGTTAGTCGAAATCCCGTTTTTGGTAGGCGGCGCAGGCTCTGTGAAAAACGGTAGGTCATACAGGCTTCTGTCGTTTGTAAACAATTGAAGACAAATGATAATTATCCATACATCCTGTGGTCCTCGGATTGCACACGTAACGGGCAGTGTCCTATATCTCTGAGGTCGCAAAATGCGCAGACCCAGGTTTAGGGATAGATCACCCTGGCGATCAGATACACAAATTTAGCCAGGCACCCTTGGCAACGTCGTCGAGGGGTTATATGCCAAACAATCGTCGTCCTACAGGAGGGATCATGACTGCGTTTCTCAAAAAGTTCGCGCTGGTGTTGTTTGCCATAGGAGTACTCGTTCTGGTGACTGGCCCTGCCAGTCAACTGTCCGCCCAGTCACTTCAAACCGGAGACATCCAGGGTACCGTTAGCGACCCCAGCCGTGCCGTAGTAGCCGGCGCAAAGGTTACTTTGAAGAGCCTGGAAACCGGATCGACTCAAACAATCACGACCAACCAAAACGGAGATTACCGCTTTACCCTATTGAAGCCAGGGCGCTACTCGGTTAGCGCGACCAGTCCCGGCTTCCAGGTCGTGGAACGCGCCGTGGAAGTGGCCGTAGGCCAGGCGGCCGATGCGCCGTTGGTCCTGCAACTTGGACAGCAGAATCAGACCGTGACGGTCACTGAAGAAGCGCCGCTGATCAACACCTCGCCCAGCCAGAGTACCAACTTCACTCGCGCCCAAGTGCAGTTGCTGCCCAGCGCGGGTGGCGACATCACCAATATCGCCGATACCGCCCCCGGCGTGGTTGTGAATAACACCGGCGGCTATGGCAACTTTACGATCAACGGCCTGCCGGCGACCTCCAACCTGTTTACGATCAATGGCGAGAACGACATGGACCCGTACTTCAACATCAACAACTCCGGGGCCACGAATCTGACGCTCGGCGCCAATGAAATAGCGGAAGTTGCGATCATCGCCAACCCCTATTCGGGCCAGTACGGACAACTCTCCGGAGCCCAGGTGAGCTATGTGACCAAGTCCGGAGGCAATCAGTTCCATGGCAATGCCCAGTACTTGTGGAACGGCCGCGCCATGAACGCCAACGACTGGTTCAACAATTCGGGAATCAACGGCGTAACGCCGCGGCCTTTCGCCAACGCCAATCAATGGGCCGCTTCCGTGGGTGGTCCAATCAAGAAAGACCGCACCTTCTTCTTCGTCGACACCGAAGGAATGCGCTTCGTGCTGCCCAACGTCGACGTTGTGACGATTCCGACCACCGCGTTTGCCAACGCCACGCTGGCCAACGTCACTGCCAAGCAACCCGCCGAAGCCCCCCTCTACCAGAAGATGCTTGGTCTTTGGGCAGGTGCTCCGGGCGCATCCGGCGCGGTGCCGATTCCCAATAGCAGTTACTGCAACTCGGTGGTCTTGCCCGGATACAGTAACGCCACGCCGTGCGCGGCGCGCTTCCAGGCCACCCCAACCGCGTTGGCCACGGAATGGATCCTAGCCTTCCGCGTCGATCAAAGGATCGGCAACAACGACAACGCTTACTTCCGCTTCAAAGAGGATCGCGGGGTTCAGCCGACCACGCTCGACCCGATTAATTCCAACTTCGACGCGCTCTCTCCGCAACCCTCCTGGGATTCGCAGTTGCAAGAAACGCACATCTTCGGTCCCCGGATGACGAACTCGTTTATGGGCACGTTCAGCTACTACCAAGCCCTCTTCGCGCAGGGTCCGCAGGCCCTCGCTACCTACCCCTTTCAGGTGGTGGATTCCGGAGCCGTTCCGTTCACCGGCTTCAACCCCGTGGGCAGCTTCCCGCAAGGGCGCAACGTTACCCAATACCAACTCATCGACGACTTGACGCTGAATCGCGGAGCCCACAACTTCAAGTTTGGCGTGAACTTCCGCCGTTACGACGTCAGCGACCACAACTTCTTCTTGAACTCCCCGCGCGCCTACTTCGGCTATACCCCGAATGGTCTCCAGAACTTCGTCAACGGTCTGGGCTACCAATACTACAAGTACGCCAATACCGCGACCGAGGTTCCCATCGCCACCGGCGGCGTGGGTTTTTACGCCATGGACGAATGGTCGCTCAAGCCGAACTTCAAACTCACGCTGGCTCTCCGCTTCGAGCACAACAACAATCCGGTATGCCAGACCAACTGCTTCGCGGACTTCAACGGCCCCGTCAACACGCTTACCAGCTTCACTAGCGCGAACCCGGGCAGTGTTCCCTACAGTGCGGACATCACTGCTGGCCTCCATCAGGGATTCCCGGGCGCGGACGCGCTCAATATCTCGCCGCGCATCGGCTTCAGTTGGTCTCCCTTCAACGACAAGAAGACCGTCATTAGCGGTGGGTTCGGCATCTTCTATGACAATCTGGCCGCCGGCCTCATCGACGATCTGCTGGGCGATCCTCCCGCCACGCTGGCGATCCGTGTTCGACCGGCCGCAGGCGTTCCGGTGTTCGATCCGGCCCCAATGGCGGCGCGGCAATCTGGCAGGCTTCGGCGAACGCTTTCAGCTTGAACAAGACGTTCACCCAGATTTCCAGCCAGTTGAAATCGTTGGGCGCGATTTTTGCGGCTCCGGCATTCACCAGCTTCAGCGGCACCCTGAACTCCCCGCAATTCCAGGAATGGAACTTCCAGGTGCAGCGCGAGTTGAGCAATTCCATGGTGTTAACCGTCAACTATGTCGGCAATCACGGCATCCACATTCCGTATAGCAACCCTTGGCCGAACGCCTTTGATCTATACGGTCTCTACCCTGGAGTGAAGGGCATACCTGCCAGCGCCAGGGTGCCGAACTATGGACAGGTGACCACCGTTCAGACCGGCGCCATCTCCAACTATAACGGCTTGAGCGTGACGCTGACCAAGCGCTTCTCGCACGCGGTTGCCGGCCACCTCAATTACACTTGGGCCCACAACCTGGATGAGGGTTCCAACGGCGGCATCTTCACCTACGGCGACTCCACGCTGGGTCAGATCAGCCCGCTGGGCCTGCGCGCACTCAACTATGGCAACTCGGATTACGACATCCGCCATAACCTGAGCGCCGATTTCATCGTCACGCCGACTCCCAGGTTCGCCAATCATTTCCTCACTCAAGCATTGAACGGCTGGGAGATTTCCGGCAAGATGTTCTTGCGCTCCGGGCTGCCCTTCTCGGTTACCGATACCAACACCGCCCTGGGTAACGGCGGCGGTGCGCTCTTTGCCACTTACACCGGCACAGGTGGTCCGGCGCAAACGAGTTGTGGGGCCGCCGCGGCCGTGACGCCGTGCCTGAACGCCGCGGCATTCGTGGACGGCAGCGCCGCCTCTTTCACGAACTACAACGGCCTGTCCTCGCAGAACCGCAACCAGTTCCGTGGACCCGCCTTTTTCGACGTGGATATGTCGGTGTTTAAGAACTTCAAGATCCAGGAACGCGCCACGGTTGGCGTGGGGTTCCAGGCCTTCAACTTCTTTAACCATCCGAACTTCGCGCTGCCGGATTCCGGCGTCGGCGACCCGACGTTTGGTCAGATTACCAGCACGGCCAGCACACCAACCAGTCCGTATGGCAGCTTCCTGGGATTTGACTCTTCACCGCGTACCATCCAGCTCACGGCGAAGATCACCTTCTAAAGGAACAGACAACAGCTTTTTTCTCTCTTTGGCGGCGGGGACCAACTCGGTTCCCGCCGCTTTCTTTTTGGTGCTACCCGGCGGCCGATTCCCTCACCAGCCTGCATAGCACCGCGTCTCATAGACATCGTAACTAGCTGAAAATTAGACACATATAATACTTGACAATATTACGCTCATGTTTTATGCTTGCTATGTACTTAGATCAACGACCACTAGGAGGTCAATTCATATGTCTCTCGTTCGATGGGAACCGTTCCGTGACCTGTTGGCTTTGCAAGACCGCCTGAATCGCGGGTTCGACCCTGCTCGCCAAGCTGGCGAGGAGCAGTTGGGAACCTGGGCTCCGGCTGTGGACATCTACGAAACTGAGAAGGAGATCGTGCTGAAGGCCGATCTGCCGGGCATGAACCTGGCCGACGTGGATATCAGCTTGAATAACAGCGTCCTGACCGTGCGCGGCGAGCGCCGCTTCGAGAAGGAAGTGAAGGAAGATAACTATCACCGCGTGGAGCGCGCCTACGGCAACTTCGTGCGGACCTTCACGCTGCCGAACACCGTGAACGCCGAGCAGATCGAAGCGTCCTACGACGCCGGCGTGCTGAAGATCACCATGCCCAAGCGCGAGGAAGCGCGGCCCAAGCAGATCAAGGTGAACGTCAAGGCCGCGGCGTAAACAGCAGGAAAAAAGCAACCGCCGATGAACGCCGATAAACGCCGATAAGAAGGGACGCCATCGGCGTTTATCGGCGTTCATCGGCGGTTGCGTGTTTTTTTGCTATTCTGAGAGTGGGAATCGAGGGTCCTATGATTCGCTTCGACAAATTCACCTTAAAAGCCCAAGAAGCCATCGAGCAGTCGCAGCAAGTCGCCGGGCAACGGGAACATCAGCAGATTACTCCGTTGCACTTGCTGGTGGCGCTGGTGTCACAGCCGGACGGCGTGGTTCAGCCGGTGCTGGAAAAGCTGAAAGTGGCTCCCGACACCATTCTCATGGATGCCGATCGCGCCCTCAACGCGCTGCCGCAGGTGAAAGGCGCCCGCCAGGCCGGCGGCCAAATGTTCCTGACTCCCGGACTGAACGAAGTCTTCGTCACCGCGGAAAAAGAAGCCGAGCGCTTCAAGGACGAATACATCTCCACCGAGCATTTGCTGTTGGGCATCGCCGCCTTGGGCGGCGGCGATCCCGCCGAGCAAATCCTGCGCCGGAACGGCGCGGCGCACGACGCCATCCTCAAAGGACTGGCCGGCGTGCGCGGCACCCAGCGCGTTACCTCGCAAACGCCCGAAGCCACCTACCAGGCGCTGGAGCGCTACGCGCGCGACCTGACCGAATTGGCCCGCCAGGGCAAGCTCGATCCGGTGATTGGGCGCGACGAAGAAATCCGCCGTGTGATCCAGGTGCTTTCGCGGCGCACCAAAAACAATCCCGTGCTGATCGGCGAGCCGGGCGTCGGCAAAACGGCCATTGCCGAAGGCCTGGCTCAACGCATTATTTCCGGCGATGTGCCGGAGACGCTCAAACGCAAGCGGCTGGTCGCGCTCGATCTGGGCGCGATGGTCGCGGGAGCCAAGTTCCGCGGCGAGTTTGAGGAGCGTCTGAAAGCGGTGCTCAAGGAAATCAACGAATCGCAAGGTTCCATCGTGATGTTCATCGACGAGTTGCACACGCTGGTGGGCGCGGGCGCCTCGGAAGGCGCCATTGACGCTTCCAACATGCTCAAACCCGCGCTGGCGCGCGGCGAGTTGCGCGCCGTGGGCGCCACCACCATCAACGAGTACAAGAAGTACATCGAGAAAGACGCCGCGCTGGAGCGCCGCTTCCAGGTGGTGATGGTCGGCGAGCCGGCCGAAGAAGACGCCATCGCCATTTTGCGCGGTTTGAAAGAGCGCTACGAGGCCCATCACGGCGTGCGCATCACCGACGCCGCGGTGGTGGCCGCGGTGACCCTTTCGCATCGCTACATTTCCGACCGCTTCCTGCCCGATAAAGCCATCGACCTGATGGACGAAGCGGCCGCCGCGCTGAAAATGCAACTCGATTCCGTGCCCGTGGAAATCGACCAGGCCGATCGCCGCCTGATTCAACTGGAAATCGAGCGCCAGGCGCTCTCCAAGGAAACCGATCACGCCTCGCGCGAGCGTTTGCGGGTGATTGAAGACGAACTCGGCCGTTTGCGCGGCGAAACCTCCCGCTTGCGGGAGCGCTGGGCCCTGGAAAAAGGCTCCATTACCAAGGCCGGCGAGATCAAACAGCGGATCGAAGTGCTCCGCGTGGAAGAGGAAAAGGCCACGCGCGAAGGCAACCTGGAGCGTGCCGCGGAAATCAAGTACGGCGAGTTGACCGCGCTGGAGCGCGACATGGAGACGGCCAACAAAGAGCTTTCCGAATCGCACGCCGCGCGCATGTTGAAGAACGAGGTGGAGGAAGAAGACATCGCCCGCATTGTCGCCAAGTGGACGGGCATCCCGGTTACGCGGATGCTGGAGGGCGAGAAATCCAAGCTGGTGAACATGGAAGATCGTTTGCGGCAGCGCGTGGTGGGGCAGGAAGAAGCGTTGGCCAAAGTGTCCAATGCTCTCAGGCGGAGCCGTGCAGGCCTGGGCGATCCCAAGCGGCCGATCGGCAGCTTCATCTTCCTGGGACCAACCGGCGTGGGCAAGACCGAACTGGCGCGCGCCCTGGCCGAGTTCCTGTTCGACGACGAGCGTGCCATGATTCGTGTGGACATGAGCGAGTACATGGAAAAACACTCCGTGGCCCGCATGATCGGCGCGCCTCCCGGATACATCGGCTACGAGGAGGGCGGGCAACTCACCGAGCATGTGCGGCGCCGTCCCTACTCGGTGGTGCTGTTCGACGAAATTGAGAAAGCGCATCCGGAAGTCTTCAACAGCCTGTTGCAGATTCTGGAAGACGGCCGCCTGACCGACGGCAAGGGCCGCACGGTAAGCTTCAAAAACGTGGTCATCATCATGACCTCGAACGTCGGCTCGCAGCACTTGAACGATTTGAACATCGGTTTCCAGCGGAACATTCAGAGCGAGCGGCAGAAAGAGGCCGAAGCGCGCATCCGCGAAGCCTTGCGCGACAGCTTCCGTCCGGAGTTCCTGAACCGCGTGGACGACATTGTGATTTTCCGGTTGCTGGGTCAGGAACAGATCGAGCAAATCGTGGAGATCCAATTGACCGGCTTGCGCAAGATGCTGGCGGAAAAAGGCATCGACTTGGAACTGACTCCGGCGGCGCGCGCTTTGATCACCCGCGAGGGCTGGGACCCGCAATACGGCGCGCGTCCTTTGCGCCGGGCCATCCAGCGGCTGATCCAGGATCCGCTGGCGATGAAGCTGCTCGACGGCACGGTTTCGCCGGGCGATCATGTGGCGGCGGACGCCGCGGGAGACCACATCGCGTTTACCGCGGGGGTCCCGGTGGCGGTGTGATCCACAGAAAAATCGATCCACAGATTTCACAGATTAAGGCTCGGCAGTTCTAATCTGTGTAATCTGTGTAATCTGTGGATCGATTGCCTTGAATCCGCGCGTCCAGCGTGCGCATCTAACCTAGTGATAGACTCAAGACAGGAGACACGATGAACGCGATCAAGACCACGCTTCTGCTGGGCCTGATGACCGGGTTGCTGCTGGTCGCCGGCGGGCGCCTGGGCGGCCCCAACGGGATGACCATCGCCCTGGGCGTGGCCGCGGTGATGAATCTGGGCGCGTACTTCTTCTCCGACAAGATCGCCCTGGCTTCCTACCACGCGCAACCGCTCACTCCGGAAGACTCGCCGGACATCTACTGGCGCGTCTACAAGATTTGCGAGCGGCTGGCCGGACGGATGGGCGTGCCGATTCCGCGCCTGTACATCGTGAACTCCGATTCGCCCAACGCCTTCGCCACCGGACGCAATCCCAACCACGCCGCCGTTGCGGTCACGCAAGGCGTACTCGATCTGCTCAACGATGAGGAGCTGGAAGGCGTCCTGGCGCACGAACTGGGTCATGTGAAGAACCGCGACATCCTGACCAGCTCGGTGGCCGCGATGCTGGCCGGCGCCATCACCTGGCTGGCCAGCATGGCGCGCTGGGCCATGCTGTTCGGCGGCTACGGAGGCCGCGACGACGACCGCCGGGGCGGCGGTTTGGAAACGTTGGCGTTGCTGATCCTGGCGCCGCTGGCCGCCACCTTAATCCAGTTGTGGATCTCCCGCACTCGCGAGTTCGAAGCCGATCATACCGGCGCGGAGCTGACCCACAATCCGCAAGCGCTGGCCAGCGCGCTGCAAAAACTCGACTCCTGGTCCAAACGCATTCCACTGGACGCCTCGCCCTCCATGTCGCATTTGTGCATTGTGGCGCCCTTCAGCGGCCAGGCTTTCGCGAAACTGTTCAGCACCCATCCGCCGATCGCGGAGCGGATTGAACGGCTCATGGAGATGCGCTAAACGCAAATAACCACGAAGTCACAAAGGACACAAAGAAAAACAAATCAGTTCCTTCGTGTCCTTTGTGCCTTTGTGGTTATTTGCGTTTGTTCTTGCCCGGTTTGACGGGGAACCCTCCCCGGGTGTATAGTGTACACGTAACACTAATGAAGGACTCATGAAATCTTCCAACGCCTGCGGCCCTCTGCTCACCGATCTTTACGAGCTGACCATGGCGGCCGCTTATTTCGCGCACCACAAGCAAGCCGAGCGCGCCACCTTTGAACTCAGCATCCGGCGCCTTCCGGAAAACCGCTCCTTCCTGCTGGCGGCTGGACTCGAACAAGCCGTCGAGCACCTGCAGAACCTCAAGTTCTCCTCCGACGACCTGCGTTATCTCAAGCGTCATCCCATGTTCGAGAAAGTTCCCGCGGCGTTCTTCGACTATCTTGCGGGATTGCGCTTCACCGGCGATCTGTGGGCCGTGCCGGAAGGTTCCGTGATCTTCGCGGAGGAGCCGATGTTGCGCATCACCGCGCCGGTGGTGGAAGCGCAGATCGCCGAGACGTATTTGCTGTCCATGCTGACCTACCAAACCATGGTCGCCACCAAGGCGGCGCGCGTGGTGGAGGCCGCTCAGGGACGGCGCATCGTGGAGTTCGGCAGCCGCCGCGCCCATGGACCGCAAGCCGGCCTGCTGGCGGCGCGCGCCGCTTATCTGGCCGGCTGTGCGGCCACCTCGAACACGTTGGCCGGCAAGGAATTTGGAATTCCCACCGTCGGCACCGCGGCCCATTCCTGGACCATGGCCTTCGAGGACGAAGAGCAAGCCTTCAATGCTTTTCTGGATGTCTTTCAGGAACGCAGCACCCTGCTGCTGGACACCTACGACTGTCTGGAAGGCGCGCGCATCGCCGCCGGCATCCCGCGCGGATTCCAGGGTGTGCGTCTCGATTCCGGCGACATTGTCGCGCTGAGCCGCGAAGTGCGCCGTTTGCTCGATTCCCATGGCCATCTGGACGCCAGCATCATGGCCTCCGGCGATTTGAACGAGTATCGCATCCGCGAGTATCTGCAAGCGGGCGCGCCGCTGGATTCCTTCGGCGTGGGCACCGACCTGGTGGTTTCCCGCGACGCACCCAGCCTGAGCGGCATCTTCAAACTGGTGGAGATGGAGCGCGGCGGCAGCATCCACTACACCGCTAAGTTCAGCGACGAGAAAGCGACTTGGCCCGGTAAAAAGCAAGTGTTTCGGTACTCCAGCGCCACCGGCAGTTTCGCCCACGACGTGATTGGCCGCGCCGAGGAAGAGAACGGCGACCATGTCGGCGCGGAGGCATTGCTGCGTCCAGTAATGGAAAACGGCAAGCTGCTGGCCGCTTTGCCGTCGCTGGCGGAGATTCGCGGGCAGGCCGCTAACAGCCTCTCTCGTTTGCCGCAGCGTTACCGGCGTCTCGATCAGCCCGATGTCTATCCGGTGCGCCGCTCCCAGGCCCTGGAAGATCTCATGGAGGAGGTTCGCGAGCGATGCCTGGAGCCAAGCCCGCAATCATGAGTGGAACCGTCCTCTTCGATGTCGATACTCAGAACGATTTCCTGCTGCCCGTGGGCGCGCTCTACGTTCCCGGCGCCGAAAAGCTGATTCCCACCTTCCAGCGCATTTACGAGTTGGCGCGGCAGCGCGGCATTCCCGTAATCTCGACCGCCGACGCGCATAGCGATCGCGATCCCGAGTTTGCGGTGTGGCCGCCGCACTGCGTGGCCGGCACCTTGGGCCAGGCGAAAATCCCCGGCACGCTGTTGGCGGGCGCGGCGACGGTTGCCAATCGCGCGGGCTCTCCGGCATTTCCAGACGCGCCGCAGATCATCGTAGAGAAACAAACAGTGGACATGTTCCAAACCGTCACTCTCCGTCATGTCCTGGCGGCCCGTCCGGCGGCCCGTCTGGTGGAGCGTTACGTGGTGTTCGGCGTAGTTACGGAGATCTGCGTGTGGCACGCCGTGCGCGGGTTGCGGGAAATGGGGCAAGCAGTGGACGTGGTGAGCGACGCGATCGCTTCTCTTGATCCGAAAGGCCAGGGCCGCACCGCGCTCGACGAAATGGCCGCGCGGGGTGCGCGGTTCATCACGGTCGCGGATCTGGCTGCAACGGCATAAGCAATGCTGGAAATCGAACTGGTGGTGCTGACCATCGCCGAAGGGAAACTGCGGCTGCTGGCCTCGTCGCGCGGCTTGCCGGCGCGCACTTTGCGCCGCGCCGAGCCGCTGGATCGCGCCGCCCAGCGGCTGCTGCGCGAGGAAGTTTCCGCGGATCACCTGTATCTGGAGCAACTCTACACCTTCGCGCCGCGCGGAGGCCGCGTGGTGGTGGGTTACCTGGCGTTGGTGCGCAACGCGCGAATCAAACGCCACGGCGGTGTTTGGCACGCGGCGCAGCCTCTTCCGAATCTGCGCCGTGGACAGCGCGCCGTGGCGGAATATGGACTCACGCGATTGCGCAGCAAGATCACCTACACCAACCTGGCTTTCGCTTTCTTGCCCGATCGCTTTACGCTCAGCGAATTGCAGAACACTTACGAAGTAGTGCAAGAGCGATCTCTCGACAAGCGCAACTTCCGCAAGCGGATTTTGACCATGGGCATTCTCGCCGCCGACGGCGTGGTTCGGCGCGGCGGACGCCCGGCGTGCTTGTATCGCTTCACGGGTCCGCGGGAAGTGGCCTTCTGGCCCAGCTTCGCGCCGAGTCTACGTTGAGCGCGTTTAGCTCGTGATTTTTGGAACACGGAAGGACACGGAAAGAAAGAACGGAAGGAACACGGAAGCCAGGTTCCATCGTTTCGGTGTCCTTCCGTGTCCGGTTTTTTCCGTGTTCTCCGTGTTCCAGAATATCTCAAGGTAACGCGAACGCCACATAGACGCCACTGGCTGTGTTCCCGCGCATCTTGCCGCCTGTGGCGAACACCACCACATACTGGCGTCCGTGAACTTCGTAAGTCGCCGGCGTCGCGTCCGCGGAGAGCGGCAAGATCGTTTCCCAAAGCAGTTTGCCGGTGTCCTTGTCGAAGGCGCGGAATTTCTTGTCGAAGTCCGTGGCGGCGATGAACAGGAGTCCTCCGGCGGTGACGATCGGTCCCCCGTAATTCTCCGTACCTGTATTGGAAAGGCCGGTCGCGGCGAGTTCCGGATACTCCCCCAGCGGCACGCGCCAGGCGTACTCGCCGGTGTTGAGATTGATCGCGCTCAACGTTCCCCACGGCGGCTGCACCGCCGGATAGCCATCCGGATCGACAAAGCGATGATAGCCGGTGAAGCGGTATTTCAAATCCATCGGTGAAGATGCCGCTTGCAGCGAGGGCGCGGGGCTGGCTAACTCCTGGTTCTGCCCACTGAGCACGTACTGGGTGATCGCCGACACCTCGTCGGCGGTCAGGCTGGGGAAGGCCGGCATGCGCGACGCGCCTTCGCGAATCACCGCGCTAACACGCGCGGCCGTGAGTTTGGCGCGCAACTCCACCAGCGAGGGCATTTGCGGCGGCGATCCGGTCATGTCGTTGCGATGGCAACTGGCGCAGTGCCGGCGGTACAGGTCGCGGCTGGAGTTGCCGCGCTTGACTTCCGTCAGGCTGGAGGTCCAGGCCAGGTCGTTGGCGTTCACATACAACAGTCCCGAATGCGGATCGAAGGCCGACCCGCCCCATTCCGCGCCGCCATCGAAGCCGGGAAAGAGCACCGTCTCTTTGTCCACGCTGAAGGGCACGAACTGTCCGGCGCTACGGAATTTCCGGAATTGCTCGACCGCCCACTGGTGAACTTCCGGGGTGCGCGTGGAAAGCATGTCTTCGGTCAAAACTTGCCGCGCGAACGGCGCCGGCTTCGCCGGCAGCGATTGCGATGGCGCGGCGACCTCTCCGGGAACGTCGCTGGGCGGATACTCTTTCGCCTCGATCGGGAACAGCGGTTGGCCCGTGGCGCGATCGAAAAGGAAAACGAATCCTTGCTTGGTGGTTTGCGCCACCGCCTGTATGCGCTTGCCACTGTGTTGCACCGTGACGAGCGAGGGCGGGGAGGGGAAGTCGCGATCCCAAATATCGTGCTTGACGCCTTGATAATGCCAGAGACGCCGTCCCGTCGCCGCGTCCAACGCCAGCAGACTATTGGCGAACAAGTTGTCGCCCAGGCGATTGGCGCCGTTGAAATCGTCGGCCGCCGATCCGGTGGGCGCGTAAACCACGCCGCGTTTTGCGTCCACGGCCATGCCCGCCCAATTGTTGGCCGATCCGATGTAGGTCCAGGCAGCCGCGGGCCACGTTTCGTAGCCGAACTCTCCGGGATGCGGAATGGTGTGGAACGACCAGCGCAATTTTCCAGTGCGCGCATCGTAAGCGCGAATATCGCCGGGACTCGCCGGCAGCGACTCTGCGGTTCGTCCGCCGACAATCAGCAAATCTTTGTAGATCACGCCGGGACTGGTTAACACGATGGACTGCTGAGCGGGATCGCGTCCCAGATCCTCGCGCAAGTCGATGCGGCCTTCGTGGCCGAAGCCGGCGATGGGTTTTCCGGTGCGCGCGTCCAGCGCATAGATGAAGCTACGCACCGCCGTAAAGATGCGCCGGTCCCGTCCGCTGACCCAGTAAGTAACCGCGCGATTCGGTCCGCTCCCTGTAAGGCCTGAACGAAATTGCCACAGCACGCGGCCGGTCGCCGCGTCCAGCGCGAAGGCGTTGTGCTTGCACGTTACGCCGTAGAGCACGCCGTCCACGATGATCGGCTGCGTCTCGGGATCGCCCGGGCCGTCGCCGGTATCGTAACTCCAAGCAACTTTGAGCTGCGTTACGTTTTGGCGATTGATCCGTGTCAACTTGGAGTAGCGGATGCCGTCGGGTCCGCCACCGTAAGCGGGCCAGTCGCGCACTTGGGCGCGGAGTAGAAGGCATAAGGCGAAAGGCAAGAATGACCACGAAAAACACGAAACACACGAAACACGCGAAGACGAACAACCGAGGTTCCTCTTTGGGTCTTTCGTGCATTTCGTGTTCTTCGTGGCTAATCTTGCCTTTTGGCTTGCAGCTTCCTTCACCAATGCCTCCGTTTCAAACGTGCTGAAGGCCATTGTACACGGCCTCTCTTGTGTCATGCTACAAACGCATGGACGTTCCGCCCCCCAAGTATTGGCATGTCCGCCTGGTGTTTCAGCGCGGGCTGGCGCTGGTCTATCTGATCGCGTTCCTGGTGACGGCCAACCAGTTTCGGGCGCTGCTTGGCGAGCACGGTCTGCTGCCCGTGCCGATCTTTGTTCACGCGGTGGCCTTCCGCGAAATCCCCAGTTTGTTCTATCTGTTTCCAAATGACACCGCGTTCGCGATTGGCGCGTGGCTGGGCGTGGCGCTATCGTGCCTGGCATTGGCGGGCCTGTCGGAGCGCTACGGCAGTTGGACCTCCGCGGCAGTCTGGGCAATGCTGTGGATGCTGTACTTTCCTTCGTCAACGTGGGCCAGATTTTTTACGGCTTCGGGTGGGAGACCATGTTGCTGGAAGCCGGCTTCTTCGCGATTTTCCTGGGTGCGGCGCGCTCGTCGCCGCAAGCCATCTCCTATGGTTTCTCCGCTGGCAACATTTCCGCGTGATGTTCGGCGCGGGACTCATCAAAATGCGCGGCGACCCCTGCTGGCGCGACCTGACTTGTCTCGACTATCACTATCAGACCCAGCCGATGCCCAACCCGTTGAGCTGGTATTTCCACTGGATGCCCGCCTGGACGCATCGAGGCGGCGTGTTGTTCAACCATTTCGTGGAACTGGCGGTGCCGTTCGCGTACTTTGCGCCGCAGCCTTTCGCGCGCATCGCCGGATTGCTGACCATCGCCTTTCAGTTGTTGCTGATGCTCAGCGGCAACCTGTCGTTTCTAAACCTGCTCACGATGGTGCTGGCCGTAAGCGTGCTCGACGACCGGCTGCTGGCCTGGCTTGTGCGCGTGCGTATTCCGGAAGTGCGTGAGACTTTCTTCTACCAGCGTCTGCCGGTGATCGCTCTGGCGATGGTGGTGGCGTGGCTGAGTATCGCGCCGGTAATGAACTTGATCTCTCCGAATCAGGCCATGAACGCGAGCTTCAATCCGCTGCACATCGTCAACACCTACGGCGCGTTCGGAAGCGTCACGCGCGAACGCTACCAGGTGATTGTGGAAGGCACGTCGGATTCGCCGCCGACACAGGACACGGTGTGGCGCGAGTACCAGTTCAAGGGCCAGCCCGGCGACCTGCGCGGCTCTCCGCCGCAAATTGCGCCGTATCACCTGCGGCTCGACTGGCTGATGTGGTTCGCGGCGATGTCGCCCTACTACCAGCATCCCTGGTTCGTGAATTTCATGGCCAAGCTGCTGGAAGGCGACGAAGCGGTGTTGAGCTTGCTGGCCACGAATCCGTTTCCCGATCATCCGCCGCGCTACGTGCGCGCCCGCCTTTACGAGTATCAATTCACCACGCCCGGCCAGCGCCGCTCCACCGGCCTGTGGTGGATCCGCCAGCCGGCGGGCGAATCGGGAGGCGGACTTCGCCTGGATGGCGCGGGTGAATCGGGAGGCGGACTTCGCCTGGATGGCGCGGGTGAATCGGGAGGCGGACTTCGCCTGGATGGCGCGGGTGAATCGGGAGGCGGACTTCGCCTGGATGGCGCGGGTGAATCGGGAGGCGGACTTCGCCTGGATGGCGCGGGTAACTATTTTCCGGCAGTCTCGCTGGACGATCCCGGATTCCGCGAAATCTTGCAGCAGCAGGGTTGGCTATAGCGGTCCAGATACCTATCTTGCTAACGCGCTGAGGAAACTACGGTTACCCCCTTGGCGGGTTCGTTTTTTTTCGCCCATTTCCTTATCTCGCCTATTTCGGCCTGAAGTGCCGCGCCAGGGACGCTACTTGCTGTAGGTCTCCGCCAGGTCGCCGATCACCGGCAGTTTGAATCGCTGCCCTTGATAGGCCTTCACCATGCACAGGATCCAACAGACCAGCGCCGCCAACCCGATGATCCCGTTCAACAGGCTTACGAGCGCAAAACCAAGGATCCCGCCGAGGATGCCGCCGAAGCCGAAAGCCATTTGCAATACGAAGAGGGCCCCGAAGGCAATCATGGACTGCATCGCATGGAAACGAATCGAGGGACGCTTGTCGATAAGGAAAAACACCAAGCCGGAGAGCCAGCCAAGAACATAACATAGCAGCCCGGCGACATTCTCCGGGAGTCCGGCGACGGCCTCGGCAGGTCCGGCACCCGTTGCGACCGCTGCCGTGGATTTGCCGCACTTCGGACAAAACGCTACATCCGCGCCCATTTCAGTCCCACAACCGGAACAAAATGCCATGGTAGCCTCCTTGGCTGCACTGCATGAATCGGTCCCCAAACCTGATCCACTGATGTCTTATCACGAAGGGGAACGATCCAACCGACAGAATTTTGCGGTCTAAGCAACGCGGAGGCGATCGCTCTCGCAGTAGGGATCGATCTCCACGAAGATCCTCCTTACGGCGACGTTCGGGGTCTTGCGGCGTCCGGTGGTTTTCATCGTCACGAAGCCGGCTGCTTCCAGCTTGGCCAGGGTGCGCGTCAGGTTGGGTTGGCTCGTCCGCTGATCTGCGCCAAGCCAGCCACTGACTGCGGGCGACATAAAGGCCTGTTGGCAACATTGTGCCGGCCCGAGAACCGGCTTTTATGTCGCCCGCCTTCGCGGGCTTTCGGCCTTTGCTCATGAACCCACAGTTGGCGCTGTGGGCTAAATCATGCAAAATCATGCCACCGGCTACGCCGGTTGGCCTTCCGCTTCGCGAACACGCCATGGAAATGTAGAAACTCCAGCGGCCAGCTTCGCTGGTCCTGCCTTTCCGCACGAAGGAGCGGCGGAGCCGCGCGCAAACGTCCACGTGAAGACCAACGCTACCAGTGACGCCTGGCCTTTGTGTCCTCAGCAAGGCCGGTGTAATATGTGGATCATGAAACTCATTGCGACGCTCTTAGCGGCTGGCGCGCTCCTGCATGCTCAGGTCCAGACGGAAAAAGTTAACTACAAGGGTTGGCCCAATAGCTATCGGGTCGCCAACGGCCAAGTCGAACTGGTGGTGACCGGCGACGTCGGACCGCGCATCATTCGCTTCGGATTCATTGGCGGGCAGAATCTGCTGAAGGAATTTGCCGAGCAACTGGGAAAGTCGGGCGAGAAGGAATTTCAGTTGCGCGGCGGCGACCGCGTTTGGAAAGCGCCGGAAGACGCCGTCGCCACCTGGGCGCCGGACAATGTGGCCGTCACGGTGGAGGTCACCAGGAATGGAGTGGTCGCCACCGCACCGGTCGAACCGCTTACCGGACTGCAAAAGCAGATCGCGGTGGAGATGGCGGCAACCGGAACATCGGTGAAGGTCACGCACCGGATTACCAACAAGACTCTTTTCCCGCTGGAGCTTGCGCCCTGGGCGCTGACCATGATGGCGCCTGGCGGCACGGCCGTGGCCGCTTTTCCGGCGCGCGGGGCGTATCCCGCGCACCTGGAGGCGACCAATCCACTGGTGATGTGGGCCTATACCGATCTTTCCGACAAACGTTGGGGACTCCACAGGAAATACTTGACGCTGCGCCAGGATCCCGCCAACTCGACGCCCCAGAAACTTGGAATGTTCAACCCCAACACGTGGGCCGCCTACTTTCTGCAAGGCGAAGCCTTCCTGAAACAATATCAAGCCGATCCAACGAAAACGTATCCGGATTTCGGATGTTCCTTCGAGACTTTCACCAACGCCGATTTTCTGGAAGTGGAAACCCTCGGTCCCATGACCAAACTCGAGCCGGGCCAGAGCGTCAACCACGTAGAGAGGTGGAGTCTCCACAAGGCGGCGATCGCGGCGTTCACCGACGCGGAGCTGGATCGCGTGATTCCGGTGATGCTAAGAACACCGTAAGTAGCGCCCGCGCTGCTCATGGACCGAGTCTCGCTTGCAGCTCAGGGCTCGTATTCGAAGCGGCGCAGGTTCTTCATGCACTCCGAAAGCGCGCCCATCAGGGTGCTGCTCCACCCGCTGGGCTGGTACCTCATGGTTTTTTGATTCACTTCGATGTCGGTCATGGCAAAAAACTGCCTTGCGCCGATCTCGGACGTCGCAAACTCCTGGATGGTAATGCGCACGTCCACTTCGCCCGAGGCATGTTTCTTCTTGACCGAGAAAAAATGCAGCTTGGCCAGCGCTTCCGTCGGATCCTTCTGCACGAATTTCCAATCGCTCATGTGTACCCCTCCCTCAAACTACCGGCACAGTTTACTCGATTCGGGCGCGAAGCAGGGAAGGAATTGCGCGGCGTACAAGTCGCGATGAGTTTCCGGCGGCCCAATCCCGTCGAAGACAGACTGATCCTTGGTAGTGTCCTAATAACAGCGCGTTGATCGGAAGCACTAATCGGCAATGGGCCGTCAGTGTGGGCCTTCCCAGCCCCAACGGGGCAATCTTTAACAGCCCAGGGCAAGCGAAGCGTCGCCCTGGGTCATCGATCCAATGAGGAGCAAGCCCTGTAGGGGCGCCCCTAACGCGACCATTGGAGATCAGAATCGCAAGGACCAAGGATCTTGTTTGCCGTTGTAGGACGCCCTTACAGGGCTTGGTGTTCCGGCGCGATGACCCAGGGCGACGCTTCGCTTGCCCTGGGCTGTTATAGCACGCCCCGTTGGGGCTGCGGAGGCCCACTTCCCGCCACTGCCGTGTGGTCGTTCCTATCAACGCATGGTTAGGACACCCCCGCGGCGGTCGATCCGTTGCGCTCCCCCGAATCCGCACTATAATAAGAGATTGTGGCTGGTCAACGAATCCGCTCCACTACCGTACTCTGTGTTCGCCGGGATAACCGCGTGGTCATGGCCAGCGATGGCCAGGTCACGCTGGGTGACATCGTGGTGAAACACGGCGCCAAAAAAGTCCGGCGCCTCTACAACGAAAAGATCCTGGCCGGCTTTGCCGGATCCACCGCCGACGCCTTCTCGCTGTTCTCGCGCTTCGAGTCCAAGCTGGAACAGCATCAAGGCAACCTGGCGCGCTCCGCCGTGGAGTTGGCCAAGGATTGGCGCACCGACAAAGTCCTGCGCCACCTGGAAGCCCTGCTACTGGTGGCCGACGAGAAAGCCACTCTACTGGTCAGCGGGAACGGCGACATCATCGAGCCCGACGACGCCGTGGCCGCCATTGGCTCGGGCGGATCGGTGGCCGCCGCCGCGGCGCGCGCCTTGGTCCGCAAGACGACGTTGAACTCGCGCGAGATCGTGGAAGAAGCCATGAAGATCGCCGCGGAGACTTGCATCTATACCAACAACCATTTATCCTTCGAGGAACTCTAGTGCCGTTCCAACTTGTTTTACCTATGAACTACACTCTGTATGCGGCTAAATGCTGGGCTTGGGGATCAATCGCCACTCGCCCAAGAAAGTTGGAACGGTACTAGGCCATGGCTATCTTTCTACCCGCCGCCGACGAAATGCCCGCGCTCGACGAGTTGACTCCCCGCGAGATCGTCGCGGAGCTCGATAAACACGTGGTCGGCCAGTCCGCCGCCAAGCGCGCCGTGGCCATCGCCCTGCGGAATCGCATCCGCCGCCAGAAACTGCCGCCCGAAATGGCCGAGGACGTTCTGCCCAAGAACATTCTGATGATCGGTTCTACCGGCGTCGGGAAAACCGAGATTGCCCGCCGCCTGGCGCGGCTGGCCAACTCGCCGTTCATGAAGGTGGAGGCCAGCAAGTTCACCGAAGTCGGCTACGTGGGACGGGACGTGGAATCCATGATCCGCGACCTGCTGGAGATCGCCATCGACATGGTGCGCGAGGAGCGTCTCGACGAAGTGTCCGACAAGGCCGAGGCCGCGGCGGAAGAACGCCTCCTCGATTTGCTGGCGCCGCCTCCGCCCTCCGCGCCCTCCGGGCCGACCGTGATCGGCGTTCACGAGGTTCTGCCGGCGGCTTCTTCGCATGCTTCACAGGGGCCGTCGTCGGAGAGCTACCAACGCACCCGCGAAAAACTGCGCACCCAATTGCGCGAAGGCAAACTGGACGACCGCCAGGTGGAAATTGAAACACGCGAGAACCGCTTTCCCTCCTTCGAAATCATCAGCAACACCGGCGTCGAGGAGATGGACATCAACATCAAGGACATGCTTCCCGGCCTGTTCGGACAGAAGACCAAGAAACGCAAGATGCGCGTGGCCGAAGCAATTGATTACCTGATCCAGGAAGAAGAGCACAAGCTGATCGACATGGACCAGGTAACCCGCGCGGCGGTGGAGCGCGTGGAGCAATCCGGCATCATTTTCCTGGACGAAATCGACAAGATCGCCGGGCGCGAAAGCGGCCACGGTCCCGACGTCAGCCGGGAAGGCGTGCAGCGCGACATTCTGCCGATCGTGGAAGGCACCACCGTCAACACGCGTCACGGTTCGGTGCGCACCGATCACATTCTGTTCATCGCCGCGGGCGCCTTCCACGTTTCCAAGCCCAGCGACCTGATCCCGGAGTTGCAGGGCCGCTTCCCGATCCGTGTGGAGTTGAAGAGCCTGACGGTGGAAGATTTCGTACGCATCCTGAAAGAACCGCAGAGCGCGCTGATCAAGCAATACACGGCGTTGCTGGAAACCGACGGGATCAAGCTCAGTTTCTCGGACGACGCCCTGAACGAAATCGCCAGATACGCCGCGCTGGTGAACGAAAACACCGAGAACATCGGGGCGCGGCGTTTGCACACGATCATGGAAAGAATCCTGGACGAGATCAGCTTCGAAGGTCCCGACTTGAAGAGGAAGACGGTAAAGATCGACGCGTCCTACGTGCAGAAGCAGCTCGCCGACGTGGTCAAGGATCAGGATTTGAGCAGGTATATACTGTGACGACACATGATTGATTCAATCCATATCGAGGGCTTTCGCTGCTATGAGCGGCTCGACGTTTCCGACCTTCGCAGAATCAATATCATCGTTGGTCGGAACGCTAGCGGGAAGACCGCGCTCTTGGAGGCATTGCTTCTCTCCTCAAGCTCGATTGCCCCTCATGTGGCCCTTTTCCTGAAGCGCATGCGCCACCAGCCAGCGGTTCCGTTTCGAAATGGCCAGGAGGGATCCCCTCCGGAGGCCCCGTGGGAGGACCTGTTTTTCAGATTGGATACGAAGACCCCCGTTCTCCTCCAGGTGCAGGGCTCGCCTTCGCATACATGGTCTTTAAGGGTTTCCTACGGTGACCCATCGAGCCCAACCCTTCCCTTCGGGCAACAAGCAGAGGATCCGGTATTTGTACCACCTGTGGAATTCAAGTGGTCTTGGGGATCTCGGGAGACGGTGGTACGACCGAAGATGACGCCTGGGGGGATCGTCTTGGAGGGTGCAGTAGCAACGGAAAGCGCGCCTGTCTTCATTACAGGACCGCAGATACCGGAGTCGCCCGAAAGTAGCGCGAAGTATTTCTCGAAGCTTAGCAAGGAAAACAGACACGGGCTTGTGGTCGAAGCACTCCGATCAGAGTTTCCGCTGTTGGAGGGACTCGATATTCAGTTAACTGCTGGAGTGCCTACCGTCCATGCGGCCGTGACTGGCATTCCGCAAAAGATACCAGTTGGGCTAGTATCAGAAGGCGTCGATAGACTGCTGACCCTGGTCTTGGGAATCATTACCTGCGAAGGAGGGTTGGCATTGGTAGACCAGATAGAAGATGGCTTCTACTACGATAGGTTGGAATCTATTTGGAGAATTCTATTTGGCCTCTGTAAGCGCTTCAACGTTCAGCTTTTTGTGACAACCCACAGTCAAGAAAACTTGAGGGCCCTAGCTTCTGCCGCAGTTGGCAGCGAAGATGAAGTTTGCGGCTTGCGCACGACAAGAATCGCGAGCGGGGCGACTGTCGAAAGGCTTTCTGGGCGCCAGATAACCACTGCTATCGCAGGCGGATTCGAGGTGCGCTAGTGGACAAGTTGGATGAAGAGAATGTGGCAAAGCTGTCCAAGCCTGTCCTTGTCCTGTGCGAGGGTAAGCGAGACGCAGCGTTCGTGCGGAAACTAGCCGATCATTTTCGTCTCGCTGCGATACAGGTCGGATTCCCGGTACCCGACCAAACCTCGGATGCGTACGGAAAGGGTGGATTTCAGGGCTACCTCTTAGGTCTCGGCGCGCGCGCTGGATTTGCCGAGCTACGGCATCTCGTGATTCTTCGCGACTGTAACGGAAGCGCCGCGCATGCGTTCGACGAGGTGGCAGGACAGGTTCGTGAGGCAGGGGGCTTGGCCATCCCTCTGCATGCCTTCGAACCGACAGCGGGTCAGCCATCTGTTACCATAGCGCTGGTGCCGGGCCCGGAGGAGGAGGGCAATCTCGACACCTTGCTGCTGCGGGCGATCCAGTTACCGGAAGTCCTTCGGGGGTGCCTCGAGGCGTTCTGGGCGTGCGCCAGAGTAGAGGGCGATGGAATCGGAAAAGCTTCGAAGATCAAGTTGACTTCAATTTTGGCACTCGCTTTCCGAAATAATCCGAGCATCAGCTTGGCGTTTGTTTGGGACAAAAGGGAAAACCCGATCGCTTTAGATCACGCCTGCTTTCAACCCCTCGTCGAGCTGCTGCGCCGGATCAGTGCGGTATAGCGGACTACTCTGTTCGCCGATGCTCACCGACGCGTTCAGCCGGGATCTCACTCGTTATATACTACGGCGATGGAGATTGAAAGGGATTGCCTAGCGGAGCCGAAGTCTCCGGAACAGAAGCGCCGGGAATTCCTGGAGACCTTGTCAGAGGTTCAAGACATAGTTGCCGCCAACGGCCTGACGCCTGAGATTCTTGAGGACATCCTGAGCGAAGAATAAATTCGGGCATCGACACTTCCAACGCCTCCTAGAAATGCCATGAAACGCTATATTCGCGAAGCCGGCGTTACGCATCTCCGCACCGTCGATCCCGTGATGCGCGCCTGGATCGAGCGCGCCGGACCGTGCTTGCTGACGCGCCGGCAGGATCGTTTCGCGGCGCTGGTCCGCGCCATTCTGGCGCAGCAGATTTCCGCGCACGTCGCCAACGTCATCCGCGAGCGCATCATCGCGCTGTGCGCGCCCGATCCCATTTCTCCCGCCGCGTTGCTGAGGATCGGCGAACAAGGACTGCGCTCCGCCGGCTGTTCGCGCCAAAAAATCGCTTACCTGTTGGATCTCTCGGAAAGGGTGCAGTGCGGCGCTCTGCCTCTGAACCATCTCGGCCGTTTTTCCGATGAAACGATCGTCGCGCGCATGACCGCGGTGAAAGGCATCGGAGTGTGGACCGCGCAGATGTTCTTGATTTTCTCCCTGGGACGGCCGGACGTTTTCCCCTACGGCGATTTGGCGGTGCGCACGGCCATCCAGAAAATCTACAAGATGCGGAAGCTGCCGGACAAGGCGCGCCTGAAGAAAATCGCCGATCGCTGGCGGCCCTACGCCTCGGTTGGCTCCTGGTATTGCTGGCGCTGGCACTACATCGAAGGCGCCTATAAGACCAAGTAACGCAGGCCTTCAGGCCTGTTCTTGTTCTGGCGGGAAAAAGAACAGGCCTGAAGGCCTGCGTTACAACCCGAAACAATAAAGCATCCCGCGCGTGCGGATATAGATTCGCCCATCGGCGATCGCCGGCGTGGCAAAGCATTCGTCGTCCAGCTCGTTGACGGAGAGGATCTCCTGATCCGGTCCGGCCTTCAGAATGGTAACCACGCCGGAGTTGCCGACGAAGAAAACCTTGCCGTCGCCCGCCACCGGCGAGGCATAGTACTTGTCCACCGCGCCTCGCAGACGGCCCTGTTTGAACGGCTTGTCCGTTTACCGGATCGATCGTGGTGAGAATGCCGCCATCGTTGATCATGTAGATTACTCCGCGATAGACCAGCGTGGAGGGGAGTTGCGGTATCGAGCGTTGATACTTCCATCGCAGCGCCGTGGCAGTCGATGTCGCCGGCGCCGCCTGCATGGAGCGCCAGTAGACCGTTTTCCGCGGCCATCACCCCTTGGAAGGACTTCCATTCGGCTTCATCCAGCTTTCCGTCGTGGTTGATGATCTTCGAACGGAAAATAAGCGCGCATGGGGCCATCGGGCAGTTCCGCTTGCTGCGATCGCGCCATCGTGATTGGCATCGTATTTCGCCAGCGCATCCGCAAACGAGGGAATCTCGATATGCTTGCCCGGATCGTTAAACGGCGAATTGAAGCCGTTGATATAGACCGTGTCGCCGTCGAGCACCGGCACCGATTTCATCTCCGAAGCCAGGCCGTTCACCCACCAGACGCTTTTGCCCGAATGGCCAGATCGTAGGCATCCAGGCGGAACGAACCGGGCGCAACGATTTGGATGGCGTCGTCCCGGCGCCCCGCCTCGCGGCCGATACACAATCGGCGTGGAATGTCCGCTGAGAGCCTTCGGGCCGCGGCGTCTTCCAGGCTTGCTTGCCGTCGGCTTGGGAAAACGCGGCGGCGAACGAGTCGTGACCGCTGGTCGCAGATCAAAACCACCTTGTCGCCGGCCAGAATGGGCGACACGCCCATTCCGTAAATGTTGTCGAACGGTCCCAGCCGGCGTGCGCCAGCGTTCCTTGCCGTCGAAGGTGTAGGAGAGCAAGCCCGTAATCGGGGAAAAAGACGTAAACGTTGCGGCCGTCCGCCGCGGGAGTTGGCGATGACGGGCTGTTCTGCTTGTCGAGCTTTTCATGACGGTCGCGCGGAGCTTCGCGCCGCCACAGGATTTTGCCGCTGCCGCGATCGAGCGCGATGGTAAGCAGTTTGTCTCCCTCGAACGCCGTCAGAAAGATACGATCGCCGCCGATCACGACGGAGAAGAATGGCCGGGCGGCAGCGCGGTCTTCCACACCACGTGCTTGGTCGGGTCCGATGCTATCCGGCAAGCGCCGAGGTTTCCGCCACGCCCGTGCCGTTGGGTCCGCGGAAGCGCGGCCAATCCGCGGCGTGCGCCGGCATCGTATCAATCACCAACGCCGCGAAGCAAATGCTTGCCAGGAGGTGGGAGTTGCCCATGTTATTTCAGCGTTACAGCGATGGGCTCCGTCAGGTGAAAGGTCAGCACCGACTCGGAAGGAACGCGCACGGTCTGCCCGTGCGTCATGAGTTGGTATCCGATGCCGCCGCCCGCTCCCACTCCCGCGCCAATCGCCGCGCCCTTTCCGCCGCCGGCCAGCGCGCCGATCGCCGCGCCAATGCCTGCGCCGATGCCCGTCTTCAGCGCAGTGTCTTTACCCCGCGACTTGCCCTGCTCCTCGATCATGTTGGTGGACACCTGATAGCCGTCTCCGCCGACAAACAGTTTGTCGAGGCGGACCTCCAAGTCGCTACGGCCTTTGATCCTGCCGGCCTGTCTCGATTCCGCCAACAGCAGGACCGCGTCCGCCCCTTTGGGGATGACATCCTCACCCTCCACAAGGACGGGAGTTTCCACGGAGGCTTTGAAAGTCTCGCCGGAACGATTCACCGAGGAATCGATCCCGTCTATCGTGCGGATGTGAACCACGGTACCTGCGGGGATTTGGATCGTAGGCGGAGGCGGTGGGGCCGACGAGGACGAACCTGAGCCAGGGTACGCTCTTCCCTGCGGGGCCTGACCGGGCAAGTTGGTGTTGTCGATCACGCTTGTCACGCCTGGCACTGTCTGCGCCACCTGTACCACACGCTGCTGCGTTGCCGCTCGCCTGACCGTTCCGCTGAGCGTTACCTCCCCGTCCTTTACCTGTACCTGGACGTCTGTGTTTGCTTTCTTCAGGAGCGGGTCGGAAAACATGGCGTTCTTCACGCCGCTGGCAATCGTAGCGTCGTCCGGGCCCTTCTTGCAGGCCGCCGATAGCACTAGAACAAGCAGCAGAAATACGATTTGGATTCGTCTCATAGCTCTCCTTTAGGCCCGAGGTCCGAGGCCCGAGGCTCGAGTAAAAGCAGGTTCCGACTCGGGCCTCGGACCTCGGACCTCGGGCCTTGTTTGTAGGCTCGGGCCTTCTTTATGATACTTCCGAATGGACCATCAACGCCTCCGCCAATCGGCCTAGGCCTTCGCTCAGTTGCGCGGTGTCTTGGGCGATCCCCAAGCGGAAGTGATCGGACATGCCGAAGAAGCGTCCGGGAACCACGGAGGTCTCGAAGCGTTCCCGCAGCATCGCGCAGAAGGCTTCGCAGTTGCCGCGGCGCAGGCGCGGGAAACAGACCGTGCCAAAACGCAGCGGCCGGCATTCCAGGGTTTCCCGTTGGGCGGCGAGAAAATCGTTCAGCAACCGCTGGTTGGTTTCCAGCAGCGCGCGCATCCGGCTGGCGATTTCCGGCAGACGTTCCAGCGCAATCACGCTGAGACACTCCCCGGCATGGGCGGCGTTCACTCCGAACAAATCGTTCAGCCGCCACATGCGCCGCGCCAGTTCCGGCTCCGCCAAGATCCACCCGCAACGCAGGCCGCTCAGCCCGTAAATCTTCGTGAGCGAGTTAGTGGTGACGAACTCCGGTCCCAGGCGCATTGCGGAAACCGGGGCCAGTTCAAAGGCGGCGTCCAGATACACTTCGTCCACAAGAATGCGCGCTCCCACGCGCCGGGCCAGTTCGCCTACTTGCAGGAGCGTTTCTTGGGGAATGTAGCTGCTGGACGGGTTATGCAGGTTGGTCAAACAGATTAGTTTGGTTTGCGGCGTGATGGCGCGGGCGATTTCGCCGGGGTCAACATCGAAACCCAGCGTGGCGGGCCGCGAGAACGGGCGGATCCGCGCGCCAAAGTATCCCAGCGTATCGGTGAGCAAGGTGTAGACGGGATTCTCCACCAGCACTTCGTCGCCCGCTTCGATGAGCGCGGCCATCGCCAGGTGATTGGCGAACGAAGTGCCCTCCGCCGCGACCACGCAATCCGGCGAGACGCCGCACTTGACGGCCAGCGCTTCTTGCAACGGACGGTAGCCGTACGCCCCGGCTCGCGACAACTCCAGGTCGTCAAAGGTCGCGCCCAGCGCGGAAAGCGGCAGGGACGGCATTCCGCTCACTGCCAGCGTGAATCGCGCGCTCTGCTGGGTCTTGGCCCAGTGCATGTACTCGGAGTCATGACCCTTGGGGCGGGCGTCATCGCGATTCTCCATCTTGAATGGCCGGCTGCTTCTTCCAAAGAAAATACACAGGGACTCCCGTCAGTAAGATTCCAATCCCGATCAAACTGTTACCAGGATACTTGAAGGCGGTGTTAATCACCACCAGCCAAGAACAAGCCACGAAGAACAACGTGGTGTAAGGATGCCCCGGCGCGCGATAACCGGGTGCTGTTGGATTCCTGCGCCGCAAAATCAGCAGCGCGCAACCGGTCATGCCGAACCAGATGAAATCCACCGAGACCACGTAGTTGAGAATCTGCTCGTATTTTCCGGAACAGGCCACCACGATGGCCCAAATTCCTTGCAGCACGATCGCGGCTACCGGCGCGGCGGTGCGCGGAGACACCGCCGCCACGCTGCGAAAAAACACGCCGTCCACGGCCATGGCGTAATAAACGCGCGGCGCCGTGAGCATTCCCTGACTCAGAAAACCCAGCGTGGAAACGGCGATGCCCGCGGCGATCAGTGCCGCGCCGCGATTGCCCAGGGCGGCGCGCATCACCGCGGTGGCCGGCGTCATGGTGGCGGCCAGTCCCGCGGCCCCCAGCGCGTGCAAGCAAACGAAACTCACTGCCACGTAAAGTGCGATCACGCCCAGCACGCCGATCAACACGCCGCGCGATAGATCGCGCCCCGGATGGCGCATCTCGCCCGCCACAAAGCTGGCCGTTTGCCATCCGCCATAAGCGAACAGCACCGGCGTGAGCGCCGCACCGAAGGCCGTCAGCAAGTCGAACGACACCGGCCGATCAAGCAACGCGGTGGTTGTCGCGGGAGCGCGGGCCACGAAGAAGAATCCGCAGGCTACCATCCCGGCGATGGCCGCGATTTTGGTGACCATCAGAAAGTTCTGCACGCTGCTTCCCGCGCGGACGCCCAGGCAGTTGATCACGGTCAGCACAGCCAGCGCGCCGCCCGCCACCAGGCTTTCCGGGGCGTTCCCGCCCGTGAGTTCCATGAAGTATCGCGCGAAAGTCACCGCCACGGCGGCCATGCCGCCGGTCTGGATCACCAGCAGCAGCGCCCATCCATAGAGAAACGCCACGCCCGGATGAAAGGCTTCGCGCAGGTAGGCGTACTGTCCGCCGGTACCGGGCAATCGCACGGCCAGTTCCGCGTAGACAAAAGCTCCGGCCAGCGCCACTGCACCACCGAAGATCCATGCGCCCAGGATCAGAAACGGCGTGTGAACTTGGCGCGCCACCACGTAAGGATTGATGAAAATGCCCGAGCCGACGATGCCGCCCATGACGATCATGGTGGCGTCGAACAGGCCCAGGCGGCGGGCCAGCGTTGGTTGGTGTGCGGCAGGCAAGAGCCTTATGATACAAGGAAGTGTGCTGTCCGTGTGTCAGTGGTTTGCAGCAGCAAGGGTGGGACCGTGATTCGGAGCTAAAACCATGAAAAATAAGTTCTCGGCGGTGGCGGTGATTGTTCTAGGCTTGACAGCATCCGGCATGCAGGCGAATCACTCGACGCTTCAGGGGACCGTTGCGGACCAGGCTGGCCGTCGGGTTCCTGGGGCGAAGGTGGTGCTTAAGAACTTCGAGACATCTCAGGAGCGCACCGTCACAACCGGCGCCCGGGGCACGTATGAGGTGTCCGACCTTGCGCCCGGCCGCTACACCGTGATTGTGAGGGCCATCGGCTTTGTGCCTGACACTTTCAAAGACGTTCTGATTCCCTCTGGCAATCCGATCACGGTTAACGCGACCCTGAAGGTTGGGAGCCTGGTTGAAGACGACTCGGATATTTTTCAAACCGTTCCCGCCTCAGGCGACCGCTGGTGGAAACACGTCGCCTTCCTCGCCGACGACGCGCTGGAAGGCCGCAACACCGGCAGCGAGGGACATCGCAAGGCCGCCGAGTACGTGGCACAACAATTTGGCGCCGCTGGACTGACGCCCGCCGGCGATGTCTCCGGAAAAACGGGATTCATCCAGCCGGTGAAGTTCGATGTCCGCCGGCTGCTGGAAGATCAATCCAGCCTCGAACTGATCCGCGATGGCAAGGCGGAATCGCTGAAGCTGGGTGAAGACGCCAACATCGGCGTGCGCGGCGCGCCGGCGCCCGCCGCGGAAGCCGCGCTTTACTTCGTGGGCTATGGGCTCACCGTTCCCGACTTGCCTTTCGAGGATCTGAAAGGACTGCCGCTGAGAGGCAAAGTAGTCGTATTTATCAGCGGCGGGCCCAAATCGATCCCCGGGCCACTGCTGGCGCATTTCTCCTCGGCCGGCGAGCGCGGACAATTTTTGAAAGCGGCCGGCGTGGTAGGCACGGTGACCATTGCCAATCCGCGCATCACCGACGTGCCTTGGGAACGCGCCACGCTGGCGCGCCTGCAACCGGCCATGAGTTTGGCGGATCGCTCGCTCGACGAAGGCGGCGGCCTGCAGATTGCGGTCAACTTCAACGCCAAGCACGCCGATCGCCTGCTGGCGGGCAGCGGCCACACCATCGCCGAACTGCTGGCCATCGCCGATCGCGGCGAGGCGCTGCCGCATTTCGCGATTCCCGCGAACATCCGCTCGCGCGTGAAGATGGAAAAATCCGAGGTGACTTCGCAAAACGTCGCCGGCGTGCTGCCCGGCACCGACCCGAAGCTGAAGAACGAGTTTGTAGCCATCACCGCGCACCTGGACCATTTGGGAATCGGCCAACCAATTAATGGCGACAAGATTTACAACGGCGCCATGGACAACGCCTCTGGCGTCGCCTCGCTGATCGATATGGCGCAGACGTTTCACGACAACAAGCAGAGCTTCAAGCGGTCCGTCGTTTTCGTGGCGGTCACTGGCGAAGAAAAAGGCTTGTTGGGATCGCGATACTACGCCGCCCATCCTACTGTGAGCGGTCCGATTGTGGCGGACCTGAACATGGACATGTTTCTGCCGCTCTTTCCATTCAAAATCATGATGGTGCTGGGCCTGGATGAATCGGATCTGGGCGACGTGGCGCGGGAAGTGGCCAAGGCCTCGGGCATAACCGTACAGCCCGATCTGGAACCGTTGCGCAATCGCTTCGTGCGCAGCGATCAATACAGTTTTATCCGCCAGGGCATTCCTGCGCTGGCGTTTAAGGACGGCTACGAGCCGAACACGCCCCAGGCGGAGATATCGCGCCAGTGGATCGCCGAGCGCTATCACGCGCCATCCGACGATTTGCAGCAGCCGGTGGACAAGCAAGCAGCGGCCGACTTCAACCGCCTGTTGGGCAAGATCGCCGGAGCGGTGGCGGATCGGCCGGAGCGGCCCAAGTGGAAGGATGCGAGTTTTTTTAAACGATTTGCGAAGTAGCTCCAAGCCTGCGTAGCAGGGCGCAAGAGTGTGGCCCAGGGTGGAGCGTATTTTGCGGAACCCTGGGAATACGGTGAGGGAAAGACAGCCCGCGAAGAGGGCGAAAGGCAGTCTCGCAGATACGCGCGTCTGTCGCCCGCTTCGCGGGCTAGCCTGCGTAGCAGGCGACAGAGGGGTAGCCCCAGGCGAGGCGTAGTTCAGCCGAGCCTGGGGTTGGTAACGAAATGAAAGCGAGCCTGCGAAGCTGGCGACAGAGAGGGAGTGGCCGGGCTCTCTGTCGCCAGCTTCGCAGGCTCAAGGTTATTGCGCCACAACCCCAGGCTCGGCTGAACTACGCCTCGCCAGGGGCTAAGACTCTACCGCCCTGCTACGCAGGCTTGGGCACCAGCGAAGGCGCCGCCAATACCAAGCTATACGAGTTCTTCCACGCAGTAAGGGCTTACCGTCCGTATTTATGCGACGAACTTGTAACTCATGACGCTAGCTGGTGACCGTCCGCTCGAAAACATGGAACGCTGAATAATCCATTTCGAGCGTTTTCGGGTTGGCGATCAATGGGTACGAACTGTCCGTCGCTCCATGACTGTCGCGGCTCATCCCGCGTCAGCGTCCGGTTCGCTCTGCATGGAGAGAAAAACCCGCAGGTTGATTTTGTTCGGCGCACGTGTAAAGCGGAAAAGAGTGGACCGATGATGACAAACCTACCGACCGGCGAGTACTTGGAGATTAGGGATGGCGGCTACAGGCCGGCCCGGCCTTGGGAGGCGGACGAATCGGCAGACTGGTCCAAAAGTTTGGTCCGCTGCCGCCGGCGTGCTCGTTTACGGAAGCGCGGCCTGCCCTACGGCAAACGATGCCAGGCCGCCGGTACGTACTTGCAAAAGCTGATCCGGCTGGGGTTAGCGCCCAAAACGGGGCGTGGTCAATTCCAGAAAAATGAATCCGCCCGGACGCTGGATATTGCCAACAAGTGGGCATCGCTTCAGTGGCTTAGAAATCCACAGGGGGACTGGATATTCACTGGATATTTGACCGCTTTCAGCCCGTCCCCCTCCAAGCGGACGGGGACGGGCTTATACCACTCAACAACTAATGGGCGTGCACCGTATTCACGGCGTAGGCCGAGCCGGCGCTATGGCAAACGTCGCACGATTCCCCAAGAACCGTGGAGGTATTGGTGAGCGCATGCGCCGAGGCTCCCTTGTCGTCGTGACACGCCAGGCATGCCGCCGACATCGGCTGCGTGGTGGGAGCAATGTAGGACCGCGCCGTCTGCGTGCTCAGCACGCCGTCCGGCAGCGGCACCTGGTCCGTTCCCGTGGCGTGACACTTGGTGCAATCCATGGTGTTGCCGGGGAAGCGGATCACGTTCATGCTATTTACCGAACCGCCGAACCCGTAAATCGTGTAGGGGCTGGTCAAGTTTGTTCCGGTGTGGATCTTGTGGATCAACTGCTTGAAGTGCACCGTCTCGTAGGGCGCTTGCGCCGTGGGCCGGGTCGGGGAATCCGTTTGATTGGGATTATGACACAGCACGCAGTACTCCACGTTGCGCCGGAAGCCGCCGTGCGCGTTAACGGTTCCGTGGCAGGTATCGCAGTTGGCCTCGGTGATAACCGTGCGGCGCTTCGCCACCGGCGTGCCGTCCACGCTGAAGTAAGCGACCTGCGGAAAGCCGGCGTCGCGGACCACTTGCGAAATGACCGTGCCCGGGTTGATGGTGATGTTCTTGTAGCCCTCGATGCCGATGGCGTAGGTGCCCGTCGCGCCGGCCGGAACCGTGCCCTTGAATGTATAGGTATAGTTGTTGCCCGATGCCGCCGCTTTGATGGCGCTCTCCGAAAGATAGGCCGCCGTTCCGTTCTGAATGACGCCATAGTCGGTGGTCGGACCGGACAGCACCAGTGACAGCGAGTTCATGGTGCTGAGAGGAATCGCGTTGCCCTGCTTGTCGGTTACCGAGAAGGTCACCGTGGGCGGCTGCCCAGCCGCGCCGGTCGCGCTGAGCAACTTGAAAGTGGTTCCCGGCAATTGCGCGGAGAACATCGGGTTGGTATGTGCCCCGGTGATGGAGGCGTCAAACTCGTTTTCACCCTTGGGAATATGGCACTGCGCGCACATGTTATCGTCCGGCTCGGGGAGATTCACGTGGTTCAATCCGCTGGCGAAATTCACATCGTCGTGGCAGGCGCCGCAGGCGCGCCGCGACGGATTGTTCAGATAAGCGTTCGATTGCGGCGCTCCCTGGTGGCAAACCGTGCAGGTGCCGACGTATTGCGGGAAAACCACGGTCGAGAAATCGCTCACCGCATTGCCGTGTCCCACCACCTGGTACTTTCCGCCCGCCACCGTGGTGGGTAAGCTGGTGCCCATGTGAATCTTGTGGATCATGGTGGTGAAGTCCAGGTTATTGCCGGTGTTGGGATCCACGTTCTGCGGCTGGTGACACAAAATGCACAGCGCGGTATCCTGGCGCGACCCTCCATGCGCCGAAAGCGGATCGTGACATTGGTTGCACGCCGCGTTCTGGACGATTCGACGTTGCACCGTTACCGCCGAGCCGTTGGGCACAAAGCTGTACTCGGTGTTGGCGTAGTAGGTCAGCAGCCCGAACGAAGTCAGGTTGCGCGATCCGTACATAGCGACCGTGTGGGTCACCGTCTGGTCGAAGCCGGCGGGCAGTTGCTTGCCGAACGTGTAGACGTAATCGCCGTCCGCGTTGGTGGTATAGGTCCCGCCGCTATCCCCGGTGGGCTGCGTGGCGGTGGTCTTGCCGTCAATGCTGGTGACGTTGTTCAGGAAATAGTTGCTATACAGCGGTATGGACTGCGTCTGCTGGCCACTGGGAATGTAGCCGATTACGAAACTGCTCGAAACCGTGCCCGGCGTGTTCACACCGAGCCGATCAAGCGGCACGCCGGCACCGTCCGTAACTTGGAAGTGAACCGCGACCGTCTGGCCGGTGATCGTTACGGCCACAACAGTGAACTTCAGGCCGGGCCGGACAAAGTCCGCCGAAGCCGCGGCCGGATCCAGCAAAGAGGCCAAATCACGGGGAATCAATCGCTGATTCCTGGCGGCCACCGAAACTCCTTGGGCCGCACCGATAAGACTTAAGATGACGAGAAGAAGCCAAGGCACTCGTACGGCCACTCGATACAACTTAGTCATAACTTTTCCTCCCCCAAGCGCTCAGATACCCCACGCGGGTCAAAGCAATCCCCATGCCACTGCAAATCATTTGGTTTCAGGCGGATGCCCTGTAGAGAATTGCGCTATATGCCCAGAATCGTCATATCACCCAGAGTGTGCTGTTAAGACACTGTTGAGATTTTCGACGATCACATCTTCTAATGACCGGCGGCGGAATTCCGCAGATCCCATGGTCCTATTTGGCATCGAATCCCACCGGCGCCTTGGTCTTGAAAGTGTAGGTGTAGTACCAGAATCAACATGATTGGGAGCAATATCTGGAGCGTTTGCGGCAAGGCCGCCCGCCGGTTTATCGCGCGCTGAAGGCGACCGGGGAACAGCGTTTGATCCGCGAGTTCATCCTGCAAATGAAGCGCGGCAAGGTTTCGCGGCGCTACTTTGAAGACAAGTCGGTGTGGATCTGCCGGTGCACTTCGCCGAGCCTCTGGGAGTGCTGAGGCAACAAGGCTTCCTCCTCGTGGATCCCGACTTGCTGTGGCTGAATCGCCAAGGGTTGCTGCAAGTGGATCGTCTGCTACGGGAGTTTTTCTTGCCGGAACATCGCAACGTATAGCCGCCCGAACCTGGTCCCGTGACCGCCTTCGCCTGCTTCGCAGGCGTCTGTAGTTTCTACATTTGCACCCTGGCGTCCGTGAAGCGGACGCCGAGCCCGCGTAGCTGGCGGCATGATTTAGCCCAGCGCAAGCTGTGGGTCAGGGATCGAGGCAACCCAAGCCCGCGAATGCGGGCGACATAAAAGCTTGTTGGCAACATTGTGCCGGCCCAAGAACGTGCTTTTATGTCGCCCGCCTTCGCGGGCTTTCGGCCTTTGCTCATGAACCCACAGCTTGCTCCCAGTCGC
Organism: Terriglobia bacterium; assembly: GCA_963747095.1. Lineage (GTDB taxonomy): Bacteria > Acidobacteriota > Terriglobia > JAJPHL01 > JAJPHL01 > JAJPHL01. The sequence continues at coordinate 563,805 of CAVVEL010000013.1, forward strand.
ATCGCCACGCGTCCAACGGATTTGTGATTGTAACCCACCATTCGCCTAGCTGCTCGATGCACTTGGCCGTATAGCAGGCTTATGCGGACAGTTAATGATCGGGCTCACGGGCGGCCGCGCGGCATTCCGTTCCGCTTCGGGCTGGCGCGCGCAGTTCCGTGGCAGGTCGCCGCGGGCTTTACAGCTTGAACCAGTAGACGGGAGCACATGCGGCCAGGGCCGCGACGGCTTGCAGCGCGAGCACGCCCAACGCCTGTCCTGGATCTCGCGGTAGCCATTTCAGCGCGAAGTACCCCACTACGGGTACCTGTCCGGCCATGAGAAGTTGCCAGAGATGGGCCGCCGTTCCCTCGTCGGCTTCATGCACCACGCCGAATATCGCCACGTGACCCAAAACCAAAGCCAGCGCGGCAACGGACATTGCGATGGGCAGCATGGCGCTAGGCTGCTTCATCGGTGAGACGCTCATAAGGACCTCCGCGCGGCCAACGCTCTAAAAGCGAGCCGCAGTGTGAAGTACTTTGTATCGTAATGTAAGAAGAGCTTCTTGTCAATAGCCCGATTTCACGATCCTGATTAATAGGAATGTCGGGGACGGCCTGAGGGGGGGTCCAACGGAACCTTTCGGTTGCCAACCATTGGCCGGACATTGATGAAGATCTCAGCGTCGAGGGAATGCTCTATGGAAGCCCGGCTGGCGACCGCTGCCGGACGGCGTGGGCCGACGAGCCCCGAGGTCGAACAAGAGAACGCGGCCAGCCGCTAATCGTTAACGCCAGCTATGGGTCGCTCCGGGGCGTGGCGACAAGCTGCATGTCTTACCCGCCAGCAACCGCTGGTAACAGCCTCAATAGTGCGAAAATTGCACCGCACATGCGCGATATGCCCAATCTGGGCAATATAGCGCAATTCCAAACAGGTAATCCATTGAAACTAAAGATATTGCAGGTGGTATGGTGATTGCTATGACGTGGGTTGGGTTCTGGGCGCTTGGAGGAGGAAAGTTATGCAGCAGTCGTATCGACTGGCTATGCGGGCACCCTGGCTCTTGCTCATCATGTTAAGTCTTATCGGCGCGGCCCAGGGGATCTCGGTTGCCGCCAAGAATCGGGGTCTGGTCAGGCACGATCTGGCCTCCACGCTCGATCCGGGCATCGCCGACCTGGTTCGTCCCGGTTTGAACATCAACATCCTGAGCGCAACCATCAACAGCCAGAATCATGTGGTGGTTCACTTCACGATCCAAGATCCTTCGGGACTGCCGCTGGACCGCCTGGGCGTGGATACGCCGGGAACGGTCTCGACCAGTTTCCTGATCGGCTACATTCCCAGCGGACAGTCGCAGTACAGTGAACCGCTGTACACCAGCTACATCACGCGCACCCGGGCCGGCACCATCAATACCACCACGCTGGCTACGCAGGCGACGACCGATAGCGGCGGCACCTACGTCACGAATGCCGACGGCGATTACACCTATACCTACGGGACGGTTCTCCCGGCGGGCTACGATCCCACCGTGACCCACACGGCGGCGATCTATTCCTCGCGCAACCTGACGTCCTTCGGACTGCTGACCTATTACTCCGACGCCGTTTTCAACTTCGTGCCGAATGGCTCGAAGGTGACCGTGGTTCGCGATATCGTCAACGAGAAGACTTGCAACCAGTGCCACGACCCGCTCTCCGCGCACGGCGGCGCGCGCAACGACACGCGGGTCTGCATCATCTGCCACCAGCCGCAGACCAGCGACGCGGACACCGGCACTGTGGATTTCACCACCATGATCCACAAGATCCACATGGGCACAAGTTTGCCCACCAACATTGCCGGCACGCCTTTCAAGGTCGGCAACACCGACTTCTCGACGGTGGTTTTCCCGCAATTCGTGGGCACCTGCAAAGTTTGCCATCAGGGATCGACGCAATCCCTGGCCTATCTCAACATGCCTTCGCGGCGCGCTTGCGGCGCTTGTCACGATGACGTCAACTTCACGACCGGCGCCAACCACAGCACGCAGAATCTGGCGCAGGCCGACGACAGCCAGTGCGCGCAATGCCACGTGCCGCAGGGCACACAGGAGTTCGACGCTTCGATCTTGGGAGCGCACACCAACCCGATGTTCTCGTCGCAACTGCCGGGAACCACTTTCCAACTGGTCGGCGTGACCGGCGGCGCAGCCGGGCAATCGCCCACCGTGACCTTCTCGGTCGCCGATAAGCAGGGCAACGCGATCCCGCTCAGCACCATGAACTCGCTCTCGCTGGTCCTGTCGGGGCCGACCACCGATTACGGCGTGGTCCAGAACGGAACGGCGGCCTATCGTTCGGAGAACGCCCTTGCTGCCACGGCGTCCGGCAACAACTTTGTTTACACGTTCAAGGGCACGGTACCGGCCGGCGCCACGGGTACCTACGCCATCGGCATTGAGGGCTACAAGAACATCACCATCAGTCCCAACACGCCAAAGTCCCAGGTGGTTCGGGATGCCGGCAATCCGCAAGTGACTTACTTCAGCGTGGACGGCTCGCCGGTGGCCAAACGCACCGCGGTGGTCACCGAAGCCAACTGCGACACCTGCCACGGGACGCTCAACGCCCACGGCGGCTTCCGCCGCAACGTGGAGTACTGCGTGCTGTGTCACAATCCCAACCAGACGGATTCGCCGACCCGGCCCGCGGCGCAAGCGCCCTACGAAACGGTGCACTTCAAGGAGATGATCCACAAGATTCACCGGGGAACGGCTTTGACCGCCAACTACACGATCTACGGATTTGGCGGCTCGGTGAACAACTTCAACGGGATTCAGTTCCCGGGCGATTTGCGGGACTGCACCAAATGTCATGCCACGGGTACCCAGGAACTGCCGTTGCCCGCCGGCCGCTTGGTCACTCAGACGGCGCGCTCCTGGATCAATCCCACCACGCAGCCGATGACCGCCGCGTGCGTGGCTTGTCACGACGGCAAGTTGACCTCGGCTCACGCGTTGGTGAACACGGCGCCTGGGTTGGGCGAAACTTGCGACCTCTGCCATGGCCCCAGCGGGCCGTTCGCCGTGGACACGGTGCATGTTCACTAACGCTGTGGAGAGTCTGGAAAGGTGACTATGTCACGCCAAATGGTTTGCTACGCCGGGCGGCAGGCGGCAGGGGCGCACGGTGGTAGATGGAAGACCGCTTGTTCGATGCTCGTGATTCTCCTCCTTCTGGTTCCGGCCTCCCTGCTGGCCGGAACGCAGGAGGCCGCCAACCCCCCCGCCAAAGAGCAGGCGGAGCCAGTGAAAGGCCAGGCGGAGCCGGCCAAGGCGCAGGCGGCGGCTCCCGCGGCTCCTGCTAAACCCACCTACGTCGGTTCGGAAGCCTGCGCAACTTGCCACGAAGATAAAGTTCCCGCAAAACTGGCGCATCATAAGGCCATCGAAACCGAGAAGCGTTACCATCGCGTTGGCCAGGCTTGCGAGTCCTGTCACGGGCCGGGATCGGAACACGCCGAGTCGGCGGATATCAGCAAGATACTTTCCTTCAAAAACGCGGCGGCATCGCGGATCAATCAAACTTGCCTGACCTGCCACGGCAACGCGCTGCGGATGAACGGGCGCGCCATGGATCCGCATTCGCGCAACGCGCTTTCCTGCATCAGTTGTCACGTCATCCACAAGCCGGCCGCCGAACACCTGCTGGTCCAGGCGCCGGCGGAGTTATGCAGCAGTTGTCACCTGGAGGTGAAGGCGGAGTTCGCGCGACCCTTCCGGCACAAGCTGCAAGAAGGCATGGTCACTTGCGTGGACTGCCATAATCCCCACGGAACCGTGCGCAATACCGCGTTGCGCGTCCATTCCGCTAACGAAGCGGGATGCCTGAATTGTCACGGCGACAAGCGCGGTCCGTTCGTCTTCGAACATGCGCCGATGGATTTGCAGGGCTGCTCCTCGTGTCACGAGCCGCACGGCTCGGTGAATCCCCGGATGCTCAAGCGCGCCGACGTGAAGTCGCTGTGCCTGGAATGCCACACGCTGACACGGTCGCTGCGGATGGGCGGGTTACCGCCGGCCTTCCATGATTTGACCCAGCCGCGCTATCAGAATTGCACCACTTGTCACGTGAAGGTGCATGGTTCGAACGTGAACCGGGAGTTGCTGAAGTGAGAAACACGAAAAGAAAGCTCGTGGCGCTGCTGATTCTGTTGCTGCTCGCCGTGTTCCTCGGGGGCTCAGACGCCAGTTGTGCCGCCAGCGACGGACGCCAAGATGGACGAAGCCAAGTCGGATCAAACCAAGTCGGATCAAACCAAGCCGGATCAAACCAAGCCGGATCAAACCAAGACCGAGGAAGCCAAGCCGGACGAAACAAAAAAGCCCGAGCAGGCCAAGCCCGCCGATAAACCGGCCACGCCGGCGGCGGCCGAAAATCTGAGCGGCTCCATCGACTTCGGCTATCGCTGGATTCCCAACAGCAACGGCAACGTCAACGTTTACCGCAGCATCATCAACCTCGGCGAAGGACCCAAGTTGTTCGGCGCGGACCTTTCCTATCGTCCCCAGAAGAACAAGCTGTTCGACCGCCTGGACGTTTCCGCCACGTCCTGGGGCGGCGAGCCGTATAATTCGGCGCGCCTGCACATGACTCGCGCCGGCGCGTACGACTTCACGATGAACTATCGGAAGATGGATTATTTCAATAATCTTCCCTCGTTCGCCAATCCGGAGCTTGCGCAAGGAGCCACCAACAGCCAGAACGCCCGCGACACCGAGCGCCGCTTGTTCGACGCGCAACTCGACATGCTCCCCAACTCCAAGTTCTCGCCGTTCATCGCCTGGTCGCGCGACGCCGGAGACGGCCCGGGTTTGACCAACTTCGCCAACATTTCCGACAAGTTCACCTCCAATACGATTTTCAACGACGCCCAGGACGTCTTCCGCGGCGGCACGCACTTCAACAGCGGCAACTTCCATATGACGCTGGAGGCCGGCGGCGTGTGGTTCCGCGACGGCCAGCAAGTGCTCTACAACGGCGCCACCGGCGCGCCTAACTATGGGAACGTCACCGTTCCGTTGCTGGGCGTCAGCCAGTACGCCACCGCCGACAGCCAGAACTATGACGCCACCGGATCGTCTTTCTTCACCCAGGCCAGCGTGGTGTGGACTCCCTACTCGGCGCTGACCTTCACGGGACAATTTTCCTTTAGCCAGCCATCGCTGAACCTGGTGTACGGCGAATCGTCGGCTGGGAATTTGCTGTTGATGAGCCAACTGCTGGCCTACAGCGGCGAATCCGCCACCGCCACCGGGTCGGTGCTGCGGCCGCATCCTTCCGGCAACATGGGTATGGATTGGCGCCCGATTCCGAAATTGCGCATCCTGCAATCCTGGTACACCGACCGCTACCACGTCGTTTCCAACGCGCTGTTTACGCAAACCCTCACCGGAGTCGTGGGAGTGTTCGGCGGCGGGCCGCAAGCCAACTACACCACCGTTACGCCCAGTGAAGCGTTCCTGGTATCGGTGTACAACCGCTATCAAGGGGAAGCGTTCTACGATGTGACCTCGCGGGTAACCCTGCGCGCCGGATTCCGCCAGGAATGGGCCGACGCCGAAGTTCCCGCGCCGGTGCTGGTATTCAACGGCAGTCCCGAGATTGGAACGGAGCGCCACGGAACCGTGCTCAGCGGCATTGACGTCCGCTTATTCAAAGGCTTCACCGCCATGGCCGAGGGCGAAGCCAGCGTGGGTTCGGGCAGCGTCTTTTTTCGTACCGGGCTACCCGACAGCAATAAGTTCAAAACGCGCCTGCGTTATACGCCGCTGGCCAGCCTGAGCTTGAATCTGGTGCAAACCTGGCTCAGCGGATCGAACTCCCTGCCGGGAGTGAATAGCACCTATAGCGCGCGGCAAACCAGCGGCAGCCTGATTTTCGCGCCGCGCGAGGGCAAGCGCATCAGTCTATCGCTGGATTACATGAATTCGGCCACCGACTCGCGGATTCCGATTCTCGATCCGCCGTTCTACACTCCGGACGCTTCCCTTTACGCCATGCATGCCAATACCGCGGGCGCCTGGGTGGACCTGGCCTTGCTGCACGGGGCCCGCTTCGAGTTTCGGGGGATCGCTGATGCTGAACAGCGGATCGCTGCCCACCAATTTCTATCAGCCGCGCGCGCGGCTGTCCGTGCCCCTTCGTCCACGCGTCACCTGGAACACGGAATGGGACTACTATGGCTTCCGGGAAACTTTATTTCCATTGGAAAACTTCAACTACCACCTGTTCTCCACAGGACTAAGGTTGCGCTTATGAAATCCTCCCTCGTCGCCGGGCTTTTTTTGGCTGGTGTGGTTTGGGCTTCCGTGGCCGCGGCGCAGGCGCCCGGCGACGCGCGTCGCGGCGGACTCGTGCTGCGCCAAGCCGATTGCCTGGACTGCCACACCTTCGAAGGCGCCGGCAAAGGCACCGCCCCGGACCTGGGACGGCGCACGGCCGACGCTTTTACGCGCACGCAGTTTGCGGCGCTGATGTGGAACCACGCGCCTCAGATGTGGGGCATGATGCACCAGAGCGGCAAGGCCGTCCCCGCGCTGAGCGTGGAGCAGGTGGGAGATCTGTTCGCGCACTTCTACTCGGCCCGCTTCTTCGAGCCCACCGGCGACGCCGCCCGCGGCAAGCGCTTGTTCAACGAGCGGCGCTGCTCGGTTTGCCACGACCTGCGGGCCCCCAAAGTAGGGCCGCCGGTTGCGGAATGGAAGGAAGTCAGCGATCCCGCGGCGTGGATTCGCCAGATGTGGAACCACTCCGGCGTCATGTACGCCAAGGCCAAGGAGATGAAGATCGCCTGGCCCAATCTCACCGCGCAGGAATTTTCCGATTTGCTGGTCTATCTGAAGAGCCTGCCGGAAACGCGCTCGGCCAAGGCCGAGTTTTCGGTGTCCGACCCGCAAGAGGGAAAGAATCTGTTCGACAAGAAAGGCTGCACGCGCTGCCACGTGATCCACGGCGCGGAGGCCGGCAAGATTTCCATCCCTGTGAACGGGCGTCCCGCCGACAGTCTGGCAGCGGTGGCGGCGATGATGTGGGATCACGCCCCCAGCATGAACGAAAGTTCCAAAGGCGATCTGCCGCATTTCGAGGGCGCGGAGATGAACCACGTGCTGGCCTATTTGTTCTGGTCCGGCTTCTTCGAGGAGCCCGGCGATCCCCGGGCCGGCCAGCGGGTCTACGAGAAGAAGTGCGCGGAGTGCCATGCCAAGGGCGTGGCCGGCGCGCCGGATCTGGCGTTTCTGCGCAGCCGTCCGGGTGCCGCGGGCGAGCGCGGTGTCTCGGCGATTTCCATCACCAGCGCGTTGTGGAAACACGGACCGGGCATGCTGGCCGCATTGAAGTCGCGCGGCCGTGAATGGCCGGTGTTCCAGGGCAGTGAAATGGCGGATTTGATCGCCTATCTGAATCAGAAGTAAGGGGCGCGCCCCGGCCTTCTATACGTCCCATGCTTCCCATACTTCTCATGGGGCGGGCAAGCCGCAACACGCCGTGTGTAGTCGAGAAAAAGGAAAAGGGGTCTGGGTATGATTCCCATAGTTCGCCGGTTGATCCGGCCGGCATTTTACCTCAGCCACAACGTTCTCAGCCTGTTGGGTGTGGCCATGACCAGCACCAGTGCGCTGACCTTGGTCAGCTTGTACACCACGGAGTTCTTCGGCGTCCACGTGGGACCCTACGCCGGGATCGTGGCGTTCTTCGTGCTGCCCGTGTTGTTCATGCTGGGTCTGCTCATGATTCCGGCCGGCATCGGCATGGAGTACCGCAAGGAGCGTCTGGCCGGCACGCTGCCGCAGGAATATCCCAAGGTGGATTTCGCCGACCGCCGCCTGCGCGAAACGTTTCAGTTTGTAGCGCTCATGTCGGCGCTGAACGTCGTGCTGTTTCTGACCGCCACCTACAAAGCCGTCAATTACATGGACGGCACACAATTCTGCGGGCAGACCTGCCATACGCCGATGACGCCGGAGTACACCGCGTATCAGAACTCGCCGCATTCCCGGGTGCCCTGTGTGGAGTGTCACGTGGGTCCCGGCTTTAGCGGATTCGTGCAAGCCAAAGCGGCGGGAACGCGCCAGTTGTTGGGGGTGATTTTCAACAACTATCACCGTCCGATTCCTTCTCCGGTGCGCACCCTGCGGCCGGCGCGGGAGACTTGCGAGCATTGCCACTGGCCGCAGCGCTTCACGGGCGACAAATTTTGGGTGGACACCAAGTTTTCCGACGACGAAAAGAACACCCGCCTGACCACCGTGCTGGTCTTGAAATTGGGCGGCGTCACCTGGCAGGGCCAGCAGGGAATCCACGGCCGCCACCTGGACACCGGAACGTCGCGCATCGAGTACATTTCCACCGACGACAAACGGGAAGTGATTCCCAACGTCCGTTATATGGACGATCGCGGACAGTCCGTGGAATTCGCTTCCTCCGAGGTGAAGACCACGCCCGACCAACTCGCCAAGGGCGAGCATCGCGCCATGGATTGCATGGATTGCCATAACCGGCCGACGCATACCTTCCAGTTGCCGGAGCGCGCCGTGGACAAGGCCATGACCTTAGGAAGCATTTCGGCCGACCTGCCCTTCATCAAGAAGAAGGCGGTGGAAGTGTTGAAGGTCAACTACCCCGACCAGGACACGGCGCGGCAACAGATCCCCGCCGCGCTGGTGAGCTATTACAAGACTACGTATCCGGCGGTCTACAGCGAGCATCGCGCGCTGGTGGAAGCGTCCGCCGACCAGGTCAAGAACATCTACCTGCGCAATGTCTTCCCGGAAATGAAGATCACCTGGGGCACGCATTCCAACAACATCGGTCACGAAGACTTCCTGGGGTGCTTCCGTTGCCACGATGGCAACCACACCGCCAAGGATGGACGCACCATTACCAACGATTGCGGCGCCTGCCACACTTTGATTACGGTGGACGATCCCAATCCCAAGGTGCTGACCGACCTGAGCATGAAGTAGCGAGATCTTATGGGAGTTAGGGGAAGTATGGGACGTATTGTTTGGCCGGCCCTTTTCTTGCTTGCCTCGCTCGTTTGCGCCGCCGACAACAAGGACCCCAATGCCAAATGTCTGGACTGTCACGACCAGGCCGGATACCAGGGCAGCGTCCATGAAATGATGGGCTGCACCGGCTGCCACGAGCAACACGAAAACTATCCGCATCCGGGGGGCGTTCCTAAACCCAAGTGTGAAACCTGTCACGCCGGCGAGGTCAAGGCGTTTGCGGGCAGCGTTCACGCCGAGCGCGCCAAACAAGGGACGGCGGATACGCCGACCTGCGGCAATTGTCACGGCAACGTTCACAGCGTGCTGCCTGCAACCGACGCGCGGTCGCCGGTATCGAAGAAGCTTCTGCCGGTCACCTGCGGAAATTGTCATGCCGATCCCGCGTTCCTGGCGCGCCACGAGATTGCCTTCGCTCATCCGGTGGAGGCTTATCGCTTGAGTGTGCATGGCCGCGCCATCGCCTCTGGGAACGATAAGGCCGCGGCCTGCTCCGATTGCCATTCCAGTCACGCCATTCAACCGGGGAGCGACGCGCGCTCTAAAGTGAATCGCAAAAACGTGCCCGCAACATGCGGGGCGTGTCACGCGGAAATCGCCAAGACCTACGCGGCCAGCGTCCATGGCCGCGCGGTGGCCAGGGGTGTCAGTGGCGCGCCGGTGTGTACCGATTGTCACGGCGAGCATCGGATACTTGCGCCCAGCGAGCCGGGTTCGCTGGTGAATCCGGCGCGGGTCTCGACGGCCACCTGCGGGCGCTGCCATGGCGACGAACGGCTGGCCGCGCGCTACAACCTGCCGATGGAGAACGTTACCAACTACGAGGACAGCTACCACGGCCTGGCCAGCCGCGGCGGATCCCAGACCGTGGCCAACTGCGCGTCGTGTCACGGAATCCATAACATTCTGCCGTCATCGGATCCCAATTCTACGATCAACGCCAAGAACCTGGCCAAGACCTGCGGAGCCTGCCATTCCGGCGCCGGCCGGCATTTCGCTATTGGGTCCGTGCATGGCGGCCTGACCTCCCGCGGTGAGCACATCTCGGTTCGCTGGATCCGTCTGGCGTATGCCTGGATCATTCCCTTGACGCTGGGCTTCATGCTGTTGCACAACGCCGTGGACTTTTTCTCGAAGATGATCCGCGGCGCCGGCCCGCATCACGGCCGGAAAGTTCCGCGGATGAATCTGAATTTCCGCATCGCGCACTGGCTGGTGATGCTGAGTTTTCCCGCGCTAGCGCTGACCGGATTCGCGCTCAAGTTCCCGGAATCGTGGTGGGCGCCGATGATCCATCATCGCGCCGGCATGCATCGCATCGCCGCGGCGGTGTTGTGCGCGGCGGTGTTGTATCACATGATCCATCTGCTATTGGCGCGGCGCGACCGCGTGATCCTCAAGCGGCTGCTTCCGATTTACCAGGACGTGCGGGATGCGATCGGATTGCTGCGCTATAACCTGGGCTGGCAGTCGCAGCGGCCGGTGTTTCGCACCTTCAGCTACGGCGAGAAAATGGAATACTGGGCTTTCATGTGGGGAACCATCGTGATGGCCGCATCCGGTTTTCTGCTGTGGTTCGACAACCTGGCGCTACGCTGGTTCCCCAAGTGGGTCACTGACGCGGCCACCGCGCTGCATTTTTACGAAGCGATCCTGGCCACGGGAGCGATTCTGGTGTGGCACTTCTACCTGGTGATTTTCGATCCGGAAGTGTATCCCATGGATCGCGCCTGGCTCACCGGCAAGGCGCCGCACGAAAGGTTGAAGGAAGACCAATCCGGTCCTAATCTGTGAAATCTGTGTAATCTGTGGATCGATTTCCGGGTGTTATCTGTGGATCCCTTCGAGCACATCGACGGTATCTCCGTGAACCTCCACGCGTGTATCCTCGCCCGGGAAGGCTTTCCTCACGATCACCCGGCGGTAGGCGTCCGCGAAGGCTTCGGCGGAGTTGGTATCCTTCCACTGCGAGCGATGCGCCAGCAGCACCTGCCCCGCGGCGTTCTCGTAAACGTCGTAGCGAAAGGCGCGCCAGGAAGGCGCGACCGCTTTGGCTACCGCTTCACTCAACGTCTGTTTTAACAGGATCAATATGTCCAGTTCGCCCAGGACGTTGGAATCGAGTTTTTTGTAGCCGGCACGCAGGGCGGCCGGAATTTCCGGCGCTTGTAACTCCGCGACGCGTGTGGAGGGCGCATCCGGATGCATGATCTCGTGCGTGGAGTGCGGGGGATGATCGAGCAGCGCGCCGTAAACATCTTTGCCCAACGTCTTGGCCTTGGCTTGCGTGTAAACCAGCCCGAAGGTATAGGGGAAGAGCAGCCCTTCCTTCAAATATGCGGGCGCGGCTCCGAAGACCGGAAACTTAGCGGTTTCCATTTGCGTGGCGCCCTCCACGATCTGCGCCAGGTTGGGCACGTCGGAGGCTTTGGTCCCGGAAGGGGCCAGCATGTAATCCATCATCGCCAGCACGCCTTCGCCTTCCACCACGGCCTGGCGTGCCGCTTCTTCGTCCTGGCTCATGCTGGGATTTTCCATAAACGCGTCCAGGCTGGTGTGCTGGTCCTGCAGAGCGTGGGTCAGTTCGTGGGCGATGGCCGGCTTCTGCAGATCGAGCGGGGCCCAGTCGGAGAGGAAAATCTTCTTCTGCTTCGGATCGTAAAACGCGGTAGCCTGTTCGGCCAGTAAATCCACCACAAATTTTTCCAGTTTAAATCCCGGCGGCAGCAAACCGAACTTGATCAAAGCCGCCTCCTGGGCGTGCATTTGCTGCGGGGTGGTGGTTTCTTTCATGCGCTGGGCGATGTAGTCGCGGATCTGCTCGCGTGACACCACCACGCCCTGCACCTTTTGTTTGATCGGCAGGCCGCTGATCTGCGAAACCTGCTGCAGAATCTCGTCCACCGCGGCCAGGGCCTGCGCGGCTTCACTGGCGTGTTGCTCCGGCTTCTCCTGCGCCGGCGCGGGAACCGCCAGCGCCAGACTCAGCAGGCAGACCGCCAAGGCGGGGAACGGGCGATAAGTTTGTGGCAACGTACGCTGGCTCTCCTAGCCCGTAACGCCTCTTACAGGGTTTTCAAGTAAGCGATCAGGTTGTCCAGTTCCTTAGCGGTCAACTGGTCCTCGAAGCCGGTCATCTTGCCGCCACCCTTCATGATCTGGTCGCGGATGTTGGCCTCGGTGAGAGGTCTGTCGTCCCACATTTTCGTGTGAGTAAACAGGCCCTTCAAGCCCGGTCCGATGCGCTTGGTTTCCTTGTCCGGCCAGTGGCAGACGGTACAGTTCTTATCTTTGTAAACGGCCTCACCCTTGGCGGGATCGCCGGCGGCTTTCTTGGTCTCCTTCTTTTGCGCCGCGACGCCCAGCGCCACGGCCAGTAAGCAACTTAACAGTAGTAAGCCCAGTGTCTTCATTCCTTCTCCTTGTTGTAAGAACGACGCTCATCGATTATACGACACGGCGGACAGGTTTAACATCGATGTACAGGATGGACAGGATAACACCCGATTCTATGGCGGCGTGACGTTCTTTCGCCTGGTGAGCCGTTTGTATTCGAGGCGCGGATTGCCGAAGTTGATGAGCAGGCCTACTTCGATCCCGGTCGCGTTCAGGTAGTTGATGGTTTGCGCTACGTGCTCCGGGAGGAGCGCCTTGACCGCTTTCAGTTCAACGATCACTTTCTCTTCGACCAACAGGTCGGCGACGAACTCTCCCACGCAGGCGTTTCTGAACAAGACCTTGATCGGATGCTGCCCGGTTGCTTGCAGGCCCCGCTGTCGCAGAGCCACCATCATAGCCTTTTCATAGACCGATTCCAGGAAACCCGCTAAGAGTTCGTTGACCACCTCAAACGCGCACCCGATGACGGCTTTAGTAATGGCTTCGTGCTTTAGTCCTCTATCCTGTTCATCCTGTGCCTCGATGTTAATTGTCGTACTCGGAATCCTCCTGGTGGCGGCGCAGATAATCCTGCTCGGCCCGCTGCGCGGCGTAGAATATCTCCTTGGTGCGGACGATGTTCTCCACGTACTTCTTCATGTTTTCCTGGTACAAGGTCTCGTCACTCAAAAAGGAGAGTTTGCCCTCCACGGCCTGCGCGGTTTCCTCGCGCTGCTGGGCGTCCCAATCGAGCGCGGCGCATTCCAGCGCCCAAGCGCGCAACTCGGCCACCCGCCGGGCCCGCAGCTTTTGCGGGTCTTCGGCCAGGTGCGTCAAGCGTTCAAAGAATCCACGACGGGAAAACATAGATCAAGAGCGGTTACAACGCCTTCTTCAACATCGCCAGCGTCCACGCGACGCCCTGCATGGGATCGCCGCTGCCTTCGAACTCGATGGAATACACGCCCGTAAATCCGCTTTTCTCGGCCAGCGCCACACAGGCCGGAAAGTCGAAGCTGGTCATCTCGCCTTGGGCGTTGAACTCCAATGTCTTGGCGTGACAAATCTTGGCGTACGGAAACATCATGGTCAAACCGGCGTGGCGCTGCGCTTCGGTCTTGAAGGTGTTGCCGAAGTCCGGGCAGGTGCCCAGGTCGGGATGGTTCACCTCTTTGAGCAATTGTTCCAGCAGGGCCATGTCGGTGGAAACACCTTCGTGATTCTCGATGGTCACGCGCACATTCTTGCCTGCGCCATACTCGGCTAGCTGGCGATAGGACTTCACCGTGCCCTCAATATTCTTGGGATTGGCGCGCGACCTGCCGGTGTTGCAGCGGATCGACGGGCTATCCACCGTCACGGCCACGTCGATCCATTTCTTCACCGCTTCCACGGAAGCGATGCGGCGGGCGTCATCGTCGTCGGAAAGATTGGTGCGCGGGATGTCGCAGGGGATGTTACGAATCTTTCCTTTAACTTTGTCCAGCGCGGCACGGACCTCGGCGAGATAGGCAGAGTCGGTGGAATCGTAGTGCGTGCTGACTGTTTCGTACTGGGTGACGCCCCAGCGGTCCTTGACCAGTTGAAAAAAATCCAGCAGCTTAAGGTCACCCGATCCCTGTGGCGGCGTTCCCGGCACCGTGCGCTTGGTGGCCTTGAAATAAGGATGCAGGCTCCAGGTGGAAACGGCGATCCGCGCCATGGGATCGGTGGCCGCGCGCAGGCGCTGTCCAAGTTCCAGCAACAGCGGCCCCGCGCCCAGCCCGGCCAGTAATTCACGGCGGTTCATTCCTTCACACTACCATGAAGTAACGCAGGCCTTCAGGCCTGTTCTTTTGAGCCGGCGAAAAGAACAGGCCTGAAGGCCGGCGTTACCACTGGAAATGTGTGCCCCAGCCACGATAACATTCCCTTTCACGGAGAACGAAAGGAACACCCATGCGCCTTGGCATCTTCACAGCACTGTTCGGACAACTCACGCTGGATCAAGTGATCCCGCGCCTTCAGAAACTCAACATCTCCACGGTGGAGTTGGGCACCGGCAACTATCCCGGCGATCCCCATTGCAAACTGGAGTACCTGGAAAACGCCGCGGCTTACGGCGAGTTCCGCAAGAAAATGGAAGGCGCGGGACTCTCCATCAGCGCGCTGAGCTGCCACGGGAATCCGCTGCACCCGGTAAAGGAAATTCGCGAGAAGTACGTAAACACCTCGCGCCGCAACATCCTGCTGGCGGAAAAACTGCGCGTCAAAACGGTGATCGATTTCTCGGGATGCCCCGGCGACTCCGACACGGCGCGCTTTCCCAACTGGGTGACCTGCCCCTGGCCGCCGGAGTATAGCGAACTGTTGAAATGGCAATGGGAAGAAAAGGCCTTGCCGTTCTGGGCCGCGCACGCCAAATTCGCGCGGGACCACGGCGTGCGCGTGGCCATCGAGATGCATCCGGGATTCCTGGTCTACTCGCCGGAAAACATGCTGAGGCTGCGCGCCGCGGCCGGCGACAACATTGGTTGCAATTTCGATCCCAGCCATTTGTTCTGGCAAGGCATCGATCCGCTGGCGGCAGTCCGCCAACTGGGCGCGGCCACTTTTCACGTCCACGCCAAGGACACCATGTTGTGGCAGGACAACATCAACAAGACCGGCGTGCTCGACACCAAACCGTACACCGACGAAATCAACCGCGCCTGGATCTTCCGCACCGTGGGCTACGGCCACGGCGCGGGATGGTGGAACGATTTCGTGAGTACCCTGCGCATGGCCGGCTACGACGACGTGCTTTCCATCGAGCATGAGGATAGTCTGATGTCGGTGGAAGAAGGCTTGACCAAGGCCGCCTCGTTCCTGCACGGCGTATTGCTGAAGGAGAAGCCCGCGCAGGCATGGTGGGCCTAAAGGAAGATGGCATGAAGAGATTTTTCACCACTTACGTGGTTGCGTTATTGGCGCTGGGCTTGGCGGCGCAGGCCAACAAGTCCACCGCCAAGAAGCCCGAAGCGAAACAGGAGGCCAAGATGCCCAAGATAGTCACCACGCCATCCGGGCTGAAGTATCAGGACCTGGTGGAAGGAACAGGCGAGAGTCCCAAGGACGGCGACACGGTGGTGGTTCACTATACCGGCTGGCTGCTCAGCCTGCGCAAGTTCGATAGCTCCGTGGACCGCGGGCAGCCGCTTCCTTTCCACTTGGGCAAAGGAGAAGTGATCAAGGGCTGGGACGAAGGCGTGGCCACTATGAAAGTGGGCGGCAAACGCAAGCTGGTGATTCCTCCGGATCTGGCCTACGGTGAGAAGCCTAACGGCATCATCCCAGCCAACGCCACGCTGGTGTTCGAAGTGGAATTGCTGGAAATCAAGAAGTAGGGCCGGCCAGGACCGGAAGACGGGGAGCGTTGCGATGTCAGAAATCAATATCGCCCTGATTGGCTACAAGTTCATGGGCAAGGCTCATAGTTACGCCTACTCGACGGTAGGCAAGATTTTTTCCGATTGTCCCAAGCCGCGCATGAAAGTGATTTGCGGCCGGGATCGCTCCGGCGCGGAGGCGATGGCGTCGCGTTTCGGGTGGGAGCAAGTGGAGACCAGTTGGGAGCGCGTTCTGGAGCGCAAAGACGTGGACGCCGTGGACATTTCCACGCCGGGCCACCTGCACAAAACCATCGCGGTGGCCGCGGCGCACGCCGGCAAGCACATCCTGTGTGAAAAGCCGCTCGGCAATACGGGAGCCGACGCGGCGGAAATGCTGGAAGCGGCGGTTCGCGCCAAGATCGTGCATGGTGTGGTCTTCAATTATCGCCGCGTGCCGGCGATCATGCTGGCCAAGCATTTGATCGAGAGCGGACGCCTGGGCCGCATCTTTCATTTCCGGGCCCGTTACTTGCAGGATTGGATCGTGGACCCGCAATTTCCGCGCGTCTGGCGGCTGGACAAGACGCAGGCCGGTTCCGGCGCGCTGGGCGATCTGGGCGCGCACATCGTGGACCTGTGCCGTTACCTGGTGGGCGAAGTCAACGAAGTGAGCGCGCTGTTGAGCACGTTTATCAAGGAGCGCCCGCTGCCGGTCGAGGATCAAGGCGCATGGGGCAGTACATCCGGAAGCGGGTCCGGGCCGGTTACGGTGGACGACTGCGCGCTTTTTCTGGGTAAGCTGGATGGCGGCGCGGTCGGGTCGTTTGAAGTGACGCGCTTCGCGTTAGGCCGCAAAAATCACAATGCCCTGGAGATCAACGGCAGCAAAGGATCGCTGGTCTTCGATCTGGAACGCCTCAACGAACTGGAATACTACAATCACGACGATCCCGCCGACGTTCGAGGCTTTCGCACGATTTTAGCGACGGAGCCGGGTCAGCACGCCTACATCGACCACTGGTGGCCGCCCGGCCACGTTATCGGCTGGGAGCACACCCAGACACACACCATCTACGAATTCCTGAAAGCGGTCGCCAAGGGCGAACCGCCGTCGCCGAATTTTCACGACGGGTATCGCAACAACATGATCCTGGACGCGGTGGAGCGGTCGGCGGCAAGTGGGCGGTGGGAAAAGACGGGATAGCAGAGCCAATCCCGGGATCGCCCTTTGAGGATGGTCTTTATGATCGCGCGAACATTCCTTGTCGGCAGGGCATGACCTGGAAGACCCGCGGCCGTTTGCTTGCGGCTTGGCCGCTTCTTTGTGCGGAAAGGCTTCGCCATTCTGGCAAGGCCAGCCTTGCCAATGGCGTCCGTGAAACGGACGCCACCCTTTTCCGACCCCTTTTCCTACCTTTCCGACCCAAAGCCGAGTTTGAGCTTACGCTTTGGGTCGCTTCGTAGGGCGTTTTTGGCTTTGCGCGAGATCGATCAACATCCGCAGCGCGTTGTTCACCGACTCGTCGTCCGGGAAAGCCTTGGCGATATCGGGACTGAGGCGCCGGACACCGTGTCCGGCCCAAGCCTGATGAAAGTATTTTCCGCGAACTCCCGACATCTTCGAGAAATCGTATTCCGCAAGCATGTCACTGTCGTCCTCCGCCATTGCTCCCTTCTTCCAGGGAAGCTCTTTCTTGGCGGGTTGCTTCTCGCGCGCTGATGATCCGGGTGTGGTCATTTCTTTCGGTATGCACTACGACCAGGACTCTTCCCCTCAGGGAGAGCCCGATGGTTATTTCCCGCGGCTCGTCCCTTGAATGAAGCAGATCGGGGTAGGTGACAGCCAGGGCATCGTAGAAAACCGTTTGTGCTTCGTCGAAGGGGACACCGTGCTTTGCGCGGTTCCAGGCGTCCTTGCGCGGGTCCCACTCGAACTTCACGTCTGAACTATATCACAGCGGAAAACGCTGTCGGGAAAACGTGTCAGACAGGCTGGCCCTTTTTTCCGGCGGCCCTGCGCCGGCGTACCAATTTTCGCAGCCCTCAGGCATGAATTTCGTGCACGCCCCTGGCCGTCACGATTCTGGCGGCACGCCGCCACGTCCCCTCGAAAGAAGGAACTCCAAGCCGAACTTTCCACGAGAACGATATCCATCACCGCTTGGCCGGCTTGTTTCGGCCGCGCGCAACGGCGATATCGAGGTTCAGATCGATCTTGCCGGCCAGCCGTAGCAGGCCTTCGAATGCGTTCCAAGGAGCGGGGTCATCCATGACCTTGACGATTTATTGTGGTGCGCAACCGCCTTCCCGCTTGCCAAGATTTCGAAGAGTCGAATATACTAAGTACCGCAACGGGCTGCCGTGGCCCGTCGGACATTCCATGCTGCCGATTCGCGACCTCTACACAGCCGGACTACTCGCTTACGCCGCGGGAGTCCTGGGCGGCTTGGCCGGACACTCGTTGAAGCGGGGGGGGCCATGGCTGGTGAACCTGCTCTGCGGTTTTTCCATCGCGGGAGCGCTTCTGGAATCGGCCGCCTGCCTGAGTATGTTACTGGCCAACACCGAGATTGCCTGGTCTCTGCCGTCCGGCGTACCCTACCTGAGCTATGCCGTTCGCCTCGATCCGCTCTCGGCCTATTTTGGTCTGGCGCTGTCGCTGTTGGCGCTTTGCGTATCGATCTATTCCCTCGGATATATCAGCTCCTCGGCGGGCGGCAAGAGTCCCGGATTGTTTTGTTCCTTTTTCAATCTCCTTCTGCTTTCGCTGACTCTGGTGTTCACGGCTTCGAACGTTCTGTCGTTTCTGATCTCCTGGGAGCTGATGACGGTGGCGGCCTATTTCCTGGTCATTTTCGATCATGAGTCCGAGGAAGCCAGAAGCGGCGGGCTGCTCTACTTTTTGATGTCGCGTGGCGGCACGGGCATGCTGTACGCGGGTTTCTTGCTGTTGGCCTCCGCCGCCGGCAGTCTGGAGTTTTCGGCGCTCCATGGCGCCGGCCAGAGCCTCTCCCCATTCCTTGGCGGGTTGGCCTTTCTGCTTTTGTTTTTTGGCTTTGGCGTAAAGGCGGGCGTGATTCCCGTGCATATCTGGCTGCCGGAGGCTCATCCGGTGGCTCCCAGCAACGTCTCCGCGCTGATGTCCGGAATCGTGATCAAGACCGGAATCTATGGGATGGCGCGCGTCTTCTTCGATTTCTACGGAGCGCTGCCAGTGTGGGCGGGAATGACGGTGCTGGTCGTGGGCATGGTCTCCGCGCTGCTCGGCGTTCTTTACGCCTTGATGGAACACGATCTCAAACGGCTGCTGGCTTACCACAGTATCGAAAACATCGGGATCATTCTGATGGGCTTTGGCTCGGCGCTGCTGTTCCGCTCCTTCGGACATCCCCAACTGGCCGCGCTGGCGCTGCTGGCCGGGCTGTTGCATACCTTGAACCACGGCGTTTTCAAATGCCTTTTGTTCCTGGGGTCCGGCGCAGTGCTTCACGCCACCCATACGCGAAACATGGAAAAGATGGGCGGCTTGATCCGGCGGATGCCGGCCACGGCGTTTTATTTCCTGATTGGCGCCATCGCCATTTCCGGATTGCCACCGCTGAACGGGTTTGTCAGCGAGTGGTTCACGTACCAAGCGCTGCTGGCCGGATTCGGCGCGACGCCATCCTTGACCCGCTTGGCGTTTCCCATCGCCGGAGCGTTGCTGGCCTTGACGGCGGCGTTGGCGGCGGCGTGTTTCGTGAAAGCGTTTGGCATCACGTTTCTGGCGCTGCCCCGCAGCGAGGAAGCCGAGCGCGCCGAAGAGGCGCCCTCTTCCATGCGCGCGGGAATGGCCATCTTGGCACTGGCATGTGTGTTGCTCGGCCTGGGCGCAACTTGGATCCTTCCGGTCTTCGATCCCATCATCAGCCGGGCGCTCGGCGTGGACGTCAGCCAAAATCTTGTCGCGGGACACGGCCTGTTGTTGACGGCCGGTTCAGTCCGGGGCGGAAGTATTTCCACCGCCGCCATGGCGGTGTTGCTGTTGATCTTGGGCACGCTGCCGCTGATCCTGTGGCTGATCTGGGGGCGGAAATCGGCGCGAGTCACAGGTCCGACGTGGGACTGCGGACTTCCCGGCCTGACCGCCGACAACGAATTCACCGCCACCGCATTTTCAAAACCGCTGCGCATGATTTTCTCCGCGCTCTTCCGTCCGCGCCGGGAGATTCAGACGGAGTTCGAAGTATCTCTCTATTACCCCAAGTCCATTCACTTCGAATCGGAAATCGAACCGGCCTTCGAGACGTACTTCTACCGTCCTTTGCGCCAGAGCATCCTGGCGATGGCCTCCCGTCTGCGTTGGCTGCAGGCGGGTAGCATCCATTTGTATCTGGGGTACGTTTTCATCACGCTGATCTTGCTGCTGCTTTTCGGGGTGCGCGGATGATCCAATATGCCTTGCCTGTCGCCGCACAGATGATGCTGGTGCTTTTTCTGGCGCCCGCCATCACCGGTTTCAGCCGGACCTTGAAGGCGCGCCTGCAAACCCGCCAGGGACCGGGCGTTTTTCAACCCTATCGCGATCTCTACAAGCTGGTACGCAAGGGAATGGTGATTCCCGACACCGCTTCCTGGATCTTTTCCGCCACGCCTTACGTTCTTTTCGCGACCACGCTTCTGACCGGACTCCTGATTCCCACGGTCTCGGCGCGCGTCCCCTTGAGCTTGTTCGGCGGTGTCCTGGCGGTGGTTTATCTGTTGGCGCTGGGACGTTTTTTCCTGGCGCTGGGCGGACTCGACACGGGAAGCTCTTTCGGCGGTTTAGGGAGCAGCCGCGAGATGACGATTTCAGCCATCGCCGAGCCCGCTTTGATGTTGGCGGTGTTCACCGTGGCCATCGAAGCGGGATCGACGAACCTGAGCACGGTGGCGCAAGCCGCGCTGGGACAAAGCTGGCGCTTCCTGGCGCCCTCGCAGATGCTGGCCTTCGCGGCGCTTTTCATCGTGCTGATCGCCGAGACCGGACGCATCCCGGTGGACAACCCCGCCACGCACCTGGAACTCACGATGATCCACGAGGCCATGATCCTGGAATACTCCGGACCTTACCTGGCGCTGATCGAATGGAGCGCCTCGATAAAACAACTGGTGCTGATGACGCTGCTGGTGAACGTGTTTTTTCCATTCGGACTGGGCCCGGACTGGACGCTCGCGGCGGTCTTGCCGAGCCTGCTCTGGTTCGGCGTGAAACTTCTGCTGCTGGCCTCGGCCGTGGCGCTGGTCGAGACGGCCAACGCCAAAATGCGGCTGTTCCGCGTTCCGGAGTTGCTGGCGGTGGCGTTTGTGTTGAGCGCCATGGCGCTGGTCTCCACGTTTCTGTTTTTGGGGGAATGAATGACGTTCTTTTGGGACGACCCGCAGTTCGGCAACAGATTGATCATGCTCATGGCCACGCTGATCCTGGTGCTGCAAATCATGATGGTCGGTCAGCGTTGGCTGGTGACCAATATCCGCGCTTTCGCGGTGCAGTCGTTTCTGCTGGCCTCGATCGCCGCCATCATTGCCTACTATAACCATGCTCCGCACATCTATTTCGTGGCCGCCCTCACCGTGTTTTTCCGAGGCATACTCCTGCCCGTTGTTCTGGAAAGGCTGGTCGCCAAGATCGAAATCCGCCGGGAAATCGAGCCGCTCGTGAACGTTCCTCTTTCCTTGGTTATTTCGGGATTTCTGACTCTGCTGGCCTACGTGGTGGCGGAATCGTTCCACCGCCCCGGTGAAACGCACGGCGCGGCCAGCCTGGGGCATAACACCTTGGCCGTGGCCATCGCGCTGTTTCTGATTGGATTTTTTATGATGGTGAACCGGCGGAAGGCCGTCACCCAAATTCTAGGGCTGCTGTCGCTGGAAAACGGGATTTTCCTGGCCGCCATCTCCTTGACCTATGGCATGCCGCTGATCGTGGAAATCGGCATCTTCTTCGACGTCCTGGTGGCTATTTTGCTGTTCAGCGTGCTCATCTTCCGAATCAGCGAGACCTTCGACTCGATGGACGTCAGCCGGCTGGACCGGCTGAGAGGGTAAAGACCGCCGATGACGATTCTCGCCGTGTTGCTGATTCCGTTCCTGACCGCCGCCCTTACCGCGCTGCTGCGCGAACGGCGTCTCATGGAATTTGTGCACCTGGCGTCGGCAGCGGGAATGTTTCTGGCGGCTCTCGGTTTGGCCGCGGAGGTGTTGCGAGCCGGCCCCGTGGTTCCGAGTGACGGTTTTTTCTATGCCGACCATCTCAGCGCGCTGGTGGTCGTGCTGACCGCCTTTGTGTATCTCGTCACTGCGCCCTACGCGGTTGGATACTTTCGCCAGGAGGAAACCAGCCCGGCCATGCTTCGCAAGTACTACGCGCTGACCCCGCTCTTCGCGTTCTGCATGTTCATGGTGGCGCTCTCCAGCAATCTCGGCGTGATGTGGGTGGCCGTCGAGGGCACCACCCTCGCTTCGATCCTTCTGGTTACTTTCTACGGTCGTCCAACCTCGCTGGAGGCGGCCTGGAAGTACGCCATCCTGGGGAGCGTCGGACTGTCGCTGGCGCTCTTCGGCACGGTGCTGACTTACTATTCCGCGCAAAGGTCGCTGGGAGATATTCCGGGCGCTCTCAACTGGTCGATCCTGGCGGCGCGTGCCGGACTATTTGATAAGACGGTGATGCGCCTGGCATTTATCCTGATCTTTCTCGGTTACGGAACGAAAGCCGGTCTGGCGCCGATGCACACCTGGAAGCCGGATGTTTACAGCGAGGCTCCCGTTCCCGTCGCGGCGCTGATGTCAACGGCGGTGTTGAATTGCGCGCTTTACGCCCTGGCCCGCTTCTACGTGCTGGCGGCGCGCTGCCTGGGGCCGTCGTTTCCCTCGCGATTGCTGGTGATCTTCGGCCTGCTCACCATCGGGATTACGGTCCCCTTCATCCTGGTTCAGCGGAATTGCCGCCGGCTGCTGGCTTATTCCAGCATCGACCACGGCGGAATCATGGTGTTGGGTCTCGGCTTTGGAGGGGCGCTCGGAGCTTTGGGCATGTTGCTGCACATGACCTTCCATTCCGTAACCAAGCCCTTGTTGTTTTTCTGTGCCGGCAATGTCCGGCAGCACACCGGCAGCGATTCACTCCGGAAAGAAGCGAGCGGCCTGTTGCACACCTTGCCGGTGACCGGCCCCATGTTCTTGATGGCGGCGCTGGCGGTGACGGGAACGCCGCCGTTCAGCATCTTTCAGAGTGAGTTCACGATTCTGCGGGCCGGCTTCGCGTCCCACCGCGGCGGGGCCGCGGCGTTGTTTGTGGTCTTCGCGATCGCCATTTTCTGCGGGTTCTTCTATCACATCTCACAGTTGATCTTCGGGGCCGCCCAGCGACTTTCCACGCGGCGAGTCTTCCCGCTGGACGAGTTATCCCGTGATCGGCCTTTCGCTGCTGATTTTGGCGATGGGGTTCTGGCTGCCCGGGCCGGTCTATGCGCTGGTGCAAGGGGCCGCGAAAATTCTGGCGGTGCCATGAGAGCATTCGAGCAAATAAGAAACGACCACGCCGCTCTATTTCAGGGTTGGCGCGAGCAGGGAGGCCTGGAGATTTATGCGGAACTGCCGGCAGGCCACAGCCCCATTCCTACCGCGGAGCGTCTGATGACAAATGGCTGCCGTGTGGCCACCGTCTTTGCCGAGGACCGCGTGGCAGCGGAAGCTCAATACAACTTGTACTACGTGTTCGAGCATCCCAAAGATTCCCGCTATCTCCTCCTGCGGACCCCGGTGGCCGCCCAACATCCGGTGTTTCCGTCTCTAGCGGCGGGAATCCCGGCGGTGAACTGGCCGGAACGCGAGATTCAGGATTGGTTTGGCCTGGCGGCCGAGAATCACCCCAACCCGCGCCGCGTGGCCTTGCATGACAACTGGCCGGACGTGCATCCCCTGCGCAAGGACTTCCCGATGGACACGGTGCTGCCCCCGTTTGAGGGCGAACGCCACGTTTACCGCCCCACCCTCGGCGAAGGCGTGTTTCAGATTCCGGTCGGTCCCATTCACGCCGGCATCATCGAACCGGGACACTTCAGCTTCGCGGTGGCCGGCGAACCGATTCTCTACCTGCAATTGCGCATGTTCTACGTCCACAAAGGAATTGAGAAGCGCTTCGAGCAGTTGCCGGTCAGCCGCGCCGTCTACCTGGCGGAGAGCATTTCCGGCGACTCCAGTTTCTCGCACGGCACCGCATTCTGCCAGGCGATCGAAACGGTCAGCGGCGTGGAGGTCCCGGAGCGGGCCCGGCGCATGAGGACCATTCTTTTGGAGCTGGAACGCATCTACAACCACGCCGTGGATGTCGGCGCCATCGTCAACGACGTTGGTTTCGTCATTGCCAATGCCCATGCCTTGAGGCTTCGCGAGATGATCTTGAGTCTGAACGAAGAACTGACCGGCAGCCGGCTGTTGCGTGGCGTGGTCTGTCCCGGCGGCGTGCGTTGGGATTGGAGGCCGGAGCAAATCGCACAATGCCTGCGTGTGTTGCAACTGTTCGAGCGAGATTTCCTCGATTTGCTCCGCCTGATCGAAGTCTCCGATTCCACCCGCGACCGGCTGGAACGAACCGGCGTTCTACATCCGGACAAAGCGAGAGACTTGGGCGTTGTGGGAGTGGCCGGCCGCGCCTCGGGCGTGGACTGCGATGTCCGCCGCGATCATCCTCATGCTGCGTACGGCTCCGCGGAATTCCAAGTGCCCGTCTACCAGGAAGGCGATGTGGCGCGCCGCATGCAAGTCCGGATCGATGAAGTCGCGCAAGCGTTACGGATCATCCGCACTGTGGAATCGGGGCTGCGGCCGGGAGCGCACCTTGTTTCCATGCCGCCGCTTCCGCCGGATCGCTGCGCGCTGAGCGCCGTGGAAGGATGGCGGGGCGAAATTCTCCATTGGATCCGGACTGCGCAGGGCAATCGCCTGGAGCGTTGCAAAATCAAGGACCCATCTTTGAACAATTGGCCGGCCGTTGTGGAAGCGGTGCAGGGCGCCATCGTGCCCGACTTTCCGGTCATCAACAAGAGTTTCAATCTCTCCTATTCGGGGACGGATCGTTAGCCATGTTTAAGATTCTGAAAAAAACCGTGCAAACCGGCCTGGTGACGATCGGTTATCCGGACGCGCCGGCCGTGCTGCCGGGGAATTGTCGCGGTGCGCCGCGGTTCGACTTCGCCGCCTGGCGCGATGCGCGTCCAGCCGCCGAAAGCTGCCCCACGGAAGCCATTTCCATACGAGAATCCCGGAACGCCGGGGAAGCTGTGCGCGAAGTCACCGTGGACTACGGACTCTGCATCAACTGCGGCCAGTGCGCCGAGGCCGATCCGGACGGCGCCGTGCAAATCACTCGCGAATTCAATCTGGCGGCTCGCGAACGCGGCGATCTGGTGATGACCGCGGAGTACCGCATGAATCCCGATGGTACGCAAGGCGAGTTAGCCAGCCTGCGCCAGAGCCGCGCGCCCGCGACGCAGTCGCCGGGCCGGATCGAGAAGCAAGTTCAGCGCCGCATCCGCGAGGTTTTGGGAGGCTCGCTGGCCATCCGCCAGGTTGACGCCGGTTCCTGCAATGGTTGCGAAGTCGAGATCAGCGCGCTGAACAGTCCGGTGTATGACCTGGAGCGGCTGGGGATTCACTTTGTGGCTTCGCCACGCCATGCCGACATGCTGCTGGTCACCGGTCCGGTGACCCGCAACATGGAACTCGCGCTGGGGAAGGCTTATCGCGCCGCGCCCGATCCCAAGGTGGTTGTCGCGGTCGGAGCCTGCGGCATCAGCGGCGGAATCTTTGGACGGAATTACGCGACTATCGGCGGCGTGGACCAAGCCGTTCCGGTGGACGTGTTTATCCCCGGCTGTCCTCCTCGTCCCCATGCGTTGTTGTACGGAATCTTACTGGCCGTCGGCCGGATGAAATGGAAAGGGCTTCCTCAATGACCCACGAATTGCGTCAATTCAAAGCGGATATTTTTCAGGCGCTGGCGCATCCCACGCGCATCGCCATCGTCGAGTTGCTGCGCGGCGGCGAGAAGTCGGCGGGGGAGTTGATCGACCTGCTGGACCTGGAACAGGCCAACGCCTCGCAACATTTCTCGGTGCTGCGCTCCCGGCAGGTGGTCGTCAATCGCAAGGAGGGCAATCAGGTATTTTATTCCCTTCGCGATCCGGCGCTGCTCAAGGTGCTGGATATTCTGAAGCGTTACTTCTACGCGCAGCTTTCCCAAACCAAGTCCATGTTGGAGGAGGTTCGGATGGAGGGACCGGGCAAGAAATGAGCCGCGTAGGTAGTGGCTCAGTTTGGATATTGATCGGCTCTGCCGCCCCTTCGTGCGGAAACGCTACGCCTTCCTGGCAGGGCTGCGCCCTGCCCGCGAGGCGCAGCCTCGCGTCTGGAGTTTCTACATTTGCACCTCGGCGTCCGTGAAGCGGACGCCGAGCCAGCGTAGCTGGCGGCATGATTTCACTCCTGTCCAAGACAAGGTTTTCGGCAACCTGTCTTGGACAGGCAACGAACCTCCTAAACCTTCACCAGCACTCGCCTCCATGCCCCAAAGGCCCTCAAACACGGCCTGGGAGGGCCTCCCGATGTTTTTTCGACTGCCAGCGCTCCGCTTTCTGTCTTGGACAGGACAATATCCGAAAGCGGAGACCTCGTTGGCTGCGTCACCCGGCGCCGCTCAAAGCAAAGGGCCAACCCTGTCCCAAACAGCCTTTCCCGGTTTATCTTGGACAGCAGTGGCACGATTTAGCCCACAGCGCAAGCTGTGGGTCAGGGATCGAGGCAACCCAAGCCCGCGAATGCGGGCGACATAATTACAAGCCGAGAAAACATGTTCCGTTCGAGTGAACGCTACCTTCACAACCAGCCTTTATGTCGCCCGCCACGCGGGCTGCGATCGCAAGGCGGAGCCTTTCCGCACGAAGGAGCGGCGGAGCCGCGGATCGTTAGATCGATGCGCTGCCCGAGGCAAACTGATCGCCAAAAAATTCTTCTTGACTCTCCTACTACAAAGTAGTAGAAACAGATGCGAGGTAGTAGAGCGACATGCTCAGGCCCAAGCTCAGCAAGCTCGAACTGCAAATCCTGGAGGCCCTGTGGGTCAACGGGAGAGCATCCATTCGGGAGATTCAGGAGGCTTTTCCGAAGCCTCGCCCCGCCTACACCACGATCCAGACGACCGTCTATCGCCTGGAAGGTAAGAAAGCCCTGCGCCGCGTGCGGAAAATCAGCAACGCGCACATCTTTGAGCCGATCGTCGCCCGCGACGTCACGCGGCATCGCCTGCTCGACAAGATCCTCAGCTTCTTCGGCGGCCGGGCCCAACCGATGATGGCGCAACTCGCCGAGGCGGGGAAGCTGACCCGCAACGATGTCCGCGAGTTAGAGAAGATGATCGAGCAACATGATCGGCAACAGAAAACGCAAAAGGCGGGGCAATCTAGATGAGCCACGACCTGACCAACCATCTCTGGCAATCGACGTTGTTCGCCGTCGCGGCCGGGCTGTTGACGGCTGCCTTCCGAAGGAACCGGGCGCAGGTTCGCTACTGGTTGTGGTTCAGCGCGTCGCTCAAGTTCTTCATCCCGTTCGCGCTGCTGTTGAGTCTCGGGAGCCATCTAGATCGGACCCCAACTGCCACGAAAATTGCGACTCCGATTGGGGCGCCTGGGGTGTCCTTGCAAATCAGCGAACCGTTTCTTGATGTCGCGCCGCCGGGGCCGTCCACGCGAAAAACCACCGATTGGCGCGCCGCGACCATCGCGTGCTTGTGGATGGGAGGGTTCGGTGTGATCCTGTTGATCCGCTTGCAGGACTGGCGGCGCATCCGCACTGCTGTGCGATCGAGTACGCCGATCGATCTTCCCGTAGCGGTTGAGGTTCGTTCCGCGCCGGGAGTGCTGGAGCCGGGCGTCATCGGATTGACGCATCCCGTGCTGTTCCTGCCTGACGGCATCGCCGATCGCCTGACGCCGCAGCAACTAGCAGCGGTGCTGGCGCATGAACTCTGCCACGTCCGTCGGCGCGACAACCTATTCGCCGCGATCCACATGGTCGTTGAATCCCTCTTCTGGTTTCACCCGATCATTTGGTGGATTGGCGCGCGGCTGGTAGAGGAACGCGAGCGGGCATGCGACGAAGAAGTGCTGCGCCTCGGCAACGAGGCGCACGTATATGCCGAGGGAATCCTGAACGTCTGCAAGTTTTACGTGGAATCGCCGCTCGTTTGCGTGTCGGGAGTGACGGGAGCCGATTTGAAGCGGCGAATCCGCGACATCTTGGATGGCAGCGCGGCGCTCCATCTCAGTCGCGCGAAGAAGATCGCGCTGGCGATGGCTGCGGCGGCGGCTTTGGCCGCGCCGGTGGTCGTCGGCGTGATGAACGCGCAGTACATCAAGGCGCAATCCGCGGCGGCGGCCCGGCCGCAATTCGAAGTGGCGTCGGTGAAGGCTTGCCCGCCGCGCGGATCCGTCGCTGCACCCGGGGGCGGCGGAGGTGGACGCGATGGCAAGGGGAGTCGCGGGGGCGGTGCCGCCGAGTCTCCGGGCGCGATGTACCTGCCGTGTCTTCCATTCCGCATCCTCATTCAGGAGGCCTACGTGAACTTCGCCAATGGCGAGAACAACAGTGGAGGCCCCTTGCTGAAAATCGAGGGCATGCCGTCGTGGGCGGATTCGGATCTCTACGCGATTACCGCGAAAGCCGACGGCGCTGCCAACCAGATGGTGATGCGCGGGCCGATGCTGCAAATGCTGCTCGAAGACCGTTTCAAACTGAAAGTTCACCATGACACGCGCGAACAACCGGTCTTCGATCTGGTGGTCGCCAAGGGCGGCCTGAAAATGAAGGCCACACCGGAAGGCGGCTGCGTTCCGCGCGATCGCTCGCTGGTAGCGCAGCGCGTGGAGCCCGGTCAGCATGTGTGCGGCGGGATCGGCGCGATGATTAACACAACGGACGGCAACAGGACGGTGACGGGTTGGGGCGTCACGATGGCGCGGTTCGCTACATTTCTCAGCAACACCGCCGGCCGCCCGGTCATTGATAAGACCGGCGTGAAGGGCATGTTTGATTTCGAGTCTGAGCTGGTTCGCGAAACCGCGGCAGGGGATGATGCGCCGGCGCCCGGCCCCGGACCGCAAGCTGACTACGCGTCGTCTGTCCTTCGCGCCGTGGCCGCCTTCGGATTGAAACTAGAGTCGGCCAAGGGTCCGGTGGAGTTCCTGGTTATCGATCACGCGGAGAAGCCTTCCGAGAACTAAAGGGGGATGAGCTCTTGGCGGCCTTCATTCGTCATACCTGGGTAACGGGCGGATTGAGCCATGATAAATGTTAACAAATCAACCGGCCATTTCGTCTGTTCTTCGGAGGATACTCCAAGAATGACTCGCGGCCTCATGGTTGGCTGGCTGACGCTTCTGATTTCTGGCGTGGCTCTGGGACAGGCTTCCGCAAAGAGCGCCTCCCCGGCTTTCGATGTGGCGTCTATTAAAGTGAATAACGAGTCGCAGCGCGAAGGCAGCGGTCCTCCGCGGATCACCGGGGTCCATGTAGAACCGGGAGCCGTGACGATGCGGCGGCTCAGCCTGATGGACTACATCCGTTGGTCGTTTCGACTGAGCGCGGGCCAGGTTGCGGGACCGGGTTGGCTCAACACGCAGCGTTTCGACATCGTTGCCAAGGCGGCGGGTCCCGTGCCCGAGACTCAACTCCGCCTGATGATGCAGACCTTACTGGCGGATCGCTTCAAGATGGCGTTCCATCGCGAGACCAAGCAAATGACGGTGTACAATTTGGTAGAGGCCAAGGGCGGCACTAAATGCAAGGCCGCCGCAGAGGATGGCGAAATTTCCTTGACCGCGGCACAAGGTGGAACGGCCACGATCCAACGGGCTACCTTCGCGCAGATTGCCGACGTTCTCTCCGACATGTTCCAGCAACCGGTGGTGGATCGGACCGGTTTGAAGGGCCGTTATACTTGTAACTTGGACGTTCGGCCTTACCAACCGGAGCCCGGCCAGCAAGTGGATCCCATCGGGCTGATTACCACCGCGCTGCGGGAACAATTTGGATTGAAGGTGGAAACCAAGAAGACGGCAGTGGAACTGGTGGTCGTTGACCACCTGGAGAAGATGCCGACGGCGAACTAGTAACGCAGGCCTTCAGGCCTGTTCTTGCTGGTGTGTTGTCAGAACCGTCCGCGGTAGCGGATGGGTTTCGCTCGTGGTGGGAGGACCCATCCGCTACCGCGGACGGTTCTGACAAACCAAAAGCCGGCGTTACGACACAAGATGCTCGTCAGAAAAACACCCGGAGCGTCGTCTAGTCATGAGGAGGAGAAACACTCATGACTCTTCGTGTCTTCAACCCGTGTGGTTTCGGTGCTGCGTTTCTGTTGGCCGCCGTCGGCGCCGTTTTGGCCGGCGCCGCGCAGGAGCCGCCACGCCCGTCGTTCGAGGTCGCTTCGATCCGCACGAGTAGCAGCGCCAAAGGAGATCGCCGCGGCATGGTTTCCACCGGCGCTGGCATCACCTACGCTGCCGTGACGCTTCGAGCCTGCCTGGCCACTGCGTATGACGTCAAGGAATACCAGGTTTCCGGACCCGCATGGGTGGACTCGGAACACTACGACATCAACGCCAAGACGGGAGGGTCCGCTTCGCCCGAGCAGATTCGCCTGATGTTGCAATCGATGCTGGCCGATCGTTTCAAGGTGACCCTCCACCGCGAGACGAAAGAACTTCCGGTATTTGCGCTGGTCGTGGGAAAGCACGGCTTCAAGCTGCAGCCCGCGGAAGGCGATGGACCGCACAGTTTTGGATCGGACGGAGTTGGCATCAAGTTTGACTTCAAGACCGGGGCCATGATGTTTCTAAAGACGTCGCTGGAAGCGTTCGCCGAGTTCCTCTCGAAGTTTCCGGGGGTCGGCCGTCCCGTGGTGGATCGTACCGAATTAAAGGGCGTCTATGACATCAATCTGAGGCTGGTCAACACCTCTCCAGAGACCGGTCCGGCAGAGGCGGACGCCATGAAAAAGGCGCTGGCGGAAGGCGGGACGATTTTCGGCGCAGTCGAGGGTTTAGGCCTGAAGCTGGAGGCGCAGCGGGCCCCCGTGGAAATGCTGATGGTGGACCACGCCGAGAAAGTGCCAACGGACAACTAATCTTTAGCCTGGCAAGGTTTTTTCCGGGGACAAAGCGGCCCTGGGAGCGTCTAACTACAGGATGGAGGAACTCTACTTGATTGCTTGGAACCGCATTACTCGTTTTCTGCGAACCTGCACCGTCGTTTTGTTATGCGTGGCTCTGACGGCGCCGGTACTGTCGGCCGCGGAATTTCACGGACAGGTGAAGTTTGGCAACATGCCTGTCCCCGGAGTCACGGTGACAGTCACGTTGACTGATAAGAAATTTGTCGCCATTACCGATCCGCAGGGCATCTATACGTTTCGCGACGTGCCCGACGGCGCCGGGACCATCCAGGTGGAGATGCTGGGCTTCGTTCCCATCAAGCAGGACATTACCCTTTCATCGAAAGTGCCGTTCAATCCGACTTGGGAGCTGAAACTCCAGACCTTCGATGAGATCAAGGCTTCCGCGCCGCCTCCCGCGGCGAACGTGCCCGCTTCCAATGCCGCGCCGGTCACGCCTTCGACGGCGCTTGCAACAACAGCACCGACGGCCGGCAAGGAAAACCTTCCCGCCGCGCCTACGGCACCCGCGGCAGGGGCCGCCGCGAATGGAAAAGGTGGATTCCAGCGCGCTAACGTCAACGCCACGGGACAAGAAAACGCCACCCCGGCGGGCGAAACCGCTGCCGATGCGCCGCAGGATGACGCCACCAAGAACGGCGCGGTCAACGGCTTCCTGGTCAACGGCAGCGTCAACAACGGCGCGTCGTCGCCCTTCGCGCAATCGGGGGCCTTCGGCAATAATCGCCGCAACGGCCGTTCGCAATATAACGGCAGCCTGGTCATGATTCTGGATAACTCCGTGACGGACGCGCGCGCGTTTTCCGTCAATGGCTTGGACGTTCCCAAGGCCGCCTATAGCCGCATCCAAGGCGGTGCCCAGTTCGGCGGTCCCATCAAATTTCCGCGCAATGTCCGCAATCCAATGAACATCAACATCGGATTCAACTGGGTCCACAATCGCGACTCTCCCACCTCCAATCCCTTGCTGATGCCGCCGGACGCCCTCCGCAACGGCAATTTCTCCGGCGCTCTTAGCCCACTGGGAGCGCCTTTGAAGATTTTCGATCCCACCACGGGGTTGCAGTTTCCCGGTAATATCATTCCCACGGCGCGCCTCAGCTCGCAGGCGCAAGCGCTGGCGAAGTACTATCCGGAGCCTAATTTCACCGGCAGTTCGGTGTACAACTTCGAGACTCCGCTGGTCAGCCTGACGCACCAAGACTCCGGGCGGGCCAACTTCAACAAGACGATCACCCAGAAGGATTCGATCAACGGGCTGGTGGCCATCCAGAGCACGCGTTCCGACAGCACCAGCGCTTTAGGCTTTCTGGATACCAACGACTCGCTGGGACTCAATTCGCAGATCAACTGGATGCATCGCACGAGTTCGCGCATGTTCATGACTTTCGGATACGCCTACAGCCGTTTTTCGGTTCAGTCAACGCCGTTCTTCGCCAATCGCAGCAATGTTTCCGGACAACTCGGCATCATCGGTAACAATCAGGACGCGGTAAACTGGGGGCCGCCGAGCCTGGGGTTTTCCAGCGGCGTAAGCTCGCTTTCCGACGCCAACTACGCCTCCAACCACAATCAGACCAGCTCGCCGTCGTTTCGCACGTTTTGGAATCACAACCCGCACAACCTCACCTTCGGCGTCGACTATCGCCGGCAGCAATTCAACTACTTGACGCAATCGGATCCGCGGGGCAGGTTTAATTTCACCGGCGCGGCCACGGGGTCCGTGGTGAGCGGAGTAACGGTTCCCGGATCGGACTTCGCCGACTTCATGCTGGGCATCCCCGACGTCAGCGGGATCGCCTTCGGTAACGCCGACAAGTATCTCCGCGCGGGAATGTACGACGCCTACATCAACGACGATTGGCGCATCAATTCCAGCCTGACGCTCAATATTGGACTGCGCTGGGATTACGGCTCGCCGATTACCGAGAAGTACGGCCGCCTGGTGAACCTGGATGTCGCGCCCGGCTATAGCGCCATCGCCCCGGTCCTGTCATCCAACCCGGTGGGCAGCCTGACTGGCGCCAAATATCCCGATTCCCTGGTCAACCCCGACTGGCACGGGATTCAACCGCGTTTGGGCATTGCCTGGCGTCCGCTGCCCGCCTCGTCGCTGGTGATTCGCGCCGGCTACAGCATCAACTACAACAGTTCCGTGTACACCGCCATCGCCAACCAGATGATGCAGCAGTCGCCGCTTTCCAAAACCGCCAACCTCACCAACAGCCCCGCCACTCCGTTGACTTTGGCCAACGGTTTCACGGCGGCTCCCAACACGGTGACCAACACCTTCGCCATCGATCCGAACTTCCGGGTGGGCTACGCGCAAAGCTGGAACGCCTCCATTCAACGCGACCTTCCCGGCGCGCTGGTGATGACGGCAACGTACTTGGGAATCAAGGGAACGCGCGCCGTGCAGGTGTTTTACCCTAACACGTACCCGGCGGGC
Source organism: Terriglobia bacterium (assembly GCA_963747095.1). GTDB lineage: Bacteria > Acidobacteriota > Terriglobia > JAJPHL01 > JAJPHL01 > JAJPHL01. Next base: position 597,272 of record CAVVEL010000013.1, read on the forward strand.
GCCGTCAATCCCTGTCTGAGCTGTCCCTCGGGATACGCCTACATGACTTCGAACGGCAACTCCACGCGCGAATCTGGTTCCTTGCAGTTGCGCCGCCGCTTGCACAATGGAATTACTTCCACGCTGAATTACACTTACTCGAAGTCCATCGACGACGCGGTTCTGGGCGGCCGCGGGCAGGGCGGATCGGTGGTCGCGCAGAACTGGCTCGATCTCAGCGCCGAGCGCGGGCTTTCCCCGTTCGATCAGCGCCATCTGCTGACGTGGCAGATGCAGTACAGCACCGGCGTGGGCATGGGCGGAGGCACCTTGATGGACGGGTGGCGAGGCCGGCTGTTCAAGGATTGGACCATCACCAGCAACATCACGGTGGGCAGCGGATTACCGGAAACGCCCACTGATCCCGCCGCCGCCGTGGCCGGCCAAACGGGATCGGTGCGGCCGCAGTACACGGGCGCCAACGTATATGCGGCTTCCGGCGGGCTTCTTCCTGAATCCCGCCGCCTACATTGCGCCGCTGTCCGGCGAATGGGGCGATGCCGGCCGCGACTCGATCATTGGACCATCGCAGTTCTTGCTGAACGCCTCGATGACCCGCGACTTCCGGTTAACCGATCGCCTGACCGCCACTTTGCGCATTGATTCCACGAACGCCTTGAATCACGTGGTCTTTTCCAGTTATGTGACCAATATTTCCAGCGGGCAGTTTGGTCTGCCGGCCGCCGCCAACGGGATGCGCACGCTGCAAACTACTTTCCGGGTGAGGTTCTAGACGATGCGAAAAATCACCGCTACATTATTGCTTTGGATGCTGCCGGTGCTGGGACAAGCGCCGCAGACCGCGCCGCGACCGGCAACGCAGACCGCCCCGCAGACCGCGCCGCAAGCCGCGCCTCCGGCGGGCGGCCAAGCGGAAGGCTTCAAGTTTTCCTCCCTGTCGCAATTAGTGGTCGAAATCGTTACGGTGAAAGACAAGGCCGGCAACGTCATTGAAGGCCTCACCGCCAAGGATTTCACCATCACCGAAAACGGCAAGCCGCAAACCGTGGCCTTTTGCGATTTCATGAAACTGTTGGATGCTCCCCCTGCCGATACCCCAACCGAGCCCGCCGCCGCGGTGGCAGCCCCGCCCGCGGGCGAACCCGTGGCCAAAGTGACCGCCAACCAAATCTCGCCGGAAACGCCGGGCAACCTGCGTTACCGCGATCGCCGTTTGATGGCGCTGTATTTCGACATGAGCGCCATGCCGCCGCCCGATCAACTGCGCGCGCTGGACGCAGCCCGCAAGTTCATCTCCAAGCAGATGCAAGGTCCCGACATGATGGCCGTCATGGAGTTCGACAACGGCGCCGTGAAAACGCTACAAGACTTCACCAACGACCGGACCCTGCTGGACAGAGCGCTTCTCAAACTCATCGTCGGCACCGATCAAGACATTGCCGGCCTGAACGGCGACGAGAGCGACGCCGATTACGGGTCGGCGTTCGGCCAGGACGACAGCGAGTTCAACATTTTCACCACCGATCGCCAGTTGTCGGCGCTGCAAACCGCCGCCAACATGTTGGGCACTCTCAACGAGAAGAAGCAGCTCATCTACTTTGCCAGCGGCTTGCGCCTGACCGGCGTGGATAATCAGGCGCAGATGAGGGCCACCGCCAACGCCGCCATCCGTGCCAATGTCACGATCTACTCGGTGGATGCTCGCGGTTTGGTGGCGGCGCCGCCGATGGGCGACGCCACGCAAGGCTCGCCCGGCGGCCAGGCCATGTACACCGGCGGTTCGACTTTTGCCGGCATGAGCAACTTCCAGCGCACCCAGGACACGCTGTATGCCCTGGCCGCCGACACCGGCGGCAAGGCCCTGCTCGACAATAACGACTTGAGTATGGGCATCGCGCAAGCGCAGAAGGCGCTTTCCAGCTACTACATCCTGAGCTACCACACCAGCGATACCGCATTGGACGGCAAGTTCCGCAAGATCGTCATCACGGTGAACAGGCCTGACACGAAACTTGAGTATCGCGTCGGCTACTACGCCGGCAAGGTATTCGCCAAATACACCACCGTCGATAAGGAGCGTCAACTGGAAGACGCGCTGCTGCTGGGCGATCCCATCACCGATTTGACCATCAACATGGAAGTGAATTACTTTCAGTTGAATCACGCCGAGTATTTTGTCCCGGTGGCCGCCAAGATTCCCGGCAGCGAGCTGGTGTTGGCCCGCCGCGGCGGCGCGGAACATACCGTAATCGATTTCATCACCGAGGTGAAAGACGAATTCGGCATGACCATACAGAACGTGCGCGACAAAGTGGACATCAAGCTCAGCGACACTACCGCCGAAAAGTTAGCCAAGAGTCCCATTCAGTACCACACGGGTTTCACGCTGCTCCCTTGCACCTGCTCCATGAAGTTTCTAGCGCGTGACGAGGAAACCGGCCGCATCGGGACGTACATGAACAAGTTCGTGATTCCGAATCTGAACAAGGTCGGGGCGACGCCGGAGGACCACCGCATGGCGATCAGTTCCGTGGTGCTGAGCGGCCAGCGCGCGGACGTGAAGGATACTTTGTACAACGCCAAATCGAAAGTTCCGCAAGCCAGCCCGCTGACTAGCGACGGCAAGGAGCTGATTCCCAGCGTCACGCGCGTGTTCAGCAAGAGTCGCGACATGTACGTTTACTTGCAAGCTTACAATCAGTTCGCGGATAAGGTCGAGCCTTTGGTGGCCTTCGTGAGCTTCTATCGCGGCCAAACCAAGGCGTTTGAAACGGCGCCGCTGCCTGTCAGCGAGGGCGTGGCCAATCCCCTGAAGACGGTGCCGCTGCAATTCAGTTTGTCGCTGGCCAAGCTTCCGCCGGGACGCTACAACTGTCAGGTGACGGTGCTCAATCCATCCGGACAAAAGGCCGCGTTCTGGCAGTCGCCGGTGGTGCTGGTACCGTAGGAAGAACCAGCCGCGGCGGCGCCTCTTGGTCCCGCCGCTCGCGCCGCGCGAGTTCGCCGGGTTTGGCGGTCGTTCCGCATCGCCACCGCGTTGGACGCCTACGTGGAGTGCCATCGGGGAATCTAAAATCAAAGGTCAAGAATCAAGGATCAAGAATGAACGCGGGAGAGTTATGACTTCGTGGCTGAAGAAGTGGACAAGTCGAAGCACCGTGACTGGGTCGGGAACAACGCTGCAGTTCGGTGTCCCCGGTGTTCCAAGGTCTATCCGGTTAGCGTTCTAATCCACCACGGCAGCAGGCCGTGTCCGGGTAATGGTGGAGTGGAAAGCGGGGGTGCGCGACATTACAGTGGAGGAAACAGGTCATTTCCCAGGAAACGTACGCCAAGCCTGCGAAGGCAGGCGCAAGAGCCTTAGCCCCAGGCGAAGCGTTTTTCAGCCGAGCCTGGGGTTAAACGGCAACGAAATCTGAGTCTGCAAAGCTGGCGACAGGGACGGGGTTCGCGCACTCCTCTGTCGCCGGCTTCGCAGGCTTGGCTTCTTCCACCCTGACCCCAGGCTGGGCTGAAAAACGCCTCGCCCGGGGCTATTCCTCTGCCGCCTGCTGAGCAGGCTGAATCGCCCAGCGTAGGAGGTACGCTCGGACTTCCTCGGATTCCCTGGCCGAGCTCGGGACCACACTTTAATGTCGCGCACCCGAAAGCGGACGCGCTAAGAGCGCTCGGCGAGGTCATAGTAGAATCTGATCGGAGGCAAGTCTCGGATCTATGAGTAAGTCTGTCGGGGTCACTCTATCATGTGGTCTGGGAAACCAGATGTTTCAGTACGCGATTGGGCGGGCCTTGTCCATCCGCCTCGGCCTTCCGCTGGTACTTGATATTTCAATGTACCGGAAGCGGCTCGGCCGCGTCCCGCGCAGTTATGAGCTATGGCGCTTCCGACTGTCTGGGCAACGGGTGCGTGACCAACCGTTCTTGCTCGGCCGCGTGAGGAATCGACTGACTCGCATATCAGACGCTTGCGGAATCGGCTGGATCCAATTTGTCAAGGAACGAGGCCTTCAGTTCCACCCGGAGGTGCTAGACGTTAAGGGATCCTGCCAACTGATCGGATATTGGCAGAGCGAGCGCTATTTTGAATCAATTGCAGGGCAGTTGCGCGAGGACTTCACATTCGTTACCCCCTTGGACGCCCGCAGCGCCGAGTATGAGTCGCGCATCCGCCGCGTGAAATCGGTTGCTCTGCAGTTCCGGAGGTCAGACTTCGTGGGAAATTCGACGTTCGATATTTGTGGCGAGGACTATTACTCCGCGGCGCTTGAATTGGTGATGGCGCAGATCGGCCGGGATATCGAACTGTTTGTATTCTCCGACGATATCGATTGGTGCCGCAACAACGTGCGCTACTCCTTTCCCACCACCTATGTGAACTGGGAGAGGATGGATTCTACCGGGGAAGACTTGCGTCTGATGAGCGCATGCCGGGCCCTGGTTATGGCAAACAGCAGCTTCGGTTGGTGGGCAGGCTGGTTGAATTCTCGCCCCGATAAACTGGCGGTGGGGCCGCGTAGGTGGTTTGGCAGGTCCGACTGGGTTTCCGAGCTGCCGAGGTCGCCCTGGCTCATTGCGATCTGAGTCGGCCCAGGTACGGTGCCCCCGGCGTGAGCCGAACAAGCGACCTACACCCCGGGACTAGCGAGATTGCTCCTCAATCACTCGAACGTATTCAGAGAGCATTCGCTCCACGGTAAACTGCGTCAAGGCGCGCTGGCGGGCATGGCGTCCCAGTTCCGCGGCCCACTCCCGGTTGGCCATGACTCGCAGCATCGCTTGGCGTAGCTCGGCTGGCGACTTCGGCGGGACCAGAATCCCGGTCTGTTCCTCCCAAACGATCTCCGGGAACCCCCCGACTTTCGTAGCGATGAGAGGCCTTCCCTCCATAGCGGCTTCCAGGGCAGCAAGGGAAAAGGATTCATACAGGGATGGCAGCACTACGCAATCGCTGGCCTGAATAATCTCCCGAATGTCGGTCCGCCATCCTAAAAATTGTACAATCGCCGTCAAGCTCAGGCGTTCGCATTGAGCCCGGAGGGCCGCCTCGTCCTCCCCTTCCCCGCAGAGGAGTACCTGAGATCCTGAAAAATCGTTGGGGCCGGCGCCAATCGCTTCCAAGAGGTACGAATGGCCTTTCATCCAAGAAAACCGGGCCGGGAAGCAAAAGATAAAAGCCTCATTGGGAATGCCCAGTTCCAGGCGCTTGGCGTGCACATCGATAGCAGGCCGCGGGCCTGGCACGCCGTTCAGGATGACTTGGGTGCGTAGCGTTGGATAACGGCACAGCCGGCACCATCCTCTGCGGTTGCTCTCACTGACATGGATTGTCAGCGGGACAGACCATGCGGTGACGATCTTCAAGATCAGGTCGATCAGCATTCTCAGGAATCCGCCCACCAGTCTGGCAGGGCCATGGTAGAGCGTGATGCGGTTTGCACCGGCCAACCGCGCTCCCAAAGCGGCGGCTTCGGCGCCAGCAACGTTAATGAACACCAGGTCTGGTTGCCGTCGCGCAAACTCCCGGCGGAGCGCTCTGGCCTCAGACCAGAACCGGATCAGCCGCTTGATGGGCCGCCAAGAACTCTGGCCGACGGGCTTCGCTTCGCCAGCCACTGGCGGCCAATTCAAGAACTGTACAATGTTGGCCTCTTCATTCGCGAAGAGGGTTCGGATCCGAGCTTCCGCCGGGGTCCAGCAGAAGACCTGCGCGCCGGCCATGTCGGCGGCCTTCATAATCCTGGCCAAGCAGAATTCCGCGCCGCCCATGAGGGCTGACGACGCGTAGAAGCCAATTCGGCGACCGTGAAGTTCGGCGCTTCGATGCTGTCTTACGTCGCCATCCGGCACCCGGTTATTCATCGTCTTCTATACCCTGCGCCGTTCGACAGATTCATCGCCAAACTCCGCGTCCAAGCCCTTGCACCCGCCCGCCTAGCGAGATTGTTCCTCAATCACTCCAACATATTCGGCGAGCATTCGCTCCAAGGTAAGCTGCGTCAAGGCGCGCTCTTGAGCGTTGCGTCCCAGTTGCGCGGCCCATTCCCGGTTCGCCATGACTCTCAACATTGCGCGGCGTAGTTCGCCTGGCGACTTCCGCGGGACCAGAATCCCGGTTTCCTCGTCCACGACGACCTCCGGCAATCCCCCGACGTTCGTGGCGATGACAGGCTTCCCTTCCATGGCGGCGTCGGCCGCGGCAAGCGAAAAGGCCTCTTACAACGATGGCAGCACGACGCAATCAATGGCTTGAATAATCTCCCGAATATCGCGCCGCCATCCTAAAAATCGCACGATCCCCGTCAAGCCCAGACGGTCGCACTGAGCCTGGAGGTCCGCCTGTTCCGGCCCGTCACCGCAGATCAGTACCTGGGATACTGAAAAGTCCTTGCGTCCGGCGCCGATCGCTTCGAACAGGTACGAATGGCCCTTCATCCAAGAAAGCCGGGCCGGGAAACAAAAAAGGAAAGTGTCCGCGGGAATGCCCAGCTCCAACCGCTTGGCGTGCGTATTGATGGCGGGCCAGGGACCTGGCACCCCGTTAAGGATGACGCGGGTTCGCCGCCGCGGATAACAGCAAAGACGGCACCATCCTCTGCGGTTGCCCTCACTAACGTGGATTGCCAGCGGAACAGACCAAAGCGTGACGATCTTCAGGATCAGGTCGATCAGCCTCCTCGTCATTCTGGGAGGGCCAGAGTGGCGCGTCACGCGGTTTACGCCAGCCATCCGCGCTCCCAAGGCGGCGGGTTCCCCGCGACCGGAGATGCTAACGAACAGGAGGTTTAGTCGCAGGCGCTGGAATTCCCGGCGGAGGGATCGGGCCTCAGACCAGAAACTAATCAGCCGCCTGATCGGCTGAGATGCGCGGCGAACTGTGCGGGACCAAAGAGTCCGGCCGCCTTCCTGCTTGCTGCACTTGCTCCCCTCCGTGCCTGCGTCTGAGGCGCCCGCAACGCGAGGCGGCCAATTTATGAACTGGACAAAGTCGGTCTTGCAATTGCTGAAGAGGTCTCGAATCTGAGCTTCGGCTGGAGCCCAGCAGATGACCTCCGCGCCAGCCAGGTGGGTCGCCTGCATGATCCTGGCCAGGGAGAATTCCGCGCCACCCAGTAAGCCTATCGAAGTAAAAAACCCGATTCGGCGGCCGTGAAGTACCGAGCCGGGGTGCTGCTTCGTGGTCCCATCAAGCACACCGTTACCCATCGGCATTGCCTTCCTACGCCTGTCTCCGTGTCGAGATTCTATACTGGAACGGGCGCGCTGCCGAAAGAGATTATCGTGACGGGCTGGATAGAATACAATGGCGCGGTCATGCCATTGCTGACCCTGGACCCCACGCCGCTCTTGTACGATTTCCGGGTCGGCCCAAAGGCGCCGGCCAGCCCTCTTCGGATTGCGATTTGCGGCGGCCCATTCATCCATAGATGGGAGAAGGAACTCTGCGAATGGCTGGCGGGGCTCTCCGGCTTCCATGTTCAGAACCTTCGCTGCGGCGCGGAGGAACCGGCCCTGCGCGGGCCGCGGGCGCGGGAGAAACCCGGCTGGCTTTTTGAGCGCCTCTACAGCCGTTCGCGTACCGCCTTCGATCCTTTCGTCAACGTCGAACTTCCCCGGGCTCTTCCCTGGGAATTAGGGCAGATTTCCGCGAATCCTTGGGACGTTGCGATTTGGCTTCCTTCCCTTCCTTTACCGGAGGGACCTTGCGCGGCACTGGCCCGCTTCGGCGTGCTTTCTTTCCGACTGGGCTTAGGGAATCGCTTTCCTCCTTATTGCGACGAATCGTATCGCCAGGAAACCGTGTCGCCGGTGGAGATTTGCTGGCACGCCGAGACATTCCGCAGAGCGCGGGTAGTAGCCTCCGCCGAGCTGAGCACTTTTCAAGGTATCCTCTTCACGCATAATTCCCGGAGACCTCTCGCCGCTGCCGCTCACCTGGTGGCTTCCGTATGCCTGGAGATGTTCTGCAAAGGCGCGGCGTGGGTTTCCGAAGTCAGCCGGATTCCAGAAAAGGAGCGCATCCACGTCCCGGCTCCGTTTCCGACGACGCTGCAAACCGCCCGTTTCCTGGCTGCCAGGATTGCCAGTCCCAGGCGGCGGGCGGAGAAGCGCAGACGCCCGGAAGCTTGGTTCATTGTACTGCGCCGGGATCCCGCGCGGAATTATGCGCAGAGCGGGCGCTTTGTTCCCGAGGGTCTGGAACCGGTTCCGCTGACCCGCGGCTGGGATATGGCCGATCCGTTCCTCCTGGAGGATCGCGGCCGCACGTGGCTTTTCTTCGAAGAGGTGCTGGAGTGGCAGGGCAAAGGCCGGCTGGCCTGTTTGGAGATTCTCGACGACGGCAAGTTCACGCCGCCGGAAGTTGTCCTGGAAAAAGACTACCATCTTTCTTTTCCTTGTGTCTTCCGGCATGACGGCGAGATCTTCATGATTCCAGAATCGCACGCGGCCGGCCGTGTGGATCTCTACCGGGCCACAAGATTCCCAGGGGAGTTTCGTTTGGAGAAAACCTGCCTGAAGGGGCTGGACGCCCTGGATACCGTACCCTTGCTCTGGGAAAACCGCTGGTACTTTTTCACAACTATCCCCAGCCCCTTGCAGACGCTCCTATTTTGGTCGGACCGTTTGGACGGAGAGTGGCGGCTGCACTCCAAGTCCCCGATTTCGAGGTCGGTGCGAGGCGGCCGAGCGGCCGGCGCGATTATGCAAGCCAACGGCCGCCTGTTGCGGCCGGTGCAGGATTGCTCGGTGCGTTACGGGTATGCGATTATGGTCAATGAGATCAGCAAGCTCACGCCGGATGAGTTTGCAGAAGAACCCGTGGACGTAATTCTGCCGTCCTGGCGTCCGGGCTTGTTAGGGACGCACACCTTGAATCATAGCGACAGGTTCGAGGTGCTGGATGGCGTCCGGTTCCACTCCGTCCGCCGGGGGAAATGGGGAGGTCCTGCCCACCTCTTGTGACGGGTGCTCAATCCATCCGGGCAGAAGGCCGCGTTCCGGCCGTCGCCGGAGCCATAGAACTGCGGGGACAGCGTGATCTGCGTAATCTCCTTTTCGCATCGTCTTTTTCGAAAATACGTCATGCATTTCCGACTATCCTACATATACCTCGCGCGGAGGCGGGTGGCGAGATCTCTGCCGCCAGCTTCGCAGGTTCCGTCCTCTTCCATCTTCCTGCTACCCCAGGCTCGGTTGAACTGCGCCTCGCCTGGCGCTATTCCTCTGGCGCCTGCTGACGCAGGCTTCCGTCTAGTGAAGAGCCAAAGCCCAGAGAGGCTTCGCTGCTCCCCCGTGCGGAAAGGCTGGGCCTTTGCGAACAGGCGGGAGGCCTGTCCTACTTCGTGCAAGAATGGAGCTAGGCCGACGTTCTATCCACGAGGAGGAATTCCATGCTTCGACGCTTCATCAGTTTCATGCTCATCGCTGCGACCACTGCGGCGACTACCCTTACGCCGCTCTATGCGGCCGATTTGCCTATCCGCCGCATCATGCTTTACAAACACGGTGTCGGCTACTTCGAGCGCTCCGGCAACACCACCGGCGCCTCCGACATCGTCCTGGAATTCAAGGCCACGGAAATGAACGACGTCTTGAAATCACTCACCCTGCTGGATCGCTCGGGCGGGCGCGTCTCCGGCGTATCTTATGAATCCAGCGATCCCATCGGGAAACAGCTCGAGAACTTCGGCTTCTCCCTGCCGCCCGACGCCGGCCTGGCCGAAGTGCTGGCCCAATTCAAAGGCGCCAGGATCGTAGTGAGGAATCAAGGCGGGCAGGAGATATCCGGCAGTATTTTGGGCGCGCGCCGGACGGCCACGGAGAAGATGGATGAGCAAGTGCTCACGCTGCTGCTGGGCAGCGGCGAGATTCGCAGTGTGCCGCTGACCGAGGCCACTTCCCTGAAGCTAGAAGATCCTCGCCGGCAGTTGGATCTGGCCAACTACCTGACTGTGGTCGCCGGAGGGCAGCGCCGCGACTTGCGCGCACTGCACATCCATCCCGGCACGGCATCCAATTTGACCGTGGGATACGTGATCGAAGCGCCGGTCTGGAAGACCAGCTATCGTTTGGCATTCCACACCGTCAAGGAAAAAGAAGGAACCGCGCTTTTGCAAGGCTGGGCCATCGTGGACAATCCCAGCAACGAGGACTGGAAAGACGTGGAGTTGTCGCTGGTCTCCGGCCTGCCGATTTCCTTTACGCAGAATTTGTACGATCCGCATTACATGCATCGGCCCAACGTGCCGCTGCCCTATGAAATGGCCGTGGCGCCGCAGGTTTTCGAGGGCGCGATGAAGGCCGCCAAGGACCTGCCCCAGAATGGGCGGGTGCAAGCGATGGACCGGTTCTCCAGGTCGGACGGAACCCAGCTCGGCGGGGCGGTGGGCGGAATGGCCTCCGCCGGGAGAGGCGGCGGTAATTTCGAGGCGCTTTCCGAGAGACCCGCGGCGGCTCCCATGCCCGCTCAACAGGCGGCCACCGTGATGGCCAACAGCGTCGAGACAGCCGCGCAAGGCATGGAACTGGGCGACCTGTTCGAGTATCGCATGGACAAGCGCCTGGACATTCCCAAGCACGAGTCCGCCATGATCCCCTTTGTGCAAGAGGATGTGAAGGCCGAGCGCGTCCTGTTGTTCGATGCCGCTTCCGGCCGTCAAAATCCCTTTGACGCCGTGCTGCTCACCAACACCAGCAAGTTAACGCTCGACGGCGGCGCGATCACCGTGCTGGACGGCGACCGCTATCTGGGCGAAGCGCTTATCGAAAACCTCAAGCCCGGCGACAACCGGCCGGTTTCCTTCGCCGTGGATCTCGGCACGCGCCTGACCACGGCCTTCGATTCCCACAACGATCAGATTACTTCCGTCAAGGTGCATCGCGGCGTGATCACCACCACGCAGAAGAACGTGGAAGTGAAAACCTATACCATTCGCAACACCGGCGACCAAGCGCGCCCGTTGATCATCCAGCATCCAGTGCGATCGGGCTGGAAGCTTTCGGCGGGGACGGCCAAGCCGGAAGAAACCACGGCGCAGCACTATCGCTTCCGCGTGCCGCTGGCAGCCAAGGACACCGCCAAGATGACAGTCAGCGAGGAGATGGAGTATCCCACCACCACCCAGGTGAACAACCTGAACTCCGATCTCCTGGCGATCTATGTCCGCAGCAGAGCGATTGGACCGGAAGCGCAGCAGAAACTGCAAGCCGTGGTCGCGTTGAAGGATCGTCTGGCGGACTCGCAGAAGAAAATCAGCGCCCGCCAGGAAGAGATCAATGAATTGAGGACCGATCAGAACCGCTTGGGACAGAACATCAACAACCTGCGCAACCTTCCCGGCCAGCAGGAACAGGTAAACCGCTATGCCGCGAAGCTAGCCGAGCAGGAAAAAACCATGGAGGGCTTGCAAGCCGCGCTAACGTCGGAGCGTAACAATCTGCGGCAGACGCAGCAGGAACTGGATCGCGCGGTTGCGGCGCTGGAGATTTAGCGATTTTTTGGCCACAGAGGGCACAGAGGCCAGAGACCGGAACACAGAGAAAACCTTGCTCCTTGGTTTTGCGTTTCTCTGTGTTTCCTGTCTCTGGGCCCTCGGCGCCTCTGTGGCCAATTGCTTATACGTTGCGGACAATGCGGCTGCCCACGGCCTTGGCCATCCGATTCGGCGAGGGCGCGGGGTTGCGCTTGCTGTCCAGCGTTTCGAAATACTCCATCAGATCCGCGCCGTGGTGCGACGTCGGCGCGGGCGTCCAGCGGATGCCCATGCCGCTCATGCGGATCTGGTCGGCTTCCATCTCCGCTTCTTTCAGAAATGCCAGGAACACCTTGGCCCACCCGATCTCGCTTTGAATTGCGCCAGCCATGTACATAAATTAAATTCTCCCAATCATCAACGGAATCAGTGTGACAGATTTTCCCAAACCGGACAATAGTACTCACCTCGAAGATTAGCCGGTCCTTATGGTCTATCACTGGTTCTAGTACTTTGTATCAAATACAGACAGGCGCCGGCAACCCCTATTGAGCCCGCAATGGCGAAGGGCAGTCCGGGATTATGCTGCCAGAGCCATCCGCCGGCCAGCGCAGCGGGCGCCACAGCCAATCCGCGGAGCAGGTAGTACAAGCCGTAGTCGCGCCCGGCTTGTCCCAAGTCGGTGATGAGCGCTTTGCGGGCGGGTTCTCCGATTTCGCGCAATCCACCCACCACGAACGCCGCGGCTGCCGCGCCGTAACTATGCGATTGCCACACGGCCCACGGAAATAGCCCGAAGAACAGGAACGTCGCGAGCACCACGGGGAAGCGTCCAAAGCGGCGCGCCAGCCATCCGCCCGGCAAGTACACGGCGATCGAAACCACGGTTTGAATCATGATCAGCGTGCCGAACTGCAACGCGGAGAGTCCCACCACGGTCATCATGTAAAGCACCACAAAGATCTCCGCGGTCCCCTCGGCCAGGCGGGCCATAATGTCGGCGATCAGCAACCGGCGCAGGCTGGACGAGAACAGCCGCGCGCGTTCCAACATTCCCGCGGTATCCGGTTTCGCGAGCAATGGCGCATATTGGTACAGGATTCGTTGCGTGCCCAGTGCCACGGCGCCGGCGCACATCGAAACCAGCAAGCCGGCGCGGATGCCGCCGATGGCGCCAAAGTGGACGATCAGCAATCCACCCAGTGGTGGCGCCAGCACGACCGGCAAGCGGCGCAGCGTGGATTGCACGGAAAAGCCCAGCGTGCGCGTGTCGGCGGGCAACGATTGTCCAATTAAAGCAAACGTGGCGGGCAAGGAAAAGCTTTCCCAGGCCATCACCAGCGGCACGCCCGCGAACAGGATGGGCCATCCGACGACCGGGGCCAGCCAATAGACGCCGTATCCCGCGATGGTCAAGGCGTTGGCGGCCATCAAGGCGCGCTGGCTGCCGATGCGATCGGCCAGGACTCCACCGGGATATTGGTAAACCGCGTCGAGCAGGTCTTTCAGCGCGCCAAACAATCCAATCATCATTCCGGACGCGCCCAGGGCCTGCATGTAGCGCGGCAGGAAGCCGTCCCAGAGTTGTTCGCCGCCCTTCAGCAGGAAGAACGCCAGGGAGACCACCACGACGTTGCGGAAGCCCTTCATTACATAACTCTAACAGCAACAGCAAGGCAAAAGGCAAAAGGCAAAAGGCAAAAGGCAAAAGGGCGGTACTAACGCATGTTCTTTCTCTTCCTTTTGCCTCTTGCCTTTTGCCTTTTGCCTTGCAGCTACGTTCCTGCTCCCGCCCGCACGGCCATGTTATCCTCAAGGGATGGCTTACTGTAGCGGATGTGGAAACCCTTTGGCTGACGGCGCAAGATTCTGCGTGTCCTGTGGACGCCCTGCGGGTGCGGCCGGCCCGGCCAGCCCCGCCGCAAGCGCGCCGCCGCCGCTGTCCTACACCATCGAAGGAAGCAACCTCCAGATGCTGCGCTTGAAACTGGTTCCCGGCCAGGAGGTTTTCGCCGAAGCCGGCAAGATGGTTTACAAGACCAACTCGGTAGCTTGGGAAACGCGCGCCTCCGGCCAGGGGCTGGCGGATAAATTGATGGGCATGTTGAAGCGCAAGTTAACCGGGGAGTCGCTGTTCTTCACCTATTTCCGCTGCCTCGGCGGCGAAGGCGAGGTGGGCTTCGCGGGATCGTATCCCGGGAAGTTGGAATGCGTCGAACTGGCTCCCGGGCAGTCGTTCCTGGCGCAGCGCGACGCGTTTATTTGCGCGGAGAACGGTGTCGGCTTCAACGTGGCGCTGGTGAAGAAACTCGGCGCAGGGATCTTCGGCGGCGAGGGATTTATCCTGGAGCAATTCACCGGTCCGGGCAAAGTGTTCATTCACGGCGGCGGCGATTTTGTGCAGTTCGTCTTGAAACCCGGCGAAACGATTCAAGTGGATTGCGGCTGCATCGTCGGCTTCGACCAATCGGTGGACTACGATATCCAACTCGCCGGCGGCATCAAGACGGCGATCTTCGGCGGCGAAGGTTTGTTCCTGGCCACGCTGACCGGCCCGGGCCGCTGCATCGTGCAAACGCTGACGCTGGCGCGGCTGCGCCGCGAGATCGGCGGCGGGCAGCGCGGCGGGGAGGAGAAGACTCCGCTGCAAGCGCTGGGCGGGCTGACGGATGTTTTCAGCAGTGAAGATTAACTTGCTTTTCTTGGAACACGGAAGGACACGGGAGAAAAAACGGAAGGACACGGAAAATGTCGTTTAAATACGAGCTTTCCGTGCCCTTCCGTTCTTTTTTCGGTGTGCTTCCGTGTTCCAAGAAACCTACCTTTCCAACGCAAAAGTAAAAATCGCGTGCCCCGCGGCCACCGCCACGAACTGGCGTCCACGATCCATATACGTTACGGGATTGGCGGTGATCGCGCCGCCGGTGGGGAATCGCCAGAGCGGCTTGCCGGTGCGCGAGTCCAGCGCGAAAAAGTGGCCCTCGTTCGATCCGCCAAAGACGATGCCGCCGGCAGTGGCCAGCACTCCCGCCCAGGGCGGAGAATGCAGCGGAAATTCCCAGCGCGTTGCGCCCGTCAGGGCATTCAGCGCTTTCACGGATCCGCCCGGCTCCTCGCCGGAGATTCCCCGCATGCCTCCGGCACTGTAGTAGAAGCCGGCGCGATACTCCGGCGTGCCTTTATAAATGATGGTTCCTTCGTCGCGCAGCGACACAAACAGCGTTTCGAGGGCCGCATCGTAGGAAGGACTGAACCAGTTGGTTGCCCCGTGTAATCCGGGATAAATCGCTGTGCCCGGTTCGGTCGGCTCGATGTTGGGACGCACCGTGGGCCGGCCCTTCGCGTCCAGACCATCCGCCCAGGCTTGCCTGGCATAGGGTTTACCGAGGAGAAACTCGCCGGTAACGCGATCAAGCAAGTAGTAAAACCCATTGCGATTGGCCACCGCTACCAGTTTGCGCAATACTCCGTGCCACTGAGCTTCGAAGAGCACGGGCACATGATTGGCGTCCCAGTCGTGGGTGTCGTGAGGACTGAATTGAAAATACCAGCGCAACGCGCCGCTATCGGCGTCCACGGCGATGAGGCTGGCGGAAAAAAGATTGTCGCCAGCGCGCTCTTCGCCGTTGTAGTCGGGGCCGGGATTTCCCGTTCCCCAATAGACCAAATTCAATTCCGGATCGTAGCTGCCGGTCACCCAGGTGGGCGCGGAGCCATGTTTCCAACTATCGCCGGCCCAGGTTTCCGAGCCTTTCTCGCCCGGAGCGGGAACGGTCCAAAATCGCCAGCGCCGGACTCCTGTGCGCGGATCGTAGGCGTCCAGAAATCCGCGAATGCCGAACTCGCCGCCGCCAATGCCGGCGATCACTTTGTCGGGCGCGCCGTTTTTGCCGGGAATCGCCAGCGGCGCGCCGGTCATGGAATGTCCCGTTCGGTAGTCGGCAACTGTGACGTCCCACAGCAACCGGCCGGTGACGGCGTCCAGGGCCACGAGATGCGCGTCGAGCGTGCCGATGTACAGCGTTTCGCCAAGGATGGCCAGGCCGCGATTCACTTGTCCGCAGCACAGGTGCAGATCGGCCGGCACCGGACGCTTGTAGAACCACAACGGCCGGCCGGTGCGCAAGTCGAGCGCCGTGACGTTACTCGGCGGCTCGGAAATATACATCACGCCGTCGGCTACCAGCGGGGAAGTTTCGAAGGCGCTCAAATCCTGAATCTGATAGATCCATTCAGGGCGAAGTCGCGCGACGTTGGTGGCGTTGATTTGCCGTAAGGGTGAATAGCGCTGGCCGTCGTACGTGCGCGAGTAACTGAGCCAGTCGCCGGGGGCAGGATGGAGGAGTCGCGACGGGGTGACCTGCGCGGTGAGCGCGGCAACCAGAAGAAGCCAGCAGGCGCAAATATAATTCGAGCGGAGGGTCGATTTCGCGCGCGGCAGTAACGCAGGCCTCCGGCCTGTTCTTTTCATCGGCAACAAGAACAGGCCGGAGGCCTGCGCTACTGGGGCCTGCGCTGCAGCCGTACTCCAAGTTAGTCCGCAACGACAATTCGTCATCGGTCGTCACCGCGCAGACTGGCAAGGTAGGCTACCAGATCGTCCAATTGCGCGTCGCTCAACACGCCGCTGTAGCTGGGCATCGGCGTTGCGCCCCAATCTTTGTGAAGTTCCTTCAACTCCGACTTCATCAACGAATGCAGCTTTCCGTTGTAGTCGCGGATCTGGATGGAAAATGCGTCCTCGTCGAGGCGCGCGCCGTTGATGCGTTGCCCGCCGATGGTCACCGCACGCACTTGCAGGAAACTGCCGGGAAAGGAAATGTAACGCTGATAGACGATGAGCTTGTCGGTGAGCGCAGACTTTGGATCGAGCACGGCTTGACGTAAGAACGTCGCGTTGCGCCGTGCGCCCACGGTCGAGAGATCGGAGCCGATCCATCCGCCGCGCGCGCCTATGGCGTGGCATTCGAGGCACTTTGCTTGTTCCCGGAAAATGCGCTCGCCCCGCGCGGGATCGCCCGGCAACGGCTGGCGCTCCAGGCGTCCCAGGCCGCGCACGTATTGCACCAGCGCGTGCTGCTCCTCGGCGGTCAGCCGCGTAGGCGGCATGGCGGTGCCGGGGATACCGGTGACGATCACGGCGCGCAACCCTTCGTCGTCGGGCGCGTGGAGCAACTGCGGCGCGGCCAAGTTCGCGCCGATCCCGCCGTCGCCGCGGTTCCCGTGACACGGCGCGCAGTGCGCCAAAAAAAGCCGTTGGCCGGTGTCAACGGCGAATCGGGAGGCGGACTTCGCCTGGACGGCGCCTGCCCATTCCGCCGGACACAGCAATAGCAACGCACTCGCCAACAGCGTTTTCACAACGCCATCATATACTGAAGGCGTGGATGCGCACGCGGAGTACACCAAGCGCCGGCAAACGGCGCGCAGCAACCTCGAGGCTGCCGATCGTTTATATCGTTCCATCGGCAATGCCCGGTTGGCCATGATGATCGCCGCCTTCGTCATGGCATGGATGGCGTTTGTGAGCCGGCTTTTTTCGGCTTGGTGGGTCGTCGCGCCGATCGCCGCGTTCGCATGCCTGGCCGTCTGGCACGAGAGCGTGGTCCAGCGGCAACGCCACGCCCGACGCACTACCCGATTCTACGAGCTTGGTCTGGCGCGCCTGGAAGATCGCTGGGCGGGTGGAGGTGCGCAAGGCAAACGCTTTGCCGGTCCCGAACATCTTTACGCCGCGGACGTGGATTTGTTCGGCCGCGGATCGTTGTTTGAACTGCTGTCCACCGTGCGGATGGCCTCGGGCGAAGCTACGCTGGCGGCATGGCTTTCCGGAAAAAACGGCGTGCCGTCGGTAGCAGCGATGAAAGCGCGCCAGCAAGCCGTGGCGGAATTGGCGGAGAATCTGGCCCTGCGCGAAGGCCTCGCGACGATCGGACCACCGTCGGGGCGCGAACTGGGCGAGAGCGTCCACGAGGAAGCCTTGGCGCAATGGGCAGCCGCACCGCCGGTCGAGTTTCCGCGCGAAACGCCGCTGCTTCTCTACGGCATTCCGGCGCTGGCCGTGATCGTCACGGCGACGTGGATTGCCGGCGTCACCAATTGGCATCCGTTGTTGTGGGTAGGGCTGGCGGCATTGCTGGCCACGCGACGCTTGCTCGGGCCGACGTTGCACGTGTTGGGCGCGGCCGGAGAAGCAGCGCGCGATTTGAAGGCGCTTGCGCCGTTGCTGGAACGTCTGGAGCGCCAACAGTTCCGTGCTGCCCGGCTGGTAGAGTTGGCCGTGCAATTGCAAACGGAGCACAGCACGGCGTCGCACGCCATCGCCCGTCTCAACACGTTGTTGGAACGCCGCGATTGGTCCGCCAATTTGATTTTCCAGATTCCGGCGCGCCTGCTGTTATGGGACGAACATCACGCCGTGCTCGTGGAACGCTGGCGCCGCCGGTGGGGCCGGGCGGTGGGTCAGTGGATGGAGGTCGTGGGAGAAATGGAAGCGCTTTGCTCACTGGCGGCGTTTGCCCTGGAGCATCCCTCCGCCGTGTTCCCCGAATTCGTGGAAGGCGCGGTTTTCGAAGGGGAGTCGCTCCTGCATCCGCTGCTTCCCGCAGCCCAGGCCGTGGCCAACGACGTTCACGTAGGCCGGGGCGATGACGCCGCGCAACTGTGGATCGTCTCCGGATCCAACATGAGCGGCAAGAGCACGTTGTTGCGTTGCGTGGCGCTCAACGCCGTTCTCGCCTGGGCCGGCGCGCCGGTCCTGGCGCGTCGTCTGCGCATTTCGCCGTTGGTGGTGGGAGCATCCATTCGCGTCCTCGATTCGCTGCAAGATGGACGATCGTTGTTTTACGCGGAGATCACGCGCCTGCGGAAAATCCTCGATCTGACCAACGGCGCCGCGCCAGTTCTTTTTGTGATTGACGAATTGCTGCATGGCACCAACTCGCACGACCGCCGGCTCGGCGCGGAAGCCGTGCTGCGCGGCCTGCTCGATCGCGGCGCGATGGGCCTGGTCACCACGCACGACCTGGCGCTGGCCGGCATCGCCGATGTTCTGGCTCCGCGTGCCCGGAATGTCCATTTCGAGGATCAACTGGTGGATGGGGCGATGCACTTCGACTATCACTTGCATCCGGGAGTCGTAACGCATTCGAACGCGCTGGAACTGATGCGCTCCGTAGGTCTGATAACGTCCACAGATTAAGAACTGCTTTTTATCCGCAGATTACGCAGGGCCCAGAGGGCGCCCCCGCAGATAAGGTCCTCTGGTTTTATCTGCGTTCATCTGCGTAATCTGCGGATAAAGGTTTACGCTTTTCCGCGCGGGCGATTCTTGCGGACGTAATCGGTGTCTTGCAACGGCTCGCCGTCGCACTCGATGGCGATGGTCGTTACCGGACTGTCGGGGGCGGCCTTCGGCAGGCCTGTCAGGTGCGTGCGGAAATCGTCCGGCTGCTCCACTTTCACCGGCGCGCCGCTGTGCAGTAAACGCGCGCTCTTGGCTTTCACGCGCAAACCAGAAATGGACATTTCATCGCCCGGCCAGAAATGCACGTGCATGTACAACGTGTTGCCGATCCGTGTGAACCCGGCGTAGTTCGACCGTCGGACATTGCACGGTTCCGCTTTGTAGATGGCCTCGCCGTTGGCAGCCATCCATTTGCCGACGTCCTGGAAGATCCGCACCGTGTCTTCCGGGATGGAGCCATCGCCGCGCGGGCCGATGTTCAGCAAGTAGTTCCCGCCGTCGCGCGCGCAGGTGATCACGTTGCGCACCACCGTTTTCGGCGGCTTCCAGTTGTCGTCGGCCGCCTGATAGCCCCAGCTATCGTTCAAGGTCATGCAGGATTCCCAGGCCCGCCCGCCGGCTTCGGCGCGGATGGTTTGTTCCGGCGTGGCGAAGTCGCCGTCCAGTTTGTTGCGGTTGTTGACGATGATGTCCGGTTGCAGGTCGAACACCATGCCGTTCATTTTCTCCGACTCCCAACCGGCTTTGTCGAGCGGCCAGGCCACGTCGTACCAGAGCACGCCGATCTTGCCGTAGTTGGTCATCAACTCGCGAATCTGGCCGTGGATGTAATCCACAAAGCGGCGGCGGGCGGCTTCATCGGTGGCGCAGCGCGCGCCATCGGGATGATGCCAGTCCATCAGGGAGTAGTAGAAGCCCGGCGTTAAACCTTCGCCACGCGCGGCTTCCACGAACTCCTTCACCAGATCGCGCCCCGGACCTTGCTTGGGCGCGCAGTAGTCGGTGAGTTTCGAATCAAAGTGACAGAAGCCTTCGTGATGCTTGGTGGTCATCACCATGTACTTTTGTCCGGCTGCTTTGGCGAGACGCGCCCAGTCGCGCGCGGCGTTGGGCTTGGGCTTGAACTGCTTGGCGAGCTGCTCGTATTCGCTTACGGGGATGGCCTCTTCCTCCATGGCCCACTCATGGCGTCCGCGGACGCTATAGAGTCCCCAATGGATGAACATGCCGAACTTGGCTTGCTTCCACCAGGCCATGCGTTTGGCGCGTGTGGCGGCCATCTGTGTTTCGATGGTAGATGGCGGTGCGGGAGTTTGCTGCGCGGCTTTCAACGCGACCGGCGCAGCGAGAAGAGATGAAAGGGCAGTGCGGCGAGTGAGTTTCATAGTCGCCGTCCAGCATACACCTGTTCTGTAACGATAACTATTGCAATGTCGGGCGCGTGTTATTATCCGCAGATGTCGCAGGGCCAGAGCGTGCCGCAGATTCGGAACGAGATCCTCAGGCATACGCGGTGATCGGTGCGGCCATGACGGTCCACACGGAATTGGGAAGCGGATTCCTGGAAGCGGTCTATCACGAGGCCCTGGAGCGGGAGTTTATAGCTCGTGGAATCGTCTACCAGAGAGAGTACGCTTTGCCAGTCTTGTACAGGGGCAAGCCTCTGGCGACAACCTATCGCACGGATTTCGTTTGCTTCGGTTCCGTGATCGTTGAACTGAAGGCGCTCCAACGGCTCTCGCCAATCGAGGAGTCTCAGGTCATTAACTACTTGAAAGCGTCGGGGCTTCACAGAGCGCTCCTACTGAATTTTGGAGCACCGCGACTTGAGTACAAGCGCGTTGTTTTTAATCTGCGTGAATCGGCGACATCTGCGGATTAAGCCCTTTACCTCAAGCCGGTTACAACCCCAGCTTCCGCAGCAACTCCTTGAATCGCGGCTCGGAGCGTAGCGGATCCATTTCGGGGTCCATCGGCAGGAACGTCATGTAAACGGAGCGGTCTTCGTAGGCTTTTTCGAGATGCGTCAGGGCTTGCGGGTGATCGCCCAATCCTACGTAGACGTTGGCGAAGTAGTATTGCGGAGTAAAGCCTTGCTTGGACCACTCTCTCAGTTCCTTCAACGATTGTTCGGCTTCGCTTCTCCTTCCGGAGATCGCGTAGACGTGGGCCAACTCCGAAATCGGAAAGGGCGTGTTGGCTTCCAGGCTCCGGGCTTTCTTGAACTGAGCAATCGCCGCGGGGATGTCTCCCTTCGCCTCGTACGACAGACCCAGGAGCCATGTTGAAAACCAGTGATTCGGTTCCATATCGAGGTTCTTGCGAAGCTGGCCAATGGCCTCGTCATACTGATGTGCCAGATACAGATTGAAGCCGACCTGGCCGCCCGTCTCGAGGGACATCGGATCCAATTGCACGGCCTTCCGGCTCTCCGAAAGGGCTTCTTCCCGGCGTCCCACAGTGTTCAATAGCCATCCGTAGTACTCGTGAGCCTTGGCATAGTCGGGCTTCAGTTCGATGGCTCGCCGAAACTCCTTCTCGGCCGCTTTCCAGTCGTATTCGTAATACAAGTCAACCGTGGCCATGTCCATATGAGCTTCCGGGAGCGTATCATCCAGTTCGAGCGCTTTCTTGGCTGTCTCCTTGGCTTTCGGCATGGACTCGGCAGGCGACATGAATAGATCGTCCGCTACGCTATAGGCGTAGGACAATCCTTCGTACGCCAACGCAAACGTTGGGTCCGCCTCCACGGCTCGGTTCAGATCCGCAATTCCCTTCCGCGTTCCCTCCGGAGTAAATTTTTCCGCGTTATAGCGGCCCTGGAGATACAACTGGTATGCCCCGCTGTTCGGCGAGTAGCGTTTGGCGGCCTGCTGGCGATCCTGGCCGCTGAGTTTGCGCTGCAACTTGTCGGCGATGTCGCGCGTAATGTCTTGCTGGACGTTGACCAGGTCGGATAGTTTGCGGTCGTAGTGTTCGCCCCAGATGTGGCTGTTGTCTTTGCCGTCCACCAACTCCACGCTGATGGCCAGCGAATCGCCCTGCTGGCGAACTTTTCCGGTGAGCACGGCGCGCACTCCCAGGGCGGACGCGGCGCGCTTCGGTTCGGTGTCCTTGAGGCGGCTGGCCGAGTCTCGCGATGCCACCTTCAGGTTGGGCAACTGCGCGAGCGTGTTGGTGAGGCTTTCCGTGACGCCGTCGCTGAGATACTCGGTGTCCGGATCGGCGCCAACATTGGTGAACGGCAGGATGGCCAGCGAATCAATCGTCTGAGTGGAGCGGTTGGTCCACCAGTACATCGATGCAGCTAGGATCAAGACCGCCGCCACGGCCGACGACCAGATAACCCAATGTGGCCGTGTGGACGGCGGACGCACGGCGGTAGAAGAAATTGGCGCTGTGGATTCTTCGCGAAGTTCCTCCAACTGCACCTTTACGTCCGCCATGTTCTGCGAACGGCGAACCGGATCCTTGCGCAGGCAGCGTTGCACAATGCGTTCCAATTCCGGCGGTATGCCGGGCGCAACCTGACTCACCGACGAGGGATCGTCGCGCATCACCGCCGAGAGCGTGGCCATCCGGCTGGCGCCGGAAAAGGCACGTCTTCCCGTGAGCATTTCGTAGAGTACCGCGCCGAAAGAGAAAATGTCGGAGCGCGCATCCACTTTTCGGCCCTCGGCCTGCTCCGGCGACATGTAGGCGGCCGTTCCGACGATTGCGCCTTCTTGCGTGCGCGGTTCCTTGCGCTGGACACTCCGCGTCTCGTCGTTTTCTGCGCCCGGTGTTTCGACATCGGTTTCCAAGAGCTTGGCCAGTCCGAAATCCAGCACTTTCACCAGGCCTTGCTCGGTGACCATAATGTTGGATGGCTTGAGATCGCGGTGCACGATCCCGGCGCCGTGCGCCGCGGCGATGGCATCGGCGATCTGCACCGCGGCGCGCAAGGCCTGCTTCAAGCCCAGGTCGCCGCTGGGGATCATTTCTTCCAGGGTCCGGCCAGTCACATACTCCATGGCGATGAACAGGGAACCGTCGGCCTCGTCGATGTCATAGATGTGGACGATGTTGGGATGATTGAGGGCCGAAGCGGCCTTGGCTTCCTGCACGAACCGCCGCCGGCGTTCGGGATTGGCCACCGCTTCCGGCTGCAAGACTTTGAAGGCCACAAAACGATCGAGGTGTTTGTCGCGGGCCTTGTAGACCACACCCATGCCGCCTTCTCCCAACTTCTCGAGCACCTCGAAATGGGCGATGGTGCGGCCAATCATGTGGCACACAGAATATCGGAGGAGAGGGAGCCGCGCAACAGCCGAATGTGCGATAGTCATTACTGCCTTCAGGAGGAACCCTGGACATGAAATTGACAGCCATGATTACGTTGCTGGCGGCGGGCGCGGTTCTGCTGGCGCAGAATCCGGCGGGCCCGGGATGGCCGCGCGTTACACACAAGTTGCCGGAGATGAATGGCCGGCAACTTCAGATCACGCAAGTGGAAGTCCGCTACGCTCCGGGCCAGGCCTCGCCCTCGCATAGCCATCCCTGTCCGGTGCTGGTTCGAGTGGTGGAAGGAGCGGTGCGGTCGAAGGTGGACGACAACCCCGAGACGACCTACAAAGAAGGTGAGAGCTTCTTCGAACCGCCCAACGGCACGCATGCCGTTTCGCGCAACGCCAGCGACACGGCTCCGGCGCGGATTCTGGCGACGTTCGTGTGCGACAGCGAAGGTCCGTTGTCCAAGGCCGCGCCGGCGAAATAGGGCCGGTATGGCCTGCCAATCCGCCTTCGCGCGGACGCTGTTTTCAAGGCGTTCATGAAGCGGACGGTCTCTTGTACTATTGACAGCATGGACAAAGTAAATCTAGCGGAGAAGTTCGCGCTGTTCTCGGAGCACTGGAGTCCCAAGATTGCCGGCCAAGTCAACGACTTTCACGTCAAACTGGTCAAGTTCACCGGCGAGTTCGTCTGGCATCACCACGATGCCGAGGACGAGTTGTTCCTTGTCGTGAAGGGACGCCTGCGGATGTGCTTCCGCGACCGCGAGGTGGTCGTGAACCCGGGCGAGTTCATCATCGTGCCGCGCGGCGTGGAGCATAAGCCGGTGGCCGATGAGGAGACACACGTCATGCTGTTGGAGCCGGCCACCACGCTGAATACGGGCAACGTCCGCAACGAACGCACCGTGGACGCATTGGGCCGCGTTTAATGGACGTCGAGACACATTGCGGCTTCCATTCGCGATTTCTTGTGGCCGACCGCGCCGTGCATGTCTGGGTCCCTCCGGGATATGCAGAGCATCCGCGGACCCGCTATCCCGTGCTTTACCTGCACGACGGCCAGAACATTTTCGATCCGGAAACCGCCTTTGTGCGCGGGCAACACTGGCAAGCGGCGGAATCGGCCGCCGCGCTGGTGCGGGAAGGCCGGATCCATCCGCTGGTGATCGTGGCCATCGATAACGCCGGCGAGGCGCGCATTGACGAATACACGCCCACGCGCAGCGCGCGAATCAGCCGCGGCGGCCACGCTGATCGCTACGCGCAAATGATGCTGCAGGAATTGATGCCTTTTATCGCGGCGCGCTATCGCCTGCGCAGCGGGCCGCGCTTCACGGCGCTGGGCGGATCTTCGCTCGGCGGGCTGCTGACGTTATTCGTGGGAATGACGCACCCGGAAGTGTTCGGCAAGCTCGCCATCATGTCGCCGTCGTTATGGTGGGACGATCGCGCGATCCTGGGCATGATTACAGGCCGCCCGATGCGTTCGCGCCCGCGCATCTGGCTGGACACCGGCACCGAGGAAGCGAGTACTCCGCGCGCCGCGACGCGCGATGCGTGTGCGCTACGGCGCATCCTGTTGCGACAAGGTTGGCGGACTGGACGAAATCTGATGTACTACGAAGACGAAGGCGGGGAACACAACGAACGCGCCTGGGCACGGCGTTTCCCCATGATGTTGCGGTTCTTGTTCGGGCGGTAGCGCAGGCCTTCAGGCCTGTTTTCGTGAAGCGAAGAGAAAAAGAACAGGCCTGAAGGCCTGCGCTACAACGTGTGATAAATTTGTATCTTCATGTCCGGGGAAAACTTTGTTCAGTTGGTGGACCTGATGCGGCGGCTGCGCGCGCCGGGCGGCTGTCCCTGGGATCGCGAGCAGACCTTCCAAACCATCAAGCCGTACATGCTGGAAGAGGCCTACGAAGTGGCCGAGGCCATCGACAACGCGGATTTTCCACACCTCCGCGAAGAATTGGGAGACCTGCTGCTGCAAGTGGTATTTTTTTCGCAGATGGCCGCCGAAGCCGGGCACTTTACCGTGGAGGACGTGATCAACGCCATCAGCGATAAGCTGGTTCGCCGTCATCCGCACGTGTTCGGCGGAACGGCGCTGGACACGCCCGATCAGGTCAAGCGCAAGTGGGCGGACCTGAAGGAAGAAGAAAAGCAGCAGGCCGCCGCCGCGCGCGGGGAAGCGTATGAAAAACGCAGGTCGGTGCTGGATGGCGTATCGAAGGGCGCGCCGGCGCTCATCGAAGCCTATCAGTTGACCGATCGCGCCGCGTTCGTCGGTTTCGACTGGCCGGATCCAGAAGGAATTATCGAGAAGATGGAAGAGGAGATTACCGAGCTTCGCGAGGCGCGGGAAGGCGCGGATGCCGACGCGGTTCGCGAAGAAGTCGGCGACTTGCTGTTCACGGCCGTGAACCTGGCGCGCGGCCTGGGGTTGGAACCGGAAAGCCTGCTGAAACGCGCCAATCGCAAATTCCGGTGCAGGTTTCAATGGATGGAAGCACGCCTGGCGGAGGCGGATCGCAAACCGGCGGAAACGTCCCTGGAAAACATGGAGGCATTGTGGCAACGGGCCAAGCGGGAAGCACCCCGGAACTGACATATCGCGCTTGCGAGAGCGTGGAAGATTTTCACAAATGCGTGGCGCTACAGAAGACCGTATGGCGATTCGCCGACGAGGATCTTCTGCCCACGCGCCTGTTCGTGGTAGGCCATAAGATCGGCGGGCAGATTTTCGGCGCCTTCGATGCGCGCGGCACGCTGGCCGGATTTTGCTTGTCGATTCCCGCGCTCCGCAACGGCAAAAGCTATCTGCACTCGCACATGCTGGGCGTTCTGCCGGAATATCAAAACCTGCACGTGGGACGACGTTTGAAGCTGATGCAGCGTGACGACGCCATCGCCCGCGGCATCCCGCTCATCGAATGGACCTTCGATCCGCTGGAGTTGAAGAACGCCTTCTTCAACATCATGCGTTTGGGCGCGATTGTGCGGCGCTACGTGCCGAATCAATATGGCGCCAGTTCTTCCGCGTTGCAGCATGGCCTGCCGACGGACCGCTTGGTCGCCGAGTGGTGGGTCAGCGCGGATCGTGAGTCGTCGAAGGCGGAACGACGAATCGCCTGCCGCGCCGATATCCTGGAAGTGAAGCAACGCGACTCGAAGACGGCGCTGGCCGTGCAAACGCGCTTGCGCGAGGAGTTCCAGGCGGCGTTCCGCGAGGGATACGCGGTCACCGGGTTTGAGCGGGGAGACAAGGAATCGGCGTACCTGTTGGATCGCAGCCCACAGCCTAGCTTATGAATCGGAGGTTTATCCGCAGATGACGCAGATGGGCGCAGATGAAGACTAAGGTGCTGGCAAGGGTTATCTGCGCAATCTGCGTCATCTGCGGATAGTTTTTAATCATGAAACTGGATCGCCTCGTTCTGCGGGAAATCCGCATGCCGCTGGTCAGCTTTTTCGAGACCAGCTTTGGACGCACCTACGACCGCCGCATCGTCCTGGTGGAAGTAACTTCCAGCGACGGGGCCACCGGCTGGGGAGAAGTCACGGCCGGGGAAAACCCGTTCTATAACGAAGAGACCACGGAAACTTCCTGGCACATCATCCGCGACCACGTGGCTCCGCGCGTGCTTCACGTGGAGCTGTCTTCCGCCGGCGAGATTCGCGATCGCACCCGCCATATTCGCGGCCACAACATGGCTTGCGGCGGCGTGGAGACGGCGGCCTGGGAGCTGGAGGCGCGCCGCGCCGGACTGCCGTTGTGGAAGCACATCGGCGGCGTGCATCAAGAGATCGCGTGCGGCGTTTCCATCGGCATTCAAGGACGCATTCGACGAATTGCTGGCAAAAGATCGAGCGCGAAGTGGCAGCCGGATACCAGCGAATCAAAGTGAAAATCAAGCCGGGTTGGGACATCAACGTGCTCGAAGCGCATTCGCGAGCGATTTCCGCGCATCCCGCTGATGGCGGACGCCAACTCCGCTTACACGCTGGCGGACCGGACGCACCTGAAGAGAATTCGACCGCTTTTACCTGATGATGATCGAGCAGCCGCTGGGTTGGGAGGACATCTATGGATCACGCCAAGCTGCAGACGCAAACTGGCAACGCCCATTTGCCTGGACGAATCCATCCACAGCGCGACGACGCGCGCAAGGCCATGGAGATCGGCGCGGGCAAGATCATCAATATCAAACTGGGGCGGGTGGGCGGATTTACAGCGACGCGCGCGCGGTTCACGATGTTTGCCGGGCGCACAACGTTCCGGTGTGGTGCGGCGGCATGCTGGAGTCCGGCATCGGCCGGGCCCACAACATCGCCATGTCCACGCTGCCGGGATTCACTCTTCCCGGCGACGTTTCGGCCAGCCAGCGATATTGGAGCGAGGACATCATTGATCCCCGGTGACGGTAAGCGCGCACGGGACCATCACCGTGAGCCAGAAACCCGGCTTGGGTTACGATCTCGATCTCGACTTCATCAACTCCATTACGGTACGGCGCGAGGAATTGTCCTGAAACCAGAATCCGGACATCTCACACCGCGCATGATTGTTCTGCTGACGGTGATGACCCTGTTGTGGGCGGGGAACTTCATCGTTGGCAAGATCGCCTTGCGCGAGTTTTCCATTTCCCTGCTGATCTGGCTCCGCCTGATCCTCTCGACAGGTCTGTTCTGGGTCATCTTTGCGATCAGCAGCGGCCGGGAGGAGCTGGGCCGTTTGGGGCGCGAGTGGCGGGCCCTGCTGTGGGTGGGCCTCACTTGGGTGGTGCTGAACCAGTTGTTCTACGCGGCAGGAATCAAGTACACCAGCGCCGCGCACGCCTCGGTGATATCCGCCCTATCCCCGGTGTGGGTGCTGATTTTCGCGTCGCTGGCGGGCCTGGAGCGTTTCACGCGCGGCAAGATTCTGGGCTTAACGGTATGCCTGAGTGGTGTGGCGTTTCTGAGCAACCTGCGGCCGTCCCACAGCGGCACCGGACCGTCGTTGAAGGGCGATCTGTTTTCCCTGTGTAGTTCGCTGGCGTTCGCATCCGGCACGGTGCTGGGAAAGAAACTCACGGGGCGCTTCGGTGCAGTGGGGATCAACGCGATGAGTTATTCGGTGGGCGTGTTGCTCATCGCCCCGCTGGGTATCCGCGACTTGTGGTCCGCGGATCTCACCAAAGTCAGTTCGTCGGGATGGCTGGCCCTGACCTACATGGCTGTGGGATCTTCGGTGCTGGCCTACATCGTGTACTTCTGGGCCATGCGTTCGGCCGGAGCCACGCGGGTCGCCGCGTTTTCCTACCTGCAACCGCCCCTGGTGACTCTGATGGGAATGGCCTTCTTGCACGAACATCTTTCCTGGCCGGAAACGGCCTGTGGCGCGGTGATTCTGGCCGGTGTCTTCTTGACGGAGCGAGGATGAACGCAGACCTGTTCCGATGTTGTAGCGCAGGCCTCCGGCCTGTTCTTTTCCTTTGCGCTACAGGAACAGGCCGGAGGCCTGCGTTACAATGAACACATGTCCAATGCGATGCGCGTGGGGGTAATCGGAACGGGCTACGTCGGTTTGGTTACCGCGACTTGTCTGGCGGAGACCGGCCATCATTTGACCTGCGTGGACAATGATGTGCACAAGATTCAGATGTTGCGCGAGGGCCGGGTCCCGATTTACGAGCCGGGCCTGGAAGAAATGGTGGTGCGCAACGTGGCCAGCGGCCGGATGCGTTTCTCAGAGTCCACGGCGGAGGCGGCGCGGGAGAACGAACTGTTGTTCATCGCCGTGGGCACGCCGGGACGCGAGGATGGGACTGCCGATCTGTCGTTCATCGAGGCGGTCTCGCGCGATATCGCCGCCAACCTGCCGGCAGGCGCCGGACCCAAGATCATCGTGGAGAAGAGCACCGTGCCGGTGAACACCGGCGACCGCGTCAAACGTTCCATTCAACGCGGATGCCGGCCAGGGAGTCCAGTTTGAAGTGGTGTCCAACCCGGAGTTCCTGCGGGAAGGTTCGGCGATCGCCGACTTCTTCCGGCCGGACCGCATCGTGGTGGGCGTGGAAAGCGAGGTTGCGGCAACGGCCATGCACCGCTTATACGAGCCGATCCTGGAAGGGCGTTACTTCGACCCGCCGGGCTCGCGCCGCCCGGCCTGGCTGGTCACCGACGTGGCCAGCGCCGAATTGATCAAGCACGCCTCCAACAGTTTCCTGGCGCTGAAGATTTCCTACATCAATTCGATCGCCGCCATCTGCGAGTTGACCGGCGGCAACATCGAACACGTCGCCGAAGGCATGGGCTTGGACCAAAGAATCGGCCCGCAATTCCTGCGGGCGGGATTGGGCTACGGCGGCTCCTGTTTTCCGAAAGACGTGGCCGCGTTTCGCGAGATTGCTCGGACTGCCGGGGCAGACTTCGGCATCCTCAAAGAAGTGATGGAAGTGAACGCTGGGCAGCGCCGCCGCTTTCTGCGCAAGATCGAAGAGGCGTTGTGGGTGGTGAAAGGCAAGACCGTGGCCGTTCTGGGCCTGGCCTTCAAGCCGCACACCGACGATATTCGAGAGGCTCCCGCTCTCGATGTCCTGGGTTGGCTGGAGAAACAAGGCGCGCACATCCGCGCCTACGATCCGGCCGCCCAGGAGAACGTGCGCAAGCTCTTCCCCGGCGTCGCCTATTGCGACTCCCCGTACCAGGCGGCCGAGCAGGCTGACGCGCTGCTGATCGTCACCGAGTGGGACGAGTTCCGCTATCTGGACTTGCCACGCCTGCGCCAAACCATGAGTCATGGAATCATCGTGGACGGCCGGAACATCTTTTCACCCGCGCTTGTGGCGGGCGCCGGGTTCGAGTATTATTCGATGGGACGGCCGGCGGTGCATCCCGCCAAGACGCAGGAACTTTCCGGCTCTGAATCCGTATCATAAGGAGAGTGGAGGTGTTTATGTTTTGCTCTCACTGTGGAGTACAGGTTGCGCCGCACGCCAGCTATTGCCCCAGTTGTGGCGGGGCCCAGCCGGGCAACGTTGCCAATCGCCGCATGTCGCGTCCGGTGGTGGGGCGCAAGGTGGGCGGCGTTTGTTTGGCGATCGCCAACTACTTGAACACCGACGTTACCCTGATTCGCGTGATTGCCGTTCTGGCCATGCTAGTGCCGCCGTTTCCCGCCCTTATTGTGTACCTGATCTGCTGGCTGGTGATTCCATCCCAGGAATTCGTGCCGCCGATGGCCGTGCCGCAGACGCCGCCGGCGCCGGTTCAGCCGCAGAGTCAACCCTAATTTAGGGGGTAGCTGTAGCTTATCCACCATGTTCTGGACGGACGACCGCGCCCTGCTTGGGCGCGGCGGCAGCGGTAAGCGAGAGTGCCAGGGCGAGTGCGATTGCGAAATACTTCATGTTGATCCTTGCTTACGCCGTTTGGGCGATTGCCTCTTTCAGTTGTTTCAGGAAAGCTGGTACTTCCGCGAAAGGATCGCAAGTCTTGCCCCTGGCGCAGAGCGTTTCGATGGGGAGATAGCCGCTGTAGCCCGATTTGCGGACGATCTTGAGCAGCTTGATCAGGTCCGTGGGAATTTCGCTCTCTTCACCGAACACGCTTTGCTTCACTTGCCAGTTCACCGCGTGGGCGCCACCTGGGCAATATCCACGTAAGGGTCTGGGGTCTTGTAATAGCCGGTATCCACGATGGGTCCGCACCAGCTTGAGTCGACCGCGTTGATGAGGTCCAAAAGCTGCTGGCCAGTTTCCAGGAAATCGCCATGGTTCTGGACGCCGATCGGACTCCGAATTTCTTGCCTTGCTCGGCGCATTCGCGCAGGTCGTCGGCGATCCACTCCTGGACGTGGGCGCGCGTGGCGTCCTTGGAGACGGTCTGCCAAGTTTGGGCGCGCATCTGGGTGTCGGCGAAGACGCGGATGACGGGCGCTCCCAGCTTGGCGGCCACTTCCACGAATTCCTTGATGTGGTTGACGCTTTCCTTGCGCATGGCGGCGTCGGCGGTGGTGAAATTGTTGCGCACGCCGGTGCCGCTGATGCCCACGCCCAGATCGGCCGCGCACTTCTTGATGTGTTGATGGCGTCGTTGCGGGCGCTTTGGGATAGCCGGGCAAGAAGTAGCCGGTGGCGTCGAAGCCGTCGAACTTATTTTGCGAGGCGAACTCGAGAATCTGCACCAGTGTGATGCCTTCGCCGCGGCCTTTGACGTTATCGTTCAGCATCTTGTTGAAGGAATAGGCGTTGAGTGCGGTCTTGAGAGCAGCTTTCTTGACGGGCGTTTGCGCCAAGCTGGCGATTCCCGCGGCATAGAGCGGCAAGATGGAGGCGCGCTTCAGGAAGTTTCTGCGGTGGATTGATTCGACCATCCGATTATTCTAAGGGGAATCATGCCCGGATGAAGTTAAGTTTCGTGCGAAGGGGTGCTCCCCGGGGCATCTCGTGGCGCACATCGCAGCGCAACAGGCGGGTGACTCGGACTTCTAAGGCTTACTGGCGTGTCTAGCCATGCCTTTCTTCGCCTGACGCGAAGATTTTGGAGTGCAGCGACTTGTCGCCGCTTTCCGCGAGCTTGCCCGCGGCGCGCTGGCCCATGGGCCGAAAGCGGCGACAAGTCGGCGCACTCCAAATTGCTTCTTTACTCTGTGGAATCTGTGTAATCTGTGGATCGATCTGTTCTTGTTTGGTTGCGGCTCCGCCGCGCTATGCCTCTGTGACTAAATCTTTCCAAGGCGACATGGTAAACTGAAGACATCCATGCCAGCTAATAATCCCGCAGCTTCCTTCGATGTCATCATTGTCGGCAGCGGTCCCGGCGGCTACGTGGCCGCGTTCCGGGCCGCGGAACTGGGCTTGCGGGTCGCCGTGGTCGAGAAGGACGACAAACTTGGCGGGACCTGTTTGCATGTCGGCTGCATTCCCACAAAAGCCTTGCTGCAAAACGCCGAAGTCTGGTCGCTGGTACGCAACGCCAAGGAGTTCGGCATCACCTGCGGCGAACCAACCCTCGATTGGACCGTGGCGCAGGCGCGCAAGGACAAGATCATCACCAAACATGCCAAAGGTCTCGAGTTTCTGATGAAGAAACATAAGGTCGAAACTATCCGCGGCTATGGACGCCTGGCCGGCGGCGGCAAAGTTGTGGTCACCGGCAAAGACGGCACGCGGGAAATCTCCGCGCGCGCCATCATTCTGGCCACCGGCTCGGAAGCGCGCCTGTTGCCGGGATTGCGAGCCGACGGTCAGCGCGTGCTGACCAATCGCGAAATCCTGGCTCTTCCGCGCATTCCCAAATCGCTGATCGTGATCGGGGCGGGCGCGGTGGGCGTGGAGTTCGCCAGCATCTTCCGCACCTTCGGCACGGAGGTCAAGGTGCTCGAAATGCTTTCCCGCGTGGTGCCGGTGGAAGACGAGGAAATTTCCAGCGAGCTGGCGCGCAACTTCCGCAAGCAAGGTATCGACGTTCATACCAACGCCAAGGTAGAGGAGGCCGTCACCACCGACAAGGGCGTGGCCGTGGAATTTACCGTGGATGGCAAAACGCAAAAGATCGAAGCCGAGACGATGCTGGTCGGTGTGGGCCGCAAACCCAACACGGAAGACGTGGGCCTGGAAAAAACCAAAGCCAAGGTCGAGCGCGGTTTCGTTCACACCGACCCCTACATGCAAACGGCCGAGCCTGGACTGTACGCTATCGGCGATGTCGTGGCCGGCAGCCCGCAACTGGCGCACATGGCCTCGGCCGAGGGCGTGGTCGCGGTGCATCACATCGCGCAAAAAGACCCCCGGCCGATCCGCTACGATCGCGTGCCCGGATGCACTTACACGCATCCGGAAATAGGCAGCGTGGGACTGACCGAAGCCAAGGCCCGTGAAAAAGGCTTTGACGTCAAGGTAGGAAAGTTCCCGTTCAGCGCCAACAGCCGCGCGACCATTCTGGGCGCGCACGAAGGCTTTGTGAAAATGGTCGTGGACGCCAAGCACGGCGAAGTGCTGGGCGTACACATCATCGGACCGCTGGCCACCGAGCTGATCGCCGAGGCGGTGATGGGTATGGAGATGGAAGCGACCGCTGAGGAATTCATGCACGCCATCCACGCCCATCCCACACTCGCGGAGGCCACCTATGATGCCGCCAACTCCGTCTATGGACTCACGCTCAATGCCTGAAATCGCCGTGCGCGATCTGGGCGTGATGGCCTATGCCACGGCTTGGGCGCTGCAACAAGAGTTGGTCGCGCAACGTAAGCAAGGAATCGCGCCGGACACGCTGTTGCTTGTGGAACATCCCCACGTCTTCACGTTGGGGCGCAACGGCCGCCAGGAAAACATCCTGCGCGTTCCGGCCGGAGTGGAAGTGCATTACTCGAATCGCGGCGGCGACGTGACTTACCACGGGCCGGGACAGTTGGTGGGCTATCCCATCTTCGATCTAGCCGCGATCGGCCGGCGCGATATCGCCTGGTACATGCGCGCGCTCGAAGAAGCGCTGATCTCCGCCATCGGACGTTTTGGCGTAACGGGCCGGCGCATCCCTGGTCTCACCGGGGTGTGGGTGGGAGACAACAAGATTGCCGCCATGGGCGTGCATCTGAGCCGCTGGGTCGCCTGCCACGGTTTCGCCTTGAACGTCAACACCGACCTGGCGTGGTTCGATTGCATCGTTCCGTGCGGCATCGCCGATCGCGGCGTTACGTCCCTCGAAAGAGAATTAGGCCGCCCGCTCGTCTTATCCGAAGTGAAGGAGGCCGTGGTGGAGTCGATCCGCGAAACCTTTCAGGCTCGTACTGCTCGTCGAAAGATTCCCGATGAAGTACTTGACTCCGCGGCCCGGATTACTCAAAGTAGAGATAGACTGGAAATTCTGGAGACGTAAGGCTAGGTGATGAGCAATGAGCAGTGAAGATTCGAAACGCACCTCCCTGCAAGAGACCTATCGAGTTTGCTTACCGTTCCGTAAACTTCCCAGCGCCTGTCCGTGCTGCCAGCGGCGCTTTCTGTGGGGTTGGTTGGACGACGATCTCTCCACGCCCACGGAACCGACCGCGAAAGATGCCAGCATTCGCATTCTGCGGATTCGCCGCCCGGATCAGACCTTGTTCTGTCCGCAATGCGAAGAACGCATTTTGAACTGACCAGACATCCGCCGGCACGAGTTGTCAGAACCGTCCGCGGTAGCGGATGGGTTCCGGCCCTTGTCTGAGCAACGGACCCACCTGCTACCGCAGGCGGTTCTGACAACGCAGCCATTGCCTTTTTCAAATACGCCACGGCGGTTCCAAGAGATAATAAAGGGATGCCCACCAACGTAATCATGCCCCAAATGGGGGAGAGCATCTTTGAAGGCACGGTCACTAAGTGGTTGAAGAAGCCCGGTGACACGGTTCTGCGCGACGAGCCTCTGTTCGAAATTTCCACCGACAAAGTAGACGCCGAAATCCCCTCGCCCGCGGCCGGAGTGCTGACCAGCGTCCTGGTGAAGGAAGGCGAGACTGTGCAGATCAACACCATTGTCGCGGTGCTCGACGGGGACGGAACGGGAACCGGCGTGGCCGCCCCGGCGACCGCGGCTCCCCCAGTCGCTGCGCCGCCTGAGCCAGCACCCGCCAAGGCCGCTCCCGTTGCAGTTCCAAGTGCCGCGCCCATGCACGACGCCGACACTGACGTGCGCTCCTCGCCGTTGGTGCGCAAGATGGCCAAAGAGTCCAACGTCGATCTTACGAAAGTAGCGGGGACCGGCGCTGGCGGCCGCGTCAGCAAGCAGGATCTCCTCGATTACGTAGCCAAGAGCGGTCAATCCGCGCCGGCCGCCGGGCCGGCCGCCTTGAAACCCGTGCCAGCCGAACCGAAGTTTGCCGCGCCGCTTGTGCCCGCGGTGCCCAAGTTTGCGCAACCAGCGCCCGCGCCAGCTCCCGCGGTGGTTTTCTCCGGCGCCACGCGCGTGGAGCCGATGTCTGGGATGCGTTCCACGATCGCTAAGCGAATGGTGGATAGCAAGCACACCTCGGCGCATGTCACCACGGTGTTCCAAGTAGACTTGACCAGGATCGCCAAACTGCGCGAGCGGTCCAAGGACGAATTCCAGCGCCAGTACGGATTGAAACTCACCTACACGCCGTTCCTGGTGCGCGCCGCCGCGGAGGCGCTGCGCGCGTTCCCGGTTGTCAACGCTTCGGTGGACGGAACGAACATCGTTTATAAGCGCGACATCAACGTGGGCATCGCCGTGGCGCTGGAATGGGGTTTGATCGTGCCCGTGGTGATGCATTGCGAAGAGAAGAGTTTCCTGGGCGTGGCGCGCTCCATCGCCGACCTGGCGGAACGCGCCCGCACCAAAAAGCTGTTACCGGACGAACTGCAAAACGGCACCTTCACGGTGACCAATCCCGGCAGCATCGGCGGGCTGTTTGCCACGCCGATCATCAATCAACCGCAAGTGGCCATCATGGGCGTAGGCCAGATCCACAAAGCGGCCGTGGTGGTCAACGACGGCGAGGCCGACGCCATCGCCATCCGCGCCGTAGTGTACTTGACGCTGAGTTTCGATCACCGCATCATTGACGGCGCGGTGGCCGATCAGTTCATGGCTTACATCAAGAGCGAGCTGGAGACCTGGGACGAGTCGCTGGGGTAAGTAGGACAGGCGTCCCGCCTATCCCTACCTTTCAAGCGGGCGTGCCGGCATGCTCATTGAGTTGACAGTGCCAATCCCGCCAAAAGCGAGGCGTGCGAGCAAAGCTCGCAGCGGCCCGAGGCAAGCCTCGGGCATCCAAGGCGGTGGCAAGCCACCGCACTCCATATAGCGCCAATGTTTTCCGTTGGGCGAGAGTTAATCCGCAATCACCAAATGCAACGGCGGCTCGCGCAGAAAGTCGAATGCTTCCATTTCCGCGACCGCCTGCTCCACCACCGCACCAGGCGCGGGCAACAGCGTGATCACAAAGGGCAGATTGTGCTTATCGGTGTGCGGTTCCTGGATCACGGCGTCAATACTGATGTGATGATTCGCGCATACCCCGGCCAGCGCCGCGAGAATCCCGGGGCGATCGCTAATGACGAAGCGCAAGTAATGCCGGGTCGGCGGACCATCCGGGGAAATGCGGGGTTGCGGGCCAGGGTCCGCGAAGCCCAGCGTTGGGACGCGCCCGCGCGCACCCGTGCGCAAATCGCGCGCCGCGCGAATGATGTCGGCCACCACCGACACGCCGGTGGGATCCCCGCCCGCGCCGCGCCCGTAATACATGGTGTCGCCGCCGCGCGCGCCTTTCACCCACACCGCGTTGTACGATCCTTCCACCTTGGCCAGCATGTGGGAACGCGCAATCAACATCGGGCGCACGAACAGGGAAAGC
This sequence comes from Terriglobia bacterium, assembly GCA_963747095.1. Lineage (GTDB taxonomy): Bacteria > Acidobacteriota > Terriglobia > JAJPHL01 > JAJPHL01 > JAJPHL01. The sequence goes on from CAVVEL010000013.1 coordinate 633,605, forward strand.
GCGCCGTCGCCGGCACGCCGCGCCGCGCCGAGCAGGCGGATGGTCGAGCCGAGCGAGTGCGCATATTGAAAGTCCACGCGAGAAACGCGCGTGATTCCCTGGCAAGGAATCGCCGCCAGCGGGATTTCGCCGCCGAAAGCCAGGCGCGCCAAAATGGCCAGTTTGAAGCGCGCGTCGAAACCTTCTACGTCGGCCGTGGGATCAGCTTCCGCGTAGCCCAACTTTTGCGCTTCCGCCAGCACGTCGGACATTTCGCGGCCCTCCGACTCCATCGTAGTCAGGATGAAATTGCAGGTGCCGTTCAGGATGCCGTACAACGATTCGATGCGATCGCCCGCCAGGCCTTCACGAATCGCGGCGAGTACCGGAATGCCGCCGGCCACCGAAGCCTCGCAGTGCAATCCGGGACTATGGCGCGCGGCGGACGCCTCCAACTCCGTGCCTTTTTCGGCCAGCAAGTTCTTGTTGGCGGTCACCACCGGTCGGCCGGCCTCCAGCGCTTTCATCACCACCTCATACGCAACATCGGTGCCGCCGATTAGTTCCACCACTACGCCGACACTGGGATCGGCCAGCGCCGTTTGCCAATCGGTGAGCCGTTGCACTTCGGGAGCCAGGAAGGAAGTGTCCTTGCGATGAATGGAGCGCGAACAGACCGAGGCAATGTCCAGCAGGATGCCGGTCTTGCGCTGAATCTCGTCGTGGTGTTCGGTCAAGATGCGCGCCGTTCCCTGGCCGACCGTGCCGTAGCCGATAATGGCGACTCGAACTGTCATCCGTATATTCTACAGTCCCGGCGCGTCAGAATGGCGCTGTTGCGCGCGGCTGGGTGAAATTTCCATTGGGCGTTCTCAAGGCTTCAGATAGCGCCCCAAGAACTCGTAGACTTCCTTGCGGGAATCGCGCGCCAACTTGGTATCCAGGCGATTGAAGTGATGTCCGCCGGGAGCCTTGTCGTAGACTTTGTACTCGAATTTCTTGCCTTCCGCCTTGAAGGCGCGAATTAACTCCTCCACCTCCAGCACGTTCACGTCTTCATCGGCGGTGTTGGTGTGGACCAACAAGGGTGTGGCTAGTTTCTGGGCGTTCCACACCGGCGACCGCCTGCGGTATTCGTTGACGTTCTGGTCGGCCGTCTTGCCGATGTGATAGGGCGCGGAATAAAGTTGCCGGTAGCCCTCGTTCTTGTAGCCCATGCGCGCCACCAGATCGCTGACCGGCACGCCGGCGTAAGCCACGGCAAACCCGTCGGGATGGTCGAAGATGGTCATCAGCGTAATCATCCCGCCATGACTCCAGCCCATGATGCCGACCCGCTGGGGATCGAGAAAATCGTAGTTCTCGATCATCCAGTCGCGCGCCGCCATCACGTCGTCGTTCTCTCGCCCGCCGTAGTCGATATCGCGCCAGAATTCGCCGCCGTATCCGGTGGACCCGCGATAGTCCGGCGCGACGATGGTGTATCCCAACTGCAGCAACTCGCGAATCAGGTGCGGCGCGGTGTCGCGCGTGAAGTTGCTGTGTACGCCGCCGTGAACGAACACCATCAGGGGATGCTTCTTGGAGCGATCCAGTTTCTTGGGAATGAAAGTGTAGGCGTGAAACACCACCGGATTTCCGGCGCCCTGTCCGGTGGGATTGGGAACGACGCGCGGCGGCAGTCCGGCGATCTCGATGTTGTCGATGTCGGCGATGTCGCCCATGGTGAAATACCAGGTCAAATCGTCGAGGCGGCGCGACAACGCATCGTTGGCGAAATCGGGAGTGCCGAAGCCCGGTCCGGCCGCCGCTGGGGAAGGAGTTGCGGGCGTCGCCGCCGGCGCGTTCGCGGCTCCGCCCCGGCCGGCGCCTGCGGCGGGCGCAGCGGGAGTTTGTGCCAAACCACAAAGGGTGCAGAGGAGCAGAACGGTTATGAGCCGCATCATCCGCATTATAGCGGATTGCTGCGCGCTATTCCGAGCGCAGTGCAATCGCCGGAGCGATGCGCGTGGCCCGGCTGGCTGGAGCAAAGCTGGCGGCCAGGCCGGCAAGAATCATCAACGCCGCCGTGGCGCTCAAGGTCAGCGGATCGGCGGCCGGTACGCCGTTCATCAGCAGGTCCAGCGGGCGGGCGATGGCCAACGCGACCACAATGCCGGCCCCCAGTCCGGTGCCCACTAGCGTTAGTCCCTCGCGAAAAACCATAGTCAGAACCGCGGATCGCGTCGCGCCCAGCGCCATGCGGATTCCGATTTCGACGGTGCGACGGTTCACCGCATACGCCATGATGCCGTAAAGGCCGATCATGGAAAGCACCAACCCTAGCAAACCCACCGTTCCCAGCAACGCCGCGCCCAATCTCCGCAATTGAACCTCCAGGCTGGTGGCGTCTCGCATGGTCTTCGGTTCAATCAACAGAGTGGGATTCTCACCGGCGACCACACGCTTGAGAGCGGCAATGCTGCTTACCGGCGGTCCGATGGTGCGCGCGATGACAAAGACGCTGCCGCCGGCCTGCAAGAAAGGCCGGTACAAGACGGGCTTCGGCATCTCGCTGAAAAACGAGTACTTCGAATTGGCCACTACGCCGACGATCTGCAGCGGCGGTTCTCTTGTCGTACCAGGATTCCCGGCCCGCACCGTCGCGCCGATGGCGGAGGAACCAAGTTCGTGGGCGCGTACAAACTCCTCGTTCACGATCGCGACCATCGGTGCAGCGGCGCGATCGGCGGAGGTGAATTCCCGGCCCGCGCGCAGCGGAGTTCCCATCGCGCGAAAGTAATTGGGTCCGACGTTCTGAAGGAAAGTCTCCACGTTGGACACCCCGCCGCCGTTCACACCGAAGAACGTAGCGGCAGAGTCTCCGCCCAGCGGCAGCAGGCTGGAGATGCTCACGTTCGCGATGCCCGGCACCGCTGCCACGGCGGCTTCGGTCTTGAGAGCCGCGGTGATCCGGGATCCCAATGGAAGATCGCGTGGCATGTCAAGGCGCACGGTGACCAGTTGATCGATATCGAAGCCGGGATGAACCGTGCCGATAAAAGCAAGGCTGCGCAGGAAGAGAATGGATAGGAAGAGCAGCACCATCGACGCCGCGACTTGTCCGGCGACTAAAAAGCGGCGGCCCGAAAGGCGGCGCTGCCGTCCCGTTCCGGATTCGCGCTTCAGGACGTCGTGAATTCGCGGATTCGTGGACGCCAGAGCGGGCGTGAGGCCGCACAGCAGCGTCGTCACCACCGCCAGAATCAGCGCGTACGCCGCGGCATGGAAGTCGGGAACCACATTCAGCGGCCCGGGCGCTTGCGGCAAAGGAATCTTGGCGATGAATGCGCAGAGCCAGAGACTCAACAACAGCCCCGCGGCGGATCCGAGGAAGGCTAGCAGCAAACTCTCCGCCAACAACATTCGCACCAGCCGCGAGCGAGGAGCGCCCAGGGCCTGGCGAATGGCGATCTCCCGCGCCCGATCCACGCCTCGCGCCAAAAGCAATCCCGCCACATTGGCGCACGCAATGAGCAAGACCAGGCCGAAAATCGTGAAGGGAATTGTGGCCAGACCAACGATGGCCCCGAGCGGCGTTCCGCGCTCTTGCCAACTTGCCAGACCGAATACCGGAAACGCCAAGGCCGCTTGGCCCAGACCTTCATCGTCTTTCGGGTAAGCGCGTTCGAGCGCTTGTCCTTGAGTGGTCATGGCGGCTGCGGCTTGCGGCAGCCCGGCACCGTAATTCAACCGGGCGATCAATGTGAACGCCATCTGATTGCGCTGGTCCACCTGCGGCGCGATCCGGCCGGTCGCGATCACGTAGACGCTGGGCCCGATTGCGCCCGCCACCGAACGATGCCCGGGCGGCAGAATCCCCTGCACTACGAAATCCTGACCGTTGAGTTGCAGCGTGGATCCCAGCGCGCCCGGTTTGCCGCCCATTCGGCCGGCCCAGAACTCGTGCGTGATCACTGCGCCCGTTTCGTCCGACGGCGTCAATCCGCGTCCGAGCTGAGGCTGCATGCCAAGCACGGCGAAAAAATTCGGCGAGATCATCATTCCTGGAATGGCGTTGACCTCATCCCGGACGCGCCAGTTAAATTCCGACATGCGGTAGCAGGCGAGTCCAGAAAAGACGTTGCCGGTTCGGAGCTCGCGATAGTTCGGGTAGGAGATCAAGTTGCCGTTGCCGGGCTCCACGCGAGCGAGCCGATCCGGTTCCGTGGCGGTGGGGACTTGCAGAAAGACGGCCTGAAACACACTGTACAAGACCGTGTTCACACCAATCCCCAGGCCCAACGACAGCGTGGCGACCGCAACCAAGCCGGGGTTCCGGCGGAGCGAGCGCGCAGCGTACCTGATTTCCGCGATGATCATATGCTCACCCCTTGCACGTGATCGGCCAAAGCGGTCCGGTGGTGGGTCAGTCACTTAGGGACAGCGACGTGGCCGGTATCGCCAAACTCTGTTCGCTGGCGAACACACTCTCACTCCACCTTCCCGGCGAATTGCCGATAGGTAAAGATGAAGTATCCCGTAACCAGACACATCCCTGGAATCCACCAGGCCAAGCCTACCTGCAATCCGTGCTTCGCGGTCGTCGCGTTATAAACGGTCAAGGCCGTGCGCGGCTCGCCATTCGACGGCAGCACGTAAGGAAAAATCCCGAACGCCACGCTGCACAGCATTCCGGCAATGTACGCGCAGGACGCCAGGAACGCCGGTGCTTCCTCCAGCAGCCGCGCGCCCAGCAACCCGGCCAGCGCCGCCGCCGGAAACGCAAATCCCCAAGGGGCGTGCTGGAAACTCTCACGCAAATGCGGCTGCACGTAAAAACTCAGCGCGGTGATCGCGAGAGTGGACACACCTACCGCCCACCACATACGATGGAAGAGTGCACGGGCTCGCTCGCGCAGGGCACCGTTTGTTTTGAGAATCACCCAAAGCGACCCGTGCATGGCCAGGGTTAGCAGCGCCGCCACACCCACTACGATGGTGTACCAATCGAGCACGCCGGTGATTCCCGCGCCGTTTCCCGCGGCGGGCACGCGAAAGTCCACCCACAGCGGGAGAAAAAAGAATCCACTTTCGTCCAGAGGTACGCCACGCACTACGTTGCCGAGCGCCGCGCCGAAGAACACCGCCAGCATCACGCTCGAGCCGCAAAAGACCGCGTCCCAGAAGGGCATCCACAAACGGCTTTGGACATGATTGCGGAACTCGATGGAGATGCCGCGCAGGATCAGGAGCCACAGCACGATCATCAGCGGCAAGTAGAATCCGCTAAAACTCGCCGCGTAGAGCGCCGGAAAAGCGAAATAGAGCGTGCCGCCGCCGGCCAGCAGCCAGACCTCGTTGCCGTCCCACACCGGACCGATGACGCGGAACATGCGGGCGCGTTCTTCAACGTCGCGCGCGGCCAGGAAATGCAAAATCCCCGTGCCGATATCGAAGCCGTCGAAGATCACGTACATCGCGATCGCCACCGCGATCAGCCAGAACCAGAGCGTTTCCATGCGATCACCTTAAGCCGACTGTGCAGGGCCGTGCTCGATCTCCCGCTGCACCAGAAACAAGAACAAGATTCCCAACACCAGATACAGTCCCATGAATCCCAACAAAGTGAACCAGCCGTTGCCCGCCGACACCTGTGGCGACGCGCCCTCAGTCGTGCGCATCAATCCGTACACCAGCCAGGGTTGGCGGCCCACCTCGGCGGTCATCCATCCGGCGGTGGTGGCGATGTAGGGAAATGGCAGCATGAGCATCAGCAGCCACAGCATGTAGCGGCGCGTGAACAGCATCCCACGCCACAGCAACAGCACCGAGACGCCCATGGCCGCCACGAAGATGGTTCCCAATCCCACCATGATGTGATAGCTGAAGTAAAGCAGCGGAATATTTTCCGGCCATTGATCCCGCGGATACTCGCGCAATCCTTTCACTTCGGCATGCCAGCGCTGATAGGTAAGGAAGCTGAGCATGTTCGGCACCACCACGGGATTATCCAGGCGCATCTTATCGATATCCGGCTGGCCGATCAAGGCCAGCGGCGCGCCGTGCGTGGTGTCGAACAAGCCTTCCATCGCGGAGAGCGTGGTCGGCTGATGCAGGGCGACCATTTTTCCCTGGCCGTCGCCGGTGGGAAAAATCATCACCACGGAAGCGATGAATCCGCAGATCACGCCCGTCCGCACAAAGGTTTCTCCGAAGCGCCGGTGTTGCTCCATCAGCAGGTAAAACGATCCGATGGAGGCCATCACGAAACTCGCCGTCACCACGGACGCGGTCATGTTATGGGCGTACTGCCACATGGCCCAGGGGTTCAGCAGCAGTTGCGGGAAGCTGCCGAGTTGGAAGCGGCCGTCTTTACTCATGACGTATCCGACAGGGTGTTGCATCCAGGCGTCGGTCACAATGATGAAATACCCGGAAAGCCAGGATCCCGCGAAAACGGCCGCGGCAGCGAACCAGTGCATGGCGCGGCTCAAGCGTTTCTCGCCGTAGAGCAGCAATCCCAGAAATGTGGATTCCAGGAAAAACGAGAAGACGCCCTCCATGGCCAGCGTTTGTCCGATCACGCCGCCGGCAGCGCGGGAAAAAAGCGCCCAGTTGGTGCCGAACTGAAACTCCATGGGGATGCCGGTAACCACGCCCATGGCGAAGTTGATGCCGAAGATGCGCGTCCAGAAGCGCGCCGCGTCGTTATAGTGCTGGTCGCCGGTGCGCCACGCCGCGGTCTTCAGGATCACGATCAGCAGCGACAGCCCCATGGTCAGCTGCGGGAACAAGTAGTGATAAGTGACGGTGAAGGCAAAGTGCAAGCGATGGACGAACAACGCGGACTCCATAGCAGTATTGTATCTCCGCATTCATCCTGGCGGCGAGTGCTATACTGATCATTGGAGTAGTGTAGGTATCTCGATAATGGTGCGTAGTGCAATCCTGGCAATCCTGCTGTTAACGGTTCTTTTGCCTGGCCAGAGCCAGCCGTCTGTGTCAATGTCCGCGAACTCGATGTCCGCGGTCAACACCGACCCGCTGGCGAGCCAGAACGTATTCTCCACCGCGCCGCCAGTGCTGCAGAGCGATTTGGTTTTCGACAAAAACAACGTGGGTCAGATGGGGACATCCTGCTACGGTAGCGCCCTGCCCTCGCCGGTCAGCACCTGTTACAGTTCCTCGCTGCAAGGATCGCTCGCAATTTTGAACCAGTCGGCCTCCAGCACTTTTACCGCCATGATCCTGGCCGCGGCTTCCGCGGGTGCTCCAACCAATTTGAGCGGCGCCACCAGTCTTGAGAACCTGGCGTTGAATGGCTCCGATTTCAGTCTGCAAAGCGGGCCTGCGGCCGCCAGTTCCACTCCCTCCAACAATGGAGACCCCACCTACATTTTCATCCAGATGTCCGATTACTTTGGGGGGCTGAACTGCAGTTCCAATCCTGGCGGAGGGAACTGCCTTCTCAGGCCCAATGCCACCATCGCTATTCCCTATAGCTTCGTGGACCTGCCGGCCAACGTGATTTTCAACCTTGCGAGCATCAACTCCAACGAACAGAACTATGAGACGGACCCCAGCACCAGCACCTCCGCGGTTCTCGCCGGGCTGGTCGGCAGTCAGGGCGGGGCGGCGACCCCCGAACCGGGAACGTTGCTGCTGGTCGGCGGTTGCTTGCTGACCATGCTGAGGCTGCGGGGGTCTCGACGGCCAGTATCCAGCGGCAAATCGCGGCGGGCTTCCTGACGTCAAACAACTATAATGATCCTATGCGCTCGTCGGCCGCCCTGCCTATCCTGGCTCGGCTCGCGGGCATCGGTCTGCTTCTATCGCTGACCGCTTGTGGTTCGCGAACCGCCCGGGACTACTTGAATCGCGGCATCGCCGCGATGAACAAGAAGGATTATGCCCGCGCGCGTGTGGAACTCGGCCAGGCGATTCACGGCGACCCCTTGCTGGCGGAAGCCTACTACCTGAATGGTGTGGCGGCCCAGGAGATGCGCGACTACAGCAGCGCCTACGAAGCCCTCCAGGTGGCCGACCGCCTGGATAGCAAACCTTCCAACCAATACTTCAGCACGGACCTGCGTCTGCGTTTGGGTCTGCTGATGCTCTATGGCCGCGACTACAACAACGCCCGGGCGAAAGCCCAGTGGGTGCTGCGCCGCGAGCCGCACAACGCCAAGGCTCATGAACTGATGGCCTTCGTTTTTTCCGTGCTGGCCCAGCCGCAATCGGCCGTCACCGAGTTGGACGAGGTGCTGGCCAACGAGCCTCGCGACCTGCAGGCGCGGATGATGCGCGCCTCCATCTATTTCGCGTCCAGCGAAGTGGATGAAGCCATCCGCCAGATGCAGTTGGCCGTGCAGCAAACCGGTCGTTCCACGGAGGCTCTGCTGGCATTGGCAAATCTGTACCAGATCGCCGGCCAGCCCGATAACGCCACGCCGTTGTATCGGGAGGCGATCCAAACCGATCCCAAGAATGCCAACGCCTATATCGGCCTGGGCTGGTTGTACGCGCGGATCGGCAATCGGTCCCGGGCGGAAGAGACCTTTCGCGAGGCCGAAAAGGCCTTGCCCGACGATCCCGATGCGCAAATGGCGCTGGGTAACTTCTATATGAACCGGCGGGAATTGCCCGCCGCGATTCGCGAACTGGAACGCGTGGCCACATTTTCCAAGGCGCTGATCGTCCAGAATCGCCTGGCCGGGGCGTATTATCTGGCTGGCCAGTACGACGACGCCGAAAGGACGGTGCGCCGTCTGATCGTTGCCGACAACCAGAACGTGGATGCCCGCCTGTTGTTGGGTATGCTGTATCTGCGCACCGGCCGCAACAACGAGGCGGTGGGGGAGTTCGACCAAGCGGTGCACTTGCGGCCGGATAATGCGGCGGCCCGTTTTTATCAGGGAATCTCCGAGTACAACGTGCACAACGAGGGTGTAGCCCTGCAAGACATCGAAGGCGCGCTGCATCTGGATCCCTTCCTGATCGCGGCCCGCATCTGGTATGCCGAGTTGTTGCTATCCCAAGGTTCTCCGGCCGCCGCGCTGACGGCGTTGCGCGAAGCTCCGGAATCGCAGCGCGACTTGCCGGTCATGCGCATGCTGCGCGCGCTCTGCGACGACGGCCTGAAAGACGATGCCCAGGCCATGGAGGAAGTGCGCAGCCTGCTGGCGGTGGACCCCCAGCTGGTGGCCGGTTTTTACAACATGGGCTTCGGCCGCCTCCTGGACCATCACCCGGACTTGGCCAAACAAGCCTTGGAACTGGGCTTGAAAGCCGATCCCGCGGGGATCGAGATTCTCCGGGTGCTGGCTCGCAATTACATCGTGGAAGGACACAGCGATCAGGCCATCCGCCGCGTGCTGGAACAAATGAAGACGATCAAGCCGACCGCCGAGCATTACTTGCTCCTGGGAGACGTGGCCCGCGTCAGCGGACAATTCCCCAACGCCCGCGACGCCTTTACCAAAGCCGCCAGCCTGGCCCCGGGGAGTCCTTTTCCGGTTCTCGGTTTGTTGCAAACCGACCTGGCCGAGGGACGCTGCGACAGTGCCCGTGACCGCGCCGACCAACTGACCAAGGGCTGGCCCGCTTCCTCACTGGCGTGGACCTGGCGCGGCGTGACCCTGGAATGTTTGAAAAACTATGGAGAAGCGAAACGTTCCTACCAGAGAGCCTTGGAACTGGACAGCAATCAGCCGGTAGCGGCTCACAATCTGGCGCGGCGAGAGTTGGTGGACGGCGGAGACCTGTCGCGGGCCTTGAACTGGGCTTTCCGGGCCCGCGACTTGCAGCCCAACAACCCCATCGTGGCGGATACTTTGGGCTGGATCTACTATAAGCTCGGCAGCTTTCATTTTGCGGAGTCGCAAGAGGCCGTGGCGGTGAAGATCGATCCGGCCAATGCCACGTTCCAGTATCACATGGGCGCGATTCTCAACGAGGAAGGCGACGACAAACCGGCTCTGGCGATGCTCCGGGAAGCCCTGCGGCTGAATCCCAAACTGCCGGAAGGCGACGACGCCAAACGGCGCATCGAGGAAATCAAGGATCGGCTGAGCTCGTCGAGCCAGTGAGCGAATGAATCATGGGAATTATGGGAAGTATGTAGCGCAGGCCTCCGGCCTGTTCTTTGTAGGCGAATAGAGAACAGGCCGGAGGCCTGCGCTACATGTTTCCTATGAATTCCCGTCATGCGAGGCACCATTGCTAGATCCTGTCACCATTATCGGCGGAGGATTGGCAGGCACGGAGGCGGCTTGGCAAGTAGCCCGGCGCGGCGTCCCCGCGCGCCTGTTCGAGATGCGTCCGGACACCGCCACGCCGGCGCATCGCAGCGGCGACCTGGCGGAGTTGGTGTGCTCCAATTCGCTGAAGAGCGAGCAACCGCAATCCGCGCCCTGGCTGTTGAAGCAGGAATTGCGGCGCCTCGGCTCGCTGCTGTTGCGCGTTGCCGCCGGCTGCGCGGTGCCGGGCGGCCAGGCGCTGGTGGTGGACCGCGAACGCTTCGCCGCCCAAGTCACCGCGGCCATCGCCGGAAATCCGCTGATCGAGCTGCGCCGCGAGCAAGTGACCGAGTTGCCGCGGCAGGGCATCGTCATCGTGGCCAGCGGCCCGCTGACATCCGATTCCCTGGCGGCTTCCATCCAACAGGCCACCGGCTCGAACCGCTTGTTCTTCTACGATTCCATCAGTCCCATTGTGGATGCGGAAACCGTGGATCGCGGGCGCGCCTTTCCGGCGTCGCGTTACGGCAAAGGCGGCGAAGACTATTGGAACTGCCCGTTCGATCGCCAGGAATACGATCGTTTTTACGACGCGCTGGTGGCGGCCGAATCCTATCCCCTGCATGAATTCGAAGAAGGGTGCTTCTTCGAGGCCTGTCTGCCGATCGAGGAGTTGGCCCGCCGCGGACGCGACACATTGCGCTTCGGTCCGATGAAGCCGGTGGGCCTGACCGATCCGCGCACCGGCCGGCGGCCCTGGGCCGTGGTGCAATTGCGCGCTGAAAATCTACGGGCCGACAGTTTTAATCTGGTGGGATTCCAGAATCATCTTCGTTTCGGCGAGCAGGCCCGCATCTTGCGCTTAATCCCCAGTCTGGAGAACGCGGCATTTCTGAGGTACGGCCAGATTCATCGCAATACTTACATCAACGCGCCGGAATTGCTGGACGAGCGTCTGGCGTTGAAGGCGCATCCCCCGATTTTCTTTGCCGGACAAATCTCCGGCGTGGAAGGATACGTGGAATCGATTGCCACGGGGTTGCTGGCCGGGGTTGCCGCAGCCGCGCTAGCTTTGGGCGAGATCTACGCGCCGCCCGCGCGCGTGACGGCGCTCGGATCGTTGGTGAATTACGTCACTCAGTCCGATCCCCGGCACTACCAACCGGCCAACATCACCTTCGACCTGTTGCCGCCTCTGGAGCGCGGCGAGCGCGACCGGGCGCGCCGCCGAGCCGAGCAATGCCGGCTGGCGCTGGAGGCGATCGAGCGGTTTTGCGAGCCGCCCGCGGCGGTGGCCGCCATGGAAGAAGGCTGCCGATGAAATGCGCGGAAGCCGTGCGTCTCTATCTGAACTACTTGCGCCGCGAGCGCAACGTTTCGCCGCACACTTTACGCAACTACGAAGGGGACTTGCGCCAGTTCAGCGACTTTTTGAACACGCAACCCGACGGCGCGCCGGAAATCGAGGCCATCGATCATTTGCAGATTCGCAGCTATTTCGGCGAGTTTTACGCTCGCCGTGGGCAGAACTCCTCGGCGGCCCGGCGCTTGTCGGTGCTTCGTTCGCTATTTAAGTTTCTGGCGCGCGAAGGCGTGGTTCGCAGCAATCCCGCGCGGCTGGTGACCTCGCCGAAAGTGCCCAAGAAGTTGCCGGAGGTGCCCACGGCCGGCGAACTGGAAAGTTTTTTCGCCAAACTCATGGCGGCGCCAATCGTCGCGCGCGACGAGATCCTGCCGGTGCGCGATCGCGCGATTTTCGAGTTACTGTATGGCTGCGGTCTGCGCGCCGCGGAGCTGGTGGGGTTGAACCGCACCGACATCGACCAGGGCGTGCTGCGCGTGCGCGGCAAAGGCAGCAAAGAACGGATCGTGCCTTACGGCCGGCACGCCGCGCTGGCGCTGGCCGCTTATCTGCAACGACACGCGGGCATCGCTGTATTTGTCAATCATCGGGGCGGCCGGCTGACCACGCGCTCGGTGGGACGCATCGTCAAGAAGTACGCCATGCTGTTCGCGGAAAACACGGGCATGCATCCGCACTCTTTCCGCCACGCCTACGCCACGCACCTGCTCGATTCTGGCGCGGACCTGCGGGCCATTCAGGAATTGCTGGGCCATGCGCGGCTGTCGACCACCCAGAAGTATACGCAGGTGTCCATCCAGAAGCTGCTGGAGGTTTACGGTAAGAGTCACCCTAAGGCGTAGAGAGGGCGTCCTGAACCGGCGCAATATCCAGTGGATATCCACACCCTCCCTGGATATCCAAGCTGCTGAAGCGATACCTACTTGCTGGCAATATCCAGTGGTTGGGCCGGTTTCATTTTTCTGGTGCGTGAAGTGCACTCCTTGGTGAGACAAACGGCGCTCCCAGCCTTTACAATCGAGAGCCCCATCCTGTAGCCTTAAAAAGGCTTCCATTTTTCGCCCGAGGTAGGCAGTCGGAGCGAGGCAATGATGAGGTTTTCGTTTGCGGTTCTGGAGCGGCTGGAGGAAGAGACGGAAAGGTTCAGGAGCGTGCGCGCAAGGTTGCCGCGATTCTCGATCAACATGGAATCCCTTATCAGATTGGCCATAGCCAAGCATCGAAACGGCCTGATTGCGCGGCCTCGGAGGTTGGCGGGGATCAGCGGTTGAACGCAACGACTGGCCTTTGGAAAGGCCTTGCTGGGACCGATGATCGCTTCCCGGTAATTGAGCGTGGCCATTGGCGGCCTACAAATACAACGGTAACGAGTCCCCCGGACTACGCAGGATGATTGGCTCTTCGTCACCGGCCTTGCGGCGACCGTCCTCTAAAACTTGCAAAATATCGGTGCCAGAAGCGAGCAAGCAATTCTGCTTCTCTGACACCGCCGCCCACTCGCCGACCGGCACGTCCTTCAAGAGCGCAAGAATATCTGCCGCAGAAGCAAAGGTCACAAGTTAGCTCCTCTGAGTTCAAGTCTAGCAAGCAGACGCTCACACTTCAAGAAGCGTTTTGAATTCCGAGCCCCGCTTAGCCCTTCCCACCTTCTAACGGCTTCCTCGCAAAATAAAACAAACTCGCGGCCAGTAGAGCAAACCCGATGACCGACACGAATTCGTGATTCAAGAATCCCATGGCCGGCCCGAATTGCAGCGCGTCTTTGCGCACCCAGCCGATGTCCTCGGCGACCTTCAGGGCCATGCCGCCCAATCCGACGATGCCTCCCGCGGCAATCAGACCGCTGGCGTAGAGCGAGCCCGGACTGATCTCGCTTTCGGCGTGTTCCCCGGCCTTCTGCCCTTGCGATTCGTCCACCAGCCAGCGAACCACGCCGCCGCAGAAAATCGCCAGCGTCGTGGCGATCGAGAGATACGATCCCACCGCGAAGGCCAGCGAACGCATGCCCAGCAACTCCACCGCAATCACCAGGAACACGCCCAACAGCACCAGCCCCCACGGCAGTTTGCGCGTCAGAATGCCGTTGATCACCACCGACATCAGCCGCGCCTGCGGCGCCGCGGCGTCGGGGCCGCCGATGCCTTGGGTCCACTGCAATTCCACTTTGCTGGTGTCGGGATTGTAGAGGTACTTGCCCTCCGGCACCACCGGCGAGCCAAGCACGTTCAGCAACCAGTAGTTCTTGCCCTCGTGGTCGAATGTCTTGCTCTGAATCGCCACACCTTCCTGAAGGTGGTTCACATCCAACACGGCTTGCGACGGAGTGTACTTCTCACCGGCCTTGTTCATCAGGGTCAGCGTAAGACCCACCACGCTCACCGCGGCGAGCACGCCGATCACCAGCGAAAGCTGCTGCCGCCAGGGCGTCGCGCCCACCAGGAAGCCGGTCTTGAGGTCCTGCGAAGTGTTGCCGGCGTTGGCGGCGGCGATACAGACCACGCCGCCAATGGTCAGCGCCAGCGCCGCGAACGCCGACGACGTCCAGCCAGCCACCACGAAAATCGCGGAGGTCGCCATCAATGTCGCGATGGTCATGCCGGAAATGGGATTGGCCGAATTGCCGATGAGACCGACGATTCGCGACGACACCGTGACAAACAGAAATCCGAAGGCCACCACGAAGACCGCCGCCACCAGGTTGGCGAACATGGAAGTCTCCGCGCCGGGAATCGGCGCGAAGGTCAGGAAGCACCACAGCATCACCAGCAGCAGACCCGCGCCGGTAAGCGCGAAGCCCAGGGGAATGTCCTGCTCCGTGCGTTTGCGGGCGTCGCCGCCGCCTGCGCCGCCCAGTTCCTTGGCCCCGGCCGCAATCGCCGCGTAAATCGTGGGGATCGTCTTGAGCAAGGTGATCAACCCCGCGGCGGCCACCGCGCCCGCGCCAATGTAGCGGATGTAGCTGGCCCACAGTTGATCGGAGTTCATCTGCGCAATCGGCACGGTGCCCGGATAGATCGGCGTGGGCACCAGCGATCCGAAAAACTTGATGGCCGGCATCATCACCAGCCAGGAAAAAACGCCGCCCGCGAAAATCACTCCGGCAATCTTCGGACCAATGATGTATCCCACGCCCAAATATTCCGAAGTAACGTTGGCGCGGATAGAAGCGCCGGGGATCCCCGAAGGACTATAGTTGGGCGTCTCGGGGAAGGCCGCGAAAATATGGCCGTTCTGAAACAGCGTGTACAAACCGCCGAGACCCAATCCATAGAAGACACGCCCGGCAAACGACCCGCCTTTGTCGCCGGCCACCAGCACGTCGGCGCAGGCGGTGCCTTCGGGATACAGCAGATTGCCGTGCTCTTTCACGATGAGCTGGCGGCGCAGCGGAATCATGAACACCACGCCCAGCCATCCGCCGATCAGCGCCAGCGTGAAGATGCGCCAGTAACCCGGCAAAGGGAATCCCAGAAAGATGAGCGCGGGCAGCGTGAAAATGACGCCGGCGGCCACCGATTCGCCGGCCGATCCGGTGGTCTGTACGATGTTGTTCTCGAGAATCGTGGGCGCGCCGAACGGCGGCAGGTAGCGGCTCAGCGCGCGCAACATGCTGATGCTGAGCACGGCGATCGGAATGGACGCCGAGACCGTGAGGCCGGCGCGCAGTCCCACGTAAACAGTGACGGCGCCGAAGATGATGCCGAAAATCGCGCCGAACAGGATGGCGCGGATGGTGAATTCGAAGCGTTTGTCGCTATCGGCGACGTAGGGTTGAAAGGGCGGTTGAGAGCTGCTGTCGGGCACGAGAGCCTCCGAGGACTTCGCTGGCAACTTAGCACGGTTGGCGCGGTTAGTCCAGCAGCCTTGCGAAGCCGGTGATATTGCAAGGTGGCTATCCGCCCCCGTTCAGGAATCGCAGTAACGGCAAGGCCGCCCGGAAGTGCGCCACCAGCGTGTCGTAGAACTTCGGAGCAGTCGCGGCTTCCGGCGGCAACTCCGCGCCGGCGATCCATTGTTTGTGCTTCAGCCACTCGGCGGCGGGATGGTCGCAGGGGAATCCGCGCGGGACGCGCGTGAGTTTCTCGCCTTGCAACTCGCCGAAGCGCTTGCGAAACTCGGGCGACTGCACCAGACTCCCCAAAGCGCGATAGCGTTCCGCGATCCTTGTGCGCACCGCCAGCGTCTCCTGCGGCGTGGGCGCGTATAGCCCTCCGCCGATCCACACTTCCTCGGGAGAGATGTGAAAGTACAGTCCCGCCCCCACTCCGCGCGGCAATCCGCGCGCCGGGAAATGCGCGGCCACGTACGTCTTGTAAGGCGACTTATCCTTGCTGAAGCGCACGTCGCGATAGATCCGGAAAATGGATTTCGCCGGGTCGGCTACGTACTCCGCCGGCAGATCGCGCGACAAGGCCAGCACCAACTCGACCATCGGCGCTTTGACGTAGCGCTCGTAGTCCGGCTTGCGTTTCTGAAACCAGGGACGGCGGTTGTTGCGCTTCAGAGCGCGCAGGAAATCCAATCCTTCTTTCGGGAATCTCGGGGTCATGGAGGAAATGGTACCACCCAAAGAACACGGAAACCAGACACGGAAAAAGCAACCGCCGCACCCACGCGAACGCGTGGGTGCGGCGGTTGCTTTCGCCTTTTCCATCACCGCCGGAGGCAGTTCAAACGGAAAGCGTGCTATGTTGCTAAACATGGTGTCGTTGCGCGTCTTCCTTCTCCTGGGACCCCTGGTAGCGACGTGTGCCGCTGTGGCGCAGGATCCCCCGCAACCGCCGAAGCCGTTGCATGAAGAAATCGTCGTGACCGCCGCCGCACAACCCCAGGAAATCGGGCAGGCCGCGGCGCTGGTCAGTTTACTGACCAACGCCGATTTGACCCGCTCGCCCGCCATGACCCTGGACGACGCGCTACGCGACGTGCCGGGATTCTCGCTATTCCGGCGCACCAGCAGTCTGCTGGCGCATCCCACCACGCAAGGGGTGTCCTTGCGCGGAATCGGACCGAGCGGCGCGGGACGCACGCTGGTGTTGTTCGACGGGATCCCTTGAACGATCCGTTCGGCGGATGGGTGTACTGGAATCGCGTGCCGCAGGAGGCCATTGAAAGCGTGGAAGTATCGCGCGGCGCGGCCAGCGGTCTCTATGGCAGCTCGGCGATGGGCGGGGCGATTCAAATCCTTTCGCGTCCTCCGGATTTTCAAGCCTGGACACTGGAAGGATTCGGCGCCAATCACGGCACCTTCGACGGCTCCACGACTTTTTCGGAACGCCGCGGCAAGTGGAGCTACTCGCTGGCCGGCGCGGTGTTCGGCACCGACGGCTTCGATCTGCTGGCCGCGGCCAACCGCGGCAAGGTGGATATTCCCGCCGATTTGCGCTATCAGACCTTCGATGGACGCGTGACCTACGGCGACTGGCATTTCGGCGCCAATCTGTACCATGAAGATCGCGGCAACGGAACGCCGCTGGAAAAGAACAACTCGCACATGGAGTTGTTCGACCTGGGCGTAAAAAAGAAGCTGGTGGAGTGGCAGGTGTACGGCCAGCCGGGATGGTTCTACAGCACTTTTTCGAGCATTCCCGCGACTCGCAATTCGGAAAAGTTGACCATCCTGCAGTCGGTTCCCACCGAGGCGCTGGGAAGTTCGGTGGTGATCACGCCGGACACCACATCGTGGGGCAAGTTCCTGGTAGGCGCCGACTGGCGTTATGATCGTGCCAACAGCAACGGTCAAAATCTCTCCGGCGTTTTCCTGCAAGACACCATTTCGCTGGGCCGCCGCGTCACGCTGCTGGCTGGCGCGCGCGCCGACGAGTATCAGAATGCCGGCACGCATGGTACCGCCGATCCGCGCCTGGGATTGACGGTGCGCGCCGCCGAAAAGGTTACCGTGCGCGCATCCGTGTATCGGGGATTCCGCGCCGTGACTTTGAACGAGTTGTATCGTCCCTTCCAGGTGGGCAGTTCGGTGACGCTCCCCAATGCCGGCTTGCGCGCGGAAAGTCTGTGGGGCGGGGAAGTGGGTGCGGATTTCTATCCTGTGTCGTGGGCGTTGTTGCGCGTCAACGGATTCTGGAATGCTCTGCAGGACCCCGTGGGAACCGGGCCGACCTCGGTGATCGGCGGACAAGCGGTGCAGACCCGCGAGAACATCGGTAGCTCCACGGTGCGCGGCGCGGAACTGGAAGCGCAAATCCGCCGTGGCCACTGGATGGGGCGGACGTCCTATCTATACTCGGAATCGACGGTAGACGCTACGGGGCTGTGGCTGGTGCAAGCCGCGCGACAACAGGGCAGCGGTTCGGTGGTCTATACCGGTCCGGTGACGATCACCGGCGATGTGCGCCTGGCCAGCCGGCAGTTCGACAATTCTCAGAACACGGTCTCGCTGGGCGGCTATTCCACCTTTGGTTTTTCGATCCGCCGCGTATTGACGCCGCGCGTGGAAGTGTTCGCGGCGGGAGAGAACATGCTCAACAAGCAGATCGCCATCTCCCATTCGCCGATCGAACAGCTTGGCACGCCACGTTTGATCCACGCCGGCGCAAAGTTTCAACTTGGAAAGAAGAAATAGTCATGCCAGCAGATAATAAAGCAAAGCCGAAAGATCGCGACAACCAACGATCCTTGCAAAGAGATGTCCAAGAGGGATTCGCCCAAATCGACCAGGGTGAGTATGAGGAGTACGACGAAAGCACAATCAAGGAAGTGGTCGCCGACATCCGGTCGCGCGGGCAAAAGAGGCTCGCCGCAAAGCGTACCAGTGGCGTGTCTGGTGCAGCCCTTTAGTTCGCCCTTTCAGGGCTGGAATACAACTCTATCTTACCCAGGGCGACGCTTCGCTTGCCCTGGGCTGAGATCAGGGCGCCCCGTTCGGGGCTTCGCTTGTCGCGAACTTCGAGAGGGCCAGCGGCCCGACCTATGCCAGCCCAGGGCAAGCGAAGCGACGCCCTGGGTACGGATAGCCAGCCAAGCAAGCCCTGAAGGGGCGACCTAATGTCCCGCTCCGGATGTCCTACGCTATACCATTCTCGCAGACAGGCACTACCGCACAAGCGTGAGTCCGTAGGCGTAGGGTGACGCCCCTCAGTTCTCCGTCGGCTTCGGCTCCACGTGATCGATCACCAGGACCGGCATCATCCGCTTCTTCGATTCCAGCTTAAGCCCGAGTTGCTTATCAATCGCTTCGGGAAGCGTGATAGCGCCAGTAGGATCAGGCGCCACTCCCGAGTCGGCGGATGGCGGACCGGCGTCCCCGCCGCGGCCTCCGCCACCTCGACCCCCGCCCCCAGACGCGGCGACCGGACTGAAGCTCAGCGTGAAGTTGAAAGGAGCCCCTCCAGTCCCGTGGCGTCGAGAACAGGGCCTTTGATATAGCCAGGCGCAATGTCCTGCAACTTCGCCGCAAATTGCGCCATGGTCATGTTCTCGCACGTCACCAGCCTCGATAGCACGGGCATTTTGTTCCGGGGATCGCTCTTCGGGTCCGCCTCGGCGGGACCCTCTTTGAACCGCGTACGACTGGCCGGATCGGCCGGCTTCATCTTCGGTTTGCTCGCGGTCAGCGTGTACCCGGACGCCATCCGTTCTTCCGTATGCATCGCCAGCTTGAAGCGATCGGCCAGCAGTTTGCGGATCATCGTCAGAGCCGTCTCGAAGTCCAGCGTGGGGCGGGGCGGTCCAAATCTAGAATCGGAGAACACAACCATGGCCGAGGGCGGCGCTTTCGCGGTGATATCGTAGCGGTCCTCATTCAGCGCTTTCGCGCCCACCAGATACTCGTCGTCTCGAACATCATAGGCCTGTTGCAGCAGGAATTTCAGAGTTACGCCCCGGATATTCACTTGGCCACTGGGCATGACTTGGAACCGCATTTCCTTAAAGTCCGGATCGGTCGGCTTGATGGTCGCGACTTCAAACTCGTCTGGCGGATCGGTGATTCCCAGGATTTGTGCGACTCGGGACAAGTTGGCGGTTGGCTTCTGGTTCACGCTGTCCACCATCAGAACCGGCATCGGAAGCTTGACGGCCTCCAGTTTCAGCCCCAGTTGTTTCTCCAGGGCGTCGAAGAGGGAAGTGAGGTCGGTGGTGTTTGTGCCTGGCCGTGGCGGCAAGGAGTACTTGAAGTTGAAATCCCATACGCCCTTCAGTTCGGTTTGATCAACCACCGGACGGCCGTACATGAAGCGGTCCGACATGGGCGCCTGGCGGAGCTCTCCTGCAAAGGCTTGCATGGTTTCACCCGTGCAGGTATAAACGAATTGCGGCGTCGCCGGCGGCTCCACGCGGGGTACATCGACTTTGCATCGGGATTCGCCGCCTTCCTCGGCTTTCTTGAGTTGCGGGTGTTTGGCAGTGAGCGCATAGGCCGGCATGGGTTTGTTATCCTTGTGCACGACCAGGTTGAAGCGCTCGGCCAGCAACGCCTGCAACATCGTTCTCTGTGTTTCCAGCTTGACATGCGCCGGCGAATCGGGAGGCGAACTTCGCTGGGATTGCGCAGGCGCCGGAACCTTGGCGATCACGTCATAGCGGTTCATCTCCATCCAGTTGGGTCCGCCCCAAACGTCGTTGGAATCGAGACCGTAGGCGATCGAGACCAGATCCAGCATGGTGGCGCTGCGGATCTCGTAGCGGTCCCCGCGAACGAACGGGCCATTCAGGAAAACCTGGCGGGTCTTGGTGCTGACGTGGACATCGGCGGCCTCGAACGAGGTTCCGCCTTCCGTGGTTTGGCCGAACGCCGCTACCGGCAGAAGCGTGGCCCAGAATACGCAAGCGACGGCTCGCAGCATCATTCCATCTCCTTAGGGATAGATCTTAGACAAAGAGACGACCGGATTGAAGCAAAGTTAGCTCCTTTGTAACAAAAAGGCGTGCCCGAATAGGACCGGGCAGGTTGGAACCGGTTGGAAACCTGGTAGTGGGTCAGTTTCCGGATAGCGCGTGATCCAGGAGCAGTCGGGAAATGGGAGGCACTTCTACGGGACGGTGACGCGTCCACATTCACTTTGCGAGGCCGGCGTGTCCCTCTCAAGGGTGATATGCTTCGGTTGATGCAGAAGCTGACAGTCCTCAGCTTGATGATCTTTTGTACCGTCGCCGGCACGGCTCAAAGCGAGAAAACAATGCCTCGCAAAGTGCCTGGAGCGAGCAAGCCGGAGTGCGCTCGAGGCTCAATCTGTTTCTCCGGGGAGATTCGAGAAGGTCAGAGGTTTCGGAAGGATCTTAACGCGGACCTGGAGTTTGTGCTTGACCTGCCTGGGGGATTTCGGGTCGAGATAAAGCGCGCTGAAGCCAGTTGTAAGAATCTCTTCTGGGTAGCCAACCCGCCGTTCCGCGCTCACCATGACACCGAAATCGACGCTGAGTATGATTGGACCGCTGAACAGGAAGTGGAAACGTCACCGCGTGAATTCCGGTTTGCCACAAGCTGCGCAGCCTATCGCACCTTATTTGATCTCTCGGAGACTGACGCCGAAAAATACTTCGCGAATTTAAAGTCGCTCGCGAACGGAGAGGGCCGCCTTTGGATCACGGATTCAAGAGTTACGCATTCGCACGGTCTTGTTGGCGAGAACGGCGCTGTCGAATGGATGAAATTCAGCGTCGAGATCAAGCTGCCAAAACTGAATTAGCTTGAGACACTTTTCCTCTATCCATTTGGCCGTATCACGCCGATCCGCGAATGTGACCGGCAGCATTCGGTGGATGGTCGGCAATCCGGAAACTAACCCACTACCGAAAACCTGCCCCCACTGCCGCCCACTCCGAAAGTCCGATAGAATAAGACGAGAGTCAAGGGCTCACCGATGGGCGTCTACCGAAAACCCGAGATCATGAGTCCCGCGGGACACTGGCCGCAGATGCACGCAGCCATCGAAGCGGGCACGGACGCGGTGTACTTTGGTTTGCTGAAGGATTTTACGGCGCGCGCCAAGGTCGGCTTCCTGCTGGACGAATTGCCGGAGGCCATGGCCACGCTGCATCGGCGCGGCGTGCGCGGATACCTGACGTTCAACACGCTGGTCTTCGATCGCGAACTGGAACGCGCCGCCGAAACGCTGGCGGCGATCGCCGCCTCCGGCGTCAACGCCATCATCGTGCAGGATTTCGGCGTGGTCGAACTGGCTCGCCGTCTCGCGCCGGAACTGGAGATCCACGGCAGCACGCAGATGACCATCACCAGCGCCGAAGGTGCGCGGCTGATCCGCGCACTCGGCGTCACGCGCGTGGTGCTGGCGCGGGAGTTGTCGCTGGAGGAAATCCGCGCCATTCGCGCCGCCACCGACTGCGAACTGGAGATGTTTGTACACGGCGCGCTGTGCGTTTCCTACTCCGGACAATGCCTGTCGTCGGAAGCCTGGGGCGGACGCAGCGCCAATCGCGGCCAATGCGCGCAGGCTTGCCGCCTGCCTTACGAAATGATCGTCGATGGGCGTGTCAAGCCGCTGGACGACGCGCGCTATCTGCTTTCTCCCGAGGATTTGTACGCGCTCCATCAGATGCCGGAGATCGTGCGCCTGGGAGTTTCCGCGCTGAAAATCGAAGGCCGTTACAAGGACGCCGATTATGTCGCGCTAGCCACCGCCGCGTATCGCAAGGCCGTGGACGAAGCGTGGGCCGGGCTGCCGCTCAGCGTGAGCGAGCGGGAGGAATTGCAGTTGCGCCAGGTGTACTCGCGCGGGTTTGCGCCGGCTTTCATTACCGGAACGAACCATCAAGCGGTGGTGAAGGGCCGCGCGCCCCGCCATCGCGGCGTGTTGCTCGGACGCGTGCAGTCGGTCGGGGAAACCGGCGTGGCCATCGCGCCGAACCCAACCAACGTTCTGGCGCCGCTTAAACCCGGCGACGGCGTAGTCTTCGATGCCGCTGATTGGCGCAGTCCCGAGGAGCCGGAAGAAGGCGGACGGCTGTATCAAGTGCAGCCTCGCGACGGCGGCAAGTTGGAACTGCGTTTCGCGAATCGCGCCGTGAATTTCGCGCGCATCCGTCCCGGCGATTGGGTGTGGCGCACCAGCGATCCCGACGTTGCCAAGGCCGCGCGGCCGTACTTGGAAGCCGCCAAGCCGCTGCGCAAGCAGCAGGTGAATGTGCGGGTGATCGCGCGTCAAGGTGAGGCGCTCATCGCGGAGTGGTGGCTGGCGGCGCATTCTGAAGTGCGCGTGGAAGTGCGCTCGGCCGCGCCACTGGAGGCCGCGCAAGGCGCTCCCATGGATCGGGCGCAAATCAAGGATCACTTTGGACGCCTCGGCAATACGTCCTACGACTTGGCCGAACTGCAAGTGGAAATTGCCGGCCGCCCCTTCGCGCCGGCTTCGATGTTGAATCATTTGCGCCGGTGCGCGGTGGATCGCCTGACGGAAATTCAAGCCCAAGCGCCACAGCGCACCGTGGGAGATGTGCTTGAAGTGCTCGCCGCGCTCGAAGTGCCACGCGCGGACACTCCGCCGCCGGAAAGCCCCGCATGCCTCCACTTGCTGGTTCGCACGCCCGAACAACTCGAGGCCGCCCTCGATCTGGCACCCGCCAGCGTGACCATGGACTATCTGGATCTGGACGGCCTGCGGCCGTCGGTGGAGCGGGCCCGCCGGCGTGGCGTGACTCCGCGTGTCGCCGCGCCCCGCGTGCTGAAGCCGGGTGAGCAGCGCATTGTGGATGCCTTGCTGCGTCTGGAATGCGCGCTGCTGGTACGCTCCAGTGGATTGTTGCAATTGTTTCAAGAGCGCGCCCATCCCGAACTGGTAGGCGATGCCAGCCTGAATGCCGCCAACGCCGTTACCGCGGGTGTTTTCCTGAATCTGGGACTGGCGCGCCTGACACCTTCGCACGATCTCAACGGCGATCAAGTTGCGGATCTGGCGCGGGCCGCGGGTGGTGCGCGATTCGAGGCCGTGGCTTATCATCACTTGCCGGTCTTCCACACCGAGCACTGCGTCTTCTGCCGTTTCCTTTCCACGGGCACCAGTTACTCGGACTGCGGCCGGCCCTGCGACCACCATCGTGTGGAGTTGCGCGACCCGACGGGCCGCGCCCATCCGGTGATGGCCGACGTCGGTTGCCGCAACACGGTGTTCGGCGCGGAGGCGCAGGAAGCCAGCCGGCATCTGGAAAATTGGCAAGCCGCCGGGATCCGGCACTTCCGCCTGGAGTTTGTGCACGAATCCGCGAATGAAGTCGCACAAATCGGGCGGGCCTTCGCCGAGGCGCTGGGCGGCCGGCGCGGGATGCAGGATCTTCACGAGCAGTTGTGCCGTTTCGCGCCGCAAGGCGCTACGGAAGGCAGCCTGATTGTCCCCGGTTCGCATCCGGCGCTGGCAGTTTTGGCCTGACTTGGGCCGCAATCTCGCGCCCATCCCGCGGGCGGAACGCGCCCGTCTTCATCTTGTTTTGCTGTGCTTCAGGTACACATACCTTGCCGCCATTTTGGCGATCAGATAGCCGCGATATCCGTCGCGGAAGCCTTGCTGCAACAGGTAAGTTTTGAGGAACGTCGCAGCAGGCGAGAGCAAGACGCGCCCGGCGCTCGATCGCCGGCCTTGCGCGCGCAACTCTTCCGCCGCCAGCGTGGTGTAACGCTCCATGGTGCGGCGATGCTCGTCGAGCGAGGCGCAAGTGAAGTGATGCAAGTCGCCGGTGAGCTCGCCGGTCGGGGCGTTAACACGCACGCTCTCGTGCACGTAGTCGCCGGTCCAACGGCCGCGGTTGCGATCATATAAGCGGACTTTAGCGTCGGGATACCAGCCGCTGTGCTGAATCCATCCCCCCAGATATTGGGCGCGGCGCGGGAAGCGAAAGCCCGGGACGCGCGGGTCGGTCTCGCGCAAAGCCATGATTTCCGCTTGCAGCAACTCGCTGAGCGACTCATCGGCGTCGATCGCCAGGATCCAATTGTTTGCCGCGGCGTTTGCCGCAAAATTCTTTTGCGCCGCGTAGCCAAGCCATTCCTGGACGATGACCCGAGCGCCGTAGGCTTGGGCGATCTCTACCGTTCGGTCGGTGGAGCCGGAATCGACCACCAGTATCTCGTCAACACAAGTCAGCGACTCCAGCGCGCGAGGCAGATTGCGCTCCTCGTTCATGGTGACGATGGTGGCCGTGATGTGCATCAAATCAAAAATCAAAAATCAAAAATCAAAAATGGGAAAAGGGCAAGGCAGATCCGTTCCGCTGCGGCCTGCATCGAATAGAACCGTTTACCCTAATGCGGACCCAGGAAAACTGCGAGACCACCGTCCCCAACCAATCGCGCCGCGGCGGCGATGTCGGTGGCCAGCACACGGTCGGCGTCCATGCGGGGAACCACCGCGCGGATGGCGGCGCGAGCCCCTTCGCATAGCGGCGACGTTTTCTGCGGAATCGAGTCCAGAGCTTGCGCGGCGCATAACGCTTCAATCGCCAGAACGTTGCGCGCGTTCTCAACCACCTGACGCAGCTTCAACGCCGCGCCCATACCCATGCTGACGTAATCCTCCTTGTTGCCCGAGGTGGTGATCGAATCCACCGACGCGGGATGCGCCAGCACCTTGCATTCCGATACCAACGCGGCGGCGGCAATCTGCGCGGGCATGAAACCGGAGTCGAGTCCCGGACGCGCCGCGAGAAACGCCGGCAAGCCTTCGTTCAGCGCGGGATTCACCAGACGCTCGGTGCGGCGTTCCGAGATTCCAGCTAGCACGGTTAACCCGATCGCCAGATAGTCCAGCGCAAACGCCACCGGCTGACCGTGAAAGTTTCCGCCAGAGAGAACGTCGTCCGCGGTGGGGCCGAAAACCAGGGGATTGTCGGTGGCGCTGTTCATCTCTACTTCAAAGACTCCACGAACGTGGGCCAAAACGCCCCGCAGCGCGCCGTGGACCTGTGGCATGCAGCGCAAACTGTAGGCGTCCTGCACGCGCGTGTCGCCGCTGCGGTGCGACTCGCGGATCTCGCTGCCGGCGTTCAAGCGGCGCAGATTCGCGGCGGTTTCGATTTGTCCGGGATGCGGGCGGGCGTCGTCGTGCAAACGCGCGTCGAAGGCCGCGGGAGTTCCGCGCAGCGCGTCGAGCGAGAGCGCGCCGATGACGTCGGCGGAATCGGCCAGCGTTCGCGCCTCGATCAGCGCCAGCAAACCCAGCGACAACATGGCTTGCGTGCCGTTCAACAACGCCAGGCCTTCCTTGGCGCCCAGTTCGATGGGCCGCAGGCCGGCGCGCGACAGCGCTTCACGGCCGGGCATCACGTTGCCTTGGTAACGCGCTTCGCCTTCACCGATCGCCACCAGCGCCAAATGCGCGAGCGGCGCCAAGTCGCCGCTGGCGCCCACTGAACCTCGCGAGGGAATCATGGGATGCACGCCGCAATTCAACATCTGGCACAGCAGTTCGCCGGTTTCCGGACGAACCCCGGAGTATCCTTTGGCCAGCACGTTGGCGCGCAACAGCAACATGCCGCGCGTCTCTGGTTCGCTGAGCGGATCGCCCACGCCGCAAGCGTGCGAACGCAGCAAGTTCACCTGGAGGGCACGCAGATCGTCCCGTCCGATGTGGCGGTCGGCCAGCAGTCCAAAGCCGGTGGTGACGCCGTACACCGGCGCGTCCGATTGGGCCAACCGTTCGACGACGGCGCGCGACTCAGCCATGCGTTGGCGCGCCGCCGGCGCCAGCGCGACTTTCTCGCCGTTCACTGCCTGGCGAAAGGAATCGAGCGTCAAGGAGTTGCCGTCTAGTTCCAACATGCGGATCTATTTCACCACAAAGACACGAAGAGCACAAAGAAAGAACGGTTTTATCCGCAGATGACGCAGATGAACGCAGATAAGAGCCTGCTACGATTCAATGGAGGTTCTTGCATCTGCGTTCATCTGCGTCATCTGCGGATAAAAAGCCTCACAACCCAAACATCTCCCGATACTTTACAGGCAGCGTGCGCGGCTTCAGGTCGGGACCGGTGATCAGGTGCGAGGTTTCCCCGGTGGCCAGCAACTCGCCGGTCTCCACTTTGCGCACCTCGTAGCCAAAGGCAACCATGCGGGAACGCGCCTTGCTAACGAAAGTGCGGATGGCCAGTTCGTCGTCGAAACGCGCCGGGCCGCGATAACGGCAGGTGGCTTCGGCCACCACCAACAACGCGCCGTCTTGCCGTTCCATATCGCGATAATTGAACCCCGCCGCCTTGCACCACTCCACACGCGCCACTTCAAACCAAGTGAAATAGTTGCCGTAATAGGCCACGCCCATCTGATCGGTTTCCGCGTAACGCACGCGCAAGCGCGCCTCGTTTTCCATGGGCGGCTTGGCTTGAGAAATCAAGGAGTATCCACTTCCATGCGCAACAGCGCCGCGCTGTAGGTTTTTCCCTGAGCGTCGGTCTTCAGCGAAACGGTTCCCCCGCCGTCCAGACTCTGGTGCAGCAGAAAATTCAACGCGCCCAGGTTGGGCACTTCGAAGCGCTCCACTTGGCCGAGGCAAATCCCGCGGAAGTGTTCCTTCACGCGGGCGGCAGTGACTTGATCCCGCAGAATCGGATAATACTCCGGCTTGCGCGCGATCAGGCCGACGTTGGCGGTGTCGCCCTTATCGCCGGAGCGGGCGTGCGCGATTTCCAAAAGTTTTACGCGAGGCATATTCTTATGTTTCCGTTACCGAGATCCTTGGTTCGACCGTGGTCTTGGGCATCAGCGCGGGCCAGTAGGCCACAATTTCTTCCACTTTGGGCCGGCCCGACGCAAAGCCTGTCACCGTCGGCGGACCATTCAGCGCCAGCGGTGCGATTTCCTTGGTGAAGCGCTCGACCATCGCCTTGTTTTCGGAACGCACTCCCACGCGCATGGCCACTTCCGCCAGATCCGGCGAAGGCTCGCCGGCCAGCGGTCCGTGACAGGCGTTGGCGCCGACAAACTCCGTCACCACGGTGTCGAAGCACAGGCCCAAGCGATCCAAACGCTCGCGCAAGATGCGGGCGCCCGCCTGTGCCTTGCGATAGGCCTCCGGCCAGGCGTACACCAGCGCGCCTACAGCTTTGAACCCCGCGGTGTAGCTGATGGACACTTTATACAATTCCGTGGCGGGACGCCCGCGAATGCCGGTGAAGCGCACGCGATTCTCGCCATCCTGCCGCAATTGAATCGTGGTGAAATCGGCGACCACGTCGGGCGTAATGTAGCTGTTGGGATCGCCCATTTCGTAAACTAACTGTTCCTTCACGCCCGCCACCGTCACGCGTCCGCCGGTGCCCGCGTGCTTGGTGATGACGAACGTTCCGTCGGGGCTGGCTTCGATGATGGGATAACCAATGTCCACCAAGTTAGGGATGGTGTCCCAATCCACCAGGCAATTGCCGCCGGTGGTTTGCGCGCCGCATTCCACCGTGTGTCCGGCGACCGTGCCCGCGGCGAGGCGATTCCAGTCGTCCGGGGCCCAATCGAATTCGTAAATCATCGGCGCCAGTGCGACGCCGGTATCGGTGACGCGACCCGTAATAACGATATCCGCGCCCTGCCGCAGTGCCGCGGCCACGGGCGCTGCGCCGAAATACACATTGGCGCTTTGCACGCGATTCAACACGCCGGCCAGTGGAGCGCCGGTATCCAGATTCTTCAACTCGATGCCGCGTTCGATGAATCCGGCCAAGCGGTCCATGATGTCGTCGCCCGCCACCACGCCGATCTTGAAGCGGCCGGCGAAACCGTTCTTGCGGATCACATCTTCCACCGCCGCGCGGCATGATTCCGGATTTACACCTCCGGCGTTGGCGATCACTTTAATGTTTCGTTGCGCAAGGTCGGGCAGAACGCGGCCGAGCATCTCCACGAAATCACGGGCGTATCCGGCGCGCGGATCGCGGGCCCGCTGCTTCTGCATGATGGACATGGTTACTTCGGCCAGGTAGTCCAGGGTGAGGTAATCGATGGGCCCGACGGCGGACTTGCTCCACCGGAGCCTCCACGGAGTCGCCCCAGAAGCCTTGACCATTCGCTATGCGGACCACAGATTTCATACGCTCCACCGATTTCGGAAAATCGATCCACAGATTACACAGATTACACAGATTAAAGAACAAACCTTTTGGAGGCCAGCGAGCGCTCTCCGAAGTTGAGTAGAAGACCCTTTCGGTAACTGCTGGCTTTGAGGTAGTTCAGAACTTGCGCTTGCTCCATTCCACCAATGGCGGAGAGTGCTTTGATTTCGACGATCGCTTCCTCAAAAAAAAAGAAATCAGGCCGATAGCCCACATCTAGGACAATACCCTTGTAGCGCACTGGCAGGTCAACCTCATATCGGAACGGAATCTTCCTAAGTCCGAATTCCACAATCAGCGCCCGGTGGTAGACGGCTTCCAAGAATCCGCAGCGCAGCGTCTTATGGACCTCCATCGCTGCCCCGATAACGCTGAACGTTTGAGGGTCTTGGTCCTTAATCTGTGTAATCTGTGTAATCTGTGGATCGTTCATTTTTGTCTTAATCTGTGGATCGTATCCACGATGTCCTGAAGCGATGCACCCGGTTGGAACACCGCAGCGACACCTAGTTCCTTCATCTGTGGAATATCGGCGTCGGGGACGATCCCGCCGAGCACCACGATGACATCCGTCATCTGCTTGTCACGGAGCAGTTGCATCAGTCGCGGCACCAACGCATTGTGTGCGCCGGAGAGAATGGACAGGCCGATCACGTCCACGTCTTCCTGGAGCGCGGCGCTGACGATCATTTCCGGCGTTTGGCGCAAGCCGGTGTAAATGACCTCCATGCCGGCGTCGCGTAGCGCGCGGGCGATCACTTTGGCGCCGCGGTCGTGGCCGTCCAGGCCGGGCTTGGCCACCAATACTCGAATCCGACGATCGGGCATAAGTTATGTAATGCTGGTTTCTTCGTAGGTCCCGAAAACTCCGCGGAAGGCGTCGCAAATCTCGCCCAGCGTGGCATACGCTCGCACGCAGTCCAGGATGCAGGGCATGGTGTTCGCCGCGCCTTGGGCCGTTTTCTCCAGGGCGCGCAACGTTTCGCTGACGCGAGTGTTGTCGCGCGTGGCGCGCAGGTGGCGGAGTTTCTCGCTTTGTTGCGCCGCGGCCGTTTCGTCGATCACCAGCAGCGGCAGCGGAGTGTCCTGATTCGACGTAAAACTGTTCACGCCCACCATTATTTTGTCCTTGGTCTCCAGAGCGCGCTGGAATTCGTAGCTGGCGTCGGCGATTTCACGCTGCGGAAAGCCGCGCTCGATGGCCGCGATTATGCCGCCCATCGCATCAATCTTACGAAAATACTCCCAAGTGTCGCGCTCCGTGTCCAGCGTCAGGCGCTCCAGGAAATAGCTGCCGCCCAGAGGATCGGCGACCGCGGTGACGCCCGATTCATAGGCGATCACTTGCTGCGTGCGCAGCGCCAGCAGCGCGGCGGGCTCGGTAGGCAAGGCCCAGGCTTCGTCGAGCGAATTGGTGTGCAGCGACTGCGTTCCGCCCAGCACCGCGGCCAGAGCTTGCAGCGCCGTGCGAACCACGTTGTTGTAAGGCTGCTGCGCGGTAAGCGAGCAGCCGGCGGTCTGCGTATGGAAGCGGCACAGCAAGCTGCGCTCGCTCCGCGCGCCGAAGCGGTCGCGCATCACCTGGGCCCACACTTTGCGGGCGGCGCGGAACTTGGCGATCTCCTCGAAGAAGTCGCTGTGGGAGTTGAAGAAGAAAGAGAGGCGCGGCGCGAAATCGTCCACTGCCAGGCCGCGCTCGATGGCCCATTCCACATACTCGATGCCGTCGCGAAGCGTGAAGGCCAGTTCTTGCACGGCGGTGGAGCCGGCTTCACGAATGTGATACCCGGAAATGGAAATGGGGTTCCAACGCGGGACATGTTTGACGCCGAACTCGATGGTGTCGGTGACCAATCGCATCGAGGGACGCGGCGGGTAAATGTATTCCTTTTGCGCGATGTACTCTTTCAGGATGTCGTTCTGGGTGGTGCCGGAGATTTTCTCCCACGACGCGCCTTGTTTTTCCGCCACCACCAGGTACATCGCCCACAACACGGAGGCCGGCGAGTTGATGGTCATGGAGGTGGTGACTTGCTCGACGGGGATGCCGTCGAACAGCGTTTCCATGTCCGCGAGCGAGCTGATGGCCACGCCGCACTTGCCCACTTCGCCTTCCGACTGCAAGTGGTCGGCGTCGTAGCCCATCAGCGTAGGCAGGTCAAATGCCACAGACAGCCCCGCCTGTCCCTGGTTGAGCAGGTAGTGGTAGCGGCGATTGGTTTCCTCGGGCGTGCCGAAACCGGCGAATTGCCGCATCGTCCAAAGCTTGCCGCGATACATCGAGGCATGAATGCCGCGAGTATAGGGCCACGCGCCCGGCTCGCCCAGATCGCGCGCGGGATCGAAGTCCGCGAGATCGGCGGGCGTGTACAAACGCTCAATGGGCTTGCCGCTTAAGGTTGTGTAGGCGGGCTTATCCAGAACAACGCTCACATGGTTATCATAGCGTGGCCCGGTGGCGGGGCGCAACGATGTTGGCCAAGCGGGCCAGGCGGGTCAGGCGCGTAGTGTGGTCATCGACATGGCCGCCGCGAGGTTCAACGGCGGTTGCTTTTTCCCGATACCTACTCACCAGCCTCCGGATACCCACTCTCCGGGATGAGCCGAATCGGCCCCTCGTCCGTCTATCGAGACGAAGGGCCGAGAAGGCCAAAAAACAAGGAGACCGTACTTATGAAGATCAGCAAGATATCCAGCCGCACCAAGCAGCTAGCCATTGGCCTGGTATTCGCACTCGCCCTGGGAGGCGCCGCGGCGGCGGGAGTGCGTCAGGTCAGCCACCAACTGGCTGCCAAGAACCCGCCAGCGACGCTGAAACTGGCCGACGCTAACGAAGGTCCGGCCAGAGTCACTTTTGCACCGATCGTGAAGAGAACTCTTCCGGCGGTCGTAAACATTTCGTCTTCGAAAGTAGTTCGCACGCCGCGCGGATCGGGACAGATGCCGATGGACCAACTCTTCCAACAATTTTTCGGTGAAGAGGGTGGCCGGCAGTTCAATTCCACCGTTCCCAAGGAACGTCGCGAACAGAGCCTGGGGTCGGGCGTGATCGTCAGCCCGGAGGGCTACATTCTCACTAACAATCACGTGGTGGAAGGCGCCACCGACGTGCGCGTCACGCTGGGCGATAAGCGCGAATTCAAAGCGCGAATCGTGGGCACGGATGCCAAGACCGACGTGGCCATCTTGAAGATTGAAGCGTCCAATCTGCCGGTGATGACCATCGGCGATTCCTCCAAGGTGCAAGTCGGCGATACCGCCCTGGCCATGGGTAATCCCTTTGGAGTCGGGCAAACCGTGACGGAAGGCATCATCAGCGCCATGGGACGCGGCGGCTTGGGTATCGAAGACTACGAGGACTTCATCCAGACCGATGCGCCGATCAATCCGGGCAACTCCGGCGGCGCGCTCATCAACGACCGCGGCGAGCTGATCGGCATCAATACCGCCATCGTTACCGGCAGCGGCAGCAGCGAGGGCAGCCACGGCGTGGGATTCGCGGTGCCGGTGAACCTGGCCCGCTCCGTGATGGATCAGATCCTCAAGAACGGTAAAGTCACGCGCGCCTACCTCGGCGTGATGGCTCAGGATGTTTCGCCGGCGATCGCCAAATCGTTTGGCGCAAGCGGGCTGAGCGGAGCGCTGGTGGGAGACGTGAGTCCGGACGGTCCCGCCAAGGAAGCTGGCGTTCTGAAGGGCGACATCATCCTAAACGTGAACGGCAAACCGGTGATGGATGGTAATTCCTTGCGCAACAACATCTCCTTGATGGAGCCGGGCACGAGTGTGAAACTGCGCCTGCTACGCAACGGCACTGAGCGCGACCTGACGGTGAAACTCGCCGAGTACCCCGCCGACCAGCAACAGGCCAAGGCGGAGAAACCGGGCGATGACGGCGCGGCCGGAGGGATCTCGGTAGAGAATCTCGACGCGCAACTCCGCCACCAGGCCGGTGTACCGGCGGGAACTACCGGAGTGGTCGTGACGGACGTGAGCCCCGCCAGCCAGGCGGCTGCGGCCGGCCTGCGGCCCGGCGATGTGATCCAGGAAGTGAATCGCAAGCCTGTCGCGAACGCCAGTGAGTTCAAGCTGGCGATGACCAAGGCCGGCGACCAACCGGTGCTGCTGGTGAACCGCCACGGCACCACGATGTTCCTGGCTGTCTAGTGGAAAGCAAGATTGCGGCGGCCCCGGCCGGCAGCGGCTGGGGCCGTTTCATTTTTTCCGGGTTATCATCGGAAGATGAAGGATTCTGCGGGCTCCGTTTCCGATGCCTTTGTGTTCTTCGGCGCAACGGGCGACTTAGCTTACAAACAGATTTTCCCGGCGCTGCAAGCCATGACCCGGCGCGGTCACTTGAACATGCCGGTGATCGGCGTCGCTAAGCCCGAATGGAACCTGGACCAGTTTCGGGCCCACGCGCAGGCCAGTTTGCAGGAGCACGGAGGAGTGGACGCCCAAGCCTTCGCGGCGCTATCCGCCAGGCTGCAATACATCAGCGGCGATTACGGCGCGCCTGAGACCTTCGCCAAGCTGCGTAAGGCGCTGGGGCCGGCGGCGCGGCCCGTCTATTACCTGGCGATTCCGCCGAGCCTGTTTGGAGCCGTGGCGCAAGGACTGGCCGGCGCGGGCGGCAACGAGAATGCCCGCGTCATCGCGGAAAAACCTTTTGGCCGCAGCCTGGCGTCGGCTCAGGAGTTGAACCGGACGCTGCACCAGTTCTTTCCCGAATCGGCGATCTTCCGCATCGATCACTATCTGGGGAAAGATCCCGTTCAGAACCTCCTTTACTTTCGTTTTGCCAACTCCTTCCTGGAGCCGATCTGGAACCGCAACTATGTACACAGCGTCCAGATCACCATGGCGGAGCAGTTCGGCGTTCAGGGCCGCGGCGGTTTCTACGAAGAGGCCGGGGCGATTCGCGATGTGATGCAAAACCATATGCTGCAAATCGTGGCCATGCTCACCATGGATGCGCCGATCGGCCGCGATCCCGATTCCCTGCGCAACGAAAAAGGCCGCGCCCTTCTCGCGGTGCGCCCGCTGACGGCTCAGGACGTGGTGCGGGGACAGTTTCAGGGCTATCGCCAGGAGAAGGACGTGGCCCCCGATTCCCAAGTGGAAACCTTCGCCGCGATCAGGCTTCACATTGACTCGTGGCAATGGGCGGGAGTTCCTTTCTACATTCGCGCCGGCAAGTGTCTGCCGCTGACCGCATCCGAAGTCATGGTGGAATTGAAAAAGCCTCCGCTGGCGGTGTTCGACGAAATGGAGCGATCGAAATCCAATTATCTTCGCTTCCGGCTCAGTCCCCACGTTTCGATCTCGCTGGGCGCTTGGGTGAAGGCTCCTGGAGAAGCCATGGCCGGGGAATCGCTGGAACTGCTGGTACAGCACATCCCCGCCGACGATGTTCGTCCCTATGAGCGCCTTCTCGGCGACGCGCTGCGCGGCGACGCCACACAGTTCGTTCGCGAGGATGGCGTAGAGGCGGCCTGGAGCATCGTGGATCCGATCCTGGGCGACGTAACGCCGGTTCATCCCTACGCGCCGGGCAGTTGGGGTCCAGCCGAAGCCGATCGCATCGTTGAAGGTGATGGCGGCTGGCACAA
The DNA here is from genome assembly GCA_963747095.1 of Terriglobia bacterium. Classification (GTDB taxonomy): domain Bacteria; phylum Acidobacteriota; class Terriglobia; order JAJPHL01; family JAJPHL01; genus JAJPHL01. The sequence continues at coordinate 667,786 of CAVVEL010000013.1, forward strand.
CCCTGTGGAGTAGGCGTATCGATTGGGGCGGCTAGGAACGTCCGCCGACGATGCTGTAGAGCAAAACGGCCAGCACAATCAGCGTCACCAGCACGTAGAATGCATCGCGTTGCCGGGCGAAGGCCACCACCGACAAAGCCACGCGAGCCACAGGAGTGGCCAGCAAGACCAAGAGTCCCAGTTGGATCAGGCCGGAGCCGCTCCCCCGCCAACTGGCTCGCAGGATTCCCTCGATGCTGCGCAATTCCGCGGGCTGGCTGCGAAACACCCGGAAATCGGGCCGTTCGCCGCCGTGACGGAACAGGTAGACCGCCGCTCCCGCAAGCACTATGACCGATGCGATCACCAGGCCGCCGCGCAGCACATCGCTGATTTCCCTCTCAACCTGCTCTTCAACCTCCTGGTTGGCCCATCCTGGCTTTTGGTCCATAAGTTATATCCTGCCGGTCAGACCTTTGTAGATCATTTCGATCCCCATCACGACGATGACCACCGTGAAGACGCGCCGCAGCAGCGTGCTGTGCATTTTGTGCAGCACATGCGCCCCGATCAGCGCTCCCACCAACACGCCGAGCATCACCGGCATCGCCAGACCCGGAACGATGTAGCCGCGGCTGAGGTAAACTCCCGCGCTGGCCGCCGCCGTCACGCCGATCATGAAGTTGCTGGTAGTGGTGGAAACCTTGAATGGCAAGCGCATGGCCCAATCCATGGCCAGCACCTTCAGCGCGCCGGACCCGATACCCAGCAAACCGGAAAGCATGCCCGCCACCAACATCATGGCGAAGCCTTGCGGAACTCCGTGGACATGGTAAGACTGCCGGCCCGCCGGCGATCCCGCCAGAGGGTAGGTGCTATCCATTTTCAACCATGTCGCCAAGCGATCCGGGGGACCCTCGCCGCTGGGGTCCTGCCCTTGCCGGAGCGACAAATACGCGGACACCAGTAAGACCACCCCAAAAATTACCGCAATGCTGGAGCCGGAAACAATTCCCGCGAGTATGGCGCCGCCCAAAGCGCCCAAAGTAGTGGCCACCTCCAGGAACATGCCGACGCGCAAGTTGCTGTATCCCTCACGCACGTAGGCGGAGGCTGCGCCCGAGGAAGTGGCAATTACCGAGATCAGCGCCGCGCCGGCGGCGTATCGAATATCAACACCAAACAAGAGCGTGAGCATCGGAACCAGCACGATGCCGCCACCTAGCCCGGTGAGCGCGCCCAAGAATCCGGCCGCTACCGAGCCCGCGCCCACCAGGGCGGAAAATTCGAATGTGTTCATGCCCACTTTTAAGCATACTTGATGCCGCCCATCCAACCGAAGGAGAGTTGCACGGCAGGAGGGCTGCGGAACGGCGTCTGCAAGTGTGCTATCTTGGCTAAGAGGTGATCCTTGCGTTCCCAGATCAAGCTTGGACGCATCTTTGGCATCGAAATCGGATTGCACTACAGTTGGTTCCTGATCGCCTTGCTGATTGCGTTCTCGCTCTCTTCGCAATTCCACACCACCAACCCGCGCTGGGGCGATGGCTTGATTCTGACCCTGTCCATCGCTACGGCCTTGCTGTTCTTCGTTTCCCTTCTCCTCCATGAATTGGCCCACTCCCTGGTGGCCACGTCGCAGGGTTTGCCGGTGCGCGAGATCACCCTGTTCGCCTTGGGCGGAGTATCGCAAATCGAGCAGGAGCCGACTTCGGCCAAGAACGAGTTTTGGATGGCCTTCGTCGGACCGCTGACCAGCGCCATCATCGGTTTGTTTTGCACTTTGGCGGCGCGCCTGCTGGGCCATCCCTCCACCGATCCCTGGATGGCCATGCTGAAATGGCTGGGATACATCAATCTCGCGTTGGCTGTGTTCAACATGATTCCGGGATATCCCCTGGACGGCGGACGCGTGCTGCGGGCCATCCTCTGGTGGAAAACCGGCAACGCCGAGCGCTCCACGGAATTGGCGGCCAAGACCGGGCAAGCGGTAGCTTTCGGATTCATCGCCTTGGGCATCTTTCAGTATTTCAGCGGGGCCGGCATCGGCGGCCTGTGGACGGCCTTCATCGGTTGGTTCCTGTTGCAAGCGGCGCGCGAGAGCTACGCCCGAGTCACCATGGCGCACGCCTTGCGGGGAGTGCGCGTCGCCGACGTCATGACCCGGGACTGTCCTACTGTGGACGGCTGGCTGAATCTTCAGAATTTCGTGGAGCAGGAACTGCTGCGCACCGGACGGCGCTGTTTCATGGTGCTGGAGAAAGGCACGGTGGCCGGCTTGGTGACGCCGCACGAGATCAAGGGAGTGGAGCGCGCCAAGTGGCCGTTTACGACGCTCTCCGACGTCATGCGTCCTCTGGATGCCGTGCAGTCCGTGACGCCCGACGTGCCCGTCGTGAGCGCGCTGGAGATCATGAGCCGCAACGACCTCAACCAACTGCCCGTGATTTCGAGCGGCAAGCTGGAAGGTTTGCTCTCGCGGGCGGAGGTCCTGAGTTTCCTGCAGACGCACTCGGAGTGGCGAAAAACCTCTTGACCGCCCTAGTCCTAGTGCGACTGCGCGATCTTGCCGCCCTTCGCGGAGACCATTAGCTTGACCAATTCTTCGGTGACGTGCGGTTCCAGACCTTCGGTGTGTCCCTTATCGACGCGGACGACGTCGGCGACCACGCGCCCGTCCTTGCAATCCGCATAGGGGGTCACCAGGGCCTTGCCGGGCGCCGGCTGGAGTCCCCAAGACGGATTGGGCGGATTCTGACGCGTGGGATCGTACACGTAGCCGGCTCTGGTGTCGGTGATCTCCGCGGGCTTGCCCCGCGGACCGCAACTGAACTTCGCGGCCCACTCCGACGTTTCGGGCAAACCTTTGTCGTCCATTTCGCGGCGGCCCGTTTCGTAGATGAACGAAAAATCGTTGGAAGGAAGTTCGCGCAAGGCCGCCATGGCCTGAGTCATGCTGGCGGCGGTCACGCCGGCCGGAGGAGCGGGCGCGGCAGCGCCTGCGCGGCCGGGGCCGAAGCTTCCGGCGCGTCCCGGGTTGCCGCCCAGGCGTCCGCCGGACAGGCTCAGCCAGCCGTCCACTCGCTCTTGAAAAAACGGCGTGCGCACGATCCGGTTGGAGGTCATGCCGCCTTGGGAATGTCCCACCAGCCAGAACGCTTTGATGTTCTGCTTACCGAGCTGCTCGACGACGGATGTGACGATGTTCTGCAAGTACTCGTCGTCGGCCGCCGACCACACGTGCGTTGGAGAATTTGGCGTGGCGATGACCAGGCGATACTTGTCCTTGTAATCGATGAGCGGGAAATAGTTGCGCTGCCAATTCCCGTAGGAACCCGCGCCGTGAAGCGCGAGAATGAAAGTCACCTTCTCGTCCTTTTGCAGATCGCAGGGATAATCGATGAAGTAAGTGCGGCGCGTCTTCATCTCCACCGCCGGGCCTTGGTTGATCACACGGTCTGTGGTGCAGCCCTCGTCGGGACAATGTAAGAAGGGAGGGTTGACGCAGGGAACTCCTGAAAGAACCATCGGGGTTTGTGCGATGGCGTATCCCGCGAATGCCAGCAGCGCGCCGGCGATGGCCAGCAGTCGGATCGTGGTGGTTGTCATGTGCTGTACTCCTTAGAATAATTGCCCACGCGGATGCTACCACGGAGCGAAGCCCCGGCAGCGGCCCATTCGTGTGTTGTTATAGTGCGTAGCTATGCAGCGATGTAACGCAGGCCTTCAGGCCTGTTCTTGTTCCGAACGGGTCTCACGGCAAAAGAACAGGCCTGAAGGCCTGCGTTACAGAATTCCCCGCTCCACCAGCCATTCCTTGAGCCGGTCCGGCCACGCGCTCACCGGCTTGGCCGATTGACGCAGCCCGAAGCCGTGACCACCGGAAGCGTAGATGTGCATTTCCGCCGGGATCTTCTTGGCTTCCAGTTCCAGGTAAAACCGCGCCGTTGCTTCCACGTGCGAACGATCGTCGTCGGCGCAAACCAAAAAAGCCGGCGGCGCATCGGAGGGAACGGGGAACAGCGTGGCGTCGGCATTACTCGCGGCGGGGTTTGCGCCGGGACGATAGGCCGGATACACGAGCACGTTGAAGTTCGGACGCGAACTGACGCGCTCGATCGGATCGGCAGCCTGCGGCTTTCCGGCATCGAATTTCGTTTCGACCATGCCCGCAATCTCGCCGCCCGCGGAAAAACCCATGAAGCCGATCCGCGCGGGATCGACGCCCCACTCCGCGGCATGACTGCGCACCAACCGCAGGGACCGCGCGGCGTCGGCATAAACGTGCTCCGGTATGGTGTACGCGGAGCCCGGCGCGCGCGCCAGGCGATACTTCAAAACGAAGGCGGCAATCCCGTTGGAGTTCAACCAGTCGGCGATTTCCCAGCCTTCTTTTTCGATCACCACTTGCGTGTGCCCGCCGCCCGGAGCCACCACCACCGCCGCGCCGGTGGCCTTTTCCTTGGGAGGAAGAAACGCATAGACCGACGGATAATGCGTGATTGTATAGTTGGCGGCCAATCCCTGATACTTCGGCGTGTTCGAGGGACGCGATACTTCCGGCGCAGTCAAACTCTCGAATCCCGGCGCGCCGTTCGGCCACAGGCGGATCTCCGCGGCGCGAGCCGGCGGGTTGGACACTGCGGGCGGCGGCGGTGGCGTGGCAGCGGCAAACACAATGGACACCGGCGACGGAACGTCGAAGGTGTCGCCGGTTGGCGTGAGCGCCCCGGTGCTGCGGTCCACGCGAAAGATCACCACGTTGTTGCTGTCCTGATTGGCGGCCAGCAGGAACGCGCCTGAAGGATCGAGCGCGAAGTTGCGCGGCGTTTTTCCTTGCGTGGGAACGCGGCCCAGCGCGGTGAGCGTGCCCTTGGCCGAGTCCACCGCGAAGATGGCAATGCTGTCGTGCCCGCGATTCGATGCGTACAGGAATTTTCCGTTGGGATGCAGTTCGACCTCGGCCGTGCTGCTAGTTCCGCTAAAATCGTCCGGCAGTGTCTTGATGGTTTGCAGTTCCGTCAAGGCGCCTGAAGCGGCATTGTAGCGGAACACAATAATGTTGGACGCCAGTTCGTTCAGGGAATAGACAAACTGGCCATTGCCGCTGAAAACAAGGTGACGCGGGCCCGTCGCCGGCGCGACCTTGGTGAACGGCGGATTGTCCGGCGTGAGGCCCGCAGTGCGGTCCAAGCGATAGCTGAAGATTTCGTCCAGGCCCAGGTCCTCCACCAGCACGCGGCGATTGTCCGGTGCAACCACCGCCTCATGCGCGTGCGGACCCGCTTGACGCTGCGGGTTGGCGCCCGATCCGGCGTGCTGAAAGAAGTTGCTGGCTTCGCCGAGCGATCCATCGTCGTGCACCGGAAATGCCGCTACGCTGCCGCCGGCGTAGTTCGAGACGAACAACCACTTGGCGGTGTGGTCCAGCGACACGTGACACGGTCCCGTTCCTTTGGACGATACGCGATTCAGCAGTTTCAATCCGCCGGTCACCGGGTTGATGGCAAACGCGCTGACGCTGCCGGCGGCCTGGCCTTGATATTGATTGTCTTCATTCACCGCGTAAAGAAAGCGGTGATTCGGATGCACAGCCAGAAATGTCGGGTTGGAGGTTTCCGCCGCCAATCCGATGGGCGTCGCTTTGCCGGTTGCGCCGTTGTAGCGATAGGCGTAGATGCCCTTGCTCGCGGCGCGGGTGAACGTTCCGACATACATAAACCACGCATCTTGCGCGGAGGCCGGCGCCGCCAACGCCAGAACCAGCCAAGCTAGCGGAAAGAATCGAGTCATCCAGACACCTCTCATTCGAGAATCCCAAAGGCCATGATATCCGGTCCCGCGGCGATAGCAATGTACTGCTTGCCGTCGAACATGTAGGTCATCGGCGAGGCGCGCCACACGGCGTTGGCGTGAAAACTCCAGAGCGGCTTGCCGTTTGCGGCGTCGGCGGCCATCAGCGCGCCGCCTTCTTCGGCGAAAATCACCAACCCGCCGGCGGTACTCAGCGTGCCGCCCCAGGTATAGGCGGGCCCCGGCTGCGGCAGCTCCCAGGCGATCGCGCCGCTGCGAATATCAATCGCTTTCAGGATCCGTTGCGGCTGCAATTCGTCGGCGGTGCGCTGCGATCCACCCAGGTAGGACTTGCCGGACTCCCACACTTCGCCATCGTGTTTGGTGTAGACGCTGCACTTCTCGAATGTTTGCACGTAATACAAACCGGTGGCCGGATTGTACGACGGCGAAAACCAATTTGTGGCGCCGTCCTGCGACGGGCACACCAGCGTTCCTTCCCTGCTGGGTTCCTGATTGGGATTCTTGATCGGGCGGCCATCCGCGCCGATACCGCTGGCCCACGTTAGTTTTTTGATGAAAGGTTTCCACAACAGCAACTGGCCGCTGGTGCGGTCGAAGACGTAGAAAAACCCGTTGCGATCGGCGTGCAGCAGCAATTTGCGCGGGCGGCCCTGCCAGTCGGCGTCAATCAGGACCGAGGTTTCGGCGGCATCCCAATCCCACAGATCGTGGGGCGTGAATTGATAATGCCAAAAGCAACTTGCCGGTCTTGCGATCCAGCGCCAGGATGGAATCGGAATAGAGATTGTCGCCCAACCGCTGATCGCCGTTGTACTCCTTGCTGGGATTTCCCGCCGGCCAATAAACAATATCCGAATCCGGGTCGTAGGTCCCGACGAACCAGGTCGGCGCGCCGCCGTGCTTGATATCGATTCCCTGCCAGGTTTCCGATCCCGGCTCACCCGGCTTGGGGACGGTCCAGAAACGCCACACTTCTTTGCCGGTGGATTGATCGAAGGCGGCCACAAAACCATTTGCGCCGTGCTCGCCGCCGGCCACGCCGCTGAGCACCAGATCGCCGGCGACTTGCGGCGCGGAGGTCGTGAAGTAGTTGTCGCGCCAGTCGGCAATCTTCGTTTCCCACAGCAATTCGCCGGTCCAGCGATTCAGCGCGATAATGTGCGCCTCGTCGGTGTCCATGAACACGCGATCGCCGGCCACGGCCGCGCCGCGATTGGTGGCGCCGCCGGTAGCGTCGGTGGGTCCGCGCGTGGTGCTGCGTTGAAAATGCCAAATCTGACGGCCGCTGCCGGCGTCCAGCGCATAGCACTCGTTAGCCACCGTCACGTACATGATTCCATCCATCACCACCGGCGTCCCTTGCAGATGTCCGCCGTTGGAGATGTTGAAAATCCATTTCGGACCCAGCCGGCCAATATTGGACTTATTGATCTGGGTCATCGCCGTGTAGCGATTACCGCGGGGATCGCCATCGTAGCCGGGCCAATTTGTTTGCGAGGTCACTTCACGAAAGCGGTTTCCGGCACGTCGCAATAGATGCACGCGCCGATCGTCGCCGCGCAACTGCAAATCGTCGAATCCTTCATTGAGCACTTCGCCTTCCAGCGACTTCCCCTCGCTGGTTGTGATTTTCAAGCGAACCGCGGGCTGGGTGGTGCGCTGCTTCTGGATGGAGCGCAGGAAGCGGACCAGCGCCGGCATCTCCGCGTCGCTCACGCGCACGGGCGGCATGCCGCGCTCGGGCAATCCGGCGCGGATCAGCGCGGCCAGTTCGTTGTCGTTGCGCGCGGGCAGGCGGTAGAGGATCGCGGGACCCATCTCCCCGCCGTTGCCATCGGCGCCGTGACATTTGCCGCAGCTTTTTTCAAACGTCAGGCGACCCGCCGCGTGGGAGGCCGATTGGGCGGCCAAACTTCCGGCGACCGCGAGTAGTAAGAGTGCTGAGTTTCGCATCGTTAGGAAACGATCGTCCCCACGACCTTGGCACGAATTCTCATGCAGCAATCCTAGCTGTTCAACGCGACTGTTGCAAGTCTCCCAGTTCGAACCTTCACCGGATCACCAAGAATGTTGTTTCGCGCGGTTTCTCTTGCATAAGGTTATCAGTGTGAGATAACCGTGAGTCGTGAGCGCACCGCGAGACGAGGGTCTGGACACGCTGCTGGAGTTGGACGGCCAAATTCTCGTCGTCAATCCGGCCGGCGAACATTGGGTCCGGTTCGTGGTTACGCGCGTGCCGGCAACAGCCGACAAACCGCACGGCCTGGATTACTCCCTTACGCTTCATGGGCCGGGCGGCGAACGGTTGGCCGGATTTGACAACGCTCATCCGGTTGGGAGGCAGCGGCGAGGCCAGCCGCAGGATCATCGGCACCGGCTGGGCAACGTGAAACCTTACGCCTCCCTGGATGCCGTCACGTCTGATTTTTGGGCCGAGGTTGACGGGATACTTAGACAACGAGGAGTTTTTCCATGACCACGCTGAAGGTAGGGATCGCCAGCTATGAGGACATGAAGGCACGGACGCTGCGAATCGCCCGCGGCGAGCTGCGCGTGACGGCCAGCGATCCGAGGGTCTGGTTTACTTCCACAGAATCGTTCGCGAAGGTCCTTTCCGCGGGGAATCGAAAAATCCTGCAAGTCATCGGCGAAAAGTCGCCGGCCTCGCTCGACGAACTCGCCAGAATGACGGGGCGTAAGAAATCCAACCTGTCGCGGACCCTAAAGACAATGGAGGGTTATGGACTGATCCGACTGGAACGCGGCGAGCGCGGCCGGATAGCCCCGAAGGTCATTGCCGATCGAGTCGATCTGAGACTTCCCCTCACGCGGTCGAGCGATGCGGCCTAGGGTAGGAGCTGATAGCTGACAAAGGCCAGCGCTTGCCGTCGGGCGACCAGGAAGGAACATTGATGGTGCCCTGTCCGCCGAACAGCTTGGTGAGAACGGTGATCTTCTTGTCGGCCACGTCATCATCCGCAGCATCACGTCCTTGTTTTCGGGATGCCCGGTGACGTCTTTCTCGTAGGTCAGGAAGACCATCCGCTGGCCGTCGGGAGAAATGTGCGGGAACCAGTTGTTGAATTCGTCGGGGGTGACCTGCTCCTGCTCGCTGCCGTCGGGCTTCATGCGCCAGATCTGCATGTTGCCGGTGCGCTCCGAATTGAAGTAGATGTATTTGCCGTCGGGCGAATATTCCGGCCCGTCGTCGGGTGCCTTCGGCAGTGGTCAGGCGGGTTTCCTCGCCGCCCGCGGCGGGAATCGTGTAGATGTCGAAATTCGCCGTTGCGTCGTCCGCCGAAGGCCAGCGTCTTGCCGTCCGGCGACCAGCCATGCCAATACGAGGGCGACTTCTCGGTGATGCGCCGCGGCGTTCCGCCGGCGATGCGGCACAATGTAGATCGATCGATTGTTGTTCGTCCTGCGAATGGTCGCTGATGGCCAGCATGGTTCCATCGGGCGAGAGTCCATGATCGTTGTTGACGCGCGTGGCGAAACCGGTGTCGATGGGCTCCGGTTTGCCGCCGTCGGGCGGGATGCGGTACAAGCGGCCGTTGCCGTTGAACATGAGCCATTTGCCGTCGCGCGTCCAATTGGGCGCTTCGAAGCGCCCCGGCGCTGACGTACATCACGCGCGCGGTCGGTGGAAGTCACGGTGATGGTTTCCAGCGTGCTGTAGAGCTTGGGCTGCTCTGACGCGGCTGGCCCGGCGTGACTCGAACTTGGAGAAAATGGCGCTTTCGCTCGCATCCTTGTTGTGCGCGCAAACGCCGATGCCAACGTAAAACGGCTCCTGGAGCACCACCCGCAACGACCCGCCGGCGGGATGCAGGTCCTCTCGCCGTCGCCGCGAGCGACATTAGAAATACGTTGCCCGCTTTTGCGATGCCGATGCGCCGCGGCGCCGAGACGTTGGCCTGGATCTCATGCGTGGCCGCGCCCTTGGTCTCGCGCGATTGCAGCGACATCAGGCCGTTGCCGTGCAGCGCCGCATCGGCATAGGCGGAATCCGCATCCAGGCTCTGGCGGATCATCAGCACGGCCTTTTTGTGTTGCTCGCCCGCGGTATTCGCGAACGTGATGTCGGCGGAGAGGCTCACGTCGCCGGAGAGCTTCTTCCAGGCGAACTGGAAAGCGTCGCTCGGTGGCCCACACATTCTCGCCGCTGCCGGTGAGTGCGATATTTCTTGCTGGCCGCGTCGTATTCCACCGAGCCCTTGTGCAGCACCGTGCCGACGTCGCCGCTGATCGTCGAAAATTCCCTACGCGCGTGGCGGCAGGAGGCTGGCCGAGCGCCAGCGGCCTGCAAGACAGGCGAGGAACGTGAAGCGGGTAACCCAGCGGCCGGTTCTCCCAGTCATTCTCTCATTGCCATCGCGATCAAGCCCGCATCTTTTTCCAGGTGGCCAGGCAGCGCTCGCGCCGTTTCCATCTCCGGAAAGCGGCTGCCTTCCTGCTCGATCAGGTAGTATTCCACGCCGCCCGCGCTTCCGCCGCCTCGAAGATCTGTGGTCCACGGCGAAACGCCTTCGCCGAACAGCACTCTGATAACCTTTTCGCCGGGCGCCCAATCCTTGCAGTGCAGGCAATGGATGCGTCCGGGATTCGCGTTGATCCAGGCCACCGGATCGCTGCCCGCTTCCACGCAGGTGCCCACGTCCAGTTGCAGCATAACGTCCTTCGGCGTGTTGGCGGCGATCACTTCCATCGGCCGCTTGCCGTCCACCGGAACAAACTCCAACTTGGTGATTGTGATATCCGGTGCGCAATCCCGGCCGGCTTCAGCACTTCCGAAGCCTTGGTCAACGTGGCGGCCACCGACTTCCAGCCATCCAGACCGTTGGGACGTCCGGCGCTCGCCCACACCACATATTTCGAGCCCAGAATCTGGTTCAGCTCGATGGCTTTCTTCAAGCCTTCATCGGTAAAAGATTCCGCGCCATTGTGCGTGGAGTTGCACTGGATGCCCAGTTCGTCGAGCAGCTTGCGAATGTCTTTGGCATACGCCGGCGTCCAGTGAGAAATAGGGCGCGTAGAACTCCACTACCTCATAACCCATCCTGGCCACGGCGCGAACCGTGGCCATGGTGTCCTTGGCGAGTTCGCCGCGCACCGAATAAAGTTCCAGGCCGACCGGCACTTTCTTACCGGCTGCCCGAGAGAAAGCGGACGAAGCGGAGAGCGCCATCCCGGACAGCGCTAGAAACGAACGGCGAGAGAAGGGGTCCCATAGCATGACTTCGACGTTAGTCTGAAGACGCCTGAAAATCAAGCCCCCGCAGGACAGCGCTGCGTAGCCGCAACCAAAGGAAGGGCCTTTTGGAGTGCGGAAGCTTGCTTCCGCTTTGTGTTGCCACCAGCTTGCTGGCGGCGCGCGGGGCCAGCCCCGCGTCGCCGAAGCAAGCTTCGGCGCGGAAAAGCGGTAGCAAGCTACCGCACTCCAAATCTTCGCGCCACGAGAAGAAACTGAGCGTTAGGAGTACAGACCGGTGGCTTTACAGGCCGGCGTCACTGAATATTGATGGTCACGGAATTACTGGTGTTCCCCGACATCGTCAGGGTCATCGTCTGCGCGCCGGAAAGCCTCGCGGGAATCCCCGCGTTCACCTGGTAGAGTCCCACGAAGCCCGGCACTAAACCGGAGAATTGTACCTGGGCGGCCTGGCCGCCGATGGTCACGGTGGGATTGGGCGTCACGCTCAGCGGCGCGGCAGGTGCGGCGACGCCGGAGTTTACCGGCGGATCGACGACGCCCAGTCCCGTGCAGTAGATCAGTACGATTTCTCCCGCCGTCGCAGGATTTGCCGCCGTGATCAGGTTGTAGTTGGCATGCAGAACGATTCCGGCGTTGGTTTGAGAATTGAAGAAGATTCCGGGAGCGGCCGCCGCCACCGAAAAACTAAAAGTACTGCTGGTAATCCCTTCCAGCGAGACCGTCGCCGAAGCGGAACCACTGGCGGTGAAGGGTAACTGGGCGTTCAGTTGGCCGCTGGAACTGTAGAACATCGGCGCGTTCGAGGTTGTGCCGCCGGAGGAAATGCTGACTACTGAATGGGCCAGGTCGCTGGGTAAAGGAATCGCGGAGGCCGGTACCCCCGACCCGCCCAAAGCCACGCCAAACAGCGAAATAATCGATCCCGGCGCAACCTTCTTGCCGAAACCCGCGCCGTCCGTTACACCGCCGGAGGAAACCGCGGGCGGCCCGAACATTGCCCAGTAAGGAATGTGGATCGTCGCGCCGGTTTGCTGGCTGGTGAGCGTCACAAATCCTTCGAAGATGCCCTGCGCCGCGCTGGCGGCCATCTGAATGTTTAGCGTCGCGGACGCTCCCGCGGCCAGCGGGATGGATGCGGGCGACGCCGTCACCTGCACGGCCGCGCCGCCCAGGATCGGGTTTACTGTCGCTGTGAAGGTATCGGACGCCTGGCCGACGTTGGTCAGCTTCACCGATTTCGATGAGCTGGTGCTCTGCACGGTGATCAGGCCAAAACTGACCGACACCGGAATGGCCGTCAGCGTCGTATTCATCGCCGCCTGCAAATTCAGCCGGCCCGCGCCCATGTTGATCACGCTGATCTGGGCGCCGTCTTGCGTTCCGGATATCGGTGTGGCGCTGTTGACCAGCGCGCTCTTAATGTCCGCCGGAGCCCAAGTGGGATGGACGGCTTTCAACACCGCGGCCGATCCGGTGGTCATCGGCGCGGCGAAACTGGTGCCCTCCGCATAGACGAAGCCGCTGGGATCGTAGATGGTGGCGCCGGGATAGATTGGTTGCGCAGCCGCGTACATATCGCCGGGAGCCACCAGGTCCGGCTTGATGTTGTAGTCGGGAGTCGGCCCGCGGCTGCTGTAATCGGAAACCAGGTCGGCCTGCTGCGGTTCCAGCACCACCGCGGCGCCCATCTGTCCTTGCGCGCCGGGATTTCCGCTGAGAAACGCCAGCAGGTTGGCGCCATCGGCAGCGGTGATAATCCCGGAAGGAATCGACGATCCCGTGGTGTCAATGCCGATCAACAACTCGCTGACGTTGTCGTAAAGCAGTACGGCGATGGCCCCGGCGGCTTGGGCGGCGGCAATCTTCACTGTGAAGTGGCAAATCCCGCGCTTGATGACGGCGATGCTGCCGGTAAGACTGCCGGCCGGCAGCGTGCCGCAGGCCTGACTGGAGGAATCGAACGGGGTGATGTCCACGAGCGGCGCTGGGCCGATGTTGGAGGTGAACACCGGATCGCTACCGGCGTTGAAGCCGACGCTCTGCAAGTTTGCCGGAACCGGCGCCGGCGCGGTCACCTGGAAGGCGTGCCGCAAAGTATGGGCGTTGGAACTGGCTCCGGCGGTAAGCACGGTGGGCAGCTCTCCCGGCGAGCTGATCGTGAAATCGCCGTCAGTGGAGCATGCCGCATTCGTCCCGGTGGTCGGTTCTCCATTCGGACCGCAGTTGCCGGCGGAAACCACCATCAGCGTTCCGCCCGTGGCTGCGTTGTTCAGCGCGATGTTCACGTAGGTGTTATAGGCATCGGCGGCCGACTTCGGGGCCGGCTCGCTGCCACCGCTGAAGTTGATCAGATTCATGCCATCGCTTACAGCGGCGTCGATGGCCATGGCCACCGCGTTTCCCGTGGCGCTTCCTGTGGCTGGGAAAACTTTGTAGTTGCCCAGATACGCGCCCGGCGCGATCCCGCTAATCGTAGTGTTGAACGGCGTAGTCACGGGGACTCCGGCCGCCACAGAGGCCACAAAGGTGCCGTGACCGACGCCGTCGGAAGCGTTCAGATCGGAGGGGCTGCTGGAGGTGGGACAACTGAGCGACGAGGTACAAACGAAATTCTTGGCCACAATCACTTTGTTGTTGGGTGTAGGTGCCGCCGGTGGAGGCATTGGTCTTCGGAAATCCGCTGGGCGCGTTAAAGCCGGAATCGGCGAACATGGGGTGCTGCTGATCGATGCCGGAATCGATGATGCCGATCAACACGCCCCGCCCCGCATTCGACGATCCGCCCAGGGCTTTCCAAACGGCAGGCGCGGAAATCAGGCTAGCTGCGGCGTCCAAATGACGGTGGAATTCGGGTGAAAAATCCGCGGCGATGACGCTCGGTTGGGTGCGCAGCCAAGCCAGGTCTTCCGCGGAGGCTTGGATCAGAACGGCGTTGAGCACCGTTTCGATTTGCCAATCCACCACGATGCCGCGCTGCTCCATGCGCGCCACCAGCGGCGACTTCTCCGCGCGCAACGCCGCCTTGTAGGAGTCCGCTTCCGGGGTAAGCAGGCGCTCCCGGACCGAGGCCTGGCGCGGAGTCGCCGCCAGATGCTCGATGATGGGAGCCGAGCGCAGGACCACGAAAGCAGGCCGCCGCTGGGCGGACAACGGCACAGCCAGGAGGAGGCACAATCCACTGAGGAAAGCTAGAAACGACCGCATCTGTTAATCATATCCTGCCCGGTTAGACGGCGCACGCAATGGCGCCGGTTACAGTACCGGAAGGTGCCCGAGGCGATCCTTGACCAGCGTCGCTAGGCGGCGAGGGATCATCCTTGCAATTATGGCATATCATTCCAGATTTGCGAGACCACCGGGGAGCCACGCAAAAACAGGCCTTCAAGGCCTGTGACACACTTCCGCCAACCATCGCCCAGCCGATGGCTAGCCGGCTTTTCTGCAAGTGGAGAGTCGATCGGTCGAGGTCAACCCAGTGGAGACACCGCGACTCCGCCTGGAGATCGGGGGGAGAGCCAACCGGCCCATAGGAAGATCCGATGAGCCGGTTCAGCCTCAAGCGGAGGCGCGCGATGCCCGTAAAATCGCTTCCTACTTCTTCTTTTTCTTGGCAGCCTTCTTCTTGGCTTTGGGTTTGGCTTTGGGCTTGGCTTTGGCCTTCTTGGCCGGTTTCTTAGCCTTTGGCTTGGCCTTCGGCTTGGGCTTAGGTTTGGCCTTGGGCTTGGCCTTGGCCTTGGGTTTGGGGGGTGCCGGCGGGGCCGGCGGTGCGGGAGCCGGAACGGGCTCCACTGGTGCGCTTAACTCTCCCATGGTTCCTTGAACTTCGTCCATCTCTTCCTCCTCGGCTTCGTCATATTCGGATCCCGCTTCCAGTTCTTCCAACTCTTCCTCTTCATGCTCGTATTCAAAAGGCATAGTTCGGGACTCCAAATGGATCGGGAGGAAATTAACGCAGTGCGAGGGTCGCTGTCAAGGAAAAGCGAACCAACATCAAGTTTTTTGCCAGAAAAAATTTCCTAGTGCTCGGAAACGCCCACCGGCCCAGGCGCCGGACCATTGGCGATCAACTTCGGCGCCGGCTTGCCTGAAGGCAGCTTGGCGGTGGCCTGGACAACCGCTCTCTTTGCCGGAGACCTCGATCCTGACCCCGATCCATGACGCGCGGCACCAGCCGTCAACGTGACGCGGC
Organism: Terriglobia bacterium; assembly: GCA_963747095.1. Taxonomy (GTDB): domain Bacteria; phylum Acidobacteriota; class Terriglobia; order JAJPHL01; family JAJPHL01; genus JAJPHL01. The sequence continues at coordinate 682,986 of CAVVEL010000013.1, forward strand.
CACCGGAATGGCCGGCTTTCTTGTGGGCTGCGGCAAGCACCGCCGGACCGCTTTGAACGGCTCGGATCGTGAGCACGCGACCGGGAGCTAAGCTGCTTGTTTTCAGTTTATTCCACTTCAGCACATCGTCCTTCTCTACGCCAAAACGATCCGCCACCAGCCCCAGCGTATCGCCCTTCCGGACGCGATAGTGCAGGCTGACCATGCGCGTCTTACTACCCTCCATAGCGGCGGCCAGCAGGGAGGGATTCTTGGGCGTAATGGGGATCACCAGACGACTGCCGGGAACCAGATCGGCGGACGACGTCTTGACGGCAGTCCCGGCATCCTGCAAATTGTTCACTTCGGCGATGGCCGTGGCAGTGGTCTTATAACTCTTGGCGATTTGCGAGAGTGTCTCGCCCTCCGCCACGCGATGCCAGCGCCACCAGACGCGCTTGTCTTCGGGGATCACCGCGATTTGCTCCAAGAAGCGGTCGCGCGTGCCGGCGGGGAGGTGCAACTGAAACTCGTCGAGTTTGGGGGTCACCCAGCGCAGCAGGCTGGGGTTCAGTTCCTGCAACTGTTCCACAGTGCAGTCAATCGTTTCGGCGATCAACCGCAGGTCCGTCGGCGTGGTCAGCTTAACCGTTTCGGCGGGTACCGTAGGGTCCGGTTCCAGCTCGGTCAAGCCGTAGGCCGCAGGGTTCTTGGCCATGATGGTGACCGCCAGGATGATCGGCACGTAGTTCTTGGTTTCCCTGGGAAGCTGGTTGCGGCGGTACAACTCCCAGAAGTCGGCATAGCCGGTGCGCTCGATGGCATGGGCCACGTTCAGCGGACCGGAATTGTAAGCCGCCATGGCCAGGTACCAGTCGCCAAACTGGCGGTAGAGATCGTGCAGATGGTGGGCTGCGGCGCGGGTGGCCGTTTCCGGGTCCTGGCGGGTGTCAATCCACCAATTGCCTTGCAGGCCGTAGAGTTTGCCGGTGTAGGCCATGAACTGCCACATACCGCGGGCTCCGGCGCGGGAAAGCGCCGTAGGATGGAAGGCCGACTCGGCTTGCGCCAGGTAGATGAGGTCGAGGGGCACGCCTTCTTCGCGCAGGACGCGTTCAATCATCTCCCGATAGCGGCCGGCGCGCCGCCATCCGGCCTGGATGCCGCCACGGCCGCGGTTGGAGAAGTAGTTGATATAGCGCAGCACCTCATCGTTCAGGACCAGCGGCAGATCGGAGCGGGTGTCGCGGAGTCCTTTTTCGACTAGCTCGCGCAACCGGGAATCCACCTGCCGCAGGTCGATCTGGGGAAGCTCGATGTCGGCCACTTCGTCAATGGGCGCCACCACCGGTTTGCGCTCGGTGAAACCGTCTCCTTCGCTGAGGGCAGCGACTTCGAAGGAATGGACGTTGTCCACCAGGGCCTCGTACTGGCGCTCCAGGGCCGGGGTTGCGCGGAGGTCCAGGCCGGAGGTCAGCATCAATTCCAGGGCCCGATCGAACTCGGTGCGGGCTTTGCCGAGGTGACCGCTCTGATACGCCTCGACGCCGTTCTTATAGGCGGCCTGCACTTTGGTCAGGAGTTCCTTAATGGGATCGAGTGGCGGCAGCACGGCTGGCAGCGGAAATGAGGCCCAGGGTCCGCCCGGGAGTTTCTCTACTTGCAGGAACTGCGCCGGTGGTGGTGGCGGGTCAACGGCCTTTTTTTTCTTCCGTTTCTGGATGGGGGCCGCAGCGGCTAGGGAGAGACACACTACTCCCGTAATGGCAAAAAACGTTAAGCAACGGTCAAGGTTCCGGTGGCGCGACATGAGAAGATGCAAACGGTCTCAATAGCCGGAATGGCAACTCAAGGGGTCATCGTAGCATAAGTCCCAGATGCAAGGGGAAAGTTTCGGGAAAGGTGGTAGGTGGGCCGTTAGTACCATCCGCATGATCTGCGGCAGGCAGGATCGATCCACAGATTACACAGCGCGGCGAGCCGCAACCAGACAAGAACAGATCGATCCACAGATTACACAGATTTCACAGATTAAGACGCTATTTGGAGTGCGGCAGCTTGCTGCCGCTTTGTGCTGCCGCAAGCTTGCTTGCGGCTTGGCCGAAGCAAGCTTCGGCGCGGAAAAGCGGTAGCAAGCTACCGCACTCCAAATCTTCGCGCCACGAGAAGAAACTGAGCGTTAGTAATGCAGATTTCACAGATTAAGGCCTCGGCGCAGCGAGTTCTCTCGCTGTTCTTAATCTGTGGAATCTGTGTAATCGGTGGATCGAAAGCTCTCTTCCGGGCATCACTCCTCGGTCTCCTCAGCCTGACCGGCCTTGGCCGCCTTGGCCGCCGCGATCACCTTTTCGGCGATCGGCCCGGGGACCGTGTCGTAATGGTCGAATTCCATGTGATAGCTGGCGCGGCCCTGCGTCTTGGAGATCAGATCCGTGGCATAGGTGAGCATTTCCGCCATGGGGACCTGCGCCTTGATCACCGTCATGGAGCCCTTGTTGTCCATGCCCTGGATGCGGCCGCGGCGCGAGTTCAGGTCGCCCATCAGGTCGCCCGAGTAAGTGTCCGGCGCGTAGACCTCCACATTCATCACCGGCTCCAGCAGCACCGGCTTGGCTAGGGCCATGGCCGCCTTGAACGCCAGCGAACCGGCGATCTTAAAGGCCATTTCCGAGCTGTTGACGTCGTGATACTTTCCGTCGTAGACGGTGGCCCGGAAGTCCACCACCGGGAATCCCGCCAGGTAGCCGCGCAAGGCCGACTCCACAATGCCCTTCTCCACCGCGGGAATGAAATTCCTGGGAATGGACCCGCCGAAAATGTCGTTGACGAACTCGAAGCCGCCGCCGCGCGGGAGCGGCTCCATCTTGACGTTGCACACTCCGAACTGGCCGTGACCGCCGCTCTGCTTCTTGTGCTTGCCTTCCACGTCGGCCTTGCCGCGGATCGTTTCGCGGTACGGCACCCGCGGCGCCTTCAGCGTCACCTCCACGTGATAGCGCTTCTTCAGTTTGGAAACAATCACCTCGATGTGTTGTTGTCCCGAGCCGCCCAGCAGGAACTCCTTGGTTTGCGGATCGCGCTCGAAGCGCAGCGAGGGGTCTTCCTCCAGAATCTTGTGGAGCGCCACGCCCATGCGATCCTCGTCGGCGCGCGACTTGGCTTCAATGGCGAAACGGATCAGCGGCTCCGGCAGGACCACCGGCGGATAGAAAATCGGCGTGCCCTTGACGTTGCCCAGGGTGTCGCCGGTGAGCGTGTCTTTCAGCTTGGCGACCACACCGAGATCGCCGGCGCGCAATTCCTGCACCGGGACCTGCTCCTTGCCCAGCAAGACCGAGACGTGAGCCAGGCGCTCCTCGGTGCCGCGCACAAAGTTGAGAATCGTGGCGTCCGATTTCAACACGCCCGACTGCACCTTGAAGTACGTGAGGCGTCCTGAGAAGGGATCGGCCACGGTCTTGTAGACATACACCGAGAGCGGTTCTTCGTTGGCAATCTTGCGCGCTACGTCCAACTCGCCGCCCGGTTTCGCGGCGCCCTTCATCGTGCCGCGCGCGGTCGCGGAGGGCATGAAGTTGACCAGGAAGTTCAGGATCTGATCGCTGCCCTCGTTCTTAATCCCGCACGCACACAGGATCGGGAAGATGCGGCCTGTGGTAATGGCGACCTTCAAGCCGTCCACGATGTGTTCCACCGGGAGCGTCCCTTTGTCGAAAAACTCCTCCAGCAAGGCGTCGTCGCCTTCGGCGGCGGCTTCCACGAGCTTCTCGTGGGCCGCTTGCGCGGCCTCGGCGAGATTGGCGGGGATCGGCTCTTCCTTGCCCTTGCCGTTGCCCCCAGGATCGTAGGAGTAAGCTTTCATGGCGATCAGGTCCACCACACCGCGCATGTTCTTTTCTTCGCCCAGCGGCATCTGGATGGGAATGGCGCCGCGCCCGAAGGCCTTCTGGATGGACTCGACCGCGCGGTCGAAGCCGGCGCGTTCGCGATCCAGACGATTCACTACCAGCGCGCGGGCCTGGCCAAATTCCTCGGCGAAGGACCACACCTTTTCCGTCTGCACTTCCACACCGGCCACCGCGTCCACCACCACCAGCACGGAATCGGCGGCCACCAGGGTGGCGCGCGTGTCACCGATAAAAATGTTGTACCCGGGGGTATCCAGCAGGTTCAACTTGACCTTGTTCGGGCCGCCGGCGCTGCTGGAGCCGCCCCACTCGGCGTAAGCCACGCCGGTGGAGATGGTCACCTTGCGGGCGATTTCTTCTTCGTCAAAGTCGGTGACGGTGGTGCCTTCGTCCACGCGGCCGAGCCGGTTGACGGAGCCGGCGGTGTAAAGAAGGGCGGAGACCAGCGAAGTCTTGCCTGAGCCGCCGTGGCCGGCGACTCCTACGTTGCGAATATCTTTGCCATCGTACAGTTTGAGTGCCAAGGTGAATCGTCTCCCCAAGAAAAATAAACAGCAGCTTAACACAAACGCAAGCCTCAATCTGCTATTGATATCACGCTATTGATATCACAAGGACCAACTGCTCTCAATGACGGTCTCCCGTGCGCGCATGCCAAGGTGCGAGGGCTCATAGGAGTTAACCCTATGGTTCCCTGCCATGCCAGAACCATTCTGCTATGGTAGACTCGCAGGGTGTTGTGGTAGGTTCAAAGGACCCCCCAGGGGAGGAATATGATGTACGCATGGGTTTCAGCTCTAATCGGGGCGCTGTTGTCGCTGGCCGGTTCCGGTGTGAATCCGGCTAGCATTGTCGGAACGGCCCGATTGGCAGGACCTGTTTTCGTCAACGGCCGCCCAATGTCCGCAACGGCGTTGCTCACCAGCGGCGATCGCGTTGAAACCGGCGCGGGCGGCGTGATGGTGCTGAACCTGTCGGCCACGGACCGCCTGATCCTGGGCGAGCGCAGCTCGATCAACCTGCGCGACTCCGGACACGGAGTAACGGCGGAAGTCAACAGCGGCCGCATGCAGGTGAATACCACGCACCAGCGGCTGAAAGAAGTGCGCTTGACCGACGAAGGAATTTCCATCAGCGCCGATCCCGGCCAGCCGCACGAATATACCGTGACTCGTTTATCGAACGCCAGCTACGTCATGGCGCGTCAAGGTTCGTTGCGCCTGGTGGACGAAGGGTACGGCGAGAGTGAAGTGATCCCCGAAGGCATGGTGGGAACGGCGCGGACGGAACTGACACACCTGGAACCGCCGCTGCCGTCGAATCCCCCGCTCCCTGCGCCGCAAGGCGCTGCGACGGCCTCCGGCCGGGCCGGCTCGATCACCGCGATCAATCCCAAGGGCTATATCGAGCGCGTCTCGAAGCAGCGTGACGAAGCGTCCAAAGGCAAGGACGTCAGCTTTGGCGACACCGTCGGAACGGAGGCCAGCGGACGCGTCCGCATGGTGCTGGCGGACGGTTCGATCCTGAACCTGGGTTCGCAGAGTTCGATGGTCGTGAGAGAGAACAACCCGCAATCGCGCCAGAGCACCGTGGAATTGGGCGCCGGCCGCGTCCGCGCGCAAGTGCGCAAGATCGCCAATCCCAATGGGGAATGGCAGATTCGCACCAGCACGGCGATCTGCGGCGTCCTGGGAACGGACTTCTTCGTGGAAACCGACGGCACCAAGACTCGTCTGGTGGTGTTCGAAGGGAAGGTACGCTTTATGCCGCTGCAAAGGGGTTTGGTGGCCGCGGGCACCGGCGCGATAACCTTGGTCGCCGGGCAAACCAGCACGGCCGTGGCGGGCGCGGTGGCTTCTCCGGTGGCTTCGGGCGCCAGTTCGGCTTCGGCGGCGGCGGCCTCCACTTCGGTGGCAGGCCAGAGCGCCACGGCGGCCGGCACGGCGGCAATAGCGGCTTCACGTGTCGGCGTGGTGGCTGCGACCGCGGCCCCCACAGCGGCGGGTGCCGCGATCATCGGTTCCACGGTGGCCGGCGGCCAGCAGACCGGCAACACCAACAATGTTACTCTCGGCAGCAATGGCACCATCACCGCCGTTAGCGGAACCAAACCCTAAGGCCGGAACGCTCCTCTGGACCTTGGCGCGAAGACCCTGGTGGCCTATGGTGGCCTAGCCTCAGGTGTGGGCCAGTCGAAGTCAGTTGTGGGCAGCGGCGCTGATAACGTGGTAGTGTAAAAAAATGCGGTTTAATCTGAAAGTACCCGGTTTTCTAGCCTTGATTCTTGTGGCGGTTGTGACACCGGCGCAGAACGTTGTTTCCACCATTGTCGGCGGAGCGGCCACCGGGCCCGGCGACGGCGGTTCCGCGTCCTTGGCCTTCCTCAACAAACCCACCGGAGTCACCTGCGTCGGGTCGCCATGTTCCTTGATCATCGTGGATCAAAGCGACCAGCGCATCCGCAAAGTGGATACCAAGGGCCTCATCAGCACGATCGCCGGGACGGGCATCGCCGGATATCAGGACGGCCCCGCGGCCCAGGCGCAGTTCAATTTCCCGGAATCCGCCAAGGTGGACGCCAACGGCAACATTTACGTCACCGAAGTCTTGGGCCATACTGTGCGCAAGATCGACACCGCCGGCAACGTCACCACCATCGCCGGAATCTCCGGGAAGGACGGTGACAGCGGAGACGGATGTCCGGCCACCGCGGCCACGTTCCATCAACTCTACGGAGTGGCCATCGACGCGGGCGGCAACGTTTATGTCTCCGATTCCCAGGCCAGCCGGGTGCGGCGAATCACCACCAGCGGCTGCATCGCCACGATTTTGGGCAACGGCACAGCGGGATTCGCCGGCGATGGCACAGCCAACGGGACGTTGAATAGTCCGCAAGGGTTGGCTTACGATTCCAATGCCGACGTATTGTATGTCGCCGATACCTCGAATCATCGCATCCGCATGTTGACCAAAGCCAGCGCGGGCGGGGGTCTGGTCAACACCTTTGCCGGATGCGGAACGCCGGGGACGTCGGGCTGTTCGAACAGCATCAGTACCTCCACCACGGCGACCAAGGCTACGCTGTTCCTTCCCCAGGATGTGGCCGTCGGCCCGGATGGAATTTATATCCTGGACGTCGTGCAGCTTCCCGGTGGCTTCTCCACCCTGATCTATCGCGTGGATAACACCGGAACCATGACTCTGCTGTACTCCCTGAGCAGTTCCAGCAACTCCGCCGGATTCTTGGGCTCGGCGCTGACCGTGGTTTCGCAGACCCAAATCTACGTTTCGGAAGTTCTCTACACCCGGACCATCCAGTTGCTCAACGGAAACCCCAGCGGTTCGCAAACGTATGCGGGTGGCGGGCTGCTGGACGGCGTCCCAGCGGTCACTGCGGGAGTGATCGGCCCTGTGGCCACGTGTCCGCTCAATCCGAGCGTGCCGTGCATGCCGGCGGGAATCAGGACGGACAGCCTCGGCAACATCTACATTTCCGACTTCGGGGAGAACCGCGTCCGCAAGATTGATACCAGCGGCAACATCACGACAGTGGCCGGCAACGGAATCCTGGCATCCCGCGGCGACGGCGGATCGGCCCTTCTGGCCTCTCTGGCCGGACCCTTGGGGCTGGACTTCGACGGCGCCGGGAACCTGTATATCGCCGAATCCTTCGGCAACAGGGTACGCATGGTATCGGCGGCCACGGGAAATATCAGCACCTTTGCCGGCACTGGCGGCGTTGTGGGTTGCTCGCAGACGTCAGGCCCATGCGGTGGCGACGGCGGACCGGCGACCAGCGCGACCATCGCCAATCCTACGTCGGTGGCGGTGAATCGCAGCACCGGGGCGGTCTACATCGTGGATAACGGAAACGATCGCATCCGCGTGGTGAACTCGGGAGTCATTAGCACTTACGCCGGGACGGCCGTGGGTACTCTTTGCAACGGGGGTTCGTTGTCATGCGGCGACGGCGGCCCGGCCACCAGCGCCGAATTGGCCGGACCGGTGGACATCGTGCTGGACGGTTCCGGGAATCTCTATATTGCGGAGCGTTTCGTCCAGGTCTCCTTGACCATCGCTTACGCGGGCGCGCGAATCCGCAAAGTGGATACCAGCGGCAAGATCAGCACCATCGCCGGGAACGGCCTCTTCGACGGCAGCGGCGAAGGCAGCGCGGCGCTTTCCGCCAGCCTGGGAACGCCCTCCGGATTGGCGATCGACCCGAACAACGGAAACTTGTATGTTTCCGACGACCGCAACCAGCGGATCTTGCGAGTTACCGGCACGGTCACGCGTCTGGTGGGAAATGGCGCCTCGGGATTCAACGGCGACGGCGCGGCCCCCATCAACACGCAAATCCAGCGTCCTCAGGGCCTGGCCCTGGACGCTGGCGGCAACCTGCTGTTCTGGGATACCGGGAACAATCGCATCCGCAAGGTCCCCGGTATCGGCACGGCCAATCCCGAAACCATGCTGGCGTCCAGCGGCAATCACCAGACCGCCAACGTGACCCAGCCGCCTCAGCCGCTGCCGAACAAACTCTCGGTTGTCGTGTTGAACGGCTCCTCGCCTGTTTCCGGCGTGGTGGTGCAATTCACTGTGTCACCGGCCAACGCCGCCACCCTGAACCCCACCAGCGCCGTCACCGACGCCAGCGGCACGGCCAGCACCCAAGTAGCGCTCGGCACGGTGGGAGGAACCTTCACGATCATGGCCACCGCCACCGGCCTGCCGGTTGTGACGTTCAACGAAACGGCGCTGCCCGCCATACCGGCGGGCTCGGCCGTCGAGGGTGCGAGTTTCGCGGCGATCCCGCTGGCGCCGGGCACTATCACCTCGCTGTTTGGAACAGGCTTGGCCGGGTTCACCGCAAGTGCTTTGGGTGTGCCGCTGCCCTACACGCTGCCTTCCACCTCCGGCGCCTCGGTGACCGTGATCGGGTCTAAAGCGCCGCTTTCGGCGCCACTGTTCTTTGTCTCGCCAGGGCAAATCAACTTCCAGTTGCCGTTCGAAGTCACCGATCCCACTGTCAACCTGGTAGTAAACACAGGCGGCGTTACTTCCGCGCCTCTCTTGCTGAATATCGCCAGCACATCGCCCGGGATTTTTATCGTCAACCAGAGCACCAGCCAGGGCGCGATCCTCCATAGTGCGACTTACGCTTTGGTATCGGCGGCGAATCCTGCCAAGGTGGGCGAGGTGGTTTTGATTTATTGCACCGGGCTGGGCGCCGTGAATCCGACCCTGGCTAGCGGGACCGCGACTCCCAGCAACGGCACATTGTACAACGCCGCCACTGTGCCTACGGTGAGCATTGGCGGCTCCAACGCAGTAGTGTCCTTCGCGGGCCTGGCGCCGGGCTTTGTGGGCCTCTACCAAGTCAATGCCGTGGTTCCCAGCATCACCGCGGGGGCCAGCGTGCCCGTCATTCTGACTGCGGGCGGCGTTACCTCCAATACCGCGATCATGCCTGTGTCGCAGTAAATGGGAATTACGGGAAGCATGGGAACGGGAAGCATGGGAAGTAGATGTCCTCCGCTACCTCCGCTACCCTTTGCGTCCAAAGCGACATCTTTTGTCATGCGGGACTTCCCCGAAGGTCCTAGGACGATTGACAAGGGCCCGGCGATTTCAATAGCATACAGGAAGACGGTACCATGGCAGGCGAAGTGCTTGGTAGGCAGGGGAGATTGTCTCTCAATGGGGAAACGTGGCTTCTCGCTCATAGAACTGTTGATCGTGGTGACGATCATTCTGATCATCGCCGCCATCGCTATCCCCAACCTTCTTCGCGCCAAGATGGCGGCCAGTGAGGCTTCCTGCGTGGCATCCCTGCGGGTGCTCAACAACGCCGAAGTGACCTACGCCATGACTTACAACTCCGGCTTCACCGGCGGCCTGAACGTGTTAGGTCCCCCGGCGAGCGGACAGCCCAGTTCCGTGAGCGCCGATCTGGTGGATCGCAACTTGTCGGGAATGGAGGCGCTGGGTACCGACACGGGATTTGTCAAATCCGGTTACACATTTCAGTACAATCCCACGGGGACCTTCCCGCTGATCAGCTATTACTCTTTCAACGCCGATCCGCTGGTTCGCGGCTCTTCCGGGCAGCGCTCTTTCTTCACCGATGACCCGCTGGTGATACGCGCCAACGTGTCGGCGCCGGCCAGCAAGACCGACAATCCAATTTGATAGACAATCGGTCCGAAGTGGTAGACAATCCCACGGAGTGACGCCGCATCCTCCCGCCGCCGCGCGCGCCCGCCGCCGGATTACCCTGCGGCTGATGCCCTACCTGTTTCTGCTCTACATCATCGCCTACCTGGATCGCGTCAACATCAGCTTCGCCAACTTGGAGATGTCCAAAGCTCTGCGATTTTCCGACCAAGTTTTCGGATTCGGGGCGGGAGTCTTCTTCCTCGGTTATTTCCTGCTGGAGATTCCCGGCGCGGTGATCGTGGAACGCTGGAGCGCGCGCAAGTGGATCGCCCGCATTATGGTTTCCTGGGGGATCATCAGCGCCGCGCTGGCTTTCGTGCATACGCCCTGGCAGTTCTACAGCGCGCGATTCCTGCTGGGCGCGGCGGAAGCCGGTTTCTTCCCCGGCCTGATCGTCTACCTCACCCACTGGTTCCGCAACGAGGACCGCGCCAAGGCGGTGGCCATGCTGATGTCCGCCGTGCCGCTCTCCAGTCTGGTGGGGTCGCCGATTTCCGGCCTGCTGCTGGGAGTCCACTGGATGGGAATGGCCGGGTGGCGCTGGCTGTTTATCGTGGAAGGATTGCCGGCGGTGATTTTTGGCGTGGGCACGTTGTTCTGGCTCACCGACCGCCCCCATCAGGCCACCTGGCTCAAAGAAGACGAAAAGGATTGGATTACGACCGAGTTGGAGCGCGAAAAGCAAGTCAAGAAGGCGGCGCACTCCTACACCGTCTTCCAAGCCCTGTGCCATCGCGACGTGTTGATTCTGGCAAGCGCCTATCTCTGCGCCGTGACCGCCAGCTATGGCTGCACCTTCTGGCTGCCCACGATTCTGAAGCGCGCCTCGGGACAATCCAACCTCAACGTGACCCTGATTACCACGCTGCCGTTTTTCGTAAGCTGGTTGTGCATGCTGTTCAACGGCTGGCATTCCGACCGTCATGGGGAACGGCGTTTCCACGTAGCGGTTCCGCAACTGGTGGCGTGTGTCGCGCTGGCCGGCGCGGCGGCGGCCTCGCGCGGTAACAACGTGGTGTTGATCGTGGCGTTGTTCTGCGCGGCCATCGCCGGAATCAACGCCTACTTGCCGGCCTTCTGGGCGCTTTCCACCATGACCCTCAGCGAGTCGGCGGGCGCCGCGGCGATCGGCATGATCAACTCGGTCGGCAATCTGGGCGGCTTCGCGGGACCCTCCCTCATGGGCTTCCTGCGCGACCACACTCCCTCGTTCGCGGCGGGGATTGGGACGCTTTCCGCGGCCGCGTTCATGGCGGCCGTCCTGACGATGACAGTGCGCTATCACCGCGTCGCGACAACTGAAAGAACAAAAAGCAACCGCCGATAAACGCCGATGAACGCCGATGGGGAAGGCGTCCTAATATTAATGCCCGAAAAATAGATTCAGTTTGGAGCACTCCGGACAGCGGTACCGGAAACGCCCGACGCGGTGCAAGGCCGCTTCGTCAATTCCCGAACCGCAGGACATGCAGACGTTCAGACAGCCAGGTTCCGGATGCGCAAGCGTTTTCTCGGGACCGAACGCGAAGGCCCATCCGTAACGCGAGAGATGCGTCGCGAACCAGCGATCCGCAAAGCGGCTGCCCAGGTTCAGGAGAATCCGCGCGGATTCGAAGAAGCAAACCGGCAGATGGCCCAGCCAGCGCATCCTCCTGGGCAGAGGGCCGGGCAGGCGGCCGCGCGGCGCGGGCACAAAACTCCACTTCTCCACGAAGGTAAACGAAGTGGAGAGCTCTTTCCATCCCGCCAAGTGCAACCCGGCGCCCGATTCCACCGCGAAAACCAGACTTTCGAAACTGAAGCGCTGGAAATGATCTCCGCCGCAAAACAGGAGTCGGTAGAGGCCATCGGCGAAACTGGCGCCTTCGGGAACCGCAACGAACAGCCGTCCTCCCGGCTCCAGCACGCGCCCGATCTCGCGGATGGCGCCGGCGGCGTCCGCAAAATGTTCCATGCTGTGGTGGCTAATCACGAAGCTGAAACTGGCGGAGGCGAACGGCAAGTTGTTGCTCATGGCGCAGACACCACGCAATTCCCGGTTGCGCGCCAGCTCGTGGCGGTCGAGGTCCACGCCAAACACGTTGTGTCCCGCGAGGTGGGCCTTCAGGCTGCCGCCTCCGCAACCCAGATCCAGGATTCGCCGGGTTGGGGAAAGCTCGCGCAGCCAGCGCTCCAGCAACTGCATGTAGGCTCCTCAAAACGTAACGATCACCTTCCCGATTGTATCGTTAGAATCGCTCTCGGTTTCGGATGGAAGGAACTGTGATAGATTGATGTGTCTCTGGTTCGCGAGATCATTTCATCAAAGGTGTTAAACTCCAACCTATGGATCGGCGTGAGTTAGTTATTGCGCATAGTCCGGATTCGGACGACGCCTTCATGTTTTATGCCTTAGCCACGCGCAAGCTGCGGCCGCGCGGGATGAAGCTGACCCATCACCTGGAAGACATTCAAACACTGAACCGCAAAGCGGGGGAAGGCATCTACGAGATTACGGCGATCTCCATTGCCGCCTACCCTTATGTGCAAGACCGCTACCGGATGTTTTCCACCGGAGGCAGCATCGGAGACGGTTATGGTCCGCTGGTGGTGGCTGCCCGTCCCTGCTCTGTGGAGGAGCTGAAAGGGAAGCGCATCGCCGTGCCCGGTGAACTGACTTCGGCGTACCTGGCGCTGCGTTTGTTGGAACCGGAATTCGAGACCAAGGTCGTGCCCTTCGATCGCATTCTCGATGCGGTGAAGAACGGCGAGGCCGATGCCGGCTTGATTATCCACGAGGGCCAGCTCACCTTCGACCGTCAGGGCCTTCATCGCGTCGTGGATCTGGGACGTTGGTGGCAGCAGCAGGAGAAGCTGCCGCTGCCGATGGGCGCGGTAGCCGTCCGCCGCGACCTTGCGCCGGAATTACAAGAAGAAATGCAGAAACTGATTCGTCGGAGCGTGGAGTACGCCATGGAGCACCGCGAAGAGGCGTTGTCCTACGCCCTGCAATTCGGCCGCGATCTGGATCAGCCTCTCGCCGACAAGTTCGTGGGCATGTGGGTGAACGAATTGACCCTGGACATGGGCGATCGGGGCCGCCAAGGTGTGCGGCGGATGCTGCAACTCGGACACCAACGCGGGTTCATTCCGCCAGTCGGTGAGATCGATTTCGTGTAAGGTTTTTTGGAACACGGAAGAACACGGAAGAACAGCCGGAAGGTCACGGAAGCAGTGTGGTTGCGCCTTTCCGTGACCTTCCGGCTTTTTTTCCGCGCTCTTCCGTGTTCCAAGAATCCGCCGGAGCACACGCTACCGCAAGCGGAACGACGCCACGATCTTCCCCAGTACGCTGGCCTTGAATTGGAAGTTCTCCTCGCTGGTCAAACCAATCATCCCGTAATGCACTTGGTTGTCGGCCAGGTTCACCACCATGCCGTGCCAGACGCGGCCGGCGGCAGACCCGCTGAATGCCCGGCGGATCGCGGGACGCCCGGCCACCTCGATCTGCTCCTCCGGCTGCATTTCAAAGTCGCTGTACATCCTCTTCAACGACGACGCCAGCACTGCCGCGTATGCCGAGGGTGGGCCGTCGAAGAGCACGGTTCCCACGATCATCACCGTGGCTTCATCCTCCGTGCCCAGTACCGCGACGGCGCTGGGAATCGTGCCGGCCATTTCCGGCAGCGGCTTCCAGTTGGGCGGCTTGTACATCTGGAATCCGAAGCTATCGTTGAAATAAGTGCCGGCGTCCACATGCTCTTCCATATGCCCGCTGGGCGGACGACGTTCCTGAATCGTCGCGGGCTTTGGCTGGAGGAACAGGCCGCACGGCGGCCTTTTCCGGCGGCCTTTCAGGGGGTTTATCGGGGACCTTATCCGACGGCTTGCTGGATGCGGCGCCTTTCGACACTTCAATGCGCGCCACTTTGTCCTTGCGGATCAGCGCCACACCGAAATCGGTTTCTACCCTGAACGATCCGTTTTCCATCCCTACGACTGTCCCGGTGATTTTCCGGCCGTCGGTGAGGATGATGTCGTCGCCCAACGTGGCGGCGGCCACGCCCGCCAGGGCGGGCCGAACCGCTCCCGTGGCGCAAAGCAGGATAACGGCCAGCGCCGTTACAGCTTGGCTGCGTAATCGCACACCGAACAACTGCGGAACATGCCGCCGCTGACGCCCATGGAACGATCCTTCATCCGCTTGACGATGCGCGTGGGCTTGCCGCAAGTGGGGCAGGGGATTTCCACTTCCGTAGACTTCTTGGCGCGATCGGCCGTCTTGGCCGTCTTTCCGGTTGCCATTCATTGTCTCCTTGAAGATATTTTGCGTAATTTACGAGTATATCAGACTACCGGCTGACCGGCCGCGCCTCCAACTTGATGTTCAAGTCCATCTTGCGCGTAGACCGGTAGACGGTCAGCTTCATGGTTTCACCTACCTTGTGATGATCAATGGCGCGGATCACTTCCTCGCGGTTAGTGATGGGTTTGTCGTCGACGGCCACGATCAGATCGCCGCCGATCGGCAGTTGCTGGAAACCGTAGAGCGCCGTACGGTCCGGACCGTGGACACCTCCCAGGTCGGCGGGGGAGTTTTCCACCATCCGCACGACCAAGGCGCCTTGATGCACCGGGAACTTCAGCGCTTCCGAGACGTCTTCGGGAATGGTCCACGTTTCCACGCCCAGCCAGGCGCGCTGCACGTGGCCCTCCTTCAACAGTTCGCCGACAATCTGCTTGGCGTAACTGATCGGAATGGCGAAGCCGATCCCCAGATATGTCTGGCCGATGATCGCGGCGTTAATTCCGATCACGTCTCCGTGGGAATTCAGCAGCGGCCCGCCGGAGTTGCCGTGATTGATGGCCGCGTCGGTTTGAATCATGTCTTCCATTTCCTGGCCCTTGCTCGTCGCGGATAGTGCGTCCCAGGGAGCTGATTACACCGGTGGTTAGCGTGTTCTGGAACTGCCCGAAGGGATTTCCGATGGCCAGTACCTTCTGTCCCACCAGGAGCGTGGAGGAATCGCCCAGTTTGACGAAGGGCAGCTTGTGATCCGCCTTGATCTTCAGTACCGCCAGATCGCTGCGCGAATCCTGGCCGATGATTTCGGCGGTATATCGCGTGGTGTCCTTGCCTACGGCCACCTTCACCCCGCGGGAGTTGGCGATGACGTGAGAGTTGGTGACAATGTGTCCTTCCGCGTCAATCAGGAAGCCGGAGCCGGCGCCTTCCACGGGAACGGCATTCATGAAGAAATCGTAGGAGACGGCTTGCGTGGTGATGTTGACAACCGCGGGACTGGCGTCCCGGTAAATTTCGATGTTATTACGCTCGTCGGCGCCGAGACCGGTCTCGTTGGCAGCAAAGTCGCGGGCGGCGGCCTCCGCTAGCGCCGAGTGTGGCGCGCCGGCGCCCGGGAAGTGCCATGATTCGCCGGAGCGCGCGCCCAATCTTGCGGTTGTGTAATAGACAAACGCGGCCGTCAGCGCGACGGCCAGGATCAAATGTCTGAGTTTCATAATAGTTTGACGAGCTTCCTCGTACAGTTTTGCGGCGCGGGCTTGCGTCTCCTCGATGGTACCGCTGGAATCCACCACGAAGTCGGCGCGAGCCAGCCGATCGCCGCGCGGCCACTGCGCGGCGATGCGCGGCGGGCTTCCTCGGCCGTCCCCAGCCCGCGGGCGACGAAACGCGCCACCTGCTCTTCCGGATCGCAATCCACCACCACGATCTTCTGCAAACGCCCGGTCATGGCGGCTTCAAAAAGCAAGGCCGCGTCTACCACCAGGATACCTCGGGGCTGCCTGCGCAAGAACGCCTGGCAGCGCTGTTCGGCCAGTTCGACGATCGCCGGATGCACGATCGCGTTCAGCCGGGCCAATCGCTCCGGATGACCGAAAACCAGCGTTGCCAGTCGAGGCCGAAGGATGCGGCCGTCCTGGCCGGCGATCTCCTCGCCGAATTCCGCGATCACTGCGGCGTAGGCGGGCCCGCCCGGCTCGATGGCCTCGTGGCCCAGGTGGTCGGCGTCTACAATCTCGCATCCCTTTAGACGGAGAACCTCGGCGACGGTACTCTTGCCGCTGGCGACACCACCGGTTAGGCCGACCTTGAGCATCACCTTGAGCGCCCTGGGGCTGTATTTATGATATCCCGTTTGAGCATCGCGTCAACGCGTGGCACAAAGCGGCGTTGTCAGAACCGTCGTCGCGGTAGCGGATGGGTGTCGCGGATCGGAGTCGAACCCATCCGCTACCGCGGATGGTACTGACAACTGCGCTAGGTGGCCACATACCGCAACCTCACCGGCCACCCGTGCCGGAGAGATGGCTTCCATACAAATGTTTCGCTGACACTGTTTCATCATCGGCGTGCCGTAGCACGGCGCGCAGAACACGGGATGCCGGACCACGATCACGCGCGCCGGATCGCCCAAGGCCGCACCTGCTCGAGAATCGCGGGACCCCACAAGACCACCAGCCGCGTCCCCAACGCCGCGGCCATGTGCGCGGGACCGGAATCCACCGACACCAGCACGTCAACCTGCTCGATCACCGCGGCCATCTCGCCGACCGAAGTCCGTCCCGCGAGCACCAGCGGGTCGGGCGGACCGAGCATCTCCGCAATCTGCGAGACCACTGGCAAATCGCTGCCGCCGCCGGTCAGCACCAGGCTGGCGCCGTGACGTTCGCGAAGCATTTTCCCCAGGCGCGCGAAACTTTCCGCGCCCCAGGCTTTCAGGCGCTCGCCCTGCTGGCGCGAGTCCTTGCGCCGCGGCGGGCCATACCCGGCATGGTAGAATCAAAATCCATGGCCGTGGCCGGCCGCGCAGCATTTCGGCGGCGCGCATTTCATCGCGCGGAGCCAAGTGCATCGACGGGCGGCGGCGGGCCGTCGCAGCCGGCCGCGCGCAGGTTGTTGACGATGGCGTGCACGTGAGGATCGTGGGTGTCGCGGATGTCGCGGATTTCCCGGAATCCGAGTGTTCGATCAACTCGCGGTAGTGGCGTCCGCTCTCCAGCAGCACCGCCAAGCGGTATTGCCGCTCGCGCAAGGCGTGCGCCAGACGGCGCTTCTCAAGCGAAAAGAAGTAAGGAACGTTGCGCTGCTGCAGCGAGAACAACTGCGAGATCGCCGGATTCTCCTCCAGCAGCGGGCGCGCCGCTTGGGAACAAAGAAAATCCAACTCGGCCTCGGGATAACGCTGTTTGAGCGCCCGTACCGTGGGCGTAGCCATCAGGGTATCGCCGAGCGCGCCGGCGCGAACGATGAGGATGCGGTCGGGCAACGGTGCTCAGGCTTCGATCTTGGCTTCGTCCACCAGCATCACCGGGATATCGTCTTTGATGGGGTAAACGCGCGAGCACTTCTCGCACTTCAGTCCGGACCCATCGGGCTTGGGGCGTACCCGGGCCTTGCACAATGGACAAACCAACATTTCGAGCAACTCTTTGCTGATTGCCATGAATAGAAGGTAACACAACGCCATTCCACTACGCCAACGAAAGAGCTTTCGCGACACACGGGTCCACGGCCGTCCGGCTTGGCCGTTCTGCCGCTTTGGCCGCGCCGCAGTTGGAGTGCTTCCTTACCCGTTCCCTGTTCGCGCTGGGGAAGAGGTGAAGCCAACGCCGGAGAAAACTGCCAGCCCGCAACGCGGGCGACTCAAATAAAGCCCTGGGTGAAGCGATCCCGCTTTGCGGGAGAGCGGAACCCAGGGTTCGCCGAACGCCAACCGCAAGCCCACGAAGTGGGCGCTCGAAGGAACGGGTAAACGTCCTATCCGCCAATCCCGACTACTTTTCCTGGACGGCATCGGGGGATCGCCTCAAGGATTTCGCCAACCAGCGGCTCGAAGCGCCTGGAGGCGATTGTCGCGCAACAAGAAGGACGACGACTGCGATTTGAAACTGGTCCATGTTCTGTTGGCGAGGGCAGGCGTCGATCGACGGGTGAAGGTGGAACAACATATTCGACTTCCGTTCCGCCAGACGCAACAGATCGCCATCGCGCTTACCATCCCATCCGCACTCCCGCGCCGTAGTGCATTCGTGGCCGGCCAGCAGCATCTTGAGCGGCCGCGGCAAACATTCGTCAAGGAGTATCCTCATGCAACGTTGCGAGAACTAGATTCTTGGAAAGCTCCAAGGCACCCAGCGCTTGTTGCCGGGACACAGAAGGGAAATGGTCGAGGAACGTC
>CAVVEL010000014.1:0-236084 GCA_963747095.1 Terriglobia bacterium
CGACGAAGGCGTATTTGCGGATCTTGGTTTCGCCGAACCAGAGGAAGAGTTGACCAAGGCTCGGCTTGCCAGCCATATTCGCCGGATCGTGAAGCGCCGGCGATTGACGCAGGTGAGCGCCGCCGAGTCATGGGCATTGACCAACCCAAAGTGTCCGCGCTCCTGAACGGACGCCTCGCCAATTTCTCCAGTGGGCGCCTGATGCGCTTCTTGACTGCGCTTGGCCATGACGTTGACATCGTGGTAAGGCCTAGAAAGTCAGGACCACATCGCATCAGCCACGGACGGATCCAAGCCCTGGCTGGCTGACGGCAAGCACGGAGAACAGGTATCGCCTTATGGCCCACGGCTATGCCCTGGCTGCAGCAATGCACGAGCGAGTGCGGTGCGCTTCGTGCAAGCATCCAGAGAAGAGCATCTCCCCGGAAGTGTAGTTGTGGGACCCGTTTGCTCGTCAGGAGGTTCCCGTGCCTGACGTTAGCCAAAAGTTCGAGGCCTTTCTTCAAGCGGTCGACCGGAAAACCTGATCCTCCCTATCGCTGCCGGGCACGTGTGATTCCCTTGCGTTTCCGGCCGCCGGGCCGAAGACCGGCAATCGAGTCGATGCCTGCTGAACCTCGGCCGAAGGCAGCGCCGTCTTGCCGGCTCAAGTAAGTCCGTTAGACCGAAGGCGTGGATATGCGGATCAGTCTGGATATAGCCGCGCTTTCGCTGAAGAAAATTGTAGCGGCCGTTGTGCTTGTAACCGGCGACTCAGATTTCGTGGCCGCCATGAAGTTTGCCAGGCGCGAAGGAATCCGAGTCTATCTGGAGACTCTACAACACGGAGTAAGAGTGGAATTGAGAGCCCACGCCGATATCGTCCTTTAGGAGGCGGGACTGGCCTGATCTGCGTGGTTGCTTTCCCCAGCATCGTGGCACACACCTACCCGACGGAGGCGGCGGTGCATCTGGGAACGGCGTGCCACTCAGGCCGTCCCTGCGGTTCCCCGAAAACATCTCCCCAAGTTCAGTCTGACCCCTTTTGCCTTTTCAATTCCGCGCTGGGAGCACTCATAGCCGCCATTCAAGGGTCAGGATCAACCGGGGACATGTGCGTGGGATCTGTGGGTGTAGAATACAACCTTGCGTTTCCGGCTTCATCCACTACGGTTTTCATTTGTTGCCAAGGAGTCCGTACACTTCCCGCCCGGAAAGTCGGGCAATCTCTTGCGAGGTGCGTTCGGCTCGATTTTTCGGCGGATCGCCTGCGTGCCGCATTGTACTGACGCGCACAATTGTGAGATCCGCGCCTCGTGCCCCTATGCGCGCATGTTCGAACCATCCGCGTTGGTCGCCAGCCCGAGCGGGCTGGCGGATTGGCCCCGGCCCTTTGTCTTCCGGGCAACACACCTCGATGGACGCACGGTCAAGGCCAGCGAAGCATTCTCCTTCGATCTGAATTTATTTGACATGGGTAGTCCGGCAATCGCCTACTTGGTGCTGGCGTTCTCACAATTGGCGCACGAAGGTCTGGGACCTCGGCGCGGACGCACCGCACTGGCCGAAGTTTGGCAACTGAACGAAGCGGGCGATCCTGTAACGCGGCTCTATGACGGGAAATCCTTCTTGCTTCAGCAAAGCCCGCCACCGATGACGTTGAGCCTGGAACCCGCGCGGGAACGAGTGGAGCGCGTGCGCGTGAGATTTGTGACTCCAACGGAATTGAAGAGCGGCCAGCAGGTAACGTCGCGGCCGGAATTCGGCGTGCTGGCGGCTCGCATTCGCGACCGGCTCAGCACCTTAAAAAAGTTGTACGACGACGGGCCCTTGGAGATGGATTTCCGAGGTTTCGGCGAGCGCGCGGCGCAAGTCCGGATGACGCGCTGCACAATGGGACGCGTGGATGTCGAACGCCGAAGCAGCCGGACGGGGCAGGTCCATCCTATTGGCGGTTTTGTTGGGGAAGCGGAGTATGAAGGCGAACTGAGCGAGTTCGTTCCGTATCTTCGTGCCGCGAAGTGGACCGGGGTTGGGCGGCAGACGGTCTGGGGGAAAGGGCACCTGGATGTCGAGATATCAAAATTGCTTTCTTGACAGGTATCTCTTTCGATGCTATCGTATCTTGAAGGAGTTAATGGGAGTTAAGCTAGTTATGCAAGCGACGGAAACTGCCAAAGGCGACCGCATCCAGACGACCATCCGTCTCCCGCGAAAGGTCTACCAGCGGGCCAAATCGCTGATCGAGGAACCCGGCAGCGAGATCGCTACCTTCAACGATCTTGTTGTAGAGGCTCTGCAAGCGTTTGTTCGCGGTGCCCGGCGAAGACAGGTTGACAAGGCCTTCTCGTTCATGTCCTCTGATGCCGGCTACCAACGGGAAGCGCGGAAAATCGCCGAGGAGTTTGAAGTCAGCGACTGGGAGGCTCTTGCGGCGGCCGGGAAACCGTGATGCCGGACCTAGTCCGCAGGGGAGATGTGTATCTGGCTCGGCTTAGCCCGTCGGAAGGCTCGGAACAATCGGGGCAGCGGCCCGTTGTCGTGGTTAGCAGGGACGCGATCAACGCCAGCAGCCCCGTGGTGGTGGTTGTCCCCGTGACGGACCGGGCCAACAAGCCCAGGATCTATCCGAGCCATGTAATTCTCAAGGCGGGTGACGGCGGCTTGGCCATAGAATCGGTGGCGCTCACCGAACAGGTGAGAGCGATCAACAAGAGCCGCTTCATCGAATACGTTGGCCACTTGGCTCCGCGCAGCCTCATGGGGATCGACTCCGCTCTGAAGATTACTTTGGATCTCCCATAGCCAGGATTTATGTCCAGCGCCCCCTTTTTGCGGCCTCTGAGGTATAGTAATCCTATGCAAGTGACGCTGGATATTCCCGACGAGGTGGCCGCCCAAGCCAAAGCGCGCGGCATCCCGGTGGAGGCCTATGTGCAAAGCTCGGTGACACAAGCCGCGCTCCAAACATCTGAGATGGCCCGGCGAAAAATGACCGATGAGGAAGTCCAGGCTTGGTTCGATGAGTTGACGCAATTCTCGGACAAGATACCGCCGTTGCCCGGCGAGACCTTTTCCCGTGAAACGATCTATCAAGATCGCGACTGATGAACCTTGCGGACGCCTACTTGGTTGATAGCGACATTCTGTTGCGAATCCCGCGCCGGGATGATTATCGAGGGCGTTGTGCATCGAGCTCGGGTGTTATACTCATTGCCATGTCCGCTATCACACTGACGCTGCCCGACGATTTGGCGGAGCGGCTCCGAAACCAGCAAGACCGCTTGCCGGAGATCTTCGAACTGGGACTGCGGGAGATCAACGCCGGACGCCAAAACGGTTTTGAAGGCGCTGCCGACGTCTTGGAGTTCCTCGCGCGGCTGCCCAGCCCGGAAGAAACTTTGCGGCTGCGGCCCTCGGAGCGCTTCGAGTCTCGAATCCGCGAGCTATTGGAGAAGAACCGCACTGAGGGTCTCAGCGCTTCAGAGGAAGAGGAGTGGGAGCGCTACGAATTTCTGGAGCATCTGATCGTCATCGCCAAGGCCAAGGCGCACCAAAAGCTGCAAGCCCAGCCGGACGGCCTTGTGCCAGGCGCTGTCTGATGTCGGCGTCCGATGTCAGCGCCGCCCTGAGGAGCTTGGTGCGGGAACGCGCCGCAGGCGAATCGGGAGGCGGACTTCGCCTGGATGGCGCCGCCGGTGCGAGTATTGCTTGATACCGGAAAACGCGGTGTCTGTCAGCCATCAAGTCGATCACATCATTGCGCTGAAGCATGGCGGCCTCACCCGCGCGGAGAATCTGGCCCTGTCTTGTGCACGCTGCAACAAGCACAAAGGAAGCGATGTCGCCTCGATTGATCCAACGACGGGCAGGGTTGAGCCGTTGTTCCACCCGCGCCGCGACCACTGGAATGAGCACTTCGAGCTTGGAGCTGAGATCATCGCGCGAACTCCGACGGGTCGCGTAACCCTGAAACTGTTGCAGATGAACCGTTCTGAGAGAGTCACCGAGCGCGAGGTTCTCATAGAGGCGGGAGTCGTTTCACTTGTGGACAAGAAGCCCTCAGGCTGGTGAGTTCGTCACAACTTAGCGATCAGGCCGCGGCGGTGCTCTCATCGGCTCCGGAAATCTGCGCAATCGGTGTAATCTGTGGACCGGATTGTGCGCTATCATTACGGTATGCAGATCAGCGTGACGATCCCGGACCAGTTGGCGGCGCAGGCGGAATCCCGAGGCGTCCCGGTGGAGGCCTATGTAAGCGAACTGCTTGAACAGGCTGCCAAGCCGGACGCGGTCATCCCCCTGCGTAGCCGTGAGGAGATCGAGGCCTTCTTTGCGGCGATGGCGGAGGGTTCCGAGAGCCTTTCTTTGCTTCCCACCGAAAGTTTTACGCGCCGCAGCTTTTACGGCTCCGTGGAGAGCTTGAGTGGGAAAAACCAGGATTAGGAGCGATTCGCATGATGCAGAGCCAAGTCCTTTCCGACCTCGACCCGGTTGCCGAAGCTGGAGAACAGATCTACCTCCAGCGCTACAAATCGCAATACGAG
This sequence comes from Terriglobia bacterium, assembly GCA_963747095.1. Lineage (GTDB taxonomy): Bacteria > Acidobacteriota > Terriglobia > JAJPHL01 > JAJPHL01 > JAJPHL01. Next base: position 4,527 of record CAVVEL010000014.1, read on the forward strand.
GCCAACCATTGGGGTAAGTACCTGGCCATCGACGTCGTGACCGGCGAAGCAACCTTGGCCGATGAAGCCGTGGATGCGATGGAGCGAGCTCACAACGTAAGTCCGGACCACATGCTCTATTTGGTCAAGATCGGTTCGCGCGGCGTCTACAATCTAGGCTCGCGGCTCTCCAATGCCCTTTCATAGCGGGTTCATTGACCCAACCGGCCAGCCCCGGCTTCGGATTCGTCTGGTTGGAGTAAGGGGACGTGCGGAACTTGAACCCATTGTGGACACCGGGTTCGCCGGATTCCTTTCGATTCCCATCCTGGAAGCGCGCCGGCTGGGAATCCAACCTTACACGCATTTGAACTGCATTTTCGCCGACGGCAGAACCCGTTCCATGCCAATCGGCGTGGGAAACGTCGAATTGTCGGAAACCGAAACCTATCGCGGCACAACGATTCTCAGCGAGGCTGCCGACGCACTTCTCGGCATGGAGTTCTTCCGCCAGGCACAAAAAGCCTTGTATTTGGATCGCCAGTCTGTCGTCCTTATGGACAAGACGGATATCCGAGAACTGCGGCGGAAACTGTCATCAACAGACGGATAGCGCGGAAATCTGCGGAATCTGTGCAATCGGTGGACCGTAAGGTGGCTATCCTGCGGCCTTGAGTTGAAAATGACGGGTGCAACTTTTTCGTCGTTCTTGCCCCGGGGAGTAGTTGTGGGATTGGCAATTCCGTCAACCGGAGTGTGCGCTGAAAGAATCGCGGATGCGTCGTGCGCGTGGCTCTTAGGTATCGGTCGGATCGAGGACCGCTAACCCAGGGAAGTACTTTCGGTAGAAGCCCCGGTCTCGGGTGAGGAGCCGGTTGGCGTGCCTCAGGGCATGGGCGCCGATCAAGAAATCAGCGATCATCCGCTGCCGCGAACCCCCGGCCTTGCGATACTCTTTCCAGGCATTGCCTGCGAATCGGGAGGCGGACTACGCCTGGATGGCGCCTGCGTTCAAAGCGGATGGCAGGTCCAGTGCGCTGAACTCAATGGTCAAGCTGCCCATGGCAGTTTCCAGCAGTTCGGTTGAAGGGAAAGCGGCTACGATCTCTGCCCAGACTACCTCGCATGACATCAGTCTGCCCTCCAGTAAGCATTTCTGAAGCGCCGCCTTGGATTGCGGTCCGAAGCTTGGATCGGCGAAAAAGACGTCTCCCAGAATATTGGTGTCAACGGCGGTGATCGTGAGCGAATCAGACGGCATCGGGCTGGCCCCGGAGTTCCTCGATCCATCCATCCGTAGACCTTGGACCATTCAGAATTCCGTAGACCTTCTCCACGGGATCGGTATCGTCGGCCTTAGCCGCCACCAAGCGGCCGTGGTCCTCGCGACACTCCAGAACTTGTCCAGGTTGGATTCCCAGCCGTTCGCGCAGAGCCTCGGGAATCGTAATCCGACCGTCTTCGGACATGATCGTTCTCATGCTCTCAATTGTACGGGGCGAACATGGCCACGTCAAGCTGGCGAATCGGGGGGCGAACGCTGCCTGGATAGACGGTGTCCTCAACGGCTCCGGAAATCTGTGGAATCTGTGCAATCTGTGGATCGAACACGGCCGACTTCACGCGATACCCGGAGATCACGGCAGTCCATCCGCGAGCGCTGGCGGAGACGCGCTAGTCGAATCGTAAGTGGCAGACTGGCGCTTTCGCTGCCGCGTAAACTGGAGTGCCGGGGGCCGAACGGGACAGGTCCATTCTGCCGGCGATGCCACAAGGGGACCGAAACCGATTCGTAACGGCCCGCAAAAATGTTCGGTGGCGGAAGCCGGTTTCGCGAGTATGATTGAGAAGAAAGGGACCCAGCATGCCAACCAAGAAACTGACCGCCCGAGAGGGTGCCCGCCGTATTAAGAATGAGCTCACTGGTTTCCTGCTGACCCTGTCGCCGGAAGAGCGGCGCAGCAGGCTCGCTGCGGCCAAACGGATTGCCGCTAAGATCGGTGAGTCTCGCGCCACCACTTCACGCACGCCCGAAACTGCGGCGACTCATCTTTCAGCTTCAGGCCCTCGCGAAGGATTTTAAGGAAGTCCGGGAGATTCTGAGCCTTCATCGACTGGCTGACGATGAAGTCGAGGTCGCGCTTTTCCTCCGCCGACAGCCCTGGTTTCTTGCGCGTGGAGTCCTTGACTATCGCGTTGTTCCCGCGTTGTTCCCGCGGACCGTTCAAGAGAAAAGATAGGCGGGTCCGCTGGAGTTAATTGCCATTTGGGGAAAAACATCGAGGTCGGACGAAAAGAGGTAGAAATAGTCTGCGGATGCCTATAGACAAGGTGTAGAGTGTCTTTCTGGAAGGACAAATGGCAAGCCAGATGGACAAACAGGACGTCCTCGAACGAGCAGTGCGATGGATGTGGGTCCGGGGATGGAAGCAAAAGCTCGCAAAGAGCTCAACGGGGCAGTCTCTCTTTGAGCACACCCTGATCGAGCTCGACGTTCTCCTGGAGCTTCTGGATATTGCGGCCGGTCCGAAACACTACGGGCTGTCGGAAACCGAGCAGCAGATCCTTGCCGCCGCCGTCATCGTTCACGACCTCGGCAAGGAGTCGGACGCTTGGCAAGCCTACATCGGGAGGCCGTCTCAGGAAGCCTGGGTTTCCCATGTGATTCCCGAACAGATCCGCACGGTTGTGCCTGAGGTATGCTCGGCGCTTGGCTTTGATGGGTTGGGACCTGAGGTGCAATTGACGATGGCCCATTGCGCCGAGCTTCATCACGCCCGCCCCGGACGCAGCGACGGCGCGATCCTCGAGGGCATGCTGCTGGGAGGCTCCGATCGGCTGATGACCCTAGCCGAATTAGTCAAAGCGCTGGATCACTTCTGTTCAGCCGCGTCGGCTGCAGATGCCGTTCGGTCCGCACAAAACGAGCCCAGTTTGAGCAAATTCCTGAGCTTTACGACTCATCAGGTGCTTGTGCGGGGCGTCTCGTCCGTTTTCGTGCACAGAGCGGCGGAGCGATTGTTTCGACATCAAGGCTGGCTTCCCTTGCTCTACTTTCCTGACGCAACCGCCTACGGCGCCGACCTAAACACTGTTGCAGCGCAACCCACTGCTAAAGAGATTCAGATTCAACTTAAGAGCGAAATAGACGCCGCCCTTCGCCGGGATGTGCGATCTTTGATGGTAGGTAGCCCTACCGGCAACATCCTGCCGAAGCCCGACCTATTCTCGTTCTCAGAATCGGAAGATTATTTGCGCCAAGCGGCGGAGAAGATTAGCCCGCTCAGCTTCAACAAGAAGAGGCTGGAAGCTAAGCGGAAGGTGGTCGAGAGCTACTGGAAAGTCAAGGGTCTGACGGCAACGCCGACCAACGACCAAGTTGAGCAAGATGCGGCCCGAATCTCGGACGCTCAGCCGGAGATGCTGGTGTTCAAATTCTTCAAGGCGATGATGGACCCGAACCGAATGCCAGAAGTGGGCGAGGCTGGCGCTCGGGTCGCTCAAGGCTTGTACGACGAGGCGTTTGGAGAGAATGCGTGGCAGGACTTGCAGTCTACCTCAACTCTCATGCCTGCCAAGGACATGGCCAAGACCGTGGACCGGTTCTGGGCACTACAGGGCAGTACTTTCGGCGGTGACGCGGCTGTTGCGGAACTGGATCGAGAGGCTAGGCTGGGCGTACTGGTTCGCGAGCTGGGCAAAATTGCTAGCAAAGTCTACGAAGGGCGCACGTCGCCTCGTGAGGGCCTCTCCGGGCGAATGTCTGAAGCGTTCTGCGGGGACCTCCTAAAGCCGTCACCTGGTATCGACGTACGCGAGCTAGCACGAAAGCAGTTGGACCATTACTGTAAATCGAAGCCATTTGCCGGGAAGGAGAGCGACCGGGGTGTTTACCTTTGCCCAATTTGCGCCAGTCCCTTCGGACAGGACGGCGGCAAGAAGGCTTCGGCCGACTTCATAGATAACCCGCAGACCCACACCAATCGAGGCATCTCACACGGACCCTTCGGCTACATCATGGTTTGCGTCGCCTGTTACTACGAGCGGCTGCTGGGACAGGTGCTTATGGGCAGCCGCCCTGCCGAGGTGATCTGTCTTTTCCCGCGACAGAACATCGGGCCCGCAAGAGGGAGCCTGTTTGTGCGTGGGGTCAGGGACTGGATGGAGAAGGCAAGAGCACAGATGCGCGGTGAGACAGGTGACCTCGGCTGGGGCTTTTCGATGGGCTTGACCGATTGGACCGCGCGACAGCTTGGCGACCGCGATCCATTCGGTATTCAAGCGGACGAATTGCCCTCCCTATTCCAATTCCGGTTCAGCGCGGACACTCAAAGGAAGCGACAACGAGAGGCTCTCAGCAGGCTGAAAGAAGAGTTCGACGGCGATCTGGATGCCCTGGGCGCCGCTTGCGGCGCAAAGTTCGACTCGTGGGAAGGTGCGGTCGAAGCGCTGATCAACGACCGCCTCACGCAACATGAGTTCAAAGCAATCCGGCGGGAGGTTTTCCGCTTATACGAAACCGCCCATTTGATCTGCGAGACCCCGAACGTGATTTTCATTCCTCTGAGCCACGAGGTAGCCACGGGCACCGAAGAGTCAGACACGAGCAAGGCGTTGCGACGGTTGTACGTGAGCCTGCTGCTGAGCTTGGTGTTCGACGCCGCAGTGGCGATCCACAAGGACGGAGAGCCCTTACAGCTGCGAAGCGGCGGCGCGGCCTACGTCTCTCCGGTACCGGCCGTACGCGCGCTAATCCAAGAGGAGTGGGTGCCGGTCGGACACGCAATGCGGTGGCTGGGTGCTATAGGCGCCGCCAGTCTGTTGGCGCGGGACACGGGCCTGCCGGAAAGATCGGCCCTGTACCAGATCCTCGCCTCAGACCCCGCAGAGCGCATCGTCCGCCGCATCGAGGAACAGCCCAAGAAGAGCTTGACGCTGAGGCACCTGCAGTTAATCGCGCAGTTGCCAGGATTTCAAACGACACCGGAGGCGCACCCGTGAGATTCCCGATCGCAATACAGGCAGAGCACTTCGACATCGCCGACAGCCAACCGCTCATAGACACTGCACGCGAGGCTTTCGTCCGATACCTGTCGGAGGTTCCCAGGAAGTTGACGCGTTCTAAGCATGGCTTGATGGGACCCGTAGGCAAGATCCTTGGCGAGGCCAGGAGCAGCCGGCTGGATGCCGCCTCGCTCAAGGGCTACGCAATCCGGGTGCAGGAGGCTACGCGCAGCAGCCCGACGCCAGCCGCGCTTGCAGCCATGGAACAAGGCGTCGATCAGGTAGTAGAATTGCTTCAGAAGACACCTGTCACCGCACGCGAGCAGGTTTTCGACCGCTTAGACTATGGCCTCTACTACGAACTTCGCAAGCGGGAACTCCTGTCGAGGGAAGCTCGACGCCAAGCCTGGATCTCATTTCTAAGGGTAAAGTACGGAACCGAAACAACCCTTTCAGACGCCTGGGAGGAAGAAGTACCCAGCTTCAACGCGACTCTACACGCCCAAGAGAAGCGAAGGATCTCGTAACAGAAAGGCGACCCCCAGGCAGCGGGACATTGAGGCATTCTGGGGGTCCGAGCTCGGCACTGGAACCGATGAGGAGGAAGACGAATAATGCCAACGCCAATTCTCGACAAATTGAATGGTTACCTCTTGGATCAGCCCAAGCCGCTGATCGGAGCCGAGACCATCCAGTTCTTGCTCGTCCGCGAGGTTCTTGACTACACCGTCCTTCGTACCGAGGAGACGCGCGAACTCAACTCGGTAAACACGCCAGCGTCCGAAGAGAATCGGGAGACGATTATGAAGCGGGTGGCGTTCTTGGGCTCTAAGCAGAAGGCGGCGGAATCCAGACAGATGGAGTCACTTCTTCGCACTGCGGCAGCCACAGCCGAGAAGATGGTTGAGGAATGCTACCTGAAGGATAAGCTCTGCTTGCGATGCCCTCGGTGCGGCCTTTTCGGCGGCACCGCCCTCAGCGACGCCGCGAACATCAAGCATCGGATCGAGTACTCGACTGCGTTTTCATTGCTGCCGTTCGATCAGATTTCCGAGGAGATCACCTTCAACGCAGTCAACGAGACCGATCAGAAAACCGGTCAGGCGCTGGGTAGCCGGAATGTCGTGAAGCCAGCAAGTCTGTTTCCCGCTGTCGTTACGCTCAAGTGCGTGACTCGATTGGAACTGATCCTGGCCGTTAAGACTCTCCTTGCTTGCAAGAGCTACGGAGCGGAATCTCGAATTGGCGGCGATTGCCGGAACACTTTCATTGGAGTTGCGGCGGGCTGGGAAGAAATCATTACGCCATTGGAGCTGACCCTCGAACTGTACGACCAAGGGACCGGACTTGACACTGCGGCGCTTCGGACCTTGCTGGAAGGCAAGTACAAGGCGCTGGCGGGGAACCCGGACCGCGTAACCACGCTGGAGGCAGCCGAGGTTGATCGACTTGTGAAAGAATGCGCCGACATCCCGCTTGATCGGAGCTTTCTAGACAAGGCGTATAACGACGTGGCGGAATACCGAAGGGCTCGGGGGAAAGGCGGTAGGAAACGTGACCGGCCGTCATGATCTCAACGCGCACGGCGTCAGTCTGTATGCGGTCCGGCTGTATAACCACGACTATCTCTGGTTTTCTTCCTTCGAGATCGCAAAGACATCGGCGACAGAGCCGCTGATCCACAACTACGCGCTCAGCTACTCGTTGTCAGCGCGTTCGCACGGTGTCTATAGCGGCCATGTACCAAGCTATGCTAGCGATCTTGCGGAGATGATGGCATACGCGACCCCGGCCCGCCCCGAGGGAGCGGTGACATGGACTCGCTTTACGCAGAACGCCATAAATTCGCGCACCCTGCGCACGGATGACGCCCCACGCGGCATCAATAGCCCGGCGCTCGGCTGGCGCGTCGTTCTAAACCCCCTTTGGCGGGGAGCAAAGGCGGCTGCGGCTGCGGGTTTCTCGTGTTACGTCTTTGCGCGCGGCGGCTTTCGGCCGCCATCTGTAACGCGGCTGGGAAAGAAGGGTTGCCCGGTGCGCCTAGAGTGGGAGGAACTCGCACGTCCCGTTGCCACCCTGGCAACTGGCGTTGTGCAGCCCACCCATGCCGTGAACCCGCTCGACGTTCAGGGAGAGGTCAAGGCGTATGAGCCGGTGCTCATTCCCCCTCACCTAATACTTCGGGTCGCCGAGATCGAGAACGACTGGTTCGTATTCTCCGGCAAGCACAAGATCCATCTTCCCCGTCGCTTTGCGCCAGCGCTTGCACCGCTTCCTGGGGAAAGATCTGGAAACCGTCACAACCCAGGTCAAAACGACGCTTGGCCGGGAACTTGGCCCGAAGGGATGACCCGCCGCACGTGAGCTCCGCTCCCAAGACGCGGGAGGCCCTCTTCTTGGCGTCCCACAAGGTGAATCAATTGCGGGAAAACCAGCCGGGCAAGGTAGGAGGGGTCTTGTCGTGTATGGACGAAATCCTGACAGATTGGGAAACGCAGGACCTCGGTCAATTTCCATTCAGCATACTCTGCGACGAGGTCGAGGCACTCAAGGCCTCCGCATCCGGAGATCCAGATAGTCAGGTCGAGAAAGGCTCGCCTCTTTGGGAGCAAATCGTAAGTCTGCAGCACCGGCTTCGGATGGCGATTGAGTTCATCGGCGTGGGCACGGTTTTCGATGGTGTCGAGAAACGATTCGAGCGGATTGATGCTGTTCTTCCAATCCGAAACTACAGCGCTCGCGACCTTCTTAGCCAACTCGATCCTCGGACCGCCGTTCACAACCGGGCGAGGTTCGAAAAGGCTTTGCGACTGTTTAACGACGAGGAGTACGAATCGTGCTTGCAGGAGTGCGGCAAGCTTGGCGAAATCCTCCTGGACTCATACCGTCGGGTCCTGCCAGGATGGGAGAGCGAACAAAGACCGGGCCAGACCAGGAGCGAGCTAGATCAGGTTGGGCGGTGGCTCGCTACGAGCGGAACGAGCGATCAGGAGGGATTCGGGCTGGCGTCGCGCAACCGTATCGAATGGTTTCTTCTGTATATGTTCGAACTACTGCAGTACTTCCGAAACATTGGCGCCCATGCTCCGGGGGACGATGCCAGGTTGCCCGATTGGCAGAACCGTCGGCGGCAGGAATTTACTGAGCGGCCTGAATACGCTCGCCTGGCGCTCTTTTTGAGTTTCCAGATCGCCATAGAACTAGGCGGGGTTCCCGGTCATTTGGAATGAAACGATGTTCTGCGTGAAGGAGTGTCGGCTACCGATTGTCGCACATGCGGCGTCCGCCAGCGCTCTGTACCCGCATCAGGTCGCGGTATGGGAGGGCTGGGACAAGAACCAGACCACGTTGCTGACCGCTAAGACCGGGACTGGCAAAACACGGGCTGTGGTGTTGCCCCTGCTAAAGCGCCACGAATCGGCAGTGATGGTTTACCCGACGAACGAACTGCTGAGAGACCAGGTGAGGGCGGTGGAACAGTTCGCGGGTGCCGAGGGCATCAATGCGGCCGTTCTGGCACCGGAGAAGGACGGCGGCGATGGGCAGGCTGAATGTAGTCGAGCCGATCACCTGCTCGTGCCGGTGAGCGCTGCTCTGCTTGACGAGTGGCAGAGGCACATGCACTGCAGGAACCGCGGCGAAGCCTTGCGCCGGATTCTCGAGCCCAACAAGCCAAAGATCGTCCTGACGAACCCGGACATCCTTTTCCTGATACTTGGCCTCCATTATCATGCAGAACCTCTGGAGGCGCTACGCCGGTATCAGACCCTCGTGCTGGACGAGTTTCACCTCTACACGGGAGTAGAGTTCGCCCATGCTCTCGCGATGATTGGATTGGCCCGAGGTCTCGGCACCTTCCGGCGGGTTTTGCTTCTCAGCGCCACACCGGATCCGGGGGTCCGGGAAGTCCTGACGAGAGTGCTCGAACCGGTGAGCATAGACTCTGATTCGGCAGTTGCGAATGATCAAGTGCCGACTCGGACAGCGGTCCACCCCGTGCAGGTTACCCCGATCCCAGCCGGAGGACTGGATCCGATTGAGGTAATGGTTCGTGAATTGATGGCGCTAAAGCACGAGTTGGAGCGGCTGCGCAGGTCAAGCACCGACGCTGATTATTTGCCTGCGGTAGCAATCGTGAATTCCGTGGTGAACGCCATCCGGCTGGAAGATCGGTTGGTCGAGCTGGGTTTCCCGCGCGAGTCTCTGGCTGCTGTTCGCGGCTTGTCAAACCGCGCGATTCGTACAATCCGCGGAAAGGTTATTGCCATTGGCACCTCGGCCATTGAGGTAGGTGTTGATTTCCATTGCGACCATCTAGTTTTCGAGGCCTATGACGCGGCGTCGTTTCTGCAGCGATTCGGCCGCGTGGGCCGTCACAAGCCGGGGAGAGCGATCATTCTAGTCCCCCCGAACGCGTTCGAAGGCATGGCAAACATCGGCACGGAGATCTCTCGCGGGGGCTTTGAAGCCTGCATTCACCGATGGTACGCCGCTGCTGGCTCGCGCCCCTGGTTTGCGAGCACCGAGTATGGCATGATAACCGCTCGCGCTTTGGCGGAGAATCTCGTCGCCACCGTCGCCCAGGACAAGCAGACGTCCGATGAAGTCTTGCGGGTCCTGCGAGAGCGGATCGAGGCAGTTTTCAGCGATCACGCGCTGAAACTCGGCTGCTCGGAGTTGCATGACCGGGCAAGGGCGGCATTCGAGCGAGCCATGACAGGAAAAAGACACTCCGGGTGGATAAAGACCTATTGCAGGCTCAATCGCTTCCGAACATCACTCCCAAGTGTGCGGGTCCACGATTTTACGGAGCAGCGCCGCAGGGCCGACTGGCAGATGGGTGAGTACGAAGCCGACCTTGGTACACTGCTAAAGAGAGCCGTCGGCATCTCGTGGAACTCAAAGCTCCAAATGCTGACGATCAAGGGAATCGGAAAGTATCGCCGCGTTCATGCCAGCGAGATCTTCGACGATAACGATTGCGGGGCCGTCCTGGAGACGCAAGACTATCCGCAATTACGCCTGTACCAGGACGGAGAGTCCACGGCCGTCTCGAAACTGATGAGTGACTCAGGTCATATCTTCGCCGTCGTGCCAAAGCATGGGGTTGGGAACGAGATTGACTGGCGCGTGCCTGTGTTCGAGACCGGTGGCTATTTGCTGGCCTTCGACGGAGCGGCTCTCCTGTTGCTCGAGGCGGCTAGACGTACCAAGCAAGGGTAGTGCAGAACGAGACAGCAGAAAGGAGCGATCATGGCAGCGCAGCCGATTCCAGTACCGGAAATTCCTCGCAAGCCGCCAGCCCCGGCCCAGTACAACTGGATCACCGGTGGCCTGGACGTCGTGCCGGAGCAACTGGAACTCTCCCTGCCGCCGGTCGATGACATTGTGCTCCCTGGCGACGACCGCGTCATCCTCCTCGCGACTGAAAACGGCTCGCAGCTGTTTGTCTCCGGCTTCGGCCTGTTCATCGGCAAGAAGAGCGAGCGCGTCGTCGTCAAGCATGGCAAGGAAGTCTTGGCCCAAGTGCCGCTGATGCGGCTCCAGGAAATCATCGTCGGTTCGCGGGGCGTCAGCTTCTCGTCGGATTTGGTCAGGAACTGTGCGAGCGCGGCATCCGAATCGCGCTGCTCACATCGAGCGGCAAACCCTACGCCCTGCTCACCTCGCCAATGCTGACGGCAACGGTCGAGACGCGTCGCGCCCAATTCGCCGCCTATCTCACTGAGCGAGGCGCGGATCTCTGCCGCTGGATCGTCGCCGGGAAGCTGCACAATCAGGAGAAGCTGCTGCGCTACTTCGCCAAGAGCCGCGACGGCGAGCGAAAGTCGGCGCTCGAAGGGCGCCGCATCCTCGCTCCGGCGATTGAGACGCAGCGCGGTGGCCGCTACCGGCTCGACGTGCGACGAAGTGCGCGGCGAACTCATGGGACTTGAGGGCACAGGCGGCCGCCTCTACTGGAAACAGATCGGCAACATGCTGCCGGATGAGCTCGGCTTTGAAGGGCGGAGCCATTACTCTCGAAAGAGGCGCCCGGACGCCGTCAACGCCGCCTTGAACTATGGTTACGGCATCCTGACCTCGCACGTTTGGGGCGCGGCGATGAACGCCGGTCTGGAGCCTTTCGCGGGATTCCTGCACGTGGACCGCAGCGGCAAGCCGTCGCTGGTGTTGGACTTGATGGAGGAGTTTCGCCAGCCGGTTGTGGACCGGGCGATTCTCGCTGGCTGAACAAGGGCGGCCATCTCAAATTGGAGAAGGGAATGCTGGACGCGGCGTCGCGGGAGAACGTGGCGTCGCGCGTCTTGCTGCGGTTGGTGGCGGTCGAACAAGCACCGGGGAAAGCAGCACCAGGTGCGCTCGATCATTCAGATGCAGGCGCGGCTGGCGGCGAGCGCCGTGCGAGGGTTGCGGCCCTACCGTTCCTTTTCGTTCAAGTGGTAGTCCACAGATGAACACGATAAACGATCCACAGATTACACCGATTACACAGATTCAACAAAATGCCGCGCAAGAACCGCTATACCGGAGTTTTGAAGCCGCTGCAAATGGGCAAAGGTAGCCCGGAGGTGTCGCTGGTGCTGATCTACGACATTGAGAACGACCGGCTGCGGACCCGCGCGTCCGACATTTGCATGGACTACGGGCTGGAGCGAATCCAGTTCAGCGCGTTCTTCGGCAAGCTGAACCGGAACCGCCGGCAGGAATTGGCTCTCCACTTACAGCGCGAGATGGGCGTCGAGAATGCGCGTATTCGGATCATTCCCGTTTGCGAGCAAGATCTGAAGGATATGTGGGTGCTCGATCAGTACCGCCGCAACGTGGATGAGTTGAAGGCCGAAGCGGAACGTGAGCGGCCGCAAGTTGGGAGAAAGTTGCGAGTCCTTGCGGAGGACGATTGATGGACATGATCCCGGTCACGGACCTGAAGCAATGGGCCTATTGCCCGCGGATCGTCTATTACCACCGAGCGATGCCTGCGGTGGGCAAGCCGACCTACAAGATGAAGGAGGCGATTGCGGCGCAGGAGCTGATCGAGAGCTTGGAAATGCGGCGAAGCCTGGAGAAGTACGGGCTGGAAGGCGCTCGTCGCCGTTTCAACGTGTGGTTGCGCGACGAAGCCCTTGGTCTTTCGGGAAAATTGGACCTGGTGCTGGAATCTCCGGAAGAAGTGGCGGTGGTTGACTTCAAGCTGACCTCCGGCGAGCCGGGCCAGAACCATCGGATGCAGTTGGGCGGATATTGCCTGTTGGCGGAGTCGGCGTACGGTCTTCCGGCTCGCCGGGGATTTGTATACCGGATACCGGACAGCCGCATATTCCCTATTGAGGTCACCGCCGAACTGCGCCAGACTGTAACAGCCGCAATGATTGGGATTCGAGACGTGGGAGAAACACAACTATGCCCCGAGCCGACTCCAGTTCGAGGGCGGTGCGTGGAGTGCGAATTTGCAAACTACTGTGCAGACGTGTGGTAGCCGCCGGTTCGCAGGTGGGCGGCGTTTCGAAGCAATCCGGCAATCTGCGCCGAATGGTGCTGACGACGCCATGCTAACTGCGTATAGGGTGTATGATTTGTGGAGCGGAAGAAGAACGTGCCCCGATGTGAAGGGGACTGAAACGTCAGCTTCGCGTGCTCTGCCATCCTGGTGAAACCAGAAGAAGAACGTGCCCCGATGTGAAGGGGACTGAAACCGGCTATGAACCGGATAGAAGAAGAAACGATCACTTGGAAGAAGAACGTGCCCCGATGTGAAGGGGACTGAAACATAAGGAAATGAACTCCATCGGCCCGCCGTGAACCAGAAGAAGAACGTGCCCCGATGTGAAGGGGACTGAAACCTTGGCAATCGATCGGCGGAGACATAGAGAACTCCTGGAAGAAGAACGTGCCCCGATGTGAAGGGGACTGAAACGAAGGAATCACCGACCCGCTGGTGCTGGGAACGATCAAGAAGAAGAACGTGCCCCGATGTGAAGGGGACTGAAACCAAGCAATGGTGCCGTCGCTCCGGTCACACCTGTTGCGCGAAGAAGAACGTGCCCCGATGTGAAGGGGACTGAAACAACACCGGCGGAAAATCTGTCGCTTGCCAGTTGTTAGGAAGAAGAACGTGCCCCGATGTGAAGGGGACTGAAACTCAGTTGCTGGAGAATGTCTTCGAAGAAGAACATCAGAAGAAGAACGTGCCCCGATGTGAAGGGGACTGAAACACCGAGAAGTCCGGTTCATCGGCAAGTTCAGAAAACAGGAAGAAGAACGTGCCCCGATGTGAAGGGGACTGAAACCTTTGCCACTCTGCGATCCGGCATCCCACGGCGATTCTGGAAGAAGAACGTGCCCCGATGTGAAGGGGACTGAAACTCAGAACAGTGGGAGACAACTCGAACTCATAGTCCGAGAAGAAGAACGTGCCCCGATGTGAAGGGGACTGAAACAGACCAAGACGGTGACCGACCAGTGGACGAGTTGGGGGAAGAAGAACGTGCCCCGATGTGAAGGGGACTGAAACAGCTAGATTCAACCCCACTCCGCCGGCTTGCTCCTGAGGAAGAAGAACGTGCCCCGATGTGAAGGGGACTGAAACCTAGCATTTGCTGAGCACGTAATCGGCGCAATGTTGGGCGGAGGGCACGTGAGGAGCATAGCTCCTCCGTGCTTCCTCCGCGTGTATTTTGCGGAGGAAGCACGGAAGAAAAATTTTCTCGCTACGCTGTGCCGTGAAGCCCAAGGCAAAACCGATCGTTCGAGGTGCCGATGAGATTGCTCGCCGAGAATCTTCTATTAGCGCTCCGGTCGGGCTGCTCCTCGCCTATCTCGCCGGCCTGCCATGGTCCACACATAGCGCCACCAGATCGGCGATCGTCGCCTCGCCCACGCACATGACCGTGTCCGCGCCTCCCCAGTAGATTTTCACGGTGCCATCCGGTTCCGGAACCGCGCCGCATGTGAACACGACGTTGTGGACATATCCAGCGATCTCCCAGGGGTCTTCCGGTTGCAGGATCCAGGAGTCGCCCACTCCGATGATCCTCGCCGGATCTTCCAGATCATGGAGCGCCACACCCAAGCGATACACCGAGCCGTCCATCGTTTTGAAAACGCCGTGGTAGATGGAGAGCCAGCCCTGCGGCGTTCGGATCGGTGGCGCGCCGGGACCAATCTTCATTTCGTCCCAGTGATAGGGCACCGGCCGCATCACCAGTTGGGACTGGCCCCAAAAGACCAGATCCGGGGAGTAGGAAATCCAGATGGACCAGGGCGCGATTTCCGAATGCGGCCGGTCGAGACGCGCGTAGCGGCCCTGGAACTTTTCCGGGAAGATCACCACATTGCGATAATCGGCCTCGGTGATGAGAGACACTCTCTCCACGCGCCGGAAGTCCGCCGTCTTGGCCAGGGCGATCCGCACGCCGTTTCGCGAGTAGGCGCTGTAGGTGATGAAATACTCCTTCTCCAGCAGCGTGACGCGCGGATCCTCCACGCCAAACTCTTCGTAGGCGGCGAACGGTCCCTCGGGTTCGGGGGTCAGGAAGGGTGCGGGATCGGCGGTGAAGTCGAATCCGTTGGAGCTGCGAGCCAAGCCGATGATGGATCGTCCCGTGCGCAGGTGGGATCGGAAAAGCATGATGTATTCACCGCCATGCTTTACCACGGCCGCATTATGGACGGTCTCCACGGGGTAGGGAATTTGGGCCTTGGTGAGGATGGGGTTGTGGCGGTATCGCCTGACGATATCCGGCTTCATGATTTGCGCGCCTCCAACTCGAAGATGGTGGAATAAACCTGTTCGTATCCGCGCACCATGGTGGCGATCGAAAAATGTTGTTCGACGCGGCTGCGGCAGGCCTGCCGCGAGATCTCCGGAAGGCGCTTCAGAGCGTCCACCGCCGCGGCAACGTTGCCGACCACAAAGCCGGTGCGGCCATGGTCAATCACTTCGCGGCAGGAGCCCAGGTCCATGGCGATCACCGGCACGCCCGCGGCATTGGCTTCCGCCAGAACCAGGCCAAACCGTTCCGGGACCGTGTTCAGGTGGAGCAGCGCGCGGGCCCTGGCGAACAATGCGTTCTTGCCGGCCGCGTCGACCGAACCGATGTAGCGGATGCGGTCATCCAGATGCGGCTCGACCTGCTGGTGGAAATATGCCTGGTCTTGAATGATGCCCGCAATCGTCAGGCGCGATCCGCTTTGGCGAGCCACCTCGATGGCCAGATGAACGCCCTTGTCGGGGTGAATCCGGCCTAGGAAAATCAGGTCGTCGCCGCCAGACGCCTGGAATGGATACAACGAAAGATCGATTCCGTTATACACCGTTGCCAGGTAGTTCAATCCGGGGGCCCGGTCGGAGTCGCTGATGGAAACAAAGTACCCGTGGCGATACTTCTCATACACGGGCATGATCTTGGGGGAAGAGAATCCGTGGATCGTGGTGAGGACCGGTGTCTGAACCAGCCGGCTGTAGGTCAATGCCATGAAGTCGTAGTGACTGTGGATCAGGTCGAACTCGCCGGCGTGTTCGAATGCTTCGGAGATGTGCAGGTATTCCATAACCTTGGGATCGACGCTGGGGTCTTCTTCGTATCCGCGATCGACCACGGCGTGCAGGCGCGCGCGAGTGAGGGAATCGCCGGTGGCGAACAGCGTTACGTCCCAGCCGTTGGCGGCCAGGCCTTCCGTGATGTTGCTGGCCACGGTTTCCCAGGCCCCGTATTGGCGGGGCGGCGTTCGCCAGGCGACCGGCGACAGGATGGCCACTCTCCTCTTCGTCATGTGCAGACTAAAAAAAAAAAAAACCACAAAAAAAAAAGGAAAACAGGCCAAAAAAACAAAAAAAGAAAAAAAAAAAATTTATTTTCTTGTTTTTTCCCGTCTCTTTGTTCTCTTTCTTTGTGGCCAATGGATTCGATTCTTCCTACGCTAGGTCATCGCCGCCAGCACTTCAGCGAGGGGCACCGTGGCGAACCGGGTGGCATAGTCGGCCATGCCGTAGGGAATGATCAACTCGCCTCTATGGAGGATCGCCCCGCAGGTATAAACCACGTTCGGCACGTAGCCTTCCCGTTCTTCCTGCACCGGCGTGAGCAAGGGCTCCCGGAGGCGTCCGATCACTTTGGCGGGATCGTCGCGATCGAGCAGGAACGCGCCGATACAATACTTTCGCACCGGACCAACACCGTGGCTGAGAACCAGCCAGCCGGCCTCGGTCTCGATGGGCGATCCACAATTGCCAATCTGCACCAGTTCCCAGGGATAGGTGGGGCTCAGCAGCAAGGTGTGTTCGTTCCAGAAATGGACATTATCGGAAAACATCAGGTAAATGCTCTCGTTGTCCTGACGCGAGAGCATGGCGAAGCGGCCGTTGACTTTCCGCGGAAAAATCGCCATGCCTTTGTTCTCGGCGGCAGGGCCGTTCAAGGTGATGAACCGGAAGTGCAGAAAGTCGGAAGTCTCCACCAATTCCGGCAGCACCACCTGGCCGTCGTACGCCGTATAGGTAGCGTAGTAGCAGCACGTGCCGTCGGGGTTCTTGAAACACGTAAAGCGCGCGTCTTCGATGCCGTTGCGCTGCCAGGGAGTCGCCGGGAAAATGATTCGCTCCGACAGTTGCTGATCGGGGTGGAACCAGACCTCGTAGTTCGAGCGGGCCAGCATCTTCATTCCCTGGGCGGTCTCTTGATGTCCCGGGACGACTCCCGTTGTCAGGCTGGCCTGCTGGAGTTCGGCCGCCAGGCTGGCGGCCAAACCTTCCCATGCGAAGGACTCTCCGAGTCTGCTCATTACCTTGTGGGTAAAGGCATCGGCGAGTCCCAGCTCCGCGAGCTTCCGCTCGAAGAGCGGTTTCTCATACAAGGGCATCTTGACTTGCCGTGGCTCGGTAAGAAAACCGCCGGGTGCCGCGACATCGATCCGCCCGTCGGCGCCGATCACACCGCTCCGGAAGGTGATCGAGGAGACATGTCCCTCTCCGGTGGCGCGTAAGCTCAGGATAAAGCGCAGAGCCCCGGCCGGCAAGCCCGTTTGGTCGGGGTCCGGGACGATCGACGGATTGAACAGGGCCGCGGATTCCAGGGAGTACTCGTGCACGAAATAGGAGCCAATCAGCAGCCTCCGCTGTTCGGAGGGATCGGCGTCAGCCGGCAGGAGGGCCCGGACCTGCACAAACCGTTCCAGGAAAACCTGCTGGATCTGTTGGTGTCTGCGGGATAATTCTTCGGATACTTCCGCCAGCAACGGGGCGATGCGGTATTCCGGGATTTGCATGATCCGGCCGATGATTCCGCGGATCCGTTCCGGATTGCCGGGAAAGAACGGCCGCAGAAGAACACGCGACTGGTCGGGCTTCAGAATCGGCGGAGTACGTTTGACGGCAACCGGGTTAGTCGTCATGAATTGGTTCTGATGGCAATCGCCGCGGTGCGGCGGTAGTCGGCAATGGCGATGGGGGTCGCCGGCTTCTTGAAACTGGCCATCATGTTTTGCGCCAGGTGCATCTCAGCCAGCGAGATCAAGAAGGCTAAAGTGGATTCCGCGCCTTGGTTTCCGTTGACCCGGTCCACATGCAGCCCATCGCGGCAAGCGCCGGTTTCGGCGGAGTATAACTCCAGGCCGAGATCGTTCCAGCCGATGAACCAGTCGAACGCGCGTTGGGCTTGCTCATACCACCAAGGATCGGATGTGGCGCGGTAGGCATCTAAACAGGCGGCCACGGTTGCTTGCGCTTCCACGGGTTGCTGGTCGAAGTCGGCGCGCGGGCCGCCCCGGCGGTAGAATCCGTTGCTGCCGATGGGCCGGAAGTGTCCCTTCTCCGACACTTGCAGTTCTGTCAGCCAGCGCAGCGCGGCAAGCCCGCGCTCGAAGACCGGCGTTTGACCGGTGTCCAATCCGCTCAGAATCAGGGCGTGCGCGAGTTTGGCGTTGTCGTAGGACAGCTCGTCTTCAAACCAGGGCCAGTCCGGACGGGCGTTTTTGTCTAACAACTCCAGGAGCCGCCCCGTGAGGATGTCGCGAGTCTGGTTCACCAGGCTGTCACCGCTGAGGCGGCGAAGGTATTCATGAATGCCGGTCAGGCCAAAGGCCCAGGCCCGCGGGGAGGTGAATTCCGTCAGAGCCGGCAGGGCCAGAGCGAAAAGTTGTCCGGAGAGCATCTGGAAGCTGCGAAACGGAGAACGCCCCACGCCGACACCGAGGGACCAAATGGCGCGCCCTTGGCAATCCTCGGATCCTTGTTCGTCCAGCCAGCGGCGGTCGAAACTCAGGTGATTGTGGAAGCGCTTGGTCTGGCGGTCGAAGGCGTGATACAGAAAGGCCGCATAAGTGGTGGCCAGGGTACGAGCGCGTTCCGGCTCTTCCCCAATTCACCGAGCAAGACCGCCAGGATGAAGGCCCGCGCATTGTCGTCGGTGCAATAGCCTTCCAAGAAATTGGGAATGCTGAAAATGGCGTGTTGGAAGATGCCGGTAGAATCGGTCATCCGCGAGACGTGGTCCAACTTAAGTTGCGGCAACTCCCGAGGTTTTTGGTCGAGCGTCTTGCGAACCAACGATTTTCCCGGCAGTGCCGCCGCCCCCAGCCGCGCCAGCTCGAAGGAACTCATGTACAGCTTGGCGACGTTGCTCCAAACCATCTCCCGCCCCAGCCGGTAGGCGTTCTTGCGCATGGCATGACGGCGATTGTCGTCTGCCAGCAGTCCGGTGACTTCGGCGGCGATGGCCGTAGCGTCTGCGAAGGGCACCAGGACGCCGCGGCCATCCGCCAGCAGTTCGGTGGCGTGCCAATAGGGCGTGGAAACCACCGCTTTGCCGGCTCCGAACGTATACGCCAGCGTGCCAGAGGTAATCTGCGCCTCGTTGAGATAGGGCGTGATGTACAGGTCGGCCGCGCCGATGAACTCCTTCAGGCTTTCCAGATCCACGAATTGGTTATAGAAAATGACGTTTTTTTCGATCTTGTTCTTCTTGGCCAACAGTTCCAGGCTGAGACGGTAGGCTTCGCCGTGATCGCGCAATTCGTTGGGATGGGTGGCGCCGAGGACGATATAGACAACATCGGGAAACGCCGTCAGAATCCGCGGCAGCGCATTCAGCACATGCTCGATGCCTTTGTTGGGTGAGAGCAGGCCGAAGGTCAACAGCACCACTCGTCCTTCCACGCCGAACTGGTCCTTGAAATAGGTGGGATCGACGAAGCCGACGTCGGGGATGCCATGGGGGATCAAATCGATCTTGGCCGGCGGCACCTGGTAAATCTCCTGCAGCATCTGGCGTCCGCGGCCGGCCATGACCACCAGACGGGTGGAGAGCGCGGCCAACTGCTGCATGACGCGCCGTTGATCGGCGCTGGGATCGCGCAAAACCGTGTGCAGCGTCGTGACAATGGGCATTCTCAATTCCCGCAGGAGTGCCAGGATGTGCCCGCCGGCGGGTCCGCCGTAAATGCCAAACTCGTGTTGCAAGCAGACAATGTCCACGTTGCTGATATTCAGAAAGTCCGCGGCCCGCAAGTAGGACGGCAAGTCCTGCTCTTCAATTTCGAAGTGGACGACTTCCGGATACTCATAGCCGCTCTTGATGTCGTTCACCGAAACCGCAAAACACTGGCTCGCGGGATGCGCCGAGGCCACCGCCTCCAGCAGGTTGGCAGTGAACGTAGCGATCCCGCACTTGCGCGGTAAGTGGTCGCCGACAAAGGCAATCTTGCGGACTTTGGAATCTTCTGGCATTGGACGTCTTTGGAGCGGGTGCAAAAATGTGGAACGGGTGCAAAAAACCGGTAAAAAACTCTTACCGCCAACGCGTTGGCGCTATCGTTATCGGCCGAACAACATCTGGCTGCTTCGCTTCAATACCCACTCGCCGCTGCGCGGAATATCGGTCTGGAACGGGTTTCCGCATTGCAGGCATTTGATTTCTCGAAAGTGAATCAGCGCCGCGGGAGGTATCACGATGGAGTGCACACAGCAGCACGTTGGACAGATCGGCCTCAATTCACGAATTGGCATTGTGGTGAGCTAAGGCGAGTTCGAATTCTTCGCCAGCTTTGAATTCAACTTTCTCTACTGTGTCGCGTCTCAAGGGACCTCCGGGAGACTCGATGACTGTACTGCACGGGATGGGCCAATGATGGCGGTCTACTTACAGGCACTTGGCAGATCCTTGGCTAACTAAGGCGAGATGGGCGGTGCAGAAATGTGTCTGCCAGTGCAAATCCTACATAACGAACGCCCAGAGGTCAAATTGCCGATCCGACAGAACGACCGCCAGTTGACGCAGCTTCCGTGGTTGTTGGCAAGGGGCGATGCAGAACTTGCAACAGTGATGCAACAATTGCCGTTGTGAAAGGTTCTTACTCACCTCAGTTGCGGCTGTTTTCGAAATTTTGATTGGCCCTCGATCTGCTCCGACAGGTTGTGAAGGTCGAAACGAGGGCACACTCTTGGCCGAACCTATTTTGCAGGGAACCATCTTTATTCGGGGCGACGCCCTGCTTCCACGATCCATGCAAGTGACGAGCCAGCCCTTTTCGAAGGGCTGGACACAAGTCGCGCCGGAGGATCGTGCCGGGTTGGATCGTCAGATCAACGAAGCGGGATGGAGTTTCTTCTACCAGGCGGGCGAGATCAAGGCCCGCGCCTTCGGTGACGATGAGAAGGCGGTGCGCCGGGCGGTGGAAGGGATCCTGGCGGGCCCGGAAATGGAGAAGTTCAATTGCATGGAGATCACCAGTTGGAAAACCATGCGATTCCTGAAGATGCCCTTCGTAACGCTCACCGCGCACGCGCGGCAGATCCAGGAGGGTGCCACGCTGCTGCAACCGCGATGGACTGCCAGCCGCGCCCAACAGAAATCCACGGACGAAGTCAGGAAAGAGACCCACGAAAGAGGAACTCATGTCGTTCATCAATGGTGACAAGAGCCGCGCCGGCCGCCAGCGCAAAACCAGGTTCGAGAAGCGCGAGAGAAACAGAATCCTGCGCCAGTCGCTGCAGGCCCAGCCGGTCCAACCGGCCGTGCCGGCGCCGCCCGTCAACGCGCCGGCAGCGGTGATCGCGGCGACGGTTGTTGCCGCGGCCATCCCGGCCGTGGTGGCGGCAAAATTAGGCGTCCGCAAGCCGATCGTGCAATATCCCCAAAAGAAATCATTATAAACGCCCGGGCGTGCCGATTTGATCAAGCCCTAGTCGCGATACCGCCGGCGGGTACTGCCGGGAGAAAGGTCGATACAAAGGGCAACTACCATACCCACAACCGGCCACAATGTCCATTGGCCATGCCACCAATGCAAGACCACGGTATACCACAGGAATGTAGTGGGAAGAAAAATGAAGCCAAGAACGGGCACGAGCGCGGTTCGGAACAGCCCATCGAACCATCTGGTGAGCAGCCAAACCAGAACGATGAGAAGCCGCGGAGTGAGGAGCGCAACTATACCCAGGATCAGAGGCATGGATTCCTCCTGGCAATTTTGGCGTACGCGTTTGCGGCGCACGCGACACCCAGCCGCGCGGAGCAACTCCGCGTTCTCAATTTGCAGCCGCCTTGGCCTTCCGGCCAGACAGCTCTTGTTCGGCGCGGAACCAATCCTCTTCCGGCGATCCGCCTGGGCATCCGCGGGCTTCCCAGTAGGAATGGGCTAGACGAGCGACCATTTCCGGATCGAGGGTGGTGGGACCACTGCCGGCCGTAGCGCGCTCTTTCTCCGGCACTTTTGCAGGCTTCTTTCTCGACACTGGCATGTGACTCTCCCTTCCTAACTCAAGTTCGATGCAAAGCTTAGTTTATCACCGGCGGAAGGGAGCCGTTCATTCGGAAAAAACCCGCGATCTGTAACCGGAGAACCCCTATCTGAGTCTGGTAGCAGCCAGCCGGGCACCGCCCGCGCGGAAGAGGCAGTGTCAACCGTCGCTTGCAAGGATCGGTCCAACAACGCCGGCGATATTCCGATCACGACGCTTGCCATGCAATCCCCTGTAAACAACAGATTCAAAAGCGTCTATTTTGGAACTTGCATCCTCCTGTCTGGAATTGCGGGGGGAGCTGTGCAGAAGTGAACTGACAGCCTCCGGGTATTCGCGGTACATCTAGTAACTGCCGCTCTATGGGAGACGCCACCATGATTCAAGGTCAGGACATCATCTGCTTTTGCAACGACTGGGACGCCGACCCATTGAGCAAGAAGCACATCATGCAGCGGTTGGCGGCGCACAATCGGATTCTTTGGATCAACTCCATCGGCAACCGCCGGCCCACCGCCACGGCGCGCGACTTCCGGCGGATCGTCAACAAGCTTCGCGATTTCGTGCGCGGTTGCCGGCAAGTGCAAGAGAACATCCATGTCCTGAGCCCGCTGGCGATTCCGCTCCACGGCAGTGCGGTCGCCGGTTGGCTCAATCGACTGTTCATGAATCTACAGGTCCGCTGGCGCTGCCGTCAACTGGGGTTTCACGATCCCATCACTTACACATTCGTCCCGTGGTCCGCGGACATCGCCGGGAATCTGGGCGAACGGCTGGTGATTTACCATTGTACCGACGAGTTCACGCAGTTCACCGGTACGGACCCGTCCGCCGTGGCTGAAATGGAGCAACGGCTCATCGCCAAATGCGGCGCGGTCATTGCTTCGGCGGAACGATTGCGGCAGAAGACGCGCGCCCACGGCGCACCCAGCTTCCTGGTGACTCACGGCGTCAACGTGGAACATTTCCGAAAAGCATGTGATCCACAAACGCCGGTACCGGCGGACATCGCGGATCTTCCCAAACCCATCGTTGGATTCGTGGGCCTGATCGAGGATTGGGTCGATCTGCGCCTGATTCGTTATCTGGCACAGGCCAGACCTTCCTGGTCATTCGTGTTGATTGGCAAGCTGGCCACGGATGATTCCGCCGTGCGAGATCTGCCCAACGTCCACCTGCTGGGACGCAAAACATATCAACAGCTCCCCGGCTATTGCAAAGCCTTCGATGTGGGAATCTTGCCGTTTGTCATTAACGAACTGACGCTGGCGGCAAATCCGCTGAAGCTGCGGGAGTATCTCGCCGCGGGACTGCCGGTAGTGGCCAGCGCGATTCCCGAAGCGGAGCGCCTGGATGGACTGCTCTCCATCGCCCACAACGATGTCCAGTTTCTGGAGCACATCGAGAAGGCGCTGGCCAACGATAATTCCGCGGATATGCGCCTGCGAATCTCGCAGTCCATGGACAGCGAGACTTGGGACCGCAAGGTGGAAGACATCAGTGGCATCATCGAAAGGCTGGATGACAGCCGCGCCTGTGTTCAGGCGGCGCTGGCGTGATTCTGCGCCGCTTCCTCACGCTGGCGTTGTTGGTCGGGTTGGGCTCACGCCCGGCGGCCCATCAATCCAGTAAGGATCAATCCAGTAAGGATCAATCCAGTAAGGATCAATCCAGCGGCCGGGCCATCGTCATTTGGACCGCCGACGCGCTGCGGAAAGTCCGGCCGCAGGATCCGCCGCCCCAGCCGCTCACGCACGAGATCCAATTGTGGGCTGCCCGAAACGAGTTTGAACCCTTCCAAATCGTGCTGCAGGCCGGCAGCGCCGCCGTCAACGGCGTGGACATTGAAGTGAGCGACCTGGCCGGAGATTCGGGGACGATCCCGGCTAGAGAAAACATCACGATCTACCTGGAAAAGTACATTCATATAGCCACGCCGTCATCGATGGAGGGCGCCGCCGGCGATTGGCCCGATCCGCTGGTTCCTAAGATCGACCGCTACGCCGGCGAACGGCGCAACGCGTTTCCCATGCGCCTGATGGCCGGCCGCAATCAGCCGGTGTGGATCGATGTTTACGTTCCGCGCAGTACGCCGGCGGGACTCTATCAGGGCAGCGTGGCCATCACCGCGGAGGGTCAGGCGATCGACAAGATCCCCATCACTCTCCATGTGTGGAGTTTTGCGCTGCCCTCTACTTCGAGCTTGAAAACGACGTTTGGTTTTAACGGCACCGCGGCCCTGAAGGAACATTACGGCAAGTACACCAGCGACAAAGATCTGCTGGAGCTGACCCGGCTCTATGAAAAGGCGGCCCTGCTGCATCGAATCAGCACGCATGGCGGCAGCATGATCTCGCCGCGCATTCCGCCCGGAGCGTCCTCCATCGATTGGAGCCGCTATGACGGCGAAGTTGCTCCGCTGCTCAACGGGACCATTCTGACGGGGCGCGATCCGCTGCCCGGCGCGACCGCTACCACGGCCGAATTACGCCTACCGCCGGGACTGACGGAACAACAGAAACAGCCGTATTACAAGCAGTGGATCCAACATTTCCGCGAGAATAAATGGCAGGACAAACTCTTCCTCTACTTGTGGGATGAACCGCCCAGCAGCGCCTTCGCCAAGGTCGCCGCCCGCGGACAGTCGGCGCATCGCGGCGATCCCGCGGTGCGCAATCTGGTGACGATCGCCTGGAATCAGGAGTTGGCGGGCGTAGTAGACATTTGGACGCCGCTGATCAATTGCCTGGAGATGAAGCCGGGATTCCCGGCATTTTGCGACGTCTCGGCGCCACTCGAAAAGTATCGGCCGGAACTGGCCGAGGGGAAAAGGTTGTGGTGGTATCAGTCCTGCGCGAGTCACGGCTGCAACATTACGGGCGGGGAATACTTCCGCGGATGGCCCAGCTACATGATCGACACGCCGCCCATGGCCAATCGTATTTTCCAGTGGCTGGCGTGGGAGTACCGGGTTGAAGGCGAGTTGTACTTCAATACCGACGAGGCCTTCGGACAACCCACCGAAGGCGGTAAAGACCCGTGGGAGTCCGTCTTGCTCTTTGGCGGCAACGGCGATGGCACCTTGTTCTATCCCGGCCGGCCGGATCGCATCGGCGGCGATACTCAAATCCCCGTAGAAAGCATCCGCTTGAAGCTGATTCGGGAAGGTCTGGAAGACTACGAGTATTTGCATCTATGTGAGCAAGCGGGTCTCCGACCATTAGCGACCCGTGTCGCGGCCAGCATGGCCACGTCGTTATACAACTGGGACCATCGCCCGGAATCGCTCTATACCTATCGCCAGCAAATGGGCGACGCGCTCAGCAGCCGGTAGTGGACAACGTCTGCTCCAATCGACCCATTGCAGGGATTGCCGGGATGTAACCCAGGCCCAACCTCGCCGATTGTGTTACAATAAACGTTTGTGCCCGGTAACGATTTCGAGCCCGATGGGTCTTAGAGCAGAGGTTGCGACCATGAAAGCGAAAATTCATCCGATCTATAGTGAGATCAATGTGCTCTGCGCGTGCGGCAACCACTTTAAGACGCGCTCCACACACAAGGGCGATATCCACGTGGAAATCTGCTCCAACTGCCATCCCTTCTTTACCGGCAAGCAAAAGCTGATTGACACCGCCGGACGCGTCGAGCGTTTCAACAAGAAGTACGACAAGCGCAAGGTCGGCTAAAAACTCTCCGCCACGGGCCTGGGCCCGCGCGGGTTGCCTTTGGGCCGGCTCGGGGGGCCAAATCACATGGAAGCTGCCGTTCCTCGCGTCACGCTTCGCAACCATTTCGCGCAGCCCTTCGATTCGGCCATCGCCGCGGCGCGGACTTGCTACTCGTCACACATCATTTCTCCCTCCGAGATTACCGACAAGCAGCGCACCACTATCGGTCCGGCCACGTTTCAAGGCGGGCATCACACCGTCTATCAGCATGCCCACTTTGAGTTTGGACTAGAGAACGTCTCGCGGCATTTGGTATGGAATTTTCTGCACGGCCATCCTTTCTATAACTCCGAGCAGCAGAGCCAGCGCTACGTGCGGATGAAGGAACCCGAGGCGTTTCTTCCACCGCTGGAAGGCCGGGCCCGCGAGATCTACGAGGCGGCCATTGATCGCGCCTGGGAGCATTATCGCGAACTGAGCACGATGCTCGAATCGGTGACGCACGAAGTGCTGGCCGATATTTGGGAACTGGACCGCAAAGGCAGCCCGCAACGCATCAAGCGCGTGCAGCAGCAGGCCGGCAAGAAGGCCATCGAAATCGCGCGCTACGTGTTGCCGGTGGCCGCGGCGACCACGATGGTCCACACACTCAGCGGCATCGTGCTGCACCGCCTGCATCGCATGTGCCGTTCCGGCGACACGCCGTGGGAAGCGGCGCACGTAGTCGGTGAAATGGTGGCGCGAGTGAAGGAAGTGGACCCCCAGTTCTTCGAGCGCATCGGATTCGATCCGCTGGCGGAAGAAAAAATGCCGGAAATGTCGTTTGCTTCGCGGGCCTCCGGCCCGGCCGCCGCGGAGTTCGACCGGCGCCTCGATGGCCGCATCTCGCGCCTGGTGGACTTTTCCCCCAACGCCGAGCGCGTCGCCGCCGACGCGCTACGCTTTACTCTCGGCTTGACGGAACAAGACTTGCCGGACGACGAAGCGCTGCGCCGTTTGCTCGATCCGTCGGTGAATCGCTATCGCCTGGAAACGCTGAACGTCCTGGAACATGCCCCCATGATGCGGGCGTTGAATCACGCCCACTACACGTTCATCAAAAAGATCAGCCACACCGCCGATTCGCAAGACCAACGCCATCGCATGGTGCCGGGATCGCGCCCGGTGACGGCCGCTTACGACTCGCCCGATCCCGATTTCATCACGCCCATGTTGATCCGCCAGAATTCCGCGGCGCGCTCGCGCTACCAGCAGGCCATGGAGGAAGCCTGGACGGCCAAAGGAAAATTGCTGGCTTTGGGAGTGAAGCCGGAGTTCGCGCAGTATCTGCTCCCGAATGCGTTGTCGGTGCGCTTGGTGGAATCCGGAACGTTGATTCATCTGATGCACAAATGGACCATGCGCACCTGCTTCAACGCGCAGGAGGAAATCTACTTCGCCTCGATGGAAGAACTGGAGCAAGTTCGCGCCGTGCATCCGCGCCTGGGCCGCTACATGGGTCCGCCCTGCGTCGTGCGCATCGGCAACGCCTATCCGGTGTGTACGGAGGGCAGCCACTTCTGCGGCGTGCGCGTGTGGAAGGATTTTCCGGACATTCAGCGGAGGATCTGAATCACCACAAAAGCACAAAGGACACAGAGAGAACGTGGCTTGTTTTTCTTTGTGTTCTTTGTGACTTTGTGGTTATTTCGTAGGCCTGGAGGGCGTTCCTACCTGCGAAACCACCTGTATTGTGGTTCCCAGCACCCTGACCCACTATTACTATGGTATTGGCTGCAAAGTTGTGCTACCTTCAACTTGTGAGCCATACCCAGCAAGTGCAGCTCGACACCGACGAGGTGGTCCTGCGACTGCCCTTGGCAGCCGACGCCGAACTGCGCGCCGTGGACGCCCTCGATCAGTTGTTGGCGCGCCATCAAGTGGAGCGCCAGGCCGCTGGACAAGCGCGCTTCGCGCTGGTGGAGGCTTGCCTGAACGCCATCGAATACGCCGACGCCCAGCCGGCGCCCGCATCAACCGCAGCCATGGATATTCGCATGGCCATCCGGGGAGGCGAGTTGCGAATGAGCGTGGGCAATCCCGGCGCGGCGTTCCAGCCTCCGCCGACCGTTCCGAGCAAGGCGGGCCGCGGCCATGGACTGAAAATTATGCGCGCCTTTATGGACCGGGTGCGCTATCTCCACGACGCCGGCGGTACGCGCGTGGTGATGAGCAAGCGCGTCGAGGCCCACCCGTGAGCGCCTTTCAAGCCACCACCCAACAGCAGGAAGACCGCACCGTGGTTTTGCTGGAGGGCTATCTGAACCAGCGCGGCGGCGAGACGCTGCGCTTGCAAGTGCAGGAGATTCTGCTCAGCCATCCGGCGGCGCTGGCGCTGGATTTTTCCGGAACCACGCTGGTGAACAGCATCGGCGTATCGTTTCTGTTGGAGATCATCGAAGCCGCGCGGCGCGGCAACACTGCGCTGGAGTTCCTGCACGTTCCCGCGGAAATCGGCGACCTGTTCGGTCTGCTGGGAATCTTCGTCGAAAGTGAAGCTCCGGGACTGATGTCGCCTCGGGGTAGTGTTTCAGTTTGATCGTAGGGCCGGCATGCGTTGTCAGTACCGCCTGCGGTAGCAGGTGGGTCCACCAAGTGACCCCATCCGCTACCGCGGACGGTTCTGACAACGCGCTTTCTGTAAACTGAGCTACCCGCCTCACGCGGTTATTGACCCGTTAACGGGAGCCTGAACACGAAGGCAATGGCGACCTTGGATGGTACCGGCCGGCCATTCATTCGGGCCGCCTCGAAGCGCCAGGTTCTTGCCGCATGCACCGCAAACGTGGTTAGCGGCACGATTCCGCGAATCGTCTCGACCGTTCCAGTTCGTCCGGATGCGTCCACGGCGACTTGTAGCACCACGGTGCCGGAGGCCACCACATTGAACGGGTATTCCGGATAACCAACCGCCTGGATGCCGGTAGGCGTATAGCCGGATTCGGGTGCTGGGCGCACGGCCTGGAAAGTCGGGGGCGCAACAACCACAACCGCTGGACGGAAGACAATGGCCACCGTCATTGCCGAAGCCAGCGGCCCGGTTTCGCTGGAGGCCGGCCGGAATTTCCAGGCTTGCACCGTGGTGGCGGCAGGAGCAGTCAGCGAGGCGATGCTGCGCAGCGCGCTGGTTGCGGTTGCAGTGCCGCTTCGGTCGGTGGCGACTCGCAGGACAACGATCCCATCCGCCACGCTGGCCCATGGGTACTGGATATCGCCGGCGGAGATTAACTCCACCGGCTGGAATGAAGGGCGGCCTGCGGCCAGCAAGACCGCACCCATCAGACCGGTGACAACAAGAGCGGATACGCCACGCAGGTTGCTCATGGGTGCCCTCTTTTTTCAGTTTACCGCAGTTCACCGGCGGGCCCGGTACGAAGCCCTTGATTTGCTTTCATCTCCGGTGATCTTGCACGCTATTTCGTCACTCGAGCGGCGCCAGGATCGTTCCGGGCGTGATCAGGACTTCGCCGGTTGAACGCAAACAGATCTCGTACACGCGGCCGGGCTCCAGACGCATGTAGGGCGCATCGCCGTGGATCGCCCGCACGCCAAGCTTCTTGGCCATGACCTCGTCATTGGCCACCTGCCAGAAGCGTTTCCAGAGATCCCGCTCAAAGGCGTTGGGGGCCTGTCGCTCGGCGTAGACCTCCGGCGTCTGACCTTCCACGTTGACTGCAAACCCATCTTCAGCCCGCATGTTGCTCGAGAAGATGCGCCGGAATAACATCAGCGCGCGGCCCTTCAAGGGATCGCTCTGCTCGATGAAGTGATCGTCGAACTTGATCACCAGCGTGTCAAAATAGACCTCTTTCCCCGGCAGAGTTAGATCCCGGAAAGCCGTAACGGGCTTTCCGGAATCGTCGATCTCGGTGAAGCGGATGGTGGTTCGCAAGCCCCCCTCCTGGTCCTTCTCCTGCCGCAGAACCTCGATCCGGGCCCGGCGATCAATTTGCTTCAGGATCTTCAGGAAGGCTTCCAGGCGCAGTTTGTCCTGCTCGAGTTGGAGGATGGTTTGCTTCTGCTGGAGGATCTCGTCCTGGAGTGTCTGCCGTGGCTTGACGACCAGTTCATACGACAGATAGATGCTGGCGGCGGCGACGCCGATCAGCACCACGGACCATGCAAAAAGTCGAACCGGAAAAGAATCCTGGCTGCCCATGTAAGCCTCCACCCAAGCCAGACGTCCTCATGTCAGCCTACTATCGACTGTAACCCTCGATCATCAGCAATGGTTTTTCATTGTCCATCGCTAGGTATCCGGCGTCTTGGTCTGGCCGGCCAGTTTGGCGGCGGAGCGGTCCGCTTCGAGCGATTGCAGGAAAGCCTTTGCGGAGTGCTCCATCGCCCGCCGGGAATGCTCGCTGCCGGTGATATGGTCGTCTTTGCCGTGGTGTGTGGCCGCCGCCAGATGAGCGTGCGCGGCGAGGTTATGCAACTCTATGGCTTTGCGAGACGAGCTGCCTCTCATACGGTGCTTTCCTTTCGCTCATGAACGTGTACGGGTCTTTCCGGGTGATTGCCGGCTTCCGAGACGCCATCCACAAAAGACGCCTCCAGGGCTTGCTCGTCGGTGACCAACTCTTCGATACTCTCATTGGTGACACCGGTGGTTCCCGAGAGGCCCTGTGTGTCGCCGGACTGACCGCCGCTATCCGGCCCTACCTGTCCGGCATCGATACCCTGTTCGTCGGGGCGCGCTTCATTCGGTTCCAACTCACGCTTTGGAGCTTTTCTATTGGCCATGGAGTGTCCTTACTGGAGACGAGGTAGCTTTTTGTTTCGTCACTTGGAGTTCGTTCACGACCTGCTGCACGTTAGGAACGGAGCTGGCGATTTGTTCGGACTGCGCGCGCAAATCCTGGGAGTTGACCTCGCCCGTCAGCGTAACGACCAGGTTCTTCACCTCGAACTTTACGCTATCGTGAAGCTTGTTCTGAATCAGCACGGCGTCCAGATTCTTCTCGATCCCTTTGTCCAGATCGGCGTTCACCGCTTTGGCGTCCTTTTCATTGCCGGCCGGGATGACGGCAATCTGGTTGGCCACAACCTGGTTTCCGGCGATGGATCGGGCCAGCGAGTCGGCTTGCTGTTTGTCACCGGGAGCGGCCACGTGGCCGCTGAGGGTCACCACGCCCTTATCGCGATCTTGGCTGGCCGCGACATCCTTGAGGCCCGCTTGGTCCAGCGCTTTGCGCAGACTACTGGTAATGTCGGGTGATTGCGTGGAGTTTGCGGAACACCCGGATAAGATCCCGAACGCCAGCGCCGCCAGTAACATCAAGCATGGTTTGTAGGTTTTCATTGGTCCCGTTTGACCCTCGAGTTCCAGGTTAACAATCGCGGCAAGATCTGTCTGTTCACTTGTATACACTGGGCGCGGCAAACTTCGGTGCTGGAGTTTGCTTTCAGGCGCTCTTTGGTTCCGCGGCTGCCGGGAGGCGCGATGGATGACTCCTCTTCTAAGATTCGTCCGACGGCCGTGCGACATAAAAGTGAAGGCACGTCCAAACGCGAAGGGCACATCGAGTTGTCTGTGCGTACTGGGTACTTCAGGAGGCCAGGACACGACCAATGTTTAGCGTGGGTGACGGCGCGGATGCTCATCCCGAAGGGATGGCAGCTTGTAGCCGGTGGTTGAGCGTCTTTTGCGAAACCACCGGATATTCAAGGAAAAAGCCGTGCCCCGGTCGGGGCACCAGCACCGGAACATCTCGGCGCGAGAAGCCTGCTTGAACCCCTCCGGGGTTCCGATCCCTTGCCCGGTTCCGGTGGTGTCGCAAAAAACGCTTCACCACCGGCTACAAGCTATCATCCCTTCCAGGGATCAAGTCCCACGTTTATATCGGACACCCGCGTGCGATCCTCTTTCGCCCCCTTGTTTCCTTCATGCTATGCTATGACCCCAGTAGGTTATGGAATCGACCACCGATACCGTCGCCTTGCCGTCGCCTTCCCGGCGCATTGGACGCTACGAGATTAGCGCTGAATTAGGCCGCGGCGCCATGGGCGTTGTTTACAAAGGGTTCGATCCCACCATCGGCCGTACCGTGGCCATCAAGACCGTGCTGCTCACCGGCAGCGACGAGGACCTGATCAGGCGCTTCCGCCGGGAAGCCCAGGCGGCCGGCGTACTCAACCATCCCAACATCGTCACGATCTACGACGCCGGCGAGGATCAAGGCGTTTTCTACATCGCCATGGAGTACGTGGAGGGCGAGCCGCTCGACAAGATCATCTCCGGCGGGCCGCTGGCCTTCGACATGATCACGCGCATTATCGAAGAGGTCGGCTCGGCGCTGGATCTGGCCCACGCCAAGGAAATCATCCATCGCGATATCAAGCCGGCCAACATCATGATCGCCGGCGGACGCGCCAAGGTCATGGACTTCGGCGTGGCCAAACTGGCTTCCTCCACCGCTACGGCTACCGGCACGGTGATCGGCACGCCGTCCTACATGTCGCCGGAGGTGGTAAAGGGACAACCCATCGACGGCCGCGCCGACATTTTTTCGTTGGGTGTGGTGCTATACGAGATGATCACCGGCAAGCGTCCCTTTGTGGGAGACAGCATACCGTCGGTGATTTATAAGATCGTCGGGGAGCAGCCGACACCACCCACGATGGTGAATCCCAAGCTGCACAACGGGCTGGACGTGCTGCTGGCCAAGGTGCTGGCCAAGGAGCCGCAAGAACGCTATCAAGACTGCGCCACGCTGACCAAGGATCTCAAGAATTTCCGGCTGCTAAAAGCGCCACCGGCCCCAACAACGTCGGCGATGGCTGCTTCCGCCGCGAGGCCCGCCACGCCTCAAGTCGTGCGAACCCTGCGCCGCCGATGGTTTCCGGCACGGTGGCGTTGCCCCCGAGAACGGTGGTCGTGGCTCCTCCCTCGCCAACGGCGACTCCGCGTCCCGCGCCGCCGCAAGCATATCAGTCTTCCCGAACCCGCGAATCCGCCGGTTGGCCGTGGATTGTCCCTGCCGGCTTGATGGTTGTGATTGCCGTGGCTGTGATCGGAGGCGTGGCGTGGTGGAAACATTCTTGGGACGCGCAGCATCCCACGGAGGCTCCCACGGTCGCGGCCGTTCCCGCGCGCGCCGCCAGACCCAAGCCGACTCCGCCCAGTGAAGGCGGCAAGCACGGCAATGGCGCGCCGGCGGGTACGATCGAAGTGCTGGTCAAGTCCAATGTGGATGGCGCGATTATCAGTGTGGATGGCAAGACCGATCCATCGTGGCTGACGCCGCACAAAGTCCGCATGGAATTAGGAGCCCATCGCGTTAACCTGTCCAAAGAGGGATACCGCACCAGCAGGAATCTCATAACCCTGACCGGAGAAGAGGGCGGCTTGGAGTTCCGGCTGAAACCGCTACCGGGTACGCCTGCAGCCTCGTCACAGGCGGCCGAGAAGCCGGCTGGGGCCGAGAAACCTGCTCCCGTGGCCGCCGGTGATGGCCGTCTGCGTGTGGTGACTTTTCCGCCGAACGCGGATATGGAAGTGGATGGCCATAGCACCAACTATAAGACGCCGGTCAACATTTTGCTGGCGGCGGGACGCCACAAGATCACGGTCAAGCACAAGCGCACCGAGGATTACACCGAGCAGGTGATCGTGGTGGCCGACAAAATCGTGGAGTTGCAGGTGAACATGTTCAATCCCGGCAAGCCCATTCCGCCGGGCGGCGGCAGGCCTTAGCTGCGCACCGAGCAACCCTCGTTATTCTGAGATAGTCTTGGCAAGAAACAAATCACCAAGTTCAGGAGTTTGTCGGAAATAGATTCGCCGTCCGGGCAAATCTATTTCCGACAAACTCTCAGGCTGTCCCCGCAGTTCCTGACCCGCGTCGTGTCTTTTTCGCATCGACTACCGCGAGCCTTTCTCCGACCGCGGAACGCCTGTCTGAAGATCAGACTGCCGTTGCCGAAAAAACACTGCGCGCCAAAACTGACTACGCAGATCAGGCTGTCCCCGTCCTCTCCCTCTCCTCGTCCTCTCCCTCTCCTCCCGTCCTCTCCTCCGTCCTCTCCCTCTCCTCCCGTCCTCTCCTCCGTCCTCTCCTCGTCTTGCGGTTCCACGTGCCAGCAGCATGGCGGACTATACCCAGCGCTAGGCGAGCTGACGCTGTACCGGCGCTCCTTGAGGTTCGAGGGAGCAACTGCCAGCAACTGCCAGCACATTCCCATTTTAGGAAGCTTTCATCATAATTGCTGAAAGTCAATCAGAAATTGCTTGACACTAATTCTTTGATAGCAGTAGTCTTCGCGAGTGCGGTGCGGGACTAACCGCTTTTCGGCAGACAGTTCCTGTCGCACTTGCAACAATTGTGGTATTTAGCGGCCCACCGGGCCAGGGTGAGTGAAGTTTTCCCAAAGATACGGGAAGAATCCGAGGAGGTTGTTGCCTATGCGAATTGCGACTGTTCTCCTGGCCGTGACTTGCTTCACCTTCGCCGCTTGGGCCCAGAAGCAGCGCGTGGACCCGAAGGTACGCGGTTACCGCACCATAGGGATCGACCGTATAGTAACCGATGCCAAAGGCCGCCGGATGCCCGCGCACACGGCCAACAAGACGGCCGTTGTTGTCCTGGGCTATAGCGGCGACTACAAGCACGTATTGGTCCAGTACGCCGCCAACAACTACTCAGATCATGATGATTTCAAGAATGACGCGGCCAGCGGCGCTGACCCGCAAATGAAGGTTTTCGATCCCGCGCTGGTGAAGCGCGAGGTCTATGAGCCAATCCTGAAGGCGGCGGGCTTTCCCAACGCAGACTTCGACCGGGCTTACGTGAGGGTTCCGTGAGGACCGCCATGACACGCACCCACAAGATTCTCCTTCGCCTGTCGTTAGCCATGCTCTTGCTGCCGGCTTTTGCCGCGAATGCCCAGCAGACGCCGTTCTACACCGAGAATTGGTCGGGCTCGCCGTTCCCTTGGAATAACGTTTCCGCAAACGGCTACTATTACCTAGCCAACAGCACGCTCTACAACAATGGCTATGACGATATCACGCAGCCTACGCAATTGATGTATACGGGAAGCCTGCCGTACGGATGGGACTATTCCATCCAAACGCTTCTCTCCTGCCACGTACCCGGGCAGTCGTTTATTCACTACCTTCGCGGCGGCAATTACACGGTGCAAGCCAACGTCTACGACTGGGCCGGGGACCTTTCTGTTGAGATTTTCAGCGGCGCGAACTACATCGGTGGAGTGGCCACTTCGTGCGGCACGATGACGTCTACCATCAGCGGTTCCCTGCTGACTGTGGCGATGAACGGGACAACCGTGTTCAGCACTAACGACAGCACCTATGCCCAGGGCGGGCCCGGCGTGGGGACCATCAACTGCTGGTATAACGGGGGAATCCAGACGACCGTCCTAGCAGCGAATCCCCCAACTCCCCCGAACCCTCCGACGAATCTGGCAGCTTCGCCTGTCTACGCCTGGCAGGTGAATCTCTCCTGGAGTCCGACCACCGGGACGATCGCCGCGACCGGCTACAACGTTTACCGGAAAAATCCCGGCGGCACGACCTTCAACAACATCGGCAGCGTTACCAGCTACTATTGCTCGAGCAGTTGCCGTCTCAACGATCCCGGCGTCGATCCCGACCTAAGCTATACCTACCAGGTGACGGCGTACGGCGCAAACGGCCTAGAGTCGAGTCCCAGCAGTCCCCTGGTCATTACCACCGCGAAACCAAGTTTCTCAGCGCCGGACACTGGTGGGCCCGTGGAGTACGCTGCCACGTGGGGCGCAGGGCCGGAGAAGATCGCGCTGTTAACCGGTGCCTTGGCAATCCACCTGCCGTTGGTGAGTCTCAAACAGCAATCCCGCGGCGCGGGACTCGGCGTCGCGGCGTCATGGAATTCCCAGTTGTGGAGCGCGGCGGTCCCGGCTCTCGATACCGGTTACGGACTGAACTGGGTTTTCCAAATCGGAGCCGTTTACCCGGTCTTCAGCGGCAGCACATTGGTCCGCTACGAGTTTCAAGACGGCGCTGGTGTGATCCACAAGCTGTTCCAGGTAGGCAGCGGCACCCAGTTCAAGTCCACGGACTCGACCTATCTGCTGTGGGACTATGCTGCCCGGACCCTCAGCAGGAGGGACGGCAGCGTCTGGTCGTTTGGATGTGCTTCTCTTGACCCTGAACCAGATGCGGGCACGCTTTATCCGACGCAGTTGGAAGATACCAACGGCAACCGGATTACCATTCAGTACCAGGCGGCCACCGGACTGTCCCAAAGCAACAGCAGTTCGCGGATCACCAGCATCCAGGACTCGACGACCACTTACACCTGGAGCTACACAACGATCAACGGCCAGCCGCACGTTCATACGGTCTCCCACGCTGGCTCCCAGGACGCGATCTTTACCTACACTACGGCTACTGGAGCAACCGGCCTTAGCTCGCCGTTCGGCGGCGGCCAGCCGCAGACCGCCGTGCTGCTCACCCAGATCAGTTTCACGGGTGCGGTCGGGCCGTTCGTGTTCTCCTACAATAGCAACTCGGACGGCACCAACTCAGGCGAGATCAACCAGATCGGCTTTCCCTATCGCGGCTATTTCCGATACGCCTATGGCACAGTCAACTTCTCTGGCGGCCGGCAGGCCCGGGAGATCACCGCGCGCTATATGTCGGCGGATGGGACACAACCCAACCAGCAAACCTATACGTTTTCGCACCCCAACGAGAGTCCCTCGCAGGCCGCACATTCTTACACGGCGATTCAGGATCCCAGCGGGAATCAGAAGGTATGGAGTTTCATCTACGGAAGCACGAATGGCTGGGACGCTGGACTATCCAACGAGATGCTCACGTGCCAGGGGACGGGAACGTGCACCACGACGACGGCGCTGCGAACGCTCAACACCACCTGGACGCAAGATATCTTCACCTCGCAAACCATCGCCAATCCACGGGTGTGCGCGACAACGACCATTCTCCAGGACCAACAAACGCAGACGACGGTGGAGCAGGACACGGACTCGAATGGCAACGTGACCGCAGTCCGCGAGTACTCCGCCGGCGTTCGGTCAGGAAATAGCGCGCCGGTCAGCTCTCAGTGTACCTCGAGCGGCGCAGGCAACCCCGCGGGAGCGATCTATCGAACGACGACCACCCAGTATCAGTACGCACCGGCATACACGTCGCGCAATATCCTGAACCTGCCGGCGGTGGTCACCGTTTGCGCGGGACTCGCAGGCTGCGCGAACCCCGTCTTGTCACAGACCACTTATTACGACCAAGGTTACACCGTCAATGTGTCGAACATGCCGCAGCACGACCCCAGCTACGGCTCCTATTTCGCCCCCCGCGGGAATCCCTATCAGGTGGTCGCCAATGGAGTGACCACTACGATGAGTTACGACATTGGCGGCAACGTTCTTACGACCACCGATTCGATGGGCCATACGGTTGCCAGCGCCATCTACTTGAACACGGGCCAGGTGCAGAACGTCGCTTCCGGCGGCAATTCGGCGACCGCGACTTACAATTCCGACCTGACCACGAACAGCGTCACGGGATCCAACAGCGACACGATCAGTTGGGGATACGCGAGCTACCGGCCGACATCGGCCAACACTCCCGACGGCTACACAACCTATACCTACGTCGATCCCGACCCGAATCATCCGGAGTATCCCAACAACTCGACCCACCCTGTTTATCGTGAAGCTTCCAGCCCCCTCGGCAAGAAGACCCGCACCTACTACGACGGTTTCGGGCGCGCCGTTCGCACCGCCGTTTTGGAGAAGACGTCGCCTACCAACGTATGGATCAGCACAGTAACGCAGTACAACGCCTGCTCCTGCTCGGCCACGGGGAAAGCCGTATCGACCTCGCGGCCCTATCACTCGGATGTGAATGGCGCCGCCACCGATTCCAACGGCGGTACCGCCAATCCGGAGATGATCTATTGGACCACGACAACTTCCGACGGCCTCGGCCGTCCCGTTTCCGTGGTCCTTACCGACAACAACCAAGTGGTCTATTCGCAGACTTCCTACGGCTACACCATGGGCACGGACACGCTCAACACGGTCGCGACGCCGGGCAGCCTGACCACCATCACCGATACGATGGGCAAGCAGAAGGATTATTTCTATGATGGTTTCGGCAGACTGATGCGCGTGGACGAACCGAACGCCTCCAACGTGCTGGGCGAAACCGCGCGTTACGGCTACGACATCATGGGTCGGCTGATCCAGGTGCAGATGAGTCCGCAAGGCAGTAGCCCCACAGTCACGTTCAAGCAAACGCGCACCTTCGTCTACAACACCCTGGGCCAGTTGACTTCCTCGACCACGCCCGAAAAAGGCGCGGTGACCTACACGTATCAAGCCGATGGCTTGCTCAGCACCAAACAAAGCGGCAACGGCACGCTGACCTATGCCTACGATTCCAATCACCGGCTGTTGAGCGTTACGGGCGGCGGCAAAACGACGGCCTTCACCTACGACACAGACCCGAACTCGCAACTCACTGCCCAGAACGCCTGGGGACGCATGACCACGGCCAGCAACGACGGCTATACGTGGCATTTTTCTTACGATAATATGGGCAGAGTGAACCAGCAAACTCTGCAGACGCCGAACGCGTGGACCCACGCGACGTACGCGTACGACCCGGATGGACGGCTGGCCACGGTCGGCTATCCCGGCGATCTAGCGTCCTCGATTTCAGGAATGCAGGCGGTCAACCCGTGCCAGTACAGCTACACGATTCTAGGCCGGGCGACCGGTTACCAGTGTTGGGGCCCGGATGGCCAGCAATGGCTGGGCCTGGCCCACGACGCCACCTACAACGCCGCAGGACAGATCCTGGGCTGGTCGGAGACTTCCTTTACCTGGAACGGCTCGAACGCCTACTGGAACTACCCTTATAACTTGTCGCGAACCTACGATCCGGCGCGGGGCTGGATCACCGACATGGGCGAGAGCGGATGGTATCCATCGAGCATGAGTCTGCACTACAACTATCAAGCCAATGGCCAGCTCGCAAGCGAAGTGAACTCGAGTTCCGGCGGTTCGGTCACCACCAGCTACACCTACGACAATCTCAACCGGCTGGCAACGGCCGGGACGGGCACCTGGAACATGACCTTCGCCTACGACGAATTTGGCAATCGCACCTCGCAGACGGGGAGCGGCGGGGCGCCGGTGTCGGTGTTAACGTACGATTCCGGTACGAATCGCATTAACAGCGCCGGTTATTCTTACGACGGCGCCGGCAACCTGACCGCGATGCCCCTCCCGCAGGGTGCTTCGATGGGCTTGACCTACGACGTTTTCGACCGGCTGGTGGAAGCGGATACCCATCCCGCGAATGGCCAAACCACCACATCGACCATGGCCTACGATGCGTTTGGAAGGCGCATTGCCAAGACCTCCTTGGGCGCAGTCTACTTTTATGATGCCAGCGGTCGCCAGTTGACCAGCTACCTGGGCACCTTCGTCAACGGGGTGTACTACTACTTCGCCGGACAACGGCTGTACAACTGGACGGATCGGCAGGGAAGTCTCAAGGGATTCTACGGGACAACTTCCTACTATCCTTACGGTGAGGATGTCGGCACGAGTACCGGGAACGATAATTACAAGTTCGCGCAGACCTATCGCGATTCCGATAGCGGCCTCGATTATGCCAACTCGCGTTACTACGCCAGCGGAATCGGAAGATTCCTAACGGGGGACAGCTTCGACGCCAGCGCAAGCACGAACAGTCCGCAGAGCTGGAACCGCTACGCGTACGTCCAAAACGATCCCGTGAATTTCTACGACCCATCCGGGCGCCTCTGGCCGATGTGGGTGCGTGTGGAGACGATTGGATGTCGGATGCGTCTCTTTGGGGTCCTTGCGGCTACGGCGACTGGGGATATTGGGCAATCTTGATTGGCGTGGGCGGCCCCGGCGATAGCGTCGGCGGCGGTTCCCCTACGACTTCTCAGCCGAAGCAGCCGAAGCAGCAATGCTGGCAGAACAGCGGTAGGATCCAGTTCGACTCTCAACAATCTCGGGACCGACATTGAAAACGACGCCGCAAACAGTGGCTTGTTCACTGGGGCTGATATCCAGGGGCTCACGAGTGATATCGATACCGACATCAACACCGAGATGCAGCAGATAGGCCTTGGCGGCACCACGTCGGCGCCATTCTATGTGGGGGGCCATTTCAACCTAAATATTGATCCCTCCTCTCTCAACGGCCTCAGTAGCATCGACCTCGGCAACTTCGCCACGATCTTCGCCGGGTCGGGCTCAGACGGCGTGAGGCAGGAAGCAACGACGGGGCTAGCCGCGGCCTTGAACTACACGCTCCACTCACAGACTGGCCATAATGGGAATCCCGCGGGTGTTTACAATTTCCACTTCGACATATTCAATCCAAAGGCTGGACCTGGCGATGGCCTTGGGCACTTCTTTGGTGAATATCTCGGTGGTCATATTCCGGGCGTCCATCCCTGCTTTGACCCAGCATGGCAGGGGAGGCACGCGCAATGAGGGCACCGATACCCGTAATCCTCTGCGCGGCGGCCTTCATCGTCCAGCTGGAGTCCCAGACCGGAGCCCTGCACAAGGTGTGGGAAGTTGACGTCGCGAAGAAAGTTGACCTACAGGGCCGCGAGTCGAGTCTGCCCGTTTTCGCGCTGCGATTCTCGCCTGACGGCCGCAAACTCGCCGTGATCATGGACAGGTACGGCATAGGCCAGGAAACCAAGAGCCTGCTGATGCTCATGGATGTTGAACGTCCCAACGTTCCTCTGCAGCAATCCGCCGTCGGGTTCGGCGTGCTGGAGAACGAGAATGGCCGCCTGGGCGGCCTACTCTTCGGCTGGTCGCCCTCGGGGCAGGTCGTCTACGCGACCGTCACGGTCATTCATGTCGGAAATAGCAAGACGTGCGACCTACCGAACGGTCGTGGCGGCGTGTTTATACGTGATGACCTCGCGATAGCCCGCTTTTTTCCACGGCAAGCCGAGGCGACATCTCACTTCAGGTTCTACGACTCAGACTGCCAAGAGCAGAATCAGTGGGACATCCCTAACGGTTGGTCCATCGAGGATGTTTCGCTCGACCGCCACCTCCTCGCGGTTACAAGCAACCTTGCGCCCGACCCGAAGTATGAGACGTGGATTGTCGATCCGATTGAACGGAGTGTGCACCGTCGCTTCGGCCAACTCGAAGCCCTGAGTCCCCAGTTTGCCGATTATGGACGGGCCGTTTGCGGCGGTCGCAATCCGCTGGATGCGGACAGGGCGCCTGCTGCGTGCTGGGACGTGGATACCGGCGCGAAGATCGGAGAGACGCCGAAAGCAAACGGCAGCTTCGCGCTGTCGGCGGCGACGCATGCCAAGCGCGTTGTTGTATCCGACTATCGCCGGAAGAAGATTCCCTTCAGTTACGAGCACACAGCGACATTCAATGGCAGGGTCGTTTGGGACTTCGGCACGGGAAGGGAGATTGCATCATGGCATCCAGAGTCGCAGTCCTATCTCCTGCCCTCAAAGCCACCGAGGCGCATAACCGAGCCGTTCCGCTTCGCGATATCTCCCGACGGCAACTACATCGCCGAGGGAGGGAACGGGGTCATCCGGCTATACAAGGTTGAGCCTTGAAAAAGGTGTCGTGGGGAAAGGCCGGGGGGAGCGCGGGAGAGCGGGTCAAACAGACTGAACTTGACGATTTATTTTTAGCGGCTCTCCCCGCGACTCCACGACGACATCGCGACGCCGGCGCGTGAACTAACTGCGGGGACAGCCTGAACTTGGTGGTTTAAATTTGACAGGAAATGCTGGAATGCTGGGGACAGCCTGATCTGCGTAGCGTGTTTTTTACGAATCCCACGTTGCCAATGTGCCGTACAATTCTCGGGGTGCGATGCGCGCGCGAAATTAATCCCCAAGCGTGTACAGGAATCGGCGCGAAAAACACGCTACGCAGATCAGGCTGTCCCCGTCCGCTCCG
Organism: Terriglobia bacterium; assembly: GCA_963747095.1. Classification (GTDB taxonomy): domain Bacteria; phylum Acidobacteriota; class Terriglobia; order JAJPHL01; family JAJPHL01; genus JAJPHL01. The sequence continues at coordinate 45,927 of CAVVEL010000014.1, forward strand.
TCCGCTCGTCCCCGTCCGCTCTCCCTGACCTATGCCTACGATTCCAATCACCGGCTGTTGAGCGTTACGGGCGGCGGCAAAACGACGGCCTTCACCTACGACACAGACCCGAACTCGCAACTCACTGCCCAGAACGCCTGGGGACGCATGACCACGGCCAGCAACGACGGCTATACGTGGCATTTTTCTTACGATAATATGGGCAGAGTGAACCAACAAACTCTGCAGACGCCGAACGCGTGGACCCACGCGACGTACGCGTACGACGCGGATGGACGGCTGGCCACGGTCGGCTATCCCGGCGATCTAGCGTCCACGATTTCAGGAATGCAGGCGGTCAACCCGTGCCAGTACAGCTACACGATTCTAGGCCGGGCGACCGGTTACCAGTGTTGGGGCCCGGATGGCCAGCAATGGCTGGGCCTGGCCCACGACGCCACCTACAACGCCGCAGGACAGATCCTGGGCTGGTCGGAGACTTCCCTTACCTGGAACGGCTCGAACGCCTACTGGAACTACCCTTATAACCTGTCGCGAACCTACGATCCGGCGCGGGGCTGGATCACCGACATGGGCGAGAGCGGATGGTATCCATCGAGCATGAGTCTGCACTACAACTATCAAGCCAATGGCCAGCTCGCAAGCGAAGTGAACTCGAGTTCCGGCGGTTCGGTCACCACCAGCTACACCTACGACAATCTCAACCGGCTGGCAACGGTCGGGACGGGCACCTGGAACATGACCTTCGCCTACGACGAATTTGGCAATCGCACCTCGCAGACGGGGAGCGGCGGGGCGCCGGTGTCGGTGTTAACCTACGATTCCGGTACGAATCGCATTAACAGCGCCGGTTATTCTTACGACGGCGCCGGCAACCTGACCGCGATGCCCCTCCCGCAGGGTGCTTCGATGGGCTTGACCTACGACGTTTTCGACCGGCTGGTGGAAGCGGATACCCATCCCGCGAGTGGCCAAACCACCACATCGACCATGGCCTACGATGCGTTTGGGAGGCGCATTGCCAAGACCTCCTTGGGCGCAGTCTACTTTTATGATGCCAGCGGCCGCCAGTTGACCAGCTACCTGGGCACCTTCGTCAACGGGGTGTACTACTACTTCGCCGGACAACGGCTGTACAACTGGACGGATCGGCAGGGAAGTCTCAAGGGATTCTACGGGACAACTTCCTACTATCCTTACGGTGAGGATGTCGGCACGAGTACCGGGAACGATAATTACAAGTTCGCGCAGACCTATCGCGATTCGGATTCCGGCCTCGATTATGCCGGCTCAAGGTACTACGCCAGCGGCATCGGACGGTTCCTAACGGGGGACAGCTTCGACGCAAGCGCAAGCACCAACAGCCCACAGAGTTGGAATCGCTACGCGTACGTGCAGAACGATCCAGTCAATTACTACGATCCATCTGGGCGTCTCCTGGCCGACGTCGGTACATGTGACTGGTTCTGGTACGAGTCAGGCGGAGACGCGTGCGACATGGGGGGTTGGGGTTATTGGGGCTGGTTCGGCGGCGTAGTGGGTGGTGCGGTTGGTGGCGGCCCCAGCGGCAGCAGTTCGAGTAGTTCGTCAGGTCCCTGCTATGACCAGATGGCCGCCGTCATCGGCACCCTCGACGACATCGGCCTGAATATGATGTCCGTCGCAGAACAGGGCAATTCCAAGGTTGGCGGAATCACAAACCAGGCGGACCTTCAGACCCTTCAGGCCCTTATACTCTCGGCCACAGCGACAGAGATTGGCAACATAGGGGGCGAGGAGGAGCTTAACCCAAACCAGAAACCGAGCGAATTCGTAGGAGGCCACTTCAACCTAAATCTGGATCAGACGGCCATCGACAAAGCTCTCGGCGGCTTGCACAGTGCGGATGACAACACGTTCAAGGCCCTGTTTGAGGGCAACAAGAGGAACACGGCGAACTGGGTGCTCGGAGACAGCGGTTACAACATGCACTCCAAGCTGAAGGGCACGACATTAGGCACCCACTTCGACGTTTTCAATCCACGGCAGTTTCCCACTGGGACGCTCGGCCACGCCGTTGTTGACATGGGCATCGGCACCTTGAGCGGCAAGTGTCTCGACCCCGCATGGCAATGAGACCTCCCTTGCGGGTACTGACTGTTTTTCTCCTCTTGGCGGGGGCGTGCCCATGGTTCGCCGCGGCGGGGTTGCGCAAGATCTGGGAACTAGATCTTCGAACGGTGATCCATCAGGACGGTGAGCCCGGTAAATCAGCGCTCCTGGTGCAGGGTCTGAGGTTCTCGCCCGACGGGACGCGGATTGCCGTGAACTTCGACCAGTCTCCCGACCCGAAGCGGATGATGTCTCGTCTTTTGATTCTGAAGACCGAGCAACCCAGCGATGACGTCAAGCAGTTTAACGTCAACGGCGTTGGTGACGGAATGCGCGGCCCTGGTCCAGGCTTTGGCTGGTCACCAGCAGGAGACATGGTTGTCCTAGCCAAAACACTCATTCGTTGGAAAGAAGGCAAGACGTGTGGGCTGCCGCGTCCAGGGACGTTTCTTAACCAAGATCACCTACTTGGCGACGAGTTTAAGGAGCTGACCCTAGAGGCGCACTCTACTCGCATCAGCCTCTACGATGCCGATTGCCGCACGGTTGGTAACTGGGATTCTGAAGAGTTTCGGTCTATCCGCGACGTGTCGGTGGACCGGGGCCTCGTTCTCCTCGAAGAGTCCGACCTGACGAAGGTGCGGAAGGTTCTGCTGGTCGATCCCATCAAGAAGACGGTTCTTCGGGTCTGGGGACCCGAAATGGTTCTGGGCAAGTTTGCAGACAGTGGCAAGGCCATTTGTGTGGGGCAAGGCGCAGACAAACCGGGACGGGTACCGTTCTCTTGTTGGGAGGTGGACACCGACAAGAAGATAGCGGACGCACCCACAATCAACGGAGGTGGTCGGTTCGCGCCTGCTCTACATGCTAGCCGCGTAGTCGGCGACGACGTACATGTTAAACGTGAACTGTTTTACAACGAATACTACGACTACGTCAAGCGGAGAGTGGTCTGGGATTTTCGTGCGGGAAAGGAACTTCTCTCCTGGCGGCCTCAGGTTCAAGCGGACGAGCACACGACGGATCCCCAGTACTTCGCAGTCGCCATCTCGCCAGACGGGCAATACATCGCTGAAGGTGGCAACGGCGTCATTCGGCTCTATCAGGTCGAACGGTGACGGAGAATGCGAGGAGAAGAATGCGAGGGGACAGCCTGAACTTGGCGATTTATTTTTTCCTGCCGGGAAAAAGGGGTCGGCCTGAGAGTTTGTCGGAAATAGATTTGCGTCAACGGCGAATCAACGACTTACAGAACATTCCTTACTCAAAATGTTTCGTAAGTTGTTGATTCGCCGTCCGGGCAAATCTATTTCCGACAAACTCCTGAACGGGGAGGGTTGTTTTTTGAGAATGCGAGGGGACAGCCTGAACTTGGCGATTTATTTTTAGCGGCGCTTCCTGCGAGCGCGCCACGATCCGCGACTCCCCACCGTCATCGCGACTCCGGCCGGTGGACCGCTCGCCTTCGGCTCGCTGCGTAGCGCGTGACCCGAGCGGATCAGCCAGGTGAGGGAACTGCGGGGACAGCCTGACCTGCGTAGTCTCTTTTTTGGGGTGATTTTTCGAAACAACGACAGTTGGTTTTCGGAACCGTAGTTCCCGTCCCTCACTCCCCTCTCTCCGAAGGGTGTTGGCAGGATCACCCAAATCCCTCGGTATCTTCTAGATGAGGGAAGAACGTGCTGGGCATCATTTGCCTAGCAACAAATTTCCCCAGCTCCACTGTACCTTTTCGAGGCGGGCGCCGATAAGGTTGGTAGGGAGCTTTGCGCACGATTATGACTTGTACGGTTGACGATGCCATTGCGACTGAGTCGAGCACGCCTACGAACGGTGAGGACATCTCCGTCCAGGACTTCCTGGTGTTGCGCAAACTCCTGACCGCCGTTTTGGAGGAAAACATCAACGGTTCGGTGCCGGAACTCGAAGAGTTGGATTCCACGGTGCTTGGTCTGACAGACGCTCATTATCGCTGGTTGAGGGTGCTGGACTTGTGCGCTGCGCCGGAGGCTCTGCGCCTGGGCGTGCAGCGCCGCAATCCACACGATCGGGCGCTAGTCACATTGCTGCGTTACCTGTTCCGGCAGGACCGGCCGGTGGACCATGACCGTTTCGACTGGGTCCTAACCTACATCTTGAAACGGCGACTGGAGAACGGGACTGCCGAGGTTTTCGGGAACATCGGTACTCAAATCATGGAGATGTTCCCGGACTTCCGGCAGCCGCCGCTTTCCAGTAACGCCTGCGACATCATCAAGAAGATGGCTGCCGCGCTGGAGGAAATCAAATCTTTCACCAGTTTTCCACAACTCACCGGCTCGGGCCTGATCGCCAGGGGCCGGGAGTTGAAAGAACAGTTCCAGGAAGAGCGTTTTCATCCCGCCGCGCTCAGCGCCGCCGTCAACTACAACCTGGTGCTGGGAAAGGCCTTCAAGGAGCTCTTCAACGAAGGCGCCTTGCGCAGCCGGGAATTGGCGAAGCGGCTGGCGGTGGCCGACTATCGCAGCAACGTGGAACATATGAACAAGGTGGTGGAGCCGGCGCCGGCCGAAGGCGGACCGCAGGAGGTGATGCTGTCGCAGGATCACATCGTTCGCGGGCCGCTACAGGATCCCATCAAGGAATTGGGGCTGGATGAAAGCCGCGAGTCGCAAAAGCTGCGTTTCGCAACGCGCTCCCTGCTGGCCTTCTTCGAGGATTCCAATCATCGCGTGGAGAACATGGTGCGCCTGTCCAATTTGCAATTACTCCTGGCCGAGTGGGAGACGCGCGCGCTGAGCACCGACTATCCGCCGGAAGACACCAGTTTCCGCGCGGAGTTTGCCCGCTGTCTCGCCAAGGCGGTGAGTTTCCTTTATCGTATCGCGGAGGAGAGCGATCAGTTGGCACGCAAATCTTCCTCGGAGTATCTGTGGAAACCTCACTATGATGCGTTGCTCTGGTTATACACGCGCGGCCAGGAGCAGGTGGCGGCCATGCAGGCCTTCGCCCAGGCCGTGGCCAAACGCGGACTCGCCGAGAAGGAGAGCCATATTCTTAAGACCACGGCCCGCCTGACCGAAACGCTGGCAAAGGTGGCCGCGAACCTCACAACCGTTCCCGGCCGCGCGTAAACCTCCGTGACGATAGTTCGCAATACTCAGGCGGTTTTGGAACACGGAGGACACGGAAGAAACCGGACACGGAAAAACACGGAAAACAAAGCCGTTGCTTTTGTGTTTTTCCCGTGTTTTTCCGTGTCCGGTTTCTTCCGTGTCCTCCGTGTTCCAACAAGACCTACTTCCCGAGCGCTCTCACCACGTCATACATAAAGTCCAGCGCGTCGTAAAACGACTGCACCAGGATGCGCTCGTCCTTGCCATGGGCGCGTACGTCGTCCTCATCCCCGAAGATTCCGCTGACACCGTACGTGGGGATTCCCGCATGAATGAGCCAAATCCCGTCGGTGGCGCCGGTCTCCATCAGCGGGATCACCGGCAAACCGGGCCAGTGCTTCTCCGTCGCCGCAGTAACGGTGGCCATCACCAGAGGATCCAACGGCGTGTAAGGCGTGATTTGCGCCGCCTTGATCTCGGTCATTGTGATTTTCGGATCGGCCAGCACCTTCTGGAGCGTGTTCTTGATGTCCTCGGGCTTGTCCACGGGAAGGATCCGGCAATTGACCACCGCGGTGGCCAGTTGCGGCAAGGCGTTTTCGGCGTGTCCGCCGGCCAGCATGGTGGGCACGCAGGTGGTGCGCAGTTGCGCGTTGTAGTAGGGCGACTGCGATAGCCGCGCCGCGGCGGCAGCGTCATTCGGATTGCGGGCGATGGCCCGCATGTCGGCGGCGACCCGGCCATTGTCTTCACTTTCATGGAACGCGGCGGCGCGCTCGAAACCCGCTTTCGTGACGTCAAAAAGGTGGACTGGGAAATCGTACTTCGCCAGGCGCGATAGCGCCTCCGCCAAGTGATAAATCGCGTTGTCCTTGGCGGGCAGGGAACTGTGTCCTCCCGGATTGGTGGTCTCCAACTGGAAGCTCAGAAAAATCTTCTCCGCAGCTTCCATGGACATGAAGATGCGCTTGCCGTTCTTGATGTGGCCGCCGCCGGCGTCGGAGTTGATGCAGAAGGCCGCGTCGATCAAGTCGCGATGTTCTTGCACCAGCCATTGCACGCCGTTGCCGGGGCCGCCTTCTTCGTCTGAAGTCAGAGCCAGGATCAGATCGCGGCTGGGACGGAATCCTTCACGCTTCATGCGTAGAAACGTGGTTACCAGCACGGCAGCGTCGCCCTTCATGTCGCTGGTGCCGCGCCCGTAGAAGTATCCGCCTTCCTCAAGAAATACAAAAGGATCGAAGGACCAGTCGGTGCGTTTGGCTTCCACAACGTCGAGGTGTCCGATGAAGAGAATCGGGCGAGTTGGTCCCGTGCCGTGCAGGCGGACCACCAGGTTGCCCTTGCGCGGCTGGTCTTTTGGCACGAGCACCTGTACGTCGCTGCCGGAAAAGCCGCCGGCGCGGAAGCGCGCGGCCATCGCTTCCGCGGCGCGGGTGTTGTCGCCCGCGGAATCAGTGGTGTTGATTTCGATGAGTTGCTTGAAAATATCGCGCGCCAGCGGGCGGTCGGGCGACTGGGCACACAGCGGTACAATGAGCAGGAAAGCAATCAAAAAGCGCATGAGAGATGGTAACCTGGAATTTCCGTGAATCCCCAACCGAAAGTACTCGTTTCGCGCAAGGCTCCCCAGCCGGCCATCGACCTTCTCACCGGCCGCGTCCGCCTGGACTACAATTCCGACGACCGCGCCATGCCCGCCGCCGAACTGGCGGCGCGCGTTGCGGATTGCGACGGCCTGGTCAGCCTGGTCCACGACAAGATCAACGATGCGTTCCTGTCCGCCGCGCCGAGGCTCAAGGTGGTGTCGAACGTTGCGGTCGGCTACGACAATTTCGATTTGACGGCGATGACTCGTCACGGTGTAATGGCCACGCACACGCCCGGCGTGCTCACCGACACCACCGCCGATCTGGCTTTTGCGCTGCTGATGGCCGCGGCGCGCCGCCTGGGCGAAGCCGAACGCTACGTGCGCGCCGGCCAGTTCACCGTGTGGAGCGTGGATTTACTTCTGGGAAGAGATATTCATCACGCCACGCTCGGTCTTCTCGGTTTTGGCCGGATCGGCCGCGGCATGGCGCGCCGGGCCCGCGGCTTCGACATGCGCGTCATCTACTACGACGAGGAACGCGCCTCGCCGGAAATCGAAAAAGAGTACGCGGTGGAATTCGCCGCCAAGGAAACCGTGATCCGCCAAGCCGATTTCCTTTCCCTCCACGTCCCCCTGCAAGCCGCCACCCGCCATCTGATGGGGCCGGCGGAGTTGGCGATGATGAAGCCCACGGCCATCCTGGTCAATTCCTCGCGCGGGCCGGTAGTGGACGAAGCGGCGTTGGCTGACGCGCTCAAGAATGGCGTCATCGCCGGCGCGGGGTTGGACGTTTTCGAGTTTGAGCCGAAGGTTCATCCCGTTCTGATGGAACTCTCCAACGTCGTGCTGGCGCCGCATATCGGCAGCGCGACCACGGCAACGCGGACCGCCATGGCCGTGTTGGCCGTGGACAATTGCCTGGCGGCGCTGGAAGGGAAGACGCCGCCCAATCTTCTAAACAAAGATGTTGTTGTTCGCGCGTGATGAACCGGCATGAGCCGCGACAGTGATGGAGCGACGGACAGGTTGGTAAGTGGTGAGTGTCGCATGGAAACCCGCCGTGTCGAGTACTCCAGTGTTCGTGTTTTCGAGCCGGCGTTCAAGACCTGCCACCGTTCCGTCGCTCCATAACTGTCGCGGCTCATAACACGCCATGAATGAGCAAACCGTTAAGTCCCAACTCGTGGACATGTTTCGCGAGACGCTCCGGCGCCTGGATCTTGGTGCATGCATGTCCGCGCGGATTCACTGCCGGCGCGACGTGCTGGCCATCGGCGAAGACCTCTACGATCTTTCCCGTTACCAGCGCGTGCAGGTTGTGGCTATCGGGAAAGCGGCCTCCGAGATGGCTGCGATTTTCGATACTTTGATTGGCCGCGGCCGCGCTACTGGCCTGGTTGTTCCGCCGCGTCTCCCCGGCGCAGCCTTGAAGAATTTCCATTACATACCCGGTGGACATCCGTATCCCAATCAGGGCAGCCTGGATGCGGCGCGCGAGGTTCTCAGTGTGCTCCAGGCGGCGGATGAAGAGAGTCTAATTGTCTTCCTGATTTCCGGCGGAGGGTCGGCGCTGTTCGAAGCGCCGTTCTGGGAGGACGTCCCGCTGGAGGATTGCCGCCGGCTCTACGAGATGTTGGTGACTTGCGGCGCGAACATCTACGAGATGAACGCACTACGCAAGCATTTGTCCGCCGTCAAAGGCGGACGCTTGGCCGTGGCCGCGTGGCCGGCGCGGCAGGTGACGCTCTACGTCTCCGACGTGCCCGCCGGCCGCGACTCGACGGTGGCGTCGGGTCCAACCATGGGGGATGAATCCACCGTTGCGGAATGCCGCGAAATCATGGCCCGATACCAAATGCTTTTGCCGGTGTCATACCAGCGGGAGATTCCGGAAACGCCCAAGCCCGGCGATGGATACTTCGATCGCAGCCGCTACCTGGCGCTGCTTTCGAATCAGGACGGCATAGCGGCGCTGGCGGAGTTAGCGCCGGGCCGCGGATGGCACGTGGCAGTGGATACGTCGTGCGACGACTGGCCGCTGGAGCGCGCCGCGGAGCATTTGCTGGCCCGCCTGCGGGAGCTGCCGGCGCCGGCGTGTCTCGTGAGCGGCGGCGAGTTGAGTTGTCCGGTGACCCGGCAGGGAATCGGCGGACGCAATCAGGCGTTCGCGCTCTACTGCGCGATGCGGATCGCGGGCGAGCGGATTGTGGTGCTGAGCGCCGGCACGGACGGCGTGGACGGCAACAGTCCCGCGGCGGGTGCAGTGTCCGGCGGGCAGACCTGCCTGCGGGCTGGGCTGGATGCGCGCGATTACTATGCACGCAGCGATTCCTATTCGTTCTTTGCCGCGCTGGGCGACGCCATCGTCACCGGTCCAACGGGGAACAATGTGCGGGATTTGCGATTACTAGTGAAGTATTGAAAGCTATTTGGAGTGCGGCAGCTTGCTGCCGCTTTGCGTTGCCGCAAGCTTGCTTGCGGCGCGCGGGGCTAGCCCCGCGTTGGCCGAAGCAAGCTTCGGCCCATGGGCGTCCGTGAAACGGACGCCCTGACAGTAGCCCAGCACTTCAGTGCTGGGAAAATGGCCGACTCCGATGAAGTCCGTGCAACGGACGGCTGAGGTCTTTGCAGAGCTAAGCTCAAAATTATACAAACCTCAGTCGTCCGTTGCACGGACTCGATTCCTGCTTGGTTCCGTCCCCACTGAAGTGCTGGGCTATTGTCAAAGCGTCCGTTTCACGGACGCTTGGCTAGTAGCAAGGTGACTGAAAATGTAGAAACTCCAGTGGCCGAAGCAAGCTTCGGCCCGAAAAGCGGAAGCAAGCTTCCGCACTCCAAATTACGCATGCCTGCCCGAGACACCCACCACCAACACGCCCGCCAGCATCCCGAACGGCAAGCCGATCATCGCCAGCAAGTCCAGGTAGCAGGTGAACGCCATAGTCAGGTCGAACATCCAGGCGCTGATGGTGATTCCATTTACATAGTAGAGCCGCAGAACTTGCGCCATCCAGGACAACCCGATTGCCGCACTGAGAACCGTTACTAAGCGTGCGGCGTCCGCCCAAGTGCGATTCCCTCCACGCCACGCCCGAATCATCGCCGGCGCAGCCAGGGCCATCGCGATTCCAGAAATCAACATTCCCTTGAACAGAAAACTGGTCAAGAACTCCTCGCGATTCACGACGCTAAGCGAGTATCCCAGATGCAGGGCGCGAAACAGCGCAAAGTAAATGGCGTAAAACGCCAGGACGCCGCCCGCCAAACTCAGCCGCTCGCGAAAATCCTGGCACGCAACCAGAAAGATCCAGCCCAAGGCCGATAGAATCAGCAGACCCGTTCCAATCACCGGGCCGAGGCGCAAACGGGCGGCGCGTTCCGGCGCGGTGGCGCGATCTCCACCTAGAATGCGCCGCTGCACTTGCTGGAAAACTTCCTGCTGCTGAGCGACGCGCTCCTCTATCTCTTGGATGGCGTCGGGCGGAAAATCGAAGGCTTCCGAGAGGAAACGCCCTTGATTCATCGACGGAATCGGAATCCCTAACAGCCCGCAAATGGTCGGCGCGATGTCCACCTGCTGCGCCTGAATGCCGGCAGTGTGGCGTACATTCTGGCCGGCCAGTACGATGGGCGTGTTCATCACCTCGGCTTCCTCGCCGCCGTGGCCGCCGGTGGAAATGTGGCCGTGATCGGAAGTGACGATGACCACCGCCTTGGAAAGATCCACTTCCTTGACCACTCGTCCCAGGCAAGCGCCGACTTCGGTGCGCACTTGCCGCGCGCCATCGGTCAGCGGCCCAATATCGTGGGAGATAACGTCCACGGCGATGAGATCGACGACCAGCAGCTTGGCCTGGCTGTTGCGGATGAAGCCGGTGATGCCGTCGCAGAGCTGGTGTTGATACGCGGCGATCGCCGCCGCGCCCTGGTCGTGCGGTTCCTTGGGAAAGCGAGCCAGGTTCTCTCGCGCGTACATTCCGTAGTTATCGTGCCAAAAATCAATGGTGGCCAGGCCCACGCGAATTCCCACGCTGTTGGCGTTGGAAAAAATGCTGCGCCCATGGGGTGGGACGTAATGGGAATTATTGGTGACGCCATTGACTCTCTGCCACGATCCGGTGGCCATGACGGCGCGCGCGGGATTGGAGAGCGAGGGCAAGCCCACGCGCGCCACGCCGTCCGCGCCGAGCGCCCGCAGCGCGTTCATCTCCGGCATCTCGCGCGATTGATCCACGCGCAGCCCGTCCAGCACCACCAGCATCACGCGGCCCGCCGGACCGAGCAGCGGCCGGCCCAGTTGGGTGCGCGGTTGGAACACATAGGGCGTGTGATAACTCACCACGCTGTTCCAGGAGACCGCGGCGATCACCCGCGCCCCGATGGCGCCTGCAACCACGATGGCGGCACAGACCAGCGCCACAGCCCAGGATCTCGTCATTATTGCTTGCTCGGCTTCCGGAAGGGCTGCTTCATCGCTGGGGCCAGCGCCTTTTCGATGGCCGCCTGCACCAGCGGCGCCATGATCTTGTATCCCTCGGCGTTGGGATGCAGGCCGTCGTTGGCAAGGTCCTTGCGGAAATGTCCTTCATCGTCTTTCAGGGCGGAGAAGTAATCGAGATAGAGATAGCCTTCCTTGACGCAGAGTTCCTGCAGGTACTTGTTCAATTCCAAAATCTTTTCCGGGGGCCGCAGCGCGATGTTGTTGAAATTCACGGGCGTGATGGAGGCCAAGATCACCTTGATCCCCTGGGCCTTGGCCAAGCTGCCGATCATATACAAATTGTTTTCAATCGCCGGCACCGTCACGCCGCGCGCCAGGTCGTTGGTGCCGGCGAGCACCACCATCGCCAGCGGCTTCAGATCGAGCGCGTCGGCTTTCATGCGGCCCAGCATTTCGCCGGTGATCTGGCCGCTGATGCCGCGATTCACGTACGGCTTGCCGGGAAAATATTCCGCCAGTTTCCAGCCGTCGGTAATGGAGTCGCCCATGAACAGGACACGCTGCTCGCCGGGCGCGGGCGGCGGAAGAACGCGATCGGACTCGGCATAGCGCGCCAGATTATCGCGGTCCGGATTGCGCAGCCGTGCGTCGTTGCGGGCCAGCATTGCGCGCAGGTGTTGATCCAGGCGGTCGGTCACTTCGGCCAGCTTGGCGCGCTCCGCTGGGCCAGCGTCCTGGCGCAAGTCCAGCAAGATCGCCAGGGAATGCAGGCTCTGCACCAGCGTGTAGACGTCTTGCGTATAACCTTGCTCGATGCGGGCCCGATCGAATTTCACGGGATTACCCGGCAGTCCGCCCAGCAGATCCAGAATGGGCGCCAGTTCGCGCGCCGGAATGATGCCCGGTTGGGGTGGCGCTTGGCCCGACAGGGCCGCGGCGGCGGCCAGAAGAATTATTGCAGTTTGCCACGTCCAGCGACGTTCCATACTACCTCCACGATTTCTCCACGCACGCCATAAACCTGATCGTGCAGGTTGATCATAGCGCAAACGTGGTTAGGGATTGCGCGCAGGCGTTGGCCCACGCGGTATTTCTTTTGCGAAACGCTCAAATCGATATGTCCATGCTCCTCGTTGAATCCCGAGACGACCGCGTCCGGGTCTTCAACGATGTATCCATAACCGCTGGCTTTGCCGGTGCGCAACGCATCGCTGGAAAAGGTCTTCGACCCGCCATCCATCATGGCTTTTCCAGGAACAGCGGTGGAAACCACCGTTACCAACACGGTCGCCGCGCAATCGGCCAGCGTGCATGCGCCGCTGCCGACGGTGTTCATGTCGTTGTAGATGTATGTTCCGGGCCGGATTTCATTCACCGCCGGCAACTCGCCGGTGAGCGGCGCGGAGGGCGTAGAGCCGGCACTGAAAACTTCTAAGGGCAAACCGGCCTTTGCAAAAACATCAACAATTTCCTGATCGCGAGCCCGCTCGGCGGCCAGCAGCGCGGCATGCTTATCGGGGTCGGTGAGAAAATTGCCGGGATAGACCATCACGCCGCGAAAGTTTAGTCCTGGCAGGGATTGCACAGAGCGCGCCAGATCCACGGCCGCCGGACCGATGGTTACGCCGCAGCGTCCAAAGCCGGTGTTGATTTCCACCAACACGCCAACGCTGGTTCCGCTCGGCGCCAGGCCCGCGGAAATTCCTTCGGCGGCCTCCCGCGAATCGAGCGCCACGGTCATGCGGGCGCGCCGGGCGAGTCTGGCGAGCCTTTCGACTTTTTGCGTACCGATCACCGGATAGGCGATCAGGATGTTGTCCAGGCCCGCCGCGGCCATCACTTCGGCCTCGCCGACCTTGGCCACCGTGATTCCGCACGCTCCGGAGCGGATCTGGCGATGGGCCAGTTCGGGAACCTTGTGCGTCTTGGTATGCGGACGCAAGGCCAGGTGATGATCGCGGCAGAACGCGGCCATGCGCGCGAGATTGGCCTCCATAATGTCGAGGTCAATCACAACGGCGGGAGTATCAAGATCGTCGATGCGAAGAGACATGGCGGACTAAAGGATACGTCATTACGAAGGAGCGTCGCAACCGAATTGCCGCGGGTCGAGCTGCAAGGCAAAAGGCCAAAAGTCAAAAGGCAAAAGTGGGAAGCGATCGGCTTTTTCACTTTTGCCTTTTGACTTTTGCCTTTTGCCTTGCGCTTTCTTACCCGAAGAACGTTTCCGCCACGCGGTACAACTCGGGGTCCACCTTGCGATTGGTGAGCGCCTCGCTGAAGGGCACCGTAACGATGTCGCCGCCGTGCAACGCGACCATCTTGCCGGATTCCCCCTTGATGACCTGCTCCATGGCGATGACGCCGAAGCGCGTAGCCAGGATGCGATCGAAAGCGCTGGGCGATCCGCCGCGTTGGACGTGGCCCAGGATAACCGCGCGCGTCTCCAGCCCGGTGCGCTTCTCGATTTCCGCCGCCAGCACCTGGCCGATGCCGCCCTGTTGCACGTGGCCGAACTCGTCCACTTTGGAACTGAGAGTTATTTGGTGGCCATCGGCGAACTTGGCGCCTTCCGCCACCACCATGATGGAAAACGTCCGGCCGCGTTCGGCGCGATGCTGGAGCAGTTGAACCACATTGTCCAAATCAATCGGCTTTTCCGGGATCAGCACCACGTCGGCGCCTCCGGCGAGGCCGCTGGCCACGGCGATCCATCCCGCCTCGCGGCCCATCACTTCCACCACCATCACGCGATTGTGCGCTTCCGCCGTGGTATGCAGGCGATCGATCGCCTCCATGACGATGTTCACCGCGGTATCGAAGCCAAAAGTACAATCGGTGCCGGACAGATCGTTGTCAATGGTTTTGGGAACGCCGATGACGCGCAAGCCGGCATCGTGAAGTTTGGCGGAAACGCCTTGCGTGTCGTCGCCGCCGATGGCGATCAAGGCGTCCAGGCCCGCGGCCATGTAATTCTGCCGGATGCGCTCCATGCCTTCGGGACGCTTGCTGGGATTGGTGCGGGAAGTGCGCAGGATGGTTCCACCGCGCGGCAGAATGCCGCGGATCGCCTCCAAGTCCAACTGGATCCACTTGCCGTCAATCAGGCCGCGCCATCCTTCCAAAATCCCGATGGCCTCCCAGCCGCTGCGCAAGGCGCGGCGCACCGCGCCACGGATGACCGCGTTCAACCCGGGACAGTCTCCGCCCCCGGTAAGAATTCCGACTCGTTTATTCATAGGGTGATTCGCTCCTGACGGCACAAGCTAAAACTCAGATTAACACACTTCCCGCTCGATCCGAACTGTGGTACAAGCAATATAGGAACGCTTCAAAACCGGGGAGGACATCATGTCACGGCCGAGCACGATCGACTCAATCATTGAAACGGGAATCGTTCCCGTGATTCGCGCGTCCAGTGCGGACCAGGCTTTGGCGGCGTGTAACGCGGTGTTACGCGGCGGCATCGCCACGCTGGAAATTACCATGACCGTGCCGCGGGCCATTCGCGTGATGGAGAAACTGGCCGACTCCCTGGGCGGCAAAGTGTTGCTCGGAGCCGGCACGGTACTGGACGCCGAGACGGCCCGCGCCGCCTTGCTGGCCGGCGCCGAGTTCCTGGTAACGCCCGCGCTCAAGCTGGACGTGATCCGCGTGGCGCATCGTTACTCGAAAGTAGTGATGCCCGGCGCGCTGACACCCACCGAGGTCTTGACCGCCTGGGAAGAGGGCGCCGATTTCGTAAAGGTATTTCCCTGCGGGAATATGGGCGGGCCGAAGTACATCCGCTCGTTGAAAGCGCCCTTCCCGCACATCCAGTTGGTTCCCACCGGCGGTGTGAACCTGGAGAACGCCGTGGATTTCCTCCTGGCGGGATCGTCGGCTCTTGGCGTTGGCGCGGACTTGGTGGATCACAAGGCCATGGAGGCCGGCAAGTTCGAAGTCATCGAGGACAACGCCCGGAAGTTCCTCGATTGCGTGTTGAAAGCCAGGGCCCATAGCTGCCGTAAAGTGGGCGCGTAGGATCGTTCACCACAAAGACACAAAGAACACAAAGAAAACCTAACGAATCTTATGCCATCCCTGGTCTTGGCCTTTGTGTCCTTTGTGTCTTTGTGGTGAATCGAGTTTTACCACTGCCAGTCTTTAAACCGCTCCCGCATGGTCAGCTTTTGCAGCTTGCCGGTGGAAGTGTGCGGGAGATCGTCCACGAAGACGAACCTGTCCGGGATTTGCCACTTGGCAAATTTCTGCGCCAAATAGTCGCGGAACTCCTCTTCGATTCCAGTTACGCCTTCCCGCAACACGATCAATCCCAGCGGACGCTCTCCCCACTTGGGATGCGCGATTGCGATCACCGCAGCCTCGCGGACTTTCGGATGCCCCACCAATGTATTCTCCAGATCCACCGAACTAATCCATTCGCCGCCCGACTTGATCAGGTCTTTGGTGCGATCGGCGATCTTCAGATAACCGCTGGGATCAATCGAAACCACGTCGCCGGTGCGGAACCAGTTGTCGGCGGTCCAGCGATCGGACGTTTCCGGCATGTTGTAATACGAGCTGGCCACCCAAGGACCGCGCACCTGCAACTCGCCGAGCGTGGTTCCATCCCACGGACACTCGCCGGCCTCGGAGACCGCGCGCGCTTCGATGAACGGCACGGGAACGCCTTGCTTGGCGCGAACCTCGTAGCGCGCGTCACCGCTCCACCCCTGCATGTGCGGCTGCAAATGGCTGATGGTGGCGACGGGAGTCGTTTCCGTCATGCCCCAAAGATGGATGGCCCACACACCCTGCTTGTCGAAGCGCCGGAAAATCGATTCGGGCGCGGCCGATCCGGCGATCACTACGCGCAACTTCGGCGATAACTTCCACCGCCCCGGATGTTTCTCCAAGGCGTCGAGCACACCCAGCCAGATCGTCGGCACGCCCGCCGTAAAAGTGACTTGCTCGCGATCAAAGAGGTCCAGCAATCCTTCCGGCGACATGTCCGAAGCCGGGAAGACCATCTTCGATCCCATCATCACGCCAGCATGGGGGAATCCCCAAGCGTTGGCGTGGAACATGGAGGACGCCGGCAGAATCACGTCGTGCTCGGAGATGGCGAAAGCGTCCTCCAGTGCGCAGGCAAAGGAGTGCAGCACAATGGCGCGGTGCGAATAGACCACGCCCTTGGGATTGCCCGTGGTGCCGGAGGTATAGCACATCGCCGCCCCAGCGTCTTCTTCCAGCGCCGGATACTCGTAGCCGGAATCGCCCGCGGCGATGAAGGATTCGTAATCGTCGCCGGTGACGATGACGCGCTCGATCTTAGTTCTGTCGCGGAACTTCTCCCACACCGGCAGCAGGGATTGCTCGACGATCAGAAAACGGTCTTCGGCATGATTGGCGATGAAGGCCAGCTCATTCGGATGCAGCCGCAAGTTCAGGGTATGAATCACCCCGCCTGCCACGGGAATGCCGAAATAGGCTTCCAGGTGCTGATGCTGATTCCACATCAGGGTGGCCACGCGATCGCCCGGCCGCAAGCCGGCGCGTTGCAAGGCGGCCGCCAGGGATCGCGCGCGATGATAGAAGTCGCCGTAGGTGTAGCGGAAAATATCCGTGCCACCCGGCTGGCGCGAGACCAGGTCAACATCGCGGAACAGTTGGGTGTGCTCCAGGATGGCGGACAACGTGAGAGGAAAATCCATCATTGTTCCCGGCAGGGGCATGATTATTTCCTCCCTTCCGCGTAGCGCTTGCGCAATTCCGCTTTCAGCATTTTTCCCGTGGAGGTGTGCGGGATGCTCTCCACGAACTCAAAGGCGTCGGGAATTTGCCATTTCGCGAAGCGCTCCGCGAGGAATGCTCGCAACACCTCTGGTGTGCAGGCCGCCGCGTCTTTCGGAACCACCACCGCCAGCGGTCGCTCTGCCCACTTGGCGTCGGGGATGGCGATGACCGCCGCTTCTTTTACCGCGGGATGTCCCATCAGCGCATTTTCCAAATCCACGGAGCTGATCCACTCGCCGCCTGACTTAATCAGGTCTTTTGTGCGGTCGGCAACCTTGAGATAGCCTTCCGCGTTCAGCGATCCCACATCGCCGGTGCGGAACCAGCCGTCTTCCGTCCATTTATCGCGCTCCGCCGGCAGATTGTAGTAGGACGCTGTAATCCACGGCCCGCGCAGTTGAATTTCTCCCAGTGCCGCGCCGTCCCACGGCGCGATGCCGTTGTCGTTGACGATGCGGGTTTGCACGAAAGGCATCTGCCGTCCTTGCAGACGGCGCACCGCCCAGGCGCGTTCGTCCGGCCAATCGCGCATTCCCGGCCGTAGCTTGCAGATGTATGCCAGAGGACTCGACTCGGTGAGTCCATAGGCGTGCAGCAAATGCAGCCCGTGCTTTTCGAGCGTGCGAATCATGGCTTCCGGAGGCGCCGATCCGCCGCACGGCATGCGCATGCCTTTCACCAATTTCCAGCGCCCCGGATTTTTCTCCAACGCCTCGATCACCGCCATCCATACCGTGGGCACTCCGCCGGTCAGGGTCACCTGTTCGCGTTCCAGCAGGTCGAGGATGCTTTCGGCGTCCAGGAACGGGCCTGGGAAGACAAACTTTGCGCCCACCATGACGCCGGCGAACGGCATGCCCCAGGCGTTGGCATGAAACATCGGCACGACGGGAAGCAAAGTATCACGGCGTGAAATCGCCATGGCATCCGACCACGCCGAAGCCATGGAATGGAGCACCACGGAACGATGGGTATAAACCACGCCCTTGGGACTGCCCGTGGTGCCCGAGGTGTAACACATCGCCGCCGCCTCGCGCTCCTCGATCTGCGGCAGCGCGTCGTTAGCATCGCCGGTGGCCAGCAGCGCTTCGTAATCTTCGTACGGGGCCGGTACGGGTTTTCCGCACAGCGAGACCACGAACACTTTTTCCGGCTTCACGCGATCGCGGAACTGTTCGTAAAGCGGCAGCAGAACATCGTTGACGATCAGGAAGCGGTCTTCGGCGTGATTCACGATGAAGGCCAGTTCATTGGGATGCAATCTCAGGTTGAGGGTGTGCAGCACGCCGCCGGCCGCGGGAATGGCGAAATACGATTCCAGGTGAACGTGATGGTTCCACATCAGGGTGCCCACGCGGTCGCCGCGCCGCAATCCGGCGCGCGCCAGTGCGGAGGCCAGCGTGCGCGCCCGCCGATGGAAGTCGGAGTAGTGATAGCGGAAAATGGAGCGGTCCGGCAGCCGGGAGACGATCTCGCGGGAGCCGAAGTATCGTCCCGCGCGGTCCAGGACCGTGCCCAGGGCGAGCGGGTACTTCATCATGGTTCCAGTCATATAGTGGCGCTGACGCCTGAGTCTGCGCAGGGATTTAGAGTAGAACTGATTGCTTGGTTTGTCCAGCGGCAGGTAGGCGCTCCAAAAAGCCCGGCTGCCATTGTCCTAACAGTCTGTGAGGACGCTACCGAGTAGGTGGATGTATTTCAAGTAGACCCATTACCCACCGTCACTACCGGCAGAGTCACAGGTGCGTGTGCAACACTAAAGTGAGGTGTCGCCCTGGTTCGTGAGAAGCTTGCGCCAAAGCCTGCGTAGCGGGCGGAAGAGTGCTAGCCCCAGGCGAGGCGCAGTTCAGCCGAGCCTGGGGTTTTGGGCAACGAAACTGAGCCTGCGAAGCTGGCGACAGAGGCAGTGGCGAAAGTCTCTGTCGCCAGCTTCGCAGGCTGCGGCTCTCTCTGTCTCCCACCCCAGGCTCGGCTGAAAAACGCCTCGCCAGGGGCTATTCCTCTATCGCCTGCTACGCAGGTTTCGGCGCAAATGGGATGGAAGCGGGTGTTTCGGACCACGTATGGAGCTATGAGGAAATCGCAGCGCTGGCGGATGCCGCACAGCCGAAGCCGAGACCGCGTGGACCCTACCGGACCAAGAAAAAGCCGAAAAATTGGTGATACCGTGGCGCTGCTGGAACAGGAGAAATAACCAATGAAGACATGGGAGTATACGGTAGTAGTCGGACACAGCACGCATATCGTGACGGCCTTGAACAAGCTCGGAGCGGACGGATGGGAGGCCGTGGGAGCGGTATCGAGTGACAGTGGATGTATCCACGAGGTGCTCTTGAAACGTGAAGTTTCAAACTGACACTACCCGGTACTTGAGGCCCTTTCCGAAACCTCGTATTCTTTGAGTTTGCGGTACACCGTAGTCTTACCCATGCCGAGCAGGCGGGCGGCTAGCACCTTGTCACCGCCGGCTACCCGCAGTGCGCCAAGGATGGCCCGCTTTTCACATTCCGCCCAAGGAATAACGTGTCCGTCCATCGGGCCGTCGGACTCTTTGGCGCCGAGGGCTGGAGAATCTAAGGCGCTTGCGGTGGATGGCGCTGGTAGCGAAGCATTCAGAGCCGCTCTCGGTGAGGGCCCGCGGTTTGGCACGGCGGGACTAGTTGGCAGGGACACGGTGCGCGGTCCCCCTTCGGCAGAGGCGGCGATGGCATAGGCGGCGGGTGAGCGGCCATATTGTATGTTGGTGGTTAGATCGCTGATCTGCAGTACGGGGCCTGATCCCAGGGCCACGGCGCGCTCAATACAGTTTTCCAACTCGCGCACGTTGCCTGGCCAATCGTAAGCCATCAAGAGCTTCATGGCTCCGTCGGAGATAGAGAAGGGCGGCTGGCCGGCAGGCGTGTACTTTCCGACCATGTGATTGACCAACAACGGAATGTCGCTCCGGCGCTCCCGCAATGATGGAAGCCACATGCTGACCACGTTCAAGCGGAAGTAGAGATCCTTGCGGAAATGGCCGTGTTGCACGTCAACTTCGAGATCGCGGTTACTGGCCGCGATAACCCGCGCCGCGATCTTGACGCATCGGTTGCTGCCCACGGGGCGGACCTCCTTTTCCTGCAGGGCGCGTAATAATTTCGACTGCAAAGCCACCGGCATCTCCCCGATTTCGTCGAGAAAAACCGTGCCGTTCCCGGCCGCCTCGAGCAAACCGACCTTGGTGTGGGACGCGCCGGTAAAAGCGCCCCGCTCGTAGCCGAACAATTCGCTTTCGATAAGCGTGGAAACCAGGGATCCGCAATCGATGGGAAGGAAGGGCTCGTTGGCCAGCGGCCCGCCCTGGTGGATGGCACACGCCACCAACTCCTTCCCTGTGCCGCTCTCGCCTTGAATCAGGACGGGGTAGTGGTTCAGGCTAACCCTGCAGATCAGTTCGAACAACCTGAGCATGGGTGGGGAAGCTCCCAACAGCCGGCGAAGGCCGCCGCGGTGTCCAAGCAACTCGTGACTGTCGTTTTCTAAATCCACGGAGGCGGTATTAAGTACCATGGGTCGAGTCGGCGTTGCTTTAATAGTTAGCCAAACCACATCGGGACTACTACGGGGAAAATACTCAATAATTGGGCAACTATCTCACGGGTCAGTCCTGTTCTGGGAACGAGCTGCGTTCTGGTCTAGGGGAATTCCTCCGTTCTTAATCACTGCTGTCCGGCTATCGCTTCCGAGCCGCCGATCAACTCTTTTGCGGTCAATGGCATGCATGTGGTTTTGACTTTTTTCGATTCCAACTCTGAGGGGCGTTTCTCGGCCTGCTGAGACCGGTTGGCCCGCCCGAACGGATCGACCCCACAATGGAGCATGCCTACTGGTCGTACCGTTTTCTCCCAGTTGCTTGACCACGTTCCCGCTTACGAGTTTCACAAGTGCGTGCAGCGTTATCGCGGCAATTACAAATCGCGTGGGTTTTCTTGCCAGGATCAGTTTCTGTGCCTGGCATTTGCTCAACTGACGTTTCGAGAAAGTCTGCGCGACATCGAAGCGTGTTTACGTTCGGTTTCCAGCAAACTCTACCATATGGGTTTTCGCGGCAAGGTTTCCCGTTCCACGCTGGCCGACGCCAACGAGGCCCACGATTGGCGCATCTACGCCGACTTCGCTCAAGTCCTGATTCACATCGCGCGGCCCATGTATGCCAACGAGTCGCTGGGTTTCGATCTCGACAGCACGGTGTACGCCCTGGACTCCACTACTATCGACCTCTGCTTGTCGGTGTTCCCCTGGGCCCGCTTTCGATCTTCGGATGCCGCGATCAAGATGCATACGTTGCTCGACCTCCGTGGCCCGATCCCCACTTTTATTGAGGTTACCGAAGGAAAACTGCAGGATGTCAACATCCTGGATCGCATCGTGCCGGAGCCTGGTTCGTTCTACGTACTGGATCGCGGCTACCTGGACTTCGCACGTCTCCACCGGTTCCACCGGGGCGGTGCCTTCTTCGTCACGCGCGCCAAGCGAAACCTCCAGTTTCGCCGACGATACTCTCATGTCATCGATCGCTCCACCGGACTGCGATCCGACCATACCGTTGTTCTGGCTTTGGTGGAATCTCAAAAGCGTTACCCCGATCCTCTGCGCCGAATTCGTTATTACGATGCCGAACAGGACCGCCGCCTCTGTTTTCTCACCAACAATTTCGATCTGCCCGCTCTCACCATCTGCCTGTTGTACAAATCGCGATGGCAAGTGGAGTTATTCTTCCGGTGGATCAAGCAGCACCTCCGAATCAAAGCCTTTTTCGGATCGAGTGAAAATGCTGTCAAGACTCAAATCTGGATTGCGGTGTCGATCTACGTGCTCGTGGCCATCGTCAAGAAGCGCTTGGTGCTGGACGCCAGCCTTCACGAAATCCTCCAGGTGCTCAGCCTCACGCTTTTTGAGCAAGTGCCCATTTTACGGGCCTTCGGCGATGCCGAGTCCCAAGAAAAATTACATGCAATTTCTAAACAATTGAACCTGCTAGGCTTATAGCCGGACGCTAGTGGTTCTTAATAGTTGACCGCGTCGAGAAAGAGGATCGCCTCCTGGTACACGCCGCACGGTGGTGAGCCTTGAAGGATCCTTACGACCGTTACCACGTGGGCCTTTGTGAAACGATCGAGGGAATCATAGGTCTTGTGCAGTGCTGCGACACCTGTGAAGTCCGGAACGCCAAATTTTCGAACACGGACACCAACCGAAAGCAATTCCCAGACGCCAAAGAGCAACAGGAAGCCATTGCCGGAGTGAATCAGAAGCTTGCAAATAAATCGGAATAGTGTGAGTCGCAATGGCAGTAATATCTTCCAAACGCCAAAGATCGCTCCGTAGATGGCTGCTGCGATCACAATGAATGTGATGATTTCCTGACCGGGAATGGCGCTGGATGTTTTAACCGGAATGTAGCTCGGCAAGCAACCGGCCAGCGCGAACAGGCCAGCGGATTTCACGAGGCGAAACAGGATGCGAACGGCAGGCAGCAGCGCAAGGTTCATAGTGATTACCCCATCGAAATCCTAGCAGGCGTCGGGAGGAATTGCTATCCGGGAAGTACTCAAAGAATTGACAGAAATTGCACAAGCGGCTAGTTCCATTCTGGGAAGAGCCGACGAATACGGCGACTGCCCCGGCTATTCGTTTTGTTGGGATCAGCGCATGGCGAATCGCGTGGCGGATCAATCCCGCGTGGTTCTTCAACTGCAGTTTGTGCATTAAAGTGGCGCGGTGGTTCTCCACCGTGCGTTCGCTAATGTTCAGCCGCGCGGCGATATCCAGATTTGTTTTCCCCTCCGCGACCAGTTGCAGCACCTCACGCTGCCGCGGCGTGAGGGTATCATGGGGATCGAAGGTACCCGCCTTGGATTGCTCAATGTAAGCATCGATGGCGATCTCGGTAACCGGCGGGCTGAGGAAACGCCTGCCCGCGGCCGCCTCCCTCACGGCACGGACGAGATTTTCCTCGGGGCAATCTTTGAGGACGTAGCCGATGGCACCGTTCTGGAGCGCTTGGGCAATGAGGGCACTGCTGCTGTGCATGGAAAGGATCACAATACGCGTGCGCGGCGCCCGCTCGCGAACAACCCTCAGCACTTCCAGGCCGCTGAGTCCAGGCATCATCAGGTCGAGAACCAGGACATTGGGTTTCAATCGTTCCGCTAGACGGAGTGTTTCCAGGCCGTCTGCGGCGGCGCCCACGATCGAGAAATCTCGTTCGCGCTCGAATAGGGCCTGCATCCCTGGCGAACTAACGGATGATCGTCCGCCAAGATAATAGAAATTGCCACAAGTTCCTCCAGAGAAGAATCGGATCCGTGTAGCTTTGCCGAGCGGCAACTCCGCGGCGACTGTCGTTCAGGACCCCGGGAAAACTCGATGATCATGCGACCGCCCACGAGGGCGATGCGTTGCCGCGCACCGAGGAGTCCGCCCATTCCTACCTCCACCAAGGCGGTACGCTCCCGTTCGTACTCAGAGTCCTTCCCGCAAGCTGTAAGGGCAACTCGTTTGCCAAACCTCGCCATACTGTGAAGCGATGTATAAGTCGTTGCGTGGTCTATGGTTAAGGGTAGCTCTTGTGAACTACCCTTCCTAGATGAAGTTCGCTTCTCCGCCTGAGTGACGACGAAAAGAAGTCGTCTTACGAATCCTCGTCAGAAGGGAAAAGTCAAGAAAGGAACCTAGAAGCGGAACCGGGTGTACAGTTGGACCATCTTAATAAATGGAGGGTCCGTGTTTCAAGCAGACAGCACCGAGCACGGTGGGCAGGCCGAAGAGGTACTGCGCGCGACAGCGCGAAGCTGGCGGGCGGTCTTCGATAACTCGTCCGTGGGAGTCGCCTTGACAGACTCGACCGGACGCTACCTTGCGGTGAACGTGGCTTATGAAAAGATGTTGGGCTACACCAGCGACGAGCTGCGCTCGATGACTTGGCGCGAGATGACGCACCCGGAAGATCTGGCGGCCAACGAACTCCTCATCAATGAATTGTTGGAAGGGAAGAGAGACCGCTATGAGCTTGAGAAACGCTGCTTTCGCAAGAACGGCGGCCTGATTTGGGTCCGTGTTAATGGCGCAATCGTGGCGCAAGGGGATTCTCGATTTGCGGTTACCATCGTCGAGGATGTCAATGAGCGCAAGCGTCTGGGCGAAGAGTTGGAGCGTGAACAGAGGCGTTTGCGCTTGCTGCTCGATCTTTACGGCAAGTTCGCCTCAAAGCTGGACCTCCGCGAGTTTTTCGACGCGGTCACCGAAGGTTGCTGCGAAATTGAGGGTTGGGAATACGCATTCGTCTGCATCGCGGAGTCCTCCGGTGACTCGCTGTGGATTCGCATATTGCATGATCAATGGAGCGGGCTAGTCAGGGAGGGCGCGATTCTGCGGGACGGAACCGCGATTGAGGCCATCGGTCCAAAACCCCTGGCATATACCGCATCCAAGATATCCGGCCTCCCAGTAGTTTCGAGAGAATCGCGGAAGTGTTGGAAGGGCTGATCGCGCGGGACTATAAGGCCATCGGTTACCTTCCTCTTGTCAAGGGCGATTGCGCGCTAGGAGTCCTCGGCTTCATCACCCGCAAGGATTACGAGCTCGCCAGAAACGATCTGGGCTTCTTGAAGAGCCTCGCCGATCTCATCGCCATCGCGCTGAACAACGTGTTGCGTTATGGTGAGGCGAACGAAACCGGAGAGAGGCTGGCCAATGTAAAGAGATACGCCGAAGAGCCCATTCGAACGGAATACAACTGGGAAGAGACCGTCTGCGCCAGTGCGGAGCTAAGGAATGTGCAGCACCAAGTAGAGACGGTTGCACAGACGGACTCGACGGTCCTCATCCTGGGAGAGACGGGGACAGGCAAAGAGCTGGTGGCCCGCGCGATTCATGATCACAGCGCGCGCCGCCATCAGGCTTTCATCAAGGTCGATTGCGCCGCCATTCCCGCTGCGCTGATGGAGAGCGAACTGTTCGGCCACGAGAAGGGCGCTTTCACGGGTGCGGTCGCACGAAAGCTCGGCCGGCTGGAAGTTGCCGACAAGGGAACGTTGTTTTTCGACGAAGTGAGCGACCTCCCGCTGGAATTGCAGCCGAAGCTGCTCCGCTTCCTGCAGGATCGGGTTTTCGAAAGGGTCGGAAGCAACCAAGCGCACAGCCTCGACGTGCGAGTTATCGCGGCGGCTAACCGCGATCTGCAGGGGATGGTTGACAACAAGGAGTTTCGCAGCGATCTGTATTATCGGCTCAACGTCTTTCCGATCGAGATTCCCCCCTTGCGGGAACGGCCGGAAGACATCGTTCCCTTGGTGCAGCATTATGTGAACCGGTACGCACATCGCCTGAAGAAGCGAATTACAAAGATCCCTGCGGAGGCGCTGGAGACCTTTAAACGATATCCATGGCCGGGCAACGTCCGCGAATTGCAGCACTTTATGGAACGGGTGGTGATTCTCTCTTCCGGCAGCACTTTAAATGCTCCTCTGGAAGGGATGAAGCGCTTCATTGCCGAGCGCCAGATGGCATTCAAGCCGCAGTCCCGGCACCGCACCCTTGAGGAAATCGAGCGCGAGTCGATCCTGGGGGCTTTGCGAGAAGCTCACTGGGTGGTCGGAGGGCCGCGCGGCGCGGCCATCAAGCTCGGAGTGAAGCGGACGACGCTTGCTTCTCGCATGCAAAGGCTCGGTATTTCCCGGCATCCGTCGTGATCGGATCGCGCCTCCATGTAGCAGCCGCGGAAACGTCCCAACAACCAGAGCCAGATCTGATTCCCGGCTATTCGTCCGGCGGAATCAGCCCATGGCGTATGGCGTGGCGAATCAGGTCCGCCTGGTTCTGCAATCCGAGTTTCTGCATCAAAGTGGCGCGGTGATTCTCCACCGTCCGTTGGCTGATGTGGAGCCGTGCGGCGATCTCCGCATTCGTCTTCCCCTCCGCCGCCAGTTGCAGCACCTCGCGCTGCCGCGGCGTGAGGGTTTCGTGCGGATCGAAGGGCCCGCCTTGGATTGCTCAATGTAGGCATTGATGGCGATCTCCGTCACCGGCGGGCTGAGGAAACGTCTGCCCGCGGCCGCCTCCCTCACGGCGCGGACCAGATTCTCCTCGGTGCAGCCTTTGAGGACGTAGCCGATCGCACCGTTCTGGAGCGCTTGGGCAATGAAGGCACTGCTGCTGTGCATGGACAGGATCACGATCCGCGTCCGCGGCGAGCGCTCGCGAAGAATCCGCAGCGCTTCCAGGCCGCTCAACCCCGGCATCATCAGGTCGAGAACCAGGACGTCGGGTTTCAATCGTTCCGTCAGACGGACGGTTTCCAGGCCGTCGGCCGCGACGCCCACGATCGAAAAATCCCGCTCGCGGCTCCAAAAGGGCCTGCATCCCCCGGCGAACTACCGGATGATCGTCCGCCAAGACAATGGAAATGGCCATAGTCACCTCCTGAAAAGGATCACCTGCCGTAGCCGACGTAGCTTCATCGAGCGGCAGTTCGGCGGTGATGGTCGTTCCGGACCCCGGCGAAGACTCGATGAGTCACGCGGCCGCCCAACAAGCATAATGCGTTCCTGCATACCGATGAGGCCGCTGGAGCTGTGGCGCTTTCAGGGCGGCTTCCGGATCGAAGCCGCAACCGCGGTCTTCAATCTGCAGGTACAGCATGTTGGCGTCGGTCCAGACGCGCACGGTTACAACTGTCACACCAGCGTGGCGCGCGGCATTGGTTAGCGCCTCTTGCACAACCCGGTACGCGGCCGTCTCCACTTCGTGGTGCAAAGCGCCTCTCCAGTCCCTGATGCTTGAAGTCTACCAGAACTCCGGTTTGGGCCGTGTATCGCTCGAAAAGAGCGAGAAGCGCCGGAAGCAGTCCAAGCTGGTCCAGGTCGGCGGGGCGCAAGATCGAACGAGAGCGCTCGTACCTTGGCGAGCAGGTCGTCTACGATGGTCCGCGCCTGGTCGAGCTGGGTCTTGAGTTCGTCGGCCGGCGGGTCTCCATGCTGTCTCAGCAAGAGCCGGAGACCGGTCA
The DNA here is from genome assembly GCA_963747095.1 of Terriglobia bacterium. Lineage (GTDB taxonomy): Bacteria > Acidobacteriota > Terriglobia > JAJPHL01 > JAJPHL01 > JAJPHL01. Next base: position 72,968 of record CAVVEL010000014.1, read on the forward strand.
GCAACTGACCGATCTCGTCATGGAGCTCGCGGGCCAGGTGCCGCCGCTCGGTCTCTTGAACCTCCAGCAGCCGGCTGGACATCGATCGCATAACGATCTCCGCCGCCTTGCGTTCGGTGATGTCACGGTACATCGCATAGATCTCAACCCTTCCATCGGGCACCGCCACTGGCAGGCCGAACGCCAGAACGTGCACGCCGGCTGCCATCCTTGCGTTGGCGAACCGCCTCCCAATCCACTCGTTGTCCGCGCAACACCAACTCAAAACGCCGCTGATCCTCCCCTTGCAATTCGCCGGGTACGATCAACTTAGTCAGCCGATGGCCTAAGGCTTCTTGCGGGGTGTAGCCAAAAACCCGAGTGAACTCCTGGTTCACGCGGACTACCCGGCCTTCTGCGGTCAGGTGGGCAACAGCTGCGGCGCCTGCTCGAACAAAGCGTCCAGCAGAGCGCTCCGCTCCTGAAGGCGATCCACGAGGACGGTCGCCACGGCCCCCACCAGGACCATCCAGGGGACCGTGGTAATACCGGCAACGCCTAGGGAGGTGACGCGCACGGCGTGGGACCAGTTCAGGACTGCGTCCGAGGCCGTGAAGCTGGTTGCGGCCATGCCGGTGTAATGCATCGCACAGATGGCCGCACCCATCAGCAAGGCGCTAGCAGCCTTTCGCCGCCTTGCGGCCAGTTGGCTGATCCCGAAAGAGAAACGTTAGCCACAACGACAACAGCGATCCCGCGATGGCGAGTACCACCGAAATGACGACGATGGCGGGAGAGTAGTGGCACATGGCCGGCATCCGCATCGCCGCCATGCCAATGTAATGCAGCGCCGCTATGCCAGCGCCCTGGAAGATACTCGCCGCCAAAGCCGCCAGTGTTCCTACTTTCTTCCGGCTCACGACAAACAGGGCGATGATCGAAGAAACAATACCCGCTAGAAGAGATAGCAACGTCGTGGGCCAGTGGTACGACACAGGAACCGGCAAGCGGAACGCCAGCATGCCGGTGTAGTGCATGGACCAAATCCCGATTCCCATCGCCAGGGCGCCGCTGATGAGCCACGCCAGCTTGGCCGCGCCCCGGGCGGCGGTGACCCGTTCTGCAAGATCAAGCGCGGTGTAGGAGGCGAGGACGGCAATTCCAACCGACAGAGCCACCAATAGGTGGTCGTAAACCCCATTTATCGTTCCGTCCATAAGCGTCATAACACTGACCTCTACATGGACCCATTGGGAACGTCGAATTGTGTCTAGTATACACCAGAAAAAGAGGCGGAATCTGACCTATTCCGGCTTCGGATCAAGGTACTTGATAAAAATCACCTTATTGCGCTTCTCGTTGAACACCACCTGGTCGGCCAGATTCTGCGTCCACAGCAAACCATAGCCGCCCGCGCGCATGCCTTGCTGTTCGCGCACCTCCAAGTGCTTCAGCGGATCGTCGGGATAGGAAATCGCGGCATGAGGAATATCACCGAAGTCGAAGCCGCTGCCCGGGTCGGCGATGCGGTACATGATGGCGCGATCGAAACGCACGTAGCTGATGCCGATGCGCCGCTTGCTGTCGCCCTTGGCGCCATGCTCAATGGCGTTGTTCAGCAATTCTCGAAAGGCAATGCTGATGCTGCGTTGAGTGTTCTCGTCAATCCCGACTTGCAAATTCGTGAAAAACGCCTCCATGCTGGCCGCCGCTTGAAAACTGGCCGGCACGTGCAATTCCACCCAGGTGGGCGTGGCCGACACCACTTCAATGGACAACTCCGCGCTTAACAGGTTGGAGACGGCGCAGCGTAGATCTTCCGGGTCGAACGGCTTGACCAGAAAGTCCACCACACTGCGGCGCAGCGTCTCCAGCAAGTTTTCACCCGAACCATGCGCGCTGACCACGATGATGCGCGCGTGGGGATATTCCGCGCGAAGCACTTCGATGAATTCGAGACCGCCCATGCCCGGCAGGACCAGGTCGCACAGCACCAGGTCGTAAGGCTCGTTGCGGTACAGCGTCAATCCTTCCTCGGCGCTACCCGCTTTGCCGACCGTGTAGTCGGAAAGCGACCTAGCCATCAGCCGGCTAAGCACTGGGTCGTCGTCGATGATGAGAATTCGCGCGGACATGAGAGGACTGCTTGCATTATAACAGTCCACTGCGATATACCCATAAAATGGGCGATACGAATCGTAGAGAATTATTGAAGGCCTTGGGAGTCGCGACCGCGGGAGTAGCCGCAGTAGGAGGTCACGCCTGGGCCGAGGATGGCCCCATGGCGGCGGCAATTCACCATCATCTGGAATCGGCCGCGCAACCCGCTGTCCCGGCACACCTGCAATTCTTCAGCGGCCGCGAATTCAACACCGTGCAGCGCCTGGCCGACCTGATCCTGCCAAGCGACGGGACTCCCGGCGCCAAAGACGCCGCCGTAGCCGAGTTCCTGGACTTCTACCTGGCCGGATCGCCGGAATCGGCACAGAAACAATTCCATAAAGGATTGCGAGAACTCGATGCGGCGGCATCGGCGAAATCGGGCCAGCCGTTTGTGGCGTTGAGCGAGGCGCAACAGAAGCCGTTCCTGGACACGATCTGGCCGCCGGCGTCCAGCGGCGAACTGGCGGCGTTCCTGCCAACCATGCGCCGCTTGACGGTCTTCGCATTCTATACCTCCAAGATCGGCGTTGCGGAATTGGGATACGCGGGCAACACCTACGAGTCGGAATTTCCAGGCGCGTGCACGCACCAGCACGAATTGTAACGGAGAATCATGCCAGAACAAGTTTACGACGCAATCATCGTAGGATCGGGCGCCAGCGGCGGATTGGTGGCCTATGAGTTGACGCGCGCCGGCGCGCACGTTTGCATGTTGGAAGCCGGCCCCAATCGCGATAAGGAAAAAGATTTCCCGTATCACAAATGGGCCTACGAGTATCCCTACCGCGGCGTGCAGCCCTCCAAGATGGCGCCCAGCCCTTACTTGACGCAATCGGTGCAGGAAGGCAATTATCTTTTCACGTTTAACGAAAAGGAACCCTACACCTCCGAGGAAGGGAAGCACTACAACTGGTGGCGAGCCCGCGTTGTCGGCGGACGGACGCACTTCTGGGGACGGATCTGCTGGCGCTTCAACGAGCATGATTTCAAACCGCGCACCTATGACGGCGCGGGCGTGGATTGGCCCATCGCCTATTCCGATCTGGCGCCCTATTACGATCGCGTGGAGCGATTGATTGGCTTGTGCGGCGAAAAGGAGAATCACCCCGACACGCCCGACGGAATTTATCTGCCGTCGCCCAAACCCAATTGCAACGAGGTGCTGATCCGCAAGGCGGCGGACAAAATCGGCGCGGGATGGATCACCCGGCGCAAGGCGCACCTCACTAAGGATTACAACGGTTACGCGGCCTGCCATTACTGCGCCCATTGCGGACAAGGTTGCGAGACCGGATCGTACTTCAATTCCTACGACCGCATGATTCCGCCGGCCATGAAGACGGGCCGCTTCCGCCTGGTGGTCAACGCGCTGGCGCACGACGCGACCGTCGATCCCAAGAGCGGCCTGGCGGACGGCGTCGCTTATGTGGACACGGCGTCCGGCAAAGAATACAAAGTGCGCGGCAAGATAGTCGTGGTGGCCGGTGGAACGCTGCATTCGGCGCGCTTACTGCTGGGATCGCGCTCGCGGCAGTTTCCCAACGGCATCGCCAACCATAGCGGGCAAGTCGGGCGCAATTTCATGGAGCACGTCAACGTGGACGGCAACGGCCTGCTTCCGCAACTGCGCAACCGCAAAATCGTCAACGACGACGGCATCGGCGCAAATACCATTATTCCTTGGGACGGCTGGGGCAAGAAAGGTTTGCCGTTCTTGCGCGGGTACCACATCGAAGCGGGCGGGGGATTCGGCGCATTCCCGGCGCACGCCAATGTGCTGCCGGGCTTTGGATCGTCCTACAAGAAAGCGATTCACGAATGGTACGGCACGCGCGTGAACTTCCATTCGCATCTGGAGATGCTGGCCGACGAACGCAACTTCGTGGAGCTTGACCCGCAAGTGAAAGACGCGTGGGGCATTCCCGTGCTCAAGATTCATCTGGACTTTCACGACAACGAAAAGAAGATGGTGGCGCATTGCATCGATCGCTTCAAGGAGCTTTTCGCCACGCTGCGGCTGGAGCACGCCGCGCTGCCGGAAGGCCCGTTGTATCGCGGCGCCAGCATCCACGAGGTGGGCACGTCGCGTATGGGCGACGATCCCAAGACCTCCGTGGTCAACTCGTTTGGGCAGGCGCACGACGTCAAGAACTTGTACGTCACCGACGCCAGCATCTTCTGTTCCGTAACCCACAAAAATCCCACGCTGACGATTTTGGCGCTCTCGGCGCGGGCGTCGGATCACATGCAGGAGCGGCTGAAAGGGAAAGCCTAGTGACCCGAACCTCGCTGCCCTCCGCGCTGACTCAGGCCATCGCCCGGCGTCTGGGCGGCGCCAATCGCGCATTTCTCGAACGATATCCTGGCGAATCCGCGGCGCGCCAGCCGGTTCATGTTGTTTACGGCGGAGCGCATCTTTTCAAGGCGGATGCCGCGGCCAAGCTGGGATCGCTGGCGCGGAAGTCCCTGGAACAATTTGCGCCCGATGCCGCCACGCTGGCGCTTGTGCTGAACCTGCCGGGAGGCCCGGCGATGGCCGAGACAATCTACGCGCGAGTGACGGAGAAATTGCGCCGCGAACCGGTCGAGGATTTCCGCATCGACTTCGAAGATGGCTACGGTGTTCGTTCCGAAGCCGAAGAAGACGGCCACGCGGTTTCGGCAGCGGCGGAGGTCGCCGCGGGCCTGGCCAAGGACTCGCTGCCGCCATATATCGGAATTCGCATCAAGCCGTTTACGGAAGATTCGTTCCGCCGCAGCGTGCGTACGTTGGATCTTTTTCTCACCGCATTGCTGGAGAAAACCGGCGGGGTGCTGCCGCCTAATTTCGTTATCACTTATCCTAAGGCGGTGATCCCCGAGCAAGTCACGGCGCTGGCCGACTTGCTCGATCAACTGGAGACGGTACTGGCCCTGGCGGCCGGATCGTTGCGCGTGGAATTGATGATCGAGACGACCCAGTCGATTCTTGTTTTGCAAGACCTGTTGCGCGCATCTCGCGGGCGCTGCATCGGCGCGCATTTTGGAACTTATGATTACACGGCGTCCTGCAACATCACCGCCGCTCACCAGCACATGCTGCACCCGGCCTGCGATTTTGCGCGCGGCATGATGCAGGTAGCCTATTCCGGCACGGGGATCTGCCTGTCGGACGGCGCAACCAACGTTTTGCCGGTCGGCAAGGATCCCGCGGTCGTCCATCGCGCTTGGAAGTTGCACTACGATCACATTCGCCACTCGCTGGAATCCGGATTCTACCAAGGCTGGGACTTGCATCCGGCGCAACTTCCCACCCGTTATGCGGCGGTGTATGCTTTTTTCCTGGAGGGTCTGGAGGTGGCCGGAGAGCGCTTACGCAATTTCATGGACCAGGCCGCCCAGGCCACGCTGGCCGGCGAAGTGTTTGACGATGCGGCCACTGGTCAGGGATTGCTGAATTATTTTCTGCGCGCGCTGAACTGCGGCGCCATCACCGAGGCCGAGGCGGAGGCGAGGTCTGGGCTGAGCGTTGCGGAATTGCGTTCTGGTAGGACAAAGAGGACTTAGCCACAGAGGCACAGAGGACACAGAGACCGGAAACACAGAGAACGAAAGACCAGGAGATCGCTTCTCAGGTTTTTCTTCTCTGTGTTTCCAGTCTCTGTGTTCTCTGTGTCTCTGTGGCTAGAATTCCTCGGTTAGAATAGCCGTGGATGCTTCGCTTCCTCGCGCAACGATTACTGCTTACCGCTCCCGTGCTGTTCCTCGTGGCGACGCTGGTCTTCCTGCTGATCCACATGGTGCCCGGCGATCCGGTGCAGCAGATGCTGGGCGAAGGCGCGCGCGCCGACGAAGTCAGCCACATTCGCCACGACTGGGGACTGGATCTGCCGCTGAGCGTCCAATACACCCGCTTCTTGCGCGGACTCATCCACGGCGATCTGGGGCGCTCCTTCAAGTTTAATCAGCCGGTGCGCGAGGTGGTGTTGTCGCGCTATCCCGCTACGCTACAACTTACGCTGGCTTCTCTGCTCGTCGCGCTGCTGCTGGCGATCCCCGGCGGCGTGCAATCGGCGGTGTGGTTCCGGCGCTGGCAAGACCGCTTGCTGGCGTTTCTTTCGTTGTTGGGTTTGTCGTTTCCAACTTTCGCGCTGGGTCCGGTGTTGATTCTCATTTTTTCCATCCAGGCCGGATGGCTGCCGGTTTCCGGGCGGGGAAGCCTGGCTAATCTGGTCTTGCCCTCCCTGACCATGGGATCGGCGCTGGCCGCGATTCTCCTGCGCATGGTGCGCGGCTCGATGCTGGAAGAATTGCGCGCCGATTACGTGCGCACCGCCCGCGCCAAAGGATTACGCGAGCGCGCGGTGGTCTATTGCCACGCCCTGCGCAACAGTTTGATTCCGGTGCTCACCGTCGTGGGATTGCAGTTTGGATCGCTGTTGTCCGGCGCCATCGTCACCGAAACAATTTTTTCCTGGCCCGGCTTGGGCCGCTTGACCATGCAGGCCATCAGCGCGCGCGACTATCCGCTGACGCAAGGTTGCTTGCTGGCCATTGCGCTGACCTACCTCGTGGTTAACCTGATCACCGATCTTCTCTATAGCGTGATGGATCCACGCATACGGGCGGTGGCATGAAGAACAATCCTGCCACCTGGGGAGCGGTGCTCGCCGCGCTGCTGGCGATCGCGGCCATCGCCGCGCCGTGGCTGGCTCCGCGCGATCCCGCGGCGCTGGACTTGGCGCGACGGCTGTCGCCGCCCTCGGCGGCACATTGGCTGGGCGCGGATGAACTGGGCCGCGATGTTTTTTCGCGCTTGCTGTACGGCGCGCGCGTCTCGCTGATCGTGGGAACCGGCGTGGTGGCGCTTTCGCTGACGGCCGGATTGCTCGTCGGCGCCCTGGCCGGATATTATGGCGGATGGCTGGACCGCTTTTTCAACGTGATCGTCATTAACACGCTGCAGGCCTTTCCGGGAGTGTTGCTGGCCATCGCCGTGGTGTCGTTTGCGGGACAGGGTTTGGGGAAGCTGGTGATCGCGCTGGCCCTGGGCGGATGGATCGGCTACGCGCGCCTGGTTCGCGGACAGGTGATGGCCATGAAGGAACGCGAGTTTGTGCAAGCGGCGCGGGCCCTGGGAGCCGGCGATGCCCGCGTGATGGTACGCCATATTTTGCCGAACATCGTGCAGCCGTTGATTGTCCAATCCGCCATCGGCATGGCCACGGCGGTGATTTCCGAAGCCACTCTCAGTTTCCTGGGACTGGGCATTCCTCCGCCCGCGCCGAGTTGGGGCTCCATGCTGAACGATGGCCGCGGTCATCTCTTTGACGCGCCCCACCTGGTGGTGTTTCCCGCGCTGGCGGTGATGGGCGCGGTGCTGGCCTTCAATTTTCTCGGCGATGGGTTGAGTAACGCAGGCCTTCAGGCCTGTTCTTTTCCCTTGCCGGAACAAGAACAGGCCTGAAGGCCTGCGTTACAATAGTAGGATGCATCCCAAGCAGCAAAACCTGATCGAGATCCTCCGCGAGATGCGCTCGGCCATTGTGGCGTTCTCGGGCGGCGCGGACTCCGCCTATCTCGCCTGGGCGGCGCGCGAAGCGCTAGGCGACGCGGCACTGGCCGTGACCGCGGATAGTCCCAGCCTGCCGCGCCGGCATTTGCAGGAGGCCATCCAGTTTGCCCAGGATTTTGGCATCCGTCACGAAGTGATCGCCACCAGCGAGTTCGATAATCCGCTCTACGTGCGCAACGAATCCGACCGCTGCTTCTTCTGCAAGGACGAGTTGTTCACCCAACTCGACGCCCTGGCCGCCGCGCGCGGGTTCGCAGCTGTTTGTTACGGAATCAACGTGGACGATACCGGCGACTTCCGGCCTGGGCATCGCGCCGCCGGCCGGCACAGCGTGCGCTCGCCGCTGCTGGAAGCCGTCTTGACCAAACAGGAAATCCGCGAACTTTCGCGCGCCGCCGGCCTGCCGACGTGGAATCGCCCGGCCTCGGCCTGCTTATCGTCGCGCATCCCACATGGCACGCCGGTAACGCCGGAAAATCTGGCCATGGTGGAGCGCGCCGAGGAAGCTCTGGCGGAACTGGGATTCCAACAATTCCGCGTACGCCATCACGGCGACGTCGCTCGCGTGGAGTTGGACCCCTCGGAACTGCCGCGGGCCCTCTGCATCGAGATGACCCAGGCGATTTCCCGGGCCCTCAAAGCCGTGGGATTCCGCTACGTGGCCCTGGATTTGGAAGGCTATCGCCAAGGGTCGCTCAATCCCACGGGCCAGTCGCAACTGCCGGTTGTCGGCTAACGCGGTATGCGCGAATTAGGCAAAAGTCTGATTGTGCTCGGTCTGCTGATTGGCGCCGTGGGTGCGGCGCTGTACTTCACACCCAGACTGCCCTTCCGGCTCGGCCGGCTGCCCGGCGACGTAGTGTATCGGGGGCGGAGCACCACCGTGTATTTCCCGATCGTCACCTGCATCGCCGTGAGTGTCGTGTTGACGCTGCTCACTTGGCTGGTAGGATATTTCCGAAAGTAGCTTCGTCTGGATTTAGCGCGCAATTTCCAGCGATCCCCGCGCCGCCGACCAGTGTCCGGTTTGGGAACGAACGTGGGTGACCACAATCTTGCCCAGCGCTTGATCGTGGGGCGCGGCGAGCGCGCATTTTCCCTGCTGGTCCAACGTACACCACGATTGCAGCACGCCGCGCTTGGCGACGTGCTCGGCGATCCACTGATAGGCGACGCTGATGGTCGCGCCGGGAAGTTCGGGGACCGCAACGGAAAAAGAATCGCCGGGTTTCACGCGTGATGGAACGATCGCCACATGCGCGGCAGATGTTGCCGCCGGCAAAGCGTGGCGAGTCATGGCCAGGATTCCCTGCTGGGAGCGAAAGCTGTAATCGTAATCGGAAGGGTCGGCATTCGAACCGATCTTGGTCCGATCCACCAGGATTCTGTCCCCATAGCGCAGATGCAGGAGCAGCGGCAACGTGGCGTCATCCGCCGCGAAGGGATCGTCGATCAGCAAAAGCGAGGCGGATGGCTCCAGCCGCGGAACCAGCCGCTCGATCTGTTCCAGCGTCTGCCGCGTGGTCTCCTGATGAGCCAACGCCGGGGCGTCGGTCGCGAGCCGCTCTCGGGACTCCCAGGGAAAGAGCAGCGCGGCCAAGACAACGAACGCGATTTCCGGACGCACCGTCAACGTCGTTCTGAGTTTCACCCACATGATGGCGGCGTATGCCGTCCAGCCCACCATCGGCAGGTACAGAACAAAGCCGGCCCGCGGCGGTATCGCTACCAGAGGGCCCAGAGCCAGCAGGGCAAAGCACAGAGCGAACCAGAGCCGCCGGTCGCGCAGCGCAGCCGCCAGGCCGGCCATCACTGCGAATAGCGCCGCCAGGGAATAGCCGTTGAAATGATGCGCCTGCAGCGCGAACAGTTGGTCGTGATAATAGGCATAGCCGGACAGCAGCGATCGCGGCGATAGCACCGGCTGGTAAAGGACATTGCTACTCAGCGGATTCGGCAGCAAAACTTTAACTACCAGATAAATCGCCGTCAACGCAGCCAGTAGGCCGATGGGCCAGTATTGACGGAGCGCCCGCCAGGATCGCGGCCGGGCCAAGATCAATTCCCACGCCAGGAGAATGGCAGGCAGCGTGACGGCCATCTCCTTGGAGTCCAGCGCGCCGGCATAGAGCAACAGCAGCAGGAAGAACTGGCGAACCGTGAAACTACGTCCCGTGGCGCGAATCGACAGGTAGAAAAGCAGCGCCGAGCAATAGAAGAAGAAACAAAGCAAATCGTAGAGGGTTCCGGTATCGTAGTAGAAATCGGTAAAACGTGGATGGAAGCTCAACAGCAACGCCGCTGTCGCGCCGATTTCCGCGGAGGCCGTCAAGGCCAGGACCAAGCGATAGGTAAGCAGCAGGTTGGCCGCCAACAGCGCGTAGCAAGCGATGCGGAAGGGCAGAGGATTGAATCCCGCGAGCGAGTACATCGCGCGGTAGAACAAACCGCCGAGCGGACGGAACTCCGGCGTGGCCACTTGCAGGGCGTTCCCAATCAGGGCCCAGACCGGCCGCGTTCGATAGCCATGCAAGTCGAGCAGGTTCATGGCGTCGTCATGGGTCAAGAAAGCGTGCAGTCCGGAGTGCGTGAAGTAGAAGAAGTATCCCAGGATGAAAACACCACCGAGGAGCGTTTTGATTGAAGGATGGGGGCGAGTCATTCGAAGCAATCCGCGATGTCCTTCCTGCCGCTTGGTGGGCGCGGACAACGTCATACTAGCAGGCCGCCACGCATTTCTCACCACAATGTTTGGCAAGCTGCCGCACGTATTTGGAGTGCGCAAGCTGGCTTCCGCTTTTCCGGGCCGAAGCTTGCTTCGGCCGGCGCGTCCGTGAAACGGACGCGTTGACAGTAGCCCAGCACTTCAGTGCTGGGAAAATGGCCGTCTCCGATGAAGTCCGTGCAACGGACGGCTGAGGTCTTTGCGCGGAACTAAGCTCAAAAATATAGAAACCCCAGTCGTCCGTTGCACGGACTCGCTTCCTGTTTGGTTCTCTCTCCCCAGCACTGAAGTGCTGGGCTACTGTCAGGGCGTTTGTTTCACGGACGCCCTAGGCCAGCGAACTTGGCCAGAGAGCGTGGCCCAGGGTGGAGCGTATTTTGCGGAACCCTGGGTACACCGCGAGAACAACGAGCCCGCGAAGCGGGCGACAGACGCACGATATTTGCGGGACTGCCTTTCGCCCGCTCTGCGGGCTCTTTTCCCCTCACAGTGTTCCCAGGGTTCCGCAAAATGCGCTCCACCCTGGGCCACACTCTCCCGCCCGCGCCGCGGGCTGCAAATGTAGAAACTCCAGGGGCGTCCGTTTCACGGGCGCCGCAAGCAAGCTTGCGGCAACACAAAGCGGCAGCAGGCTGCCGCACTCCAAATCGGCACGGTCCCGCAAAATGGGATATCATTAGTCAGCGAACTTTTAAACGCTCTTGGAGGATCCCACGCGAAAGATTACTTTACCGCCATTCTGTCTGCTCCTGCTCCTTACCCTCGGTACCGGTCTCCCAGTGACCGTTGCCCAATCAGCGGGTTCCGGCATCATCACCACCATTGCCGGCACCGAACCGGTCTATCGCGGCTTGCCGCCACTGGCCCTTAACGCGCCGCTGGGCACCATTCAATGGGTCACGGTCGCCAGCGACGGCACGCTCTACGCCGTGGATAGCGACCAGAGCTTGGTCGTCTCGATATCTCCCAGTGGCGCCATCGCGGTGGTAGCAGGCAACGGCATCTCCGGGTACTCCGGCGACGGCGGGCCCGCGAACCAGGCGGGTCTCGCCCGACCCAGCTCTGTCGCGGTGGACAGCTCCGGCCAAGTCTTCATCGCCGAGCAGGGCAGTTTCCGCATCCGTAAGGTCAGCAACGGCCTCATCCAGACCATCGCCGGCAACGGGACTCCCTTCAGTTCCAATAGTTCCAACAATAATCCTCAACCCGCGGCGGGCGCGGCGGTCAATCCTTATGCAATCGTGGTTGACCCGACCGGCAACTTGTATTTCTCCGACGGCAACACGCGAGTACGGAAAATCTCGAAGACCGGCACGCTCACCACGATTGCCGGGACCGGTAACGGCGGAAATAGCGGCGACGGCGGACTGGCAACCGCTGCAACCTTCCAGCAAATCTCGGGTCTGGCCTACGATCCCAGGAGCGGATTCATTTACGTGGCCGATGCCGGCAGCAACCGGATCCGTCGCTTCCTGGAGGGTGGCACGATCAGCGCCTTCGCGGGCACTGGCGTATCGGGTTACTCGGGTGACGGCGGACCAGCGGCGCAGGCCCAGTTCAGCTTTCCCTACGGCTTGTGCGTGGACTCCTCCGGCAACGTTTACGTGGCCGACAACGACAACGGCGTGGTCCGCAAGATCGACGCAAGTCTTACCGTCACCACCGTTGCCGGGAACCAATTACCGGCGGGAGCGTTTGGCGACGGCGGTCCGGCAACCTCGGCGGCCTTGGGCAGCCCCGCGGCAGTAGCCCTGGACACCGCCGGGAACCTGTACATCGCCGACAGCAACAACGATCGCGTGCGCAAGGTCAGTGGAGGGACCATCACCACCGTGGCCGGCAGCGGAACCTATCGCTACGGCGGGGACGGCGGCCCGGCGGTCGCGGCGCTCTTTTCCACGGTGATTGCCGCGGCGTTTGATGGCGCCGGCAATCTCTATATCGCCGACGCGTCGAATAGCCGCATCCGCAAAGTGGACGCCAGTGGAACGGTCACCACGGTCGTCGGCAACGGTCAGGTCGCATCAGCCGGCGACGGCGGTTCTGCGGCGAACGCCTCTCTGGCCGTACCCTCCGGCGTGGCCTTCGACTCCGCCGGCAACATGTACGTTACTGAGCTGGACGGCCAAAAGGTTCGCAAAATCACTCCGAACGGAACCATTTCAACGATTGCCGGCAATGGAACCGCGGGTTTCTCGGGCGACGGCGGTCCGGCCACGCAAGCGGCCCTGCTGCTGCCCTTGTTTGTCGCCGTGGACGGACCCGGTAACGTTTACTTTTTAGACTACGAAAACCATCGCATTCGCATGGTAACTCCCGCCGGCATCATCTCCACCGTGGCGGGCAATGGACAAACGACCACCAGCGGCGACAACGGCCCGGCCATCAACGCGGGAATGTCGCCATCTTCGCTGGGAGTCACTTCCTCCGGTGTGATCTACCTCGGCGACGGCTCGAACATCCGCAAAGTGGTTAATGGCACCATCTCGACGGTCGCCAATATCGGGGGAGGCTTCATCAACGGGCAGATTGCGATTGATGCATCCGGGGATCTCATCGGTTGCGGCGGCAATAAGGCTTTAGATAAAGGAAACGGCGTGGGCATGCTCTCTCCCAGCGGGGCCGTCAGCGATATTGTCAATGGCGGACGCGGATTCTCCGGAGACGGCGGGCCGGCCATCAACGCCCAAGTGAAATGCTTCGGCGTCCTTCTGGATAGCGCCGGAACTCTGTATATTGCCGACGGCGATAACAATCGCGTCCGCAAGATCAGCTCCGTGGCGCCGAGTCTCTCCGTATCGCCCACGGCCATCAGCTTTACCGCGACCGAGGGAACTAATGCCACGGCGCAGCGGTTGGACGTATCGGGAACTTCCGGCGCGCTGCTTTCCGCCACCGCCAGCACCACGGCGGGCGGTTCCTGGCTGAGTGTCTCGCCGGGCGGGGCTTTGGCGCCTGCCGCGTTCGGGGTATCGGTGAATTCCGCTGTTCTAACTCCAGGGACCTATCAAGGCAGCATCTCGATTCAGTCGGCGGGTCCGGCTCTGGCCGTAAGCGTGACGCTAACGGTGAATGCGCCCGCGGCTGGACAACTGACGGCGTCGCCTTCCACGATCGCAGTTCAGGCGGTCGCGGGAGCGTCCAGTTCGGTGAAACAAGGCATTTCGATTGGCAACAGCGGCGGCGGCACGTTGAATTGGACCGCCACCACCGCCACCACGGATGGCGCGTCGTGGCTGAATATCTCGCCCGCTTCGGGCACCACGCAGTTGCTTGTGCCATCGGTATCGCAAGTGTCGTTAAGCGCTCAAAATCTGAAGGTTGGCGTCTATAGTGGATCCATTACATTCAATCCAGGAAGTGTGGTTGTGGCGGTTCGTCTGACCGTTTCCGCATCGGGGGCCACGCTGTTGGTCGGCCAGAGCGGCCTGGTTTTCAACGGCACGCAGGGCGGGGCAGCCTTGGCGGCGCAATCGGTAAACATCGCCAATTCCAGTTCAGGGACGTTGAACTGGACGGCAACGGCCGCTTCCGGAAGCTGGCTGGCGGTGTCGCCGCCCAGCGGATCGAGCACCCCGCAATCGCCCGGATCGGTGCAGGTGCAAGCCAACGTCGGCGGATTGAGTGCCGGAACATACTACGGGTTGGTACAGATATCGGCCAGCGGTGCGGTCAACTCGCCGCAATACATCACGGTGGTGCTGAACGTCGCAGCGGCGGCGACGACGAGGCTGCCGGTTTCGGTTTATCCGTTGGGAGTGATTCTGACGGCCAACCAGGGCCAGAACAACGGAGCGTCCATTCAACTGTTCACGGCATCGCTGACGGCGGTTCCGGTTTCGGTCACCGCCAACGGCTCGTTTGGAGGCACCACCTGGCTGACTGCCAGCGCGCAAGGCCCCTCGCTGAATCCGGCGAATACGGTGAATGTCTCTGTGAACTCGGGCGGACTCAACCCCGGCATCTATCAAGGAACGGTGACCCTGGTTTTTGGCGATGGGTCGCCGGCGCAGGACGTTACGGTGGTGATGGTGGTTCCCAAATCGTCGTCGGTGGCGCCGCAACGGCTGGGGAGTTCGCCCGGCGCGACGGGGTGCACTCCGGCGAACTTGCTGATGGTGATGCGGCAATTGGGCAGCAATTTCTCATCGCCGGTCGGCTGGCCCGTGGATCTGGAGGCGCAGTTGGTGGACGATTGCGGCAACCCGGCATTGAGCGCGGCTGTAGTAGCCAGTTTTTCCAGCGGCGATGCGCCGCTGGCGCTGTCCAGCCTGGGCGGCGGGATCTATTCGGCGACCTGGAATCCCGCGAACGCGAAGGCCGCGACTGTAACGGTGCGCGGCGTGCAGCAGCCGTTTGCTCCCGTGGTGGCGACGTTGAGCGGCCAAGCCACCACGAACCCCGCGCCGCCACCCTCGATAGGTGCGGGAGGCGTGGTGAACGGCGCCAGCTTCGCGCCGGCCACGGAGGTTGCGCCGGGAACCATCGTCTCGGTGTTCGGGACCAACTTGGCAAGCTCCAGCGGCACTTCGGCGGGATCCTTCCCGCTGCCTTTCACGTTGGCGGGCATCAAGCTGACCATCGGAGGAATTGATGCGCCGTTGTTTTACGCGGGCGAGGGACCGGTGTACGGACAGGTGAACGCCCAGGTGCCCTTTGAAGTCGCGCCGGGATCGCAAATCCAAGTGGTGGCGCGTGCTATTTCCGCGTCGGGGGCGGAAGTGGACGGCGTGCCGTCGCCGTTAACCATCGGCGTGGCGCGTCCGGGAATTTTCATTACCAGTGGAACGCAGGGCGCAATCCTGGATGTGAGCTACAAGCTGATCGATGGATCGAATCCAGCAAAGGTCCTCGATGTGATCCAAATTTACTGCACGGGCTTGGGCGCGACAAGTCCGGCGGCCGTTACGGGACAAGCTGCCGGCGCCGCCAATGCGGTGCTCCAACCCACGGTCACGGTGGGAGGCGCAGCCACGGGAGTGCAATACGCCGGACTCGCCCCGGGATACGTGGGGCTATACCAGGTCAACGTGGCCATCCCCGCGGGGATTACCGTGGGACCGGCGGTTCCCGTGGTGATCACGCAGAATGGGATCGCCAGTAACGCAGGGACGATTGCAGTGCATTAATTTGGAGTGCGGCAGATTGCTGCCGCTTTGTGTTGCAAGCTTGCTGGCGGGGCGCGGGGCTAGCCCCGGGCCTGGAAAGGCGGAGCCTTTCACTGGAGTTTCTACATTTCAGCCGGCGTAGCCCACGGCATATTGTAGCCCACAGCGTGAGCTGTGGGTTAGGTTAGTTACAGGACCGGCGGAGCCTTTCACTGGAGTTTCTACATTTCAGCCGGCGTAGCCGGCGGCATATTGTAGCCCACAGCGTGCGCTGTGGGTTAGTACAGGACCGAAGGAAAGCCCGCGAATGCGGGCGACATAGTCATCATCATTCCCAAATGTAACGCTCGTCGTATTCGATCTGATGCTTCCTGAGGAGGCCCACAAACTCCTCCTGGAAGGTGATCCTGCGATGATGCTCCGCCTGATTGTCGATGTCCGTCAAGACCTCCGGAACATTGGATCGGCTAACGCTGAACCCACCGAACCCAAGCTGCCACGCGAACGCTGCCTGGTCCGGCCATCTTTCATGCACCCATTTGGAGGAATTCGCCTTGACTAGCCGCATAGCCTCCGAGAGTGCGATTGCCGGCGGTAATTCAATCAGCATGTGGACGTGGTCGGCCACGCTGTTGATCGCCAATGCCGTGCCCCCGGCTTCCCGGGCCAAGCCGCCGAGATAAGCGTGGAGTTCGGGTTGCATCGCGAGAATGATGAGCGATTCCCGGTGCTTAGTGGAGAAGATGCAGTGCGTGAGCAAATTGATAAAGGTTCGAGGCATAGCGGGATTCCACCTGCTCTCAAGATATCAAAGGGTTCCCACGCGTAGGAACATCTATGTCGCCCGCTACGCGGGCTTCCCTTTTCGGGATGCGAACCCACAGCTTACGCTGTGGACTACAATATGCCGCCGGCTACGCCGGCTAGCGTCCGCGTTGCGCACGCCCTGAAAGGCTCCGCCTTTCCGGGCGCGGGGCTTAGCTAGCCCCGCGCCCCGGGAGCATCCCGATTTTTTCATTTTTGACTCCTTGCCAGGCGCCGGCGAGGTGATGGCACCGCAGCGTCCCATAGATCGACAGTACTGGTCTTGAAAGCCGGGCGCCCACCGGTACTTCTGGACGATTGGCAATCGCCGGGTTGGCGGTCTATACTCAGAAGTGGTATGGCATCGTGCGTCTCCGGCAGAGGGGACAATGCGCGGGGTCGGCAAGGGGAAACCGTTGGGGGCAATCCGGAATGCATCCTGGAATCTTTCGTACTCACATGAGACCGAGCTTTGGCCCACAGCGCGGCACCAGTTTGGTGGAAACCGTAATCCTGCTGGTCGTGGCAATGATATTAATGGCCGTGGCGATTCCGAATCTGCGCTCGGCCCTGGCGACGATCCAACTGCGCGCGGCGGCGGGCAATCTCGCGGGACTCCTGCAGAGCGCCCGCATCTCCTCGGCCAACACGAATAAAACGTGCACGATCGTGACCACGACGATCGGCGTTGATTCCGCGGTTTACGTTGACGCCAACAATAACGGCATCTTGGATACGGGCGAAGCGGTGCAAACATTTAGTTCTCCGATCGTCCTCACCACTGCGCCGAGCGGGACGCAACCGCCCGCCTGGACCGCCTCGGGTAATACCAACAATACCGTGCTGGCGGATTCCGCGGTCTTGGGTTTCGGAACGCGCGGACTTCCTTGTATCTACAGCAGCGGCACGTGCAGCGCGGCGACCGGCTATAAGGTTTACTACCTGACCAACAATCGTCCTGGTGCTCCGGGCTATGCCCTGGTTGCGGTCAGTCCCGCGGGCCGGGTTCGCGCTTATCTTTGGACGGGTACGCAATGGCAATGAGTCGTTCCCGGCATGGCCCGGCCCGAATCAGCAGGACGGCGGGTTTCACATTCGTGGAACTGGCCGCCGCGCTGTTCATTTTGGCGGTGGGTTTGTCGGCCTGCATCGGTCTGGTCCTGATGGCGGTTGGCACCAACGGCCAGAACCGCCAGGACAGCAGTGCCACCACCATGGCCCGGATGGTGATGCAGCAATTCCTCAGCGTCTCCGCCGACGAATCATGGCCGGCTGCCTCGGGATCATGGCCGCCCAAGCTGGCGATCACCGATTGCGCCGGCAACAGCCACACCATTGACACGACCGGCTCGGCATCGCCAGGAAGCGGTGCGACCCTGCTGTCAGGTGGAGGAGTGGATTTTAGCAAGACCCTGGGAGGAGCGGGAGCGCCGAGCAACTACTACATGCTCTATCAAGATTGCGCCACAACCGGGACCACGGTGTATGATATTCGTTGGCACGTGACGACCTTGTCCCCTTATGCCAACCTCGTGACCGTTTCCGCGAAGCCGAGCTTGACGGCGAGCACTGGCGGGCGGTACATTGCGCTGCCCGTTACCATCTGTACCATCGCGGGGAGGAAGCCTTGACCGCGGACCCCCGAAAGAGGAATGGAAGGAACGGATTTTCGCTGATCGAAGCCCTGATTGTGGTTTTGATCTTTACCACCGTGATGGCCACCGTGGCCGACTATATGAGTCAGGCCCAACAACGGGCCAATACGGAGCAAGTGAAAGTGGACCAGCTTCAAGAAAGCCGTGACTTTGTGGACCAAATGGTTCGCGATCTGCAAGTTTGCGGTTATCCGAACAAGGCGATGATGAACACGGCTGGCGGCGCGTTTTCTCCCGCTTTACAAAACCCTTTGATGAACGACGCCCGACTCGCGACGGGTATCGTAAGAATCGGACAAAACGAAATTTGGCTGGAGGGCGATGTTGTGGGAGACGGTAACGTATATAGCGTGGTTTACAAATTGAATGGTACCGGCAGTTGCAGCAACTGTCTCCAGCGCAGCCAGGTGCAAAAGGTGAACGGGAATCCCGTGACCGCCCAGAGCCAGTCGTGGGCTTCCGAAGTCAACAACGTGCAGAACACGCAGATTTTCCAGGCCTTCACGACTATAGGCAGCGCGAAGAGCCTGGCCACCACTGTCAACATCAACAACGACCCGACCTCTCCGTACCTCGCGGACATCAGCCTGGTGCAGATCAATCTGACCATCCAGAGTTCCACGCTGGACATCAAGACCGGGCAGCCCATCCAGGTTGTCATCCAGAGCCAGGGCTTGATTCGGAACTGCTCCTCGGCCCCGACGGCCGGGGCCATGAGCTGCTAGGAGCCGCCCATGCACACTCGAAATCCGCCGGGTAAGCCAAAGGGATTTGCGCTCATAACGGCTTTGTTGGTGCTCTTGGTGATAACCGGCATTGGCACCGGCATGGTGCTCCTGTCCAACACGGAGAGCGCCATCGCCCGGAACTTCCGGGACCAGGAGGCCGCCTTGGCCGCGGCCCGCGCCGGCCTGGAAGAAGTCCGGGACCGGCTGCGCACCGGTGCCACCAATACGCTGGCGAACTCGCTTCCCACGACGCTTCCCGGAACCGCCGGCGGCGTGCTTTATGTGACCAACGGCTCGAGTCAACCGTGGCTCACCACCGATCCCTACGCCGATACCGAGATTTGCAATGAGGGTGTGACCTGTTCCAGCTTGACGGGGAGTTGGTACACCTCGACCTCGGCGAGCTCGGCGTATGCGGCCAGTCCGGCGCTGCCCTGGATTTGGGTGCGCGTGATGGCCAAGACCAACAACTCCGCCGGAGGAACGAGCCGCAGTTATTCCGTGGACGGCAACTCCAACCAGAACCGCGTCTGTTGGACCAGCAGCTATCAGTTCGTGGTGGCATCGCTAACGGTCACCACGCCGGCGGCCTCCAGTTGCGTCCAATCCGAGACGGTCTACGAGCAGGTCTACGAAATCACCGCCTTGGCGGTGACCTCGCGGGTCCGCGAAGAATGCTGCAGATGGAAGTGACGCACGACATTCCCCCGGGCCTGTCCAGCCCCTTGCCGGGAGCTATTACGATATACACTACCGGCACTATTTCATGTATCTTGACTGGGAGTGGGACAACTCCCCAGATCAACGGGACGGATAGTAATCCGAACGCTCCCGCCGGCACCGGCGTCTACGCAGTCGCCACGAACCATGCCATTGCCACTCCCCCCCCTGCGGGCAACGTGGATTGCGCGGCGGGAGACAGTATAACGGGCGTTCCCAGCGTATCTAATTACGCCTATCCCATACCGGCCGCCTGGGGTTCGAATATCAACTCTACCGTCGCCTCCATCGAAGCAATCGCCGACAACGTCTATAGTGGCACCCTGGGCGGCAATCTGGGCTGTAGCGGCGCAAACTGGGATCCCCGGATTACCGTGCTCACCAACCCGCCCGCCACGATTGGGCCCACCGGATGCGGAATCCTGGTGGTTTTTGCTACCGCCAGCCTCGATCTCTTTTCCAGCCTCAATTGGCAAGGCCTGATTGTGGTGTTTACGAAGGTTCCTGCTATGACCCTCAGGCCTAGGCTTCTAGGAAACGAGATTCAGGGGGGGCTGCTGTTCGCATCCAACACCGGATCAAACCTCACGGTGGACACTCACAACGGCGGTCTGTCAAACGGCATCCAATATGATACCCGCTATCTCAATTACGTCAGCGACCGGCCACTCCGGGTGGTCGGCTTCCGAGAAGTGATAAACTAGAGTCATGTGTTGCCAAGGGCGGCGCCTATGATGCAAGGATGGAACTACACGCGCCGGATGATACCCACGATCCGGTTGCCGCCCAAGCTGAAGCCGCCGCCTCGTGTGCAACGGATCGTCGGCGTGGGTGTAGCGGTGATTGCCGCTGTGGGTTTGGTGTCGGCCCTTTGGTTTGTAGGACACCGCCCACCCAAGGTCCAGGCTGAAGAGGCGGTTGCCGATGCCTCGCGGATCAGCGGCCCCGACTCCCACCTGATCCCGCACTCGCAATCCTGGAGCTTCGCCCAAGCTAAGGACTTTGCTGTCTCCTTCGCCAGCTTTGTGGGCATCTCGCAAGACCAGTTGGAGGGAAAGGCCTCGATCACCTGGACCAAGAACGGCAGCGGTAGCCTTTATGTGCTGACCAACGGTTCGCGGCAGCTTCGCGTGGTGCTGGTTTACAAGGACAAGGTGGTTCTGGATCGAGCGGGCGCCCAGATCCTGGGAGCGGTGCGGGTTCCCCATGAGACACTGACCAAGGTGGTGTGGAAACCGGATGCCGACCCCAAAGTCTCCGCGGATGGAGATGGTGTGCTGGTCCTGGTGAAGAACGGCGGCGAGATGTTGCCGCAGATCGCCTTTGCCTCGGAAGGCATGACTTACGTTGGAATCCCCGCCGAAATCTCCAAGGTGGACTTGCGGACCGGCGCCGCTCCCGATCAGCCCTGAGCACTGCTCTTCCGACAGGTTCTCCATTCCCAAGCGCAGTGCGAAACGACTCCTGGTGTCCTGAGGTACAAGTTTACTTAATAAGTCGCCACTCTGTTTGCCCAAGCCTGCGCTAGCAGGCGTAGCCAGCGAAGCTGGCGCTCGGCTTTGGCCTTTCACTGGACAAGCCGCCTGCGTAGCTGGCGGCAGAGGAGTAGCCCCAGGCGAGGCGCAGTTCAGCCGAGCCTGGGGATTGTGATGCCATGAAATTGAGCCTGCGCAGCTGGCGACAGAAGTGTTGGTTGCATTCTCTGTCGCCAGCTAAGCAGGCTCGGTTTCCTTGACTCTTTACCCCAGGCTCGGCTGAACAGCGCCTCGCCTGGGGCTATTCCTCTTTCGCCTGCTAGCGCAGGCTAGGGCGTCCGTGAAGCGGACGCCCTGACAGGGAAAATGGCCGGTGTCCGATGAAGTCCGTGCAACGGACGGCTGAGGTCTTTGCGGAGCTAGGCTCAAAAATATAGAAACCTCAGTCGTCCGTTGCACGGACTCGCTTCCTGCTTGGTTCCGTCCCCAGCACTGACTAAAGTGCTGGGCTATTGTCAAGGCGTCCGTTTCACGGACGCCTGACCAGCAAAGGTGACTGAAATGTAGAAACTCCAGTGGGCCAGCTTCGCTGGCCAGGAAAGGCGGAGCCTTTCCCGCCGGCTTCGCCCACTGTCTTGAACCTGCCAGAAGTGTCTCAGACTGAGGCCAGGATGCTTTCGGCGGTGGGCATGGAATCGAGCGCGCAACGAAAGCCGCAAGCGTGAGCATGATAGTCCGGGGACTGCCAAGATCGCACTGACAAACGGGCCATTCTGGGGTGATCGTCCCAGGAACCCCCGCGAATGATCTTGAACTCGCCGCTGGGCGGTCCCTGCGGGTCGGTGAGCGCCTCGGCCTGATACTCTTCGAACCAGTCATTGCACCATTCCCAGACATTTCCCAAAATGTCGTAAAGGCTCCAGGCGTTGGCGTCCTTGCCGCGCACCGGACGCGGACCCGGAGGCGTTACGCGACACCATGCAATCTTGTTGAGTTCTCCATAGCGAGGCCCTTGGTAACCGGCGCGAGCCGCGTATTCCCACTCCGCGGAAGTGGGAAGCCGGCCTCCGGCCCACCGGCAGTACGCCGAGGCTTGCTCCCAGTTCACTCCCACGATGGGACACTGATCGTTCCAGGTGGACGGGAGATCTTTGGGCAGAAGCGTCTTGGTGTCCGCAGCGAACCGCTTGTAGGCGCCGATCGTCACGGGCGTTTGGCCGATCCAGAAGCCGCGGGTGAGGGTTACTTCGTGCTGGGGGCTTTCCGAGAGGCTGGCCTCGGGATCCTTGGGCGTTCCGCCGCAGGAGAAAACGCCCGGAGGGATCCACACATAGCTCTGGTCATCGCGGAGACTCACCTGAACGGCGCCAGCCTGCAACTCGCGCGCAGCCGGTGCCTGTCCCCAGCGTCCCGCGGGGATTCCCAGCGCGGTGGTCATCGCCAATCCGCTGCCGTCGCCGCCAACCCGCCGCAGGTCGTTGGCGATTTCGACCATGGAGCCATATCTGCGCAGGGGATCCTTTTGCAGACATTTCAGGATGATCTGCTCCACTTCCACCGGGATCGACGGCTGCAACTCGCGCGGAGAAGGCGGTTGGGCGTGGAGCTGTTTCATGGCTACGTCCATCATGCTGCTGCCGTCGAAGGCGGGTTGGCCGGTGAACATTTCGAAGAGCGTCAGGCCGAAGGAATAAATGTCGGTTCGCGCGGTCACCGGCTTTTGAGCCACTTGCTCGGGCGCCATGTAGCGCGGCGTGCCCATGGTGACGCCCGTGGCGGTGAGTCCAGTGTTGCCGAAGCCGGAGATGCCAAAATCCATGAGCTTGATATCGTCGTTAGCCGTCAGCATCACGTTGCTCGGCTTCAGGTCGCGGTGGACGGCGCCCTGGCGATGAACTTCGGCTAGAGCGTCGCAAAGGTCCAGCGCGATTCCCAGCGATATATCCACCGGCAGGCTTCCGTTGCTGGCGGGTTCCATCCGCGCATGCAGTTCCTGGATCTCGTGCAGATTCTGGCCCTCCACCAGCTCCATGGAGATGTAGGCCGTTCCGGAGCCGCGCCCGAATTCGTGCACCCGGCAGACTTTGGGATGAGTGATGCGCCGGGCCACGCGCAGTTCGTTCTTGAATCGCTCCATGGCCACGGTGTCCGAGGCAATGTCGGCGCGCAACACTTTCAGCGCCAGAATCTCGCCGGTTTCCTGATCGTTGACCTTGTAGACCACGCCCATGCCGCCGACGCCCAGTTCTTGCAGAATCTCGTAGCGTCCGGCGAAATGTCCGCCGACCGCGGGCATGTCCGCGCCGCCCAGCGGCACGATGTCTTTTTTGAGCAGCCGTCCGGTGGCCACCTGTTGGGTCAAATCCTGGCGCAAGTTTTGGTAGAGCTTGCTGTCGGTCCAGAGCACTTCCAGAAGTTCTTCTTGGCTCTGTCTGCCCTTCAGTTCAAAACGGCCCAGCGAAACGACGCGGATATCGGTGTCCTCGGGCAAACGGGCGTGGATGGAAGAAGAGATCAAGATTTGGGCTGGCTCGCACTTGGCGCAGATGCGCGCCGCCACGTTGACGGCGTTGCCCCAAACATCCTCGTTCTTGCGAACCACATCTCCAAAATTGATGCCGACACGCAGTTGAATACGTTCTACCTCGGGGAGTTTCTGATTGCGCTCCAGCAACTGGCGCTGCATGGCCATGGCCGCCTGCACGGCTTGCACGGGCTCGGGGAACTCGGCCATGGCGCCATCGCCCGTGGACTTGATCCAGCGCCCGCTGAAGCGCGCCACCGCGGCGTTGGTGATGTCGTCGTGGCGCTGCATCAGCAGGATGCCCGCGGTGTTGCCGAAACGGTCGTAGTAAGAGGTGGAACCGACGATGTCGGTGAATAGGATAGCCACCTCGGCCTGGTGCCGGCGCAATTCGGCGTCAATGCGGGCGCGCTCCCGCAGCAGTAAACCCAAACTGCCCTGTGTTCTGTCGGCCATCTTCAGGAGGCCTGCCGATGCACTCCAAGCTTGAGTGTATTACATTCAGGGGCCGTTGGAAAGCAGGAGTGGCCTGATATGGAGTGCGGTAGCTTGCTACCGCTTTGTGTTGCCGCAAGCTTGCTTGCGGCGTGCGGGGCTAGCCCCGCGCCGGCCGAAGCAAGACTTCGGCCCGGAAAAGCGGAAGCAAGCTTCCGCACTCCAAATTACGACGGCCGACTTCTCTCGAACCAAGCCGCCGACTACGCCACGGAGAGCGGCTCGCGTACGGGCACCTGGGTCAACCAGCCAAACTCGTCGCTGGAACGGCCGTGGATAATTCCGAAGAAGCGCTCCTGGAGGCGGCGCGTAAGCGGTCCCCGTTTGCCGTTGCCGATCATGATGCGGTCCACCGAACGTATCGGGCTGACCTCCACCGCCGTCCCGCTGAAGAACAACTCGTCGGCGATGTACAACCATTCGCGCGGAATATCGCGCTCCTCGACCGCGATCCCCAAATCGCGCGCGATCCGCATGACCGAATCGCGGGTGATGCCCGGCAGGATAGAAGCGCTCAGCGGCGGCGTGTACAGCGCTCCGTCGCGGACCAGGAAAATATTTTCGCCGCTGCCTTCGCTGACCAAGCCGGCAGTATCGAGCGCGATACCCTCGGCGTAGCCATTGGCGGTGGCCTCCATCTTGATGAGTTGCGAGTTCATGTAATTGGCGCCCGCCTTGGCGGCCGCCGGCAGGGTGTTGTGGGCCATGCGCTGCCAGGAGGAGACGCACGCGTCCACCCCGGCTTCCAGCGCGTCCGCGCCAAGATACTTACCCCATTCCCAGGTAGCGATGTACACCTCAATCGGCGAATTTTGCGGGTTGACGCCCATTTCACCGTAACCGCGCAAGACCAGCGGCCGCAGATAGCCGCTGGAAAGCCCGTTGACCGCCACGACTTCGCAGGTGGCGTCCATGATCCGCTCCAGGGAGAAGGGAATGTCCATGCGATAAATCTTGGCGGAATCGAATAGGCGGCGGGTGTGATCCTTCAAGCGGAAGACGGCCGGCCCAGCCGGCGTATGGTAATAGCGAACCCCTTCGAATACCGAAGAGCCGTAATTGGCGACGTGCGACATCACGTGGATGCGGGCCTCCGCCCAGGGAATCAGCTTTCCGTTGTGCCAAATCATCTCCGTCGGTTTCAGAGGCATGACAAGGTATTGCTCCTTTCTCTGCTCAGTATAACACGCTGGTACTTGCGCTTCTGTAGGGGGGACTTCAGTTTATGGTACCTCCGTACTGCAACATAAATGGCCGTACCTAACGTCTAATGGGATGAAGGGGAAAGGAGCAGTTTATGGCCGCAGCGGCAACTGGGAAGGCATTGGACCCGCGCCAGAAAAGCTCCCTGGCACAGGACTTCGAGGACGCACTGAGGAGCCGGATCGTTGGACAAGAGGCGGCCGTGGAAAAAGTCGCCTCGTTGTACCAGGTCTACCTGGCGGGCCTGAATCCGCCCGGCCGCCCCATCGGCAACCTGCTCTTTCTGGGACCCACCGGCAGCGGCAAAACCCGCGTGGTGGAAGCGGTGGCGGAAACGCTTTATGGCGATGCCCGCGCGCTGGTCAAGATCGATTGCGCGGAGTTCCAACACAGCCACGAGATCGCCAAACTGATCGGCTCGCCTCCCGGATACTTGGGACATCGCGAGACCCACCCCATCCTGACGCAGGAAGCCCTGAATCAGTGGGCCACGGATAAGTGCAAAATCTCGCTGCTGCTGCTGGACGAGATCGAAAAGGCCAGCGATGCTCTGTGGCAACTGCTGTTGGGGGTTCTGGACAAAGCTACGCTGACCCTGGGCGACAATCGCCGCGTGGATCTGAGTCAATGCCTGATTTTCATGACCTCCAACCTGGGGGCCACGGAGATCGGCGGCTTGGTGGAAGGCGGCATTGGCTTCACGCCGCAAGCGCTGGGCCGCGAGCTGGAGCACCTGGACAAACGCATGGAGTCCACCGCGTTGGAGGCCGCGCGGCGGCGCTTCTCTCCCGAGTTCCTCAACCGCATCGACCACATGGTGGTCTTCAAGTCATTGGAAGAGGCGCAACTGCGCACCATTCTGGAAATGGAGCTGGACCGTGTGCAAGACCGCGTGCTGGCCGCGGGTCACGCCAATTTTTTGTTCCACTTGAGCGAACCGGCCAAGGATTTTCTGCTGCAGGAAGGCGTGGACCGCCGTTACGGTGCGCGTCACCTGAAGCGGGCCGTGGAGCGCCACCTGGTGCAACCGCTGGCGAGCCTGGTGGCCAGCGGACAGGTGCATCAAGGCGACTCCATTGCGGTCGATTGCGCCGGGGATTCCGCCGTCGTTGGAGGGAGCCAAGGCCTGTCCATGAGTTTCTCTCTGGTGGAAGCGGGCGCGATGCTGCCCGCGCCTCCGGAAGTGCGGGCGGCCGCAGCCGCGGCGGGCGTGACCATCTCGGCGGCCGCTCGTCCGCTGCGCCGCAAAGCTGAGAACAAATAGGACGCTTAGCCACAGATAAACACAGATGAACGCAGATAGGAGCCGATCTTCATCTGTGTTCATCTGTACTGTACTACTAACCGCGAGTTTCTTTGTGCGTCGCGAAGATCTGGAGTGCGGTAGCTTGCTACCGCTTTTCCGCGCCGAAGCTTGCTTCGGCCAAGCCGCAAGCAAGCTTGCGGCAGCACAAAGCGGCAGCAAGCTGCCGCACTCCAAATAGCGTCTTAATCTGTGTAATCTGTGGATCGATCTGTTCTTGTTTGGGTTGCGGCTCCGCCACGCTGTGTTCATCTGTGTTTATCTGTGGCTAAAATCGTCGGTTGCTTTTTCGGGCTGTTACTTTGAACGCAGCCGGAAATTTCCGTTGTGCGAACTGAGCCGCAGCGACGGCCCGCCGCCGTTTACGGGGCCCTCTATGCTTTGCCGACGATGCCCGGACATGCGCGTCAGCACCGCGAAATCGGAGTCCACGGTGTTGTTGTGACCGTCGGTGTGCAAATCGAATTTGCTGTTGGCGGGCAGGGTCAGCTCCACGGTGGCGTTGTGGGTGTCCACGTAACTGTTGTCGGTGAATGACGCGAACTCGACGTCGGCGCGACCGTTGTGCATGTTCAGTTCCAGTGGTCCGGCCAAGCCTGCGACGCGAACCGAGCCGTTGTGCGTGTCCAAGTCGAGGGCCGCGCACAGGTCGCGGATCTCCGTGTTGGAATTGTGATCGCGGATCGTCCAGCGCGCCGTGCGCGGCGCTTTGATCGTGTAGTGGATTTCGGGATTGTTGCCG
This sequence comes from Terriglobia bacterium, assembly GCA_963747095.1. Lineage (GTDB taxonomy): Bacteria > Acidobacteriota > Terriglobia > JAJPHL01 > JAJPHL01 > JAJPHL01. The sequence goes on from CAVVEL010000014.1 coordinate 100,146, forward strand.
GTAAACCAACCGCTGTTCCAATCGGGCAGGACCGACTTGATCCGCACGAACTCGCCCGACCCGTCAATCTGCACGGTGGTTTCCCGGAAGCGGCTCAGATCTTCGGCCGACAGACCGGCGGATTCGATGCGGGCATGAATCTCGATTTCCGCGCGATCCCACGTCTCGACGTGGATCGAACCGTTGTGGCTTTCCAGGGTCACCGAGCCGGTGGCTCGCAGCGGTAAGGTTTTGTCCACGTTCTTGGTATCGGCCGCGCAGAACGCCGCGCAGGCCAGGGTGAGAAAAACGATCGAAATGGTCCTCGAATTCATGTGTGTGGCTCCTTACGTGCTTAAGCGTGCGCCGCAGGCGCACTCACTACCCACCAACTCTTACGAAGCCGGCGGGACGCTAGTTCCCAAAAATCGCGAGCGCGAAAGGACTTCCAGGGACAAGTAGCGTCGCAGTAGGACAGCCCGGAGGTCCCGCCCTGCTCTGGCGCCTTAAGCGCCGCCGTCGCTGGCGGCTTTCTGGCGGACTCGCGCGATCAGCTTCTGGCATTCCTCGGTGAGAATACCGTCAACCACCTTGACCACATGGATGTTTTTCATCTGCTCGAACGTGGTTGGTGAGTTGGAGATCGCCGCGCCGAAAGCCGCGTTACGCGCGCCCAGGTAGACCGTTTGGATGCGGGCCCAACACGATGGCCGCCGCGCACATCTGGCAGGCTCGAACACGGTGTAGAGATCGCAGCCCGCCAGGTCGATGTGGCCCCAACTGCGGCAGGCATCGCGGATCGCTTGCACTTCCGAGTGCGCCGTGGGATCGTTCTCGATTTCCACGCAGTTGGATCCCCGCCCGATCACCGAGCCATTCTGGACAATCACCACGCCGTAAGGCGGGCAGCCCTTGCGATAGGCTTCCTCGGCCACTTGAATCGCTTGTTGCATCAGCTTTTCGTGCATGTTGACCCCCATCACCTTTCTGGCATCGTGGCGAAGCAAAGTCAAGCTCCATATTGAACAGCCGGCTGTGATTTAATGAAGGCGTGAAATTTCTTACCACAACGCTACTCCTTATCCTGTTAGCGGCAACCGTGCCGGCCCGTGCTCAACTACGCGCGGGCGTGGCGGCGGTTCCCATTACGCCGTTCGGTCCGCACCCGGATTGGAAGGGTCCCATCACCGACAACGGAGTTTGGGGCGATGCCCAACATCGCATCTGGCTGGCCGGTTTCGGATCCAATCGTCCGGCGCTCGGCAAGCACGACGATCTGTGGGCCCGCGCGTTGGTTCTCGAAGTCGGGAAGACTAAAGTGGCGCTGGTGGCGCTGGACTTCATCGGCTACTACCAGAACGCCGGCTACTACGGCGTGGATCAAGTGCTGAAGCAACTCCAGCCGGGACTGGGATTGAGTGAAGTGATCGTCGCCAGCACCCACAATCACGAAGGTCCCGACACCATCGGCTTGTGGGGACCCGCCAATCGCGATGGGAAATACGAGGAGTATCTCAAGTGGGTGGATCGCCGGATTGCCGAGGCCGTCTCCCTGGCCGCGGATCCGGCGAACATGACCGAGGTGCGCGCGCGGTTCGGCACGACGAATCCCCAACGTTCGCCCAGTTTACTCGGATTGCAAGTGCGTACCTCCCACCGGCCGCCGGAATTCTTCGACCAAGAGCTGCGCGTGATGCAACTGATGAAGCCGGGCGGCCTGGCGCTGGCCACGCTGGTGAATTGGAATACCCACCCGGAATCGCTGGAGAGCCGCAATCAACAGATCACCTCCGACTTTCCGCATTTTGTGCGCGAAGCCGTGGAAGCAAAGTACGGCGGCACGGCGATCTATTTCAGCGGCGACATCGGCGCGGTGGAAATTGTCGGCGACGCTGTGGCGCTGGGCACAGCGGACTACGAGGTGATCGGCGGGCGTCACTTTCCGATTGATCTCAAAAGCCGCCGTCCCAACATTTCCTTCGAGCGCACCAAAGCGATCGGCGATGCCGTGGCCGCGGCGGTCTTTCAGGCGCTGGCCGCCAGCAAGGAAGAAAAAGTTGCCAGCCTGACGGTGAAGTCGCTGAAGATCACCGCGCCGGTGACCAATCCCGGCTATATCGCCATGATCCACGCCAAAGTGCTGGCCAATTTTTCCGGCGACGACGAACATCCTCGCGTGGACACCACGCTTTATCATTTGCAACTGGGACCCGCCGACTTCATCACCCTGCCGGGCGAGATTTTCCCGGAGGTCATTTACGGCGTGGAAGCGCACAAGCGCAGCGACTGTCCGGAGAACTCCACGGGGCGTCCGTATGAACCGACGGCGATGCCGCTGCTGGGGGGCAAGTATCACTTCATCATCGGGCTGGCGCCGGACGAGTTGGGATACGTGGTGCCGCAATACGATTTCACGCCGTTCCCGCCGAAGGAAATGTCGCTGGAAGGGCGCGCCCCCGACGCCTGCAAGTCGAAGGGCGTGACGGATCATTATCACGAGACGAATTCGGTGAGCTATCGCATGGCTCCGGTGGTGGCGTGTGGTCTGGTGGAGTTGCTGGGCGGGAAGGCGTCGGAGTATGAGGCGTGTAAGTAGGGCGGGCATCCTTGCCGGCCCCCAGACGGACACTTCTCACAGCTCTTCTCACACCGTTTCTCACAGGCTTTCTCACACCTGTTTGTCCCATTCCGTCAATGACTTAGCATGATTCCCTGTACCATTTCGGCAGTTTCACTCTTCTGGTGCTATTCACGCTTTGTATTGAAGAAGTAAACCAAGCCGCGCCGGGGCGCGGTGGGTTGCGTCAAAGCTAGTCGGTGGAAAGGAGCGGGAGAGCCGTGCTGGTTCCCGGTCGGCAATTGCTGGCACCGGCGAGGGAGCAAGTTTCCGGGGGAATGCGGGGAGTTAGGTCTTCTTACCTTTCAGCGGACAGTTTGGCGCCGTAAATCAATCCACAGATTACGCAGATTACACAGATTAAGAAAAAATCAGGTCTTAATCTGTGGAATCTGTGTAATCTGCGGATCGATCCTTCCGCGTCTCAATTCAGCAAACGATGAATCTGCGCGACGGCATAGTCGACCTTCATGTCGAAAAAACGCTTGCCGAGTTCCACCGTTGAGCGGCGGGCGTCGCCGGTGATGCCGTTGACGCGCTTGGCGGCGGGATCGCGTTCCTCGCCGGGCTTGCGGACGGGATCGCCCACGGCATTCGCTATTTCCGCTTTGCGCACCCATCCTTTGTCGCCGCCCAAATAGAGCATCTCGGAAGTATCGGGGATTCCCGCGTGGGAGCTGGCGGGATAGGCGTTGTCGGCCAGCCATTTGTCGAAGTCGCCGTTGGCCTTGGAGTAGACCTCGTCGCAGAAGAGTACGCGGATGCCCTGGGGATGGTATTTCTCGTCGAGCTTCTTGGCGACATCTCCCAGCTCTTTCTGGCCGCCGCCGTGATCGCCCATCAACACGACGTTCTTGAAGCCGTTCTTGATCATCTGTTCGGCAACCTGTTCATTGAGAGCCGCGAATAGAGCGCCGGTCAGCCCGATGGTGCCTGGCAGATTGGCGTTGGCGTTGTTCACCGAGAACGGCATTACCGGCGCGGCGATGGCATCGCCAAGTTTCTCGGCGATGGCGATGACCGTGGCGTGACCCATCAGGGTATGGCCGCCGTTGACGTTCTGGGGACCACGCTGCTCGGTGCCGCCGTTATAGACAAGCGCGGTGGTCTTGCCCTGTTCGAGCGCCTTTTTGACCTCCGGCCAAGTCATCATTTCGAAGTCCACAGGGGACGGTTTGGCTTGCGCGAACGCGGCGGGAATCCACAGCGCCAGCAAATAAACGGTGGTCGTCAAACAACGCATGGCTGCTCCTCGCCGGTTAGTATATGCCACCAGACTCGGATGCACCAGAGGAGAAGGCCGGGAGAAGGCAGGGGGAGAAGGCCGGGACAGCCTGATCTGCGTGGTCCCTTTTTCGGATCGTCTCTTCGAAAAGGCATCACTCATTTCCGAGTTCCCTGCTGGTGCGCGCTACGCTAGCCCACTGGCGGTATTGCGCTGATTCTTACGGATCCCGGTCGAAGGACGACAAACGCGCGCTTGAGGCGGTCGCCGTACTCCTGAACCAACCGGGACGCGGCGTCTCCCAGTTGTTTTCGTGCCTGCGAAGGAAAACGGATCAACACAACGCCGGCGGAATCAAGGTGTGCCGCAAATGCGAGCCAGCCGAAGTCCTTGTCTTCCGTCAACAGAACCCGGTCCTCCCGGTGAGCCAGGTCCATCAAGTCCGCATCGACCGAGCGCTGCTGGAATTCACTTACCGCCAGGACATCGTGGCCCGCGCCACGGAGGGCACGAACGACCGCGAAGTCGCAGCTTTCGTCCGCGAGGAATCGCATGCAGTGGGCCTACCGAACCGGCGCCAAGACCGCTTCATGTGCGATCGCATCGGCAGCGTATGCAAGACACGCTTTGATGTCCTCAGGAGCGAGGCGCGGATAGGCGTCCAAAAGATCTTCCACCGTAGCGCCTTCCGAGAGCTTCCGTAAGAGGAGTTCGATGGGGATTCGTGTGCCGCGGATGACGGGCTTACCCACCATCACATCCGGATTGATCTCAATGCGGTCGTTCATAACGTCCCTTTGCTCCCTCGCATTACCTTCTCCACACGATAGCATTATACGCGCCTTTCGGCCTCGCAGCAGATGGCAATAGCCACCGGCAAGCAGCGGCCTTTGCCCGCAGGATTAGAAGGCCGAGAAGGCCGGGACAGCCTGATCTGCGTAGTCTGTTTTTCGCATCGACCATTTGAATACACATCATACATTTCCGAGTATCCTAACACAAAGGCCGCGATGTTAGTTCGACGCAGGATCAGATGGGAAATCTCAACGTTCCGTCCGCCGCGTCGTCTGACTCCGCAGGTTAGCTAGCTCTTGCCTGATCAGCTGCGCCTCCGGCATCCTTGGATCCAGGCGGAGGGCAGTCTCGAGACTCTCGAGCGCCTCCCGCGCGCGGCCAGCCTTGCTTTGGGCCATATCCAAGTGGTAACGAAACATGGCGTCGCCGGGTTTCAATCGCGCGGCAGCGGGCAAAGTCCTCAGGGCATCCGCCGCGTTGCCTTGCAAGAACAGAATCCATCCCAGCGTATCGGAATACTCCGGATTACCTGGATCGATGTTGTGAGCCTTCCGCGCCAGAACCACGCCTTCTGGCAGCGCTGCAAAGTAAGTCGCCAGCAGCCATCCAAGATTGTTGGCCGCGACTGAGTTGCGGTCATCGAGCTTCAGAGCTTGCTCATACAAGGTCCGGGCCTGCTGCATTTCCCCGCGCTGTTGATGCACGATGGCCGCGAACGACCAACCGTCCGAATAATTCGGATAGCGCCTCGTCAAGTCGTTCAGGTGTTCCAGGGCAGCCTCGAGATTCCCGTTCTCCGCCTCCAGGTCCGCCAACCTCGCTAACGCTGCGGGATTCGCCGGATCGACCGCCAGCGCTCTGTCGAGATTCGCGCGAGCGGCGCGGAAGTCCCGCGTCTTGAGCTGGATTGTGGCCATCTCCACCAAGTAGGTGGAAGAGCGCGGATTAGCGGTTATCTTTTTCTGAATCTCGGAGATCACCTGATCCTGTTTGCCCTGCGCTTCGAGGATCGTCAACGCCAGGCTCTGGGCCGCCTGAAGCTTCGGATTCTTCTTGATCGCGGCCTGCAATTCTTCCCGCCACGGAGTGCCATACTTGCGCAGCAGGGTCGCCATCCCCAGATTCTGGTATCCCGCTATGAATTGCGGACGGGCCAATAACGCGCGGAAGAGACGGTTTCGCTGTTCCCGGTTAAGCTCGGCCTCGGGATCGCACAATGCCGTAAATATGACAATTTCAGGCGCGGACGCCTGGCTTTCCGGCACTCCGCGCGCGGGATCCAGCGATACGCCACTCGATCCGCGTTTCAGGTGATAGTCGATGAGCCAGAGACGCGCGGGAAGAAGTTGATTGTCTTTCCGCAGCGCGCGCTCCATATTCTGAAGCGCGGTTATCTCCTTGCCCACGCCGTAGGACCCCAGAGCCAGCAGATACATGGCCGGCGCGGAGTCCGCCTCAAAATGCAGCACCTGTTGGAACTCCGCGACGGCCGGGTCGTATTCCCGCTTGTCGAGGTGGATCACGCCGCTCAGCATGTGGGCTCAACGTCCTGCTTGTTTTCGGCGAGCAAATTGAGCGATTAGTTTCTCAGCATCGGCCAGGCGTCCACCGCGGTAGTAGACCGCCGCCAGCAAGTTGCGGGAATGGGTGTCTGGCTTCTTCTTGACCAGCGACTCCAATTCTATGATCGCCTTCGGCCAGTCAGCTACGCTGACGTAATAGTTGATCACCGCCATCGCCGCGGTGGGGTCCGCGGGATCAACCTGGGCACATTCCCGAAACGTCTTTTCCGCATTGCTCCGATCGCCTGCCAGCGCGTACTCCCAACCCAGTTGAATCCGTACGGCCAGATTCTTCGGCTCGTTGTGGAGGACTTCCTGGAGCAGCGGGATGGCCTTGTTCGCGGCGCTCGTCAAGCGGTAAAAGGTTGCCAGGGTAACCAGCGATTCGGTGGACGTTTGGTTAACGCAACCTCTTGGAGAAGAGAGTCTTCGGCCCCTTGGATTTCGTGGGCTTCGAGGTGCACGGCCATATCGAGCACGCGTACACTGGAATCCGCTGGATTCTCCGTAAGCAGCAGATCGATTTGCTGACGGGCTTCATCGATATGGGACATGTAAATGAGACTGGACGCTAACAAGGTGCGCGCGTCTTTATTGTGCGGGTCCTTTTCGAGGGCCCAAAGCAACCGGCGCTGAGCTTGCTCATTTTGGCCTGCGCCAATCAGCAGCTTGGCCATTGCAATGCGAATCGGCACACTCAGCGGGCCTTGATGCACCTTCCTCTCTAGCTCGCTCAACAACGCGTAAGCAGCAGCGTCATCATGCAGCTTCGACTTCACCAGAGCCAGTTGATACTTGGCATCGATCCGTCGCGCCCGTTATTGCCGAGGAGGGTGTAAGCGGCGCAGGGAACGTTCCGTGCTGTGTACACAGTGCGGCGAAGCCGCAACCAAAAGGGACCACCGTGTTCGTTGACCCCCGGAGGGGTCGCCGCTTGTAGCCGGTGGTTGAGCGTCGTTTGCGAAACCACCCGAGGCTAGCAAAAACATCCGTCCCCCGACAGGGGGACCAGCGAATCTGCGGAGGGCGCTGGGACCCCTGCCGGAGTCCGACACCGCTGCCCAATGCAGTGGCCTGATCCTGAATCGCAGTTGTTTTAATGAGTAGACTTTAGACCCATGAAAATCAACGTTGGCCTCCTGAAAACCGAGGAGGGCTACAGCGTCTGGTGTCCTGGACTTCCCGGCTGTTGGTCGCAAGGTGCAACCGAGCAGGAGGCGTTGGAGAACGTCCAGTCGGCGATTCAAGAATACTTCGCAGCGGCACGCGACCTGTCCAAGGAATTGCTGTAGTTTTTCCCTGCCTCCAACCGCGAAGCTCCGGGTAATACAAAAGGGCAGGGCCTGACGGCCCTGCCCTTTTCCGCAAACCACAATTCCACGAGGTTTAGAAGCTGAACCGGCCGCCTACCTGCACGGCGCGCGGACCACCCGATCCGAACACCTGGCCCGCCCGCTGCTGCGGCTGGCCGAATGCAGCGGAAGCCAAGTTGAAGCTATAGCCGCTGAGATTCGACACGTTGAAAATGTTGAACATCTCCACGAACGCCGCAAACTTGTAGCGCTCCTTGAACGTGAAAGTCTTGGTCAGGCGCAGATCCTCGCTATGGCCGCCTTCACCCAACTCGTAGTTGGCCGGCAGAGTCAAGGTTGGGAATTGGTTCTGACCGTTGGCGGAGGTCTTACCGGCATAGGTGCTGTTCCAACTCGTCACTGCCGCGGCCAGGTTGCTTTGGCCGCAGCCGCTATTCAGGCAGTTGAAACCAACGCCGGGAATCGGAGCGCCAGCCGTAGCGCCGCTGTTGTTCAGCTCGTAGCCCGAAACAACGGCGGTGACCGGTCCGCGCGTACGCACCGACGTAACCAAACCCAGTTGGAAGCCCCACGGCATGTCCACCACACCCACGATGTTCAAAATGCTTCGGGATCCCTGCGGACCCCAGCTCTGGGCCCAGTTGGTGAGATCATAAATCCCATTGACTCCGTACTGCGATTGCAGGGCGTAGGACGCCGTAAACTGGAAACGATGTGCGAAGCGCTTGTCCAGTTTCACCAGCATCGCCTGATAGGTGTTGCGGGCGCCCGGCTCCCAGAAACTAATGGAACCGTTAGAGCATTCCACTCCCGGCGTGCTGGCTTTCGTCGGATTCACCACCGAGCAAGCCGGAATGGCTGCATTGGGCTTGTTGGTAGCCAGATTGATCGAGTTGTAGTGGTTGATATCGATGTTACTGCCGTCCCACAACACATTCTCGGCTACGCGGCGGACGAAGTCCACGCTGACAATCATGTCGCTGCGCAGTTGATGCTGGAGACCCAGGGACATGTGATAACTGCGCGGCGTGGGATAGTTGCCAGGCAAAAGTTGCGCGCCGGACTTGGCAACATCAATGGGAGTCACTCCGTTGATGGGAGTGGCCAGCGATGCGGCGATGCCCGGCAGTTCCTGGTTGTAGATCTGCGTGAACTGGCCAAGCGTCAGAGTGGTCACCGCGGACGCCGGCAACTGCGCACCTACGGGCACCAGGACCGGCGCCAGACTGCCGGTCTTCAGATAATTCGTTACCGTCGCGCCGACGTTCACGATACCCGGGAAAATATTGGTGAAGGCGGTGGTCGGATATTGAACGCGCCCATTGCCAACAGGCCCGATCTCAGAGCGCTCCTGCAAGCGGCGATACAGATACTCGGTGTCCCAGTACAGGCCAGCGCCTCCGCGAATCACCCACTTGCTGTTGTTCTTGGGAGTCCAGGCGAAACCGATGGGGGAGAGAAGTTGTGCTTACTGGGTGTCGGGGCAGCCAAGTTGCTGCCGTACAACGGAGCCAGAAGGCCGGCTTGGGAAGATCCTCATTGAAGAGGTTGCTCTCATACTCCCAGGCCAAACCATAGCTCAACGTCAGGTTGGACCGGAAACGCCAAGTGTCTTGAGCATAGATGCGCGCGCGATCGTTAATCTTGGCGATGTTGACGTTGTAAGGCGGCGGCTGGCTGGGATCGCCGATGCCAACCACCGTGCCGGCGCCCGCCAAGAACGGCAGGTTTTGAGCGCGGCATTCGAATTGATGACCGAGGGCAAGGTCGGGAAGAACGTCGAGGCGAATGGGCCAAAGGTGGTTTTAATGTACTCCGGAGAGAAAACCGCTTCGCAGCCGGGATCGCAGTATCCCCAGAAGCCGGTGCCCGGATCATGCTCGAACTCGCCGCCAAAGTGGAAGCGGTGCTTGCCCTTCTGCCAGGTCAAACTGTCAGTATAAGTGTAGCGGCGCAGATCGCGGCCCTGCGTGGCGTTCAACGTATCGCCCACGAAGGATCCCAGGCTGCTGCCCACGAAGGTCAGACCGGCATAGCCGCAACCGATCTGACCGGCGCATTGGCCGGAGGTCGGAAACAGATTGCGGTTGCTCCAGAATTGGTAGTTGAAGCGGAAGTCGTTAACCACCGTCGGCCTGAGAGCGCTGGTAATTCCGAACACGCCCTGATCCGACCAGTTCACGTTGTTTAACCAATGAGACTCGCTGGGCGATCCGCCGCCCGGTCCAAAACCGCTATTGCCGTCGTGGGAATAGCGCAGGAAAAGGCTGTGCTTGTCGGAAGCCTTGTAATCGAACCGCGCGCTAAGCGTCTTACCGATGTAAGGGCTGCCGAAGGTTCCGCGCAGAACGGAGCCAGGGAAGGGAGGTCCGGTGCCACGCTGTAGGCCTGCACCTGGTTCATGTATTCGTAATTGAAGAAGAAGAACAGCTTGTCCTTCTTCAGCGGACCGCCCAACCAGAAGCCGGGATCCCGGCGCGCGAAAAAGGGGTTGTTCAGTGTGTTGATCGCGCTGGCACTGGTACACAGGCGAGAGGTCCCGTTAGTTGGATCGCAAGGGCGCTTCAGAGACGGATAGGCCGCCATATTGTGATCGCGGAAAAAGAAGTAGCCGCTGCCATGGAACTGGTTGCCGCCCGTGCGGGTAACCACATTGACGGAACCGACGGCGGTGATGTCCGTGGAAAGATCGAAGTTCACCGAGGACACCTGGAACTCCTGCACCACTTCCTGCGAGAAGTTCATGGCCGGGCCGGAGCCCTCGATCACGTCGCGGATCGCGCCGCCGTCCACGCTGATGGCCGTCTTACCGGAGTCGCCGCCGAGCATGCCAACGGAGAACAGCGCGTTGTATTGCGAGGTGGTGCCGGCGCCAACGGTCACGCCCGGTTCGATGGACGCCAGTTGCAGAAAGCTTCGCCCGTTCAACGGTAAGTCTTGAATCTGTGTCCGCGTGACTACGCCTTCAATCGTGTGTGCTTCCGTGTCCACCTGCACGGCGGCTTCTTCCACCGTCACCGTTTGCTCCGACTTGCCAACCTTCAATTGGAAGTCCACCGTCGTGGTCGTTCCCACTTGGACGGTGGCCAGCCGCGTGCGGCTGGCGAAACCCTGTGCTTCAACAGCCACACTATAGGTGCCGGACTCCAGCGCCGGTGCGGAATAAATGCCCGCCGCGCTGCTCCCCAGCGTCATGGCGCTGCCGGTGTCTTTATTAGTCAGAACGATCTTAGCGTTGGGAATGACCGCGCCGCTAATGTCGGTGACGGTCCCGGAAATAGTTCCTGTAGGGGTCTGGGCTGCAATCGGCGACACCGCCGCAACCAACAGGCCAACCAAAGACAGTAGTACATAACCCTTCTTCATTTTGCTACCCTCCAGACGCTGGGAGATCAATATACCCCATCACTTCCGCCCCCCAAGGCCGACCGCGGCCGGGAACGGAGTCTCGCCAAGCTGCTAGTTGAGAATTGTTACGCCGATGGCAGGGTGGAGTCAATGAAAAAAGCATGAAGCGTGAACTGGAAAGGATACCACCCGGCATTGAGGGAATCCGACGAATTGTATGGTCGGACTGTATAGTCCGGGCAGATAGCCGGCTACCGTCACTGACTCCCCAGGCGGTAGGGCCGGTTCGAATGGACCCGTTAACAAATGGTTTGAACAAATGCTTCCACCACGCTTTGGAGTGGCTCAGTTTGAAGTAAATGTGTTGTCAGTACCGTCCGCGGTAGCGGATGGGTCACGAGCTAGACCCACCTGCTACCGCAGGCGGTACTGACAACCAATACCACCTGACGATCAAACTGAGCCACAAAACGCTTTCCAACCCTGCCCCGCGCCGCCTGCTTCTGGTACGCTAGAAGGCCATGAACAAACCATGTTGCTGTGTGCTTCTGGCGATGACCGCCATTGTGCCGATGGCGCTGGCGCAAACCGCGTCCGCCCCAAAAACCCTGAAGGCTCTGCCCCAGAACATCCAGTGGGGACGCTACGACGCCGACGGCAAGCCGGCGATCGTGGTGCGGTCCGGCGAAACGATTCGCGTGGAGACGGTCAGCGGCAATCCCGACCGGCTGGCGCGCATCAACGCGCCCGAGGACGAGGTGATGCGCGAGTTGAAAACCGTCTACGCGGAAGTGAAAGATCGCGGGCCCGGCGGGCATCTTCTCACCGGCCCGATTGGCGTGGAAGGCGCCGAGCCGGGCGATGTGCTGCAAATCGACATCCTCGAAATCATCCCGCGCGTGCCGTACGGCTATAACGGCTTCGGTCCCGCCTCGGGATTGTTGCTGGACGAATTTCCGTACTCGCGCCAGAAACTGGTCAAGCTCGACCGGGCCACCATGACCTGCGAATTCGCGCCGGGCATCCATTTTCCAGCCAAACCGTTCTTCGGCAGCATCGGCGTGGCCCCGGTCAACGGACGCGTCAACAGCGCGCCGCCTGGATATTACGCCGGCAACATGGACAACAAAGAATTAGTGGCGGGCACGACGTTGTACATTCCGGTGCAGCGTCCCCAGGCGCTGTTGAACATCGGCGACGGCCACTTGGCCATGGGCGATGGCGAGGTGGACGTCACCGCGGTGGAATCGTCGCTCACCGGCGTGCTGCGCCTGACGGTGCGGAAGGACATGCACTTGCTGTATCCTCGGGCGGAAACCGCCACCCATATCATCGCCATGGGTTTTCATGAAAACCTGGACGAAGCCGCGCGCCGCGCCGGCCGCGAAATGCTGGACTATCTGGTCACCACCAAAGGCCTCTCCCGCGACGATGCCTATATGCTGATGAGCGTGGCGATCGACATGCACGTGACCCAAGTAGTCGACGGCGTCAAGGGAGTGCATATGATGATGCCGAAGTCGCTGTTCACGAAGTGAGTCGCGAGCCAGTAACGCAGGCCTTCAGGCCTGTTTTCTTGGGCTGGCAAAAGAACAGGCCTGAAGGCCTGCGTTACAAAACAAAAGAACAGGCCTGAAGGCCTGCGTTACAAAACGGAGGAGGGAGTAATCGTTTGAACGCGCCCCAACTGTTGGTGATCGGAGGAGTCGCCGCGGGAATGTCGGCGGCCAGCCGGGCCCGGCGTCTGGACCCGGATTTACAGATCGCCGTTTTGGAAAAAGGTCCGGACGTCAGCTACGGCGCGTGCGGATTGCCCTGGTTGATCGCCGGTAAGATTCAAGCTCGCGACTTGGTGGTCCACGACGCCGAGTTTTTCCGCGAGAAGCGCGGCCTGGACGTGCGTACCGGCATGGAAGCGCGCGAGATCGAATTGGGCCGGCGCCGCGTGCGCGCGGTCTCCGCGGACACCGGACTGGAACGAACCTTCCATTTCGACCGCTTGATTATCGCCACCGGTGCCAGAGTGGCGTGGCCCGCAATTCCTGGCCTTCTTCTCGCGCCGGGAGCGAAGCCGCTGCCTCATGTTTTTCCCGCCAATACGCTGGCCGATGCCACCGCCCTGGACGCGCGCTTGCGGCAGTCGGGAGCGCGACAAGCCGTGGTTCTCGGCGGCGGATACATTGGGCTGGAAACAGCCGACGGCTTGCGCGATCGCGGCCTGGAAGTAACGGTGGTGCAGAAGACGGATCGCATCCTGCGGCCTTTCGACGACGAAATCACGCTGCGTGTGGAGCAAGCGCTGGCCGCCCGCGGGATCTCCTTGCGCAAGGGCGCGTCCGCGCTGGCGGTGAATGAAACCGAGGTGATCTCGGAAGCGGGACGGCATCCCGCGCAGCTTGTGGTGGTGGCCACGGGCCTGCGTCCCAACGTCGAGTTGGCGGAATCCGCCGGCATCGCGCTGGGACCGACCGGCGCGATCGCGGTGGACGATGGTATGCGAACGAATGTGGCCTCGCTATTCGCGGCCGGCGATTGCGCCGAGACCACGCACTTGCTGACTGGCCGCCCGGCCTGGATTCCCCTGGGTACGACTGCCAACAAGCAAGGCCGGGTGGCCGGAGAAAACGCCGCGGGGCTTCTCGGGTCGAATTCAGGCGGCCATGCGCGATTCCATGGCGTGGTGGGCACGATGGTCACGCAGATTTGCGGCTTGGAGTGTGCGCGCACCGGGCTATCGCAGCGCGAATCGGAGGCCGCTTCGTTCCGCGCGGTCGCGGTGGAGATCGAGCAATACACGCACGCCAAATACCTGGGGGCAGGAAAGCTCTATGTGAAACTGATTGGCGAACGCGGCAGCGGCCGGCTACTCGGCGCGCAAATGGCGGGACCCGCCGCCGGCAAGCGCATCGACGTAGTGGCAACCGCGCTGCACGCCCGCATGACCGTGGATCAGTTATCGCAACTGGATCTCAGCTATCACCCGGCGGTCGCGCCGGTGTGGGAAGCCGTGCTGGTCGCCGCCCATGAGTTAGGCAAACAGTTGTAAGGCGTCAAATCAAAAATCAAAAATCAAAAATAACACATAAGAGCCAGGTATTCTCTGGTTCCAGAAAGGCTCCGCCCAAGGCTCCTCCGCCTTTTCTTATTTGTGATTTTCGATTTCTAATTTTTGACTTGACGTTGTTTCAGGGGTGTTGGGTTTCGGCCGTAAGGATATCCAGGATCCGCGTGTATTCCGGCGTGGTGAGCGAGGTGACCTCCCAGGATCCGCTTTTTTCGGTGAGTACCGCAAGCGCTTCATACTCCTTGTCTTTTTGGGGAGGAGTGCTGAACAGCTTGGCGGCGTCGGTGAAGTCGCTCCAGGTGTAGAGGAACAACACTTCGCGGGTGTCGCCGCGCGGTTGTACGCTCTTGACGGTGGAGATTTCGCGCTTGCCCACGATCAGGTCGCCGGTAATATTCTTGCCGTTGTCGCCAAAAATGTTCTGGCCTTTAGGCGTCAGCACGATTCCCTTGGGCGACCAATCCCAGAAGCCGGCATCTTTCCCACGGCCCAGAAAGCTTTGCGGATCCCAATGGATGTCCTTGGAAAAACTCATTTTCATGGTCGGCTGGGCGAACGGCGTGTACACCTCGATGGCTTGCTGGCTGGAGCGTTCGCGGGCATAAACCACCGCCCACCAGGGCAGAAACACGGCCAGCACGATGCCCAGCAGTCCCCACTTGATGTAGGCCGGGTTCAAATACTTCCTCCTGGGCAAGGATCACTTGGAACACAGAAGGACACGGAAGAAAAACCGGAAGCCCACGGAAAAAAGCACCTGTGTGGCAGATGTGGAATCATAACCCCCTCCCAACAGGACTGTCTCCGATCTCCTGGTCAGGCTTTCCGTGTCCTTCCGTTCTTTTTTTCCGTGTGCTTCCGTGTTCCCAAAAACCAACCGGGAGCGCCTAGCTGCTCTTCAGACCGCGCAGAATATCCAGCGCCTTCTTGAGGATCAGATCTTCTTTGGGCGGGTTCTCCGTCTGCGGCTGGGGTGTTGTGGGATTCTCCTCGTCGCTGGCCGCTTCCCGCGGCTGGCGCGACTCGGCCACTTGCACGCCGGGCGTCAGGCCATTGTCCTGAATCGCTTTGCCGCCGGGAGTGTAGTACTTAGCCACGGACAGCAACAGCGCGGAGCCATCGTCCAGCGGGATGATCTTTTGCACGCTGCCCACGCCGTAGGTTCTTTCACCGATGGTTTCCGCGCGGCCGTTTTCCTTCAGCGCGGCGGCCAAAAGCTCGGCCGGTCCGGCCGTGCCGCGATTCACCAGCACCGCGACCGGAAGGGTGTACTTGTTCTTGCCGGCGGTGGCGTCGAAATTCTGGCGGGGATACTTTTGGCCTTGCAGATAGCCGATCACGCCATGATCCAGGAACACATCGGCCAACTGCACGGCTTCGTTAGCGTCGCCTTCCGCGGAATTGCGAAGGTCCAGCACCAGGCTCTTGGCTCCGCCCGCCACCAGCTTTTGGATGTGCTGCACCACTTCCGTGGCGCGGCCCTTGGGAAAAGCTTCGATCCGGATGTAGCCAATGCCCGGCTCGGACATCTTGGCGGAGACGCCCGGCGTGGCTACGATTTCGCGCTTCAGCGTGATCTTTTGCGGTTCGGCGCGGCTGGCGCGAATCACCGACAACGTTACGGTGGTTCCGGGCTTGCCGCTCAACAGCGTATCTACTTTTTCCAGCGACATCTCGCGCGTGGAGGCGTCGTCAATGGACTCCACGATATCGCCGGAGTAAATTCCCGCCTTGGCCGCGGAACTGCCGGGCAGCGAGGTGATCACCGAGACGTAGCCAAACTTCTTGGCAAGCACCATGCCCAACTCGCCCTTCTGGGGAGTCTTCTTGGCTTGATACGCGGCGTACTCTTCCGGGCTGAGGTAGCTGCTGAAGGGATCCAGCGATTCCAGGAGTCCATGCAGGGCGCCGTTGGTAGCTTCCTTGATGTCCGGTTCTTCCACGTAGTCGCTGCGCACCCGCGCCAGCACTTCCTCATACACGCGCAGTTGGCGGTAGGCGCCTTCGCCGGTGGCATTGCTGCTGCTCTTGGAAAGTCCACTACCGACGACCAGGAACACCGCCAAGGTGCTCGAAGCCAACACCAGACCAAGCTTGGATTTGCTCATTCGGACTCCTTCACTTCATGGGTGGCCGTGGCGCGGGCATCCTGCCTGCGGATTTCCGCCACTCCTGACGCCAGTATAGCACGATGGCGGCGCTGGTTTGAACGGTGCCAACAAACGATTACAAACGTCGTTCCGGTTACTTGGGAAGGGGGAAGAAGAGGGGTGGGAAAACCCGATCTCCCGATTGAGGCTGGCGGGTTCCGCCGAGCCGCGCCAGCATCTTTGGTCCTTGCCAGCCTCAACCAGGAGTCAGGGTCCTTGTCTACCACTCTTGCTATAAGCAGGCTCGATGCCAAACTGCCTGCACGACTGAGTAAAGCAAAATCAGCCATTTACGGGACGCGTGGGAAGGCCCTTCGATGGGGTGCCCGTGTCATTGGGACACGGCGTCGTGGCATCCGGACACGAAAGAAGGCCCGAGGCGCGAGGCCCGAGTCACCGAAAGAGGTTCCCGCCTCGGGCCTCGGGCCTTCCTTGCTATGCTTTGATCTCCGCGAACAGCTCCTCCAGTTCCTTCCTGGCGGCGGGCGTGAGCGGCAACAGCGGCAGACGCAATGGTCCGCCATAATAGCCGTTCAGGTCCATGGCGTACTTCAGTCCCGCGATTTGATACTTGCTGCCGATTAACGCGCCGGCGCGAGCGATGTGCCGCTGGGCGGCCAACGCGGCGGCGTGGTCGCCCTTTTTCCAGGCCTCGTAAACCGCCACGCAGGCCCGCGGCGCGGGATTGGCGAAGGCCAGGATCGCACCCACGATACCGACGCAGAACGACGCGTACAGCGTGGTCACCGAGCCGCTCATTACCTGGAAGCCCGGAGGCGTTTCGTGGACCATCCGGCCAACCTTCTCGACGCTGCCGCTGCTCTCCTTGATGCCGATGATGTTGGGATGCGCGGCCAGTTCCACCACCGAATCGACGGCCAGATCAATTCCGGTATTTTGAGGAAAATTGTAGATGATCACCGGAATCTTGGCGCTATCGGCGACCGTGCGGAAGTAGGTGGTCTGGCTCTCGGGCCGCAGCATCTGGCCCTTGTAATAGTGCGGGGTCAGCACCAGAGCCGCGCCGTATCCCAGCGCAGCCGCTTCGTTAATCAGCGTAATGCTCTCACGCACCGATTCACCCGACGCCCCGGCGATAAGCGGCATGTCCGGCACGGCTTCGCGGAGGGTTTGCCAAAGCTTGAGTTTTTCGTCATGCAGCAGCAGCTTGGACTCGCCGGTCGAGCCGCTGGCGCAGATGCCGGCGATGCCCGTGCGGCTCCATTTTTCGACGTTGGCGCGCAGCTTGTGGGGAGAGAACTCGCCGTCGGCGAGAAAAGGGGTACAGATAGGGGGATAGATGCCGGAAAGGTCCATAAGGAATTAGTGTATCGCGATTAATCGCGATGGGCGACCCACTTGCGGCTAGTGTGACAGTGCGGCGGGCAGTAGTGCTATACTTCAAATGATGTAAGGTCAGCCATGCTGAGCGGGAGTAATTCAGTGGTAGAATGCCAGCTTCCCAAGCTGGACGTCGCGGGTTCGAGTCCCGTCTCCCGCTCCATCTTTTCAACAACTTAGCGTCATGCTCTTCAAAGCCTGCTCCAAAATGCTCCAAAACTCAGTTTACCGGTAGTGCTAGCTCCAACGCGTCCACAGCCCGCTTGCGTCTTGCGACTGAAGCCTGCGTGTAGACGTTCTGATTTACGTCGAGTGTGTGTCCGAGCTGGTCCGCCACCAGCTTTGGGTCGTCGTGGATCTCGTTCATGAGCGTGGCGTGCGTGCGCCGCATGACGTGGAAGTCCACCCAGTTCAGGCCTACGGCTTTCAGTTGCGGGCCGATGTACCTGCGCCAGATATTGTCCTTGGCAACGGGTGTCTTGCCCGTCTCCGAAGGAAATAGCCAGGCGATCTCACTGGTGTCGCGGGAGAGGGACCGCCATTCGCGGATTTCTTCGAGCAGCCCTTCTGTGAGTGCCGCCTTGCGAAGGGAGTGTGCGGTCTTTGGCGAATCAATCCGTCCGCGATAGACCCGTTGGCGGATGTCTGCATGCGTGTCGGAAAGATGGCCCCAGGTGAGGCCGAGTATCTCGCCGGGACGAAGGCCCGCAAGAATCGCGAGCTTCACAATAAGCAGCTCGCGCCGTTCAAGGGCTGCAAAGCATAGTTGTACCTCCTTTAATGTCATGACCGTGTGCTCCGGGCGTCGCGCGTCCCTGGGGATAAACAACAGTTCGGCGGGATTGCGCAGGATGTGACCTTCCTGCACGGCCATGCGAAAGACTTGCCGCAAGTCCCATCGCAGATGTGCGACCACGCTGTAAGACAAGCCTGACTGCGTCTTGGCATCAAGCAAATCCTGCAACTCATCACGCGTGAAACTCCCGAGCGGTCTCTCCTGATAGAGAGGCGTGAGGTGCACCCGGAAACGATCTTCGTTGGTCATCTGCGTCGAGAACTTCCACTTCCTTCGGTAAAAGGGCAAATACGTGTGTTGCACGAATTCACCCCAGGTCGTGGAAGGAGACGGAGCCGACGCCCGGCTGTTGATAGGTAGCAAGATCGCATCGAGTTCGGCTTGCGCCTTTGCCTTTGCGACCATGGAAACCCTGCCGAGTGTTTTCTTTCTTCGGTGCCCATCTTCCCACCACTGTGCTATCCAATTGCCGTCAACCTTGGTCAAACTTCCTTGCTGATACCGTCTGCGCATGATGTTCCTTTCACGCGCCTACGGCGTCAATGTGGCGATGATCGGGATCATAACACCGTTCATTGCTCGCGATCCACTCGTTGAGACTCGTGCGCCGCACGAGACGGCGGCGTCCTATGCGCACAGCAGGCAGCGGCTGCGCATCATGCACCTTGCCGTTGATGAGGTTGTGTACGAACGCCTTTGAGCACCGTAATTCCACTGCGACTTCGGGCACGGTGAGAACGTCGTGCGACGCGGATGCCTGCCATTCGGTATTCGGCAAGATATGGCCTCACTTTCTGGGTAATCACAACTCACGCGCTCAGCAGCCCGATACAATGCTCCGGCAGTTTTCGTGTAGCTTCGGAACGGGTAGGCGACGAGGATGCACGGCCCAACATCCAATCGACTTGCGGTGCAGCAGCTTCCTGCTGCACTATCGAGCGATTTCTAACCCACTGTCTGATGCCGCGAACCAGCGACACGAAGAGATAGCTGGAGGCTAAGCTCCAAAGCAGCATCAAAGCCGTGCGCGACTCCGGGCTAACGAGCAAGTGCGGGAAGCACATCGGAATTGCCAAGAAAAGAAACACGGCGGCGGTAACAGATTTCCAGCGCCGCGTGGGCTTGTCCTTCGGGCGAGGCTGCTCTTTGGCATCCATGGCGTTCCATTCAGCAACCCACGCTTTGTAACGACGCACCTGACCGATTGCCGACAGCGTTCGAAAGAAAGCGCCAATAGCGGCAAGAGCAAGCCACCAGGGAACAGCCCCTTGATACCAGCCGGCGACGATCGCGGCATAAACCAGGAACAGCACGAATGCGGGCAGCGGCGAGCCTGCCACGCGCACGAGAAAGTGTGGACGGTTCATTGTTTGAATGCCTCCAGTATGAAGTTGTTGCCGCTGTGGCGGAATATCCGGCCACTCTGAAACCAGATTCCCGTCACAAGGTTGCCATTCGGCTTGCCGCCTGTGCGCAAAACGCGAGCAAAATCGCCAGCCTCTATCGCGAATTCAACAGCCTCCGAGTATCCGCGGCTGACCGTCTCGCTGGTCCCGCGCCCGCGATTCGATCCCCAATTGCTCCCCGTTCCACGGTTGTGCCCGGAGCCGCGATTGAAGTTGCTGTTGTGGCCGGCCTGGCCCCCTGAATGGCCGGACGAATATCCGAAGTTGGATGAGGAGCCGCTGTTTTCACTGGCTCCGGCGCTCATACCGTAGTTGATGCTTTCAGAGGTTCCGCTGCTGTAATTGCCGCGTTGCTTGGTGACTTTGCCAATCATGCGTGCAGCGTACTCGTTCGTGTCGGGGCAGGCGTTGGAGTGGTAGATATGTGTCATGAACTTGCCTACGAGCGCATGCGCGGCATCGCGCGCATTATCGCCGCCCAGCTTGGCGTAGTACGTGGGAAGCGACTGCGAGAGATAGGTTACGCAGCACTTTGAACCGCGACACATGCTCAGGAACTCGCCGTCATAGGAGGAGACGGTCTCTTGTGCCTCGTCCGAAAACAAGAAAACGGGCCGCTCCCGATGTTTCTCGGCAAGGCTGTTGCGGCTTAGGACGGCCCGCTGCCACATGTACTTGAACAGTTGCTGCGCGATGATGCCGTCCTCATTCCACGTAAGCGTGGGCATGGCGAGCACGATAATCGCGCCGTGAAACGTGAGTTCAGGCACCAGCGTGGTGCGCTGGCAAAAGGCGCGGTTGAGCCTGCCGTGCATGAAGCGATCAAGCGTCGTTGTTACCGTGATGACAATATTGCCGCGCGTCTTGTCGGGGATGGCGGGGAATTGCTCCGCCCAGTATGTGATCGCGTTTTGCAACGGTATCCGTGCCATGGGAACCTTCGGCGCGTGGGCTGCCGCCTGGAGGATTTCATACATGTAGGAACGCTTCTGCCATTCGGCATCGACGACCTCTCTGCAATCGGCAGGAGCGGTGGTGATGAAGCGGATGAGGTCGCCGATGCAGAGCGTACCCGTTGCCGAATACACCAATGGAATTGAATACCTGAGTGCTTGTCGGCATGAGTCTTCCCAAAATACGTCTCCAGCCCGATGACTTGCTGTAGGGCTTGCCTTCTTGGCGGCCTCCAGCACATGCATCAGGCATTCGGTCACGGTGCCGATTCCATCCATTCCCTGCCGCGCTAACTCGTAGGCGAGGAAGTTGAAGCACTCGTTCTCATCAAAGAGGATGAGTGATGACTCGCGTCCGTGCTGCTTTGCATACCGTTTCCAGCGATCTACTTCTTCAACTTTCACCGCCGTGATTATTCCGCCCATGCCTGCGCGGAGGTATGCCCCGGCGATCATCTGGCCCGATCCGGACGTCTTGCCTGAACCGATGCCGCCAAATACGTGCACACCGGCACAGGCATCCGCCAAATCGAAATCGTCTTGATGTGACAACTGCAGAAGCGGTGTATTCAGATCCCGAACGAAATTCATATGAGTCTCCTCTTTTTTGACTTCGGGCAGGCTTCCGCTGCACGGGTCTGCGCCGAAGGTGTGTGCGTTCCAATTGCCAGGGAGCGAGATGGAATCAGACTTGGCTCAACGATCCATATCTGCATCCAAATCGCGGTGATGCGTGTGGCTGCCGAGTTCTGGCTGCTGCTCATGCGCTTGCGGCCATTCGCTCAGTGGCTGGGCGTGCAACCCTTCGCGCTCATTGACGACGCGACCGTACCAGGGCTCTTCCACAACCTTTTCCCGGATATCGGTTAAGGCGTTGGCGAGGGTCTCCAGGAACTTGTCAAACGCGCTTTGATTTTTCATTGTTCTTTGCTCCTGCACATCATGACGGTTCCCGCTACGGTGATCGCCGAGACGAACAGTGCCATTCCGAGTGCTACGAGCAAGCCTGCGACGGGGACGCCGCAGGCCCACAGGTAGTAAAGAAAGCCGGCCACGCCGAGACCCGCGGCGATGACAAGCGCTCTGAGTACGACCACGTGTTGATTAGTCATGGCGTTGCCTCCGCAGGTTATGCACGAGGCCAACTATGCCGGACGGCACGTAGAGCAGGGCTGGCAGGGGCGCGGGCACCGCCGTTACGAGGCCGAGGATGAGCGCTTTAATGAGCGCACCTTGATCGTCGTCACCAAAATACTTCCTCTGCGCCAAAAAGGTGATGAAAGCGAGCACGATGCCCGAAGCGATCGAGATCGGTAGGATTGCTCCCATGGTGACTATCTCGCCGCCGAAAAGCATCGCGTTGAGAATGAGCGTCAGAAACGCGATCGGTGGGTGAAGGCCGAAAGTCTGACCGAAGCCGCGAGCCGCGACGGCATGCGGGCTGGTTTCCAAAGATTGATTTGAAGGTTTAAGCATTGTTTGTGTTCTCCGTCGTAGAGCTTGATACCGCGCTTCGAGCGTAGAACTCGCGGGGGAGTTAGTCATAGCAACTGCACGTATGCCCATAGAGTCAGGACGTGAGGCTGCGAGAGCTAACGCAAGCGGTTTGACCCGATGTGCGAGGCCGAAGCATTGTAGAAGGCTCTGCTTCGGCTATCACCACGATGCTAGACTCAATTGTCGGAGAGCGAAGCCGACTCGCAAGACAGCAACCTCACAACACGGGTAATGAGGGGCAAGAAAGCCATGCGCAGGGCAAGTTCACTTCAGATACGAGAATTTGTAGGCGGCCAGCATGGCTGGCCACGAAAGGAGAAGTCTGTTTGGTTTTCCTATCAGGTTCGCAAAGGTGTGATTCAAGCGATAAGCACTTGAACTAGCTTGACAATTCAACGCTTCTACCTGTACCTTCGAAGTCTACCCTGGGGCGATTCAAAATTTGCTGACGCGAGGTCCTCCCTTTTGGCGCGCGCTCGTCTGGCGATCATCGTCGTGTTACTCTCGCTGCCCTCTCTTCGGGCACAGAGCAGCCTTCTGGATTTTGAAAGCCTTGCCAACGGCTCGATAGTCACCAATCAGTTTGCGGGCTTGGTATTCAGCAGCGCGACTATCGCCCGGGCCGGCATTTCACTGGACGAGTTGGAGTTCCCCCCGCACTCCGGTGTGAACGTGGCATTTGATTCGAGCGGTCCGGTTGCGATCACGTTCAGCCCGCCGGTGGCCCAGTTCAGCGGCTATTTCAACTATCGCGTGCCAGTTACGATTCAAGCATTCGATGCGTCGAACAACGCGCTGGCGACCTCTACCTCAAAATTTTCCAGCAACCTTGCCGTCTCCGGTGTTACCGGCAGCAGTCCCAACGAGTTCTTGCGTGTATCCGGCGCGAACATCGCTCGGGTGACCATCACCGGCGATCCGAACGGCACTTCTTTTTCCCTGGACGATGTGTCTTCGGGAGCGACCTTGAGTTACTTGGTCGGCGATGCATTTCCGTATACCGCCGACAGTGTGGGTAACTTCGGCGACGGCATTCTCAATACCCTGGACCTGATCGCCGCGCTCCGAGCGATCGTAAACATTCCGGGCTACCTGCCTGCGGCATGCTCCGATCGTTTCGACGCCATGGACGCGTTCCCGGTGGACACCCCGACGCAACGCGGCGGCGACGGCCTTCTGAACACGCTGGACCTGATTGAGACCTTGAGGCGTGCCACTAACATCGATATCTCGCGGCCGACTCGGGTGTCTCGCGGGCTCTGCTCGGTGTCACCGCAAGCGGTGACCGCGCAGAAATCAGTTGACTATGCGGGCGTGGTGATCGTGGGTCCAGGGCAGAACGGACAGCGGCCTGTCTATTTGCAAGCCGATCTCGATCTGCCACTGGCCGGATTTAGCCTTGGCCTCTCTGTCGGGCAAACGACGCTTCCCTTTGCTCCAGCGTCGCGGCTAACGCCGTCCCTCACCGATTCGCCGTCCCCAGGCGTGCTCGCCGCCGCTTGGCTCGACGGCCTGAATCTGACCGCTGGCCAGCCCCTGCTCTTGGGATACATCGGAGCGGGAGCAGGAGCGGGTCCTGTGACGCTCTACAGCGCCTCTGGCAATACCGCAGACGGACACAGCATATCTTTCCGCTTGCAGGAGGCACAGCCACGTTGAGATACGCGCGCACAATCCCGCAAGGCGTGGCTGTGCCTCTGCTGCTGTTCGTTGCCGTTACGCATCTGTGGGCGGTCATCGGAATCGGCCCCACTGCCGCAACCCCTTCGACCATCCTTCTTAATACTCCGGCGACCATCACGGTCACTTCGCAGATTACCGATCCAACGCTGCTTCCAGGCGGCATAAACCTGCTACAAATAGGCCCGAGTGGAACCTCCATCCTTGGTGTCTTGCACGACGACGGCCTGAACGGCGACGTCACAGCAGGTGACGGCATTTACACGCTCCAATTTACGGCGACACCGGCCTCGGTCGGGGCGATCACTTACGAAGTGACAGCGGCATTTCGTGGCGTCCTTCTTCGCGTGCAGACAAGCACGTTCAACGTGAATGTCGTGACGGGTGCGCCATCTATTACTGATTTCAATCCCAAGACCGGGCCGATCGGTACGCTGGTGACGATTACGGGCAGCAATTTTTCCCCGTACTCTGGCGTTGCGCCGCAACTCACGATGAGTAAACTGGGCGGCGGGACAATTGCCGCGCCTCTGTCGAGTTTGAGTAACACGTCGGTGAGCTTCGTAGTGCCGACCGGCGCGGCCACAGGAAATCTCGCTGTGTCGCTGGGAGGCGGAGTCGCCGCAACGACGGCGCAGCCCTACACGCTCAGCACGTCCACGAGCTTTACCGTATCGACCGTGCCCGGCGTAGCCAACCTGATTCAAGGACAATCCGTCACCTACGCGGTGACTCTCGCCAGCACCAACGGATTTAGTCAACTTGCCGCTCTCAGCGTGACCGGAGTACCGACCGGTGTAACCGCTTCGTTCAGTCCCGCGCAGATCACCGCAGGCCAGACATCCCTGCTTACGCTGACCGCGTCCGCGAACCAAGTGATCGCGGCGAATCAGGCATTGTCCGTGACCGCCGCCGCGACCATCGACGGCATAGCGGTTTCACAGACTTTCGGCGCGACGCTCAACGTGGTTGCACCGACCACTTCATTCATTGGCCGAACCGTGGTTTCCGATTCGCTGCAAACGCCGCTGGCTGGCGTGACCGTCAACATGCTGGGCCTGGACGGCAACGGCAACACCACGGGATGCACCGGCACGGGAATGTCCGACGCCGCTGGAAATTTTGTGCTTACTAACTTGCCGCTGAGTTGCGTGGGACCGCAATTGATTGGCTACAACGGGGCCACGGTCACGGCTCCGTCCGGAACGTATGCGGGAGTCAACATCGTTTACACGCTGTCGTCCGGTCAAGTGACGGCTTCGCCCGTGCTCGTCCACCTGCCGCGCATCGACAACGTGGAAACGTTCCTGGTCCAGCAGAAAGCGCCTGCGGATCAGACCTATTCCTACACGACGATACCCGGACTCAGCGTGACGGTGTATGCGGGCACCACGCTCACCTTGCCAGACGGAACCGTTCCCAATCCATTTCCTTTGGCGGCGGTACAGGTCCCCGTGGACCGGCTGCCGGACTTGAAGCCGAACGTACCGACTATGGTGCGCGTCTTCATTGTGGCATTCCAGCCTGCGGACAGCACCGCAAGCCAACCGGTGGCCATATCCTTTCCCAACGTGAGCAACACGGCTCCCGGCACGGACATGCCGCTGATGACGCTTGACCCGACGCATGGCACGATGGTGCCGTACGGTACGGGAACAGTGTCGGCGGATGGCACGCAGGTTGTCCCCGATATGGACCCGTCGCATCCCGGGCATCGTTATGGCTTAGTGCATTTTGATTGGCATGGGCAAATGCCGCCTCCGCCGAATCAGTCCAATCCGGCACCGTCGAGTTGCATGCCGAATCAAAGTTGTGTTCCTCCCTGTCCCGGTCAGTGTCCAGCCTCTGACGCTACCCTGGGTCAACCTCCGAATGGTGGCGAGCCGGTTGACTTGTCCTCCGGCCTCCAGATAGTGGGCGTGACCGACTTTTCCCTAGCGGGAACTCGCGGCTCAATCTCCATCCAGCGCGTCTACCGAAGCCTTACTACAACAGACGGGCCGTTCGGTATCGGCACGGAAATGCAGTACGGATGGGAACTCAGCACTGGGTCGCCGGCGAGCGCGATGGCAATAAGTCTGATTTCGCCCGATGGGAACCAGTATCTGTTCAGCCGTCAAACGAACGGGACTCTGACAAACTCATCGGTGCCCTCTCTTCAGGGCGTTGTGATGACTACGAGCGCCAGCCAAGCAACGCTGCGCTACCCCGATGGAACCGTTTACCAGTTTCAGGCCTTTGCCGGAGTGTCGTATCTCAGCTCGATCACCGACCGCTATGGTAACGCGACGACGTTTGTCGTCGCGCCGATGAGCGGCAGCACGCTCAGGATCACGCAGATCACGGACCCGGTTGGACGGTCTTTGAACCTTGCCTACAATGCTAACGCACATGTCACTTCCATCACCGATCCGATTGGCAGGACCGTTGCCTATACCTACAACGCGACCGGCACTTTAGCTACCGTAACCGACCCTAATGGTGGTGTTACGAGCTACGTATACGACAGCCAGAACCGGATGACCAGCATGACCGATCCGCGCGGAGTCGTGATGTTTCAGAATACCTTCGACAGTAACGGGCGCGTTTCGCAGCAGGTCCAGGCCGATGGCGGCGTAATCCAGTTTGCGTACACGCTGGCCAACCCCTTGGCTACCTCAAGCCCGGTAATCGCGACGACTGCCACCGATCCGCTCGGCCACCAGACCACCTACCGGTTCAACGTGCAAGGCTTTGTTACGGATGTGTTTGACGCGCTCGGCCAGACCAAGAGCTTTGTGCGCGATCCTGGCACAAACCAGCTATTACAGGTGACGGGGCCAGCCCAGTGCAAAATATGCGGCTCGCTCGGCGAGGGCGACCGCAGCTTTACTTACGATGGCAACGGCAATGAATTAACCTACACCGATGCGCTGCAAAATACGACGACCTTCACCTACGAGCCGACATTCAATCAGGTGACCTCGGTCGCGGACGCTTTGGGTAACAAAACAACCTACCTTTACGACAGTTTCGGCAACTTGAAGAGCGTGACCGACGCGAACGGCCACAGCACTCAATTTGGCCATGACTCGACCGGATTGTTAGCGAGCATCACCGATCCGTTGGGCAATACGACTGCGATTGGCCGCGATGGCCTGGGCAATCCAAATTCCCTGACCGACGCTCTCGGAAATATCACAACCACCTTGTTCGACTCTGTGTCTCGTCCCCTGCTAACCACTGATCCTCTGGGCAGGCGATCAAGCATCGTCTACGACGTCCTGGACCGCGTCACATCAACTCGCGATGCTCGGGGCAATACCACGCAGTTCACCTATGACCCTGTGGGCAATCTTCTTTCCCTGATTGATCCGCGCGGCAACACGACGGCTTTCACGTACGATTCGTTCTCGCGCACCAAGTCCCGCACATCGCCCCTTGGAAAGACCGAAAGCTGGCAATATGACCTGGACGGCAATGCGGTCAAGTACACTGACCGCCGGGGACAGATAAGCCAGTTCCAGTAC
The DNA here is from genome assembly GCA_963747095.1 of Terriglobia bacterium. Taxonomy (GTDB): domain Bacteria; phylum Acidobacteriota; class Terriglobia; order JAJPHL01; family JAJPHL01; genus JAJPHL01. The sequence continues at coordinate 127,381 of CAVVEL010000014.1, forward strand.
GACACGTTAGACCGGTTGACCAGTGAACAATATCAGGATGGAAGCACAGTCGCCCGCTCTTACGACCCGTATAGTCGGACGCTGACGATCAACGACTCGCTCGGAGGTGTTTTCGGCTTTGGGTATGACCTGAACGGTCGCTTGCTCTCGCAGAGTGAGCCCAATGGAACAGTGCGCTACACACGCGACGTGCTGGGCCGTGTGGTCACAAGGCAGGTTGCGGGCCAGAGTCTGGTTACCCATTCCTACGACCCCACCGGCAACCTCTTAGGCTCATCATCTGCGGCAACGGCGGTGACTTACACGTACGACGCGCGCAATCTGCCAAAGACTTTGTCGCGGACGAACGGCGTTATCAGTACCTACGGCTTCGATCCGCTTGGCCAGCTCTTGTCTCTTGTTCATGCCAAGGGATCAACAGCGCTCAACACGCAGACCTACAGCTATGATCCGAGCGGCAACCGTATCAGTGCCACGAACGACCTTGCTCAGCCGCTGATCACTCAAAGTGCCTCGGCAACGGTGGACCAGGCGAATGAACTGCTGACAAATGGTCAAACGACTTATACGCAGGACTTGAACGGCAATCGTCAGACGGAAACCGGCACAGGTGGAAAGCTGACATACACCTGGGACGGTCGCAATCGTCTATCGTCCATTACCGATGCGAGCGGCGATGTGACCGCGTTCAAGTACGATTCTTGGCGCAACTTGATAGAGATCGACAAGACTGCCAACGGCACCGTACCGGCTCAGAAGTTCGTCTTCGACAGCCTGACCAACGTTGTATCTCTTACGGATGCCTCTGGCCTTCCAGTGGCCGTGCTGACCGGAAGATCGATCGATTCGCACTATGCGTCTGTCGATTCCTCCGGCAACGTCGCCTTCGGCATCGGTGACGCGCTCGGCAGCATCGGCGGTGTGACAAGCGCCTCTGGCTCTGTCACCACGACGGCTAGTTATGACCCCTACGGCCAGACCGGCAGTACGCCATCGGGGATATTTCCATTTGCCTTTACGGGCCGCATACCGATAGCCAACAATGTTCTTTACTTCCGCGCGCGGTTCCTGGATACTGCGACAAGTCGGTTCATCAGCGAGGATCCATTGCACTTTCTAGCGGGCAGCGGCGCAAATCTTTATCGCTATGTTCTTAACGACCCTCTTGACGGCAATGATCCTTGGGGGTTGTGGCCAACCGGTCTCGGGGGCAAGGCCGACGCGCAAAACCAAATACAGCAAGCGCTACAAAACCAGGGACTAAGTCCAACCCAGGCAGCGACGATTGCACAGGATATCGTTAATGAGATCAGTTGGACCGACGTTCCTAACGCTAAGAGCATCGCTAATGCAATGAAAGGTGGAAATAATATCGATCCAGGCCAAAGGCAGATTTGCGAGAAGTTCATTCAACGGTTGCCGGCAGCCGACCAAACGCCTTTGATGAAGATTCTAAATGGAGGCGGCTAGTGCGTAAGGGGGCTCCTTCAAGTAGACCGTTCGGCTCCAGGAGATTGCTCCACAGATGGGCAGCAACTCTTCTGCTCGTGGCCGGCCACACTTTTATGTTCTACGCTTCCGTGTGGTCAAATCCTGGCACTGGATGGTTCAAGACGAGCCTGTATTTGATTACATTTTTCCCATGGATACTCGCGTGCTGGCTTCATATCCCGGTGGTCGCACCTATCGGTGTGGCCTTGTTTCTTCCTATCATTGCCCCCAATTTATTCGGCTTGTCTATTTGTCTGCTTTCTTGGCTAACTATTTATTGGCTTGTTGCTGGCGTTATTGTTCGGACAAACGCTCTGAAGTGGTAGCGTCCTAACCCAAATGTATCTTCCAAGACCAAGGCTGTCGTCATTGTTAGCAGTTCTGGCAGTGAATGTATTGGTGTTATGGCCGATGGCTGGAGCGACTCAAACACCAATATCGTTCCGCTATTTCTACTACGACTCGGGCGAACTATTCCGCGTGCTTGACTCCACCGGGACTCTGGTCGAGTACATCATCGACCCCGCCGGAAACATCACGCAGACGAACCGTTCGACCATCGCCCCGACAGCACCGGCAATCCTCAGCTTCGCTCCCTTCACAGGCGCGCAGGGCAGCACGTTCATCATCTATGGGCAGAACTTTTCTACCATTGCCGCGAACAACATCGTCCAGATCAATGGTGTCAACGCCACCGTCATCTCTGCGACGGCCACGCAGCTTGTGGTCCAGGTGCCCACCGGCGCAACAGCAGGGCAAGTGACCGTCATCGTAAACGGAGTCACCGTGAGTTCCGGGCCAGCTCTCACCTTCACTCCAACACCCGCTCCCGTAATCAACTCTTTGAGTCCCGATGGCGCTCTTGCAGCCACGGTACTTCCCAGTGTCGCGGTCACAGGCACAAACATGACCGGGGCGATCTTCAACTTCCCGAGTGGCGCTTTGGCACTTGCCAGGAATGTCGCCGATACGTCGGCCACGGTGCAAGTCACCGCGCTCAGCCAACGCGGAGTATTTCCGCTGGTCGCCGCCACTTCTGCCGGCACCTCTACCTCGAACGTGACTCCTGGCAATCACTTCATCGTCATGGTCTCGCCGGACGCAGCAACCGGCCCAATCTCAGTGCTGAACACGGCTGACCCGGTCGCCAGTCCTCCGATGCGACGAATGTCTCCAATCAGGCTAATTCGCTTGTGGTCTCGGTGCTGAACACCGTCGATCCCGCGAGCCAGTCATCCGACGCCACGAATGTTTCCAATCAGGCCGATTCTCTGGTGGTGTCCGTCCTAAACACGTCGTCGCCGCCAGCCGGGACGAAAGATCCCACTGTGGTCTCCAATGAGTCCGATAGCGCGCTCGTTTCTGTCAATCAGACCTCATCAAGAGTCGCTCCGGCAGGCAGGACGGCGAGTCAAATCGCCGCCTTCGCGGCGGCCTTTTCTGCTGACGGAACGCTTCAGATCGCGCAATCGGGGACTTCCAATGCCTGGATTGCCGGTCAATTGGCGATTGTTGGAGTTCAGGCTCCACGAGGAACACGCAGCGTCGCAATTCAGGTGAACGGCGTGCCCTTGATGCAGGCGGGCCGGTACCCATATCTGTTTGCTTTCGATGTTCCGTCGGAGACCCGTGAACTTGCTCTCTCCGCGGCGACGCTTGATGCTAATGGCAGGCCATCTGCGTCGCTGGTTTGGCAACAACAGGTAGTGCCGGACTCCGGCAGCATGCTTAGCGGACGCGTGGTGGATGCCCAGGGCAATCCTGTTGCCGGTGCAAGAGTGTCCGTGGAAGGAAACGGTTTCTATGGCGAGTTCTTTAAGGCCACCGAACCGTTGACGCAAATGCCCGACCTCACAAATCGCAGGCCGGACGCTGCGCATCTCGTGGCGGGATTGAGTTGGCTGAATCCGCAGAATGTCTTCGGAGCCGATCCGATGGGTCTCGGGATGGCGCTGGCTTTTGCGGCGCGCTATACCGCAAGGCTTTTGGTCCCGCAAGACGGCCAATATGCCTTTGTCACGCAAGCGCAAGCCGAGGCCTTGGTGCTGATCGATGGGCAGACCGTCGCAGGCAACGTTACGCTGTCAGCGGGCGCGCATCGGATTGAAGTCCAGTATTACGCGTCGGGCGAGCCGGTAACCTTGCAGCTTTCCTGGGTCCCGCCCGATGGTGTTCAGCGTCCCATTCCCCCCGAAGCGCTGGTTGCATCCGATCCGGCACTGCGCGGGGTGTCAGAAGCGGACGGCAGTTTCCAGATTCAGGGAGTCCCGGCCAAACTGGGGCAGGTGCGGGTGCGTATTGAATTGCCGGATGGGCGCACAGGAACGTCGGCGTGGACAACGCCGCTTAACGGCGGCGTCACAATAGCGGGAGACATAGCGGTTTTGGATCAGGTTCAAGGTCAAAAGCAGCAGTGATTTCGGAGGACCCAAATGAGTCTTCGTCATTTCATCAGCGTGTTCTTGCTGGCGGCATTGTTCGGGGCGACCTCGGGTGCCGCGCAAGCATTCATCAGCGGCTCAACGGGCAGCGACGGTGCGCTTAACTTCACGACGCCTGGAACGATTGACTTCGATCCGGTCGCGCTGGGGCTGAATCCCGCGGGCGACAACATTTTCAACTTCACGACCATCAACATCGCCGCAGGCGTGACGGTGAACATGCGGGCGAGCAAGTTGCGAGAAAGATCCGTCGTGTTCCTGGCGACAGGTGCCGTCACGATCGCGGGGACTCTCGCCCTGAACGGCGCGACAGGCTATCCCGGAGGGAGCGACGCAACGCTTTGGGCACCTTCAGAGCCGGGCCCGGGTGGCTATCCAGGCGGCGCGGGAGGTACGATATCGTCGCAGCCCCAAGCTGGCGATGGCCCAGGCGCTGGCGCGTCAGGAGGGGGCTTCGGCTACTACGCTGGGTACTATGGCAATAGCCTGCTCGTGCCCCTGCGCGGTGGCTCAGGCGGCGGAGGCGGCGGGATATGTTGTGCCTCGGCGTATGGTGGGAGCGGCGGCGCCGGGGGAGGTGCCATTCAGATTGTCAGCACTGTCTCCATTACGATCACCGGATCGCTCACCGCAAACGGCGGCGCGTCTACCGGCGCAGGTGGCGGCAGCGGCGGCGCGATCCATCTGGAGGCTCCAGTCGTAGCCGGGAACGGATCTGTCCAGGCGGTCGGAGGGTACAACAACGCATGCTGTGGTTACCAGGGATACGCCGGTAACGGCTGGACTCGCGTTGACGTTACCACCAACAACTTCACTGGCACGATCACTCCCAATCCGGCCTTCGGCCCACTTTTCAACGTTCCCCTTCCAAGTGCCGTGCCGACTATTTCCATTACCAGCATTAACGGCATCGCCGTGCCGAGCGTTCCGACGGCGAGCTTTTCTTCGCCGGACGTCACAATCAACAGTGCCGGAGCGGTCCCGATCGCGCTCGCTGCCAGTAACATTCCCGTCGGGACAATCTTAACGCTTCTCGTTTCCTCGGAAACCGGCGTAGATCAGACGGTGAGCGCGACCGCATTGACAGGAACGGTTGCCAATTCGACAGCAACGGCCAGCATTGTCTGGCCGCTGGGCGTCTCACGGGTGTATATTCGAGCAGTTTGGTGATGACCCCGGAGGTCCGTTCCTGAGTAGCGATCGTCGCTCATTTCTTCGCCGTGTCCTCGGAGCCGGTGCCGCTGGGCTGACGGCCTCGGCGTCCTCGCGCGCCGCGGCGATCCCGGCCGCCACCAGTGCGCGCGCTCAGACCGCGCTGGAGATGCGCGAGCAATGTGCAAAGTCTGAGTTGAATCAGCCGGTGCCGCAGCAAATCAGCAACGGCGACGAAACCAGCCTTCCGGGATACATCGGCAACTTCACTAAGGGGCTGCCACACGATCAGAATGGCGTGGTCGAGGCGAGCGTGTACAACAAGCTGCTCTACGCGATGTCCACGGGTGAGTCCGCCGACTTCGAAGCCATCGGCGGCGGGTCCGGAATGAAACTGGTTGACCCTCAGGCGGCGTTCACATACGAGTTGGAGGGCGCGGATTCGCATGTTCTCACTTGTCCGCCGGCGCCCACGGTGTCCAGCGCGCAATCGGCCGGGGAAATGGTGGAGCTTTACTGGCAGGCGTTGGCGCGGGATGTTCCCTTCGCGGATTACGGAACGTCGCCAGTGATTCAGGCGGCGATTCAGGACTTGAACAAGCTGTCGGCGTTCCAGGGACCGACCCAAAACGGAGTGGTAACGCCTGACGTGATCTTTCGTGGGCAGTACAACGGATGCCTGACGGGTCCTTACATCTCCCAATTCCTCTTGCAGCCGGTTCCCGTCAATTCCACCTATCTCAGCCAGCTCTACCGCGTTCCTCTCGCCGGGACGGACTTCTTGAACAGCTTCGCCGAATGGCTGGTGCTGCAAAGCGGCCTGCCGCCCTATCGAACCTATACCTGGGACCCCACGGCACGTTACATCTCGAACGGGCGCGGGCTGGCCGAGTGGGTGCATTACGATTTTCTTTATCAGGCGTATCATTACGCCGCGCTGATTCTCCTGATGCAAGATCCCGAATCGATCCTGGACAAGAATCCCTATTACAACCCGACGAACCCGTACAAGACGTCAACGGTGGAAACGGGCTTTGCGACGTTTGGCGCTCCGCACATTTGCAGTTGGCTGGGCCGCGTGAGCACCAGCGCATTGGAAGCTTGCTGGTATCAGAAGTGGTCTGTGCATCGCCGGCTGCGGCCGGAGGAGTTCGGTGGTTTGGTCCATCAGACGCTCACAGGCGGGACCCAGCAATACACGCTGTCGAAGGACCTGCTCAATTCCGCCGCGTTGCCGATGATATTCGCGAACAACCAGAACTACTTGCTGCCGCAGGCCTATCCCGAAGGATGTCCGCTGCATCCTTCGTATCCCGCAGGTCATGCCACGGTCTCGGGCGCGTGTTCCGCCCTGCTGAAGGCTTTCTTCGACGAGAACGGATTGGTCACGGACGCCGTGGTGCCCAGCGCCGACGGAACACAGCTATTGCCATACACGGGCGCAGCGCTGACCGTGGGCGGTGAAATCAATAAGCTGGCTTTCAATATTGCGATGGGGCGAAATTTCGCGGGAATCCACTACCGCTCGGACGCCATGGCCGGATTTGTGCTGGGCGAAGACGTGGCCATTGCTAAGATGCAGGATCTGGTCAATACTTTCACGGAAACTTTTTCCGGTTTCCAGTTCACGCGCCTCGATGGCACGGCGGTACAGATCACGCCGCAGAGTTTTTCAAATCGGCGGGTGGTTCGGGGATAGCGCCTTCAATTGGCGCAGATAGGTAGTCTTCAGGGTCTTTCGTCATCTGGCCTGCTCCACCATCCATGCCAGCCGCGTAACAACGAAAGGAAGGAAAGGAAAGTACCCGCGCACTAACGCGGTTCGCGGATATCGCGGCGCGTGACCCGCCTCTTGTCGAGTAATATGCAGTCTCTGGGCAGCAATGGGCCGAATCCATCGCGGCCCGACTTCATGTACTGATAAAACTCGGCGTCGCCTTCGATAGTGACCGCGACAAGGTGAATGACGTACACAGCGCCTTCATCGGCCCCGAATTGCACCAGTCCAATGCGCACTTCGTTTTCCCATTCGGGTGTATTCCGGCTAACCCAGCACTGCGGGTAATGATCGCCGACCGGCGTCTCCACCACAAGCCACGGGCGCAAGTCTGGATGCAAAGCATCTATCCGTCCCCGGACGTTCACACGCTGATGAACCTCGGCATCCTGGGCAGGCTCCAGAATCGAGGCGATCGCGCTAGCACTGGGTGCGGGGAACTGCGGACTGCCGGCCTTGGCTTTGGGAGCAAATACGCCGTATTGCTCCTGGGGAATGTTGAACACGAGTTCGCCGGGCTTGGCGTATTTGGCGTAGTGATCCGCCAAATGATCTCTCAACCCTTTGGCTTCCTGCCGGGCTCGCGGATGCCCGGAGATGTACTTTTCTCTGGGGCCGAGAAATAGCGCCTCGGTGATATCGCGCACTCGCGGCACCTTGCCGCTAAGGCACGTTTTTACCAGATACGTTAGCAATCGTTTCTCGCTGCCCTGGTTCTCTAGCGCTTCGGAGTGAAGCAGCGTGTCAAGCTGCTCCATGATCCGTGGCTTAGGAATGCCCGTCTGATCGAGAAGCACGAAATCGCCGTTAATGTGCTGGCCCTGATTCTTCTTCCGCATAGTGAATCGCCAAGTCACGGTGATTGTAGCATGGTGAGCCGGAAGCCTCCTTGGACAAGGAACGTTTTGCCGATACGCTCGATCTTGTCGGGACGGAAATCGATCAACCCGCGATGCCGAAAGGCGATTAAAGAGGAGTGAAACGCGATGGACCCTGCTAAGGATGTGCTGAAAAAAGTGCTCGCAAGCGATGGCTTCAAGGCCTCCCCTGGAATCTCAGGGCTTCTGACCTTCCTGGTCGATAACATGCACAGGCCTTTATCGGCGCGCGAGATTGAGATCGAACATTTCAGGGTGCCCGTCGATTCCTACCGGTTTGACTCGGGGCATGCTCGTGAGCGATTGGGCGCGCTCAAGACTCTGCTTGAACGATATGCCGCTTCAACGCCAGAGGGGAACTGGAAGTTCGAATTGCCTGATGCGGTGCGCGGCGTCGGTTATCAAGTCCGATTGGTCAGGCTGCCGTATGCGTCGAGCGCAACGCGACTTCTGTGGAAGGCGCATCTCGAATCCGAATTGCAGACCAGCGTTGTGTGCAATCCGGCATTGTTCTTCATCGAACAGGCAAAAGGCTGCGTCGTGCGATTCGCAGATACGCCCGCGGACGACGGAAGCGAACGCATGGCCATTGCGGAATTGCGGCGGCGGCATCCTGACGCCTACAACAAGGCACTAAGAGCCGGTCACCTCTTCATTGACACCGGCGAAGTGCTGGCCTCGGAGCGCATTCGCGAGTGGTTCTGGCAATCAGCGGGGCTTCGCTTGCCTCTGATGTTGAGCATTGATGGTAACGGCATCTCCGGTTCGTCTCCGATTCACCTCGGCTCGGTGCGGACGAACCGTCACGTGAAGAGGTTTTTCGAACAGCCCGCGGCGACCTCATTTGCTTTCCGGTTCGACGCCGAGCGATTTGGCTGCGTGAGCGTGCGGGATGTGAGCGAAACGGAAATCGCTAGGTTTCGCGATGCCGGACTGAACGCCAAGGACAAGGCATGTGGGACGTTCGACGCGACGGGCGTAGGAGTCGGAATCATCACCCGGTTTGTCAGCCCGAGCCGAAGCCAGACGATGACCATCGTTGCGGCCGATTCGGTCCTGACGGTCGCAGCCCTTGCGTCGTGTCTCACCGAAGAGCGGCAGGCAAAACGCATTCTGGAGCGCGCTGGCTGGACTGTGGATGAACCGCTGCCGGATCGTTTCGAGCTTCTGTTTACGGTTCCCGATTTGACAGGGGACCTCGGCATAGATTCTGGGGAAGCGGAATTAATCGCATGGCGCGGCTCCCAAACGCCACGCTAGTCCGTCCGGCTGCATGGAACTAACGCTGACTTACGGTGCGGGAATGGCTTGAAGGTAGGCCATTCCCGCACACTGGCGTTATGGGCTTTCAATGCTCCATTACGAGCAGACGGGCAAGCGGGCAGCAGCAGCGTCAAACCCAAGCAGCCGTGACACCGCAGGTGGAACGGCCCTGCCCCAAAGGCCAACCGGACGGCACACGATTCAAAACGGCAACTACCGGCCCCTCAAGGCAGGCGCGCGGAGCCGCCAGACTGGCCTTAGGAGCACTCTACAAGAGCGATTCCGTTCTGGCCGGGCTTCCCTTGCAAGGCGCACCGGATGACGCTCAGGACTGCGTCAGCCGGTCCTGCTGTCATAAAACTTTCACTTTCCAGAGTGCGCATGGCGTGGTACAGGGAAAGGGCCGGATTGGAGACCAATCCGCGCCCGAAAAACCCCCTGAAAGCCGCGCTCACAGCCGGCCTAAGCTCCGCTTAGGGGAGACGTATGCAGGGATTTTTTGCTTGGCTTTGTTCCCCGCGTCAGGGTTGCAGACCCGGACGTTCTCTGCTACCTGTTGCGCTCGTAGCCAGCCGCCCATCCACTGTCTGGGACGCTTATGCTAAGGGTCACAGCGAGTACATCTTCCAGCGGCGCAAAGCGCTACTTTGGCGAGAGCCTCACCCGCGACGACAACGCCTACTATCACGAAGGCCAGGAGGTCGCGGGCCTCTGGGGCGGCAAGGGGGCCGAGCGTCTAGGCCTCTTGGGCCCAGTGGACCAGGAGAGCTATTTCGCGCTCTGCGATAATCGCGACCCTGCCAGCGGGGAGCGGCTGACGCCCCGCCAGAAGGAAAATCGCCGGGTCGGGTACGACTGGACGTTTTCCGCTCCCAAGGCGGTCTCGGTGTTATACGAGATGTCCGGGGATGAGGGCATTTTGAGAGCCTTCCAAGACAGCTACCGGGAGACGCTGCGGGACGCCGAAGCGGAGATGAAGACCCGCGTCCGGTCGGGCGGCAAGAACGAGGACCGGGTGACCGGCAATATGGCCTGGGCGGAGTTCAACCACTTTACGGCGCGGCCCGTCAACGGACAGCCCTCGCCCCACCTGCACGCGCATTGTTTCGTGTTCAACACGACCTATGATGAGGTCGAAAAACGCTGGAAGGCCTCCCAGCAGGGTGACCTGAAAAGGGACGCCGATTACTGGGAAGCGGCCTTCCATACGCGCTTCGCAAATCGCTTGAACGCGCTGGGCTATACCACGGTCAAGAAAGGTACCAGTTTTACGCTTGCGGACCTGCCGCAATCGATCACCGACCGGTTCTCCGAACGGCGCAATGAAATCGAGCGAAAAGCCGCCGAGAAAGGCATCGTTGATGCAGTCGGGAAGCACGCCATCGGCTACTACGGACGGGAACATAAAACGCTCGATCAGGGCAAGGCCGAACTGCGCACGGAGTGGGCGGCGCGGCTGTCGCCCGAAGAGCGCGAAGCGCTGGATAGAGTCGCCGCTGGCGGCGGGAGCCGGGCGCGGGCGATTCCCGCCTCGGAAGCGATGGCGTTCAGCCTCGATCACTCCTTCGAGCGCGTCTCCGCCATATCGGAACGCCGCCTTCAGGCGGAAGCGCTGCGCTACGGCGTCGGCTCCGTTTTGCCTGAGCAGGTGGCCGGGCTTTCCAAACGGGACGATGTCGTGGCGGTCGATGTCGATGGCCAGCGCATGATGACCACGAAGAAGGTATTGTCCGAGGAAGTCTCAATGCTGAAGTTCGCGCGCGACGGGCACGACCGTTTTAAGCCGTACTCGACCGAACCGGGCCCTCTGCCCGGCCTGTCGGAGGAGCAAAGACTGGCAGCGCAACATGTACTTGAAAGCCGCGATCGCGTAACGGGCCTGCGCGGCGGCGCAGGCACGGGCAAAACGCGCCTGATGAAAGAAACCATCGCAGCAATAGAAAACAGTTCGGCGGAGCCGGGCGGCTTCTATCGGAAGGTGTTCGTATTCGCGCCATCCGCCCAGGCCTCGCGCGGCGTTTTGCGTAGTGAAGGCTTCGCAAACGCCGAAACGCTGGAGCGGTTGCTCGTTGACGAGAAGCTCCAGAAGGAAACGCGTGGACAGGTGTTGTGGGTGGACGAAGCGGGAATGGTCTCCAGCCGTTCGATGCAGCGGCTTTTCGAGGTCGCAAGGAATCAGGAATGCCGGATCATTCTCTCCGGCGACTATCGCCAACACGCGTCCGTGGAAGCGGGCGACAGCTTCCGCCTGCTCGAATCCGAAGCCGGAGTCCGGCTTGCCGAGCTTCGCAAGATTCGCCGGCAAACGGAGCCGCAGTATCGGCAGGCGGTCGAGGAAATCAGCCGGGGTACGGCCAGGGGCGCGCAAAAGGGTTTCGACCGGTTAGACCGGATGGGCGCGATTGTCGAAGCCACCGGCGACGAGCGCCATAAGATGCTCGTGGCCGATTACCTGGAAGCGGCAAGTAACGATAAATCGGCGCTCATTATTGCCCCCACCCACGCGGAACGGGATCGCCTGACGGATGCCCTGCGCGAAGCGCTTCACGAGCGCGGCGCGCTCGGACAGGAACATACGTTCACCGTCCGTCGCCAGAACAACTGGACCAATGCCCAGAAGCAGGATGCCCGCAATTACGAGACTGGCATGGTAGTGGAATTCCAGCAGGCGACATCGGGAGAGCGCCATCGCGCAAACGGCAAGCGCGAAACGAGCGGCGGTTTTGACCGCGGTGAGCGCGCGGTGGTGATTTCCGCCGGCGACAAGGTGTGGCTGCAACGGGAGAACGGCAAGCGTGCGTTGCTCCCGGCAGAGCATTCCGGGCGGTTTCAGGTCTATGTGACCGACAAGCTCGGCGTTGCGGAAGGCGACCGCATCCGCATCACCAAAAACGGGCAGGCAGAAACGCAACCCTTGGGCAGGAATGTGCGCATCAATAACGGTGACATCTTCACGGTGGAGGGATTCACTAAGCGTGGCGATATTCGTCTCTCGGATGGCAAGGTGCTCGACAAGCATTACGGGCATTTTGCGTTCGGCTACGTCGATACCTCCTATGCTTCGCAAGGAAAAACGGTAGACCGCGTATTCATCGCCACCGGCACCGAATCATTGGCCGCTGCCGGCAGACAACAATGGTTGGTCTCGGTGTCGCGCGGGCGGGAAGCCTGCAAGCTGTATGTGGACAGCAAGGAAGACGTGCGCGACGCGATTGCGCGCAAGGGAGAACGCATGTCCGCAGTCGAGCTCGTGGGTCACCACCCGAAAGAACGGGCCACACTCTACGACACGCTCATGGAGCGCAATCGGCTTTGGCGGTTCGTAAAAGAGCGCGCCGCCGCAATAACGGAATCTATACGCAACCGGGTGCGAAGCAACGCCCCACAGAAGGGAGATATTGGCTATGGCAGATCCTAAAAAACCGGGCGACGGCAAGAAGTCATTCGCGGAGGCGCTCATCGATGGCAAGGCCACGAAGACGACGGACGAAGCCCAGGACGATCCGCAAAAAGGCTTTACGAAGGAATGGCAGCACGCGGCCCAGGCTTTCATCCTACGGCTGTGGTTCAAAGACGGACGCAGGAGCGAGGGTTTGCCGTGGACGCTCTACTCCGGCGACGACTGGCAGGACGGCGAGGCCGGAAAGCCCGAGCGCCTCACGCTCACCTTCGGGACGCGCGTGGTCATGGTGGAGGGATACAACCTTAAGCGTCTGGTCGAGCAGATTGACGAAGGGCATCTGAAATCGATTCGGGAACACGACAGCAAGGAAGTGGCGCTGATTCGAAATGAGCGGCCCAGCGACCCTGCTGAGGTGAAGGCGGCGATTACGAAGGTTGTAGTGGAACCGCCATTTGAGGAGTTGGTGAGTGCGATTCGCAAAGGAGAAAAATGAAACTCGAAACGCTGGAAACTCTGAAAGACGAAGAACTGCGCGCAGTCATAGGCCGCGCCGGGGAACTGCTTAAGCAGCATGACCGAGAGCGCAAGGATAAGGCAATCGAAGATGCGCGCACGATTCTGGAGGCGGCTGGCCTGGCTCTGCGCGATGTTGCCCACAAGGGAAAGGCCGCAAGAAACAACAACGGGCCTGTCTACCACAGCGGTCACCGGTATCAGCACCCGGCAAGGAAGGAACTGGTATGGACGGCCAAGGGCCAAAAGCCCAACTGGTTACGCCAGCTAGAGAAAGAAGGCTCGCGGGCCGTCGAACTGCCCGGTGATGTCTCGCCGCGCGTGGCGTAACGTGGCAATGTCTGAATTGACAGGCCTGTCATCACGGGACTAGACTCGTCCTCAACCAAGGAAACCCGGATGCAACCGAAACGTCGCAAACCCAGCAAGAGCGCCCCGCTCGATGCCGACCTCGCTACGGAGGCCAAAGCCATCGTAGCTTTAGCGTTCCGCAACGGTCCCATCGAAGATTTGCATGCGGGTGCCACGTGCCCAACGTGTCACGGTGACCGCAAGTTCTCGCACGTCTCCTATACCGAGATGAAACTGATAATGCAGAATGCCGTTGACCACGTCTACCGCCTCTTATGGCAGCGGAAGAACGATCCAGCGGCATATGCCCGTAATATCCGCTTCGGACAACGCTACGCGAGGACGTGGAACGATCCGGCAGTCTAATCGATGAAGTTGGGTTATCGCCGGAGCGGGGGCTCGTCGCGTTCCCGCTCAGCTTCCCGCTCCTGCCGCTCGCGGTGTATCCGGCTTGTCCAGAGCGCCTCGGAAAGCAGCGCGGTAGCTACCGAGGCCATACGGATATATCGCCAGCGTTTGTCTGCGTCCTTGACGAATTCGCCGATGACAAGGGGTGCGAGGATTCCGGCTTCCCTGACCCAATGCCCTGCTGCGCCCAGTGACGTATGGGGATGGTGAAATGCTTGGCGGGGGCGATACGGGGTCCTCTGCATAGGGGCTGCGGGGCGATGAATCCAAAGTTAATCATGCCAGAAAATGGTTAATTAATCGTTAAGAATGGCACTGAAATGCGCTATGACAGCCGCTTTGCTGGAGGTGGTGGCGGGCAATCACCACGTATGGCGATGCCCTGCCACGTCGCCGGTTTATTGCTCAAGCCTCTTGCTGGCTATGGCATGGTAGTCGGCATCAAGCTCGATACCCAGGTAGCTGCGTCCCAGCGTCTTGGCTGCGAGTAGAGAGGACCCGGAGCCGGTGAACGGATCGCAAACCAAGCCATCGGGCTGTGAGTAGGTCTGGATGAGGGGCAACAGCACCGAAACGGGTTTTTCCGTAGGATGGTGCCGGTTGCCGCTGTTATGGTTCCATTCGATGACATCTTCGATAGGGTTCAGCGGTTTGCGTGGATTGCCTTTTGCCAGCAGGTAGGCGGTTTCATGACGGCTACGGACATGGCCCACTGAAGATATGTGGCGTTTCAGGAAGGAGAAGTGACCGACGGGCCGAAAGCCCGCAGCACGGAATGCCTGCATGAACCGGTCGGCATGGGGCCAGCCGTAGAACGTGAAGCAGAATCCGTCGGCCTGAAGTACGCGATACATTTCGGCAAATGCCGGTTTCAACCATGCGTCGTTATCGTCGTTCAGTACAGTACGGCCATCGCGCGGTTTGTAACGCGTGATGTAGGGTGGGTCGGTCAGGACGAAGTTGACGCTTGCCGCCGGAAGTGAGGGCAGGACCGTCAGGCAATCGCCATTGAAGATAGTGTTGCGAATACTGATCATACGAAGCCCTCCTTTGCCTCTGTGAGCGCCTCGCGTGCCAGTTCAAAGGCATATTTGACGTAGCCTTTCTCTACGCTGCTGTCATAGTCATGCATGATGTTGAAGAAGTATTCGAGTGCGTAAACCACTCTGGCGTGAACGTTAACTCGCCGGACGATTTCCTGCGCGCGTTCGATGGACTTGTCCGAATCGATGGAGTCATCGTAGTAGAAAGAGCACACGGCCTCGGTGTCACTCGCATAGGCGATCATGTCCACTTCGTCGAGTTGCAGTTGAAGCGTTTTGTTCTGTTCTGCGTTCATGGCTGTTCCTCCTCGGTCTTGGGGAACAGATTCTCGGCGTGGATTTCGATGATGTCCCAGCTGAGGCCGACGAGGGCGTCGTGCTCTGCTTCGCATTGCTTCAGTACCTCGAATGCCTGCTCAGCGGTTAGATCAGGTCGAACCTCTTGAACGTCTTCGATAGACCAAAAGATTGCGATCATGCCTTCTCTGGCGAGGCGGCGGGAAAGTCGTGAGATGTCCATAAATAACTCCGTAATGATTGGTTGCGAAGGATGGGGCGGCGGTGAAGCCGCCCCGCGTGAGCGGTTAGGCTGCGTCCGTGTTGCGGAGCGGGCTGCGGAGATGCTTGATCTCCTTGTAAGCCTGCTTCAGGGAGCTCGGAAGCGCCGAGGAGGTCGTCCTCGTTGAGGCTGCGGCTGGAAGCCCACTCCTCGTTCTTGTTCTTGTAACGGCGCTCAAGGGTGATGCTGTAAAACCTGCCCTTGTCGGTCGCGCGTTCCCAGATGCTGAGGAAGATGCGTCCGTCTTGGAGCTTCGCCACGGGTGGCTTAGCGGTCTCGCTGGATGATGTTTTCTTGGTATTGGTAGCCATAAGATTTCTCCTTTTCGTTTAAGGAGGCCGCACCATGCAGCCTCTCTATGGCACCGTGTCCGCAGTCGGAATAGGGAGTGGGTCATAGGATTTTGTTTCGCGAGGAAGGCGAAGCCGGGGAAAATCCGTCATTGACCCTAGCGACCGACGACTGCAACGTGCCTGATAGAGATGGCGTGCGATGGTGTGCGGCTAAGGGGGGAAAGGAGAGCGTGGCTACTACTATCTGAAATAGAGCGGTAGTCGCGCAAGCATGCCGACCGGGGCAACACGATCAGCACTTGGATGAGAAGGGATCTGGCTGGGAGATCCGAAAGGGCGGCAAAACAAGCTGGCTTTTCAGGGAGAGACGGAAGCGGGGCATTGGCACTCGTCCAGACGCATTCCCCCCCGAGAAGTGCGTTAGATTTGCTTGCCAAGAATCAGGGGCACATAGCTTCGGGCGTCTTGCAGCAATTGCTCGCGCGCAATACCGGCCTTGGCGCGAAGTTGCAAACCCTGCAACAAGTCAACGAGCGCACGGCCTCGCACCTTGGCAGAGGGTGTGCGAGTCAGGCGCCCTGCCTTCATCTCCTGCTCGAAACGTTTCGCGAAAATATCAGCGGCTGCGGTGCAGCGCTTCGCGGCAAACGAACGGATCTCCGTTACCCGCTCCGACTGTCCCAGCGCAGCGGCGGCCATCATGCAGCCGCCGCGAGCGTCGCCAGTAGCGGTGTTGACGGTAGCCTCGCAAAAGGCGGTCACGGCCTTGTGGATGTCCGGCTCCGCTTGAAATGCTGCCATTTTGGGAGCTCCATACGTCATCGCATAGCGCTCGACCGCCCTGAGCAGCAGGGTGGACTTGTCTCCGAAGGCTCGGTATAGCGCCGGTTTGGTGACGTTCACGGCGCGCGCGATCCGATCCACGTCAACTCCTTCATACCCATGCTCCCAAAACATCTCAACGGCACGGTCGAGTGCTTCGTCGGGGATAAAGCCTTTTGGACGTCCTCGGGCGCGCTTTCCGATATTAGTTACCATTGCGTACGAAACTCCTTGCATTGTAGCTACGAGTATCATACTCTACCGTATGTAATACTTCAAGGCAGATAAATGCAGGAGACAGCATGGATAGGTTCAAAGGAAAAACAACAGGACCTTCACCCTTCACCACGGAGACGCCCATGGAACATTCGATCGCTCTCGTCACCGGCACCACCTCCGGGCTCGGTTATGCGGCAGCCAGCATGCTCGCCGCCGAGGGCTGGCGCGAGATCATCGTCACCGGCCGCAGCCTGGCCCGGGTCCAGGAAACGGCCGCTCAACTCGCGGCTGAGACCAAGACACAGGTTTTCACGTCGTTGGAGCTGGATTTGGACACGCCGTCCAGCGTTCAGTCCGCGCTCGCCGAGCTGGTCAAGCGAGGGCGGCCGATTGATTTCCTGCTGCTCAATGCCGGGATGGTGCCAGGTAAGAAGCGCGTCATCACTGCGGCGGGCGTCGAGGCGTCTCAGGCCCCGCTCATCGGCCATCATCAACTGGCTGTCGGGTTGCTCCGTGCCGGCCTGCTGAGTCCCGACGCGCGGATTGTTATCGCCGGTGCGGAACCTGCCCGAGGGGGCGTACCCATGTTCAGCTACACCGACATGCCAGCCTTCGCGGCCAAACGCTTCCAGGGTGACCGAATCGCCGCTGTTGAAGCCCTGATTCACAACGGGCCGAACGTGAAGTACGTGCCCAACAATGCGTATGCCGACGCGAAGCTCATTGTCGCTTGGTGGGTCGCGGCGCTGGCGCGCCGGCTACCCTCCGGCATGGCCGTTTACGCTGTCTCGCCCGGTGCGGCGACCGCTACCAAGGTTTCGCGACAAGCTGGCCTGGCCGTGAAGTATCTGTTTATCCCAATCGCGAACCTCATTCCCGGCATGAATCAGACGCCGGAGACGGCGGCGCGCCGGTATATCCAGGCCTCGAAGTTCGGAACCGACGTCTCGGGGCAATTCTTCGCCTCGGCGCAAGGGAAATTTTCAGGCCCGATTGAGGCGCAGCGCCACCCGCACCTTCTCGACCGCGCTAGCCAGGAAGCCGCGTGGCAGGCCGTCGTCAAGGTCTCTGGCGTCGATTTCTCTACCACAGCATCCTTAAGCGCGGTGTCCTGAAGGAGCGCCCGGTCGCGGTCGAGTGCTTCGTCGGGGTAAAGCCTTTTGGACGTCCTCTGGCGCGCTTCGGACTATTAGTTACCATCGGGTACGAAAGCCCTTGCATCGCAGCTGTCATTATCGTACTCTCAAGTATGTAATACTGTCAAGACAGATAAACACAGGAGACAACATGGATAGATTCAAAGGAAAAACAGCCGTAATCACAGGCGGAACCAGCGGCATGGGGCTCGCCACGGCGAAGATGCTCCTCGATGGGGGCGCGCGTGTTCTGGTGACGGGTCGCTCGCAGGCCGGCCTGGAATCGGCGCAGAAAGAGCTTGGCAAGGACGCTATCGTGGTTTCGAGCGACGCGCGTTCGTTGACGGACATCGACGCCCTCGCCTCTCGGGTGAAGGCCGATTTTGACACCTTCGATCTGCTGTTCGTCAATGCCGGGTTCAGCATTCCGACGCCTCTCGGGAGCGTGACCGAGGCCATCTACGACGAGATGTTCAACCTGAACGCCAAGGGACCATTTTTCGCGGTACAGAAGCTCGCGCCGCTCATAAACAAGGGCGGCTCTGTCGTCCTCACGACCTCCGTCGCCAACGTCAAGGGACTGGCAGGCCAAGCCACATACGGAGCCGCCAAGGCCGCGCTGCGATCATTCGCTCGGACGCTCGCCGCCGAGTTGCTTCCTCGCGAAATTCGCGTCAACGCGGTGACGCCCGGTCCCATCGACACGCCGATCCTCGGCAAAGTGTTTCCCGATAAAGACGCGGTCGCTCAGATCAGGGAGAAGATGAACGGCATGATCCCGATGAAGCGCTTCGGGACGTCGGACGAAATCGCCAAGGCCGTCCTTTTCCTCGCGTTTGACGCGACCTACACGACCGGCGCCGAAATTTCGGTCGATGGCGGTTGGTCGCAACTTTGAAGGCAATCGAATGACAGACACAGCGAACCATCTGGCCCCAGGGCAGGGGAAACTTCGTCGCGCGCTCGCGGTCGTCTTCGCCTGGGTGCAAGCGATGGATCACACTAGCTTTGACTACACTCTCGATCGCATCAAACACTTGGAACGGGAAGTGGAACAACTGAAAAAGGAACTGCGCCAAGGCCGCGCTACGGGCCTGTCGATGCTCACAACGGTAGCGCCGCTGACTCGAACAAATATCGCAAGGAATATTGCGGTGAGTACAGACGTCAGGAGGCATATGAACTTGCATAACTTGGTAATCAGCTGTTTGGCGGTCGCTTATCTGTCAGCGAACGTATACGCCATCGTGAAGATGCAGGTGTTTGAGTTAGCCCGTTCGCGCAAGCATCTCCTACTCTATGGCGTCCCCTTCATATTGTGGGGCTCTGTCATCCTGTTGGGATGTTGGCTCATGGAGATCATGCGCCGATTCGATGAATGGGCAGCCTAATGGCCCATTGAAAATCAGAACCACCAGTGAGCCGCGTTACGTGGGAAATTGCACCGCGTCACGCCATTGCGCCACGTCCTCGACTTTCTCCCGCTGGTAAATCTGATGAATCAATTCGGACGAATGATTCACCAGCCGCATGGCCGCTTCACGCGGCACACCGGCACGGCGCAGCCGGTTGACGTAGGTGACGCGCAGGCAATGAAAGCACAAATGCGGCTTTTTGATTTTGATGAAGAATTGCTGCCACCGGCGCGACGGCTGAAACGGAAATTCAACCGTGAATTTCTGCTTTGCCTTGCGGATGCGTTCAAACAGCGGACGCAGCGCGGACGGCATCGGAATCGGAGAACGCCCGATCTTCGCCGCCTTTGGGCGACGGGAACGTGATTTTGTTCTCTGCAAAATCAATGCAGTTCGAGCGGCAGCCGCGTTTCCCGCAACCGGCAGCCGGTATGCAGGGAAATATCAAACGCGGTTTGCATCCACTCCGGCTCGCTCTTTCAACGCTTCCCGAATGTCGCTGATTTCCTTGTCCGTCAGTTCCGGCTTTTTCGCGGCTTTGTCCCGCCGCAATTTGAGGCTCACCAGCGGGTTGGCGTCGGCATGGCCGAGCCGCACCGCTTCGCCCATGATCATGGCAAGGAGCTTCAATTCCATGATGGCCGTGTTGCGCCCGACCGTCTTGCCGGTTTTCTTTTTGAATGTCGTGCGCCAGTCAATGTATTCAAGGGCGTTGCGGTAGGTAATGGCGCGGGGCGAGTGCAGCCGTTGCGTTTGCAGCCAGAACGCCAGCCATTTCCAGTTGCCGGTGTAGCGTTCCAGCGTCCGCTCGGTTTCGCAGTGCCGTTCCAGATATTGTGGAACCCAGGTATCCCAACCTTCGCTATTGACGACCGGCATGCGATGGTGTTCCTTTGCTTCCAGTTCGGCGCGCAGGGCTTTGGCCTTGGCGGTTTCGTTCGGATTGTCGGCCCGAAGGCCGGTGGAGCGGTGAACCTCTTTCTTGTCGGCGTCAAAATAGACGACATACCAGAACGGCGAACGGTCTTTGCGGTATAAATATGCCATAATAAACAAGTGCAAGTAGTGCAAGTAACCATACGACAACATCACGCAGTTTGCCAAGCAAAATCAATATTCGCAACCACTATAAACCACTATACCAGAAACGAGGGTTCGATTCCCTTCACCCGCTCCATTATAAATCAATAGGCTTACTGACGTAGTGCAAGTAAAGTGCAAGTAAATCACTTGCCATAATGGCCTAATTCTTGAGATATGTTTGTTACTGAAAAAGCCACGTGTGACCGAACCCGCCGTCACGGAAACATCCCAACAGCGACTAAGCTAAATCAGGCATTGTGCAGGATGTGAGCAGCGCGGGGAGGGAGGCTTGTAGGCATGTGCGCAAGGGCGCTGTCAGGGCGCGGAGTGCCTTCCGGCTGGCTGGCAAATCCATTCTGGCTTGTGCGCCACTGGACAAAATCCTTCCAGAAAATAACCCCATGAAATACGGGAAAGCCGGACAAGTGGAACCAGCTACGCGCCGTAGAGTAGGAAACACCGGCACAAACGGCAAATTCTTTGGCATTCAAAGCTTGATCCAGGCGGCGTTTGTCCAAGACGGACTCAAGCGTGATGGTCTGTAGTTGTTTGTCCTCGGTGTGGCGCGATGTCATAACATTACTTTCTGCTGTGTACCCTGTATCAACCGAACTAAGGAGAGGCGTGAATGTGCCGTAATTACAGATAGTATAGCAGAAATCATAATCGGTGTCCTGCCGAAAGTGGCTGTGAGAGCCATTTAACCGGGGGAAAGGTCATTAGCGGTCCGAGGCCTTCAAGTTATGATAATCGCCGTTCCGCCTACGCAATATGTCGATAACACCACTTATTGTGTGGATGTGTATAGAGGGTGCTATTTGTAGCGGATTGGGCTGGGCGACGGGCACGCCATCGGCGAGGCCGTCGCCCGAAAAAGTTTTGGGAAGGGGGCTACCTCGCGGTAGCCCACCGTCCCATCTCGGCCAAGGGGCCGCTTACGCGGCCTCGGCTTTCGGCTGCTGAAACCCTTGCAGGAAATCAACGGCGCGTTGCGCGTGGGCGGATGCGGTGAAGATGGCGCGCTTGTCGTTCTTGAGTACCTTGAGCCATGACGCGATATAGGGCGCGTGGTCTTCGCGGGGGTCGGTCGGAAGTCCCAATTCAGCACAGAGAAAAGCGGCCCCGAGTTCTGCAACCAGTTCCTCGGCGGCGTAGCTCTCGGTTCCGAATCGGCCCGTAAGGTCGCGGTTGACTCGCTGCGCTGCGCCGCTCCAGTGGGTCGTCTCATGCGAGAGAACCGAATAATACGCGATTGGCTCGGCGAAGGCCGCGAAGGGCGGCATGTACACGGCATCGGTGGACGGCAGATAGTACGCGCGGTTTCCACCGTCTGCGATTTTCACGCCGACATTGCGGAAGAATGCTTCCGCCTCGCTGATGCGCTCCTCTGGCGGGCGCTGTTCCTCCTCTAGCGGCTTGTACCCGTCTACTTGATGCGCATTGAATACCCAATAATCGCGGGCCATGGGAACCCGTCGCGCTGGCTTCTCCGCTTCGCTCTGCTCGCTCTCCTCGCCGTCAAAGAATTTCCAGAAAACGACATTGGCGGATTTCTCGCCCTTGCGCACTTGGCATCCCATTTCCTGCCATTGCTTGTAAGTCGCCCAGGTGCCGGACGTATAGCCCTTCTCCTGCGCGGTTGCCCAAAGCACAAGGACATTGATTCCCCTGTACGCTTTCTTTGATGCGGCGTTGATGGGAGAATGCGCGAATCCTCCCGAGGTTCTCCACGGCATCTTGTAAGTACCGGCTCCGTCTTCAATGGCCTTCACAATCTGGTCGGTGACGCGCTGATAGATGTCTTTCTTTTCGGTGTTCAAGGTGTTTCCTCCGGTTGATTTAGAGTGATTGCTGCTGCACATCACTCACTAGGCCCACGCCAATGAGTGGGGGAGGCAAGGTCACAGGCCGGAGCAGCCGGAGGGGGTTCACCCGGTCTGCACGGAGCGTCCCCGAAGGGGCGAGGCGAATGCCGAAGAGCGCAGGAAGATTGGGGATACCGGCTGCGTAGCCGAAGGGAAGCCTTGACCGCGCCAGGGCCACAGGCCCTTAGTCCGAAAGGGGGGCGTTGCGGGGTCTCCCCGCTTGAAGGGGAAGCGGAAGACGCGGGTTTCGGCTGAAGCGGGGGGAAGGCTTTCCCCTCCGTAAGCGTACGGTGAAGGCCGCCTGTTTAACATCCGTGGATTTGCTACACCGAGTAAAAAGAGTGGACGGTGTGCTGATGTTGCAATTTCGGCTGACAGTTCATAGCTAGACCATTCATCCGGCTATAAAAGCGCTCCTATTCCAACTGATAGGTCACATTTACTTGCGCCGAGACGTTGATTTGTCCTATGGCAAGGCCGCCCGTATCGCCTTCCACCGGGGCTGTGGGTGCTTGTTGTGCTGCATTCTGCGACATCTGAGACATATAGTTGCCGCCACGCTGCGAATTGTAGCTGCCGTGCCAGTAGTAGGAAGAATAATTCTCGGTGTTGATGGAAATAGGCTTGCCTACCTTCATCCCGAGCGCCAATGCCAGCGCCTGCGCCTTTTCAAGCGCGGCTTTTGCCGCCATCTCGCGTGCCTTATCGCGATGCTTGCGCAACTCGGTCGTGGTGAATCCTACATTGTCGATATGGTTCACACCGAGCGACATGGCCTTGGTCACGAGGCCTTCATATTGTGTGACATCCTTGAGAGAAATCTGCACGCCTTTTCTGACAGTGTAATAGGTAATCTGGAGAGGATCGCATTTTCCTGACATTTCATCGCTGTCATTGCAGTTACGGTACTTCGGCTCGACGGTGATGAAATCCGTCTGCACCTGGCGCGGCTCGATACCGAGCGTCTTGGTTGCGTACTCGACCAATGCTTTCACAGCCTGATCATTCTGCCCCTTCGCCGTCATCAGATCGGCAGCGCGGTTTTCCGCCGTCATCGAAATCTGCACCTGATCTGGCACCACGCGTATCGTGGCTTCACCGGTGACTGAAATGGTGCGATTCTGCGCATCCGCGTGGCTGCCAGTTTGCGCCCATGCCACGTTGCATGAAAGTGCGGCAACCACCAACACTGCGGAAAGAATTCTTTGAGTCATACAAATTCCTTCATTTATAATCGCTCATCATTAATGCCCTTTCGTATCACAGGTGATATTCCAGGGCAAGAGCGCACCGATTTCGCAAGCGCTGCGAGTGCTTTAACGACGGAGTCCTTCCGCCAGAGAGTCGGTCAACTTTGAGGAAGTCGTCTTGGGAAAGAAGCCGCTTTAAGCGGCTCCCTTCCGACCGGCCTTGGTTGGCCGGTCGAGCTTGGCGATACGGTAGACGCGAACTTCGGTGATCGACTTCTTCACCGATGGTTCCTCGCCGGTCGGCGTGTACTGGCGCGTATTGAGCGCGCCTTCGAGCTGTACTGCGTTGCCCTTGGTGAGCGTGGCCGCGAACTCCGAGGCCTTGCCGAACACCACGCAGCGGTGCCAGGTGACATTCGACTTGTACTCACCGGTCTTGGGGTCTTTCCAGCTTTGGTTGGTTGCGAGTGAGAGGACCGTGAACGGCATATCGTTGTTGTGGGTGCGGCGGACTTCAGCGTCTCGGCCCAGGAACCCCAGAAGAGTGACTCGATTGATTGAAAACATGTTGTTTCTCCTTTTTCGCTCCCGATTCCCTCGGGGCACTAAAAAGCGAACGAAACCGCTCCCAAGAGCAAAGCGGTGAGCCGGAGTGCATTGTTGGGGGGACCGGGCGAGATTGCGGTGAGCGATTGGGCGAACGTACCCGCAGGGCGGAATCTCGGCTGGGGGAGCCGACAAAGCAGAACGCAGGCGAGCGCCGGGCGCGGCTAGGCCGTCGTTGCCGTCAAGTGAAGCAGTGCCCGAGGGAGAAGGGACGAAAGAGAAACGACAATCAAGCAATGGAGGTGCTCGAATGGATCGACGGAGGCGTTGAAGGGTGACGCGTCCGCTTTAGATCGCCGTGCGCGATACTATCCGAGCGCTGAAATTGGAGGGAGCCGAGGGGAAGCCTGACCGCGCTAGGGGCAGTGGCTGCGTGTTGCTCAGCAATAGCTAAGGAATGGCGTCGTCCCAGGTCACTTCGCAGGCGAGATATTCACTGACGACGATACGAATCACGACCGCTCCATCCGCAATGGCGAGATAACGATACTGACCGGTCTGGACATCGATCCACTCGGGGCCGAATACAGAACTCTGAGCGATAACCATTCGCTGCATTGCCCGGCTACCAACTTCAGGCCAGCCAGACGGTCCCGCAGCAAGATCTCCTTCAAAAGCCTGACGAGCGGAATCAGGCAACGAATGCAGCGGCGCAAACCTGATGCTCGAAGGCTCCTCGCATTGTGGCTCGCTCAGCTCGAAGGCTGCATGTCCTCGGGCAAGTTTCAGGACGACCTTACGGACGCGCTCTTCTTCGATCGCAAACCACGTGATGCCTGAGTCCGTTACATTGCGGGCCTGACTGAGCCGTGTCGCAAGAGCCGGGGAGTGCTCAAAGATCTGTCGGATCTTGGGTCTGATGACCGCCTCGACAGATCCCGTTCGGGAACATTCGACCAGACTGGCGAAGTATTCCTCGTCGCGAGAAAACCCGCTGTTGCAAGGCGCGCAGGCCGGGAGGTACGGAAGGTTCTCAGGGTGAGGTTTGTCCAACAAGACGCGCGACGGGCAGTGGTCGCGCGTCTCTGTGAGACCGCCGCAGTGGACGCAATGGGCTACCAGACGTTCATCGGCAAACGATTCGATATGATCCATGTTAAAACCGATCTATAATGATAGCGGGTTCGGGGCCGCTGGCAATGCGAAGCACCTTGAATGGCGCTCACCGGCGATCCGGCACGTAAGTGCCACTTAGCGATCCGCAGCACATTCACCCGAACCCTTTACTTGGCCGACCCCCGGCTCCTCGTTTCCGAGGCCGAAAATTTCAGTCTCGAGCATGCATGGTCGCTTTGAGATGGCTCAAAATGTTGGCCGACTGTATATGGCTAAACTTCGGAGGCAGCGCGTTGCCGATCATGAGGGCAATTGAAGTCTTGGAGACTCTTTCCGGGAACTTATAGTCCCTAGGGAACGTTTGCAGGAGGGCGGCCTCCCGAGCAGTGATCGCTCGATTTCGTGTTGGGTGCAGGAATCGGCCCTTGGAGGGGTTGAGACACCCACCGGTTATGGTTGCAGCGAGATCATCCCAGCTTAGACGACCATAAACATCCCTGAAGCCGACGTTCTCATCCTTATGACAAGCCAACTCAAACTGAGGGAGGTCGCCCCTGCTGCCTCCGTCCTTTGGAGTCGCCTTTATACGCTTCATCACCTCGGGATTGTGAGCGGCGACAATCCGGTGAACCGGGTCTTTCGTCCTTGATACAGACTCCAGATGGCCGATAGCTTCGCGCACTGTGACCTTCTTGCCGGTAGGCTTTGCTATATCCAGGTCGCCGAGCAACGACCCTACCAAGACCAAACGCCGTCGTCGTTGTGGCACACCGTACTCTTGGATTTTTACGGGCTGAATCTTGGGGTTGTATCCGAGCCGTTGAAGTTCCGCAAAGACACGCTTGAACAAGGTATAGTTGACGAATCCGGGTACGTTCTCCATCATGATGGTAAGAGGCCTTAGCTCCTTCACGAAGCGAAGGTACTGCAACACAAGATTGTTACGGTTGTCTCTCTTGTTGCGCTTTCTATTCAGCCGTCGGATGGACGAGAAGCCCTGGCACGGCGGGCAGCCAGCCAACAAATGCAGAGGATTCCCGTTAAGGAGCTTCTTGACTAGATCAGTGTCCACGTTCCGGATGTCGCCCTCAAAGACCGTCGTCCCTGGGTGATTGAGTCGGTAAGTAGCAATGGAGTCGGCATCGCAGTCGAAGGCGGCTGATACCTCGAAGCCAGCTAACCTCAAGCCTTCGGAGAGACCTCCGCATCCCGAGAACAGATCTATAGCAAAGTACTTGGTCATGCGGCTGCCGGGGGTGGAGTTGGGGGAGCAGCAACTGCGACAGGAGCCGCTGCGAAATCATCAAGGATTTTCTTGAGAACATCCTTCATGGGGTCGGGGTAGTCCGGAACACCATGTCCTCCCAGGGCACTCAGCACGTGCTGAATGACAGGGGTCAAGAAGGGCTCTGACATGGTGCAGATTCTCCTCGCTCCGTTCCAGTAGGAATACTTCATTGGATGTACTTTCCTCTCATTGGCGTGAAAAGTGCTCCAGGTCGGAGGCGTAGGAATCTTTTCCGAAATGAGGTCCTTCGGAATGGCGATGTAGTGTTTGAAGGTTCCGTCTAACGGAACGAAAGGCAGTACGAACGGCCCTTCCGAGAGGTCTCCGACTCTTCCTAACAGGCTGCCAAGCTTGTTGCTCAGCTTCTCGGGCTTGACGCAAAGCGTCAACCATTCCCTGAGCGAAACGTTGGTCTGAATCAGTTCGTGCAGAGATACAGAGTTTATAATTCCGAGATTTTTCTTCCAAAAATAACCCAAGTCACAGTCAGCGGACAACACGAGAAGCAGAGCAGGATCTTTGAAAACAATATCTCCTCTTCGGACGAGATCGTCTCCCGTCTCCTGTTGAAAGTAAAGCCGGTAAGACCATACCTTTTCCGCTAGCGATGCTGTGGGTGCTGGCGCGTCCGCAGCCGGGTCCGGTATCTGTTCAATCAGATCGTAGATACCCTTTCCAGCGAGCGTGGTCCGAAATCGTTCGGCAAGAAAGTCAAGAAGATCCTTCTTTCCGCCTCCGCCAGTCAGAAGGAGGTTCTTAACATCATTCAACGATGCTTTTCCCAGATCCGCAAGAATCTGGTCGGCGCACTGCACTGACCGCCTTCTGAGGAGGCTGGAGAACTTGAACGAGAAGTTCTGCGCATACATCTCATCCGACTTTTGCAGCAGTACTTGCGTTTGGTCCGCGCCCGCGACCGCTTTGTCAAAGTAGTATAGGCGCTCCTTGTACTCCTGAAAGTCAGGCCTCGCCATGATTTCTCGAATTTCGGCTTCTTTATCTGCCATCGAAAAAATGAATATTAGACAAAAGGTCCGCTGAAGAATCTCGCGCAGGATGCCTTCGGAGTTCGTCGCTGCCGTATTTTGGGAGCCTGGATAGTCCCAGTCGAACACGATCACGTCCGAGCGGAAGAAGCTGTCGTTAATGCCATTGATATAGAATGACGGATTGGTGAATCCGTAAACGTCCCACTTGGGACTGATGCCGTCATCATCCTTCTGCGCTAATAGCGTCTCAACGAGGTTCTTGATTACCCCGTCGTTCCATGTTTCCCGTTGTAGTAAGAACTGAAGGTTGGAGGAATTCAGAAGAGCAGAGTCCGTTATCCCCAGTGCTTGAGCCTCGGTTCCGGAAGCGGGTATGTCATTGTCGATAACGCAAATGGAGTAGCGCATTTGGTCTATTTTTTCTCCCCAACGGGCCGGTCAGAAGGCACCGAACCAAAATCAAGCGTGAACTGAGCTCCGTCGATTCCAGGAATCCGTTCCCGATCGACTGTGGCGTAGGCGTTACCCTTCATGCTCTGCATGTAGTACTTGGTTATGTAAAGACCGAGCCCGCTCGGCGGTACTCGCAGACTGTAGCCCGGTTGAAAGAGATAAGGCCGAATAACCGAGTCGATGCCCGGACCCGAATCCCCGACGGTGACGATCCGGTGCTTCGGATCTATCTGAATCTTGAGTCTCCTCTTCGCCTTCGGCACCATGCCGAGCCAGTAGCAGCTGTTGTCAAGCAGATTGGAGAAAATTTGGATCAGGGCTCCGTATCGGCCATGCACGGCAAAATTCTCCTTGCCGTTGACTTCCACGGCTATACCGGCCTTTTCAAGTCTTGAGCGAAACACCTCAACGACGAAGCTGATCGCCTTAACAATTCCAAAGGTCGTTTCACTCTCGCTCTTGATTGCGCGGAGGGGACTCAGGCGTTTTAGTTCTGATTGGAGGGACGCGGAGGCTTCCCTTAGATTGTTGATGCTCTTCGCATCGGGGGAATCAGACTTAAGAAGATGAGTCACCCCTGCGTAGAAGTTCGCGGCTATCTTTGCAATTTCATGAACCGAGACCGCTACGGCCATACCGTAGCCGGCCTGTTCGGTGAAGAGATCCTGGGCTTCCTGGATCAGGCCGATGCTCTGTTGAAGATTCTTGAGCGACGTGGAGAGATTAACCAGTCCTACGGCGCGTTCGCCTCGCTTGCCAACAGGGTCTAGGATTCTGTATGGGTCATCCTCGATCGGATACCGTTCCTTGATATCCCTTATCACCGCAGCCCCTTGCTTGACGTAGTTGTTCAGTACCTTGGGATCGCGCTCCAGATCGCCGGTGAGGTCGCCGTACTCGTCGCGCTTTGCGATGAATTTAGTCTCGATGACGGTGGCAATAATCGCGTGGACGAGTTGCGTCAGATCCTTGCTGGCCCGGTTTGCGATAAGCCCTTCACGGTTAGTCTTGTCGATGAGTTCGATGTTTGTCGCCTGATTGATTTCCAGGTTGCCGATCATGTTGTAGTACGACATCCTAAAACCCTGCTTAATATGGCGCTTGCTTAGGCTGAGCCAGTCAGTCTCGGTGCCCCATTCCGCCGGGAACACGTTCATCTCATCCCTAAAGATTGAGATCCCGCCAAAGCTGGTGAGGTAGTTGATAAACTCCTTTCCGTCAGGGCCGCCGGTCGCGATCCAGGGGTTCTTGCGGTACCAGACATCGACATGGAGGTAAAAACTGCCGCATTCGGGTTGCCGAAGGCCGTCTGCGTTCGGCTTCGACCAATAGCCGATGTCGGCCTTACGTAGATCAAAGCCTTTTTCTCCGATCTCCTCGCCGGGCATCGGAACACTTTTCGGTGGCTGAAACGTCAATGTGTAGTCAAGAAGGCCGCGCTCATCAACGATCCCATCGAAAGAAAACGTCGAGGGGAAGGCCTTGGCGAGATTGTCATTAGATAACTCGCCGATCTGCGGGCACTCGAGAAACGCTTTGAAGCCGTTGCCTGTCCGCGTGCTCTTTGGAGAGGGATTGGGTGAGTTCAGGCTGGCGATGGACCGGTGTAACTCCTCAATCGTCTTCTCATCCCAGGAAAAGCCGTCCCGGCCGCCGTAGATGACCAATTGCGTGCCCGATGCGTTTTTGCCGTAATCGCGTGACGGAGCTTGGCGAGAGAGGCTGATTCCGACTGTTTCTAGGTCCCTGATGCCGTCCTCGCCGCCCTCAAACTGGTCCCAATCGACATCCAGAAGATACTCGTAGGCCAATTCACTCACTTTTGTCCGCAGAGACAGGCGTCGCCCGAGGCGGTGCGAAGCAAAACGACCGACACCCTTCTCGCCCAGGGGGATGCGACCGCCGCGCTCTTTCTTTATCGTAGCGATTAGTTTGTTATATGCACCTAGAGTGCCCTGCTCGACCGCTTTGGCGCGTTCCTGCTTAATCGTCTGCTTAACGACAGTCTTAATAGTGGAAGCCGGGCGGAGCCATCCATTCTCGATGACCTCGCGAGTCATTCCGCATCCGTCATCTTCAATGACAATCACAGGACCGGGCAAATCGGGGAATAGATATTCCGCGTTGTTGAGATCCAACAAGGAGGGCACTTTATCGATGCGGATACGACAATAGGAAGCTCCAGCGTCGTACGCGTTCTTGATAAGTTCGAGAATTCCAACCTTTTCAGATGCGATCAGCTGTTCGCCCAATACTCGAATCAGATGCGCATCTGCTCTGAAATTGAGCCTAATCTTGCCGTCCAAGCAGATTTCATCGAGAACGTCAGAAGAGAGCTTGCGAACTGCGTTCTGCGCGGGCGATGCCGACTCCCGGCTTTGGCCGTCGCTGCCTTTGAAGGCGACGGGTTCGAGGAACGGCTTGTAATCGATTATTTCGGCAAAGGAATAGCCGGGTTCGCGCTTGTCCCTCGTTGGCGGACTGAGTATTTTTCCGTAGCCGAAGTAGACGCCGTCACCCTGCTCGGAACCTTCGTAATATATGAACTCGATTGGAAAAGTCTTGAATAGACTGAGGTACTTGTCCGGGAAATGGTAGAACTGTCCAACGAAATCGTTGTACTCGGTGCTGTTCCGTAGCTGTGTCAGGATCAGGCTGTTTCTTTGCATATACGCTCGTTCATTGCGTCGTTAGATCTGTTTAACGAGATAGCGAATATCCCACGTAAAGCAATGAGAAAACTTCCTTAAGGTTCATTCGCAGTCCAAGTCGGGCCGAATGTCAGCGCGCATGCGCTTCCCTTTCAATACGGCGGGAGCGGTGTGCCGACGCCCGCGCATCGGAGAGATCGGCGGGAGAGCGGGTACCTCGAGAAAGAAAAGCCTCAACCCGCCTCCGTACCGCGTCAAGATCTTGTAGTTCGCACTCCCAGACAGTAAGCGCATCCCACCCTTGGGCGGAGAGAGCGCGAAGGACTTCGCGGTCGCGTTCAACCGTACGTCGCCTTTTGGCGGCCCAGAAAGTTGTGTTGCTGGCTGGCGTACTCTTACCCTTGCGACAAGCGTGCATGTGCCAAAAGCACCCATGCACATGGATCACTTTGCGCCGGGATGGGAATACTACGTCCGGTGTTCCAGGGAGGCTGTTTCGATGGAGACGAAAGCGATAGCCAAGCCTATGGAGCATGGAGCGAACAGTCTTTTCAGGCTTGGAGTCCTTGCCACGGATAGCCCGCATGTTCTCGCTTCGGTCCATAAGTCATAGCTCGCCATCTTGAGCGGTTGGTGCTGGTCCTTCAGTCAGCAGATCTCACTTCTGTTTCAGGAAGTACCACGCATGCAACACCATACATCAAAGCTCACGCAGAAACAATCCATGCGCGGACAAGAAGGACGAGAAGGATCTCCGCCCGTGGTGGCGGCCGAGTTACAACTAGCTTCGGACAAAGGCGAGTAGTGGCGCGAGGTCATGGGCAACCATTGAAAGCGCGGTCGATGAGCGATGCGAAGAGGTGCTCTGCCTGGCGTGTCGCCTCGCGCTGCACCCGGCGCAGGCGCTCGACTTGTTTCGCCAGTTCCAAAAAGTGCTGCTGGCGGCTAAGATCTGGCACTGGGATGCGGAACGCGCGAATCTGGTCGAGGTTCAGCCCTGGTTTCGTCTGGCCATATTGCACGCGCGCAATTTCTCGCTGCCCACCGGTGTTTAGCGAAAGAAAAATCGAGAGGAACTCTGGTAGTAATCCCGTCGTCAATCGAAGAATGGCCACATGCTGGCTGATGAAGGCTCCGTCCAATCGGTCGGGCACTGGCGCGACACGGCCAATCCGGGAGCCGGTGATTGTGAGTAAGACATCACCGGGTTTCACACGAGTTCGGTCAGCCTCGGCACCGTTTGGTGCTTTCACGAAGACGGCGTCCTCATTGGAGATGTAATTCATGCGCACGTCAAGGGAGCGAATGAATCGGGCTCCTTCTGGCGCGTAGTAATCAGCCCAGCCGCGAGAGCCGCTGGTGACAAACGACAGGAAGTCGCCGAGTTCCGCGACTGGAAGGCCAAACGGGTTTATCGTTGGGTCACCGAACAATTCGAGGAAGGCGGCGGGGAGGAAGGTGTCGGTCAGTTCGAGGGCATAGCGGCGTGTGCGGAGTAGTTGGTCGGCCTCCGCCAATCGCCCTGCGGTCGCCCGCTGCTCGGGCAGCTCTGGCAGCGGAATTGAACATTCCCGAAGAATCGTGGTGTTCAGTCCTTCCATGATCGCCCCCCTGGACATCCGGGCTAGCTGGGAGGCAACTAGGTCGCTATTGAGTGCATAGCAGAGATAGGGCGGAAATACCCGGCGCGTATCGACGCGCATTCTGAAAAGATGTGAGTCGAAGATCACGCGACCGATGTCGGGTGGTGCAGAGGCGGCCCTGCCGATTGTTCCCATCGTCGTGACGAGCACGTCATCTGGCAGAACCTCGTAGTCGGAAAGCTGATCGAACTTTCGTGGAGTTATGAAGCGACGGAAGCCCTTGACGAACTTGTTGGGTAGCACGTTTTCTATGCCGGCAACAGGAATGCCGCTTTCCACAAGCTCCGTCTTTTTCAGCGAGCTTCCAAAAGGGCCAATTTTGAACGCCCCGGAGTCATTTAACGCAAGCTCGCCGACTTGGACTGTGGGCATCTTCACCGCTTGGCCAGCCTTTCCTTCAACACTTCGACTTGGCTTGCCGCAACTGCTTCCAACTGGGCCAGCCGCTCCAGCGTGACGCGCGGCTGCTCGTAAGAACTCCTCATCCTGCTCGACCTGCCGATACCGGCTGGCGGAGAGGTCGTATTTGTTGGCCTTCACCTGATCCTTGGTGACCCAGAACTGGCGGGTGAGCTGGTTGATCTCCGTTTGCAGCGGCGTGATGCGGGATTGGAGTTCGGCAAGTTCCGCTCTCGGCTTTCTCGCGGGCGGCGCGGGCCTTTTCAGCCGTCTTGGAGACGACCTCCTCAAATTTGAGCCGGTGGATGATGGCGTGGTGTTCGAGGCGGTCCTTCTTCAGCGGGGCAATTTGCTTTTGCAGGTCGGCCAGGCGCTGGGCGCGCTTCTGCTGGAACTTC
Source organism: Terriglobia bacterium (assembly GCA_963747095.1). Taxonomy (GTDB): domain Bacteria; phylum Acidobacteriota; class Terriglobia; order JAJPHL01; family JAJPHL01; genus JAJPHL01. The sequence continues at coordinate 160,166 of CAVVEL010000014.1, forward strand.
GCATCCCGCCGGTGATTCCAGCAGTCCAGCACGTCGGGGATGTCGTTCTCGGCGACCTTCTGGCGCTTGTCGTCCAGTGAATACCCGTCGTGCTCCATGTCGTAGAACCAGATTTTCTCCGTCGTGCCGCCCTTGGTGAACAGCAGGACGGCGGTGGAAACGCCGGCGTAGGGTCGGAAGACGCCCGAGGGCATGGAGACGACGCCGTCGAGGCGGTTTTCCTCGATGAGTTTCTTGCGAATATCGACGTGGGCGTTGGAGGAGCCAAACAGCACGCCGTCGGGAACGATGACGGCGGCGCGTCCGCCATTCTCAAGCAGACGTAGGAAGAGGTGCAGGAAGAGGATCTCGGTCTTCTTGCACTTGACCGGCAGCGTCGGGTTCACGTCTGCCGCGTCGATTGCGCCCTTGAAGGGCGGGTTGGCGAGAACCACGTCGTAGGCCCGCTCTTCGGTGAACGCCTTGGAAAGAGTATCGGTGTAACGGAAGTTCGGCGCGGCGATGCCGTGGAGCATGAGGTTCATGCTGCCGATGCGGAGCATGGTCATGCCCGAGTCAGAGTCGAAGCCGGTCAGGGCCTTGGTCTGGCTGAACTCGTATTCTTCCTTGGTGAGTTTGCTGCCCGTCAGGCCGTGAGGGTAGCCCTCCTCGTCGTAGGTGATGTCGCGCGGGTCGGTGTGGGTTTCGAGGAGGTGCTGCCAGGCGTTGACGAGGAAGCCGCAGGTTCCGGCGGCAGGGTCGCAGATGCGTTCGCCTGGGCGCGGATCGCGCATGTTGACCATCATGCGGATGATGTGGCGCGGCGTGCGGAACTGGCCGTTCTGGCCAGCGGTGTTGAGCTTGCTGAGCAGGTACTCGTAGAGGTCGCCCTGCACGTCCTGGTTCTGCGCGGAGATCTGCATGGCATCGATGGCCTTGCAGGCCTCGATGAGCAGGCTGGGCTTGTTGATCTTGAACTCGGCGTTCTCCATCTGGGCCGCGAAGGAGCCGCCCGCGCCGCCGAGCGTCTTGATGAAGGGAAAGACGGCCTCCTTGACGTGCTTGAGCGCCTTGTCGGCGGGAAGTTGTGTCCAGTGAGACCAGCGGAGATCGGGGTTCGGGAAAATGGGCGTGAACTTCTTGCCGCGGAGCTTGGCGGCGCGCTCGGCGTCCTGCTCGCGCTCGTCGAGGCGTTTGAGGAAGAGCAGGAAAGAGAGTTGCTCGATGGCGTCGAGGGGATTGGCCAGCCCGCCGGACCAGAGCTTGTCCCAGAGAGCTTCGACGGCGGAGCGGAGTGTGGTGTCGGTGAGCATGGTTTAGGCCGCGAGCGATTGGGTGAGGTGGAGAAGGTCGCCGATTTCCTGTGGGGTGAAGAAGCGTTCGACCGCGTTGCGGCCAAAGTTGGTCAACGGTGGGTCGTAGAGGTCTGCCTCGACCAGCGTGCGCTTTGCGAGGAAGACCTCCTGAACGGATCGAAGAAAGCGTATCTGCTCGGCGTTGTAGTTGTGGGCCTGGATGTGCTGCTCGAAGCCGCGCTGCACCACTTGAGAGTAATCGGGTATGGCATCGAGGGCAAGCAGGTGGCGGAGGAAGGCGAGGAAGTTGTCCACGCGTAAGCCGTAGGCGATCCGGATATTCCGGCTGGAGAGTTGGATGTCGTCGCGGCCGAGTTCGCGGTGGAGCGTGCGCTCCAGGTCGACAAGTTGATCGTCTGTGACCTCTCGGCCCTCGCGGAGCGCGGCGAGCGCGGGGTGCTTTTCCACAATTTCGAGGACGCGGGCATCCACGCGGCGTTTGTATTCTTCAATGAGGATCTGCTGCCCGCCTTCGCCGACCGAGATGTAGCCGTGGGTCGCGATGAAGTCAGGCAGGTCGATCTTCAAGAAGGCGCTGGGGCGGTCGCGACGGTTCTTCATTTGCGGCGCGAGTTCACGGATGATCTGCGTGAGTTGCGCTGGCGTGGCGGTCGCGAGGTCAGCGGAGAGAGCGAGTGCGGCGCTGGGCGAGGAGCGGACGCGCTCTGCGATGTCGGGCAGCAGGCTCACGTCTTCCGCAATCGACTGGAGCAACTGCGGCGACGGCGTGGCCTGGAGGATTTGAAGCTTCAGCCGCTCCACCTTATGGGTGAAGGTTTCGGCGGCCACATCGACATCGGCGGCGAATCGAAGAAGCGGCGCAACGTGGAGACGGAGAAAGTCGAGTTTTGCCGGCGTGATGAGCGTCCAGAAGTCGTCTTCCCAGGCCGGGGCCACTTGCAGCCACACCTTCTTCACCGGGAAGGAATCGCGTGGGATGCGGGCCATCATGGCGCGAAGGTCCGTGATCGCCTGGCGGAAGGCCTCGGCGGTATGGTCGGGAAGGTGACGTTCGAGGATCTTGAGTCGCGTGTTGAACACCGACACGAGCACCGGCATGTCGATGGGCGGCTTGTCGTCGGCCTTCTTGTTGAAGTCGTTCTGCCAGAAGTCGATGATCTTGAACTCGGTCTTCTTCCCGTCCGGCAGACGGTCGAGGTACTTGCAGGCCTGCTGATTGCGCGTGCCGCGCCCGATCATCTGCCAGAGCTTGATGCGCGACTGCACCGGCTTCATGAACACAAGATTCACGACCTCCGGGACGTCGATGCCGGTGTCGAGCATGTCCACGGAGATGGCGATGCGTGGCAGGTTGTTCTTCTTGAACTTGTTGATGAGGCCGTCGCCGTAGCTGCCGTCGCGCACCCGCTCGGTCGTGGACGTGATGACCTGCGCGACGCCCACATGCTGCGGGTACATCTCCTCGAAGACCTCGGCGATGCGGTGGGCATGCTTCTTGGTCATCGCGAAGACGATCGTTTTGCCGGGCAACTGGCCGGACTGATCCTTGAGGCAGGTCTCCATGACTTCCTCCCATTGCTTGCGGAGGGTGTCTTTGTTGCTGACTTCGACTTCGATCTCCGTGCCCGCGTAGTCGAGGCTGTCGGGGTCGATGCCCTGCTCGGTGAGAGCGTTGCGGTCCTCCTCGCTGAGGTCCACGCCCTTGATGCCTTTGCGCTGGAAACCGGTGTGCGCCTGGTACAGGCTGAAATCGACGAGGAAGCCTTCTTTCACGGCCTGCGGGTAGTCGTAGAGGAAGGTCGGCACATTGGCATCGCACCCGAAGAGCCGGAAGGTGTCACGGTCGATGAAGTTGGCGGGGGTAGCAGTCAGGCCGATCATGCGGGCATCGAAGTACTCGATGACTTCGGTGAACCGCTTGAAGAGCGAGCGGTGGGCTTCATCGAAGATGATGAGGTCGAAGAAACCTGGGCTGAACTTGGCGTAGCAGAGCGCCAGCGTTTGCTCGGTGGCGACGAAGAGGCGTTTGGTTTTGTCGATCTGATGCGTGTAGATCCGGTCGCGCGGCTCGTACGGCAAGTGGGCTTTGAAGCCATCGGTCAGGGTCTGATCGACAAGGGCGTCACGATCCGCGAGGAAGAGAACGTTCTGCGCCTGATTGGCGCGGAGAAAGACGTCAATCAAGGCCATGGCTACGCGCGTCTTGCCCGTGCCGGTGGCCATGACGAGCAGTGCACGGCGCTTGTTGGCGGCGAAGGCCTCGGCGACGCGGCGAATGGCTTCGTGCTGGTAGGGGCGATCGACGATGGAGCTGTTGATGGCGGTCGCTTCGAGCGGTCGTCGGTTCTGGCGCAGGAACTTCAGCCGCTCCAGGTCGGCGGGCGTGAAGAACCCGGCGACGAGGCGCGGATTGGCAAGGCCGACCTCCCAGAACCAGATGTCATGGCCGTTGGCCATGAACCCGAAGGGTGCAAAGGGCTGCTTCTTGGCGATCTCGGTGACGTAGTGCCGGAGTTGTTCGTCGGCCTCGCGCGCGTTGCGAGAGCATCGCTTGGCTTCCACGACGGCGAGCACATTGCCGCTTGCGTCGTACAGGCAATAGTCGGTGACGCCGTTCCATGGCTCCGCGTCATAGCCATCAACTGGAACCTCGAGCCGGACCTGGGTGCGGTCGTTGAGTTTCCAGTCAGCGGCTCGCAACTGCGGGTCGATGTGCAAGACACGAGTTTGGGCTTCGTTTTGAGTCACGGAGCTAAGCCACATTTTACTGTGCTTCTTTCCCTTAAAGCGTTGGAAGGTCTTTCTGATTTATATAACCTTCTCATTGTACGTGTCACGGGGGAAAAGCGCGTGGGGTGGTGCGGTGGCAAGAAATCCGGCCTCCGGGCCGTGGTTCACTCCGACCAGATTCTGGCTAAGAATTGCGTGGCGTTCGTCAATCAGGCTCTGGTAGTTCTGAGGGCCAGACCCTCCGTGCCATATACAACCGCGTGAACTCCGGCACGCTTAAGACGCCTCGTGTTCGCGCTTTCGAGCCGGGCACCGCCAGACGTTTGACAACCTCCTCAAACGGGGCCTCCCACATCTCTTGCGGCTCCAAGTTGGTGTTGTCCAAAACCACCAGCAGCACGAAATCGCAGGGTGCGTCCGTCTTGATACGGCCCAACTTCTGCCCGGAATTCGTCTTCTTGCCGTGAGCACGGCCCTTGATTTGGATACGCTCGGTGCCTCGCAGTGCATCATACCCTCTCGTTCGTGGAGGGGCGAGCTTCAAACCAAGAGTCTCAGCGGCCACGTATTCAGCCACTTCCCCGGTGACGCCCAAGGGTTTGCCCGTGAGGCGGTAATACTCAACCGCCAAACGCTTCGCCTCCTTCAGAATCTCCCGGACTCGTGCTGCGGCTTCGGTGTTCATAGTTTCACAGAGTTAGGGTGCTCTGAATGTCCCTGCCATCCTAAGGCACGCGGTCACGGGATGGAAGCATTTATGTGGGCTGCATGATTTGGCAGCGGGCTCCTCCTCCAATCACCCCAAGACGGTGGTTTCCGAGTGCATATGCTTTCTACAGCAGCTTTCCCAACTCAAGAAACCGGTTCCGAACCTCGGCCCATGACGGATGTGGGCCGTAACAAAGCATACGGCATTGCGCTTCGTACTCACCACCGATGGTTGTGGCCAGATCCGCTGGTGGAAAGAGCGCATCGCTGTTAGCAAAGCTCATTTCCTCGGGATAGAAATAGCTCTTGGGAAAATGCGCGCGGCTGATACGGTCGTAGTCTTCCTTGATGGCTGCGTACTCGGCAGACTTGAGCATAACGAGCACTTCCGGCTGTGCGGCGAGTTGGAAGAGGTCGTAGTAATGCCGCGCGTAGGTTCCAAGCGGCTGTCCTTTGCGCATAAGTAACTCCACCTTGCTGTGGATGGCGAACATCTTCTCGACAAACGTCCGTCGAAAGTGAAGAAGCCGCATTGGAAACGGGCCTTCGTCTTCTGCATTCAGAGAGATCCCCCTGGCTTGCAGGAATTGTCCGAGGTATGAGCGCAGTTCAACGACGGCGGTGGGTTCTCGGCCACTGGCGGTGCCAGATTCCACAAGAACGCGGTTGGCGACTTCGCCGGGACCGCCGAATCGCTGGTGATAGGAGAACCTGTCGCCGCGTCCGAGACCGCCGATGGTATGACCCTCATTCTCGAGTCGGGTCAAGGCATCGTGTGCTCCCACGGCGTCACGGAGATTCTTGAGTTCCCGGTCAACGCTTCTCTTTGTGAGAGGAGGGTCGAAGGAGAGAGGATCGAGAAAAATGTCGATGTCTTCCGAGAACCGCTGAATCAGGTTCCAGCCTTTCGATAGGCTCGTACCGCCTTTGAAGATGATGCTGCTGCCGGCGGTGCTGGTCCCGGCGGCGTCGGTGGTGGCAGCCGTGCTCCTTGATGCAATGATCCGCAGAGCTTCCGTGACGTAATAGTCCTTCTCAATGATCGCGGGACGCAATCCCTGGCCACGAAAGTGCTCTGCCGCCTGTAGTATCGCCTGCTCGAAATCAGGATGCTCAAAGAGTTTCATGCGTGCGGCTGCTCCTTGGCTTGCCACTTGCGGGCGTTCGACAGTCCAGCCAGCAACCCGAAATCGAACGTTGAAAACGGATTCAGGGAAGCGTGCAAGCGCCGGAGCGTTGCCGGGTTCTTGCCAAGCTGTTCACTGAGTGCCCCGAGCATCGCGCGCACGCGCGGCGGCTCAGAGTCGGCAATCTTAAGCAGGCGTTCAAGACGACCTTTTTCGGAGAGTAGCGCGATGGTTTTGCGGATGGTTGCCGGAGGCGACAATTCACTGGCGCTGCCTCCGCGTCTCAGGAAGTCGAGTAGCGCTGCGTCGGTTTCGGAAAGACCGGCCCATGCCGCTGGCCTTCGTGTGTGGATGACTGTCTCGCTGCCGACAAGCTTGCGGGGCAGGCTCAAGTCGATGGTTGCCACTTCCGGCCGCTTCGCGGTCTGCGTGGTGAAGCCTAGGAGATTCGCGGCGGCAATGCCTGACGGAAAGACGGTCTTGCGTTGCGAGGCGAGCGTCTGGATTGTGGTCGGGTTGGGCTGACTTTTGCCGAAGGCGGTCTCGCGGGCGCGGTAATAAACACCCTTGCTCAAGCGGTCGAGCACACCCTCGCGTGTCAGCCGGGACAGGGCTTGAGCGGTAGCCTCGAAGGGAAGATCTCGGAAATCCTCCAGTCGCCACAGACGCTCGCCGGCGTGCTCGACGCGGCTGCGAACGAGGGCGGCGATAGGCGGTGTCCCGCCTGAATGTGTGGTGACCTCTCCCATGAGCGAAGTATCGATCTTTTGGCGTCTTATGTCAAGTTTTTTTGTTATAAAACTTGACATGCTAGGTCGTGGTTCATCAGTAAAGCCCTGCGCCAGCCCCTGTTGAGCCGGAAACACCTCGTGGTAACCTCGTGTTGAGGGTATAGGAGAACAGGCTGGAAGCGAGGCGATTTGTGTCTGAGAAAAAGCTCGGCAGACGGCTGGCGTCGCTACAGAAGCAAGCAGACGCCCTCCAGGTTTTGATGGAGTTCGTTAAGAGGCACCCAGCTATCGCTCCATACTGCACTCTGAAGCGGATGAGCACCGGGACGGGCCTGTACTTCAAAGAGAAGGGCTTTATCCGGCCAGTCTGGACAGATGGACCGACACTTAGGCTAGAAAGGTATCTGCACGACGACGAATGGGAACTTCGGCACGACGAGAGAATCGTGTCTGAGGATGACCTCTCAGCACTATCTACGGAAAGACTGGTGCGTCTGCTCAAAGAAAAGCTAGGAGTGGACCTTAGCAAACCGCCGGGCTGGGAAGAAGGCGACGACGATGACGAGTAGACCTGCATCAGCATCCGGCAGAAATGAGCTGCGGCTAAATGGGGTCTGATCCGCACGGGACTCTGGAACAAACTTCGACTTTTCGGCCTACGAATTGAGGAGCGGCTAACGACATGGCGGATCGTCCTGACATCCCAATTGAAGTAAGACGAGACGTGCTCTTTCTGGCGAGACATCGATGCGCAGTCTGCGGCTTTGCTTTGTCACTAGAGTTTGCTCACATCATCCCCTGGCGCAAAACACACGACCACAGTACCGACAACTTGATCGCACTATGCAGCAACTGCCACACCCAGGCCGACAAGGAGGATTGGGGACCGACGTACTTGAAACGATATCGTGACCATCCTTTCGCCCTGCAGAGCAATACACTGCCGCCCCTCACTCCAGAGCAGCGGACGCTCATTGACTTCATCATTGCTTCCGATCCGGACTCGATGACCGACCACCAGCGCCTAAGATTGGTGTCAATGGTTGCTGCGTACTTAGGGATCTCACTGGGGGAAGTGCGTATCGTTAGTGTCACGGCTGCAAACAGCTCGCGGATTCGGCTTGAGGTCCCGGAACACGCAGCGAAAGCGCTCATCGAAGGATTCGAGCATTCCGATGAAAGACTGCGAGCGTTTCTAGAGGAGTTTGAATTACTCGACGTGAGGCCAGTCAGAGCGTTACCGCGAGATTCAGAGGAGGTTCTTTCAACCGACCCACTCTACATCGTCGCCAGATTCAGGGGAGACGTGACGGTGCTCGACTTGGTGGGTAATTTGACGCTCGCCGGAAGTAGGGCTTTGAGAGACGCAATCAGAGATCTTCATGCGCGAGGTCGCACCAAGGTCATCATCAACCTCCGTGAAGTTTCACTAGTTGATTCTGCTGGCATTGGAGAGCTTATAGTGGCCTTTACGGTTCTTGCTAACGCGGGAGGGGAATTGAAGCTGGCGAACCTAACCAAGAAGGTTCATGACCTTCTGGCGATCACTAAGCTAATACAGCTTTTCGAAGTCACCGAGACGGAAGAGATCGCGATGGAGAGTTTCAAACGGGCCTAGCAAGAGCCGGCCTCGCTGCGAATCGTTTTAGAGACTGTGTCTGAAGCCATGCTTCACTCCAGTTTCACTCGATTAGAGGCGGCCTGCCGTGGCGAGGAGCGTGGAGTGTATTTTGGTACATCTCGACACGTCACCGTCCACCTCCCAAAGGCGTAACTGTTGCGTCTGCAATGTCTGCCTGCGTGAGTATTGCAGACTCAACCACGCTGCAAGCGCGCAGGACCCGATGCTACGTTCCACGCTTTCGGTCCGACCCTTCGAGCCAGCCGCACAGCAGCGCCAGGGGAATGTAGATCGGCGCGAAGATGATGCCTCCGATAATGATGGGTATCGCTGCCATCAAGGCAAAGGGCAAGGCGAGGATCGCGCCGCAGCCCCATGACCGTTTATTTTCTTCCATAGCAACTCTCCTTTGAGATTGGGGAGAGACCGCACTTCCGTTTGCCCCGCAAGACGGCTCCATCGAAGTCAATCGATGGTCAAGGGGTTGACTGCCAGCGCACGTTGGCAGTCGCTTCAAAACGAGGTGCGATTTCTGCTCCAAAACTGCTCCATTAACGGAGCGCCTTGGAACAGGCTACTCAGAACACGGCACTTGTCATCGCCTTCCATTGACGCCGTAGACGCTATGTTGTTGTATTTTCAATACACGTGCAATTTCCCAAGCTGGACGTCGCGGGTTCGAGTCCCGTCTCCCGCTCCACTTTTCAATGACTTAGGAAAGCCCACGTTAAGCCCTCACTCCAATCACTCCGTTAAGCGGCCATCACTTCAACTTCAAGCTGTTTGACAGCCGCGGACCTCTGCATTAGGTCGGACTTGGTGTAAACATCCAGATTCACCCAGCCCGTGTCCCAGTTGATCAGCTACTACCTTCGGATCGATCCCGGCGCGCCGGGAAAGACTAGCGTGCGTCCGTCGCATGACCTGGAAACTGGCCCATTCGAGACCCTCAGAACGCAGGCGTGGTTCGATGTGTCTGCGCCAGCAATTGTCCTTCGAGAGCGGGTTACCAACCGCTCCGAGGCGAACACCCAAGCATCAGGTTCGATGCTTGGACAGATCGACCGCCATTCCCGGAATTCGGCAATGATCCTAGGATGCAGGGCGACATTCTCATGTGCCGGTGGTGCAGGAAGAGGGCACTTGCCTGGTACCCACGACGATTCTCGCGGACGGCCACGGAGTCATCCGAAAGAAGGTGGTCGGCTTCGAGGAAAGGAAGGTCTTCGAGGATGTCCTCAAAGAGCTAATCCGTTGAATGCGGCCTTGTTGGTTAAAGCACCGCTCAAATCCAATCTCGAGTGCTTCCTTGCCGGTGCGGGCTTCGTCCATTCTGGCGGAGTGGCCATTCCCTTTTGGCTCCTTTCCGGAGTCCGTTTTCCAAGAACCTATTTCCCTCCAAACGTGAAGCCGAATCCGGTTGTATACATCCAGTCGTTGGTTTTACGCCCGGGCGCGGGATTGCTTTCGTAGCGATCGTTCAACGCCAGGTTCCAGGCGATCCACTTTCCGATTTTGGTGGTCGCGCCCGTGTCGAAAGTGAAACGGTAGGCATGGCCGCTGTTCAGATCGTTGAACATGCGAAAACTCTGCGTCAGCGAGGTGTTGGTGGACAGTTTTTGACTGTAGTCGTCGCCCCAATAGGCCGCTACAGCGCTTTGAGTCAACGGCGTACTATAACTGGCGCGATCGGTAAGAGCCGCCTCCCAGTATATCCAGTCGCCGGCGGCTGGTCTTCCATACGTTGAATCCCACGCCCGCGCCGATCGTGAAGCGGAGATCGAGACTCTGGAATTGATCGTACTCGTAATTGTTGAAGGTATTCACGAAAAAGCGGGGCCTCAACTGGTGGTCGTAGCTGATACCGGCGAGCACCGCCTTGGCCGTTTCCGAATTCACTCCGTTAACCAGCGCCGACGCGTTGATGGCGCTAAAAGTCACAACGGTCTTGTCGGTGCTGGTTGTGCGCGCGGCATTCACCCCTACGGTTAACGTCTGGGTCTTGGCATTGCCCTGAGTTCCCGCCAAGCCGAGGTTCGCGGCGCCGGCCCATAACTCGAACCAGCCCGGATGCAGCAGGCGCTCGTAGGCTTTTTCCTCCGCGGCGTCGCGGATGGTCACGATCTCTTCGAGGGGGGCCGCCACCGGACCGTCGTGGGCCGCCACTTTCACTTGCCCGTTGACGGCAGAGAGAGAGCCTTGAACGGTCTTACCGCCTTGCAGCACCACGGTCAGCGGCGCGTCCACTTGCAACGACGACACCTGATCCCAGGCCGCCGTGATGGTTCCGAAGCCGTCGGTCTTGAGCGTAATGCTCTTCCCGTCTTTCTTTACCACCGCGCCCGTAACGCGATCGCCGTTCTTCATCACCAATACATCGGCGCGCGAACCGCCCACGCCCAGCAAAAACGCGGCCAGACAGACGCAACGTAGGGGTTGAGGAAAATCCATGTGAATTTTCTCCTGTAGGCTGAATCTCAATTGTTCGGATTTCTGAGCGCTTCACTTGCAGCGAGGCAATAACAGTTTTCCGAGGCTGTAGCCGCCGTCCCCTGGGGCTCTCTGAGCCAAGTATCAAGCGTGAGGACTTCGCCAGGCGTCCGTGCTGACTGCTTCGAAGGTGGACGTCGAGACCAAGGGAGCGTCTAGAGTCGTTAGGGAATTGATCCTCACTAGTAAGTCGTCGAGGCCAAACGGTTTGCCCATGAAATCGTCGGCTCCTGCGGCGATAGCGCCGTTGGCCGCCCCGGTGTCGGCGCTCACCAACAAGACCGGGATATCGCGGGTGGCCGGATTGTTCCTGATTCGCCGGCAGGCTTCGTAGCCGTCAACCCCAGGCATCTGAACGTCCATCAGCACCACGGCTGGTTGGAAGGCTGCTAACCTCGCCAGCGCCTCGGCGCCGTCTTGCGCGGTCGCCACGTGGTACCCGTGGGCACCCAGGATATGCACCATCAGCGTCCTAAAAGTTTCGCTGTCGTCCACCACCAGTATCCTCTTGTTGTCCATGTGATCCCCCCAGGTTTTGCTCACCAGAATCCGAAGCTATGCTGCCCTTGCAAATCCGCTGGAGTCCAAAGCTCCCAGCACAACGGAACGGAGTTCCCGCGCGTGATAAGGCCTGGACACCAAGTCGTAGGCGCCTCCATTGAGAGCGTCCTTCCACATCCGGGCGTCGGCACGCTGGGTAACGAGTATGATGCGCACCCAAGGCTTGTGGTCCCGGATCTGGTCCACCGCCGCCTGCCAGAGATAGACGTCCGCGTCTAACAACACCACCGCTGCCGGCATGTTCGCGGCATCCTGTACGTCGTTGGCATGAGTCAGCACAACATCCGTGTTCATGAGCGATTCCTGGATCGGGCCCAGGTCCTGCTCCCTCACCAGACCGGCAACAACCTTGCTTCCTGTGGTCGCGTATGTCATCTCTTGTTCTTTCCCTCGCTTCGCGGCTTAGGAATCGGCCACCCATACCCTATGCACCTTCGCGCCCAAATGCACAGCGATCGTGATAATTCCTTTAACCCGTCCTTCCTCATGGCCTTGGAGCCGTCCAGCGGAAACAGCGGCGGTTCGAAACAGGCGCAAAGTCCTATGCAATGGGATGCACGCGCAACAACATTCGTGCATCCGCGGGCTAAGCGACAAGACCCAACACCAGGAAGTCTGCAAGACGTTTCCTGCACGTGCAGGTTTTTGCGCGCAACCGCCGGGTCTCCCGCAGTCGTAATCCGCTAATCGCTGGAGGAAAGGAAGAGCTTTATTGATAGGCGGATAAGGGCGTTCTCAGGCGGCGTACGGGGCCACTTGCCGGCTGGTAATCCAAATGCATGGGACAACCACAGGGAACGCGGCGGCATCTTCTCCTGAGCCCGGAGGTTCGCTGCCGCGTTCAAGACCTTGAGCGTGAGGAAACGGCTGCCCTCTCCAGCGGGGAGGTGCAAGTACCAACAGCAGATTAACCCTGATAGCAAAGAGGAAACTCGATGTCTGACACCATCATTGCGGTCGTACCGGCAACCTCCGACCTGGAATCAGTGCAAGAGAGCCTCTCGCCGACTGGCGTTAACGTGAAGTTCATTCAGTCCTTCGAAGAGGCGTTGCGGCTTCTCGGGGAGGGGTCCACTCCGGTGTTTTTCTGCGAAGAGGAGAACCGGAAGTCGTGGCGGGAACCGGCGCTGCGATTGCTGCAATCCGGGGCGGCCTCCCGCGTTGTGTTGCTGTCCACATTGGCGCAGGAACTCAGCGTTGCCGAATCTTGCGCCGCCTACTCCGGCACGGCGATCACCGTCTAGGCCGGCTGCTGAAAAAGCCGGAGGGCAGGCATACTTGTCTGGCATACTTGCCAGGCATCCTTAGCCGGCGCGTTCTTCGGGCAGTGCGAGAAAAGGAGCAGGCAGGCGCGGGTACGTATGGCTCACGCCAAGGGCCGGCAAGGATGCCTGGCAAGGATGCCCGCCCTACTTATGAGGCAACCAGCCTCTTCTTCGAAGAACGCCCTGGCGAGGGAGATTCGGGCCCGCATCGGCGCGCTTCCCAATCGCAGCACGGCGCAGGTTCGAGCGGTGCGCCGGGAGTTCACGCGACGTCTGGCTGACAGCGATGCGTCCGCGGTGCTCGACATCGCGCGAGCGCTGCTCGGCTACGGCATGCGCTGGGTAGCGTAAGAATTGGTGCAGCATCATCCCGGCGCGATGGCTCGGATAGGCGCGCCGGAACTGCAGGAGTTCGGTCAGGGCATGGACTCTTGGAACGCCGTCGATTGCTTCTCCCGTTATCTGGCGGGACCCGCTTGGCAGGCGCGTCAAGTTCCTGACAGCCTGATTCACGGCTGGGCGCGCTCGCCCGACCGCTGGTGGCGGCGAGCGGCGCTGGTGGCTACGGTGGCGTTGAACCGTCCGGCGCCGGCGCCATCCGGGCGAAGTCCGCCTCTCGATTCGCGGGCGCGCGGAGGACGCGGCAATACGCCACGTACGTTGCGGGTCTGCCGGATGCTGGTTGCGGATCGCCACGACATGGTTGTGAAAGCGATGTCCTGGGCGCTGCGGGAGCTGGCCAAGCGGGATCCGCGGGCCGTCCGCGATTTCCTGGCGACCCAGCCGGTGGCGGCGCGGGTCGCGCGGGAGGTGCGTAACAAACTGACCACGGGATTAAAGAACCCGCGCTAACGGGCTGTGAAAGCCGCCTTCGCGTACCTCCGAACCTACCCACAAGGCGGTGACGGCACGGGTACTAACCTTCCGTAACAGTACTAACGAGGGAAGGCGCGGCGGCCTGCATCGTGCTAGACTTTGGGTTTGTTCTTGTTAGCAACCCATGGCCCTGTTCTCACGTTCCGCGCCGACCAAGATCCGCGAGCTTTTATCGCTGGCGCGCTACACGCCGGACCTCAAGCTGCAAACCCTAACTGTGGGCGTGGACAATATTCGCCACGACGTTCACCTCAGCCCCCGCCTGATCACCTCCGGGTCCAACTACACGTTTGCGCTGTTCGTCAAACACAGCAAGATACGCCAGTTTTTCAACAGCCCGCCCGAGCCACCCACCACCGCCGATCGCAATGAGTTGAAACGGCTGGTCTCGGAAGTGCTTCTGGGGGCCCTGAGCCAGGCGCGAAACCGCAAGATTCCGGAGCTCGACCTGCTGGCCAATCTGGCGGTCTTCAAGTATTTCGCCTACGAAGTCCGGCAGCAGTACGAAATGATTCTGCTGCAAGGCAAGAACAAGGCGCGCCTCTACGAGGGGCCCAAGCACGTCAGCGATCCCAAGGCCGCGGAGTTCCAGCAGGCTCTCAACGATTTCCAAACCACCAAGCGGCACATCCTCCGGCTGGTCACGCAGGATCTGCAGCGCACCCTGAATGAAGTGCAGGCCGACAGCGTCCGCAAGACGCGGGAATCGCTTTCCGGCCTGGACGCGCCCAGCGTGTTCAACTATTTCGCCAATCCCCTGCTGTACACCGAAAACGGCCGCGACGACTACATTCACCTGGAAAAGTACGTGATGATCGGCAACTTCAACAAGGACCCGGATCGCTTCGACTTCCTGGATGAGTGGCTGCGCGGATTCCTGCGCACCCTGGATCAGGACAGCCCCCAGGCCCAGGAACTGGCTGCGGCGCAAGCGCGGCAGCAGTCCTTGGCGGCGCGCATGGAAGAGTTGCGGCGGAACCACATGCCCTCCCATAAGCCCGAACGCAGCGTGCTGGGCAAGCTGTTCGGCGGAAACGCCGGCCCGCAGGTGTCGGTGCTGCCCCCGGACCAACTTTCCCAGGAGATCGCCGGCCTGTCGGAACAGTTGCTGGAAGTCTATTCGAAGGTGCGCGAGAAAGTCACCCTTTATGAAGAGATGGTCGGCGAATGGATGAACGTGCCGGAGAACGTGGACGAAATGTTCGGCACGGCCCGCACCGAGCAGCAACTGGCGGCAGCGCGCCGCAGCGGCGATCAAGGGAAAGCCGCCAAGCTGGAAGAAAGGCTGGAGGCGCAGAAGTTCCTGGTGGAAGAGTTGTATCGTTCCGCGGAAAAGAACGGACTGCTGCCCTTCCTGACGGCGTCCTATGAAGTGGCCCGCATTTACGGCGATTACTGCCCGCCGATCAATCCGCAAAACCTGAAGCAGGCCCTGCTGAAACCGGAAGAGGGGAATAAGGTGGCCGACATGATCCGCCAGTATCACCTGCCGGAAAGCCGCCTGGCCACGCTACGGGACGCGGCCGAGAAAGTGCGCTCGGCGTCGCCACGCGATCTGCACCAGACCGTGGTGCGCTTTACCGGCGACTACTTCCGGCATCACCGCGACGCCCGCAACCAGGCCGCCGTGCAAGCCCTGTTCGATCGCTTGCATTTGCCCATGGAAGAGCGCGCCGAACACCTCTCGCGCATCAACGGCACGCTCTACGAGTTCCTGACCCCCAGCGAGGAGCAGGCGGCGGAGCGCAAAGTCTGCGGACACGTGATTCTCAAGGCCGATATCCGCGACTCCACGCGGCTGACTTCGGAGTTGGTGTCGCGGGGCTTGAATCCGGCCAGCTATTTCAGCATGAATTTCTACGAACCGCTGAACAAGTTGTTGCCGCGCTACGGAGCGGAAAAGGTTTTTATCGAGGGCGACGCCGTCATTCTGGCGCTGTTCGAGCACGAGGGCGGCCGCAGCCACACCGTGGGGCTGGCCTGCGGCCTGGCGCGGGAGATGATCGAGATTGTCAAGCTCTACAACGCCAAGAGCGAAGCCGGCGGCCTGCCCAAGCTGGAGATCGGCATTGGGATCACCTTCCGCAACGCCGCTCCGCTTTATTTGCTGGACGGCGACGCGCGCATCATGATCTCCGACGCGCTGAATCTGTCGGACCGCCTTTCGGGATGCCACAAGCTGGCGCGCAAATCGCTGCCCAACAATCGCAGCGCCTTCAACGTCTTCATCTTCCAGACCATCAGCGAAGAAACCGCCGCGGGAGCCATGGAGGAGTTCCTGGTGCGCTACAACGTGAATGGAATCTGTCTCAGCGAAGACGCTTTCGAGAAACTGCGCACGGAAATCCGCTTCTCGCGGGTGGAAACGGAGTTACCGGCGCTGTGGGGTACCGAGCGCGTGTTATTGCATAGCGGCGCGGTGCCGCTGTCCACCGACGTCTACCAACGCCTGGTGCTGCGCGAGGCGCTGGTTTCTTTCGTGGATCCGCAAACCTTCGAGCTGCGGCAACAAACCACGCGCCGCTACTTCGAGTTGTGCACCAACAAACAAGTGTACGACTGCACCGACAAGCTGGTGACCAGCGGTGCCTGGCCCGCCCTTCCGGCGAGCATGACCGGACTATAATGTCTGTGGAGGGCGATTGGGTCTGGTGACTTGCCCGGTCTTCAAAGCCGGCGGCTGCTTCGCGAAGGCGGGGCAGCGGTGAGTTCGATTCTCACCGCCTTCCGCCAGTCACAAGAGGATGGAGCGTGAAGAAACGCAAGAAGCCAAGATTCCGCGCGGTGAAAGAAGTGAAGGCCATGGCGCGCGAGCGCGTCGGCGCGCCGCCCTCGGAGAAGATAATTCCCGATCCGAGGACCAAGCCGGAGAAGCATCCCAAGCGGGCGCTGCAAAGCGAGGAATAAAAACGCGGGCCTTGTTTCTTCTGTCCCCGACCGGGGACTAGTTCTTGGCTCCTCAACCAGACTTGATTTTGGGAATGTCCTCACCGGCTTTGAAAAGGGTAAAACCTTTCTTGCCGCTGAGCGCTTCCAACTTGGCCATCATGGCCAGCAAATCCTCGCGGCCGAAGCCGACGCAAGTTTCCAGGATTTCGCCGGCGGTTCCGATCAGGAAAATGGAGGGCACATGGGTCAGGCCGTAGGCGTTGGACGTGGGATAGTCGTCGGTGTCTTCCAGCAGCAGGGGGAAACTGACTCCGTAGTGCTTGGCGAAGTCGCGCGTGGCGCGCTGGTCGTCTTGAGAGACGCCCCAGACACAGCCAAAATGCCTGGCGGCGCGCTCGAGAAAGGGGAATGTGAACTGGCAGGTGGGACAGCTTACTTTGAAGAACGCCACCAGGACCGGCCCGGAGGCCAGCGCGTCTTTCAACGAATATGTCTTGCCATCGGTAGCCGGCCAGGTAAAGTCCGGCGCGTGAGTTCCAGCGTCAATTGCAGGCATGACTCAAGATTACCACTGAAGACCGCCGAGGACCATGCCGGCACTCATTCTGGGAGCGTGCTGGCGGCGACTGAGAAGGCAAGGGCTGGATCGAGGAAGCCATCCGAAACGGGGTCCCCGATACACTCCTGGTCCCCAGCACACCCTTAAAGCGTGCCTAGCCTTTAAAGCGTGCCTAGCCTTCAGCGTGACATTCTGCTTGAGAATCTCGGCGACGCTTTGTACTAATCTCATCGTGGCTCCGTTGGTATGGCTTGGACCTTGTGGCCCACCGACCGCCTTGGCGGTCTAGTTCCAAGCCCGCAGCGCGGGCGGCTAGAGTGTGGCCCAGGGCGTCAGCCCTGGGAAATGTTAAGAAGGAACGCAGCCCGCGGAGCGGGCGAAAGACGCGCGCATCTCTCTCACACTGGCTCGCTAGACTCGCCAAACCGCCTTTCGCCCGCTTCGCAGGCTCGCCCCCTTTTCTAAACGGACCCAGGGTTTTCGCTGCGCTTCACCCTCGGCCACAATCTCCCGCCCACTTCGTGGGCTGCGCGCACCCCGAATAAATGGGCATTCTGTTTACCGCACCACACTAAGTTCTCTTCATCTCAATCTTAGGCGGAAAGCTGCGACGTGCAGTGTGCGCAGCGCGTCGCCGGAACGGGAATTGCCGTAAAGCAGAAGGGGCAGTCCTTGGTCGTGGGCGCCGCTGGCGCCGGTGGCCGCTGCAGCTTGCCGGCCACTCGTACCATCAGAAACACCGTGAAGGCCACAATCAGAAAATTGACCACCGTATTCAGGAACTGCCCATAGGCAACGACCGGAGCTCCGGCGGTCTTGGCGGCAGCCAGAGTCGGATAGGACTTATCGCCCAGCGTGACAAACAGCTCCTTGAAGTCGATGTGACCGAGGAGCATTCCGATGGGCGGCATAACGATGTCGTTCACCAGGGACGTTACAATGCCCCCGAACGCCGCGCCGATCACCACGGCAACGGCCAAGTCGAGTACGTTGCCTTTCATCACAAACGCTTTGAAATCTTTGAACATGCCTTGTTCCTCCTGCTGTTGACGGGATGACTAGACGATAGCAAAATCGCGTCTCGATCAGAAGTTTTTCCGCAGCACCCACGTGGTCATGCAGCGCTGATTCTGAACCACCGTCGTTTTCAACGGGTCGATCAATTCTCCCCCCAACTCCTGCGTCAGATGGCAAAGCATGGCTTCGTCTACCAGGTAGCGCTCCGAGCCGTCGGGCAGCAGGAAGCGGCGGCCCTCGATGCGGCGGACTTGGTTCTCCATTCCGATGGAAGAAGCCAGGCGGCAGAAGAACAGGCCGCCTGGTTTCAGGACGTTCCATGTCCCGCGCAGCATGACGTGAAACTGGTTGTCGTCGCGCGCAAAGTGCAGAACGGCGCTGCTTAGCGCCACGTCGGCAATGGCGTCGGGAAACGGCATGGCTTCGATGGCGGCGAGGCGAAAGTTGTCCGCGGGGAGCGTTGGCGCCAGCGCCGCGGCCAGGCGGCGCGTGCTTTCGATCGCCCGCGGGTCGGCGTCCACGCCAAAGACTTCGTAGCCCTCGCGGAGGAAGTAAACCAAGTTGCGGCCGAAACCGCATCCCGCATCGAGGATTCGCATTCCCGGCGCGATGCGGCCGCGCAGCAGTTGGTCGAAGAGGTAAATGTCGATCTGTCCGAATTGCTGGTCAAGGCTAGCCGGCATGGCCGCCGCGCTCCCAACGCGCTCTCACCGGTTGCCGTTGGCGGAAATGATCGCCAAGCCGGTGGTCATGTCGCTATCCAGCGTGATGGTCCGCAGATACTTGTAGGTGGCCGCTTCGTAGATGTCAATGGTGTTGCCGGCGGTGAAAATGTAGAGCAGTTTGCCGTTGGAACTGGTCTTCATGCTCATGCGCGGGCGGCCGGGGAATTCCACGCGGTTCACAATCTTGTGGTTCTCCAGATCGAACTTCCAGAACGCGTACTTGCCGATTTCGGAGTGCAGCCCGTAGGCCGCCTGGCGTCCCGGGGCGAGGGCAAAACTACGAATCGGCGTGGCCGGACCGAGCGCGTAGAAGTCCACGCTGAGTTTGGGCATGTTGATGCGCGCAATACCCATGATGCGGCGGTTCTCCACGGCGTCCGAAACAGTGAAGATGCCGGTGAAGTATCCCGGCTCTTCGTAATCGTCGTCGGTGGAGTTGAAGTTGATGCGCCCGAAGCCGTCTTCCAAGGGGCGGGACAGTTCCCACTTGTCCACTTCCTTGAAGTCGGTGGTGTCGTAAACGAAAATGTCTTCGGCAAAGAGATAAAGATACTTGCCGTCGGGAGAAAATCGCAAACCGACTCCGCCTTCGCGCTCCTCGCCCTTAGGCCAGGGCAGCGTGCGTTTCACTTTGTGCTCTTTCAAGTCGTATTGAAAGAACGAGACGGGACCGATCTCCCAGCGATCCGCCAATTTCGTGGAGACCCGCGTCATGGCGATCGCGAAACGGTGCAGGGGATCGGGCTCGAACTGGCGAAGCCAGACGCGCTTGCCGGTTTCGCCGAAAGAGATGGTGTCCACCACGGCGCGCTTGGCGACGTCCACGACTTCGATGTCCTGCATGCTGCTGGACTGCACGTAGAAGCGGGTCTTGTCTTTGGAAAGATTCAAGCTATCCGGATAACCGGTCTTGGTGGGGATGAAGCCCGTGACTTTTTCGGTGGCTTCGTCGATGATCAGAATGCGGTTGGGACGCGCGCCAAGATACATAGTGGCGTTCCCGCCGGTAAGCGTTTCGGCAGGCGCGGCGGACAGCGCAAAGCGCGCGGCCGCGATGCCGGCCAGCGTGATCACAACGAGAAAGGAGCGGCGGATGTTCATGACCGTTACGGGAAAATCAAGTCGATTTTGCGCCAGTCTTTTTGCGCCGAGGCGCACTTGCCGGTCCAGTCGGGCGCGTGATTCAACTGGTCGGGCACTTGCGCGGGCCAAAAACAACCGGTGTGGCAATCGAACAGGTCGCGTTCCACCGGCGTGCACAGACCGGCCGTGCCGCCGCTGGAATCGGTTTCCCATCCCGGCGAAAATACAAACGTGCAGCCCAGCGGAATGTGCGGGCCCTGCGGCCCGCCGGGTCCTTGTTGCAGGGCGACCACATCGCCTTGCTCGAAATGCTCTTCGATCCTGGCGGCCTTGGCGTTGATAGGTTTCAGATGTTTCATATTTTCTCCTGTAACGCAGGCCTTCAGGCCTGTTCTTGTGTTCGCCGCCCCGCGGGGCGGAAAAAAACAGGCCTGAAGGCCTGCGTTACCCAAACTGCTCCAGAAACCGCGGATTCTTCACCGCGATCTCTCCGTAAATTTGCAAGCACGTGTCCGTCCAGCCGCGGATCCACTCGCAGTAATGCAGATTGGCGCGGGCGGTATCGCCGTAACGCGTGTGCGCCTCGTGATAGCACCCGCCGGCGCACAGGGGGCGGGCCCAGCATTGCCGGCAATCGGTCTTGTTGTCGATGTGGTGCTTTTCCAGCAGGCCGATCTGCACCAGGTGGTCGATGCCCTCGCGCACGGTGCCCAGTTTGTGTTCGTCCGATCCGGCGAAGCGATGGCACAATCCCAGGTCGCCATCGGTGGCCACACCCAGCAATCCTAAGCCTGCGCCGCAAGGATAGGCCTTGCTCATGCCTTTGTGGATTTCCTCCAACGTGTCTTTCACGTTCGAGAATCCGTGGTGGCGATTCTCCAGGGCGTACTCCAGAAACTCCGCGGCCAGGCCGCGAAACTGGCCGAGCATGGAGTCGAAGCCGTCGCCGGAAATGGCGTACTCGCGGCCGGGTGACGTCGTCACCGGCGCGAAACCGACTTCCCAGAATCCGATCTCCTCGCGGAGGTGGCGGAAAATCTTGCGGATGTCCAGGGTCTGCGAGGTCAAGGTGACCCGCGCACCGATCGGCCGGCTGCGATGGCGCTGCAACAACGCTTTGATCTTGGGAATCACGATGTCGTAGCTGCCCGTGCCGTTCGAGAAAACACGGAAGCGGTCCTGCATCTCGCGCGGGCCGTCCATGGAGATGGTCACGCCGACCCGGTTCCCTGCCAGGAACTCGATAATCTCGGGACGCAGCAGCGTGGCGTTGGTGGTCAGGCTGAAATCAATTTCTTTGCCGAGTTCGGCGGCGCGCTGCCGTGCGTAGGCCACCGTGGTTTTCACCACGGGAAAGTTCAAGAGCGTTTCACCACCGAAGAAAGTGAGGTGCGGCAGACGATTTCCAGCCGACGCTTCCAGCAGAAAGTCCACGCTCTCACGGGCGGTCTGTTCGCTCATGAACTTGGGCTGCTTGCCGTTTTCGGTGTTGACGATCTTGTCTTCGCCGTACTCGTAGCAATAGGTGCAACTGAGATTGCACTGGTTGGTGATGTTCAGCACCAGCGTGGTCAGCGGGAAGTTCCCGGCAGGCGCCATCCAGGCGAACTCCGCCTCCCGATTCGCAGGCGCCATCCAGGCGAACTCCGCCTCCCGATTCGCAGGCGCCATCCAGGCGAACTCCGCCTCCCGATTCGCAGGCACAGCCTTCGGCACCGCGGGCGCCGGAACCCTCGACGGACCCGCGCCGATTGCGCGCACTCGATGCAATTCCGTGATTGTCTCCGCCAATTCGCCGGCCGGAAACTGAACGGCGAGTTTGCGCACCAGTTCCTCGCCCGGCAGCGGACCGTTTTGCAAAGCCGAAATCACCGCCGACGCCGCGGCGTCAAGATGAAATACCGCCGCCGAAGGGACCAGGTAGAGAAAATCCTGGCGGGCCGCTTCGAAGCGATGAAATTCGCCGAGCGATAGCGTGGGAGCCGCGCTCACTTGGACGCTCCTTCCACTTCCGCCGTATCCCAGCGCATATAGAGCGGCACGGTCACCAGCAGATGGGCGCGGGCCCGCAACGTCCGAAGATCCTTGCCGTCTTTGTCTTTGCCGCTGCGATTCAAGGTGGCCACCACCCACACGTCGCCCACGTTGTTGCCATTGCGCGAGCGTTGCGGGTTGGGACCATCCACGTTGGGAGTAAAGAATCCGTTCTTGTCAATCGTGCCGACATACTTGATGTCATCGTCGCCGTAGGTTGCGGTGTATTCCTCAATGCTCCAAGTTACGCCGGACATCGGCCCCAGTTCCAAATCGTCCTTGGTGTCCGGCTTGCCGTCGGGACCATAGTTGTAAGCGATAGCTTCGAATTGCTGAAACTGTTTGGGAAAATTGATGCCGCCGAGCCGCGCCATGCCGGCTTGCGGAGTCACCTTGATTTCGTCCACTTTGTCGAAGACCACGGCCGCGCCTTCCTTCACCGCGCCGGCCACGAACAGATCGCGGCGGCCGATCTTGGCGTCGGCGGCAACGGACAGATCCAATTTGTATTGACTCCCGGTGGCAATGGAGGTCACGCCGTTGACCTTCACGCCAAGTCCAAGATCAATGTCCGCCGCGGCAAGATTCGCCGGAAGGTTGGCGCCGTACAAGGTGTAGACGCCCGTCGCGCCCGTTGCCAGCGCGGGACGATCCAGGCCTTCGACGACCGGACCGGAGCCGATGCGTTGCAGTTCCACGTCCATGCCTAATTCGTCGTAGCCGCCGGTGTACCAGCGTCCTTTGATGGATTGCAGGTTGCGGTCGATGAACATTACTTCGCGCAGCCCTTCTTTATCCGATCCGGCTTGCGTGGAGTGGCCGCGCCACTGGAATCCGGTGTAGACAATCACTTTGCCATCGCGCGATGCCGCTTCTCCATTACGTGCGGCGATCAAGTTTGTCTGCGTAATGAACTCGTCGTTTTCGCCTTCTTTCGTTCCTTCTTTCGGACGAATGGTCATCTGGCCGTAGATCAATCCCTTGCCGGGCTGCTGGCCGGTGAGCGCCCAGGTTCCGGCGATGCGCGCCGGGCGCATGTTGGCCGACCACGCCGACCACTCCGGCGTGATCAGCGGATACGCGCCGCTTAAGTTGGCGATGGCCTTGTCCATCGGCTGGCGATTGTCGGGCGGGCGGCCGTCGGGCCCAGGTTGGGTTTGCGGCGGACCGAAGCGGCGAAACGCCTGGAAGTCGGAGAGCGGATAGTATCCGCGATGCATGGCCACCAACAATTCCCATTCGCTCTTGGTGCGGCGCTGGGAAATGACCCGGCCCATGGAATGGCATGCGTGACAGGTTCCCTCGGTGTCTTTATCGGGATACTTGTAGTCGATCATCCGCTTTTCCACTTCGAACGCGGCGGGCAGCGCTTCCTCGGGCGCCAGTCCATGATTGTTGGCGAGATAGCGAAGCACCTGGCGCGCCGTTTCGGGTTCCAGTTGCACGCCGTTCAGCGAGACCATGCGGCGGATGGTTTCCTGCCAGCCTTCCGGCGTGGTGCGCCGCGCGGAGATGCGGGTCATGTGTTTCTTCTCGTCGCTCTTGTGGCAAGCGCCGCAGGCTTGGCGCACCACGTCGCTAGTCACGGGGATGGCGTCCTCCTCTACCTTGGGCTTGGCGTCTTTATCCTTCTCCTTGTCGCTGGCTGCGGCGGCGGGCGGGGCCGCCGAAGCCGCCGCGGGCGGCGTTTGTTGCGCGAATACCCAGCCGACCATAAGGGTCAGCACGAACGCCAAAATCCAGCAGGATGGAGCCTTCATACTGACTTGGGATATTGCCACATTTGGGGCCGATCAACAAGGGAAATACAGTATCCGTACCGCGATGAGAAACGACAGGGCGGTGAGAAACGCGGCCAGCGTGACGGGCGGCTCGCGGCGATTGTAGTCGTCGTACAACGCCGGCAGTTGGGCATGCGCCTCCGCGATGCGCACCAGCGTGGAGAGATTCACTCCATAGTAAAACTCCTGGCCCGGCGGCAGTCCCGGAGCGGCCAGCGCTGGACGCAGCGCGATCTCCTCTCCCTGCATTGCGGGGCGCGGTTCGAAACGCACTCCATCGCCCGGGCGCAGGCGCAGTTCCGGCGCGGCGCGCAAGCGATCCAGCGCGGCGCGCAATTCCGGCGCGGGATCGTGAAACCGGGCGCGCCCCGTCCAGAACGGGGCGGGGAATCGGGCCGCGCCTTGCGCGTAATGCGCGGCGGCTTGCCGCAAGTGATCGGCGTAAGCTTGGCGCTCGCGCTGTTCGAAGTATTCGAGCGCCATGGTGCGCCGATCCGGATGCCGCAAGCACGTGGTTACGGCCGCGGCGGCCACCCACGCGGACGTGAGCGCCTTTTTCACGCCGAACGAAGAGATGGGATCGGCGAACCATCCGGCATCACCCACTAGCAGAGAATCTTCATTGGCGTAGCGGCGTGCGAAGTACAGGGACGCATCGCAGCCCCACGCCGGACCTTCTTGTGTGCAGCCGGCCAGCAGCTTGCGCAGAGCGCGGGTCCGGTGCAGTTCCTGGGTGTATTTTTTCCCGCGCTCGGTCATCACCGTGACATAGCGCCGGTCCGTTGCCAGCGGGATCGCCCACACCCAGCCGCCGCGATAGGCTTCCACCAGCGTGTGCGTGGGATCCACGCCCAAACATGGTCCACGCCAAATTGCCGACAGCGCCAGCGTGCGGAATCCTTCTTGCTTCACGCGAAACGGGCGCGCCAGCACGCCCGAGCGTCCCGAGCAATCGAGCGTGAACTGGTCGTGGCGATCGCTGCTTGCGTCAGCGATGCGCACGCCGGATTCTTCGGCCAATTGCAAAAGCAAGCGGTCGAAATCGGCGCGCAGCACTTGATAGCCGGTTGTGCCGGAGTAGTTTTCCTCCTGCTTGCGGGACGATCTCCACCACGAAGTGTTGCCGGTGGTGCGATAGAATCCCGCAGCGTCTATTTGCCGCTGGATGCCGAGCAAGTGAAAAACGTTGCGGATACTTGGGGGCAGCGTTTCGGCGAGCGAATGCTTGGCCGGCGGTTTGTGGCGCAACTCCACCGAGAATCCGCGCAATGCCAGCAGCCGCGCGGCGGTCGCGCCGGCTGGTCCTCCGCCGATCACCAGGATATCCACGGGCGGATGCTATCATGGGAAATTCTGGGAGTGTTATCGAAGTGTTGTCGGAAGAGTCGGATCCAAGCCTGCCAGAACGCATATATGCTATGATCCCTTTGTGACCTACTACTCCTTCCAGATCGTAATCGAAAAAGAACCGGAAGACGCTGGCTACTACGCCTACAGCCCGACGTTGCCCGGCTGCTTCAGCAACGGTTTGACGATCGAGGAGACCAAACGGAACATCCGGCAGGCCATCGAGCAACACCTGGAGTCGCTGCGGGCCCACGGGCAAGCCATTCCTCAAAGCGACTCTCTTGTACATGTGGAAGAACTGACGGTCGGCGTGCCCTGAGTACTCGAGCGGGCACTTCTGCATCAGATGCGCTACCGGAGTCGCAGAAACTCTTCGACGCTGAACCCGGCATCCTTCAGAATTCTGATGGCAAGGCCACGGCCGATATCGGTCGAGCCGTGCATGGGCACCGTGACAGAAACCTTCGGTTTTCGCTCCAGAGCGTAAGATGACTGCCGCGTTGCCGGTCCTCCACGAATCCCTGTGACTTTAGAAAGCGAACGATCTCCGTGCCATCGACTTGGGGCAATCTGCTCATATCGCGACGAGACCATACTGTCACGGTCTCACCGCTGCAACAACCTAGCATTGTTGCCTTTATATTACTGGATGTGGAGCGGTATTAGTAATACCTAGGGACTGTATAATTGGCGACGCGGTTGATCCGGAAAGCCGGCGGAGCTTGCTAGCGATCTGTAGACGCGCTCCAATGAACTGAGAGGCCTGATGCATTAAGGAACAGGCCTCACTGCACCGCGATCGTCGTGGTATTGGAATTCAGGTTGGCCGTGGTCACCACGACTGGACGGCCGAGTTTGTCCCCAGGCCGCTGGGGACCTGAACGTTCACTTGGTACAGCCCGACAAATCCTGGCGACAGGCCCGCAAAGCTGACAGGCGCAAAGATACCTCCGATCGCCACGGCCACGCCTGCGGACACTTGCGACAGGGAACTGCCGCCGGCTGCGGTTCCGTCCGCTGGAGGGTTGGAAACAGCGCCTAGGCCGGAGGTGTAAATCGTAATGTACTCGCCTGCCATTGCCGGCCGCGACGTTTGCCCAACGATGGCAGCGACTGGCGCCACAAACGTGGTGGTATTGGCAATTTGGACGGCGCCCTGGTTAGGAAGGCCCGCAATTCCACCGATGATGAAGATTCCTGGAGCGGCTGGGGTGATCGGAACGGTGACGGCAGGACTCGGTCCGCCTGAGGTCGTCACCACGAGTATCGCGCTGGCCATCGTTTGCAACTCCCAAGGAACCTGAAAATTGATCTGCGTGCTGGAGACAAAGAACAGCCCACAATTCAATCCGCCCATTGTGACGCTCGTACTACCCAGCGTGGTCGGCAACGGCAAGCCGCCCGCGCCGAGCGTCGCCAACGCCAAGTTCGTCCCGAAGATGGAGCCGATACCTCCGGCCGAGATCTTGGCGGAGAATCCTGCACCCTCCACCACACCGTTCGAAGGCACGGACGGTGGGGCCGTCGTTGTCGCAGCATTCAAAGTAAAGGAAACCGAAAAGAGCGGGTTTCCGTTATCGTACACGCGGGCTTGCCACGCGCCGAAGTGCGCCGGCGGCTGGTTGCTGATGCCCAACGCCGCCCCAGTGAAGCAGAAAAAACCGGACTCGGCGGACCAATTACCACCCGCGAAAACGTCACCGTTAGGAGCTAGCCAATCGGACGTCAACGAATCGGCGTTAGTCACAGTGGCTTCGAAATAGAGGTAGATTGTCCCATTCGATGGCAGGAACGAGTTTGCCGCCGGCGGAGCAGTGCAACCGGAGGAGGGCGGTGCTTGGGTGGTGGCGCGCTGATTCTGGAAAGTGACGCTGGAGGGCCCGGTCCCCGCCAAGGCAATTAGCTGGGGACTATCGGGAGCGTTGTCAGAGATCGAGACTTGAGCGGTGCGCGTCCCGGAAGCTGTGGGCTTAAAAGTCAGGCTGATCGTGCAGATCGACCCAGCCGGTAGTGCCGCACCAATGCAGGTCGTCGTTCCGCTGAAGTCGGAGTAATTGGCTCCGGTGAATGTCAGATTTGTGACGTTCAAAGTGGCAGGGCTGCTCAGGACTGGGAGCGTGTCGTAATTGCCGAAAGGGTTTGCCGCGATGCCGAGGTTGGTCAAAGTTACCGTCTGAGTGGCGCTCGCCGTACCCACTGCCGAGCTTGCGAAAGTTAGGCTCCTGCCGGAGAGCACAACTTCAGGCTTGAACGCGTCGGCCCAGTGGCTCGCCAGAGCGTTTGCGTCCACGGAACCAAGACCGGTGACGGGATCCCAGCCCGGGCCAGCGGAGTAACCCTGCTGTCCGGGCACGGAGTTGTTGCCGGTGGTGACGTCGTGAAACACAAGCCCCACGTCGCGCCTAGCCGCGAGAGCGTAGAGCCCCGGATTCAGATTCCCTTGGAACGTGCCGGTCTTCTGGACCAGTAATGCCACAATGCCCGCGAAAGCTGGAGCGGCGGCCGAGGTTCCGCCGGAAGCAGATATTGGCGAAGCGGGACCGCATTGCGGCGCCGTGTCACAAACTATGTAAGGGTCGTGGTTCGCCGCCGCGGTCAGGGAAACATCGGGAACGCCCCTCCATGCAGTGTTATTTCCGAGTTGCCAGCTCGGTTTCGCCCATATAATGCTGTAGCCGCCCCCGGAGGACCATAGATCCGAACCACCGGGTACAGTGCCACTTTCGTTCCACGCAACCTCAGGGATGTAACCTAACGCTGAGCCCTGCGAGGACCAGTATTGGCTGGGGTTCGCGACATCACCATTGAACTGTGTCCCGCCCACGCACACGCTGTAGGGCGAGGAACAGGCTGGGCTTACTGCCAGGCCCCCTGTTGCCGTGGTGGAAGCATCCAGATCGCATCCCGCCGCGCCGGAATCGCCGGAGATCGTTATCGGCGATATGCCCTGCATCGCGCCCTGCTGCCATATACCGTTCCAAATTGGCGCGGCACCATCGCAACCGAAGTAGCTCAATGAAATCACGGCCGGAAGCCTGGTGGTGCCCGCAAGCTTGGAATTCACCAAGCCTGCGGCCGCCACCTGATTCGACACCGCCGACACAAGCCAAATTCTCGCCTGTTGGGCCACTGCTCCGGCCCACTCCAGATCGAGAAAGGCCTCACCAGAGTCGTCCGAATTACACTGGGGCGGGCTCCCGAAATATTCACTATAGATGCTGGCGGTATAAATCCTTTCATAGTTCCAATATGCTGGAACCGCCGAAAGGTTGACCACGCAAGGTTCGATGACCGCAATATCGACGCCGTTGCCGGCGATGCCGCTGCTATAGAGCGGACTGACGTTGTAAATGGTTGCAAAGTCGGAGGGCGCAAGAAAGTGCTGACCGTTCCCGGCAACGACAGCTGGCTGATGGGGCCCGTTAGTGCGCCTCGGTGAACGATGTGGACGAAAATCATGTAAGCCGACGACACCTTCGACAAAGTCGCTCAATGCTTCCGGAATTGCCGGTTCCGTCGAGTTCGCGCGATGAAACTCTCCGTCCGTGCGATAGTAGCGGATCGTGGTATGAAAGGCGGAGTTCACCTGCGCTACGGTGCCACTGAAGACGACCATCCAGCGGCCCGTGAAGACGTCGTTAATGGTAAAGCCGCCGTTCTTCAGCCAAGCAACCACTTGATCGAGATCGCGCTGCGAGGCCCCAAAATGCTCGCCGAAGGCTTCCGGGGTGAGCCATTGATGGTACCGGGTGGACCGCGGATCGGTTTGTGCAGCCGCCAGGGCCTCCATCGCTGCCGTCTGGTCCGGATCGCGCTTCAGCGTAAGGATCATGTGCGACATCGGCAGATCACCGGGCGCCGGACCCGCGTCAAACTCCTTACGAGCCTTGGGATGGACGTTGCCTGGGAGGGTCACGGTGAAGTTGTTGTCTATTCGTCTGGCGATCCGGTCGCGGGGAAAGACGGCAAGCGGATCGAGCGCTCCGGACCTGGAGTTGGCGGCATCAGGAGCTTGGGCGCTGACCATCCAAGGTCCCAGCAGGAGCACACACATTATCCGATGCACCTTGCGGGAAGACTTCAAGACATCAGCCTCGCTATTCTATTTGAAGTATGCGCTTATGCAGGCGGATGTTCAAGTAGAAAAAACAAAACAGTAGAAAAAACCAAACAGTAGAAAAAACAAAACTCCCCGTCTTAGCAGTGGGAGTGCTGAAGAAGAAAGACATGTCCTCGGGGCTAAAAATATCTAAATCCACACCATGGGTCTCCGAAGAATTCAGGTTCCAAGCTACAAATCACATCGTTCAGTGTGGCCCATCTCTCCTTGGCTCGATTCTTCCGAATTCGTCTTCGACCAATGCATTGATGCGCTTGGTCTCTTTCCTTAGATGTCGCAATCCACCGGCCAGCTTGAACAATGCCTTGCGATTCGCAGCCAGATCGTCATCCGACAGGCACGCCTTCGGACGGCCATTCGACTGCAATTCCATCTCGACGGCACGGCTAACAAACTGACGGAGCGGGACCCTCAGCGGCCGCCCGCGCTTTGGCGCGGCGGTGCACGGAATCTGGGAACTCCAACGTTACCCTCATGAGAAGATCATCCCATATGTTCGGGAGCGGTTCAGCCGCTCTACTTAGCCGTAGCCTTTTCCCCCACCGCGAACAGCGTATGCTCGGCGCGGAAGAACAGCACGCCGTCGGAAATCGCCGGCGACGCCATCAGCGGTTCGCCCAACGAATTGGTGGCCAGCAGTTCGTACTTCGCTCCCGCCTTGATCACGTTGACGTCGCCGTCCTCGCCTGGGAAATAGACTTTGCCGTCCCCCGCTACCGGCGATCCGCTGTATCCGTTGATCGTCTTGAAGCGCTCCTGGTAGACGCGCTCTCCCGTCTTGGCGTTCAGCGTCAGTACGATTCCGGCGTTCTGGCAAATGTACATGTAGTCGCCATAGATCACCGGCGTGGGCATGTAAGGACCCCCATGTTCCTTGCTCCAGGCGATAAACTCACTGGCGTCTTTGCCCTTGGGCAGCGACAAATCCCCGCTGCCGCCGGGACGGATCGCTTAGATCGGCTGGATTCCGCGGTATCCGTTGGTGACAAAGATGAAGCCGCCCGCAACGATCGGCGTGGGCGCGGTGACTTCGGAATTCGGTCCCAGCTTCCACAATTCCTTGCCGGTGGCGGGATCGTAGCCGCGAGTGAAGTGGGTCGCCTGCGTCACCAACTCGGCGCGCGGCGCGCCTTCGTAGATCGCCGGCGTGCCCCAGGAAGGCAACTCGTCGCGCATCGTCTTCCAGACCTGCTTGCCGTCCTTCAAGCTGTAAGCCGCGATGAACGAGCCGGTCTGGATGTCCGCCTGTACGATGACCGTATCCTTATAGATGATCGGAGAACTGGCCGTGCCCCATTGATAATCGGGATCGTAGAACCATCCGGCATCGAGCACGCCGAGATCTTTCTTCCAGCGCAACTTGCCGTCGAAGTCGTAACAGTACATTCCTTCGGATCCAAACAGCACCACGATGTTCTTGCCGTCCGTCACCGGCGTGGGGTTGGCATAGGTGGATTTGGGATGGCGCTTGGTTTTCGGCACACCCGCATAGGCTTCCCGTTCCCACACGATCTTGCCGGTCTTCTTATCCAGCGCGTACAACCGGAAACTGTGGCTCGATTGATCCTTCGACGGTTCCACATCACCGTACAGTCCCACGCGCAGTTCGGAGTTAGCCAGGGAACTGACCGCCGTGCTGACGAACACGCGGATCGCCCCACACGATGGGACTGGAATGCGCTAAGCCGGGAATCGCCGTCTTCCACAGGATGTTCTGGTTCTGCGCAGCGTTCCAAGTGGTAGGCAGCGGTTTGCCGTCGGCCACGCCGGAGGCGCCGGGTCCGCGGAACTGCGGCCAGTTTTGCGCCGCGCAGAATGAAGCACTAACCGCGAACGCCAGCAATGTTATGAAGCGCTT
This sequence comes from Terriglobia bacterium, assembly GCA_963747095.1. GTDB lineage: Bacteria > Acidobacteriota > Terriglobia > JAJPHL01 > JAJPHL01 > JAJPHL01. Next base: position 190,983 of record CAVVEL010000014.1, read on the forward strand.
CATTTGGCCTCCACTTTCTTGTAGTTGATCGTTTGCCCGCCTTGCACCAGGACCAGACCGGTTACTTTGCCCTCTTCCACTTTGAAGCTGAACGCCAGGCTGTCCACTTCCACGGTTCCGAAGGAGGTTTTATCCGTCGCGACAAGCGTAAGGGGAGGTTGTCCGGGAACGCCGCCGGACAAGTGGCCGTCCTTGAGAACGAAGCCCAGATCCGGTCCGTTGTTGGCCGCAGGCTTGTATTGGCCCGCGTAACTCTTCAGCGTTTCATCGTCCACGGTAAACTCGGGAGGCGCGACCGCGCCGGCCTTGGTCAACATCTCGGCAATCTCCGTGGACTTAGCGAGATTGGCGCGGCGCAGCGCCGATCCCAGCGCCTTGGCGTCGAGGCCGCCGGCGTCCAACACCGTGCGAACCACCGCCGGATAGTTTTTCGAAACGCCATAGTTGAGTGCCTGGCCTTTGGCCTTGGCGCCCTTGGCGAGCAGCAGTTGCACGGCTTCCGGATGGTCGTTGTTGATGGCCCAAGTGAGCGGTGTGGCGTGATAGAAGGTGTCCTGCACGTTGACCTCGGCGCCATGGGCCAGCAGCACCTTGATCACCTCGACGTGGCCGCGGTCGCAGGCCGGGAACAGCGCAGTTTGGTCGTAGCGCCACTTGGCGTTGACGTCCACGCCCTTTTTCAACTGGGCTTCGACTGCCGCCGCGTCGCCTTTGCGAGCCGCCGCGAAGAACTCCTCAATTGCATCGTCTAACGATATAATGGAAGACGCCGCCGCGCCGGCCGCCAGAAGCAGCATGGCGGGCAGAGCAGCGCTAGCCCTTGGACGGCAGGCCGCCGGCCCGTACCGTGTGGAGCCGTTGTGGTCATGCGAAGCAACATATTTTCACTCCCTCGGCGCAATGGCCTTTGTTAGAATGTCTACGGAGTATACCACCACGGTGTTTCCAGAATCGTAAGCCCGCTTATGAGAATCCATCGCCCCTTCGCCCTTGTTCTGCTGTTTGCTTTGGCTGCCGTCCCTACATGGTCCGCCGATTGGCCCGACTGGCGTGGTCCCACGCGCGACGGCATATCCACAGAGAAGAACCTGCCTGAAAAATGGTCGCTGGCCGGAGATAATCTGGCCTGGAAGCAGCCTTTTGGCGGGCGCTCCGGACCCGTTGTGTTTGGCGATCACGTTTACGTGCAGAACCCCTACGGTAAAGGCGCCACCGAAATGGAACGCCTCATGTGCCTGCAAGCGTCCACGGGAAAGGTGCTGTGGGAATATCGCTTCAACGTCTTTTCCACCGACGCGCCCACGCATCGCGTCGCCTGGTCGTCGCCGGTGGTCGATCCGGCCACCGGCAACGTCTACGCCCAAGGCGTGGACGGCCAGATGATCGCTCTCAATGGAAAGGATGGCAAGGTGCTCTGGACGCGCTATATGACCGAAGAGATGGGCGCGATCACCACCCACGGCGGGCGCACCGTGACTCCGATCATTGACGGCGACCTGATGATCGTCAGCTTCGTCAGCTTCGCGTGGGGCTCGCAATCCGGCGGCGCTTATCGCATCCTGGCCTTCGACAAGAAAACCGGCGATATCCAGTGGGTCGTTTCGCCGGGCGGACGGCCCACCGACACGGTCTATTCCTCGCCGATCGTCGCGATGGTCAACGGAGTGCGCCAGTTCATCATCGGCGGATCGGACGGCGGCGGCCACGCCATCCGGCCCCAGGACGGCGAATGGATCTGGAGCTATCCGATGGCCAAGCGCGGCATCAACACCGATTTCGTGATGAAGGGCAACCTCGCCTATGGCAGCCACAGCGAGGAAAACTTCGATACCTCGGAGATGGGCCTGGTGGTGGCGATTGACGCTTCGCAGAAGGGCAACATCGCCAAGCCGGTGTGGGCCGTGAAAGGCTTTCAAGGCGGATACTCGTCGGCCGTTGTGGTCGGGGATATTTACTATCAAGTGGACAACGGCGCGCAGTTGTACGCCTTCGATGCCAACAACGGCAAAGAGCTGTGGAAGCAGAATCTCGGTACGGTGCAGAAGGCCTCGTTGGTCTACGGCGACGGCAAACTCTACGTGGGCACGGAAAGCGGCAAGTTCTGGATCCTGAAACCGAGCCGCGAGAAGTGCGAAGTGCTCAGCGACGTGGAACTCGCCGCGCGCCGCCAGGGTCTGCCGGACGAACAGGTCCTGGCTTCGGCGGCGATCTCCGGCGGGCGCGTGTTCGTGGTTTCCACCGACGCCATTTACGCCATCGGTAAGACCGGTTCGAAAGACACCAGCAAAGCGCCCGGTGTTCCGCCTCCCGCGCCGGGCACAGGCGAGCCCGCCTACCTGCTGGCGACACCGACGGAAGTGATGTTGAAGCCCGGAGAAAGCCTGCAGCTTCACGCCAAGCTGTTCGATTCGAACGGCGGCTTCCTGCGCGAGGAGAAAGCTGCGTGGACGCTGAACCCGCCGCAAAAACCGTTGCCCAACACGCCGCCGATTCTCAGCCAGCTTCCTGGCGCAGTTGTGAACGGCAAGTATACCCTGCCCGGCGATGCCAAGCTGGCCGCGGGCGAGATCCAAGCCAAGGTGGGATCGCTGACCGCGGTTTCGCGGCTGCGCGTGATTCCTCCCATGCCTTACAGCGAGAATTTCGATTCCCTGGCGCTCGGTCCGGTGGGTGTGCCGGCGGCGTGGATCAACGCGCTGGGCAAGTACGAAATCCGGGAAGTGAACGGCAGCAAGGCCCTTGTCAAGCTGCGGATCGAGCTGCCCTTCCGCGAACGGGCCCGCACGTTTTTCGGCATGCCCGATTGGAAGAACTACACCATTGAGGCCGACGTCAGCTCGCAAGACAAGCGTCGCCAGATGGGCGACGCCGGGCTGATCGCGCAGAACTACACGCTTATCCTGGTTGGGAATTCGCAGCGTGTGGAACTGGAATCGTGGAGCTACGAAGGCGAGCGGACAGTAAAGACCGATTTCGCCTGGAAGCCGGACACCTGGTATCACATGAAGCTGGAAGCGCAAAACATGGCGGGCGGCAAAGTGCGCGTGCGCGGCAAAGTTTGGCCTCGCGGCGAGGCCGAGGCCGCGGTCTGGCTCGTGGAGCGCGTGGATCCCATTGGCATCCTGCAAGGCGCGGCGGGAATCTACGGCAACGCCTTGGCCGAGGTTTATTACGATAACCTGAAGGTGACGCCCAATAAGTAACGCAGGCCTTCAGGCCTGTTCTTTTCGTGCTGTCAGAACCGTCCGCGGTAGCGGATGGGTCATTTCTTCGAAGTGGGAACCCGCCTACTACCGCAAGCGGTTCTAACAAGAACAGGCCTGAAGGCCTGCGCTACAGAACGACGCTGAACGTTGGAGACATCATGAAAATATCTTTCTTTCGCAAGACTCTCTTCGCCGTAACGGCGCTGGCCGCCGGTTTGGTTTGGATACCGGCGCTCTCGCGCATCCTGGCATCCGAGCCGGGCAGCGGCGACTGGCCCATGTGGGGCGGCACGCCGGACCGCAACATGGTCTCCGACGCCAAAGGCATCGTTTCCACCTGGGACGTCAACACTAAGAAAAACGTGAAGTGGGTGGCGGATTTGGGATCGCAGAACTACGGCAATCCCACCGTGGCCGACGGCAAGGTGTTTGTGGGCACCAACAACGAAGGCAATCGCGACCCGCGCCAGAAGGGCGACAAAGGCGTGCTGATGGCCTTCAACGAAGCGGACGGCAAGTTTCTATGGGAGCAAGTTAGCGACAAGCTGTCGCAAGGACGCGCCAACGACTGGCCGTATCAAGGCGTGGCCTCCTCGCCGATCGTGGAAGGCAAGAAGCTCTATTACGTGACCAATCGCAGCATCATCATGTGCCTCGATACCGAGGGCTTCCGCGACGGCGTCAACAACGGTCCCTACAAGGACGAGAAGTTCACTACCGAGACGGACGCCGATATCATCTGGCAGTTCGACATGATCGAGGAAGTGGGCAACTATCCGCACAACATGTCCAACTCCTCGCCGCTCATCTGGAACAACCTCCTGATTGTTTCCACCGCCAACGGCCAGGACGAGACCCACAACCATATTCCCTCGCCGCGCGCGCCCAGCGTGATCGCGCTGGACAAGAACACCGGCAAGGAAGTGTACGAAATCAACGATGTGGGTGAGCGTATTTTGCACGGGCAGTGGTCCACGCCGGCGGTGGGCAAGATCGGCGATACGGTGCAGTTGGTCAGCGGCCAGGGCGACGGCTGGGTGCGCGGCTACGATGCGGCCACCGGCAAGAAGTTGTGGTCCTTCGACATGAATCCGAAAGACTCGGTGTGGAACAAGACCCGCAACGAAATCATCGCCACGCCGGTGATCGTGGACAACGTGGTCTATATCGCCAACGGCCAGGACCCCGAGCATGGCGAAGGCGTCGGCCACATGTACGCGATCGACGGGACGAAACGGGGTGATATCACGGAGTCGGGCCGCATCTGGCATTACGACAAGATTCGCCGCTCCATCTCCACCGCCGCGGTGCACAACGGCCTGGTATACGAGGCCGATTTCAGCGGCTTCCTGCATTGCCTGGACGCCAAGACCGGCAAGCCGTATTGGACCTACGACATGCTTTCGGCGGTATGGGCGTCGCCCTTTGTGGTGGACGGCAAAGTCTACCTGGGCGATGAGGATGGCGACGTGCGGATTTTCGCGGAAGGCAAGGAGATGAAGAAACTGGCCGAGATCAACATGGGCAGTTCGGTGTATTCCTCGGCGGTAGTGGCGCACGGAGTTTTGTTCCTGACCAACCGCAATCAACTTTTTGCGTTAACTGACAAAAAGTAGTGGAATTACAACTCACATTACCCTCGCAGGTTACCGCCGGTCCGGGATGCCTCACTCGGCTGGGCAAGATTGCCGCGAGTCTGGGCTTCCGCCGGACGATGCTGGTTGCGGATCGCGGCATTGTCGCTGCCGGTTATGCCCAGCTCGCCGAAGCCTTGTTGGACGGGCGTGGCATTCTGACGTTTCTGTTCCAGGATATTCCGGAAAACCCTGATGGCCAGACGGTGGAACAAGGGAATCTTTTCGCAAGGACGCGGGAGGTGGACTCCATTGTCGCGCTGGGCGGCGGCAGTTCGCTGGACACCGCCAAGGGTGTGAATTTCCTGCGCACGGGCGGCGGGAACATTCGCGACTATCGCGGCTACGGCAAAGTGACGGGTGAGATGCTTCCGATGATTGGCATCCCCACGACGGCCGGCACGGGCAGCGAAGCGCAGTCCTACGCGGTGATTTCCGACGCCGAGACGCACGTAAAAATGGCTTGCGGCGCGCCCGGCGCGGCCTTCCGGGCGGTGATTCTGGACCCGCTGCTGCTGGTCTCCGCGCCACGCCACGTGATCGCGCAAGCCGGCTACGACGCCATTTCCCATGCCGTAGAGAGTTATGTAACTCTAAGCGGCACGCCGCTCTCGCAAGCCTTTTCGAACGAAGCCTGGCGTCTGCTGGACGCCAACTATCTGCGCGTGTTACAGGAACCCGGCGACGCAGTGGCGCAGGAACGTATGCAGACCGGGGCATTTCTCGCCGGCCTGGCGATCGAGCACTCCATGCTGGGCGCCACGCACGCTTGCGCCAATCCCCTAAGTGCCAACTATGGCACGGTGCACGGCGTGGCCATCGCCATGCTGCTGGAAAAGGTGGTGCGCTGGAACGGGGATGCGCGCTACTGCCAATTGCATCAGGATTTACCGGCGCGCCTGGAGGAACTCGCGCAAGCCGGCGGCTTGCCGCGGCGGTTGCGCGACCAAAATGTGCCGGCAGCGGATTTACCGCGATTGGCGGAGGAAGCCGCGCAGCAGTGGACCGGAACGTTTAATCCCCGGGCGTTCGATGCCGCGGGAGCGTTGGAGATTTATCAATGGGCTTACTGAAGCTACAAGGCAAAAGGCAAAAGGCAAAAGGCAAAAGGCAAAAGGAAGGTACTAACTCTCATTTTCTTGGTGTTAACTTTTGCCTTTTGCCTTTTGCCTTTTGCCTTTTGCCTTGCGTTCTCACCCACGCCCAGGATTGGCCCCAATTCCGCGGCAACCACGCCCTGACCGGCGTCGCTCCCGCCGCGCTCCCCGACACGCTGAAGCTTCTATGGACCTACGATGCCGCCGAGAACGAAAAGGACAAGATGGATGCTTCCATCGAATCATCGGCGGCCATTGTCAACGGCGTGGTCTATGTCGGCTCGATGAACGGTTACCTGATCGCTGTGGACCTGGCGACCGGCAAGGAGCGCTGGAAATACAAAGCGGCGCAGGAAATAGAAGAATCGTCGCCGGCCGTTTCGAACGGCACGGTCTACGTGGGTGATTTATCGGGAATGTTTCACGCCGTGGACACCGCCACCGGCAAAGCCAAATGGACCTTCAGGACCGGCGGGGAAATCAAGTCTTCGCCGGTGGTGTTTAGCGATGGCGGCGTGGAAAAAGTATTGATCGGCTCCTACGACCAATCACTCTATTGCTTGAATGCCAAGACCGGCGCGGTCTTGTGGAAGTTCTCGATCAACGGCCCGGTTCACGCCACGCCGAGCATCGCCAACGGTGTGGCCTATCTCACTGGCTGCGACGAAGTGTTTTACGGCGTGCGCCTGAGCGACGGCAAGGAAGTGCAGCACGTGGCGTCGGGTGCCTATACCGGAGCGTCGCCCGCGCTGCTGCTGACGGGGCAATCCGCGATGGCGTTCTATGGCACGTTCAACAACGATGTGTTGGCTGTGAACATCGCCACCAAGCGCATCGTATGGCGATACGAGCATCCGCAACGCCATTTTCCTTTTTACGCGTCGGCGGCGGTAACACCGTCGTTGGTGATTGTAGGCGGCCGCGACAAGATGGTCCACGCGCTGCTTCCCAAGCCCGGCACGAGCAAGGGCAAATCCGCTTGGACCTTCCTGACCAAAGCGCGCGTGGAATCCTCGTCGGCGATCGCCGGCACGCGCATCTATGTTGGTTCGAACGACGGGACGCTCTACGTGCTGGATCTGGCCACCGGCAAGAAGCTGTGGGAATTTACCGCGGGCGCGCCGATCTCGGCGTCGCCGGCGATCGGCGGCGGACGGCTGGTGATTGGCGATCAGGATGGGAAGTTATATTGCTTTGGCGGATGAATCGCCAAGTGTTGCGCTACGAGCCGCGACAGTTATGGAGCGACGGAGAGTTCGCAAGCGTTGAACGTCGGCACGAAGACACCCAATACCCAAGTACTCGAGGTCGCGTGTTTTCGGATCAACGTTCAACACACTCCATCATTCCGTCGCTCCATACTGTCGCGGTCGCGGCTCGTAGCGCGCGTCGCCCCACTACTCATAGCGCAGCGCGATGATCGGGTCCACAGCGGCGGCGCGACGCGCCGGGATCATTCCGGCGGCGGCCGAAACGGCCGCCAGCACAAGCGCTACCGCCAAGAAGGTCAGCGGCTCCAGCGAGACCAACCCGTACAACGCCGCGGACATCGCCGACGACAGTGCGATCGCCGCGATCAAGCCGATTCCGAGGCCCACCAGCACCATCCGCAGGGATTGTCCCAACACCATGCGCAGAACGTCGCCCGATCGCGCACCCAAGGCCATGCGCACGCCGAACTCGTGGGTGCGCTGCGTTACCGAGTAGGCCATGACCGCATAGACTCCGGCGGCGGAGAGAAACAGGGCGATCAGGGCGTTCACGGTCATCATTTGCGCGGCGGCGCGGACGCCGCTCATTTGGTCGGAAAGCGTCTTTTCCACCATGGCGATGTCGGATACCGGCTGATCCGCGTCAATCGCCCGGAATTGCTGGCGCGCCGCAGTCGTCGCCGCGCCCGATTCGGCGCCATCCAGCCGCGGTCCGCCGCCCGGTGCGATGCGGGACAACAAATACATGGAGCGTCGCGGCGCTTGGCGGAACGGCACGTAGACCACGGCGCTGGTTCGCGCGAAGAACCAATCGTCGCTGACATCCTCGGCAATGCCCACCACCGTCAGCCAGTGCTCCGGCGCCTGGCCGTTTCCGGACAGTTTCAGCTTGTGCCCCAAGGCGGAATCCACGCCCTGCCAGTAACGTTCCGCCGCGGCCCGGCTGAGGATCGCGACGGGTAGCGTGTCCGGACCATCGGCGGCGGAAAACGAGCGGCCTCGGAGCATCGGAATTCGCAGGGTGGAGAAAAAGCCTTCACTGACGGTTTCGAATTCCGCGGTGGGCTGCTCGCCCGGCGCGGGCGCCGGCTTTCCTTCGATCACCAAGCCGGAGTTCGCGGCGTGGTGCAGGGCGGGAAGCCCCGTGGAAAAGGCGGTTTCGCGCAATGCCGGCACTCCGGCCATCTTGCCGAGCGCCTGCTCGAAGAAAGCAGCGATGTGGCGATCGTCCCGATACTTGGAATCGGGAAGCGTCACATGCATGCTGAGCAGATTCTTGAATTCGTAGCCCAGCTTCGGCTCGGCGAGCTTCTGGAAGGTTCGCACCATCAGCCCCGCGCCTGCCAGTAGCACCAGAGCGAGCGACACTTCGGCAATTACCAGCAGAGAACGCAGCCGCGAGCGCGAGGCTCCCGCCGAGGAAGTTCGTCCACCTTCCTTGAGCGCCTCATTCAGGCTGGCGTTGGAAGCCTGCAGCGCCGGCGCCACTCCGGAGATTAATCCGGCCATCACGGCCACGGCGGCGGTCATTGCCACAACAAACCAATCCACGTGAATATGCTTCAGACCGGGAACGAACTTCAGCACGTCCGCCGGGACGGAAGCCATCATCAGGTCGTTGCCCCACATCGCCCACAGCAACCCTACGCCCGCGCCCGCCGCGGCCAATAACAAGGATTCGGTAAGTAGTTGTGCGACGATTCTCAGCCGGCCGGCTCCCATGGCCATGCGGATCGCCACTTCGCGCCGGCGGTTCAAAGCGCGGGCCAGTTGCAGGTTGGCGACGTTGGCGCACGCCAACAACAGAACGAAAAGAGACGCCGCCAGCAGGATCAGCACGAACTGGCGGGAAACTTCGCCGTCCTTCTCGCGCAGCAGCTCCATGGAAACGCATCGGCCGGCGTTGCTGAGCGGATACTGGCGTTGCAGGCGCGCGGCGATAGTAGCTATCTCCGCCTGCGCGCGCGATGCCGGAACGCCAGGTGCCAGCAAGCCCAGCACATTGAGTGTCTGCGAGTCGCGATTCTGTTGCTGTTGCGGCGTCATGGCCAAGGGCGCCCAGGCGTCCGCGCCGACCGGGTAGTCGTAATCTTCCGGGACCACACCGGCGATGGAGTATTCCGCGCCGTTCAGCGCAATCTTCTTCCCGGCACAATAGGGGTCCGAGGCCAGCCGCCGTTGCCAGAAGCCGTAGCTGAGCAGCACGGTGCGGTTCTGTCCCTCGCGGAAATCATCGTCGTTGAAGAGCCTGCCCAGCCGCGGCTGGACTCCCAGGAGAGCAAAGTAGTCGCGTGAGACAGAGTAGGCCACCAGACTTTCGGGGTCGTTGACGCCGGTCAGGTTGAGACTGATGTTTTGGAAGGCGGCCATCCGCTGGAAGGCTTTGGTCTGGGCCTGCCAATCGAAAAAGTCGGCAGGCGCCACGCCGTTTCGTCCGGCGTTCTGCTGGGGCAGAGTTTCCCACAACGCCATCGTGCGAGACAGCTCGTGGAAGGGCAGCGGCTGAATCAGCAAGGCGTGAATGCTGCAAAAAACCGCGCTGTTGGCGCCGATGCCTAACGCCAGCGCCACGATCGCCACCAGCGTGAAGCCCATCTCCTTGCGGAGGAGCCGCAGACCGTAGACCACATCCTGCATCAGGTTGCTCATTTACCTGGCCTCCCATTCCACCCCCTCTGTACTGCTAACTGTCAGTTTCTTTGCGGGGCGCGAAAGATTTGGAGTGCGGTAGCTTGCTACCGCCTTTCCGCGCCGAAGCTTGCTTCGGCGGCGCGGGGCTAGCCCCGCGCGCGGCGAGCAAGCTCGCCGCAGCCCAAAGCGGTAGCAAGCTACCGCACTCCAAAGGGCCGATTCTTTGGTTGCGGCTTCGCCGCTCTATGTATTATGCAGCACCTCATGTGCCACTCGGCATTCGCGAAAGCTGGTGAAAGGAAGGGAGGTCGTCAGGCCTGGTTCAGCCGGACTTGTCCGCTATTGGGATTCAGTGTGCGGATTCAGCGGCCACCGGCGGCCACGGCTCCTCGCCTCCCATAACGGCGGACCAATTCGGCCGCGTCGAGCGGAGGTGCCGTCTTTACGCCCACTTCTTGATTCTTTAATACATTTTTGACATTTCGTTGCTAGAATTCGCGCCAGCATGTCAAACCGAGACCACACAATGCTCAGGCTGCACAAGACCCGAATGTCCTCGAAAGAGTATGCGGTGGAGCAGAATGGCGTCCAGGTTGCAAGCTTGAGGCGGTCGCGGTGGCGCGACAGCGGAGAGATCGCCGTTCAGGAAACTCATCTGAGTGTGCATCGCAGGGGAATGATGAAGGACGTCTTCAAGCTGAAGAGCGGTGGTTCAGTGCTAGCCGAGGTCAGGCAAGACAAGCCGTTGCGGCATGATCTCTCGTTTGATTACGGGGAGCAATCCTACAAGATCCGGCGAACGGGTTGGCTCAGGAAAGTCCTCATGGTCGAATCGAACGGGCAAGTGATCGGAAACGTCACTCCCAGAGGGCACCTTGTAAGCACCGCCATCGAAGAACTGCCAAGTGAGTGGCCGGTACCGATCAAGGTTTTCCTTATGTGGATTGCCCTGGTTCTTTGGGATCGTGAGGACGCCGCGTGGGTGGCCTCCAGATAAGCGCAATTTGCCGGTGTGCCTTCCTGGTTTTGGACGCCGATTTCCGGAAGCGCGCGTCCCGGTATCGGTCGCGGGTGGTGCCGTGAACTCAATGACGCAGGCTGCGTTCACGCGCTGGAGCACCTCGGCCTTGAGGGGCGACTTATTGCTGTGTGACTAGGAAACGGGGACAGCAAGCGGGGACATCCTGGTTCGGAGTTCTGTGTCAAACGGCTGGCGGCCCGCGATTCTGCGTCCCCAGCCAACCCACCGCGTGCCAGCTCGTAGCCGGGCGATACGGGGCGATGACGAGCCTTGCTATCGCTCAAATAATCACTCATTATGAGCGATAGAGAGAATCTTCATCGCTCATGACCTGGAACTGGCAACAACCCGACTGGCCCGATTTCTCTTGGAATAGCGCCCGCCTTCGGAAAAAGCGGAAGAGCATTTCCTAGCGGGATTCCGGGGCGGCTTGAGCGCAGGGAATTACGCCGCCATCACCGGGGCTTCTCCGGCTACAGCGACCCGCGATCTAACCGATATTGTCGCCAAAGGCGTTCTGACGCGCATCGGCGAGCACCGCCACGCCCGGTATTCCGTCGCAATTCCACCGCGGATCATACTGCCCGTGATGCTCGACGAGCATGGCGACTTCCAATAACCCCAGGAAGCTCTGGGCTGCAATCATGTCTTCGGCTTACTCCCCGGCAGCGGAGGCGGAAGCTTCTTCAGAACCTCCAGATACCTTACTAATGACATGTCTGAAGATCTCGTCTGGCCAGTTTGGCTTCTTCCGAGAGCTGGCGATGCGGGCCACCAGGATCGCGCCGATGGCAGCGTTGCGGGAGGAATGGTTCTTCACATCCGCAATACCGATGCGAATTCATGGCCCGATTTTGTCCGTGGTATCATCCCTATCCATGGCCACCGATTGGAGGACTCACGGTATCCGTATCGTTCGCGCCTGCGACATGGATACCAACACGCCCCAGACGCCCGGCATGACCCGGGCCGCCGCCATCACACATGCCAAAACCGGCGCCAGCAAACTGTGGGCTGGGACCGTGGTGGTGCAGCCGAACGCCAGAACGTCCGCGCATCATCATGGAGAGTTGGAGAGCGTTCTGTACGTCATTCGCGGCCGGGCCCGCTTTCGCTGGGGCGATCATCTGGAATTCGTCGAGGAAGCCGGTCCCGGCGATTTCATCTACGTGCCGCCCTATGTGCCGCATCAGGAGATGAACGCCAACCCGGATATTCCCGTCGAGGTGGTGGTGGTGCGCAGCGGCCAGGAGCCGATCGTGGTGAACCTGGATATTCCCTCGCCGGAGCCTCTGGAAGACGCCAAGTGGATTGATCCGATCCATCCGGCTTGAGAGGAGTACCGTGGAAGCACTCACTAACGGTTGGTCTTGATCTTCAATCCCGCGCCACTCTGATCTTCCACGGTGATCTGGGCGTCCTTGTCCGGCGCCCTGAGCACGGTAACCTCTACGTCCTTGCCTTTGACCTTCTGGGCGATCGTCCACGGACCAAACCGCAGCCCGCTCACATCCGCCTTCGGCGCGACGGTGTAGCGCAAACGCAGTTGTTTGGTGGTTGGCGCTTCCACCGGCTCCAGGCCGACGTGCGAGTCGTACAGAGCCTTCAAGTAATAAATGGACGCCGCCATTTCATCGGCCTGACCTTTAGGCAAAAGACGGGACGGCGTGCCGTCGCGAGGATCAAAGTTCTCCCACAGCATGCCGCCGTGTTTGGAGCCTTCGAACATCATGTGTACCATGCGCTCGCCTAACTCGTTCGCGGTGGCAAATTCGCCGCTGCGCCGCAAACCTTCGTAGATGATGGCGTTCGAAAAAACCCACACCGGGCCGCGCCAATAGACCGAGGTGTAGTCCTCCAACTTGTCGCCGATTCGTTGCCCGGTCTCCGGCGAGCCGACAGTGTTGGGGAACCACTTGGGCTTCATGAATTGCGGAGATTTCAGCGATACCGAGGGCACCGGGTAGGGCGTCCAGAATTCCGACCGGTCCCTCAACTTGGCAAGGAGCGCGGCGCGGCGATCGGCGGGCAGTTGCGGATCCCAAAGAGGAAAAAATCCCTGGACGCCATAAACCGGCACATGCTTCTCGCCTTTGAGCGGGAAATAGAACTTGCCGGCGGCGTCCCAAAAATGGGCCATGCGCTCGCGCCAGACTTGTTCCTGCTTGAGCCATTCTTTGCGGTCATCGTCGCGCCCAAGGATTCCGGCGATCTCCGCCAAACAACCAGCGTCGGCGAATAACTCGGCGACCAGATCCACGTGGGCGTCGGTGTCGTCGTCGAAGGCCGGGGAGTTGTCCATGCCGCTCTCGTCGGGCTGCTTCCAGAAGGGCAGGCCGTCGGGGCGCGTGCGATTCTTGATGAACCAGCGATGCATTAACGCCAGGCGCGGGTAGGTGCGATCCAGAAACGCTTTGCCGCCGTCACTGGTGTACAAACGCAATGCCGCCCAACTCAGCAACGGCGGCTGTGAAATGTCGGAGCGGCTGCGCGGCGTGCTCCAGTGCGGAACCAGGCCGGTGGTGGGATTTTGCTGGAACAGCACGGCCTCGATCAAGCGCGAAGCCCAATCGGAATCGGAGTAGCGCAAAACTTGCGAGACGAACGCGGCGTCCCACAACCACAGGCCGTCGATGCCCCACGGGGCGCTGGTGCCCATGAAATAGGAGAAGGGAATTCCCCCGGCGGCGTTCTCGGCCACTCCGCGCAGGCGTTCCCACATAATCCGATGAAACAAGTTCAATTGCGGATCGTGGAAATCGAACTTCGGAACGGAGGCGTAATGAATTTCGGACTGCTTCTGCCGTTCGGCCAGCAGCTCATCGAAAGGCCGTTCTTCCAGTTTCGGATCGCCCCCGAAACTGAGCGAAAATTCGACGACCTTCGCATTGCCGCCGGGATTGGTCATGCGCCAGGTGTAGCGTACTCCGTCGTGGGTCAAGTCGGTTGCCGGAATGCGTTGGAAATCCTTCAAGTGGCCGGTCTCGTCCTGCTCCACGATGCCGCCCATCAGGTGAGCGGTGACGTCCTGCGATCCGGCTCCGGAAATCACGGCGCGGGATCGTAACAATCGCGCGTTCACGGCCAGGGTGGTTTGGGTGACATGCACATCTCGGAAGGGCGAGTACTCCACGGTGACGGCGTCGGACTGCATGCGCGTCATGCGCGCGCCGCCAACGCCATTGGTGAACGGCGGGCAAAACTCCTCAGTGCCTTTTTGCCAGCACAAATATGCCGGCACCGCCGGGCCGAAGCGTAAGATCCCCATAACGCCGGTGACTAAGCCGTTCGATCGCCAAATGCCCGGGATCTTCTTGCCGCCAAAATCCGCGACGTCGGGGTCCAGGTCGAAGGCCGCGTGTATTTCCGCGATCTCCGCTCCGCGATTGGCCGGGTTCACCGGCAAGAGGTAGGGCGTCACGTCGATGGCCTGCGCTGACATTTTTGGCAAACAGGGCTGAAACCACAACGACACAAAGAACACCAAGAAACGCGCGCCACCCTTGGTGTCCTTCGTGTCGATGTATTTCAAATTGATCCTATCTCCCGACTTCCAGCACGGTGAACGATCCAGGTTTGGCGCGCGGGCGCGCCTGCTTCCCGTCCGCCGCCGGCGCGGCCGGAGCCTCGTACTCCACCACTGGAATGTACACCTTCTTGGTCTTCGGGTCCAGCGCCATGGTCTTGCCGCCGCGCTGCGTTTCTACCGTTTCCACCACCGTGTACTTGTCGGCGGAATCTTCGTGGATCACCGTCAGCTTGCCGTCGCCGGTGGATTCAAACACCGTGCTGCTGGCGGGATCGAAACCCGCGGCGTCCACGCCGTTGCCGATCGGCACGGTAGCTACGACCTTGCCGCTGTCGGCGTCCACCGCGGCCATCACCGCCGGTTCGTGGCAGCCCAGAAGGACGCGGCGAGTCTTACGATCCATCACCAGGCTGGAAGGGCCGTCGCAACCGGGCGTATCCCACTTGGCTTCCAGGGTCATCTTCTTGGCGTCAATGCTGGCCAGTTGATTCTTGTCCTCGATGGCCACGTAGACATGGCCCTTCAGGTCGGAGGCGGCAAACTCCAGAGCGCCGCCCACTTCAATGTTGGCCTCCACCTTGCCATCGGCCGCGGAGATCACCGTGACCGTGCCGCCACGATGGTTCTCGCAGAACACCCGCTTGGTAAACGGATCGTAGATGATCGCGTCCGGGCCGGTTCCAGCGGTGATCCGGCTGAGACTGGCCAGCGTCTTCATGTCGAACATCACCACCGTGCCGTCCTGGCCGGAGGTGGCGAATCCGTGATTGAACTCCGTTGCCAGGGCGATGCCGTGAGCACCCTTGATATCGGCCACTTTGCCGACCATTCCGCCGGTATCCACATTCAGCACGTCAATCTGGGTGCTGTGGGCGATGTACAGCCGGCGGGCGTTTTCGTCCACGATCAGGTAGTCCCATCCGCCGTCAACGGCGACGGGGATTTTCTTCAGAATCTTGTAACCACCCGCGCCGGCTACCAGCGCCAGGGCGCAGACGCAAATCAACAAAGCGGCGAGAAAGCTCATTCTCTTCATGGAAAGTCCTCCTGAACAGATCACTGTACCGTGCTTTTCCTGAAAGGTGGCTGAAAGGGGTAGTGGGCTCCTTTGGACGACGATGCCGGCGTGCGTTGTCAGAACCGCCTGCAGTAGCAGGTGGGTCCGATCCAAGCGACGGGTGGTGTCTCAGTTTGCACTCAGCCGGTGGCGCGGCGTCCGTGAACGGACGCCATGATAATAGCCCAGCCATTCATGGCTGGGTATGGAGCACAAGAAGGCCGAGTCCGTGCAACGGACGACTGAGGGTTTTTCCGTGGCGGCGTCTAACCCTCAGTCGTCCGTTGCACGGACTCGCTTTTCCGACATCACTCCCCAACCATCCAGGCTAGTTGCAAACTGAGACACCACCAGGCGACGTCCGCTTTTCGATTCGCCGGCCAGGATGCCCGCGCCATTTTGGGCAGAAAACTTCGGCAGAAAACCCTTGCTACCTAATGGCGTTGTGGTACGCTACCGAACCGTGAAGCGAAAGCTCTGGGCGTTCGAGAATCGTAGTTTGCGAATTCTGGTGGCTCCTGGCGGGGGACATATTGCCGCCCTGCACCTGAAGAACGGCCATCCTCGCGCCAAGAGTCTGCCCAACCCGCTGTGGACCCCTCCTTGGAAGAGTATCGAGCCGGGCGCGTACCGGCCGGCCAAGCATGACCGCGTCTACGGTGGCGCGCCGGAAGGACGCCTGCTGGCCAGTATTTTGGGGCATAACCTGGCCCTGGACAGCTTTGGGAACCCGTCCGCAGCCGAAATTCGCGCCGGAGAACTCACCCATGGCGAGGCCGGCGTGATGGTCTGGAAACCGGCTGGGAAGGGCTCCGCGGCCGGCGTGGCTCGGCGGCGTTTTCCGCCAAGCTTCCTGGAGCGCAGCTCGACGTCACTCGGGAGATCACTTTTCACGCCGGCCTGCCGATGGCTCGCGTGCGCACGGTGGTGCGCAATCTGGGCCGTCACGACCGCCCCGTGGCCTGGGCCGAGCACGTCTCGTTTGGGCCGCCCTTCCTGGCGCCGCACACGGAATTTTCGTTGCCCGCGCGGCGGGCCATGGTCTATCCCGGCGTTTTCGGCGCCGACGCGCACCTGGAACCGGGCCGCGAATTTGTGTGGCCCCTGGCGCCGCTGCGCAACGCAGAGTTTGCCTCCAATGCCAGCCAGGATATGCAATTCCCGCCGCGCGGCCGGCGAGCCACCAGCTTTACCGCGCAGCTCTTTGAGACGCCCTCGGACTTAGCCTGGTTTACGGCCACTAATCCCAAACTCGACTTGGCCGTGGGATATATTTTCCATCGCTCCGATTTTCCCTGGATCGGCATTTGGGACGAGAAGCTGTCCCGTGCCGCGCCGCCCTGGAATCGCCGGACATTTGTGCGCGGCATGGAGTTCTCCACCACTCCGCTGCCGATGTCGCGCCGCGAGATCATCACTCAGGGAAAGCTGTTCGGCGCGCCCACCTTCCGATGGGTTGAGGCGTTGGGCCAGATCGAAGCTGTTTTCGTGCTCTACGCCGGCCGGGCCAGCGCCAGCGACCTTCAGGATCAGGCCGTCCGTTTTCTGAATACCTAAGTGGCCGGGCATCCCGGCCCACCGATTTTCGTGCCAGAATAACAGCCATGCAGAACGCAATTGCCATCAGCCCCGGCGTCGGCGGATCAGCGCGCCTGCTGGAGATCCCCGACGCCCCCGCGCCCGGTCCCGGTCAGGTTCGTGTCCGCGTGCTGGACATCGGCATTGACGGCACCGACATGGAATTGTACGCCGGACATTTCGGGACCGCGCCGCCCGGCAGCGACTTTCTGGTGATCGGCCACGAATGTCTGGGTGTGGTGGAATCAACCGGCGCCGGCGTGGGTCTGCGGCCCGGCGATTTTGTCGCTGCCATGGTGCGGCGTCCCGACGATTGCCCAAGCTGCCGCGCGGGATCGAGCGATCTTTGCACCACGATGAAGTACACCGAGCGCGGCATCACCGCGGCGCACGGTTTTCTTACGTCCCACTACACCGATCGCCAGGAGTTTGTGGTGCGCATTCCGCCGGAACTGCGCGCCATCGGCGTGATGCTGGAACCGTGGTCGGTGGCGGCGAAAGCGCAGCGCCACGCCTGGGAGATTCAGCGGCGCTTACTGTGGAATCCGCAAACTGCGTTAGTGATGGGCGCCGGCAGCCTGGGGCTTCTGGCGGCGTTCCTGTTGCGTTTGCGCGGCCTGGAAGTGTCGGTGTTTTCGCGCGAGCCGGCCGATTCGTTGCGCGCCAAGTTATTGGAGCGCGCTGGCGCGCGGTATCTCACACGCTTAGAAGGCGAGTACGATTTTGTCTTCGAAGCTACGGGAGCGCCGCAGCTTGTCGTCGCGGGGTTGGAGCGCTTGCGCGCCAGCGGCGTGATGGCGATTTTGGGTGTGGGGCACAATCGCGAGCCGATGCCGGTGGCGCTGGGGGCCTTGAGCACGCGAATCATGGCCAATAATCAAGTGCTATTTGGAAGCGTGAACTCCAATCGCCGCGACTTCGAACAAGGCGTCGCGGACCTGGCGGAAATGGAGCGCCGCTGGCCCGGTCTGATCGCCGCGATGTTCACGCGCCGCGAGCCGTTCGCGCGGTTCGCGGAGGCGTTGCGGCGCGGGGAAGACGATATCAAGGTGGTGATAGAGGTTGCCGAATGAAAAAGAAGACCAGGGGTTTCCCATGTGAGTTCTGTGACGGAACGACGGAGCCTCGTGTGAAACAGATCGGTTTCCTTTCAAAGGCCAGACTACCTATGTTGAGGGCGTCCCCGTGTGGATGTGCTCCAAGTGCGGAGAAAAGTATTTCGACGCTGATGTCTACAAGCGGCTAGAAGAGATCGCCAAGCGTCGCGATTCCCTGCGCAGGACGATTGTGTTTCCCTTAGCACGTTACCGCTCGACACAGCGAGCTTAGCGAAGCCCAAGGTGTTACACTACGAATAGTATGAGTACTACAACCAACTTGGTCACGGCCGAACAGCTCTTTGAAATGGGCAAGCACTCCCACTATGAGTTGATTCGAGGAGAACTGCGCAAAATGTCCCCCACGAGATTGCCCCACGGACTCGTCACTGGTAACTTGACGGTCCTGCTAGGCCACTACGTTCGGACGAACCGCCTGGGTGCTGTCTGCGGTGCGGAAACCGGCTTTGTTCTCAACCTCGATCCGGACATCGTTCTCGCTCCGGATGTTGCGTTTATTCGTCGCGAACGTCTTCCGAAAGGGCCGCGGCTACCGCGGACCAGAGACGAGGCACCCGATTTGGCCGTGGAAGTCATGTCCCCGGGCGACACCAGTCGTAGCATGGAGGAGAAAGCCCACGGCTGGCTTGCCGCAGGCACCGCGATGGTCTGGGTTGGCGATCCTCAGAAGGAAACACTGACCGTTTATCGCAAGGACCGCGAGCCTCGCGTTCTGCAAGGGGACGACCAGCTAACGGGCGAAGATGTCGTTCCCGGATTCGCGATCAGAGTCGCTGAAATCTTTCAATCCTGACGCAGCGACGCCATGGGGTCCACCGCCAGCGCGCGACGCACTGGACTCCAGGTGGCCAGCAAGCCCGTCAGCGCCAGCGTCAGCAGCACAGCCGTGAAACTCAGCGGATCGGCGGGCTTTAAGCCGGGAACCAGGAATATCGCCAGAGGCTTCGCTACCAGTACCGCCACAAACAGGCCGATGGCCGATCCCACGCTAATCAGCTTGACGGAATCCAGCAGCACCATGCGCGTGATGTCGCCCGGACCCGCGCCAATGGCCATACGCACACCGATCTCGCGGGTCCGGCGCGCCACCGAGTAGACCATCACGCCGTAAAGTCCGATCGCCGCCAGCAGCATTGCCAGCACGCCGATGGACCCCATCAGCGCGCCGCCCACCTGACTGGGCAGGAACGCCAGTCCGATGCTGGAATACATCGTAGCCACTTCGGTCCCCGCCGCCGGGTCCAGCCGATGTAAGACGTCTCGAACGGGTTGCACTTGCGTCGCCGGCGGAGTCGCGGAGCGCAGGACAAACTGGATACGCGGGCGGTTGTTGGTGATTTGCGCCAGCGTCTCGTACAACTGCGGCGCGTCGTCTTCCCCGATGGTTATGTTCTTGGTGCCTTCCACCACTCCCACGATTTCGTAAGGAGTCTTTCCCTGTGCTCCCCACAGAAACACATCGCCGACAGCGGTCCGTCCGCCCAGGTAGCGTTGTACAAACGTGCGGTTTACGACCACCACGTGCTGTCCGCTGCGATCGTCATCGCGAAACACACGGCCCTGGAGCACGGGAATGTTCATCACCTGGAAGAACGCCGGCGAGACGGCGTTCCACTGGAAACTTGCGTGGACCGTCTTGCCGCTCGCCGGGAAAACCAGGTCGCTGCCGAAATGCGTGTTATCGGTGAACGGGACAATACGTGCCACCGCGACTGCCGTAATTCCGGGAATGCCGCCGAGTTCGCGCATGGCCTGCCCTGCATACAGGTTGATATGTTGGGCATCCTTGTAGACGGCCGGAGGCAGATGGACTTCGGCGCGCAGGGTGTTCCGAACGTCGAAGCCCGGGCTGATCGCGCCGGCTGCGGTCAGATTATGCAAGAACAAGAATCCGGTGAAAAGCACCACCAGTGAAACCGCCAGTTGAGCCACGACCAAAGCACGCCGAAGGCGCATCCGGCGATCGCGGTGGAAATCCGCGGCAATTGATTCCTTCACCGAACGCCATGCGGGAAGCAGGCCGCACGCCACCGTCGAAAATAGCGTGAGGAACGCGGCATAGATGGCCAACCGCCAATCGGGTTCGATGCGCAGCCGGATGGGAATCGGCACGGGGAGATGAATCTGCGCCAGCAAGGACGCGGTTACCTGCGACGCCAGCAGGCCGCAAGCTGCGCCCAGAATCGCGAGCAGCAGACTTTCCGCGAGAAGTTGTTGCAGCAGCCGTCCGTGGCTGGCGCCTAACGCCAGTCGCGTGGCAATCTCCGGACGCCGCGCCGCGGCGCGCGCCAACAACAGGCTGGCCACATTGATGCACGCGATCAATAAAACCAACCCGGTGACCGCCAGCAACAGTGCCAGGAAAACGCCGGTGGCCAGCATCTCCGACTCCTGGACGATCCGCGCGATACCAGCCACGGGCTTGAGCTGGCTATGCGTCGAGTATTTCCATGGCTCCGGTAAGACCTGGTCCAGACGTTGCGCCACGTTTTCCAGGCCGGCGCGCGCTTGTCCGTAGCTCATGCCGGGCTTCAGGCGCGCATAGATGGCCAGCACGGTGCCGTCGAGATAACTCGGCATATAAAGGTCGGGCGAAAATCCAAAACCCAAGAGCGTGCGATGATTGGCCGGCAAGATCCCGACCACGGTGCAGGCGCGGCCATCCAGGTTGATGGCGCGTCCGACAACAGCCAGATCGCCGTTGAAGTGCTTCATCCAGAAGTCGTGGCTGAGCACCGCTACTTCCTTCGGATCGCCGGGAAGGAAACCGCGCCCATGCTCCACGGGAATCCCCAGCGAGGAAAAATAGTTCAGGCTGGTGGCGACACCAAAGACGGGCCGCGTTTCGACTCCATCGTTCCAATTAACGAAAACCTCTTCGTTTTCGCCGGCGACATCTTGGAATAGGCCGCTGTCGCGCACGAAATCAAGCGCCTTCTCGCTGGAGTGGCTATTTCCGCCCAGCCGAATCGCCACCACCGATGAGGCGTCACGCACCGAGGGCTCGCTGAACAGAAACTCCATGCCCAGCGAGAAGATGGTGGTGTTCACACCGATGCCCAGCGCCAGGGAAAGCAGCGCGCTGAACACCAGCGCCGGACTGCGGCGGAGTCCGCGGGCGGCGTAGACGATGTCGCGCCACAGATTTTCCAGAAATACGAAGCGCAACTGGTCGTAAGCTTGCTCGCGAAGGATCGTTTCGTTGCCGTGTGGTCCCAGGGGGAGGAAATTGCCCCGTTCGGCCGCCACTTGCCGATGGAAGGCGAGTTCGTCGTCCAAATCCTGTTGCATGCGCCAGCGCCGCTTTAGTTTGAGCCAAAAGCCTGCCATGGATTTGCCTCCGTCCGCGCTTAACTCGCCAGCACCGTTTGCACGGCGGTCGAGAGCTTGTTCCAAGTCTGTTCCTGCGCCGCCAGCAGCTTCCGGCCGTGCTTGGTGATCTGGTAGTACTTGGCCCTACGGTTGTTTTCCGACACGCCCCATTTCGCCGCGATGGCCCCATCCAGTTCCAAGCGATAGAGCGCCGGGTAAAGCGATCCCTCTTCCACGGTCAGCACCTGGTCGGAAAGCAGGTGGATGGCCTGGGCCACGGCATAGCCGTGCATCTCGCCGCGCTGGAGCGCGTGCAGGATCAAAAGGTCGAGCGTGCCTTGCAATAGATTCGGAGCGGGAGTCTTGGCCATGTGAATCCTTCCCTTGACGTTGTAGGGAAGAATAGCGCTGCCTCCCTAGACTGTCAAGGGGAAAAAGACTCGCCGTCTGGCGCTCCGGCCAGGATCTGTTAGAATCAAGCCATCATGCGGAAACATTGCTACCTATTATTCCTATTGCTTCCCGCGGCCCTCCTGACGGCGCAGGCCCCTACCGCGGCCGAAGCGCATGCCTTCATCGTCAAGGCCGAGAGGCAGCTCTTCGATCTCAACAACAAGGCCGGCCGCGCTTCTTGGGTGCAGGAAAACTTCATCACCGACGACACCGAGGGCATTTCCGCCGACGCGCAACAGGACGTGCTGGCAGCCACTACCGATCTGGCCTTGAAGGCCACGCGCTTCAACGGCCTGAAACTGCCGCCGGTGGACGCCCGCAAGTTCCTGCTGCTGAAATTGTCGCTGGTGCTGCCCGCGCCCAAGAATCCCGCGGCGCAGGCCAAGCTCACCAAGATCTCCGTGGCGCTCGATAGCGAATACGGCAAAGGCAAGTATTGTCCCGACGGCCCCGGCGGAAAATGCCAGTCGTTGAACGATCTGGAACGGATCATGACCAACGGCCGCGATCCTAAAGAGATCCTCACGGCTTGGAAGGGCTGGCACTCCATTTCTCCGCCCATCCGCCAGCGCTACGCGGAGATGACCGAGTTGGCCAACCAGGGCGCGCGCGATCTGGGCTTCAAAGACACCGGTGCGATGTGGCGCTCGAAATACGACATGCCGCCCGACGCCTTCGCGGCGGAAATGGATCGCCTGTGGGAACAGGTGCGGCCGCTGTACGAAGCGCTGCACACGCACGTGCGCGCCAAGCTGCTCGAGAAATACGGTAAGGACGTGGTCGGTCCCGGCCCGTTGATCCCCGCGCATTTGCTGGGCAACATGTGGGCCCAGGAATGGGGCAATATCTACGATCTGGTGGGACCTCCCGATAACGGCCCGGGCTACGACCTCACCGCCTTGCTGCGCGCCAAGAACCTCGACCCCCAAGGCATGGTCCATTACGGCGAGCGCTTTTTCATGTCCCTGGGATTTCCGCCGCTGCCCAACACGTTTTGGGAACGCTCGTTGTTCACCAAGCCGGCCGACCGCGACGTGGTTTGTCACGCCAGCGCCTGGGACGTGGACTCGGATATAGATCTGCGCGTGAAGATGTGCATCGAGATTACCGGCGAGTATTTCACGACCATCCATCACGAGTTGGGCCACAACTTTTATCAGCGCGCCTACTCCAAGCAGGATCCTTTCTTCCGCGACAGCGCCAACGACGGGTTTCACGAAGCCATCGGGGACACCATCGCGCTTTCGGTTACGCCCGAGTATTTGAAAGAGATCGGGCTGCTGGACAAGGTTCCGGGGCCGGAGGGTGATCTGGGCTTACTGATGCATAGGGCGCTGGACAAAGTAGCTTTTCTGCCGTTCGGCCTGATGGTGGATCAATGGCGCTGGAAGGTTTTTTCCGGCCAGATCAAGCCCGCCGATTACAACAAAGCCTGGTGGGAACTTCGAGCCAAGTATCAGGGCCTTGCTCCGCCGGTAGCACGTTCGGAAGCCGACTTCGATCCCGGCGCGAAATATCACGTGGCGTCCAGCACGCCCTATGCGCGCTATTTCCTGGCCGATATTTTGCAGTTCCAGTTCCACCGCGCCCTATGCCAGGAGGCCGGATACAGCGGCCCGCTGCACCGCTGCTCGATATACAAAAACAAGGCGGCGGGCGCCAAGCTGGCTCGCATGTTGGAGATGGGCACCAGCCGTCCCTGGCCCGAGGAACTGGAAGCCATCACCGGCCAGAAGCAAATGGACGCTACGGCGATAGTGGACTACTTCGCGCCGCTGAAAAAGTGGCTGGACGAACAGAATCGCGCGCGGCAGCGGTAGCCAGAGGGGCGGGCATCCTTGCCGGCCGCTTTTCGCAAGAGACGATCATGAGCGACAAAGTTGCCTTAATTACCGGGGGAGCGCGCGGCATCGGGCGGGCCGTGGCCCTAGCGTTGGCCGAGCGCGGATATCGCGTGGCGATCGCGTGGCGCACCAGCAGCCAAGCCGCCGCGGAGACGCTTGAGACGATCCATGAACGCGGCGCAGATTGCATGTCGTTGCAGATGGATGTATCCGATCCGAAACAGGCCGCGGATTTGGTCACATGCGTCGAGCGCGAGTGGGGACGCATCGACGTGCTGATCAACGGCGCGGGACCCTATCATCGCGTGGGGCTTCTTGACGAGTCGGTCGAAGGGTGGCAGGAGATGTTCGACAACAATCTGCACCCGGTGTTTTATTTGAGCCGTGCCGTGGCCCCGGGAATGAAGGAGCGCCGTTACGGACGCATCGTCAGCTTCGGGATGGCCAACGCCGATCAGGGCGTGGGACAGACGCACGTCACCGCGCACTACATTGCCAAGGCCGGCGTGCTGATGCTGACCCGCGCCTTGGCGCGCACGCTGGCGCCGTACGGCGTGACGGTGAACACCGTCTCGCCCGGTTTCGTGGACTCCGGCAGCGCTCCGCCGGAAGAGTTGCAGAAAATGGTCAAGACCATTCCCGCCGGATATGTCGGCACGCTCGATGACGCCGTTCAGGCGGTGTTGTATCTGCTGTCGGACGAAGCGCGCTACGTAAACGGCGCCAACATTATTCTGAGTGGAGCCTGGGGTGTGTAACGCAGGCCTTCAGGCCTGTTCTTTTGTCCGCGCACAGGGAACAGGCCTGAAGGCCTGCGTTACCGCCGTTTTTGCGATAGAATAGTTAAGCAGTTCAATTCCAGCGTCATCCTAAGTGGAGAAAAGCGAAATGTCTACAATGGAAGCCGTCCTCGACGAACCGCAGGCGTTGGTCGAGAAGCGGCAAGTTGTCAACGATTTCAGCATCCAGGTGGCGACTGCCAACGGAAGCGGCAGTCAGACCTCCAACATGGTGCTCCTCAGAGCGATTTTCCAGATGGGCATGCCGGTTTCCGGCAAGAATCTGTTTCCATCCAACATCCGGGTCTGCCCACCTGGTTTACCATGCGCGTCAATAAAGACGGCTACATCGCGCGGCGGGAAGAGCTCGAATTCGTGATCTGCATGAACCCGGAGACCGCGCGGGAAGATATCGCCACGCTGGCGCCCGACACGCCGGTGATTTACGACGAGCCGCTCAAACTCAATCTGGTGCGCGACGACTTGCAATATTTCCCGGTGCCCTTCGATAAGTTGGTGGGTCCGGTCTGCCCCGAGGCCAAGCTGCGCAAGCTGGTGAAGAACATGATTTACACCGGCGTGGCCGCGCTGCTGCTGGGCATCGACATGGCGGAGATTGAGAAAGCCCTGCGCAAGCAGTTCGGCAAACGAAGGCTAAGGCCGCCGACCTCAACTGGGGAGCCTGCAAAGCCGGTTACGATTACGCCGCGCGGAATTTCAAACCGCTGGCCACCATGAAGATCGAACGGATGAACAAAACCCAGGGCATGATCATTATCGACGGCAACTCCGCTGCCGCGCTGGGCTGCCTGATGGCGGGTGTGACCGTGGTGGCGTGGTATCCCATCACTCCCAGCTCCGCGCTGGTGGAGACGTTGATTGAATATATGAAGCGCTACCGCATCGACAAGGAGACCGGCAAGGCTACTTTCGCGGTGGTTCAGGCGGAAGATGAGATCGCCTCCATGGGCATGGTCATCGGCGCGGGATGGGCGGGCGCGCGCTCGATGACTTCCACCTCCGGTCCGGGCATCTCGCTGATGTCCGAGTTGATCGGCTTGGCTTACTACACGGAAATTCCAGGCGTGATGGTGGACATGCAACGAGTGGGTCCTTCCACGG
Organism: Terriglobia bacterium; assembly: GCA_963747095.1. Lineage (GTDB taxonomy): Bacteria > Acidobacteriota > Terriglobia > JAJPHL01 > JAJPHL01 > JAJPHL01. The sequence goes on from CAVVEL010000014.1 coordinate 216,575, forward strand.
GCCTGCCCACGCGTACCGCGCAAGGCGACATGCTCACGAACCTGTTCCTCTCCCACGGCGATTCCAAACACATCCTGCTGTTCCCTTGCTCCGTCAATGAAGCCTACGAAATGGCGCAGACTCCTTTGATTTGGCCGAGGAGTTCCAGACCATATTCTTCCTGAGCTGGATCTGGATTTGGGCATGAACACCTGGATGTCGGAGCAGTTCACCTATCCCGACCAAGCCCATCGCGCGCGGCAAGGTCCTGAACGCCGAGCAACTGGAGACGCCGGGCGGGTTCGAACGCTATAAGGACGTGGACGGCGATGGCGTTCGGCTATCGCACCGTACCCGGAACGCCCATCCTCTGGCGGCCGTAGTTTGATCGCGGCAGCGGCCACAACGAGAAGGCGATCTACAGCGAGAAGCCGGGAGATTACAAAAACAACATGGACCGTCTCTCCCGCAAGTACGAGACGGCTCGCACGCGCGTTCCCAAGCCGGAAGTATTCGAGACGCCCGGCCGGAAGTCGGCATCATCGCCTGCGGAACCAGCCATTGGGCGGTCACCGAAGCACGCGATTTGTTGGCGGCGCAAGGCGAGAATCGAGTTCGCTATTGCCGCTTGAAGTCGTTGCCGCTCGGGCCGGTATCCAAGGACTTCATCAACCGCTACCCGCGCGTCTACATCGTCGATCAGAACCGCGACGGCCAGCTCTATGAAGTAATTCGCATGGACATCGCCGCCAACGAATGTTTCCGTTTGCGCAGCGTGCGCCACTACGACGGCATGCCGATTCCGGCGTCCACCGTGGTGAAACAAATCCTGACCCAGGAAAAGAATAAATAGGACATCGAAAGAAAAAATGGCAACGACAACAACAACTCCTCCCTCGGGGAAGAAGGTCAACCGCGTGGGTCTGGAAATGCCGCTCTACAGCGGCAGCAAGACCACGCTGTGCGCCGGCTGCGGCCACAACGCGATCTCCGAGCGAATCATCGAAGCCTGCTTCGAGATGGGCGTGGACCCATATAGCGTCGCCAAGTTCAGCGGCATCGGCTGTTCCTCCAAGAGCCCGGCGTATTTCCTGGGACAGCGCACGGCTTCAACGCTGTGCACGGCCGCATGCCGCCGGTGGCTACCGGGCGCGCTGCTGGCCAACCGCGACCTGATCGCCATGGGCGTCAGCGGCGATGGCGACACGGCCTCCATCGGCGATGGGGCAGTTCGTCCACTTGATGCGCCGCAATCTGCCGTTGATCTACATCATCGAGGACAACGGCGTGCTACGGCCTGACCAAGGGCCAGTTTTCCGCCACCGCCGACGTGGGATCGAAATTGAAGACCGGCGTGCTCAACGATCTGCCTCCCATCGATACTTGCGCGCTGGCCATCAACTGGGCGCCACCTATGTGGCGCGTTCGTTCTCCGGCGACAAGCGGCAATTGCTGGCCATCCTCAAGGCGCGCCATTGCCCACGACGGCACTGGCGATGCTCGACATGATTTCGCCCTGCGTCACCTTCAACGATCACGAGGGTTCCACCAAGATCCTACAGCTACATGAAGGATCACGAAGAGCAGATCGCCGGCGTGAGCTTTGTGCCGTTCTTCGAGGATATTTCGGTGGAGTACGCGGAAGGCACCGAGACCGACGTTAAAATGTTCGACGGTTCCTTGCTGCGTTTGAAGAAACTCTCCCGCGATTGGAACCCCACCGACAAGATCGCCGCGATCAAGGCGTTGCACGAATCCTCGGGCAGCGCGGTTCTCACCGGCGTGCTTTACGTGGAAGAGAACAAACCGACCTTCATCGACATGCTGAACCTGGTGGACCAGCCGCTGTGGAACTTGCCGCTGTCCGTAACGCGTCCCGGCAAGGAAGTGTTGGACACGGTGATGGAAGAGTTGCAGTAACGCAGGCCTTCAGGCCTGTTCTTGTTCTTTTTTCTCGGAGCGGCTCTCAGGGGCCGCTCTTTTTGTTAGACTCGCGGAATATGTCCGGCACTCCGAAAGCCGATCGTCCGCACATGCCCGGCTACGGGATTGTTCCCGCCGATCAGGGAGAATTGCTTCCCTGGGGTTGGGCGGAGGAACGCCTGGTCGGATCGCACAATTATTGGATCTCCACGGTGCGTCCCGACGGCCGTCCGCACTGCGTGGGTGTGTGGGGCGTGTGGTCGGAGGAGCAGTTCTGGTTTTCCAGCGGCGCGGAGTCGCGGAAGACGCGCAACCTGCTGAGGAACGCCTATTGCGTGATCTGCACGGAAAACGCCAGCCAGCCGGTGGTGCTGGAAGGCCAAGCGCGCCAGATGGCCGCGCCAGCCGCCTCGGCGGCGGCGCTGTACAAAGCCAAGTACAAGTACGACCTGGATCCCGCCATGGGACCCATCTTCGCGGTCACGCCCAAGGTGGCGTTTGGCTTAATCGAGTATCAAATGATGAAGACGGCCACGCGCTGGTCCTTCTAATCCCATTCGTCCCATTCTTCCCATTAGTCTCATTTTAGTTGATCCCAAATACCACACCGGCGATTGCGTGAGCTGAAGCCGTCTGCTTGAGTCATCCAGGACGCCCCTCAAACCACGAATGCCGTCTTGCCTTCCTTCTGCACCGCCGGCACCACACCTCCCGCCGATTGAATCTTTAGCGCGATCGGGCTGACCGCCTCGGCGCGAAACTCCCGCGCACCCCAATGCACCAAGCCCGCCGACGCATCAATGGAAATCGGATCGCCGTCGTGAACCGCGGCATGAAAAGCTTCGTCGTGGACCAAGAAGAACGGGATCGCCTCATTGACCAAATTGCGCTTGTGGATGAAGGCCACCGATTTCGCGATCACCGCCTTGATGCCCGCGTACTTCAAGGCCCAGGCGGCGTGCTCACGGCAGCTAGCCGATCCCCAGCCTTCCCCAGCCACGCAAATGTCTTCGCCGCGCGCGATGCGCGCCCGAAAGTCGGGACGCACGTAGTGGAAGGCGCGTCAGCGATCGCCGCAGGTTCCGTCAGGTGACAGAACTCGCCGGGGATGATCGCGTCGGTGTCCACGTTGTCGCCGAACAGTTGCGCGTGGCCCTGAATCACGCCGTTAGTAATCGCCACCGGCGCAGCAGCGGCCGATTGCGCGCCGCCCGCGGCAGCCTCCGGTTCGCTAATGTGAATCTCCGGCGTCAATCCTGCCGGTTTCAGGTACGAGGCAAACTCCGCCGGTGAAAGCTCCTCCAACAATGGCCGCGGATCGGTGATGCGCATGTTAAGCGCGCTCGCCGCCACCGTTGGGGCACTGGCCAGCCAGGCGATGGAGCCTTGCCCCATGCGGTTTTCGAAATTGCGATTCTGGCTGGACAACCAGTTCTCGCCCTTACCCGCCTTGTCGCTGGCGATGCCCAGGCACATCGAGCAGCCCGAAGCGACCGACGCGGAAGCCGGCTTGCTCGTAAACCGCCAGCAGTCCCTTCTGGCGCAGGTTCTCGGAGATTTCGCGCGATCCCGGCACCATCAATCGCGGAGCATCCGGTTTCGACAAGCGGCCTTTTTCCAGCGCCTTGCGCAAGACCATTGCGCCAAGGATCAACTCCTCTTCGGTGGTGGTGCAGGCGCCGATGAACATTCCGTGCATTTCCTGCCCGGCGGCGCGATCCACTTCGAAAACGTTGTCGGGTGAAAAGGGTTTGGCGACTTGCGGCGCCAGCTTCGACAGATCGAAGACGTGGTGCGCGGCGTACGTCCGCGTCTTCGTCGGCGCGGAAGTATAGCGCCGTCGTATTATCGCCGCGCCGTCCAGCGAGCAGCGCCGCCGTGGCGCGTCGGCCTCGAAAATGCCGTTCAGGCCGCCGAACTCCGCGGTCATGTTGGCGATGGTGAAGCGGAAGTCGGTGGAGAATCCTTGCCAGCGCGTCGCCCCCATACTCCACGGAGCGCTCCATCGCGGCGGTGTTGCGGCCCAGGTCTCCGAGCGTCTTCAGGATGACGTCCTTGCCGGTGAGTCCGAAGGGCAGGCGCGCTGTTGTAGACTCGACCGGGATCGCCTCGGGCACTTCGAATCCACGTCTCGCCCAGCACCATGGCGATGCGGCACGTCCGCGCCGCCCAGGCCGATGGCGACCGCGCCTAGTCCCCCGTGACTGGAAGTGTGCGAATCGGCGCCGATGATCGTTTCGTCCGGGCTGCACCAGGTCGCGATAGAACTTGGTGTGCATGATGGTTTCGTTGGCATCGTAGAAATGCTGCAGATGCGCCTCGCGGGCAAAGTCGCGGGAAAGCTGCACGAGCTTCTGGGTACGCTTGTCGGTGGCCAGCGTGACGGGGTCCACGGTGTGATCGAGCGCCAGGTAGAAGCGCTCGCCGTTGGCCAAAGGCGGTCGCCCCAGCTTTTCGTAAGTGCGCGTTCATGCCGTTCCAGGCCAGTTCGGAGGAGATGGTCCAATCCACGCGAATGCGCAGGATGTCGCCGGTTTCCACCCAGGGCCGCGGCCAGCCCAAGGCGTGCTGACGCAGGATTTTCTGCGTCAGCGTCATTGGTTTTTTCTTCACCGCTTTATTGTAGCAAGAATGGAAGGGCACCCACCTGCTACCGCAGGCGGTTCTGACAGCGCCAGAATGAGCACCCACCTGCTACCGCAGGCGGTTCTGACAGCGCCCAGATGTTGAAGTTGTCAGAACCGTCCGCGGTAGCGGATGGGTTACGGGCAAAAAAACGGGAGCGCGGGCGCGACCCGCGCTCCCCATGCAGGCAGCCTCCAGTCGTTGGTGCTGAAGACCGCCGCGTGCCGTGCGGCAAAAAGGGGGCTATAGCATCACCGCACGGCGATCGTGGCCTGACCAGTCGTCGATACTCCGTTTGCCGTGACCACCAACAGCGCGTTGCCGGAAGCAGTACCCGCCGGGACCACCACATTGATTTGGTATAACCCGGCGAAGTTCGGAGCCAAACCGGCGTACTGCACAGTTGCCGCTTGGCCGCCGATTGTCACGGAGACAGTTCCGACGGTCGCATCCGGACCAGCGGAGGCGCTGCCATCAGCCACCGGGGTTTGGACGGCGCCCAAACCGCTGGCGTAAAGCAGGACCACCTCACCGGCGGTCACCGGCGTGCCGGCGCTGACCACCGAGTAGTCCGCGCCGTGCAAGAACGCGCCCGGTCCCGCGCCGTTTTGCGACATCGTGAACAAGCCAGGAGCCGCCAGCGCCAGCATCACGGTTTGCGGCGGCGTGACCATGCTGCCGCTGTTCACCACGACGTCGGCCTGCGTCGCGCCTTGAACCTCCCAGGGAATCTGCAGGTTGATTTGTTGGTGGACCGCGTCGGCGACCACCAACCCCGCCGGGAAGCCACCCACGGTTACGCTAGCCCCGCCCAGCGTCTTCGGCAAGGGCAGGGAGGCGGCTGCGCCTCCGCTGGCCGTCAGGTTACGCCCGAACAACGAGACGAGCGCGCCTGCGGTGACTGGTGTCGGAGCGGGAGCGTAGCTCGCCGCACTCACCACACCGCCTTGGAAGATCACCGGGTTCGCCTGCGTGGTTGATTCGATGTCTCCCGACACGGAAACCGCATTGGCGACCGCACCGGACAATTGGGTGTTGGCCGTCAAGACCACGGGTCCGGCAACCAGCGGCTGGAAAATACCGCTGTAACTGCCGTCGCCGTTATCCGTGAGCGTTAACAGCGGTTCGCCGTTCGACGAGGTTACGGTCACCGTCGCGCCAGTTACCGCCGCGTCGGTTACGTTCCTGAGGTTAAGGGCGACATTCACGGCCGAGTTCACTTCACCGACAAATCCGATGGCGGGGCTGGAGATATAGCCGGTCAGCGCCGCGGTTGTGGAGAAACCAACCGCCGCCGGACTGAGCACCGGACCTGCTGCCGTCATCACCAGATGCACGCAAAGTGTTACGCTGTTCACCCCGCTGTTGGCCGCGGGCGTAAACACGACAGTGCCGTCGTAGATCCCGGCAGCCAGTCCGCTGGTATTCACGGATACCGTGATGGTCGTTGTCGCGGAACCGGAGAGCGGCGTGGCGCTCAGCCACGATCCGCCGGAAGCGGTTGCCACCGCTGCGGTCCAGGAGAGACGGCGCCGCCTTCTACTTCCAGCAGCGCGGTCTGCGAGCCTGGATTGGCTGCGCCTACGACGGAGCTGAATCCAATTCCGCCGGGCTCCACTTCCAGTTCCAAGGACTCTTCGGGACTGTGAACCTTCAGTGCCACGAACACGTCGTGCGTTGTTTGGGATGCTCCAGGCGTTTGAATCTCGATTTTGCCTGTGTACACCCCAGGCGCCAGGTTGCCGCCACAGTCGCACTCACCGACGCGGTGAGGAAACTGGTGGTCGTGATGGTTCCGGAAGACGGCGATATGCTCAACCAGTTGCCGCCCATGGCCGTACTGGCGGTTGCGGTATAGGAAAGACCGCTGGCATTGCTGGTGATGAATACCTGACGGCTGGCGGGCGTGAGCACGCCTTCACCGAAGTGAAACTCCAGAGCCTTCGGATAGACGTGCACGCGCGGCTGTTGCGCGCCGTTCACGACCAGGAAAACACGCTCCACCGTCGTACTACCGCCGCCGGTCACGGTAATCTCGCCGGAGTAGACTCCTTGTCCCAAACCGGTGGAGTTGGCCATGACCGTCACCTGGGATGGCGTTGTACCCGAGGACGCGCTCATAGAAAGCCACGAACCGCTGGCAGGTGAATCCACGGAGACCTTCGCGGTCCAGGTAATAGCTCCCGATCCTGAGTTGGTAATATTCAGAGTTCTTTGAAAGCCGTTTGCAAACACCGGACACGCTTTGGGAGGCTCACAATCGTTATCGGGTGTAAAAGTAATCACCGGCGGATTCAGCTCCAGGGCCGGTGGCTCGGAGGCGGCCACGTTAAACGTGACACTGACGCTGGCCTTCATGCTGCCCTCGGTGACTGTCACCGTGCCGGTATAGGATTCCGCCGCGAGTCCGGTGGGATCGGCCATCACTTTCAAGGTGTCGGTGGACGTGCCGGAAGTCGCGCTAAGCTTTAACCACGTTCCTCCCGCAGGAGTGGTTACGGAAGCGGCAGCGGTCCAATTCTGCGCTGTCGCGCTGATGATCATCACGGTTTGCGCCGGCGGAGCGGAACCGCCTGCCACGGCGTCAAACTCCAGGTGCGAGGGACGCAGCACCAGTGAGGCCTGGCCGCTGCCGCTGACTTCCAGCAGCACGCCGGTCACGGCGGGAGTGGCGGCGATTGCCGCGGCTATCGTCACGGAGCCGGCGTATTCACCGGCCGCTAATCCCGTGGTATTCACGGAGACAGTCAAGGTTGTGGGACCAGTGCCTGCAGTGGGTGAGACACTCAGCCAATTGCCTCCGGAAGCGGTGGCGGCAGTAGCCGTGAAGGCGCCTAAGGAAACACCTCCCGTAGCGCTAACCTGAATCTGCGCCGATGGCAGAGTTGCCGTGCCGGTCTGGCGGAAAAACAGGAACTCGGGTTCTGCTGAAAGGCTGGGGGAAGCACCGGCCAAGGGTTGGGCGCCAACAAAGGAGCCAGCCAGCATCAAAACCAAGGCCTGCAAGCACGCATGACGAACGCTCATATTCTCCTCCTTGTTCATTCACTATCCGCGAATGGTTCAGGCAAAGTGGCTATGGCGTGGCCCGGCTAATGACTTCACATTAAATCGAGGAGCGCGATTGTGGCAATGGTCCAGAGGACCTAGGGCGAAGGGTTATTGCGGCGAATGTTATATTTTCCCGACCAATCCCACCAGCGGATGCGCAGCAAATCGGCGAAGGCGTCCAGCCCGGAAAGCATGTTCACTTTGGTTCCTTCGACGTTGTTCCAGCGCACCGGGACGTCCGCGGCGCGGAAGCCCAGCTTACGCGCCAGGTAGAGGACCTCCACGTCGAACCCAAAGCCCTCGATCCGTTGCCGGGAAAAAATTTCGCGCGCGGCCTCCTGGCGCAGCAATTTGAATCCGCATTGGGTGTCGCGGAAAGGCAGGCTGGTGATCAGGCGCATCGCCAGGTTGAAAAACTGTCCGGCTTTCTCGCGCATCACCGATTGATGCACGCCCACCAGATCCGGACGCAAGGCACGCGAGCCGATCACTACGTCAAAGCCCTCCCGGGCTTTTTCCAGGAGCCGGGAGACTTCCTCGATCGGCGTGGAAAGATCGGCGTCGGAAAACAGCAGCCACTCACCGGAGGCCTCCAGCATTCCCTGGCGCACCGAGTATCCCTTGCCATGATTTCCAGGACTGCTCAATACCCGCAAGCGTGGTCCCTCCGCAGCCCAGGCGCGGCCCGCTTGCCGGGCGAGTTCCGTGGTTGCGTCGTGGGATCCGTCGTCCACTACCAATACTTCAACCGAGCCGAAGCTTCGCGCGAATTCCCGCAGGCACTCCAGCGACGCCGGGAGCCGCGATGCTTCGTTGTACGCAGGGATCACGACGGACAGGGTTGTCCGTGGGTTGGTCATGGTTCGTCTTCCGGCCTCGAAGAACAGCGCTCCAAGTTGTGTATCTTAACATTACATTGCGCTTTCCGCCTCTTTGAACTATGCTCACGGGCGTCTGTTGCGAGGATAGGAACCCGAGCATAATAAGTCATGACCGTCACCCGGCGTCAAACCTGGTTCGCTCTTTTTATTCTCTTCGCGATTAACACTATGAACTTTTACGACCGCCAGTTGCTGGGCGTGCTGGCGGAACCGATCCGCAAGGAGTGGCACCTTAGCGATTCCGCGCTGGGCTGGCTGGGCGCGGCTTTCACGCTGATCTACGCCGCGGTAGGAGTTCCGCTGGGACGCCTTTCGGACTTCTGGAGGCGCAAGCGCATCCTGTCGCTGGGCGTGGCGGCGTGGAGCGTGCTGACCGCGCTTTCCGGATTCACATGGAACTACGCGTCGATGTTCGCGGCGCGCCTGGGCGTGGGCATCGGGGAAGCCAGTTGCGCGCCGGCCGCCAATTCCTTGATTGGCGATCTGTTTCCCGCGGCGCGGCGCTCCATTGCGATCTCCGTTTTCATGCTGGGCCTGCCGGTGGGCATTTTTCTCAGCGGCATGATCAGCGGCGATGTGGCTTTCGCCTATGGATGGCGCGCGGCGTTCTGGGTGGCCTGCCTGCCGGGATTGATTCTGGCGTTGGCCGCTCCGTTCATGACCGAGCCGGAGCGCGGCGCGGCCGAGACTCATGCGGTCGCCGGGCGGGCTCGCGCCGGATCGCCGTATCTCCGAGTCTTGAGCATCCCCACCATGTGGTGGATTATCGCCAGCGGCGCGCTGCACAATTTCAACGCCTACGCCGTCAATGGATTTTTGCCGGCCTTTCTGGCGCGCTTTCACGGCTTGAATCTGAAGCAAGCCAATCACGTTACCGCGTACGTGCTGGGCGCGGTGGGCGTGGTGGGCCTGATCGGCGGCGGATTGATTGGCGACTGGGTGCGCCGCACGCGCAAGAACGGCCGCTTGCTGATCGCTACCACCGCGCTGTTTATCTCCGCGCCTTGCGTGCTGCTGGCGCTGACGCGTCCCAAGGGCGATCTGGTGACCTTCATGGCGCTGATGAGCGCCGGATGGATGCTGATGTACGTGTACTACGCCACGGTTTACTCCGCGATTCAGGACATTGTGGAGCCGGGCTTGCGCGGCACGGCCATGGCGCTCTACTTTTTCGCGATGTACGTGCTGGGCGGCAGTTTCGGGCCGCCGGTGACGGGCATGCTCAGCGATCACTTTGCGCGTCAAGCGATGCTGGCCGCCGGCGCGGCCACCGTCGGCGAGGCGCAGCGTGCCGCCGGCTTGCACAGCGCGATGTACGTGATTCCAGCAGTGAGCCTGACGCTGGCCTTCGTATTGTATGCGGCGTCCCGCACGGTCGCTAAGGATATGGACGCGCTGGATGCGTGGATGCACTCGCACCAGCACTCCGCGACCGAAGCGGGTCAGTAATTGCGTAACCAAAACAACCAATCCATTTATCGGAGGAAAAGTATGTCGAAACAAGCTCAAGCGGATCTGATCCTTAAGCTCTACGATTTGCGTCGTGAACCGATCATGCGGGCGGCGCGCGAATGGTTCTTCCGGGAGTTCCATCCGGATTCCATCGAGGCCATTAACAATGTGCTGTTCGGCGAACACAGCGGCCATATGCGCATGGTCATGACCTACTGGGACATGGCCGCAGCGATGGTCAACCATGGCGCGATTGACCTGGAATTCTTCGTTGCTACGAACGGCGAGTACATGGGCTGCTTCGCTAAACTCGAGCCGTTTCTTCCGGAAATGCGGACCTTTTTCGGAAATCCGCGGTTCCTGGGCAGTCTGGAAAAGATGATCGACGCGCTGCCGGACGGCCGGCAACAGGCCGCGGCCTTTCGCGATCGCATGAAGAAAATCCGTGACATGATGCTGGCCCGCCAAGCCAAAGCTGCCAAGTGAAAGAGGGTACGCTTCCTATCGTTTACCTGCGCGGCGGTTGGTCCTGTTCCAAACCGAGCGCGACTTTCGCCGCCCGCGCGATTTCCGGTTGTCCGTCGCTGGCCAGCGTAGTTAGCAGCGGGTCGGTGATGGCCGCATCAGCCTTGCGCAGGGCGCGCAAGTCGTAGACCAACGTCAGGCGTTCCGCGCCGCTCAGCTTGTCCAGCACGCCAGAAAGCGTTTGCAATTGCGGCGCGGTCCAAACCGTGCGATAGTAGCCGGTTCCTCCGGCATTCAGGTAGATCCATGCAGGGCACGAGCCGGTCTCGGCCACTTGCGCCTGTTCCTCTTGCAGTACCAGGCAGGTTTGATTCGCCCGGTTTGTTTTCCAGCAAATGGGAATCGGCGATTTCTGCGTGTTGGCTCGTTCGAGTTTCACCGTTACAGCTTCATCGGAGCATTCGACCTTGCCTTTGACGGCCGGCACGCCGGTGGTATTGAGAAAAGCTTCCAAAACCGGCGTCGGATCTTTTGCCGGTCCCATACTGACGTCTTCATGGACGGTGCTGCTGAGCGCTGCTTCCAGGTCCTGCGTGGTGGCGTTGCCCAGGCGGTGATCCGCCAGATACTTGCGCAGGCCTTTTTGAAAATCGGCGGGGCCGAGCCATCCTTCCATCATCAGCAGGATCGCCGCGCCTTTCTGATAGGGAACCTGGTTGTAGACGTGGTCCAGTTCTTCGCGTGTCTGGCGCGGCCAGCGGACCGGGTGACTATCGGAACTCTCGTCGCTGGCCATGATTCTTTCCCGCGCCGCCAATGCGGCTAAGTGCTGGCGATCGGCAGCCTGCTCTTCGTCCATCATTTTCGCGGAGATCCAAGTGGCAAAACCTTCGCTGAGCCAAACGTCGGTCCAATCGGCTTGCGTGACAAGATTGCCGAACCACTGATGGCCGATCTCGTGAGCTTCCAAAGATCGAATGGGACGGCGGCGTTCATCGCTCGCTTCGGCCGGTGGAACCAGCAGGCCGTGCGATTGATAAGTGATCAACCCGGGATTCTCCACCGCGCCGAAGGCGCCTCGCGGCAGGGCCACGTGGTCCAGCTTGTCCCAGGGGTAGGGAATGCCGGTGTACTTTTCCAGTCGCGGCAAAACTTCTTGCGTGGCGATGGCCGCTTCGTTACCTTGCTCGGCCTGTCCTCTTGGAGTGATCACTTGCACCGGCGTGTTCTTCGCTCCCGCATTCCCGCCATTCCAAACGTCAAAGGGTCCCACGGCGAAGGCTACAACTTCCGCGGCCAGTAACTGCGTGGGCGCGAAGCGCACGAGTTTCATGCCGTCCGACTCGCGCGTCTCAGAGAGCATGGGTGCATTCGCAAAGGTGCGCTGATCGCGGGGCACGTGGATGGACATTTCCCAAACGGTTTTGAAGCGCGGCTCGTCGAAGCAGGGAAATGCGCGGCGGGCGTCGATCGGCGTGAAGGTGGTGAAGACATACCAATCGTCGCCGACCTTCTTGCGATTCGGTCCGGAGACGGCCTCGGCGGAAAGCGGCGCGGAGTAGCGAATCCCGATTACCGCATCGCCTGGGCCGACCGGCTTTTCCGGCGTGATACCGATAAACTCGTTGCCCGCGGTTTCCGATTTCGCCGCGATGCGTTTGCCGCCCGCTTCCATCCACGCCTCGCTTACCGTAAGGTCGCGGCCGTTGATCCACACTTCGGCTTGCGGCGAGCTGAGCGTTATTTCGATCCGCGCGACGCCGGCGAGAGTGTCCCGCGAGGGATCGATGGTTAGTTCGATGATATGTTTGCGCGGCGTGACGCCGGCAGGCAGCGTGAACTTCGGCGAGTCGCCGGCCCAGCCCGCCAGGGAACACAAAAGAATCGCCCAGAATGAGCCGCGACAGTTATGGAGCGACGGAAGGGTGGTATGTGTTGAACGCCAGCCCGAAGACACGGATCGATGCCCTCCCGCATTGCGGGTTTTCGTGCCGACGTTCAAGACATCCCACCCTTTCGTCGCTCCATCACTGTCGCGGCTCGTAGCAAAAAATCCTTACTTCGCAACGGAAACCCGCAGCATCACCACGCCATGCTTAGGCACCCGCACGGTATAGCTGTCGGCCGCGACCTCCACGGGTTGATGGGCCCACAGATCGCGCGCTTGCAGTTTCTTGCCCGCCAGCCCCAGCGCCGACCACGTCAGGGTAAGCGGCGCGTCGTCCTCGCCGCGATTGAACAGGCCGACCGCCATCGAGCCGTCCGCCAACGGCTTGGCCAGAATCACCGATGTCCCGGCCTCGGCAATCTTCCGGGCCGGCTTCACCGCCTTGTCCTGATTTACAGCGATGACTTCGGCGTTCATCAGGATGCTCTTGATTTCGTCGGTCATGGTGCGCAGATCGTTGCCGGCCAGCAGCGGCGCGGAATAGATGGACCACAGACTCATATGCAGGCGGTATTCGTCGCCGGTCATGCCGCCGTTGCCGATCTCCAGCATGTCGGGATCGTTGACGTGTCCTGGTTGGGTAGCCGAGGCGATGTCCAGTTGCGTGCGTTGGCCCGGCACGCGCGTGCCGAATCCGATGCCGTCGAGCGAAGGCCAGCGGTCGGAAATATCGCCGGTGGTACGCCAGGCATTGCCACCGACTTTCGCCGCCCATGTCCACACTTCAGCGCTTCCATACTGACACAGGCTGTAAACAATCGGCCGGCCGGCTTTGAGCAGCGCATCGCCCATCTTCTGATAGACGGCTTGCATGTCTTCGTCTTTGTAGATATTGCCGGCGCTGCACCAGTCGTACTTCAGATAGTCGAATCCCCAGGCGGCGAACTGCTTGGCGTCTTGCTCCTCGTGGCCGTAACTGGCCTCGTAGCCGGCGCAGGTTTTCGGTCCGGGCGAGGAATAGATGCCGATCTTCAATCCCTTGGAGTGAACGTAGTCGGCCAGACCTTTCATGTCCGGAAACTTTGTGTTGGTAGTGATGTTGCCGTTGGCGTCGCGCGACTGGCCTTCCCAGGTGTCGTCGATGTTCACGTAGACGTACCCGGCTTTAGCCATGCCGCTGGAGACCATGGCGTCGGCCATGCCCTTCACATCCTCGGCGGTAACGCGGCCGGCAAACTTGTTCCAACTGTTCCAACCCATCGGAGGTGTGCGGACTAAACCGTTATCGGGCACATTGTGCAAGGCCGGCAACGGGAGCGCGGCAGGAGGAAGCGCGGCTTCCTTCGTGCTGCGCTGAAACTCGCCGGAAACCGTTTGGCCGGTCCCTATGGTGCGCGTAAACGCGCCGCCGCCGGCGGGACCCTCGTAGACGGTCTTGGTGGTGACGTTGTTGCGCACGTTGGCGACGGCGAAATGCAGCTTGCCGTCTTTGAGCGTGACCTCGGAAAGCGGTGCTTCCCCGTTCCCGCGAATCAGGCGGCCGGAGACCGCACCGTCGTCCTGCTTCAGTTCAAAAAAAGTATCGGCGAAGGTGCTGTCGCCGCGCGGGATGCGAAAGACCCAATACCCGGCTACGGAGGTCTGGGCAGGCAGGGCGAGCACAACGGTCATTAACAGCGCGGAGCCAACAAGAAGACGTTTCATTCCGGTGATTCCTCCAAGACGATCCTACGCGCCACAGTATATCGCTAAAGGAGCACCGAGAGCACTTTTGAACAAGGGGGTTGGCTTTTAGTAACATCATTGCCGCGAACGTAGCTAGTTCGCTTGCCGTTCATGGTAACCTCAAGTGGATGGACCATTCGTATCAGGATGCGGTCAGTCTCGCACTAGCCTTGCGGATCGCGGAAGGTCTGCCCTCCCATCCGGAATGGCTCGATCACGCGCGCGCCAACCTCGACCGCTGGAGCAGGCAAAACGGTGGTGCGCCGTCTTTGGTACGCTGCGACGAGGAATGGCGGCAACTGCTCAAAAAACCGCTCTCTGAAATCCGTGCGATCCTGGGTGCGCGAACCGACGAGGGCCAGCGCCTTCGTCAAAACTCTCCATTCACCGGAATCCTGGCGCCTGCGGAAGTTTGGGCCATCAAAGCGCGGCAGCGCAACCTCACACCAGAAAATGCTACGTCCGCAGCTTGAGCACTTGATTCGCGCATCGGCGGCCATCACCGGACGCCGCGAGTTAATCGTGATTGGAAGTCAGGCCGTGCTCGGCCAATTCCCAAATGCTCCGCCGGAGCTGCTCATTTCAAGAGAAGCGGACTTGTTCGTCATGGACAGCCCGGCAAGCGCCGATTTGATCGATGGGAGCATCGGAGAAGCCTCGCCGTTTCATAGTACGTTCGGCTACTATGCCCATGGCGTAGGAGCAGAAACGGCGATTCTGCCGGCCGGTTGGAAAGAGCGGTTGATTCGCCTCGAGAACGAGAATACGGGCGGTGCTGTCGCTCTGTGCCTGGAAGTCCACGACCTAGCGGCTTCGAAACTGGTCGCCGGGCGCGAAAAGGACCTGGATTTCGTTCGGGCTGCCTTAAGGCACAATCTCGCGGAAGCGGCTGTGATTCGCGAGCGTTTGGAAACGCTACCCATTTCCGCGCAATGGCGGCGGACGTGCATCAGCCGCTTGGAGCAGATTGCTCGGGGGTGACGCGTTAGCGGCTACATGCTACGATCGGTTCGGAATCAAGAGGTCAAACTAGTTAGTTGCGCGTTCTGAGAGAGGAGGGTAGCGCAGATGGGGATCGGGCCTTCGATAGCTGCCCTGCTAGCGCTTGTGGTGTTGGTTTTCGCGTTCAAGTCTTGGCGGCAGGGCGGACTTCTCCCGACCCACGAGTTTGCGTACGGCACAACCCTTAGAAACTCCGAGGCAATCGCAGGCCGAATAGAGCAGTTTCTCTCACTGGAGGCCTTGGACGCCAGCCAGGTTCAAATCGAGACTTTCGTCGGCAACAACAGAGCAAAGAGCCTAAGTCCACTGATAGGCTACATCTCATCTCGGCACGGTCATGATTTGAGTGCCTTGGTCGCCGAGTTGAAAGACGTGGACCAATTGGCAGCCAAGGAGAGAGCGATTCGCCTCGTCAAAACGCTCCTCCCATACAAGGAAGCCTTGAGGAACAAAGTCCAACAGGACTCAGTCATCGTTTTCGTTTACTATGTCCTGAAGAAGCCATCTGACCTATCTCCCGAAGCAATGGGGAAAATCAGAAGCTTGGTACGGCAATTTGACACCGCGGCTCAGGCAGAGAGGTTTGCCTCTCATGAGTGTCCGAACAACTACCTCAGGGGTAACATCAACATCTACCCGCTGCTCTTGGATAACACTTCGTGGCACGACACCGTTGAATTTAGCGCTCCAGAAGATGCTCCGGTGTTGGAGATCAGATTCATGGGGCTTAAGGGTATATTTAGATACTTGTTAGACGAAATGACAGCGAAGGCCGGCGGAGCGTTCGTTCATTTGGACGGCGAATCCTTAGGTATGACCGAAGGTCGGTGAAAACCGCTGCGGTCGCCGACCCCCGAGAAACCGGTTCCACTTGAACTACTTCACCAGCGGCACGGCGGCTTTTTCGCCGCCCTTCTCCAGGATCATCTTGTTAAACGCCGGCACTTCTTTCTCCATCAACGCTTTGTATTCGGCCTTGGCGGCATCCAGATCCTTCTCGATGTCTTGCAGCAGGCCGACCGCCGTGTCGGTGGGTTTGTCGTCCGCGCTGCCGGCCACGTCGCCCGCGCCGGTGCCGACTTCGCCGTTCAGCCAGAGCAGGTCCAGATAAACCTTGTAGGCTTGGATGAAGTACTTGTCGTCGCTGGTGCGCAACGCTTTGGAGAACAGCTTGTACTCCACATCCTGAAGTTTCTGGTCCATCGCCTCGATGGCTATCTCGAAATCCGATTTCGGCGCCGCGGGCGCCGCCGGGACATCGGCAACCGCTGCGCCGCCGCGTCCGCCAAAGCCGCCGCCGAATCCTCCGCGGCCGCCTCCTGGAGCTGGCGCGGGACGCAGCATTTTGGTGACATCCTCAAGCTGCTTGCGCATGTTCTCGATGTGATTGACCATGTCCGCGGTGGCATTGATGTCGTCGCGAATGCGGAGCTGGAGCTTGACCTGCGCTTCCAGGTCGGTCACGCTGGCCGGAACCAGGGGATCGCGCAGGATTTCCAGCGGCTGCGAGTAAGTTTGGCCGTCCACGGTGAGACGCACGGTGTATTTGCCCGGCGCAACGATGGGTCCCACTTCGGCTTGCTGAAGTCCCCAGTGGGTGATGGGACGCGTGTCCACGCCGCGGAAGCGCGGTTCTTCCCAAATGTGGGGATTTTCCGGCGGCGTCGTACGGAGCGCCACTAAGCGCGGGGCGTCGTAGTGCAAATCCCAGGAAGCGCGATTCAGCCCGGGACGCGCCGCCACGCGCAACTCGCGAATGACCGCGCCCTTGGCGTCGAGAACTTCCAGCTTGGAAGGTTGGCGCGGCGCGGCTTTTACCGAAAAGTCGATCATGGCACGGCCGCCGCGCGTCTCCCGGTAAGCGGGTCGCGGCGTGAACAAGCGGACCGCCTCGTCACTGGCTGCGGCGGCCTGTTCCAGCGGTGTGATGTTATCCAGAATGTAGATGCCCCGGCCATAGGTGGAAAGTACCACGTCGTGGAACTGTTTCTGCACGGTGATCCAGGTCACCGGCGCGTGCGGCAGTCCCGCTTGCAAGGGAGTCCATTTAGCGCCGTCGTCCAGCGAGTAGTAAAAACTGTTGCCGGTTCCGGCGAACAACAGACCCTTGCGGTTGGGATCCTCGGCGATGGCGCGCACGTACGCCAGCGGTCCTTTGGGTAGGTTGGCATTGACGGGCGTCCAGGTCTTGCCGAAGTCGTTGGTCTTAAAGGCGTAAGGATCGCGATTGTCCATCATGTGCAGGTCCACGGCGATGTACGCCGTTCCGGGATCGAAGTGCGACGGCTCGATCTGCGAGACCACGCCCCACTCCGGCATGCCGGTGATGTTCTTGGTCACGTCGTTCCAGTGCGCGCCGCCGTCCTGGGTGTTCCAAACTTTGCCGTCGTTGGTGCCGGCCCAAAGCAAGCCCTTTTGGATTTGCGAGGGCGCGATGGAGAAGATCACTTCACCGTAAAACTGCCCCAGGTTATCGCCCACGATTCCACCGGAAGAAACGATGCGCTTGGGATCTTGCGTGGAAAGATCGGGGCTGATCACCGACCAGCTTTGACCGCCGTTGGAGGTCTTGAAGATCACCTGGCATCCGTAATACACGGTGTTGTGATCGAAGGGATCCACGGCCAGCGGCGCCGTCCAATGGCAGCGATACTTCACTTCATTCGGCGCGGAATCGAGCGTGTGCAGCCAGGGGCTGACGGAACGGGCCCGCTTGGTCTTGGCATCGTAGCGCGTCACTTCGTTGCCATAGCAACTGGCCCACACGATGTTGGGATCGGCGGGATCGGGAATCGTGAATCCCGATTCACAGCCGCCGATGCCATGATCCCAAGTGTTGCCGCCGCGTCCGCCGGCGCCGGCTTCGGGGCCGGTGCTCGAGCCGCGCATGGTGCCGTTGTCCTGCATGTTGGTGTAGACCCAGTAGGGAACCTGGTTGTCCACGGCCACGTGATACAACTGCCCGATGGGCAGCGTCACGCGATTGAATCCCCGGCCGTGCACCGTGGTGATATTCATTCCGGCGTCGAAGGTCACCACAAAACGGTCGGGATTGGTGGGATCGATCCAGATGTCGTGGTTATCGCCACCGTACGGCGCGGTGCGGAAAGTTTCTCCGCCGTCGAGGGAAACGTGGAAGGAACTGTTGGCCACCATGACTTCATTTTCGTTCATGGGATTCACAGCCAGGCGGATGTAGTAGCCGGCGCGTCCGGTGAGGGCGCGATCCCAGTTCACCACGCGCCAGTATCGCCGGCATCATCCGATCGCCACAGCGATCCCTGCTCGGCGGTTTGGATCAGCGCGTAAACGCGGTTGGAATTGCTGGGGGCCACGGCCACGTCGATCTTGCCCAGTGGGGAGCGCGGTAATCCGCGGCCCTGCAAGCGCGACCAAGTGACTCCGCCGTCGCGCGAAACGTGCACGCTGCTGCCGGCGCCGCCGCTGAACATGGCGTAGGTGTGCATCTCCACCTGCCACATCCCGGCGATACAGGGTGTTGGTTGCGGGCATCCAGCGACAGGCCGGAGCAGCCGGTGTTGGCGTCCACGAACAGCGTGCGCGTCCAGTGCGCCCCGCCGTCGGTGGTGCGATAGACACCGCGTTCTTCCTGCGGTCCCGTGGCGCGTCCCAGGGCGCAGACGTAAACAATCTCGGGATTCTTGGGATGCACGATGACGCGCCCGATGCGCCCGGTTTCCTCCAGTCCCATGTTCTTCCAGGTCTTGCCGGCGTCCGTGGATTTGTAGATGCCGTTGCCGATCATGTCGGCGTCGCGGATGGCCCAAGCCTCGCCCGGTGCCGGCCCACACGATGCTGGGATCGCAGGGCGCCACGGCCAGCGCGCCGATGGCGGCTGCCGGCTGGCTGTCGAAGATCGGCGTCCAGGCGTGGCCGCCGTCCACGGACTTGAAAATGCCGCCAGACGCCGCGCCGGCGTAATAGGTGCTGGGATCGCCGGGGAATGCTCGCGACCGAAGCGATCCGGTTGCCCACCGCGGGGCCGACAAAGCGGAAGCGCAGCGCTTCGCCATCGTCTTGGCCGCCGCGGCCGCCGCGCTGCGCAGACAGGGGTCCAACGATCGCTAGAAGAAATGCCAGGAAGGTCAGGGAGAAGCGCAAGTGGATTGGCATGGGGGAACCTTGTAAGGGCTTTCACTATATTGAAACGAGGAATGTTCTGTCAACTTCGTCGCCAGGGTGACATCCCCGGCGCAGCACTACTGGCCACGATTGGCGATCACCAGGACTTCCATGTCGTGCGCCAGGCCGACGATCTGGTGAATCAAATTGCGGCTGGGAAACAAGTTCAGGCCTCCGTAGTGCGGGCGCGCCAGCAGAATCTGGGTGATCTGATTGATGCGCGCGAACTCGG
Organism: Terriglobia bacterium; assembly: GCA_963747095.1. Classification (GTDB taxonomy): domain Bacteria; phylum Acidobacteriota; class Terriglobia; order JAJPHL01; family JAJPHL01; genus JAJPHL01. Next base: position 235,941 of record CAVVEL010000014.1, read on the forward strand.
TCAGCGAGTGCGCCACTTGGCGGCCGCCGGCGCCGGCGCCTTCGATCACCCGGGTCTCGATGTGCAGATTGCGGGCGAAGTTCAGGATGCGTTCGAGATGTTCGTTGTCGTCGGGGGTGGAGGAGACGCCGGTTACATGGACCG
>CAVVEL010000015.1:0-130642 GCA_963747095.1 Terriglobia bacterium
TCCGCGAAGCCACGCCGGAAATGCTGGAACACATTCGCGCCACGATCCTGGACGGCTGGCGTCAAGTGGAGTTGGAGTTGAGCCGCCGCCTGGAAGAAGCTTCGGCCGTGCATCTGCCGGCGTACGAAGAGATTCCAGAGAGCTATCGGAAAGAAGTCGAGCAATACTACCGGTTGCTGGCACAGAAGCAGAAGAAGCCGCAATAGTCACGCTAGCGACCGGGCGAGGGCTCGAAAGCCGCGAGCAATGATCAGCAAGGAACAATCCCGCGAGATTTGTCGCGCCATTCGGAAAATTCTCATGGCTGAATGGGACCCAATCGGCATCAACGATCAACCCGCGGCTGCCGATGAATACGATCGTTATCTCGGAGGCGTCTACGGCCTGCTCAGGGACGGTGGGTCTGAGGATGACCTAGTCGATTACTTGCGAGATATTGAAGTGGAGCAAATGGAAATGACAGATGGAGATGGGTTGCCCTTACTGGACGCGAATAAACGTAAGGCCGTAGCGGACTCAGTTTTCCGGCAACTAGGCCACCATTTCGTGGCGCCTTCCGTGCAACGGGACGCGCCGCAACCGAAGAAGGTCTAACATGGATGAACAGGATGTACAGGATGCGCTTATCTTAATCCTGTTCATCCTGTTCATCGATGTTAAGTCATTTCCTCACCGGCGCCGCCGGACGCTTCGGTAACGCCGCCGGCTTAGACTTCGTCCGCGCCATCACTTCCTGCACGGCCCGCTCCAGTTGCTGATCGTGCCCCTTCAGCAACTCCGCGGGATCGTTGTCCACCACAATGTCCGGATCCACACCGTGGCCTTCGATGCCCACTGGCCATCGGTCGAGGCGAACGCCGAAGTCCGGCACGTTGACCGCGCCGCCGTCGAGCAGCGGTCCGTGGTTGGTGATGCCCACCACACCGCCCCAGCGACCGCTTGCCGATCAGCGGCCCCAGGCCAGCCTCGCGGAACATGACGGGAAGATGTCTCCGTCGGAGGCCGAGGTCTCGTCGAGCAGGCAAACCATCGGACCGATGAAGACGCCGTCGGGATAAGTATCGGCGTCTTCATCGGTGCGCGAAAAATTGCACGGCCAGCAAAACCCGGCCGAGCCGCTCGATGATCATCCGCGAAACGTTGCCGCCGCCGTTGCCGCGATCGTCAATCGATCAGCGCTTCTTTGCGGATCTGCGCGTAGTAGCACTTGATGAACTCGCGGATTCCGGCTTCGCCCATGTCCGGAACGTGAATGTAGCCGAGCCTTGCCGCCGGTCAGCTTGTCCACGATTTCCGCGTTGCGCGTGAGCCAGCCCAGGTAGACCAGCGGCTGCTCCGCAGAGATGGGCTTGATAGACGATTTTGTGCGAGCCCTTCGAGCGCGGGTCTGTCGTTCACCGTCAGCTGACCGGGCGGTCGGCCTTGTTGCGCAGCAGCTTGTAAGGATCTTCGTCGCCGGTCGAGTTCCTCGCCGTTGATCGCCAGCACATAGTCGCCTTCCTTCACGTCGATGCCGATTTCGGTCAGCGGAGAACGGTAGCGATCCTCTTCGTTCTGGCCTTTGAAGATGTGCGACAGCTTGTAACGGCCGCTGGCCGCGTCCAGCGCGAAGCGCGCACCGGGCAGCGCCACCTGCGGGCGCGGCGGCGCGACCCAGTCGCCGCCGGCAATGTAGGTGTGGCTGTTGTTCAACTCCGAGATCATCTCCAGATCACGTAGTTCAGGTCGGCGCGATGAGCCACGTACTGAAGCTGTTCCTTGTATTGGTCGTGCAACGCCTTCCAGTCGTAGCCGTTCATGTTCGGACACGTAGAAGAAATCGCGATAGCGGCGCCAAACCTCTTCAAAGATCTCGGACCATTCCTCTTTGGGCACGCGATCCACCGCCAGACCGTGCACCGAGACCGGATTTTGCCGGGGGCGCAGTACCGGGCGTGGCTGCTTTCGGAGGCAGATCGAGCAGCCGGTATTCCGCCCCGGAATGGACCAGCAGTTTCGAGCCATCGCCGGAGACGGTCCACCCGCTTATTTTTCCATCACGGTGGACTCCTTGCGGTCCTTGAAGGAAAAAGCCTTCAGCATCGGCGGTGTTTCCGAAGCGCGGCCGTAGAAGAATGAGCCAAGCTTCCCATAGATCAAGTAGCCCTTAATCGCGGCGATCCCGCCGTAGTTGTCGGCATCCACGGGCACGCGAGCGATGCGCGCGGCCAACCCGTCGAAGTCGATCTTGATCGTATTCCTTTTTCGGCTCCTCCTTCTTGTCATCCTTCTTGTCGTCCTTCTTGTCGGTCGCCTGATGGTCACCTCGTCGCTCTCCGGCGCGAAGGGATTTTTCACGTCCTTGCGCAGAGCCATTGCGTACAGGTAGGTGTCGCGAGCGGTGGCATAGTTGAATTCCAAAGCTGGAAATCTGCGGCTGGTACTCGCGCCGGCTGGCGTAAAATAGGTAGTTGCCTTCCGGATCCCAAGCCGGACTCCCCACATCGAAGAAACCATCGCTGATCTGGCGATTCTGGTTGTCGGCCACGCTCCAGATATGCAGCGCGCTGAAGCCGTTCGATTCATTCATGGTGAAGGCGAGATGTCCGCCGTCGTGCGACCAGGTGTAGTCGCGGATCGCGCCGCGGCGGTCGTGAGCGACATGCGCCACCTTCTTGTCGTCGAGCGACAGCACGTACAGGTTGTCTGTGTACATCGGAAAAGGCGAAGCGTTTTCCGTCGGGCGCCCATTCCGGAGCATAGCGCATACCGGTGCTGTCGTGAGTTAGCTGTTCGGGCTTGCCGTTGCCGTCCTGATCGGTGACCCACACTTCGTCCTCGCCGGAGCGGTCGGAGATGAAGGCGATCTTCTTGCCGTCGGGAGACCAGCGGGCCGCAATGCTCGTGAGCGTTGGATGAGTTGGTCAGATTGCGTACCGGCTCCGTGCTCGATCGGCACGGTGAAAATGTCGCCGCGCGCCACGAACAGCGCCCGCTCGCCTTTGGGACTCAGCTCAAAATCCTCGATCAGGTTGTCGGCCTGGACGTGTCCGGGGCGCGAATGCAAGCCGTCATCCGGGACGTTGATATCCAGTTTCCGGTCGCGCCCGTCGCGCACATCGTAAACGTGCAATTCGCCGTCCTCCTCATAAACGATTTGTCCCGCGCGATCGCGTGCTGGGCCAGCGCACGTCCCACTTATTGCTATGGGTCAGCTCGGTGGTCTTTTTCGTAGCGATGTCGTAGGAGTAGAGATTCAGCGTGCCGTCGCGGTCGGAAGAGAAATAGATCTTGTTGCCGATCCACATGGGATCGCGATCGGTGCGCGGATTGTTGGTGATGTTCTCGTGCTTGTTGGCTGGCAAAATCGAAGATATAGAGCTCCTGCGCCCAGCCGCCCTGGTAGCGCTTCCAGTTGCGGAAATCGCGAAACAGCGGGGAGTAGGCGATTCGCTTGGCGTCGGGCGAATACGACACCCGCGCCGGCGTGCGGCATGGGCAGCGCCACCGCCGGACCGCCCGTCCGCGGGCACGGTATAAAGTCGTTCTCGGAAAGGCTCCAGCCGTCGCGAGGGAGCGGAATAGGATGTTTTTGCCGTCGGGCGTCCAACCCTCCACCTGATTGTCGTATCCCCAGCGCTGCGGCAGCGGCCCGCGCGCGGGATAGAAAGTGAGCTGCTTGGGAACGCCGCCTTCGGCGGGCATCACGTAGACCTGCTCGTCGCCGTCGTACTGGCCGGTGAAGGCGATCCACTTACCGTCGGGGGAGAACTTCGGCAAACAATTCCAGGCCCGGATGCGCAGTAAGTCTCCGCGCCGTGCCGCCCTGCGACGAGACGGCCCAAATGTCACCGGCGTGAACGAAAACGACGTTGTCGCCGTGAATATCGGGGAACCGCAGCAGCTTGGATTGGCCCAGTAGCGGTGCGGCCGCCAGCATGGAGTAAAGAAGGGCGCGACGAACCATAAGGAAAATATCCTCCGCAAGAATCATAGTCCAATCCTGCGGCCGGGTCGCGTAAACGAATGTAACCGGCGCTACGCAAGGCTTCAGAGTCTATGGCTTGCTTCCCGGAAGAAAAACGGTTACTTGTAAACCGTTCCGCCCTTCATCACGAACTTCACCTTCCGCAGCGCGGAGATGTCGCTGGTCGGGATCGCCGTCCACCGCGATCAGGTCGGCCAGCATCCCGGCCTTCACCTGCGCCGATATCCATGTGCAGCACCCGGCCCGCTACCGACGTCGCGGCCTTCAGCGCGTCCACCGGCGGCATGCCGTAATGCCACCATCAACTCGATCTCGCGCGCGTTCTCGCCGTGCGCGAAGACGCCCACGTCGCTGCCGCTGAGGATGGTCACGCCGGCGTCGAGCGCGGCCTTGAAGCTGGCGCGCTTGCGCTGAATGCCTGGCGGCTCGGGCTGTTCGCCTTTGCGCCAGCCGGCGTATTGCGCCGTGGCGTCGCCCGCCGCCAGCGTGGGGCACAGCGCCACGTGATGCTCGGCCATCAGCTTGAAGACTTCGGGCGTGCCGCTGATCGCCGTGCTCGATGGTCTCGACGCCGGCCAGAATGGCGCGGCGCATGCCTTCCGGCGTGGCTGGTGTGCACGGCCACCGGCACGCCGGCGCTGTGCGCCGTTTCCACCGCCAGCTTCATTTCCTCCAGCGAAAACGTGGGATGCGCGCCCGGCGCGGGACCCCAGCGATAATCGCCGTACAGCTTGATCCAATCGGCGCCGTGGCCGATCTGGTCGCGCACCACGCGCATCAGGCTGTCGACGCCGTCGGCCTCCTCGGCGCCCTGCGGCACGCGCCATTCCGAGCGCGAATCCTTTGGGCGCGTAGCTGCCGGTGGCGACAATCGCGCGCGTGGAAGCCAGCATGCGCGGGCCGGGAATGATGCCCTGATTCACCGCCTGCTTCAGCTCGACGTCGGCATAGCCGGCGCCTTCCGTGCCCAGGTCGCGGATGGTGGTGAAGCCGGCCATCAGCGTGGCGCGCAGATGATTCACGGCGCGCGCCGCGCGCAACGCCAGGCCTTCGTGCGCCACCTGGTCGTTCCACGGCGTCTCGTTGTAAGCATGCAGCAGGATGTGCGAGTGGCCTTCCACCAGGCCCGGCATCAGCGTGGTGCCCGGCAGGTCGACGACCTTGGCGCCGGCGGCGTCGATGCTCGCGGCGGGCCCGGCCGCTTCGATGCGTTCGCCGCGCACTCGCACGGCCCAGCCTTCGTGCATCGCTTCGCCGTCGAAGACGCGCGCCGGCTTGAGCACGGTCGCCGGCGCGTCCGCGGAGTCGCCGCGAGAGCGGCGGTCTTGGGCGTGGAGAGTTACCAGCGCAAGCAGGAAAGCAAGAGGGAGCGAGACAGTAAATCTCATGCGGCCATTATAGGCCACCGGGATTTTTTTCACCACAAAGGCACGAAGAACACAAGAGCGAAGGACACGGAGGAAGCTGGCCTCCCAGGCCAGCCCGTCCTATAGGTAATAATAGGACTACCCATTTGAAGCTGAAAGTGGTAATTTGTCCTCAAGCCGGCCCTATGAAGCTGCTGCCGGCCCCTTGTGGAGGATCCGGTGAAAAAGTTGTTTGTAGGCAATCTGCCGTTTACCGTTACCGAAGACCGAGTTCGAGAGCTCTTTCAGGAATTCGGTGAAATTCAAAGTGTGACCATCCCGACAGATCGAGAGACCGGCAAGTCCCGCGGCTTCGCGTTTGTGGAAATGGCCAATGACAGCGATGCGGAGAAGGCCATTGCGGGAGTGAACGGGAAGCAGGAAGGTGGTCGCGCGCTGAACGTGAACGAAGCCCGGCCCAAAGAAGCGGGTGGCGGCCATCGCGGCGGCGGCGGTGGACGGGGCCGTTACTGACGTTGCCCCGAGTACCTCCTGGGCCTAAATCGAGAATACCCGGCAGGATCCTCTTCACCTTGCAGCGCGACAGGCTGGCGTTTGTCACGCACCTGGCGAGCTATGGTGACATCGCCTATTTTACGCTCGGTTCCGAGCGTGTCTACTTCCTCAGCCGGCCCGATTGGATTGCCGATGTGCTGGTAACGCACAGCCGCAAGTTCCGCAAGGGTCCGGGACTGGAAGTCACCAAACATTTGCTCGGCGAAGGCTTGCTGGCCAGCGAAGGCGATTTCCACCTGCGTCAACGGCGCCTGGCACAGCCGGCGTTCCATCGCCAGCGGGTCGCCGCCTATGCCTCCACGATGTCCGGCTACGCCCGGCGGCTCAGCGATAGTTGGAAATCAGGCGAGCATCGCGATATCCACCAGGACATGATGCGCCTGACGTTGGCGATTGTCGGCAAGACGCTCTTCGACGCCGACGTGGAATCGGACGCCGGCGAGATCGGCGAAGCGCTCACGGTGGCAATCAAGATGTTCGATCGCCTGGTGATTCCCCACGCCCAGTTGCTGAACTACATTCCAGGATCGGGGATGGGCGCATTTCGCCGAGCCAAGAAGCGTCTGGACGCCGTCATTTACCGCCTGATCGCCGAACATCGCCAGGGGCCGGATCGCGGCGACCTGCTTTCCATGCTGTTGCTGGCACGCGATACCGAGGGCAGCCAGGAGTTCGGTGAAGGCATGAGTGACGTCCAAGTGCGTAACGAGGCGATGACGATTCTGCTGGCCGGTCACGAGACGGTGGCCAACGCGCTTACCTGGACCTGGTATTTGCTGTCGAGCCATCCCGAAATCGAAGCGCGCCTGCATCAGGAAGTGGACACGCATCTGGAGGGTCGCTTGCCGGGAGAATCAGATTGGCCCAAGTTGCGCTACACCTACGCGGTGCTGGCGGAGTCCATGCGCTTGTATCCGCCGGCATGGGCGCTGGGACGGCGCGCGCTGGAGAGTCTGGAAATCGGAGGCTACACGATACCGGCGGAAGCGGTGGTGATTATGTGCCAATGGACCATGCATCGCGACGCGCGCTACTTCCCCGATCCGGAGCGCTTCGATCCTTCGCGCTGGCTGCCGCCGCCGGAAGCGCTGCCCAAGTTCGCGTACTTCCCTTTCGGCGGCGGCCCGCATTTGTGCATCGGCGAAGGATTCGCGTGGATGGAAGGCGTGCTGGCGCTGGCGACCTTGGCGCAACGCTGGAAATTGCGGCTGGACCCGGGATATAAAGTGCGCTTTGAACCGAAGATCACGCTGCGGCCGGCGAAGGGGATGCCGATGACGTTGGAGCGGCGCGGAGCGTGACCGCGTGGCAACTTTGAAGCTGGGCTATAATCGGGCTCATGGCGACATCGGACCTGCTTTACAAAATGCGTGAGCCAATTCTCCGGTTGGCCGCCCACCATGGAGCTGGGAATGTGAGTTTTTTTGGCTCCGTGGCCCGCGGAGAGGAAACGGCTGATAGCGATATAGACCTGCTGGTTGATGTGGTTGGCCGGACCAGTCCGTGGTTCCCCGGCCGCCTCAGCGCCGACTTGCAGGATCTGCTGGGTCGGCAGGTCCAGATCGTTATCCGGCGGTCTCTGAACCCGCTGATCCGGGACAACGTACTTAGAGACGAGCGACCGCTTTGAAGCCCGAAGAAGTCTATCTTCGGCATATCCTTTACTGCATCGGTCGCATCCGGGAGGACTGTGCGCCCGGAAAGGAGGCCGTGCGCAAGTCGCTTACCATTCAAGATGCGGTCGCACGCAATCTTCAGATTCTCTGCGAATCGACGCAACGCCTCACTCCGGAAAGCCAGGCCCAACACCCGGAGATTGACTGGAAGGGAGTCTCGGGCTTCCGAAATGTCCTGACTCACGACTACCTGTCCTTGGATTTCGAGACGATCTGGAGCATCATCGAACGCGACTTACCGCCGCTGGAACGGGCAGTCCGCGACTTGTTAGAAGGTCGTCAACCGTCCAGTCCGGCTACCTGAGGGGTATCAAGTTAGACCATGAAGGCCGACCGCGATCCGGAGCGCTTCGTTCCTTCGCGCTGGCTGCCGCCGCCGGAAGCGCTGCCCAAGTTCGCGTACTTCCCTTTCGGCGGCGGCCCGCATTTGTGCATCGGCGAAGGATTCGCGTGGATGGAAGGCGTGCTGGCGTTGGCGACGCTGGCGCAGCGCTGGAAATTGCGGCTGGACCCGGGTATAAAGTGCGCTTTGAACCGAAGATCACGCTGCGTCCGGCGAAGGGGATGCCGATGACGTTGGAGCGGCGGGGAGCATAGCGCTTCCGCACAACGGAAAAACAAAAGCAACCGCCGATAAACGCCGATGAACGCAGATAGCGTCCGCATTCCATCGGCGTCTATCGGCGGACACACACCTCAGCAACGCCGCCCAAGACGCCCGCCTTGCTCTTGCAATCTCCTCTTGGCATCTGTCATAATGCCACTATGGCGTGAGCAATTATGACAACCTACCTCCCGCGGGAAATGACGCCGGTTTTGATCCGGGCCTTGCAACGGCAGGGGCACCAGGTGCTCGCGCGTTTTCCCGTCGCTCCATAACTGTCGCGGCTCATGCCGGTTTGATCACCCGGCAACCCATTTTCCCAAACGCATCCTTCAACGCTTGATACGTCTCCTCGCCACGATACGCTCCCACAATCGAGCCTCCCGACCCCGCATAGTGCGCGGAGGCGCCCAGGCTGCGCGCCAACTCCACCATGGCCACGTGGCGGGGATCCAGGTTCAGGATGCCGCGGCGGACTTCGAAGTTCATATTGATCAACTCGCCCAAGCGGGCATGATCGCCGGCCAAAATGGCGGCGCGTCCCTGCTCGGCGTAGGAAGCCAGATCGATCATCGCCTGGAGCACTTGCGGTTCGCCCGCCTCCCAACGCTGGCGAATGTTGCTGTGCACGATTCCCGAGGGCTCGCTGAGCGACGCGTCAAAAGCCATGAACAGCGGCGGCAGCAGCGCCGGGTCCAACGCCTCGTAGCGGCCGTAGCCGCGGCTCTCGATCAGGTCGCGCGAAAAATCCATGTACACCAGTGTCTCGTACACCTGGCAGACGCGATCCTGCAGGCCCCCGGCGATGCCCAACTCTTCGCGCTCCACGCTAAGCACCAGGTTGGGTTGAATCTCGCGGGGAATTTCCACGTCGTAGAAGCGCATCAACGCGCGCAGCGTAGCGGCGATGATGGCGCTGGATCCGGCCATGCCCACCTGGCGCGGAATGTTCGATTCGTAGCGCAAACTGAAATTGCGGCCGTGCAGCGCGATCCCGTGTTTGCGGCTGTACTCCCAAAACTTGCGCAGCGTGGCTTTCACCAGCGGCAAGCCACCGAAGTATCCGTGCAGCCGCACGTCGTTGCAAAGATCGTCTAGACTGTTGAAGGAACAGCGATCCTGCTGCGCCAGCACGATCTCCAATTCCGGCCATTCGTACAACACCACCGAGGCGCGGAAATTGCGCACCGGCAGCGCGATGGTCTTGCCGAAATATCCGTCGGAAGGATTGCCCAGCAGTCCGGCGCGGGCGTAGGCGTGTGTGCGGATCAATTCCACGGGTGCGGCGGCTCCTTCACGAAAGCAGGTGTTTCACCCGTTCCCGCAGCCGCGGCCCGTATTCCGGATCGGCCAGCGCGAACTCGATGAAGGTCTCAAAGTAAGATTCGAAGTTGCCGATGTCGTAGCGCCGTTCTCCCGGCGGCAGGCGCAGCGCCAGCAGGCGGCAACCTTTGCCGGGCAACAAACGGATGGCATCCGTTAACTGGATCTCGCCGTTGGCGCCCGGCACGGTTTGTCGAATCGCTTCGAAAATACTGGGAGGCAGGATGTAGCGGCCGGCGATCACCAGATTGCTGGGCGCTTCCGCCGCCGGCGGTTTCTCCACCAGGCCGGCGATCTCGAACAAAGATCCGGCCGCCGATCCCGCGGGTTGAATTACGCCGTAATGGCTGACCAACTCCGGCGCCACCTCCTCCACCGCGATGATGCAAACGTTGCGGTCGCCGCCGGCGGCTTCGATCATTCGCCGAACACAGGACGAGGTTTGCATTCCGATGATGGAATCGCCCAAGGCTACGGCAATGGAAGCTTCCCCGGCGAAGCGCTGCGCGCAAAGAATGGCGTCGCCCAAACCGCGCTGGGTGCGCTGGCGGGTGTAGAAGAAATGGGTGGTGAAGCGCTCAAATTCCAATTCTTCCAGCAACTCTTCCTTGCCGGTCTCGCGCAGCAGGCGCATGAGCTGGTGATCGAAGTCGAAATGATTCTCGATGGAGTGCTTGCCGCGCCCGGTGACGAACAGGATCTGTTCGATCCCCGCGGACACCAGTTCCTCCACTACATACTGCACAATAGGCTTCTTGCCCACCGGCAGCATTTCCTTGGGTTGCGACTTGGTGGCGGGAAGCATGCGTGTCCCCATGCCGGCCACCGGCACCACGGCGGAAGTGATCAATAGAATTGCCCCCAGGAAATCCTATCACGCGCGTAGCGCCGGCCTTCAAGGCCTGTTCTTGTTCTTCCAGTGCTCCAAAGAACAGGCCTGAAGGCCTGCGTTACTTCTTGCGCGTCGGAGCCACCGTCACCAGGGCGACGGTACGCCAAGTCATGTGGAACCCCGCGGCTAACTGCACACGGCGGCCTTCAATGGCGAAAGTTCCCACGCCGGGCAATTCCAACCCTGTGAGATTCACGATCCGAATCTTCTCCGACGGCGTCCAACTGCTTCCGCTCCCGGTCGCAGACAAATCCCCCGGGGACATGCTCATCGGCAAATTTCCGCCGCTGATGGAATGGGCTTCCGGTAGGGCCGTTGGAATCAGCCCGTGGATGGAATCCATGTGATCGAGATGTCCCAGGAACGCCGCCCGCTTGTTGCCAAACTCAATTTCGGAAAACTCGATTCCCACCACCAGGTAAGGCTTCTCTACCGGATAACGTTCCAGCCTGCGGATGCGCCCTCGCACCAGCGCTCCTTGCGGCACGTGGACCTTGCCCTTCAACTCCGCTGCCGCGGTCAAGTGCGCAGTGATCAGGTCGCCTTGAGCCGCAGAATCGGTGTCGATGGCGGTGTCTAATTGCAGCTTCAACGGCAGGTCCGCGGGCAATTCTATGTCCTGGATCGGCGCCGCATCAGGCGCGGCCGCGGCATCGGTGTCGAAGCGGATCGACGACTCTGTGTGATACTGGCGGCACTGGCTGAACTCCATCAGGTTGCGGCTCTGGCCGCCATCCGCAAGAGTGAGTCGCAACTCCGCTTGCTGCGGGGCCAGGATGTCCGCGGAGCCGATGCGGACACGGCCATACTCGATGGCCACTTCGGCGCTCTGGACGGGAAGCCCAGGCGGAATTTCGTCGGCGGAGATTTCCAGGCGCAGGACCTCGAAGGTACGAGGATCGGCCCAAAACATCCCGTGCTCTCCCACCACGCCTGTAACGTCGCCGATGCTCAGCCGCCAGCCGCTCACTAGCGCTGGAATGCGAAAGTTGTATTTCAACGCGTCGCGGCCGCGCCAGGCTTCGGCGCCCGCGAAATGAATCTGCGCCTCGCCGCCCATGAAAACTCCGTGCGCATGAGACGCAAATTCGCCATTGGAAAACATCCCGCCGGCGGCGGACCGCGGATCCATCTCCTCAAACTTGCGCGATCCCGGCCAGGAATACAGTTCCTGATCTCCGCTGTACAACACTTCCAGCTTGAGGTTGTCCGCCAGAGCGAACTGTGCGGCATTTCGTTCTTTCCGGGACCGCTGCATGGTTTCCACGCAAGTGAAGTCGGGCAGGTGGGTGAGGTTCTGGGCCATCTTCTGCTTGATCTGCACCAAGTCCAGCAGATCTTTCGGGAGATCCACGGGCGGCAGTTTCTGCGCCGCGGTTGCCACGCACAACAGCGCGCCGGCGGCGCAGAGGAATCCCGCGCTACGCAGGGATTCCTTCGCGAATAGCTTTTTCCACGGCATCGCAGAAGGTATCCACTTCCCGCAACGTGGTGTAGACGTTGGGTGTGATTCGCAGACCGTGCACGTTGTCATACTCGATGGTCGTGACGATGATGCGATACTTGTTGAACAAATGCCCGGCCAGTTTTCCGGGCGGAACGCCCTCAAATCCGATCACGCCGATGCCGCAGGATTGCGCGGGATCCAGGCTGGTATACATCCGCGCCCCTTGCAGTTGTTTCAGACGGGTGGCCCAGCGCAGCTTCAGATAGCGCAACCGCGCGGCTTTGCGCGCCGCGCCAATCCCTTCGTGGAACGTCAGAGCGTCGGCGATGGCGTTGTGGTTGGCCGCCGGATGCGTGCCGATCTCCTCGAACTTGCGGATATTGCTATTCTGGCGTGTCGCCGGCCGGCCATCAGCGGCCAGATTTGCGGGATCTTGTTCTTGCGCACATAAAGGAACCGGTGCCATGCGGCGCCAGCAGCCATTTGTGCAAGCTGATGCCGTAGTAATCGCAATCCAGATCGTCGCGCGTGAAAGGGAACTGCGCGAAGGCGTGCGCGCCGTCCACAATGGCTTCGATGCCATGGCTTCGTGCCAGGTGGCAGATGTCGCGCACCGGGAAAAACTGTCCGGTGGAAAAGGTGATGTGGCGAAACGTGGATCACCTTGGTGCGCGGCGTGATGTTCTTCTCGAAGCAGGCGGGTCGAACTCATCCAGGCTCTCCGGCGGCGTGGGAATGGAAACTGCTTCAGCACGATCTTGTCGCGGCGCTCGCGCTGCTTCCAGGTGGTGATCATGCGCGGATAATCTTGCATCGTGGTCAGCACTTCGTCGCCGGGTTTCAAGTCCAGCCCAGCATCACGTTTTCCAGCGACTCGCTGGCGTTGCGGGTGATGGCGATCTCCTCGGGATCGCATCCGAAGGTCAGCGGCCAGCCGGCGGCGCACGATTTCCACCTGCGGCTCCAGGATCTGCCACATGGTGATACGGCCGGCGCTTGGTTGGTGTAATCGAGATAGCGCTTCATGGCTTCCTGGACGATGCGCGGCGAGGGACTGACGCCGCCATTGTTCAGGTTGTTGTAGGTGCGGTCCACGGTAAAGGCGTTCTGCGCATCGAACCAAAAGTCTTCGTCGGCGGCGAGGTCCTCCGGGGAGCGGTTACCGGCGCCGCGCACGGCGGCTTCGAGAATGGAAAAGCTGTCGGGCCGGAAGGCGGCCGCCAGCAGTGGGGCAGCAAGGAGGGATCGTCGGGAGATCACCAGACGATTATAGGTTCACAGGGCATAAGAAAAACACGAAAGAATTAGCCACAGAGGCTTCAGCGCGGCGAAGCCGCAACCACAGAAGGAGCTTGCAGTTTTGTTCGCGCATTGGCACACAGTAAGCCGGCTTTCTGCCGTGCCCTCCGCCTTTTCCTTCCATGCTTTCCTTGTTGCCCCTCCATTCGTCTAAACTAGGACAGTGCGGGTTCTCCACGTCATCCCATCGCTGGATCAAGACGACGGCGGTCCCAGCCGGGCCGTGGCGGAGATCTGCCGCGCCCTGCTCGATGCCGGGGAGCAAGTGGAGATCGCCGCCACCGTTTCTCCCGAAGCCGGCGCCATCCAGGCGAACTCCGCCTCTCGATTCGCCGGCACGGTCAACACGCCGGGCATCCCCACGCATTTGTTCCCGCGCCGGACGCTGTTCGGGCGCGCCGCCGGCTACAAGTACTCGCCGGAATTGGCTGCCTGGCTGAACAAAAATGTGCGCCAGTACGATGTCCTGCATCTTCACGCGGTGTTCAACTACTCCACGCACGCCGCGGCGCGCGCCGCGATGCGTCAGGGAACGCCCTACATCGTGCGCCCGCTGGGGACGCTGAACGAGTCGTATTCCTTGCGGCAAAGCTCCGCCAAGAAACAGCTCTACTTGCGTTGGATCGCCCGCGCCGAGCTGGACGCGGCCATGGCCTTGCATTGCACGTCGGAGGCGGAAGCCGAAGATTTGCGCCGCTTGGGTTTGCGCCCGCCCAAGGTGGTGATCCCCCACGGATTGCGCATGGCGGAGTTCGACGCGGTGTTCGCGGCGCGGTCGCAACGGAACGTCGCCGCGGCTTCCCAGACTCCCCAGATTCTGTTCTTCGGACGCATCCATCCCAAGAAAGGCTTCGACCTGCTGCTGCCGGCATTGGCAAACCTGGCTTCCCGATACGATTTCCGTCTGCTGGTGGCCGGTCCCGGCGAGGATTCTTACATCGCCAGCCTCAAGGCGGAGGCGCAGCGGCGCGGGATTGCCTTGCGTATCGTTTGGGCGGGCATGTTTTCCGGCGCGCAACGTCTCCAGCCTTTCGTCGATAGCGACATTTTCGTTCTTCCCTCATACAATGAGAACTTCGGCATCGCGGTGGCCGAAGCGATGGCCTGCGGCATGCCGGTGATCGTTAGCGATCAAGTGGACCTTTGCATTGCGGTGCATGACGCCCAGGCCGGCTTGGTGGTCACGTGCGATACCGGCGAACTCGGCACCGCCATCGCCAAACTGCTGGACGATCGCGCGCTGGGCGTCCGCTTGGGCGCCAACGGACGACGGTTGGTTGCCGAGACCTTTCGCTGGGATCTGGTGGCGGCCAGGCTGCATCGCCTGTACGAGTCGGCGCGGCGGGGACGCGTCGAGGGAAACGAATGAAAAACTCAAATCAAAAATCAAAAATCAAAAATCAAAAATCAAAAGTGCGGAAGGCCGCAGGCTCACCGCCTGAAGTGCTCGTCGTGGGCGGGGCCGGATACATCGGTTCGCACGTGGTGCGGGCGTTGCTGCGCGCCGGACGCGGCGTGGTGGTGCTCGACAATCTTTCCAAGGGGTATCGGGATTCCTTGCAAGCCGTCGAACGCGCCGAAGGACGCGAGATACCCCTGATTCGCGCCGACCTGGGAGATGCGGCGCGCCTGCGCGGGCTTTTTGCGGCGCGGCATTTTGACGCGGTGATGCATTTTGCGGCCTTCTGCTACGTTGGCGAGTCGGTGCGGGAACCGGCGGCCTATTATCGCAACAACGCCGGCGCCACGGCGGTGCTGCTGGAGGAAATGAATCGCGCGGGAATCCGGCGCTTCGTTTTTTCCTCCACCTGCGCGGTGTACGGCAATCCGGTGACCGTGCCGATGACCGAAGATCATCCCTTCGCGCCGATCAATCCTTATGGACGCAGCAAACGCATGGTGGAACAAATGCTCGCCGACCTGGATGCCGCCGGCCAGATGCGTTCCGTGGCGCTGCGCTATTTCAATGCTTCCGGCGCCAGCGCCGACGCCGTGATCGGCGAACGGCACGATCCGGAAACGCATCTCATTCCCTTGGCCCTGGCCGCCGCCTACGGCCAGATTCCGCAATTGCAACTTTTTGGCGCCGATTATCCCACGCCCGACGGCACCTGCATCCGTGATTACATTCACGTGGAGGATCTCGCCTCCGCGCACGTGCTGGCGCTGAACTGGCTGGCCGCCCACGACGCCACCATGTTCTGCAATGTGGGTACCGGCCAGGGCCACTCGGTGCGGCAGGTGCTGGCCACCGTGGAGCGTGTCACCGGACGCGCCGTGCCGCACGCCGCCGGTCCGCGACGGCCCGGCGATCCGCCGGAACTGGTGGCCGCCAGCGGCCGCATCCGCGGCGAGCTCGGCTGGCAGCCGCGCTATACCTCGCTGCAGGCCATCGTCGAAACGGCGGATCGCTGGTATCGCAAAATGAAGCGGTTGACACATTAAACCTATGGAGCCGTCACGCTGGTCCACGCGCCTCCCGGGAGTGTCTCAGTTTGCAGAAAGCGTGTTGTCAGTACCGTCCGCGGTAGCGGATGGGTTCTCCCGTTGAGGAGACCGACCCACCTGCTACCGCAGGCGGTACTGATAACGCATGCCGGCCCTACGATCAAACTGAGACAGTACCGCGCCTCGCGGTAGGTTGCCTAGCGCAATTCCTTTTGTGATAGGCTTCGTTTCCGGGAGGCGTCATGAATCGAAGGTCTCTCTTGACAAGCTGGATGGCGGCTGCCGCCGGGGCGGCCCTGCCTTTTCGTTTGGCTCGGGCCCAGGAAAAGACGGAACGCGCAGTTCGCGCTTTGCCATCTCCCAAGATCAAGGATGTCCAGGTGATTGCCACGGCGCCGGCCGGGCTGCGTCTGACCGTGGTCAAGGTCGTCACGGATCAAGACGGCCTTTACGGCTATGGTTGCGGCACGTTCACGCAGCGCGCCGAACTAGTGAATGCCGCCGTCGAAAAATACCTCCGTCCGTTTCTGATCGGCAAAGCGGCCGATCGCATCGACGACCTTTGGCAAGCCATGTATAACAGTTCTTACTGGCGCAACGGGCCGGTCTTGAACAACGCCATCAGCGGCGTGGACCAGGCTTTGTGGGACATCAAAGGCCGCCAGGCGGGAATGCCCGTCTACCAGTTGGCCGGAGGAAAACATCGGGAAGCGGTGGATTGCTACTCCCACGCTTCGGGCCAAGACATCCCGCAAGTGCATGGACAGCGCCAGAAAAATCATGGCGCAAGGTTTCCGTCACGTTCGCGTGCAAGTGGGAGTCGCCGGCATGGCCGGATACGGTTCGGCGCGCGGCGATTCCGCCGATCGCGGCGTTGCACCCGGGCCCGGTATTCGAACCGGCGTATCTACATGCGCGCGGCGGTGAAAATGTTGGAAGCCTGCCGCAAGGAGCTAGGCGACGAGGTCGAGTTGCTGCATGACGTTCATGAGCGGGTCTCGCCGATCCAAGCGGTTCAACTGGCCAAGGCCGTGGAACCGTTCCGGCTGTACTTTCTGGAGGACGTGTTATCGCCAGAAGACATCGCCTATTTCCGGCTCAATTCGCCGGCAATGCGCCACGCCGCTGGCGATGGGAGAGCTTTTCAGCAGCCCGCACGAGTGGACTCCGCTCATCTCCGAGCGGCTGATCGACTATATGCGCATGCATGTGAGCGACATGGGTGGATTCACGCCGGCACGCAAAGTCGCGCGCCATGGGAGAGATCTTCGGTGTGAAGACGGCCTGGCACGGTCCCGGCGATGTCTCACCTATCGGTCACGCCGCGAATGTGACTCTCGATCTGGTTTGCCACAACTTCGGAATTCAGGAGTACTCGCCGTTCAACGACGCTTCGCGCGAAGTTTTCGACGGCTGTCCGGCGATGAAAAACGGATATCTCTATATCAGCGAGAAGCCTGGATGGGGCATCGAGGTGGACGAAAAGGCCGCGGCGAAATATCCCTATCGGAACCGGCGAGCGCGGCGAGCGCAAAGACTTGAATGGCGGCTGGGGCGAAATTCGCCGCCGGGACGGCGCCATCATCAAGCAGTGAGCTTGGGTCTGGTGGCCTGACCGCAACGCTAGGGTCATGAGTTACAAGTTCACTTGATAAGTCGCCGGCTTTTTTGCCCGAGCCTGCGCTGGCTAGCAGGCGACAGAGGAGTAGCCCCAGGCGAGGCGCAGTTCAGCCGAGCCTGGGGTAAAGAGGCAAGGAAACCGAGCCTGCGTAGCCGGCGGCAGATCGGTAGCCCACAGCGAAATCTGCGGGTTCACGAAAAGACGAAAACAAAGCCCGCGAACGCGGGCGACAGAACTTTGAGGGGCGTGACTCACGATTCTGCCACAGCTCATTAACATGGATGCACAGGATATACAGAATTGGGTTCGGCTGTCCTGTCCATCCCGTGCATCCATGTTAACAACTCCCGTTTTGTCTCGGTGACAATACCCGAACGCTCCACGTTGCAGATCGTCATCTCTTAGATGAGGGACCACACATGATTCGATCCATTGTGAGTCTTGCGATATACATTTCGGCGGCGGCCTACGGACAGTCCGCGCCCCAGCGGTTTGCGGTGGCGTCGATCAAGCCGAGCAGCGCCGAATCCGCTGCGTCATCGGGGATCAAACGGGGCACGGACGCCTCGACGCCTACAACGTAACCGTGAAGCGTTGCATCATCGGCGCCTATGGGATTGGGCCGCAGCAAGTCTCCGGCGGCCCGGAGTGGCTGGACTCCGACCGCTTCGAGATCCTGGCCAAAGCGGATCCACCGATCGATGATGACGCCGCGCTCATGGTCATGTTGCGGAGTCTGCTGGTGGAGCGATTCAAACTCGCGGTCCATACGGAAACCAGGACCGTTTCCGCATTGCTTCTGGAAATCGCCAAGAGCGGACCCAAGTTGGAGAAAGCCAATGCCGGCGCCATCCAGGCTAAGTCCGCCTCCCCATCCGCCGGCGAATCGAGCACCAACACTTCCAGCAACAACACCAGCACGACCATCGATGCGCGCAACACCGATATGGACTCGCTCGCCAGACTCCTCTCGCGCCGAACGGACTTGCCGGTACTGAACCACACCGGGTTGGCGGGCATCTTCAATTTCAAACTGCAATGGGCCCCGGACCGCAACAAATCCGCCGAAGTCGCGGCGCCGGAAGGGCCTTCCCTCTATACCGCGATCCAGGAACAACTCGGACTGCGCCTGCGCTCCCAGAAAGCGCCGGTCGAGATCCTGATGATCGACCGCGTCGAAAAACCTTCCGGAAATTGAGACAGGCCACGAAAGGACGAAAACAACGCCCGCGAATGCGGGCGACAGAACTCTACGAGACTGCCTTTGGACCGCTCTCCGCGGGCGGGGCGATGAGCCGCGACAGTTATGGAGCGAGGCAATGACGGCAAGCCATC
Organism: Terriglobia bacterium; assembly: GCA_963747095.1. Classification (GTDB taxonomy): domain Bacteria; phylum Acidobacteriota; class Terriglobia; order JAJPHL01; family JAJPHL01; genus JAJPHL01. The sequence continues at coordinate 18,535 of CAVVEL010000015.1, forward strand.
GAGGCCGGCCCGAAAACACTCGGACGCCTGAAAGGACGGGGACAGCCGGATCTGCGTAGTCAGTTTTGGCGCGCAGTGTTTTTTCGGCAACGGCAGTCCGATCTTCCGGCAGGCGTTCCGCGGTCGGAGAAAGGCTCGCGGTAGTCGATGCGAAAAAGACACGACGCAGATCCGGCTGTCCTCGCCCTCCCCTCCCTCGAAATCACCCTCGAATCGCGTATCTGCGGAGTCTTGCTACGGTGGACTCTTGCGGCTCAGCATTCTCTCCGCTTCGGCGACGGTTATCAACACGGTCATCGGATCGATAGGAGATGCCCTGAAACCGTAACTTTCATAAAAGCGCTTCGCGCTCTCCGAGATCGCGTGGACGACGATACCACGAATGCCCGCGATCTCTGCAGCTTGCACGGTACGCAAGACGGCATCCCGCAATAATCCAACGCCGATACCTCGCCCTTGGAACGACTTGTCAACCGCGAGACGACCCAGAATCATGACCGGCAACGGGTCCGGCTGGTTGCGCCGGAGCCACCCAGGCGACGCCTCGTGTGACACTGCACCCACGGCAAGGCTGTAGTAGCCCGCGACCCGCTTACCCGCGCAGACGACATAGGTGCGGGAAGCACCGCTAGCGTCATTCTGGGCGGCCCGCCGCCGCAGCCAGGCATCGAGAACCGGTTCTCCGGAATCAAATTCGGAAAGATCGTGCTCCGGGGAGAGCTTCTCGGGCGCGCCAATCACCGTCTGGAGAGGCGAGCTGTTCCCTATTCCCACGGCGGTCTTGTTCTCAGCAGCCGGCGTAGCTTGGGATTCTCCTTCGGCGGCCGATCGAGCATCGCCGAAAAGCGCTTAAAGGTTTCTTTGGAGAGGACGAAATAACGCCGGTCGAGCAGCACGGCTTCAGCCTCGCGGCAGGCGATGTCCAGCATGAAATCCGACCGGCTCCGGCCCAGGGCGTCGGCAGCCTGATCAATGAGGGCCTTTTGCTTCCTGGTGGCGCGCAGGTTGATGGTCTCTCCCCGTGCCGTCGAGCTTGGCGCCTGTATCGCAATCATTGTCTGTACTCCTATTGTGTATACAGTCGATCCTAACGTGTTGTTGCGCACGTTGTCAATCCAGGCTGGCACCGGTACTCCGGCAGCACGCCGCGCTTGGGTTCTGGCATAATGGTTCTGAGTATGCCGCAACAACCGTATGCGATGCTCAAGAAAAGCCGCCCCGTTCTCAGGCCGACCCCGTTTCCCGCCGTTTCCCGCGATGGTTGCGTGCGGTGGCGACGTACGAGCGTCTGCCGGAGATCTTGCGAACGGTGCGGCGTCTGGCGGCTCTACAAGGCGCGCGGAATTCGTCAGCGACCGCGAGCGCGTTGAGTATCTTTTCCGGCTCTATGAAGGCCTGGTGAGGCCGCCGCTCGTTCCGGCTGCGCCTGCGCGCCGCCCGCGTTCCTAGCTGCAAAAATCAGCCGCCGCGAGCCTCGTGCTCCACCACTCACCGAAGGGCCGGAAATGTAGAAACTCCAGAGCCGGCGTAGCCGGCTTACTTGAGCGTTGCCCAAGGCTGACATAGCTCGGGCCGTTGGCCCTCAAAGAGGCGGCAGTCCGATGTACCTCATCTGGTGAGCCTTCCCGGAAAAACTATGTGCGCCGGGCACTGAATTATTGGGACTAAGCCACTTAGTTTGATCAGGTTAACCAGTTCAGTCGAGGACTGAACTGGCACTGAACTATTGGGCGTGGCTGAACTCTTCAGTCCTGGGAGAGTGGCAAGGGAGCCCCGCGCAAACCAAGGCACGGTCGCCCATCGGTACGGGCGCGGAGGAACCGCCGAAACCTCCGCGCCACCTGTCAAGCAACTTCCTTCGCGATGCCTGTCTACTGCGCTTCGTTTCCAGCCTACTTCACGCACATCGTCACGGTGTTACTGGGCACCGCGCTACCAGCGGCTGGTTGCACGGAGAGTTGCACCGACACCGAATTCCCCGCCGGCGTGCCCGCCGGGATCTGCGCGTTGATCTGGAACAACCCGACAAAGCCGGGCGCGGCGCCGGAGAAAGACACTGCGGCGTTGTTTCCGTTGATCGAAACCGTCACCGGGTTTACCGTGACATTCAAGGGCGGAGCGGTGCGCGCCCGCCTGGCCAGCCGCCAGCGGCGGATTCGTGGGGCCGAGGCCCGTGGCGTAGATCAGGATGACCGAGCCCGAGGCCGCCGGATTCGTGGAGGAATTCGGCGAGAAATCCTGATTCAGAATCGCGCCTTGCGTTCCGCTGGCCACGAAGATGCCCGGCGAAACCGAGTTCAGCGTGACCGTCGTGCTGACGCCGGTGGTGGTGCCGGAAACAACCGTGATCGTCACACTACCCACAAGATTCGGCGGAATCTGCGCGTTGATCTGCAGCGGCGAGACGTAGAACAACGGGATCACGCCGGTGAATGGGGTGCCGCCAGTGGCGGTTCCGCTGATGGTGACCGTGGTTCCGCCGAGCGAAGTAGGCAGCGGCGTGCTGGTGGCGCTAACCGTCGTCGCTGCCAGGTTCACGCCAAACAGCGAGACGATGGAGCCGAACTCACGGTGGCGTTGAAGATCGCGGCGCTCACAAGGCCGCCCGGCTGGATCGCCGGAGCGTTGACCGCCAATCCCACCGGAACCGTGATGGTGTTGCTGGCAGCCGAACCAGCCACCGAGGAAATGGTGATCGTGCCGTTGTACCCGCCCTGCGGCAGGTTCGTTCCGCCGACCGCGCCAGTGACCGTGACCGTTATCGTTTGCGGCGTCACGCCGGTGCTCGGCGTGATGGTGAGCCAGTTGCCGCCGTTGCTGGTGGAGGCCACCGCGGTAAAGCCCAAGGCTGCGGTGCCGCCGGCATTCACCACCGTGAACGTTTGCTGCACCGGCGTAGTGCCCACTGTCGTGGTAGTGAAGAGCAGCGAGGCGGCGCTCGAACCGAGTGCGGACGCCGCCGTCGCCGAAGCTACCGTGAACGTGACGGGAATCGTCTGCGGACTATTGGATGCTCCCGGGGCCGTCACCACGATGGAACCGGAGTAGATGCCGGCCCCCAGCGTTCCGGTGCTGGCCGAAACCGTCAGCGTTGCCGTGTTGGTTCCACCGCCGGTCACCGACAGCCAGCTGCCGCCCGAAGTAGTGGCGGCGGTAGCGGCAAACACCAGGCTGCCAGCGCCGGAATTCGCCAGCGTGATGGTTTGCGGCGCGGGATTCGCGGCGCTCACCGTGCCAGCGAAGTTCAAGGAGGCCGGAGTGAAAGTGAATTGCGGCCCGCCGGACACCGTCAGGGTGACCGGAATGTTCAGCGGAGTATTGGACGCCCCCGCGGCCGTTACGGCAATCGAGCCCGAGTAGGTGCCGGCTCCCAAGGTGCCGATGCTGGCTGAAACCGTCAGCGTGGCGGTGTTGGTTCCGCCGCCGCTCACCGACAGCCAATTGCCGCCGGAAGTGGTTGTTGCGGTCGCGGCAAACACCAGGCTGCCACTGCCCGGATTCGTCAGGCCGATGGTTTGCGCCACGGGACTGGCGCCGTTCGCCACGCCGGTGAAGCTCAAAGAAGTGGGACTCGAGACGATTTGCGGCGCATTGGTTAACGTCAAGGTGACCGAAACGAGTAGCGGAGAATTAGTGGCGCTGGCGGACGTCACGGTGATCGTGCCGTTGTAAGTGCCTGCCGCTAATCCTGTGGTGCTGACCGCAACGTTGCCGGTCAGCGGCGTGGAGCCGGAAGGCGGAGTTACCGACAGCCAGTTGCCGCCAGTGGTGGTGGCAGCGCTCAAGCGCGTGGACATCGTCGGGAAGGATGCGCCACCGAAGATCAGCAGGGGCTGCGCGGGCAGCGAACTTCCAACCGCTCCGATGAAGTTCATGGCCACCTGGCTGAGTCCCAGCACGCCGGGGGGCTGGACCGTCAATCCAATGTTGATCGTTTGCGGAGAATTACTCGCTCCTGTCCCGGTAATCGTTATCGCCGCGGCGTAGGCGCCGGTGGGCAGTGTCCCAGGATCGACATTGATCATAATGGTCTGCGGCGTGGTGCCGGAATAAGCCGAGAGCGAAACCCACGATTGGCCGGGGTTCGAGGCACTCCAGGCTATGGATCCGCCGCCGGAAGTAATTGTGAGCGGCAGCGAGCCGACGCCGACGAAACCGAAGGCAGTGTTACTCAACGTCATGGTCTTGCCGCCGGTCGCCGTGAAGGTGACGGACGTTGCGCCGGTGGCTGTCGCGGTAACCGTATTGGCTCCGATGGTGGATCCCAGCGTCAGCGTCACGGAAGCTTGACCATTCGAACCGGTCGTGACCGTCGGGCCGCAAGTGAGGGTGGCGGCCCGGCGAACGCTCTGTGAGGAAGCACCGCAGGCCGTACCGCCATTGATGATCTCACCGCTGCCGATCGGAGCGCTGAAGGTGATGCTCACGCCGGAGATGCCGTTACCGTACTGGTCCGAGGCTTGCGCCACCAAGGGATTGGGCACCGGCGAACTGGTCAACGCCGCTTGATTGTTGCCGCTGATAATCTGTAATTGCGTCAGCGGACCCGCGTTGACCGTCATGGGAATCGCCCCGCTGGCCGTGCCGTTGTTGATCGTGGCGACCGATGCAGTCACGTTGAAAGTACCCGCCGTGTGGGTCAGCGTCACAGTGGTGCAAGCCTGCGCGGGGCTGCCCGAGGTCGTGACGGGGTTGCTGCCGATGAAAATGGAGGTGTTTCCGCCGGGCACGGTGAAAGTCACCGGCACCCCGGCCACCGCTGCGCTATTGACGTTGACTACGGCGCAGACGTTGGTGGACGTTCCTCCCGCCGTGCCGCTGGCGGTTGAGGGCGTTCCCGCCACCACCGTGGTTCCCGCCGGCAACTGCACCGAGGCGGTGAAGGTGGCACTGGCAACAGTATTGGGATTCGGATTCAGAGTAGCGGTCATCGTCTGGCCGCCGAACGCGCTGCCGAGGGTCCAGTTGATGCTGGCGATGCCGCTGGCGATGGTGGTTGCCGCGCCGGCGTTGCTCACCGATCCGCCGCCGCCGGTAACTGCGAACAGCACACCCTGACCGCTTACAGGGTTCCCGTACTGATCGGCGACTAATGCCATGACTCCGGTGATCGTCGAGTTCGGAGCTCCACGGGGGCGGTGTTTGGAGTGGCCATGATGGAGGCCGCTACTCCTGCGGCGGCGGTCACCGAAATCGTGCCGGTCGCCGAGCCGCCAACGACCGGAACCGATGCCGTGACGTTGAACGTCCCCGCCGTGTGGGTCAAAGAACTGATGGAAGTGCAGGCCAATCCACTACTGGCGGTGATCGCCGTAGCGGCACTGAGGGTCGAAGTGTTGCCGCTGGGAAGCGTGAACGTAACCGTCGCCCCGCTCACCGCGCTGCCCCCGTTGCTCACCGTCACCGTGGCGCAGATCGAGTTCGCTCCCGTGCCTTGCGCCACCGTGCCGCTGGCCGCCGCGCCTCCAGCCACAAACGCGCTCTGCAACTGCACGCTCGCCGTGAATGTCGCCGTCAGCGCCGGAGTGCTGGTTACCACCGCCTGCAGCGTCTGCCCGCTCAACTGCGGACCCAGCGTCCACGTCACACTGGCAATCCCGCTCGCGTTGGTGGTGGCCACGCCGTTGCTCGGCGTCGTCGTGCCCGTCCCGCCGGTCACGCTAAACGTCACCGATACACCCGAAACCACGTTGCCAAACTGATCCTTCACTACCACCGATTGATTGTTCAGCACCGCGCCCGGCGTACCCGCCGGCGCCGCCGTCGTGCTGGTCCCAATCGACGACGCCGCGCCGGCATTCGCGGTCACCGCAATCGTGCCGCTCGCCGAGCCGCCCACAATCGGAACCGAGGCGGTCACGTTGAACGTGCCCGCGGTCTGGGTCAGAGTGCTGATGGAAGTACAAGCCAGGCCGCTACTGTTGGTCGTCCCCGTAGCCGCGCTGAGCGTCGAAGTGTTGCCGCTGGGAAGCGTGAACGTCACCGTCGCCCCGCTCACCGCGCTGCCCCCGTTGCTCACCGTCACCGTGGCGCAGATCGAGTTCGCGCCCGTGCTCCCATTCACCGTGCCGCTGGCCGCCGCGCCTCCAGCCACAAACGCGCTCTGCAACTGCACGCTCGCCGTGAACGTCGCCGTCAGCGCCGGAGTGCTGGTTACCACCGCCTGCAGCGTCTGCCCGCTCAACTGCGGACCCAGCGTCCACGTCACACTGGCAATCCCGCTCGCGTTGGTGGTGGCCACGCCGTTGCTCGGCGTCGTCGTGCCCGTCCCGCCGGTCACGCTAAACGTCACCGATACACCCGAAACCACGTTGCCAAACTGATCCTTCACTACCACCGATTGATTGTTCAGCACCGCGCCCGGCGTACCCGCCGGCGCCGCCGTCGTGCTGGTCCCAATCGACGACGCCGCGCCGGCATTCGCGGTCACCGCAATCGTGCCGCTCGCCGAGCCGCCCACAATCGGAACCGAGGCGGTCACATTGAACGTGCCCGCGGTCTGGGTCAGAGTGCTGATGGAAGTACAAGCCAGGCCGCTGCCGTTGGTCGTCCCCGTAGCCGCGCTGAGCGTCGAAGTGTTGCCGCTGGGAAGCGTGAACGTCACCGTTGCCCCGCTCACCGCGCTGCCCCCGTTGCTCACCGTCACCGTGGCGCAGATCGAGTTCGCGCCCGTGCTCCCATTCACCGTGCCGCTGGCCGCCGCGCCTCCAGCCACAAACGCGCTCTGCAACTGCACGCTCGCCGTGAATGTCGCCGTCAGCGCCGGAGTGCTGGTTACCACCGCCTGCAGCGTCTGCCCGCTCAACTGCGGACCCAGCGTCCACGTCACACTGGCAATCCCGCTCGCGTTGGTGGTGGCCACGCCGTTGCTCGGCGTCGTCGTGCCCGTTCCGCCGGTTACGCTAAACGTCACCGATACACCCGAAACCACGTTGCCAAACTGATCCTTCACTACCACCGATTGATTGGTCAGCACCGCGCCTGGCGTACCCGCCGGCGCCGCCGTCGTGCTGGTCCCAATCGACGACGCCGCGCCGGCATTCGCGGTCACCGCAATCGTGCCGCTCGCCGAGCCGCCCACAATCGGAACCGAGGCGGTCACATTGAACGTGCCCGCGGTCTGGGTCAGAGTGCTGATGGAAGTACAAGCCAGGCCGCTGCCGTTGGTCGTCCCCGTAGCCGCGCTGAGCGTCGAAGTGTTGCCGCTGGGAAGCGTGAACGTCACCGTTGCCCCGCTCACCGCGCTGCCCCCGTTGCTCACCGTCACCGTGGCGCAGATCGAGTTCGCGCCCGTGCTCCCATTCACCGTGCCGCTGGCCGCCGCGCCTCCAGCCACAAACGCGCTCTGCAACTGCACGCTCGCCGTGAATGTCGCCGTCAGCGCCGGAGTGCTGGTTACCACCGCCTGCAGCGTCTGCCCGCTCAACTGCGGACCCAGCGTCCACGTCACACTGGCAATCCCGCTCGCGTTGGTGGTGGCCACGCCGTTGCTCGGCGTCGTCGTGCCCGTTCCGCCGGTTACGCTAAACGTCACCGATACACCCGAAACCACGTTGCCAAACTGATCCTTCACTACCACCGATTGATTGGTCAGCACCGCGCCCGGCGTACCCGCCGGTGACGCCGTCGTACTGGTCCCAATCGACGCCGCTGCGCCGGGGATCGCCGAAGCCGTAAAAGTTTGCGTCGTTCCGAACGCGCTAGGCGAAGTAATCGCCGCGGTGGCCGTGTTGTTGTTGACTCCGGCGACGGTGCCCAGCGTCAGCGTTGCCATGGCCGTGCCGGTGCTATCTGTAACTACATCCGCTGTGGTTACGGGAGAGGCCAGCGTGCCGGAAAATCTTCCACCGCCGGTGGCCACCGCAAAGTGGGCGGTGTAGCCGGGAATGCCAACGCCATTCGTATCGGTTAACTTGACGGCCAGAGGAGTCCCCAGCGCCGTGCCGGCCGTTCCGGTTTGTCCGTCGCCGCCGGCCACCTTCACGACGCTGGTCGGGGTCTGGGTGACACTCAACGTTACATCGGTGCCGGCTGACATTGTGGTGTCAACGTTGTTCAAACTATTGAGGACGTCCCCGCCGGTATTGTGAAGCAGATAGGACTGCCCGTTTCGGGCCCCGCCAGGAATGGGCACATTGAGTACGCCCAGGGTGACCGTTTGCGGTCCCGTGAATCCGGCGGCCTTCCTTACCGATATCGAGAAGCCATTGAGAGTCCCTTCATCGGGCCCGGCATTGATGGAAAACCCCGTTGCCGGAGTGAACGACGAGGCGGCTGTAGCAAAGTCGGCTTGGCCGAAGTCAATTCCCGGAGCGCCGGATGACGGAGTAACAGAAAAACCGAAAGTAAAATTGTTGGCCACGATTCCGCTGTTCAGCGTTGCGGTGACGGTGAGCGGCACGGTATTCGTGCTCATGCAACTTGCACTCCCACCCGGCGTCAGCGCGGTTATGGCCGTGCACGGATTAGGGCTACCGCTGGCACCGGCGGTGATCTGGAAAGTCCCGCCTTGTCCCCAAGCTGCCGCGACGGTTGCAAGCACAAAGACAAAAAGTAGGCTCACCTTTTTTACAAGCATGTTCTGTCTCCTCACTCCACTTCGAATGATCCCTGGGGGGGATTCGGCTAGCGTATCACCGCAACAGCCATATAGCGCAACAGAATTTAATCCGGGCCCTTCCCACTCTGGGCGTCACCGGGCTCTTCGATACTGCCGCGGCAGGGAGATCGCCACCGCGCGGCCTCCACTCACCGCATTAGCCGAGACACCATAAATGCGCAGCGATTCCGCCGACATCGGGGTCTCCAGGTATCCCATTTCCACCACTTGGCCGGCTTTGGCCTGCCAGCCTTCCAGCCAGGCCATGACGATTTTGCCGGGAACGTTGCGATCCATGAGACCCGGCGCTTTGCCGGCAGCCACAAAGTTGAGTTGCGTGCTCGACGAAGCGCTATCGTATCCGGCCGAGAAACTGAGGCCGAGAAGATCCAAATCCACCTTCGCGCCCAAGCGAACGGGTATGCGCCAGCCGCCCGTGCCGTTGGCCACAGGCGTGCCAAATTCCAGACTGCCCTCGGCCGGCGTCGCCGCGGCGTTGCGGGATTGCGGAGCCGTGGCGGCGCCACAGGATAGTCCGCGCGCCGACCGGATGGGCCGCGACGTATCAATATTGGTGACACGCCGCAGAGTGACAATCAGATCGCGCGTATCCAATAAGCCGTCTCCGCCAGGGCGCCCCGCCAAAATAGTTGGATCGCTGCTGCCATCCGCCGGATAGGAGTCCATGGCATCGAAACGATCGGAACAGGCGGCCGGACGGAATCCCGGGAGATTGGTCACCGCGCGCAAGGCGGTGATCAGGTCCAAGGTGTTGAGCAAGCCATCGCCGAAATTGGGGGCGGTATCGCTGCTATAGGGATAGGCGTCGCCCACCAGGTAAGTGCCCCCAACCGTCAGCGTGGCATTCAAGGCGGGGTTCAGCGAGACACTGGCGGTGGCCAGCTTGGCGCTGGTGGAACTGATCGCTATCGTGTAGGTCTGTAACACCGTCGCCGATGCCGGGAAGGTGACCAGCAGATCGCCCAAGTAGACACTGCCCGTAAGAACGGTGCTGGAGGCGATGGCGATAGTGGCGATGTTCGGCGAGGCGCCGGGAGTTACCGTGGGCGACAAACTCAGCGCGCTATTGGCCGAAAACTGGAGGTTGGCCGTGATGGCCGGCGCGGTGGAGTTGGGCGTGACGGTGACCGTGAAGGCCAGCGAGTCCATGCTAACTCCACCGGCGATGTCCAGATGCACAGGAACATGAATGGTGGCGCCCGGCGCGCCTCCGGCCGGCGCGGTACTCAGCAGGCTGGTGCCGCTGATGGTGAACGTCTGGCCGTTCGACGTGCCGCCTCCCGGCGCGGGATTCACGACCGTCACCGTGGCCGTTCCGGCCGTGGTGAAGTCGCTGCTGAGGATGGTCGCCGTCAGTTGCGTGGAGCTGAGGTAAGTCGTGGTACGCGGGGAGCCGTTCCACTGCACCGCGGCATTGGCGGCAAACAAGGTGCCGCTGACCGTGAGCGTCAAGCTGGTGGATCTTCCCGCCACGGCCGACGCGGGTCCCAAGCCGGTGGTGGTCGGCACGGCGTTGTTCAACGTCAGACTGAAGGGTGTCGAGACCGACGCGGGAGTGCTGGCGCTGTCGGTCAGGGTGATGGTGAAGTTCGCGGTCGCGCTGATCGTCGAAGTAGGTGTTCCGGAAATCATGCCGGCGGCGGAGAGCGTCAAGCCCGCCGGCAGCGATCCGGAAGCGACCGACCAAATGTAGGGCGGCGAGCCACCGACCCCGGCGAGAGTCTGCGAGTAGGCGCCGGCGACAACCGCTGCCGGCAACGGGGAGGTGGTGGCAATCGCCAACGCCGCAACCGTCGCGGGTTGCAGCAGGCGCACGGCGTAGTTGCTGCCGTTGACCAGGTAGATTGAACCCGCAGGACCCACGGCGACGCCATAGACCGAGCCGATCCTGGCGTTGGTAGCCAAGCCACCGTCTCCAGAGTAGCCGTATGCTCCGCCCGCGATCGTAGTGAGGTACCCGCTGGGAGACATCAAGCGGACTCTGGTGTAGCTCACATCCGCGCTCAGCAGGTTGCCGGCAGAGTCCACCGCAATTCCATAGACAAAGCCAAAAGCTGTGTTGGTGGCGAGCGAGCCGTCGGCGGCAAATCCATTGCTGCCGTTGCCCGACACGGTGGTGATGATGCCAGCCGGTGAAACCTTGCGAATTCGGTAGTTATTGGTGTCCGCTATATAAAGGTTCCCGGCTGCATCCAGGGCCAGACCAGCCGGTCTGTTGATCTGCGCACTGGTTGCCGGGCCGCCGTCACCGTTGTAACAGCAAATGCCGGTGCCGGCCACCGTGGTGATGGTGCCGCCAGGAGCTACCTTGCGGATCCGGTAATTGTTGGTGTCCGCGATATAGAGGTTTCCGGACGAGTCGGCGACTAATCCTTGGGGACCGGACAGCGTGGCGCTGGCAGCCGGGCCGCCGTCACCGGAGAAGCCATTACTTCCATTGCCAGCCACCGTGGTGATGGTGCCGTTCGTGGCGATCATTCTGACTCGAGAACCGGAGAGATCCGAAACGTATAGGTTGCCCGTGCCATCGAGGGCCAGCGCATACGGTGTGTTGAGGAGTGCGCTAGTGGCCGGACCGCCGTCACCTCCGAATCCGGCGACGCCGGTCCCCGCAAAGGTTGAGACCGTGCCGTTGGCCGCGACCTTGCGAACCCGATGGTTGCTGGGTTCGGCAATGTAAACATTGCCGGCAGAATCGGCAACCACGCCCCACCCGGCGCCCACTTGGGCGCTGGCAGCCGATCCGCCGTCGCCGGAGTAATCAAAGTTGCCGTTGCCGGCGATGGTCGTAATCGTTCCACTGGTGGAAACTTGCCGGACGCGATAGTTAAACGCGTCCGCAATATAGATGTTTCCGGAGCTGTCTACAGCCACGCCATATGGCTCGTACATGCTGGCACTGGTAGCCGCGCCGCCATCCCCGGAATAGGCGAAACTTCCGTTGCCGGCTACTGTGGTGACGATTCCACCGGAGACTTTGCGGATTCGAGAATTGAGGGCTTCCGCTATGTAGACGTTTCCGGAGGCGTCCACCGCCACGCCATATGGCTGGTAGATGCTGGTACTGGTGGCTGTCCCGCCATCGCCGGAGAAGCCGGTGTTTCCGTTGCCCGCAACGGTCGAAATGTTGCCGGATGTCGAAATCATGCGAATCCGATTATTGGACGTATCCGCCACGTAAACATTGCCGGAGGAATCCACCGCTAAGCCTCGTGGAACGTTCAACTGCGCGCTGGTTGCCGCGCCGCCATCTCCCGAGAAGCAGCAGGTTCCGTTCCCGGCGATGGTGCTGATGATGCCGGCCGTGGTGACCTTCCGAATGCGGTAGTTAAAGGTGTCGGCGATGTAGAGATTCCCGGCGGAATCCACGGCGACGCCATAGGGAGAGTTCATCTGCGCGCTCGTCGCCTGGCCACCGTCCCCGCCGAAACAGCAGTTGCCGTTGCCGGCCACGGTGGTGATATTCCCGCTGGTGTCGACCCTGCGGATGCGGCCATTCCCGGAATCGGCGATGTAGAGGTTGCCGGAAGAATCCAGCGCCAAGCCAAAGGGGTTCCTCAATTGCGCGCTGGCGGCCGGGCCGCCGTCGCCGGAGAAATCGCCGCGGCCGGTTCCGGCGATCCGCGTGAGCGTACCGCTGGTGTCAATCTTGTAGACCGCATGCAAGCTGCTACTGAAGTAGACGTTGCCGGCGGAGTCCTTAACCACGGCGTTCGCCGTGCCGATGCTGGCGCCGGTCGCCGCAGCGGGCGTAGGCGCTGGATTGCCGCCCGCGAACGTAGAAATGTTGTACGGCGCCAACTGCGTTACCGCAAAGGTCAGCCCGGCAATCGTTAGCGTACCGGCGCGCGCACCGCCGGTATTGGCCGCCATCGTGAAGGTCACCGTCCCCGTACCGCTGGATGAGGCGCCGCCCGTAACGTTCAAGAACGCGGAATTGGCGACCGCCGTCCAGGGGCAACCGGCAGGGCCGGTGACCAATACTGAGCTGGTCAGCGCCACTGATGAGAAGGTGACGCTGCCGGCCGCCAGTTGGAAGGTGCATCCGGAAACCACCGTAAACGGCACGCCGTTGGAAGTTCCTCCGCCCGGCGTGGGATTCGCCACGGTGATGGTGGCGCTGCCGGCCGAGGCAATGTCAGCAGCATTGATGGCGGCGGTCAACTGCGTTGAGCTTGTGTAGCTGGTGGTGCGCGGGCTGCCGCTCCACTGCACCTGCGAATTGCCAACAAAGCCCGAGCCATACACGGTCAGCGTAAAGGAAGCGGCGCCGGCCAAGGCGCTGTTGTTGTCCAGGCCGGTGATCGCCGGAACGGGATTGTTCACCGTAATGCTGAGCGATGCCGACGCCGTGGCGCTGGCGCCATCCGTCACCATCACCGTAAACGTGGATGTTCCGAGTGTAGTCGCCGTGCCGGAGAACGTCCCGGAAGAGGTAAGGGTCAAGCCCGCTGGCACCGCCCCGGAGGTCACCGACCAGGCGTAGGGCAGCGTGCCGCCGCTGGCGGCGAGGGCCGGCGCGTAACCCTGCCCGAGAGCCGCGGCAGGCAGAGACGTTGTCGCGATGGTCAAAGCCAGCGGTTGGAGCAGGCGGATCACGTAGTTGTTGCTGTCCGCAATCACGATCTTTCCGTTGGGAGCAGCCGCCACGCCATAGGGCGCGTAGAGTTGCGCGTTCAAGGCTGGGCCGCCATCACCCGAGTAGCCCGCCGAATTCGTACCCGCAATGGTCACGACCGTTCCGGCCGGAGAAATCCGCTGGATGGTATTGCCTGCTGTGGCTGCGTACAGGTAGCCGGCGGAATCTATCCCTAATCCGAACGGGCTGCTCAAGGAAGCCAGAGTCGAAATGGTTCCGGTGGTGTCCACCTTGCGGATGCGGCCGTTGTTGGTATCCGCGATGTAGAGGTTGCCGGCGGCATCCACGGCCACGCCCTGCGGTTGCCTTAGCTGGGCGCTGGTGGCCGCGCCGCCATCACCCGAGAATCCGTTAGTTCCGTTGCCTGCCACCGTGGTGATGGTTCCGGACGTGGAAACCTTGCGAATCCGGGAGTTATTGGTGTCGGCGATGTACATGTTACCGGCCGCGTCGAAAGTCACAGCGGACGGGCCGTTCATCTGCGCGCTGGTGGCGGGACCGCCATCCCCGCCGAAACAACAACCGTTGCCGGCCACGGTGGTGATATTCCCGCTGCTGTCAACCTTGCGGATGCGTTCGTTGCTGGTGTCGGCGATGTACAGGTTGCCCGAGGCATCCAGCGCTACGCCGCTCGGATAGGACAGTTGGGCGCTGGCGGCAGCACCTCCGTCGCCGGAGAAGCCGGCCACACCCGTGCCCGCCACGGTGGTGATGGTCCCGGCGGCGGCAATCTTGCGTACTCGCTGATTGTAGTAATCCGCGAAATAATAGTTGCCCGCGGAATCGGCGGTTATCCCTCTTGGGAACGCCAGTTGCGAATTGATCGCCGGGCCATTGTCTCCGGAGTAGGAGACCGTGCCGTTGCCGGCGAAAGTGGAAATGATTCCGCTTGGGCTGATCTTGCGAATCCGCGAGTTGTTTTCATCCGCGATGTATACGTTCCCGGCGCTGTCCAGAGCCACCCCATACGCCGAGGAGAGCGAAGCGGATGTAGCAGACCCGCCGTCTCCGGAGAATCCGTAGTTGCCGTTGCCGGCCACCGTGGTGATGATCCCGGCGGGAGAGACTTGGCGAATCCGGTCGGAAGCGTCGGCGATGTCCAGGTTGCCGGCGGCGTCAAAGGCCAATCCATAGGAGTACTGGATACTCGCGCTGGTGGCCGGTCCGCCATCGCCGGAGTTGCTGCAACAGGTTCCATTGCCCGCATAGGTGTTGATGATTCCACTGCTGGAAATCTTGCGTACCCGGTAGTTGAACGCATCGCCGACATAGAGGTTGCCGGCCGAGTCAAATGCCAGACCGTGGGGTGTGCTGAATTGCGCGCTGGCGGCCGGTCCGCCGTCGCCGGAGAAGCCGTTCACTCCCGTGCCGGCGAAGGTGGAGATCACGCCGCTGGGAGTGACCATGCGAACTCTGCTCGCGGACGTCGCGATGTAGAGATTACCTGCCGCATCGAAGGCTAATCCGTAAGGAGTCGAAATATTGGCGGAGGTCGCGGGTCCGCCGTCGCCGGGGCTATTGCTGCCGCCGCCGGCAACGGTGGTGATGATGCCGTTGGGAGAGATCCTGCGGACGCGTCCATTCGACGAATCGGATACGTACAAGTCGCCCGCGGAGTCCAAGGCCAGGCCCCAGGGACTAAACAACTGCGCATTTACCGCCGGGCCGCCGTCGCCCGAAAATCCCGGCTTCAGATTGCCGGCCACCAGCGTCAGTGTGCCGCCGCTGTCCACGCGGAACACCGAGTTCAACGAGGTGAAATAGACATTGCCGGCCTGGTCCGCCACCACGCCTTGCGGGAAGCCGATGCCGATCCCGGTCGCGGCAGCGGGCAGCGCCGGCATTCCCGCGCCGGCGATGGTGGAAATGGTGTATTCCGGCGTTACGGCAGTGCTCACCGCCGACTGCGTGACGGTGACCGTTTGTCCCGCGATCGTCAGTGTCCCGCTGCGGAACGAGGCCCCGTTGGCCGCCACGGAATAGCCGGCCGTCCCGCTCCCGCTGCCCGACGCGCCAGAGGTGATGGTTAAGAAGCTGCTGTTGCTGGCAGCCGTCCAAGCACATCCCGACGTAGCGTAAACCGCGACCACCGCGTTCGCCGCGGGCGCCGCGAAGTTGACGCTGGTTGGCCCAACCTGGAAGACGCAAGCCGACACCACCGTGAAGGGCGCGGCGGGCGAAGCGCCGCCGCCCGGGGCGCCGTTGAGCACCGTCACGTTGAAAGTGCCCGGGGAAGCCAGGTCGCTGGCGCTGATGAGGGCCGTCAACTGCGAGCCATTGAGGAAAGTCGTGGAGCGCGGGCTGCCGTTCCACTGCACCGAAGAGACGCCGGTGAGGAACTGGCTGCCGTTCACGGTGAGGGTAAATCCGGAACTACCCGCCAGCGCGGAGGTCGCGCTCAGGCTGGTAATGGACGGAATCGGATTGTCGATGGTGATGGATGTCGCGGCAGTCCCCGAAGCGCTGGTGCTGTCGGTGGCCTTCACCGTAAAGGAAAAGACTCCCGTGGCGTTGGGGGTTCCGGAGATCGTGCCAGAGGCCGAGAGCGAGAGTCCGCCGGGCAACGCGCCGGACAACAGAGAGAAGGTGTAGGGCGCATGTCCGCCCGCGGCAATCACAGTCGCGGAATAAGGCACGGAGAACGAACCTCCGGGCAAGGGGTTGGGCACCTCCAGAGATAGCGCCAGCGGTTGCAGCACCCGGATCGCGTTGTTGTTCTGATCCGCTACGTAAATGTTGCCGGAGGAATCCAGGGCGATGCCGTAGGGAGAATTGAGCTGCGCGGCCGTAGCAGGACTGCCGTCGCCGGAGTAGCCGCTGTTTCCGTTCCCGGCAATCGTGGTGATGATGCCGTTGGTCAAGACCATTCGGATTCGCTGGGAGTTGGTATCGGAGATGAAAAGATTCCCAAGGGCGTCGATCCACAGGCCGATGGGATGGTTCAATTGCGCGCTGGTCGCCGGTCCGCCGTCGCCGGCGTAGCAACAGTTTCCATTGCCCGCGATGGTGGCGATATTGCCGTCGGTGGTCACCTTGCGAATCCGATTGTTGCTGGAATCGGCGATGTAGACATTGCCTGCGGAGTCCACGAAAACGCCGCTAGGACTCCGCAGTTCAGCGCTGGTAGCGGGACCGCCGTCGCCGGAATAGCCATAGGTTCCGTTGCCGGCAAAGGTGGTGATGATTCCACCCGAAACCTTGCGGATCCGTTGGTTGTTGGTGTCCGCGATGTAAATGTTTCCGGAGGCGTCCACCGCCACGCCCTGTGGATTGTTGAGTTGTGCGCTAGTAGCTACTCCGCCATCTCCTCCATAGCAGCACCCATTGCCAGCCACGGTGGTGATCGTTCCGCTCGGCGAGACCATGCGGATGCGGTTGTTGCCTGAGTCGGCGACATAGACATTGCCGGAGGAATCGACCGCCAGCGCGCGCGGATTGTTGAGTTGCGCGCTGACAGCGGGCCCGCTGTCGCCCCCATAACCACCGACCCCGGTGCCTGCCAGGGTGGTGATAATCCCGCTGGCAACCTTGCGCACGCGGTTGTTGCTGGAATCGGCGATGTACACGTTCCCCGACGTGTCCAGCGCAAGGCCCGCGGGATTCCCCAGGCCGGCCGAAGCCGCTGGGCCGCCATCGCCAGAGTAGAAAAAGCTTCCATTACCGGCGATGGTGGTAATCGTCCCGTTCGACACCTTGCGGATCCGATAGTTGTTGTAGGTGTCGGAGATATAGAGGTTACCCGCCGTGTCCAAGGCAACTCCGTAAGAACCGCTCAATTGCGCGCTGGCAGCCGGACCGCCGTCACCGCTATATCCATAATTCCCGTTCCCCGCGACGGTCGTGATGATCCCGCTGGTGGAGATCATACGGATGCGGCTGGATTGATCGGCCAGGTAGAGGTTGCCGGAAGAATCGAGAGCCAACGAATCGGGATTCTGGATCTGCGCACTGGTGGCTGGTCCGCCATCGCCGGAGTAGCAGCAAGTGCCCGTTCCGGCAATGGTCGTGATAATTCCACCACTGACTTTGCGGATGCGGTTGTTGTTGCTGTCGCCGATGTACAGGTTGCCCGACGAATCCAGCGCCACGGCCCGCGGGTTGTTCAAGAGTGCGCTGGTCGCCGCGCCGCCATCGCCGGAGTAGCAGCAATTGCCATTGCCGGCCACCGTGCTAATTGTTCCGCCGGGGGTCACCACGCGAATGCGATTATCGCCGCTATCCGCGATGTACAGGTTCCCGCTGGAATCGACGGCGACTCCCTGTGGATTGTTCAGATTCGCACTGGTCGCCGCGCCGCCGTCACCGCTAAAACAGCAGTTTCCCGTTCCTGCGTAGGTGGTAATGACGCCGTCGGGAGAAATCTTGCGAACGCGGTTGTTATTGGAGTCCGCCACATAGATGTTGCCGGCCGCGTCACGCGCCAGAGCATTGGCGCTCAGTTGCGCGTTGACCGCCGGGCCGCCATCGCCCGCGAATCCCACGCGGTTGTTGCCCGCGATGCGGTAGAGAGTACCTCCGGAGTCCACCTTATAGACGGCGTAATTGGAGGAGAAATAAATGTTCCCGGCGGCATCCGCAAGAATGCCCAGCGGAGCAGCGATAGCGGTGTTCACAGCGGACGCCGGCGTGGGTGTCCCGATACCACCGGCATAGGTGGAGATCGTGTACTGCGGTCCGGAGGCAATGGTCTGCGTGACCGTGAAGGTCTGGCCGCCAATTGTCAGCGCACCGGAGCGTGTACTTCCCGAAGAGTTGGCTGCTACCGAGTAGCCCACCGTTCCGTTGCCGCTGCCGGACGCTCCCGAGGTGACGGTCAGGAAATTGGAGTTGCTCGCGGCCGTCCAACTGCAACCGGTGGGCGCGAGAACCCCCACGCTTCCCGTGGAGGAGGACAAGGGCGCCCCAAAACTCGCCGGCGAGAGCTGGTAAGTGCAGGTCGCGACCACCGTGAACGGCGCAGTACCGGAGGTCCCGCCACCCGGCGTGGAGTTGACAACCGTCACGTTGAAGGTTCCGGGGCTGGCCAAGTCGGCCGTGTTGATCGTGATGGTCAATTGAGTAGTGCCGACAAACGTGGTGCTGCGTGGACTGCCGTTCCACTGCACCATGGAGCCGCCGTTGACGAACTCGCTGCCGTTCACGGTGAAGGTAAATCCGGAACTCCCAACCATCGCCGAGACCGCGCTCAGGCTGGTGATGGATGGAATCGGATTGTTGATCGTGATGGCAGTCGAAGCAGTCGCCGAGGCGCTTGCGCTGTCGATGGCCTTCACCGTAAAGGAAAAGACTCCCGTGGCATTGGGGGTTCCGGAGATCGTGCCAGAGGCCGAGAGCGAGAGTCCGCCGGGCAACGCGCCGGATAACAGAGAGAAGGTGTAGGGCGCATGTCCGCCGGCGGCAATCAGGCTGACGGAATAGGGCACGGAGAACGAGCCGCCGGGCAAGGAGGTGGGCACCTCCAGAGATAGCGCCAGCGGTTGCAGCAGCCGGATCACATTGTTGTTCTGATCCGCCACGTAAATGTTGCCGGAGGAATCCAGGGCCAGGCCGTGGGGTGAATTGAGTTGCGCGGCCGTAGCAACACCGCCGTCACCGGAGTAGCCGCCGCTTCCGTTGCCGGCAAGTGTAGTGATGATGTCGTTGGTCAAGACCATTCGAATGCGCTGCCCGTTGGCATCGGAGATGAACAGGTTCCCCAGGGCGTTAACCCACACGCTGGTGGGGAAGTTCAACTGGGCGTTAGTCGCCGGGCCGCCGTCGCCGGAGTAGCAACAGATACCATTGCCCGCGATGGTGGCGATGTTCCCGTCGGTGGTAACCTTGCGAATCCGCTGGTTGCTGGAATCGGCAATGTAGACATTGCCCGCGGAGTCCACGAAAACGCCGTTGGGAGTCCGCAGTTCGGCGCTGGTAGCGGGACCGCCGTCGCCGGAATAGCCGTAGGTTCCGTTGCCGGCAAAGGTGGTGATGATTCCACCGGAAACCTTGCGAATCCGGTTGTTGTTGCTGTCCGCAATGTACATGTTGCCGGCGGCGTCAACCGCCACACCCGAGGGATAGTTGAGTTGCGCGCTGGTGGCCGCTCCGCCGTCTCCTCCATAGCAGCATCCATTACCCGCGACGGTGGTGATGGTTCCCGAAGGCGAGATCATGCGGATGCGGGCGTTGTTCGCATCGGCGACATAAAGATTGCCGGAGGAATCGAATGCCAAAGCGCGCGGGCCGTTGAACTGCGCGTTGACGGCGGGCCCGCTGTCGCCGCTAAAACCAGTGACCCCGGTCCCTGCCAGGGTGGTGATAATCCCGCTGGCAACCTTGCGCACGCGGTTGTTGCTGTAGTCGGCGATGTACACGTTACCCGACGCGTCCACGGTAACGCCCGCCGGATTCCCCAGGCCGGTCGAGGCCGCTGGGCCGCCGTCGCCCTGGTAGAAGAAGTTGCCGTTGCCGGCGATGGTGGTGATAATCCCGCCGGACACCTTGCGAATCCGATAGTTGTTGTAGGTGTCGGAGATATAGAGGTTGCCCGCAGCGTCAAATGCTACGCCCTGCGCGCCGCTCAGCGAGGCGCTGGTGGCCGGACCCCCGTCTCCCAAGGCGCAGCAAGTGCCCCCAGCCACGGTTGTAATGGTCCCGCTGGTGGAGATCACACGGATTCGACTAGAGCCATCCGCGAAGTAGAGGTTGCCCGAAGAATCGAGAGCCAGCGCTTGGGGATTCTGGATCTGCGCGCTGATGGCCGGTCCGCCGTCGCCGGAGTAGCAGCAACTGCCGGTACCGGCAATGGTGGTGATGATGCCGCCACTGACTTTGCGGATGCGGTGGTTGCTGCTGTCACCGATGTAAAGATTGCCCGAAGAATCCACGGCCACGGCCCGCGGGTTGTTCAATACCGCGCTGGTAGCTGCGCCGCCATCACCGGAGTAGCAGCAATTGCCATTGCCCGCCACGGTGCTGATCGTTCCGCTGGGAGTGACCATGCGAATGCGATTATCGTTGCTGTCCGCAATGTAAAGGTTCCCGCTCGAATCGAGGGCGACTCCCTGGGGATTGTTCAGATTCGCGCTGGTCGCCGGGCCGCCGTCGCCGCTATAGCAGCAGTTCCCGGTTCCTGCGTAGGTGGTAATGACGCCGGCGGGAGAAATCTTGCGAATGCGGTTGTTATTGGGGTCCGCTACATAGATGTTGCCGGCCGCATCCCGCGCCAAACCGTTGGCGCTCAGTTGCGCGTTCGCCGCCGGACCGCCGTCTCCGGTGGCTCCCGAGCGGTTGTTGCCCGCGATGCGGTAGAGAGTGCCGCCCGAGTCCACCTTATACACCGCGTAATTGGACGCGAAATAGACGTTCCCCGTGGCATCCGTGACAATGCCTTGGGGAGCGCCAATGCTGGTGCTCAAAGCGGGCGCCGGACTGGCCGTCGCGATACCGCCGGCATAAGTGGAGATGGTGTACTGCGGCCCGGAGACGACGGTCTGCGTGACCGTGAAGGTCTGCCCGGCAATCGTCAACGTGCCGGAGCGCGTACTTCCCGAAGAATTGGCCGCTACCGAGTAGCCCACCGTTCCGGTGCCGTTGCCGGCAGCGCCCGAGGTGACGGTCAGGAAATTGGAGTTGCTCGCGGCCGTCCAACTGCAACCGGCGGGCGCGAGAACCCCCACGCTTCCCGTGGCGGATGACAACGGCGCTCCGAAGCTCGCCGCGGAGATCTGGTAAGTGCAGCTCGCCAACACCGTGAACGGCGCGACGCCGGATGTCCCGCCTCCCGGCGTGGGGTTGAAGACGGTCACGTTGAAGGTTCCGGGGCTGGCCACATCGGCGGCGGTAATCAACGCCGTCAACTGCGATCCGCTTATAAGAGTTGTTGTGCGGGGGCTGCCGTTCCACTGCACCGAAGAGGCGCCGTTGATAAACTGGCTGCCGTTCACGGTAAGAGTGAATCCCGAACTGCCCGCCACCGCCGAGACCGCGCCCAGGCTGCCGATCGAAGGCACGGGATTGTTCACGATGATCGCTAAACCAGCCGTGGTGGTGGCACTTGCACTGTCGGTGACCCGCACAGTGAACGAAGATGTGCCGGTGGCAGTAGGCGTGCCGGAAATCGTACCGTTCGCCGCGAGAGTCAAGCCGGCGGGCGGCGATCCCGAGGATAAGGACCAGGTGTAAGGCGGATTCCCGCCCGCGGCCGCCAGGATCTGGGAGTAACCCGTTTGCAGTCCCGCTACGGGCAAAGACGTTGTCGCGATCGACAAGGGAATGGGTGTCAACAATCGGATGGCGTTGTTGCCGGTGTCGGCAACGTAAATGTTTCCCGAGGAGTCCATCGCCAAGCCGGAGTTGCTGGACATCATTGCGCTGGTGGCCGGGCCGCCATCGCCGGAGTAGCCGTTGTTGCCACCGGCAATGGTATAGATTACGCCGGTGCTCGCGGAAACAACGCGAACATGGTTTCCGTCGGTGATGTACACATTCCCGGCGGCGTCCACAGCAATACCGAAGGGATTGAGGTTCGCGCTGGTGGCCGCCCCGCCGTCGCCCGAATAGCAGCAACTCCCATTTCCAGCAATGGTAGTGATGGTTCCGGCTGTGGAAACCTTGCGAATCCGATAACTGGGGTAATTGTCAGCGATGTAGAGATTGCCGGTGCTATCCAGTGCCACACCGTTAACGTTACCCAACTGCGCGCTGGTGGCCGGCCCGTTGTCGCCGGAATAGCCTCGCGTACCGGTGCCTGCCACGGTGGTGATGACCACCCCGGAAACCTTGCGAACCACATAGTTGAAGGTATCCGCGATGTAGATGTTGCCGGAGGCATCCACTGCCACGCCTTGAGGATTGCGCATGGATGCGCTGGTAGGTGCCGCGCCGTCGCCGCTGTACCCGGAGGATCCGTTCCCCGCCACTGTGGTAATCGTGCCCCCAGAGCTGATCTTGCGGATTCTCTGGTTGTTGGTATCCGCGATATAGAGGCTCCCGGAGGTATCCACGGCCGCGCCGTTTGGGTAGCTGACTTGTGCGTTGGCCGCCGGGCCGTTGTCGCCGCTAAAGCCCGGAGAGCCATTCCCCGTCACAGTCGTGACGATGCCACCGGAAACCTTGCGGATGCGCTGATTCGCCTGGTCGGCGATATACAGATTCCCCGCCAAATCGACGGCCACTCCATACGGATTGCCCAGCAGGGCGCTCGTCGCGGAACCTCCATCTCCACCGAAGGAGTAGTTCCCATTGCCGGCCACCGTCGAAATCACGCCCGCCGCGGAAACCTTGCGGATTCGGGAGTTAGTGTAGGTATCCGCGATATATATGTTTCCGGTGCTATCCAGGGCCACCCCGGACGCGCCGCTTAACAGCGCACTGGTAGCCTGACCGGCATCGCCTGAATATCCGAAGCCGCCCGTGCCCGCGACAGTATTGATCGTTCCAGAGGAGATCCGGCGGACACGGCTACTGCCATCCGTGAAGGTCACATTGCCAGCAGAATCCACAGCCAAAGAGTTGACACCGCCAATCTGCGCGCTAGTGGCCGGACCGCCGTCCCCGGAGTAACAGCAGGAGCCGTTGATGCCCGCAAAGGCGGTGATGGTCCCGCCGGAAACTTTGCGAATGCGATTGTTGTTGCTGTCGCCGATGTAAATGTTTCCGCTGGAGTCCACCGCCACGGCCCGTGGAGAGCCCAATTCCGCGCTGGTCGCGGGACCGTTGTCACCGGAGGAACCGTACGTTCCGTTGCCCGCCACCGTGGTAATCGTTCCACTGGTGGAAACCATCCGGATCCGTTGATTGTTGGTGTCTGCGATGTAGAGGTTGCCGGACGAGTCGACGGCTACGGCGTTTGGACCGCCCAACTGCGCGCTGGTGGCCGGCCCGCCATCGCCCGACGCCGAGCAACAGCCGCCATTGCCCGCAACCGTCGTGATGGTCCCGCTCGTTGAGATCTTCCGGATGCGGCCGTTGTTCTGATCCGCCACGTAAAGATTCCCGGTAGAATCAACCGCCACTCCAACGGGATTGTTGAACTCTGCGCTGGTCGCGGGTCCTCCGTCTCCGGCGTAACCTGGATGCGTGTTGCCCGCGATCCGGGTGAGGTTGCCGCTGGAATCCACCTTGAAGACGGAGTTCAGGCTGGTGAAGTAGAAGTTACCGGAATTATCGGCGGCCACGCCCTGGGGGTACCCGATGCCGGTAGTGAGCGCGACTCCTGTGGCCGAAGGCACCGCGCCGGCAAAGGTGGAGATCCTGTATTGCTGCTGCGCCCCAAGGGAGGCGCCGCTCAAAAGCAGCGCCATCACGGAAGAAACCGCCAAAAGCGTCCGCAGAGCGCGCCCAGAAAAGACGCGCACGAAGCCACGATAGAAGTCCATTTTAGGGACCACCCTTTTCGCCTACGTTCGGATTACCCAATCCAGCTAGCCAATCATAACTTGCGCAACCATATCCGCGCGGGAAACGAAAGTCAACGCCTATTTCGGAGTGGACCATGCCCAACCGTGTGCCAAAAAGACCGCACTTGTGGCATAAACCATTTAACCCAATAAACGTTTAGCTTCACGAAGGAGGGCTAAGTAGCTCGGCAAAAACTGCGCCGCTCATTTGAAATCGCGATCGCCACTCCGACCGGATGTTCGGACCGCCCGGAGTCAGCCGAATTTAACGAACCTTATGGTACTGCTGCGGCAGGGAGATCTCCACCGTGCGGCCTCCGCTGACCGCGTTGGCCGAGACGCCATAAATGCGAAGTAATTCCGCCGAAAGGGAAGTTTCCAGGTATCCCATTTCGACCACTTGACCCGCTTGGGCCTGCCAACCGTCCAACCAAGCCATAGCGATTTTGCCGGGAAGGTTGTGATCGACGAGACCCGGCTTTTTGCCGGCAGACACAAAATTAATTTGCGCGCTCGGCGAAACACTATCGTATCCGGCCGAGAAACTAAGTCCCTGAAGATCCAAATCCGCCTTCGCACGCAGGAGAATCGGTATGCGCCAGCCGCCGCTGTTGTTCGCCACAGGCGTGCCAAATTCCAGACTGCCCTCAGGCTGCGCCGCGACCGTGCGGGATTGCGGGGATGCCCCAGCCGGGCAGGTGAGTCCACGCGCCACCCGGGTTGGCCGGGAAGTATCGATATTGGTTACGCGCCGCAGCGTTACGATCAGATCGCGCGTATCCAGCAGGCCGTCTCCGCCGGGTCGCCCCGCCAAAATAGTTGGATCGCTGCCGCCATCCGCCGGATAGGCGTCCATGACATCGAAACGGTCGGCGCAAGTAGCCGGGCGGAATCCCGGGAGGTTGGTGACGGCGCGCAACGCCGTGATCAGATCCAGGGTGTTGAGCAAGCCGTCGCCGAAATTGCCGGCTGAGTCGGCGGTGTAGGGGAAGGCATCGCCCACCAGATACCTGATCGCGGTGGCCTTGAACAGGATCGCGGTGCTGTCGGCCAGTACGGGCGCGTCGTAACTCCAGGCGATCTGACGGTTATTGGTATTGCCGCCGCTATCGCGGATTCCCACGGTTGCCGTCGCGCCGCTGGCAGAGGGGTTGCCGGAGGCGAGAGTCACGGTCTGATATTGGAAGAGAACTTGGTTGGTGCCTTCGTAAAAGATCACTTCGAACGTGACCGGGCTTACCGAGAGCTGCGGACTCTGCGGATAAGCGTTGCTCCATTCCACGATGAACTGGCGGGATCCAGCCGTGCCTTGGGCCTGATAGTAGACCGCCCCCGCGCCGGGAGTCGCGAAGGTCAGGTCGGTCCAATACGGCACCAAAGTAGGCGCATCTCCGGGCGTGGCGGAGCTGGTTAGATCGGTATTCGCGAAATCGACGGTGGCCGAAGAACAGGCCGTCGCGGAGGTCACGAAAGTTATCAGGCCGTTGGAGCTCACGCAGATCAGGGTGTAATTGTTTCCGTAATACTGGAAAGAAAACGGCAGGGTCAGCAGGGCCACGCCGTCATCGGTGTTGGCCAGGACGCTGGCGCTGCCGCCTCCGCCGACCAAGTCGATGAAACTGTAGACCGTGTTGTTGGTGGCGATATATAGCGCGGCGTCGGGGCCCTTGTCGGTGGCCCCGAGAGTCGAGGTGGAAAGAAGAACTGCCGCCAGCGCCAGGAGCTTGATGGTGCGTATATTCGCTTTACCAGGATGTCTGTTTGATGACATGAATCTGCCCCCCGAACGTGATCGTCGCCCGACGGATGACCGTGCTGAACGAGTTGAACTGACCCACCGTGAACGGCAAGAAAAACTCGTCCTGCGTGGGACCGGCCAGCGTTCCCAACAAGACAAAAGTCGGCTGATCGGTCGCCACGGCCGGCGTACATAACTGGGCCGAGGGCGTTCCGATCACGGTGCCGCTACCCCCACCCGCGTTGACGAGCAGTCCATAAGAGTTGAGGCTGTAGGCGCAGGCCGCACCGGTCTGGTTCACGGTGAAAGTTTGCCCGGCGAACTGGATCGTGCCGCTGCGGGTTGCCCCGGAGGAAATCGCCGCGGCCGTGTAGTTGACGGTGCCGGAGGTGCCGTCCGTCGAACTGCTGGTGCCGACCGTCAGCCAGTTGCTGTAACTCACCGCCGAAGCCGAACAACCGCTGGCTCCCGTGGAGAAGGTGAACGACGAGGACCCTCCCGCGGCAGCCAACGTCGTATTCGACGCACTGAGAGTGTAGGTACATGGCGCGGCGCCTTGCGTCACCAGGTAGGGCTGTCCGGCGATCGTCAAGGTTCCGCTACGCGGAGCCGCGAGGGTGTTGACAGCCGCCACGAAGGACACATCGGATGTGCCGGCCGTACCGCTGGAACTAATGGTCAGCCAGGAAGCCGTCGAGTCCGTCGTGGCGGTCCAGCTACACACGCCCGGCGCGGTTACCCGCACGCTGCCGCTGCCGCCGGCGGGAGGTACGCTGGCCGTGGCCGACCCCAGACCGTAGGTGCAGCTAGTGCCCGCTTCCTGCACTCCAACCGATTGTCCGGCGATGGTCAAGGTGGCCAAGCGCGATGTGGTGGACGCGGCATTCGAACCGACCGTGACGTTCAGGGTGCCGTTACCGGATCCCGAGGCCGGAACCACCGTCGCCCAGGTCGAGTCGCTGGCCGCGGTCCAGGAGCAGTTCCCGCCGTTGGCGGTGATAGCGATCGGTCCGGACCCGCCTGAGGGTCCGAATGGGCTGCCCAGGCCCGTCGCGTCCACCGTGACGCTGCAGGGCGTGGGATCCTGCGAGATGGTGAAGGGCTGTCCGCCGATCATCAGCGTGCCGTTCCGCCCAATGGTGGTGGAGTTTGGCGCAACCGTGTAATTGAGGGCCACCGGGCCGGGTCCCGAGCCGCTGCCGCCGGAGGCGATGGTGATCCAGCTTGGACCGGTCACCGTATCGTAGGTGCACGCCGCCGGAGTGGTCACGTTCACCGAACCGGCGCCGCCGCCGGAAGCGGCGGATGCGCTCGAGGCGCTCAAGCTGGTTACGCAGTTGACGCCGCCCTGGTTCACCGTGAAGGTTTGTCCCGCAACCGTCGCGGTCAGCGCTTGCGAACTGCTGCTGCTGGACGACGGAATGGTCAAGGTCACCGTGCCGTTACCGGTTCCGCTGACGGGGGCAGCGCCCAGACCGGAAGCCGACCATGTGCAGGCGCCGTTGGACGCCGTCACATTGACACTGGCCTGTCCGCCGGCCGCCGTTACATTGATGCTGTTGGGACTGATGGCCAGCGAGCAAGCCGATCCGAATTGCGTGATCGCGAAGTTGACGCCGTTTACGGTGATGTTGCCCGTGCGCGCCGTCGTGCCGGTGTTGGCCGTCAGGTTGTAAGACACGGTGCCGCTGCCGTTCGCCGGCGAACCGGTAATCGTGATGAACGAATCGGTGGTGCTCGCTGTCACCGCGCACAAGGAGCCGGTATTCACCGTAAAGGCGCCGGCGCCGCCACCGGCGACACCGCTGCCGCTGGCGGGGTTCAAAGTGTAGTCGCAGGGCGGCGGAGCCAGCACCGTCAGCACAACCGGCACGCCCGTGTAGCCGCCGGCCGATTGGGGTGAGTTCAGCGCCACCACGCCAGCGTAGGTTCCCGCGGTCACTTGGGTCGTATCCAAGTTGAGGTTCAACGTGGTAGGTCCGGTTCCCGAACTCGCCGAAAGAGTCACACCCGGTATGCCGCTGACCATCGCGGTAAAGGGCAGGGTCCCCGTCGTGGCGTTGACAACCGCCTGCGCGGGCGCCGGTTGAGGCGCGCCCACAATATAACTCATTTGGATCGCGGCTGGGCTAATGCCGATCCCTGGCGCTTCGTGCGTTGCGTCGTCAATGGTAACGATCACCTGTGCTACATTCGTGGTCAGACTGGCGGAATCCGTGACCGACACCCCGACGGCGAACTCGCCCGCCGCCGTCGGCGTTCCCGACAGAACTCCGGAACTACTGAGCGAAAGGCCCGGGGGCAGGCCCGGACCGATCAGGGTGAAGCTATAAGGCGCGGTGCCGCCGGTAGGGGCGAACGTTAGGGAAAGCGGCGAACCAACCATACCCAGCGCCGAAGAGGGAGCGGGCACCGAAATTGTCGAAATGAGATGGGTGGCCACGAACACGGTTGCGGCTTGCCCTACTGAGTCGGTCGCCGTCAACGAATAGGAGTAGGTTCCCGCCGTGGTGGGAATCCCGGCGAGGTACGCGGAAATGCCATTGCTGCCCGGTACGATCGCCAAGCCCGGGGGCAGGCTCGAACCAGTTGCCACGGACCACGTGAATGGGGCTACGCCGCCGCTCACGGTTTGGTCCAGTTCGAGGAGGTAGGGCACACCGATCGCCCCCGCGTGAAAGCCAAACGAGTTTCCGAGCAGCGGATTGTTGGCGCCGGGCGCGAGCACCACGAGCGTGGGAATGCTTCCATATCCCACTTGATTGTTGGAATCCGTGATTTGGTAGCTGAAGCTGAAACTTCCGGTCTGCGTGGGCGTTCCGGAAAGCACTCCGCTGGCACTAAGCGTCAGTCCCGGCGGCAGCGGCGATAGCAGTTGGGAAGTAAGGAAAGTGTAGGGCCCCGTTCCGCCGGCCACTTGCACCGTGTACGTGTAGTCAACACCTACCGTTGCGGGAGGCAACTGGTTCACGCGGTGGGTGATGACTTGCATCGGCTGGATCACCGCGGTAAACGCGCGATCCGCAAAGTTCGCCGAGTTATTGTTGTCGGTGGCGCGCAGCGTATAGCTGAACGTACCGGCTTGGCTGGGATAGCCCTGCAACAGCGTATTCGTACCCGAGGGCACCAGGCTCAATCCAGGCGGCAGCGATCCTGCCGACACGCTCCAGGAATAGGTGGACGTTCCGCCGGCAACCAACGTTTGCGAGATGAAAGACCCTTGCGCTACACCGCTGGGCGCAAGCGAGTTTACATACAAGCCGGACAAATTTACCACGGCGTATGCATAGATGGTCTGGTAGCTATGGCCGGCACTGTCGTTCGCGGTCACATAGAACTCGAAGACACCGGTACTCGTGGTGGTACCGGAAATCAGGCCGGACGATGACGCCGTGAATCCCGGCGGCAACATGTCGATGCCCGGGACCGGAGTGAAGGTGAAGGTGTACGGCCCCGTTCCGCCAACAGCCGTGAGTTGCTGAGCATAAGGAATGCCGATGATTGGGGTCCTCAAGTTGACCGAAAGAATGGTGATCGGAGTCACATTCAGCGTAAAGGTGCGCCGGAACGTCGCGCCCGTGCTATCCGTGGCGATCAAGTCGAAGCTGTACTGCCCCGCCGTTGATACCGCGCCCTCCAGGTAGGTCAAGCCGGCCGTTTGGTTGGAGGAGTAGACGGACAGCGAAGTGCCCGTATGCAGTTGCAAGCCGGGCGGCAAGGACGATCCCGTGGCCACGGCCCAGGTATAGGGCGAGATACCGCCGAGAGGCGATAGCGCGAAGGTGACACTCTGGCCTACGCGGGTATCGGAAAGCAACGTGGCTGCGATGTTCAGGCTCGGCTCGGCCGGATCGCTGAAGCGGGCAAACAGCGTAAACGCATGTGTGTAAGTGGACGTGCCATCCGTCACCGTGACGGTGATGCGGATCGTCCCCGTGCGGCTGGTCGTTCCGCTGATCACTCCCGTGGTCGGATTCATGGTGATCCCGGAGGGCAGACTGGTCGCCGACCAGGTCTTGGTGGACCCGCCTCCCGTAGCCGTGAAGGTGTAAGTGTAGGGAACATCGGCGATCACTTGCGTGGGAATGATCTCCGGGTTGGTGATTTGAATGGTCGAGATCACCAACGAGAACCCAAAGTTGATGGGCACATTGTTGGAATCCGTCGCGACCAAGGTGAAGCTGTAGCTGCCTGCCGCCGTCGGTGTTCCGGTGATGGTATTGGCGGAGATGCTCAAGCCGGCCGGCAGGGCGTTTCCGGCCGCCACGGCGAACGACACCGTAGTGCTGTTATCCCAGACCAAAAGGGTTTGGGAATACGGCGCTCCCACCGAACCGTTGGGAAGCGCACCGAGGGAAAACATGTTGAAGGGCAAGACCTTCATTACGGAGGTGGTCACGCCGATGTTCCCGAGCGAATCGGTTATCTGGACGGTGAAGGTGTAAGTCCCGGCGGCAAACGGAGTGCAGACCATTCCATAGCTAACATTCGTACCGAAGTTCGAAAGCAATTGGCTCCCGGTTTCTATGGCGCAGCCGGGTGGCAAGGGCGTCACGGCCGAATAGGTGTATGGCCCGGTTCCGCCGCTCGGGAACAAGGCAAACGTAGAGGAATTGGCTTCCAGGATGTTATAGGTAAGCGAAATACCGGTATTGACCGTTGCCGAACCCGACCCCGCGACATTGAAGGTCACATTCTGCGTGGCGGTGTTGCCGACGCTGTCCACGACTTGAATCCCGGCGGTGAACGATCCCGTGTTGGTGGGCGTTCCGGTAACCAGTCCGGCAGTTGACAGGGTCAACCCCGGAGGCAGCGACCCGGAAACAACTGTGTAGGAGGTGTAGACTCCGCTGCCACCCACGACAAGAATCTGCTGGCTGTAGGACAGAGTTGTATACCAGCGGCACGCCGTTGGCCGGCATGCTGGTGTAGTTGATGGAGGGTTGCAGTACGTTCCACGTGAACGCCTGAGTAGCCGTCGCGTTGGCGGCGTCGGCCACCTGCAAGGTGAACGAGTAGTTGCCGACCTGCATCACCTTTCCCGCAAGGTACATGAAGCCGGGGAAGAATGTATTACCGAGATTCTCGCCGGGGCCCTGGATAGTGATACCCGGCGGCAGCGAACCGGAAGCCAAGCTCCATGTGTACGGCGGCGTGCCGCCCTGGGCGTTCAGGGCGGTGGAGAAGTTATTGTTCAGGTTGTTCGGGCCGAGTGTGGCGCCGTTGGTAATGAACAACGGCTGAATGGTGTTGAAGTTGATCAACAGCGAGAACTCTTTGTGAACTGTCCCGTTGGATCCGGCAACTTGCACCTGGAATCCGCTGTTAAAGAACGAATTGGGCGTTCCCGAGAGCACACCGGCCGAACTGAGCGAGAGTCCGGGCGGCAACGACCCGCCGCCAAGCGTCCAGGTGCAACCCGTGCCGCAACCGGACGCGGAGAAAGTCTGCGAGTAGGCGACTCCGATAGTGCCCTGCGGCAGCACGCCGCCGGTGGTGATGGAGAACGCATTGACCAGGATCGAATAACCGAAGCTCAGCGACACGTTGCTCGTGAGATCGGTCAACGTGATGGTGTAGTTGTAGGCACCGGCGGTGGTCGGTGTTCCCGACACCGTCCCCGAGGTGCTGATACTCAATCCCGGCGGAAGATTGTTGGAACTCCACGAGTAGTTGCCGCTTCCTCCGAAGCCTGTGAACGTGAAGGAATAGGGCGCGCCCACCGTGACCGGCGGGATGGACGCGGAAGTCGATGTCACAACCGCCAGATTGACCACATTCCAAGTGATGGGCATATCGAACGTCGCGTTGGTGCTGTCCGTCACCCGTAGCGAGGTGGTGTAGAGGTTGGGCGTGGTTACGATCCCCGCGAAGCTGCCGGTTACGGTGGACGGGAATCCGCTGGGCAGCGGCGCTCCATCGAGCACACGCATGCCGGGAACCAGCGTCGCGCTGGGAGTGTAAGAGAAGTGATACGGCGGAACTCCGCCGCTGGCCGTCAATTGGAAGTTATACACGCCAATGAGATAGTTCCCGAGGTTGGGTCCAAAATTCAATTGCAGCGGCGGGACTATCCCGGCGGGGTAGATGGAAACGTTGGGCGTGAAGGTACGAGTGTGACCGGCCGTGTCCGTGGCGGTGATCGTGAAGAAGTAATACCCCTCCTGTGTCGGCGATCCGCTGAGCACGCCGGCGTTGGACAAAGTGAGGCCCGGCGGCAGGTAGTTGAATGGCACCAAAGACCATGTGATGGTTCCGGTACCGCCCGATGTGGCAAAAGTCTGCGAGTACGGTGCGCCCACGTTGCCATAGGGCAGGTTGCCGTTCGTGGTGATGTTCAGCGGAGTCACCGTAAGGGTGAAGTCGCGAGCGGCGGTGTTGCCCGAATTCGAGGCGTCCGCTACCTGAACCAGGAAGGTGTAGACACCGATGGTATTGGGGGTACCGCTCAGCACTCCGCTCGGTGAAAGCGTCAACCCGGGGGGCAAAGTTCCGCTGAGCAGCGTCCAGGCATACGATGGAACACAGCAAGCCGAGAACTGGGACGAGTAACCGGAGTTAAGAAGGGCGGTGCCCAGGCTTTGGCCATTGTTGATACTGAGGGTTGAAGTGCCGCTATCGCTAATCGTGATGCCCGTGTTCTGGCGCACAGTGTGACTGGCCGAATCCGAATACAGGATTTCCACGTTAAATCTGCCGTTTTCCAGGGGCGTGCCGGACATCACTAATCCGTTGAGGGTGAGACCGCCTGGGTACGTTCCGACGATCTGTTGTTCGCTATAGGGACCGGTACCGCCGATCAGACGCAGCGTTCCGGAATAAGGCACTCCGCGGATTCCGTTTACAAAACCGAATTGCAGTTGCAATGGCGACACCGCTAGCGTGAACGACTGGGTTGCACTGTTCCCGTCCGCATCCGTAACGGTGACCTGGATGTTGGAGGAACCCAGCGTATCCGGAACTCCCCACAACTCCGCATTCCCCGGCGTGAGACCCTGACTGCTGGTAGCGACGCCGCTGCGGATGCTCATTCCGTTCGGCAGTCCCGTGGCCGTCCAAGTGAATGGCGCTGTGCCGCCGCAACAGAGAGAGATGGTCCGCCCGCAACCATTGCCGATGGTGCAGTCATCCAAGTTCCCCGCCGTAATCTCCATCAAGTGCTTCGGGTAGCCGATCACCGATATCGACGCGTTCTCGCTGTAGGAAACATGGTTGGCATCGGTGGCCGTAACCGTAAAGCCCCAAAGCGTCGGCCCGGCGGTCACCGTGCCGGAAATGACGCCGGTTGCCGAATTCAGGGTCAACCCGTTGGGCAGATTGTTGGAGGTAAAGGTGTATGGCGACGTTCCGCCACTGGCCGTGATGGCTGTGGAATAACTCTGGTACTGCGTGGCATTGGGGAAACTCCGCGGACTCGTGATTTGCACCACATAGACGTTCAGGTAGACATTCGCGGTTACGGTATCGGTACCGTCATTCATGGTTAACTGCGGATTGTAGAAGCCGCTCGACGTCGGCGTCCCCGAAATTACACCGCTGGTAGACACGGACATTCCCGGAGGCAGCCCCGAGGCGGTCCAAGTCACGGCTGCGGCGTTGCCGATTGCCGTGAACGTGAAGCCCGTGTAAGGAACGTTCACGAAGGCATCGGGAATGGTAATGAACTGGTCTTTGAGCCGCAGATCGGTGACCCGCGCCGTGAACGCCTGGGTCGCGGTTTGCCCGTTGCTGGTGACGCTCAGCGTGAAAGAGTAGTTCCCCGTAGTCGTGGTCACGCAACTGAGGTTGCCCGTGGTGGAAAGTGAGAAATACGTTGGGAAGTCCGGTCGCAGGCTGCAACCGGGCGGCAGCGTGCCCGAAACAAGCGCCCACACATAAGTGCCGTTTCCGCCCGTCGAATTGAGGCCGTTCTCACGTGGGCCAAGTAACCAGGTTCCAAAGTTGGACCCGTTGGTGATCGTTACCGAGGGCGCTGATGCCGCGATGGCCATGGTGACAACATTGCTGGTTATCCCTCCGGCGGTCATAACCACTGCCACGGAATTGCCGGTGGTGATTCCCGCCGGCACCGTGACGATGACCTGGTACGCACCCACGTAATTGGAGAAGTAGGTAGTGGTCAACTGGGCGGACACAACCGTGGCCGCAATCCCGCCGATAGTGACGGTCGGCAAGGTGGTGACAGTCGCATTTGCGCCCGCCTGCACGCCGTCAGCAGGTTGGTTGGACACCGCGCCCAAACCGGTAACGAAAATCTGGATCTGCGCGCCCGGGTAAGCCGGATCGCTGCTGGAATTCTGCGAACGGTCGGGATTGTAGATGCTTCCTTGCCCCGAAGAGTTGGTGGTAAAGATGCCAGGCGCCTGGCTAGCCAGACTTACGTTAACAGGACTGCTGGCGCCCTGGGTCGTGGTCACGATGACCGACGCCGTGGTTTGTCCCGCCAACTCCCAGGGAACCTGAAGATTGATTTGACCTGGCGAGACGTAGGAAAGCGGCGCGGGCGTGCCGTTAAACGTCACGCTGGTTCCACTCAACGATGTGGGCAAGGTCGGACCGGTCGAAAACGCCGTGGCGGCCAGGTTGCTGCCGAAAATGGACGCAGCGCTACCGGGCACAAGCGGCGCGGTAAAGCTCGCGGTATTCACAATGCCGGCGGACGCGATAATCGGCCCGCCGCTGTTTACCGTGATGCTCAGACCGGCGCTGGCAGTGGAGGAGGCCGAGTCCATCACTTGAACGGTGAAATTGGAAGTTCCTGCCACGGTCGGCGTTCCCGAAATCAAGCCCCCCGCCGAGAGAGTGAGGCCTGTGGGCAGCGATCCGGATGTCACGGACCACGTGTAGGGCGTTAAGCCACCCGTGGCGACAAGAGTCTGAGAATAAGATAGGTTGATCGGTGCAGGGGCCAGGGTGGTCGCCGGTATGGCCAGCGCCAGCGGGGTTAACAGGCGGATGGCGTTGTTGAAATAATCTGGGACGTACAGGTTGCCGCCGGGCGCGATCGCTATATCGTAAGGCCAAGCCATGGCCGCACTCACGGCTGGGCCGCCGTCACCGGAATATCCAAACGGACCGCCCGCGATGGTCGTGACGATTCCGTTGGGCGCCACCACACGAATCCGGTTAGCGGTGTCGGCGGTATACAGATTACCGGCTTGATCCACCGCCACTCCGTAGATCTGAGAGAACTGCGCATTCGTAGCCTGACCGCCGTCACCGGAATAGCAGCAGTTGCCGTTCCCGGCCACGGTGCTAATGGTTCCATTGGTGGAAACTTTACGGACGCGATAGTTGTTGGTATCCGCGATGTAGAGGTTACCCGCCGTGTCGAACGCCAGGGCGTTGGGATTGTTCAATTTCGCGCTGGTCGCGGCATTGCCATCGCCGCTGAAGCCGCTGCTCCCGTTGCCGGCAAAAGTACTGATGTTTCCACCAACCGAGAATTTGCGCACCACGTTATTTTGGGAATCGGCGACGTAGATATTTCCGGCCGCGTCCCGCGCCAAGCCGGCCGGATCGCGCAGTTGAGCGTTCGTGGCGGCGCTGCCATCTCCGCTATATCCGTAGTTGCCATTTCCGGCGATGGTGGTGATAATTCCCGCCGGCGAAACCATGCGAACCCGATTGTTGAAGTAATCGCTGATGTAGATATTCCCGGAGGCGTCCACAGCAACCCCTTGCGGCTGGTTGAATTGTGCGCTCGTGGCGGGTCCGCCATCGCCCGAATAGCAGCAGATTCCGTTCCCGGCCACGGTGGAAACCGTCCCGCCGGGAGTAATCTTGCGAATGCGATTGTTGTTCGACTCCGCGATGTACAAGTTGCCGGAAGAATCGAGCGCCACTTTCCGCGGACCGCCGAGTTGGCTGGTGGCCACGGGGCCCTCGCCCGAGTAATTGTAGATACCGTTACCGGCGATAGTGGTGATAATCCCGTCGGAAACCCTGCGGATGTGACTGCTATTGTCGGCGATATAGAGATTGCCGGCGGCATCCAGCGCCACACCTTGCACGCCGCTCAGTTGCGCACTGGTAGCGGGTCCACCGTCCCCGCCGAAGCAGCAATTGCCGTTCCCGGCAACGGTTGTGATGATGCCGCTCGGGGAAATCTGGCGGACCCGTACGGAGCCGTCCGCCAGGTAGAGGTTACCGGCGGAGTCGAACGCCAACGACTGCGGATTCTGAATCTGCGCGCTGGTGGCCGGTCCGCCATCGCCCGAGTAGCAGCAGGTCCCAGTTCCAGCGATGGTCGTGATGATGCCGCCGCCGACCTTGCGAATGCGAGCGTTATTGGAATCGCCGATGTAAAGGTTGCCGGATGGATCCACCGCGACCGCCCGCGGGTTTGCCAATTCCGCGCTGATCGCCGCGCCGCCGTCACCGCTAAAGCCGAAGGTTCCATTGCCGGCCACCGTGGTGATAATGCCGCCCGGTGTCACCATGCGAATGCGTTGGTTGTTGGAATCGGCGATGTAAAGGTTCCCGCTAGAATCGAGGGCCACGCCATTGGGATTGTTCAGACCGGCGTTGGTGGCCGCGCCGCCGTCCCCGAAGAAGCAACAGTTTCCATTTCCTGCGTAGGTCGTAATGATGCCGTTGGGAGAAATCTTGCGGACGCGGTTGTTATTGGGGTCCGCGACATAGATGTTGCCGGCTGCATCCATTGCCAGGCCGTTCTCGCTTAATTGTGCGTTGACCGCCGGGCCGCCGTCTCCCGAGGCTCCCGAGCGGTTGTTGCCGGCGATGCGGGAGAGAGTGCCGCTCGCGTCCACCTTATAGACGGCGTAAAGCGCTGCGAAGTAAGCATTCCCGGCGGCATCCGCCACGACTCCACCTGGAGAGCCGATGGCCGTGCTCAAGGCGGGCGCGGGCGAGACCGTGGCGACACCACCGGCGTATGTGGAGATAACATACTGCGCGCCGGAAGCGACGGTCTGCGTGACCGTGAAAATCTGCCCGGCGATCGTCAACGTGCCGGAGCGCGTTGACCCGGTATTGGCGGCTACCGAGTAGCCCACCGTGCCGTTCCCGCTACCGGAAGCTCCCGACGTGATGTTGAGGAAGTTCGAGTTGCTCGCGGCGGTCCAACTACAACCGATCGGAGCAGTGACACTCACGCTTCCCGTGGATGCCGTTAGAGGCGCTCCGTCGCTCGACGCGGAAAGCAGGTAGGAGCAGTTGGCGATCACGGCAAACGGAGCGTTGCTGGACGTCCCTCCGCCCGGCGCAGCGTTCACAACCGTAACGTTAAAAGTGCCGGTGCCAGCTAGGTCGGCCGTGTTGATTGTCGCGGTGAGTTGATTCGCGCTGACAAACGCAGTGGACCGCGGGTCTCCGCCCCATTGCACCGTCGAGGCGCCGTTGACGAAGCCGCTGCCGTTCACCGTGAGAGTAAATCCCGCACTGCCCGCCATCGCCGATACCGTGCTCAAGTTGGCGATGGACGGAATAGGATTGTTGATGGTAATGGATGTCGCGGCCGTATTCGTGGCGCCGGTGTCGTCGGTGGCCTTGACCGTAAAGGAAGACACGCCCGTTGCCGTGGGAGTTCCCGAGATCGTGCCCGAGGGCGACAGCGTCAATCCATTGGGCAGCGCGCCGGAGGCGAGAGACCAAGTGTAGGTTGGATGCCCGCCCTCGACGACCAGGCTGGCGGAATAGGGCAAGGAAATAAAGCCTGCCGACAAGGGGTTGGGAACCTCGATCGACAAGGCCACCGGGGTCAGGACGCGAACCACGTTATTGTTCTGGTCAGCGACGTAGATGTTTCCCGCGGCGTCCAAGGCGATACCGTTTGGTCCGGTCATTTGCGCCGAGGTGGCCAGCCCACCGTCGCCCGAGTAACCGTTCCCGTTTCCGCCGGCGATCGTGCTGATGATTCCGTTGCTGGAAACGAAGCGGATTCGGCCGTTATTGGTGTCCGCGATATACAGGTTGCCGGCGGCGTCCACCGCAACGGCATTGGGATAGTTGAGTTGCGCGCTGGTTGCCGGGCCGCCGTCTCCCGAATAGCAGCAGTTTCCGTTGCCGGCGACCGTTGAAATGATCCCGCCGGGTGTGATCATGCGAATGCGCTGGTTGTTGGAATCGGCGACATACAGATTCCCGGCGGAATCCAGCGCCAGACCTGTGGGGTTGCGGAATTGCGCGCCGGTGGCCGCGCCTCCGTCACCTGCGTAGCCGTACGCCCCGGTTCCGGCGATGGTAGTGATGTTTCCGCCGACAGTGAATTTGCGGATTCGATTATTGTTGTTGTCGGCAACGTAGATATTTCCGGACGAATCGACGACGATACCCTGCGGTGACGCCATGACCGCACTGATGGCCGGAGCGCCGTCGCCTCCGTACCCGTAACCGTTGCCGCCGGCCACGGAGGTGATGATGCCGCTGGTCGAAACCTCGCGGATCACGCTGGGATACTGATCGGCGATATAGAGATTGCCTGTGGAATCGAGGGCCAAGGCCCGCGGGTTTTGCAGTTGCGCGCTGGTCGCGGGTCCACCGTTACCGGAAAGGCAGCAACCACCGGTACCGGCAATCGTCGTGATCGTGCTGCCGCTCACTTTGCGGACCCGGCCGTTGTTGTAGTCGGCAATGTAAACCTTGCCCGACGGGTCCACGGCTAAGCCCTGGGGATTCGCGAGTTGAGCGGAGGTCGCCAGACCCCCGTCTCCACCGAAGAACCCGTTGCCCGTGCCGGCGAGAGTAGTGATGATTCCATTGGATACTCTGCGAATAGAATGGTTATAGCCGTCGCCAAGATAGATGTTGCCCGCGGAATCCAGCGCCACGCTCCAGACATTGGAAATCGTCGCGCTGGTGGCCGGACCGCCGTCACCGGTATTGTTGCAGCAGCTGCCGTTGCCGGCAACGGTGGTGATGATTCCGTTGGTCGCTACGCGGAGGACCCGGTTGTCGTTGAGGTCCGCGATGTACAGGTTGTCCGCTGCGTCCACCGCCACGCCTTGCGGATTGCTAAGTTGCGCGCTGGTGGCGGGGCCGCCTTCGGATTGGTTCTGATAGCAACAATTGCCGTTGCCGGCAACCGTACTGATGTTGCCGCCCACGGTAAACTTGCGGATACGGTTGTTGCCGGCATCGACGACGTCAGACGTTCCCCGAAGAATCCACAGCCACTGTCACAGGACGGTTGAGTTGCGCACTCGTTGCGGGGCCTCCGTCGCCTAAAGAGCAGCAACCGCCGTTCCCCGCCACTGTGGTGATGATACCGGAGGTGGAAACCATGCGGATGCGCTGGCCGTTGGTGTCGGCGATATACATGTTCCCCGCAGTGTCGAAAGCGACACCTTGCGGATAGTTCAATTGCGCGTTGACAGCCTGGCCGCCATCGCCGCCATAACAGCAGCCCGTGCCGGCCACCGTGGTGATGACGCCGTTGGGAGTGACTTTGCGAATCCGTCCGTTGGCGCTGTCGGCAATATAAATGTTGCCTGCCGCATCCACCGTCACGCCGTTCGGATTAAATAATTGCGCACTCACGGCGAGACCGCCATCCCCGGAGAAGCCAGCCGTGCCGTTCCCGGCGATGCGCGTAACCACGCCGCTGATATCAAGCTTGAAAACCGAGTTCAAGATGGGAACAGCGACATAGATGTTGCCCGTGGCATCGACCACCAAACTTTGTGGAAAGCCGAGACTGGCGCTTAAGGCTGGGACGGGGCTCGGCGGCCTGGGATTGCCCGCGAACGTGGAAATCACGTACTCCGGCCCGCCGCTGACAACCTGGCTGACCGTGAAGACCTGCCCGGCGATGGTCAGTGTGCCGCTACGCGAAGAGACGGTGCTGTCTCCCGCCGCCGAATAGCTCACCGTGCCGTTGCCGCTTCCGGAGGAACCGGAGGTAACTGTCAGGAAGCCGGAGTTGCTGGCCGCCGTCCAGGCGCAGTTGGCCGGCGCGGTTACGGTCACGCTTCCCGTGGACGCAATAACCGGCGCGCTGGAACTAGTCGAGGAAAGCTGGTAAGAGCAAGACGCCACCACGGTGAACACGGCCGGGAACGAGGTTCCGCCGCCCGGCGTGCCATTGACCACCGTGACGTTGAAAGTTCCCACGGAAGCCAGATCCGCCGAAGTGATGGTGGCGGTCAATTGATTCTCACTGACAAACGCAGTGGTGCGCGGGCTGCCGCTCCACTGTACCGTGGAAACACCATTGACGAAGCCGCTGCCATTGATCGTGAGCGTCAGTCCGGAACTTCCCGCCACCGCGGATGCCGCGTTGAAACTGTTGATCGAGGGAACGGGATTGTTCACCGTGAGGCTGAGGGTCGCGGACGCGTTGGTCGCGGGATTGTAGCTGTCTGTCGCCTTGAAAGTCAGCGAGGAGGTTCCAAAGGCCGAAGTCGTTCCGGAAATCACACCGGCGGTGGAAAGAGTCAGCCCGCTCGGCAGCGTGCCCCCGGTCAGCGACCAAGTGTAGGGTGGATGTCCTCCGCCAGCCGCTAGATTCACAGAGTAAGGAATCGCATTGAACGCCGTGGGCAGGGAGGTGCTTCCGATCGCCAAGGGCACCAAGTGCAGGAATCGCACATCGTTGCTGGAGTACGATCCGGCGTAGATATCTCCGGCCGCATCCACCGCGATCGCCGTGGTCTCGCCGAGCAGGGCGGCCTTGGCCGGACCACCATCGCCGCTGAATCCGATCGGCCCGCCGCCGGCCACGGTGTTGATGATTCCGGCCGGGGAAATAATCCGAACGGCCGAGTGGTAGTCCGCGAAGTAAAGATTGCCAGCCGCATCGAACGCGAGACCCAAGGGACTCTGTAATTGCGCGCTGGTGGCCGGTCCGCCGTCGCCTGAGAAGCAACAATTGCCATTGCCGGCGTAGGTCGTGATCACGCCGTTGGTGGCAACCTTCCGGATGCGATGATTGTTGGTATCCGAGATATACAGATTGCCGGCCGAATCCAAGGCCAGGCCTTGGGGAAAGTTCAATTGCGCATTGACTGCTTGACCGTTGTCACCGGAAAACCCCGCACTCCCATTGCCTGCCACCGTCGTGATGATCCCGCCACTGACCTTCCGGACGCGGTTGTTTCCGCTATCGGCGATATAGATGTTCACCGCCGAGTTGACGGCCACTCCCCACGGACTGCTCAGTTGAGCGCTCGTTGCCGGACCGCCATCGCCGCTGAACCCGCCATTAGTGCAGCAAGGTCCCGATCCGGCAACGGTTGTGATGACTCCGTTAGTGGCAATCTGGCGGATCCGATTGTTGCCCGAATCGGCGAAATAGAGATTACCTGTACCAAAATCATCAACGGCCAAGCCCGCGGGGAAGTTCATCTGCGCGCTGGTGGCCTGCTGGCCATCGCCGGAGAAACAGCAGGTTCCGTTCCCGGCAAAGGTGGTGATGACTCCGGTTGGTCGCGACCTTACGGATGCGGTCGTTCCACTGCTCCGAGATGTACAGGTTGCCCGCACCGTCCAGGACCATGCCGTAAATCTGTCCCACTTGTGCGCTGGTCGCCTGGCCGCCGTCACCGGAATAGTCGAACACGCCGTTGCCGGCTATGGTATTAATGGTCCCGCTCGCCACCGCACGGATTTTGAAGATGTAAAAGTCCCCGATGACCAATTGACCGGAGGTGCCAACGGCGATGGACAGGCCGTTGGAAAGAGTTGCGCTCGTTGGCGGGCCTCCGTCCCCGGAGGAACCGTAAGCCCCGGTTCCAACAATGGTGTTGATATTACCGCCGCTAACCTCGCGGATCCGATTATTGTTGGCATCGGCGATGTATACGTTCCCGGACGAGTCAACGACCACGTCTTGCGGATTGTTCAGTTGGGCGCTGGTGGCCGGGCCAGTGTCGCCGCTGAAGCCGAACGTTCCGTTGCCGGCTACCGTGGTAATCGTGCCGCCGGAAACTTTCCGAATGCGGTTGTTGTTCGTGTCGGCAATGTACAGATTGCCGGAAGAATCCACGGCTACGCGCCGCGGATTATTCAGTTCCGCGCTGGTCGCCGCTCCGCCGTCGCCGGTGAACCCGGCGATCCCATTGCCCGCGACGGTAGTGAGCGTTCCGCTCGTTGAAACCTTGCGAATTCGCTGGTTGGCGCTGTCGGCGATATAGAGATTGCCCGAGGAGTCCACGGCAACTCCCGATGGGTTCCAAAGCGTTGCGCTGGTGGCTGGGCCGCCGTCACCGTTAATATTGCAGCAGTTGCCGTTGCCGGCCACCGTGGTGATGATCCCGCCGGAGGAAACTTTACGGATGCGATTGTTGGCTTGGTCGGCGATATAAATGTTGCCTGACCCGTCCACGGCCAGGCCGCCATTCGCCCAACCGTCCGGAAGGCTAAGCTGTGCGTTGATGGCCTGGCCGCCATCGCCCGAAAAGCCGGCGTGCCCGGTCCCCGCGACGCGCGTGAGAGTCCCACTGGTATCAACCTTGAAGGCCACATTGAGGGACGTGAAGTAGATGTTACCTGTGGCGTCAACGGCGACACCCTTGGGGAAACCAATGCTGGCGCTGGTGGCCGTGGCCGGGGTTGTGGGCAGCACGCCGCCCGCGACCGTCGAGATGGTGAACTGCTGCGCCGCGGAAACGCCAGGTAGCAGTAAGCCCAGCAGAAATACCGTTAAAATCTGCGTCCCAATGACTAGGGAACGATGCCAGAAGTTAGAAAGCTGTCTAGAAGAGTACAAGCTATCCCCTAAGGCCATCATTAGTCGGCCTCCTTGGTTATCCTTAACTAAGTTCGCGGCCCATAAGAGGCCAGATTTTACCATCACTGTCAGTGCTTACGAGCATATCTTTTGGCCAAACCCTGAATAGTACTGTACTGGTACTACTGCTAGACTGGCAGCCCGGGGTAATAGTGCGCCGGCGGGGGATGCCCGCGCCACGGACGCCTGCAAGTAATTGGTGAGTAAAGTAGAGTAGGCATCCTTGCCTGCCCCAGTTGATGCGAAGCGACGATGACCACGGGTACTAGACCTCTGCCGGCCTTCCGGACGGGAGCGGATCAAAACGTGAACTTCGCCGTGAACTGCACCGACCTCGCCGGTAGCTGATTGGTGATTCCCACCAGCGGCGCGCCGAAACCCGCGCCGGCGATGCTTCCGTTGCCGTACGTGCCACTGAAGCCGACGATGTTGGCGTGATTGAAAACGTTGAACGACTCCGCGCGCAGTACAAGATGCATCCGATCGCTCCATATCGCGAAGGGCCACTCCAAGAACGGCGAGAGATCGTAGATCGTGCCGCGCCCGGTGTTCCGGCCCACCACCAACCGTTGATTACGGGACGATCCGTCGTCGCGCCCAAAGCGGCCGTTACAGCAACGGCCACGGTATGATTTCAATTGACGTTCACTTTCGATTCTGCTTCCACAGAAACGCAATTCACCGAGCTCTTCGATACTGCTGCGGCAGGGAGATCTCCACCGTGCGGCCGCCACTGACCGCGTTGGCCGAAACGCCATAAATGCGCAGCGCGTCCGCCGCTATGGAGGTCTCCAGGTATCCCATTTCGACCACTTGGCCCGCTTTGGCCTGCCAGCCTTCCAGCCAGGCCATCGCGATTTTACCGGGAGCGTTGCGATCGATGAGACCGGGCGCTTTGCCGACAGCCACAAAATTAATTTGAGTGCTCGACGAAACGCTATCGTATCCGGCCGAGAAACTGAGGCCCTGAAGATCCAAATCCACCTTCGCGCGCAAGAAAATGGGTATGCGCCAGCCGCCGCTGTTGTTCGCCACAGGCGTTCCAAATTCCAGACTGCCCTCAGGCGGCGCCGCGGCGCGGCGAGATTGCGGGGACGCCCCAGCCGGGCAGGCAATTCCGCGCGCCACCCGAGTGGGCCGGGAGGTGTCGATATTGGTTACGCGCCGCAGCGTTACGATCAGATCGCGGGTATCCAGCAGGCCGTCTCCGCCCGGGCGCCCCGCCAAAATAGTTAGATCGCTGCTGCCATCCGCCGGATAGGCGTCCATGACATCGAAACGGTCGGCGCAAGTAGCCGGGCGGAATCCCGGGAGGCTGGTCACGGCGCGCAACGCGGTGATCAGATCCAATGTGTTGAGCAAGCCGTCGCCGAACAGGCCGACGCTGTCCCCCGTGTAGGGGTAGGCGTCGCCCACCAGGTATCTTGTGGTGATCGGAGTGAACGCCAACGCCGTGCTGTTCGGGATCACTGGAGCGTTGGAACTCCAGTCAATCACCTGGCCGGTGGTTTGACCCGCTTGATTGCGAATTCCGATCACCGCCTGCGCGCCTTGCGATATGGGGAAGCCCGAACCAAAGTCCACGGTCTGATACTGAAAGAGAATGTTGTTACTGGTTTCGTACAGAATCACCTCGAAACTTGCCGGATTGACCGAATCCGGCGGCTGGTAGGCGTTGCTATATTCAATTACAAAACTGCGGTTGGGGGCGGAACCTTGAGCCTGGTAATAGACCGCGCCCGTGCCGGTGAACAACAAGTCCGTCCAGAACGGCACCAGGGCCGGCACGTCGATGGGCAAAGGGGTGGTGCTCAAATCGGCATTGGCGAAATCGGCGGAGGGAACGCAGGCGGCGGCGCTGGTGACGAACAACACCAACCCGTTGGAACTGACGCACACCTGAGTGTAGGATGTCCCATAGAACGTGAAAGAAAATGGCAGCGTCAACAGCGCCACGCCGTCGTCGGTGTTGGAGAGCACGGAACTACTGCCGCCGCCCGAAACCAAGTCGATAAAGCTATAGACCGCCTTGGAAGTGGCGGTATAGTGGCTATCGGTTTTGGTTTGGGCCGCTAGAGGTACGCTCAGGGGCGCAGCCGCGGCGGCCATGACCAGCGCCATAATTAGCGGCGCGCGCCATCCGTTCATTTTACCCTCCGCGAGCTTTCCGATTGTCCTTCGCATATTCTCTCCCCATTCATTCGCGCACAAACGGAACACTGAAAACTTCTACCAGGACGTCTGCTTGATCAAGACGGCTTGCCCGCCCAAAAGGATCGTGGCTCGGCGCACCTGGCTAACGCTGGATACAAAGGGCGATACCGTGTAAGCCTCGGTAAAGATATCCAACACCGGTCCGGTTGGAGTCGGCGTCACACCCACGAAGGGCTGATTCACGGATGCCGTCGGCGTACAACCGTTAGCCGAAGGCGACGCCAGGATGGTCCCGTTGCCACCCGCCTGATTCCACAAAAACGCGTAGCGGTTCAAACTGTAGGCGCAGGCCGCGGCGACCTGGGTCACCGTGAAGGTCTGGCCGGCGAACTGG
This sequence comes from Terriglobia bacterium, assembly GCA_963747095.1. Lineage (GTDB taxonomy): Bacteria > Acidobacteriota > Terriglobia > JAJPHL01 > JAJPHL01 > JAJPHL01. Next base: position 63,149 of record CAVVEL010000015.1, read on the forward strand.
ATGGTTCCTGTTCGCGTGGCCGCGGCAGGGTTGGCGTCCACCGTAAAGGCGATGCTTCCCGATTGCGCGGTCACGGGCTGGACAGTGGTTACATGGAGCCAACTACTGAAACTCGCCGCGGTTGTGGAGCAACCCGTGGCCGCCGTCTGGTAGGTAAACGACGAGCCACCCGATCCGCTGGCCGGAGCGCTCAACGTGGACGAACCGAGAGTGTAGGTGCACGGCGTAGCCGTCTGGTTGACCACAAAGTTTAGTCCCGCGATGGTCAGCGTAGCCGATAATGGCGTACTCGAGGTATTCGGCGCGGCGTGGAAGGTCACGTTGGACGTCCCCTGCGATCCGCTGGAGGTGATGGTCAGCCAAGTGTTGTTGGGATCCGGCGTGGAGCCTCCAGGTACAAGCGTTGGCCGTGGAAACGGTCACCGTTCCGTTGCCGCCGGTATTCGGCACTGTGGCCACCGCCGATCCCAAGGTGTAAGTACAAACCGTGCCGGCCTGCGCCACGCCCACCGTCTGGCCCGCGATTGTCAAACTCGCCGTTCGCCCGGTCGTGGAGGAGGCGTTGGAACTCACGTTGACCGTGATCGAACCGTTGCCCGAGCCGGCCGTCGTCTGCGGCACCGCCCAACTTGTGGAACTGGTTGCGGTCCACGCGCAGTTGGAACCATTCGCGGTGATCGCGACGGGTCCGCTCCCGCCGGCGGCGCCAAAGGGCCTGCCCAGACCCGAGGCATCCACGGTCACGCTGCACGCCGCGGCGTCTTGCGACACCAGGAAGGACTGGCCACCGATGGTCAAAGAGCCGTTGCGCGGTGAAGTTGTTGAATTCGCCGTGGCGGAGAATCCCAGGGTAACGGGTCCGGGACCAACGCCGCTTCCGTTGGAGGTCACGCTGAGCCAGGAAGGACCGTTGACCGTGGCATAGGAACAGCCCGTCGGCGTGGAGACATTCACGGAGCCGGAACCGCCGCCCGCGCCGATCTCGGCGCTGGAAGCGCTCAAGGAAACCGTGCAGTTGATGCCGCTCTGATTGACCGTCACGGTTTGTCCGGCCACGGTGGCCGTCAAAGCCACCGTGCTGGTGGTTGTGTTTGACGGAATCGTGAGCGCCACAGTGGTGTTGCCGCTGCCGCTGGCGGGTGTGGCGTTCAACCCGGAAGCCGTCCAGGAGCAAGTACTACTGGTCGCCTGCACCTGCACGAAAGCTTGCCCGCCGGCCGCGGTTGCGGCGATCGTGGAAGGATTGACTGTAAACGCGCAGGTCGAACCGAATTGCGTAATCGGGAAATTCACACCGGCCACCGAAATGTTGCCGCTGCGCGGCGACGTGCCGGTATTGGCCGTGAGGCTGTAGGTCACCGTACCGCTGCCGGTGCCCGAACCCGATGTAATCGTGACGAAGGGATCCGTGCTATCGGTGGCCGTCCATGAACACAGCGAGCCGGTTGACACGCTAAAGTTGCCCGGGCCCGCCGCGGCAGAGGCGCTGCCGGCCGCCGGATTCAACGTGTAAGTGCAGGGCGGCGCCGCCACCACCGTCAGCGTCACCGGAATACCCGCAAATGGGTAGTCGGCTTGCGGTGCGTTCACCGCCAGCACCCCGCTGTAAGTTCCGGCCGTCAAACCCGCGGTATTCAAGTTGAGGTTCAAACTGGCCGGGGCGGATCCACCAGTGGAAGAGAGCGAGAGCGCGGGAATCCCGCTGACCATGGCAGCGAACGGAATCGTGCCGCTGGTGGCGTTAATGCTGACGCCCAAGGGCGCCGGAGTGGGAGCGGTAAGAATGTAGTTGATTTGAATCTGCGCCGGGCTGATCGAAATTCCCTGGGCCCCGGCCACCGCGGCATCAATCGTCACGGGATACAGAAGATACAAAACGTTCGGTGACTGGGCCGAATCCGTCAAGGTGACATAGACGTTGAACAATCCCGGATAAGTTGGGGTTCCCGAGAGCTGCCCGAGGCTGTTGAACGACAATCCCGGAGGTAGATCGGAGTAAGTCGCCAACGCGAAGGTGTAGGGCGCGGTACCGCCGGAGGGAAGCAGATTGAAAGAATAAGGCGTTCCAACGACGCCGTTGGGCGCCGATGCGGGAGTTACCGATATCGGGGAAATATCGATCGTGAACGACGTCGTGCTCGACTGGCTGGCCGAGTCCGTAACCACCAGCGAGACGGTGTAGCTTCCAGCGGCGGTCGGAATTCCACCCACGTAGCTGGAGACTCCATTGCTGCCCGGCATCAAGGCCAGTCCCGGAGGCAGCGTGGAACTACCAGCCACGGCCCAAGTGTACGGCGCTACTCCACTGCCACCCACCGCCTGATCCAGCGCCACCGCATAGGGATTACCGACCGAGCCCTCCACATGAGCTTGGTCCTGTGGATTTGCTCCCGCCGACCCCACGCTGAGCGGGAACACTCCCGTGGCCGGCAGCACTGTCACGACAACCGGACGAATCCCGCTGAAAGTGAACGCGCCGGTGGAATCCGTCACCTCGTAGGTGAATACGAAGGTCCCGATTTGAGTCGGTGTACCGGAAATAACTCCGCTGGAACTCAGAGTCATGCCTGGAGGCAGCGGATTCATGTAAGTGGTCGCGAAGGTGTAGGGTGGCGTTCCACCGGCCACCGGAAGTTGATAGCTGTAGGCCGTTCCCACGCGCGCCACAGGCGGGTTCTGGGTACTTGAGCCATAAGTGATCGGCTGCATCGGGCCGACATTCGTGTTGTAATTGCGCTCCGCGTAGGTATGTCCGGTGTTATCCGCGTTATCGGTGGCCCGCAGCGTGTAGGAATAGGCGCCCGGGACGGCCGGCGCACCGGCCAGGTATGTACTGGTGCCGCTCGGGGCCAGGGACATTCCTGGAGGAAGCGCTCCGGCGGAAACGGTCCAAGTGTAGGTGGAACTGCCGCCACCGGTGTTTAACGTGCCGTCGTAGGTATTCAAGCCCACTTGCCAAGTGTTGTCCGTCGAGGTGGTGATATACAGCCCGGCAGGAGTCGTAACGTTATAGAAGTAGCTGGTTGTGTAGGCGTGTCCGGCGCTGTCGTGAACGGTGGCCAGGAACCCGAAACTGCCCGTTGTGGCGCAGGTGCCCGAGATCAATCCGCTGGACGACGCCGTCAGGCATGAAGTTCCGGCCGGCAATGCCGGCTGCGGGAACATATCGGTGAACTGATCGGTCGGCGCGTAGGTAAACGTGTACGGCGGTGTCCCGCCGAGTCCGGTGAGTTGCTCGGAGTAGGCGACACCTGTGGTTACCGCTCTCAGATTGCCGATGGCAATCGCCACGGGCGTGACGTTCATCGTGAACGTCCGGCGCAATTGCGTGCCATTGCTATCGGTCATGATGATGTCGAAGGTGTAGGCCCCCACCGTGGTCGGCGCGCCTTTCAGATAACCGATACCGACCGTGTTCGCTCCCGGAGAGTAGCTGGCGAAGGTAGTGCCGTAGACCAGATTCAGACCCGGCGGCAAGGTAGAACCGCTGGGGACGTTATAAGTGAAGGGCGGCAGGCCGCCGCGCGGCGACAGAGGAATATTCACGACGTTGCCCACCGGCTGATCCCCCAGCGCCGTGGCGACCAGCGGCAAGTTGGGCAGAGCCGGCACGCTCGAATGGGCGAAGAGCGTGAACTGGTGGGCATAACTGTACGTTCCATCCGACACCGTGATGTTGATACGGTAGGTATTATTATTGCCGAACGTGGTTCCGCTCAGGACGCCGGTGCTGCTGTTCAGCGACATTCCCGAGGGGACTCCGTTGTTGGCCGTCCAGGTCTTGTTGCTTCCGCCACCCGACGCCGTAAAGGTGAACGTGAACGGTTGGCCGATGATGATCTGCGTCGGAATGATATCCGCCACGTCGATGTGAATTGGCGAAACGAAGATCGAGTAGCCGTAGGTCGCCGAGGCTTCCGAAGAATCTGTGACCAGGATCGAGAATGGGTAGTTGCCTGGAGGACCCGTGGGAGTACCCACCAGGTTATTACCGCTGAGACTGAGGCCGGCCGGCAGAACCGAACCGGGAGCTAACACCAGCGTCGGCGTCAAAGAGTCGAACAGCGGCAAGAACTGCGAGTAAGCCTGCCCGATCGCGGCATTCGCCACAGCCGTCGTATTCAATTTGAAGGGAATCGTCGTGATGGTGACGCTTTGCGCGCCGATGTTACCCAACGAATCGGTCACTTGCAGGGTGAAGACGGAAGTACCCGGCGCGAACAGCGTGCAGACCAGGGCGTAGGGGCTAGTGACATTGTCGAGCTCCGAACTGCCGCTTTCCAGCGTACATCCGGAGGGCAGCGGGGTCAGCGCGGTCATCGTATACGGCCCGGTCCCGCCGGAAGGATTCAGGCTCTGAACCGCCGTGTTGCCAAAATTGAAGGTGTAGGAACTCGAGGCCCCCGTGGAGAGGACAATGCCGGTCCCGGCGGTGCTGGCGATGTTGAAATTGAGACCCTGGATCGTGGTGTTGCCCGCGCTGTCGGTCACCTGGATGGACACATTATTGTTGTAGTTTCCGGTGATGGCCGGCGTGCCGGTAATCAGGCCCGTGGTAGGACTCATGCTCAATCCCGGCGGCATCGCGCCGCTGGCAACGGTCCAAGTGGTGTAGTTTCCTGTGCCGCCCAGCACCAGGATCGGCTGCGAGTAGGCGGTGTTGTACTTCAGGGGAGTTGTCACTCCGCCGGCAGTGATCGGGAAATTGGTATAGTTCACCGAAAGGCCGGAGACAACCCAGGTGAGGGTCTTGGTGGCGGTATTCGGCGTCGCCGCGCTATCGGTGACCTTCAAGGTGAAGGTGTAAATTCCGGGGGCCATCAACACGCCGGATAGATAGGAGAATCCGGGCAAGAAATTACTGGCCAGGGTCTCTCCCGGTCCGGCGATCATGATACCCGGCGGCAAGGATCCCGAAGCCAGACTCCAGGTGTAAGGAGCCTGCCCGCCCGACGCCAACAGGGCGATGCCGGTTGAGCCGCCCGCGAACAGGCCGAAGCTGGTTGACCCACCCAGGCCACCCACAAGCGACGTACCGTTGGTAATCTGCAACGGTTGCGGGAAGTCGATCAACAGCGCGAATTCCTTGGACACCGTACCGGCCGAACCGGTGGCCGTGATCTGCAGTCCGGTGTTGCAATACGCTCCCGGCGTTCCGGAAATCAGGCCGCCGGAACTGAGCGTCAGCCCCGCCGGCAGGTTGCCCCCGGTTATGGTCCAGGTGCAACCGGACCCGCAATTGGGCGCCGCGAGTTGTTGCGAGTACGGCGTGGAAAGCGTACCCGCCGGCAGGACCGCGCCCGTGTCGATCGAAAAGGCATTGACCACCAACGTGTACCCGAAGAACTCGACCGACGCATTGTTGGTGGTGTCGGTCAGCGTGAAGGCAATGTTATTGTTGGAATTGATGGCGGCCGTTGGCGTTCCGGAAATCACTCCGGCGGTGCTCACGCTCAACCCCGCAGGAAGGCCGGTTGAAGTAATAGAATAGTTCCCGCTTCCTCCAATGGCGTTCATAGTGTAGCTATAAGCCACGTTCACCGTGGCCTTGGGCAGCAGGTTCTGATTCGTGAAGAACGTGTCGACGACCGTCCACGTAGCCGTGCGATCGATGAAGGCCCCGGTGCTATCGGTCACCCGGATCGGAATCGTGTAAACGCCCGGCGTCGTAATCACTCCGGCAAAGTAGGCCGGCTGATTGCCACCCGCAGGCACCAGCGTCCCCTGCAAGAAGCGCATCCCCGGGATCGGCGTCGCGCTGGGAGTGTAGGAGAAGGTGTACGGCCCCACTCCGCCGCTCGCGCTCATCCCGGGGGGATACAAATTTGTGTTGTACGTCCCAATGGTGTCGGGTCCCAACGAAGTTGGAAAGTTCAAAACCAGGGGCGGGTTGACGCCCGCAGCGTAAATGGAAACATTGTAATACGCCGTGTTGGGGTTCCCGGCCGAATCGGTCGCCACTATGGCGAAGGCGAAAAGGCCACCGCTGCTCGGAGTTCCGCTGAGGACGCCGGTCGTAGCATTGAGCAATAGCCCCGGAGGCAGGAAGCTGCTGAAGCCGGGACCCATACTCCACGTATACGGACCCGTTCCGCCTGTGGCGGTCAGGGTCTGGTTATACGGCGTGCCAACGTTGCCATACGGCAGCGAGTTGGTGGTGATGGAAACATCGGTCACGGTCAGCGTGAGATTGCGGATGCCAAAATTGGCGGAGTTCGCGGCGTCGGCAGCCTGCACCAGGAAGTTGTAAGTTCCGACGGTAGTTGGCGTACCGCTCAGCATTCCCGTAGACGAGTTCAGCGACAGTCCGGGCGGCAGGCTCGATCCCGCCAGCACCGACCAGGAGTAGGTCGGCACGCAGCATGCGTTCAGTGTGGTGCTATAAGTGGCATTGACCCTCGTCGTGCCCAGGTTCGAACTATTCACCGTGATGGTTGTGGTTCCATTGCCCCGGATGCTGACTCCCCAAGACAGCTTAAAGGTGTTCACCGGGCTGGACGAATCCGTAAAGAGGAGCGTGAAGCCGACATTGGCTTGGTCGTTCTCAAGCGGCGTGCCGCTCAAGGTAAACGTGCTGCTGTTGAACGTCAGCCCGGCCGGGAACGCGCCGGAAAGCAGTTGCGCGGTGTAGGGTCCGGTTCCACCCTGCACCTTAAAAGTGTAGGAATACGGGACGTTGAACGTGCCCTGCGGCGCTCCATTGACGTACAGCTTGGAGACATGCAGCGGATAGATCTGCGTGGAAGCCACACCGTTGGTGTCGGTGGCGGTGACCGTCAAGTTGAAATTGCCGGCGACGGTCGGCACTCCCCACAGTTCGATATTCTCCGGATAGACCTGGTCGTAATACGCCTGGTAGGCCGTACCGGTGCGGAAACTCAGGCCGGCCGGCAATCCCGTGACCGCCCAGGTGAACGGCGTAACCCCGCCCTGGTTAGCGGTGACTTGGCTCCCGCCGCAATACATGCCGATTGCGCAATCCGAACCTGGCCCGCCGTTAAGATTGACCAATGACGGTGTCAAACCAACCACGTCGATCTGCATCGCCTTGGTGTAGGAAGTGGAAGTGGAGTCGGTGGCCGTAACGGTGAAATTACGGAGGCCGACTCCCGAGTTGGTCGGCGGCGTACCGGAAATCACGCCGCTGGAGGTGTTCAACGTCAAGCCGTTGGGAAGACAGCACCCCGCCGACCAGGTAATCGTTCCGGTACCGCCGGTCGCGGTGAGGGTGGTCGTGTAGGCCGTGCCCTGGGTGGCGATGGACAACAGCCCGGCATTGCTAATCTGAATCTTGGAAACGTTGACCGAGATGCCGCGATTGAACGTGTCCACGCCATCGCTGATGTTATAGAAAAGATTGTAGAAGCCCGCCGCCGTTGGGGTACCCGTAAGGGCGCCACCCGACGACAGCGTCATTCCCGGAGGCACCCCCGAGGTTGAAGTCCAAGTGTACGACCCGGAACCTCCCGCCGCGGTCAGCGTGTAACCCGGATAGACCACGCCGACGAAGGCGTCGGGGACATAAGTCACATCGTCCACCACCAACGAAGAGATTCTCATGGTGAACGCCTGGGCCGTAATGTTGCTCGCGCTGTTCACCGAAACGGTGAAGGAGTAGTTGCCGGACGTGGTGGCCACGCCGCTGATGGTCTCGACGGTTTGGCCGTTGGCTGGAATGTCGTTGCGCAGCGATAAGCCGGGCGGCAACGCGCCGGCGGTGACGCTCCAAACCTCGGAGCCGGTCCCGCCAATGTTGTTGATTTGCTGGGTCACTAGGCCTATCTCATAGGCGCCCAGATCCGGACCTTGCGTGATGATCACTGTCGTGGACCCGACCTGCACGCTGGCATATCCGTGGAAGGAATGGCCGCCGGTGTCGGTGACGATGAAGCCAAAGTTAAAGTTCCCGGCGAGGGTGGTGGTGCCGGTGATGGTTCCGTTCGCGTTCAACGTTAGTCCGGTGGGAAGCTGGCTGTTTCCATCCAAGACCCAAGTGAGCGCGCCGGTTCCGCCCGTAGCCGTGAAGGTGGCGTTGAAACCCACACCGCTGGTGCCCGTCAGGTTGGGAAAGAAGACCGCGATGGGGCTGATATTGATCGTAAAGGAGCGCACTCCGACGTTGGCGGAATTCGCGCTATCGGTCGCTGTAATCGCAAACGCATACAAACCGGCAGCGGTAGGAGTCCCCGAAAGCTGGCCCGTGGAACTGTTCAACGTCAAGCCGGCCGGAAGCGGGCCGCTCGAAACGCTGTAAGAGAGCGAGCCGCTTCCGCAGCAGAAGTTGAGGTTGTAGTTGTAGAACTGGTTCACCGTGCCGTCGGGCGGAGTTCCGCAGCAGAAGGAAATCCCCGGCGAGGTCGGCGAATTAATGTTGAGATAGACCGTCCGGTAGAGCGTGTTGGCACTCGTCGGGCTGGGTGGGGCGATGGAAAACCGCGCCGAGAAGTTACCGTTTTCCGTGGGCGTTCCGCTGATGATTCCGGTAGTCGAATCAAACGTAACACCGTTGGGAAGCGCGCCGCTCACCATCGTCCAGGTGAAGGTAGGCGCGCCGCCAATCGGCCGCAGATAGAAGCTGTAGGCCACACCGCGGGTGCCGTTGGGAGCGTAGTCGGCGGAGACCGCCTTGACGCTGAACGTGAAGGGCGTGGAAACCGTGATGGCCGGCGTCGAGCCGTCCGTCAGCGTGACCGTGACCGAAAACGTGCCCAACTGCTGCGGAGCGCCGGAAATGACGGCGTTCAAAGGTCCGATCGTCTGCAGACTCATGCCCGTGGGCAGCGGTCCGGTAAGCCCCCAAGTATAAGGAGACCGGCCGCCGTTTCCGTTGAAGTTATAGCTCGTCGGCACACCAAGCGTAGCGTCGTCCACTGGAAACGAGGCATTGATGTTGGCCAGATTATAGTTGCCAAAGACGGTCAGAATGAACTGCTTGGTATAGGAATTATTGTTGGAATCCGTAACCGTGACGTTGGGGTACCAGGTATTGGAAGCATTGCCGACGGTTCCGGAAATCATCCCGGAGTTGTTAATGGAAAGGCCCGGCGGAAGACCAAAGGCGTTGTAGGAGGTATATGTACCGCTACCGCCGACTCCTTGGATTTGGGCGCTGAAGCTGGCTCCGACCGTGGTATTGCCTAAATCCGCGGATGTGGAAATGCCGACGCCGTGCGTGTTGATCGAGAATCCCCTGCTGATGGTTCCGGTGCTGTCTGTAGCGGTGATGGTAAAGCAACAATACGTGGCCGCGCCCGAGGTGGGTGTGCCGGTAAGCTGGCCCGTGGACGTATTGAGGCTGTACCCCGCGGGCAGCGCATTCCCGCTCCCGGATGGTACCGCCCAAGTGACCGCGCCACTAGCGCCGGAACTGTTCAACGTATACGAGTAGGGCACCCCGACAAAGCCATCCGGCAAGTTATTGAGATCGGTCATCGCCAGCGAAGTAATCCCCAGCATGGACACCTGGGATGCAGTGTTGGACGCCGAATCGGTGACGGTGAGGGTGAAGCTGATGGAATTGCTAACGGGCGTTGTTGCCACGCCGACAATCGACGTGGTGGCTGTGGTGTTAAACAAATTCGGCAGATCGGTGCGAAACACCAAGCCTGCCGGCAATGCCCCGGCGGTCACCGACCAGGTATAGGGCGGAACCCCGCCCGTGGCCAGCAGCGGAACCTGGACGACTCCCAGCGAAAACGTTCCCAGGCTGGGACCCATGACGACGGCCAGTGCCGGCGCGGCCGCCGCGACATTCATGGTGACTGTGCTGCTGGCGGCGCCGCCAATGGTTACAACCACCGACACGGCGCTACCTGGGGTGACTCCGCTAGCAGGTACCGTAGCGGTGATCTGATAGGAACCTACCGGTGTGGGACAGAAGTAGGTTGAAGTGCCGCATAAACTCGCCGAGACCCCGGTCGCCGACACCCCGCCAATGGTGACCGTCGGCGCTGTGTTCGTGGTAGAGGTGGTTCCCAAAACCGTGGCGCCATCGGCCGGTTGATTGGCAACCGCTCCTAATCCGGTGGCGAAAATCTGAATCTGAGCGCCCGGAAAAGCCGGATCCGAACTAGAATTCACGGCCAAATCAGGATTGAGAATAACCCCTTGTCCGGTACCGTTCGCGCTGGTGGTAAAAACGCCGGGGTTGAAGCTGGCGATCGCTACGTTCTGGGCGGTGCTGGTTCCCGCGCTGGTGGTCACGGTGACCGACGCGGAGTCTGGCCTGCCAGTTCCCACGGCACTTGAAAATTAATCTGCCCCGTCGAGACATAAGAAAGCGGCACCGCGGTGCCGTTGAACTTTAGGGTCGTTCCTATCAGTGTTGTTAGCCACGGCGTACCTGTGCCCGAGCTCCCCTGCGTCGAGAGGTTCGTGCCAAAAACTGAGCCAACACTGCCGGCGACCAGCGGAGCGTTGAAGCTCGCGCCGCTGACAACTCCGCCCGGAGGGACAGCCGGCGCCTGGGCGTACGCCACTGATACACAAAGTAGCAGCACGAAGACACCAAGCGTCTGCAAATGGACCTTGGAATGACTCGCCTGGACTACGGAGACATGCTGATTCTGTAGACAATCGCGCGATTCGGCAGAAATGCCGCGGTTCGCCCTGGCCTTCACGGTATGCTCCCATTCTAACGCTCACTGAGCGCCTTGCGATCACGGGACGTACGTCGAGCGGCCCAGGCTAAACTCGACGCGAGTCCCAACCAAGCCCAGTTGTTAGTAGAAGGTCCCTTAGCTATGAAGTCTGCTCCCCAACCGGAGGAATGTCAATGCCCCAAGGGGACCATAGCGGAATGCATCGGGGGTTCCAGTACTTGAATCCAATGGAAAATCGCAAAAATAGGGTATGGGCTGGTAGTTCTGAACGGACTAACGGTTTCGAATGATGAGCTTAAGGACCTATTCTTTCGGCGGGCAGTCCCGCCGCAGTCGATCTGATGAAAACCCCAGGGGCCTAGTCCCGTGACCGCTTAGTTTCGTTTTCTTTGCCGTCACGGTCAAAAAATGATTGCTTCCCCAACGCTTTGGCAACTAAATCAGGGTCACGGGACTAGCCGGGACGCAGCGATCAAAACGTGACCTTCGCCGAGAACTGCACCGACCGCGCCGGCAGCTGATTGGTGATTCCCACCAGCGGCGCGCCGAAACCCGCGCCGGCGATGCTGCCGTTGCCGTACGTGCCGCTGTAGCCGACGAAATTGGCGTGGTTGAAAACGTTGAACGCCTCCGCGCGCAGATCAAGATGCATCCGATCGCTCCATATCGCGAACGGGCCGCTCCAAGAACGGCGAGACATCGTAGATCGGCGTGCCGCGCCCGGTGTTGCGGCCCACCACCACGCCGTTGATCACCGGACGGTCCGTCGTCGCGCCGGTGTCGCCGCTGTTGGTCGTGCCGGTGGTGTAGTTGTAAGGCAAGCCGGTGGCCAGCGTGGCAACGCCGCCGAATGAATCTTGAACGGAGCAATGTAAACACCGCTCAGCACGAAGCGCTGGCGCTGATCGAAAATCGCGTTGCCGTTTTCGATCTTGCCGGTGAAGTTCGGATCGTTGGGATTCTGGCTGGGAAATCCGGGATCGACGTTGTCGATGGCGTGCGACCAGGTATAGCTGGCCAGCATGGTCAAGTCGTTTGCTGAAGCGATGGCTCAGGTTCACGTCCAGCGCGTCGTAGTAGGCATAGCCGTCGTTGACGTCGCTCTGGATCACCGCATAGGGCGGCTGCGGATTGGTGGCCGTCGACGGTGTTGCACGTCAGCATGGTTGGCGTTATACCACCAGATCCAATAAGGACGCGTGCAGTTGGCGGCCTGCGCCGTGCGCGATCTGCCCGGGCGCGGTGCGAATGAACGGCGACGGCGGATCGACGTCCAGCGGACGGTTGATGCGCAGCGTGTGCGAGCCGACGTAATCCACGCTCAGCACCCAGTCCGGCGCCAGGCGGCGCTCCACGCCGAAGGTCCACTGCTCCGAGTAGGGATTCAACAGTTGATTCTGGTATCCGATCAGCGTGTTGGTGGGGAAGAACTGATTCAGATAGGCGCTGTCGCCGGGCCGGATGTACAGGCTGCGCAGAGGCGCCTGCGCCCGGCAGGAAACGCCGGCAGAGGCACCGCGGCCACGCTGGCTGGGAAATCCGATCTGGCCCGGCGAGGCGGTGTAGTTGAAAACTCCGGTCGGTCCGGTGAGCGCGTAGTTGGCTTCGGAATTGTCGACGATCTGCGAATAATAGATGCCGAAACCGCCGCGGATCACGGTCTTGCCTTCGCCGCGCCAGTTATAGGCGAATCCCACGCGCGGCGCGAAATCCTTGGCGGGAATCGGTGAAGGTCTGCTGCTCGTAGCGCAGGCCGAGGTTGATGGTGAGGTCCGTGCGCAGCCTGGTAATCGTCCTGCACGAACAGGGACCACAGCGTGTCGTTGACCGTGTAGTTGGCGTTGCCGTAGCTTTGCGTGTAGGTTTTGACGTTGGCGATGTTGCCAGATACGCCGGGCTTTCGCAGACGGCAAGACGCCTGCGTACAGGTGTTGTAGATAAACTGGCCCAGGTAGATCGGGCCGCCGAATTCCTTGCTGTTGCCGCCGGTGTGCGCCACGATCACGTCGGCGCCGAACTTGATCTGATGGCGCCCCGACACGGCGGAGAGCGTGTCGTTGACCTCGATACTGGCGGTTCATCAGCAACGCCGATTGCGACGTGCCGGTGGTAAACGTGCCGCCGGTGGAGATGGGCACCTGGTACTGCGTGCCGTAGATCACCGGGATCGAATTCGGTGATCGGCGAGGCGAGTTGGAACTGCAGGCGCACGTTGTTCAGCAGCGTCGGGCTGAGAGCACCGCCGTTTCGCCGAGCTCCTCGGAATACGTGCGGCGGCGGAACACGCGCTCCACCGTCGGCAGGCTGTTGCCGCCGACGATGCCGTTGGGATTGGTGTCGTGGAAGCCGTCCAGCATCGCTGCGGAAGAAGAGGTTGTTCTTGTCGTTGAGCTGGTGATCGAGGCGCAGGAATGCCGAGCCAGCCGCGATAGTGGCCGACGAAGCTGCCGGGCTCGAGCGGCGAAATGATCGGCGAAGCGCGGTCTTCGCGGCTGAATTCGCCGGCCACGAAGAAATGCGTGCGGTCGTCCGATCCGATGGGCCCGGAGAGCGCCAGCGCCGGATTGGCCCAGCGTGTCGTTGGTGATGTCGTTGCCGCTGGCGGCGTTGGCGGAGGTGAAACCGGCAAGCGCGGCTTCGGTGGCCGCGGGCCGCCACAGTTCCAGCACGTCGCCGTGGAACTGGTTGCCGCCGCTCTTGGTGACGATGTTGATCACGCTGCCGGTGCTGCCGCCGTATTCGGCCGAAAATGCGTTGGTCAGCACGGTCATCTCCTGCACGGCGTCGAGCGGGATGTTGCTGAAGATGGTCTGGCGGCCCCAGCTATCGTTGCCGGTGGCGCCGTCGACTTCGAACCAGGTCTGGCGGCGGCCGGCGCCGTTGGTGGTGAACAGGTCTTGGTTCATGAACACGTCGCCCTGGTTGATGGCCGGGCGATTGGCGGCGTTGAGCAGCGGCAGGTAGGTGATGCGGTGATTGAGCAGCGGCGTTTCTTCGCATCTGGGCGGCGTCGAGGCGATCGCCCAACTGCGGACCATCGGTGCGCACTTCGCCCGCCACGCCGGTGACGGTAATCTGCGTCTGGCCGCTGGCCACGTTGAGTTGCAGGCTGACATCGGCGGTGGTTCCGGCTTGCAGCTTCAGTTTGCCGGCGCGCGCGTCGGCAAACCCCTCCTTCCTCGCGGCGATTTCGTAATCGCCGGCGATGGGCAGGCCGGGGATCGAGAAATGACCCGTGGAATCGGTGTTGGCCGCGCGCTTCAGCCCCGTCAACTGGTTCGTCACGGTCACCGTAACGCCCGGCACCAGCGCATGGGTCTGGTCCGTCACTTGGCCGTGGATGGCGGCAGTGTCGGTCGTCTGCGCGGCGAGCGGCAAAGAGAGAGCCAGCAATACGATGAGGGAAAAGGCCAGCCGGGACATGAGTCTTTCCGAAACGGATTGGGCGAGCACAGGGCGTTTCTGGGCTACGGGAAATTATAACACATCGTAGCGAGAGTTGGGGCCGCGTTGCGGATTAGTAGGCAGGTCAGTTTGAAGACCGTGCGGTTGCTGGTCTGGAATGAGCGTTGCGTTTTGGCGCCTCGGGTTCACGGGAATGCCAGCCCGCAAGGCGGGCGACCCGAAGAAAGCCCAGGGTGAAGCGAGCGCACACTCCGCGCCAAGTTATCGTGTCATGGATCGACGATTCGGAAGCCGACCGGCCGCCCCAGCCAGGCGGCTAGCCGTTACGGCTCTGGGCAAGCTGCACCAGCGGCGACGACCCCATCGCCGGCGTTCCCGGCTGGACCCGCGTGTCCGGAATATGCTGCGGCGCGCTCCGCCAGTTGTCCAGCACGGCCACTTGCTGCACGCACGATACGGTGCAGAAGGGCGCACATCCCTTTTGTGTGTAAAACTCGCGCCGCAGATCCTGGCGCGTGTAATCGGCCAGTTTCACGCCGGGGAATCCGCGCTGCTGGGAACAGTAGTGGACCAGGCCGTCTTCGCAAACGTAGAGGTAGCGCGAGCCGGCCCGGCAGCGCCAGTCGTTGGGAAGGCCGCGGGAAATGTTCTCCTGAAAATCGTTGAAGCGCGAGAAATTGCGCTTCTTCATCCCGCGGATTTCGTCGAAGATGGCGCGCTCGTCCTCCTGTAACGGCCGGAGCTGGCCACTGCCGTCGTGGATGATTCCGACCGTCGAGGTATGACCCAGCGCCAGCGACCGCCTGGCGACCGCCAACGCGTCTCCCGGATGCTTGATCCCGCTGCCCACCACGGAATTGATGTTGACGTGAAACTCGGCGTGCTCCGCCAGCAGTTCCAGCTTCTTGTCCAGCACCTTCAAGCTCTTCATCGAGACTTCGTCGGGCTGGGCGTTATCAATGCTGATCTGAAGATGTTCCAGGCCGGCCGCGTTCAACTCGGCAATCCGTTTGGCGGTGAGCAAGTAGCCGTTGGTGATCAGGCAGGCCAACGCGCCGGTGCGGCGCACGCAGCGGATCAAATGGTCGAGCTGGGGATGCATCAGCGGCTCGCCGCCGCTAAAAGTAATGATGGTGGTTCCCAGTTTGCCGAGGTGCGCAATGCGGCGTTCCATCTCCTCCACCGGAACGGGCTTGGAGAAATCGTCGTACTCGTTGCAGTATCCGCAGGAAAGATTGCAGCGGCGGATGGGGATGATGTGCGCCATCACTGGATGGCCCGTTAACACCAGGGCCTTGCCGATCATCCACCACTCGCGGAAGCGCCGGTGGACGGCCAGGGCCCCTCTGCGAAATTTTTTGCGGGTCAAGCTCATGCGATCACGGACCGTCGGCCTTTACTTGCCGGGATGGACAATTTCCACCTTGCCTTTGTAATGAAACTCGAAGACGCTATCCTTCAGCGCCTGCTCTTGCACGTTGCGGTAAACGATCTCCAGATAGTCCTTGCTGCTCGGGTCGGTGGAACGTTGTTGGACCGGCAACCAGTTGTCCTGGGAGATCCACAACTCCACTTGCCGGTTGTTGGCCGGCGATCCCTTGGCCTTCAGGTTCAGTTTCACGGTATTCACTCCGTTGATTTTGGCGTCGTCGCCGAGGGTGATGTCGTAGCCCCGCTTCATGTCTTCCACTCTGCCGCCGAATCCCACCATCAGGTATTGATTCAACAGATCCTTGTACTCTTTGCCGACGTCATAGTCCTCGATTTGCGCGATTTTCGGCTTGTAGATCTGCGCCTTGTTGTTCTTGAACAGGACATTCATTTCATCCGGCTCGCGGAACTCGATGAGGACCTTGTAGGCGCCCTTCTTGTCGCGTTGCAGGAAAAAACCGCCGCTTTGCGTGGACTTGTCGTTGACCACCACCGTAACCTTGGTGAAGGAGACTTGCGCGGAAACGCCGGTGAAGCGCGCCGCCACGGCATCCATATGTGCGAGCACGTCCGCCAGGCGGTCGGCGGCGAGCAGCGTCTGGCTGCCGATCAACGCACCGGCCAGCGTTATCGCTCGCACCACAGCCGTCCGCCAGCATTTATTCATGATCCCCACCCTATGTCGAACCTTATTGCTGCACCCAGACGCGATAGGCCAGCAGCGTCCCGCCGGCATCCTTCAGTGGTTCCAGGCGCTGCACATGGACGTCCCTTCCGGTGCGCTCTCGCAAGAGGCGCGTGACCATGGCGTCCAGTTCCGGCCCCGCGGGAACCAGGCTGTCGGCTTCCACGCGATAAACTCCCGGCCGCGTCATCTCCACGGCGGCATGGGGCTGATCGCGAAACACATAGCGCGGCGTGAAGAAAATGAACGCCAGGATCAAACCTACCATAATGTCGTAGCGCAACGAGCCCCGTTCATACGTCCACCAGATAAAGCCCGTAATCTCCCGCCAGATTCTGCGCATGGCTTCCCCTTACTGCGGCTTCTCCGGCTTCTCGGGCTTTTTGTCATCCGGCTTCTTGGCATCGGCCTCGCCGCCGAAGGTAATGGTGGTGGAAGTGCGGAACATCTTGTAGTTCTCGTACTTCACGATTTCCTGGATGTGGATCGGCCCGCTCGAGAAGTTGAGCACGTCGTCGGCCTTGGTGTAAGTGGGGAACCAGTACTTGCCGTCGATTTGCTGGCGATAGGTCTCGAACTTCGGGAAGATGTTTTCGTTCCTGCCCTTCCGGATGTCGGGCACGGCCTTGCCGTAGGTCTTGACGATTTGCAGGTCGCGATCGTCCACCCAGATCTGTCCTTCGAAATAGCGCTCGTTTTTCTCCATCACCTTGGGGGTGACGAAAAACAGGTAGCAATCGATATCGTCCACTTTCTGCTTGCCCAGGTAGCGCAGGTTGTACTTGCCGACATCGTCGGAAGTGAGCACGAACGGCTGGATGTTGCGCAGATCGCTCTCGTCCTCCGGACTCATGGAAAAGTTGTGCAGCGTGTCCATCGGCGCGTAGATGACCTTCTCGATGCGTCGCCCGCGGCCGTCGTAGAGGACGTCTTCGGTCAGTTCATGCTTGCCGGCAATGCGCTCGCCGTCCGGCCCCATGTCCATCACGCGGATGGTCTGGCGAAAGGTGTAATTGTCGCGGGCCAGCTTGAACTCTTTTTCCTTGGCCGCGAACTTGCGGATGATTTCCTCCACTGGAATGGGAGGCTGCGCCGGAGTCGCCTGGGCCTGAGCCAGCCCTGGTGTCAGAATGGACAGCGCGAAAAGGACGTTGGTGAATCGGTTCTTCATACCATTGTGGATGCGCGGCCTGCACCGCTCGTTTCCAGTTAAGCCAAGACCTCACCCAGGTGACCCGCCGGCCACACCCTCCACCCGCTTCCAGGATAGCACAACCACCCGTCCAGGGAGCTGCACGGCAAAAGGCAAAAGGCAAGAGGCAAAAGTAAGGAGGTTGCGTCTTTGCCTTCATTTTTGCCTTTTGCCTTTTGCCTTGCCGCTTCTTCCTGCCTTACAGCCTCTCCGAGATCGTCTTGGCTTGCGTGAACAGCAGCAGATAATCGGGGCCGCCGGCCTTGGAGTCGGTGCCGGACATGTTGAATCCGCCGAACGGATGGCCGCCCACAAACGCGCCGGTGCACTTGCGGTTCAAGTACAGATTGCCAACGTGAAAACTCTCGGCCGCCTTCTTCAGGCGCGCGGGATCGTCGCTGAACACCCCGCCGGTCAGACCAAATTCGGTGTTGTTGGCGTAGGCCAGGGCCTGATCGAAGTCCGCGGCGCGAGTCACCGCCAGCACCGGCCCGAAAATCTCTTCTTGCGAGAGTTTCCCATCCGCCGGAACGTCGGCGATGACGGTTGGCTGGAGGAAATGGCCGTCGGGAGCCGCGCGATCGCCGCCCGTCAACACGCGTCCCTCCTTCTTGCCCGCGGCGATGTATTCGGAAATGGTTTTGAACGCGCCGGCATTGATCACCGGACCCATGTAGTTACCGGGATCGTCCGACGGCCCAACCTTCATCTTCTCCACGCGCGCCTTGAGTTTGCCGAGGAACTCGTCGTAAACGCCGGCCACCACGATGGCGCGCGAGCAGGCCGAGCATTTCTGACCTTGATATCCGAAGGCCGCCACGGCCACCGCTTCCACGGCGCGATCGAGGTCCGCGACCTTGTCGATCACCATGGCGTCCTTGCCGCCCATCTCCGCCACCACGCGCTTGATCCAGATGCATCCCTTTTGCGGCTTGGCGGCCAGTTCGTTGATGCGCAATCCCACTTCCTTCGATCCGGTGAAGGCCACGAAACGCGTTTTCGGATGCATCACCAAATAATCGCCGATGACCGCGCCGCTGCCGGGACAGAAGTTCAGCACGCCCGCGGGGAATCCCGCTTCCTCGAATACCTCGCACAAACTTGTAGGCGATGGTTGGGGAATCGCTCGACGGTTTCAGCACCACCGTGTTGCCGACACCAGCGACGCCAGGGTCATGCCGGTGGAATGGCCAGCGGAAAATTCCAAGGCGGAATCACCACGCCGACGCCCAGCGGAATGTAGCGCATCTCGTTTTTCTCGCCGGCGATCGGCGTGACGCGCGCGTGCGCCGGCCCTGCAAACAGGGCTTCCGCGTGGCGCGCGTAATACTCCGCGAAGTCGATGGCCTCGGCGGTATCGGCGTCCCCTTCCGGCCAGGTCTTGCCGACCTCGTGAATCATCCAGGCGCTCAACTCATGCTTTCGCCGGCGCATGATGTCCGCCGCCCGCACGACCATGGCGACCCGCTCGGCGGCCGAAGTACGCGACCAAGCGTCGAACGCCGCCACCGCCGCCTGCATGGCTTTCCCGGCCAGCGCCTGATCGGCTTTGGAGAACGACCCTACCACTTCACTGGGACGTGACGGATTCAGGCTCTTCAGCTTGTCCGGGGTGGAGATTTTTTCTCCGCCAATGCGCAGCGGATAGTCGCGGCCCAACTCGGACTTGACCTTGGCCAGCGCGGCTTCCATGGCGGCGCGATTCTCGGGACGGCTGAAGTCGGTGAGAGCTTCGTTCTGAAATGCGGGAAGGGGCATGAGACCTCGCAAGGAGTGGAGTGAAACGTTAGTTTATCATGACGGCGCTAGTGGTTTCTTCACAACACGGGCAAGTATCGCAGTTGATTCCGCCATTCCTCGGCGTCCGACGCAGCCCAAACCAGGAAAAGGCTCTCGACGGCCTCGCCAATGGGAGGTCTTGTGAAATTAGGAAAACTCCCGGATTATCGTTGTTGCTCCGGAAGTCTCTGAAATGCCGGGGCATCGTTCTGAGATCGTGCGAAACCAGTATGCGGCCTTCGCGTGCGGCAATGGCCAGCACGTCTGGATCGGCAAGGCCTTCCAGATTGGCGAAGTGGGCGGTCAAAAAGTCGATGGCGGGCTCGCGTCGTTTGACGCCTGTCACAATAGCGCAATTCAAATCAGCGTCCGCGAGGAAGCGCGGCGTCACGTGCGATGCGTCAGTTGCTCGCGAGCGGCCTGCAGGCGCGTCCGCAGTTTTTCGGGGATCTGCTGGTTCCGACGCGCTTCCTCGAACGCCTTCCGCCCCGCCTCCAGGGAACACCTCGGCTCCAGGCAGGCCAGATCATGGCGGCGTGCGTGACGGTTCGGTTTCGGACTATGATCGATGCTGTTCGGGCTCGCAACGCGGAATCCCTTGGTCGTACTGGCGCTCAACGAGAACAAGATCGCGGATTCATGCGGCGTTCGCGGCAATCTTTCATAGACGGTTCCAGGCAGCCTTGGACAGAACGGAGATTCTCATGCTGAAGCGCATTCCTCCCGTTGCGGTTATTTTGATCGCGGCTATCCCGGTGTGGGCGGCTTCCTACTACACGGTCCGTCTGGACGATCCCAAGGCTGTGTATCTGACCACAGATGCGTTCGGCGTGCACGGCGACGGCGTGGCCGACGACACCGACGCGATTCAGAAGGCCATCGATAGGGCGGTAGAGTCGGCCAGCCAAGGCATCGTCTTCGTGCCGGAAGGCCGCTACCGGCTGAGCAAGACCGTCATCGTCTGGGCATCGGTGCGCCTAATCGGGTACGGCGCGAAGCGCCCGGTCTTCGTGTTGGGCGACAACACGACGGGCTATCAGGACAGGAGCATCGAAAACTACATGGTGTTCTTCACCGGGGCGCGACCGGCTGAGCGACCAGGCGGGCGGCCGGGCGCCGACGCCAACCGGGGGGGCGGCGCAGTGTCCGGACGTCCGCGGGATGCCGGTGCGGGAACCTTTTACTCCGCGATGAGCAACATCGATATCGAAATCGGCGGCCACAACCCGGGAGCGGTCGCGGTGCGTGGCACCTATGCGCAGCACTGCTTCCTGGCCCACATCGACTTTCAGACCGGCAGCGGCATCGCCGGCGTGCACGATACCGGCAACGTCATGGAGGACGTCCGCTTCTTCGGCGGGCAGTACGGCATCTGGACCCGCACGCCTTCGCCGGGCTGGCAGTTCATGGCCGTGGACGCCTACTTCGAAGGCCAGCGCGAGGCTGCCATCCGCGAGACCGCGGCCGGCCTGACGCTGGTCCGCCCGCGGTTCCGCAAGGTTCCGACGGCGGTCACGATCGACGCGGGATCCTACGACGATTTCTGGATCAAGGACGGGCGGCTGGAAGACGTCTCCGGTCCTGCGTTCGTGATCTCCATGGAGGAGAACGCACGCAGCCAAACCAACATGGAGAACGTGGTGTGTATCCGTGTACCGGTCTTCGCCCAGTTCCGCGAGAGCGGAAGACAGGTGGCCGGACCTTCGGAGATATACGAGGTGAAGACATTCATGCACGGGCTGTATTTCGCCGACATGGGCCTGTCGGGCGTGAGCAAGGACATCTTCGAGACCGTGCCCTGGAAGCACTTGCCGGGTATGGCCCCATCCAACCTGACGCCGCTGCCGCCAGCCAGCACGTGGGTAAACGTACGCTCGCTCGGCGCCAAGGGAGACGGCGTGACGGACGACACCGCCGCATTTCGAGCGGCCATCGCCGGGAACCGCGCTATCTATGTGCCGAGCGGATTCTACGTGATCAGTGACACGCTTACGCTCCGACCCGACACCGCCATCATCGGCCTGCATCCGCTGGCAACTCAGATTGACCTGCTCGACCGGACCGAGGCGTTTCAGGGCCCCGGCGCTCCCAAGCCGATGATCGAAGCACCGCAGGGCGGCGCCAACATCATGATCGGCATCGGCGTCTACACCAACGGGATCAACCCGCGTGCCGTGGGAGTGAAGTGGATGTCCGGCAAGGACTCCTTGATGAACGACGTGCGCTTCCTTGGCGGTCACGGCACCATTAACCTGGACGGAAGCCGCACCAACCCTTACAACAACACGCACTCCGGAGATCCGGACGCCAACCGGCGCTGGGACAGCCAGTATCCCAGCCTCTGGGTCACCAATGGGGGCGGCGGAACCTTCTTCGACATCTGGACGCCCAATACCTTCGCACAAGCCGGCATGTTGATTTCCGACACCTCGACGGAAGGGCGCATCTACCAGATGTCGAGCGAACACCACGTACGCTACGAGCTTCAATTCCGGAACGTTTCGAACTGGAAGATCTACGCACTGCAAACCGAGGAGGAGCGCGGTGAGGGCGGCTTCGCCCTGCCGGTCGAGATCAACGGCTGCAGCAATCTCACGTTCACGAACTTCCACATCTACCGCGTCATCAGCTCGTTCCAGCCGTTCCCTTGGGCCATCAAGGTCGCCAACTCGAAGAACATCCGCTTCCGCAACATGCACCACTACAGCAACAGCAAGGTCGCATTCGACGCTACGATCTACGACCAGGAACATCGCCAGGAATTGCGGCAGCGGGAGTTCGCTTGGTTGACAATCTCCGGCGGCAGTATCTCTGGTGAAATCCAACCGAAGCCGGCTTCTCCGGTTCTGGCAGCGGGGGCGACAGTGCAGAAGCTGGCGGGCGGGTTCTTCAACATCTCGGGCGGCGCGGTCCACCCCTCGGGCGATTTCTACTTCATCGACGGGCACTGGAACCGGATCTACCGATGGGCTGCCGCGGAACGGCAACTCACCACGATCCATGACGCCCCGCTCGATCCGGCCAACATGGCGATCGACAAGGCCGGCAACATCATGGTGACCTCGTTCCAGGGCAACGGCACGGTCTACACTTTCAAGCCAGGCGCTCCCCTGGATGACATCGACGAGATTCAATTCCTGAAACCGGTGGACGCGGAGCCTCGGCCGAACATGATTGCCGTGCATCCCGTCGGCGAGTGGCGGGTCCCCAAGGATCCGGCCACGGGGACTCCTGTTAGACGGCCGTACCACTATCTCTCGCCAGACGGGACGATGTTCATCTCCGCGGGCCGGGATTTCGCCACTGGGGCGATGAGCTATGGCGTGAAGAGCGCAGACTTGTTGCGCGGCTTCGGCATGACGCCCGCCGTGCCGGGCAAGCCCTTCTACCTGACGAGCGAAGCGGAGGTCCAGACATGGGTGGGCACGCTCGGTCCGGACGGCAACTTCACCGAGTTCAAGCCGTTCGTTCAGCAGGGCGGCGAGGGCCTCGCGGTGGATGCCGAAGGTAACGTCTACTTGGCCGCCGGCCAGATCTATGTCTACAACCCGGCAGGCAAGTTGATCGATACAATCGAAGTGCCCGAGCGCCCGCTGCAACTGGTCTTCGGCGGCAAGGATGGCTCCACGCTGTTCATCGCCGCTCGAACCTCGCTGTACGCCGTGAGAACACGCGCGCCTGGGCGCTGACGTTAGCATGGATTATTCATGAAGGAGCGAAAGAGCGCAACCATGCTGGCCGCCGTTCCGGAACCACGGGACCACAGCCCGCAACGCGGGCGGCCCGAATAAAGCCCAGGGTGAAGCGGAGTGCCGAAGCGTAGCGAGGCACACAGCGGAACCCTGGGTACGCCGATGGGAAGGAACGGAACCCGCAGAGCGGGTGATCGAAACATCCCGTTCCCGCGATTCGTTGCCAGGTCGAGCGCCCACTCCGTGGGCTTGCCTATTTTGCCGCGCCAACCCAGGGTTGCGCTCGCCAACAGCGCTCGCTTCACCCTGGGCTTCATTCGGGTCGCCCGCCTTGCGGGCTGGCATTCCCTTGAACCCCGAGGCGCCGATTGCTGCTTCGAGGGCTTGGCCCGTCCGCGATCTTGAAGCCCTGTGGTGCAGGTCAGAAAACAGGTTTGTATCAGAGGAAGCTGTTTGTCATTAGAAACGTGAATAATCCAGGTTAGTAGAGGAAGGATTTACGGATCTGGCGGGCCAAGTGGGATACGTATCGAACCCTAATCCTCGCACAGTTCCTTCTTCGTGCTGAGGAAGGTCCACATTACCGGGATGCTTCCCGGGCAAGTGGAAAGAAATCAAGGGCGAGACAGCCTGACGCAGACAGGCGCCAAGCTGGCCAAGACCTCGGGCTATTCGTTCCTATTGTTCTCCAGTAGGCACAGCCCGCCCCAGGGTTTATCCGGCTGGCGGCCGGCTGGATCGGGCAGGAGCGAGAGGAGCCTCATGAAGAAGGACAGGCGCTTGAGTTTGGCCGCAGTGGGCAACAGCGAGCGGACCTCTCGCGGTGTCCAGCCGTGCGGCCGGAAGAACTCGGGGCCCTCCCGGGGAGCGAATTTCAGCGGCGCGCCCGCCTGATCGAGTTGCCCGCCGATGCTTTTCTGCAGCATCTTTAGCAGCGCGGGCGAGGCCATGTCCAGGATCCAATAGCGAAAGCTCGCGGGTGTCGCCAGATCGCGTGCCAGTGCGGCGACCTCTTCTGCCGTGAAATAGATGATCAAGCCCTCGCTGACCAATAGGGCGCGCTTCGCCTCCCTGCCAAGCCGCTGGAACAATTCGCGGCGCGCGGCAGCGTTGGCCAGATCCAGAGGGACTCGCTCCAGCGCGCAAGCCGGCTTTTCCCCGGCCAGGACCTCTTGCTTGTACGCCAGCAGACCAGGTAAGTCCACCTCCACCCAGCGCAGCGCTGGCGGCAGGGGCATGCGGTAGGGCCTGGTGTCGAGACCGGCGGCCAGGTTCACCACCATGTCCGCACCCTGCTCCACTTGGCGCTGTATGAATTCATCGGCGAGCCAGGTGCGGGCAACATACGACCAGGCGTGACGCTGAACGAAGGGCATGGCGGCGGCGATCTGCGCACCGCGCTCTCCCGCCAGACGGCGCGCCAGCGGGTCCCTGAAGACGGCGTCGGCCCGCTCGCTCTCTTGCGCGCGATAGACGGTCACCCACAGGGCGGTATCGGAGACATTTCGAATGGGAGCTGTGGCGTCCATGCTGTCGCCTCGCAATCCGGCATGGCCTGGGTCGCTGTTAGTCCGGCCAGCCGTGGGCAAGCAGTATAACACCAGGCGTTTTTCAATTCACCTGGATGTAAAACTGGCGGGCGCGACGCTTGACATGGATGCACAGGATGGACAGGATGAAACGATCAACGAGAATCCTGTCCATCCTGTACATCGATGTCAAAAAGTCTTCGCTGTGTTCCGATCTCTGTGTTCTCAGTGCCTCTGTGGCTGTTTTTCCCCAGCACGACTCTCCGCAGTTCCTCGAAGAAGTTTTCCACTGCGTGATTAACTCTCCACCTCCCACTGGAAACGTGTCACCGCCAGTACAGCGAACAGGACCGAAAAGCCGAGCAGTACGGCGATGGGCATGATCGCCGCCGAAAAGCCAAGACCGCGCCACGTCATGGCGTCCAGACCGTCAACGGCCCAACGGGTTGGAACGATCACCGTCAGCTTCTGTAACCATTGCGGGAAAATGAACGACGGCACCCAAGCCCCGCCCAGCATCACCATGATCAGGACCGCGAAAATGGAGAGTCCGCGCGTTGCTTCCGGCGTCTTGCCGAGCGTGGCGATCAGCAGGCCGAAAAAAGCGGTCATCACCGAGAAGGCCGCGCACACACCGATGAAACCCGCGACGCTGCCTTCAATGCGGACGCCGAAAACCACCCGCGCAAAAGCAAAAATCACTACCAGGATCACCGCTGAGATCAAGGCCGCGCTGACCGCCCTGCTGCCGAGCAAGAGGCTCTTGGATAGCGGCGCGGCGCGGAGCCGCTTCCAGAGGCCACGCTGGCGCTGCAGCAAGAGTCCAACTCCCACGTCGATTCCCATGAACAGGATGAACTGCACACCCATGCCGGCGAAGGAATGGGCGTAGCCGTTGTACTGAATGCCCGTGCCGGCGGTAATCGCCTCCTGGCGCACTTCGTAGGGCATGGTGATGCCGCCCCCGAGACCGCCTTGCGCCGGGGCCGCTGGATCATCGGGTCTGTTGTTCGAGCGGGCATTCCACTTTTGAACGCTCTGCAGGAGATTGCGTAAAGCCCTCTGGTTGTCCGGGGCCAGACCGCTTCGTCCGATATTTGCGAGAGAGTCTTTTACCATCTCCTGTCCGCTGGCGCCACCGAATATCTCCTTGCTCACCACTTGCATAACGTCGCCGGTGAGGATCCCTTGCACCATGCTCAACTCCGCTCCGTGCGATGGATCATAGAGCAGGCCGACCTCCGGCTTCTTCGCCGGGCTGAAAAAAGCCCGTCCTGCTTCCGTGCCGAAGTCCTTGGGAATGGCGATGGCCACGACCGCTTTGCCCTTTTGCACCGCGGTACGGGCGGCTTCCAGGGTAGAAGGCTTCACCGCCAGAGATTTTTCGGCAGTTAGCCGGGCGACGATCCCGCGGGAAATCGTGCTGTTATCCTGATCGATCACCAGGACGTCCAGGCGGCTGGGCTCGCTCCACCTCCCTGCCCTCCGAAAATGTAGCCAAAGAACGAAGCGATCACAATCGGCGCCACCACGCTCATGAGCACGGCGCGTCGATCGGAGAAGAAGATCTGGAGGTCCTTGCGGACCAGGGCTCGGAACGCTGTGGTCATGAATCGCGCAAGCTCCTTCCGGTGAGCGTAAGAAAGACCGTCTCGAGATCGGCCCGCTCGCTAACCACGTGTTGATAGGGACAGCCGTGGTTCACCAGCCACTGCAAAACCGCGGGTGCGTCCGCCGAAAGATCGCGCACACCGATTCGCAGCACGCCGCCCTGCGATTCCACGGACAGGACTCCCGAAAGGCCCTGGAGTTGCTGCACCACGTTGCGGTCGCGGTTGTCAACGAGATCCTTGTCCACCAATTCAACGACCAACAGATTGGCTGCCGGCAGCATTTGCAAGAGGCCTGACAGGTTGTCGTTGGCAACCACTTTGCCATGGTCGACGATGATCAAGCGATCGCAGAGACGCGCGGCTTCCTCCATATAGTGGGTGGTGTAGAGGAGCGTCTTACCGCGCTTCTTGAGGGTCTCCAGATTGTCGAAGATGGCGTTGCGGCTCTGCGGGTCGACGCCCACAGTTGGTTCGTCGAGCAGCAGGATTTGCGGGTCGTGCAGCAACGCGGCCGCCAGATTCAGGCGCCGCTTCATGCCTCCGCTGAATGTCTTCACCTTGTCTTTCGTGCGGTCCGCTAAACCCACCAGTTCCAGTGCCTCGGCGATGGGGCGCTTTCGCCGTGGCGCCGATCCAGCCCGTACAACGCTCCAAAAAACGTCAGGTTGTCTCCGGCAGACAACTCGTCATAGAGCGCGAGATCCTGCGGCACCAAACCGATCTGATGTTTGATCGGGTCCGTATCTCCGCGCAAAGGGCGGCCGGCGATCAGGACTTCCCCGGAATCGGGCCGCAGCAGACCGGCGATCATGGACACGGTGGTGGTTTTCCCGGCCCCATTCGGGCCCAGCAAGCCAATGGTCTCGCCCTTGCCGGCGCGCAGGGACAAGCCATCGACCGCGACCACTTTCCCGTAGCTCTTGTGTAGATCGGTCACTTCGAGCATGATTTCACGCTCCTCGGCGTTGCTCGTAATCATATCCGGTTTCGGGGTGCGGCGACCTAACGGGCTCGATGGAAATGCTCGCGCGATCCTCCGGACGTATCGATCCCTCCCGGGCTACTTATTCATCCAGATTGCAGCTCCTCAGCCGGCGTCTCTACCGCTAAATCGCTTCGCTTGCTCCATTTGTCCCACGATCCTTCGTACATCTTCACGCCATAGGCCATCCGAAGCGACAAGCTCTAGGTAGTGAACCGTCATCCCAAACTCTCCCTTGTTTCCGCCCTAACTTACGTTGTGACTCTACAACACGCCACCCTATCACACGTAAGAAGGCTGCCCGCAGCGAGCCGTCTGGTGTGGTGTGGCGTTGGGGCGGGCTTTTCGCGGTGTTCGACTGTTTGTGGCGTCGAAAGAAGATTTGATCGCCTCAAAGCAAGCTGCCGGGCTGATGAAAGACCTGGACGACGTTCGACTGCTCAGCCTCCCGCCGGAGCGCGCGCCAGACTCGTAGGGTCAGAGGGCGCGATCCGGGGTCACAGTCATGGGACGTGATTCTGCCACAGATTCTTGACATGGATGCACAGGATGGACAGGATAAAACGATCGACGAGAATCCTGTCCATCCTGCACATCGATGTTAAAAAGTCTTCTCTGTGTTTCGATCTCTGTGTTCTCAGCGCCTTCTGTGGCTATTTTTTCCCCGGCAAGACGCGCAGCAGCGGACCCGGAACCTGCCCGTTGTAAGCCAGAGTCCGGACGGAATCTCCCGGCGCGAGATCCAAGGTAATCGGCGCGATGCGCAGCTTGATTATCGGCCTCGCCGTCGGGAAACGCGGAGAGGAGCGTGGTAGGATAAACTCATGCCGGAAGTCAGCCGTTTCTTTGGCATCGCGATCCGGATGTATTACGATGAACATAATCCGCCGCACTTCCACGCGATCTATGCGGGCGGCGAGGCCCAGGTAGGCATTGATCCGATTACCGTCCTGGAGGGGAAGCTCTCGAATCGAGCGTTGTCCATGGTTCTGGGTGGGCTGCGCTTCATCAACGGGAATTGATGCGGAACTGGCAGCGATTGAGGAATGACCAGGGGGTCGAGAAGATCGAGCCTCTGCCTTAGAAAGGCGCAGAATGTTGCCGAGAGTCGAACAAGTCCGTCATCTTGGAGACTACCGTCTGGAGTTGCGCTTCACGGACGGCACGAAGGGCGAGTTGGATCTGAAGGAACGCGTGGTCGGTCGCGGCGGCGTGTTCGCACCCCTGGAGGACGTATCTTTCTTCAAACAGGTTCAGGTTGACCACGAAGCGGGTACCATCGTGTGGCCCAATGAGGTTGATCTTTGTCCCGACGTTCTCTACAGTCTCGTGACGGGCAGGCCCGTTCGAGTGCTGGAGCCAGCTTAGGGAGCGTGGGGCAGGCTTGGGGTCGAAAGGAAGACGGCAAGCGAGGCCGCGCGAACTTGGTGATTTATTCCTGCGACGAAGTGCGATGTTTCAGGCGTGCAGCTCAAGAGCGACGCTCAGAAAAGAATCGTCAAGTTCAGGCTGACCCCCGGCCCCCCCAGGTGCGATCGTTTCCGTTCAACTCGCTCGCAATGCCACCATCGGATCGATTCGCGATGCTCTACAAGCGGGAAAATACCCGGCGAGGGCCGCCACCACAATCAGCAGCGCTCCGATGCCGATAAATGTGACCGGATCGCCGGGGGTAACACCAAACAACAAGCTTTCCAGCGCACTCGTAGAGCTCGCGACGCTGCCATCCCCAGCGCCAACCCCAAGGCAGCCAATCCAAGCGTCTGCAGAAGAATGCGACTCTGCAGATCAGTCGCGGAAGCCCCCAGCGCCATCCGAATCCCAATCTCCTGCACCCGCTGATTCACCGAATACGAAATCACTGCGTAGATCCCCAGCGAAGCGAGTAACAGGGCGAAGGCCGCAAATCCAGCCAGCAGCAGCACCAGAAACCGCCGCGGCGACACCGCCTTGTCCACAAGATCCTTGCAGCGTTTTGAACTCGCTCATCGGCAGATTCGGATCGATCGGCCGGAGAGCCGCCCGAATCCCCGCCGCGAAGCCGGTCCGGAGGAAGCGTCGTCCGCACCACCAGCTCCATGTCGGAATAGTCGCCGGTCTGCCGCATCGGCAGATACATTTCGGACCCGCCCGGCTTCTCCAGCGCCTCGTGCCGGACATCGGCAACCACGCCCACCACTCGCCGGCCGCCGTCCTGTGTCACCATCTGCCCAATCGCGTCCTGCCCCGGCCAGAGGGTGCGGGCGAGCGTCTCATTGACGATCACAACCGGCTCGCTCGATGCGCGATCCTGCTCCGTGAATCCTCGTCCGGCCAGCAAACGGATCCCGACTGCCTCGAAGTATCCATCGCTCACCACCCGCATGTAGGCCTCGGGATGCTGGTCCTTCGGGTAAACCTGTCCCTTGCCGGTGACCTGCCACGACCGATCCCCTCCGAACGGCAGAATGTCGGTCAGACCGGCTGCCCGGATGCCCGGGAGCGAGCGCGTCCGCTGCAGCACCTCATCGATAAAGGCGTTCTGCTGTGGCGAGCGTTCGTAAATCCGAAAGCTCGGGTCGACCCTGCAGCGCGGCCGCCCCCTCCGGTTGAAATCCCAGATTCACATCCAGCACGCGCAGAAAACTCCGCATCAGCAGTCCCGCGCCAACCAGTAAGGTGCAGGCAAACGCGATCTCGGAAACTACCAGCCCGTTGCGCACCCACGCATGCCTCGGACCGCCGCTCAACCCGCGGCTGCCATCTTTCAGCGCGTCCACGACCGCGAACGACGGGACTTGTAGCGCCGGCAACAAACCAAACAGGACGCCGGTAAGAACCGCCGCCAGCAGCGTGAAGCCAAGCGCCGCTCCGTCCAGCCGGACGCTGGCGAGCAGAGGGAATATTGAAGGCGTCAGATGGGCGATCGCGCGTGTGCCCGCCACGGCGAGAATCAGGCCCAGCGCCGCGCCGCAACAGGAAAGCGCGACGCTCTCCGTCAGCATTTGCCGCAGCAACCGGAGACGCCCCGCGCCCAACGCGGCCCGCATCGCCATTTCTTTTTGCCGCGTCCCCAGCCGCGCCAATTGCAGATTCGAAAGATTCGCGCACACAATCAACATCACCACTCCCACCGCGCAGGCCAGCACGATCAGCGCCGGACTCACGCGTCCGTTCACGTGCCGCTGCAGCGGAGTCAGCATCGGCTTGACGCGGGTTCCGTTCCGGATGCTGGATCTTGATCTGATTTCCCAGCAGCGTGAACTCAGCCTGCGCGCTCTCGACCGTCGCGCCCGGCTTCAGCCTGCCGATCGACCTTCAACGTATTGCCGTAGCGGTTCGTTTCGTCTGTCAGGGGCCAAGGAAGGAAAAGATCGACCGGAGTGCCGGGCGCAAAAATGCTCGCAAAATCGAAGGACGCAGGCAGCACGCCCACCACCATTACCGGCTTGTTGTTCAGCATCAGCTTCCGTCCCACCACGGCCGGATCGGAAGCAAACCGCCTCTGCCAAAAGCCGTAACTCAACACCGCGGCCGGTGGAGAGTCGAATCTCCCCTGGCACTCTTCAGCGGTGAACGATCTGCCGATCACCGGTTCCACACCCAGCAACGGGAAGAAGATTCTGCGTAACGGGAACGCTCGTCAGGCGCTCCGGCTCGCCGGTTCCCGTTAGTTCGCTGTCGCCGGCGCCATAGAACCGGAACGCACCCGGCCAGATCGGAGAAGGAACTGTTCCGCTCCCGCAAATCCAGAAAATGGCTCACCTGCATGACTCCACTCCTGCGTTGGCAATCCATACCAGCCGCCCCGGATCGCGAAACGGCAGCGGACGCAGCAGCAGCGCGTTCACCACACTGAATACCGTCGAACTGGCGCCGATGCCGAGGCCGGCGATGAGAATCACAAACGTGGTGAAGCCGGCATCGCGCCGCATCCCGCGAAACGCATAGCGCAGATCCTGCGCCAGATCGCTCAGCCAACGGGCGATCCAGGTGGCGCGGGCTTCTTCCGATTTCTGTGTCATATTGCCAAACTTTCTGCGCGCCGCCGCGCGCGCTTCCTCCTCGGACATGCCCTGCGCCGATCAGTCTTGCGCGATCGACTCGACATGAAACTCCATCTCCTCCCACAACAGCCGCTGCCGCTCGCTGCGGTCGAGCCAATACCGCAAACGCCGTCGAAAGCGTCCAACTCGCACGGGCTCCGTGAGCATCTATGCGAACCCCATAATCCGCGCACCGCGCCGGTTACCTGCAAGTAGCGGGCTGGTCTCCGCGTTGAGGTGCTTCCGTCCATCCGGCGTCAGCTTATAGAAGCGGGCGCGCCGGTTGTTCGCGGACAGACCCCACTCGCCCTTCGATCCAGCCATTCAATTCCAGCCGTTGAAGCGCCGGATACAGCGAGCCTTCTTCGACCCGCAGCAGATCGTCGGAGAGTTGCTGGATCAGTTGGGCGATCGCGTATCCGTGCAAATGGCCGCGCATCAGTATCTTGAGCACCAGCATGTCCAGCGTACCCGGCAACAGATCGGTCTTCGGCTTTTCGGCTCCCATAGACTGTCTGAGTATTAAGACGACCAGATCTCAACGCGGATAGCCAGGAGTTGTGATTTTTTCATCAGGCTGCCTTGGGGACGAACGCTGGATAGGGGATTTCACAAGCTCATGGCACGCGGACTCGGAGGGCCTTCGACATTCTGAGCGTTGTGGCTACTTTGATTTTTTCAGCAGGGCCTTGACAAGCGCACGGACCCGAGGCGGTCTTGAAAATTTATGTGCCGACTATTCAACTGCATACGAGAATCTGGCAACCGGTACGTTTCTACACTGCACTCTTCTTCCCGATCCGAATCAGTGGCATGGGTCCGCAACCCAGCAGCGAGCCTGCTCCTTTCTGATACACTGCAGGGCGAGGATGGAAGAGCTGCCTCGCGCTCTTGCGGAGTGGATTCCGTGAAAAAAGCGAAGAAGACAAAACGAACTTACCACTTTCCGTAAGGTGAACGGTCTGTGCTGTTTAGCCAAGAATTCGTGACCATACAAACGTGCTGCACGGTGGCAAGGTGGCGGGGTGGAAAAAAGCGTCCCGCGCCCGGCTTCAGTCGCCTGTACTACCGAACCATTTTCGTGATCTGCGTGAAACCTTCAAACTTGCGGGGCGGCGAGTTCCGGGAATTGTGTCGGCTTTGTCTCTAGGGGTGGAGTCAGCCAGGTCAGATCCCGGAATTTCCCGGCGAGTCGGCTTCATGTTTGCGCCTTCCCTACCAGAATAGCGCTCTTGATGGAACGCTGGGGGTAGAATCGCGTGCGGTAATCGCGCTTTCTTCCGGAAACTCGGAAAGCAAGCCGGTCGAACTCATGCCGTATCTGAATACGGCATGAGATATGGTATTGTGGTCTCATGCCATCGACATTGAGAAAAGTGACCGTCTTGTTGCCGGCCGACCTGGTCAAGCGCGCCACCAAGGCCACCGGCTTGGGCTTAACGCCAACAATCAGAAAAGGCCTGGAGTCTGTCGCCGCCGGCGAGGCCTTCGATGGCCTGCGCCGGCTGCGCGGCGAGGTCAAGCTGTCTTTAAACGTGGAAGAGCTACGGCAGGATCGCTGAAATTGGACTGCGCGGACACCAATTCGTGGATTGCCTATCTGGCCGGTTCTCCGGGTCCCGACGTCGAGCGAATCGAAGAGGCGTTGGCCCGCCGGTTCTTAGTCATGTCTCCGGTGGTCCTGGCCGAGTTGCTGAGCGATCCAACGCTTTCACCCAAGGCGGCGCGGTTTTTGCAGCAAATCCCGCTTCTGGCGTTGACGGAAGGCTATTGGTCCCGTGCCGGAAAGCTTCGCGCTCGCATGATCGAGTTGGGCTACAAGCCCAAACTGGCGGATACACTCGTTGTGCAGTCCTGCCTGGATCATGGGGTGCTCCTGCTCTCCCGCGACCGCGACTTTCGCCCATTTGCCAGACATGCGCGGCTGAAGTTTTTTCCCGGGAAAACCGCTATCGCACGGTGATGGGCCCGGCTTTCTAGTAATGAGGAGGAATTCATTATGAATCGCGATCGCATGATCGAATCTGGCCGCTGGGACCGCGGCCGCCGGCCCGGCCTTTTGGGCGTCGTGATTGTCACGGTTCTCGTCCTGATCGGCGCGCCGATCATCGCCTCTTACGTGATCGAATACCAGTGGTGGCGGGAAATGAACCAGGTTCCTACCTGGCTCGACATCATGCTGTACACGCTGTCGCCGGTGGCCGTGGCGACGCTGCTCACCTTTATCGTTCTGTTCACGGCGCATGGGCGAGGAATGAAGTTCGCCGGAATGCGCCTGTTGGATCATTCCCGCTACGCGAAACTCGCGGCGGCGGTGCTGCTGTTCATTTCCCTGGTGCTGGCCGCGGGCGCCATCGATACCTGGACCGTCGTGCGCTATTTCGGCGGATGGAATCTGCCGCTCGAAGCGACGGCGTGGCGGGATTCTGTCTTTGGCCGGCCGCTGGGATTCTACCTGTTCGACTTGCCTTTTTACGGCCTATTGCGCGACTTCGTTCTGGCCTTGGCAGTGGGCGCAGGCCTGGTTTACTGGCTCACCGCCCGCGGCTGGCAGATGCGCGACCAGATTGCGGAACTCCGCGAAGGCGGCCGCCTGGATATCCGCATGTTCCGGCTGGGCGGCGATCTGGAGTCGCGCTTCCTGCGCGGCGCGACTGCGGTATTCCTGCTGGTGTTGGCGTTCAGCTTTTTTCTGGGCCGCTACGAGATGGTCTGGAACGACCACAGCTTCATGGTTGGCGTGGATTACGTAGACCAGCACGTCACGCTGCCCTTGCAGTGGCTGTTGATCGCCGCCAGCGTAATGGCGGCGATGTTTGTCACTATTGGCCGCTGGAATATGGCGGCGTGGATGGCGCTGGCCCTGGTTCTAAAAGTTGCCGGACCGGCCGTGGTTCGGGCGGTTTATGTGCGCCCCAACGAGATTTCCCTGGAGCGCCCCTACATTCAGGCCCACATCGAGGCGACACGCAGCGCCTTCGGCCTGGATCAGCGCGTGACGGAGCGGGAAGTCGCCGCTAAACTCGACGGCCGCTTCGAGCCGTCCAGGAACCAGGCGCTCTTGCAGAACGTGCGCCTGTGGGATTGGCACGCCTTCCACGACACGGTCACGCAAATTCAGGCGCTGCGGCCGTACTACGACATTTCACGACACCGACGTAGACCGTTACATGATCGACGGCGCAGCTACCGCCAGGTGTTGCTGACGCCGCGTGAATTGGACATCCGCCAATTGCCGGCCGCGCAAAGCCGCTGGATCAATCCGCATTTCATCTACACGCATGGTTACGGCGTGGTGATGGCGGAAGCCAGTCAGCATCACCGCCGACGGCCTGCCGGTTCTCTTGATCCAAAACGCGCCGCCGGAGATCAAGACCCGCAGCTTGAAGCTGACTCGTCCCGAATTTACTACGGCGAAGTTATGCACGAGCCGGTCTTCGTGCATACGGCGCAGCCGGAGTTCAACTACCCCTCGGGTGCGGACAACGTTTTTGCGCGCTACGAAGGCACCGGCGGATTCCCGGTTTCCTCGCTGCCCATGCGCATCGCCGCGGCAGTCGCCGAAGGCGATGCCAACATTCTGCTGACCGGCTATCTCACCGCCGACAGCCGCATGATGATCCGGCGGAATGTGCTGGATCGTCTGCGCACGCTGGCCGCGTTCATCACTTGGGACAACGATCCCTACCTGGTGGTCACGGAGGCCGGGCGGCTGGTCTGGACGGTGGACGGCTACACCACCTCCAACGCACATCCTTATTCGCGCAGTGTCGACTTGGCGGATGTCGGCGCGGTGAACTACATGCGCAACGCGGTGAAGGCCACTGTGGATGCATATGATGGCGAAGTGCGAATCTACATTTTCGATGCCGACCGATCCGATCATCCGCGCCTACCAGCATCTTTTCCCGCGCCTGTTCCATGCCGGCTTCCGAGATGCCCGCGGACTTGAAGGCTCACGCCCGCTATCCCGAAACATTTTCGGCGTGCAGGCGGAGGTTTATCGCACCTACCACATGCGCGACCCGCAGGCTTTCTACAACAAGGAGGACCTCTGGGACATTTCGCGCACCGTCCGCGGACAGGGCGGGGAGGCGCATCCCGAGCCGGTTTCGCCCACCTACATTGTGGCCAGTTTGCCGGGCGAGGATAAGGCCGAGTTCCTGCTGATCACCTCCTTTACGCCGCGCAGCAAAGACAACATGATCGGCCTGATGGTGGCGCGCTGTGATGGCGCGCATCTGGGCGAGTTGGTGGTGCTGCAACTTTCCAAGCAGGAATTGATTTTCGGCACCATGCAGATCGGGGCGCGGATCAATCAGGATCAAACCATCTCCAAAGATCTGACCTTGTGGAACCAGCAAGGCTCGCAAGTGCTGCGCGGGCAGACGCTGGTGCTTCCGGTCGGCAACACTTTCTTGTATGTCGAGCCGCTCTACATCCAGGCTTCCGAGGCGCGCATGCCCCAATTGAAGAAAGTGGTGCTGGCGATCGGAAATACACTGATCTATCGGGACACCTACGAGCAGGCGCTCAGCGACCTGGACGCCCTCATGCAGGGAGGGCTGCCGGAGGCCGTCAAGCAACCGGTGGCGGCCGCCGCTGGCGCTGCTCCTACTGCCACGGGCGCGCCGCCGCTCGACCATCTACGGGAGTCGGTGCGCAATCATCTGGCGCGGGCCCGGGAATTGTTGGCGCAAGGAAAATGGGCGGATGCCGGCAAGGAACTGGATGCCATCGAAGCGGAAGTGCGCAAGTAGACAGGCGCTGTATCGGCGGCTTCATGCTAACCGGGATCGGTGAGACTCTTCCTGGAAAGGCTTCGCCTTTCTTAGCCCCAAAGGGGCGGACTATATCAGCCCAGGCCAACGGCCGCTGGGAACCAAGGCAACCCGCCAATAGTCCGTGAAGCGGACGGCTGAGGTCTTCGCCGGAAGGCCGCGATCACGAGAGAACCTCAGCCGTCCGTTTCACGGACTAACGTGCTTTCTGCTCCGAACCCAGCAATAAATTGCTGGGCTATTTTCACGGCGTCCGCTCGCGGACGCCTCACCCGCATTCGCGTGCTGGAATCGCGCCCGGCCGCAGCCCGCGGCTTGCGCTTTGACAGGCCGGTGTTTTCGTGCCGACGTTCAAGACATACCAGCGTTCCGCTGCAAGCTGTCGCGGCTCGCTCACGCCGGCTCGCTCAAGAGGTCGGCCGATCACGGGGCGGTGCGGTAGCCAGGAAATCCTGGCGGACGCGCTGCACATATTGATTGAGCAGCGATTCCACACGCGCCCGGTCGGGCGAGCGCACGATCAATCCGACGTGATTCTTGCGTTTCATCCGCCACACGATCTCGTCGTCGTCGTAGGCCGAGGTATCCGGCCATTCCTGCCGCGCCAGCGAGACCAGCAGTCCGGCGTATTCCTCACGCGCGGGCGGCGGATCGTAGGGCGCGTTTCCGCCGGCGATCTCCACTTTGGCCCATTCCGCCCACAGATTCAATCCGGTGGCCGCTTCGATCAACTCCACGATGTTGGCGCCGCCCACGCGCGCGGAAGTCTCCAGGAAAAAGAAGCGGCCCGATTCCCGATCCTTGATGTATTCGGTGTGCGACACGCCGCGAACCAGGCCCATGGCCGGCAGCACGCGCGCATTCACCTCTCGCAACTGAAATTCGTCTTCCGACCCGCGCTCCACAATCGAGGTGGTGAAAACGCCGCCCTGGTGCGAAACGTCCAGGGGCGGAGTTCCGTAGCGGCTCACGCTGGCAAAACGGATTTGCCGCTCGTAGACAATCGTATCCACGTGATAAATGTCGCCGGGAATATAGCGTTCCAGCAGATAGTTCGATTGTTCGTCGCCCAGGCCGTCGATCAATTCCCACAACCGCGCGTATTCCCCCACTAGCTTGATGCCAATGGCGCCGGCCAGGAATCGCGGTTTCAGAACCCAGGGCGGCGGAATCGTTTGCGTGTAGCGCTCAATGGTCTCGTGATGCAAAACATGCACAAAGTCGGGCACTTCCAGGCCGCGGTCCAGCGCCCGCACGCGCATGGCCAGTTTGTCGCGGAAATAGCGCGTGGTGGTTTCGCCCATTCCGGGAACGCGCAGGTGCTCGCGCAGCGCGGCGGCCATTTCCAGGTCGAAGTCATCCAGAGGCACGATGCGATCCAGTTTCCGGGTGCGGGCCAGGAAGCTGAC
Organism: Terriglobia bacterium; assembly: GCA_963747095.1. Taxonomy (GTDB): domain Bacteria; phylum Acidobacteriota; class Terriglobia; order JAJPHL01; family JAJPHL01; genus JAJPHL01. The sequence continues at coordinate 100,273 of CAVVEL010000015.1, forward strand.
CGCATTCAGAGTTTGCTGCCGATCCCACTTTTTCCGGTCATCGGGCATGTAAAAAATCTCGTCTATGCTATCAAGAGGCCATGTCGCTTCGTCTTTCAAGCTGAGAGAGGTCAGCAGCAGGACGCGGCAACCCTGGCGGCGGCATTCACGAAGAAACTCGTGGCCCTTTTCGTAGCTGGCCAGGCAGAGGATGGTCATCGAGACTTTATTCTAGCGCGAGGGTTAAGATAGGCTATGGTTCAACACTATGGTTCAACATGAAATTTAGCGTCGTAGGTAATTTCCTGGTTGCCAAGTTTGTCGCGGATGTTCAAACGTAGCGTGTACTCGCCCGGCTTGACGCCCTTGGAGACGTCCAGGTTGAACGAGGTGGACAGCACTCGCGGCGGATAGAACAAGCGGTTTTTTTCCGCGGCCGTGGGATTGGTGAAGAGCACTTTGCCATCGGCGTCCAAGATGGAAAGGTCCTGTTCTACCGAGTAAGCCTTGTCTTCCACTTTGTAACCGGCCAGCTTGAAGCGGGCCCACAAAGTGGACCCCTGGTGATACACGTCGTCGTTTTTCTGGCGGCCGTTTTCGGTGTCCGAGAAGATGAATTGCTGCACGCTCATCTTGTCGCCGGGCACGATGGTCTCGCCGCGCACTTTGAGGGTGGTTTCGTAGTTGGCGGTGGCCTTGGCGAGTTTGTCCTCCACACGGACTCGCAGATTGTAGTCGCCGGCCGGCGCGAAAGTCGGAATCACGCGCTGCCAGTCCAGTTTGGGCATCCAGTTCTGGTCCATCGGCGTAAGCGAAGCTTCCACTTTGTCGGTGAAATCTTCGACTACCGGCTGGCCTTTCGGATCCAGGAGTTGAACGGTGTATTCCAGTTCGAAGTGTTGCTTGGAGTCCTGCTTGAAGCCGGACACGCGGAAGCTGAAGTAGCAGGTTTCGCCGGCGTTGAGGGTCAGGTTGCGAACCACACGGCGGTCGGGATCCTCGAAATAGGCATCGACCACGGCGAGTTTGGCGTCGGCGGCGTTGGCCGCCAACGCCACCGGACCTCGCAAAACACTCCCCGGCAGGAGCACCGATGTCCCCAATAGGGATACCGCCAAGATGAACATCATGACACGCCTCATCATTCATGATAACGCGGTACTACAGACCTGGGCCGCCGAAATCTTTGGGCTCGGCGAGACCTGCGGTCCTCTCGCGGATGTACCTGTATTGTATGTTTCGCGCGTATTAAACTAATAGGTGGCTATGAAACCGAGAAGTCTTTTGTCCCTTGGCTTGATTCTGCTTGCTTTTTCTACAACTGCTCAAATGCGCAGGACGATCCCCGCGCAATCCGCTACCAGCGCGTTAGATTCACCAACGGCGGCGCCCACAGACTCGGTTGCGAAACGAGCCGCGTTGCAGGCGCGTCACGTGCGCCGGCAAGCGCCGACCACGCCCACGCCCGCGGCCGACGGCCGCCGGGCAGCCATCGTGGTGCTCAGCGCGGCGCCGGTTGTCGAGCACCTGGTGACTACCGCGCCACGCACGGCAAACATGGGAACCCGCGCTGAGGCCGACCCCGCGGCCATTCACGAGCGGATGCTTTCCAGCGAAGGCGCTAGCTATGCTAAGTCGCTGCGCGACGCCAAGGCGCCGCTGGTGGCGCAGTTGCAGGCGCGCGGAATCGCGGTTGTCTCGCAAGCCGAGCATGTCATCAACGCCATCATGATCCGCGCCACCGATGAAGATCTGCTTTGGTTGCGCAGCCAACCCGGTGTGAAATTGGCGCAGTACTTGCCCGTCCGGCATCTGCACTTGAACACGGCTGCGGCGCTGATCGGCGCGCCTGCGGCCTGGAACCAGGTTGGAGGACAGGCCAACGCAGGAAGAGGCATCAAGATCGCCATGCTGGACTCCGGCATTGACATCACCCATGCCATGTTCAGCGGCAACGCATTCAGCTTGCCCACAACCCCCCCACCCAGCGGCGGCACATGGCCCCTGACCAACGCCGCCACTGGCGGCAACTACACCAACAACAAAGTGATTGTGGCCAAGAACTACGTCTGCCCCAGCAGCAATACCTCCAGTGGTTGTACGAATTCCACTGGCGACACCCCCAGCAGCTTCGACTACACCGCCACCGACGGCTTAGGACACGGCACCGGCACGGCTTCGGTGGCGGCGGGGAATTGCGTCCCCAGTACGCCGCTGGGTCCCGCCATTTGCGGCGTGGCGCCGGGCGCCTATCTGGGAAACTATAAGATATTCGACTCCGTCGGCAACGGCGTGAGCGAGCTTCAAGCGATCAACGACGCCGTGGCCGATGGAATGGACGTCATCAACTACAGCGGCGGCGGGGATGCCACAGGGGAACTTCCCAGCCAGTCCCTGGACGTCACAGCGATTCACAACGCCGCAGCCGCGGGAGTACCGGTGGTGATCTCCGCCGGGAATTGCGGTCCCAACCTGGGCGACTACAACGATGGTTGCTCCGTCGTCGGCGACAACACCGTCGAGGACCCCGGCATTGTCGCCGAGGCCATCACGGCCGGAGCCAGCACCAACTCTCATGTGTCGTCCAATCCGGTGACCATCATCTCGTCCATCGTGGTGCCCGCCAACTTGCAAACGATTTCTTCCTACGCCCCGCAGGCTTTTCCGAACGTGGGGCCGGCGGTGATTGTGGACGTTGCCGCCTTGGACGGCACCGGCTCTGCGTGCAGCACCTTGCCGGCCGGCAGTTTGGCCGGCAAAATCGCGCTGATCATGTACAATTACGACTACCCGTGCGACCCCAACCAGCCGGATGTGACCGCCACCAACAACGCCCAAGCGGCTGGCGCGATCGGTGTGATCATGATCGACAATATCGAGGAGGAAATTTTCATATCGTACAATTACCTGGTCGGCGGCAACATTCCCTCCACGTTGGTTACCTACGCCGATGGCGTGAACCTCAAGGCATTCACGGACGCCAACCCCGGAGGGGTGAAGGCGACGATGAGCTCCTCCACGGGCCTGACGCCGCAAGTCGCCGATCAAGTGGGGGACTATAGCAGCCGCGGACCGGTCAACGATTTCACCATCAAGCCGGACCTGCTGGCGCCGGGAGACATGTATATGGCCTCCCAGTCGGTCAACCCCGATCCCGTGAACGCGATTTACGACCCCTCGGGATACATGTACAACGAAGGAACCAGTTATTCCGCGCCGATGACGTCGGGCGCCGCGGCCATCCTCAAGCAACACTGGGGCGCTAAGGCCACGGCCTATGACATCAAGAGCATGTTGGTCAACACCGCTACGCCAATCACGGCCACCCAGGATGGCGCGGTGACCAGCGTGCAGATGACCGGCGGCGGCCGTTTGAATCTGCCCGCCGCCCTAGCGACCACGTTGACGGCAAATCCGGTTTCGATCAGCTTCGGCCAGGTCCTTACGCCCGCCCCGGGCACTCCGCAATCGCAGAGCGTCACGCTGAAGAACTTGGGGGTGTCTTCCGAGACGCTCACGGTTACGGTAAACCAGAGCGTTTCCAACGCCGCGTTGACCGTATCCGCTCCCGCTTCCGTCAACGTGAGCGCGGGCGGAACGGCGACGCTGACCGTCACTATGAAACTGAACGCAGCCATCTATGGAATTTACGAGGGCACCGTCAACCTGAAAAGCCCAAGCACCGCGACGGCCATTCACATTCCTTATTGGATGATGCTGGGCAGTGCCAACATCAACACCGGCGGGCTGCTGGACGGCGCGGGCTTCGGCCTGACCGTCTCTCCCGGCGACATTGTTTCGGTCTTTGGCACGGGCCTGGGCACGGCCGGAATGAACGCCTCGATTATCCCGTTGCCGTACGACATCAACCACACCGAGGTGACGATCACCGGGAATTATACCAACCAGTCAGGCCCTCAGGAGATTGGTGCGCCGCTCTTCTATAGTTCCTCGGGCCAGGTGAACTTCCAAATCCCCTACGGGTTGATCAGCGGAAACAACGCGACCCTGCAGGTTTATCTGCAAGGAATCGTCGGCAATGCACTCACCTTCAAGGCTTCCGCGACTTCTCCGGGCATCTTCGCCTCCAATGGAACCGCCGTCGTGCTGCATCAATCGGGGGCCTTGGTGACGGCCGGCAATCCCGCCACGGCCGGTGAAATTGTCAGCATCTACTGCGCCGGGTTGGGCGCCGTCAATCCTACCATTTTCGAGGGCGATCCGTCGCCCATACCACCGGACGCCACCACCGCCGCTCCTACTGTGAAAATCGGCGGCACTCCGGCCGTCGTGAGTTTCTCCGGCTTGACTCCGGTGTTCGCGGGACTCTACCAGATCAACGCGCAGGTCGCCGCGGGCACGCCCACCGGACCGCAATCCGTTACCATCACGATTGGCGGCGCGACCAGCAATTCCCCGACGACGTACATCCGTTGACGACGTACATCCGTTAAGGAGTGGAGTGCGCGCGGTGACTTGGAATGGATGGAATGCAACCACAGACATGCGCGGCCAAAGGAACCATGGCTGACATGGAAGGACCGGAAAGAAAAGCAACCGCCGATGAACGCCGATAAACGCCGATGAGCATCGGTTCCCATCGGCGTTTATCGGCGTTCATCGGCGGTTGCTTTTCTTATCCGTGTTCATCTGCGTTTATCTGTGGTTCCAAGCAATTCGCCGCACTCGAGACCTTGCCACCGTACTATAATCTGGGGCATGTGCAGGTCTTTCTCGCTTGGCATACTCGTTGCTGTTTCCTTCCTCACGGCGCAACATCGCGCCGTCCTGCGCGCCCCCGATAACCGACCCGCGCTAGAATCTGTAATCGTGGTGCTGACCGCGCCGCCGGCGGCTGAAGTATTGGCGGCGGGCCAACGCACGACCAGCAATCGGGAACGGTTGCTGTCGTCGGAAGGCCAGCAACTTCGTCAGGCCCTTCGGCAAGCCAAAGGGCTGCTGGTGGCGCGGTTCGAGCAGCGCGGGCTGGCCGTGCGGCTGAACGGAAACCCTCTTGAACGCCATCATGATCTCCAACGCCACCGCGGAAGACTTGGCCTGGATTCGCGCCCAGCCGGAAGTTAAGTCCGCGCGGTTTTCCGGCCTGCAACAACTGCGCCTGGACGCCGCCACCACGCTGATTGGAGCTCCCCAAGTATGGACTCAGGTGGGCGGACCAGATCAGGCCGGCCGGGGCGTCAAGATCGCCGTAGTGGACTCGGGAATTGACCAGACTCACCCCATGTTCTCCGACAGCGGATTCACGGCGCCCAGCGGATTTCCCAAGTTCGATAATTCCACCAATCAGCAGTACACCAACAATAAAGTGATCGTCGCCAAGAACTACGTTTGTCCTCTCACCGGCGACTGCACGGCTGCCTACGACTCCTCGGACCGCAACGCCTCCGACGGTTTGGGCCATGGCACGTTCGTGGCCTCGGTGGCCGGCGGCCGATCCGCATCCACACCTGCCGCCAGCACGGTCAGCGGTGTGGCGCCGGGCGTGTTTCTGGGCAACTACAAGGTTTTCTCCTCAATCGGCCAGGCGGAAGACTCGGCCATCCTGACCGCTTTCGAGGACGCCATTAACGATGGCATGGACATCATCAGCCACAGCGGCGGAGCCGCCAGCAACGGCACGGCGTTTCTCGATCTGTACAGCGAAGTCACCCAGAACCTCGCCAGCCTGGGCGTTGTCACCGTCATTGCCGCGGGCAACTGCGGCCCGGCGGGCAATCCGTTTTCCTGCATTAATGCGGGCGATTTTTCGATCAGTTCTCCCGGGCTGCTGCCGGAGGTGATCACCGCCGGCGCTTCCACCAACGCGCACACCTTCGTCAGCAGTCTCAAGGTGCTGGGCCCCGGCTCTGTGCCGTCCAACCTGCAATCGGTGCTATACCTGCCCAGCGGAACGCCTCCGATGTACGCCGCAGTGGGACCCGTGCCGCTGCTGGACAGCGGAGCCGTAGACACCACGCGGCAACTCTGCCGCACTCCCAACGTCGCCCTCAGCCTGCCCTTCGACCATTCCTGGACCATCGTTAAACTCTCCGCCACTTGCGACGCCAACACCCAGGTAAGCAACGCCACCAGAGCCGGAGCACTCGGCCTGATTATTTACGACTCCGTCGATGAGCCCCTGTTTAATATCCCAGCCTTTGTCGACACCGGGACGATTCCCTCAGTCTTCGTCACCATGACCGACGGCCTCAATCTGCTGGGCTTTCTGAACGGGGCCACGAGCGTCACCATTTCTCTCAATCCCTTCACCGTGAAGCCGCAGACCGCCGACCAAGTGGCCGAATACAGCAGCCGCGGGCCGACCGCCGACTACCTCATCAAGCCGGATCTGCTGGCGCCCGGCGACATGCTGGGGGCTGTCGAGACCGTTAACAGCGGCGGCGAATTGTACAGCCCTGGGGGCTTCTTGTACGCCGAAGGCACCAGCTTCGCCACGCCCATGACCTCCGGTTCGGCGGCCGTGATCAAGCAAGCGCACCCCACCTACTCGCCGCACGACATCCGCAGCGCTTTGGTCAACACGGCCACGCCGATCACCCGCACGCAAGATGGCGCGCTGATCAGCGTCATGAATTCCGGCGGTGGACGCGTAAATCTTCCGGCGGCGGTGGCCAGCACGCTGGTAGCCGACCCGGCCGCCGTGAGTTTCGGGCTGACCACGGCCGGCGCCGTCAACAAATCCGCGAACGTGAAATTGAAGTGTACCGGAACGGTGTCGGAAACCTTTAACGTAACCAGCAATTCGTCGGTCACCATCGCCGGCGTGACCGTGGCAACCGACCAAAGCAACGTGACCCTGGCGGCGGGAGCCGCCGCCACCCTGACCGTCACGCTCACCGCCACCGCGCAGGCCCAAGGAATCAGTGAAGGCTTTGTGGTGTTACAAAGCACTTCTACATCCACCACGGTGCGCATTCCTTTTTGGGTAATGCTGGGCACTCCTACGATTGCCGCCGGCGGAATCGTGGACGCCGCTTCTTTCAGCAGCCCCGTCGCGCCGGGTGAAATCATCTCCGTATTCGGCTCCTCTATTGGAGGCGCGCCGGTAAACGCATCCAGCACGCCATTGCCCTATGAGTTGAATCACGCGCAGGTGCTGCTGCTGGGGCGCGCCGATTTCCCGGATCAACAGTATGGCGGAGATGTTTTTGGAAGCCTTCCACTGTTCTTTACCTCTGCCGGCCAGGCCAACGTGCAGCTTCCCTTCCAGATGACTCCCAACCGTTATGCCTGGATTCTGGCGACCCTCCAGGGAGTTCCCAGCAACGCCGCGATCTTCCAGGTTGTCCAGGCGGCTCCCGCCATCTTCACCGCCACCATTGGCGGAACCACCAGCGGAGTGGTATTGCACGCCAACTATCAGGTCGTGACCGCGGCCAATCCTGCGGCCGCCGGCGAGGTAGTGATCATCTATTGCACGGGACTGGGCGATGTGAGTCCCGAACCCGCTCTCGGAGCGCCGGCGCCCGGCAGTCCGCTGAGCAATACCATCGCGAATGCCAGCGTCAGCGTGGGCGGACAAGCGGCCAGCGTGCAATTCTCAGGACTGGCGCCCTCTTATGTCGGCTTGTACCAGGTCAACGCGCAACTGCCGTCGGGTCTGGCTTCCGGCCCTCAGCAATTGAGCATTGCCGTCGCGGGAGCCACCAGCAAAGCGGTGACCACGTTCATCCAGTAGAGGGCGAAATGGGAAGAATGGGAATGATGGGAAGAATGGGAGACATGATTGAACCTACGGCACGGCATCGCGTTTGAGGATCGCGCGATACAGCACTTCAGCGCCGTTGGCCACATCCTGCCAGTCGCTGCGCTCCTGCGGCGAGTGCGAGATGCCGCCGATGCTGGGAACGAAGATCATCCCGATCGGCGCGTACGTCGCCACGGCTTGGGCGTCGTGGCCCGCACCGCTCGGTAGAGACAACGTGGAGAAGCCGGCCTCCGCGGCCGATTCCTGAATCAGGCGGCGCAGGATCGTGTCGGCGAGCGCGGCAGGATCCTCGCTCAGCGGCTGGCAGTCGATCTTCACGCCTTCCTCTTCCTGGATTTTCTTGATGCCATCGAAAACGCGCGCGGCAATGCGGTTAATCTTATCCATCGAGAGATCGCGAATCTCCAGAGGAAACTCCGCGCGGCCCGGCACGATGTTGCGTACCCCCGGTTCCACATGCATGTAGCCGACCGTGCCCACCTGACGCCCTCCGCCAGAGAGATCGGCGCGGACTTCCTGGCGCAATAGCAAAGCAACGCGCGAGGCGGCCAGCAACGCGTCGTGACGTTCGGCCATCGGCGTGGTGCCGGCGTGATTCGCGAATCCGGTCGCCGTGCAAGTCCAGCGGCGGATGCCCACAATACCTTCGACTACGCCGATCTGCTTACTCTCGCGCTCCAGGCGACCGCCTTGCTCGATGTGCAATTCGAAATAGGCGGCCACGCTGCCAGGCGGCCGGCGGGCCTCGGCGCCATCCAGGCGAAGTTCGCCTCTCGATTCGGCGGCGATGCGCGTGGGATCCAGTCCATAACGGCGCAGCCATTCCGCCAGCGTGACGCCGTCTTCATCTTTGGTATTCAGTTCGTCGGCGGGCAACATACCCGCCGCGGCGCGCGCGCCGGTAAGAGGCTTGCCGAAGTGATGGCCTTCTTCATTGGTCCATATCACCACTTCCAGCGGGTGACGCGTGCGCACGCCCGCCGCGTCCATGGCGCGAATCACCTCGATGGCGCCCAAACTGCCCACGTCGCCGTCGAAATTGCCACCGTGCGGGACCGAATCTATGTGCGATCCAAACAGGATCACCGGCAGGTTTTCGCGGCCTTCACGGCGCCCGATGATGTTGGCGGCGTTGTCTACGCGCACGGTGAGGCCGGCTTCCCGCATTAGGCGCATGACATACTCACGTCCGGCGCGGTCGGCGTCGGAAAACGCGATTCGCGAAACCCCGCCTTCGGGGTTGCGGCCGAATTTCGACAGTTCCTCCAGCGTCGCGCGCAGGCGATCGCGCTGGATCGGCGGTTTCGTGGACGTCTGCAAGAACAGGTTTAGAAAGAGAAATAAGAGCATGATGATCTCCAGTTAGCCAGCGTAGCTGGCGGCATATTTTTGCATATTTTAGCCCACAGCGCGAGCTGTGGGTTGGCGTCTTGGCGTCCCGAACAATCCGAGCCTGCGAAGCGGGCGAAATAAAGGTTCGTCACGAACGGAGCCTGCGGGAACGGGTTCCGGCTCGCTCTGTGCGCTGTGTTATGTCGCCCGCGTTCGCGGGCTTCGCTCCTCCTTTCCGTTAACCCACAGCTTGCGCTATGGGCTAAAATATGCCGCCCGCTACGCTGGCTACGCCTGGGGCTGTTGGCGCAATTTGAAACGCTGGATCTTGCCGGTCGCCGTCTTGGCCAGTTCGGCGACAAACTCCACCGCGTGCGGCACCTTGTGATGAGCGAGTCTGGCGCGCAGAAACGCGCGCATTTCCTCCCCCAGTTCCAGCGATGCCGCGTACCCATCGCGCAACACCACGAAGGCTTGCGGATGCCCGAAACCGTCGGGACTGGCCGGCGCCGCCACGGCGCATTCCAACACCGCGGGATGTTCCAGGAGCGCGCCCTCCACTTCCACGGGCGATACCCATTGCGCGGCAACGCGCATCATGTCGTCGGAGCGTCCGCAATACCAGTAGTAGCCGTCGGCGTCCTGGCGATACTTGTCGCCGGTACGCAGCCACTCGCCCAGCATGGTGGAGCGCGTCTGCGCGGCTTTGCGCCAGTAGAACGCCGCGGCGCTGGCCCCGGCAATCAGGAGATTTCCGATTTCCCCCGGAGCCACGTCGTGGCCGTCATCGTCGACGATTCGCGCGTCATAGCCTTCCACCAGGCGGCCGCTCGATCCCGGGCGGCATTCACCCGGCCGGTTGCTGATGAACACATGAACCATTTCCGTGGAACCGATGCCATCGAGGATCTCCACGCCAAAGCGTTCCTGGAAGCGCCGGAAAATCTCCGCCGGCAGCGCCTCGCCCGCCGACACCGCCAGGCGCAGCGAGGAGGTGTCGTACTTCCGGGCGCTTTCCGCATGATTGAGAATCGCCGCGTACAGTGTCGGCACGGCGTAAAACACCGTGGGCCGCTCCTGCTCGATGACGCGCAGGCACATCTCCGGCGTGGGGCGCTCCGGTGCGAGAATCGCGCACGCTCCCACGCGCAGCGGGCAATACAGCGAATTACCCAAGCCGTAGGCGAAAAACATTTTCGATGCCGAAAAGATGCGATCCTCCGCGGTGAGGCGTTGCGTGGGAATGGCGTACAGGTCCGCGCCATAGACCATGTCGCGCTGTAGATGGACCGCACCTTTGGGCTGGCCGGTGCTTCCCGAGGTGTACTGCCAAAAAGCGATGTCGTCGGGATGCGTGGGCGCGGCGTCGCGCAGCGGCGCGGCTTCTTGCAAGCGGCGCTCGAAATCGCCGCCCTCTCCCGCCACCATGGTGAGAGGCGGCAGTGCGGGCCCCAAACGTTCGACCAGATCCTGGTGGACAATCACGCCCGCGGCGGCGGAATCGTCCAAGTAGTAATGCAGGTCGCCGGGCCCGATCAGCGTATGTACGGGAATAGGGATGATGCCGGCCTTGATCGCACCGAAGAAGGCGGCCGCAAAGTCGGGACAATCCGGCAGCACTAGGAGCATCCGCTGTTCGGCGCGCAGACCGCTGGCCAGCAGCGCTCCGGCGGCGCGTGCCACAAGATCGGCGGTTTCCTGAAAAGTGATGGATTGTCCACGATGACGGAAGGCGTTGCGCAAACCCCAGCCACGTTGAACGGCGCGGTCCACGAAGAACTCCGCGGCGTTGAAGCGGTCCGGAAAATCGAGCCAGCGCGCCTTACTCATCGAAGGCCATTATAGTAGGACAGCCCTCCGGGCCAATGCCATTTAGTTTCTAGCCATTCGTAATTCGTGGATTGCGTGAGCTGATGACAGCTGAGTAGCGCCGGCCTCCTGGCCGGTTCTTTTTCCTGTAGTACGGGAACCGGCCGGGAGGCCCGGGAGGCCGGCGCTACGAGGGCCCAAGACAGAAGTCCTGTAGAATATTTCCTTTGAGGCTGCCCCGAAAACTAAGCGGCATTGGCCCTCCGGGCTGTCCCTGATTTTCCAGCCGCGACGCTTAGGTGGTATTTTTTGTGCGCCGCGAGAAGGAACAGGCCGGAAGGCCTGCGTTACGGTGCGATAATGGGTTCGTGGCTGGAATCGAAACCATTACCGTCGTCGGCGCGGGGTCGTTGGGACGCGTGGCCGCCCGGCTGGCGGCGCGCGCCGGGTTTCGCACCATCCTGGAAGATATATCGGGCCAAATGATCGAGCCGGCCCTGGCGGAGATCCGCGCCGGCCTGGCCGGCGACGCGGAGTCGTTCGCGCGCATTCAGCCCTTCACGCGGATCGAGGATTCCGTGCGGGAAGCGGACCTGGTGATCGAAGCGGTTCCCGAGGACATGGAAACCAAGCTGGAAATTTTCACGGTGCTGGACAAGTCCGCGCCGCCCGGCGTGTGGCTGGCCTCCACCACTTCGGCGCTGAGCGTCACCGAGATTGCCTCCATCACCCTGCGCGCCGCCCGGACCTTCGGGATGCATTTCTACAACGAATCGCTGCTGGAGATCGTTCGCGGCCTGGAAACCAGCGATGAGGCCGCCGCCGCCGGCGAGGCCGTAGGCCGGCGCATGGGCCTGGAGATCATCCACGTGCGTGACGCCGCTGGATTCGTGATCGACCGGCTGCGCGCGATGGAATGCAACGAAGCCTTCGCCATCGTGCAGGAAGGCGTGGCCTCCTTCGCCGACGTGGACAAGGCTTGCCGCAATCCCGGCGGCCGCAGCGGCCCCTTCGAATGGGCCGACTCCATCGGCCTGGACAATCTGCTGCAAGAACTGGAACGCTTGCAAAAGGTTTACGGCCAGCGCTTCCGCCCGAACCCGCTGCTGGCGCAGCACGTCAAGGCGGGACGCACGGGAAAGCGTGCCGGGCGTGGGGTGTATCAATATTGATGGGACTTATGGAACGAATGGGATTCTATGGCGGAATACAAGCACATTGAAGTAACGCGCGACAAGAAGACCGTGGTTGCGGCGATCAAAGCGCCGTTGAGCCGCGATACCGTACATGAGTTGCAGGCCATGATGGAAGAACTGGCCGCCGACAAGACTGTGGGAGCCTTGGTAATCGGCGGCGATTTTGGCGCGGCCCCCGGCACCATCGCCGACGGCGACGAAATGGCGGCCCTGTGCGACGCCGTGGAAGCATTTTCCCGGCCGGTAATCGCGGCGATCACCGTATCGGCGCAAGGACCCGGCTTCGAGCTGGCCCTGGCTTGCGATCTGCGCGTCTCCGCGGAGACCACGCGCTTCGGATTTCCGGGCACCACCGGCGGTCCGGCCACGCGTCTGGCAAAATTGGTTGGCGTGGCGCGTGCCAAACACATGGCGCTGACCGGACAGGTGATTGACGCGCTGGAGGCGGAACGCCTGGGACTGTTGTCGCACACCTCGGCGGAATCGGAAGTCACGGCGGTGGCGCGGAAACTGGCCAAGTCGGTGGCAGCGCGGGCCTCGCGCAAGTGAGTACATTGAGCCGCCCATGAACGGCAACGTCGAGTTTGTCACCGGCGATATCACCGTCCAGCGTGTGGACGCCATCGTCAACGCCGCCAACACCGATTTGCTGCTGGGCGCGGGCGTGGCGGGCGCCATCCGGCGCGCCGGTGGTCCGGCGATTCAAGAGGAGTGCCGGCGCATCGGACCGATTCCGCTGGGACAAGCGGCCATCACCGGCGGCGGTAATTTGCCGGCGGCGTGGGTGATCCACGCCGCGGGAATGCACCTGGGTGTTCGCGTCAGCGCGAAAGCTTGCGCCGAGGCCACGCGCCATTCCCTGGAGCGGGCCGCCGAAAAAGGATTACGGAGCGTGGCCTTTCCGGCCATTGGCACGGGCGTGGGTGGATTGGCAATGGCCGAATGCGCGGACGCCATGCTGGGCCAGGTCGCGGCGCATTGGCAGAGCGAGACCAGCGTGGACCGGGTCGTCTTTGTGCTGTTCGACGATGCCGCGCGGGTGGTTTTCGAAAGGACATGGAATGACATCCGCGGAACGTCTCGCTAAGGTACGGGCGGAACTGGCCGGTTACGAGCATCCCTTGTTCGAGTTCGCGGCGCGCGAGTACGGCGACGACGCGGTGGAAATCATCATCGATTTCCGGAACAAGGGGTTGGGCCTGCACACTTACTATTACCAGATGCATCCCCGCGACCTGGATCATCCGCAGTTTACCTGGACCTTCCAGCGGCAGCTCTACGATTGCGTTCACGATTACATCATCGAGATGTTCACCAAGAACCCGCAGAAGATAGAATAGCCACCGAGGCACGGAGAACACCGAGAGCGGAACACAGAGAAAACTTTTGGCATTCCTCTGTGTTCCGACCTCTGTGTTCTCTGTGCCTCTGTGGCCAGAAATGTCTGCTCTCGTCTCCGAACTCGTCTCGCTGATTCGCCGCGATGGCCCGCTCTCCTTCGAGCGCTACATGGAGATGTGCCTGTACCATCCGCAATTGGGATACTACACGTCCAAATCCGCCGAGCGCTTCGGACGCGGCGGCGATTACTACACCAGCGCGCAACTGGGCACGGTGTTCGCGCAAATCATGGCGCGGCGCTTCGCGGCGATGCGCGACGAAATCGGCGGAGATTTTACGATCGTTGAAGTGGGCCCCGGACGCGGCGATTTCGGCCGCGTAATCGCCCGTGAATTTCCCTGCATTCCCATCGAGTACGGCGATCCCTGGCCCGATCGTCCGATTCGCGGGTGCATTTTCTCGAACGAGTTCTTCGACGCGCTGCCGGTGCGCGCCTATCACGGCGACATTGAAGCGCTGGTGACGGAGCGTGACGGCGCACTTGGCTGGTTGGGCGATCCGCCCGACCGCGAGTTTTCCCCGCGCGCCGCCGGGTGGATGGAGCGATTTGCCCAAACCTTGGAGTGTGGTTACGTGGTGGCCGTGGATTACGGGTATCGCGGCCGGGAACGGGAGCGTTTTGCGGCGGGGTCGCTGATGACCTACCGGAAACATCAAGCGTCGGAGGACGTTTTCGCCGATCCCGGTGAGCGCGACATCACCGCGCACGTCGACTTTGACCTGCTGGCCCAAGCCGGGCGCGCCGCGGGTTTGACGGAAACGGCCTTCGATCCGCAAAGCCGCTATCTGATGCGCATTGGGGAGATCGACCAGTTTGCCGGCGTCTTCGACGGCTGCGCGACCGAGACGGAGCGCGTGAAGTCCACGTTGCTGCTGAAGAATTTGCTCTTTGGTATCGGCGAAACGATGCGCGTGCTGGAGATGCGCAAAGGGTTCTAGCGTCACAAGGCGACGGTTCCAAATGGCGAGTGCGTATTCCTCAGCTTCGGAATGCCCTCTCTTGCTTCTTGCGCCTCCGCAGTATCGGATTGCCGGCGCCATCCAGCGCAAGCGCTTTTGTTTTACCGGCGTTGTCGCCTGCGCCAAACAACTCTTACTTGACCTGCTCTAGCGGGAAAACCTCTCCTCTTTTCACCTCCGCTCGAGCACGACGGATGATTCTCATGAACGCAGGATCGAGGCTGAGAGACGAAGACTCCCGGTCCATGCCGCGCAGCGACACAAGAGCCGCAACAGGCTTCCGGTTCCGCGTAACCACGATGGATTCCAAGCCCGTGCCCGTCGCGTAGGTCGCCAGTGACTTTGATGCCTTGTCAAGTTCCAGGGTCCTCATGGCTCTTCTTCGCATTGATTGGATCAGGAATCGTTAGGACTCAGAAAGATCTCGCGATCATAGTGAACGATGGCCACCCTGAAGCGGTCGAGCCACCCGTTGCGGCCAAGGAGGTCGCGAGCCACGAGCGACTCGCCGGTGAAATAGACACGACTAATGAACTCGATGTCGAAGGTCTTAATGATGACCTCGTGTTCAAACGCTTCGAATCGTCCAGCGAGACCACGAAATGTCCTTTTCGGCCCAGATTTGACATCAATGCCCAGCGAATCTGCCCATTCTCGATCGAACAAGCAATAGTCGGCCCCGGTGTCCAGCTTGGCCGTGAGCCTGGCGGCGATTCCGTTGGCCGAGAGCCGCACAGGAACTGAAACGACTTGGGCGGCGTCTGCTCCGTAGTCGTGGTAGTGGTCGAAGCTTAGCCGGTAGGCCATGCTAGAAACCGCCGACGGTCGGCAGGTCGTCGTCGGGGTAGATGTGGGCGACAAACGGGACCGTGATCTGAGACCGAGCTGCAGCAAAAACCGCCTTGGCATCCGTGCCGTGGGCCAGCAGCCGGTCGCCGTCGAGGGCGACCCACTCGCCGATATACTCTTTCCGATGTTCGCTGACCCATCGCATTTCCAATTTGCAGTTGACTGGCTCTGCGACCCGAGGGATTGGCGGTAGCGGGAGTCTGCTTGTCGTTGGCATAAGACGTAGCCTCAAATGGAATTGTACACCAGGCTTCCGAACTTGTCTGCCCCACGCAAGACCAGAACCTTCTGCGACTCCGATTGGTTGAACTCCAGTCCAGGATGAGCTGGTTTCCCCCAGGAATAGCCGGAAAGACTTTTTCGTTTCTTCTTGTACGCGTTGCGGCAATGCAGAAAACTGACGCCAGAAATCAGGCGTCGTGTGGGACAGCATCGAGCAATTCCTCCAGCGACCTGGTCAAACCGCGCTGATGCTCATCCCGGGCCTTCGCGGCCATGCGCTCAAATTCCTCGCGCCTTGATGCAAACAAACGCTGCCAGGCTTCTTCCTCTCCAACGCGATCCAGGATTTGGGCCGCGATGGCATCCTGTTCCTCGCGCGGAAGCGCCGACACTTTTTGCAAGGCCTGTTCCAACAAGGTGCTCATATGCCTAGAGTACCAGATTCTCAGGACGGCTCACCAACTTCCAGAAGGCACCTGAAAGCACCTGGCTCGGGATGTCGTGAGGCGACGGAGGCCGTGCCACGTCAGGCTGTCCCGGCATTCCCAGACACGGTTTCCCTCGATGCGGAAACATTGGAGGCGCTGGACCGGGGTCTCGCTGATGTTGCGGCAGGCCGCGTGACACCTCTCGAACAGTACGAGCGTGAACGATCTGCGTTCTTCTCGACGCCAAGACGCTGACGGGCAGAGATTTACTCCTTTCCAAGCGGACAATCATCAGGGTCATCATCAGGGTCCCCACCCTGATGATTATCCATATGAATCCTAAACAGTTAGCGGATTTCAGCCCTCCCTGGCGCCCACCCCTCCATCCACCTTTTGGCCCTGGCTTACGCTCATGATAATCAAGGCGCTTGTGGCCCTCCTGAACCCGCCTGCTGAAGCCGCCCCGTTCAAGCTGGCCCCATTTCTCCCATTTCTCCATTTTTCGATCCGCAAAGCCGCTATCTGATGCGCATTGGGAAGCGGACCGGCTGGCTTTCCCTGCTGCTTCTACCATTCAATGGTCGCTTCCAGAAACGTAGCGTCTGAGGCGTCGCCTCTGCCCTCGGGCCGTTTGAACACAATGAAGCGAATTACCTGCCCACGCAACAGCGATTTGCGGATGCGGAAAGAGTCTGCAACGGACTGCGCGGAACTGATCTGCTCGACCCAGAGCGGGTTAGCCGCATCTGTGTCCAGGATGACCGCGACGTCCAGACCGTTCGCCGAACCTACCGATGGGAGGGGCCGTTGGAATGCTCCGCTGATGGTGTATTCACCGTCCGCGGTAACGTCGAAGGCCAGCGAGGCGCCCCATTGAGAAGTGCCGGATTTCCCGGGATGAAGAAGAACCTTGCGGGCATTCCGGTCGAACTGGATCCACGGGAAACCATTGCTCGTCATCCTGTAAGTTGCTCCAGTATTCTTCGCGGAACCCTGCCCGATCGTCGTAGTTCCGGCATTGTCCAATGCCAGTATCGGTTCCCGTCCGAGTTGGCCGTAATCGTTCCATCCCCACGTCCAAAGACTTCCATCGCTCTTCCGGGCGATGGCATGTTGCCCGCCGGCGGTGATCGCGACCACCCTGGCGAGGCCGCGCACCTGAACCGGCGTGCTTCGGTTTGTCGTGGTCCCGTCGCCGAGCGCGCCGTAATAGTTCTGTCCCCACGCCCAAACGGTTCCATCGTTCTTGAGGGCGTAGCTATGCTGAGCTCCGGCGGCGATGGCGGTAACGTTCGAGAGCCCGGCAATCTGAACCGGCCTCCAGCGGGCGGTCGTGGTTCCATCACCCAGTTCGCCATAGGAGTTTGGTCCCCATGCCCACACGCTCCCGTCGCGGTTGAGGGCCAAGTTGTGATGACTCCCTGCGGTGATCGCTACCACGCTGGAGAGTCCGGCGACGAGTCCCGGCCTTAGGCGATCCGTTGTGGTCCCATCGCCGAGCCTTCCGTCTGTGTTCTTGCCCCACGCCCACACGCTCCCGTCGCCCTTCAACGCCAAGCTGTGAACGTTACCAGCGGCTACGGCCGCGACACCCGCCAGGCCCTTTACTTGAACCGGGATAGAGCGGTTGATGGTGGTTCCATCGCCGAGTTGTCCTTCGACGTTACGTCCCCAAGCCCACAGGTTCCCATCGCTTTTCACCGCGAGGCTGTGCCAACTGCCCGCGGCAACGCCAATCGCACCGGGAGGCGCATGAACCTGAACTGGCGTCCAGCGACTCGTCGTGGTTCCGTCGCCGACCTGGCCGCTATCATTCCCGCCCCACCCCCAGAGTTTCCCGTCGCTGTTCAAGGCCAAGTTATGTCCGTTACCCGCGGCAAGGGAAACCAAGCCGGCCATCGCGCGGTCGGTGATCTGAAACGGAACCGGACGGTTCGCGGTCGTATTGTCGCCTAGGCGGCCTTCGTGGCCCCATCCCCAGGCGATTAGGCTGCCATCCTTAGTGATGGCGAGGCTATGGCCCCAGCCTGCAGCCATCGCCACCACTCCAGTAAGACCACTGATTGGGGCCGGCACAATCCGCCATGCGTTGTCGTCGTGATTCGGATTCGACGGACGAGTGTCCAAGAAGGCCTCCGTTCGGAGACTCAGCCTGTCAAAGTCTCGATGCAACACCGCCTGCCCGTGCGAGGCTTGGCTGACCCGCGCCGTCGCTTGCTTGGCAAGCTGGGGGCCCAGTGACCGGCTGGCAAACCAAGCCAACAGGACGAACATCAGAATACCGGCGCCTGCCCACAACCAACGCCGGCGAACCGTGGGAGGCCGCGTGGCGAGCCGCTTGCCCGCCGGCCGATTCATCGGCTGCGGAGAGGTAAAAGCCTCTTCGAGCGCTCGAGCGAATTCCGCGCATGTGGCGTAGCGATCCTGACCCGTTTTGGCGAGGGCGCGATCCAGCACCTCGTCAACCGCGGCCGGCAGGTTTGCAGCGGCGGTTCGGGATCGCTCTTCATAGACGATCTGATGCACGAGACCGGCGACGGAGTCCGCCTGGAATTGCTTGACGCCGGTGACCATCTCGAAAGCCACCGCAGCCAGCGAAAACTGATCGGAGCGGCCGTCTACGGGATGTCCCTGAATCTGCTCCGGAGACATATATTCAGGCGTGCCCATGGGCAGTCCCGTGCGCGTGGGTTGTTCGGTGCGCGTGATCTTAGCGATGCCGAAATCGGTGATCTTCCCCGTGGCGCACGCTCCGGCTTGACGCAGCATGATATTGCTGGGCTTGATATCGCGATGCACCACGCCGGCTTGGTGCGCGAAGTCCAGAGCGGCAGCCGCCTGTCGAAGAATATCCAGCGCTTCGACGCGCTCCATCCTCTCGTTTGCCGTCAAGCGTTGGCGAAGCGTCGGCCCATCGACATACTCCATGGCGATAAAGGCCACGTCCTCATGCAGGCCTGAATCGTAGATGGTCACGATATTCGGATGCGAAAGCGCGCCGGCCGATTGCGCTTCCCGGAACAGGCGCTCCCGCATCCATTCCTGCTCCGCCGGCGTGCTGTAACCGTCCAAGAGGATGGTCTTCAGCGCCACGACGCGGTCGATCACGGGATCATGAGCCTCGTACACGATACCCATTCCTCCACGCCCTAATTCGCGGCGGACCTGGTATCGTCCAACTTGCTGGAGGTTGTTCGCGGGAAGAGCGCGCCGAGCAGGCGAGGTATCTTCCATGTGCATTTGCTCGTGTACGGCGACGAGCGAGCTAACCTCGGCTATTAGTTTTTCGTTGGACCCGCAGGCGCGAAGAAGGAACTCCGCTCGATTCGCCGGCTCTTCGAGCAGCGCGGCTTCAAATAGCTCCAAAATCCGCCGCTTAGTGTTTTCGGATTTCATTTTGCCTGCATCTGTAAAAGTTCGCGGCAGAGCCAGGTCTTCGCGAATTTCCAGTCGCGCTTGACCGTTTCCGGGGAGATTCCGATGACGCCGGCAACCTCTTCTCCGGTGTAGCCGCCGAAAAACCGCATTTCCACTACTTCTGCCTGGCGCGGATATTCTTTGGCAAGCCGTTCCAGCGCTTCGTTAATCGCGGTCAGTTCGCCGGGCTGTTCGGTCGCCGTGGCAAGTGCATCGTGAAATGGAATCCTGATTCCATTTCCGGCGCGCTTATCGGCTTTGTGCTTGCGGGCGTGATCCACCAGAATCCGCCGCATTTGCTTGGCCGCTACCCCGAAGAATTGTGAGCGGTTCTGCCAGCCGGCGTGCTGGCCGATCAGTTTCAAGTACGTTTCGTGGACCAGGGCGGTGGGCTGGAGAGTATGATCGGGCCGCTCCATGCGCATGTAGGAGACGGCACGCCGGCGAAGCTCGCTATAGACAAGCGAGATCAACTTGGCTTCGGCGGAGCGGTCGCCTTGGCTCGACGCTTGCAGCAGCCCGGTGATTTCCCCGGCGTTCGGCACGCTGTTCAACTCCTTGGTTTCCAAGATCTTATTCGGCGGAACCGGAGAAGTCAACGGTAATGACTGGGTCGCAAGTGCGAGCGTCGTGAGGCAATTTTTGAGAATTAGGTATCCGGCATGACACTTTTCACCGCTGCTCTGCGCGTCTGTGAACGGAAAGGTTATTGGAGAAAAAAGGAAGTTTATGCATGCGCTCAAACCGTCTATCTTGATATTCCTGATGTCCGCTCCGATCTGGGGTAGCCCAATCACTTTTGACGTCACTGCCTTGGGAACTCTTCCTGGAGGCAGCGGAAGCTTTGCAACGGGCATCAGCAGCAACGGCCAAGTCGTCGGCTATGCGGTTAAGGCGGGGGGAAACGAGGCCTTTTCGTTTAGCAGCGGGCTGATGACAGGCCTCGGCTACCTCGGCGGCTACGAGGCCAGCTATGCCACCGGACTCAATGGCAGCGGCCAGATTGTCGGCTATGGATTCAACGATCCGAATCACTTCGAGGCCTTCCTTTACAATGGGGGAACCATGACCGGTCTCGGTTTCCTTGGCGGCACCTACAGCATTGCTAAAGGGATCAATAACGGCGGCTTTGTCGTCGGCTATGGTCAGAATGGCGCCGGAAATGGCGAGGCATTCTTGTACAGTAGCGGCACCGGCATGGTCGGTCTCGGCACTCTCGACGGGCACGATTGGAGCAACGGTGACGCCATCAACAACAGCGGCACTGTCGCCGGTTCCGCCCAAGCCTATCCAGGAAATGTCGAAGCCATTCAGTACAGCAGCGGAGTCATGACCGGTCTCGGCTACGCCGACGGCTACGATTGCAGCGCCGCCAACGCGATCAATGCTGCGGGTGACATTGTCGGTTTGGTAGGAAGTTGTCCCGCGGCGATCAATGGGGAAGCTTTCCTGTACAGCGGTGGAGTCCTGACCGGTCTGGGCTATTTTCCCGGCTACAGTTACAGCGATGCCTATGGTATCAACAGCACGAACCAGATAGTCGGCGCAGCTTGGAATTCCTCCGGGACCGGAGTCGGCCTGCTATTCAGCGGCGGCGACATCTATGATCTGAACAGCCTGCTTGTACCTGGCCAACTTGCCAACGGCGTGATTCTAACGCAGGCCCTGGGAATTAACGACTCCGGCCAGATCATCGCCGACGGAAGCGACGGTTACGCGTACCTGCTGACGCCGGAATCCCAAACGATTTCGACCCCTGAGCCCACCGGCATCATGCTAGCGTTCACGGCTGGGTCCGGTCTTTTCATGCTCAGGCGCAAGCGCCGGTAAGCTGAGATTTGTTCGAGCGTGGCTGAGGAGAAGGGACAGCCTAAGCTCGTGGTCAGTTCAAAAGGACATGGTCGGTCATTATCAGACGAGACACGACATTTTTCTTCGCCGGCTTGCGCGTCATAGGCAAGCCAAAGAAAAAGAGTCAACCAGGGAGGCTGGCCGATGCGCGTCGCAGTTCTTGTTGTTCTAGCCCTAGCGTTTATAACCGGCCCAGCCGTTGGGCAAAGCGTTATTACAACGTTTGGGGGATCGAGCGTCGTGTTTTCCGGTAACGGTAAGCCAGCCTTGAGCGCTCCCCTCGGAGGATTGTCGGGCATCGCTTTCGATTCCAAGGGGAACTATTACAGTCCTGCTTACCAGAACAACCTCGTCGTCTGTGTATCGCCGGCAGGTGTTCTGTCAGTCGTCGCGGGAAACGGTTTAGCAGGCTACTCGGGCGATGGCGGCCCTGCAACCAACGCTTCGCTGGATTCACCGCAAGGTGTCGCCATAGATGCGCATGACAACCTGTTTATCGCAGACCGCACATCGACTAGCACGAACGGACGCGTCCGCAGGGTTGACGCGGTTTCGGGAATTATAACTACCTTCGCCTCAGGTTTTCTAGGACCTGAAGCTCTCGCTTTCGACTCCGCCGGTAACCTTTACGTCGCGGATGACACCGCTAGGCAAGTTGTTCGAGTAGCCGCCAACGGAGCGAAGACGCTCTTTTATCCCACTAATAACTATTACTACAACCCAACTGCAATTGCAGTTGATGCGACGGGAAATGTATTTGTCGCCTTCAGCCTTGCCAGCATTGCGATCAAGATCGGGTCGAATGGCGCGGCTTCGACATATGCGACTGGGCTGAACTCTCCCTTGGGACTCGCAGTAGACGCTGGCGGGAACCTTTACATTGCGGATCAGTTGAACTTCGTGATTAGGAAGGTCGCGCCGAACGGCTCGATAACCATAGTAGCCGGCAACCCCACTGCCGGTTCGAACGGGGACGGTGGTCCTGCTTTGCAGGCCGCATTGGATACACCTATGGGGGTCGGCTTCGATTCCGCCGGTAATCTCTACATTACCGAGCAAGGCGGCCACATCCGACGCGTTGACACTCATGGGATCATCACGACCGTAGCCGGAAACGGCCAGTACGGCTATTCTGGGGACGGTGGACCAGCGACGGCAGCAGCGCTCGGCGCTCCTGCCGGGCTGGCTCTGGATTCCTCTGGAAATCTCTATGTTGCAACTGGGAGAACCTATCAGGCTACAAGGATACGGAAGATCTCGCCCACAGGGATCATCACCACGGTGGCCGGAAACGGCAGCGCGGGTTCTTCCGGGGATGGCGGCCCGGCGACGAGCGCTTCCTTCGGCAACGCCGAGTCGGTTGCCGTCGACGGAGTTGGTAACTTCTATGTCGCCGATCAACAGAACCACCGAGTTCGTAAAGTTGACACGTCCGGCATGATCACCACCTTCGCCGGCAACGGGACGGCGGGCTACTCTGGAGACGGCGGCCAAGCTGTCAACGCGACCCTTCAAAATCCTTGGGGTGTTGCGGTTGACCAGCAGGGGAATGTCTACATCGCCGACCGCGGGCCGGTCCGGCCTGGTGGAGCAGACAACTTCGGACAGGGTCAAGTTCGAATGGTTGCCCCGAGCGGGATCATCTCAACTGCATTGGGAGGAGTGGATGCCCACTTCCTGACCACCGACGCCTCCGGAAACGTCTACGTCAGCGACTACGAAGGAGCGCGAATCCTGCGGCTGAACAGCTCCGGTTCGGCAACGGTAGTTCTTAGCGCACAAGCCCAGATCTTCGCGGTGGATAGCGCCGGCAGCATCTATTACAACTCCTCTGACACGCAGGTTTATAAGGCGACCAGCCCCCCGAACGGTCCTCGAACCCTGTTTGCCGGGAACGGGGCAACGGGGTTTTCCGGTGACGGTGGACCAGCCGTGAATGCGTCATTCCACGGCTTATTCGCCGGTGCCCTGCTGTTAGACCCGTCAGGCAATCTCTATGTCTCGGATTCCAGCAACAATCGGGTCCGCAAGGTATCGCTTACTCCGGCCTCATTTGCCGCGAGTCCGTTGAGCCTCAATTTCTCGGGAAGCGCGGGGGCGCCGGTCGCCACCACACAGACTATTAGTGTAACCAGTACCAGTCCTACATTTGGTTTGGCTTGGCAGGCCACCTCCCAGACGAGCACGGGACAACCATGGCTGGCCGTCTCGCCGAGTTCCCCCACAACGCCCGGAAGCGTCTCGGTCTCCGTTGACGCTACGAATTTGGCGCCCGGGAATTATCAAGGGAGCATCGCCATTGTAGCTCCGGCGGCGGCAGCGCCCCTAGTCACGGTTGCCGTGGTGCTGACGGTCACGCCGGCCAATCCGCCGTTACTAGTGGTACAACCGGCCTCGTTCACTTTCCAAGCCGCCGCCTCTGGCGCTGCACCTTCGGCGCAAACTCTTCGCATTTCCAATGCTGGCGGAGCAAGTCTGAACTGGACGGCTGCAGAGCAAACGTCCGGTGGAGGAAACTGGCTGCTCCCCCTGACGCAGGGATCGGGATCTGCAACTCCTGGGGCACCGTCCAATCTCAGCGTGCAACTGAACACGACCGGGCTCGCAACCGGCAACTACAACAGCTCCATCACCGTCAGCAGCGCGACTGGCGGTTCGGCGGTTCTGCCCGTGTATTTGATTCTCAGCGCACCTCAGCAGACCCTGCTCGTCAGCCAGACGGGCTTGACCTTCACCGGATTGGCGGGCGGCGGCAACCTTCCCGCGGAAACGTTTGGCGTGATAAACTTGGGCATCGGCGCGATGAACTGGACGGCTCAGGTTGTTACCTCAGGCTGCTCCTGGCTTTCGGTCAGCCCCACAAGCGGAGTGAGCACGGGCGGCTCTGCGAGTCCGCCGCTGGTGACGGCACAAGCCACGTCCGCTGGATTGGCGGTGGGCCAGTCCACCTGCCAAATCTCCGTGGCCGCTCCGGGGGCAACCAATCCAACGCGCTTAGTAAGCGTGATCCAGAACGTGCTGCCATCGGGAAGCGTGCTCCCTCCCGTGGTTAGTCCAACCGGCTTGATCTTCGTCCGGCAGGCCGGCACTTCCTCGCCCGGCTCGCAACCGGTGACGCTGGCCACCGGGGCCCCGGCCGGCGTTCAGGTCAGTATAGTCTCCGCGCCCCTTTTCGGCGACCCGCCATTTCTCCAGATCGTGCCGAGCAACTTGATCGTGACGCCCACGACGCTCGCACCATCGAAAACCATTACGGTCCAGGCTAACCTCGCGAATCTGAGCGTCGGCCCGCACTACGGAATCGTGACGTTGGGATTCATCGACACGGCGTCAGGAAGCTTCAACTCCCAGAATGTCAACGTTCTCTTTGTGGTGACCGCCGCCGGAACGGCGGTCGAGGAAGGCTTGAGAGAACCGGCGGCAGCAGCCGGATGCTCACCGACGCAGCTCTATATCAAACCGACCACGCTAGGATCGAATTCCAACACCTCGGTCGGATTTCCGGTGAGCGTGGAAGCACAGGTCAAGGACGACTGCGACAACGCTATAACAAGTGCCGTGACCTTGGCCACGTTCACCTCGGGAGATCCGGTTCTGACTCTCAATAACGTCGGCAGCGGAGTTTACCAAAATTCGTGGCGGCCCGGTTCCGCGGGAACAGTCACCATCAATTTCATCGCGACGGCCAGCGGGCTGCTTCCCGCAAAGGACAGCCTAACGCTGTCCAGTTCGGGATCACAGGTCTCAACGATTGCCTCGGGCGGAGTGGTCCAAGGGGCCAGTTTCGCCAAAGGCGCCAGCTTGGCGCCCGGCAGCATCATCTCTCTCTTCGGAAGCGCCATGGCCATTGATAACCAAGGGCAACAAGCCACTAGCACGCCTTTGCCCCCATCGTTGGAAGGCACCGCCGTCAATGTGGGAGGTACCGATGCGCCGCTCTATTTTGCCAGCAACGGCCAGATCAACGCCCAGCTTCCCTTTGAAGTGACGACCGGACTGGCACAAGCGTATCTGCAGGTGAATCGTAACGGCCAAACCTTTTTTACGGACTCTGAAACAGTCACCGTTGTTCCAGCGAGCCCCGGAATCTTCACGCTAGACTCTTCCGGCACCGGCCAGGGCGCGGTATTGATCGCCAACACTACTCTGATAGCGGGGCCGCTCGGGGCCACTGCCGAGCCCGTGGCGCGAGGCCAGTACGTTACGATCTATTGTACGGGCCTCGGCGCGGTATCGAACCAGCCGCCGACGGGCGCGCCGGCGCCGGCAAGTCCGCTCTCCAATACCTTAGTGCAGCCATCCGTGACGATTGGTGGGGCGCCCGCGACAGTAAGTTTTGCGGGTTTAGCGCCAGCATTCGTGGGCTGCTACCAGGTGAACGCACAAGTACCGTCCAACATAACGCCGGGCAGCGTGGTACCGATCGTTGTGACGCAGAATGGTCTGTCGAGCAATACGGTCACGATCGCCGTGCAGTAGCTGGACAGTGTTACTATTGCCCAGATGGCCATGCCCCAACTCCGCCCCTTCCCGTTGCTCGCTGTGGTTCTGTGGCCGATTCTTGCGCTTGGTCAATCTTCCAACGGCGTCCTCAGCGGCAAGGTCACGGCACACGCCGACGGCCATCCGCTGCGGGCCCTGGTGACCTATCGCAACGTCAACAACGGCGCGACATCCTACGCCCTCAGCAACGCCCTGGGATTATATTCCTTCCCGGCCCTGCAGCCGGGCATCTACACGGTTCGCGCCGATACGCCCACGCAACCGTTCGTCTCCCAGGAACACACTGGAATTGAGATCACCGTAGGCGGACAAGTGGAAGTGAACTTCGTGCTGGAAGCCAAAGGCGGGGCCGCCGCCACTCCCGCGGGACCAACGCTAACCGCCGGAATAAGTCCCGCTCCCGCGCCACCTAGCAGCGCGTCGGGAAACGCCGCGCTGAAGGGTTTCATCTCCAGTACCTACGGACAGGACGCCGAAGTGCCCAGCGCCGTGCTGATCGCGCTTCCCGTGGCCCTGGCCGAAGCGCTGGTGGGATCGCTCTCCACGGTCATCGACGAACGCAAGATCACCGAACTGCCCTACTCCGGCCGCGACGTCTACACGCTGCTGGTGATGCAGCCCGGCGTCACTTCCGACAGCGCCACCGGCCACGGTCTGGGATTGGCCGTGGACGGCCAGCGCGTCGCCGGCACCAATTTCCTGCTCGACGGCGTGGATAACAACGACGCGCTGCTTACCGGCCCCTCCACCAGCGTCTCCGCCGATGCGGTGGAGGAATACCGCATGACCACCAACAATTTCTCCGCCGAGTTCGGACGCGCCACCGCCTTCATCGCCAACGTGATTACCCGCACCGGGTCCAACGCCTGGCACGGCTCGGCCTATGAATTCTTCAATCACGACCGCTTGAACGCCAACTCCTTCTCCGACAATTTTTACGGCGAGCCACGCACGCCTTTCCGGTTCAATCAATTTGGCGGCACGGCGGGCGGCCCGATTCGCCGCGACCGGCTCTTCTTTTTCGCGTCCTTCGAGCGCACCTACTCCAGCAGTCAAAGTTTCGATCAACCTTCCAACGTGCCCGGCTTTCAATCGCCGGTCTACGTGCCGAGCGCCGCCTTCGTCGCGGCGCTCCCGGCGAACAGCTTGGCCCGGCAGGTTCTGACGATGTTGCCGCCGCCGCAGGGCCAGCCGCTTCCCGGCAATCCCTACGTCGATCAACTGACCATTCACTATCCCTTGTTGCAGCACAACACTCTGTTTTCGGGGCGCGCGGATTATGGCGCGCCCGGCGGCAAGAACCGCTTTACGACGCGCTATGCGTTCTCGCAGAACACCGCGCCCGATTTTGTGGATAGCGTGTATCCGAACTCCAACGCCACCTTGGTGGTGCGCTCGCAGAATGCGGCGTTCAACTACACACGGCAAATGCTGGGAGGCGTGAACGAACTGAAACTGGGCTGGAATCGCAGCCGGGTCAGTTTCGACCGCCCCGATCCGCAGATCCCCACGCTGACTTCGGCCGACGGCGTTTCCTTGCCGGGCAGCAGCGCCGCGTACGGCTACTCCAACCAGGACGGCACCGGTCAAGTCGTCGAACAATTTCTCCGTGTTGCGCGGCAAGCATTCGCTGGTCTTCGGCTTCGACGGGCGGTGGGACAACGACAATACGCTCATCTCCACCGGCGCGGCCGGCCAGTTTGTCTTCAATAACCTGCTGGATTTCGGCAACGGCGCGCCCTCCGAACTGGACATCACCGTGGATCGCGTCACCGGACACCCGCTGCCCGCTTCCGGGTACGCCCGCAGCTACCGGCAACTGGAATGGGCCGGCTTCGTCCAGGATAACTGGAAGATCTCACGGCGGCTCACTCTGAACCTCGGCTTGCGCTACGAGTCCTTCGGCGTGCCCCAACGCACCGACGGTCCCGCGGATTACAACTTGTTCTATGGATCGGGATCGAATCTGCAAGAGCGCCTGGCCACGGCTACTTTGCAGTCGCGCGCGGCCTACGCCGCGGATCACAAGAATTTTGCGCCGCGCTTGGGATTCGCCTGGGACGTTACGGGGCGCGGCAAAACCGTGCTGCGCGGAGGTTACGGGATCGCCTACGATCGCATCTTCAATGAAATTTGGGAGGATCTCCGCAACAACAGCCTGGCCTACATCCAGTCGATTTGCTTTGTGCAGCCGTGCCCGTTCCAATACAAATACCCGGCCTCCTCCGCCGTGCCGGCCAACTTGCCCCTGACGTCTCCCACGTCGGGGCTGCCGCAGGCGGTGGGCAGCTACATCACCACGCAGGTGGATCCCAACTTGCGCACGCCCTACGCGCAAAGCTGGTTTGGCGGCGTGCAGCATCAGGCCACCCGCGATCTGGTGCTGGAACTGGATTACGCCGGATCCCGCGGACGAAAGTTGCTGGCGTTGGACGATATCAATCGCGTATTTTCGACCCCCACCGGCGCGCGGATCAACCCCAACTACAACGAGATCAGTTATCGCGGCAATCAAGGCAAGTCGGATTACGAATCGTTGCAGGCCTCGGCGCGGCAGCGCTTCAGTCATGGCGTGGAGTTCCAGGTTTCTTACACGCTGAGCCGCACCCTGGACAATCAAAGCGACCCGTTCCGCAATCCCGCCACGGTCAACGCCAACGTGCCGGCGTTCACGCGCCTGGGAGATCCCGGCCTGTTGACCATCAACACCGAGACGTTCACGCAACAGTTCAACTCCAACGCCGATTGGGGAGCGTCGGACTTCGATCAGCGCCAGAACCTGGTGTTTTCCGTGATCGCGGTGTCCCCGGCCAAAGGTCCCTTGAAGAAGCTGACGCGCGACTGGCAACTTTCGGCGTTCTCGGGCTTCCGCTCCGGATTTCCGTTCTCGGTGCTCTCCTCGGGCAACGCCATCTTCTCGCCTTCCGGATTATTGCGATACAACCGCGCGGATTTTTCTTCCCAGGGAAACGTCAACAACGCTTTCCTGTCTTCGCCGCAAGCCGGGCCGGATGGGGAATATCTCTTGAACGCCAAGGCCTTTCAAGATCCGGCGTTAAACCAACTCGGCGCCAGCGGCCGCAATGCCTTTCACGGTCCGGGATTCTGGAACGCCGATTTCGGGGTGTCGCGATCGGTGCGTTGGAAGCGCCTGGGCGAAGAGGGCCACGTGCAATTCCGGGCGGAGTTTTACAATATCTTCAATCACACCAATTTGGGGAATCCCGATAACGCCAGCTCGTCCCCGACCTTTGGATTGGCAATTTTTCGGCCGCCAAGGATTCAGCGGCTCGCTGCCGATCGTATCGCCGATCGCCGAACAACCGCATCGGATCCAGTTGGCAGTGAAGTTTATTTGGTGGCGCCCCGTTTCGTGCTATCCCAAGGACGGCGCGAAGCAGTGCGGCGCAGTGCGGCGCCAGACCCTTGCGAGGGTTATCCATTATGATAACCTGGAGAGGTGGCCGAAATTGCCTGGGGCGCCTGGCAAGTGACGCATATTACGAAGCGGCACGCCGTTTCTGCGAAGGATTTCGATACGGCATGGCACGATCCCGACCGCCGCGACTTGGCTGAACAGGTTCACCGGGAGCATGGTCCCTATTACGTCAGCATTGGCTGCGCCGCGCCCGGCAAGTCTCTGAAGATGGTATGGCGATAGCAGAAGGCCGGATCGACAGTATGGCCCATAACGGCATTTTTCCTTACCCGGCGGCGCAGACACAGGCGATGAACTGAGGCGTGACTATGCCAATACGCGACTATGCCAATACAACGTTATCGTGAGGAGTCCCGCGAAGAGCCGCAGAGCAGCGCGCCGACCAGAAGGTACTGCAACTGTTCGAACGCGGAGATTTTCTCAAAGTAGATCCGGCGATCGAACGGGAGGCCATCGATCGTATTCAAAGCC
Source organism: Terriglobia bacterium (assembly GCA_963747095.1). Lineage (GTDB taxonomy): Bacteria > Acidobacteriota > Terriglobia > JAJPHL01 > JAJPHL01 > JAJPHL01. Next base: position 129,859 of record CAVVEL010000015.1, read on the forward strand.
GCCATCAGGCGAGACGCGAGACCGTTGCGACGCTAGGGAGGGAGCTGGGCATTCTTCGACGGGCGCACGGCCTGACGCAGGAGCAGATAGCGGTCGCCCTATGCACCAAGAAGAGTAACGTCAGCCGCCTCGAGAGCGGTCAGTACGGAGGGCTTACGATTGAGTATTTCCTGGCCGTACTCGACGCTTTCGGTACTCTCGACCGGGCTCGCGCCAAGCGCAGGCGCGTCCTTGGCGCCCAGGCGCGAAAGCGGCCGCTGCTGGTAGCCCGGAGCTACCCAAAGAGGTGAGGGAGCGCTGCTCCGTTCGCTATTCGCTATCCACGCGCAGCACAGCCAAAAACGCTTCTTGCGGGATGTCCACGCGGCCCACGCGCTTCATGCGCTTCTTGCCTTCCTTCTGTTTCTCCAGCAATTTGCGCTTGCGCGTGATATCGCCGCCGTAGCATTTGGCCAACACGTTCTTGCGGATGGCGCCAATGGTTTCCCGCGCGATCACCCGGCTGCCAATCGACGCCTGTAACGCCACCTCGAACTGCTGGCGCGGGATCAGTTGCTTCATCTTGTGGACCAGCACTTTGCCGCGCTCGTAGGAGCGGTCTTTGTGTACGATGATGGACAGCGCGTCCACCGTCTCGCCCGCTACCAGGATGTCCAACTTGACCAGCGGCGATTCCCAGAACCCCGACAAGTGATAGTCCAGCGAGGCGTAGCCGCGCGATGCCGATTTCAGGCGGTCGTAAAAATCCAGCACGATCTCGTTCAGCGGCAGTTCGTAGGTCAGC
>CAVVEL010000016.1:0-140038 GCA_963747095.1 Terriglobia bacterium
GACAAGCCGAGCCTTGGTCAACTCTTCCTCTGGTTCGGCGAAACCAAGATCCGCAAATACGTTGCCGCTGCTGGCTGTTACCGGGATATAGGCCTTACGTTTCGTGTCCATTGCTCGTAGTCCTCCTTGGCTCGCCTGAGCCGTTGCTCGATTGCTTCTTTCTCAGCCTTTGGCGTGGCGATGCCTCGCTTGGATTTCTTTTGGAAGGCGTGCAGCACGTAGATGACGCCGAAGAAGCGGACCGTGTAAACGGCGCGATACGTCTCGCCGTCGAAGTCATCCACAATTTCCAATACCCCAGCGCCTCCGAAACCCTTCAGCGGTTTTGCGAAGGTCAACTTCTCGCCGATCTGGGCATCCCACAATGCGCCGCCAACCTTCCGCTGCACGTCGTCTGGAAAACTGCGAAGGTCCTCGCGGCTGGTGCCCACCCAACGCACTGGCTTCGGGCGCACATCGTCGCGGGGTATGGTCGCCACAGTTTTGAGCATATGCCTGTTCAGGCATAGAGTCAAGCTTGAAAATCAAACACCCGCACTGCTAATGACGCGCCTCGTCAGCATCGCAGAAAGCCGAAAGCATTGACACAACCAATCGAATCATAACATCGGCTTCGTGAACCCGATCTCTCTTGCCTGCTGCGAGGACATATGGAGCACTCAGAGTTGGGAACCGCGGGGACGGCCTGACGTGGCACGCCGTTCCCGGATGTACAGGCCGCCTCCGTCGGGTAGGTGTGTGCCCCGATGCTGGGGAAAGCAACCACGCAGATCAGGCCGGCCCCGCCCTCCTAAAGGACGATATCGGCGTGGGCTCTCAATTCCACTCTTACTCCGTGTTGTAGAGTCTCCAGATAGACTCGGATTCGTTCGCGGCTGGCAAACTTCATGGCGGCCACGAAATCTGAGTCGCCGGTTACAAGCACAACGGCCGCTACAATTTTCTTCAGCGAAAGCGCGGCTATATCCAGACCGATCCGCATATCCACGCCTTCGGTCTAACGGACTTACTTGAGCCGGCAGGACGGCGCTGCCTTCGGGCCGAGCTTCAGCAGGCACCGACTCGATTGCCTGTCTTCGGCCCGGCGGCCGGAAACGCAAGGGAATCACACGTGCCCGGCAGCGATAGGGAGGATCAGGTTTTCCAGTGGACCGCTTGAAGAAGGCCTCGAACTTTTGGCTAACGTCAGGCACGGGAACCTCCTGACGAGCAAACGGGACCCACAACTACACTTTCGGGGCAAAAACGCCAAAACAATTGCACCCGCCATTTTCAACTCAAGGCCGCAGGATAACACACATTACGGTCCACAGATTACACCGATTACGCAGATTTCCGGGGCCAATTCATTACCGAATCTCCGCCAGCGCTCGCGGATGTACTGCCGTGATCTCCGGGTATCGCGTGAAGTCGGCGGTGTCCAACGTGAGCAGATGCGTTACGCCGTGGACGATCATGGCCGCGACCAATCGCGTATCGTGAACCTGCTTGCCGGAGACACCATGCTCCACGACCAGCCGGCGCCACACTTCATGTACCCGCGCGTTGTCCGGCAGCAGGGTAAACTGCTGTTCGAGCAAAGACGCCTCGCGGTCGGCCTCCGCCACGGTAAGGCCGAAGCCATTCACCGCTTTTGGGCGGGTCAGCACATTCCAAAGTTCAACGATATTCTGGGGTACGTAACAGAGATCTGCTCCGTCCGCAATCAGCCGGTCAATCGCGGCTACAACGAGGGTATGCTGTGGATCGTCACGCTTGGCCACGCGGCCCCGATGTTGGTGTCAATAACGCTGGGGCGGGAAGCTTGGACATCTATTCACGCTCCGCGATCCTCGTAGATCGCTTCGCGTGAAATCGCTTCATCGGAAAGAAGCGGCATCTTGTCGGAGTACTGCGTGAATTCCTCGAGCCAGGCATGAAACTCTTCCACCGTCCGTTTTCGTTGGGCCGGTTTCGGGGCCGCCTGTTCGACCAGCCCGAGCACGTACGCGTCCAGCGGAATGCCCCGGGCCTTGGCTTGGGCGGCCACCTCGTCGGGAATGTCCAGCGTCACTTGCATAGGAATACTATACCTCAATCCTGCCCAAACCCCGCGGTTTGTCGGCCATCCCCGCCAACACCGGCCCACTTCGCGGCACGCAGATACGGAACAAACTCGCTCAGCGAAGGCGCCCGTCCGGTGGTTACGATTCGGCTAGTCCCGTGACCGCTTAGTTTCGTTTCTTTGTCGTCACGGTCAAAGCAGGGTAGGCATCCTGCCTGCCCCGGCTGGTCAAAAGCGGCGATTACGAACGGGCTGCGCTAGCACCCGCCGACCCCGGAGGATGGCGGCGCATCACCTCGGGCTGTTCGCCCAAATCCTGCTTCCTTTTGTAGAGGGGGGTGTACGGAGGAGACGCTGTTTTACAATAAATGCAGTGAATTCAGTAGGATAATCATCAGGTCCCCGACCCTGATGATGACCCTGATGATGGGCTGATGATCGCACGCCGACTTCGGTACCATAGACCTGAAAACCATACCTCGTCAATTCCATCTTGACGAAGTACTCGGCGTAAGCGCCGACCCGCTGTTTGGTAAGCCCTCCCCAGACGGGTTGCATGGTTTCCTCCATTCAATTCCCCCTGACCGGCGGCTCAACCTCCCCGGCCGGCAAGTTGGGACGCAAACGTTCCACACGCCACGTGACTTTCCCCGCTTGCTCGCGCTCGGTGCGATTGATCCGCAGCTTCGCGCTGGCTAGATATTCCAGATGCACGCGATCGAAAGCCAGCCCCGCCGACGCCATCAGCTTCATGTAATCGCCGTGCGCGGTTTCGTCGGGTGCTTCGGTGTATCCGGAATCCCACGTCACGTCCGGCGACACGCCGCCGGTGGCTCCGCCCGCTCCACCACGTCCCGCCGCGGAATCCCCACCGGCAGCGCCGGCGCCCCAGCACGGCCGGGCGATCCCTTCAGCGCCATGTAAATCCGAATGCCGTTGACGATCGGCTGCTGCATGTTCTCGGGCTGCCAGCGCTGTCCGAAACGTTGATAGCGCGCGTTCATGCGATTTTCCAGATCCAGCAACCCCGGCACGGCGCGCTCCGCCTCCACAATGCGGTCGCGAATTTCGTAGGTGATCTTCTCACTGTAAGGATGCGTTTCGATCGCGCAAATACGTCAGGCTGGTGAACCAGCCGCGCGGGATCCACCAGGTGCGTCCGGTAGTTGGCCCCTTGCCGCGAGGTCACCCAGCCGCCGAATATTCGGAAAACGGCTGCACCCATTCATGCGACGGATAGCCGTGCGGATTCAAAAACGCGTCTGGCAGCCAGGACTCCAGCAGTTGCCTGCGCGTGCGCGACTCCGGATACATCGGGTCGATATCGGCTTGCCCGGCGGACACATCGGCGGCCAGCGCGCCGTGATATCCCGGATGCAGCATGTTGTTAGGCGTGATCTCGGCGAGTTGCACGGACAGTTCCGCGCCGTCGGGGTTGGTGATCGGATGCAGCACCACGTTCACCTGCTTGAGCATGGCGCGGGTGGCCGCATCGGTCACCAGCATCTCGCCCAACTTCAGCATGTGACTGGTGCTGGAAACTTCGTTGGCGTGCTGCCGCCCGGAATAAACGATGGACGCCTTGAGCGTTGTTTCCTTGGCCCACGACCGCAGACGTGGACGGCGACGGCAGCATCACGTCGGCGGCCCAAATATTTTCGCCCAGATAGCTGCGTCCCATCCAATACACGTTCACGCCCGGATGTCTCGGCGAGTTTGGCCAAGATCGCAGCGTTTTCCTTCGGGCGAGATCGGCTCGTCCCATTGGACCAGTTCCTGGCGCTGCAAATCCTGCTTGAAATCCGCGATTCGCGGGCGCGCGCTTAACGGCGAAGGCGTGACTTTCCACGACACGAATTCGCGCGGCGCGGCGCTGTCGACTTTGTCCGAGCGCGGCACGCGGCAACTCGAATTCGAAGGCCATCGGTGTGCAGACGCGGATAGCCAGCCAAGTCGGTGGTGTACACGCCGCCGTCCTGCATGGCCTCGAGCCAGCGCAATTTGCCCACGCGCTTGCTCCACCGGAGAAAATGCCGCGCTCCACCTGGTCCTGCCGTTCCTCGCGCGACCCATTCGTCGTGGTCGTCCTCTTTATAGTCGGCGTGGAGAAGCCAGGTGAGGCTCTCGAGCCGCGGTCTTCCATCCCAGGACGCCTTGACGCGCGCCGCGATCAGCCGTGGCTGCATCGGGTCGCCCGCAGCACACACAAATCGCGCTTGCGCTCGCGATGGCTTGCCCGTGCGAGTCGGTCCAGCGCAGCTCGACCAGCGGATTGCCGGCGGGCTTGGCGTAAAACTCGATGTGCACGTGCCCGTCTTTGCCGTCATCCGGCCCGGGGCGATGAACAATCGGAATGATGCGGCCGGCGTAAGTGATGGCGCGCCCGCCTCCAGATCGCCCATCATGTTGACGAAATTTTCGGTCGAGTAAAACGTGTCTTCCTGCAACGCTTCCAGCGACGAGATCCGTTCCTTGTCGATGCCCAGCTCGTAATCCGGCTCGCTCATGTGAAAATCGATTTTCAGCGTGTCGAACGGCGGCGCGAATTCCGGCCGCAGTTCGCCGTGCGATTGCGCCATCACGATGCTGATAGACTTCGCGGCAGCGTCGTCTTTCTGATAGTGATCCCAGAACTCCTCGATGTCGGTGCGGATGCGCTGGTCCAGCACCACGCCCGCGTCCGATTCCATGCGCACCCAGCCGGTGTCGACCTGCACTTTTTCGTAGTCGCGGGATCACGCCGTTGTAGGGCTGCTCGGCGGTCGTCACGGTGAATTCCCGCGTCAGAATCTCCTTCCCGCCGCGTCGTACGCATGGACGCGGTAGGTCGGCGACTTGGCGTCGCCATCGAAATCGTCGAGCGTGATCTTTTCGAGCGGAACGTTTCAGCTCCTTCGCGAGCATTTCGTCCACTGGATAAAGTTCCTGCACCCATCGCGCCGGCGAATACATGGCGCGCATGTCGGTGGAGTCGTCGTTCTTCTTGAACTCGATCTTGATGGCGCCGATGTGTTTGCCCTTCAACTGCGGCGCGATCTCGTCCATCAGCCAGCTAAAGCCCTGTTTGTACGCGCACAGTACACACCGACGATTTGGCCGCGCCGTTTTCGGCAGCATATCGGTCAATTGCGCTTGGAGCTTGCGCCGCTGCTCGGGACCTTCGCTGACCCGCGCGACAATTTTCACCGGCTCGCCCGGCTTCAGCTTCGGCAACGCGCTTTTTACCGCGTTGAATAGCCGCGCGCCTTCCCAGGGAATCAGCGATGTCTTCCTGAAACGCCGGCGTGCCCTGATGGAACGTGTATCCCGGCGCGCGATAATGCAGGGCGGGAAGTTTTTCGCAGCATTGCGTGCCCGCGTGCAGGCTGCCAGTCTTCACGGGAATGTGCAACTGCTGGCCGGCGAACTCCGCCAGTCCCGGGTCGGCGATGTCGGTATAGATTTCCGCCTGGACATTGCGCGCGTCCTTCAGTTCGGACTTCCATTTCTCCAGCCAATAGAGCGCCACCGAGGCCTGGCCCGGGGAGGAGCGCAGGGAAAAGAAGCGATGCAGATCGTAGCGCACCTCTTCCAGGGACCTTTCGCTCTTGCCGGGGGACCAGACGTTGGGAAAGTGATCGCCGAGCAGTTCGAGCGCCGCCGCCGATCCGGCGTCGTCGCCGCGAACCAACACGGCGCTTTGCCGGCCAAAAGCCTTGTCCACAATGCGCAGTTCGCCTTCGCCAGGCGCTAGCGCCGGCGCCGATTCGGCCGACGCTTTGTCTTCCTCGCGCATTTTGCGCTCGGCTTCTTTGGCTAAATCGTTCTCGCCTGCGACCACGGCTTTGCTGCGCACCTCGCGCAACGCCACGCCCGCGGCAGGCACGGCCAGCGGCAGCGTGATTCCGGTGGTCTCCAGGCCCATGCGCGCCGCCAGGTTGGCCATGGCCACGCCGGCCGCGCCCCCGGGCACGTAGAGTTGCGAATCCAAATTTGAAGGAATGGGCATGCGCGGCGTGCCGCGGAAGAGTCCGCGCATGGTGAAGAGCGTGGCCAGGTCCAGGCGCTGCGGGCCGGATTCGGCGTCGGCCGCCGCTCCTCCGGCAGGGGCCGCGGCTCCCTGGCCCGCGCCCGGCGCGGGCGTTTCCGCCGGGGCCGGTTTGGCAGCGGGCTCCGAAAACGTTTGGCCGTCGAAGGTACGGTTGATGCCGGTCTTGCCTTTCACGTAGGTGATGCCGGCAACCGCGGGAATTTTGTCGCCGGGAACTTTCCAGGCGTACGGCGCGCGCGAGGCGTAGGCATCGGCCGCCGCCAACAGGCCGGCGTCGTCGCGGCCCATCACCAGAAGATTGTCGCCGGCTCGAAAAACGCCGCCCTCCTCCGGTATCAACAAATTTTGCAGCTTGGCATCGAATACCGCGGCATTGCTACGGACGTAAATGCGGGGGCCATCGTGATGGTCCTCCGTTTCGGTGATGACCACGGGCGGCGTCATTCCCGTAGACTCATATCCCAACCGCGCCGCCAGACTGGCCGCGGCGGCGCACTCCACCGCGCTGGGATTGGCCGGCACCACGATCTTGCCGGCGATGGAATCCACGATGCCGTCGCCGTTGGTATCGACGAGCAACCAGCCCGCCGCAAAAGGATCCGAGAGATGGCTTGGTGGTTGCGGCGGCGGCACCTGGACCGCGGGATGAGCGAAGAAGGAAGCCAGGGCGGCCAGAAACAGGGAGAGGCGTAGCACGGTCATCGCAACAGCTTACCATTTGGAGTGCGGCAGCTTGCTGCCGCTTTCCCCGGCCGAAGCTTGCTTCGGCCGCCCGAGGCAAGCCTCGGGCATCCAAGGCGGCGTCAAGCCGCCGCATCCATAGGGATTCGATCGGTTATCTATGGCCGCTTGGGCGACGCGGTCAAGAGTTGTTGCAACTCGCGCCTCTGCGGTGTGTCTGGGAAGTACTTCATGTAACCCTTCAGCCACCTCCGAGCGGATGTCGGCGGGCCTCCCGCGATCTGCTTGAGGTTCGGAAAGTCATAGCGCAAAAAGTCCGCGACATACCGACCTTCGTCTCCCAGTGCATCGACTCGCATGTACATCGCCTCAATCTCTTCTTTCGAAGCAGAAGATAGCTTCGGATCGAACCGGAATTTCCCTCCTCCTAACCGCGTGTAGACCGCGTCCGCCTGAGTCCTGCCAAGCTCGACGTCGAAGGCATGATGCCTTGCCATGTAATGGATCTTGATAACGTCCGGTCTGCCCGGCTCGACGGAAGCCAAGAAGCCATGAACCTCCCGTCCAGGGAGCCAGGTAGGACCGCTAAAAAAGCCTGCCTCGACGAAGCGTAGCGCAGGCTTGAACCCCGGGGCGTTGAGGTCGAAGAGGTTCTTCCACACCACGGCGACGTCGCTGCCAGCATCGCCGAGCTCCGTGATGAAAAGAAGGTTCTGACCTTCAATTCTCAGAACTTTGTGCTCGGGCTCGAAGGACATCCCGTCAGGTTGAAAATAGCCGAGGAATCGCCATTCGTCCCTGTCCGGATCCGCTCTATGAAAGCGTAGGAACACATGGGAGTGCCAGGTTTCGTTGTTGAGACGCAAAACCGTATCAAGCTCATTGTTATACCAAAGCGTTTCCGCCGTGCAGCGGTCGCCTTCATCACAGGAATGAAGACAGGGCTTATCATCTTTCCTGGCGACTCCCAGTGCTTTCCACATCTCTTCCCAGTCGAAGTCCGTATGAGACTGAACAAACCTCGCGATCTGGTAGGGTGATCGGGCGGCCTTGGCCAGATCGTCGTTGTCGTCGGCGAAGAGGGTAGGCAGACAGAGAGCGACGGCCGCGAATGCGGCGAGGACGCCAGCCACTCCCTTGCAATGCACGAAAACCAGAGTAGCACGATTACTGAGGCCCCGTCCGGTTGAGAGTCATTCTCCCGGCGCTGTGCTACCATCAGGGCATGGGACTGACCTACGTATGGGTGAAGATCGCCAACCCTGCCAGGCCCGGCAGGATGGCCAGGATCAAGATGCGGGTGGATTCAGGCGCCGCCTACAGCGTTGTGCCAGGACCCTTTCTGAACAAGCTAGGCATCAAGCCGCGAACGAAGCGCAGCTTCGTGCTGGCCAACGGCACCGAAGTCGAGCGCGGAATGAGCGGCGCGCTGGTTCAGTTTCAGGGTGAAGAAGGCTGTTCGCCCGTGATGTCTGGAGAAAAGGACGACGCGGCTCTCCTCGGAACGGTTACTCTTGAGAGCCTGGGCCTGACCCTCGATCCTCTCCGCATTCGTTTGCCCATGCCGTTGATGTTGGCCCAACAAACTTTCAAAGAAAGACGCTAGTCACCATTCATTCTATGCAATTTTTCAAATCCAGCATCCTTGAACTCATCATCCAAACTTCCACCAACCTGCCGCCCGACGTTCGCGCCGCCATGAAGCACGCGCTGCGCAGCGAGCGGCACGATACACGCTCCGGCCAGGCGCTTTCGATCATCGCCGAAAACGTGGACCAGGCTGCCGAGGGCGAAGGCGCCATCTGCCAGGATACCGGCATGCCCACTTTCATGATCAAGACGCCCGTAGGCGCCAACCAGATCGTGATGGCGCGGGAAATTCGCGCCGCGATCGCCGAAGCCACCAAGCGCGGCAAGCTGCGGCCCAACTCGGTGGATTCCCTCACCGGCAAGAACAGCGGTAACAATCTCGGCGAAGGAACGCCGGTGTTGCACTTCGAGCAATGGGAAGAAGATGACATCGAGGTCCGCCTGATCCTAAAAGGCGGCGGCTGCGAAAACATGAACGCGCAATTCGCCGTGCCCGTCGAGTTACCGCATCTGGGGCGCGCCGATCGCGACCTGGAAGGAGTACGCCGCTGCGTGCTGGCCGCGGTTTGGCAGGCGCAAGGCAAAGGCTGCGGGCCGGGCGTGGTGGGCGTGTGCATCGGCGGCGATCGCACCTCCGGGTATCAACACGCCAAGGAACAATTGTTCCGCACCATCGACGATACCAACCCCAACCCGGAGTTGGCGGCGCTCGAATCGGCGATCATCGAGCAGTCCAACAAATTAGGCGTGGGGGCCATGGGATTCGGCGGCGTGGGAACGTTGCTGGGATGCAAGATCGGCGTGCAGAACCGGTTGCCGGCTAGTTTCTTTGTGTCGGTAGCGTATGAGTGCTGGGCCTACCGTCGTCTGGGGGTTCGCCTGGACTCCGCAAGCGGCGCCATCAAGCAATGGTTGTATCGCGATCCCGAACGGCCGGTGGAAAAACTGGCCGCGGAGTCGCCTTTCCGGCTCACCGGACGCGAAGTGAATCTGGAAACACCGCTGACCGAAGAAAAAGTCCGCGCGCTGAAAGTCGGCGACGTGGTGCTGATCTCGGGCAAGGTTTATACGGGGCGCGATGCCATACACACGTATTTGTCGCACCACGATTTGCCCGACGATATGCCCAAGGACGCGCTGCGCGGAGCGTTGCTCTACCACTGCGGTCCAGTGATGCTGAAGGAAGGGGAGCGCTGGGTGGTGAAGGCGGCGGGGCCGACCACTTCCATCCGCGAGGAACCTTATCAGGCCGATTTGATCCGCCGTTTCGGAATCCGCGCCGTGATGGGCAAAGGCGGCATGGGCGCCAAGACCGCCGCGGCGCTCAAGGAATGCGGCGCTGTGTATCTAAATGCCATCGGCGGAGCGGCGCAATTTTACGCGCGCTGCATGACCCGCGTGGACGGCGTGCACCTGATGGAATTCGGCGTCCCGGAAGCGATGTGGGAGATTCAAGTGCAGGGATTGCCGGCCATCGTCACTATGGACGCGACCGGGGCCAGCCTGCACGCGGAGATCGAAAAGGCCAGCGGCGTCGAGTTGGATAAGTTGGCTACCGTGGGTCAGTGAGATTTTTTTCACCACGAAGGCACGAAGAAAGACAAAGCCAAGAGCACGAGGTCGCACCCTTTGTGTCCTTGGTTTTGTCTTCCTTCGTGTCTTCGTGGTGAAAAAAGGCCCGATCCAAGCTTCCCGATAGCATATCCTTAAAGACGGTTACTACATTCCAGGAGTTCTCACAGCAGATGGCCGATAAAACAAACGCAGTATGGAGCGCCAAGAGCATTGGCAGCGGGACGTTTCACATCAGCAAGCCCAAACGCAACGCGAAAAAACAGCACGCCGCGCGGGTGCGCAACCGGCGCCGGGCGCGCTAGGGCCGCGGGCCTTCAGCCTGGGGCCTTATGAAAAACAAAGCGGCGTTTTACGTTGTGCTGGCTGTCCTGGCGGGACTCTCCGGCTGGATGCTGCTGCCGTTCCTGGCTCCGGTGCTGGTGGCGGCGGTGGTGGGTTACCTGCTCACCCCGCTCTATGACCTGCTGGGACGCTGGGTCCGCTCCGGCCATCTGCGGGCGGCGCTGCTCCTGCTGCTGGTGCTGTTCATGGTGGCGCTGCCGCTGCTGCTGGCGCTGGTGGAAGTTTCGCACCAGGCGCCGGCCGCCCTGCGCCGGGAAAATCTCGCTGCCACCATCGCCCAATTCAACGCCACCATCGATCACACGGTGGGCCGTCACATTCCTCTGACAGAGAACTTCGCGGACTATACGGAGCACGTCCGCGAAGCCATGCTGCACGCCGCCCCCGCCATCATCGGACATGTGGGCGAAACCGCGCTGGACCTGGTGATCTTCCTCTATACCCTGTTCTTCGTCTTCCTGGAAGGCCGCTCAGCATTCCAAAGTTTCATGGACCTCGTTCCGCTCGATCGAACGTTGAAGCCGCTGTTGGCGCAGACCATTCAAGCCACCATGACCGGCGTGCTGTACGGCCAATTGATCACCGCCGCGCTGCAGGCCGGCTTGGGGGCGATCGCATACTTGGCGGCGGGCCTGCCCCATCTGCTGTTATGGACGCTGCTGACACTGATCGCGGCCATGCTGCCGGTGGGCGGCGCCGCGCTGGTGTGGGTGCCGCTGGCCGTGTCGCGGCTGTTGGCCGGCGATAACCTGGGCGGATGGGGATTGATCGTCTATATGGCAATCACGTCGGGGGTGGTGGATCACATCCTGAAACCGAAGTTGATCTCGGGACGCTCGCCGTTGCATCCCTTGGCGGCGCTGTTCGGGGTGCTGGGCGGCCTGTACTTGTTCGGCATCACCGGATTCCTGCTCGGTCCGGTGCTGTTGGGCCTGTTGACCGCGATGCTCAGGTTTTACCGGGAGATGCCCGCCGCCGTGGTTGAATTGGTCTGACGCGGCTATCCAAATCGCACGCCATACTCCGCGGTTTGCCCGCGCGGCGTCACCCGGACGATGGTTCCCAGCGTTTCCAGCGGTTGCTCGCCGTCGCGATAGTGCAGAGCCACTTGAATCATCTCGTCCAAGGCGTATTGTTGCGCGGTCTCGAAGGCGATCCCGCCGCGGGACACGTTTACCGGCGCGACAATCTCGCTGCGATTGTCAGGGCGCCGGACGCGGGCGCGCGTCTTCATCTGGATGCGGCGGGAACCTCGCCTGTCCGCCCAGTTGATCGGCGGCGGTTGCGATGGTTCCGCGACAGCCGGCGTAGGCTCCGGAACCGCCATCTCCGGTTCGGGAGGCGGCGCGCTGGGGGGCGCTGGCGGCGCTTCGCTGGGCTGGGCCACGGGAGGCGGTGCGGGATGCGCGACGGGAGGCGGCGGAGCCGCCAGGGCCGCCGCGTGGCGCTGCTCTTCCCGCTTCAATTCCACGAGACGCATTTGCTCGGCAAGCCAGTCGGCGGCTTGCCAGTCGGTCTCTTCCACGCAACGCGCACAGTGCCGCCACAGGACTTCGCCGGCAATCGCCTTGGCATATTCTTCCGGTTGCAGCGCCACGGACTCTTGCGTACCACAACTCTTGCAGGTGATGTGCAGACGCTGGCGCGAGTCGGGACTCGGCTCGGCAGCCACGCCGAAATCCCTCTCCCAAATATCCACCGTTAGGTCTTTCAGGCGAGCCCGGTAGATTCCCGCGGCATCCTGCCCCTCCACCAGGAACTCGGCTTGGTTGCCGTTGGTCTTGTTGAAAATGATGACTTCCGCGCCGGCGGGGATGCGTTTGCGAATCGACAACGTGATCCATTCGCGGGCCACCACGGAGGTGTTGGCGTCCTCGACGAACATCTCTCCCTTGGCGTCGGAGCCGTAGACGGTGATCGGGATCTTTTCAGTAAATTCTTTGTTCATGGAAGGGAAGCGGATTGGGCGGCGTCTTTTCTATATGCGGCCGGCAGCAGCCAAGGCGAAATAGATGGCGGCGGCCAGGCTCAACGTCAACATCATACCGGAAGGCATGAACGAGCGCGTTTTCAGGAAGCGCACCAGGAACACCACCGCGAGCAATCCCGCAATGCCTGCGGCGCAGCACAGCGCCACGACGCCATTGCTCCGGGACATCCAAAACGCGCCGGCCAGCAGCGCTGCGCTAACCACGCCCGCGATCAGCGAAGGCTTGCTGCCAGCCTTCCAATATCCTATCAGACCTCCGGCCAAAACAAGCGTGCCGTACACCAAGATAAGTATGATCGGTAAAGGCATGGCGACAACATACTGTCCCCAGCGCCGGAAGTCAAGAGAACGAAATTCAGTGAACGAAATTCAGGGTGGTGTCTCAGTTTGTAATCAGCCGGTGGCGTAGGCGTCCGTGAAACGGACGCGATGATAATAGCCCAGCCATTCATGGCTGGGTATGGGGCACAAGAAGGCCGAGTCCGTGCAACGGACGACTGAGGGTTTTTCCGTGGAGGCATCTAACCCTCAGTCGTCCGTTGCACGGACTCGTTTTTCCGACTTCACTCCCCAGCCATAAATGGCCAGGGCTATTTTCACGGCGTCCGCTTCGCGGACGCCTAGCCATCGAGGCTAGTTGAAAACTGAGACACCACGAAATTCAGCCACCGGGCCACCGAGGTCGCCGAGAACGCAAAGACGAGGTTTTCTCGGTGTTCTCCGTGTCTCGGTGGCTAAGATTCACGCTTCGAGTACAATGAAGGAGTGCCCGACCATTCCGTCGCCATTGCCTTTGAGATTCTGGCGTTCCTTTTTGGCTTGAGTATCCACGAGGCAGCCCACGCATTTACCGCCGACAAACTGGGCGACGACACGGCGCGCCAGCTCGGCCGCGTAACTCTCAATCCCCTGCCGCACATCGATTTGTTCGGCACCATTCTCCTGCCCGCCATGGGCCTGATCTCCGGATTGCCCGTGCTGGGATGGGCCAAGCCGACGCCCGTAAATCCTTCGCGCCTGCGCCATCCGCGGCGCGACGACATTCTGGTCACCGCCGCCGGCCCAGCCAGCAATCTGCTGGTAGCTGTCGCGGCGGTGCTACTGCTGCTGGGAATTCGCACGGCCTCGCCGGAGGGCGCAACGGTGATCCGGCAATTTGCCGGCGGATATTCCCAGATCGAAGGGCAGCCGGCCACCGCTATTACGCCGATTGTGTTGCTGCTCTATTACATCTTGCAGATCAACGTGCTGCTGGCCGTCTTCAATCTGATTCCGGTTCCGCCGCTCGATGGCGGCCAGATCCTGGGGCATTTGCTGCCCGTGAGCTGGCAGCCGGCCTTCGCGGCTCTGAGCCGCTACGGCTTCGTGGTGTTGATCGTGCTGCTGTTCTTGCGCGTGCCATTCTACTTGTTCAACCCGGTTTTTTCTTTCTTCCTGGGTATTCTGAAGTAAGCCGGCACGGGTTTCCCTTGAGAATTCACGACTACCTCCCCGAAGACTTTCCTGCCCTGTGCGAGATTGACCGCCGTTGCTTCCCTCCCGGCATCGCCTATTCCGCCGAAGATATCGCCACGGCGCTGCGGGAACCCGGCGTGTTTGTAGTGGTCGGTGAAGAGGACCGCCAAATCGCGGGCTTCATCCTGGCCGCTAATAAGCGCGGTGGCCGGGCCCATGTCATTACGATTGACGTGCTGGAACAGCATCGCCGCTCCGGATTGGGGACGCTGTTGCTGGAAGAGGCGCATCGCCGCCTGAAGGCCGCCGGGGCGCGGCGCGTGGTACTGGAGGTGTCGGTAGAAAACGCGCCGGCACAGGCGTTCTATCGCAAGCACGGTTACGAAGTGTCACGGCGTTTGTCGCGCTATTATCGGGACACGGAAGACGCTTGGCAGATGGTCAAGGCGCTATGAATCGCTAGGGCAGCACGGCGCGTTCGACATCGTGGATTTTTTTTAAATCCACGGTCACAATGCCATCATCGGTGGGCAGGAACATGTCCACAAACTTGGCGGCCCACACGATCTCCGACGGTTTGTAGCTAGACCGCGCGTGGACGGTCTGCGCGTAGGTCTCATCGGTGGCGGTCAGCAGAATGGTGAACTCCGCGTCGCTGGCGGCCAGGCGCTCGGGCGTCCAGCCGTACAGCGGGCTGCTCTCGTCAATAGGATGCACCACCACCCAATGCAGCGGAAAGAACTGCACTTTTCGGCGCTCTAAGTCGAGCGTGTAGAAGGCGCGCTTGGGCTGGCCGTTGTTTTCTTCCAGGCGGCCCATGTTCACTACGGCCTCCACTGAAATGAGTTGGTTGGTGCGCGCATTGGCGATCCGGAACATAAAGGCGCTGATCCCGCGATAGGGCGCGATGACCGCGCGATGGCTGAAAATGACCTCCGCCGTGGGACGGGAAAAGCGCGCAAACACAATACCGGTGGTGATGGCGAAACCCATCAGTCCCACCAGCGACTCGACAGTCACCAGAATGTTGGCCGCTAAACTGTTGGGGCTGATCTTGCCGTAGCCGATGGTGGCCAGTGTTTGCACGCTGAAGAAAAAGCCCTCCAGGTAGCTGTCCATCGCGTTGGTGCCCACCGCGCCGGAAAAACCGTCTGGTCCGCACAGGAAATAGCCGGTGGCGAAGACCATGTTGGTGAACAGATACCCGCCTATAATCAGCAACCCGAAGCGCCAGGCGGAAAGATTGAGCAGCCAGTGGAAAACGTTGAGCGACTCCAGCAGCGATTGCCCTTTCCGCCGCACGTTGAACGAGCCGTCGTGATTCAGGAAGCGCAAGCCGCGCCGGTCGGCCACGCGCGAACCCATCCCCAGATCGCGATCCAGGTCTTCGCGGCGCGGAGGTACGGCGGGCGTGGAACCGGTAGACATTTATTTCCTCGACTGAAGCCAACTTTCAATTGGACGGCTGGGAAAGGCCGGACGATACGGAAAATCTATGCGCCGCCCGGTAGCCGCCGACTCGTAGGCCGCGAACATCACTTCCAACACCAGGCGGCCGTCTTCGGCGGTCTCGACCGGCTCCGCCTTACCTCGCACGCAATCAATGAAGTGCTGCATCTCCTGCGGATAGCCATACTGCCAGTTTTCTTCGAAGATCGTGTGACTCCATCCCTTGGTGGTTTCCGCTTTTTCCACCGCGTAGCCGAAGCCGGTGCGGCTATAAACCTGCATCGCCGATCCCAACACGATGTCGCAGTAGATGACGCCTTCGGTGCCGTAGATCTCCGCGCAATCCTCGATGCCGCCGGGCTTCGACCAGCTATCCTCCACTTGCGCTGTGGGGCCGGATGCGGAACCGCCGCCCTCAAACTCTACCAAAAAGACGGCGTGGTCGTCGGCGCGCGTGCGCGCCGTGTGCACGTACGTGCCGCAGGTGGCGGTGACGCTTTTTACTTTGGGCTTGCCGAACACCCAGCGCGCCAACTCGAAGCCGTGACATCCCATGTCGAACAGCGCGCCGCCGCCGGAGCGGTCCACGTCCCAGAACCAATCGGAGTGCGGTCCCCAATGTTTTTCATACTGGCGAATCCAGTAAGGGCGTCCGATGCCGCCTTCATCCACCAGCCGTTTGGCGCGCACATATTTGGGCGCGAAGAGCAGGCATTCCGCGTACAGCAGTAACACACCGGCTTGGCGGCAAGCTTCGATCATGCGGTCGGCTTCTTGCAGATTCATGGCCAACGGCTTTTCCACCACGATATGTTTGCCCGCCGCCGCGGCCTGCTCCACGATCGTACAATGCAGGTAATTGGGGACCGAAATGCAGACCAACTCAATATCGGGACGCGCCAGTAACTGATGATAGTCCGTGTAAGCGTCGGGGATGCCGTGCTGACGGGTGAACTCCTCGACGTGGGCGCGAGTGGGCGACGCGGCGGCCACAACTTCGGCGTCGGGCACTTTGGCGAACGCCTCAATGTGCAACGTGGCGCCGAACTGGGAGCCGATCAGGCCTACCTTCACTTTGGACATGGGGGTATTCTACAAGCAAGACAACGGCAAGGCAAAAGGCAAAAGGCAAAAGGCAAAAATGAGGAAGAGTACCGCCCTTTTGACTTTTGCCTTTTGCCTTTTGCCTTGCAGCTATTCCGAACCTTACGCCGCGCTATCCAACTCATCCTTGAGTTTCTGCGCTTGATAGTACTCGGTCAGCGCATCCACAAAGGGCTGGAGATGCCCGTCCATCACCGAATCGAGCTGATGGAGCGTCAAGCCGATGCGATGATCGGTGCAGCGGTTCTGGGGGAAATTGTAGGTCCGGATTTTCTCGCTGCGATCGCCCGATCCTACTTGGGAGCGCCGCTCCTGGGCCATCTTGGCGGCTTGCTTTTCCTGCTCCATTTCGTACAGCCGCGCGCGCAGCACGCGCATGGCTTTGGCGCGGTTCTTGATCTGCGACTTTTCGTCCTGACAACTGACCACCGTGTTGGTGGGCAAGTGCGTGATGCGCACCGCCGAATACGTAGTGTTCACCGATTGCCCCCCAGGACCCGATGAACAAAACGTGTCCACGCGAATGTCCTTGGCTTCAATGGCAATCTCCACTTCTTCGGCCTCCGGCAACACTGCCACGGTGATGGCCGAAGTATGCACGCGCCCCTGCTGTTCGGTCTTGGGGACGCGCTGCACGCGATGCACGCCGCTTTCGTATTTCAAGCGGCCATAGACGCCGCGGCCTTCGATCAGCGCCACCATTTCCTTGAGACCGCCGATTTCCGAGAGGCTGGAGGAAAGTTCTTCCACCTTCCAGCGTTGCGTTTCGGCGTAGCGGCTGTACATCCGGAAAACTTCCGCGGCAAACAAAGTGGCCTCGTCGCCGCCGGTCCCGGCGCGGATTTCCAGCACGATGTTGTTGTCGTCGTGAGGATCCTTGGGCAGCAACAGCACCTTGAGAGCCTGTTCGGCCGCCACGGTGCGCGCTTCCAATCCGCTCAATTCTTCCTTGGCCATGGCCTGCATTTCGGGATCGTTCTCCGCCAGCATTGCCTTGGCGCCGGCGATCTCCGCCTGAATGCCTTTCCACTCGCGATACTTTTCCACCAGCCCGGCCAGATCGCTATGGGCGCGGGCGGTCTTCTGGAAACGCGCGCTGTCGCCCAGCACGGCGGGATCGGAGAGTTGTGCGGTCAGGTCGTCGAGGCGCGCTTCGACCTGCTCGAGCTTGGAAATCACTTTAGCGTCCATGGCGGCTACTTTCGAACACGGCAAAAGCACAGGAGTGAAATGGTTAAGGAAAAATCCGGCTTGCGTCGCTACGCGATGACCAACTCTCCGCCTTGCTGCTTTTCCAACTCCATGGCTCGATCCAGCGCATGAATGGCGATTTCCAACTGGTCGTCGGCGGGCTCTTGCGTGGTGATCTTCTGCAGCCACAGTCCGGGCGCCACCAGATAAGCCCACAGCGTGCCCTGGCGCCGCGCAGCAAAGCGGATCAACTCGTAGCTCAACCCAACAATCAACGGCAGCAGGGCCACGCGCGTGACGAATCTGGCCACGAAGCCGTCGAAAGGAACCAGCGCATAGATGGGAATGGCGATCAGCATGATCACCAGCATGAAACTGGTTCCGCAGCGCGGATGCAGCGTGATGAACTGGCGGGCATTGGCGACGTTTACATCTTTGCCCGATTCGAAGTTGAAGACTGTTTTATGCTCCGCTCCGTGATACTCGAAGAGCCGGTGCATTTCCTGCCAGCGCGATAGCAAGTAGAGGAACGCCAGGAACAGCGTGATGCGGATGACGCCGTCCGCCAGGTTAAACATGTAGTGGTTGCGGACAACCGGGAAGTACTTCTGCAAGGCGGTGGCCAGCACCAGGGGCAGGAATTTGTAGAAGCCGATAAAAAATCCCACGGAGAGCAAAATATTGGCGGCCATCAGCCATCCGGGGATCTCTCCGCCGGGCTTGGCGGCGGATTCTTGCGGCGCGGCTTGGCTCGGGCCAGCCGTGGCCGGCGCAGTCTTGGCTTGCGCCTCCATTTCCGCTTGCAGCATGGTATCGGTGGAGAACTTCAGCGATAGCACACCCAAGGTGAGCGCCTGGCCGAGCGTACCGAGTCCGCGCAGCAGCGGCCACTTGAAAAACTTATGTTTCTCCGAAGGACGTTGGATCGTCTTGCGATGCATCACAATTTCGCCGGAAGGCTTGCGCACCGAGATGCAATACGAGTGCGGTGAGCGCATCATGATGCCCTCGATCACCGCTTGTCCGCCGACCAGCAGTTCTTCGCCGCCCTCCATGATCGGAAGGAGTTGGGTTGCGGCCGCCAGGCGGGCCAGGATCTTTAGCTTCGACATATCTAATGATTATATCAAGACCCGCCGATTTCCGCTTGCCTGCCGTGGCCAGTTTGGTCAGCCGGGGCTGCCGCGTGGTCAGAACCGTCCGCGGTAGCGGATGGGTGCGGCGCCGCCGGAGCACAGGACCCATCCGCTACCGCGGATGGTACTGACAACGCAAGCTCCCGCAGATCCTGGAAAGGCACGCCGGCATTCTCGAAAGCGCGCTTGATCAGCCGTCGCCAGGCGCGGCCCACATCCGCCTGACGCCCGGCCTGCACACGCACTTGCAACAAAATCTGCATCTCCCGGCCCGCCAGTTGTTCGACGCCGAGAACGCGAGGCGCTTCGGCCAACGCCGCGGAAAGTTCCGGCGCCGCCACCAACTCGGCGCAGGTGGCGTCCAGGATTTCCAGCACCCGGTCGACCGGCTGGTTGGAGGCCACCGGCAACAGGAACGACACGCGCGACCACGTGCGCGTCAAGTTGGCGACAATGCGAATTTCGCCGTTGGGGACGCTGTGCGCCGCGCCCTCGCCGTCGCGAATCACGGTGCGGCGCAGAGTCATCGTCTCCACTTGGCCGGTGATGCCGTTGGTACGAATCACGTCGCCGATTCCAAACTGGTTATCCAAAAGGATGAAGGCGCCGTTCAGAACGTCGCGGATCAGGTTTTGCGCGCCCAAACCAAGCGCCAGGCCCAGAATCCCCGCGCCAGCCAGTGTGGGACGCACGTCCAGGCCGAATTCGCGTAGCGCCGTTGCCGCAGCCAGCGCCACGATCAGCACCGTGCCCAGGCTGTTCAAAACCGCGGCCATGGTCTGGACTTGTTGGCGTCGCTGCAGGTTGTCGTCGAAACCGCTCGAGCTGTCCATCCATTTCGGCGCGCGCGCGGTAGTCCAGCGCAACAGGCGGATCAAGAGCAGAGCCACCAGCGCGATCTTCAGCAGGTTAAAGCCTTCGTTAAAGAGCCAGAGTTCCACGCCCTCCCAACTGGCTGGCGCGCTGTCGGCGATCATCAGCTAATTATACGTCTTAGACCTAAGGCTGGGCGTGCGGTACAATTCAGGCATGCCCGCAGCAATGTATTGGTTGTGTTTCTTACTGGTGGCCGCGCCCGCGAATCGGGAGGCTAACTTCGCCGGCATGGCGCCCGGTTCCTCCGGCGAACCGCGGAGCCAAACGACCCAGGCTCCCGCCGCCAAACGCCCCGCCACGACCGAATCAACGGACGATTCGCCAAACTCTCCGGCCACTCCCGCCAAGCTGCTGAAGTGGGAATACGACGCCACGCTGAAGGATATCGACAAGCTGGTTAAGCTTTCCACCGAAATCCGGGGAGATATGGAGAAGTCTGGCGAAAACGTGCTGCCCCTGGCCACTTTGAAGAAGCTTGACGAAATGGAGAGGCTGACCAGAAAGATCCGCAGCCGGATCAAGCAGTAAACCTACTTCTTGGGCCGGGATGCCGGCGGTACCAATCCGTTGAGCCGGTAGTAGACGACCAGTTGCCCGTAGTGCTCGCCGGAGTGTTCGATGACCGCCAGCCAGGGCTGCACCGTTTCGCGGTAGCGGCTCTCCGGCGTTGCTTTCAGCGTGGCGTCGGCGTCGCTGATCGCCTTCTCGAGCGCCGCAACCACCTCGGCCTTGTTCTTATATTGCTTGGCATCCACTTCGTCCCATTTCACGTCCTCGCCCCGGCCTTTCTTGGCCCCGAAGATGAAGCCTGACAAAATGTGGACGATCACTTCGTGATATGACCGGACTTCCGGAGTGGCTCGGAAACCGTACTTGTTTTCCGGAAAATCCTTGGCCATCGTCAAGACGCGTTGCGCGACGTTGTCGAAGCTGCGCTGAATCTGCTGGCCCGGAGTGGCCGGCGCGGTCTGCGCGTGGGCGGCCGCCGATAGCAATGCGGCGCAAATGAAACCAACTACGATTCGATACATAGGTCCTCCTCAAATCCGCTGCGGCGGATGGCACTGCCAACTCTAACATGCCCGGCGCTCCAGAACCATCCGCAACAACCGCGAGTGTCAGTCGTAATACTCTCGGCCCAAGTGGGTGATCAGCTCCTCGCCTTTCATCCAGCGCAGGGTGTTCTTCAGCTTCATCAACTGGATGAACAAGTCGTGCTCCGGATACAGCCCCGCCGGCGTGATGGGACTCTTGAAGTAAAACGACAGCCACTCCTGGATGCCGCCCAATCCGGCGCGCTGCGCCAGATCCATGAACAACACCAGGTCCAGCACAATCGGCGCGGCCAGGATGGAGTCGCGGCACAGGAAGTTGATCTTCAGTTGCATGGGATAGCCCAGCCATCCGAACAGATCCACGTTGTCCCAGCCTTCCTTGTTGTCGCCGCGCGGCGGATAGTAGTTGATTCGCACCTGGTGATGAAAATCCTTGTAGAGTTGCGGGTACAACTCCGGCTGCAGGATCTCGTGCAGCACCGAGAGCTTGCTTTCTTCCTTGGTCTTGAAGGACTCCGGTTCGTCCAGCACCTCGCCATCGCGGTTGCCCAGGATGTTGGTGGAAAACCAGCCGCTGAGACCCAGCAGGCGCGATTTCAGCATCGGGGCGATCACGGTCTTGATCAGCGTCTGCCCGGTTTTAAAATCCTTGCCGGCGATGGGCACGTTGTTCCGGCGGGCCAGTTCTTGCAGCGCCGGGATTTCGTTGCTCAAGTTGGGTGAGCCGTTAATGGAGCTGATTCCTTGCTTTAGCGCGGCGTAAGCGTAGATCATGCTGGGCGCGATCAGCGGATCGTTGGCGGCCAGGCCCTTCTCGAAATTCTCCAGCGTAGAATGCACCTCGGACACGGTCCGAAAGGCCTCGCAGGAACCGATCCAGATCATCACCAGGCGCTCGGCACCGCTGGCGGCCTTGAATTTGCGGATGTCGTCGCCCAGCATCTCGGCGGCCGCGCACTTGTTCCCGTACTTCTTCACGTTGGGGCCGTGGATGCGCTTCACATACTCCTGATCGAAGACGGCCGGCATCGGCTTGATGGCGCTCAGAAAGTCGCGCTGGGAATCGAGCAGGCCGCGCTCCAGCACGCCGGAGTGTACCGCCGCCTCATAGCAATTGTCGGAATAGATGTCCCAACCACCGAAGACCAGGTCGTCGAGACCGGCCAGCGGCACGAAGTCGCGGATCGCCGGGATGCGGTTGTCGGTGCGTTTGCCGAGCCGCACCGTGCCCATTTGCGTCAACGAGCCGATCGGTTCCGCCGCCCCGCGGCGGATCGCTTCCACTCCGGCGATGAAAGTAGTGGTCACCGCGCCCATGCCGGGGATGAGCACGCCAAGTTTGCCTGTTGCAGATGAAATGTTCATTGCAACATTTTATGCGCTGGCGGAGTGAAGGAAACGGAAGAATGGCCCTTCGAGGCACTTTCTTTGATGATTTTAGCGTCGATGTTTATTAAAAGGTTTTAAAAATGGTTTTAATAAACATGCGCGCGAAGCGGGTCTCTTGCAGTTGTCAGAACCGTCCGCGGTCGCGGATGGGTCCGTTCTCACCTGAGTAAACCGCCTGAACATCGAACCCATCCGCTACCGCGGACGGGACTGACAACACTCAAGAACAGGCCTGAAGGCCTGCGTTACTCAGAACGTGAACTTCAATCCAAACTGAATGAAGCGCGACACGCCGATCTCATACAGATCGCCGCCGGCGGGATTGAACTGCTGGCGCAGACGATACTGTTTGTATCCGGCCAGCGTGCGGATGTCGAATTGGTTGGCGTTGGCCGCGAAGAAGTTCGCCGCCGAAGGAACGTTGAAGAAGTTCAACGGCAATCCTCCTGTGGAGACTCCGCCGGCGCGCGCCGCATTGATGTTGGCGTTGATCTGGCTGTATTGCGCCAGACCGGCCGGCGTGCTTTGCAGGGGCTGGCCGTTGAACGCGGCCCAGGAATTGTACTCGGCGACGGTCGGATCGGTGCCGATGGGTGCGCCGTTGTACAGGTCGGTGCCGCCTTGGTTGTTCGGGTAGACCCGGAAGATCGGATGATTGAAGGCATTCAAGAGGTCTACGCGGAATTTTAATTCGGCTCTTTCCCTGATTCGGAAGACCTTCTGAATCGAGACATCGAAGTTCTGATCCCAGGGCCCGCGTACACTGTCCAAGGTGCGCGGAGCGGTGCCGAGAGCACCGATCGCCGGCCGTTCAAAGGCCGCTGGGTTCAGATAGGGCTGGCAGTTGGCGCCGGTCGGGCAATTGCGATCCCACACTGGATTGAGCAGCGGCACGCCGGGAATGATGTCCGGCCGCGCCGTGTGGGTCAGATCCCCCAGTTGATTGCTGTCGGCGATGGTGGGCATCATTGGAAATCCGCTGGAGAAGCGGGCGATCCCGGCGAGTTGCCACCCGCCTAACAGCAGGTCGGCCGGGGCCCACAGGTGGGAGCCGAACCGCTGGCCGCGGCCGACCGGCAGCACGTAGTAGCCGGTGGCGTTCACGATGTGGCGCTGATCGAAGGTGGAAACAGAGCGATCGTTAGCGGCCATGCCGCCGAAGGCGATCTGGCCGTCGGTTTGCCCGTTGACCGCCGTCAGGATGTTCTTGTCGCCGCCGGCGCTGGAACCGTCGTCAATGGATTTGGCGTAGGTATAGTTGAACGTAAACACCAGCGGGCCGCTGCGATGAACCATATAGACGTATCCGGCGTGGCGAATACTGTTGGCGGCCGAGTCGTATAGGATGTAGAGACTGGAGAAGCCCAGGTAGGGGCTTCCCAAACTGCCGTTCTGCACTTGCAGCACGGTCCCCGTCGCGGGATTGATGCGCCCCAAAGGATCGGTAATCGTGGCGGTAGTGGAGATGCCTTGGGCAATCTGTGCCTGGGCCAGCGGAATATCCTTGGGGTTGACATCCTCGTGCGGGAAGAACAAATGCGTTCCCTTATTGCCCACGTAGGCAACTTCCAGCGTGGTGTTTCTGTCAACCTGCCAGGACGCGGTCAGGTTCCAGTTCTGCACATAGGGCGTGCGGAAGTTCTGCGAGATCGCGTATCCGCCCGAGGCTTGCTGATAGTACAGGCTGTTGGTGCTGACAATCCCATTGGACGGGGCTCCCACCGAAGAAGCAACCGTGACGTTCGACAGTAGGGGCGGGTTCTCGCCCAGGCGCATGATGTAGTTCGGATTGGCGGTGCCCGATGGCACGATGGCGCCGGTGGTGGTGTTAAGCCCACCCACGGCGAACGTGCTGGTCGCGCCAAAGTCGGGAACGGGCAGACGCGTCAGTCCGCTGAGCGGAACAGCGGAAAGCGTGTAACCCCCGCGAATCGTCACGTGCCGGTTCTGCAGAGCCTGGGGACTCCAGGCAAAACCAAAACGCGGTTCGAAATTCAGGTAACTGGCCGGCGTCAAACCCGTCGGGGCGCTGCCGCGCCCGGCGAAGACCCACGGGGGAACCAGCGTGGAATTGATCACTTCTCCATCCTGTAACGTGAGCGGCTTGGGCAAGGTCACCTGCTGGGCCTGAGACAGGTCGAAGTAACCCTGGTTGTTGTACTTCTCCGTGCGCGGCGATTCAAAGCTGTAGCGCAAGCCGATGTTGAGGGTCAGGTTGGACAGCACTCTCCAGTCGTTTTGCACGAAGCCGGCGTAGTCCATCCAGCGATAGTAATAGGGAATCTCAACGTTGCGCAGGGTGACAGCGCCGCTGGCGGTGCTGGGAACGCCGAGCAGGAAACTGGCGAACGGCGAACCGGAGGTGGCCACGTTGCCGGTGGCGCTGGTTTGGTTGGCGGCAAACGTGTACGAGCCGCCGTAGGCCGCGAACAAGGGAATCACGTTTTGTAACGAGCGCGATCCGTCGGCGCCGAACTTCAAGCTCATGTTGCCGTGAGTCCAGTAGTAGATGTCGGTGATTCCGTAACGTTCCTCGCGATCTTCCACGCTGGTGGAACCACCCGTGCCCAAGCCGGTAGCGGTGGAACCGCCGCCGCCCAGAGACGATCCCGGGAACAGACCGCCCAGGATCGGCAAGCCGCCCGCCGTAATCGTCGGCAGACCGAGTAAGGTATTCAAGTTCTGACCGGTGACGGGATCCCACATCGGATCCACCGTGTTACTGAAGCGTCCCCGCGTGTAGTTCAGACGGAGATCGTTGAACTGCGTCGGCGACACGGTGTGGGTCCAGGCCAGCATGGCCTGCTTGGCATAACTGTACTCCGCGGCGTTGGTGGTGGTACTGAGCGGAGTACCCTGAATCTTGACGATCGGCGATCCGGTGTAACGGCCGTAAAGGCGATCCATGTCGCTGAACACATGATCCACACGCACGGTAATCCGCTTCTCATTCTGCAACAACTGACGCGGCAAGTAGGCGTTGGAAATCAAACCGTTGCTGTTCAGGTAATATGCTCCGGGCTCGGCAATGTAGGCCAAGGACTTGATCGCGGCGCCATCCAGCAACGCGGAGGGAATCACGTTGTTCGGGAACTGCGCGTAGGAAGAGCCGGAAGCCGGCGGCGGGAGGAGTTGGAACTGATTGCCGTTCACAACCTTGTAGTTCTGATAAATGCCGGTGGTATTATTGCCGGCAGCCACCGCGGCCGCCGCGGTGGAGGCGAACTGGTTCACCACGCTTTGCGGCAGCCAACCGCTGGCGGTATTCACCAAGCCGCTGAAATCGCCCTTGCGCATGCCGTCGGTGGGCAGCAAACCGTACTGATCCAGACGGTCCCCGCGGTAGAACGGCTCATAGGCAAAGAAGAAAAAGGTCTTGTCCTTGCCGTGGTAAATCTTGGGAATGGTCACCGGTCCGCCGATCGACCCATGGAACTGGTTGTACTTGAGCGTGGGAACCGGACGGTTGGCGCTGGCCTGGGTGTAGGGCGCCGCCGAAAAGTCGGGATTGCGGTTGTACCACAAGGCCGTGCCGTGGAAGTCGTTGGTGCCGGACTTAGTGGTCACGGCGATCACGCCGCCGCCGGTATCTCCGTATTCCGAAGAGTAAGCCGAACTGATCACTGTAAATTCTTGCACCGTTTCCGGCGAAAAACTGACCATGGTGCGCGCCAGGCTGATTCCCGTGTTGTTCACGCCATCGGCCATCATCAACGTGCTGAGAGGCCGGCTGCCGTTGACGCTGAGGTTACAGCCGGGGCACGTCGTGGTGGTGACGATCGAGGGATTCTCACTGCCGGCGTCGCCCGACACGTTGGGCAGCGTCAGAGCCAAGTCCAGCACGCTGCGGTTGACCAGCGGAGCGTCGCGAATTTCGCGCTGGGTGATCGTGGCGCTGGTGGTTCCGGATTCGGTGTTGATGGCGGCGGCCGCCGCCGACACCGTGATTTCCGTAGCCAGCGAACCAGTCTGCAGGTTGACGACCAACGATGCCGGCGAAGAGGTATCCACCTTGACGCCCTGGATAGCCTCCTTCTTGAAACCCTGGGCTTCCACGGTGATTCTGTACGTCACCGGCTCCAGGTCGGTGACGGTGAAGGTTCCCAGATCGGTGGTCTTCACGTGACGCGTCTCATTGGTGCCAGCGTTCACCACCGTCACCGCGGCTCCCTGCACGACCGCGCCGGACGGATCTTTCACCGTGCCATTGATCGATCCACGATTGGTTTGCGCCCAGGCGCCAACAAAGCAAAGCAGTAGTGTCGCAAGAACTCGGATTCGAATCATAGAGCCTCCTCACCCCTGAATACCGCCAAAACGGATCGGCCTCTCGGCGCGCCGTGAAGGCATTCTACCACCCCAAGCCCACTACCGGACCAGCCTCGCAGCCGCAATGATTCAGCATCCCTCGCAAAATGCTGTCAGGTATTCCAGCCGACCCTTTCGCACGAGTCCGAAACCCGATGGCTGACCGTAGACAGAAGGTAGTATGGTTGCGGCAGCCTCGGCGGTGTCAAAGACTTTCAGCGATAGCCCAAATGTTCCACTAGACAAAACAAGCATCCGGCAGAAGTTATTACGCATCAATACATTACAAAAAGACGAGCGAGTCGGACGGGGTCTATGTTGTTTTGACACGTGAAACACTCGTGCCCCTCAGGACTACGGGTGTCGAATGCCTTGGGAGCGCCAGTCATACGGGGATGCCGCAGGGTTCGGCCAACCGGCTTTTCGAAGTTGCGACCGGCATTCCCGGTTATCCTAGCCTATGCTCCGCCGGACCTTCCGATACATCGTTCCGTACTGGCCCAAGCTGCTGGTCGTGCTGGTCCTGAGCCTGACCGGAACGCTGCTGTCGCTGGTTCTTCCCTACTTAAGTAAAGGCCTGCTGGAAGCGCTGCTGGCGCGCGATCCACAAAGGTTGGCGCGCATCGTTCTTTTCTTCGCCGTGGCCACGGCGTTCAGCTTTGTGCTAAACGTGGCCGCGGGATTAATCTACACGCGGGCCTCCGCCGGAATCCTGTTCGACATGCGTCTGGCACTGTACCGCCATTTGCTGCGGCTCTCGCCGCGTTTCTACGCGCGCACGCGTTTGGGTGAAATTGTCAGCCGCTTGAACAACGATATCGGCGAGATCCAGCGCGTGGCCGCCGAGACCGCCCTGGCCTGGGTCGGCAACGTGGTGTTTCTCGTTGGAACCATCGTCTTGATGATTTGGCTGGATGCGCGGCTCTTCCTGTTGAGCGTGGCGCTGATCCCGGCCAGTTTGTGGGCCCTGGTACACTACCGGCGGCAACTGGAAACGCGCGTGGCGCTCATGCGCCAGCGTAGCGCGGACATCGGCTCCTTCCTGATCGAGACGCTGCGCGGCGCCAAGCTGGCGGTGGTCTCGCGCGCCGAGGAGAGGGAGTCGGCGCACTTCCGCGAAAAGAACGACTCCTTCATCGCCGCGTTGATGGCCATGCAGCGGCTCACTTATCTTTCGGGCGGACTGCCAGGCGTGATTCTTTCCTTGAGCACGGTGCTGGTGTTTCTCTACGGCGGACGTCAAGTGATGGCCGGCACGCTGAAGCTGGGAAGTTTTGTGGCGTTCTTGGCGTATCAAGTGCGCTTGCTCTCGCCGGTCCAGGCGATGATGGGACTGTATGCCGGGCTGGCCACGGCGCGGGTATCACTGGACCGCGTGGAGGAACTGTTTGCCACGCAGCCGGAAGTCGTGGAGAAGGCCGAAGCGATCGGGCTTCCCCGCCCTGTGCGCGGCCGTGTGGAATTCGATCGTGTCACCTTCAGCTTCGACCGCCAGGCGCCGGTACTCGACGGCGCCAGTTTCACCGTGGAGCCGGGAGAGACCGTCGCGCTGGTGGGACCAAGCGGCAGCGGAAAATCCACGGTGGCGGATTTGCTGCTGCGGCTGCTCGATCCGGATGGGGGCGTAATCCGCCTGGACGGTTGCGACCTGCGCGAGTTGCGCCTGGATGAAGTCCGCGCTTGCGTAGGACTGGTGGAACAAGAGCCGTTCCTGTTTCATAGTTCCGTCGGCGATAATTTACGCTACGGGCGCCCCGGCGCGACCGTCGAAGAGTTGCAAGAGGCAGCCAGCGCCGCGGGCATCCACGATTTCATCATGGGATTGCCGCAGGGTTACGACACGCTGGTGGGCGAGCGCGGCTTGGCGCTGTCGGCGGGTGAGCGCCAACGCGTGGCGATCGCGCGGGCGCTAGTTGCGCGGCCGGCGGTGCTGATCCTCGACGAGCCGACGGCCGCGCTCGATCCGGGAACGGAGAGCCGGGTCGCGGGCGGCCTGGGAATATCGCGCCGTGGTATGACCACGATCGTGATCACCCACCGGATGGAGTTGGCGGCGCGCGCGGATCGCGTGATCAAGCTAGTGGAGTAATTTGGAGTGCGGCGACTTGTCGCCGCTTTTGTCGCAGTCGGCTTTCGAGGCAACTGCAAGATCGAAAGCGGCGACAAGTCGCCGCACTCCAAAGGATCGATCCACGGTGGGCGTCGTTGTGAAAGCAGGCTAGGAATGCGCATTGCGATTATTGACAGCGGGGTCCACGCGGAGCATCCGCACGTGCGCGGAGTCGCCGGGGGAATCGCGCTGCACGACGACGGCACGGAGAGCGCCGACTTCACCGACCGCCTGGGCCACGGCACGGCGGTCACGGCGGTGATCCGGGCGCTGGCTCCGCAAGGGGAGTTATTCGCAGTCAAGGTATTTCATGAGCGGCTTTCCACAAGCATCGAGACATTGGTGCGCGCCATTGACTGGTCCATCGCCAACCGGATGGAACTGGTTAACTTGAGTCTGGGCACCGCGAAAGCGGAACACGAATTGGTAATGCGCGCAGCCGTGGAGCGGGCCCTCGCGGGTGGAGTAACAATCGTCGCGGCCAAGGAAGCCGACGGCGTGCGCTGGCTGCCGGGCAGGCTGCCGGGTGTGATTCCGGTGATGCTGGATTGGGATTGTCCCTGGGAGGAATGCC
Source organism: Terriglobia bacterium (assembly GCA_963747095.1). Taxonomy (GTDB): domain Bacteria; phylum Acidobacteriota; class Terriglobia; order JAJPHL01; family JAJPHL01; genus JAJPHL01. The sequence goes on from CAVVEL010000016.1 coordinate 28,900, forward strand.
GGGAGCGTGACGGCGTCTACTACGCTTGCGGATATCCACGGCCGATTCCCGGTGTGCCGGTAGACAAGAACCTGCGCGGGATCAGTTTTGCTGTGGCGCATGTTACGGGATCGCTGGCGGGCGAGTCGCCCTTGCGGGCAGCCCATATGCCTTGACCATCCGACCCACCATCCGGGTCCCCAACCGGATGGTTATCCATCTGACGCGTAACTAGTTAGCGCATTTTGGCCCTCCCCCCCACACCCCCCTCCCGTGCTTATGTCAAACCCTTATCTTCACGGCCATCAAGGTGGCGTCCCGGGGAACGGATTAGCGTGAACCCCGCGGTGTGCCACGGGAAGGCCTGCCTTCGAGGCACGCGGATCACAAGGTGGCTAGGCGGGCGGCTGATTTGTAGGATGCGGTATACTGGACACCATGTTGAAAAAGAGCTTGGGCAACGCTTTTTCTCTTGCCGTCGAATACCACCGGGAAACCGATGGCCGCTGGCTCGCCGACATACCCGCGCTGCCGGGCGTCACAGCCTACGGGCGCACCAAGAAAGAAGCAACGGCTGCCGCTCAAGCGCTGGCCCTGCGCCTCATCGCGGATCGGCTCGAACATGGCGAAGCCGTTCCCGGTTCTTTCAACGTTTCATTCATCGCGGCGTAAACAGATATGACCGCGCATCGATGGCCATCGGTAAAGTCCAAGCGCGCCCTTGCGGCGCTGCTACGGATTGGCTGGTACATCAAGCGCCAAGGCGGCACCTCTCATCGCATCCTCGCCCGGCCTGGCTGGCCGGATGTCCTGTTTGCTTATCACGACAAAGTGACCCTCGGGCCCACAGCGGTTAAGGTTCTCGCTACAAAGACTGGGTTGCAACCAGAGGATTTGTGACACTGCCAGCGAGGGCCCGGAGTATGATCAGAGCACCTGGGGACCGGCTTGAGGCGAGGAGATTGCGATCTCGGTGTTACAATCAACGGTATGAACAACTGGCGCGAACGGATTAGCGTGAACCCCGCGGTATGCCACGGGAAAGCCTGCCTTCGAGGCACGCGGATCATGGTGTACATCATCGTGGACAACATTGCCGCTGGCATTTCTCGCGAGGAGATCTGCAAGAGCTATCCGTCTGTGTCCAGCGCAGACATCGATGCCGCGCTCGCGTACGCCGCCGAACTTGTGCGCGAAGGGGCGGTTGACCTGCCGCTGGAAGTCACCGCGTGAAGTTCAAGGTGGACGAGAATCTTCCGTCCGAGTTTGCCTCCATCTTGCGCGAGGCGGCATTCAAGGCGGATACGGTGAACGATGAGCATCTCGCCGGGGCAGATGATGCGATCGTTTCAGAGCGCAGCCGAACGGAGGGCCGGGTACTCCTGACGCTGGACCTGGACTTTGCTAACATTCGATCCTATCCTCCGGGCGACTATTCCGGCATCGTGGTTTTCCGATCGAAGGCCCAAGACAGGATCAACCCTATCTCACTCCTGCGGCGTCTTATCCCAGTGCTGCTAGAGAGATCACCGGACCGCCAGCGCTGGATCGTGGAACATGACCGCGTTCGGTACCGTCGCGGGGACTTAAATTGATCCCGTTACTCCCGATGGAATAAGAAGGTCCGGGAACGGGCGTCAGGGCCTCTGCCTGAAACGACCAAATGCTCGTGCGGCGCCAGCAGTTGTAGCTCTCCTTGATCGTCGAAGACAGGTGAACCGCACTCGTCCCCATAGCATTTACTCGCTGGTTCGATGCGAATGAGTATTGTCGCAGACTCTTGAATATCCCTCAATGTCGATGCAGGAACGGTTATCTTCATAGTAAGAATGCTCCAATTCGTCATTTACAACCAATACCGATGGTTCAAGGCCCGACGCGGCGCGTGCCATCGTCAGGTGCCGACATCGTCGTACAAGACCTAACCTAGCACGACGGGCCTGCGAGTGCAACGGTGGGCACCGACCGGCACTGCATCGTCCACGATGGGTCCAACGGGTGTGACCACGTTTAAGATGGGTCACTACCGGTCGAGGCGGTCCAATGAATACCGGGCTAGCTATGCTAGACTCAGGCTTCTGTGGAGGTCTGCTCTTATGCCAATTGTTGGATTCCCACTTTTGTTGCTTCTGGCGATCACGAGCACCGGTCAGGAGCGACAAGATGCGCCGGACAGCCCGGTGAAAAGGGCCGTCGAAGCGATGAGAAAGCTCGCCGATGAGGTTCGGTCTTGTCAGGAGGATGGCTTCATCAGCCAAACAAAGGACAAGAAGCCAATGTTCCACCGAATGCACTGGGGACCGCCTACGGATGTTCGTTTTGACGTTCGCAAGAGTGATTCACCCGTCGCACCCTTTGAAGGGATTTTGGAGTTCTCAATTTCCGCTGGAACGTCCGTGATGGTGAAGAGCGCGGAGGAGGCTCGCACCGCGCCAGATTGGACCGCGCTTACCGTGACTACACGTCACCGGCACGTCTTCCGGATCGACGGATCACACGTTGAGATGAACTACCGGAATTTCTTTAGCTCTCAGGAAAAGGACTGGGTGCTCGAGCAGGGAAAACCGAAGGAGTGCTGGGAGAAAGGCGGGAACCCATAGACGCGTGCGTTCAGAACGGCAATACGCTATCGCTAGGTGATAGTGCGTGCGCTTGCGTCCCGATCACACAATCCACCCGCCGCCGACCACCAGATCCTCGCGATAAAACACGGCCGCCTGGCCGGGCGTGATCGCCCGCTGTGGATCATCAAAGCGCACTTCGGCGCGCGCGCCCTCCAGCGGCGTGATGGTCGCCGGCGCGGGCGTGTGGCGATAACGGATGCGCACCTCGGCGCGTACCGGCGCAGCCGGCTGGTCGAAGGCGATCCAATTGACGTCGCGCACTTCAGCCACATTTCCCCAAAGATCGCTTTCCGGACCGACCGTTACGCGATTCTCTACAGCATCCATCTTCAGCACGTACAGCGGATTCGGTGACGACACACCCAAGCCCTTGCGCTGACCGACCGTGAAATTGTGAATGCCCGAGTGCCGCGCCAGGACCTTGCCGGACGTGTCCACTAGCTCGCCCTCGCGCGCAGGCAGCGGCTGGCCTTGATCCTTTTGATACGCGGTCAGAAACGCCTTGTAGTCGTCGCCCGGAACGAAGCAGATTTCCTGGCTGTCGGGCTTTTCCGCGACTGGCAATTGGAATTGGCGCGCCAAGTCCCGCACCTCGGCCTTGGTCATGCCGCCGAGGGGAAAAATACTGCGGCTTAACTGTTCCTGCGTCAGGCCGAACAGGAAATAGGTTTGATCCTTGGTCGGATCCGCGGCGCGGCACAGCAAATAGCGACCCGTCGCCTCGTCGTGCTCAATGCGCGCGTAATGCCCGGTGGCGACTTTATCCGCGCCGATCTGGCGCGCGGTGGAGATCAGCTCGCCGAACTTCACCGCGTTGTTGCAGACAGCGCAAGGAATCGGCGTGCGCCCGGCGAGATAGTCCCTCACAAAGGGCTGGATCACGTCGCGCTCGAAGCCGCGCTCGTAGTTAACCACGTAAAAGGGAATGTGCAGCCGCTCGGCCACGCGGCGCGCATCGTGAACGTCGTCGATCGAGCAGCAACGGCCTTCCACCGACTCCGGCATGCCCGGCTCACCGGCCAGGCGGCGCTGGTTCCAAAGCTGCATCGTCAGTCCGACAATCTTCTCGCGCTGGGACAGCATCGCCGCAACGGTGGAGCTATCCACCCCGCCGCTCATGGCCACCGCGATCTTTGGCAGGTTCTCGCTCATGACGCTTTTTCCCGATACACCGGCGACAACGCCCGCAAGCGCGCCACCACTCCCGGCAGAACTTCCAGCACGCGATCCACATCGGCTTCGCTGTTCTGCTTGCCCAGGCTGATCCGCAGCGTGGCGCGCGCGCTCTCCGCGGACAGACCCATCGCTGTCAGCACGTGCGACGGCTCGATCGCGCCGCTCGAGCAGGCCGCTCCCGTGGAACAGGAAATGCCCTGCAAGTCGAGCGCGATCACCATGGCCTCGCCTTCGATGCCATCGAAAGTCAAGTTCGTGGTGTTCGGCACACGATGCGCCACATCGCCGTTGACACCGACATCCGGGACACGCTCGCAAATGCCGCGCTCCAGGCGGTCGCGCAAACCGGCGATGCGCGCGGACTCCGCCGCCAGTTCCTGGCGCGCAATTTCCGCGGCTTTGCCCAGGGCCACGATTCCGGGTACGTTTTCGGTCCCGGCGCGGCGCTCGCGTTCGTGGCGTCCGCCGTAGATCTGCGGACGAATGCGTACGCCCTTGCGCACCCACAGCGCACCCACACCTTTCGGCGCGTAAATCTTGTGTCCGCTGATGGAGAGCAAGTCCACCCCCAATGCGCCAACATCAATCGGGATTTTCCCGGCCGCTTGCACGGCGTCGCTGTGGACCAGCACGCCGCGCTCCCGTCCGAGGCGCGCGATTTCCTCCAGCGGCTGGATCGCGCCGGTCTCGTTGTTGGCCAGCATCACGCTGATCAACGTTGTCTCCGGCCGTAACGCATCCGCCACAGCGCCGGGATCCACGATGCCGGAACGTCCTACCGGCACGAAGGTCACGGCAACGCCCTCGCGCTCCAGCGCTTCGCAGGTGTTCAACACGGCGTGATGCTCGATCGCCGTAGAAACCACATGACGTCTCGGTCCAAAGGCAGGCGGCGCCCCAAAAATCGCCAGATTATCCGACTCCGTGCCGCCGCTGGTAAATACCACTTCCGACGGCCGGCCGCCCAACAGAAGGGCCACGCTTTCCCGCGCTTGCTCCACCCCCGCGCGGGCCCGCTGTCCCCAGCGATGGATGCTCGAGGCATTGCCGTATTCCTCGCACAAATACGGCAGCATCGCTGCCGCCACTTCGGGCAGCACCGGCGTCGTCGCATTGAAGTCGAGATAGATCCCCGCCATAATGATATTTTATCAGGGGTCGGAGGGTGGAAACGAACGGAAACGAACGGTAATGGGTCAGTTTGAAAACGTGCGGCTCCGCCGCTCCTTCGTGCGGAAAGGCTGGGCCTTTCCGGACCCGCCCTTATTTGGCAAGGCTGCGCCTTGCCCGGAAAGGCTTTGCCTTTCCCGGACAGGCCGGAGGCCTGTCCTACTGGGGTTTTTCCAACTGGGCGATCTTTTGCGTCACTTGCGCGGCGTTAGGGGCCTGAGGATTCGCCTTAAGATAATCCTTGTAGCGGCTGGCGGCGTCGGTGCTGTTGCCGCGCGCCTCGTACACTTGCGCCAGGATAAAATGAATCTGCGGCAGGGTTTCACGGGAGTTCTTCTCCGCTAATAGGCCTTCCTTCTCGGCGTCTGCCAACTGGCCTTGCTTGTAATGGGCAACCGCCGCAAAATAGTGGCCCAGGACGAGCGTCGGATCGAGCTCGATAATCCGGTCACACACCTTCTGCATCTCGATCGTGTCGCCCTTCTGCAGTTCCACCTGGATCAACTGAATGTAGGGCGGCGTCCAATGGGCGTCGGCTTCGATCGACTTGCGGAACATCGTCTCGGCTTCCGGCAGGTGTTGCATCCCCCGATGAATCATACCCATTACGTAGTACGCGTCAGCGTACTTGGGATAAGACTCCACCGCCTTTTGAAGGCGTGCCAGAGCCTCCTCATGTTTGTTTTGCTGCTCCAGTTCGCGGCCCTTTTCGTCCTCGGCAACCGCCTTCTTGGGAGCGGTCAAATTGACCAGACTGATCACCGAAGCCGACTGAGGCTGTCCGTCCTTAGTGGCGTAGCGAATTCGTCCGGGCTCGATGTGGATCGGAGTGGGGTATCCCGGCACAAAATCAAATTCCTCTTGATACTCCGCGTCGGCGCTCAGCTTGATGCGAATCTCATAGCGCCGGTTGCCTCTTTGGCGAGGGAAAAAAAGCGATCCGTCGCGGTCCGTGTAGGCGGTGTCCAGATGGGTGCCATCCAGATAAAGCTCAACGGCCACCCGCACTCCGGGACTGGGGATCAGTTTCGCGCGCAAGCCTCCGCTCATGGACGCTAACGGATCCGTCCCGAAGGGCACGGAGGCGGCCGGTGCAGCGGGTGCGTTCGTTACGGAATTATTGATGCTTGGCTTGGGAGTAGAACTCCCGGTCGTTGTACCACTGCTAGACTGTCCCGCGGCCAGCAGCGCGGAACCAAGAACGGCGGCGAGAAAGCAAGTCTGTGATTTTCTGTTCACCACGCCCCCTATTAAGTTACTAGGCTTATCTTAGAGGCGTTCGCGCATGGAAGGCAAGGTCTATCGTAGGTCCTTCGCTTGCAGCGCAAGAAAAAGGGGCCGGGTTTCCCCGGCCCCTCCAAGTTCCCTGCGGTTACCGCTTAGAACGAGTAGCGAATCGTCAGTAGGATATTGCGCGCCGTCTGGAATTGGTTGGGCAAGCCGTAGCGGCTGGCCAACGTCAGCTTCGGTTGGTTGACGGCCGCGCCGGCAAATGCGCCGGCGCTGTTCATCGCATCGACGTAGTTGTAACCGTTCATCACCTTGCCCCAATCCACCTGCGGATCACCCGAGAAACGGGATGGCCGCGAGGGATTGATCAAGTTGGTGGGAATGGCGAACTCGTAATCCGCGGTGGAATTCCGCTGATTGAACACGTTTTGAACTGAGAATTGGGAGCTCGATGGTCTGGCTCTCGCGCACCTTGATGACGTGGCGCAAGTTGACGTCCGTCTGGAGTAAGTTGTCGGTGCGGGCGTCGTTGAGAACGCCGCTGCTCACGATCGTACCGTCCGCGGCACGGGAGAGCATCGTGAAATTGCCGCGACCCTCAGCCCACTGGCAAGCGGACGAAGTGCCGACCACCGGCAAACAGGTGCTGATTGGGGTTCCCTGGTAACCAATCTGGCTGATGCCAAGCTCGGTCGAGTTCCCTTTGAATCGGCCGCCCATAAAATTATCCCAAGGCAGCGTGTACGAGCCAAAGACCTTGGCGGTGTTCGGACGATCCGTAGCCAACGGCCCGTCGTCGATTTTTCCGCTGGGAAGGTAGGTCATGGTGGGCAAATCAAACTGCCGGCTGTTGTTGGGGGCGTGACGACCGAACGTCCCATCGGTGGGATCGGTGTTGGTCAGGCCGGCGTAGTTGCCGCGCAGTTTGCTGTAGTCGTAGGTGATGGCCGTGAACCACCGGCCCGTCATTCTCCGCGCCAAGTTAAGCTCCAACCCGTCGAAACGACGGGAGGCCGGAACCACCGCTGGGCATTCCGCGCAAAACGGAACGGTGGTCAGGTAGTTGTTGCCGCTGGCATCGGGAGTGACCACGGGACGGTGCAGCAAATCAGCGAAGGTTGAACCAGGATTGCCGATGTAGAAACCCAGGTTGTCGGTAATGGACATGTCCTCAATAGCCTGATCGAGGCGCTTGCGCGAATAGCGAGTCTCCAGACTCCAGTTCGAGGTGATGGCCCAATCCACGCCAGCCACGAATTCATGCTGCTTCATGGGCTTCATGGTCGGAGCGATCGCTGGGTCGCGAGGATCGGCCTTGGTGGCGCGGAAGTCCACGTTTTCAATGAATCGGCCCACGGTAACACCGGGGGCCGGACCGCTGGCCGGACAGCCGCCGCCAATCGGATAGGTCGGCGTGATCTTGGTATAGTCCGGATCGTCCATGGCATACACGCAATTGTGCCAGTAGTCGCTGCCGAACGAGCCGCGCGCCAAGCCCATCTTCATGATGTCGTAGAATTGGCCGTAGCTGGCGTAGATCTTGATCTTTCCGTTGTGCATCAGATCGTAGGCTCCGCCAATACGGGGAGCAATCTTGTCGCCCCAGCCGAAATCGACCGTGGGAAAACGGGTCGGATCGAAGGGGGGCTGCGTCTCCTGGTCGAAACGGACACCCAGATTAAGCGTCAGACCGCGGGACAGGTTCCAGGAATCCTGAAGGTAGAACGCCTTGGAGGTCTGTTGGTCCCCGCCAGTGTTCACGACGCCGGTACCAACCACGAAATACCCCACCTTGCCCTGGCATCCCGCGGTATTCGCCACGGCGGTACCGTAGGTGGTTCGATTCTGCGCGATGATGCCGTCGCATGCCGTGGTGCTGGTGACCGGCGCGTAGGACTGCCCATACGTGACGTTCACCGCGCCGCCGTTGAAGGTGCGCAGAACGTCATCCGACTGCCGCGACATAAAGAACCCCGTCTTGAAGGTGTGGGTGCCGCCCAAGCCGTGGAGGGAGTAGGAGGCGCTCAGGTCCAAGCCGTCGCGCTTGTAAGCATCGTACGCGGTGGCCAGGTTGCTGGGGATATTGGCAAAGCCCGAAGTGTTTTGGAATTGCGAGGGGATCGACGCACCGGTAAGGTCCTTGGTGCTGGCGTTCACCGTGTTCTGATAAACGTAGCGCGTGCCGACGGGCGTGCCGCGCGCCTCGGTGTTATTGAAGAAGTAGCCATAACGCGCGCTGACCACCAACCGTGAGGTGGGCGTCCAATCGGCGCCATAGGAGTAAACCGCCAGCGGATTCACGGAACCGGCATCCGCGCGCAGGGTGTTGGGATCGGTCGTGGATCCCTGGCTGGCGAAGGCCAGCGTTCTCCTTTGTGCCGCGGCGCTATCCTGCTGGCCGAGCGTGCCAGCCTGGCGGAAGTAGCCGTAGTTCCAGGAGGCAAACAGCCGCAAGGAGCTGATGGGCGAGTAGTCCAATCGGGTGTAGGCGTTCTGCGTGTTGGTGGTGGAGCTCAACCGCCGTGGTCCGGGGTTGAGGTTCAAGAACGTGGTGGTACGCTCCGTGGTGTCCAACTGAGGGATGTAGCTGGTGAAGAACGTGAGCTTGTCCTTCACGATCGGGCCACCAACCGTAAATCCAGGCTCGAGGATGGTGTGGTCATCTTTAACACCCATGTAGTATTGAGGCGTTCCGTCCAGCCGGTTTGCGGTGCTCAGGGAAGGCAGGGTTCCGTCATACCCCAATTGGCGGTCGCTATCATTGGCGTTGAGCGTGTTGGTGCGATAGTACGTCACCAACGAGCCGTGGAAGGTGTTGGAACCACGCTTGGGAACGGCGTTGATCACACCGCCGATGGCGCCACCGAACTCCGCCTCGAAGCTGCTGGACTTGATCTGGACCTCTTCAATGAAGTCCATATCGAAGCCCTTGCCAACACCACCGTTCTGGATTTGCGTGGTATTGACTCCGTCAATCATGTATACGTTTTCGCCGTCGCTGGCGCCGTCAATCTGGTAGCCAGTACTATTAGCGGTGCCGGTGGTGCTGCCCGATTGCAGTGGCTCCTGGCGAGCGCCGGGGGCCATACCGATCACCGATTGGAAGGAGCGGTTAACCGCGACGTGGTTCAGAGCCTCTCTGTCAACCGTTACCGCCACCTTGCTCTGGGTCACATCTACCATGGGAGCGGCGCTGGTAACTTCCACGGTTTCCGCCACCGCGCCTACCTGTAACTGGACGTCAAAGGTAGGCAGACGGCCGACCTCCAACTGAAGGCCTACCTGCTTAGAAGTCCGGAATCCCGGAGCCTTGACGATCACGGTGTACGTACCGGGAGCAGGCAGCGCCGTAATACGGTAGGACCCCGAATTATCGGTTATCGCGGTCCGGGTACCCAGCATAGCCGGACTGGACACCTCGATCGTCGCTTTGGGAACAACCGCGCCAGAAGGATCCTTGATGACTCCTTCAAGCCCTGCGGTGTTTTCCTGTGCGAACGCACAGGGTAGAATGATGAGCGCAATGGCGCACACCAGTACAAACTTTCTTAAACTCATAACTTTCCTCCAATTCTGAATGCCTCGATCGAAGGACCCACCCCTGGGCTGATAGCAACCCACTGTCGCTCGTCCACCAGGTGGCCCCCACCCGTTAAGGTGTTTGAATGCTATCAGAAATCATAAGGGCTTGTAAACTAAGATTAACAGTTGTAACGGTAGGTAAGGATCACCGCAATCTGCCAGCCGGGTAGTGTCTCAGTTCAAACTGAGACACTACCGCCAGCCGGGATGGTGCCCGGGAGATGCTGAAGTGGCGTATACTGTCTACCATACCAAATGAGGAATGGGTTGGGTTGGCTGTGTTCTTTGCTGCTTTGCTGCGCGCTGCGCGTCGCCGCGCAGACGCCGTTGCCGCCGCAAGAACAGTTGTTGCTTCAGCGACAACAAGAAGGCCTGGGGGTCGAGAACTCCTTGGGGACCACCCTGGTCGTCTATATTCATCAGGCCAATGGGAGGCCCTTGTCTAACCTGGCGGCGGTCAAGCTGTCCTCCAATCTGATCGTAACCCGCTTGATGAGGGGAGTCTTCGAGACCCGGAATGCCGTCTTCGGCGGCCTGCTTCCCGGTGAGTACGTCGTGGAAGTAACCGCCGACGGTTTTTGGCCGACTCGGCAAGAGGTGACCATCTTCCGAGACGGGCAAAGTAGATGCTTTGTTCTGTTGCGGCCCCAAACGGAGGCCGAGAGGGAAGCCCAGCCGCCCCCGATTCCGATGCTCCCTGCCAAACAGCGCAAGGAGCTCGACGCCGGCATCGCCGCGTTGAAGGCCCACCAGCCGGCCGAAGCATGGAAGCACGTCAACTACATGCTGAAGCATGCTCCCGGCAATCCCGATGTCCAGTACGTCGCCGCGCTCTATTATCTGATGCAGAAGGATGAACGCACCGCGCTCCTGCATCTGGATTCCGTAGTCAAGGGTTTCCCCGATTACGACCTGGCGCAAGTCGCGCTGGGCGAACTCCTGCTGCGGCAAAAGAAGGCGGATGAGGCCATCCCGCATCTCGAAAAAGCCGTCACCAGGGCACCGGATTCCTGGCGCGGACATTGGCTGCTGGCCGAGGCGTTGCTGCGCGCGAATCGCGAAATCCCGGCCGCCAAGTTTCATGCCGGCCGAGCTCTGGCCGTGGGCAAGGAGAACGCCGCTGCCGCAAAGGGCACGCTGGCTCGCGCGGAAGCCCTGCTGCATCCGCCGGACTTGGAGAGCGAAGGAGCGGCTGGCGGCGAGCCCGCGCCCGATCTTCCCTCAGATGCCCCCGAGGTGAAAGACGCCCTTTCCCGGGAACTGCCAGTCGGAGCGCTCTTGGCGGACCTCTTGTCGCGCTGGCCCAAGGATATTGACGCCGCTGTGCCCGCCGCCGACGCGGACACCGGCTGCTCGCTTCCCCAAGTACTGGAAGGCACGGCGCGGCGCGCCACCGAATTCAGCGACTCCCTGGAGCGCTTCTCCGCTACCGAGAGCATCGAGCAGGAAGAATTGGATGTGGCCGGCGCATCGCGTAAGATGGCGCAGCACTCCTTCGACTACTCCGCGATGCTGGACCGCTATTCGCCAGAGGCGTTTTCCATCGTCGAAATGCGCAACGGTAGCTACTCCTCTCCCCAGGGCCTTCCCGTTCCGCTGGCCGCCCGCGGCCTGCCCGCGATTAGCGTCCTTTTCAATTCCAACTACGCGCGCGACTTCCGCTTTACCTGTGAGGGCCTGGGAAACCATCACGGGCAGCCGGCCTGGCAAGTACGGTTCGAACAACGAGAGGATCGCCCTTCGCGCATCTACCAATGGGTGATCGAAAAGCACGCCTACCCGGCGCCGTTGAAGGGGCGCGCCTGGATCTCCACCGGATCGTTTCATATCCTGCGCATGGAAACCGACTTGGTCAAGCCGATCGAGAAGATCCGCCTGGACACTCATCACATGGCCGTGGATTACGCTCCGGTGAATTCCAAGAGCGGCAAACTTGAGCTGTGGCTGCCCTTGAGCGCCGAGGTTCACAGCCACTACCGCGGACGGTTTGTCCGCGAACGGCACGAGTTCAGAAACTTTACGCTCTTCAGCGTAGATTCCATTGAAAAGATCGCTGCTCCCGCCGCTAAGCGTTAGCCAAGCGGTGTAGAATCCAAGTATGAGAGCGCTCGTCAAGAGCAAGGCCCAGCCTGGCCTATGGCTGGAAGAGATTGAACAACCGCACATCGGCATCAACGACGTTCTGATTCAGGTATTGCGAACCGGCATCTGCGGCACCGACGTGCACATCTACCACTGGGACGATTGGGCCCAACGCACGATTCCCATCGGCATGGCTATCGGCCACGAGTTTGTGGGACGAATCGTGGAAACGGGCTCGAACGTCGTCGACTTTCATCCCGGGGAAATTGTCAGCGGCGAGGGCCACGTGGTGTGCGGGCGCTGCCGCAACTGCTTCGCGGGACGCCGCCATCTTTGCGCGCATACCTCGGGCGTGGGCGTGAACCGCGCCGGCGCCTTCGCCGAGTACATCGCTTTGCCCATGACCAACCTGTGGCGCCACCACGAAGGCATTGATTTGGATTTAGCGGCCATCTTCGATCCATTCGGTAATGCGGTTCACACCGCGCTCTCCTTCCCGGTGCTGGGGGAAGACGTGCTGGTTACCGGCGCCGGACCCATCGGCCTGATGGCTGCGGCGGTGGTCAAGCACGCCGGAGCGCGCTACGTGGTGGTGACGGACCTGAATCCGGCGCGCCTGGAGTTAGCGCGAAAAATGGGCGCGGACGTGGCCATGAACGTCAAAGACGGCACGCTGGCGGACGTGCAGAAGCAACTCGGCATGACCGAGGGTTTCGACGTGGGCCTGGAGATGTCCGGCAGCCAGACGGCGTTTCGCGACATGCTGGCCAACATGAGTCACGGCGCCAAAATCGCCATGCTGGGGATTCCCGCCGGCGAGATGGCCATCGACTGGCGCACCGTGATTTTCAATATGCTCACCATCAAAGGCATCTACGGCCGCGAAATGTACGAGACCTGGTACAAAATGACAGTGATGCTGCAATCGGGACTGGACATCTCGCCGGTGATCACGCATCGCTTTTCGTGGCAGGATTGGGAAAAAGGCTTCCACGTAATGGAGTCGGGGGAATGTGGGAAGGTCGTTATCAAGTGGGCCGATTGATTGTAGCGCAGGGGGCGCCCTCTGGACCCGGCCTTTTTTTTTCTTTTGCGCTACAAAGAACAGGCCAGAGGCCTGCGTTACAGGAGAGGCAAAAATCAAAATGTACGGAACGGCGCAACAGCACTTTGCCGCGAAGCTTGAGGAAATCTCGCAGGCTGGTTTAACCAAGAACGAGCGCGTCATCCAGACACCGCAGCGGGCCCGCGTGAAGGTGCCAAGCGGGGCCAGCGTGCTCAACATGTGCGCCAACAACTATCTGGGACTGGCCAGTCATCCGGAGGTGGTCAAGGCGGCGCACCAGGCCCTGGATCGCTGGGGATACGGATTGGCTTCGGTGCGATTCATTTGCGGCACGCAAGCGATACACAAGGAGTTGGAACAACGCCTCAGTGGTTTTCTGGGCACCGACGACACCATTCTGTATGGCTCTTGCTTCGACGCCAATGGCGGCCTGTTCGAAACCTTGTTGGAAGAACAGGACGCCGTGGTTTCCGACGAGTTGAACCACGCCAGCATCATCGACGGCATCCGCTTGGCCAAGTGCCAGCGCTCCCGCTATCGCAACGGCGACATGGCCGACCTGGAAACGAAACTCCAAGAGGCCAAGGCCTCGGCGCGCCAGATCCTGATCGCCACCGACGGCGTCTTTTCCATGGACGGCTACATCGCCAAGCTGCGGGAGATCTGCGACCTGGCCGATAAGTACTGCGCGCTGGTCATGGTGGACGATTCCCATGCGGTCGGCTTCATCGGCGCGCACGGTCGGGGAACGCCTGAGTATTGCGGCGTGGAAGGCCGTGTGGACATCGTCACCGGCACACTGGGCAAGGCGCTGGGCGGGGCGAGCGGGGGATACACCAGCGGCCGGCGCGAGATCATCGCCTACTTGCGGCAGCGCTCGCGGCCCTACCTGTTTTCGAATTCCGTACCTCCGCCGATCGTAGGGGCGTCGCTGAAGGTGCTGGATTTGCTGGCGGAATCCGCGGAGTTGCGGGAGCGTCTCCGCGATAACGCGCGATTCTTCCGCGAGCAAATGACCGCGCTAGGATTCCAAATTCTGCCGGGCGAGCATCCTATCGTGCCAGTGATGATCGGCGACGCCGCGCTGGCCGCCCGCCTAGCCGAAGCAATGCTGGCCAAGGGTGTGTATGTGATCGCCTTTTCGTTTCCGGTGGTACCCAAAGGGAAGGCGCGGATCCGCGTGCAAGTATCGGCGGCACATAGCCGCGAGGATCTGGAGTTTGCCGTGAAATGTTTTGCGGAAACGAAGAAAGAACTCGGATTGTGATCCACAGATTACACAGATTCCACAGATTAAAAACTCCCGGGTCCGTTCCGAAAATCTGTGCAATCTGTGTAATCTGTGGATCGAGGATCTGTGGAAAAAAATGCCTCATCTCTTTGAACCCCTCACGCTTCGCGGCGTGACATTACGCAATCGCATCGGGGTGTCGCCGATGTGCCAGTACAGTTGCGTCAACGGCTTGGCCGGCGACTGGCATCTGGTCCACCTGGGATCGCGCGCGGTTGGCGGCGCGGCATTGGTGATGGTGGAAGCCACCGCGGTGGAAGCGGTCGGCCGCATTTCGCCGCAGGACATGGGCCTCTGGAGTGACGCGCATATCGAACCATTGGCGCGCGTAGCGCGTTTCGTCAAAGCGCAAGGAGCGGTGCCAGGAATCCAGCTTGCTCATGCCGGTCGCAAGGCGTCGCGGGGCCGCCCTTGGGAAGGTGGACATCCCATCGACGACGAACAAGGCGGATGGCCCGTCATTGGAGCCAGCGCCATCGCCTTCGATGCCGGCTGGCGCGTCCCCACGCCGCTCGATGCTGAAGGGCTGGCGCGCGTAACAGCCGCCTTTCGCGCCGCCACGCAGCGGGCCCTGACCGCGGGCTTCGAATGGCTGGAGATCCATGCCGCACACGGATACCTGCTGCATAGTTTTTACTCGCCGCTTGCCAACCAACGCAGCGATGAGTATGGAGGCAGCTTTGCGAACCGCGTGCGCCTGCTGTTGGAAGTAACGGGCATCGTTAGAAAAGCCTGGCCGGACGACAAGCCGGTCAGCGTGCGACTCTCTTGCTCCGACTGGGAAGCGGGCGGATGGACGATCGAAGATTCCGTGGCGTTAGCCGCTCTGTTGAAAGGCCAGGGCGTTGACCTGATCGATTGCAGTTCCGCGGGAAACGCGCCGCCGCCGAAGATTCCCGTGGGCGCAAGTTATCAAGTGCCTTTTGCGGAAGCGATTCGGCGCGGTGCGGAGATCCCCACCGCCGCCGTGGGCATGATCACTGAGCCGATGCAGGCCGACGACATCGTGCGCAACGGCCGAGCCGACATGGTCTTTCTGGCGCGCGAGCTTCTGCGCGATCCTTATTGGCCGTTGCGCGCGTTCAAGGCTCTGCACGTGAAGGGCGACTCGCCCGTCCCGCCGCAGTATTTGCGGGCGTGGTAGCCGAGGCGGATGTTGTCAGTACCATCTGACAACACAGGCCAACGCGCCTCGCCGTACCTCATTTCAGCCCCACCACCATGGAGTCCGGACCCACCAGATGCTGCACAAACGTTTCCCGGAAGCCGGCTTCCCTCATCCACGCGGTACAGTCGGCGCCGGAGTAGTCGAAGCCGCCGGGAGTTTCGATCAGCATGTTCAGGCTCATCAGCAGGCCGAAGGCGTTCTTGCTGCGATCGTCGTCAATAATCGCGTCGTAGACAATCAGCGCGCCGCCCGGCGGGAGCGCCTGGAAGCTTTTGCGCAGCAGCAGTTTCTTCTGTTCCAGATTCCAGTCGTGCAGGATATGTCCCATCATCAGCACATCCACGGCCGGAAAGGGATCGTGGAAAAAGTCCAAGGGCTGAAAGCCAATCCGTCCGGCGACGCCGTTTTGCGCCGCATACTCTTCGAAGATCGGCCCCACCACGCCCAGATCGCAACCCTTGCCCTGCAAATGTGGGTTGGCCAGCGCCACCTGCACGGCCAGATCGCCCTGCGCGGTCCCCAGATCCGCAAAGGTCTTATGCTTATCCCAAGCAAACTTTTGGGCGATGGCCATGTTCGCGCTATGGCTGATCCCACTCATGGCCTTGAGGAATCCCTTCAGCCGCTCCGGATCGGCGTAGAGCGCTGTAAAAGGAGACTCGCCGCCGCCCTTGGATTCGTTCTGCAATTCGCCCGTGCGCAGCGCTTCGGTCAAATGAGCCCAGTGACCGTATAAACGGTGGCTGGCCATCTCCAACATGCCGCCGATGTAACTGGGCTTGCGCTTGTCGAGAAACATCTCCGTGGCCGGCGTGTTGGAGTACAGCGAATCGGAACGCTGCAGAAAGCCCAGGGCCACCAGGGCGTCCAGGAAATCCCGCGATGCGCGGGGATGCAATCCCAGGCGCGATTCCAAGGCTGCCGCGCTTTCCGGGTGCTTGGCCAACTCCGTGAACAGTTCCATTTCCACGGCGCTCAACAGCGTTCGGGACGCCCAGAAGCCCAGGCCAACTTGTACGATGTGATCGGGTGTAGTCGTCATAGCGTTCCATTCTTGCATGGAAGACACCGGAACCATCGACGAAGAAATCTCACCGCCATCGAGGGCGCGCGCCCGGGAAGGCTGCGGGATCGACGTTTACGGCTGCGGTTTGTTCGGCGCTGGAGGGTTAGCCGGCGCCTTTTGTGCGGCCGGCGGTTTGGTCGCCGCGGGCGTGGCGCCCGCCGGCGCAGGTTTGGCCGGATTGCCGGCGGCCGCCTTCTGGCGGGCCTGCTGCATCAGCCGATCGGCGTCGGTCTCGGGACGCACGCCATGTGGAATCCCGGGACGTTCGATGGCATCCGCGGGTTTGTCAGCGACTTGCCCCGACGTCGGTACCGGCACTGGGGCGGCAACCGCAGTGGACAATTGCAGCGTGCTCGATCCCGCCGCCGGCGCGCCGGTCTCGCCGGTCGCGACGCTTGGTGCAATCCCCGGCCCCGTCGGCCCCGGCATCGCTACCTCGCGCCCGCGTAGCACGATGAACACGTCTTCCAGGCGATTCAGACGAGCCGCCGGCTTCACCGTGATTTTCTTGAAGTCCGATCCCGCTTCCACGGCCATCACGGTGCCGACCGGAAAACCCTTGGGGAAGACGCGGTCTTCTCCCGAGGTAAACAGTTGCTCGCCCTTCTCCACCTTTTCGTCGTTCAAGACGTAGCGCAACTGGCACTCGCCGGAATTTTGGCCGCGCAACACACCGTGAATGCGGCTCTTCTCCAGCAGCGCGCCCACCCCGCTTTCTTCGTCGGTGATCAGCAACACTTGCGACGATCCCGTGAAGGCGCCCTTGACCTTGCCGACCACGCCGTCCGCGGTAATCACCGCCATGTCCGGGCGCACGCCGTCCTCGCGGCCTTTGTTCAGGAAAATCACCCGCGATTGATCGCTGGCGCCGGCGCCGATAATCCGCGCTACCAGCAGCGTGGAGGGACTCGATTCCTGGAACGCCGAGAGCGCCGCCACGCGGTCCATCTCTTCGATCTGCTCCTGCAATTCGCGGTTGTGAATGCGTTCCCGGCTGAGGCGGTCTTCCAGCGTCGCGGTGTCGCGGCGGGCGCCGCGCAAATCGATGTAGTTGTACCAGAAATCCGCCACCAGGCGGAAGGAACCGGACACCAGCCGTTGCGGCGGCGAGACCAGCATCATGGCCCATTCGCGGATCAGCGGTACCTCGCTGTCGGGACGCCGCACCTGGTACGCCAGCAGGATGAGCTGGACGAACATCACGGCGATCAGCACCACTGTGCTGCGGTGCCGGGAGAACAGGGTTTCCATAAAACCAAACGGCTGGCAAACGGCAGGCCAGGATTGCCCGCCCTACTTACTCCACGGAAATCTTGCGCAGCAGGTTGAAGTCGCTCAACATGCGGCCGGTGCCCAGAACCACCGAGGCCAGCGGATCGTCGGCAATGGAGACGGGCAGGCCGGTTTCTTCGCGGATGCGCTTGTCCAGATTCTTGAGCAGCGCGCCGCCGCCGGTCAACACGATGCCGCGGTCGGAAATGTCGGCGCTCAACTCCGGCGGCGTGCGCTCCAGGGCCACGCGGATGGCGTTCATGATCGTCGAAACGCATTCGGAAAGCGCCTCGCGGATCTCGGTATCGTCCACGGTCAGGGTCATGGGTACGCCTTCGATCAGGTTGCGCCCCTTGATCTCACAGGTCAACGGCTTGTCCAAGGGATAGGCCGACCCCACTTCCATCTTGATCGTCTCGGCGGTGCGCTCGCCGATGAGCAGGTTGTACTTGCGCTTCAGATAGTGCGTGACGGCGTCGTCCATCTCATTGCCGGCCACGCGCACCGAACGGCTGTAGACGATGCCGGAAAGCGAGATGACCGCGATGTCGGTGGTTCCGCCGCCGATATCCACCACCATGTTGCCGGACGGTTCGGTGATCGGCAGACCCGCGCCGATGGCCGCTACCATGGCTTGCTCCACCAGATGCACTTCACTGGCTTTGGCGCGATAGGCGGAGTCCATGACGGCGCGCTTTTCCACTTGCGTGATCTCGCTGGGCACGCCAATGACGATTCGCGGGTGCACCAGCATCTTGCGATTGTTGTGCGCCTTGTGGATGAAATAGTTGAGCATCTTCTCGGTGACTTTGAAGTCGGCGATGACGCCGTCCTTCATCGGCCGGATGGCCACGATGTTGCCGGGAGTGCGGCCTAGCATCTCCTTGGCTTCCTTGCCCACTGCTTCCACCTGCCCCGTGGACCGGTTGATAGCCACGATGGACGGTTCGTTCACCACGATGCCCTTGCCGCGGGCGAACACCAAAGTGTTAGCCGTACCCAGGTCGATCGCCAGGTCGCTAGAGAAAACGCTGAAAAGAGAGCGTAGGTTCATTGTGTTAGCTGCCGGTTACCAATCTAACACGTCCACGCAAGCAGGAGCAAGCAGGAAGAGTCATGGGAGTAATGGGAGGGATGGGAGGGATGGGAGGGATGGCTTCCCTCGCTTGACAGGCCACCGCCAGATTGCCTATAGTCGCTCATGCCTCGGACACTCATTCTTTTTTGCAGCGCCCTGTTGTTCGCCGCGCCTTGGCAGGCGCAACCGCAATATCCCAACTTTCCCAGCGAGGCTCCGACGCAGTTCACGCCCAAAACCGATAGCTTCGACTACACCCGCCGCGAGGCCATGATCCCGATGCGCGACGGTGTGAAGCTGCACGCCGTGATTCTGGTGCCCAAGGGAGCCAAGGGCGCGCCGATCCTGCTGACGCGCACGCCCTACAACGCCAACGAGCTCACCAGCCACGCGCAAAGCGCGCACCTCGGCCCGATCCTGCAGGGCTATGACAACGCGGTCGAAACCATCATCGAAGGTGGCTACATCCGGGTGATCGAGGACATTCGCGGCAAATACGGTTCCGAAGGCGACTATGTGATGAACCGACCCTTGCACGGGCCGCAAAACCCTACGCCGGTGGATCATGCCACCGACACGTACGACACCATCGAGTGGCTGGTGAAAAACACGCCGGAGAGCAACGGCAAGGTCGGTATCCTGGGCATTAGTTACGACGGCTTCCTGCCGCTGATGGCGCTGGTCAATCCGCACCCGGCGCTCAAAGTGTCGGTGCCCATGAATCCCATGGTGGACGGATGGATGGGCGACGACTGGTTCCACAATGGCGCGTTCCGGCAACAAAACATGCCGTACATCTACGAGCAGCAAGCCATGCGCGACAACTCCGCCAAGTGGTGGACCAGCAATTTCGACGATTACGACATGTTCATGCAAGCCGGCTCGGCCGGCGAGTTGGGCCGCATCCGCGGACTGGAGCAGGTCGGCTTCTGGCGCAAACTGCTGGAGCATCCTACCTACGACCAATGGTGGCGCGATCAGGCCATGGACAAGGTGCTGGGCGCGCAGCCGCTCAAAATCCCGGTGATGCTGGTGCACAGCCTGTGGGATCAGCAGGACATTTACGGCGCGATCGCCGTGTACAAGGCGATCAAGCCGAAAGATGTGAACAACGACAAGGTGTTTCTGGTGATGGGCCCGTGGCATCACGGCCAGGAAATATCGGATGGCAGCAAGCTCGGAGCCATCAGGTTCGACAGCGATACCGGGTTGTATTTCCGCCGGCATATCCTGCTGCCCTTCCTGGATCATTACCTGAAAGACGCCGCGCCCAAGACCGATACGCCGCCGGTGACGGCGTTTGAAACCGGAACGAATACGTGGCGGCGTTTGCAGTCGTGGCCCGCATGTGGCAGCGGCTGCACGGTTCACCCGGTGCCGCTGTACTTTGCAGCGGGGCTGAAACTGAGCTTCACTGCGCCCAGAGCCGACGACGCGGCGTTCGACGAGTACGTGTCCGATCCCTCCAAGCCCGTGCCTTTCCGCGCGCGTCCCAGCCAGCCGGTGGGCTACGACAACGGCCTGACCTGGCCGCAGTGGCTGGTGGACGATCAGCGCGAAGCCTCGGGACGCCCCGATGTGCTCGCGTTTACCTCCGACGTGCTGAGCGCGCCGGTGAAAATCAGCGGACAGCCGGTGGTGAACTTGCAGGCCTCCACCAGTGGCACGGACTCCGATTGGGTGGTGAAGGTGATTGACGTGTATCCCGACGAGGTGGCCAGCCAGCCCAACATGGGCGGCTATCAGTTATCGGTTTCCATGGACATTTTCCGCGGCCGCTATCGCGAGAGTTTGGAAACGCCCAAGGCCATCACACCCGGCGCGCCGCTGCTTTATCACTGGGCGCTGCCCACGGCCAACCATGTGTTTCTGCCCGGCCATCGCGTCATGGTACAGGTGCAATCGAGTTGGTTCCCGCTGTACGATCGCAATCCGCAGACTTTTGTGCCGAATATTTTCTGGGCCAAGCCGGGGGATTATCGCAAGGCGGTGCAGCGGGTCTATCACACGCCGGGGCAAGCCAGCTTTGTGGAATTGCCGCTGGTATCGGCGCCCTGATGGGAGCTATGGGAGGAATGGGAAGAATGGAATCGGAGTGATGAGCGCCCATGATTCCCATTCCTCCCATTATTCCCATTCCTCCCATCGGATAAAATAAACTCATGCTCTTTTTCTTAGGACTGCTGGTCGGCTTGGCACAACCTCAACCAGCGCCGTTGGACGTGAACGCTCTGGCTCGCGACACCGTGGCCAGGGAAACCAAAATGTTCGACGCCGTCGAGAAGCATTGCTTCACGATGCGTATCTTTCAAGAGGAAACCGGCGACAATCCGCATCGCAAGAAGGAAACGCGCCTGGAACACGTCTGCTTCCGCGACGGCGTGCCGGTTTACCAGCGCCTGGAAATCAACGGCAAGCCCACCGGCGCGAAACCCACCGACCCCTTCCCTCCTCCCGACGACGAATGGCGCAAGCGCGCCGAGAGAATCCGCGAGAGCCACAAGACCCAGATAGACATCATGCAGCAGTGCCTGAAGGCTTTCAACTTCACTTTCGTCACCGAAACCATCTTCGACGGCCGCCCGGCGATCGTCATTGATATCAAGCCCAATCCCAACTACAACGCCATGACGCGCACCACCGAGTTGCTGAAGAGCGTCAGCGGGCGGGCCTGGATTGACAAAGAGACGCACAACTTAATGATGATGCAAGCCAAGACCTTCAAGGATTTTGCGCTGTGGGGCGGCTTAGTGGTGCGCATCAAAGAAGGCGGCTGGATCGAAGTGCGGCAAAAGGAATTCGAGGGCGAGTGGTTCCCCTATTTCATGGAATCCACTTGGGAAGGCAAGCTGGCGATGGTCAAGCATATTGGCGATCACTACCGCCTGGAACGCTACGGCTTCGAGCGCGGCAGCGCGGACAGGCCACCCGAAAAAGCAACCGCCGATAAACGCCGATGAACGCCGAAACAACAAGACCCATCGGCGTTCATCGGCGGTTGCTTTTTGTGCCTTGCGTTAGAATAGAAGCATGAACGTACTCGTACTGAATTGCGGCAGTTCCTCCATCAAATTCCAACTCATCGAAACCAACGCCGCAAGGATCGCATCCCACACCGACCGCGCGCTCATGCGCGGACAAGTGGAAAAGATCGGTTCCGGAGAGTCCATCGTGACCTGCCGTTTCGGCGAGGATCCTCCGGAACAACTCGGCGGAGAATTGCTGACCCATCAGATGGCCCTGGGGCGCGTCTTTGAATTGCTGAAGGAGCGCAAGGTGGCCGTGGAAGCAATCGGCCACCGCGTGGTTCACGGCGGCGAGCGCATGACGGAATCGCGCGAGATCAACGAAGAAGTATTGCGCGCCGTGGAGGCCGCCATTCCCCTGGCGCCGTTGCACAATCCCGCCAACCTGAAAGGCTACAAAGTATGCCGGGATCTCTATCCCGACCTGCCGCAAGTGGCCGTGTTCGACACCGCTTTCCATCATACCCTTCCACGGCAGGCGTTCTTGTACGCGCTGCCTTACGACTACTACCGCAAGCAAGGAATACGCCGCTATGGATTCCACGGGACGTCGGTGCGCTATGTTTTCTACCGCTACCGGGAAATCACCGGCGTGGCGCGCGAGAAATCCAACGTGATCGTCTGCCATCTCGGCAACGGCTGCTCGATCACGGCCATCAAGGCCGGCAAGTCGGTGGACACCTCCATGGGCTTCACGCCGCTGGAGGGCCTGGTGATGGGCACCCGTTGCGGCGACATCGACCGCCGCATTCTGCTGCACTTGATGACGCGCGACGAACTCGCGCTGCATGAACTTTCTACATTCCTGAACCGCTGGTGCGGACTGTTGGGTCTGAGCGGCGAATCCAACGACATGCGCACGCTGTTGGAGTCGATGGCCGCCGGCGAACGAGCGCTGTCGCATGGCGGTGGAAGTGTTTTGCTACCGTCTGCGCAAGTACATCGGCGCCTATACGGCGGCCCTCGGACGCCTGGACGCAGTGGTCTTCACGGGCGGCATCGGTGAGAACGCCGCGCCGGTTCGCGCCCAGTCCGTGGAAGGCTTAGAGGAAATGGGATTACAGATCGATCCCGGGAAGAACGAAGGCCACGGAGAAATCGAAATTTCCGCGGAGTCCAGCCGCGTGAAGATTTGGGTGATTCCCACCAACGAAGAGTTGTTGATCGCCCGCGACACTTTCCGAATCCTCAACGGGTTGCCGTTGCCATGAAGACTACGGTAATTCTCGGTGGCGGGGTGATCGGTTTGGCGTTGGCCAGGGAACTGGCCACGCACCAGCCGCGCGTTACGATTGTCGACCCCCAGCCTCCCGCGATGGAGGCGTCGTGGGCCGCCGCCGGGATGCTGGCGCCGGATTCGGAGAAGCATCCCGATCGCCACTTTCGCGCTCTGCAAACGGCGGGACGCGATTTATATCCCTCGTATGTCGCCGCGTTAGAGAAGAAACCGGCCGGCGCGTCGGCTTCCGCACCGAAGGGTTGCTGGTGGTCACACCGAAAGGTTTAATCAAAGAAGCTTTGCGCGAGCCGGAATTAGTCTGGCAGCCGGCGATCTTTTGTCCTCACGAATATTCGGTGGACAACCGTCTGCTGTCCGCCGCGCTGCTGGAATCCTGCCGCAAACAGGGTGTGGAATTGGTACGGGCGGCGGCGGTGCGCGTGGAGCGCTGCGGCGAGATGTTGAAAGTGTCTCTGGAATCCGGCGCGGTCCTGGAAGCGGACACCGTAGTGAACGCCGCCGGGTGCTGGGCCGGAAAGATCGCTGCGCGGGACGGGCCCACCCAAGTTCACCTGGACATCCGTCCGCTGAAAGGTCAAATCGCCGCGGTGCGCGCCGAGGGTTGGAAGTTGCGCTATACCGTGCGCGACGATCACGTCTATCTGGTTCCTCGCGACGACCAGCGGATCATCGTGGGCGCCACGATGGAAGAAGCCGGTTACGACAAAACCGTGGACCCGCCAGCGATTCATAAGCTGCTGGAGGCCGGCGCGCATCTGGTTCCGAAAATCCGCAACGCGCCATTGGTGGAGTCGTGGGCGGGATTGCGTCCGGCCACCCGCACGGGCCTGCCGTTGATCGGCCCGACCAAGATTCCCGGCTATTATGTGGCCGTCGGCCACTTGCGCAACGGCATCCTGCTAGCGCCGATCACCGCCAAGTTGCTGGCGCAGGTGATTCGCGGAGGAAGAACGCCGGAGTTGTTGAAGCCGTTCGTTCCCTGAATGGCGGGCTTACCGCTCGATAGTGATTTTTTCGAGCGACACCTTACCCGCGCTGCGGGCAATTTTCGCCACCAAATCCTGGCCTTCCGTCACCTGCCCGAAAATGGTGTGCTTGCGGTTGAGCCACGTGGTGGGCACTTCGGTGATGAAAAACTGGCTGCCGTTGGTAGCCGGCCCGGAATTGGCCATGGCCAGCCGGCCGGGCTTATCGAAGGTCAGGTTGGGCGCGAATTCATCCTCAAATTGATAGCCCGGTCCGCCGGTGCCGTTGGCCAGCGGACAGCCGCCCTGAATCATGAACTCGGGGATGACGCGGTGAAACACCGTGCCGCTGTAGAGCGCTCCCTCGCCGGGCTTGCCGGTGCGGGGATTCTTCCAGGCCTTGGTTCCTTCGGCCAGGCCGGTGAAGTTCTCCACCGTCTTGGGAGCTTCCTTCTCGTACAACTCGCAAACGATTTTGCCCAGCGAAGTATGGAACGTAGCTTTCATTATTTGATCCTTTGTATGGTGACTTTGGCAAGCTGGACCGGAGTCCTGGGCTTGTCGTGATTGTCGCGCGGAACGGCGGCGATGCGCGCGACTACATCGAGACCATCCACCACCGTGCCAAAAATCGTGTGACGGCCGTCCAGGTGCGGCGCCGGTGCAGCGGTGATGAAAAACTGGCTGCCCGCCGCATTGGGCTGATTGTTGGCCATGGCCAGGCGGCCGGGAAGGTCGAAGCGCAACGAGGGAACGATCTCGTCGTTGAACTTGTATCCGGGACCGCCTTTGCCGTTCTCCAGCGGGTCGCCGCCCTGAATCATGAACTTCGGATAGATGCGGTGAAAAATGGTGTTGTTGTAAAACGGCGTCTTGGTCTTGACCTCGTTGGTGCGCGGATCGGTCCACTCCTTGGCGCCTTCCGCCAGACCAACGAAGTTTTCCACCGTGGCCGGCGTTTCCTTCTCGAAGAGCTGGCAGACGATGGTTCCCATGGAAGTTTGCAGAGTCGCGTAGACGCCGGGCTCGCGCTTCTTGGCCGGCGCGGCGCGGTTGGACTTCTTGGCGGGAGTCTTGGCGGGTTGCTGGGCGGTTTGCGCGACGCTAGCGGCAACCACCGCCATCGCCAACAACAGCCTTCCCCACTTCATACGCGCCGCCTCCCGGTTAGATAGGAATTATATCGTTATTCCTTCACGGTCTCAATTGCGACCTTGATAATCTTAGTTTTTTCCTCGGCGCGGGCGATCTTGCCCACCAGATCCTGCCCTTCCACAACCTGTCCGAAAATCGTGTACCCGCCATCCAGGTGCGGCGTGGGAACTTCGGTAATGAAGAACTGCCCATGCCCGGTATTCGGCCCGGAATTGGCCATCGCCAGGCGGCCGGGCACATCGAACTTTAGGGTGGGGGAGATTTCGTCCTTGATGTAGTAGCCGGGCCAGCCGTCGCCCTTGCCCGTAGGATCGCCGCCCTGAATCATGAAGTCGGGGATCACGCGGTGGAACGTGGTGCCGTTGTAGTAGGGTGTGTTGACCATCTTTTTGCCGGTCGCCGGATCCGTCCATTCCTTGGAGCCGGTGGCAAGGCCGACAAAGTTGGCCACGGTTTCCGGGGCGTCCTTGTCGAACAGCTTGCAGACGATCTTGCCCATGGAGGTTTCAAACACCGCGTAGATCCCGGGATCGCGTTTGGCGGGTTGGGCCGTGGCCGCCAGGACCGTGGTGAGGATCAAAGTAGTCAGGGTTCGGCTCATGATTAACCATTTTACCTTTCACGGCGGTTTTTTCGACGCAGAGACGCAGAGACGCAGAGAAAACCTGCTTTGACCGATTCGAGGTTTTCTCTGCGTCTCTGCGTCTCTGCGTCGAGAAAACACCTGCCTTACCGCTTCGGTACGGTCCGCCGCGAACGCCCACAAACATTTTTTACAACTAACACCTTGACGCTCGACATGTGCGCGGGCATGATACGTGTAGACGCCCTAGGCGTCATCTTATGCCCACACCCAAAGCCGATCTGTTGCAAGGCACGCTGGACCTGTTGATCCTCAAAACCGTGGCGCTCGGACCGCTGCATGGCTATCTGATCGCCCAGCGCATCCGTCAGGTTTCCAAGGAGGTTCTGCAAGTGCGCCAGGGATCGCTCTATCCGGCGCTACATCGTCTGGAAGAGCGCGGACTGCTGGCCGCCGAATGGGGCGTCACCGAAACCGGCCGCGAAGCCAAGTTCTATAAGCTCAGCCGCAAAGGCCGCGCGCATCTCGAGAGCGAAACCGCCAGTTGGGATCAAATGGCGCAAGCGATCTACGCGATCCTGCAAACAGCGGAGTAATCATGCGACGCCGCGAGAGACAACTCGACAAGGAACTGCGGCTGCACTTGGACGAACTCGTCAGCTCCCACATGGCGAAAGGAATTCCACGCGAAGAAGCGGAACGGCGCGCCCACGTGGAATTCGGCGGCATCGAGCAGGTGAAAGAGGAATGCCGCGAATCGCGGACGCTCGCGTTCCTCGATACGTTGCGGCAGGACCTGCGTTACGGCTGGCGGATTCTGCTGCGCAGTCCGGGATTTACGCTGGTCGCGGTGCTCTCGCTGGCGCTGGGTATCGGCGCCAACACGGCCATTTTCACGGCGCTGGACGCCATTCTCTGGCGGCCGCTGCCGATCGCCGACCCGCACCGCCTGGTGGAGATCACGGCAACCCGGACGAAAGGCCGGCCGCGCGTCAGCCTTCCCGCGGCCATCGCCAGCCAGTTGCAGCGGAGCAGCGCATTCGACGGGGTCATGGCGCGAAGCGCGGACGGGTTGAGTTTCGCCTACGACGGCCGCGCCGAGCGCGTCACCGGCGAGTTTGTATCGCCCAACTATTTCGAGTTTCTCGGCGTCTCTCCCGCCATCGGACAAGGTTTTTCATCCGACGTTCGCCAGGGCCGCTGGCAGCCAGAGGTCGTGCTTTCTTACCGCTTTTGGAAACGGCGGTTCGCCGGCGATCCTTCCATCATCGGCCGGGTGATCCGCCTCAATACCGTTTCCTTCACCATCGTGGGCGTCTCCCCTGTTCTGTTCTACTCCCTCGCGCCAGGATTCGAGCCAGAGCTGCGCCTGCCGATTCTGCCGGAGGGGCGGGAGATCAGCCAACTGGCGCAGATCTCCGGTGCGCCCCAACATGATTGGGGGCTCATGGCCCGGCTCAAACCAGGATGGTCGCTCGCACAGACGGAAGGTGCGGCGGACGCGGCGTTTCAGGAATTGCTGCGCACCACGGCGATGCCCGAAATCCAACAGGCCGGATATCTCCACGTGAAGTTGTTGCCTGCGGAACGCGGCCAAGTCTCCGACGAGCTGGCGGCGTTTGAAACACCGCTGTTCGTGCTCCTGGGTCTCGTCGTAATCGTGTTGCTGGCTACCTGCGCCAATGTCGCGAGCATGTTGCTGGCGCGAGCCCTCGCGCGCCGCCGGGAACTCGCCGTGCGCGTGGCTATCGGCGCGGGTCGCGGCCGACTGATCCGTCAAATGCTGGTGGAAAGCCTGCTGCTTTCCCTCCTGGGAGGAATCGCGGCTGTGGCGGTGGAAAACTGGGTCGCCGATCTCCTGGTAAGATTCTGGCCGCACGGTCATATCGCCATAGCCGTCAACCTGACGCCGGACACGCGCGCTCTCTTCTTGACCGTTGGCCTGGCGCTCCTCAGCGGTTTGGTGTTCGGTCTGGCACCGGCCCTGCAGGCCAGCCGGGGAAGCTTGGCGATCGCCTTGAAGTCCGATTCGGCGGCCTCCACGGGAGGACGCCGCGGCTCCAGCGTCCGCACGGGACTGGTGGTCTGCCAGATCGCCTTTTCGGTGGTGCTACTAGTTGCGGCCGGGCTTTTCGTTCATACGCTCACCATTTTGCGGCCCAGCGACTATCCTGCGCCGGAGCGAGTGCTGCTTTTCATGATGAAACCACAGCCGGAGCTCTATCCTCCCGCGCAGGTGCGGCTGTTGACCGCCGAATTGGTCCGCCGCGTCTCGGCCATTCCCGGCGTGCAAGCGGCCGCCATCGCGGAGGCTGGGCCGCTAGCCAGCCGGCAGTGGTCGGCTCCCGTGCAAGTTGCCGGCCAAGAAGGCTCCCATCCGGGGCAGGAGCCGGTTCGTACCGCCTGGGACGACGCAACGCCGGGCTTCTTCGACACCCTCGGCTTGCATTTCATTGCCGGGCGCGACTTCCGCCCTGCCGACACGGCCAACGCCCCGCATGTCGCGATCATTAACGAAAAGCTGGCCCACGAACTCTTTCGCAACGAGAATCCGCTGGGCCATCTGATCGAGCTGCGGAAGCGCCCCACGGAACTCAGCCGCTACGAAATCATCGGGGTCGTGAGCAACTCCCACTACCACGATCTGCGCCTTGCGGCTGGTCCCGTTGTGTGGATGGCTTTTCAGGACTATCCGCCTTATATGTCGACGCTGCATGTGCGCTTGTCCACGCTGGGAACATCGGAAGCGATAGCCGCGATTCGCCGCGAGTTCGATGCCCTGGACAAGGGCGTTCCCGTATTCAATGTCAAGACGCTGGAGCAACAAATCGACGACTCTCTGAGCCGCGAGCGAATGGTGGCCGATCTCTCCGCTGCGTTTGGTGCGGTGGCCCTGGCACTTGCCGCCATCGGACTCTACGGCGTGTTGGCGTTTTCGGTGGAGAGCCGCAGGAAAGAAATCGGTATTCGCATGGCGTTGGGCGCGAGTTCCTCCGGCGTCATCGCGCTCATTGCACGCGAAACGCTGGCCATCGTCGCGGCAGGGAGCGTGGTTGGCGTAGCCTTGTCGATTGGCGCAGCCAAAGCTGTGACCGCGCGCGTCGTGGGAATCTCGCCACTCGATTCGCTGACGCTCGGAGCATCGCTACTGGTGATCGCCGCAGTTTCTGCTGCCGCGGTGACGATTCCGGCGTATCGCGCGGCGAGCGTGGACCCGATGGTCGCGTTGAAATACGAATAGCAGCTAACCGAAAGGTTCGCCGTTCGTATATATGGGTGATAGGTAGAGCGTCTGCCTATAGATTGAAGACGGGAGGTTGGAATGGCATTTCGCAAACCGCGGGAGGAACGGCTCGACAACGAACTCCGCCTGCACTTGCAACAGCAGGTTGAAAACTACATGGCCGCGGGAATGCCGCGCGAGGAGGCTGAACACCGCGCGTGCCTGGAATTTGGCGGCGTCGAGCAAGTGAAGGAAGAGGTTCGCGAGTCGCGGCGCTGGTTCTTCTTCGGAGTGCTAGCGCGCGATCTGCGCTTCGGCCTGCGGATGCTGCGTAAGAATCCCGGCTTTACGGCTGTCGCCGTGCTTTCCCTGGCGCTCGGCATCGGCGCCAACACCGCCACCTTTACGCTGATTGACGCCGTTCTGCTGCGCATGCTGCCGGTGAAGAACCCGCAGGAACTCGTCTCGCTGAACATTTCCGAACGGGACCCCGCGCAAGGCACGGGGCGAGCGGATTCACTGTATCCGCACTGGACGGATGGGAACTCGAGTACCGCGTTCTCCTACAACGCCTTCTCGCGGATGCAGGCGCACAACCAAGTCTTCTCGAACCTGTTCGCTTTCAAGACGGCCGGGCGGTTGAATACGCAAGTGAACGGAGACGCGGAACTGGCCCGCGGACAACTCGTAACAGCGAATTATTTTTCGGCGCTCGGCGTTCGCGTGGTTCTAGGAAGGGATTTCACCGCAGATGACGACCGTCCCGGCGCCGAGCCGGTGGCCGTCATCAGCGATGGCTACTGGCAGCGCCGCTTCGGCGCCGATCACTCTATCGTGGGAAAGAAGATAACGATCAATGGCGTTTCCTTTCAGATTATCGGTGTGACCGCGCCGGATTTTTTCGGCTTGCAGGCGGGCAGCCCCGTGGACCTCAGCATTCCTCTCGCGGTCCAACCGCAAGTCCTGCCGAATTTGGCGGAGTCGGGAGTCTCGCTATTCACCGCCGCCGATCACTGGTGGATCGAAATCATGGGACGTCTGAAGCCCGGGGCCACGGAACAACAAGCTCATGCGAATCTGGACGTGCTCTTCAAGCAGGCTTTGTTGGAAGGAGCTACACCGGAACAGCGCCAAGGCAATCCGCCGATGCCGACGCTGCTGGTCGTGCCGGGCGGCCGCGGACTGGACACTCTTCGCACCCAGTTCTCGAAACCGTTGTTCATCCTGATGACTGTTGTGGGCGTGGTTCTGCTGATCGCCTGCGCGAACGTGGCGAATCTGCTGCTGGCGCGGGCCACGGAGCGGCGCAAGGAGATCGCCGTGCGCCTGGCGATGGGAGCGACGCGCGCCAGACTCGTTCGGCAGTTGTTGATGGAGAGCATACTGCTCTCGTCGCTGGGAGCGCTGGCCGGATTAATCTTCGCTTACTGGGAGAGCAGCCTTCTGGTAGCAATGATGCAAAGCAGCAACAATCGCATCACACTCGATCTGCATCCGGACCTGCGCGTATTGGCTTTCACCGCCGCGGCGGGCGTACTGACGGGAGTGCTGTTCGGTTTGGCGCCCGCGGTGCGCGCCACCCGCGTGGACCTGACCTCCGCGCTGAAGCAAAGCGCGTCCAGTTCGCGGTCGGCCAGCGGACGCATGGGTTTGACGAAGTCGCTCGTGGTTTCGCAAGTGGCTTTGTCGCTGGTATTGCTGTTTGGCGCGGGACTGTTTGTTCGCACGCTCGTCAATCTGCAGACGGTGAACGTCGGGTTCGCGCGCGACAATCTGCTGCTGTTCGGCATTGCTCCACGGGAAGCCGGCTACAAAGGCGTTCGCTATGCCAACCTTTGCCGCGAGGTTCAACGCCGTGTCGCTGTGCTGCCTGGAGTAAAATCGGCGACTTCCTCCTTGCACTTGTTGCTGGCCAGCTCCCAGCGCAGCAATACAATCACGGTGCCGGGTTACACTCCTGCTCCGAACGAGAACACCAGCGTTCAAGTTCTGCCCGTGGGAACCGGCTTTCTTTCGACAATGGGAATCGCGCTCCTGCAAGGGCGCGATCTGACCGCGCACGACGACGAGAACGCGCCCAAAGTCGCCCTGATCAACCAGACGATGTCGCAGAAATACTGGGGCGCGCAAAACCCGCTCGGCCAGCACTTCAAGATGGGCCAACTTGACCTGGAAGTGGTCGGCGTGGTGCAGGACGCCAAGTACAGCAGCCTGCGCCGCGATATTGCGCCGATCGTCTACCATCCCTACGTGCAGAACATGGACAGCATGCCGCACATGCACTTCGAAGTGCGCACAGCGGCCGACGCCGCGGCGCTGATTCCCGCAGTCCGCGAAGTCGTCCGCACCGTTGACAGCCGGTTGCCGCTGTTCGACGTGCGCACGCAGACGCAGCAGATCGACGATCTGCTGTTGCAGGAGCGATTGTTCGCCAAGCTGACCACATTTTTCGGCGTTCTGGCCTTGACTTTGGTGTGCGTGGGACTTTACGGAATGATGTCCTACACCGTATCGCGTCGCACCGGCGAAATCGGCATCCGCATGGCGCTGGGAGCGCGGCGCGCGAGCATTCTCGGCATGGTCTTGCGGGACGTTCTACGTCTGGCCGCGATCGGCGTGACGCTAGGCATAGCGGCTTCGCTCCTGACAGCGAAACTGGCCGACGCCGCCGTTGCCGGCTTGCTATTCGGTCTGAAGACCGCCGATGCCACCGGATACTGTGGCCGCCGCACTGCTGATGACCGCCGTAGCGATTCTCGCTGGTTTCCTGCCGGCGCGCCGCGCGTCGCGAGTGGACCCGATGGCAGCGCTGAGGTACGAGTGAACATCCTGCTGGAGTGCGAAGCTTGCTTTCGCTTTTTGTTGCCGCAAGCTTGCTTGCGGGGCGCGGGCTAGCCCCGCGCAGCCGAAGCAAGCTTCGGCCCGGAAAAGCAGTAGCAAGCTCCGCACTCCAAATAAACACGCCCCCAAATCTCCACGCCGGGAGTAGAGTAGCGGCATGAGAATCACTCGAATCGTCCTGCCGCTTACTGTCATGCTGCTGACGGCATCCGTGTTGAGCGCCCAGATACCGGACAAGTTCACCAACTTGCAGGTGCTCCCCAAAGACATTTCTCAACGGGAATTGACGACGATCATGCGCGGCTTTTCCTTCAGTCTGGGCCTTCGGTGCATCAACTGTCACGTCGGGAATGATACTCCCAACCTGGCGGGAGTAGATTTCGCCGCCGACACTAAGGACACCAAGAAGACCGCCCGCGTCATGCTGCGCATGATCGACGCGCTGAACCGCGACTACGTCGCCAAGCTCGAGCCAGCCACGGCAACACGCGTGGATTGCGCGACCTGCCATCACGGTCTCAGCAAGCCTCGATCGCTGCAAGCGGTGTTAGCCGCGGAGTTGGAGAAGAAGGATCTCGTCGCCGCGATCGCGCTGTATCGCGATTTGCGCAAGCAGTACTACGGCGGCGCGCAGTACGATTTCACCGAAACGCCGCTCAACCAGTTGACCGAGAGCCTCCTGGCCAAACACAAGGTCAAGGAGGCGGCGGCATTCATGGAGTTGAATGCCGAGGTCAACTCCCTCACTGGCTGGGGCCGCAGCCTGATTGCCATGAGCCATCAGGCCAACGGCGAGACCGACAAAGCCATCGCCGATTTTCAAAAGATCGTCGAGCTCAACCCCAACGATTCCTGGGCCAAGAAGCAACTGGAAGGGCTGAAGAGCGGGAAAAAGTAAGGCCTGCCTCTTCCAACGAAAGGCCCCTCAGACGTGCTATCCTCATAGGGTACGGCCACCCAGGGGAAAATGTCCTTATGCTTCAATCGCTCGACGTTTTGATTGGTTTTGTGATGGTGATGGCCTTGATGAGCCTGGTGATTACCGCCATGATCCAGGCGGTTTCAGCGTCACTGGGATGGCGGGGACTCTATTTGAAGGAAGGCTTGCAAGCCTTGCTGGCCGAGGCCGGCGGACTCAATCCAGCCGACGCCGGAAGGTTGGCGCAAGAAGTCCTGCAGCATCAACTGGTCTCCGACTCCACATTATCGTCCACGGAGTTCGCCCCCTGGCTCAAGTGGCTAACTCCGCTGGAGATTCTGTTCCGTCGCTGGAAACTGGCGACCGCCCTTCGCAAAGACGAAATGACCGCGGTTTTGGAGGCCATCGAACGCGAGGGCGCCCCGGCGGCCCACCCGGACGTGGCGATCGCCCGAGCCGCGGCTATCGTTCTCCCTCGAGCCGCGGTCATCGAGAATTGGTTTGATCGCTCCATGGACCGGGTCTCGCAAAGATTTGGGACCATGTGCCGCGCTTGGACCATCGCGTTTGCGTTGATCCTGGCCTTCGGCGTGCAACTGGACTCCTTCCAACTGCTGAAGAAAATCTCCGAGGTACCGGAAAGCCGGGCCCGCTTGATGACCCTGTCGGACAATCTGCAAAAGTCCATTGACAGAGTCGCTCCCAGCCCCGGCGCGGCCGCCGCGAATCCGGCCAGCCGGGAGGACACCATCGCGGTGTTGAAAGAAGTGAAGTCGCGGGCCGATGAAGTAACCGGCTCGCTGGGACAAGCGCAGTTCGATATTCTCCCAACCAGCATGGGCACGTTGCAGGACCGCTTTTCGAGCAAGCGGCATCTGCTGGGCATGTTGATCAGCGTGGTTCTTTTGAGTTTTGGCGCACCCTTTTGGTTCAACACTCTGAGGCAGATGCTGAGTCTGCGCTCAGCGGTGGCCGAAGGCGCGGAGACGCGAATTAGCGACCGCCGCAGGGCTAAGTCCTGAGATTCGTTGCGGCCCGTTCAAAGGGTTGGCTCGATGCCAAACGCCCATGGTATTATTCGGAGGTATGGAGAGAGTTGCAGTCCTGGACC
Source organism: Terriglobia bacterium (assembly GCA_963747095.1). Lineage (GTDB taxonomy): Bacteria > Acidobacteriota > Terriglobia > JAJPHL01 > JAJPHL01 > JAJPHL01. The sequence goes on from CAVVEL010000016.1 coordinate 62,747, forward strand.
GCCGAAGCACGCTCCGCGTAGGTAAGGAACCCTTAGTGCTTGTTCCGCTGAGCCTCTGGCGGCGCATGGAAGACTATCTCGAAGACCAGGAAGCTCTTGCTTCGAAGGCCTTCCGCCGGAAGATCGTCCGCAGCCGCCGAGATGCCGCAGCTGGGAAGCTCGTTTATCCGTTCCGCTAAAACATGGAAATCGCCTTTACGCCGTCGGCTTGGCGGGATTGGCGGAAGCTGCCCACCGCAGTTCAAAGGCGCCTTCAAGGCAGGCTCCTTGTCTTCGCCGAGGATCCGCTGCAATATGCGATTAAGCTGACAGAACCAGCCATCGGGCAGTACCGCTTCCGCGTCGGTGATTATCGGATCGTGTTCGACATCCAGGAAGGGAAGATCGTCGTGCACGCGGTCGGTGATCGAAAGAACATCTATCGCTAACCCTTCGCCCCAGCAATTTGCTCCATCACGCGAAGCGTATTCTCACCGAGAATCTTGAACAGCTCGGCTTCCGTGTAGCCGCGGCGCAGTAACTCGGCGGTGAGGTTCGGTAATTGCTCCGCGCCTTCCAAACCGACGGGCATGAAGGCGCCGTCAAAATCCGAGCCGATACCAACGTAATCCACGCCAACCAAGCCTTTTACGCGATCGATGTGATCCGCCACGTTGGCGAACGACGGCCGCGGTAAACGCGCTTCCTGCTCCGGCAGCATTCGCCGCATTTCGCGCGCCAATCCGGCCGGGTCGTCCGCGTAACGCGCTTCCAACTGCGCGTCCTGGCGATCCATTTCAGCTTTGAACGGCGCTCGCGCGTTGACGTACTCCTCGGAAAGAAAGCCTTCGTGAAAATTGATGTGGATGACTCCCCCGCGTCCTGCCAGGTCGCGGATCATCTGGTCGGTCATATTGCGCGGCACATTGGCGATGGCCCGGCAGCAGGAATGCGTGGCCACTATCGGCGCGCGGCTCACTTCCAGTACGTCGTAAAACGTTTTGTCGGAGACATGCGAAATATCCACCATCATCCCGAGATCGTTCATCCGGCGCACGACGTCCTTGCCGAAACCGGTGAGGCCGTTGTGGCGGGGCGGTTCGGTGGAAGCGTCGGCCCAATTGTTGTGGTGGGCCCAGGTCAACGTCATGTAACGCGCGCCCAGGCGGTAGAAGACGTTCAGCACGCCCAAATCGTCTTCGATGGCGTGTCCGCCTTCCACAGCGATCAGCGCGGCGATCCGTCCTTCGCCGTGGAGGCGACGGATATCGGCGGCGCTCAGAGCCAGCGCCATTTCTGTGGGATGCGCCTCGATGGCCGCATGAAGCGCGTCGGTTAGCGCCAGGGCGCGCGCCAGGTAACGTCCCTGGTACTTCGGCTGGACCCAAATCGCGAAAAACTCCGCCGCCAGGCCGCCCTCTTTCATGCGCGGAATATCCAAATGCCCGTCCGGGAGCCGCTGGCCCCAGTCCACACGCTCGTCGAGCAGGCGCTGGGGAGTGTCGGCGTGCAGATCGATCACGATGGCGCGGCGGTGGATTTCGTGGGCTCGTTGGAGTTCGTTCATAGGAAAGGTTTCTTGGAACACGGAAGGACACTAAAAAGAACAAGACACGGAAGAGCACGGAAAGATTCGTTTTCCTGGCGTCTATTCCGTGTTTTTCAGTGTCTTAGGTTTTTTCCGTGTCCTTCCGTGTTCCCAAAAACACCGCACTACGCTGCCACCGGGGGCAGGAGGGTCTTCAGAAATTCGTGCCCCACCCGGAAGCCGCGCTTAAAACTCTCCGTGAAATTCCCCTGGCTGTCCGTGGACGGCTCGTAGAAGCGATCCTCGTTCTCGATATTCATCGCCCCTTGATAACCGGCGTCGGCCAACACGGAAAACAGCGCCTTCCAATCAATCTGTCCCGCCCCGGGGATGCGGAAGCGCCACCAACTGGCGTTGTTCACGGGTTGGATTCCACTGCGCCGCAGCACGTGATACAGGATCTCCGTATCCTTCAAATGTACGTCGTAGATCTTGGACGCAAAATCGCGCGCCGCCTGAATGGGATCCATGAACTGCCAGACCAAGTGCGACACGTCCATCTGCAATCCCACCGGCGCGTTGTCCCCAAAGGCCTTGAACAGCGCTTCCCAGCCAACCGGTCCGGTGGCGATGTTTGGTCCTCCGGCCCACGGCTCCCACAGCAGCCGGACTTTGTTCTTTTCCAGCACCGGAAAATACTTCTCCGTGTAGACGCGTACGATCTCGCTGACCTGTTCCGCCAACGGCCGGCCCGTGATCCTACCGGACTGCCCGCCAATGTTGGGAATGCCAAGTTTGCCGCACAACTCGATGCAGTTGATCGTGTATTGATTCTGGCGCTCACGCCGCGCGGGATCGGGGTCCACGTGATTGCCGTCCACCGCCAAAGAGGAAATGTACAAGCCCGACTTTTCGATCCGCGATTTGATGTCGGCGATGCGCGCGTCGTCCAGTTTGGATGGATCGAGGCGCAGTTGCATGCTGGTAAAACCTTCCGTCTTCACCCAATCGAGGTTGGAGTCGGTGTAATCGCCGAGCACGCCGACGCGGGGACGGAAGCGCGGACGCGCCGATGGGAATTGCGCGCTGGCCGCAGCCGCGGCTACCGGGATGGCGAGAATGTTACGACGTGTCAGCATGGCAGTCCTCGTAACGCAGGCCTTCAGGCCTGTTCTTTGTTTCTCCGAAAAAGCACAGGCCTGAAGGCCTGCGTTACCCACGCAAAAACCCAAGAACCGACTCCACCACCACGTCGCGACTCACCTGGCTGATCGCCGCAGTCAGCGGGATGTCCTTGGGGCACGCCTTCACGCAATTCTGCGCGTAGCCGCATTCGTGGACACCGCCCGGTCCGGTAAGCGCCGCCAGCCGCTCGTAGGCGTTCATCTTTCCCGTGGGATGGCTGTTGAGCAAACGCACCTGACCGATCACCGCCGCGCCCACGAAGCCGGTCGTCTCGTTGTACTGCGGGCAAACTTCCAGGCAGTTGCCGCAGGAAATGCAGTGCGAAAACGGATAGGCCGCTTCCTGATCGCGCTGCGACATGCGCGGGCCGGAGCCCAACTCGTAGCTGCCATCAATCGGAATCCACGCTTTGACGCGCTTCAAATCGTTGAACAGCCGCTGGCGGTTGACCGCTAAATCGCGGATGATCGGGAATTTGCTCATCGGCTCCAGGCGGATGGGCTGCTCCAGTTTATCGATCAGCGCGGTGCAGGCCTGGCGCGAGCGTCCATTCACCAGCATGGTGCAGGCGCCGCACACTTCCTCCAGGCAGTTAGCCTCGTAGGTGACCGGCACGCTGGCCTTGCCTTGCTTGGTGGTGGGATTGGCGGAGATCTCCTGCAAGACCGCGATCAGGTTCATGTTCGGCCGGTAGGGTAGGGAAAATTCTTCCCAGTAAGACTCGCCATCGGGCGTGAGTTGCCGCTTGACCTGTACTTCAATCGTTTTGCTCATGTATTCTCCAGCCAAAAACACAAAAAGAACAGGCCTGAAGGCCTGCGTTACGCCGCGATATCGTACTTCCTGGCCCGCGGCGGCAGCAGCGATGCGTCTACCGGCTCATAGCTCAGTACCGGCTCGTCGGCGTCGGGCGCGAAAACCGCCTTGGTAGTCTTCATCCAGTTGGGATCGTCGCGCTCCGGATAATCCGGCTTGTAGTGCGCGCCACGGCTTTCGTTGCGCGCCTCCGCGCCCTTCACGATCACGCGGGCCAGTTGCAGCATGTTGGTGAGCTCGCGGCAAAACGCCAGCGTTTGATTGGCCCACGAACTGCGATCGCTCAGGTTCATCCGCCGGCTGCGTTCGATCAGCGTGACCAACTGCTCGTCGGCCTTACGCAGTCCTTTGTTGTAGCGGACGACGGTGCAGTGCTCGGTCATCAACTCGCCCATTTCTTTCCAGATGTGGAAGGGGTTTTCCCCGCCCTGGCCTTTCAGCAGCGCGTCGTTCAATTCCTGCTGGCGGCGCAATTCCTGCTCGAACACCAAGGACGACACCGCGCCGCCCTTGCTGCGATTCTTGCTGTATTGCGCCACCGCCTTGCCCGCCACCATCCCGCCGAAGATGCAGGACACCAGCGAGTTCGCACCTAAGCGGTTGGCGCCGTGATACTGATACTCGCACTCGCCGGCCGCGAACAAACCCGGCAAGTTGGTCATCTGATCGTAGTCCACCCACATTCCGCCCATAGTGTAGTGCACGCCCGGGAAAACTTTCATGGGATGCTTGTGGGGATCCACGCCCACAAACTTCTCGTAGATCTCCAGGATGCCGCCCAGCTTGCGGTCCAGCGTGGCGGTATCGATGTGCGAAACGTCCAGATATACGGCCGCCTTGCCGTCCAGGCCGAGGCCCATTTCGTAAACCACCTTGAAAATCGCGCGGGTGGCGATATCGCGCGGCACCAGGTTGCCGTATTTCGGAAACCAATCTTCCAGAAAGTACCAAGGCTTGCCGTCGCGCACCGTCCACATGCGCCCGCCTTCGCCGCGCGCGGATTCCGACATCAGCCGCAGTTTGTCTTCGCCGGGAATGCAGGTAGGGTGTACCTGGATGAACTCGCCGTTGGCGTAGACCGCGCCCTGCTGATAAAGCGCGCTCTGCGCGCTGCCGGTGCAAACCACCGAGTTGGTGGATTTTCCGAAGATCGAACCGTTGCCGCCGGTGGCGATAATCACGGCGTCCGCCGGGAAGGTTTGCAGCTTCATCGTGCGCAGATCCATGGCGCAGATGCCGTGGCAGTTGTGATTCTCATCGAGAACGGCGGAGAGAAATTCCCAGCCTTCGTACTTGTTGATCTTTCCCTCCGATTCGAAGCGGCGGACTTGCTCGTCCAAGGCATAAAGAAGCTGCTGGCCGGTAGTGGCGCCCGCGAAAGCGGTGCGATTGTAGAGCGTGCCGCCGAAGCGCCGGAAATCGAGCAGGCCTTCCGGCGTGCGGTTGAACATCACGCCCATGCGATCGAGCAAGTCGATGATGCCGGGCGCGGCTTCGCACATGGCCTTGATCGGAGGTTGATTGGCCAAAAAGTCGCCGCCATAGACGGTATCGTCAAAATGCTTCCAGGTGGAGTCGCCTTCGCCTTTGGTGTTCTTGGCGGCGTTGATCCCGCCCTGCGCACAGACCGAATGGGAGCGCTTCACCGGCACAATGGAGAATAAGTCCACGGCCATGCCTTGCTCGGCCGTGCGGATGGCAGCCATCAGTCCCGCGAGACCGCCGCCTACGATGATGATTCTGGGATTTGCCATATAAAGTTTGCCGTGATTACGGATGCATCACGAATTGCACCAGCGAAAGCAGACCGCCCGCGCAAAGAACCGCGCCCAGCGCGCCGCACAACGCGCCGGACCAGCGCTGCGATCGCGGACCCATAGTGATGCCCCACTTGCAGCCGAACAACCATAGTCCATAGCCGAGGTGGAAGCAGGAAGCGATCATGCCCACGGCGTAAAACGCCAGCACCAGCGGATTTTGCAGCGCATGGGAAACCTTTGCGTAAGCCAGTTCCGGATGGCGGGCAAGATGCTCGCCGGTGAAGCGCTGCTCATAAAGGTGATAGCCGATGTAGACGAAGGCGATGATTCCGGTGACTCGCTGCCAGAAGTACAGCCAGTTGCCCACCCAAGGATAGTCGGTGACGTTGGAATCGCCGCGGTACCAAATGTAGATTCCGTATCCGCCGTGGAACAGGATGGGCAAAAAGATAAACAGCGTCTCCACCGTCACCAGGAACGGCAGGCTCACCAGAAACGCCACATGCTGGTTGTACGCCTCGGGGCCTTTCAGCGCCAGCACCTGGGCATAGATGTGTTGCATCAAAAACGCCCCGACGGGCACGACACCGGATAGGGAATGGAGTTTGCGGATCAGAAAGCTGTGATCGCTGGAGGAGGTAGACACCGCCTCGGAAGCTGTCAACATGAAGGGCCTCGTTGTTCTTAAAGAAACATTCTCTTATCCCGAGGACCTGCGTGTCAAGTGTTGCCGTCGATTGTTTCGACGCAAGGAAGGGAGGAATGGGAATCATAGGAAGTATATGTCCCCAGGAATGTTTCGGGATTGCCGAAACGAACCGGGATTGAGCAACGTACAATGGTTCCATGAATCAACTCACTCGCCGCCAGGCAATCGCGGCCCTCGGTGCGGTGGGCACCGCCGGCCTTGCCGCCGAATCAAAGGCGCTGGCGCTGGATGGCGCCGCCAGCAGCCAAGCACCCAAGTCATATCCAACCGATTCCGTCGTCGCGCTCGCCCTCGAGCGCAACGACGCCGCGGTAAGCCAATTGCTCAGCACGCAAGTCACCGACCCAACCAGCCCTTGGCGCGGCAGCTTTCCCGATCGTTTTGGATTGCACGGCACCGGCGCGGCCGGAGGCGCGACGGAGACGCTGGCGTCCTCGTTTCTACATCCGCAATCGAAGTTCCATCGCGATTCCGCGTTGCTGGAGCGCATCAGCCTGGCGGCTGGGTTTTTGGAGCGTTCCCAAAATCCCGAAGGTAATGTGGATCTGCCCAGCACTAATTTCAACTCGCCGCCCGATACTGGCTTCGTCGTCCACAGCGTCGCCACGGCCGCGGCGATTTCCCAGCGCCACGGAATGCCGGAGATCGCCGCGCTGCTGCGGCCCTTTCTGCTGAAAGCCGGCAGCGCGCTGGCCGGCGGCGGCATTCACACGCCCAATCATCGCTGGGTGGTGTCCTCGGCACTGGCGCAAATTAACGAGCTGTTTCCGAACTCCAGCTACACTCGCCGAATTGACGAATGGCTGGGAGAGACCCCGGACATCGATACCGACGGCCAATTCACCGAGCAGAGCACGCTGGTCTATGACCGCATCTGCGACCGCGCGTTCATCGTCCTGGCGGCCAAGCTGAACCGTCCGGAATTGCTGGAACCGGCGCGGGAGAACTTGCAGATGCTGCCCTACTTGCTTCATGCCAACGGCGAAGTGGTCACGGAAATCTCCCATCGTCAGGACCAATTCACGCGCGGCGACGCCGGCGGCTACTGGTTTCCCCTGGCGTATCTGGCGCAGCACGACGGCGACAAGGCCTTCGCGGCGCTGGCAAGCACGCTGGCGCCCCAGCACGCCGCGCTTTCCGCTTTCCTGGAATATCCCGAGTTGCTGCGGCCGTTGGGGACGCCCGCGCTGCTGCCAACGGACTACGAAAAATACTTTCCCGTTTCCGGGATCGCCCGCATCCGCCGCCAGGCCCTCAGCGGCACCGTTGTGCTGCGCGGTTCGAGCCGCATTTTCTCCATGCAATACGGCGACGCCGCCATCACCGCGGTGCGTTTCGCAACGTCGTTTTTCGGCAAGGGACAATTTATTCCCAGCGGTTTCGAGAAGCGCGGCAACGTCTGGTTCATGCGGCAATTACTCGAGGGGCCGTACTACCAGCCGATCGAGAAGCAGGTGACGCGCGACAACTGGGAGGCTACGCGCCGGGAACGGCGGCAGAGCGAAATTTGTAAGCTGGAGCAGAGCTTGGAAATCGCGGAGAGCAAGAACGGCTTCCGCCTGCGCGTGCGCTCCTCGGGTACCGCCAACGTTCCCGTGGCCATTGAGATCGGCTTTCGGGAGGGAGGTCAGTTGGAGGGTTGCGATCCCGCGCCATCTAGCGCAAGCGCCTTTGATCAGCTCGCCCCCAGCAAGCCAGGACTGATTCTGGCCAAAGGCATGGGCGTGTATCGCGCCGGAAAGGACTCCATTCGTTTTGGACCGGGCGCGGCGCCGCATCAATATACCGAACTGCGCGGCGCGGAGCCGAGTGTGCCGGGACAGAGCGTTTATATTACGGGATTCACACCTTTTGATCACACCATTACGTTCGAGGGTGGGATATAATCCGCGCTTAACCCGCGCATCAGGAGGCGATTATGGCAGACCAGGATGTCATTCAAGGTTTGATGCAAGTGCTCCCTGGATTTGAAGGCGACATCCCGTACATGTACCTGGATATCGCCGGCCTGGTCACGGTGGGGATCGGGCACATGATTCCGAATCTAAGTTGGGCCCAGCAGATTCCGTTTGTCGCGCGCAGCACCGCGGCGCCGGCATCGGCGGACGATATTCAAAGCGACTTTCAGGCGGTGGCCGTGGCGGCGAAAGGCCAGCCGGCGTCCGCTTACGAGCGCATCACGTCGCTGAATCTGCCGGATGGATGGGCGGTCCAGGACGCCTCGCAGCGTTTGCAGAACGAGTATCTGCCGCCGCTGAAGATGCAGTATCCGGGTTACGATGGCTATCCCCAACCGGCACAAGAAGCGTTGCTGGATATGATCTACAATTTGGCCCGGGCGGGCTGGCCAAGTTTGTACACTTTAAGGCTGCGGTGCTGGCCGGACAATGGCAGGTCGCGGCGCAACAGAGTCATCGCACGGGCATCCAGCAAGCGCGTAACGATTGGACGGCGAAGCAGTTCCTGGCAGCCTCCGCATAGGCACGAAATAAAACGCAAAATGCAACCGCCGATGAACGCCGATAAAGACGACCCTGGGGACTCCGTTCTACTGCCGCGTGGGAGCGCTTGTTCAGAAAGGGCGCTCGCTGGGCTTTTATTTTTGATTTTTGACTTTTGATTTTTGATTTTTGATTTGACGTTCTACCGGCTGCATAAGCATGCCGCGGTCCGGCTAAGGATCTCGTGCAGCGCTTTCCCGATTTCCTCCAGCGTGGTGGGCTTCTGCAAGAACCGGACGATCCCCAGAGTCTCGGCACGCTGGCGGTCTTCCGCGCTGAAATACCCCGACATAAGGACGATCGGAATTTGGCGATACCGCAAGAACTCCTGCGCCAGGTCCAGACCGGACATGCCGCGCAACGCCAGGTCGGTGATCACGGCGTCGAAGCCGGAGGGATTGGCGCGAAACGCCTGGATCGCGTTGGAGGCCTCGGTGCAACTGGTCACTTGGTAATCCAGGCGTTGCAACATGCGCGTCACCAGCGAAGCCACGGCTTTTTCGTCGTCAATCACCAGAACGCGCTCTCCCTGCCCGTGAGGCAGCTTGCTGCGCTGCTCCGGCGCCGTTTTTGGCGGAACGCTTTCCGTCGCCGGGAAGTAGAGGTGAAAGGTGGTGCCGTGGCCCACCTCGCTGTTGACTGTCACCAATCCTCCATGACTCTTCATGATTCCGTGAACTACGGCCAGTCCCAGCCCGGTGCCCTTGCCCGGCGCCTTGGTGGTGAAGAAGGGATCGAAGATGCGATCGATGGTGGCACGGTCCATGCCGCATCCGCTGTCCGTCACCGTGAGGAGCACGCAAGGTCCTTCCCACAGCCCGGGCGTGGCGCGGACCGCTTGGGCATCCACGCGGATGGGCTTCAAGGACACTTCCAGCAAGCCGCCGGCCGACCCCATGGCATGGGCGGCATTGGTTCCCAGATTCATCAGCACTTGATGTACCTGGGTGGGATCGCAGGCGATCGGTGGGACCGCCTCCAGGTTAGCGTCAATCTCGATCATGGCCGGCAGGGTGGCGCGCAGCATCTTGAGCGCCTCTTCCACCACCGGCAGCGGCGGCGTGACGGTATGCCCGCCCTCGCGCGGGCGGCTGAAGGACAGGACCCGGCGCACCAGTTCCATGGCGCGCGCGCCAGCCGTGGAGATCTCCGCAATATCCTGCTGCGCGGGATGATCCGCGGGCAGCGCGCTAGCGGCAAGAGCAGCGTTCCCGGCGATGGCTTGCAGAACGTTATTGAAGTCGTGGGCGATGCCGGCCGCCAGCGTGCCGATCGCCAGCATCTTTTGCGATTGAATCAAGGAGGCCTCCGCGGTCTTCAGCGCGGTGATATCGTTGTTCACTTCCAGAATACGCACCGGCTGAGGACCGCTGTCGTAATAGAGCACCTGGGTGCTGGCCACCACGATCCGCCGGCCCGCCTTGGTGCGGTGTGTCTGTTCGCCTTCCCACACGCCATTGCGCATGAGGTTTTCCATCATGCGCTCGCGGGACTCCGGGATCTCGGTTTTCAAAAGATCGTGGTTGACCTGGCCGATGGCCTCTTCGGCGGTGAATCCGTAGAGTTTCGCCGCACCACGGCTCCACATGACGATGTGTCCGTCCAAATCGTGAACCAGGACTTGCGCCAAATCCAGAATCCGCGCTTGTTCCTGCTGGCGCTCCGCGGCGGCGCGAAGGCTGGCCTCGGCCCGGTTCCGTTCCGTCAGGTCGCGGGCCACCGTGGAAGCACCCACGACGCGGCCCTGGGCGTCCCGGACGGGAGAAATGGTCAGCGAAACTTCGCGAATTTCACCATCCTTCCGCCGCCGCTTCGTCTCGTGGTGTGAAACCGGCTCTCCCCGGCGGATTTGCTCCAGGAAGCGCGGCACTTCGTCCTTGCGCCATGGCGGAACCAGCATCGCAATCGGTTGCCCCACCGCTTCTTCGGCGGAATATCCGTAAATTTGTTCCGCCCCGCGATTCCAACTGGTGATGATTCCATCCAGGCTCTTGCCGATGATGGCGTCTTCGGAAAAATCCACGATCGCCGCCAGTCGCGCGTCGCGGAGGCGCGAGGCTTGCTCCTGGGCGGCAGTCTGATTCAAGGTTCGCGCGGTGATCCAGATTCCGGTGAGCAAAACGACGACATAGGTGCAAGTTACCAGCAAGGCGCCGAGATTGCTGTCATAGAGGCCGCGCTGCTGGCCAATCACCCGCAGGTATCCGATGAACACCGGAACCACCAGCGCCGCCGGCAAGAGCCGCCGGGCAGTCTGTCCTCCCGACAGCGGATCGTTGACAACCGCCAGCAGTCCGGCCGCGGGGCGTAAGAGTAAGATCCCCGCGTTCAACGCCAGGGCCAGTACGGCGGTGTTGATGGCCATGGTCGCCCAGTTATCATTCTTCAAAGCGCCGGGAACGCTATAAAGATATCCGAGCATTCCGACCAGACCCAGCAACGCCCCCATCAGGTTCAGGAATTGCGAAGGCCGCCAGCCACGCACGTCCCAGTCAAGCAGCGGAACAGATGCGCTGGCCAACCCGATCGCGATGGCGGCCAATAGCGACATTCGCGGATTCACGGGTGCTCCGCCCGCGGCGCGCGTCATTTCCATCAGTAATCCGTCCAGCGGAGAATTCCACTCGAACGCATATTCCAGAATGGTGATGCCGCAGAGACACGCCGTGACGCCCGCGCAGAGTTGCGACAATCGTAGATGACGGCTATGAATGGCCAGGGAAGCGCCGGCCAAAAGGAAACACAGTGCCGTGATTGGCTTCATGACCACGGCTCCGGGAATTACGCTCTGCAGAGTAGCGATCCCGGCGATCCGGCCGATCAGCACCAGCACCGACACAAGCATCGTCAGGACACCAATCGCGCGAGCGAAGGCGACACTACCGGCGATCAGGCGGGCATTTGGGTTCATTGATTCTCAATCAGAGGATAAGATAATATTAGCATCGGAAATACTCGGTGGTAACAACCGAAACATTAGTTTGAGATTAGAATTTGCGGTTCAAATCGGGAAAAACACGTGCCGCGACCGGAGGGATCGCCGCTTGTAGCCGGTGGGGGAGCGCTTTGTGCGACACCACCGGTAATAGAAAATGAAAGCGAGGACCCCGCCAGGGCCCCGCGCCCTCCGCAGATTCGCTGGTCCCCCTGTCGGGGGACAGATGTTTTTGCTCGCCTCCCGGTGGTTTCGCAAACGACGCTCAACCACCGGCTACATGCGGCGACCCCTCCTGGGGTCAAGGAACACGTAGTGGTCCGTTTGGTTGCGGCCCTGGCCGCGCTGTATTACGAGCCATGCGTTCTTTGCCTGGCGCGAAGATTTTGGAGTGCGGCGACAAGTCGCCGCACTCCAAATTGCTTCTCTAATCTGTGAATCTGTGTAATCTGTGGCTGCCCGTCGGAACCGTCGCCGGAATCGTCAGCACGCCGGAGAATGACGAGCCTGTTTGCGTCCCGGTGAAGCTAAGGGTCGTTGCGCTAAGCAGGATGCGGCCCAAGCCACCCGAAGGAACGATGTTGCTATTACTGGTGAGCCGTGTTCCACCGCTTGTATCGAGGGTACCAGTTCCAGAAATGGTGGGAGCGATCAGATGGACAGCGCCGCCGGAGCCGCCCCCGCCGCCGGAACACGAAAACATTGAGCAATTGGTGGTGTCAGTGGCAGGCGCTCCACCGTTTCCACCTCTGGCAAGAATTGATCCCGTAACCTGGATAGACAGAGAGCTTATGATTCGAATCGCCCCGCCACGCGGCCCTCCGTTACCGCCGCCTATACTCGAAAAGCCGCCAACGCCATTTCCGCCTGAACCTCCGATGAGCGGATTCAAGCTAGCGCTCCCGTAAATGGTTCCTCCGGGGCCACCCTGGGTAAAGGAGACACCGCCGAAGCCCTGAGTGGCGTAAGCAGCACCAGCTCCCCAATTGTTGTCTGCGCCGGGTGGCGCAGGCGCAGGTGGGGCACCTGGGCCCAAGCCGCCAGTCGCCGCGACGGTAATACCGCCAAAGGTCACGCCTCCCAACCCGCCCGCAAACCCCCCTGGCCCAGGATCGGAAGGGATGGGCGTGCTGAAAGGAGTTGTCGTATTGACGTTAACCGCGGCCGTTCCGCTCACATCAAGGATCCCCGCGATGGTCACGGCACCCGACGCGAGCCAAATCACGGGCTTGCCGCGCAGTTTGGAGTTGCGGAGCTGCAACGTGACGCCGGTTCCGATGTTGATTCGTCGTGAAGTTGAAGATGTTGTCGCCTGCAGGATCCAGCCCAAGCGCAGTTGGATCGAAGACATAAGTGCCGGCGGTGGTGTAGTTGAGAGCACCCTCGGTACCGGTAGAGCCGCTACTAAACTGCGCGCAAGCGCTGGCGGCGACGAGCAACAGAACGGGGACAAGGCGTAGTTGGTTTTTCATTGTTTCACTCCAGAACCACAGTGCATTTGTCTTTACAGGCGGCCCCTGAATTCCACAACATCGAGAATCGAAGGCACACCAGGAATCACGAACTCGCCGTGCTCATCGGAGACGGCTTCCCAGACTTTATGTGCCGTCAGATGGCCGGGATCGACCACCGCGCGGAGGATCCCTCCGGGGATCTCCCATTCGAGACGCAAAACGGGCGAGCCGGCGGCCTCGAAATGGATCACTTCGATGTCATGCCGCCCGGCGTCAACAAGACTGTACCGGCCACAGTGTCTGGGCCGGAGGAGTACGGGTAAGGCACGTCAGCAATCGTCCGGCCGTCAATCATCAGGCGCGATCCAGCGTGTGACGTAAGGAAGAAATGATAGTCGCCGGCAGTGTCGGCGAGGATTTGGCCGCGGAAGCGCGCCGCGTAATCGGGCATCATGCCGGTGCCGAATGGGTCCTCGCCGAAGACGCTGTGAGGATTCACCGTATTCAGCGCGGAGACAAAGCCCTCGCGGTCTGGCTTGTGATCGAGGAGGTTCGGGAGCGCCGTCAGCGGAGTCTTGAAATCGAAGTATTCGGCGTCGAGACCGGTGGTTCGCAACTGCACTTGAGCGTTGGGAATTATCGAACCATCGGCCGCAAGGAGCCTTCCGTGGACGCTACGTCCGGGATCGGGTATGGGTTTGATGAGGAGCGGTGCGCCGTCCATACCCTCCGCACTGGCGCTGATCTCAATGGATTGCGGCACCGCAGGCCCCGCAGGTACGGTAAAGAGCGCTTGCCCCGCGGCAATAGGTGGCTCCAATATGCTGCCGTTGAACGACAACGAAGCTAGGCCATCTGCTCCGCCGGTGACAATCAACGGAATCGTCTGGCCAACAAGCGCCGGAATAGAATCGGTGGGCTGCACCCCGCTCGGGAGCGTGCGAAGGAAGGCAGGGTTAAGCGCTATAGCGGGCGTGCCCTTGGCAAACGCGGTTGGCGGCAACGCCGCGCTCTGAACTCCGGCGGCGTTGTTCAGCACCGAGACCCACAAGCTCTGTGCAATCGAAGCGCCCGGCGCGTTCGCGTTGGCGACGGCTAACGTTCGGCTCTGTGCGTAGCCGGAGCCCGGCGTGATCGCGGTGTTGAGCACGGAAATAGTGGTGGTTGCCGTGTAACCTGTCGCCGTGAGCACAATAAACTGATTTCCGGCCGCGACGGGCGAACTTCCCACCGAGTTGGTTGCCACGATGTTGAAGAACCCAGGTGTCGAGCCGGCGAGGATTTGCATGCTGGCCGAGGCGCCGGACGGGTCTATGGTTACGGAACTGACCGTGCTGTCGCTCCCGGGTATCGAGAAAGTCGCGCCCGCAAGGTTCGCACTGGTCACGGCCACGGAAACAGTAGTCCCGGCTTTGGCGCCATTCGGAGTCGCGGAAGTAATCAGACCGGACACTGGAACGCCGTTTAGGACAAATGTAGGGGCATCGTACGTATAGCCGTTAACCACGCCGCTCGTAAGAGCCCAGGGTCCAGTGGGACCGGAACTGCTGAACCAAACCCCGTTTGCGACGCTGCCCGCGTTGGCGACAAACGTGCCGTCTGAGACCCACCATCCAGGGACGCGTAGCGTGGACGCGGGATCTTCAGTTCCGACCAGGTAATACGTGCCGGCCGGAAGCGTCGTATTGACAAACATCGCCTGAATATTCTGGCCTGCGGTGGGCGCGGTTATGACTGCTCTGGCGAAAGTTGTAATCGACCCTGTCAGTGAATTCTGAAGCGAAAAGTCGTAGATACTACTGCCCAGCAGGACGACATTGATCGTCGTCACGTATTCGCTTCCTGAAAGCGTGAATTCCGCGGCCACGCTCGTGTTATCGTTACAGCACATTCCGTAGTAAGAGCCGCTGGGGTTTGGTGCCCCAACCAGAATCGATGGCGCGCCGGGAACTACGTTCACGTAGAGTGCTTGCCTGCACACGCTGAAGAACGCCGCCAAATGCCGCCGTCACTTCATACGCGATCGCACCTAAGGCGGTTGGCGTCACCGTGAACTGATAGATGTAGATGCCGTCGCCTGCCGTGACATCGCCGTTTAGCCCGTTGTCGTTCAGGACGCCGACCAGCGTGGGCCCGCTCGAGCCGACTAGCACCAGGTTCACACCGTTCGGAAGCGGGTTAGGATTGGCGATCTGCGCGGTGACTGTGATGGTCGTCTGCGTGTTCACGAGAATGGTCGAGGGCGTCACAGTTGTCGCGCCAATTGCAACGGCCGCACTGAGGCGCGCGACTCCCCCGAAAAGCCAGGCGAAAAATAACAGGGCCACCGCGGCAGCCCTAAGAGGTTGCCGGAAAAGCAGGGGCGCAGGCCGGGATGCCCGCGCTACGGGAGTCTCCACATTCTCAGCCGGCGGAGCCGGCGACATACTGTAGCACGGCGCAAGCTGCGGGTTCACATCGGGAATGCAGTAAGCCCGCGAACGCGGGCGCATGAAGGCTCGCAGAAAAGACAGGTTCCATTCTCGATGGAGGCTCGCTTCACAACGAACCTCTATGTCGCCCGCTACGCAGGCTTGGGTGGTTTGCTTTCTAACCCACAGCTTACGCTCTGGGCTAAAATATGCCGCCTGCTCCGCTGGTTTGAAGGGTTCCGCTTTTCGAGCAGGCATCCTTGCCCACCAAGACGACGCGGAGCCGACTCCTCCAGGAGCCGCTCGTAGGGATTGTCGGCGTCCATTTCATCGGGGCCGCGCCTCCTGCGTGCGAAAGGACCAAGTGCGTCCGTCGGCGGTGTTGCCGGATGCCGCGAAGATACTCGCTGGACCGTCACTCGCTGTGACGTATCCGAGCAGGACCTGCTGTCCGGCCCGCAAATTCAAACCTTCCAGCCATGCGGCGGCGAGCGTGCCCGTCACTGTGGTGTCCGTCAGGGAGGGCGTGAGCTGCGGAGCCGGAGTGAAGTTAATCGTCGTTTGGCCACTGCCCAGTCCCAGGCTGAATCCAACCAGGGACAACGTTTGATCCGCCATCAGGTAAATCGGGCGTTGGCCGTTTTGTGCGGCTCCAACAATCAGCACGCCCGCGCTCCGCACCGATCCGCCAACAGCTTGCGCGGATGCCGCGGAGCATGGCAAACCTCGATAAATGCGGGTGGGCCTGGAAGTATCGATGTTGGTGACCCGCCTCAAGGTCTCGATAAGATCCAGCGTGTTCAGAACGCCGTCGCCGCCGCGCTGGGTGGGCGTGTCCACCGGTACGAGTCCATGGCGTCGAAGCGGTCCGAACAGGTTGCAGGCAGAAAGCCGGGCAGCCTCGTGACCGCACGGAGCGTGGTGATCAGACTCAAAGTGTTGAGAACGCCCTGGCCGAAGCTGCCTAAACTATCTCCGGTGAAGGGATACGCGTCACCGACCAAATAAGACAGCGTCGAGCCGGCCATGACATCATCCATGGAAAAAGAAGCGCCATTCGGATTGCCGCTGATAGTCACGCGCGCGATGTTTGTGCTGGACACTTGCAGAAACTCATTTGGCGTGCTCCCGCTCACTCCCGAAATCGCCAGATTGCTAGAGTAGTGCGAGGTTGCGGTGGCCAGAAGATTGCTCGACGCATCATAGGCCTGCACGGTCAGGCTGGTTCGATAATTGAAATAGGCGCCGAACGCCGCCACCGGCGACGGAAACGCGATGGTGATGGGACCTCCGGAGTCGAAGGCTACTTTCACACCGGAATGCGGCGGGAAGTCGAGTTCGTTCAGCGACACTCCGGCGGTCACGACGGCGGTGTTGGTGAATTGCAAGCCCGAAAGTTGCGTTACGGCACCGTCCGGAAGGCCTTCAAAGCTGGCAGTGGCGTTCTGCGCCTGGAGGACAGGCGCGACCAAGAAAACGATGGTCGTCAGACCGGCGCGAAACAAAGGCGACGCTCCACAGCGATGGTATTGGCCGAACCCCCAGGATCACGAGCAAATATACTCCTGGAAGGAGACCTGTCAAGATTATCTTTTAGTACGTCTAGAGGAGGGTCGAAATGCGATGAAGCGAATAGGAATTAACTGGCGCCCGGCGGCCGGTGTTTTTCCGTGTGCGGTTTTTTTCCGTGTTCTTCCGTGTTCCAAAATCCTTACTCTAACGCGGCCACTTCGCGGTGATTGTGCTACGCATGCCGCCGCGCGCCGTAAACTCGCCGATCACGGTGGCGGAATGCGGCCGGCAGGCGGCTGCGATATCGTCCAGGATGCGGTTGATGGCGTTCTCGTAGAAAATGCCCAGATTGCGGTACGCCAGCAGATACATCTTCAGCGATTTCAACTCCACGCAAATCTTATCCGGCACGTACTTGATGGTCACCGTGGCGCAGTCCGGCAGCCCGGTCTTGGGACAAACCGAAGTGTACTCGGGATAGACAATCACGATTTCATAGCCCGGATATTGGTTCTCCCAGACCTCCAGGGCCGGCAAGGGAGTCTGAATGCCCGCGCGGGCATGTTCGTCGGTATAGCCGCTCATAGATTCCCAGTATAACCCCGGTGGGCTGCCAGCTACTCTTTGCGCGCCCAGATCCGCAGGCACACCGAGGTGCCAGTTAGCAGTCCCGGCAATACCTGAACAGGCTGCAGGGCGGCGCCCGCGGCGAACAGAAGTGCGGTGTACGGTCCTCCGATCACGTTGCGCAGGCTTCTTCCCATTTTCGGCATTTCCGCCCGGCCCACGTGCAATACTTTGTATCCAGCCGCCTCCACCGCGAGAGCCAATGATCGTCGCGTGAAATGCAGGGGGTGATAGGGCGCGTAATAGTTGTCCCAGTGTTTACCGAAGATCCTGCGCCATGGCGTTTCGAGCGAGGGAACCTCCAGTGCCACGACGCCGGCGGCGGCATTCAGTTCCCACAGGCTGCGCAGAAAATCGATGGGCGCATAAGTGTGTTCCAGGACGTGACGGGCAACGATCAGATCGAAGCGGCCCTTCTGTTCGGGCAGCTTGGCATGGGAAACATACGTGTGCGCGCCGGCTGGGAGTCCGGCAGGCGCGGCTTGGTGAAAATCGCTCCCGAACACGCCCGCGGACGGGAAAAGTTGGCTCAACGCTATGGTAAACGCGCCATTGCCACAGGCGTAATCGAGGATGGTTTGCGGCGGCGAAGAATACTTTGCAAAATGGGCGGCATCCCGCTTGGCAAAGAACCCCTTGAGCGCGGCCACGGGACCGCTGTCGCCAGGCTGGAAATCGTTGGATGTTCGATCGGCATACAGCGCGGCTGCTTCGCCGGGGGCCGGTAACGGACTGGTCAGACCCAGTCCGCACTGTTGGCATTCGAGGATCTCGAAAATGCGATCTTGGTATGTTCCCGCTCCGAACGCCTCGGCGATTTTCCGCAGGGTGGACTGGCCGTGTACGGAGGCCAGCGGACAGCTTGTCGGAACAAAGCTCAGTGGTACGCGGTCCGTTGGCACCTTGCCTACCTTGCCTCCCAGGGTATTCAAACGGTTTCAGCCTATCCTACACAGTATTTTTCCGCTACCAGCCGGCTAGGTCGGGGATCTATCCGGTGACTTTCGATGGAAGGGGAAGGGATCGCGGTGGGTAGAAAAAGCTGGGCTCCCCGGCAGATCCCCCAGATCCACCGAAAAGCCCAACTCTCGCTGTCTGACAAGTTTCAGTTTCACACCGGCGGCAAAAAACGAAAATAGCCCGACAGTCACATTTTCAGCGGCCCGAGCGGCCCAGGACCTTCGCACTACTAAGTATTTTGCAGCCACAGATAAACGCAGATGAACGCAGATAACAAAACGATGAGCCGGCCTCTTGTTCCGATCTGCGTTTATCTGTGTTCATCTGTGGCTAACTCTTCCTATGCGCTCACTTGACGCTCGATCCTGGCGCCCACCGCGGCGAGCTTGGCTTCAATGTTTTCGTAGCCGCGATCAATGTGATAGACGCGCTCGACCATGGTCTCGCCCTTGGCCACCAGGCCGGCCAGCACCAGGGAAGCGCTGGCGCGCAAATCGCTGGCCATCACCGCGGCGCCGCTCAACCCCGCTTCACCGCGTACAATCGCGCGCCGTCCCTGCACCTGGATCTGCGCGCCCATGCGCGCCAACTCCTGCACGTGCATGAAGCGATTCTCGAAAATGTTCTCGGCAATCACGCTGATCCCCGAGGCTTGCGTCATCAGCGCCATATACTGCGCCTGCATGTCGGTGGGGAAGCCGGGATATTCCTCCGTGGACATGTCCACGGCCTGCAATGGTCCTTGGGTGGCGCGCACGCGCAGGGAAGTCGGCTTGGGCGAGGTCACCTCGACGCCGGCGTCTTGCAGCTTGAAGACCACCGCCGAAAGGTGATCCGGCCGGCACTGCTCCAGCAGCAGATCGCCGCCGGTCATCGCGCCGGCAATCAGAAACGTCCCGGCTTCGATGCGGTCGGGGATGATGGTGTGCCGCCCGCCATGCAATTTGCGCACGCCGCGAATGCGGATCACCGATGTTCCCGCGCCTTGTACGTGCGCGCCCATGTTGTTCAACAGCATCGCCAGATCTTGCACTTCCGGCTCGCGGGCGGCATTTTCGATGACCGTTTCACCCGCCGCCAGCACCGCCGCCATCATCAGGTCTTCGGTTCCGGTGACGGTGATGCGATCGAAGTGGACGGTCGCGCCTTTCAGGCCATCGTCGGCGCGCGCCTCGATGTAGCCGTGTTCTTGCGAGATGGTCGCGCCCAGTTTTTCGAGACCCTTGAGATGCAGATCGATGGGCCGCGCGCCGATCGCACAACCTCCCGGGATGGACACGCGGGCGCGGCCTGTGCGCGCCAGCAGCGGCCCCAGCACCAGGCTGGAGGCGCGCATGGTCTTGACGATGTCGTAAGGCGCTTCCTGACTCGCCAATTTCGCAGCCGAGAAGGCGATCTTGCCGCCGTTGCGCTCCGTTTCCACGCCCAGATGGCGCAGTAATCGCAACATCGTCCCGATGTCCCAAACGTCGGGCACGCGTTCCAGGACCACTTTCTTGTCGGTTAAAAGGATGGCGGCCAGCGCCGGCAAGGCCGCGTTCTTGGAACCGCCGATTTGTATTTTTCCGTGGAGCGGCAGGCCGCCGCGAATGAGAAAACGATCCATGGGATTCGATACGCTTCAAAACAATTCTTGGGCGACCGCTAGGCTCTTCTCCACCCGCGTCAGAGCATCTGGCGTGACTTGGCCAAGCCTGAACTTAAGGCGTATCTTGTCCAGGGCCTTGACCTGATGGCCAAGCGCAACAGAAGCCCTTGAAAGGCCACCCTCTCCAACGGCCAGCGGTGTGCAGAACGAAAATCGCGACCATTTGAGATTTGTAGTGCAGGGAACCACGATGGTCGTGCGTAGAAAATCGTCCATGAAGTCCGGCTGGACTATCAGAACTGGTCTTGTGCCAGCTTGTTCCGAACCAATAACGGGGCCAAGAGTGGCGATCCAGATTTCGCCGCGTTTCATATGTGATCGGCCAGATCTGCCTGCCGCAATCCTTCGGCATATTCGGCCATCCCATCTTCGGCCATTTCGACGTCTTCTTGTTCCACCTCTCGGTATGCCGCTTGCGCAGCGGGATCTTGAAGCTCCCGCGCAAGCCGCTCTCGCGCGACAAAGCGGCGCAAGACGTTAGACTCAAACTCGCCTCGTTGGCTGCCCCGCTCGGCGCAGAGAGCCTCGAGCGCGGCATCGAGCTCGTCATCCAAACTGACTGTGAGGTTCTTCATGATGGTTCTCCCTCAGAATAGCACGGGACGGGCTTTACATCACTTCCCGCCCTCGCACATAGACCTGGGCGACCGCCAGATCCTGCGTTAACAATACTACATCGGCGTCGGCTCCGGGCGCGAGGACGCCTTTGCGTTGGGTGATGTGCATCATCGCGGCGGGATTCCAGGTGGCCATGCGCACCAGATCGCGCACGGGAAGGGCGGTGATGGCGCGCATGTTGCGGAGGGCGCGGTCCAAGGTCAGGACGCTGCCGGCCAGAGTGCCTTCGGCGTTACGGACCGCGCCGTTACGCACGGAAACTTCCATTTCCCCGAGGCGGTAACCATCGCCCTCGGGCATGCCCATGGGGCTAACGCCGTCGGTGACCAATAAAATTCCAAAGGCGCCCTTGGCTTTCACCAGCAGCCGGATGGCGGCGGGGTGCACGTGAACGCCGTCGGCGATCAACTCGGCCATAACGCGTTCGTCGAGCAGCGTGGCGGCGATCACGCCAGGGTCGCGATGCGTGAACGGGCGCATGGCATTGAAAGTATGGACGGCGTGGCGGACTCCGCGGTCAAACGCGCCCAGCGCTTCCTCGAAGGTGGCGTCGGTGTGTCCCAGGGCCACGCGGACTCCGCTTTCCAGGGCGTTGTCAATCACGTCGCCCGCGCCCGACACTTCCGGCGCAATCGTTAGGATGCGCAGTTGTTCGTTGGCCGCGTTCAAAAACTGCTGGAACACGCTGACCGAGGGCGGCAGCACCAGACCCGGCGGATGCACACCCAACCGCCGATGGCTGATGAACGGCCCTTCCATGTGGATCCCCAGCGGCTGCGCGCCGGGACCGTTCTTGGCCAGCGATGCCGGCGCGCCGCCGATCCACGCCGCTAGCCGCTCCAGCGTTTGCAAAGTCAGCGGCATGGACGCGGTAACGGTGGTGGGATAAAACGACGTGGTTCCGAAGCGTGCAAGCGTGCGCCCCACGGCCGCCAGGGACTCCGGCGTGGCGTCCATCAGATCGCAACCGCCCGCGCCGTGAACGTGCAGGTCGATGAATCCCGGCACGCAGATTTTGTCGCGCGCATCCACGCGCTTGGCGCTTTTGGGAATGCGAATATCGCGCCCGACGGCTTCAATGGTGTCGCCGTCGATCAGGACGGTGCCTTCCAGAATTTCATCCGACGCGGCCGCGCCAAATTCCGGCGGCGGTCCCATGACGACTCCGGCGCGAATGGCAAGTTTCGTCCCCATGGGAAATAATTGGAACACGGAAAGCGCACGGAAAACAGGAAAAACAACAGGATTGCATAGTTTTGTTTTAGGAGTTTCGTGCTAGCACGAAGGGCCTAGCCGGATTTCTTAACATCGATGAACAGGATGGACAGGATGGGACCCCCTAAGCAGAGCGTTCGTTTATCCTGTGCATCCTGTTCATCGATGTGAAGAAGGCGTTGGCCTTGTCGCAGCGTGTTGTCGCAGCGTAGCGCAAGAGCGCCTTTCATGCTAGGCTGGCGATGGTCCCAGGAGCCGGATGCAACTTCACACCATTGATTGGGTCATCGCCATCTTTTCCGTGGCCATTTGCTTTGTCCCGGCGCTGTTTATGGCCAAGCGCTCCGGCAAGAGCACCGCCGAGTTCTTCGCTTCCGGACGCGCCGTTCCGTGGTGGCTGGCGGGACTCTCCATGGTGGCGACCACGTTCTCCAGCGACACGCCCAACCTGGTGACCAACTTCGTGCGCACCGAAGGCGTGGCCGGGAATTGGCAATGGTGGGCGTTCACGCTGACCGGCGTGGCCACGGTTTTTTTCTATGCGCGGTTGTGGCGGCGATCGGGCGTTCTCACCGACTTGGAATTCTATGAACTGCGCTACTCCGGCAAAGCCGCCAGCGCGCTGCGCGGCTTCCGCGCTGTCTACCTGGGATTGTTCTTCAACTGCATGATCATGGCCACGGTCAACCTGGCCGCCTGCAAGATCGCCGCCGTCCTGTTTGGATTCGAACGCTGGCAAACCTTGCTGGCGGTGGGAGTGCTGAATGTCGTGTTCGCCATGCACTCCGGATTATGGGGAGTGCTGGTGATTGACATGATCCAGTTCTTCATCAAGATGTCCGCGGTGATTGCCGCGGCCTATTTCGCCGTGAACCTCCCGCAGGTGGGAGGGCTGCACGCCATGATCGACAAGTTGGGCAAACTGCACGGGCCCGGCGGGCTCAGCTACTTGAACATGCTGCCGGATTTCACCAACAACTGGGATTTGGCGGTGGCTGTTTTCATCATGCCGCTGGCGGTGCAGTGGTGGGCGGTATGGTATCCCGGCGCGGAACCGGGCGGAGGAAGCTACATCGCGCAGCGGATGCTGGCTTCGAAGTCCGAAAAAGATGCGCTGGGCAGCACCTTGTTTTTCAACCTGGCGCACTACGTGCTTCGCCCCTGGCCGTGGATCATAACGGGGCTGGCTTCGATCATCGTTTACCCGCAGTTGTCGGACATTCAAAAAGCCTTTCCGCACCTTCAGCCATCGCTGATCGGCCACGACACGGCGTTTCCCGCGATGCTGCGCTTCTTGCCGGCCGGCTGGATGGGTCTGATGGTGGGCGGGCTGATTGCCGCGAACTCCTCGACCATTCTTACGCATTTGAACTGGGGCGCTTCCTACCTGGTTCACGATTTCTATCGCCGCTTCATTCGCCCTGGGGCCACGGAGCATCACTATGTGGGCATGGGCCGCCTGGCCACACTGGCATTGTTCTTGCTGTCGAGCGCCACGGTCTACGCGCTCGAGAGCGCCAAGGAAAGTTTCAATATTATTCTCCAGATCGGCGCGGGTACGGGGCTGATCTATCTGGTGCGCTGGTTCTGGTGGAGGGTCACGGCGTGGTGTGAGATCGTGGCGATGATCAGCTCGTTCGCGGTTTCCGTGCTGTTCCTGGTTCTGCACCGGATGGGCATGGCGCCGGGATCGTCGCAACAGTTGATCCTGACGGTGATCTTCACGACGATTTGCTGGTTGCTGACGGCCTTCTTTGGGCCGCAAACCGATGGCGCCGTGCTGGAGGAGTTTTATCGCAAGATTCGTCCTCCCGGTTGGGGCTGGACGCGCATTCAGCGGCAGGTCGGCGCGACCTTCCGGGCGGAAGACGGAGGAGCGGATCGCACCGACCTTCCCATGTCGTTGCTGGGCTGGTTCGCGGCATGTACCATGATCTGGAGCGCGCTGTTCACGGTGGGAAACGTGCTCTATGACCGGTGGAACTATGCGGCGGCGCTGTTCGTGGTGTTCGCAGTTGCCAGCGTTACGGTGACCAAGGTGGTCCAGAAGTTGTGGCGGTAAGAAATCTAGCCACAGATGAACACAGATGAACGCGGATAGATCGGTGCATCATCTGCGCTTATCTGTGTTCATCTGTGGCTAAGAACCGCAGCCTTCAAATCATTACCGGATCGCTTCAACAAACGCGCCGCCGCCGCGCGATCGATGCCGAGAATCTCCTGTAAGATCGTCAGCGCACGCTCGCGCAGCTTGGCGTTGGTCATCTGCACGTTGATCATGTAGTTTCCATGTACGTGTCCCAGGCGGATCATCGCCGCCGTGGACAGCATGTTCAAGACCATTTTTTGCGCTGTGCCGGCTTTCATGCGCGTCGAGCCGGCAATCACTTCCGGACCCGTCACTACAGCAATGGTCACGTCGGCGACACGCGCGATCTCCGGATTCGCGTTGCAGGCTAGCGCAATCGCCGGCGCGCCGGCCTGGCGCGCGTATTCCAGCGCGCCGATGGCATAGGGCGTGCGTCCGCTGGCGGTGATGCCTACGACAACGTCGCGCGCCTTCAGTTTGCGCTTCGCAAGATCGCGACGGCCGGCGGCGGCGGAATCTTCCGCGCCTTCGGCGGAGTGTGTTAAGGCGCGGCGTCCGCCGGCCATGATGCCTTGCACAATCCGGGAGGGCACGTTGTAGGTCGGCGGGATTTCCGAGGCGTCCAGGACTCCCAGACGCCCGCTGGTTCCCGCGCCGACGTAGAACAATCGGCCGCCCTGCCGCAGCGACGCGACGATCAGGTCCACAGATTGGGCGATGCGCGGCAGTTCCTTGCGCACGGCCGCGGCCACCGTGGCGTCCTGTTGGTTGATGATCGCCACGACGCGCGCGGTGGTTTGCCGGTCAATCCGCGCCGACGCCGGGTTAGTTCTCTCCGTGGCTAGATTCTGTAGGTTCATGTAACGCAGGCCTTCAGGCCTGTTCTTTGCGTTCGTCGAAAAAAATACAGGCCTGAAGGCCTGCGTTACTTTAACGCTTCCACGACAGCGTCGGCTACCTGCGGACGCACTTGAATCATTACGTTGGTGTCTCGTGTGGGATGCACGCGATTCGTCAGCAGAATAATGAACAACTCCTTGTCCGGGTCGATCCAAATGGACGTCCCGGTAAAACCGGTATGCCCAAACGCGTGCGGCGACAACAAATGCCCGGCGCTGGAGTGTCCCTCGGGGGACGGCGTATCCCATCCCAGCGCGCGTGTCGTGCCGGGCGGTTCGTTCTGGCGCGTGGTAATCATCTCCACGGTGGAGCGCTTCAGCAAACGCTTGTGGGCGTAGATGCCGCCGTTCAGCATCATTTGCGCGAAGATCGCCAGGTCCCCGGCGCTGGAGAACAGGCCGGCATGACCGCTTACGCCGCCCATCACCCAGGCGTTTTCGTCGTGCACTTCGCCGTGAACCAGTTTCTTGCGAAACGCCTTATCGTACTCGGTGGGTGCGATCCGCGGTAGCAGATCGGGGTGGGGATTGTAGACCGAACTGTGCATGCCGAGCGGCTCAAAGATCCGCGTATGCGCCATCACGTCCAGCGGATATCCGCCGAGGCGCTGGAGAATCTCGCCGAGCAGGATAAATCCAAAGTCGCTGTAGATCGATTTTTCTCCTGGAGCGTATTCCAGCGGCGTGTCAAAAACCTTCTCCATGATCTCGGCGCGATTTGTGCTTGTCCGGAAATACTCCTTGAACGCCGGCAGGCCGGAATCGTGCATCATGAGCTGGCGAACGGTGACCTTGTTCTTCGGATCTCGTTGCGTCCTTCGTACCAAAATCAGGGAGATAGGCGCGCACCGGCAGATCCAGTTTCAGCATCCCTTGTTCAATCATCATAGCCGCAAGCGTCGTGGTGGCGACTACCTTCGTGCAGGAGGCCATGTCCCAAATCGTGGCGGGAGTAACGGGCGCGGCGTCGGGTGCATAAGTCATTTTGCCGAAGGCTTTCAACGCCACCACTTTCCCCTGGTGACCCACGGCGAGTACGGCGCCCGGAAAACCGTGCGCGACGTTGGCCTTTTCAATAATCGCGAAAGCCTTTTGAAAGCGCGTGTCCTGGTCGGTGGTGTCGCGTTCCAAGATCATCGGCAGGTACGGGATCGGTTGTCCGAGCCTCGCGCGGCCAGCGGCGTAGCGCCGCTGGCCGCGGGGATCGTGACGGGGAGTTTTCCGCCGGGAGCTTCGGTCGTTGCCATCGAGGCCTTTCCCGGCGATCTCTCCGCCCGCATGACCGCGGGACGAATTTCCCCGAACGCCGCGCGGATTGCAGCGCGCTCGCTGACTTCGGCGCTGCTATAGGCGCACATGTAACCGGCGGTGTTGGGAAAATCGCGCAGCAGGTAAGGATTGCTGAAACTGATCGCCAGCATGCGCTTGTTCAGCGCGTTCAGCTTGTCGAGCAACTCAAGTTGGGACGCGGGCAAGCCGGCGGTGCCTTTCTTCGCCGCAATCTTCACGTAGATAGCCGCGAGGATCACGTCGGACTGCGCCGCTTTCCCAAGAATCACATCGGATTGTTGCGGCGTCATGTTGGGACCGGCCACCAGCACATCCAGGTCGCGATCCTCCATCCGCTGCCGCGCTTCCCAAGCGAGATGGGCGCCTTCCGGCTCGGTGTCGGCGTTCACGATCACCATGGTCACGTGCTGCCGCTTAGTCAAGTCGATGGGCAGCGCGCCGCGCGTATTCCGTAGCAGCGTGATGGAGGCGTTGCCAATGTCCTCGGCTGTGCTTTGCAATCCTTCTTGGCCGAATAGATTGCCGATTTTTGCGAGATCCACGAAGCGGTTGTCGTTCAGTCCCAACTTGGCTTTGGCCTCAAGGATGCGCTTTACCGATTCGTCGATGCGGCTCTCTGAAAGGCGACCGCTCTTGACCGCATCGCGTACCACGCGAATCACCAGTTGGGAATCGGGCGGCATCAGCAGAATGTCGGCGCCCGCTTCCACGGCGCGCAAGGCGATGTCGCCGTCCCAGTAATGCGACGTCACCGCGCCCATGTCCAGCGCATCCGTCACGATCAAGCCGCGGAACCCGAGTTGCTCGCGCAGCAATCCGGTGAGCACCTTTTTCGACATCGTTGCCGGCAAGTTCGCGTCGGGCTCGATGGCCGGCACGGCGAGATGCGCGGTCATGATCGCGCCGACGCCGGCTTTAATGGCGGCGCGAAACGGCGCCAGTTCAACGCGGTCGAGACGCTCGCGGTCGCCGGCGACCACGCCGAGATCGATGTGCGAATCGGTGGCCGTGTCGCCGTGACCGGGAAAATGCTTGGCGGTGGCGATCAAGCCTTGCGCTTGCGCGGCGCTGACGTAGGAAGTCACCATCTTCGCGACCATTTCCGGATCTTCGCCGAAAGAGCGAATGTTGATGATCGGATTATCGGGATTGTTGTTCACGTCGGCGACGGGAGCGAAGGTCATGTGGTAACCGACGGCGCGGCCTTCCACCGCCGTGACCGATCCGGCAAACGCAGCGAACTTGGGATCGCCGGTCGCGCCTATCCCCAGGTTCGACGGCAGGGACACCGCGTATCCCGGGAACTGGCTGGCCGCGCCGCGTTCCAGGTCGCCGGCGATCAGCAGCGGGATCTTCGCGTTGCGCTGCAATTCGTTGAGCATCGCCGCTGTGTTGACGGGCGTGCCGCGAAAAACGATGAGCCGCCCACGCCTAAGTTCTTCACCCGCGCAAGTTCGATGCGGAAAGAAACGGAATCGTAGTTGGTGAAGGCGCCTTCCATCGACGGCATGATCATCTGGCCGATCTTCTCGTCCAGCGTCATCGACTTCAGTGTCAACGCGACCCAGGCTTCGGCGGTTGGTTTTTTGGCTTGCGGCGAGGCAGCAAGCGTCACCAGCAGAAGCGCCAACGCGGGGATCAGGAAGATCTTGGACACAATTGGTATTCTAACCCAGGGAAAGAAGAAGCAACCGCCGATGAACGCCGATATGAAATCGCTCCATCGGCGTTCATCGGCGCGGGGACCCACGCGAAGGCGTGGGTGCGGCGGTTGCTCTTCCGGAGTCGTATAATAAGAACTCCTATCATGCCCTTACTGATCCTGACACTGACCTTGTTGCTCTTACCCACCGCGGCCCAGGATCGCGCGGACGCCGCCTTGGACGCCGACATCCACCGCATCGCCGCGGCTTTCCACGGCGACGTGGCCATGGCCGCGCGTATCGTTTCCGCCGGTTCCACCCCGCATGCTTACGCCTTGAACGGTGATCGGCGCGTCAAGACCGCTTCCACCATCAAACTCGCGGTCATGACGGAGGCGTTTTTTCAAATCAAAGACGGCAAACTGCACCTCGACGATCCCATCACGCTACTCGCCGCCGATCGCGTGCCAGGGTCAGGGAATCCTGCAAGACATGCAGCCCGGCCTGCGCCTGACGCTGGAAGACGCCATCACCTTGATGATCGTGGAGAGCGATAACACCGCCACCAACCTGGTGCTCGACCGAGTGGGGATTCCCAACGTCAACACGGGCATGGCCGCGCTGGGATTGAGCAACACCAAGGTTTTCAAAAAAGGTGTTTGTCCCGCTCAATCGGCCGCTCACCGACGAAGAACGTGAGTTCGGGCTGGGCGTCACAACGCCAAACGAGATGCTCCGGCTGCTGGAAATGATCCATCGTCGGCAGATCGCCGATGCCGCCTCCTGCGAGCGCATGATCGCCATTTTAAAAAAACAGCGCGACCACGATTCCATGCAGCGCTATCTGCTGAGCGAGCCAAGGTGACCATCGCCAGCAAGTCCGGCGCGCTGGACGACCTGCGCAACGACGTCGGTTTGATCGACACGCCATCCGGCACAATCGCCTTTGCCGCCTTCGCCTATAACTCGAAGGATCGCCAGTGGACGCCTGATAATGAAGCACATATTACTCTGGCTAAGATGGCCCGGGCGGTCTATGATGCGTGGATTGTCAAAGCCGGTCCCGAGCCGCCGGCAGACGTGAAGAAGCCGGACTGAGCGCGCCGGCGGCCTCCCCTTGGTCCGGTCTGGTGTTGTCCAAGTTGGGACCCAGACGCCGGGTAGTACAAGGGGTTGATTGACATAACGATAAGTAGGGACACATAATGCCAGTTGACCCCGTATGAATGATTCTGCCAACTTCGAAAACGCACTGGATAGACTAACCGCGGCCCTGAAGGACGTATTTCGCGAGTTACACGCCGCAGCGCCATCGGCCCCGGCCGAACTATCTTCTTCTCCCGCCGCGCCTCCGGCTCCTTCCGGACCCGGCACGGAATTGCTATGCACCGGCTTCGATCGCATTTTGTCGGCCGCTAACCAGATGGACACGATGCAGGTGCTGCTGGATGCCGCGGAAGGCTACGCGGCGCGCTGTGCGATTTTGGTGGTCAAGGGCGACCGCTTAACTCCGTGGCGCTGGCACGGCTTCGAGGAAGTGCAGCAAGCGGGCTGGCGCAACCTGAACGTCGCCGCGGACGGCGACAACGGATGGCGGCAGGCCGTAGGTATCACCGGGCCGTTGCCGCAGACGCTCTCGCGAGCGTTCTTCGCATTCGTGGGAACGGCCAAGAGCGGCCGGGCCTACCTGCTTCCCTTGACCGTGCGCGACCGTCCCGTGGCCATGCTCTATAGCGACGGCGGCACAACGGGACTGCTGGAAGAAGGCGCGCTGCGCTTGCTAACGCGTACCGCCGGCATTCGCTTGGAGACAATGTCCGGCGGCCCCGCCAAGCCCGCGGTTGCCGCTCCGGCCCCGCCGCAGGCCGCGGAACCGTGGCCACGCCGGTGGCAGCCCAGCGTCCCGCTGCGCAGTCCGCGCCGCCGTTGCCAGCGGAGGTGCCTGGGGAAACCGCAGCCGTGCCAGCGGCACAAACCGCGCACGAGCCGGCGCCGCCCTTACCGGCCGCGCCCGCGGCAGCGCCGGTGCGCAAGCCGTCGGGTCCGGACCTCAGCGCCGTTCCGCTTGCAGATCAGGAGATCCACAAGAAAGCCTTCCGCTTCGCCAAACTGCTGGTGGATGAGTTGATGCTGTACAACAAAGACAAAGTCGCTCAGGGCAAGAAGCAGCGCGATGCCTACGCCTTGCTTCAGGAAGATATCGACAAGAGCCGTCTGGCCTACGAAAAGAAGTTCGCCAACACTCCGGCCGCCCAGGTGGATTATTTCCACCAGCAAATGGTGGCGCAGATTGGCGACGGCGATCCGGCGGCGATCGGCCCGGGGTATCCCGGCCCGTTGGTTTAAAGTGAATGCTTTCTGGTTTCGGAAGGCCGTCGTCCCCGTTCTCGTGCTGGCCGCACTGGGGGCTGCTGTCGCGCCGGCGTGGTCGCCCACGCAAGCACAAACCGTGCCGGAGCGGCTGGCCACGCTTTCCCGCGCCTACCTCGATACCCGTTCTCCCGACGCCGAATTACAACTCCGTGATTACGCCCTGAAGTCCGCGGGAGATGCTGGGGCGCTGGCCTACTTCGTCTTGGGATACGCGCAGTGGCAGGATCGGCGCTTCGCGGAAGCCGCCCAATATCTGCGTCTGGCGCGCGGCGCGCCTACGCCGCTGTCCGATTACGCCGATTACTACCTGGTTTCCGCGCTGCAAAACGCCGGCGACCACGCTACCGCGCTGGCCGTTCTCGATGGCTTCGACGGCCGCCATCCCGGAAGTTTATTGACGGCTCGTGCGCTGTATGCCCAAGCTGTGGCGCTGGACTCTACCGATTCGCCATCGCAAGCCATCGCCACGCTGAGCGCGCATCCCGATTCCGCGCCGCATCCCGCCGCCGATTTATTGCTGGCCAAAGCCTACGCCGCCGATGGAAAAACTTCCCAAGCCATGGCCGCTTATGCCGGCGTGTACTACAAGTATCCGGCCAGCGCGGAAGCCGAAGAGGCCGCCCGCTACAAAGCGAATTTTCCCAAAGCCACGCCCGATCTTCTGGGCACGCGCGCCGCGCTCCTGGTGGCTGCGGCGGCTACGCGGCCGGCTCTGCAGCGGGAGCGAATGTATCTGGACGCGCAAACCGATTACAAACTGCTGGCTGCGTCCACCAAGGGCGTGGAGCACGAAAACGCCGCCGTAGCCACAGCGATGGTCCTCTACAAGATGGGCCGCAACCCGCAGGCTCGCGCGGCGCTGGCCGCCATGCGGCCGGTCTCCGCCGAAGCCGACGCCGAACGTTTGTACTGGCTCACGGAATGTGATCGCCGCTTGAAGCGGGAAGCCGACATGGACGCCGA
Source organism: Terriglobia bacterium (assembly GCA_963747095.1). GTDB lineage: Bacteria > Acidobacteriota > Terriglobia > JAJPHL01 > JAJPHL01 > JAJPHL01. The sequence goes on from CAVVEL010000016.1 coordinate 93,862, forward strand.
TCTCCAGCAATTGGAGGAGCGCTATCCGGCCTCGCCGTGGTTGGAAGATGCGCTCTACTCGCTCGGCAACCACCAGTTGGTGCACGGCGGCATTGCCGCCGCCGCTCCCTACTATGACCAACTGGCCCACCGTTTCCCCGACGGCAAGTACGCCTCGCAGAGCCACTGGAAAGTGGCCTGGTCGCGCTATCGCGCGGGAGACTACAGGGGGCCCGCATTTTCATGGATGAACAGATTCGCAAATACCCGGCCAGTCCGCTAGCCGCGGCGGCCATCTATTGGTCGGGACGCATCCGCGAGAACAACGAGAAAACCGGCGCGCAAGCCTACTACCGCAAGGCGGTGGAGGGATTTCCCAGCAATTTTTACGGCTTCCTGGCCCGCCAACGCCTGACCGTTGCCGTGACTCATCTCGGGGCTCCCTACGTTGCTCCGCCGCCTCCGCCGGATTCCGCGTTTCACCGGCAGCAGTTTGCGCTGATGCAGGCGCTCGGCCTGTTCGATCTGGAAACGGCGGAGATCCGCCAGGTGGAGCAGATGAAGGGCCGCGAGAAGGATCGTCCGTTCTGGTATTTGCTGCAGGCCGAAGTGGAACGGGAACGCGGACACTACTTCGTGGCGCTGGATGCCGCGCACCGCGCCATCGCCAACTACACGGAACTCGATCCCAACTCCATTCCGCATGAGATTTGGGAGTTGCTTTATCCCCTGCCGTGGTGGCAGGAAGTTCGCGATGAGGCCGCCGCCGCCGAGTTGGATCCTTACCTGATCGCCGGGCTGATCCGCCAGGAGTCGGCGTTTAACGAGCGCGCGGTTTCCCGGTCCAACGCCTACGGCTTGATGCAGATTCTGCCGCGCACCGGCCGGGAGCTATCGCGCCGGCTGGGCATCGCTGGTTACTCCACCAACTCGCTGTTCAGTCCGCAGGTCAACATCCGCCTGGGGGTGCATTATCTGAAGGGGCTGATCGAAGAAAACGGCGGACGCCTGGAAGATGCTCTGGCGGCATACAACGCCGGTCCCGACCGCGTGGAGAACTGGCGGCGGGGCGGTTTCCAAGATACCAGCGAATTTGTGGAGAGCATCCCCTTCTCGGAAACCCGCGAGTACGTGCAAGTGGTGCTGCGCAACGCCGAAATCTACAAGCGGCTGTACGGCGCGGCTAAGCCGAATCTCTCCACGTCGGAGAACCATGGGAACACGGAGGACACGGAAAAGACCGGAAGGACACGGAAACAGTTTTGAAGGGGGTCGTTTCCGTGCTCTTCCGTTTTTTTCTTCCGTGTTCTTCCGTGTTCCAAAGATCCCTCGGCCTGTGAGAAAATCTTCCGATGCTGACTCTCGTTCCCAGAATCTCGCGCAAGGCCAGCCAATTCACCGAGTCCGTGATCCGCGAGATGACCCGTCAGGCCATGAAGTACGGCGCGGTCAACTTATCGCAGGGCTTTCCCGATTTCCCCGCGCCGCGCGAACTGAAAGACGCCGCCAAGGCGGCCATTGACGCGGATATCAATCAATACGCGATCACCTGGGGCGCCAAGCGCTTCCGCGACGCGATCGTCGCGAAACACAAACACTTCGCGGGCATGGACGTGGATCCCGAGCAGGAACTCACGGTGTGTTGCGGCTCGACCGAAGCGATGATCTCGTCGCTGCTGGCGGTGTTGAATCCCGGCGATGAGGTGATTATCTTCGAGCCGTACTACGAGAACTACGGTCCCGACAGCATTCTTTCCGACGCCACGCCGCGTTTTGTGAAACTGCGTCCGCAACCGGACGGCGACAACTGGTCCTGGCGCTTCGACGAAGCGGAATTGAGCGCCGCGTTTGGCAAAGGCACGCGCGCCATCATTATCAATACGCCGAACAATCCCACGGGCAAGGTGTTTACGCGGGCGGAAATGGAATTCATCGCCGGGCTGTGCCAGAAGTGGGACACCATTGCCTTCACCGATGAAATCTACGAGCACATTCTGTACGGCGGCCAGGCGCACGTCTACATGGCCACGCTGCCCGGGATGCGCGAGCGCACCGTGACCATCAGCGGCATGTCCAAGACGTACAGCGTCACGGGATGGCGCGTGGGTTGGGCGATCGCGCCGCCGGGAATCACGTCGGCGATCCGCAAGGTCCACGATTTCCTGACGGTCGGCGCGGCCGCGCCCTTGCAAGAAGCCGGCGCGCTGGCCTGCGCCCTACCCGACGAGTACTATACCAAGCTGGCCGAAGACTATCGCATTCGCCGCGACCGCATTCTGCCCCAGTTGCAAGCCGCCGGATTCACCTGCTACCGTCCGGATGGCGCGTACTACATCATGACCGACGTCGCGCGCTTTGGATTCCCGGACGATGTAAAGTTCTCGGAGTTTCTGGTGCGCGAGATCGGTGTGAGTGTAGTTCCGGGATCGAGTTTTTACAACGATCCGCGCGACGGCGCGCAGCAAGTGCGCTTCTGTTTCTGCAAGCGCGATGAAACGCTGGATGAAGCGGGGCGGCGGTTGTTGCGGCTTCGGGATTCGCTCTTATCCGCCTTATCCGCAGATGTCGCAGATGAACGCAGATGAGGGCCTCAGGTTTGTATCTGCGTTCATCTGCGACATCTGCGGATAAATCCTCTTGCTTACTCCCGGCCCGCGGCTAACGCATGTTGCGCGCGGAACTTGTTCAGTCTTCCCAGCGCGTCGTAGGCCGCATACTTGTACACGTCGCTGAGCGTCGGATAGTTGAAGACCGCGTTGATGAAGTAGTTGATGTCCCCGCCAAACTGCAAACACGCCATCCCGATGTGCACCAATTCCGAGGCGATCTCGCCAATCACCGTGCAGCCCAGCAGTTTTCCTTCCGGCGCGGAGAAAATCAATTTCACCAAACCGCCCTCGTCACCAATGATGTGCCCGCGGGCGTGATCCCCAAACTGGCTTCGGCCAACCACGTACTCCACCGGCGGCTGGCCGGCCTTGGCGCGCCCTTCGTTCTTCTTCTTGATGTTCTCCTCAGTCTCGCCGACCGCGGAGATCTCCGGAATCGTGTAGATTCCCGCCGGCAGCACCGGGTTCAACTCCTGCCCGCGATAGCGAATGTTGAAGGCGTGACACATGGCCAGCCGTCCCTGCTCCATGCCGGTGCTGGCCAGCGCCGGACGCCCCACCAGATCGCCCGCCGCGTAGATGTTTGGCACCTCGGTCTGATAGGTGATCGGGTTCACCGCTTCCAAGTTGCCGTACTTGCTGACCTTGATTCCCATTGCCTCCAAGCCCAATCCTTCGGTATTCCCGCCGCGGCCGGCCGCGTAGAGCATGGAATCGGTGACAAACGTGCGCCCGCTCTTCATGGTGGTGCGCAACTGCCGCGCGCCGTCCGGGTCGCCGAGGAATTCGACCGATTCCACGTCTTCGTTCAGGGCCAACTCCATGCCCACACGGCGACACTCCTCCATGAAGCGGTCGGTGATCTCGAAGTCCAGAAACTCCAGCACCCGCGAGGAGCGATTGGCCAGCGTCACCTGGATGCCCAAGGCATGGAACAGGCAGGCGTATTCGCAGCCGATCACGCCGCCGCCGATCACGATCATGGATTGCGGCAGCTTGCGCATTTGCAGCACACTGTCGCTGTCCCAGGTGTTGTCCGGATTGAAGGGAATGTGTTTGGGCCTGACGGGACGGCTGCCGGTGGCCAGCAAGACGAACTCGGTGGTGATGGAGCGCCGGACGCCGCTGGAATCCGTCAATTCTATGGTGTGCGGATCGAGCAACGTTCCGTTGGCGTAGATGCGCTTGATAGCGTGGCGCTCCAGATTGAGCGCGGCGCGCCGGCGTTCGCGCTCCTGCACAAAGTGGGCCCGATACATAAAGTCGGACAGCGTGATGTCGCGGCGAACGTAGGCGGCTACGCCGCCGCTCAACTGCCGCGAGCGCGCCCCGGAAAGAAACAGCGCGGACTCCCGCAAGGTCTTGCTGGGCAGCGTGCCGGTGTTGATGCACGCGCCTCCCAGCACCGGCTCGCGTTCCACCAGGGCCACGCGGAAATCTTCGTGGGTACGCCCGGCGCAGGATTCCGGTATCACGCTATCCGGCAGACCGAAGTAGGCCACCTGCGCCGCGCCCTTCTCGCCGGCCGGGCCGCCCCCAATCACCACCAGGTTGAAGTCGTAACGTCCCATTCCTGGGAGAGTAGCACGAAACCGGGCCCGCCGGTCACTCCAACGTTGTTGTTGGAACACCGAAGGACACCGAAAAAAAAGGAAACACGGAGGAATACGGAAACGACCCGGGCAGTAGAGGCCTTCGTCCCGTGTCCCAAGATCCGCCGCTATTAGTCCTAGTCCAGCGGAGTGCCATCAAAAGTTACACACGATTCCCCCCAAGGGGCCATTGACCGGCGTGCGGTCGCGGCACAGACTAGAGGCTATGTCAACCCTATATCCTCGCAGAACAGAGCGAATCAAACTACGCCGCAACGTTCAACTGGTGTTCCGCAGCTCGCGCGGCCACGTGGACTGCGTTCCCGCCGCCACCTTCGCGGTGAGCTGTCACGGCACCGGTCTGTATGCCATGCGCCAGTATCCGGCGGGGAGCGAAGTCTTCCTGATGGACAGCCTGTCGGGCGTCGGCGCGTGGGGCAAGCTGGTATGGGGAGGCGAGCAACTGCGCGACGGGAGGATCCCCGTGGGCGTGGAGTTCTGCAAGCCAGGGAATCATTGGAAAACCCGTTTGATGCCCCCCAGTTGGTTGCCTTTCCTGGGAAGGTCCGGCGCCCAGCCGCGTCCCTACCTGCACGCGCCCAGCAATCAGATTGTGCTGGTTGGACGGGGTGTGGTAGAACCGAAACCTCCCGTGCGGAAGAAACTCGGTGTGGCTTGTTGTTGCTGCGGCTGCCTGGAAGAGGTTGTCGAGGAAAGGCATGAGCCGGTTTGCAAAGTATGCCGCGAGTGGGTCGCGTGAAACCGGCAAATCAAAAAATCAGAAATCAAAAGTCAAAAATGAGGAACCAGCCACCAGTCTGACCACGCGCGGCAGCCGTTCCTCATTTTTGATTTTTGACTTTTGATTTTTGATTTGCCGGCTAACCGCTCTTCTCCGGCTCGCCGGCCCTTCCTTCAACTGCGGATGCTTGCTGGTCCAATCCGTGGTGCGCTGATAGGCCAGCGCTAAGCGCAGCGGCGAAGCCTCGTCATACAGTCCGCCGGTGAACATGATGTTGAGCGGCAGCGTAACGCCGTTGGCGTTCTTGGTAAACCCGCAGGGCGCCACCACGGCCGGGTGTCCGGTGAGATTGGTGATCGTCAGACTGGCGCTGCCGGTGGGAGAGACAAACACGTCCCACTTGCTCATCAGTTCGTCCATTTGACGCATCAACAGCGTGCGGGCGCGCTGGGCTCGGAGGTACTCCACCGCCGGGATGAAGCGCGCCGTCCGGAACGCGTTGGGCCAGTCGCCGCGCCCTTGCCCGGAAAGCTGATTGACGCCGCCGTCGCGGGTGAGATCGTCGAAGGCCGCCGCCGCTTCGGCGTTGAGGATAATTCGCAGGCTGCCGGCATCGAATTCCGGCAACTGCATTTCCACCAGCTTGGCGCCAAGCTTGCGCAACTGCTCCAAGGCGTCGTCGTAAATCTTCTTGCGCTCGCCGGCCGCGGCGGCGAACTGCGGATTGCCGGCTCTTCCCTCGAACTCCGACTTCAGATAACCGATGCGCATCTTGGACACGTCCACTGCCGCGGGATTCCAGTGGAAGCCTACGTCGGTGACGGTGAGGTCGCGTCCATCCGGACCATAGATCGCGTGCAGCACGGCGGCGCAATCTTCCACGCCTCGGGCGATGGCGCCGATCTTGTCCATGGTCCAGCTGAGGCCCATCGCTCCGAAGCGGCTGACCCGTCCATACGTCGGGCGCAGGCCGCTGACGCCGCAGCGCGACGACGGCGAGACGATCGACCCGAGCGTCTCGGTGCCCAGCGCGAATCCCACCAGGCCGGCGGCGGTGGTCGCCGCCGATCCCGCCGAAGATCCCGACGATCCTTGCTGCGTTTCATCCGGCTCCCAAGGATCGCGGGTCATGCCGCCGAACCAGCGTCCGCCCTGCGCCAGCGCGCCCATCGACAGTTTGGCCAGCAGCACCGCGCCGGCGTCGCGCAGGCGCTCCACCACGTGCGCGTCGTAGGGAATCACCTGATCGCGGTAAGGTTCGGCGCCCCAGGTTGTTTTGATGCCCTTGGTGGCCAACAGATCCTTGGCGCCCCATGGGACGCCGTGCAGCGGTCCACGGATTTTTCCGGCAGCTATTTCCTTGTCCGCCTTGGCGGCTTGCTCCAGGGCCAGGTCTTCGGTCAGCGTGACGACGCACAACAGCCCGGGGCCGTAGCGCTTCAGGCGGTCCAGATACATTTTGGTGATTGCGGTGGAAGTGATCTTGCGCGCGCGGATGAGCGCGCCCAATTCCAGCGCCGTCGCAAAGGCCAGGTCTTCCGGCGATTTAAAGGCCGGCGGCTTGCTTACGGTGGGCACGAAGCCCGGCGTGATTTTCGGCAGCTTCCTGCCGCCATAGGCCGGATGAAACCACACCGCCGGATCGGTGTCCAGCGGCACGTTGATTTTGCGCAGGTTCTCGTAGGAGGTGAGATTGCGGTCCACGCCGGGAAGAGCCATGTCTTCCTGCGCGCTGGTCAATTCGATGCCCATCAACTCTTCGGCGCAGTGCAGCGATTCTTTTTTGATGCGCAAGGGCTGTTGCGGTCCGCCGCGACCCTGGCGGCCCGTGCCGGACGTTGCCGGAGGTGGCGTAGCGGGAGTTTGCGCCTGGGACGGAAGTTTGTTGGCTGCGGCGGCCGCGCCGGCCAGGGGAATCAGGCGAAGGAAACCACGGCGATTGGTGTGAGTTTTCATGGGCAGGAACTTTTGTACCTCGTATGGGAACAATCCGTCAAGTGCGGCGGCGGGATCGCATGGATCGCCACCGCTCGCGCATAGTGCGTACGCCGAAGACCACGAAGGCGATGGCCGCCGCCGCGAACAGCACCAAGGCCAGCCGGAGAAACAGGCTGCGCGATTCTCCGAACAGCATCGGAACGGCGGCCAATCCGGCCAGCGCCTCCAGGATCAATGCGACGCGCAGATGCCGCTCCGCTCCGGGCTCCGGCATACGCAGGCTAAGAAGCAAGGTCAAGCCGGTGAGCAGCACGGTTCCCAGCAAATGTTGGGAGGCCAGCAGGCGATAATTAAATAGCATGGGGCTGGCCAGTGGCGAGTGAAGTTGGTAGCGCTAAAGGGAATCGAACCCTTATTTAGGCCTTGAGAGGGCCTCGTCCTAACCGTTAGACGATAGCGCCATAGTATTTAGAATACGATAGTGTCGGCGTGAAGGTCAATGACTTGCGTTGTCGGAACCGTCCGCGGTAGCGGATGGGTTTCGCGCCTGCCCATCCGCTACCGCGGACGGTTCTGACAATGCCGAGTCTCCCTGGATTTCGACTATAGTAGATTTCACATGCTGCGTCCGGCCGTCTGGCTATTGCTGCTGTGCGCGTTTCTCTACGCTCCCGGACTGGGCGGCGGCTTCGTCTACGACGACAACCGCCTGCTGATCGACAACGATCGTATGATTACGGCGTCGCCGCGTTTGGCTTTTACTTCCGACTATTGGGGACAACCGCCGGAATCCTGGCGCTCCCTGCACTACCGCCCCCTGGCGATGCTGGCGTATTCCGGTATTACCCGCCTCTTCGGCCGGACGCCGTTTGCCTATCACGGCGTAAGCATTTTGCTATATGCCGCCGCCACCGCGTCGCTCTACTGGTTGCTGATGGGGTTAGGTTACAGCGGAGCAATTTCGCTGGCGGCGGCGGTGCTGTTCGCGGTACATCCGTTGCACGTGGAAGCGGTGGCCTGGATGGCCGGTCTTCCGGAGACGCTGTCCGGCGCGCTGACGCTAGGGTCGCTGGCCTGCTTTGCGCACGGACGCCGCGCCTGGAGTTGGTCCCTGGCCGCCGCCGCGATCCTGACCAAGGAAAGCGCCTTGACAATACCGGCGTTGGTCTTCGTCCTGGCCTATTTGAATTGTTCCGTCGCTCGCAAATGGCGCGCCGCGCTGGCCGCGGCGATTCCGTACGCGCTGTTGGCGTTCGCTTATCTCGTGGCACGCTGGCTGATTCTGCCGCGGCCCCCGCGCCAGGCGGTTGCCGGCATGTTTCAATCGCGCTGGCCGGCCATCCCCGCGGCCGCCGCGCATTATGTGAAGTGGCTGTTTTGGCCCTGGCCGTTGGCCATCCGGTATGGGCTCCCCGGGCGAACCCTGGTGTTGATTGTTCTTCTGGCCCTGGCCTTGTGGGTGGTGGTGATGATGAAAGTGGAATCCCTGCGCGCCGATTTAGGATTGTGTGCCGCGCTGATGGCCTTGCCGCTGGCTCTTCCCATCGCCAGTTCGCCGGTGATGGGGTCCTGGATCCAAGTGCAGGATCGTTATGCCTTCGTGTCGGTGGCGGGCGCCTGCTTATTGGCGGCGGTGGTTTTCGCGCGCTTGCCCGGCCGCACGCTCTTCCTGGCCTGTCTTTTTCTGGCGCCGCTAGGCGTACTTGGCAGCTACTTGCAATTGGGCGTTTGGGAGAGCAGCGAGACGCTGTGGACCCACGCGCTGCTAGTGACACCAGCGTCGAAGCCGGCGGCCGTCAACCTGGCGGAGGTGCTGTTCATGGATCAGCGCTTCAGCGAAGCCGAGGCGGTCTACCGCCAGGCGTTGCGCTATCATCCCGGCGATAAGGAATTGCAAGACTGGCTGCAACTGATGCACAAGGAGAGTGCGACGGTCCCCGTGCGGCGGGCCAAGAGACCGGCTACGGGCGCACCATCGACTGTCGTGGTTCCTTAAAATCATTTGTCACGGTGCTTGTTGGATCCGCGCTACGAGGCGCTGGGCAAGCGGGCTTGCCCGATTCCCGCCAACTTGAGAAACTCCTCCAGCAGCATTTCGCCGGGTGGGATCGCGGGTCCCAGCCAGTTTGGATCTCTAGTGATCATCTTTGACGCTGACTTCATGGACATGTCCTTGCTGGGTTGCGCAGGTATAAGGCCGTTAGGCAACGGCCTCGAGCCCGTTCTTGGCGACCAGCGTCAGGAGTTTGAGAGACGTGCCCTGCGGGTGTTTTTCCCCTCTCTCCCACTGGCTGATCAAGCCCGCTGTGACGTTCAGATATCGGGCAAAAACCGCTTGACTGGCGCCCTCCCGGAGACGAAGTGTGCGGATTTGCTTGCGTGTCAATGGACGTACCGGTGTGAGGCACAGGCGATCGAATTCGCGCATCGTGCGTTTCTCCATGACGCCGGCGGCGTGAAGGCCGCTGGCGGTCTCGTGGATCGAAGCCATCAGGGAGCTACGGTATTGCTTGCTCATCGCAATCTACCTCCGTCAGTGTTCCAGACCGAATCGCTTTCGCAATCGCGGCATCGTCGTAGGCCAGGAGTTCCGATGCCAATTTCCGCAGGGCAGTCAACTCGTCGTTTCGTATGTTATCTTGCTCCTTCTTCGCGAAACCGTGGACGAAGAACGCCCTCGCGCCAGCTTTGAAGACAATCAATGTCCTGAAACCACCGGACTTCCCCTGGCCGGCGCGGGCGATCCGCTGTTTGATGACCCCGCCGCCAAGGACTGCGGCAATCAGCCCTCGTTCCGCGTCACGAATCGCTTGGCACAACGCGGCGTCGCTCAGATCCGCCTTCCGCGCGAAGCGTACGAACGGCTTGTTCTTGAAGATCCGCATCGGCCCGCACCGGAATCGCCGGGATCAACCCCAAGTATAGCACTGAGTGCTATAAATGCGTAAGCCCTCGCGAACTGCGGACCACGATTTCCTGGAAAAAATCAAGGCGCGATGGTTTGAGCAATTCCTTTGAGTCGGAGGCGCTCGTGTGATCCCGCAAGCCCCGAGGACGTCGGCTACACCATTTCCGCCTCAGCCGCTTTCACCTTGATCTCAATCGTCCTGCTGCCCAGGAACGGATGCTTCGCCGTTAACCGCGCGACACCTGATCCCTCCCGCGATTTCACCCACACCGCGCCCGCGCCGCCCACCAAACCAAACGGATTCTCGCCGACCAACTCCGCGGGACCCGTCAGCGTCAAGGCAATTCCACCGGTTGCAAACGGGCGGATATTGCCGTTCTCGTCGGTGACCAGCAACACCACGCGGGTGGCATCGCGGCCGTCGCCGAGGAGTTCGGTATCGTCGGGCTGCACTTTGAAGGCGGCGTCTTTTCCCGAACCGGAAAGCGTCAGCGTCTTGACCAGCTTGCCTCCTAAATAGCCTTCGATCTTCAAATCGCCCCAGGGATTCAGTGGGATTCCTCCCAAGGCAGCGGTGAACGGTGGATATTTGAGATTCGGATACGTCGCCCGGTCGGGATCCAGTTCCTGCTTCAATACGCCGTCGTAATAGGTTTTGATGTGGTCGCAATTCGAGAGAATCGGCACGTCTCCCACGCCCGACGCCGCCGAGCGATCGCCGGAAGACCAGAAGAATCCCGCCTCCAGTACGATTTCCTCCTCCGGATCGCATTGCGACTTATAGAAGTACGCCGCCGGCTTGGGAATACGAAAAATATCGCTCACGCCGTGATAGCAAATGTGATCGCCCGAGCCGAAGTTGGAGTGCGTGTTGTAGTCGAACGCGCACCAGCCCAGGCCGCCGGCGTAGCGCGCATCCCCGGCAAGTTGGTTGTGGACGCGGGCGTGCCGCGTAACGTGTTCGGCCACGCGCACGACGTTGTCGAAGCGCTTGGTGGAGAACATGTGGCCGTTGAACTCGGTGTTCAAGTACAGCGGATGATTCGGCGGGCGCAGCGGGAATCCGAAATCGTTCATGGTGAAGACGTCTTCCAGCAACTCGGAATTGTAGTTGTAGCGGACGCCGCCGGTCTGCCGGGTGTCGTCCAGTTGATGCGCCAGGGCGTTGGTGCGCGTGTAAAGGTCGTGCCGATCGCCCGATTCGTTGACGCGCACGCCCCACAGCACGATGGCCGGATGGTTCCAGTCGCGGCGGATCATTTCACCGACATTCCGGACTACGATGTCCTGCCAGGCGCGCCGCCGACGAATTGCCATCCTGGTGTTTCCTCGAAAACCAGCAGACCCAGTTCGTCGCAGGCGTCCAGGAACGAGGGGGCTTGCGGATAGTGCGACGTGCGTACGATGTTGCAATGCAACTCGCGCCGCAAGATCCAGGCGTCGCGGCGCTGCACGCGTTCCGGCATCGCGCCGCCCAGGTAGGGAAAGCTCTGATGCCGGTTCAAGCCGCGCAGTTTAAGCACCGACCCGTTGAGCTTGAAACCCTGGGGCGTGAATTTGGCCTCGCGGATGCCGATCCGCGTGCTGTAGCGATCCGCGCCGGAGGGAGCGCCGAGCCGCACGGCCACCGTATACAGCTTAGGATGCTGGGGTTCCCACAACTCCACCGCGCCCAGCGATTCCAGGATTACTTCGTGAAATTCCTGATCGCCGACAAGCGTCAGGGTGGCGGATTTCAGCACACGATCGCCGTCGCCGCCGTTATCAAGCAGTTCGGCGGTGAGTTTGCTTCCGGTGGCAACTGGCCCGCTCAGATAGCAGCGCACGGCCAGGGCGCGGCTGTCTAGCAAGGGCCGCAGCACGCGCACATGCACGTTCTCGATGAACGTGCCGGGAACCACGCGCAGCGACACGTCGCGGTAGATGCCGCCGAAGGTCAGATAATCAATGTTCTCCCCGAAGGGCGGGATGTCCTGGCGTTCGGTGGAATCGACTTCGACGGCCAGTAGGTTATCCGCGCCGTACTTCAAGTACGGCGTGATTTCGAAAGAAAACGGCGTGTAGCCGCCCTGGTATTCTTCGAAAGGGTGGCCATTCACGCTGACTTTGGCGGCGGTCATGGCGCCGGCGAAGTCCACGAAGACGCGCTTTCCTTTCCATCCCGCGAGGGCCTGGAAATGCCGCCGGTAGGCGGAGACAAACTGGAAGTCCTTTTCCTCGAAACTGTGCCAGGGCAGTCGCACGTTGGCATGAGGCAGCGTAACGCGCTCCCACTTGGAGTCGTTGAAAGCCGGCTCCGGGAATCCGGCCGGCGCCTTCCCGCCGAAGAGCCACTTGCGATTCAGCGAGTACGTGCGCCGCTGGGCGTCGGCGGCGCGTGTGGGTTTGCTTCGAGGTTGGGCGGGGAGCGCTCCTGCGGCCATCGCGGAGCCGAGCAGAAAAGTTCGACGATTCATAAATGTGCTTAAAGTATCACAGCGCGGCGTAGCCGCGACCAAAGAGCGCCCGGGAGTAAACTCCAGCACCGGGAGTTTGACATTTGTTCCCGGCGTCCGCGGAGCGGACACCGAGCCAGCGTAGCTGGCGGAATATTTTTAGCCCACAGCGCAAGCTGTGGGTCAGGCCAGCGGAAACGCAAGCCTGCGGAGCGGGCGACATAAAGTTGCGTGTGAGATTAGACTGCCTCCAAAAACGAGGGCTCGCTTTCTGCCAGTCTTTATGTCGCCCGTCTACGCGGGCTTGCGGCTGCCTTTCCGTGGACCCACAGCTTGCGCTGTGGGCTAAAATATTCCGCCGGCTAACGCCGGCTGGGCGTCCGCGAAGCGGACGCCCCTGGAGTTTCTACATTTCCAACGCGTTCGATGGCTTCGCAAACGGCGCATCTCTCGCGTTATGCGCCCACACTGACGTGTTTCGGTAGCCCCTAAGGGCGACCTATGTCAGCCCAGGCCAACGGCCTGGCGCGTTAATCAGGATGCGGGGCTTCGTCTGGCGGCGGCAGCCTTGCCAGTTCCGGATCAGCGTCGGACTCACCGCGCGGACCGTTGCGGGGGGACTCACTGCCAACGGCATTCTCGACAAAGCGAAATCCTCCGTCTCTCGAGCGTACACGACCGGATCGGCGACTAGAATTCCCATCGTTGCGCCCGGCTTGGCGCCGTGCAATTCCAAGGACAACGTGATGGTCCTGTTCTCACTGCTCGTGCCACTCCATGGCGCAAGGTCCACTTCTACCTGCTGCCAGTGCTCCATCGGGTCCTTTCTCCGCAAGGTTTTGGATGCCACAATTTGCCGGTCCACGGAAATGGTAAGATCGCCCGCCGGCGATCCGCTCCAGAGCGGACGGGCCATGGCAAACGAGAACCGGGCGCCATGTCCCGGAGTGATTTTCCAAGATGCCGATGGCAAAGTGTCAGAATTAAGAAACAGCGCCGCCCGCGCGCCGTCGAGACGGGGCTGGGCCAACGCTGCGCCCTGGGTTTGGTTCGCAGGAAACAGCGGGGCAGTGCCCTGTCCCGACACCCAGCGCCGCAGCAGATCCGCTTGCACGTAGAGCTGTCCTACCCGGGGCGCCGAGTGGTCGCGCTCGAAGAAGAACACACCTCCACTGTAGCCGCGCAGTTGGAAATGCTCCCGCAGCATGGGATCTGACAGTGGCAGGATGTCCGGCGCGGTCACGAATTCATAGTTGTGGCAGATCTCCAGCAGGTTAATGGCGGCCCGATCCAAGCGCCCGAGCATCGCGTTGTTGGCGGTGGAGTAGCAGGCTTCGCCTCCCCCGCACGCCGCGCGGAGGTTGTCCCAGAAGTCCACGCTGCGGTAGCGCGTGTACCAAGCCGGCAAAGAGTAGATTATGGGTACGGAGAGCATGGTAGTGGCCGCCGGCAACTCCAGCGTGTTCACGAATTGCGAGGCTTCGTACAAAGGAAGGTTCTCCCGAAGATACTCCTGCTCGCTCTGAAGGCCGAGGACCGGCTCGTAAGGAATGCGATCCGGCATGTCCGGCGTCATCACCGCCAGCGACCAAGCCAGGCCGGGAAGATTCGGCAGGACCATGAACACTCCCAGCAGCGCAAGATAGGCGGTCAATAAGCGGGGCAGGCGCATGTTAGCCAGAGCGCTCGCTCCCAGGGCCGCCGCCAGCGGAACTCCCGGCAGAAAATAGCGGGTCCATTGCGGACCGATGAGCCAGAAGACTCCGAATAGGGGAAACAGGCCGGCCAGCATAAGCCAATAGCGGTCGCGCCTCCAGCCGAGCACCAGAAATGGCAGCGTCCAGAACAGAACCGGCCCGGTGGTATTCACGAAATGATCCACGTCCGCGCCGAACGTCATCCACCAGGGAATCGCCAAAAGACTGCGCAACGAGAGCGGTAATCTGTTGGGATTGAGTCCGCTCGCCAGCACTTGCTGGGCGTCCTGGAGATCCATCGCCGGATGGCGTAAGAGGTGTTGAAACGCGGGATGCATCGGATCGCCCGTGTTGATCCAATTGCGGATCAGCCAGGGAACGCACACTGCCGAGCCGACAGCCCCGAAGATCAGCGCGATTTTCAGACCATCCCGTAGACGCCAGCGAAAAGCAGCCAAGCCGATGCCCCATCCGCTCCCTTTCCCGTCCACGTCACGCATTCGGGGAAACAGGGTGTAACCCGCCACAATCGCGGCGAGGCACAGCGGAATCCAGTACATCCCCGAGAATTTGATTCCCGCGGCCATACCGGCACAGAGTCCCGCCAACACCGCCCAGTTGCGCTGATCAGTCCAAAGCGCTTCCGCGCGGCGCGATTCCAGCAACCGCAAGGTGGCTTGCAGTGCCAGAGTGCTCCACAGTGCGACTCCCAAATCCGGATAGCAGATCGAGGCGTGCTGCCGAACGACCGGACACGCCGCCACCCAGCAAACCGCCAGCGCGATGTAGAACACCGGCCGGGAAAGATTCCGACAAGCGGTGCGCGTCAGCGCGGCGGTGGCCAGCAAGAGTCCGGGGAGGGTCAGATAATTCAACAATCCGGCGCTGGTTCCCGCACCCCGGAGATCGCTGTGGAACACTTCGCCAAGCGTGAAATAGACCACACCATATAAGGGAATGTTGCCGCGGTACAACTCCACCAGGGCAAACGTGCCGTGTTGCATGAGGCGCTGCGGATATGGCAAATACACATAGACGGCATCAAACGCGGTCTGCGGAGCCACTGTGCAGATGAGCGCGAGCCAGCAGAACAGAGCGGCGAAGGCCAGCGGGATACAGGCGAACGGCTCGCGGCGCAAGCCTCGCGCAACCTCGCGCGCAAAGGCGCGGAGATTGGGAGCCTCCGCGGGCAGACGCAGGAGTCCCGCGACAGTGAAGGCCCCGAGCAGAATCCGCAACGGCAGCGGACGGAACAGTCCGGGTACACCCAATGCCGAAGCCATCATCACCAGCGCCGCGAATCCGGCCGCGCCGCTGAAGATCAATCGCTCCAGAGCGCTGACTTGTGGGATGGAAATCCGCAGCCGGTCCAGGATCCACCCGCCGGCACAAATCGCAGCCAGCGCCAACACCAGGACCATGCCTAGATCCAGCGCCCAAGGTTGTTGGACACAGCGCACCAAGGCGGCCAAGAACGGCATGTGTCTTGGGAACAGGCCTCCCCACAATTCCCGCAAGGGCGGAATGCTCTTAGGAACGTAGGTTCTTGTTACCCATGCGGTCCACACGCTGAAGACAATGGCCGGATACGCCCAGTATAGACGCACCGCACCCGGAGATGCTCCCTGACTATTCACGTGGCCTCCGGAGGATTATACACGCCACCATCCCTGAACAGCGCGGGGATACAGGGATCCTTACGCGTGAACACCGCTTCGGCTTCGTCCAGGGAAACCAAGGTCTGGTTCACGTCGCCCTGGAGATAGCGAAGGGGAAAGGGTCAAGAGGAAAGGGTCGGCCTGAACTTGGTGATTTCTTTTCAGCCAACAGAAATCCGTCGCAAGACCTCGTGGCATGATCCTCAAGAGTGTGGCGCCGCGAACCTCGAAATCAATTCGTCAAGTTCGGGAGTTGACGATTTATCTTTTGCGCTCCGTCCACGCGGCCGCCTTGAGGGATCTTGTCACGCCGTAGATCGCTGCCACAAACATTCGTCAGGAAAAATAAATTGTCAACTCCCAGGCTGACCCCGCCCTCCCAGAACCGCTCCACCAGCGGCTACAAGCTGCGATCCCTCACTGGAAGAAATGTCAGCTCCAGGCCGCCCCGTCCACCGTCCAATCAAGAGAACCTTCCCCGTCCAGGCCGACTCCTTTCTGACCCCGGCCATACCCCCCGCCTCGCGATTCTCGACCCGCCAAATAGTGTGCCGGGAGCCACGGTGGCGACGCCGCGTGTCTGGCGATGCGGCTGTCTGCAAGGACAGGCAACGCCCAGAAAAATCGTCGAGTCCATGCTGGCCCCGCCCTTCCGGCCCCGCCCTTCCGGCACATCCTGCCCCGGCCACAGGGCCGGGAGGGGGCCGACCGTCCGCCCCATCATCCGGGTCCATAGCCGGATGGTTACGCCGGTGACTCCACTGCACTTATTGGCAAAACGGGGGCCCAGCCACACCCCCCGCCTCGCGATTCTCGACCCGCCAAATAGTGTGCCGGGAGCCCACCGGTGGCGAGGCCGCGTGCCCGGCGATGCGGCTGTTCCTGCTCGATGCAGCTCCATTCTAGGCGCGAAGCGTCGGGCGGGAAACCGGATCAGCCAATGCGACGATTCTCGTAAACGCCCCATCTGGGTTGCACCAAAGCCATCATGCCGGGGCGGTTGCACGATGTGTTCGTCGAAAAATAAATCGTCAGGTTCAGGATGACACCGGCCCCCGAGCTGGAACGCGGTGTTTGTGTTCGACGACCCGGCGGGCCTGGAGGCGACGGCCGAGATTTTCGAATATCCAACCCGCAACTTCTGGAATACCGCTACTATGACGAGGTCCTGAACGCCGAGTTGGCGGCGATCTACAATGAGATGGAGTTACACCGCGCGGCGGCGCGTCTGTTTCAGTCCTACCGTTACCGGCGAACCGCGCGGCGGCTGAACGCGTTGTTTCTGGAGATCTCCGAGCTCACTGAAAAGTCCGAGAACAGCCTGAAGTTTTTCGGCGACCCTTTCGCGTCGCGCGTTTACCGGCTGGCGGTACAGAAACTCGGCGCCGCTGAATGGCGCACCCTGCTGGCCGGCAAACTGCACTCCGCAGATGTGCTCTATCGCTCGCTGATCGAGGAAGTGAGTTCCTTTCGAATGGAGTTCATGGAGTTCGCAATCGTCCTGATCCTGGTGTTCGAGCTGGTCTTGAGCTTCTTCCACCGGGGGCCCTGAGTTCGCTGCTCCGATAATCGGCGGTGCCAGTGGATCAGGCCGCGCCGGGTGCGGTCACGGACCTTGCAAGGCGCCCAGCCCGAGAAGAGGAAAGGATCCGGGACCAGGAGGCCCGACTATCAACCCCACCATCAAGGTCACTACCTTGATGATTATCCGACTGAATTCACTATGTTTATGGCAAAACCGGCGCGCCGCCGCACACCCCGCCTTGCGATATTGGCCGTAAGCCGATCTGCGGCAATCACCCACGACGCCTGCGGATGGATCAGGAGTCAAGGTGATCGATCATCAGCCTCATCATCAGGGTCACTACCTTGACGGTTATGCGACTGAATTCACTGTGTTTATGGCAAAACCGGCGCTCTGCCGCACACCCCCGCCCTGCAATATGGGCCATCAGCCGATCTGCGGACTAACTCTGGATGTCCCCCGTCCGTCCGCCCCTAAGCACTTCCTGCCAGTTGTTGACAGTTCCTGAACGTTGTCATAGTCTGAACTCATGGGCATGACCTCTCTCAATATTTCTCTACCGGCAACGTTGCGGCAGTATGTCGAGCGGCAAGTCGAGGCGGGCGGGTACAGCACGCCGAGTGAGTATGTTCGCGATCTGGTGCGGAGTGACGCCAAGCGACGCGCCGAAGCAAAACTGGGAGCGCTGCTTGACGAATCCCTGAACGCCGACACAATGGTCGCC
The DNA here is from genome assembly GCA_963747095.1 of Terriglobia bacterium. Taxonomy (GTDB): domain Bacteria; phylum Acidobacteriota; class Terriglobia; order JAJPHL01; family JAJPHL01; genus JAJPHL01. Next base: position 111,669 of record CAVVEL010000016.1, read on the forward strand.
GATGCGGAGTCCTGGAAGCGCGGTCGCAAGAAATTGGCGGCGCGACTCAAGCAGGCCCGGAAGCGCAAGTGAAGAAGCGTTGCATCATCCGGTCTCCCGTTTTCAGCGATCGGCAAACCGTGCAGAATTCCCAGGCATCGAGCATCGGGCGTGCGCGAGTTTGGGATCAAGGGATTCCCTCGGCATCTCGTGTTTTGCCGGGCTATTCCGGACGGTATCGAAATTCTCAAGGTGGTCCATGCGGCCCGGGACCTGGAAACGATTCTTCGAGGTAGATTGTGGTGACCCTGCCACGGCCATAATCGGCGGCGGTTACGCCGCTCAGCCGGTCGGGGGAAAGTGATCCTTGAGGGAAAGGGGGCGCAGCCTGAACTTGGTGATTCTCCCTGAGAGCCAAACCGAGCGGCGTTTCGGGGAACATTGGGCGACCTTCTATTGCAAGTTCGACACACGCCCGCCGTGAAGATAAATCACCAAGTTCAGGCCGACGCCTTCCCGCCGGCCCCTTCCCGACCACCGGCCTCTCCCAAAGTAGAAGTATCCCCGGATTGATTGCCCGCCCCTGCAGGGTGTGCGACATTAGAGTGAGAGTTGATCCCTGGAAGGGATGCAGCTTGTAGCCGGTGGTGGAGCGTTTTTTGCGACACCACCGGAAACGCGAAGAAACCTTTCGCACCCCGGCCGGGGTGCCAGCGCCTCGCCTCTTGCTGGCACCCCTGCTGGGGCAATGTCACTTACTTAAGCCCCAACGGGGCGACCTATGCCAGCCCAGGCCAACGGCCTGGGAAAGCCCGTGAAACACCCCAAGCCCTGAAAGGGCGACCTAAAATGCTGATAACGGAGCGCAACGTCCACTTTCTAGGACGCCCCTTCAGGGCTAATCTAATAACCCCCGTTTCCCAGGGCGATGCCCTGGGCTGACATAAGGTCGCCCCGTTGGGGCTAAAGACTACCTTAAGTAAGTGACATTGCCCCTGCTGGCACCCCTGCTGGGGTGCAAATCCTAAAATCCTAACCGGTGGTGTCGCAAACTACGCTCCACCACCGGCTACAAGCGGCCATCCCTTCAGGATGAGAACGAGCGCTGTCATTCGCGTTCGGTATTATGTGGCCTGTCTCCTGGCGTACAAGGTACGCACGGCTGCCCGATGTGTTCTTGGCACTTGGACTTGTGTCACTTTAATGTCGCGCACCCGCCCCTGCGGTTCAAGCGTCCCGGACATCATTCTGCGTTATCATTAGGAATCGGATTGTCCGAAGGAGTCACGATGATTTCGATACCCGCCCATTTCGACGGTAAGGTGATCGTGCCGGATGGCCCTGTGGATCTGCCTCGCAACCAGGCGCTGATCGTGCAGGTCGAACCGGTTCGCGAGGCTGTTGACGGAGTCAACGGCTCCTGTCTCCAATGGCTGGCGGAGCACGCTATGGACAGTCCGGATCTCCCTGCTGATCTGTCCCATCAACACGACCACTATCTTTACGGCTCTCCCAAGAAGGACCTTTGAGTTTAGCGGGCCCCATCTTTGCCGACGCTGCCTTCTGGATTGCTCTGACCAACCGGCGTGACCAATATCACACGCACGCTCTTTTATGGAGCCGCCATCTTGCTGCGGCCGGAGTGACGGTTGTCACGACCGAGGGAATCCTCTGGGAATGGATGAATGCGTTCGCCGCGGCTCCAACACGCGGAATCGCTGTCGAGGGTTACCGACGATGTCACCAGGATCCGCAGGTTCGCGTGGTGGCCTTCTCAGCGGATCTTATCGAGTCCAGCGTGCGGCTCTACGAAAGAAGGGCGGACAAGAGTTGGAGCCTCACGGACTGCTACTCGTTCGTCGTGATGGAGCAGCACCGAATCAAACTGGCCCTGACCACGGACCACCACTTTGAACAGGCCGGGGCAACCGCCGTGCTTCTCCAATCTCCGGAGGAGTCCACCACTGGATCTTGAAGCGATTGACACGATTTCCGCTTCTTCGCAAGACCCAGCGTCTGGGCCGGAATCATTTTTCTGGACCCGGCCTCCCCTTGGGAAAAAAACAAACCACGAAGTTCAGTCTGACCCCATTTCCTATATTTCTCTAGCGGCAACGTTGCGGCAGTATGTCGAGCGGCAAGTCGAGGCGGGCGGGTACAGCACGCCGAGTGAGTATGTTCGGGATCTGGTGCGGAGTGACGCCAAGCGGCGCGCCGAAGCAAAGCTGGGAGCGCTGCTTGACGAAGCCCTGAACGCCGACACAATGGTCGCCGATACGGAGCACTGGAAGCGCGGTCGCAAGGAATTGGCGGCGCGACTCAAGCAGGCCCGGAAGCGCAAGTGAAGAAGCGTTGCATCATCCGGTCTCCCGTTTACCGCGAGGTTATCGAGCAAGCCGAATACTACGGCCAGCACTCAGGGGATGAGTTGGCGCTTCGCTTCTACGAGGCTACCGAGGCCACTTATCGCTTCTTGCTCCGTAATCCAGCGATCGGCAAACCGTGCAGAATTCCCAGGCATCGAGCATCGGGCGTGCACGAGTTTGGGATCAAGGGATTCCCTCGGCATCTCGTGTTTTACCGGGCTATTCCGGACGGTATCGAAATTCTCAAGGTGGTCCATGCGGCCCGCCTGGAAACGCTTCTCGAGGTCGATTGGTGACCCTGCCGCGGCCATAATCGGCGGCGGTTACGCCGCTCAGCCGGTGGGGGAAAGTGGTCCTTGAGGGAAAGGGAGACAACCTGAACTTGGTGATTCTCCCTGAGCGTCAAACCGAGCGGCGTTTCGGGAACATTGGGCGACCTTCTATTGCAAGTTCGACACACGCCCGCCGTGAAGATAAATCACCAAGTTCAGGCCGGCCCCTTCCCGACCCCTTCCCGTGCGGAAAGTCGAGGGTATACCGCCTGGAAGGTCGGCATGACGTATCCGTGCGATGAGGGCCTTCAGCTCGGTCTTGAAAGCCGTTGTAACAGCGACGACCACCGCCGGCCAGGCCAACGCTCGAATGTACTCAAGAACAAGCTTCGCTATGTCCACTGCTTTGACCGAATGCGGCTTGACGGCTGTTCTCGATCCCTCTGGAACCGCGAGAGCGGCCCGGCACATGCCTCGAGAAACCTCGTTCGTTGCCGCAGTTCTGGAACAATCAATCATTGTTGCGCGAAGAGATCCCGTTGCTCAGCTCGCGGCCCGAGATGTCTAGCATTAGAGTAAGCTGATGTTGTGACTTGAGATCCTCAAACGCGCTTGGGGAAATGCTATCCAGGCCAACACCGGCGTTAACCTTGTACAATCGGATGCCAACCGTCCCACTTTGGGCCGCACGGAGATCCGTTTGCGGCACGTTCAGTATGATAGTCGGAGAGCTAGTCTTCCCAGCCTGCTCGTGTTGATGTTCTGCGTCGCGAAAGGCGCGCGTCACAAAGGGATCCTCAGGAAGGAACGCAACGACAAAGGTCTTCCCGTCCTTGGTTATCTCATACAGATAGTTACTCGCCGCATCCTGGCGCAAAATTACCTTGCCGGGAACCTGCGTGGCCTTCATGACTTCCGGTGCGCTCTTTTCGTGAACCTTGATGACGAGATTCAGAAAGGAATCAACTGGCGATGTCGATTTAGAACCATTGCCGGCAGAAGTTTGGCCGACCGCGGAAACAGGACTATTCGCTCGCCCACTCGAAGGAAGGGAAGCCGCAGTTGTGATGGCGGCGCAGAGACCCAGCGCTCCGATCACTCCCGGGAGCGATGCGCATCGCAACTTGGAGAAGGACAGGCGAAACGAAGGCACTTTATCCATCACGCCCTCATTGACTTTAGGCCGCTACGCTACAGTGACTATATTACCACGCTTTGGCACTCGGTGGCCATGCCAGAGCGGTAAAGCGCCTCATTTTTCAAAATGGCACATCCCCCGGGCGATGCCAGTGCCCCCTATTGGCGGGGCGCCGTGTTCCCTTTGTCGCGAAGCATAGCTTGATGAAGGACAGAGGACGGCAAATCACCCATCTTGACCAAGCCCACTACCTTCGAAAAATCCGTCCCTTTGAAGAAATTCATTAGGTCGGCGCCTTGCGTAGCCGTAGCAGCAGGCGGATTCTCCTGCGCGGCAGCGGTCACTCTAAACAACTGGAGGCCGAGGTTGCGTGCCGCGCCAGCCATATCTGTCTTGGGCACGTTAACTATAATCGTCGCTTCATCCACAAGCTTCAGGCTCTCGCCCTTTTCCCTGTGCTCCGGATCGGCGAATCCGCGCACCAGATAAGGATTCTCGGGGAGTAGCGCCGTTCCCGTCGGCCGACCGTTCTTCAGGATTGCAAAGAAGAACGACGGTGAGGCCTGCGCGAACAACCTTACATTCCCCTTCACTTCGTTGGATTGCAGCACTCGAGAGTCCCCCGTACGCTTTACCCTCAGCACCAAGTTCAGGTATGTCCCTGCAGCAGGAGGTGCTGGAGCTTTGGTGGGTGGCCCGGCTTGGGCTCGCCCGGGTTGCGGAGGCGAAGCTGATGCGGCCAGATACTGCTTTACTGCCGATTGCATACCCCTGAGACATACCGGGCAGAATCCCCTGTGAACTGATTGCATCCGACAGGCTTGAACGGGTCGGTAGATCCCAGTGGCACTGTAGTTGCAACCCGTGAACATGCCAACCGTCTGATTTGGATCAATGCCAGGGGCATTATCGGTTGGCAGCGGTATCGAAGGGCCAACCAGTGTCTTCCACACAAGGCTTGTTAAGGCGTTGGCGGGCGGTACGGTCGAGCAGTTTCGAATGTTGAGCCGGTCGCCAGTGTATGCCGTACCTGCTACAGAATATTCATCGAAAAGATTGGCGATACCGTGACCATACTCGTGAGCGACCACGTCCCAGCTATCACCACTCGTGATGTACAAACGACTTCCGCGCCTGCACCCGCCGTACCCAGGTTCATTCGCGATAATGAGCACATAATCGTATTTCTGAACCTTGGATGCCGCCTGGTTGATCAGTTGATCCGTGGAATCGGATTCCTCCAGCCAGCAACGATTCCAGTCACCGCTGTAAATAACGCCCAACGCCGTATCTTTCGCAAACAGGGGATGACTCACTCCGGATTCGTTCGATACCAAGTTGACGCGGTAGACATTGAACGCCGAGACGTTATCCTTGTAGAAATCGTGACCAAACACGCCGTCTATGACCAGTCTGCCAACGTCGTTGGCGAACGCCGACTGGTCCGAGGATGCGTAGCCATCTCCCATAACGACGAACGTCAGTTTTTCGCCATCGGGCCCGTGGTCCATGATTTTCGTGACGGTCGGCGCCGCATCCAATGTTCGGCCGCTGACCACAACGGCAAGAGCTGCAAAGACAACTTGGTATCTCGTCATTGGCGATTCTCCTCCTTAGGGAAGGCGAAGGGAACGCTGATCTTCGTAGTCATTTTTCGCGCGCAGCATTCACGGCAACAACGGTCTGACCTTCCGGCCTGAGATGCGCGGTCCGAGAAAGGCTCCCGGTGCTCACGCCCGCCTTGCGGGGTGTGTGGCCAGCACCCCGGGAAAGCGCACACCGAACAACGTTCGCCATGCGCAGCATGCGGATGCCTTCTACCCTCGTACAATCACACCGGAAAGCAAAGCGCTATTCCGGCCAAATCAACCTCGGTGATCATGGCTTCGTAAAAGTGACGGCAAAGCCAAAAGCAGCCTTGTACGACTTTTGCAATGGAGGTGTGGTCACACTCGATGGAACGGGATCACCGAGTCGGTATCCTCCCCCTAGCGAGACCTCGCGTCCCAGATGCAGCCCCGGCGTCAGAAACATGGTCCGAAACAACGCGAAGGACGGACCGATCAAAAAGTCCGCATCGGAACCACCTGCCGACTGAGACTTGATATTTCCGGCAACGCCGAACCCCGCCTGCAGTGAAAACCATTCATATGGCTCCCAAAGCCGTACATGAATCATGCCAATTGGGAGCGGATGAAATGCTGATTTCGTAACAGCAACGAATTGGTTCGCCGTTGTCGTGGACCCTTGTGGACTCGCTACGGCCTGAATTCCAAACTCCTGTTCCGCCAGGGTGGTGAAGGCGACGCCTGCAGAAATCGTAAAGGGAGATGTACACTCAACAGATACGGACAGAATCGTCTCCGGGTTTGTTGCAGTTGTCCCGGGCATTTCGTCAACACGGCCCAAGATAATCGCCGTTGTTTTGGTACGTGAAAACGCAAATTCACAATCCGCGTCGATCGACATCGAAAAGGGGTCAGGATTCTGATCTGGGTGAGCGATGTGATCGTTCCAGCGTGTTCCCAAGGTAGCCATCCGCGCGCGCCACGTCCTAAGCAGGTCTCGAGCGGCGATGAAATCAGTGTATTTCTGGCCGCCTTGTTGAAGATCCGTCACACCAGACTGAATCTGGTTGTTCAGCGATGTCGCCTTCGTAAGATCGGCAGCCACTGCCCCCAGCGTGTCAGAAGCGTTCTGCAGCTGTTGTAGTTCGTTTGTAGCTGCCGTCTTGTCCGTGCCGGTCAACCGGGCTGCGTCGGCCTGCAGGTCGCCCTGAGAGCGGGTAATCGCAGCGGTCTCTTGCGTTGAGAATGTCGGCAGCATGCTCGCTTGCTGGTCAAGTTGATTCTTGAGTAAAAGCGAGGACGCAGCTAGGTTCGATATAGTCGCCGGATCTGGCCATTGGGCTTTCGTCCCAAGAACAAACGTAGAGTCCGTGCCGGGAGCCGTGCAGGGCGTTCCGCCGTTATCCAGTAATTGACTGCTGATGCCTGATACGGATTGGCTCGGATTGCCAGTGGTTGTCAGTAGAAAACTCTTCAACGCATTCCCGCCGGCCCTTACTGTTTCTGTAGCACAATTTGCATTTTGAACCAGGCTTGCCAATGCCAAGTTGTTGACGTTCGCTCTTCCCACAATCGTATTCATGGCAACCCTCGCGTCCGTGACGGCCGCTTCAACCTTTCTCGCGTCGCAGATGTGCTGGATTGCTGCGGCATCACTAACATGTTCATTTGTGTGAACGTTGTCTTGGCAGGTCAAGGCGTTGTATTGTGGTGCGCGATCGGGAGGAGGCGCCGGTCCCGCGCCGCCCCCAGCTGGAGGTGCCGGCGCTGAAACAGACGTGAGCTTTGACCATAGATCAACCGCTTGTGAATATGACACAACGCCGTTAAATCGGTAGTCGTACCTCAAGACGTTGAGGTTATGCGCTATGATCTTGCGGGGACCACGCATGACATCCCCGGAGATATTGGCAGCCGCCAGATCATATTCTTTCGTTTTCGGTTGCGCGATCACCGAGAACGCGGAAAACAAGCACAGAACCGTCCAGCTCAACCTGCCAGTCATTGCCACGCCTCCTTTACTGCACCTCTACTCACTGCTCCTAAACAGGAGCGGCAGTCGCCGGACCGAGCTCACCGGAAAGCACCTTGCATTATCGAAGGTGAAGAGAGGCAGATCATGCCAGACGAACCGGAGGGTCGTCTACTAGCTTGAGGGCTAGGTAACTAGAGAGATACGGGCCGGCGAACTAATGATCGTCGCCCTGAAGCAGGGATGCTAACAGCTCCAACCGGTTCGCGCACGAGTGTTTTTGCAGGATTTGGTGGACATGAAATCGCACCGTATGGATGCTGACGCCAAGAATAACGCAGATTTCCTTGTTTGAGCGGGCCTTTACTAGCAACTCATAGACCTGCCGTTCCCGTACAGTCAATGACGAATGCGCCGAAATTGATCCAGGGGGACTCATTTAGCTCTGTTTTATAAGCTCCCGTTGCGGGAAAGTCAAGAGGGATTTTCCTCGTTGTCCAGGGCTAAGCCGAAGCGGCCTTAGCCAGTGGGCCACCAGGATAGAGAATTGGAAGCCGCTGCGCTCCAGCGCGTCACAGCGCCATTTATTCCGCGCCCGCGCTGGATACAGTGATGCACGGGAATCTCAGAAAAACCACCAGGTTCTGAGGCCGACCATTTTTCCTCCCGACCCCTTTCCTCCGGATGTAGCAGTGCCACGTCAGGTTGCCCCGATCCGTTGCCCACCCACGACTGCAACTGTCAGTAGTTCCTCTCTTCTCAGGTCGTCTCTGAGTCGGAGAAGGTCTTTTTGCCTGGGGTGATGCTTGACTCCTAGGTCTAGGGTGGCGATCAGCGACTGAAGGAGTGCTCGCCGTTCGTCCCTGGTGAGAGATGCACGATGCGCCCAGGCGAGGCCCTGACTTCCAAGAACGTGAAAGGGGTAGGAGCTAACGTGTCCCCATGATTCGATCACCTCCTCAAGAAGACCTACCCCGTCGTTCAGCAACTCAACGGCGTGAACTTCTGCAGGCGCCTCCCATGCCTTTCGTATCAGCATATATGCATAGGCTGTTTGCACACGGTAGTCGCCCTTTCCGAACGAGTACGCCGCGCCCAAGAAGTTTTCCGCCATCCGTATATCCCCCGCCTCAACCTCCAGGGATCCTCGCTGCAACCAGTAATGATAGTCCCACGACAGAATTGTTTCCAGTCCGACGTAGATGTCGCGGGACTCCGTGACGCCGATCCAGCGTCGGAGCAAGTCGTGGTTAATGAGTCTTGCGAGGAAAGGTGCCGGCCGCTCTCTGCGCTCAACGTACGGATTGACCTTGCTCGCTGCAGCCCACGCTAGGCCCAAGACCACATCCTTGACCTCCTTCAGTTCGACGAGCTTGTCAACCACAAGGTCCGCAATAACGCGGTGACGCGCGCGATAGCGCTGCGTAGGCGGCAAAGCGCTCACAAGGTGGCGCGCACTGAGTCGCTCCAATGCCTGCAGCGCATCGTCCTGGGAATCAGCGCACGCCAAGAGGACCTCATCCTTAAGGAGATGCTCGCGTAGAGAGGTCGCGACAGATACTAGTGAGTACACGTACCTCTGAGCGCCGGTCAACTGGGCGAGTTCATCATGAGCCTTCTTCTCAAAGTTCTCATTCGACGTTGCTTGGATCATCGCGACAAGCATCTGTCGTCCGGCCTGGTTCCTGAACGCCTGCCGCCGCTGCTCGTGGCCGAGCCCTGTGAGCTTTCCAAGGCGGTTGTGACGTTCAAGGACAGCTATCAAGGAATCAATGTCATCGTCTGACAGCGGCGGCACCACGTGTTCATGCAGCGTTAGTTGCCCCGATCCTTCGACTGCCGAGGCGATGTCATCAATCCTGTTCGAACGGACGGCGAAGACGAACAGGAGTTGATTCGATCCGGGCACCAGATCCCTCAGGAGCCCGACAAGATCCCGGCCGTATAGGTCAGCGTCATCGACGGCCAGCACCAACTTCTCTTTGATCGCCCGCACCTGGTTGCGTATTCGAGAAATGGTTATCTCGGAGTTCTTATCGAGCCACAAAACGGGGATTGCGTTGCCCGAGAACCGCAGTGCGAGGCTCATCAAGGCAGTGGACTTCCCGGTCCCCGCAGTTCCCGTGATGGCGAGCGCGGTGCGCTGCTGCTTGCCCGTCAGTATGTTGTTCGCGGTCTCCCAGAGAGCCGAATCGTGGGAACGCTCTATTGCCCTTCCATTGATAAGGTCCGCCCATTGCGGCTCCTCCCCGAGGAGGTACTCCGTTTGTAGGTTTGGTTGTTCCTGCGCCAATTGCCCAACAAAAGGAATCGACGCCGCGCCGCGCGCATGCAGATGCTCCCCTAGGAAGATGAAGCCTCTACGGCCCTCGCTCGCCAACTCCGGAAGCACCTCTCGCGCAAACGATTCCGCCGATCCCTCAATCCAATCGATACGGAAATCCCTCAGGATCTCCTGGCGTGGAAGATTGAGGTCTGGCGTCACGAGAATCGAGGTCGGCCTCAGGTCGCGGCCGTGAGTCTCCCTCCGTCTTCGTAGCTCCATGTGTTGCCAGAGCAGGGATTCGCGAAGCACCGTGCCAATGAAGATCACTGGTCGGCACGTGATGTCCGCCACGCAGCGTGCGTACCACGGCTCTTGAGCGGCGATCCGTTCTGCGTACTGGGCTTCGGAAAACGTGAGATATTCGGGTGGGCCTGGCACCACACCATTCAGGTGGACGACTTCAAGTTGCGGGGTCTTGATCCGCTGCTCAGGATCTTTTGAAGGAGTCGCTGCAATTGTCAGCGGATGCCGCTCCAACGCGAATCTGCTTGCGACGGCGCGCTCAAGATCATCAACGTTGAGAGTGTAGGAGCGTAGCCATGGCAGCTCGAAGTACAGACGGTAGTAGTCAGGAAGGGAATCCGGATCGACGGTCAGCCTCCTCTCAAGATACTCGGCCAGGGAGGACCTCCGGCGTCTGAGAGCCGTACCGTACAAGTCGGCAAGCGAAGCCAACGGGTCGAAAGGCGCACCCGGGAAGCAAAGGTCCCACAGGTCCTGCTTCAGGTCGTCCGAGGTAGGAAGCAGCCGTCCACTCCTGTCGCTCGCTCCCGACGAGAATCCCGCGCCGGTGAAGAGTACGAGCTCCGCTCTCGACATTTGAGAGCGCATGCGGGCGAGATCATTCCCGGTAAGCGTCATTGCTCCTCCAGTGTGTCCTTGAGCGGTCGCCTTGTGTGCTCCTCGAGGTAGAACCAATTTACACGACAATCGGAAGCTTGTCGAGGGATGGCTGGGTTTGGTGCGTTTGGTGGTGTCCTAATTTGCCAACGACTGCTGCAGGTGGTGCGACCGGTTGAAATGGGGTCGGCCTGGTGTTGACGATTTCTTTTTCAACCGCCGCATGCGGTGCGATCCCAGGAAAATCGTCGAGTCCAGGCAGACCCCTTTCCCAGACCCCTTTCCCCCTGAGTCAACAGAATCGGTGCTCCCGCCTAAGCCGCCCGCCGGCGAATCGAGGGACCCGGCGCTGAATGTCGCCGATGTTTGAGCGGGGCCGTGAGCGTGAGACCGAGCCTCAATCCGAAGGGTTGCAGCAAGCGGTTCAGTGTTTCCTGTGTCGGATTGTGCCGCGGGTTGATGGCCCGCAGAACGTTGGGGCCGGCCATTTCAACTCTCGCCGCGAATTCTGCTACGCCCATCGCGCGAACCACCTTGCCGAGCGCGGCTTGAAGAGAAACGCCCTCCTCGATCGTCGCGAGCAGAAACTCGCGGGCGAACGCCGGCTCGCGGAGATCCTCCGTCAGGCTGAGATTCCAGTCTCTACTTCGTCTGGCCATGCCGCTTTGCCTCCATGTAATCGCACCAGGTACTCCTGGGCGCGCAGAATGTCCCTCGACTGCGTCGCTTTGTCGCCGCCGGTCAAAAGCAGCACAATCGAATCTCCGTCCCTCCGAAATAGATCCGGTACCCTGTGCCAAAGAACACGCGAGCCTCGCAGACCCCGCCGCCGGCGCTCTTGTGATCTCCCAGGTTCCCCGTCTCAAAGCGCAGAACCCGCGCTAGAATCCGGGCCTTTGCGGGCCTATCCAGCCGGTTCAGCCACTCGCGGAAGGGATTCCTGCCGTCCGCTGTCAGATACTCTCTAATGAGCAGGGTCATCGCCAGTCCAAAAATATCATAAATGATAATCGTCGGCAAGGCCCGGTGAAGTCAGGGAAGTCAGGCCCTGCGAAGTCAACCGGACAATACAACCCAACCCCCGCGAGACCGTGCGCCGATGACATTCACCGAGGTCTACTTGGCCAAAGTCACCAGGGCGAAATGGGTCATCCTGGACGGGGAGGATTCATTTTGCCAGGAACGGAACGACGTTATTCTCTCGCTTCCCGCGATTCCCTATCAGCCATAAATCTGCTAGCATCGCTTCATGAGGACTACCGTAGACATTCCCGATGCTGTTTACCGAAAACTAAAAGCCAAAGCGGCTTTGGAGGGTTCTACGGTTAAGGAAACGATCTTGCAGGCTGTATCGCGCGAACTGAACGGCTCGCCACCCAAGAGGCGCATTAGACTTCCGCTGATCCATGCCAAAGAAAAGGGCCGTTTGAATTTGCCAAGTTCCCAAATCTACGATCTCCTATTTGAATGACATCAACGTGTGGGTTGCGCTTGTCTATGACGGGCATGTGCGTCACTCGCCCGTCCTGGACTGGTTTGACGGCCTCGACGCCGACCAAGCGCGATTCTGCCGCTTCACACAGTTGGGCCTTCTTCACATGCTCACCAACCAGCGCGTGATGGGTCCCGAGAGCCTTCCGAGTTGCCGGCCAAGGTCGGCGATGGTGTCGTGATCGGGATGCGTAGCGAGAGCGCAGTTTTCTTTTCCGCCGCATCGCGATATACTGCCTAAGGTCATGAGTATCAGAGTCGCATATCGGGACGACGGCATCTTCGAGCCCTTGGAAAGGGTGGAGGGTGCGGAGCCGGGCAAACTCTACACAGCATTTTCCGAGGAAGAGCTAAGAGATCTGCGCGAGACGCTCGATTGGCTCAAGGCCGCGGAGAAGAGTTTCGACTTTTGGAACAATCCAAGCGATGCCGTCTACGACACTAAACGCGGCGACATCGTTCTTGTCCCGTTTCCATTTACCGATCTCAGTTCTTCGAAACGACGCCCTGCCCTGGTGGTTTCGCCCAATGCGTTCAATGAGCAGAGGCAGGACCTCGTACTCGTGGCGATTACGTCACACTTGGTAGTGGATAGCCCGCTAACCATCGAGGCCGAGGATTGCCTCGGGGGAAGCCTGCCGAAGAGGTCAATCGTGAAGCCCACTCTGATGTGCTAAAATTCGCTTATGGTCATATCCTTAACGCCCGAGCTCGAACGACTCGTCAACGAGCGCATCGAGAGTGGAAAATACAAGACGACTGCCGAGGTTGTGGGCGAGGGTCTGCAACTCCTCAGGGAGCGCGAACGTGCTACCTCGGAGGCGGACTACGAGCGGACCAAGCGACGATTCCTCGAACGTATGAAGAGCCCTCCCGACCTGGGCACGAAGGGTGTCATTTCCTGGACTCGGGACGAGATTCATGAGCGCTGAGTTTGTCGACACAAATATTTTCATCTATGCGCATGACCTAAGCGCGGGCGTGAAGGGAGAGAAGGCGAGGGAATTGATCGCTCGCCTGTTTGAGGCCGGTGACGGAGCCATCAGTACGCAAGTGCTGATCGAATTCTACTCGATTGCCACAAAGAAGCTGTCCATGAGTAGCCAAGTTGCAGAGGAGATCGTTTCCGACCTGCATGTCTGGACGCTCAACAGACCCACCCACGCTGACATCATGAAAGCCATCGGGTTACAGCATCGCTACGCAATTTCCTGGTGGGACGCCTTGATCGTGAATAGCGCTGTCGAGCTAGGCTGCGGGATACTCTGGTCGGAGGATCTCTCCCACGGCCAGCAATACGGTTCTATAACAGTGCGAAATCCGTTCGCCTAGCCCCTCACTGCCTGGCACCGCCCTCTACCATTCCTCAATCTCTCTGCTACCACTGGACAACTTACCTCCCTTCCCCATACCATGGTGCAATTATGAAACGCACACTTCGTCTGTTTGTCTGGCTGGGCTTCGCGCTCTGCCTTGGCTTCGCCGCATTCCTGGCAGGCCAGGGCGCCTTGCTTCTGGGCCAATCAAGTTCGAACGACGCCCCCATCCGCGGATTCTCGCCGACCCGCGCCGCCGCTGAGCGCGATCTGGAAAAGAAATTCCAGGCCGTGCCGCAGGCCGATCGCCTGCGCGAGTACATGAAGTTCATCAGCGAAGAACCGCATCATGCCGGACATCCCAACAGTAAGAAGGTGGCGGAATACATCCTCGCCAAGTACAAGTCCTGGGGATTGGACGCGCGCCTGGAAGAGTTCGAGGCGTTGATGCCTTATCCCAAGGAACGCGTGGTGGAGTTGATGCAGCCCACCCACTATCGCTTGCAGCTGAAGGAACCGGTCATCCCCGAGGACAAGGATTCCTCGGACGCCGAGCAGCTTCCCACCTTCAACGCTTATTCCGCGGATGGCGACGTGACCGCGCAAGTTGTCTACGTGAATTACGGACGCCCCGAAGACTACGACGAACTGGCGCGCCAGCAAATCGACGTGAAAGGAAAAATCGTTCTGGCCCGCTATGGCGTCACTTGGCGCGGCATCAAACCGAAGGTCGCCTACGAGCACGGCGCGATCGGCTGCATCATCTACTCCGACCCGCACGAGGACGGCTACGAGCGCGGCGACGTTTATCCCGAGGGACCGTATCGTCCCGAGCAAGGCGTGCAGCGCGGCAGTGTCATGGACATGCCTACCTATCCCGGTGATCCGCTGACGCCGGGATGGGCGGGCGAAAAAGGCGGACGCAAGCTGTCCCGCGCCGAAGCCAAGACCCTTATGAAAATTCCCGTGCTGCCGATTTCTTACGGCGACGCGCTGCCTATTCTCAAGGCCCTGCGGGGCCCGGTGGTTCCGGAAGCCTGGAAAGGCGCGCTGCCGTTGACGTATCACACCGGGCCCGGACCCGCCGTCGTACACATGCGGCTGATGTTCGATTGGGCGGTGCGGCCGCTGTTCGACGTGGTGGTGCGCATCCCCGGCCGCGATTTGCCCGACGAGTGGGTGGTGCGCGGCAATCATCACGACGGCTGGGTGAACGGCGCCGACGATCCCACCAGCGGTCAGGTGGCCATGATGGAAGAAGCACACGCCTTCTCCGAATTGCTGAAGACCGGCTGGCGCCCGCGCCGTACCATCATTATTTGCTCGTGGGACGGCGAAGAGTGGGGACTGCTGGGGTCGAACCGAATGGGCCGAGAAACATGCCTCGGAACTGGACAAGAGCGGCGTGCTGTATTTGAACTCCGATAGCAATGCCAAAGGACGCTTGGGCGCGTCGGGATCGCACATCCTGGAACGCTTCATCAATGAAGTGGAGCGCGACATCAACGATCCCAACACCGGCAAGTCGCTGTTGGCGATGAACCGCGAGCGGCCCGCGGGTCCACCGGAGGGAGCGCCGGCGGGCGGACGCGGCGGGCGCGGTGGGCAGGACCCGGCGGATCGCGATCGCAAGGATTTGCGGATCGGCGCGCTGGGGTCGGGCTCGGATTACACGCCGTTCTTGCAGCACCTCGGCCTGGCCTCCGCCAATTTCGGTTTTGGCGGCGAAGGCAATTCCGCCGGAGTCTACCACTCCATTTACGATTCCTTCACCTGGTACACGAAATTCAGCGATACAACTTTCGTTTATGGCCGGACGCTGGCGCAGGCCGCCGGCACCGCCGTGCTGCGCATGGCTGACGCCGACGTGATTCCTTATGAATTCGGCAATTTCGCCGAAACCGCCGGGCGCTATGTGGACGAAGTGGAGCGCCTGCCCCGCGATTCCAGCGCGCGCGAATCGGGAGGCGGAGTTCGCCTGGATGGCGCTCCGACGCTGGATTTCGCGCCGCTAAAAGACGGCATTGCCACGCTGAAAAAGAGCGCCGCCGACTACGAGGCCGCACTGCAAGGCGCGGATTTATCGCGCGCCGGAAGCGCCGCGTTGGACGCCGCGCTGATCAAGGTGGAGCGCTCGCTGCTCGGCAAGGGCTTGCCGCGGCGCGAATGGTATCGCCACAGGATTTACGCGCCGGGATTCTACACCGGCTACGGCGTCAAGACGCTGCCGGGAGTGCGCGAAGCTATCGAGCAAAAGTCGTGGGCCGAGGCCAAGGCGCAGATCACGGAGACGGCGGCGGCGTTTACGGCGATGTCCAAGGCGATTGACGAAGCGACGAAACAATTGCACTGAGAGGATCAATCCACCGGTTACACAGATTAGAACCTGATTTGTTCTTAATCTGTGTAATCTGTGTAATCTGTGGATCGTAAATGGATCTCGATCAATTACGCGTATTTCTGGAGATCGTCAGGCTGGGGAGCTTCTCCCGCGCCGCCGAGGCGTGCTTTCGCTCGCAGCCGGCGGTGAGCGCGCAGATCCGTCAACTGGAAGAGGAAATCGGCGCGAGGCTGTTCGACCGCGTGTCGAGCCGTGTGGCGCTCACCGCCGCCGGGCGGCGCTTCGCCGAATACGCGCGGCAAATCCTGGAACTGCGCCGCCGGGCCAAGAGGAAATCGGCGAGATGGCCGCGACGCCACGCGGCGAACTGGCCATCGGCGCGAATGAGGCCATCTGCTTGTACATCCTGCCGCGTGTCTTTGCGGAGTTTAAGAAACTGTATCCGGCGGTGCAGCTCAGCATTTTTCGAGAACATGGCGCGACGGTGGTGCAGCGCGTGGTGGATAACGCGCTGGATTTCGGGATCACCCAACTGCCGGTGCAGGATCGCCGCCTGGAACGCGCCTCCATCCATCGCGACGAAGTGGGCCTGTTGGCGCCCGCCGATCATCCCCTGGCCGGGCACAAACGCATCGCGCCCGCGGACCTGGTTCCCTACCCGCTGCTGTTGCCGCGCTCCGGACGCACCCGCACCATGCTCGACGAATTCCTGCAAACGGTGCAAGACGACATCAAAATCTCCATGGAACTGGAATCCAGCGAAATGATCAAGCGCTTCGTGCTGGCCGGACTGGGCATTTCATTCCTGGCCACCGCCTACGCCAAAGCCGAAGTGGACGCCGGCAAGCTCGTGGTCCTGCCCTTGCGCGATGGCATGGCCATCCAAGTCGGCTTGATTTATCGCAAGGACAAGCCGCTGTCGCGCGCCGCGTTGGCGTTCATCGAGGTGGCCACCAAAGGAAGGGACAAATGACGCTTCTCTTGCTTCTGTGCATGACACTTGTACCTGCGCCCAAAACAGATGACGCCGCCGACGTTCGCGCGCTCCTAACCGCGCAAGCCGACGCCTGGAATCGTGGCGACCTCAACGGCTTTCTGGAGCCGTATTGGAACAGTGAGGAGTTATCTTTCTTCGGCAACGATAGCGTGACGCGCGGATTTGCGGCGACGGCGGCGCGGTACCACCAGCGCTACGGAAACTCGAAGGAAACCATGGGCCATCTGGGTTTAGAAGACTTGGAGGTCACAATGCTCTCTTCCGGCTCGGCAGCGGTCTACGGGCGATTCCGTTTGCAGATGAAGGATAGCAATCCCACCGGAATCTTTACGTTGATCTTGCGCAAGCAGGCCGGAAAGTGGAAGATCATACACGACCATACGTTAACGGCAAACTGAGTCGAGGAACCTATCACGAGGACGATCTCCGCATCCCTCGTTTTCTTCTGCCTGCTGTGCCTGGTGTCAGGACGCGCGCGGCCGTTACATGTCGGAAGGCGTTTGAGCGGAGGTGCGCCGGCACAAGGCAGCACGACGGGTTTTCGTGGAGATGTTCAACAAGACCCACCCGGTCCGCCGCTCCATAACTGTCGCGGCTCATGCCGCCGTTTTCATCATCTCAGGCGGCCCTCGCGGCGGCAAAGCTGGTTCATGGCGGTTGCTTTTTTTGCCGGATAGCGATTTCACAGATTAGGAAACGCCTGACAATGCCGCCGCCCGTTCGACTGGTGTACTCTAGACCCTATGGCCATGAACCGGCGCGGATTCCTAAAGACGGCGGCGGCGGGAGCGCTCGTTCCTCTCTCCGCTGTTGCTCAACAAAGTGGGATCAGCCGCGTCGCTATCGTGCGAGAGCAGCCGAGCGCCGCCAGCGCTTGCCTGGCACGAGTTCTTACGGCGCGTGGCGTCACGGTTAGGGAGTCCAGCACGATCGCCGACGCGGCGCCCAGCGATTTCACGATCCTCGCTAGAATCACGCCGGGCATGCCGGAGTCGTTCGCGCTGGCGGCGCCGAAGGAAGGCAACCGGCCCGCTCTTGTGGTGTCGGGAGGAGATCCGCGCGGCTTGACCTACGCGCTGCTGGAAGTCGCCGACCGCGTGGAATTGTCGGGACCTGGCGCTCTGGAATTCATGGACGGCCTGCGCCTTCAACAGCCCTTCGCGGAGTGGCCTCGCAATGACGTCCGCGCCGTGTCGCGATTGTTTACCAGCGACGTTCACGACAAACCATGGTTCAACGATCGCGAAATGTGGCCCGCCTACTTCGCGATGCTGGCCGCCAATCGCTTTAACCGTTTCCACTTGGCCTTGGGCATCGGTTACGACTTTCTGCGGGAAGTCACCGACTGCTACTTCGTTTTCGCGTATCCCTTTCTTGTTTCTACTCCCGGATACAACGTGCGCGCCGTGAATCTGCCCGATGCCGAGCGCGACCACAATCTGGAAATGCTGAAATACATCACCGCGCAGGCCGCCGCGTACAATCTGGAGTTTCAGCTAGGTTTATGGACGCACGGCTATCAATGGGCCAACAGCCCGAATGCCAATTACACTATCGCCGGGCTCACCGCGGACAATCACGCCGCCTACTGCCGCGATGCCCTGGCGATGCTGCTGCGCGCCTGTCCGGCGATTACCGGCGTGACCTTCCGTATCCATGGCGAGAGCGGCGTTGCGGAAGGGAATTATCCATTTTGGAAAACAGTCTTCGACGGTATTGTCAACTGCGGCCGAACCGTGGGGATCGATCTGCATTCCAAGGGCCTCGACGAGAAGATGCTGGAGACCGCGCTGGGCACGGGAATGCCGGTTACGGTCTCACCGAAGTTCTGGGCCGAGCACATGGGTTTGCCGTATCACCAGGCCGACATTCGCGAACTGGAAATCCCCAAGGGCGAAGCCAAGGGTCTGATGGCGCTCAGCACGGGATCGCGCAGCTTCACGCGCTACGGCTACGCCGATCTGCTGCGCAGCGACCGGCGTTACACCGTGATTCATCGCATCTGGTCCGGCAGCAGGCGGCTGATGTTGTGGGGCGATCCCGAAAGCGCCGCGGCCTATTCGCGCGCCTTCCAATTCTGCGGATCGCGCGGCGTGGACCTGATGGAGCCGCTTTCCTTCAAGGGAAGGAGAGGCTCCGGCCGCGGAAACCGCTGCGGTTACGCCGACGCATCGCTCGAGCCGCGGTGGGATTGGCAAAAGTATCTGTATACCTATCGCGCCTGGGGCCGCGCCATGTACAACCCGGAATCGGCCGCGGGCGACGCGCGCCGGCTGCTGAAAAAGCAATTTGCAGCCGCCGCTCCGGACGTAGAAGCGGCGCTAGCCAGCGCTACGCGCATCTTGCCAACGCTGACCACGGCGCATGGGCCGTCGGCCGCCAACAACAACTACTGGCCGGAGATGTATACGAACCAGCCGATCGTGAATCCAGGAAAAAACCAGTATAGCGACACGCCCTCGCCCAAAGTTTTCGGCAACACCAGCCCTTTCGATCCGCAGCTATTCTCCACGGTCAACGGTTTTGCCGGCGACTTGCTGGCCAAAACGCCCAGCGGCAAGTATTCGCCGCTGGAAGTGGCGCAATGGCTGGAGGATTACGCGGCTTCGGCGCTGGTCCGGCTGGCAAAGGCCGAACGGTCGAGCAAAAGCAGCATCGAGTTCCGCCGTCTTACGGTTGACGTCAGGATTCAAGCGGGCCTCGGACAGTTCTTCGCCCACAAGCTGCGCGCCGGCGTGTTGTACGCGATTTACGAACGCACCTTGGACCGCGCCGCACTGGAGATGGCTGCCGACCAGTACCGGGACGCCAGAACATTTTGGGCCAGGCTGGCCCAAGACGCTAAAGGAGTCTACGCCAGCGATATTACCGCCGGCGAGCAGACCTGGTTGCGAGGGAATTGGGCGGATCGCCTGGCGGGAATTGACGAAGATCTCCAAGCCATGGAAATGAAGAAGTCCGCCGCAGCCGCGCGGACGACGGACGCCGCGGAATACATCAAGCGAGCGCTGGCGAAACCCCAGCGCAGGTCGCGGGAGTGCCGCCACACGCCTCCCTCAAACTTCACGCGGAAATCTCCGCTGGCAATCGAGATCGCGGTAGCGGGAGTGCCGCCAGCGCCGGCAAGGTTGTACTATCGCCACGTGAATCAAGCGGAGCGCTTCCTGCATCTGGAAATGGAACACCGCGCCGGCGCTTATCACGCGTTGGTTCCCGGCGACTACACGAACACGGCTTATCCGATACAGTATTATTTCGAATTCCAAGAGGGGCCGGACGTGTGGCTCTATCCCGGCTTGGGCGCGAGTCTCATGCAGCAACCTTATTTTGTGGTGACTGCGTGGTAGTTTTGTCAGAACCGTCCGCGGTAGCGGCTGGGTCCTTGCTTCACAGCGAGGGCCCATCCGCTACCGCGGACGGTTCTGACAACGGCTCGGCAAACAACGCAAATTCCGCAATCACGGGGCTGGCCGATGCTTCCGTGATTCGCAACCGCACGCGCCGGGCCGTCACGTGGCGATCCAGGCGGATCAAGCGGCGCGGGCCAATGCTGGTGCCTTTAGCCAGCGATTCCCATCGGCCGTTGACCCAAGCATCTACCGCGAACGCGTCAACACGTTGTCCCAGGCGGATGTTCTCGCGAATCCGAATGATGTTGAACGCCATTTCGCGGCCAAGATCGTACGTGAATTCCGCGCCCGACCCTTTGACCCTCGCGCCCGCCGCCAGATTCCGCGAGAACGTAGCGCGCCGGTAATCGCCGAACGCCTTCAGCGACGCAACATCCTCCGGCGAGAGCAACCCGTCGCGATTCGGCGGCACATTCAGCAGCAGATTCGCCCCGCGGCCAACGGATTGGTAGTAAAGATCAATCAGTTGCCGTGGCGTTTTCACCTGATCGTTCTCGCGTTCATGCCAGAACCATCCGGGACGAATGGACACATCGCATTCCGCGGGCAACCAGCGCGATCCGTGGCGCGTGCCGGTTGGCGAGTCGCGTTCCCGCACGTTGCCGACGCCAGCCACGCCGCCGTCGTGTCCCACAGGATCATAGGTTGCCCAGCACGGATCGCCGGCAATGCCGCGCTCATTGCCCACCCAGCGCACATCCGGGCCGATATCGCTGAAGATCACGGCCTCCGGTTGAAGCTTCCGCACCAACGCCCAAGTGCCCGGCCAATTGTAGTAAGTGTTTCGATCGATGGTGCGCTTTTCCCGCGCACCTCCATAAAAGCCGTCGCCGCCGTTGGCGCCGTCGTGCCAGACCTCGAAGATCGGCCCGTAGTTGGTCAGCAGTTCCGTAAGTTGCTGGCGATAGGTCGCGACATATTCGGGACGCCCATACGCGGCATTGTTGCGATCCCACGGGGAAAGGTACACGCCAAATCGCAGCCCGCGCCGGCGCGCGGCCTCGGCGATTTCGCGCACCACATCGCCACGGCCCGATCTCCACGCGCTCGCGCGAACGCAATGTTCGGTGGTGGCCGTGGGCCACAGGCAAAAGCCGTCGTGATGCTTGCAGGTCAGGATGACGCCGCGCATTCCGGCGTCGGCTAAGACCGCGACGATGGCGCTGGCGTCGAACTTTGTGGGATTGAAGAGGTTGGGATCTTCGTCGCCGTAACCCCATTCCTTGTCGGTAAAGGTGTTGACGGTGAAATGGAGAAACGCGGTGGTCTCTAGTTTATGCCAGCGAAGTTGGCGCGGCGAAGGCGTCGCGCCGTATGGCGCGGGCAGCGACGCGCCGGCCAGCATGGCCAAGAACCTTCGGCGATTGAGTGTGAATGGCATAGGATTGGCCACAGAGGCACAGAGAGCACAGAGACCGGAAACACAGAGAACGAAAGACCGCTCTTAGGCTGGCGTTCTCTGTGTTTCCGGTCTCTGTGTTCTCTGTGCCTCTGTGGCTATTCTATTTCCGCCCATGCAACAGCGCGCGGATCATTTCCAAATGTTGCGGCGAGCCGGTAAACAACCACCGCGGAAACTGGCGATACTCCGTGATCTGATCGAGAATCGCCGGGGCCATGTGATGACGCAAAGCCGCTCCGGCCAGAAATTCTAAACGCATATTGCGATCCAGGTTGATCGGGGCGTTGCCAACCCAGCCTTTGACATCGTGATCGCTGCCCGCGTAAGTCGCCAACAACTCCGCGGCGGAGTTGAATCCGATTTCGTAGAGCGATTGCCTCACGCCGGCGTAGTCGGGACGCTCCAGGCGCTTCTGCATCGCGTCCACGTCAATCGTGGGATCGCCGTTTACGCCGATCATCAGCGAGTCGTAACCTTCGCCGTCGATGTCGTTGGCCCAGATCGTGGCATTGGGGAAAACCTCGAAGAACGTAGCCACTCCGCTCTTCACCGACTCCGGATCGGTCTCGTAAAACGGCAGCCAGTGGGCCATCACCCCACCGGGATTCAAATGGCGCTTGCAGGTTTCGAAGTATTCTTTGGTGGATAGAGTCGCCGATCCCCGCACCCACGGCGCAATGGGATCGGAAGTAATGATGTCGAACTTATCGTTGGTGGTCTGGATGAAATGACGCGCATCGTCGTAAGTAATTTCAGTGCGCGGGTCTTTCACCACGCCGTGGTTCTCGCGCGCGAAATAGATGGAGTTGGCCTGCGGCACCAGGCGCTCGATCTCGCAAATGTGGATCTTCTCGGTCTCCGGCTGGACCACGAAGGTCCCGGCGGTGATGCCCGCGCCGCAGCCCACCAGCAGCACCGTGCGCGGCACCGGAACCAGCAGCGCCGGCAAGTGGCCGAGCATGCGCTCCACGCGCATGTCGTACGGTTCGGTGGAGGCCTCGGTCTTGCCGCTGATGTGGTAGAAACGCACGCCGTCCGACGTTTCACTGACCGCGATGGAAGCATCGCGCCCCTCGCCGTTGTAGAGCAGGCGGCCGTCTTTCACGGCGATGGTGGTTTCGCGGCCGTAGGCGAACACCTGCCAGGGCACCTCTGGAAGCACTGCAACCGCTAACCCAGCCGCCGCCACCGTGGCGATGCCCCACTTCAAGCGTTCGCCGCCCGGCAGCGCGCAGATGGCCGCGGCGGCGGCCAGCACGATCAAGGTGTGTTCGCAGCGATGCGTGCCCACTGCGGGAATCAGGAACAAGCTGAAGCCGATCGCGCCAACAATGGCGCCGAAGGTGTTGGCGGCGTAAATCTTGCTGGAGAGTTTGCCGGTATCTTCACCGGGCCGGGCGGCGGCTGCCAGCGCCAGTGGGAAACTGGCGCCCCACAGCAAGGCCGCCGGGATGACGCTGAGAAAAATCCGCAGCACATCGATTCCAAAACCCTTCCACAGGTCCTGGTTGTTGTTGATCGGCAAGTACGGAAGTACGTCGGCCATGGCGACCACCGTCCAACCGATGGCGAAGATCAACGCGAACTGGGAAAGGGCCAGGAGTCGCCGCGCGTTCCACCCTTGACGCACCGCCCAGGAAGCGGCGGCGCTGCCCACGCCGATGCCCACCAGGAATCCCGCGAGAATGATAGAAAATGTGTACACCGTGGCGCCGATCATCAAGCCGAGCAGGCGCGTCCAAACCACTTCCGCACCCAGCGCGGCGGCGCCGGAAAGCGCGATCGCCACATACACGGAGGATGGCGAGCCGGGGACGGCTGCAATTACGTCCTGGGTAGTTTCGGTAGCCGGATCTTTCACCGGCTTCCCGGCCATCGGCGTATAGGGGGTGCGCTTGGCCAGCAAGAAACTGCCGGCCGCCGCCGCGAAGTTAAATCCTGCTGCGACCAACGCGGCCGAGGGCATGTCGAACAAGCGCAGCAGGTAGAATCCCGCGAGCACACAGCCGACAAACGCGCCGGCAGTGTTGGCGCCGTAAAGAAATCCGATGCCGGCGAGGCCTTCTTGCTTCGACTCCAGTTCGTCTGATTTGAAGCAGCGCGAGATGGCCGGCAGCGACGCACCCATCAACATAGTCGGCGGCAGCAGGCAAACCGCGGCCAGCAGCGAGCGTTCCAGCAAGCCCGCGAATCCCGCGGCGGCATGCGCGCTATACCAGCGGTCCAGAACGGGCAGCCCGAGGATCACGGCCACGCCCAACACGCCGATTCCGGCTTCGATGGCCGCGTACACGCGCAAGGGATGTTTCTTGACGTCCACGAAGCGCGGATAAAACAGGCTGCCGGCAAACAATCCGCCCATGTAGGCGGCCAGCAATACACCGATGGAAATGCCGGTGGATCCGATCACCAACTGCAGCAGCTTGAACCAAACGATCTCGTAGATCAGGGCGGCGCAACCGCTGGCCGCGAAAAGTAACAGCAGGGGCAGAAGCAGGAGAGGCATGAACTAAGCATCATACCCGATTCCCGGAGTCGAGACTCGCTACGGAATGGAGGGAAGGCTGTTAAGAATGTTGAAGGGAAACTGAAAAAGCAACCGCCGATAAACGCCGATGAACGCCGATAGGATTGCGGCCTATCGGCGTTCATCGGCGGTTGCTGTTTCTCGGTCGCTCACCAAGACCTAGTGATGTTCGTGCCCGTCCCCGCCGTGCTCGTGTTCTTCTACCCGGGCGTGGCCGTAGCGACCCGCGGAGCGCTCCCGCTCGGAGCGGTCGTGTAACTCATGACGCTCTTCGAAGTGGGCCACTCCGCCCGGTGCAGGCCGGGCAAAGGCGCGATATCCAGGATGCACGTACCCCACCCGATTGTCCCACCGGCGGCCCCACAGCACATTGTTGTAGAACACCGCGTGGTTAGCCCAGCCGAAGCGAATGCCGCCCCATCCCCAGGGACGGAACGCCAGGCCGATGTTCACTCCGTAGCCCCAGCTAATACCGGTCGAAATCGCCCATCCGCGCCGCGGCGCCACGAAGACAACCGCGGATCCCAGTAAGGAACCACGATGAATCCCGGATTCACCGGCGCAATCTCGATGTACGGTCCAGGCCGCACAATCACCTGGGGACCACTGCGCAGATAGCCGTACTCATAGGCGTGATGGCGCATCCGCTGTACGGCGTCCATTACGTCGTTGGGTTGCGCCAGGAAGGCGTTGCCGAGATGATCGGTCCAGGTCATGTCCGAGGCCATGCGATCCAGCACGGACGGAAAAGGCAACAGGGCCTGCACGGAGGGATCCCACGGCAGATTGTCCTCGCGGATGGCGCCGGCCAGTTGATCGCCCGCCAAGTAGTGATGCTGATCCGCATAACGCGCAGCGTCGGGAATCTGATCGGCATACGTGGCGGCGGCCAAAACCTGGGCCAGCAGCGGATCGGGATACAAAGCCACTCCCGACACCAGGCGGTCCAATTCCGGGGGCGGCAACATGGGGGGCGGTCCCTGAGCTGCCAGACCAACCGGCAGAACAAAAGCCAGCAGCAGGATGGGACACAACAGAGTGAATCGAAACTTCTTGGGGCGGCGAGTGCTTCGCATAATCTCCTCCTCGAATTACGCTACCACACCTTTCGACGCAAACTTATACGCCTCCGTTGCGCTCGGGAGGCCCGAAAGGCAATGGGTCTTTAGTACGGAAGACCCGGCGGTCCGCTCCACCGCTGGATACTCGATGACGCGGTTTGCGCAGCAAAATGTGTTACTGTGGTCTTACTTGAACGCTATCTTACAAACAGGAGGTAGTTCTTATGGATCGTCGTAGCTTTCTGGCGAGCGCCGCGGGCGCCTCGGTCATCAGCCTGATCGGCGAGGCCCAAACGCCCAACATGACGCAAACCGCCGCTTCGCACAACACCGCGCTGAGCCTGGGTGTGGCCACCTACTCCTTGCGCGACTTCTATCGTCACAAGGCCATCGCCATGCTCAAGGAACTTCAGCCGATGGGCGTGCTCAACGTCAACGTGAAGGATTTTCACTTGCCAATGACCGATACTCCGCGGCAGTTGCAGAGCGGAGTGAAGGCTTTCAGCGATGCCGGGTTCAAAGTCGTGGCCGGCGGCAACGTCAGCATGCAGAAAGAGGAGCAGCTTCGTCCGGCGTTTGAATACGCCAAAACTTGCGGCTTCCCGGTGATCGTGTGCATTCCCACGCCGGAGACTTTGCCTAAGGTGGAGGCTCTGGTGAAGGAGTTCAACATCCCCGTGGCCATCCACAATCATGGCCCGGAGGAAAAGAATTTCCAATCGCCCTACGACGTTCTGAAGGCCATCAAGAACATGGATCCGCGCGTGGGGATGTGCATCGACATCGGCCACACCGAGCGCACCGGCGTGGACATTCCGCAAGCCATCGCCGACGCCGGCCCTCGGCTGCTGAACATGCACGTGAAGGATCTGGCCAATTCGAGGAACAGGGACAGCCAGGTGGAATGCGGCCGCGGGATCCTGCCGTTCCGGGCGATCTTCGCGCAACTGATTAAACAGGATTACAAAGGCTCGGTGGATCTGGAGTACGAGATCCACGCGGAAGATCCGCTGGACGGCATGCGCGAGTCGTTTGCGTACATGCGCGGCGTGCTCGACGGGCTGAAGAGTTAGACGCCGTGATGCCGGATGTCTTGCCGGGGCGTTCCGCGGGATCGCCCGCCCTTGCGCTCAAGGGCGGCGCCCTGCTGATCTTGTTGGTTGGATTCGGCGGCTTGCTGGCGCTGATTGTATTGTCCAGTGTGGACGCCCTGCTGGTCTTGCGGCGGATCGAGGCCACCAACAACTCGAACCGCCGTGAGTTTCTTTCCCGCAATCGTTCCCTCAACGAAATCCGCTCGTCGCTCTACTTGGCCGGCACCGCCGTGCGCGACTATCTGCTCGATCCCGACTCGCGTAGCGCGGACGCGCACCGCGCCGCCCTGGCGTCTCTCCGGCAAAGCATAACCGGGGAACTGGCCGGCTACGCTCTCCAACTGCGTCCCGGGGAAGCCGCACCGTCCGGAAAGCTGGCGGCGGAGCTGGCGGGATTCTGGGACAGACTGGCCCCGGTTCTGCTATGGACGCCCGAGCAACGCCGCAATGGCGGCTACAGTTTTCTGAACGACGAAGTGTTTCCGCGGCGCACCGACATGCTGCGCCTGGCCGACGAGCTGGCCGCTTTCAACGAAGCGCAGCTCCATGCGGGGAATCAGCGGATCGCCGAAATGTTCGCGGACTTCCGCTCGCGGCTGATCCTCACCCTGGCGATCTCGCTGGCGCTGGGCGGACTGCTGGCCGCCATCAGCATCGCCAATACGCTGCGCCTGGAACGCGAGGCCCGCGCCCGTTACCGGGAAATCGAACAGGCCCGCGGCGAGTTGAAGGAGCTTTCCGCGCGTTTGCTGGAAGCGCAGGAGGAAGAGCGCCGTTCCATCTCCCGCGAATTGCACGACGAAGTGGGCCAGTCGCTGTCGGCCGTGCTGCTGGAAATCGGAGGTCTGGCCAACTCCCTCCCCGCGGATATGCGGCCGCGCCTGGACTCCGTGAAGAAACTAGCCGAAAGCACCGTGGCCGTGGTGCGCAACATGGCGTTGCTGCTGCGGCCGTCCATGCTGGACGACATCGGCCTGCTGCCGGCGCTGCGCTGGCAAGCCCGCGAAGTGACGCGGCGCACCGGCCTGCGCGTGGACGTGGCCGCGGACTCCGAATTCACCGATTTGCCCGACGAACACAAGACCTGCGTGTTCCGCGTGGTGCAGGAAGCCTTGCACAACTGCTCGCGCCACGCCCACGCCGGCGTCTGCCGCGTCACCCTGAGACAAGACCCGGACGGTTTGCGCCTGGCCATCCAGGACGATGGCCAAGGATTCGACCTGAGCCATGATCGCGGCCTGGGCTTGCTGGGAATTCAGGAGCGCGTGGCGCGCATCGGGGGAAGCATGCAGATTGACTCCGCCCAAGGCAAAGGGACGCTGCTCGCGATCAAGCTGCCCGTTCCCACATGACGAGCGATGGGAACGGTAGCGCAGGCCTCCGGCCTGTTCCTTTTCTTGACGTAAAAAAAACAGGCCGGAGGTCCTGCGCTACATGGCGCAGAGGTAAAATAAGAAGGTGAAGCCTCTCCGCATTCTGCTTGCCGACGATCACACCGTGTTGCGCCAGGGCCTGCGCCTGCTCCTGGAACGCCATCCGGAATTCCAGGTGATCGGCGAGGCCGCCGACGGCCGCCAGGCGATCGAGATGGCCGAAGCGGAACATCCCGATGTGGTGGTTCTGGATTTGGGCATGCCGCGCCTGAACGGTATCGAGGCGGCGCGGCAAATCACCGCCAAGCTGCCATCCACGGCGATTGTGATTCTGAGCATGCACACCGACGAAAGCTACTTGCTGCAAGCGCTCAAGGCCGGCGCGCGCGCTTACCTGCTGAAAGATTCCGCCGACGCCGATTTAATCGCGGCCATCCGCGCGGTGAGCCAGGGCAAGGGATTTTTCAGCCCGGCGATGAGCCGCTTGCTGGCCGACGATTATGTCCGCCAGATTCAAGAGCGCGGTGGGCAAGATAGTTACGAATTGCTTACCCCGCGGGAGCGCGAGGTGTTACAGTTGCTGGCCGAGGGAAAGTCCAACAAGGAAGTGGCCTCGCTGCTGAACCTGAGTCTTTCGACGGTGGAAACGCATCGCAGCAAGATCATGCAAAAGCTGAACCTGCACAGCGCCCCGGAATTGGTGTTGTACGCAGTGCGTAAAGGCGTCATTTCGTAAGGAGAATAGCAATGCCCAAACTGATGGTGCTCTATCCACCACCCACCGATGTGGAGACATTTGAACGCCGCTATCGCGACGAACACATTCCGATGGCCCGGAAGAATCTTGCCGGAGTGAAGAAGTTTGTGGCCTCACGCGTGCTTGGTTCGCCGGGCGTC
>CAVVEL010000017.1:0-22102 GCA_963747095.1 Terriglobia bacterium
CCATGGTGCAGAAGAATCGCTTGGAGAATGGCCGCGTCGCCAAAATCGTCGCAACCCTGCGGACTCTGACCACCGAGTTTCCTCACCTCGATCAACTGAACACCGAAGCCGACTATTTCGAATGCAACGCGGAACGGATGCGTTACCCAGAATTCCGCCGCCAAGGATTGTTCATTGGCTCCGGCGTGATCGAGGCCGGCTGTAAAATGATCGGCGCTCGGCTGAAGCCCTCCGGCACCTTCTGGACTGTGCGAGGCGCCAACGCCATTCTTGCCCTTCGCTGTCACATGCGCAGCAACCGATTCGACGATTACTGGGAGGCTCGCCGGGCCTGAGCTTCACAACCATGTCGCACACCCGATCACCACACCCTACAACAATCTGGCGGGGAATCTGGGCTAGAATCGGTGAAGGAGCCGCTATGCCATATGCAGACGGAAGCATGCCGATGGAGGGTGACCGTGTTCTCCACATGAGGGCCCGCAAAGAAGGAATTGTCCAATCGATTGATCGAAGTCTTGGAAGTGATCCGGCGTTCCTTCAAGTCTTTGTCCCGCGATGCGTTGACGGCACTCAAGGAGTTGGTTTGGCTCGGGCCAGGGAGTTCATGCTGTTAGCCAGAGGAGAGAAGAAAGCCTAACTAACCTTCCTGGCAATCTCTGTTTGGGCAGCAGGGACCCACATCGCTAATTCCCACCGGAGGACAGAAAGTCGAAATTGCTGCGGGGACTAGCGCGTCCTCGCGTAGAAGTCTCGTAGGCCAGGGGTTCCAGCGTCTGGTCAAGCCATCAACAGCGGGGTTCCACGGGGCGCTGGCGCTGGTACCCCTCCGGGGTACGGATACTTGCTCAACTCTACCGGTGGTTTCGCAACAAACGCTCAACCACCGGCTACATGCGGCGATCCCTCCGGGATCAAATACCCAGACGAAATATTCCGAGTTCCGTCCGTGGTTACTCAATGGACATTCATTCACAGCTTCTCCGGGATCAAAATACCCAGACGAAATATTCCGCGTTCCGTCCGCGGTTACTCAATGGACATTCATTCACCGCTTCTCCGGGATGAAAAAGCGGCCGCGCCCTGGCTTATCTTA
Source organism: Terriglobia bacterium (assembly GCA_963747095.1). Lineage (GTDB taxonomy): Bacteria > Acidobacteriota > Terriglobia > JAJPHL01 > JAJPHL01 > JAJPHL01. The sequence continues at coordinate 1,097 of CAVVEL010000017.1, forward strand.
ACGCCTATGTGTACGCCTTCCCGGTGGCGGTTCCGGCGCTCCCTAACTCTCGCGACTCATGGGGCTCACTCTCTCTAAAACGTGAAGATGTTCGCGAACTCAAACCGCAGATCCCTGCCGACCCGGCCACGGAGTCCGGGACCTCCCTGTTGGGTCAGGTAAATGAGTTGAGCGTAATTTCCTTCCAGGGCCAACTGCCAAAAACGGTTGTACTGATACACCAAGCTGCCGGTCAGCGCTTCCTGGGCCTTGCGGCCCTGGGCGCGGATGGCGTCCCGGGAAAAAGCGCTGTCGTATCCGGTCATCAGGTTCAGGGAGAATCCCTGCAAGCGCGGGTTCACGGGCTGAAACCAGGCGGAGATGGGAAACTGCAACTGCGCGAATCCGCCTTGCGCGCGTACCGGCCGCTGCACCGGAATCGTCCCGGTGGTGCTGAGCGGCGACGAGCCGTCGAAATAAATGTCCTGGGCCAGGCCGCCGAAGTAGAAACGCAAATCGTCGCCGCGGTAATACTTCGCCAGCAGAGTCACCACCGGCGTGACCAAACCCATTTCTCCGGTATAGCCCTTGGTGGGAGAGGTGGTGCCGAAGGTCAGTCCGCCGGTCTGGAAGGGCGGCTGGAAGTAGCGGGTTCGCTCGGCGTACTCCACGCTGCCGCCGATCCACGACGCCGCCAGACGGCGGCCCTTAAAGGGCTCGAACTCGTACATCAAGCGACTCTGCGAACTGGGCCGATCGCTGTTGGGTCCCTCGCGCTGGCCGAAACCGAGCGTGCCCTGCCCCGGCGCGGGATTGTTGCCGGCATAAGCCGATCCCAAACCGTTGACGGCCTCTCCGCCCGATGCCAGAAACAGTCCGCCGTCCAGAAGGATGCGCGAGTCCCATGCTCCGCCGAGATCGAAGCGTCCTCCGAGCACCGCGCCTGGGGCGCGCTCCTGAATGTTGCCCTGAAAGCCGTAAAAGAACGTGGTCTCGACACCCGTCGGCTGCGTCGTGGAGCCGAATAGCGTGGCCGCCTGTCCCAGACGAATGAAGAACGGGTGATTGTTGCTGTTGAGCTGGACCCAAGCCTCGCGTAGCGAAGCTTCGGAGGAGCGCAACGCGCCAATCGTGCGGTTCGTGGAGATTGGGAAGCTGCCCTCGAAATCGAATTCCACTTTGCCGAAGATGCTGAAGATGCCGTTGGGATCGGGCGCCGAGAAATCCACGCCGAAACGCGTGCTGCGCGCCTTGAAGCGGAAGTCGGCGGGCGTAGTAGCCGTACCGGTGGTATTGGCGGTTTCGGGGCCGGTGGCCACCACGCGCGCCAGGAACGGAAAGTCGTCGCCGCTGGAGTTGTTGCTGTCGTGGATCGCCGAAAGCTTGATCATGGCGTAAGGATTAATGGTGACGCCCGAGCCGATGCGCACCGCCAGCGGCGAGCCTTCCGATGTCGTGTTGATCGGCCAGGGATTGAAGGGCGCGGCCGGCGTGGCTCGCACGGTGGGCGCAACGCCGCGATCCAGTTCGGCGCTCTCGCTCGCCGGGGCCGGAGGCTCCGCGGCAGGTGCGGGAGGAATGACCGGCGGCGAAGCCGGTGTAACGAAGGCGGGCGCGAGAACTCGCGCAACCTTCAATTCAGCGAGCGCGGAACGCAATTCCGCGATGGCCTTGGCTTGCTCATCGACTTGCTTACGGAGCGCGGCCACTTCGGGATCCTGACTTTGCGCAGACACGAATCCCAGTAACAGCAGAGTGCAAACACCCATGTTTTTCCACATGGCCTCAATTCTAGGGCCGTTGCGACTGGGTTCGCTAAGGAATTTCGGTATCCGCGTTCGCGGCGCGCACTTCCTCCGGCGACCACCGGCGCGGCGGCTGAGGCGCGCGGGAAACGGGAACGCTGGTGCCTTGGCCAGGAAGCAGAATTACTTCGCCGGTTACTTGCGGGTTGGTCGAGACAACACGCACCCTGGAAGAGGCGTCGTCGCTAAGGTTGGCAATGCGCGTCAGGTCGCGGCTGGAGTCCACGAAGAGGGTGGTGCCGAGCACTCCGCAGACTGCGGTTGCGGTGCGAACTTGAAAGGCCGGGGACGTGGAGTGCACCACGACGGCGCGCACGCGTCCGTAGGCCAGCTCCAACGAGCCGGAGCGCGAGGCCGCCGTTGTGGCGCGCACCGTAAGCAAGCTGCTTGGTCCAACGTTGAGAATGGAGTCGTCGTTCAGCACCACGCGCACCCGTCCCGACGATTGCGTGCGAATGCGATCATTCTCATTCACCGCGTCGTTTTCCTTTAGCCTTGTCGTGGCTGTTCCCCGCAACAGGTCGGCACTGCGGATGACTTTCGTGGTGCGGCCGATCCCCGAGGGGGCGGCCCATATCGCGGCCGCTGCCGCCAAGACCACCAGCATTGGCGTCACACGGTGACTTCCTGAAGAGATTCGCATTATGAAACCCCCTTTGCCCCTCCGCAAAACGGAGGGCGATGCCTCATCCTAACAGAAGCTCTCGGTCTCCGCCAGAGTGGGTTCACTGGCGAGTTGTAAAACCACAAAGACACAAAGGACACAAAGAAAGGCGGCGTTCTTCTTTGTGTCCTTTGTGCCTTTGTGGTTCGTCTTATCCCGCTACCCTTTGCGCGCGGCCCTGGCCAGGCGGTTCGTTTCGGCCGCAGCTATGGGAGCATGACGTTCAACGCACCGATGGAGCCTGAGCCGCTGTCGAACACTACGATGCGTACCTTCTCAAGATCGGAACTGACGGGATCCTTGTCGTTGAACAGAAGGCCATCGGTCATCAGGGTGTCCCGTTCCTGCCCGGTCAGATCGAGGTTGATGGAATTCGACGAAACGGTTGTCCGGTTCCCGGCATAGAAGCGGATCACCCGGACCGCCAGTTCTCCCTGGTATTTCTCGCCGGACCGCAGCAGCAGCACGTCGGACAGGTTCACGCGGATTTGCAGGTGGTCCTTGACGGGTCCGCTCTGCCCGATGGAGCTGTGCATTCCGATTTCGCGAATGTCAAACGGACTGGCCATAGCCTCTTCGATCAACCCTTGCTGCTCGGGCGCCGGCATCAGTTGCGATGGATCGGCCAAGTAGCCCTGTTGGGTTTGCAGACGCACTCCCGCGCGTGTGCAAGTCGCCTTGATCTTGTGAAACTTGCCATCCCAATTCTTGGCGGCAGGATTGTAGACAATCCGATAGCTGGCCCGTGTGGTTTGTAGAGCCTGATCCAAGGCGCCCGGTATGTCGGAATAAAGGTTCGGCGGCCCTCCGGTGAGATCCGCCATCGTCTGCAGCATGTCCTGTTCGGTCAGCGTGGTGGTCCCGCTTTGAATGTTCAGCACCACGGGGATTACGGCAACGTTGTGGCGGTCCAGCATCGCGCTCAGGGAGCGCAATTGCGGCGTGAATTCGATAATCTGATCGGTGTCGTCGCGGAAGTAGAGCGGCAGACCCTGGGTGATCCAAACGAGGCTCTTGCGCCCTGGAAACAACATCATTTGCCGGGCCATTGCTCCCAAAGCCTGGTAGGTGGCCGGGATGTAATCCAGAGTCAGTTTCATGTCAACGGTTTTCATCTGCGTGACAGCACGCAAGGCGTTATCCAGGACCTCATGAAGCTGGCCGGCCCAGGAACCCGCGGGATGCAGCAACTCGCCCGCATGAGGGACCGGGCGCACTGGGAATATGCTGCCATCTTTGGCCAGCAAATAGAGGTAGAGGTAGTCGGTCGTCTCCAGTTTCTGGACGGCGTGGACGAGTTCGCTCGCTCCATAGCCGCGGTGGGAGAAGTTCTCATTCAACAGATCGAACAGAACCAGGATGGCGCGGGGATTCGGTTCGCCCGTGTCATTCCCGGTGTCACGGCGTGCCTGCTTAGCGCCGGGGTTCCGTACATTGTCGTCGCGGCGAAAGTAGACGATCTGCTGCGGTTTACCCGCATCGCTGATCTGCAACTCTTCCCCCTTCAGATCGCTCACCGCGATGCCGTGCGCATCGAGCGCCGCCAGGTTGAGTCTCATCACGCGCGGACCCATGGACGGCACCGCCTGGTGTGTCCGGGAATGGGTCGGCCGCGCCGAAAACGCAATTGTACTCGCCAGCAGCAGAAACAGGCAAAGTGGTTTTCCCCGCATGGGCCTAGTATGCCACAGCCGGGTAGCGTACCCGGCGACGGTAGCGTCTCAGTTTGAGTTTCCTAACAGCGGACGCGCGGCTCTGCCGCCCTTCGTGCTGGACAGGCTAGGCCTTTCCGGAAAACTCTCCGTCTTTCCCCGACAGGGCTGTGCCTTGTCAGCCCGCGGAGCGGGCGCGAGAGTGTGGCCCAGGGTGCAGCGTTTTTTGCGGAACCCTGGGTACACCGCGAGAAAACAGAGCCCGCGAAGCGGGCGGCAGAGGCGTTGGCAACCGCGAGACAGCCTTTCGCCCGCTCCGCGGGCTCCTTTTTCCCCTCACAGTGTTCCCAGGGTTCAGCAAAAAACGCTGCACCCTGGGCCACACTCTCGCGCCCGCTTCGCGGGCCGAATCTAGAAACCCCAGAGAAAGACAAAGCCTTCCACACGAAAGAGCGGCAGAGCCACGCAATACTCAAACTGCCACACCACCCCGGCGACATACCAGCCGTGAGGAGCGATTCCGTTGGCGGCGTGCGCGGCGCGTTCTTCTTAGTGTCCTTTGTGCTTGGGCGCTCTCATGTTTGCAGCGTGGCTTCACACGCTTCGAACGTTTCGCGACCTACATCGTCCCAACTTCTTCCGTAGTGCGCCGCGATGGCCGTTGCATCCCAGGTGCGCGTTAGCGCCTCGCCAAGCGCGTCCGCAAGCTTCACGGAATCGCGTGGAGGAACCAAAATGGCGCATCCGGAATCAACCAGCTCTGGAATTCCGCCCACGTTCGACGCCACCACCGGCCGGCCGCAAAATAGCGCCTCCAGCAAGACGTTGGGACAACCTTCCGAATAACTGGGCAGACACAGCACGTCGCACGCCGTCATCCAGCGCGCTACTTCCACCGGCTCCTTGCGTCCCACAAACTCCACCAGGGCGGGATCGGGGATTTTCGCGCGCAACTCTTTTTCCAAAACGCCTTCACCGATACACACCACTCGCAACTTGGGATGCGTGGACGCCAGGCGCCGCGCCGCTTCCAGTAATTCACCGATACCTTTTACCTCCACCAAGCGGCCGACAAACAAGATCAGTTGGGTATCGCCGGCCACGCCCAAACCGGCGCGGGCCGCTGTGCGATCGGCCAGGTGAAACATGGACGCGTCGCAACCGTTGTGGATGGTGCGGGTGCGCTCGGGCGTCGCGCCCATGCGCACGGCGAGTTGGCGCAGATCTTCGCTGACCGCCAGCACATAGTTCGCGCGGCGCAACGTGCCGCGGATCATCCGCGCGGAGATGGCATCGGGAATCACGCGGAGATCCGATCCCAGCGTTTGCACCACGACCGGCACGCCCAGTTTCTTGCCGGCCAGCACGGCGCCATGGCCCTCCGGAAAAATCCAGTAGGCCAGCACCACGTCGGGACGGAAAGCGCGCAGCGCGGGCAGAAGGCGGCGCGCGCAACTCCAGCCGTTGATGGGCCGCGTGATCCCGGGTATCGCGGGATAGGAAATGTAATGCGCGATCATTCCCGGCGTGGTGAACGCCGGATCCACCTCATGATAGGCGCGCACCCTGGGACGCAGCCAACGCGGATAGCTGGACATGGGGCAAAACACTTCCACCTCGGCGTAGGCCGTCAGGGCGCGTGCGCGGCGATAGTTGAAAATGCCGCGATAGGGCTCGGCGTTGTTGGGATAGACCGGCGTGACTACCGCAATCCGGAGTTGAGGTTTTCCCATAGGAAACGTTTCTTTGGAGTGCGGAAGCTTGCTTCCGCTTTTTCCCGGCCGAAGCTTGCTTCGGCCGGCCGCAAGCAAGCTTGCGGCAGCACAAAGCGGCAGCAAGCTGCCGCACTCCAAATAGATGCGTTACTCGCCTAAGCCAATCGTCACGCGGCGTTTGCCGGAGGCCAGCCGCGGAATGCTGTCCACGCGGCGGATTTCGAGTTCCGTCCGGGGACCAAAAGCCTTGAGAATCTCCGAATCGAGGATGCCTTTCGATTTTTGGGAGAGATCGCCGGTCAGCACCGCCTCCAGCAACAGCCGCGTGAGTGCCGTTTGGGTGACGCGGAACTCCAGGATTTCAGGAATCTCCTTCAGTACGTGCGGAAACAACTCGCCGGGGATCACGCGACCGTCGGCGGATCGCAGCACGTCCAGCACGCGCCCTTCAATCGAACCGATCCGCGGCATCCCGCGGCCGCAAGCGCACGGGGAATCGTCCAGGATAGCGACGTCGCCGATGGCGTAACGCAAGAACGGCATGCCGTAGTTGTGTAGATCGGTAACCAGAACGTCGCTGGGACCCGACGAGGGAGGCAGCGCGGTCTCCAAAAAGATATTTTCGCAGTTCACGTGCATACCAGCGTGCTTCTCGCATTCCCCGGCAATGGACATGAACTCGCGCGACCCGTAGGTGTTGAACAGGGGCGCGCCGAAGGCGCGTTCCACGAGCGCGCGAGTGGGCGGAAACAGCGGCTCGGCGGCGGCGATTACCGCGCGCACTCCGGGCAGGTCATGTTTTCCCTCCAGCAGAAAGCGGGAAAACCCTTCCAGGCTGGAAATATAACCGACCACCAGTTTCGGCTGATAGCGCACCGTTCGCGCCAGCACCTCGCGCCATTTTTCTTCGCTCTGGGAAAACGTATTGATTACCAATTGGCGCCGGAACGTTTCAAACGCTTGTACCTTCCACGCCTTCCAGGACGGCAGCTTACCCACCGGCGCGCCCCACAAAAATAACGCGCGCTCTCCCAGGCGGCAGCCCGTATAAGCATAGACGCGCTCCGTACAGGCGGTGCGCCAGTCGTAGCTCTCGATGGTGATGTAAAAGCGCGTGGGCACGCCGGACGATCCGCCGGTGGCGTGGGAAATCAGGCGGCCGCGATAGGCGGTGGAGCGCAGTTCCTCGCGATGGGCGTTGACTTCCTCGCGGCGTAGCACCGGCAGACGCGTGTAATCCTCCGGCGTCCGAATGTCTTCCAGACGCAAACCGGCCTCGGCGTACTTGCGCTGGTAATACGGAACGGTGCGGAAGGCATGTTCCAGCAACGCCTGGGTCTGTTTCCAACGGAACTCCCGCAGCTTTTCCGCGGACCACCACTGGCTCTTCTCCAGAAAGCGGCGATGCCGCGTAAAATCGCGGCCGCGCACCGCGTTGTGGGCGGGCAGCAGGACGTGCTCGAGCGTCCGGCTGTAGAGGCTAGGCATAGAGTGCTTCCCTGCCCTCAAGCCCGGCAAGCGGCTTCAATCGCCTGGTATAACTCCCAGGCCGTCGCAAAATGCAATTCAACCCCGCTCCTTTGACACGCCTCTATGATGCCATAGCAGAGTTTATCTAAATCGCCAAGTTTATCCAGATCGCCCCGATCGTCTCCCGAGCCGAGCAGGCATTGCGCGTTTTTTTCCGGCGCGCCATGGCTGTAGAGTTTCAGAAAAGCGTCGCCGCCAATGCGCGGCGCGGCCTCCAGCCACAGAGCGAACCGTTCCGGCCGCACTCGATCGTTGGCGGCCAGCTCCCCGGTTTCGATGCGCGGCTTCCAGAAAGGACGATCGCGCCAGTTCAGATGCAGTGGTCCGGGAACCATCAGCAGATCGCCGCGAATGTTTTCCCCGCGCCGCAACGGACGGCCGGTTTCAAAGGAGCGCGGACGAGCGGGATCGTCGGTGGCCCAATAGATGGTATTGATCAGGCCGGCCTGCGCGGGATCGGGCGCGGCAGGCATGGTGAAATCGGCGTAGCAGCCCAGATCGCGCAGCAGGATCAACTCGTTGTTCAGGCCGCAATAGAGGCCCTCGGGATGGGAGTTGTCCAAGGCCCAGTTGCCGTGAATGAATCCGAAGACCCGGCGGCCGAACGGGTCGCGATGCAGGAGACCATGGCGCGTGGAGAGCACTTCGATGAAGGCGCCCATACCGATCGAGAAAATCCCGCTGGCCCTCGCCGTCGTGATGGATGTGCACTTCCACATCGGCGATTCCCTGGGCGGCCATCTCCGCGAGAGGATCAAGCGCTTCGGGGCAGTATTGCTCTTGGGGATAGAAAAACGTGTAGCGCGGCGGCCGGCCGGCGGAATCGCGGTGGCGCGCGGCGATCGGCGGCCAGCGCCGGCGCCACTCGGCCACGCGGCTCGCGCGGTCTCCGGGCCGGCGCCGTTCCAGTAGGGTCGAAATGGTCGGCGATCGCCACCCATAAGCGCGCCGGCGGCTGCACGGGCCGGGACTTGCGCCATTCCCAGTAGCCGGGCAGCCAGAGATGCGCGTTGCGAGTGATCTCTCTCCAAGACATGATGAAGGAAAAAACTAACGTGGAGCGGCGGCCGGTAAGCGACACCGGGCGTCAGGCAGGGTTAGGTTCCGGATTGCCCTCGCCGTCAGCGGCGGCAACGACGGCGATGGCTTCGGCCTGCGGCGCGCCTTGCTCCCGGGCGAATAGCCAGTTTTCGTCCTTCTGGAGAACGTGAGCGATGCGGGCGCGCTGTTCCGCGGTGGGTTCGCGAAAGCCGTTGATGATCCGGCTCAGCAAAGCCTCGTCCATATTCAGAGTCTGCGCCAGACGGTTCTGCCGCAAACCGGTCTGCCAAATCGCAACCTTGAGATTCAAGTACATGATCGTTCGCCGTTATTCTTAGGAGCCGCCGTATCCGCTGGTATATCCACCGAAAAGCTTGGATTTCTTCTTGCGCATCTTCTTCTTCTGCGGCATGGAGGGGCTCGGCGTAGTTGCCCGGCCCGTATCCGTAGCCGTAGCCGTAGGCGCTGCCGTAGCGCTCAAAATGCTTCGAGCCGTTGACCACGCAACCCAAGACCTTGCGTCCACGCAGAGCCTCGGTGGTTAACCGCAGCAAATCGCGCTGGGTGTAGAACGGCCGCACCACCAGGATCACGCCGTCGCAAATCGGCGTCAGCAATTCATAGTCGGCGACCGGGTTGGTTGGCGGACCGTCCAGGACGATCCAATTAAAGTGCGAGCGCAAAACCTCCATCATGCTAGCGAGGCGCGGGCTATGCAGCAAATCGGCGGGCGTGGAAGAGTGCTTGCCGCTATCCAGCAAATGGAAGTTGGGAATGCTGGTGGGACGCACCACATGTTCCAGGCTGGCCTCGCCGGCCAGGTAATCGGCCAATCCCGGGCCGGGATCCATGGCTACCAGCGCGCCGACCGAGGGCTTGCGCAAGTCGGCCTCGATCAGGAGCACGCGGGTGTCCGGCTTTTGGCAGAAACTCAGCGCCAGATTCATGGTGGTGAGCGTCTTGCCATCGCCGGGGCCGGGGCTGGTAATGAGAATCACTTTGAGCGCTTGCGTCTGGCTCAGTTTGATGATGTTGGTGCGCAAGACACGATACTGTTCGGCCGCCAACGAGGTGGGATTCTGCGCCACCACCACCTTGGAGCGCGGAGCAAAGCGCACAATGGACGGCGCATCCCAAACCGCGGGCGCGGCGGCGTCGGCGGCGCGCAGAGGCAGGCTGGCGGCGGGAATCGGCGAACCATATCCGGCCAAGCGCGGCGAATCCATAGGAGCCGCATCGCCAAAGGCAGGCGCTTCACCGGGAAACGGCGGCGTGAAACTCTGAGGCGGCGCCGAATCAAAGGCGCTGGCGCTGGATGGGGGCGGTTGGCCGGTGGAAGGCGCGAACAGAAAGTCATCGGCGGGAGCCGTGGGAGCCACGGGATCGCTGAAGAATATCCCCTGCGGAGACGGCGGAAGAGCAGGCGTGCCCTGCCAAAGCGGCGGTTGATCGGGCGGCGGAGGCGCAACCGCAACAGCGGAAGGCTGCTCCACAGCGGAGGAATCCGCGACGTCGCTATCGCGGCGAGGTACGCCTCCCGATTCCCCGGCGCCTTCCGGGGCGGGCCCTTTCGAGTCGCCGGGGGAGCCGGATTGTTGCTGCGCGCGTTGTAATGCTTCGAATATTTTACTCATGCCAAAAAACCCTATCTCCCATCAAGAATTCCGAAAGCGACTGGCCCACCTGGCCAGTAAGTTCATCGTGCCCTTCCGTTCCGAGTAGGAATCCGAAGTTGCCGGCGAGTGCGCCGCAACAGCCGCCATCTCGTGCTCTTCGGCGGAGATTGCCGGCGCTGGCAAATCCTTCCCGGCAGCGGCCGGCGAATCGAAAGCGCCGGCGCTGGATGGCGCATGCGATCCGGAACCGTTACCGGGAACGCCCGCACCGGCCGGAGCGGGAACCGCCGGCGAATCGGGAGGCGGACTTCGCCTGGATGGCGCCGCCGATGCCTGGTCTGCAAGAATCGGGCGATCCTCCAAATCCAAATCGTTGCAAACTTCGCGCAACATGGCGGTGGTCACGCATTGCGCCTCCGCGGCGAAAGCCAGCAACAGCGCGTTGTCGCAAATGCTGTTGATCAATCGCGGAATCCCGCGGCTGAGCTGGTAGACCAGCGGCACGGTCTCCGGCGGGAATAGCTCGTTGGAATCCCGGCCCACGGTGCCCAGACGGTGAGCGATATACTCCGCGGTCTGCTGCAACGAGAACGACACCAGCCGGGTGCGAATGCTGATCCGCTGCTTCAACTGGCGAAGGTTTTCCTGGCGGAAAAGATCGTCCAGTTCACTCTGCCCCGCCAGCACGATTTGCAAAAGCTTGTCGGTGGAAGTTTCCAGGTTGGAGAACAGACGGATCTCCTCGAGAAGGGGGTGCGACAGTTTGTGCGCTTCATCCACGATCAACGCCGTGGTGCCGCCGTCCTCGTGACGCTTCAACAGGAACAAGTGCAAGGCCCGCAGCATGTCGCCCTTCTTCCGCGAGGGCGGCGCAATTCCCAAGTCCAGCAGGACATGTTCCAAGAATTCCTCGGGCTCCAGCAAGGGATGAAAGACAAAGGCGCAATCCACCTTGCGTTCCGTCAGCATTCCCAACACGGCGTGAATGAGAGTGGTCTTGCCGGTTCCCGCGTCTCCGGACACCACCAGGAATCCTTTGCGTGCCATCACACCGTAGACCAATGCCGAGAGAGCCTCCCGATGTTTGGGCGTGATATAGAGGAACCGCGGATCCGGCGTCAGGCGAAAAGGGTTCTCGGTAAGGCGGAAATACTGCTCATACATAAGCTTTGGTCCGATCCGGGTTAAACCAAGAACATATACTTCGTGACCACCATGGCCACGGCGCCAAGACCGCCCAGCACCGTCAGGGTGGCGGCGGTTCCCACGGCCCAATTCTTCATCCTGCTGCGCCGCTTCATTTGCGCTTCTTCCGATGTCACCACCATGGGGATTCGGCCTAAGATACGCAGGCCCACGCGAGTCAACTCGTCCTCCTTCTTGACGCTCTTATCCTTTACCTCGCTAATGAAGATCATCAAAAAGCCCAGACCCAATCCCGCGGCGAAGCCGCCTCCCAAGATTCCCGCGCGGTTGGGACGGAACGGTTTCTCGGGGATACGCGCCGGGTCGAGAATCGTGAAACGCTCGCTCTTTTGGCGCTTTTCCAGATCGGCGGCCATGTCGGCGGACATTTTCTTTTCCAGCAGAGAACTGTAGTTTCCGCGGAGCAGACTTACGTCACGATCCGTCTGGGCCATCTCTTGTTCACGCATGGGCATGTTTTCGATGCGATCCTGGAGCACTTTCACCTGGGCTTCGAAAATCTTTTCGTTCTTCTGGCGCTGCTCGATTTCCGCTTCGATGGCCTTCAACTGGTTGCGGTAAGCGATCAGGGGATCCTTGGGGTTGTCCCCCGTTTCCTCTCCGGTTTTCCCGCCGGACGGACCCAGCCCCGCAATCATGGGGGGCGGCGGAGCGTTCGCCAAGCGCTTCTCTTCGGTTTCGATATCCTTGTCCAGTTGCTTGATTAACAACTGCGCTTTGGCGACATCGGGATGCTGCGGCGTGTAGCGCAGTTGAAACTGGTCCAAGGCCGCCTGGGTATCCGCTCTCTTGGCTTTCAACCGCACCAGCGCTTCCGACGTCGGGGCCGGCGGGCCCGACAGGGCGGACGTGCTTTCGCCCAAGGCCACCGGCGTGCCGGAAGGAACCACCTGCATTTGGGACATGCTGCTGATCGTCGTGGTGAGGAAGGTTTGTTGCTGGCGGAGATGGTTGATCGTTTCGATTTCCGAGCGCAACTGCGTTTCCAGTCCGTTCAATTGCGCGACATTTTGCGTGGCTTGTTCGGGAAGCTGGCCCATGTTTTTCATCTTGAAGTCGCGCAAGCGGGTTTCCTGCTCTTCCAGTTGCTTTTTGGCCAGGTCCAGGCGGGTATCGATGAATTCCGAGGTGCCTTCCGCCTGTTGCTCGCGGACCTTGAGGTTTTCTTCGATGAACAACGAAGCCAACTGGTTGCAAACCTGCGCCACCAGCGGGGCCACCCGTCCGATATAAATAATCCGGAACGCCCCCAAGCTCTTGCCGCCGCCTTCAAAATTGCGCACGACTTCCACCTTAATATCGCTGCGCATCTGTTCGATGATCTCTTCCTGCGTCCGGTGACCCCGCAGAGCCTTGTACAAATCGTAGGTGTCGATGATGCGCTGCAAACGCGTGCTGCTCATCAACTGCTGGTTGATGGTGCTGAGACGGCCGCTCACATCCATGCTGACGGTGGTGTTCACGTAGCGTTCCGGCACCTTTTGGGGATCCACCAGGATCAGCGTCTCGGCCTTGAACTCATCGGGCCACCGCAACGCCACCACCGTGGACACGCCGAACAGGATCGTGGTGGTGATCAGCAGCCAGTAAAACCGGCGGCCCAGCATCGAGAGGATCTCATACGGACTAAATAACTCCGCCTCCTCCGTCGTCGGTTCCGGGCCCATCCGCTCCAATGCAACTCTGTGCTCATCCATGTGCGATTCTCCTAGTACCAGCCGACCACGTTCCCTTATAGTGCAATCCAGAGTCCAAAGTCCAAGCACCCCACCAGCTCTTCAACTCATTGACAACTAGAGGATTCTGCTGGTGGAAATGCCTGCGCTACAAGAGCTTGTCTCCTGGTGTGCAGCAGATTGCAATCATATCCCTAAACGGCTAAAAATGTTCCAACAATTTGTTGCAGGCCACCGTGGTACCAAAGTCCAGGCTTTAGGCTACCTCTTCGTCCATTCCGGCAGCTACATCGGCAACCGCGAAGTAGGCGCAGTCGGGGTGATGGAAGACCAAGGCGTTGACGCTGGCTTCGGGATCCATCATCCAGCCTTCGGTTAACGGGCCCTCCGCTTGCCAGCGGACGATCTCACCCTTATTCCATTCAACGCCTGCCCGAGCAATCTCTTGATGACCGTCTGGCGGTTTACGCCGGCTCGCGCAGCATGCGCATCCAGTTTCCGCAACATCGCCGGAGGCAGCCCCGCATCGAGGCGGAGGGGCGGGCGCACAGCCACGAACTTGTTGGTGAAATAGGCGGCAACGTCTTCGCCTCGCGCCGCGCGATCCGCGATCTCGTCGGCGGTGACCGTTGGTCTAAGTGTTTTCGGCATAGCTTTTCTGTTCCTGCCTGGTGGCGTTCCAGGTCGTTACGAGGTGGCAATATTCACCTTCGGAATCGGCGCGCATTTCGAAGATCACCGACAGCAGCCGACCACGGCTCCATCCTATCGCACGCAACTGTTCCGGATCATCGTTCTTACAGTTGACAATGTAGGTCTGGTCGAAAATCTCCTGAGCCTCTTCCAGGCTTACTCCATGCTTTCGCTTCACTTCCCGGCTCTTATCGGGATCGAACTCAAAACGCATGGTATAAGCCTGTTATACCATGGCGGAGGAGCGGGACCAAGCCCGGAGTCGGCGATCAATCCCATAGGGAGGTATCGAGCGGCTGCCGACGGGCAATGGCCTCCTGCAAGTCGCTGGCGAACTCTTCATCCAAGGTCGCCCCAGACCCGCGAACCGAGGCCAGCGCAATGCATTCGTCGATGGGCCGGCCTGGACCGCGCCTGCGCGCCGGGCGCGGGTCCACCATGGGCTTGATGACAGCGAGCGGGCGATCGCCTTGTTCTACGATCACCTCCGTGCCGGGGCTCACTTTGTCCAGCACGTCGCGGATGTCATTCACCACATCGGCTTCCGACATATGAATTTGCGCCATAGTGTCGATCTTACACCCGTTGGCCAATTCGCATCTCACAAACGACGACGTGGGCCGCTTTCCAGGTGCTCGATCCTTGACGGATTGTGGCAGTAGGCAGGGCGGACGGGGAAGGCGGAACGAAGAACGTGCCCGACCTGGACGGCGCGATCCATCTGCGAGTACGCGGCCCTCATCGCAACGACAGCTGCGCCCGCGAATCCCGTTCAGGCCGACCCCATTCCCTACCCACTGACGATTGAAATCCGTGGTCTGACGTCAGTTGGCCGAGCGGCGACTGGGCGGATATCCAACCCCATATGCAACCTCCAAACTGGGTGATTATCCATCTGAATCTTCAGCAGTTAGCGCAATATGGCTCGATCCCGCGCACACCCCTCGGGCCCTTCTCTCTTAAGGTTCTCTATCCGCTTCGCGGCCACATCCCTATGTGAATCAAGGCGCTTGTGGCGTCACAGACTCACCAAACATGCCCCTGGAATGGTCCAAAATTAGCCCAATACTGACCTCCCAGACCTGCCGTTAAAGCAAACAAAGTGGCCCACTACCTGCCATCCCTCGGGTAATTTGTCAGTTTGGCCTTTCAGGCTTTTCCAGGCTCTTGAGCTTCATTTCAGCGTCTCTAGGATCGGATCGGCTGGCCTCAGCCTTGCGACGATACCAGGAACACTCAGGCTCGTCGGATGCATCCGCCAGTTGGTCCAAGTTATCGGCGTGGTTCTTGAGTATCGCTATCAGCCTCTTGGTGGATTCGATCAAGCGAGCGTTCAACTTGGCGCTTTCATAAGGTTTCTGACGGTATCACGCTTTGACTAGAAGGGGAAAGTCAAGTCTCTAGAAAACGACGGAAGAACTGTAGGCAACGCGAGTGAAAACCGCGCGTTCTGACCTCTTCTGAATCAGGCTTACCTCTTCGTCCATTCCGGCAGCCACATCTGCAACCGTGAAGTAGGCGCAGTCGGGGTGATGGAAGACTAACGCGCTGACGCTGGCTCATCTCGGTCGGTTCCCGCTGGGTTGCGACAGAGCGACATTTACGCTTCGCTCGCTTTGGCTCTCATTGGCCGAGACCCCCAAGAAGTTGAGCGATGGCGGCAGAGCCGTCTCGATGTAGCCGAGCAAGATGTTTTTGCCCGCAGTTGCTTCGAGCCTGTTGAGCCAAGCTGCGGTGATCGTCCCCGGAAGGCCAGCGTCTGTGAGATCAGGGGCCTGGACATCGCCCAGGACAAAGCTCAGTTGGGTATTGCTTGAGTCGCCTACAGAGAAGGCCAGTCCGTGGAGGCTCAAGGTTGTCTTCGCGCGTAGATAGACAGCGGTACGCCATTTCTCACCACTCCTCGCTGCCGTCCCAAATTCGAGGAGTGCTTCGGCCGTCGCTGGATCGGAGCCTCGACTAGACTTGCGGTCCTGAGCGGTCACGGTGGGACAAGTCAGTCCCAGAGTTATTCGGGTAGGCCGCGACGTGTCAATATTCGTGGCCCGCCTCAAGGTGGTGATCAGATCGAGCGTATTCAGGAGACCGTCGCCGCCACGCCCGTTCGGAGTGTCAGGCGGGTAGGCGTCCATAGCATCGAAAAGGTCCGAGCATGTTGGGGGAACAAAACCTGCGAGGTTCACAACGGCGCGCAGAGTGGCGATGAGGTCGAGCGTGTTAATCACTCCATCTCCGAACGTGCCAGCCGCGGTGCCCGTCGATGGGTAAACGTCGCCAACCAGGTATGGCGGAAACGGTGAGCTGATCACAAAAACGAGATTGTTGTTTGTTGTGGTGCCGATTGAATCCGTCAGTTGGACGGATGCGGTAAATGTGCCAACGGTAGTCGGGGTTCCCGAAATTCCCAAGGCGCATCCCGGCGGAGTACAGCCGGCTGGAGGCCCGGCGGAAATTCCGGGTGGCAACGAACCCCCGACCGTCCATTTGTAACCTGTCTGTGACCCGCCGCTGCCTACCAGAGAAAACGACTCGTAGCCAATTCCTGCCGTCCCAGCCGGCGGTACCGGTGGAGAGTTGCCAAACGTATTGTCAACGATCTTCAATGGCAGTTGGATGACCGAAAGCGTGAGGGCCAGACTGCCCGTGAGATTCGTAGAATCTGTCACCGACAGCACAACGGGATAGCTGTTTGCGCTGGTCGGTGTCCCAGTCAAGGTGCCCGTGGAACTCAGGGAAACACCTGGGGGCAACCCCGACGCCGACCACTGGTACGGAGCGGTTCCGCCTGAGACTGTGAACGTGTAGGCAGCAGAATTCGGTATCGGAGAGCCGACGACCAAGTTCGGAAGGCCCGTAGACGGCAGTGTAATCACGATGCCTTGCCGCCAGTTCAGGGAAAACGTTTGCGTAGCTGTTCGGCCAAGCAAATCCTGAACCGTGATCGTCGGTGTCTTAATGAGAGTCCCTGTAACCGAGGCGGGCGTTCCGCTGATCACTCCCGTCGATGAGTTCAGAGACAGACCGGCCGGCAGCGTTCCAGACTGGATAGACCAACTGAATCCAATGCCGCCCGTGGCCTGAAGAGTAACGCTGTATGGCTGTCCCGCGAATGAATCAGGCAGCGCGGCCGGAGTGCTGATCTTGACGGGGGGTGAAATAAGCATTGCAACGGGCACCACGCAAGGCGCATTCGTCGCGTTCTGTTGCGTCAGGCTAATGGAACCATTGTACGTTCCGGGTCCGAGTCCCGTGGGGTCAAATGTCACGGTTACGGTCGAAGGATTTGCCCAAGTCGTGGAGAGCTGCCCATTGATTTTCAGCCAGTTCCCGCCAGACTGGGTCGTCACCGTCGCGCCGCCGGCGGGCTGGCTCGACAGGGCAAGTGCGATAGTCAAACTGCTATTCATAGCGGGATCGCCCTGAGTGAACATAGGATTGAAGCTTTGAGGCGTAGGTGCAATCGCTCCGCTTGCCACCACGTTAAATGTCGCCGTAGCGGGACCTCCGCCGTCCTGATGGGGGTTCGAGACCTGGACCATGTAGGTCCCTGGCGCCGGGGCGAAGAACGCACTCGTGGTGACTTGAGTCCACGGCGCGAATGACGACGTCGTCAACAACTCGTAGACGGTCTGCGAAGTCTGCGAACTGCCGACGATCGAGTAGTAGCTCTCGTCAAAGAACCCGCTTCCAGTAAGGCTCAGCACGCAGGAAAAGTTTGGAATGCACGGCTGGCCGGTGTTCTGGCCGGTGTTGGAATAGAATGACTGAATGCTTGTGATCGTCGGCGGCGGCAACAGGATGTCAAAGGTCGCAAAAGCGCTTGCAAGCGTGTAGGGCGAGAGCACTCGGAGTGGGTTACCGGTACCTGACGGCAACCCACCGCCATTTGGCAATGCCAGCGCGCTGAGCTGAGACGGTTGCAGCGATAGTTGCAAGGTTGTCGGCGAAAGGTAAGTCGTCGGTTGCGTGAAACCAAAAGAGAACTGAATCTGGGAGCTAGGCTGAAAGTTTTGCCCTTCGACCGTTATTGTTTCGACCGTCCCGTTCGGCACCACCTGGGAAGGGTTCAACGCCAGAATTTGTGGCTGCGGGTAGTATACGGGTATGCAGAATTGTTCCACATCCGATTGTCCTGCAGCGTCCGTCACCTGGACGAAGAAAACCCGCGACGCGGGATAATTCGGAGGCAGGTAGATGTGCGGTCCCGTGCGGCAATCGTTTGTTAGCGTTGGGGTCGCCGTCAAGGTACCCGTTGCCGGGAGCACAATACTGGAATCCGAAAGTGGCCCGTCAATGCTCCAAGTGAGCGCGCCGCTGCCGCCCGACGCCACGAATGGGAAGCTATAAGGCTGCCCAATCGTCGCCAAGGGAAGAACCGTCGAGGAGATTGTGGGCGCGGCACCAGGCATGTTAATCACGAAAACCAGGTAGTTGCTTGCGGAGTCGCCTGCGGAGTCCGTCACCGTGAGTGTAAAAGGGTAGATGCCCGCAGTCGTCGGAGTTCCTGAAAAAATGAAGTAGCGGCAAATTGGAGGCGTGCAACTGGAGTCGAGACTTGTCGTGATTCCAGGCGGCAAAGATCCAGTCACCGTCCATTGCATTCCCTGACCTGATCCTCCGCCTCCAGTAAAGAGGGCCGAAGGATAGGCAGTGCCGACGACTCCGGATGCAATGGACGGAGGGTTGTGCCCCAAGCCGTCGGATATCCCCAAGGGAGACTGCGGCACGGTCAATTTATATACGAGGCTGCCTGTCAGACCTGCTGCGTCCGTTACAGTGAAAACAATCGTGTAGCTGCCTGCGCTGGTCGGCGCACCACTGAGGATACCTGACGAGCCTGCCAAGCTGATTCCAGGCGGCAACCCCGTGGCGGACCATTGATAGGGCGGGGTCCCGCCAGATACCGTGAAGTCATAACCATACCCATTCAACACAGGAGCGCCGACCACCCAATCTGGGGTAGCCTGGCGCGGGGGAGCGATGACAACTCCCAGACTCCAATTGAGAACGAATGTTTGGTAAACAAATCGGCCAATCGAATCCTGGACGCTAATGTTGATAGTTTGAGCTTGCGTCCCGTTGAGCGCTCCTGGCGTGCCGCTGATCACGCCGGTCGAGGAATTAAGACTAAGTCCAGTGGGTAGACTTCCGCTTTGAAGCGTCCACGAGAACCCGGTTCCTCCGCTTGCCTGGAGCGTCACGTTGTAAGGCTGCCCCGCGTACGCGTTCGGCAGTAGGGGCGGAGTGGTTATGACGAGTGGCGCGGACACCCTCATGACGACCGACAAGGAAAGCGGCGAGTTGGAGGCCTGCGGGGAACTGAAGGAAATGGATCCGTTGTAGATCCCAGGTGCCAGACCCGTCGGGTTGAAAGTCACGGCCAACGTGGTCGGTGTCGTCCAGGTTTGGGACGTCTGCCCATTGAGGGTGAGCCAATTGCCGCCGGATTGAGTCGTGGCGCTGGCGCTGCCCAACATCGCCTTGCCGGAATCGGTGCTGATCGGCAGTCCAATCGACGCGGCTGGTTGGCCTTGGGTAAACGCTGGCGTATATCCTGTGCCGTTGATTCCGAGCACGATATTTCCGGCCGGTTGAGTGTAACAAACGTTGGCTGGAATGCTGACGGTGACCGTGTTCGACTGGGTTGTGCCCTGAGCGTTGGACGCGATCACGTAATAGGTGTAACTGTATCCCGACCCCAGGTTGGCGGGATCGGTCCAACTGAGCACGCTGCTCGAAACGCTGCCTGCGTCATACGAATTGCGGACCACGTCATAGGACGTTGCTTGCGCGGCGGCGGTCCAACTGATCGAAACCACCGGAACGGTCGATGGAGGAGTGCAGGTCGGAGTGCCGCCGCTCAACTGGAATGTGCCAGGTTTCGTCGCAACCGGGTTCACTTGGAACGGATAGGCGTTCGAAAGTTGATTGTTGGAGTTAGCGGCTACCACCGACCAGGTGCCGGCGATGTTCAGGGAAGCCGGCACCGAAATGGAGTTCGATGACTGGGTCAGGAACTGGCTGCTGATAATGATCTGAATCCCGCCACCGGGAATGTTGAAGGTTACGCTGGCTGCCGCCGACATTCCAGTGCCGCCAATGGTGACGGTCTGGGAGTTCGCCGAAACAGTGTAGGACGTGGGAGACACGCTCGAGATCGCGGGGATAGTTGAGCCGCTCGTTATCTGGAAGTAGAGCGGCGCGGTTGTGACCTTACCCGCAGCGATCCACCAGGAGTACGCCACGCCCGCCAGAAGCGGCCCGGACGGCACGGCAAAGGTCGTTTGATTGCTGGGTATACTAGGGCTTGTATAGACCAAGCTGGAAGGCCCGTAGGGCGGTTGGGAGATGTAGACGATGTAGGAAGAGGCGTTGGAGGAGGAACTCCAACTCAAAGTCGGCGTCGTTGTGGAAATCGTTTGGCCGGGACCGCTGGCAGTGCCCGGCGAGATCAGCACAGGAGCGGACGGAGTTGCCGCCATTCCGGTGCCGCTTAGCGATACAGTGGTTGAGGGACCGGCGTTCGTAGAGTCATTGCCAATCGCGAGCGTCCCGGAGTATGTCGTTGCGGCCGTTGGCGCGAATTTGATGGTGAGAGGCAGCGTTGATCCCGCCGTAACTGCCACTGGACCCGAGAAAGGCGTGACCAGCGTAAAGGCACTGCTGCCGGTGATTTGAAGGGAATTGACACTGAAGGTGGTGCTGCCATTGTTCTTGATCGTCAACGGCTGGGTTGCCGATGTATTCTCCGCAATGTTTCCGAAGGCGAGATTGCTGGCACTGGTCGAAAGACTCCCGTTCGATGTGAACGCGATTGTGAATGTCAATGAGCAAGTATTCGTGCAGTTCGCATCGTTGACCCCGAGATCCTGCTGCGCGCTTGGCAGAATCGTGTAGTGCGAACTCGGGCCACCGCTCGTGAAGGTGAGAACGTAGGTTCCGGATGGAATCGGCGCTGACGGCGTGTCGTAGAAGGTGGACGGCAACGTCGTTCCAGAGAGGTGTGCGGTTCTTATCGAATCGATTGAAAAATCTGCGACAAATGGCCCAAATACTGGTGCGCCATCCAGCGTCGCCACGACGGAGATTTTCGTTGGGAGCGCCGGTGGGGAATTTGCCCAAGCCGCCACGAAGTCACCGACCTTAAGCGAACCAAGTCCAGTGGCCTCATCGTATCCCGGTGTGGCGCTAAAGCCCAGAAGGCCGTTCACGCACCCAGAAGTGCCAGCCACGCACGGAACTTAGTTGTCGTATAAAGTGATGTCGTGAAAGACCGACGCATTTGTTTTCGATAGCCAGTAAAGCATAGGGTTCACATTTCCCAAACCAGCTTGGCCCCCGTCTAGGGCCAGACGGTGTTTCAGCAACGCAAGGATACCGGCGAACACCGGTGCAGATGCGGAGGTTCCGCCGGTCCAAGCAATACATT
>CAVVEL010000018.1:0-160615 GCA_963747095.1 Terriglobia bacterium
TGAACGCCACCCCATTGTTTGAAAAAGAAATCGACATCGGCGGCTTTGCAGAGACGAAGAATCCGCTCGACCCAGGCTCTCTCCATCGGGCGGGCGCCGTGACCGCTCTCGCCGCCGACGATGACCCAATGGATGCCGTCGAGATCGAAGTGGCCGATATCTTCCAGCAACGGCTCAATGGATAAAAACCGGACGGAAGCTGGTGCCGCGCGCAGACGGGCAATGCGAGGTATCCCAAATTGCCGGTCCTCGACGCTAACACCCCACCAGATATGCCGTTGTTCGGCGGCGAATCGGAGGCGGGTGGACAGGAGGGCTTGTAGGCGTTCCGCACGTTTCGTGAGTACTTGGTATGTGTGCCAGTTGCCTCGACCATGACTTGGGCAACATCCTCTATATATGCGTCGGGCACATCCGGCTGGAACAGGTCGCTCATGCTGTTGACGAATACGGTACGCGGGCTGGTCCATTCAAACGGCTCAGCGAGTTTTGCGGGAACGAGCCGGAGGTCAAAGCCTCTTTCGTAGGGATGGCCCGGCACTCCGCGAAAGCGCTCGGCAAACGTCTCGGCGTAGCAGTGTTTGCAGCCGGGGCTGATCTTGGTGCAGCCGCGCAACGGATTCCACGTGGCGTCGGTCCATTCGATCTTTGAGTAGTTGCTCATCCGAGAGCTCCAGCCATGTACTTGCGTATCGTATCACCCTCGATTTCTCAATGACAACGCCCCTGAGGCGCAATGATAGGGTGTATCCTAGCTTTCTGGTCGTGAGAGAGAGCGTATCCTATGCATCTGAGTTGGAATGAAATCCGCGCCCGTGCCGCTACATTCGCGACGGAGTGGAAGGACGCGCGATACGAGAGGGGTGAGACGCAGACATTCTACAACGAATTCTTCGAGGTTTTCGGCGTCACCCGGCGTCGTGTTGCCAGCTTCGAGGAGCCGGTGAAGAAGCTCGGCGACAAACGCGGCTTCATCGATCTTTTCTGGAAGGGCGTTCTTCTCGTCGAGCAGAAAAGCGCCGGCAGGGATCTGAAAGCGGCGAAAGAGCAGGCTTTCGAGTACTTCCCTGGCTCCGCGGAGTGAATTGCCGCGCTACCTCCTGCTCAGTGATTTCCAGACGTTCGAACTCTACGACCTTGAGGAGGGAACGGAGTCTCTTCGCTTCTCACTCAGCCAGCTTCCAGATCGCGTCCAAGCGTTTGGGTTCATCATCGGCGTTCAGAAGCGCACTTTCCGCGACCAGGACCCGGTCAACATCGATGCTTCCGAGTTGATGGGCAAGCTTCACGACGTGCTTGCGGAGAGTGGCTATACGGGTCACGACGTGGAACGGTTTCTTGTGCGCTTACTGTTCTGCATGTTCGCGGACGATACCGGCATTTTCGAGCCGCGTGACATTTTTCACAGCCTGCTTTCGGACCGTACCCATGAGGACGGTAGCGATGTCGGCCAGTTGCTGGGCAACCTCTTCGAGGTCTTGAACACTCCAATCGGCGAGCGGCAGAAAAACCTGGACCAGGACTTGGCACAGTTCCCATACGTGAATGGGGATTTGTTCAAGGAGCGCCTACGGGTACCGGCCTTTGACACCGCAATGCGCGTGTTGTTGATCTACGTATGCGGTTTCTCTTGGGACAAGGTTTCGCCGGCGATCTTTGGCGCGCTCTTCCAATCCGTCATGACACCCGAGTTGCGCCGCGCTCAGGGTGGGCACTACACGACGGAGAAAAACATTCTCAAGGTCATCCAGCCATTGTTTCTCGACGACCTTCGGGCCGAGTTCGAACGCCTCCGCGAACGGCGCGATAGTGGACGGCGGAAGGCCTTAGAGGCGTTCCACGAGAAGCTCGCCGGGCTTCGGTTCCTCGATCCCGCTTGCGGGTGCGGAAACTTCTTCGTGATCGCCTACCGGGAATTGCGCACGCTTGAGACCGCGTTGCTCGAGGAGTTGTTCGCGGGCCAGGTGCGGAGCGGCCAAATCAAGATCGCTTCGGTCTTCTCAAGGATCAATGTCGAATCAGTTCTATGGCATAGAGATTAGTGAGTTTCCGTCCGCATCGCCGAGGTAGCGTTGTGGATGATGGACCACATAATGAACAACCGGCTCACCCTGATATTCGGAGAGCCGTATACACGAATCCCACTGAAGGCGTCCCCTCGCATTCTCGACCGGGATGCCCTGGAGATCCCGTGGTCATCGGTCCTCCAAGCAAATCAGTGCTCCTACGTGCTTGGAAACCCGCCTTTCGGCGGAGCGAAGTATCAATCCGTGAAACAGCGGGAACAGGTGCGGCGAATCGCGCAACTCGGAGGAAGCGGCGGAACGCTGGACCACGTAACAGCGTGGTTCATCAAGGCCGGCGAGTACGTCCAAGGGACTGCGGCAAGGATCGGATTCGTGGCGACTAACTCGATCACCCAGGGCGAGCAGGTCGCCCAACTTTGGCCCATTCTGTTCGACCGTCATCAGCTTGAGATCGCGTATGCCCACCGCACATTCGCTTGGGGGAGCGACGTGAGAGGAATGGCTCATGTTCACGTTGTGGTAATCGGCTTGACGCTGAGAGGGAAGAGCCACCGATGAAGCGCCTCTTCAGCTACGATAACATCAATGGCGATCCTTCGGAAAGCAGACATGATGCCCTTACCGCATACCTTTTCGATGCAGGCCAGCTTGCGGACCGGCACTTGGTTGTTAAGGAGAGGTCGGAGCCCTGTGCGATGTTCCAAAGCTGGTCATCGGTTCGAAACCGATTGACGGTGGGCATTACATCTTCAGCGACAGGAGCGAGAAGCATTCATTCGTCGCGAGCCGCGCGCAAGCTCAATCTTGCGTCCATTCGTCGGCGCAACCGAATTCCTCTATGGCGAGAGCCGCTGGATACTCGCCTTGCGTGGCGTTCCCCCACACGAGCTCAGGGAGATGCCACTCGTAATGGAGAGAATTGCAAGGGTGAAGGAGTTCCGACTTCAAAGCAAGAGCCCCGGTACCCAGGATCTGGCAGCGACGCCTACGGAGTTCCATGTGACAGTGGTTCCGAGCCGGCCATTTCTCGTCATACCCGAAGCCAGTTCAGAACGCAGAGACTACATTCCGATCGGATGGCTCCAGCCCCCGACGATTCCAAGTAACCTCGTGAAAGTGATCCTCGACGCCGACCTTTGGCATTTTGGGATTCTCACCTCACGTATGCACATGGCCTGGTTGCGCCATATCGGTGGGCGGCTGAAGTCCGATCCCCGATATTCTGCTGGCATCGTGTATAACAATTTCCCGTGGCCGAAGGTTGAAGACGCTCAGCGGGCGAAGATTAAGGCTCTAGCCCAAACCGTCCTCGACGCACGCGACAAATTTCCGGGCGCGACTTTCGCGGACCTGTACGATGCAGACGTTATGCAGCCGGAGCTCGTGCGCGCCCACCGCGCATTGGACAGAGCAGTGGATCGGCTATACCGACCCACCGAGTTTGTCAGCGACCGAGAGCGGGTTGAGCATCTATTCCAGCTCTATGAGGCTTTTGTGAGACCGCCGCTGGTTCCTGCCACGCCTCCCAGCCGAGTGCGCAAGCCACGATCCTCGCGACGCCGAACTGAGCCGAAGCGATGAGCACTTGCAGGCACCCCACCTTCTCGGCCAGCGGGAGCGGGACGAAGCTGCTTGACATCACCGAAAAAGCCAGCATCGCTGCTGGCTTGTAGGGGTTCCCGGATCTGTACAAGGGTTCCATCCGCCCGCTCGCCGGTGTCCCGTGCAGACCGGCAGTTGGAAGAAGGGGTCATCCTGCCGTGGGCCGCGATGAACCCGCGCAGAGGCCTGGGGACTCAAGAACCCCAAGGATTTTCAACGGCCACGCCTGTCGCGAGAAAATCGCGCGTATTCCGGGTGACTACCGTTAGTTTGTGGCAAATCGCAGTCGCGGCGATAAGAGCGTCTATTGCCGGTAGCGGCCTCCCGTTGTTCTCCGCATTGCCGGCGATGACACCCCAGATTCGAGCGATCTCTGTGCTCACGGGTAGCATTCTCGATTCGAACCGATTGCCGAGGTCCTCTTCGATCCACTGAGTCAGATGCTGGCGACGCTTGCTCTCCGGCATCCGCGCCAGTCCTTTTTGCAACTCACCCAGTGTTAGAACACTCAGGTACATATCCACTTCCCGGTGCGAATCAAGCCAGCGCAGGACCGCCCGGTCGGGTTTGGGCCGGACGGGTTCGGAGACCACTGCGGTGTCGAGCAGCCAGTTCATAAATCCACAGCCCTGCCGGTGTCGGTGGAGCGGGGAGAAATCGAGGTCGTATTCCGCCACGGCCTTGGCCAGGGGCGACTCGCGGAGAAACTGTACGAGCGATTGGCGAGGCTTGGTGAGTTTCCTGTATTCTACCGTGGAGAGCACCACAGCAACCGGATCGCCACGCCGGGTGATCGTTTGTGGGCCTTCTTTGACCGCCTTGTCCACGACCTCGCTGAGACGGTTCTTAGCGTCCTGAAGCTTCCATGAAACCGGCATCGCTTACACCTCCGTCGAGCTAGACTGTCTAGATTGTAATGCGTTTCGTTGTGGCCATGCAATATTTTCCTGGCGTCAAATCAAGAGTCCGGCGCCGCGACGCGATAAGCCGGGCAAATTCCGCGCTCGGAGGCGCGGATGAACGCCACCAGGTGCTCTACCTCCGCCGTGCTAAGAGCTTCCATCTGAAGCAACGCTTCTTCGCGGGCCAGCCCCGCGCGATACAGCAGACGGAACGCAGACTTCAGCGCGGCTACCGCTTCGCGCGAAATACCCGCGCGTCGCAACCCCACCAAGTTCAATCCGTGCGCGGCGCAATCGAACTCCGAGACCAGAAAATACGGCGGCACATCCTTGTTGACCCGCACGTTCCCGGCGACCATGCAGAGCCGCCCGAGCTTCGAGAATTGATGCACCACCACGCCGCCGCTCACGAAGCATCCGTCTTCCATCTCCACGTAGCCGGCCACCAACGTGTTCGAGCAAATCACGTTGTGATCTCCGACCTTGCAATTGTGCGCAATGTGCACGTTGGTCATCACGTAATTGCGATCGCCGATCACGGTCACCGTCTCCGCTTGCGTGCCTCGCGAAATCGTCAGATACTCCCGCAACACGTTGTACGAGCCGATGCGCAAGTAGCTGGGAACTTCCTCGCGGAATTTCTTGTCCAAAGGATCGGTGCCCAGTTGCGCGCCGGAGTAAAGATGATTGCCTTCACCCAGCGTGGTATAGCGCTTGACGATCGAAAAAGGGTCCAGGCGGTTGTTCGGACCGATCTCGACATCGTCCTCAATAATGCAATACTCGCCGACCACCGTGGAGGGATGGACGCGCGCGCCGGGATGAACGATAGCCGTGGACGCAGTGGGCATGGTTTAATTACACCTATGAATATGTCAGGATACACCGTTTCTGAACTGGCGGGACTCTGCGATGGCCGCGCCGAAGGCGACTTGCAGCGGCGCATCACCGGGGTGGCTTCGCCGGACGGCGCGAAAGTTCACCACCTGGTGTTCGCCGACGGCGAGAAGAACGAGCGTGCCGCCCTCGAAAGCGCGGCGGGTTGCGTGCTGCTGCGCGCAGAAACTGTAGCGCCCGGCCGTACCGTGATCCGCCATCTCCACCCGAAATTGGCCTTCGTCCGCCTCGCCGCGCGCCTGCATCCGCCCTCCCGGCCCGCGCCCGGCGTGCATCCGCAAGCTTCGGTGGACCCCAGCGCTAAGCTCGGTGAAGGCGTATCGGTGGGACCCGCGGCGGCGATCGGCGCGGAGGTGTCGATTGGCGCAAACACGATCATCGGACCGGGGTGCGTCGTGGGGGAAGGCTGCCGCATGGGCGCCGACTGCCGCCTGCATCCGCACGTGACGTTGTATCCCGGCGTGACCCTCGGAGATCGCGTGATTTTGCACGCCGGCGTGGTGATTGGAGCGGACGGTTTCGGCTATGTGTACAACGGCAAGAGCTATGAAAAGTTTCCCCAAGCCGGCACGGTGGAGATCGGCGACGACGTGGAAATCGGCGCCAACTCCGCCGTGGATCGCGGTGCGCTGGGCGTCACGCGCATCGGCTCGGGCGTCAAGATCGACAATCTGGTGCAGGTGGGCCACAACGTGCGGATCGGAGAACACACCGTCATCGCCTCGCTGGTAGGCATTTCCGGAAGCTGCGACATCGGCCATCACGTGACCTTTGGCGGACAAGTCGGACTGGGCGATCATGTGCGGATTGAAGCGGGCGCCGTGTTGGGCGGCCAATGCGGCGTGCTTCCCGGCAAGACGGTGAAGCGCGGCGAACCCGTTTGGGGCACGCCGGCCCGACCCATTAGAGACTATCTGAAGCAACTGGCGGTGTTGGCGAGATTGGCCAAGAGCAAGTGATAGTCGTTCAGTAGGGCGGGCATCCTTGCCGGCCCACGACGCGAGCCGCTGTCGCTCGCGCCGGCAACAAAAGCCGCCGGCAGGATGCCCGCGCTACTTTATGATATTTTTGTTGCGATGAAAGTTCTGGTGATCGGTTCCGGCGGACGCGAGCACGCCCTGGCTTGGAAAATCTCGCGCAGTTCTCTTGTCACCCAAGTTTGGTGCGCCCCCGGGTCCGCGGGCATGGCCGGAGACGCCACACCCCTTCCCGACGCCACCGATATCAGCAACGCCGCGACGATGGCGGATCTGGCGGCGCACTTGGGCGCCGATCTCACCGTAGTGGGGCCGGAAGCGCCGCTCGTCGCCGGTGTCGCCGACGAGTTTTTGGCGCGCGGGTTGGCGGTAGCGGGCGCGTCGCGCGCGGCAGCGCGCCTGGAAGGAAGCAAAATTTTCGCCAAGGAGTTCATGCAACGGCACAAGATTCCCACCGCGCCGTTTAGCATCGCCGGTGATCTGGCCGCCGCACGAACGGCGCTTGATCGCGACAAAGCCCGCAGCAGCGCCGCCTATCCCATAGTCATAAAGGCCGACGGCCTGGCGGCCGGAAAAGGCGTGGTGATCGCGCGCGACCGTGGCGAGGCGCTGACCGCTGTGGAAGCGATGATGGGCGGCAGCTTCGGCGACGCCGGACGGCGCGTGGTGATCGAGGAGTTCATCCCCGGCGAGGAAATGACGTTCATGGCCGTCGCCGACGGCCAACGCTACGCCGCGCTGGCCCCTACCCAGGATCACAAAGCTGTCTTCGACGGCGACCAGGGCCCCAACACCGGCGGCATGGGCGCCTACTGCGACGACAGCATCATGGAACGCCTGGGTGGAGAGCCGCTGCGCCGGCGCATCCTCCGCGAAATCGTCGAACCCACGCTGGCCGGCATGATGGCGGACGGCACGCCGTACCGCGGCGTGCTGTACTTCGGACTGATGATCGCGGACGGCGCGCCTTATTTGCTCGAGTACAACGCCCGTTTTGGCGATCCCGAAACGCAAGCGCTGGTGACGCGGATGGAGAGCGACATCGTTCCGCTGCTGCTGGGAGATTTTGCTCAACCTGCCAAGTGGCTGGCCGGCGCTTCGGTTTGTGTGGTGCTGGCGTCGCGCGGATATCCCGGCGGCTTCATGCGCGGATTCCCGATCTACGGATTGCCGGAGGCTGCGGCGCTCCCGGGCGTGAAGGTGTTTCACGCCGGCACGGCACGGGAAGGCGCTCGTTTTGTGACTCACGGCGGGCGAGTGTTGGGGGTCACGGCAACCGGCGCGGATCTGAAGGATGCCATGGCGCGGTCTTACGCCGCGGTGGAAAAAATCCAATTCGACGGCATGCATTACCGGCGCGACATCGGCGCCAAGGCGGTGCCGGTCTTGTAACGCGGGCATCGGCCCGGCTGTCTGCTATACACTACAGCAGAGGCTATACTAGACGATCGTGAGGAAGCCCTGTCCAACCTAGGGAAATCCGGCGCAGGAAAATCCGAAAAGACTCGCGTGGAAAGCCGGCTGGCTCAGGTTCGAAAAAGCCGGGGGGTTGCGGCGTCCGACTTGGCGCGGCGCGTGAAGGTGAGCCGGCAAACGATCTACGCGATTGAAGCCGGAACTTACGTCCCCAACACCGAGGTGGCCTTGCATCTGGCCTGCGAGTTGGAGGTCTCGGTTGACGACTTATTCACGCTGCAACCGGGATCTCCACGGTTACTGGAGTTGTTGGACGCCGAGTTGTTAAGCGCTTCGCCGCCCGTCCCAGGCCAGCCCGTGCGGATTTGCCAGATTGGTTCGCAGTGGGTCAGCGTCCCGGTCAGTGCGTCGCCCTACTATTTGCCGGAAGCCGACGGCATCGTCAAACGCACCGCGCGCGGCCTGGCCCCGAAACGCGGGCCCGCGGAATTGCTCGTGTTTGCCAAGGATGAGGCCGCCCAGAAGCGGCTGGTGCTGGCGGGCTGCGATCCGGCCACCAACCTGCTTTCCCGAATGGTCGAGAAAGCGACTGGTGTCGAGATCGTCTCCGCGGCGGCATCGAGCAAACTGGCCCTGGCCTGGCTGAAACAGGGCCACGTGCATATCGCCGGCACCCATCTGGAAGATCCTAAAACCGGCGAGTTCAACTTGCCTTTCGTACGCAAGGAATTTCCGGCGGAAAAAATGATGGTCGTCACCTTTGCCCGCTGGGAAGAAGGGCTGGTCAGCGCGCCCGGAAATCCCAAGCGCGTGCGCAAGATCGAGGATCTTGCCAGAAAGAACGTCCGCTTCGTAAACCGCGAGATGGGTTCGGGAAGCCGCGCCCTGCTGGACAAACTCCTGCACAAGTCCGGCCTGAACTCTCACAGAGTCCAAGGCTACGATCGAGTTGCTTTTGGACACTTGGCGGCCGCCTACTGCGTGCTGTCGGGAGACGCCGACGCTTGCCTGGCGACGCGCTCGGCTGCGCAGGTTTTCGGGCTGGATTTCGCCCCGCTGCACAGCGAACGCTACGATCTGGTGATGCGCCGGCGAACCGCGGAGCTGCCCGCCGTCCAGGCTTTCCTTGATGTGCTCCAGCGAGCGGCCCTGCGGCGCAAACTGGAAGTGCTGGCGGGCTACGATACCTCCCAGACGGGTATGCTGGTTGCTTAAGCTGCCCGTGAACGCCTAAACCCGCCTCTTTCACAACAAAGCCCGCCGAGGCCAAAGCGGCGACAAGTCGCTGCACGCGAAAAAAGTCGCCGCACGCCAAAAAGGATTGTCCTGGTTATGCTACAATCTATCTTATACACGACACATCGATCTCGGAGGATTGAGCTATGCGCCTGGGTTCACTGGCATACTTGGCCGTATTCCTGATGGCGGCATCCGCGGCGGCCCAGGTATCGGCCGCGCTTTCCGGAACGGTCACGGACCAATCGGGCGGGGTCGTCTCCGCCGCCACCGTGACCGCAAGAAACGTGGATACAGGGGCGGTCCGCAGCGGCGCTCAGCGATGCGCAAGGCCACTATCAATTCTTTTCGCTTGCCGGTTGGAGAGTACGAGATTCGCGGCGCGAAAACCGGGTTCACGGAGGAAGTGCGCACCGGCGTTCATCTGGTGGTGGGCCAGAGCGCCACGGTGGACCTGGATCTGCGAGTCGGCGAATCGAGCCAGCAGAGTCACCGTGAACGGCGACGCGCCGCTGGTGGGCGTGACCACCGCGGACGTATCCGGCCTGGTGGGCGAACAGCAGGTCAAGGACCTTCCGCTCAACGGGCGCAGCTACGACGAGCTGCTCACCCTGAATCCCGGCGTGGTCAATTTCACCTGGGAGAAAACCGGCGGCATCGGCGTGTCGAATTCGACGGTCGGAAATAATTTCGCCGTGGCGGGAAACCGGCCGCAGCAGAATCTGTTCCTGTTGAACGGCGTGGAATTCACCGGCGCGGCGGAGAACAACATGCAGCCGGGCGGCACCAGCCAGCAACTGCTGGGCGTCGACGCGGTGCGGGAATTCAACTTGCTCGTCGATTCCTATGGCGCGGAGTACGGCAAGCGTCCCGGCGCCCAGGTCCTGATCGTCACCCAGTCCGGGACGAACCAGTTGCACGGATCGCTGTTCGAATTTCTGCGAAACAACGCCTTCGATGCCGCGCAACTTCTTCGACGCCGGTTCCGCTCCCGGCTTTCAGCGCAACCAGTTTGGAGGCTCGCTCGGCGGACCGATCCAGAAGAACAAGACCTTCGTGTTCGCCAATTACGAGGGATTCCGCCAGCACCTGCACCAAACCGGCGTGGACCTGGTTCCCGACGCGAACGCGCGCAACGGCTACTCTGCCTTGCAAGCTGGTCAGCCCGGCGCCGAGCCCCTGCCCGGCTTCGGGACTGGCGTTCGTGGGCGTTTCGCCGCTGATCAACGCGTGGCCCGCGCCAAGCCCCGGCGCTCCCGACTTCGGCGGGATTTCGGAAGCGTTCAACAATCCTTTGCAAACCATTCGGGACGACTTCGGAACGGTGCGGCTGGACCACATCTTTCTCCGCCAAGGATACGCTGAGCGCGGTTTACACCATCGACGACAGCGCCGACTTCACGCCCACCAGCACCAACCTGTACAGCACCGACGCGGAAAGCCTCCGCGAGCAGGTGGCCAGCATCGAGGAAACGCATGTGTTTCTCCGGTTCCTTGCTGAACACGGCGCGGGTCGGTTTTTCGCGGGCCGGCTATTTCTTCACCGGCGAACCCACTCCGGGTACTCCCGCCGCCAGCCTGCCCGGTTTCCTCGCCGGGCTCCCGATCGGCGCGGTCGTGGTGGGAGGCAGCGCGGCTTCGAATCCCACGGCCCAATTGAGCCTGGCCGGAAGCAACAACGGAAGCAATCTCCACGTCGCGCGCAATCTGTTCACCTATGAGGATCGCGTATCCTTCACCAAGGGCCGCCATCAGTTCAACGTCGGAGCCTGGTTCCAGCGGCTCCGGTCGAACGAGAATCTGGCGCTCAGCCAGTACGGCCAGGCAACCTTCACCAGTTTGCAGACTTTCCTGCAAGGCACGGTGGCCACGTCTTCTGTACGATCCCGCGCCTACTCCGCTCGGCTGGCGCTCCTGGTTCGGCGCGTGGTACGCCGAAGATGTGATTCGGCTGAGCTCCCAAGCTTACGCTGTCGCTCGGCTTCCGCGACGAATTTACCACCGGGTGGAACGAGGTCCATGGCCGGGCCGCCACCTATACGTTCACCGAACGGCGATCATCTCGACTCAGCCAAACATCGGGAACTCGGCCTTCACGGTGAACAACGGAAAATTCCTGCCGCAACCGCGAGCCGGCCTGGCGTGGAGTCCTTTCGGCAACAAGCGCACCACCGTGATCCGCGCCGGGTTCGGCATGTACAACGATCTTCAGGATGCGCTGGGCTACCGCACCGATCAGAACGCGCCGTTCAATCCGACCTACAGCCTTCCGAACGTCGCCGGTCTCGCAACTCCCGATCTCGCCGGCCGCCGCGGTTCCGGCCACCGCCAAGCTGGTTCCCGGCGGAGTGCAGCCGGATTTGAAAACGCCCACGCTGATTTCCTGGTCGTTCCGCATCCAACAGGAACTGACGGCCAACACCGCTCTCACCGTCGGATATGTCGGATCTCACGGATATCACGAAATCATCGGCGTCGATGCGAACGAACCCTTTCCCGGTGATTTGTCCGGCCGCGCCGTGTCCGGCAAACTATCCCGGCAACTTCCCCGCCGGCATCGCCGGCACGCCGGTTCCCGCCGGAACCTACTACGTTCCGACGGCGACCAAGCCCAATGCCGCGCTCGCCAACACCTGGACCTACTTTTCGGAGGGCGACAGTTCCTACAACGCCTTGCAGGTGGACCTGAACCACCGCTTCAGCGGCGGCTTTGCGCTGCGCGGAGTTTACACCTGGTCGAAGACGCATCGACGACGGAGATTCGCTGAACGCCACCACCTCGGGAGGAGAGCCGGCGCTGGCTTCGAATCCCTTCAACCTCCGCGCCGACAGGGGACTGGCGAATTTCGACGTCAGGAACGTGGGCGTGATCAACGCCAGCTATGCGCTGCCCTTCGGACCGGGAAGCATTTTCGACCGCTGCAAGCGGCGTCGGCAAAGCGCTGGTCAGCGGCTGGACCGTCAACTCGATTGTGACGCTGCAAGGCGGTTTCCCGTTCACTCCGCAGCTCAGCTACAACCCGTCGAACAACGGCGACACGCGGAATCCGGTGCGCCCGTTCGTGAACCCGGCGTTCACCGGTCCGGTGATTCTGGGGAACCCGAATCAGTGGTTCAATCCGGCGGCATTTCTGGCCCCTCCGAACAGCAGCGGATTCTACGGAAACCTGGGCAGAGACACCTTGATCGGGCCCGGCCTGGCCACTTGGGATTTGTCGTTCCTCAAGGACACGCCGATTCGCGAAAGACTCAATCTGCAGTTTCGCGCGGAGTTCTTCAATCTCTTGAACCGGGCCAACTTCAATACGCCGAACGCGGTCGTTTTCACGCCGACGGGTGTTTCGCCCACGGCCGGCGTGATCACCAGCACATCGACTACGTCACGGCAGATTCAATTCGGACTGAAGCTGCTTTGGTAGGCCAAGAGAACGGTCAACAACCACAGCAACTTGTCAAGGCGCGCTTCGTTCACTTCACGGCACAAAACTGTAGACCGCATAGCGGATCTCGCTCCAGGCGAGGTCCGCCACGGGATAGCCGGGAAACAGCGGACGGTCCACCGGAGTGAACTGAATGCGGACGCGGATGGCGCGGCGGCCGGCCGTTAGGTCGCGTGGGACCAGGAATTCATCGTCGCGAAACCGCCGATTGGAGGTCTGCACAATGTGCTGCGTCGCCCCCAACTCGTCACGCGGATTGGAATACACGCAGGTGTTCGAGCCCGCCAAATACCACACGCCCGCCGATCTCCAGTTCGGCTTGCCCCTGCCGGCGTCGGCCACGTACACCTCGGCGCGCTGGTTCGGAAAGGAGTAGTCCAGCGTCCGGCGCAACAGCACACCCAGATTCCGAGGCGCGATCTTCACCGTAAATTCCGACGCGCCCGTGGTGTGCCGTCCCCGCTCGGTGTGCGCGGGAAAAACCTCGCGGCCGTTGAGCGTGTCCACTCCCCACTCGTAACGGGAGGTGATTTCGTAAGGCGGCGAGGCCCCCGGCGACACATAGCGATGGGCTTTCTCGCTGGCGGCATCGGTGACCATGAGTTCGTCGCTCTTCACCAGCGTGGCTCGCGGCGCTCCATACCAATAGGTGACCGTCTCGTAGTGCTCCGTGGATTCGTTAGTCCCGCCATGTTCCAGGGTGATGCGCGCGTTCCTTCCGAACGGCATCAGATCGGCCAGCAGAAAGCGATACGCGGATTCGATCTTGTCGAGATCGTCGCGGGCCTCCTTTTCATTTGGCGCGCCGGTGGGATGCCCGACAAAAGGAAGAGTCATGTTGCGGCCTCCCCAATAGTCGCCGCCGCCGCCCCATTCTTCGGTGCCGGTGCCCTGAGCCTGCGGTGTGAGGCTGTCGTCGAAATAGAATCGCGGATCTCCTTCCAGCGTGTTCAATACGGCTCGATGGGAGAAAATCCAGGAAGTGCCGGCCAGATGTCCCGACCAGTTGCCGCCGCCTTCGACTTCCCGCGTATCCAGCAACAGCAGATCCTGGCCCGGCTCGGGCGCGGGATGATCGCGATAGGTCGCGTGAAAGTAGGCCACCTGGCCGGGCGGATCGTGGTAAGGCGTCCAGCGGAGTTTCCAGGCGATCTTCGGAACGTCTTCCTGACTCGCGCCGATCAACTCAAACCGCGCGGAATGAAAGAACGGCATCGGGAAGAAGCACGCCAGGTGAACGTGCTCGCCGGTAAAGCGCACCCAAACGGGGAAGCCTTTCACCAGGTATTCACGATTGTCACGGTTATAAAACGTGCCTGCGCCGAAGAACAAGGCCAGCGGCGCGTCAATGGAAGGCGCGGGCCGGCCGTCCCAGGTGATCCGTAAGCGGGCGCCGGAAAGTTCCACGGCTTTCTCGCGTGGAAGAGAGATCTCCAGAGCGCGCAACATCGCAGGCGCTTGGGTAAGACGCGCCAGCACGACGCTGCCGCGCGCCGGCAGCGTCACCACGCCCGATTGCTCCCGCGCTCCGGCCGGCGCCAGATCGCTTCCGGCGCGGCCAATCAGCTCCCGCACCTGCTCCACCCGCACCTGCTCCAAGCGCCGGCCAGGCTCGGCGTCCGTGTTCCACGCGCGAATCGGCGACGACAGATTCGCGCCGCGCACATACTGCTGGTAAATGTAGTAGCCGGTTCCGTAGTGCGTGCGCGAGTAGGCCATCTGAAACGAGTGCTCGAACGGAATCGGCGCCCACATGAGGTCCGCGCCGCGCGTCAGCGACCAAGTCCAGGTCAGCGGATTGGGGAACAGCCGCTCGGGAAGGAACACGGAGTTTTCCACGGGATGCAGCGGATCGGCGCTGCTGCTTTCTTGCACAATGTGGTCCACGCCGTCCACGACGTAGTGCCAGGGGCTGCCGTGCCAGTGGTTGTAGCGCGCGAAATAAAGGATGCCCGGACCTGCAACATCGAGCGCGACGTTGAAATCGTCGGCCAGTTGGTAGAGAAAATGGCTGGCGTCGGCGCCTTCATTGCCGCCTGTGCGATCATACGTGCTGCGCATATAAGCGCGCACACCGATCCGCTGGTAGGGCCAGCGCTCCCACATCAGGTAGGCGTCCAACCCGACCGGAATCACCGCCTCCCGATGAGCAGTCGCGGTCAGGATCGCCAACAGGAGGGTCGGAGCCAGGAGAAAGCGCATGAAGGAAGTGTAGCGCCGAAATCCTCGACTTGGTCTGCCCCATCCCTGAACCTGGTGATTTATTTGTAGCGTCAATGCGTATCGACACTCAGGCGCGGCGCTCGGGAAAAATCACCAAAGTTCAGTCTGACCCCGTTCTCCTTCAATTCGCGGTAAGTTGTTGAGGATTAGGGAGAAAAGTAGTCATCAACGGGGCTGTGACTAACGGTGTGACACACTTCTGGCGCTTCTAAACGCTTTGTGTTGCGCCGGAGTTGCGCCGAGGGCAGGATGTCGCGGCTTCCCATGCAGCTGACATCATATGGATCAGATGTCATATTGGGAATGTGCATTGGGCTGTCGAGATAAAGCAGGCGTCAGCGGAAAACGCTTTTATCGGGAGCTGATCCGCAAGGCCGACGACCGCTTCGATGCTCATCTGGCGCGATTGAAGACGGAAAGAAAGTAACCTAAGGAAGCAAAACATGGCTATCAATGTGAACGACAAAATCAAGAAACTGAGCGCCGCGCAGCGCAAGAGGGTCGAGGCCCGCGCGGCCGAACTGATTGCCGAGGAGATGACCCTGCGCGAGTTGCGGCGCGCCCGCCGACTTACCCAAGTCCGCGTGGCGGAGGCGCTGGGCGTCACCCAGGACAGCGTTTCCCGTCTCGAAAAGCGCAGCGATCTTTTGCTGTCCACGCTACGGAAGACCGTCCAGGCCATGGGCGGAAAGCTGTCCCTGATTGCCGAATTTCCGGACCGCGCACCGGTTGTGCTGTCTGGCATCGCGGAAGACCGACCGCCGCTCAGACCGCGGGCGCGAGCGGCCTAGGTCTGCGACCAACAGATTTCGTATCTTTGCGTCTGCAACTGGCAGCGCGATTTCCTGATGAACCAGCAGGGCCGCCGCGAGGCGGCCACCTGAGGGGATGAAAACCTGGGGATGAGCCGCGACAGTCATGGAGCGACGGAACGGTGGTCAGTTTTGAATGTCGCCACGAAGAAGCGCCACGCCGGAGTATTCGAGTCCGCGTGTTTTCGCTCCGGACGTTTCAAGACCGACCACTGTTCCGTCGCTCCATGACTGTCGCGGCTCATATCGTGGCTCATCGCCTTCGTCGAGCGCCGCGAAGATTTCTGTGAAGACGCGGCTGCCGGGAATTGCGTCAGCACCGGAGAATCCCGGAGAGATTGCCGCTTGTAGCCGGTGGTGGAGGATTTTGTGCGACGCCACCGGTAATAGAAAATGAAAGCCAGGACCCCGCCGCTGCGTCTTCAGGTAAGCGGCCAGCGGAGCCATGGCGGTGGTCCACGGATTGGATCCCGCCGTTGCGGCCCATGGCCGTGTAGTATTCGTTGGTCACCAGAGTGCAGCCGATCGTCAGCACCAGCAGCAACCCCACCAACGTGATATCCGACTCACCAACTGATCTTCACCAGCGAGACGGCCTGGCGCGGAAGCGAAAAACGCAATTCGATCTTGCCAGCCTTAACGTCTGTCCATTCCGGCGATCCCAATAGTTGCAATTGGCCCGCCGCCTCCAGGCGAGATTGCTGTTCCGGCGTGGGTTGTTGCGGCGATCCCATTTCCTTCCACACCGTGAACGCGTTGCTATGAGCGTCGTCAATGCGGAAATGATCCAGCCGCGCGCGGCCGGGAGGGAGGCCGGCGATTTCCAGATTCACCGGTGACGGCGCGACGGACACGTCGTCGTCGTGATAGTTCCAGACCATCACGGCCAGCTCGCGTTCCGCGCGCGTGGCCAGCGCGTCTATGTCGGGCGCGCCGCGAACGCCCGCGCTGAGGATGGCGTCTAGATCGACCGCGCCGCTGCTGCGAGCGTCCACGCGATCGCCGCGCATCAGCCCGGCCATCCGGAACAAGTTGAGGATGGGCTTGTCTACGCCGTTCGTGGACAGCGTCCGATACCCTTCGAAGTAAGGTTTGCCTTCAAATTCGAACGCCCACGTGAGCATGTTCACGTTGACCTTGTAGCGGTCTCCCAGACGAATCAAATTCCCGAGCGACGCGGCCGTGTAGCTGGCGTAGAGCGTCCCGTTGCGATAGCCATTCTCCGGCCGTTCGCGCGCCGAACAGGCCGCGCAGCCTTCCGGGTCGTATTCACTCAGGACAATCGGCAACTGACGAAATTGCGGAAACGCGGCGACGATCTCCAGGCCGCGCTGGGCATTCTGAAGGTTGCGGCCCAATCCCATGCGCACGTGTCCGTCAACAAAGCGCGGTGCGCCTTTGGCGTGATAGGTGATGAAATCGAGCGGCGCGCCTTTCTTCCCGGTAACCGCATTTGCTCCGTTGGTGCAGTGTTCCAGGAACTGGCGCAAGTACTCGCCGGCTTTGGCATTGGCCGGATCGGTTGTCGCGGGACCGCCGATGCGCGCGGTAGGTAGAGCGCGCTTGACGGCGTCGGCGGTGTAGTCGTAGAGCTTGTCGTACTCCTCCGGCGTGCCCCGCCAATAAAAAATGTCCGGCTCATTCCACAATTCCCAGGACCACTGTTCGACCTCGGCCTTTCCATACCGCTGTACTTCGTGCTGCACCCAATGAAAGATCAGTTCCGCCCACGCGGCGTAGTCGGCGGGCGGCTGGGCCCATCCGCGGCCCTCCGGCTGATTCGGCCAGTTGCGGACGTAGGGTTGCGGCTTGCTGGAAAGCGCTTCGGACATGAATCCGATTTCCACGAACGGTCGCGCGCCTGCTTGCATGTAGGTGTCGAAGATGCGATCAACGATAGTCCAGTCGTAGACCGGCTTGCCATCCGCGCCAACCGTGTAGACGTTGGTGGACCCCACTTCATTGCTGGTGAGCCGTCGCCGGTGATCAACAAATGATGTGCGCGGATCTGCACGCGCACCGGACTGAGCGCCGCCAATTCCTGGATCAGCTTGCGGCCGTTGGGAAGATAGGTGTAGTTCGGCTCGTCGTACCCGAAGTAGGTGTAGATCGGCTGGAAGGGGCCTTGCTTGACGTTGGCATCCACGCGAATCTCCACGGGGCTTTGGGCGCAGGCCAGAACTGCAACCAATACGGCCGCGAGCAACGGGTAGGTGACGGTTCGCATATCCCACAAAGACTAGCATGTGAACGCTTGCAACGGTAGCAGACAGCTTGCGCATCCTTCCACGAGGGCGTGCTATCCGTTGGCAAGACATCGACATCGCCGCGGCGACGGGCTTGCTGGCGTCACGGTACAAAACCATTTCATGAATGTGGTCTGATCCGCGCTACTCAATTTCCTTGGCTGTGATCGTGTACTTGAATTGATCGGGGTCCAGACTGTCGAGGCGGCCGGCGGACGTTTCCGCCTGCGGATACATGAAGAAGCCGAGAGGCGGCGCCTTCGTTCCGGGTAAGGCAACGTCGTGAGCGTCGTTGAAGGCGATCCAGTTCCCTTCCCACGCGCCAAACAGCGTGCGATGCGCGGCGGCGACTTTGGGATCGTCCACCGCCAAGTTGCCGGG
Organism: Terriglobia bacterium; assembly: GCA_963747095.1. Lineage (GTDB taxonomy): Bacteria > Acidobacteriota > Terriglobia > JAJPHL01 > JAJPHL01 > JAJPHL01. The sequence goes on from CAVVEL010000018.1 coordinate 18,160, forward strand.
CGGCTCTTCCAACACCACTTTGCGCACGTCAGCCGGATCTACCGGAACCCATCCGAAGTGCGACAAAAACACTTCCGCGCGGCAATGTTGCGCTTTGGTGACCGTCTCCGAATTGGCGCCCAGACTCTTGTAGCCGAATCGCGATGGCGCTACGCGAATCCCGTACAGATCGCGTGCTGGAAGTCCTGAGGCACGTGCCAGTCCGACAAACAGCGCGTTCAGGTCGGCGCATTTGCCGCCCAGGTTGCCGGTCTTCAGCATCGATGAAATGTCGCCGACACCGCACCCGCGCACCTTGGGGTCGCGAAACGTGTTGGCGATGATCCATTCGTAGATGCGTTGCGCTTTCTCCAGATCGTCGCTGGCGCCGGCGGTGATTTTGGCGGCTGTCTCGGCGACCAGACCGTCGGTGGCGATGAGTTTGGTCGGTGTGGTGAAAAGGCGGCGTTCGGCGCCGCTCAATCGGTAGGTCAACTTGGGCTTGGAAAAGTCCACGGCGCGATCTTGGGTGTCCACGAGGTTCTGTATCTCGGCCAGAAAGGTTGTGGCGTTGTGCGGCCATTCGATACAAGCGGCCTTTTCTCCATAGGGTCCCACCGGGCGCACGGAAATCGTGGCATTGTCGGAATGCCCGTGGCCGCCGGCCGGTTGAATCCATTCACGGGACTCAAAGGCAGGAACGGGAATCCACGCCCGGACCGATCCCTGAGGCTTCAGGATCTCCACGCGCGTGGTCAGCTCAAACTTACGCCAACGGCCGGGCATGGGCGTGAAGGTTGGGTCGGCTGTGGCGCGCGGCGTTAAGGCCGCGATGGCACCGGCAGCGGCGCTTTTCAGGAATCCTCGGCGATGGATGGTCACGCCGAGATTATCTCGTGGCTGGCGAGAGAAGGTCAAGGAGCCTCAAATCAACAGGAGCCTCAAATCAAACGTTCTGGGCATCACACATCTCCCAGCGTTCTTCTTGACGCAGGGACGCGGTGGGGACCCGCGCGGTAGCGTGGGTACAGAGGAAAACGCAGAGAAATCCAGGGAAATGCGGGGACAGGCTGATCTGCGTACCGTGTTTTCGCGCGCCGATTCCTGTACACGCTCGGGGATTGATCTCTCGCGCACGTCGCACGTCGAGAATTGTACGGCACATTGCCAATGTGCGTTTCGTAAAAACACGCTACGCAGATCAGGCTCCCCCCGTCCGCTCCCCTGATTGGCGACCAGAGAGAAACCCAGGGCTGCGGCTTTATCCACGAATGTAGGATGAAGGTCGATGCCGTCAAACGTTGCTTTCGGTTGGGCCAGCGCCGATTCCAGGGCGCCTAAATCGCGAAGGCCATGCGACCCGCCGGTGCTCTCGACGATCGCATGGTGCAGATCGATGACGTCACCGACCGTGAGATAGCGCATTGGGATCAGGCTAAGCGGCGATACAACTCTTGGTTCTTCCGGAGCACGCGTTCTGCGGCCGCGCGGAAGTCGTCGTCGCGATTTGCGACCAGGTCGGCGACGGCGGCGCGGGCGAGGTCGGATGGCGGGATGCCCAGCCGGTCAGCGGCTTCCTGCAACCGCGCGGCTTCGGCGGGCGAAAGATCGATTGCGACGTTCATAAACTCAGTATACCCCGACCTTCGTAGGCTCGCCAGACCTGTCATAATATCGGCGTGAACTTCAGCCCCTATTCGCGCCGCGAATGACTCAAACGCGCTGGCGCTGCGGCAATGTTGCTGACGCAACAGGCTGCTCCGCAATCCAACAACGATATCGAAATTCGCGTGACGCCCGTGGGCCAATCCACGCTGCGGCTGACGCTGCTGCCGTCCGCGATGCCCGTGGTGATCCACGACGGATCGCTGGCCCGCACCGATTGGGGCAAGCCCGCCGTGACGTGGATCGTTTCCGGAGGCAATCAGGAGGTCAAGGCGCGCGCGGGGCCTCCTTACGAGCCTTCCTTCATCCGCTCAAACTCCGCCGCCAAACGCCGCACCGTGCGCAGAATCTCCGGCAGACGCTCGTAGGCCGCCACCGCGCGCAACCATTGGCGATTATCGAACGCCGGCGATCCCGACACCATCTTGCCCGCCTCCACATCGTGCGACGTGGCGCTTTGCGCGGTGATCACCACATCGTCGCCGATCGTCAAATGTCCGGCCAGCGCGGACTGCCCGGCCATCACGACGCGTTTGCCGATGTTCGTGGATCCGGCCACGCCCACTTGCGCGCACAGCAAAGCGTCTTCGCCCACCGTGCAGGAATGGCCGATTTGCACCAGGCTGTCGATCTTGGCGCCGCGGCAGATGCGCGTTTCGCCGAAGTTGGCGCGATCGATAGAGGAGTGGGCCTGGACTTCCACGTCGTCTTCCAGAACCACGATGCCCGACCCCACAATCTTGTGGTGGCTGCGGTCGGCGCGTTGCGCAAAGGCGTAGCCGTCGCTGCCAATGATCGCGCCATTTTGCAGGACCACGCGATCGCCGATCCGGCAGTACTCCCGCACCACCGCATGACTATGCGCCAGGAAGTCGTGGCCAATCGTCGCACCCGCGTAAATGCAGACATGCGGATGTAGCGTCGCGCTACGCCCGATGGTCACGCCCTCGCCGATGGTCACGTAGGCACCGATGCTGGCTTTCGCGCCGATCCGGGCCGTCGCCGCGATCACGGCAGTGGGATGCACGCCAACCGGCGGGCGCGGCGGTTGATAGAACAACTCCAGCACTTGCGCAAAGGTCAGGTAAGGATTGTCCGAACGCAGCGCGGGAAGCCCGGGATTGTTCACCTTCGGTCCCAAAACCACGGCGCTGGCCCCGGTCTTTTTTAGATGGACCGAATAGCGCGGGTTCGACAAAAATGTGATCGTGCCCTCGCCGGCCTGCTCGATGCCGGCTACGCCGGTGATTTCGATGGCGCCGTCGCCTTCCACGATGCAACCTACCTTGTCGGCAATGTCGGAAAGTGTCATGGAAATCTAAGGGAACAGGCTGATCTGCTTGTCGGAAGCCGCGGCCTTCTTCTTGCGCGATGGCGCGGCCGCCGAGCCAATCACGCCCAGGACCGTCAGATCTGCCAGGGCTTCCTTGGGCACGAAGATTCTCTGGCTGTTGGCGAACGGATCGGGAGGCGTGATGGTGAATCCGCGCGATTCCAGCAGCAGCAAGTTGTTGGGCAGAATGCCTTCGATCACTTCGTTGTCCTTGAAGCGCAGGCGCAGCCAAAGACCTTCCAGCTTGGGGCGGGAGGCGAAAACTTTGCGCTCCTGGTGATCGCTTTTTTCGTCGAAGTCGCGCACGAAATGCACGGCCTTCACTTCCGCGTAGGGCAGCACGGCCACCTGGCTGTCCAGGGTCATCAACTCCACGCCCTGTTCGTTCAGGAATGCGGAGGGATTCACCCAACCGCGGATCGGGTCCTGGCCGTTGCGCCGCAGAATCACTTTCTTGTGCGTGGAAGTGCTCACATGGCTCCGTCCGGGCGGTCGGAAGACCCCACCCCAATGTGCTAGTATAGCTTGGACTGACAGTCGCTGTGGACCGTGTTAAGGGTTACCGGGAGCGCATCGCCGCTTGTCTGAGCATAAGCAGGAAATCCTGAAGTCGGCCGGGCTTCATCAGCACGCTCAGTATCCTGAGCCGCATTCTCGGCTACTTTCGCGATCAGCGCATCGCCCTGCTGCTGGGCACCACCCCGATCGCCGACGCCTTTTATCTGGCTTATCGCATTCCCAACGTGCTCCGCCGCCTGGTGGCGGAGGGCGCTATGACCGCGGCCTTCGTGCCGGTCTTCGCCGGATACCTCAAGGAAAAAGATCGGCCACGATCTGTGGGACTTCGCCAACCGCATGTTCTGGACCCTGTCCGTAGTCCTGGCAGCGGTGGCGGTGGTGGGCGTGGCCTTCTCCCCGGCGATCGTCAGGCTGTTCACCCTGGATGAGTCGCGCATCCCGCTGACGCTGGCCGTTTCCTTGAACCGCCTGATGTTCCCGTATATTTTCTTCATCGGGTTGTCCGCACTGGCCATGGGCATCCTGAACAGCTTCCGGATTTTCGGCGTGCCCGCGTTCGCGCCGGTGATGCTGAATCTGTCCATTGTGGGGATGTCGTTTTCGCCGGACGCTTCACCGAACCGAGCTTCGCACTGGCGACAGGCGTGCTGATCGGCGGCATGTTGCAGTTGGGCATCCAGATTCCGCTGCTGTGGAAGCAAGGGATGCACTTCCAGTTCGGGATTTCCTTCAACCATCCCGGCATTCGCCAGGTCGGCAAGCTGATGCTTCCGGGAATCGTCGGGATCGGCGTCGCCAACATCAACTTTTACGTGGACACCGTGTTCGCCACCAGCCGCTTTCTACCCAATGGCAGCTTGACCTCGCTGGCCTTCGCCGATCGGGTCATGGAACTGGTGCTGGGCGGCTACGCCATTTCCGTGGGCACGGCGATCCTGCCGATGATGTCGCGCCACGCGGTGGAAAACAACATTGCGGAACTGAAGCGCACCTTGGCTTTCTCGCTGCGCATCGTCTCGTTCATCACCGTGCCGGCCATGGTCGGGCTGATCATGATGCGGCGGCCCATCGTGCAAGTGTTGTTCCAGCATGGCAGATTCGACGCCACCTCCACCGAATTGACCGCCTGGGCCCTGTGGCTGTACGCGGTAGGATTGCCGTGGTTCGCCATTTCCAAGATTCTGGTTCCGGCTTTTTATTCCACCAAGGACATGCGGACTCCGGTGAAGGTGGCGGCTCTGTGCATGGTCACCAACATCATCCTGAATTTTATGTTGCTGCGGCCGCTGCTGAACGGCGGTCCAGCGCTGGCCACCTCGCTCTCCGGGGTGCTGAACAGCTTGATCCTGTATAAGGTGTTCACCAACCGCCATGGAGATATCGGCTGGACGCATCTGCGTGCGGCGCTGGGACGCATCCTGGTGGCTTCCGCGGGAATGGGCACCATCCTATGGGCGACGTTGCACGTGGTTAGTTTCTCGACGCATCATGCGCTGTGGTGGCGCGCCAGTTTGCTGGCGTGCGTCCTGGCGCTGGCCACCGGGTCCTACTTCGCTCTGGCCTGGCTGCTACACTGCGAAGAACTCAGTGACATTTATGGTATCGCGCGGCGCAGGAAGACGGAACTCCCGCCGTTTAACGTGGGATAATTTGCATGAAGCCGCGACAGGATGAGCCGCGACAGGATGAGCCGCGACAGTCATGGAGCGACGGACCGCTGGTTAACGTTGAACGCGGCCACGAAAACCCGCGACGCCCGAGGACTCGAGTTCGCGTGTTTTCGCACGAGCAGTGAAGCCAACCAGGCCCCGTCGCTCCATAACTGTCGCGGCTCAAGCGCATTACGAAATTGTTTTCAGAGCAACCATGATGGACCGCCTGATCGCCGAATTCCTGAATTACGTGCGCGTGGAGAAGCGCTTGGCGCGCAACACGGCGTCCGCCTACCAGCGCGATCTGCGGCGCTTCGCCGCATGGGTGGCCAGGCGCGGCCTGACATTGCCCGGCCTGACGCGCCTCCATTTACAGGAGTACCTCGGCGACCTGTACCGCGCCAAACTCGACGGCCGAAGCGTGGCCCGGCATCTCTCGACCCTGCGCGGATTCTTCCGTCAACTGTTGCTGGACGCGCGCATCACCGAAGATCCCACCGTAGATCTGGAATCGCCCAAGACCTGGAAGACGCTGCCCAAGGCGATCACCTTGGCGGAAGTGGACCGTCTTCTGGCGCCGCCCGTGGTGGCCTCCTCCGCACATCACGCCAGCATCGCGCGCGACGATGCCATGCTGCAGTTGCTTTACGCCACGGGATTGCGCGTTTCCGAGTTGATCCATCTGCGGGAAGAGAATTGGCACGAGGACGCCGGGATCTGCATCCTGCAAGTCACCGGCAAGGGCGGCAAACAGCGCTTGAACCCCGTCGGCCGGCAGGCCGCCGCCATGGTTAAGGAGTATCGCCAGGAGACCGACGCGAGTTACTGGGGGATCGCAGCTCTCCCTACCTGTTCGTCACCTCGCGAGGAAAACCCATGACCCGGCAAAGTTTTTGGCAGATTATCTCCCGGAGGGGCCGGCAGGTGGGGATCGAACGGCCCCTGACACCCCATTCATTACGCCATAGTTTCGCTACCCATTTATTGGAAAACGGCGCGGATCTCCGCTCAGTTCAACAGCTTCTGGGACATTCGGACATTTCCACCACGCAGATATACACGCACGTTTTGTCGGCGCGGCTCCAGCAGGTCGTAGCGCAGCACCATCCTCGCGGTTGAGGGCCGGGGTGTTGGCTTCCTTGCCACCTCCAGCACCTTGTTCTTGAACATTTTGCAAAAATGCCTTAATGTTCAATTGTATAGCCAATGCCGGACTTTCTCTTCTTATTGGAAAGCCGCCTCAATCCGGACCAGTACCGGGTTGTGGAACAGGTACAGGCGGCCGCCTACGAACACGGGCTGCACTTGTACCTGGTGGGCGGTGCTCTGCGCGACCTCATCTACGGCTATCCCATTCGGGATCTTGACTTTGCGGTGGAAGGGCACGCTCTGAAAGTGGCCAAGAGCCTGCTGAAACATGCCCCCGAAAGCAAGCAAATCGTCTCCGCTCTGAACGACGATCTCCGTTCGGCTTACCTGCGTTATCCCAGCGGGCTGACGGTCGAGATCAGCTCCTGCCGCGTGGAACGCCGGGGACGTCCCGGACAGAAGCCGCACATCGAGTTTTGCGATATTTATGAAGACTTGCGGCGCCGCGATTTTTCCATGAACGCGATTGCCTTGTCGTTAAATCCAAACTCGCGCGGCTTGCTGCTCGATCCCAACAATGGCGTGGCCGATATCGAACGCCACGAGATCCGCACTTTGACCAGCTACGCCTTCACCGAAGATCCGGTGCGGCTCATCCGGGCGATCCGCTTCCGCACGCGGCTGCGTTTCAATCTGGAAGCACGCACCGAGGCCCAGTTCCGGGCGGCGCTGGAGTCCGGCGCTATCGAGAACGCCAGTCCGGAGGGTTTGCACAACGAGTTCCGGGAGATGGGCCGGGAGGAGAATCCGCTGGAGATCCTCAAGGCGCTGGACAAGGAAGGCTTGACCACGGCGTTCCATCCGCGCTTTGCCGGATCGCGCCTGAACCTGAACGGGGTGACGCTGGCGCATAAGATGGCGCGCAGCATCGAAGAGTGTGGCGTGCCGGTGCAATTCCAGGGACCGTTCTTCTACTTCTTGCAGGACAAACTCCCGGCCCGCGATCGCGCCGATTTGTTGAAGCGCATGGGAATGAAGCGCAGCGACCAGGAGATCTGGACGGACCTCGAGCCGCGTACCAAGAAACTGGTCCACGACCTGGCCGGAAAGCTGGCCAACACGCCGTCCAAGACTTACCAATTGCTTTCCGAACAGCCCGGCGAGTTGCTGCTGTTCATCCTGTTGAAGTTCCCGCAGAAGAAGATTCAAGACAAGGTGAAGAACTACCTCCATCGCCATCGCAAGATGCGCGATCATCTGCCCAAGGCGGAATTGGAAAGCCTGGGAGTGCCGCCCGGCACGCCGCGCTTCCAACAGATTCTGGACACTTACTTTTACGCTTTTCTCGACGGCAAGGTGCGCTCCTCCAAGGAACCGATCAAGCCGTTAAAGAAGGCCATCGCGGAAGTAGACAAGACCGCCGCCAAAGCGTAAATGGTTTGGATCGCGTTTGACAGACGCAGAGTTTGTCACACCGTTTTTTCGACGCAGAGACGCAGAGACGCAGAGAAAGGCTAGGATACCCGTTCTTCCGGGTTTTCTCTGCGTCTTCCTCCGCGCCTCTGCGTCTCTGCGTCAAAGACCCGCCTGGTGTACAATCACCCTATGCAACGCTTGGAAATGAAGGCCAAGCATCCGCTGGCCATCCGCTGGTGCCATTGGATCAACTTCCCTTTGCTGGCTCTGATGATCTGGAGCGGACTGTGGATCTATTGGGCCAACGATGTTTACTTCATCGGCTGGGGCAGCCACAAACTGCTGCCGCTGTTTCCCACGGGCCTCTACGACGCGCTGGGACTGGGTCACCAGTTGGCCATCGGCATGGCCTGGCACTTTTTCTTCATGTGGTTCTTCGCGCTGAACGGCGTGGTGTACGTGCTTTACACGATGGTCTCGGGCGAATGGCGATACCTGGTTCCAGGACGCGAGTCGTTTCGCGAAGCGGTGCTGGTGATGCTGCACGATCTGCATATCTACAAAGGTCCGCTGCCAGTCAAAAAGTACAATGGCGCACAACAGATCGCTTATACCTGCGTAGTTCTGATGGGCGCCTGCTCGCTGCTCACCGGACTGGCCATCTACAAACCGACGCAAGTAGCCTGGCTGACCAGCTTGTTGGGCGGATACAAGGCGGCGCGGGTGGAACATTTCCTGCTGACCGCGGGATACTTGGGATTCTTCCTGATCCACATTTCGCAGGTCATCCGCGCCGGGTGGAACAACTTCCGGTCGATGGTTTCCGGATACGAGTTGGTGGTGGAGGAAACGCATGAGTGAAGAAACCAAACTGCCGCCCCAACCCGATCCGGAGAAAATCGCACGGGAAAGGGAAATCGCCCTCCACAACGGCGAAGTCCGCGCCCGGATGCGGGCCCAGACGCGCCGCAGTTTCGTCGCCGCCGGCGGTGCGGCGCTGGCCGGATTCGCGGCATGGCGCTGGCTGATGTCGCGGCGCTTGGAAGACCTGGTCCCCTGGCCAATGCGCCGCGTGCTGGCGATCAATGAAGGGTTTTGGCGCGATTACTTTTCCACTAAGCATCGCGCGCCCGACTTCGCCGGCAAGGTTCCGCTGGAAGATCGCGTCAACAGCGATATCGGCATGACGGACGATCTCGACGCCGACGCCTGGAAGTTGCAAGTCACAGGCCTGGAAGGCCAAGACGAACCCCTGCTGCTGTCGATCGACGAGATCCGCAAACTGCCGCGAACCAGCATGACCACGGAGTTCAAGTGTGTGGAGGGCTGGAGCGCCGTGATGCAATGGGCCGGCGTGCGCTTCTCCGATTTTATGGCCGCCTACCCTCCCGCCAGACCCGATAACGTCCCTAACGCCGGCAATCTTCCGGCTTACGCATCTCTGGAGACTCCCGATCACGTGTATTACGTGGGAATGGAGATGGAAGCGCTGTTGCACCCGCAAACGCTGCTGGCCTACGAGATGAATGGCGCGCCGCTCACCAGCCAACATGGTGCGCCCTTGCGTCTGGTCACGCCGGTGAAATATGGGTTGAAGCAGATCAAGCGCATTGGCTCGGTCGCCTACCAGGTCAGCCGTCCCGCCGATTACTGGGCGGAGCGCGGTTACGACTGGTACATCGGATTGTAACGCAGGCCTTCAGGCCTGTTCTTTCTGCGTTGTCAGGACCGCCTGCGGTAGCAGGTGGGTTCAGGCGCTGAGCCAATCCGCTACCGCGGACGGTTCTGACAACGGAAAAGAACAGGCCTGAAGGCCTGCGTTACGATATTCTCTGAGAATGTCATCGTCATCGGGAATCGAATCCACACTGCAAGAGAATCGTGTTTTCCCTCCGCCGCCGGAGTTTAGCGCCACGGCGCACGTCAAGAGCATGGATGAGTACGAAGCGCTCTATCGTTGGGCGGACGAAGATCCGCACGGATTCTGGGAATCCGTCGCGCGGGAGTTGCATTGGTTTAAACCCTGGGACAAGGTGTTGCAGTGGGACCCGCCTTTCGCCCAATGGTTTGCCGGCGGCCAGATCAATCTTTCCTACAACTGCCTGGACCGTCACTTGACGACACCGCGCCGCAACAAGGCCGCCATCATTTGGGAATCCGAACCCGGCGAGGTACAAACCCTCACCTACCAACAACTGCACGACGAAGTTTGCCGCTTCACCAACGTGCTGAAGAATGCCGGCGTACACACCGGCGAGCGCGTGGCAATCTACATGGGCATGTGTCCGGCGCTGCCCATCGCCATGCTGGCCTGTGCGCGCCTGGGAGCTCCGCACACCGTGGTGTTTGGCGGATTCTCCGCCATCGCCTTGGCCGATCGCATCCAGGATTGCGAGGCTACGTGCGTGGTCACGCAAGATGGTGCCTATCGCCGCGGCGCGGAGTTGAAATTGAAAGCCATCGTGGACGACGCGCTGCCATCGTGCCCGTCGGTAAAGCGTGTCATCGTCTACCAGCGCACCGGCACCACGCAAATCATGAAAGAGGGACGCGATCTTTGGTGGCATGAGCAAATGGCTAACGTTTCCGATGAATGCGCAGCATTGCCGCTGGACGCCGAGCATCCGCTCTACTTGCTCTACACCTCGGGAACCACCGGCAAGCCCAAAGGCATTCTCCACACCACAGGAGGCTACTCGGTGGGCACGTATGCCACGATGAAATGGGTCTTCGACCTGCAGGAGACCGATGTTTTCTGGTGTACCGCCGACATCGGATGGGTGACCGGCCACAGCTACATCGTTTATGGACCACTGCAAAACGGCGCCACGGTGCTGATGTACGAAGGCGCGCCGTTCACGCCCACGCCGGACCGCTTCTGGAAGATGATCGAGAAGCATAAAGTAAACGTGTTTTACACCGCACCCACGGCCATCCGCTCGTTCATGCGTCTAGGTGAAGCGCATCCCCGCAAATATGAGATGAATTCGCTGCGCCTTTTGGGCACCGTCGGCGAGCCGATCAATCCCGAAGCCTGGATGTGGTATCGCGAAGTGATTGGCCGCAATCGCTGCCCGATTGTGGATACCTGGTGGCAAACCGAAACCGGCGCCATCATGATTTCGCCGCTGCCCGGCGCTACGCCCACCAAGCCGGGATCGGCCACGCGGCCGCTGCCGGGAATCGCCGCCGACGTGGTCGATCGCGACGGCGTCTCCGTGCCGCCGGGATCGGGCGGCTTCCTGGTGATCAAGAGACCGTGGCCCGCCATGCTGCGCACCATCTACGGCGATCCGGAACGCTACCGGCAAACCTATTTCTCGCAGTTGCCGGGCATCTACTTCACCGGCGACGGCGCGCGCAAAGACGAGGAGGGCTATTTCTGGATGATGGGCCGAATCGACGATGTGCTGAACGTCTCCGGCCATCGTTTGAGCACGATGGAAGTGGAGAGCGCGTTGGTCGCGCATCCCAAAGTGGCGGAAGCGGCGGTGGTGGGGCGTCCCGATGAAATCAAGGGGCAGGCGGTGTCGGCGTTTGTGACGTTGCAGGCGGGAATCCCGGCGACCGACGCGCTGAAGGAAGAGTTGCGCGCCTGGGTGGCCAAGGAGATCGGTGCGATGGCCAAGCCGGACGACATTCGTTTCAGCGAAGCGCTGCCCAAGACGCGCAGCGGTAAAATCATGCGCCGCCTGCTGCGGGAAGTGGCTGCCGGCGGCGACGTCAAGGGCGACGTGACAACGCTGGAGGATTTGAACGTGATCGCCAGGCTGCGGCAGCAGGAGGAGGAGTGAGGGTCTCGCGGATCGATTGATTCGCGATGGTTGCCGCTTTTCACCCGTGGTACACTCGATTTATGGCATCGCAGCCCAATGTCCTCCTGACCGCCGAAGAGTACCTGGACCTGGAAGAAAAGGCTGAGTACAAGAGCGAGTACATGGATGGCGAACTGTTGGCTATGGCTGGCGTCAGCCCCGAGCACGACACGATTGTTGTGAACTTGGTTGTTATCTTAGGCCACCAGCTCAAAGGCACGCCCTGCAAGGCCCACACCAGCGACATGCGCGTCGCGGTGTCTCCCTCGAATGCGTATACCTATCCCGATGTCTCCATCTGTTGCAAGGATGCCCGCTACACACGGCGAGGGGTCGCCAACCTGCTCAACCCGGTGGTGATCATTGAAGTCCTGTCGCCATCCACCGAGATCTACGATCGCCGTAAGAAATTCGGAAAGTACAAGGGAATCGCCTCCTTGAAAGAATACGTGCTGGTGTCCCAGGAGGAGATTCTTGTGGAACGCTATGCGCGACAACCCCCAGGCGACTGGCTCTATTCCTCGCTGAGCAGCCTGGACGATGCTCTGCAACTCACCTCGGTTCCGGCCACACTGAAGTTGCGCGACATTTATGATCGCGTCTTTCCGCCCGCGGAAGAAACCGGTTCACCCGCCAGCTCCGCTGGCTAGCCTGCTAACGCAGGCTTTCTGTCCAGTGAAAAACCAAACCCCAGCGCGACCGCCGCATTCAAACGGGTGAATTCAACGGGACGCCATGCCGTCCGCGCTTGCCTGGCGCAGCCGGAACGCAACGGCTGCCGGCAACCCTGAGAAGCACCCGCGGGCCCTATGGCTTCAGGCCTTTCTGTGAGACAATAGCTGGCAGAGGAACGAAAGAAGAAACTGTTCTTTAACTTCTTACGTCTGGTATAAATAGATGCGCGGTCATTCCTGTTGAAAGAGCCCCATTATCCAGAGGAGATTGAATCACTATGAGTATTACACCGGAACCGGGTGGCACGCTTCCCCGCGAGGAGCGCGATCCAAGCAAGCGGCCCTTACCGCCTCCTCCGCCTCCTCCGCCTGGCTACAGCTACGCGCCGCCTCCCCCGCCGCCACCTCCGGGTTATGCGCCGCCAGGTCAGGGCTATGCACCCCCACCCCCGCCTCCGCCGCAGCAGGGCTATGCGCAACATCCGCCGCCTCCGCCGCCTCAGCATTACGCGCCGCCACTGCCCCCTCCTCCGCCTCAGCACTACGCGCCACCACCGCCGCCGGCTTACGAGACCCCTGCGCCCAGCTACACGCCACCTCCGCAACAACCCCAGTACGCCGCGCCGCCGCAACAGCCGTATAGCTACGGTCAACCGTCAGAGCCGTCCTATTCGAGCTACGCGCCGCCGCCGGAATCGGCGCCGTTGAGCAATGCGGGATGGTTTGCTCCCGCGGTGATTGTGGCCGTGGTGTTGCTCGCCGCCTCGCTGATCTTCGTGGCTCACGATATGGGCACCAAGAACGACGCCCTGAAAGTCCAGTTGGTGGAGTTGAAGCAAAGCACCGACGCCTTACGAAATGAATTAGAGGGCGTCAACGCCAAGAACAGCCGCCTGAAGGAAGAACTCAATACCACGGCCTCGACGCTCGGTAGGAAACTGGGAGCCACTCAGCAGGCCGTGGACGCCACCAAGAAAACCGCCGCGGAACTAGCCGCCGAACAGGCGCAAGCCGAGCAACAGCAGAAGCAAGCCGCCCAACAGCTTGGCCAGCAGATTGAAGGCGTCCGTCAGGAAAGCGCCACCAAAATCGGCGCCGTGAACGCCGATGTCGGCGGCGTCAAGAACGACCTCGGCGCGACCAAAAAAGATCTGGACGCCACCAAGGCGGCGCTCAAGAGCACCATCGGCGACTTGGGCGTGCAGAGCGGCTTGGTGGCCCGCAATCACGACGATCTGGAAGCTCTCCGCCGCCGCAACGAGCGGAACTACTTCGAGTTCAACATCACTAAGGCTAAGACCAGCACCAAGGTCGGCGACATCGGCATCAAGCTGATCAAGACCGATCCCAAGAAAGGCAAGTACACGCTGGAAGTTCTGGCCGACGACAAAACGGTGGAGAAGAAGGATCGCACCGTCAACGAACCGCTGCAGTTTTACCTGGCGCGGGCCCGCGGAATCCCTTACGAAGTGGTCGTCAACCAGGTGGACAAGGACCGCATCGTGGGTTATCTGGCGACGCCGAAATAACCCTCTAGGCCCGAGCCGCGAGGCCCGAGGCCCGAGTCAAGAACATTTCGACTCGGGCCTCGGGCCTCGGGCCTCGCGGCTCGGGCCTTACTCCCGCCGATAAGTCACTTGCAGTTTTTCCTTGCCCTTCACGTCCACTTTCAGCGGTCCCGTCAACTCCATTCCTCCCACTGTCAACTCGTAGTGGCCCCGGAACGTGTTGTAGAGGTTCCTGGCGGCTTGATCGATGGGCTTGAGCTCCTTGCCGTAGAGGAACACTCCGCCCGTCTGGCGCGTTAGTTCTTCCAGGAATCCACCGCCGCCGCCGCGTCCGGCCAGGGAAATCCCGGAGATGGAAACTTGGCGGCGCTCGGCCATTTCCACCAGTTCCTGCCTCTTCACACTGTTGACGCCTTCCTGACCACCGGAAATAATCATCAGGACCTTGCGTCCCGCGGCGTACTGGAACCCGGTGTCCAACGCGGTGTAGGCGGCATCGGCCAGACTGACGGTGTTGCCGTAGCGCATCCCTTTTACCGCACCCACCAGGGCCTGCTTGCTGGAGGTGAATTCCTGCATCAGTTCGGCGGAGTCCGCGAAGCTGATGAGCGCCATTTGTTCCTTGGAACCCATTTCGCTAATCAACACAATGGCCATCCGCTCGATGTCGTTGCGGATCGAGGCGGTGTAGGCGCTGCCTTCGATCATCAGGACCACATTGGGTATGTCTTTCTTGTAGGTGGCGCTGGTGATGTTGCGCTCCATTTTTTCCATCAACGTGAAGCTGTCGGCTTTCAGATCGGGGAGCGGCGCGCCATACTGGTCCGCGACCGTGACCAACAGCTTGTTGTCATCGGGAGAAGCTTGGGCCCCCAGCAGGAGCATTCCCGCCAACGGGAAAAGAAGCAGAACTAGGATCGGGTATCGCACAGTGAATGTTAGTTTAGTAGAGATGAGAAGCCATGGCAAGTCCGGGAAAGCGGCGTGGCTCGGTTCCTTGCGGGCCATCCGCAAACGCCTGCTGGCCTGGCACGGCGCCCATCAGCGCGATCTCCCCTGGCGGCGCACCTCCGATCCCTACCGCATCCTGGTTTCCGAAATCATGTTGCAGCAGACGCGCGTTGCGGCCGTGATCCCCTTCTACCTGCGCTTCCTGCGCCGCTTCCCCACCGCCGGAGCGCTGGCGCGGGCCCGCGAAGCGTCGGTCCTGCGCGCGTGGGCGGGTCTGGGATATTACTCGCGGGCGCGGAATCTGCAAGCCGCGGCCAAGCAGATCGCCCGGGAAGGCTTCCCGGCAACCTATGAAGCAGCGCTGGCACTGCCGGGCATCGGTCCTTATACCGCAGCCGCGGTGATGAGCATTGCTTGCGGGCAACCGCACGCCGCCGTGGATGGCAACGTCCGGCGCGTGCTGTCGCGCCTGCTGGCCGATCATCAGGCCGGGCAAGCCGCGGCAGATGCGCTGCTCGACCGGCACCGTCCCGGCGACTTCAATCAAGCCATGATGGAGTTGGGGGCCACCGTCTGTTTGCCGCGCTCCCCCAAGTGCGGCGAGTGTCCGCTGGCTGGCTACTGCCAGGCGAAGCGCTGGGATCTGGTGGATCGCTTCCCGGCTCGCAAGGTGAAACGGGCACAAGAAGAGGTGAGAATCCGCTGGGCGTTTATCGAATCGGCGGGCAGCGTGTTGCTGACCCCGCCAAAGAGCGACGGATTGTGGCGCGGCTTCTGGACGCTTCCCGAAATCCCGCGGCCCCGCGGACGGCTGGCGGCGCGCATCCGTCACACCGTGACGTTTCGCAAGATCGAGATCGAGGTGTACACTGGACCTGTGCAGGGTATCAGGGCCGGCTGGGAGGCTGTTCCGATCACGCGGCTCAAGAACATTCCCCTGGCCACGCCGGTTCGCAAGTTTTTGGCGCTTCAAAAAAAGGGCAGCGTATGAAAGCAAGACACATGGGAATCATGGGAAGAATGGGAATCATGGGAAGCATAATTCCCATACTTCCCATAATTCCCATTCTTCCCCACGCCGGTCCCAAGGGCGGCCACCCATGACCACCGGCCGCCAGGCAATCAACTATTTCTTCGACCTTTCCCTGTTCCTGTTCGTAGCCACGGGATTCGTTGCGGTGGCCTCCACGGGAAAGTTGGATACCGCGACGGTGGTGCTGGTCGCCGGCGCCATCGGGTTGCGCGGCCTGGCGTTTCTCGGACTGACCCGTTTCCGCCTGCAAGCCGGCACCGTGCGTGGATTTACCATCGCCTACTTCGTCTTCTATGTCGCCGACTATTTCGCGATCTCCGGCAACTTCGTCAGCGCCACCGGACACCTGCTCTTCTTCCTGCTGGTGATGAAGATGTTCTCGGCGGAAACCAATCGCGACTATCTCTACCTGGGCTTGATCGCCTTCATGGAGATGCTGCTGGCCGCGATTCTCACTATCAACGCGCTATTTTTCGGACTATTCGCCGTTTTTTTGCTGTTCGGAATCGCCACCTTCACCAGCTTCGAGATCAAACGGGGCTTCGACGTCAGCGCGCAATCCGGCGCCCAGGCCGCGGAGATCGGTGCGGACGGCCGGGCCTTCCAGCGCGGCCTGGGAATCACCGCGGCGTTCGTCACCCTGGGAGTGCTGGTGGCGGGCGGCGTGTTGTTCTTCGTCATGCCGCGGTTCACGGCCGGCTATCTCAGCAGCCTGGCCCAGGCGCAAACCCTTTCGGGCTTTTCCAACAACGTTTCGTTGGGCGAGATCGGAACCATTAAGCAATCATCGCAAGTGGTCATGCACGTCAAGCTCAATGAGGGGCCCGCGAACCTGCCGCTGCTGCGCTGGCGTGGGCGCGGCATGACTCGTTTCGACGGCAAGACCTGGAACAACAGCATGGAAGCGGTCCTGCTGAACTCACCCGCTAACAACGGCTCCTACTACTTCCCGGAACAATATGATCCCGACCGGCCGCGGGAGATCATGCGCTATACCATCACGGTGGAGCCCATGAACAACAGCCCGGTGTTCGTGGCTCCCGGGGTGCTCTCCACCTCCGGGCGATTGCCGCGGCTGTGGATGGACCAGACCGATTCCCTGATGCTGATGGACAACTACGTCGGCCTGCGTTACGACGCAGTCTCCAACGTGGGCGTGCCGCCGCCCAAGGCGTTGGAACGATCCTCCGCCGACTATCCGCCGGAAATCGCCCACCGCTTCCTGCAGATGCCGGCGCTCGATCCGCGTATCCGGCAACTGGCCCTGGACGTAACCCGCAACGTGGCTAC
The DNA here is from genome assembly GCA_963747095.1 of Terriglobia bacterium. Lineage (GTDB taxonomy): Bacteria > Acidobacteriota > Terriglobia > JAJPHL01 > JAJPHL01 > JAJPHL01. The sequence continues at coordinate 35,084 of CAVVEL010000018.1, forward strand.
GCCCTTCGACAAAGCATCCGCGATCGAATTACATCTGCGCACCAAGTACGGATATTCACTGGACATGGCCGCCAGCGGTCCCGATCCGGTGGCCGATTTCCTGTTCCGAGTGCGCCAGGGCCATTGCGAGTACTTCGCTTCCGCCATGACCTTGATGCTGCGCAGCATCGGCATTCCGGCGCGGCCGGTTAACGGCTTTCTGGGCGGTGAGTACAACGATGTGAGCCACCAATACGTGGTACGCGGCTCCGACGCTCACACTTGGGTGGAAGTTTTCTTTCCCGGCCATGGCTGGATCACCTTCGATCCTACGCCGGCTGCGGGGACCCAACCTTCCCATCGCGGCCTGGGAACGATGGCCATGTGGCTGGACGCGCTGCACCTGTTCTGGACCGACTGGGTGGTCAGCTTCGACTTTGGCCGGCAGTTCCAGATGTTCCGGCAAGTGGATCGCGGCAGCCGCCAATTGACCACCGACTCCCGCCAGTACGTGCGCACGCGCTACGACGCCCTGCGGCTGCGCATCCAGGCCTTCCACGACAACCTGATGTCCGAACTGGTGCTCATACCGCTGGGATTCCTGTTGCTCGTAAGCACCGTGCTGGCGATCCTGTTTGCACCGCGGATCGCCTATCTCGCGCGGTTGTGGCGTTCCAAGTCCCGGGTACGCTCGGGACGCGCCAACGCCCGCGACGTGACCCTGGCCCTACGAGCGCTTCCTGGCGCTGATGGCTCGCCGCGGCATGCAGCGCGCGCCGGCCATGACGCCGGGCGAGTTTGCCGGAGAAATTCACGACGCCAGCGTCGCGCCCCTGGCGCGAGAGTTCACTATGGCCTTCGAAGAAGCACGATACGGCGGCGCCACCGGCCGTTTACCGGACCTATACCGTCTGCTGGCGCGCCTGGAACGTCCCGATACCGTGATAAAATAGGTTTTTCACCACAAAGGCACAAAGGACACAAAGTTCTTGGAACCTGGGTTTCCGAAAATCTGTGTAATCTGTGTAATCTGTGGATCGATTTTTTTCCGCGAATCGGTGGACCCCTTTGACCAAAGTTGGATTCGTTAGCTTAGGCTGCCCGAAAAACCTGGTGGACAGCGAAGTCATGATGGGCCTGCTGGCCCGCGACGACTTTGAGTTGACCCCGCACGCCGACGAAGCTGAGATCATCGTGGTCAACACGTGCAGCTTCATCGATCCCGCCAAGCGCGAGTCCATCAACACGATCCTGGAGATGGCCGAACACAAGAAGACTGGCGCGGCCAAGCGCCTGATCGTCGCGGGATGCCTGGTGGAGCGGTATCGCGACCAAATCCAGCAGCAAATTCCCGAGGTTGATGCGGTGGTCGGCACCAACGAGTTGGAGCGCATCGTGGCGATCGCCAAGGGGCAAGCGGTGAGCGCTGCCAATGGCAATGAAGCTGGTTATCTGTATCACGAGTTGACGCCGCGAGTCCTCTCGACACCTCGCCACAGCGCCTATATTAAGATCACCGAGGGTTGCGATCATCCTTGCAGCTTTTGTGTTATTCCAAAGATCCGGGGGCATTTCCGCAGCCGTCGATTCGAGTCGGTGATAACCGAAGCGAGCGCCATGTTCAACCAGGGCGTGAAGGAAATCAACCTGATCGGTCAAGACACTACTTGGTACGGCGAGGACCTCGGCGTGAAGGACGGCCTGCCAATTCTGCTGGAACGTCTGGCCGCGATTCCGGCGGCTGAACAGGCCTGGGTGCGCTTTCTGTACTGCTATCCCAACCGCATTACGCAGCGATTGCTGGACACCATCGCCGCGCATTCGCCGTTGGTAAAATACCTTGACGTCCCGCTGCAGCACGCCAGTTCGAACATCTTGAAGTTGATGCGGCGCGGACAGAACGGCGAGCAGTTCCTGAAACTGCTGGCGCGCGTCCGCAAGACGATCCCTGGCGTGACCATCCGTACCTCGATGATCGTAGGCTTCCCCGGCGAAACCGAACGCGACTTCGAGATCCTGTACCAGTTCGTAGAGGAAGCCCGCTTCGACCGCTTGGGCGTCTTCGCCTACTCCGACGAAGAGGACAGCGGCAGCTTCGAGCTACCCGGGAAGGTGGATCAGCGCACGATCAACCGCCGCCGGAGCCAGCTAATGGACATCCAGAAAAAGATTTCGCGCGCTGCGAACAAGGCTCTGGTGGGAACCACGCGCGACCTGCTGGTGGAGGGTCCTTCGCCCGACAGCGACTTGGTCTGGGAAGGCCGTTTGCCGGGCCAAGCGCCGGAGATCGACGGCAAGGTCCTGATCACCGACGCCGGAGATATCGACTTGCAGCCGGGCATGTTGGCGCGCGCCGAAATGACCAAGGCGCACGATTACGATTTGGAAGCGCGGGTGGTGAGTGTGTTAAGCGAAGGGTGGAAGACCAGCCCGAACCTGTTTCGAGTGCTGGCGTAGTGTTTTCATTTTTGATTTTTGACTTTTGATTTGCCCATGAGTTTAAAGGATCGCCTCGCCGTGACCATCGGAACATTCTTCGGCGCCGGCCTTTTCCCCTGGGCGCCGGGCACAGTCGGGTCGATAGCGGCAGTGGCGATCTACCTGGCGTGCCGCCCGGCGTTGTCCGGTTGGTGGCTGATCGCGGCGGCCGCGATTCTCTATGCGCCGGCCGTATGGGCCGCCGGCGTCTGCGAGCGGATCTACCGGAAGACCGATCCGGGCTGCGTGGTGATCGACGAGGTGATCGGTCAGGCTATTACTCTGGCGGTAATACCGGCCTCTGAGACCGGCTTCGGGGGTTGGAGAATATGGCTGGCAGGGCTTATAATTTTTCGTGGGTTCGATATCGCCAAGCCGTTCCCGATCCGGCGGCTGGAGCGGCTGCCCGGAGGTTTCGGAATCGTCACCGACGACGTGCTGGCAGGCATTTATGGCGCGGTGATCCTGTACTTGGCCCTGCGCTTGGGATTGCGGTAGGAAGATGACCGTCAAACCAAATATTCGCGAGATCCACCCCAATGCGGGGATCGCCGGCGGCGACGTTCTCATTCGCGGCGCGGGATTCCGCTTCGTCGGCGACATTCGTCCGCGCGTGGAACTGGGCGGCGTGGACGCTCCGTTGGTGATCAGTTCGGAAGACTTCATGGTTGCCAAGGTGCCGGAAGGCGCCATCTCCGGCGACCTGATGATCCACGCCGGCGCGGACTCCTCGCAAGCCTGGCCCTTCGAAGTGGCGGTCAACATCGCCGATAACCTGCATCCGGTGTCCAATCCGGCGGTGGATCCGCTGGGTAACATTTTCACCACGTTTAGCGGATCGCGCGGGCAGAAGGTTCCGGTGTCGATCTATAAAGTGGATCTGAACTACAACGTCCACGTCTTCGTGCGCGACCTGATGAATCCCACCGGCCTGGCCTTCGACCGCACCGGACAGTTGCACGTCTCCTGCCGCAACGACGGCTCGATTATGCGCATCAACTCCGCCGGCCTGGTGACGCCGTTTGTGGAAGGCATGGGCATCGCCACCGGGATCGCCTTCGATACCCAGGAGAATCTCTACGTCGGCGACCGCAGCGGGACGATCTTCAAGATCGCGCCGGACCGTTCGATCTTCGTGTTTGCCACGCTAGAACCGAGCGTGGCCGCGTATCACCTGGCGTTTGGACCGCAAGGCTATCTCTACGTGACGGGACCCACCACCTCCAGCTTCGACTGCATGTATCGCATCTCCCGCAACGGTCAAGTGGAAGTTTTCTTCCGCGGCCTGGGGCGTCCGCAGGGCATGGCGTTCGACGAAGACGGCAATCTGTACGTGGCGGCGTCACTTTCGGGGCGCAAAGGCGTGGTACGAATCACGCCGCAAGGCAAAGCCGAGTTGGTGATTTCCGGTACCGGCATTGTGGGGTTGGCCTTCATGGGCCGGGCGCTGCTACTGGCTACGTCGAACTCGCTGTACTATCTGAATTGGACTTGCCGGGGGCGTCCGTTGTTGGAGTAGGTCAAATGGATCCTTCGATTCCAAACGAAGAAAGGCAAAAGGCAGAAGGGAGAAGGCAAAAGGCAAAAGGCAAAAGGGAGAAGGCAAAAGGCAAAAGGGAGGTACTAACGCTCATTGTTGCCTTTCCTTTCTTTTGCCTTTTGCTTTTGCCTTCGTGTTCCGAGAAACCAGAGTACAGGCTAAGCAACCACCGGAACGCCTCTTCCTAAACGCCTTCGAACCTCCTCGGTTTGCAGAGCCACTTCGTAGGTCTTGTACACGCCGTCGAAAACGACGTCCCAGGTTTGCGAGGCGGCCAGACGCTGCGCGGCCATTCCCATGTCGCGGCGCAGCTCCGGTGAGCGCATCAGAGTCAGAATGCCATCGGTAAAGAGGTCGGAGACGAATCCCTCGATGCCATTCCGCACTCCCACGCGCGGCGCGGCCTGCGATCCCAGAACCACGGGAACGCCGGAGGCCATGGCCTCCAGGATCACCAGGCCAAACGTGTCGGTGTGCGAGGGAAACACAAACGCATCCATGCTGGCGAAGGCCGCGGCCAGTGCGTCGCCGGTGAGGAAGCCGGGAAACTCCGCCCGTTGCAGGTTGCGCTCCAGCCATTGGCGTTCGCCGCCGTCGCCGACGATCAGAAAGCGGAAGTTCCGCTCGCCCGCCGCCACAAGCTGGCGCTCAATGTCCACCAACGCACGCACGTTTTTCTCCGGCGTCAGGCGGCCCACCCAGCCGACGCAGAACTCGCCGGCGCCATCCAGGCGAAGTTCGCCTCCCGATTCGCGCGGGTCTGCGCGATGCGCGGAAGAAAAGCGCGCGCAATCCACGCCGTGCTTCATGCGGTAAGCGGGACGCCCGGTGCGCTCGTGCAGCAGATCCACCATGGTTTGGTTGGGCGCCATGGTGAAGTGGGAGAAGCGATAGAAGGACATCAGAGCCCGCAAGCTATGATGCTCCGCGGCGGCGGCTACGCGCTCGCGTAAGCCTTCCGGGGCCCAGCGCAACAGCTTGTGAACGCGCCGCCCGGCGTATTCGTGCAGATTAGTATGCCACGACGCCGCCTTGGGAACCTGGATGCAATGAGAAATCCAGAAGCCCAGGATGCCCATGTCACCCGGCCCGGTGATGTGAATAATATCGGGACGAAAAGTTTCCAGTTGGCGCATGGTCCAGTCGCGATAGCGGTTCAAGAGCGGATCGCAGTACAGGTTTTCATCGAGCTTGAAGGAGAACGGACCGCGTTTCAGTTCAATGGTGCGAACGGATCCCTCTTCGGTCACCTGCGTGCGCGGACCGCTATGCACGCAGCAAAGCGGAAGGCCGCGGCGTTGGGCGTAGGCCTGGAACTCGCGGCTCACCGTGGCCACGCCATTCAGTTCGTGGAACGAGTCGGTAAATAAGGCAACGCGCAGGGGTGCGGCCATCGGATTAGCTAACCGAGATTACACCGCGCGGGCGCTCCCTCGCAATGAAAGATTGTGGCGCATGGGCATTCTGGCGTCTTGGCAGAACCGCCTGGGGTAGCAGGTGGGTCCGGCGTCCCCATCCGCTACCGCGGACGGTTCTGACAACGCAGCAACCTCGTTCTGACCTCTTCCCTTCGCAACCCCTCCCATGTTCCAATGGAATTCTTGAGAACTGAAGACAGGAGGCCTCTTGGCATTCATACTAGCGCTGGATCAAGGAACCACCAGCTCCCGCGCGCTGTTGTTCGATAAAGACGGCGGCATCGCCGCCGTCGCGCAAAAGGAATTCACGCAGTTCTTTCCCCGCGCCGGATGGGTGGAACACGACCCCGAGGAGATTTGGAGTTCGCAAATCGGCGTGGTCGCCGAAACTCTGGCCAAAGCCGGTGCCGGCCCGGCGGACATCGCCGCCATCGGCATCACCAACCAGCGCGAGACCACCATCGTTTGGGATCGCCAGACCGGCCGAGCCATACACAACGCCATCGTCTGGCAGGATCGCCGCACAGCGGCGTTCTGCGATCAACTGAAAGCCGAAGGACTGGCCGGATTCATCCAGGAACGCACCGGCCTGATGATCGACGCCTATTTTTCCGGCAGCAAGATCGCCTGGATTCTGGACAACGTCGAAGGAGCGCGCCAGCGCGCCGAAGCCGGCCAGTTGGCCTTCGGCACCGTGGACACTTGGTTAGTTTGGAAGCTGACAGGGAGTCGCGTTCATGTTACCGATGCCTCCAACGCTTCCCGCACCATGCTCTACAACATCCACAGCGGCCAATGGGACGACGAGATTCTCAAGCGATTTCGCATCCCGCGCGCGATGTTGCCGGAGGTGCGCTCCTCGAGCGAAGTCTACGGCAAGGTGCAGGGCTTGGGATTGGATGGCGTGGCAGTGGCCGGCATGGCCGGCGATCAACAGGCGGCGTTGTTTGGACAAATGTGTCTCAAGCCGGGCATGACCAAGAACACCTACGGCACCGGCTGCTTCATGCTGCAACAAACCGGTGAAACGGCGGTGGCCTCGCACAACCGGCTGCTGACCACGGTGGCCTGGAAAATCGGGGGCCGGACGGAGTACGCGCTGGAAGGCAGCGTCTTCATCGGCGGAGCGGTGGTGCAATGGCTGCGCGATGGGTTGGGGATCATCCGCGCGTCCTCCGACGTAGAGGCGCTAGCCGGTTCGGTCGCCGATAACGGCGGCGTCTACCTGGTGCCGGCTTTCGCCGGACTGGGCGCGCCGCACTGGGATCCTTACGCACGCGGGACTCTGGTGGGAATCACGCGCGGCACCACGGCGGCGCATATCGCTCGCGCGGCACTGGAGGGAATCGCCTATCAAGTGGCCGACTTACTGGACGCCATGCATCGGGATGCCGGCATCCAACTTTCCGAACTGCGCGTGGACGGCGGGGCCGCCAACAACAACTTGCTGATGCAATTCCAAGCCGACTTGCTGGGCGTGCCGGTGGTACGTCCCGCGATTACCGAGACCACCGCGCTGGGCGCAGCGTATCTTGCGGGACTCGCCGTGAAATTCTGGAGCGGAACCGCGGCCGTTTCTTCGCAATGGAAAGTGGATCGGCGATTCGAACCACAGATGCCGCGCGCCGGCGCAGCCGCCCTGCAGCAAAGATGGCACGAAGCCCTGGAGCGGTCGAAAGGATGGGAGAAATAGAGAAATAGGCCGGCGCTGTACTTCATGTGCTACGACTTCGGGCGCATCCTCACTCAGCGGACGGTACCTAATCTAGCGAGGCATGGGGTGCAAGACCTTCACTTTCCGCGCAGGAATTGCGTTTGTCGCGTCAGAGCCTCGATTTCAGCCGCCGGTCATTTCTTGGTCTTAGCGCGGCCGGGGTCGGCGCGCGGTGAGTAACGGTTCAAGGCATTCGTAAGCGAGCCCATCACCCCTTTGGGCGCCTTCCAGCTATCCCGCGTCAAGATTTCTTTGTTGGTGAGCTTGGCTCCGTACAATTCCTGGTTGACGTCGTTATCGGGCCGCAGCGTGGCCCCTTGCAACGCGATCCCGGCGAACAGCCCCTTCGAGCGCGACCAGGAGAGTATCTCCGCCGACATTTGGACGTCGGTGGAAGCCGACGCCTGTCTGCCGACTGGACCCGCCGCGACCGTCGCTTCACTGCCCAGCGTGAACTTATCTTCCAGCAGCCGGTTCATGCCGCGATCGTTCATCACCAGCATGACAACATCAGTGCTGGACAAACCGATCTGAAAGCCTGCGCTGCCACCTTCCACCCGGATTCCCGCAGGCCCTCCCCAGATGGCCCTACTATGACGGCAAACCGCGAATCCTCGGCCGAATTCTCCTCCGACGCCCAGCGCAGCCTGCTTCATCCCGGGTACGATGACGATGCAGTGCGCCTTCCGCAGCAAATCTTGCGGAATGCCCTTATCCGGGGTGGCCATGATCTCATTGAAAACCTTGGCCGCGTCCGCCAACCGCGCATGTGCCGTGTCCGCGGCGAACAGACCGGCCGAGGAACAGAGCGATAACGCTAGTGCAAGCCTGCGCATGAGTGGCCTCCGACCGAGTAGAAGCAATCCGAGGTCCAACCCGGGCAACCGGAAAACCATCGCGTCGGGACCTTTTTAGGGAATGGCGACGTTCGTGCTCTTAAGAATAGGGGATTCCTATGCGCCGTCCCCGAGAACGGGATAGGCTACTCACGAAGATGAAACAAAGGAGAGAATGACAATGACGAAAACCACAGTGAAAGATCCAGTATGCGGTATGGATGTCGAAGTATCTTCTGAGGTCGCCCGAAGCGATTACAAGGGGCACACCTACTATTTTTGCGCCGAGGTCTGCAAGGGAAAGTTCGATCACGCCCCGGAGCAATACCTGGGCGGATCTGGCCGCGCCCCGAAGGGTGGCAAAGGCTCCTGTGCCTGCTGTTAGCTCGACAATCCCCGGTCGGCCAAGCGACAAAAGGCAAAGATGGAAGACGCGATGATGCAGCACATGCAGATGGGCAAGGACTCTATGTCGCAGTGCCCGATGATGAAGGGGATGAAGGGCATGGAGGGGATGAAGGGCATGGACAAAAAACCTGAGACTCAAACAGTAGCATCGAGGCGGAGTGTCAATGTGGCTGTGGTCCGGGTGGGCTGGCCATAGCGCACGACAAGAGGATTTATGATGAACCATGCCACAGGATGGATGAGCAGCGGATGGGCGGGCGGAGGGCTATGGATCGGGACGTTGATCGGCGTACTGGTGGTAGTCCTACTGGTCGTCCTAATTAGCAAGGTGACCAACAAATGATCGTGCGTCCACGAACCGCCTGTGAATTGGACGGTACGTCGAAAGGAACCTATGCTAGTCAAAATGTCCACTGCCAAAACCGTGAGTGAAGCGGCGGTTGCTTTGCATGCTGCCGCCGAGGCTAATCACTTTGGCGTGATGCAGGTTCACAACCTCAAAGAGACCATGGCGAAGAAGGGCGTGGCGTTTGCCCATGATTGTCTGATCTTCGAGGTCTGTCGGCCGCAACAAGCAAAGAAGGTTCTCGAACAAGACATGCGCGTCTCCACCGCACTGCCATGCCGGATCTCCATTTACGAGGAGGGCGGCAAGACGATTCTGGCTACTTTGAAACCAACCACGCTTCTGGCGATGTTCAACGCGCCGCAACTGCAAGGAGTAGCTCAGGAAGTGGAGGACACCATCGTCAAGATCATGAAGGAAGCGTCGTGAAGGCAGCGTCTTCATCGGCGGAGCGGTGGGGCAATGGCATATCATATTTGCGATTCTGGGGGTCCCCCGGGCGGATCGTCTCCATTGAAGTTTTCATCGGGTAGTACATGCGCGATTTTCGGCGTGTTCATGGCCGCCATCAGCGCCTCGATCTCCTCGGGACGCATCAGGACGCCCTGAAGAGAACCAACCGCCAAGACCGAGCAAACCAGCAGATTGCGAATTATACGCAACATATGCACCTCCGCTACCAATTCGATAAGGATTTGAAAGAATCGTGCCGGGCTGGAGCCGCGGCGTTGGCGATGCTAGGCGATGGGAGGCGCTCGGGAGCTATCGAGGGAGAGGAAGGAAACTGGCTGGCACTGCACTCGCGGATTTCGCTGAAGGCGTTCTCTCAAAACACGGGAAGCGTAAAGAGAAGCAGGAGCGGAACCAGGATCGCCCATGGGGCGTGTAACCCGGAAAAGCTCAGCGCCAGAAGGAGCGCCAACGCCACGCATGTGACCACGAATATCGGGTGCGCTGGGGATGCTCTTCTCACGGCTACCGAGGACTATACCACAAGGCGCACGCCATTCAGCATGTTCCGGTGGGTGGGGGGTGTGCGACATCAATGTGACAGTAACGGATTTCCTTTTTTTATGGCGTTTATCCTAACGTATTAATACGTTAGGACAGGAGGCACCCATGCCCGATACTCTCGCCCGTCTCGAACAACAGCGCGCCGCGCTGTTGCGTGACCTTGCCACGCTCGGGGATTTCCGCAGCGGTTCCATTACCGCGATTCAAGGCCGCTGCGGCAAACCGACGTGTCGTTGCCACCAGTCCGGCCAGCCCGCCCATGGCCCCAACTTCCGCCTGACTCGCAAGGTCAACGGCAAGACCATCAGCGAAACCTTCCCCACTCCCGCCGCACTGCGGAAAGCCCAGCGGGAGGTGCAGGCATTCCATCGCTTCCGCGATCTCAGTCAGAAGCTCTTGGAAGTCAATGAGCGAATCTGCCAAGCCCGGCCGACCGGCCAGGAAGAGATTACCGCGCAGGAAAAAAAACGGCCGAAGCGATCCACCAAGAAGTCCGTCGCGAGGTAGACGCGCTGTTGACAGTGGTCTTCGCCCAGCAGCACAAGACCGGCCACCTGAATCTGCAACAGGTCGAGGTGGGACTGCGCGATGCCCTGCACCGGGGCGGGGCTGCGGCGCTGAGCCAGCTTCTGGAACAACCCGTTCCCGAACAACGGCAGCGGCCTTGCGGCTGTGGCCAGAGCGCTCGTTACGTAGCGATGCGCTCACGCGCTCTGCTGACCGTGCTCGGCAGGGCGGAGGTCTGCCGTCCCTACTACTGGTGCGATGCTTGTCAACGCCCGCAAGTTCCTGCCGATCGGCAGTGGGATATCGAAGGAACCGAGTTCTCTCCCGGTGTCCGGCGCATGATCGCCCTGGTGGGCCAGGAGTCTTCTTTTGACGCCGGCCGCCAACAACTGGAAACGCTGGCGGGGCTGGAGGTCACCACCAAAGCGGTGGAGCGCATTGCCGAGACCATCGGCGCGGATATCCAAGCACGGCAAGGGGAGCTGCAACAGCAAGCCATGCAGTTGCACTTGCCGGTGGTGGGCGGTCCACCGATTCCCGTCATCTACGTGGAAATGGATGGCACCGGCGTTCCGGTGGTCAAGGCCGAGACCCAGGGCCGTGCCGGCAAAAAGGAAGGCCAACCGGCGCATACGCGCGAGGTCAAGCTGGGTTGCGTCTTCACGCAGACGCTCCAGGACAAGGAAGGCCGGCCGATTCGCGACCCGGATTCGACCACCTACACCGGGGCCATCGAAAACGCCGAATCGTTTAGTCGCCGCATTTATACCGAAGCCCTTCGGCGTGGTTGGGACCGGGCCTTAAAGAAAGTCGTCCTGGCAGACGGCGCGATCTGGATCTGGGTCCTGGCGGAACTGCTGTTTCCCGGTGCCATTCAGATCGTGGATTTTTACCACGCCCTGGAGCACCTCTGGGACATAGCCGCCCAACTCTATCCTGGCGACGAACCCCGGCAGCGACGGTGGGCCATGGTGCAGAAGAATCGCTTGGAGAATGGCCGCGTCGCCAAAATCGTCGCAACCCTGCGGACTCTGACCACCGAGTTTCCTCACCTCGATCAACTGAACACCGAAGCCGACTATTTCGAATGCAACGCGGAACGGATGCGTTACCCAGAATTCCGCCGCCAAGGATTGTTCATTGGCTCCGGCGTGATCGAGGCCGGCTGTAAAATGATCGGCGCTCGGCTGAAGCCCTCCGGCACCTTCTGGACTGTGCGAGGCGCCAACGCCATTCTTGCCCTTCGCTGTCACATGCGCAGCAACCGATTCGACGATTACTGGGAGGCTCGCCGGGCCTGAGCTTCACAACCATGTCGCACACCCGTGGGTGGGGGTGGGTGGGGTGGGTGGGTGGGGTGGGTGGGTGGGGTGGGTGGGGTGGGTGGGGGGTGGGTGGTAGTGGGTCAATTGAACATGACGCTCCGACTGCGGCCCACCCCCATCTCCTGAACGAGGTCCAGGCCGGGCGATAGCAACTCCGGGGAGTCGGGGTCGGGGGAGTCGGGGTCGGCCTGGAGTTCAACGATTTTTTCGGGGCAACCGCTGAAAAACAATTCGTCAAGTCCAGGCCGACCCCATTCTCCCCGAGCAGCAAGGCAGGCGCGGATGCGGTGGTCAAGCGCATTCAAGGCCAAGGTGGCAAGGCCGTTGCGGTGCAGGCCGACGTCTCGAAGGCGGACGACGTGAAGCGTCTATTCGCGGAGACCAAGAACGCTTACGGAAAGGTAGACGTGCTGGTGAACAATGCGGGTGCGTACGAGTTCGCGCCGCTCGAATCGATCACCGCGGAGCATTTCCACAAGCTGTTCAACCTCAACGTGCTCGGGCTGCATCCAGACCACGCAGGAGGCCGTCAAACTGATCGGCGCCGGCGGCGGATCGATCGTCAATATCAGCTCCATCGTGGGTCCGATGCCCGCCGGCCAGGCCGCCGTGTATAGCGCGACCAAAGCGGCCGTGGATGCGATCACAGTTTCGTTTTCGCAGGAGCTTGGCACCGGAAGATCCGCGTCAATTCGCTGAATCCCGGGATGGTGGCAACCGAGGGCCTCACGGAAAGCGGAATCGGCGCAAGCGACTTCCGGAAGACGATCGAATCGCGCACGCCGCTCGGCCGCATCGCGCAGCCCGAGGACATCGCCCGGGCCGCGGTGTTTTTCGCTTCCGACGATGCCGGATGGGTCACGGGCCAGACGCTGATTGTGGCGGGCGGCGACCGGCAGTAAGACGTTACGTGCCGCATTATGTGCCGCGACAGTACTCGGGCGCGAGATGTTTTCGTACCGGCATTCAACACCTGCGGTGCTCCCGCCGCTCCACTATTTGACCGCCTTCGGGCCTCAATTCCCTGCGCTCATCGTATATCTCAGTATCCGGCTGGCCGACGCCGATCCCTGTAGCACGGTGATCCGCAGTTCGCACTCGCCAGGCTGAGCGGCGGCCGCGATGGTGAGAGGAATTGTTCCCGCCGCGTCGGGCTGCGGCAAATTCGCGCTTTGCTCCGCGACCTGCTTGCCATTTACCAGGAACGCAATTTTTATCGCTGGCGGAGCCGGGTTCGCCTTATCGGGGTACACCACAAAATAGACCTGCGGTCTGGCACCGGCCTCCAGATTCGTCGCCAACTGCGGCACCAGCCGCTTACCATCCACCATGAAGGGATCGCCGGGCGCCGTCTGCCCCTGATCGGGCTGCACCCTTTGGATCAGCACCGGCGTGCTGAGTCCAATTGGATTCGCCGCGTCGCTCGATCGGTCGATGAGAACCGAAGAGGCGCTCGCTAATTTGGATTCCCGGTCGAACACCGCCGTCTCCAGCGTATATGTCCCCGGCGCCAGGTTGAAAGGCCGCGTAAAGGTGAATGCCGTAGCGCGAAACGCGGCGATTTTCTCTGGCGCCACGCGATATGGCGAATCGAGATTGAATCTCTCCACAATCTGCCCGTCCGAATCCTTCACCGCCGCAAAAACAAAGAAGTTGAACCTGTAACTCCGGGTGGCCGGATCGAAGGTTGCCTTCAGACTGGAAACCGGCAGCTCGAAAGCCAGCATATTCCGGCTGCTCGTGCCATCGCCGCGGAATCCGAACACCGCCGTCCGAAACTCGAACGCATGAGGAATATCGGCGCCCGCCAGCAGCTTCAAAGCGGCCTTTTCATCCTCCGACGAAGCCTCATGCACTTGGCGGCGCTGCAACTCTTCACGGTCCTCCCTGGTTAACTGCTTCGATTCGTCCTCCGTAAGCTGCTCGCTACCCGGAATGTAGTCGGTCATATCGAAGATCCGCCATTTCCCGTTGGGAGGCGATACTTTAAGCACCAGAGCGAGTTCATCTCTCGGGCCTTGGAAGTACGTGAGGCGGATGCTGTGGAGGCGTCGGCGATCGCGGTCTTCGTAGGCGTTGTCCTCGGAGGCTGGTTGTGCTTGAAGGCGCGGAACCAGGGCCGGGTTATCGCGCCTGTATGGCGCAGAAGCGAAACCAACAAGGTTTCTTTGCCAGTCGCCTAGAGTTCTCTCTGGTGGTCTGCCTACTCGCGGCTCGATGCGGGTGTGTTCATCGCCGCGCACCAGCAAATTCCGCGTCGGCACCACGGTCCAGGTGACAGGCGACATTAAGGGCCGCTCTCTGAATGTGGCCTCAGGAATCGCGTGACACGATCACTCGCACCGCAGGGCCGCCAGTGGATCCAGCGCCGTGGCCCGCCGCGCCGGGATATAGCAAGCCAGCAGAGCAGTTCCTCCCAGCAGCAACGCGACCGCCGCCAGCGTCGCCGGATCGGCCGGGCGGACGCCGTACAGCAGGCCGGCCATGAATCGCGTGAGCACCATGGCCGCGATCAGCCCCGCGCCCATTCCTGTCGCCGCCAGCCGCATGCCTTGGCGCACAACGAGGCCGACGATCTCCCCGCGCGAAGCTCCCAAGGCGGCGCGGATACCCAGTTCATGGGTTCGCCGCGTCACCGCATAAGACATCACGCCGTAGATTCCCACCGCGGCCAGCAGCAGGGCGGTCGCCGCGAAGATGATCAGCACCAGCATGGTGAAGCGGCGCTCGGCCAGCGACACTGCAATGATCTGCTCCATCGTGCGGACCGCATAGATAGGCTGATCCTGGGTGGGGCCGGCAACCTGCGCGCGCACGGCGGAGACCAGGCTCAGAGGCTCGGGTTCGGTGCGCAACGCCAGCGTCAGTCCCGTGACGGCTTCGGACATGAATTTGTCGGGCACTTGCGGGAAGGGGAAGTAAATCTGGTCTCGGACTCTTGGCGGTATCGTCGGAATCGAGTCCCCAATGCTTCACGTGCCCGACCACGCCGACGATCTGAACCGCACCCACCACCATCAAGCTAATCTGCCGGCCGATAGGGTCCTGACCCGGAAAGACGCGCCTGGCCATGACGTCATCGATCAGCGACCACCGGCGTCGAAGCCAGGTTATCGCGGTCGGTAAGCAATCGCCCGCGCTGCAAGGGGATTTGCATCACACCGGGGTAATCGGGAGTCACGATATAGAACATCGCCAATGCCAACTGGTCCTGAGGAGGCTGGGGTCCGGCGCCAGGCCAGTAAGGAATCTCGTTGTCGCTGTCGCCGAGGGGAACCAGGGACGTTATGGCAGCCGACTGCACTCCCGGGATCGCCGCCACGCGTGCTATCAATTGCTGGTAGGCCAGGCGGATGCCGGGCGGGCTGGCCATCACTTTAGGCGATAGCGCCACCTGCGCGGTCAGCACATTGCGCGTGTTGAACCCGGGATCGACCTGCCAGAGCCGCCAGACGCTTTGCATCATCAGGCCCGCGCCCACGAGCAAGATGACCGCCAAGCCGACCTCCACGGCCACGAAGACGCCCTCCGCGCGATGCCGTCCGCCGCCCGCGCCGCGCGCGCCTTCCTTCAGAGATTCCTGCGGGTTGGCATTGGCGCCGTGGAAAGCCGGAGCCAGACCGAACAGGATGCCGGTGAGGATGGAGACCGCCAGCGTGAAAAGCAGAACGTACGAGATCGATTCCGATCTCCGCGGCGCGCGGCAGGGTGCCGGGCGCGGCGGCCAGCACGAGGCTGGTTCCCCAGCGGGCCAGCAGCAAGCCGACGAGGGCGGCGCCCAGAGACAGCAGGACGCTTTCCGTCAATAACTGGCGCACGATGCGTCCACGTTCGGCGCCCAGCGCGGCGCGAATGGCAAACTCGCGCTTGCGAGCCGTGGAGCGCGCCAACAGCAAATTGGCGACGTTGGCGCAGGCGATGATCAGCACGAACCCGACGGCGCCCACCAGCAGCAGCAGCGTGGGACGGACATGGCCCACCATGTCGTCCTTCATCGCGCACCAGCGGCGGCCCCGTGTCCGGCATTCGTCGCCGGATACTGGCGGGCGAGGCCGTCGCTGATGGCGGCAATCTCCGCCTGCGCCGCTCGGGATGGTTACGCCCGGCTTCAGGCGGCCAACCACCGAAAGTCCCGGATGCGACTCCCGCGTGCGCAACTCGACGGAATTCCATTGCTCGATGCGGAACGTAGATCCTGGGCATTCGTCGCGGAACCGAAAATCCGCGGGCAGAACGCCCACCACGGCGCAACTGGACGGCGTTCAGGGTCAGCGTCTTGCCGAGGATGTTCGGGTCGGCTGCGAATCGCTCCTTCCAGAAGCCGTAGCTGAGCATCACCGCGCAGGCCGCGCCCTGGCGGTCTTCCTGCGGCAGGAAATTGCGTCCCAGAAATGGGCCGACGCCGAGGAGCGGGAAGAGGCTCGCCGAAACGTATTCGCCCGAGAGGTGCTCGGGTTCGCCGGCCCCGGTGAAGTTGAAGTCATCGCCGCGGAAGGCGCCCATATCGGTGAAGGAACGGCTTTCGCGGCGCCAATCGAGGAAATTCGGGTACGCCACCGAGCGCTGCGTGAACTCCGGCGTGGCCTCGAAGATCATCAGCAGCCGGTCCGGATCGGGATACGCCAGCGGCTGCAGAAGCACGCCGTTCACCACGCTGAAAATGGCCGTGTTCGCCCCGATGCCCAGCGCCAGCGCCAGCATCGCGACGGCGGTGAAGCCGGGGTTCTTGCGCAGCGTGCGGAATCCGTAGCGAAGGTCCTGCCCAAGGCCGGCCAAGACACTTCAAGGTCCGCTCGTTGCTTCCGCGCGCCCAGGACGACGGGCTCCGGCGCATTGGTGCGCTCGACGGCGCGCAGTTCTCTGGCCAGCAGTTCGTGGTCGCTGACCTCCTCGAGCGCCATGCGGCGGGCTTCCGCCTCGGTCGCTCCGCCGCTTGCAGAGTTCCCGGTAACGATCCTCGGCGTGCTGCGCCAATTCCTCGACAATCTCCGCCTCGCGCGCGGGGGCCAGGTTCAAGTCCGCCAGTTGCTTGCGAATCGGTTCATTCCAGTCAGGCATTTTCGACTCCCGTGATGCGGCTGATGGCCTCCACGAACGTCTGCCAGCCTTGCCGCTGGGAAGCCAGGACTTTCCGTCCCTGCGCGCGTCAGCCGGTAATAGCGCCGCCGGCGCTGGCCGCTCTTCTCGACCCATCGGCCTTGAATCCAGCCGCGCTTCTCCAGGCGATACAGCAACGGGTAGAGCGACGCCGCGTGAAAACGCAGCGCGCCTTGCGACCGCTGTTCGATCAGCTTGCCGATTTCGTAGCCGTGGCGCGGCAAAGCCTCCAGCAGCGAGAGCAGCAGCAGCTCGGCGCTGCCTTTCTTCCATTCGCGATCGATAGATCGATCTTCCATATGTGGCACCACTACATATTAGGTCCGGAGCGGGGAGATGTCAAGGGGCCTTCAAATTGTTCGAGCGCCTGCGAAAGCCTATCGCCGTGGTCCCAGCGACCTGCGCCTGGCGCGCGTGGCTGAAAGTGACGCATTTATGGCCTTGTTGGCGTAATGGCAGAGGTAGGATAGTGTTCTTGAGATTCGTTTTCGGGCAACTCCTCCCAGATGCGCACACGGACCGCCAGACTTGAACGAATAAGTTGTCCCGATTCAGCGGAGGCATTTGGCGTTTATAGGTGCCTTAAGAATTCGCATGATCATGCTGAAGTGTCGGTTGAATTACAGCGTAACGACAGGACTGGCTCCCAGATAACGGAGATCCCATGGTCACAACCACTCGCAGTTTAGGCGCGCAGGCACCACATTCCTCTAAGCGCCGGCCGCGTCCGCCGAGGCTCTTGTGCGCGATCCTCTTCATTTCCGTGACGGCACTGGCGGCGCCTCCGGCCGATCTATCCCGCGAACAGGCGATAAAGCTTGTCGCGCAGATTCAACGCGCCGACTACGAAGGCGATCGCGCCGCGTTGAAGCACCTCTATGGCGAACTGACCGCGCCTACGGAAAACTCCAAACTTGGCTCCCGAGTGCGGTATTGGCGTGGGTTCGCGCTGTGGCGCAGGGCTATGAACGGATTCAACGATTCGGCTGATCCCAAGGAGTTGGAAGATGATCTCACGGCGGCAGTAGGCGAATTCAAAGAAGCGGCGCGAATCGATCCCGGATTTGTGGACGCGAAGGTCGGGGCCCTCTCCTGCTTCAGCAATCTCCTATTTCTGAACCAAAAGAACCCGGCTCGTATCCAGGAATTAGCAGCCCAGGCCGTGGCGTTGCGTAAGGAGGCCGAAGCGGCCGAGCCGGACAATTGCCGCCTGCTTTGGGTGCTTGGTCCCAATTGTTGGTACGCCCCCGAGGGACGATGCAGCCAGGAGAAGGCAATCGAGATCACCAGCAAAGGCTTGGAGGCGGCGCGGAAACAGAGAGGCGCAGTCGGCGACCCACTGGAGACCCTCTTGGGGCGAGCCAGAGTTGTTAGCGGCCATGGCATGGATCAACCAGCACAAGACTACTCCGGACCTGAATGCCGCGGAACAGCATGCGCGTTCGGCATTGAAACTCGTCCCATACTGGCACTATGTTCGCGACATTCTCCTTTCACAGATTCAGAATGCGCGACATCCAGAAACCCAGCGCTCTCGACCGTGATCAGTAAGAGTCAAGGTGCAACTCCGTTTGCACCTTGACTCTTGCTTATCCAGGATGCCCCCCAATCCAGCGTCCCGGCATAAGATCGAATCAGGAGTCGTACGATTGTCTCAGAGCAGAAAAGGTCTCACGATAGCTCTGTGGCTGAATCCCGCGTCTTGTCCTTGACACGCTTTTACATCCCTCCTGTTGACATTCGACCCAAGAGCACACCATACTCGGGTCGAATGGCAACCCAAAGGGACCAAGAACGCCTCACGCTGCTCCAAGGCACCCTCGACCTGCTGATCTTGCGGATGCTCCGCTTCGGCCGCCAGCACGGCCAGGGAATCGCGCGTGCCATCCAGGAACAATCGGGCGACGAACTGCTGGTGGATCATGGATCGCTCTATCCGGCGCTGCAACGGCTGGAGGGTCGCGGCTGGATCGCCGCGCAATGGGGCGTCAGCGGGAACAATCGCAAGGCCCGCTTCTATACGCTGACCCGTGCGGGGCGCAAACAATTGCTGCGGGAAACCAGCGAGTGGCGGCGGTTGGCAGCGGCAGTGTTCCGCGTCCTGGGAGCAGAGTCGCGCTCGTGAAAGGAGACCTATGTTTCGCCGGCAACTCTCCGATTTCGCGGCTGAAATCGAAGCACACATCGCGCTGGAGGCCGATCGCTTGCAACAGGAAGGCATGAGCGCGCAAGACGCTTGGGATACGGCGCGCCGCCGCTTCGGCTCCATGACGCAAACCAAGGAGCGCTACTACGAAACGACGCGCCAGCCCTGGCCGGAACACATCGGACAAGACGTGCGCTACGCCGCGCGACTACTGGCGCGCAGTCCCGGATTCGCCGTCGCCGCGGTATTGACGCTGGCGCTGGGCATCGGCGCGAATACGGTAATCTTCTCGGCGGTTGACAAACTGGCGCTGCATCCGCTTCCTTTCCCCGAGCCGTCGCGTCTGATGTCGATTGAAACCAGAAACGACACTTGGCAGCATGGCGAAGCTTGGACATCGCGGCTGGACTTCGACGATCTTCGCCAGCACACTCTGTCGTTTCAAGCGATGGCAGGAATTTCGCCGGTGTGGAGCGTGGTGATGACCGGCCAAGGCGCCGCCGAGCGGCTGGAAAATCTTTATGTTTCGGCTAGTTTTTTTCCGCTGCTCGGCGTGCAGCCATTTCTCGGCCGCGGATTCTTCCCGAGCGACGATCGAGCCGGCGCGCCCGCCGCGGCGATCCTCTCCTATGATTTCTGGCAACGCCGTTTTGGCGGAAACACGGGAATGCTCGGGCAAAAACTCACGCTCGATGGCAACGTGTACACGGTCGTCGGCGTGCTGCCGGCAAACTTCTTCTATCCCGGCGAGCCGGTGGCCGGGAAGGCCAGCGTCATTGAAGTATGGATGCCGC
The DNA here is from genome assembly GCA_963747095.1 of Terriglobia bacterium. GTDB lineage: Bacteria > Acidobacteriota > Terriglobia > JAJPHL01 > JAJPHL01 > JAJPHL01. The sequence goes on from CAVVEL010000018.1 coordinate 54,686, forward strand.
TGGCCTCGAACCAGCTTTACGATTCAGCGCGCGGATTGCGTTTCTTGAAAGTGATCGGCCGCTTGAAACCGGGCGTTACCGCCGAGCAGGCAGCCGGGGAGGTGCGCCGCGTCGGCGAAGGCCTGGCGTCGCAATTCGCCGCCACCAATCGTGGATACGAAATGACCGCGTATCCGCTGGAAGAGCAAGCCGGCGGACAAGTGCGTCCCTTGTCGGCGCTCCTGCTGGGCGCGGTGGGATTGGTCCTGGCGATGGCGTGCGTCTGCGTTGGCAACTTGCTTCTGGTGCGCGCCTCTGGACGCCATCGCGAGATTTTCATGCGCGTCGCGTTGGGCGCATCGCGAACGCGCCTGTGCATGCAACTGTTGATCGAGGGATTTTCCATAGCAGCTTGCGGCGGAGTCGCTGGCGTTGTGCTGGCTCAGGCTGGCTTGAAACTGCTGATCGCGGCCGCGCCAGCCAGTTTGGTCGGTAGCAGAGAAATGGCGCTCGACGGACGGGCGTTACTGTTCACGGCGGCGTTGGTACTGACCAGCGCGATCCTGGCGAGTCTGCCGCCGGCGTGGCGGATGTTGGCGGGCTGGAAATTGGCGCGGGATTGCGCGAAGCGTCGCACAGCGTCACCGGCGGCCATCACGGTTTGCGCTCGGCGCTGGCTGTGGCGCAAATTGGTTTCGCGCTCGCGTTGCTGGTGGGCGCGGGTTTGCTGGTGCGTAGCTTCGGGCGCCTCTTGGACGTGAAACCGGGCTTCGACACGAATCATGTAGCGACCGTGGCCACACAGTTGCCGGGCTCGGCTAGCACGCCGGCACAGCGAACGGCGGTCTATCGTGTGATCCAGCAACGGCTGCAAGCCGTGGCCGGCGTGCGATCGGTAGCTGCCGTGAGCCGCTTGCCCCTGTCGGGAATGAACCTGGGAAGTTGGGTTTGGATAGAAGGGCGGCTTCCGGAGAACGGTGGCCATCCCGAATCCGAAGCCGAATACCGCGTCGCAACACCCGGCTACTTCTCGACCATGGGCATTCCGTTGATTTCCGGGCGTGTCTTTGAAGACCGCGACGACCCTATCGCCGGCGCCGTCTGCGTGATCAACGAAACCATGGCTCGTGCGTTCTGGCCCCACCAAGACCCTGTGGGACGTCGCATCAAATTGGGCATGAACCCGGAGCAGCAACCTTGGATCACAATTCTCGGCGTAGTTGGCGACATTCACCACGTGGCCATCGAAGCGCCGCCGCGTCCCGAAGTGTATCGGCCGTACGCGCAGAATCCGCTGGGAGCGCCGTTCCTGGTGATGCGCGTGGAGGGCGATCCCGCGCCGCTGCTGGCGGCAATGGCTGCGGCGGTGCGTTCGGTGAATCCGGAAATGCCGGCGTATAACGTGTTTTCGATGCGCGAATTGGTGCGCCGCTCCGCCGAACAGCGCCGCTTCGTGATGACGCTCTTGCTGACGTTCGCGTTAGCGGCATTGCTTCTGGCGGCGGTAGGGATTTACGGGGTGACGGCGCAGCTTGTCGCGCAGCGAACGCGGGAGATCGGCTTGCGCATGGCTATTGGCGCGACGCCGGGATCGGCCTTGCGGCTGGTCATGGCGGCGGGCCTGCGACTGACGCTGGCCGGTGTGGTTGGAGGCACGCTTGGCGGCGCAGTCCTGGCGCGCTTGGCGCGGGGACTGTTGTATCAGGTAAGCCCTCTCGATCCCGTAGTGTTCATTACGGCTGCGATGGTATTGGCGACCGTGGCCATTATGGCGTGTCTGGGTCCCGCGCTGCGGGCCACGCGAATCTCGCCGATGGCGGCGTTGCGGGAGGATTGAGACAACTCCTCAGCCGCGCATGTGCGACAAGCGACCGCCGGTTCTATTCATGCCGCAGCGCTCGATTGTGGGAAACGGGGCCAGCCTGGACGGGGCGGGTTGTTTTTGTGCATCATTTCAGCAAGGTGTCTCTCAACAAATGAATCCTTCCCCGTCCAGGCTGACATCGTTTTCTCTGATCCTCCACTCTGTGGTGGCGTGAACGGCGCGCGAAAAAAAATGGTTGACACCAGGCTGCCCCGCCCCCAGGAGCAATTCCTTCCCGCCGCGAGGTGTGCCACGCCAGGCTGTCCTGGCAGCTAGGTTGTGTGAAAACCAACGTCAAGACTTGCACGCGGCCCTGATATGGCTTATCTTAGACTTGTGACCGCCGAACAGAAAAGCCGCCTGGACGAAGCCATTTGGACTAGTCCACTTCGCATGAGTGGGACGCCCTGCTTTCGCGGCACACGCGTCCCCGTCCAGAGCTTGATCGACTTCCTCGAAAGCGGCGAAACGGTCGAGGCGTTCATCAAACTTTATCCCCCAATCACGCGCGAGCAGGTCTTCACCGTGCTCGATTTCGCAAACAGCCAACTCCTGGAATGCGCATTCTCATTGACGAATGCGTAGATCCACGTGTCCAGCTGCTCTTCGGTGATCTGGAAGCTACCACCGTCCACGAGCAAGGTTGGGATGCCCTCGAGGACGGACCACTCTTAACCGCAGCACAGCAGACCTTCGACGTGCTCGTGACGATTGACGGCGGAATAGAGCACCAACAGAACCTCGCCAAGTTTCAGATCGGCGTCGTAGTCGTCCATGTGCCGAAGAATCAGCTACCCCATTACCGCGTTCTTCAGAGAGAACTGCTCTCCGCTGTGGAGAGAGTTCGCCCTGGGCAGACGATCCATGTGAGGATGCCCACCGTGTGAATATCCCTGGGGGCAATTGCGGGGGGCAACTTGCGGGGGAAGTCGGGGTCGGCCTGGAGTTGACGATTTTTTCGGGCAACCGCTGAAAAACAATTCGTCAAGTCCAGGCCGATCCCATTCTCCCCAACATCATTATTCGACGACCCCAACGCACTGTTTGCAGCCGACCTCGATAGGCCCCCGCAAGTCCTTCAGCGGCCAGACCCTTCCTCGCCCGGCAATCGCAATTGAATCCTTATCAACCCTCCTGGCGTCTGATAGGAGAACGTCAAAAAACCTCACTGGGCAAGGAGATCGCAACGTTATGAGCAGACTGGCAGGGAAAGTTGCTGTTGTTACTGGAGCGTCCAAGGGAATCGGAGCCTCCATCGCCGAGCATTTGGCCGCGGAGGGAGCCTCGGTGGTCGTCAACTACTCGAGCAGCAAGGCAAGCGCGGATGCGGTGGTCAAGCGCATTCAAGGCCAAGGCGGCAAGGCCGTTGCGGTGCAGGCCGACGTTTCGAAAGCGGACGACGTGAAGCGTCTGTTTTCGGAAACCAAGAACGCTTACGGAAAAGTGGATGTACTGGTGAACAATGCGGGTGCGTACGAGTTCGCGCCGCTCGAATCGATCACCGCGGAGCATTTCCACAAGCTGTTCAACCTCAACGTGCTCGGGCTCATCCAGACCACGCAGGAGGCCGTCAAACTGATCGGCGCCGGCGGCGGATCGATCGTCAATATCAGCTCCATCGTGGGTCCGATGCCCGCCGGCCAGGCCGCCGTGTATAGCGCGACCAAAGCGGCCGTGGATGCGATCACAGTTTCGTTTTCGCAGGAGCTTGGTCCCGGAAGATCCGCGTCAATTCGCTGAATCCCGGGATGGTGGCAACCGAGGGCTTGACGGAAAGCGGAATCGGCGCAAGCGACTTCCGGAAGACGATCGAATCGCGCACGCCGCTCGGCCGCATCGCGCAGCCCGAGGATATCGCCCGGGCCGCGGTGTTTTTCGCTTCTGACGATGCCGGATGGGTCACGGGCCAGACGCTGATCGTGGCGGGCGGCGACCGGCAGTAAGACGTTACCTGCCGCATTATGTGCCGCGACAGTACTCGGGCGCGAGATGTTTTCGTACCGGCATTCAACACCTGCGGTGCCCCCGCCGCTCCATTACTGTCGCGGCACGTAGGCCCGTACTCGGGCGAGAGGTGTTTTCGGGCGGAAAGGGGTCGGCCCCATTCTGCAACGATCAAACTCCGTCTTGAAGCCTGTCGCGCCAGGTCTCCCTTCGGGTTTCCTAGTTTTATTCCGCCCTTGACAGATTTGCGGGAGGCCCCGATCTTCAAGCCGGTTGGACTCTCCATTGGACCGCCTTCGGGCCTCAATTCCCTGCGCTCATCGTATATCTCAGTATCCGGCTGGCCGACTCCGATCCCTGTAACACGGTAATCCGCAGTTCGCACTCGCCAGGCTGAGCGGCGGCCGCGATGGTGAGAGGAATTATTCCCGCCGCGTCGGGCTGCGGCAAATTCGCGCTTTGCTCCGCGACCTGCTTGCCATTTACCAGGAACGCAATTTTTATCGCTGGTGGAGCCGGGTTCGCCTTATCGGCGTACACCACAAAATAGACCTGCGGTTTGGCACCGGCCTCCAGATTCGTCGCCAACTGCGGCACCAGCCGCTTACCATCCACCATGAAGGGATCGCCGGGCGCCGTCTGCCCCTGATCGGGCTGCACCCTTTGGATCAGCACCGGCGTGCTGAGTCCAATTGGATTCGCCGCGTCGCTTGATCGGTCGATGAGAACCGAAGAGGCGCTCGCTAATTTGGATTCCCGGTCGAACACCGCCGTCTCCAGCGTATATGTCCCCGGCGCCAGGTTGAAAGGCCGCGTAAAGGTGAATGCCGTAGCGCGAAACGCGGCGATTTTCTCTGGCGCCACGCGATATGGCGAATCGAGATTGAATCTCTCCACAATCTGCCCGTCCGAATCCTTCACCGCCGCAAAAACAAAGAAGTTGAACCTGTAACTCCGGGTGGCCGGATCGAAGGTTGCCTTCAGACTGGAAACCGGCAGCTCGAAAGCCAGCATATTCCGGCTGCTCGTGCCATCGCCGCGGAATCCGAACACCGCCGTCCGAAACTCGAACGCATGAGGAATATCGGCGCCCGCCAGCAGCTTCAAAGCGGCCTTTTCATCCTCCGACGAAGCCTCATGCACTTGGCGGCGCTGCAACTCTTCACGGTCCTCCCTGGTTAACTGCTTCGATTCGTCCTCCGTAAGCTGCTCGCTACCCGGAATGTAGTCGGTCATATCGAAGATCCGCCATTTCCCGTTGGGAGGCGATACTTTAAGCACCAGAGCGAGTTCATCTCTCGGGCCTTGGAAGTACGTGAGGCGGATGCTGTGGAGGCGCGGCGCGAGACCGACGGCGCCGGCGACGGTTTGCGTTTGATGCAGGCCGTCGTTGTCGATAACCAGCTTGTCGTCAATGTACAACCGCGCGCCATCGTCCGACGTGAGGGCAAACTTGTACTTACCCGGATTCGCGATCCACAGCCGGCCCCGGTAGTCGAGCGCAAACCATTCGGTTCGCCCGGTGATGCCGGGGAAGCCCTGGTTGAAGTGGCGGGTCGGGACGTTGAGCTGGTTGGTATAGAGATAGCCGAGCGGCTCGAGCTTTTCGAGATCGGGAAGGAATGAAGTGCCTTCCCTAATGGCGTACACCGCGCCGCGCAGCCCCGAGGGTATGAACGTTGTTGTGCCGAACGTGACCATCGGGTCGGTCCGCGCGTCTTCCTGGGCAGGTTTCGGTTTCTGAGCCACCGCGGCGCTCAGGCTCGCCAAAAGGAGCGCGGTAACCGGAATCTTGCCGAGCAGCCAGCCAGCCATGCTGCCAGGTTTATACCATAACTGGGCATCCCGTAAATCCAAAATGCCGGCCAAGGCGTGCACGTATAGACTGGGGTCAATCGCAAGGGCGTCAAAGCCGCACGGGTGTCCAAGGTAGTCCTGGAACACGGAGGCGCACGGAACAAACTTGGAAAGTGTGAAGACACTCGGGCATCGTCAAGCGTGTCAAAAAAGTCCAGGGCGACGAAGCGGTTGGTAGTATACTTCCGGCGGCGGGGTGAGCTAGTCGAAGTTCCGGTCAAGAACTCAACGTGGAGAGGATCTGTATGAATAAACGCAGTCTGTCTAGTCTCATCGCCGGCGCTCTGCTGCTGGCGTCTTTTGCCGGAACCGTCTGCTTGGCGCAGACGCCGGCGCCGGTCACTCGCAACAACGTGACCATCACTCACGTAAAGCCAGACATGCTGGATGAATGGGTTGACCTTCAGAAGAACGAAGTGATTCCCGCTCTGAAGAAGGCGGGAGTCGCGTCGAGAACGGTCTTACGCACCGTCTGGGGAAGCGGCTACGAGTTTACGGCGGTTACGCCGCTCGCCAAGTTCGCGGATCGGGATGGCCAGAATCCGATCGTCAAGGCGCTGGGCGCGGAAGCAGCGGCACGTCTGGGCGCCAAGCTTCGCCGTTGCGTCGTCAGCTCGCAAAGCTACGTCGGCATACGTATGGACGAGCTGAGTAACATCCCGTCCGGCGCAGCACCGCCGATCTCGATCTCGACGCGAGTCCGCGTGGCGCCCGGCAAGGGCGCGGAGTGGGCCAACTTCGTCAAGACCGAGCTCCTGCCGATCTACAAGAAAGCCAATGCCCGGTACCAGGTGAGCCGCCGGAGCTTCGGTGCCAATACCAATGACCGGATGCTTTCGACCTACGCCGCCAACTTCGCCGAATTAGACGCTGGCTCGTTGCTCACTCGCACACTTGGCGCCGACGGTGTTGCCAAGGTGATGGCCAAAGGAACCGGCCTTTCGACGTCGATCGAAACTCTCGTACGGCAGCGAGTGGCAGATCTGAGCTACTAGTCCCATGACCGCCTGATTTGGTTCTATCGGGGCGTCGGAGAGCCGAGCCGTACCAGTCTTAACGGTCGCTAGCAAAGGAACGAAACTAGGCGGGCACAGGACTAGACCTTCCAGCACCTGTCGATTACTGGTGATAAGGGCTGCTGTTATCACCAGTAATCGATTCCTAGGTTAAGCGCGGAACTTCTACGGCACTTCCGTCGCGACCATCGTTCCACGGTCGTGATCTCGGTGTCTACAATGCGATGGTTTGTTTCGGGCCCAGCTCGCGTAACCCGGGCCGTCTCTTACTTGTGGTCGTCGGGATGTTCGTGACGCCAGTTCCAGTACTTGCCCTGTTCCGGGCGCTTCATCTTTGCGTACGGCTTATACTCTTGATGCTGGTCCGTCAAGTAGCCGCGGTAAGCCCTATCTTCGTTATCGTTCCACACATGATAGTCCTTGTGATCTCGATCATAGATCTTGATCTGGACCACAGGTTTTTGAGCTTGCAGGCTGGTAACCATGAAAATACCGGCCGGCGCGGCGAGAGCCGCTGCTAATGCCATGGTGCTGAGAAACGGGTGTCTAACTTGCATATTCTTGGAACCTCTCGGCCACTCTAGCAGCTCGGCCCGAAAAGTTCTGTTCCCAATTGCCCAGAGCGATGCCCGCAAGAGCACTCGCCATCTACGCGTCTTGGCCTTCTGAAGTACAAAGTACGCACAGATACTCGATGTGTTCTTAGCGTTGGGACGTGTCCGCACTTGAATGTCGCACACCGATTGACGATCTGTAGTGGCTCAATTTGAACATGACGCTTCGATTGCGGCTCTGTCGCTCCTTCGTGCGGAAAGGCTCCGCCTTTCCGAAAAGTCCGTTAGTACTTCGCACGGCTGCGCCGTGCGGACAAGGCGCAGCCTTGCCAAATGAGAGCGGGTCCGGAAAGGCACAGCCTTTCCGCACGAAGGTGCGGCAGAGCCGCACGCTTTCAAACTGACCCACTACCTGACGATCTTCTCGCCCACTCCACTGCCCCCTTCGTCTATACTAAACTACCAAAGGAGCGAAGATGCAATCGATGCCCAGGATGGTTGCCGCGGGCCTGCTTTTCAGCCTCGCGGCATTTGCCCAGCAGCCCGGTCCGGGACTTTCGGTCGATGCCGCGGCCAACCAGCATCCGATTTCTCCAGATGTCTACGGGATCAACTTCTATTGGGATCTTAGCAGCAGCACCGCAACCCAGGCCGCCGCTGCGCTCGACCTCCGATCCACAGCGCGGCGCTGGGGAGGTAACAGCACCAGCACCTACCACTGGAAGTACGATGTCTACAACCATGACTTTGATTGGTTCTTCGAGGTCCTCCCGGACAGCAGCGTGAACGCGGCGGCGCTGCCCGCGGGTTCGTCCTTCAACCAGTTCGTGGACCAGGCTCGAGTGAGCGGCGGCAAGGTCATCGCCACCATCCCTGTTCTCGGCTGGCTGCCCAAGTCCCGCGACGAAATATGCAGTTTCAATGTGGCCAAATACGGCAGCCAGTGCAAGGTGGACCCCTACGCGCAGTATCATCCCTACACCTGCGGTGACGGCATCCAATACGCTCCAGCATGCGGCGATCCGACAGTGGCCGATGGCAAGACTCCTTCCAATCCGGTGTACATCAAGAACGATCCCAGCGACGCTTATGCACAGTCTGACGAGACGCTTCAGGCCGCATGGATCGGCTACCTTCTGACCCGTTATGGCAAGGCCAACCAGGGCGGCGTGGCCATCTGGAGCCTGGATAATGAGCCGATTTGGTGGGATAGCACGCACCCCGACATCCATCCGGATCCCTATACCTACGACGAGCTTCTCAGCCTTGATGTCAAGTATGCCGCGGCGATCAAGAGCGCCGATCCCACGGCGCTGGTGTCCGGGCCGGTCGGAGATAACTGGGCGTCGCTGTGGTTCTCGAAGAAGGACATCGTAGCAGGCTGGAGCCGCGGCCCCAATTACTGGTCCAACCCGGTGGACCGCAATGCTCATGGAGGCGTGGCGTTGTTGCCGTGGTATCTGCAGCAGATGCGAGCCTACGAGCAGCAGCACGGCATGCGCTTGCTCGATTACCTCGACGAGCACTCCTACTTTGCGCCGAACGGCGTGGCCTTCTTGTCCGCGGGTAGCGCCTCTACACAAGCGCTTCGCCTGCAGTCAACGCGCGTCTTCTGGGATCCCACGTATTTGGTGAACGGCGATTACTGGATCAGAGACGTGGACAACAACGGCGCCCCGGTCGCTCCGTACGTGATCCCGCGCTTGCGTGACATGGTGGCCCAGAACTATCCCGGCACCAAGATCGCCCTCACCGAGTACAACTGGGGCGCATTGGACAACATCAACGGCGCGCTCGCCCAAGCCGATCTGTTGGGGATCTTCGGGCGTGAAGGACTGGATGCGGCCACTCTGTGGGGTGCGCCGAAACCCACCGATCCCGGCGCCTTTGCGTTCAAGATCTACCGCAACTACGATGGCATCGGCGGGACGTTCGGCGAAACCGGCGTGCAATCCTCCAGTGCGGATCAGAGCCAACTGGCGGTTTATGCGGCGCTGCGTTCGGATCTGAACCTTACGGTCATGGTGATCAATAAGACCGGCGGCGATTTATCGAGCACCGTCAGTTTGGCCAACTTTTCCGCGGGCCCTGCCGCTAAAGTCTGGCGCTATAGCGCCGTCAACTTGAACGGCATAGTTGCGCAGTCCGATGTTGCCGTGAACGGCGGGATCAGCGCCGTATTTCCCGCCAATTCCATTACCATGCTGGTGATTCCACCGGCCTCGCTGCCGGTGCCGAAGCCGGTTGTGATGGCGGTGACGAATGCGGCCTCTTACGGCCAGACAATTGCTCCGGGCCAAATGGTGACCGTATTTGGCACCGCCATGGGACCCGCCAAGATGGTCTATCTCCAGCAGGACCAGAACGGCTTAGTGAGCAGCGCGATTGGCGGCGCGCGCATCCTCTTCGACGGCATTCCCGCGCCGATGGTCTACGCTTCCGCCTTGCAGTGTGCGGCGGTGGTGCCTTACTTCGGCGCCACCAAGGCCACAACGCACATCCAAGTAGAGTACCAGGGCGTTCGCTCCGATCCCCTGGAGGTCGCGGTTTCCGCCACGGCCCCCGGCTTATTCACAGTGGACGCCTCGGGCCAGGGACAAGGAGCCGTGCTGAACGACGACAATGTCACCGTCAATTCTCCGGCCACTCCCGCCAAGCCGGGTTCCGTGGTGATCCTCTGGGCCACCGGAGAGGGCCTGACCGATCCGCCCGGCGTGGACGGCCGCTTGGCGGCCGCTGTTCTTCCCAAGCCGTTGGCGGCAGTCTCGGTGGACATTGGCGGTTTGCCCGCCACGGTCCAGTACGCCGGCGCGGCGCCGGGAAACATGCCCGGCTTAATGCAAATCAATGCCCAGATTTCGCCTAACGTTCAACCCGGCAGCCAACTCCCCGTTCATGTAAAAATCGGGGCCAACACCAGCCGGGACGGCGTGACCGTGGCGGTGCATTAGCAGGTAGCGGGAGCCGATCCATTGTTCCCATAGCATCAGTTTGAAGTAAACGTGTTGTCAGAACCGTCCGCGGTAGCGGATGGGTCACGAGGTAGACCCACCTGCCGCAGGCGGTTCTCACAACACATACCGCCTTACGATCAAACATGAGCCACTCCCGGCTTCGCAGACTGGCAGACTGGCCAGACTGGCGGATTGTTACGTCTGACGCCAAGGAAGGGCGTATCATAGATAGAGGGAGAAGTGGATCATGAGGTTCTTCAGCCTGATTGTTCTGGCCGCGCTCGCCGGCGTGGCTCAAACCCCGGAAGCAGCGCAACCGGCGGCACGGGCAACGCCGCCAACCGAAGCACCCGCGCCGGGTTCCGTCGCGGTGCCGGCCGGGACGCGCATCCCGCTCACGCTGATCAACCGGATCAGCACCAAGAACGCCCACGAAGGCGACCAGGTTTATCTGCAGTCGGCTTTTCCGGTGGTCATCAACAACAGCATTATTATTCCTCCCGGCAGCTACGTGAAAGGCACCATCACGCAAGCCAAGCGTCCCGGCCGCGTGGCCGGCAAGGGCGAGCTTTATTTGCGCTTCGATTCGTTGACTCTTCCCAACGGTGTCACCCGCGACTTCAAATCCCGCGTCGGCGCCATTGACGGCTCCAACGCCGACACTCTGGATAAGAAGGAAGGCAAGATCGTCAGCGACGGCTCCAAGGGGCGCGATATGGCGACCATTGGGGAAACCGCCGCGGTTGGCACCAGCATCGGCGCTATCGCGTCACGGAGCAGTCCGGGAATGGGCGCGGGACTCGGCGCGGCCGCGGGCGCGGTGGTCGGCCTGGCCGCTGTTTTGCTCACCCGCGGTCCCGACGCTGTGCTGGAACGCGGCAGCACCCTCGACATGGTCTTGGATCGCGAGATTTTCTTTACGCCCGCCGATTTGAATTTTGCCCGCGGCACGACCGCCGCTCCCATCCTTCCCAACAGCGCGGGACCTCAGAATCCGGTGATCAATCCGGGACACGCTCCCCTTCCGTTACCGATCGGCGGCATCCCGCGAACCTAGAAAGCGTCAAATCAAAAATCAAAAGTCAAAAATCAAAAACGGGAAACAGCCGCGGGTCGGGATGAACGGCCGCGCCGGTTTCGGCGAACACGCAACGCTTACATTACTTGTTCCTGTTCCTATTTTTGATTTTTGACTTTTGATTTTTAATTTTTGATTTGAAGGTTTACCATGCGTCTGGTGGTACAGCGGGTGATTCGCGCCCGGGTCTTGGTGGAGGGCCGGGTGGTGGGAGAAATCGGGACCGGCTTAGTTGTGTTTGTCGGCGTTGGACTGAACGACACCGCACAAGACGCGGCTTATCTTGCGGACAAGACCGCCAACCTGCGCATTTTCCAGGACTCCGAAGGAAAGATGAACCTCTCGCTGCTGGACCTGATTCTGTCCGGTGGCGCCGGCACGCCTCCTGGCGCGCTGGTGATCTCCCAGTTCACGCTGTACGGCGACACGCGAAAGGGCCGCCGTCCCGGCTTCGACCAGGCCGCGCGTCCCGAAGCGGCGGTCGAGTTGTACGAGGAATACGTCGCGGGGCTGCGCTTGCTGGGCGTCTACGTGCAAACCGGCGTCTTCCAGGCGCACATGACCGTGGAGCTTTCCAACGACGGGCCGGTAACGTTGCTGCTCGATTCGTCGAAATTGTTGTAAACGGTTTGGATCCCGTTCCGTCATAGTTAGAACAAGACCGGAAGGAGATCCACAGATGACGCGTTTAACCGCCGGGATCGTTCTGGCGCTTCTTGCTTGCGGCGCGCACGGCCAGCCGGCCGGCGAAAAGGCGGACGAAGGAAAGAAGGAATTCGAAGTCGCGTCCATCAAGCCTGCTCCGCCGCCTGACGGCAAAGGCATGAGGGTGTGGATACGGGGCGGACCAGGAACGGGCGACCCAACACGCCTGGTCATCGAGAACTTCAACGTATTCGGCCTTGTGACGAGGGCGTATGACGTGAAGGGATTCCAAATATCCGGCCTGGACGGAGCGGACTCGGCGAGATTCAATATCACCGCCAAAGTGCCGGAAGGCGCCACGAAGGAAGACCTCCTGGTCATGCTGCAGAATCTGTTGACCGAACGCTTCAAACTAAAGCTCCATCACGAAACCAAGGAAATGCCGATCTATGAGCTGGTGGTCGGGAAGAACGGCCCGAAATTCAAGGAGTCCGCAGGAGGGCCGCCCAAAGACGATGTGACGGCGCCACTGCCAGGTCTGCCCGGCCCCCTTAAACCGGACAAAGACGGCTATCCGATGGCGCCTCCCGGCATGATGGCAGTGTTCAGCATGAACGGGAGTCCTCGCGCGCGGTTTAATGCCAGCAGCGAGTCCATGCAAGAATTCGCAACGACTGTGTCCAATCAAGTGGGTCGGCCGGTCGTTGATGCAACGGGATTGAAGGGAAAGTACGACTTCATCCTGTCCTGGTCGCCGGAAGGAATGCGCATCGGCCCCGCTCCGGCGCCTTCATCAATCGGAGGCGCCGCCGGCGATGCCGGCCCTGCTGCCAGTGCACCAGAACCCTCGGGACCAACGCTGATGACCGCGATCCAAGAACAACTCGGGCTGAAACTGGAGTCGAAGAAGGGCCCGGTCGATATATTGGTGATCGAGCATTGCGAGAAGGTCCCGACGGAGAATTAGGTTTGTTTCGACACGCGAAGCTTCTCCACCAGCGTCTCCGAGGCCTCCAGCACTTCGAAACGCAGCCCGTCGGCGGAGAGCAGTTCTCCCTTGCGGGGCACATGGCCGGCCAAGGTGTTCACTAAGCCCGCCACGGTGGTGAAGTCGCCTTCCGCCTGAGGCGCAGCGCCGAACAGGCGCTCGAGTACGTCCAGTTCCGCCTGGCCTGAAACAATCCACGATCCATCCGGTTGCGGTTTGGCATCGGGCGCTTCGCCTTCTTCGCCGATCTCGCCGACAATCTCCTCCACCAGATCCTCGATCGTGGCGATTCCCGAGACGCCGCCGTATTCGTCCACCACCACGGCCATGCGCTGATTGGCGCGCTGCAACTCGCGCAGCAAATCGGCCACCGGCTTGGTTTCCGGCACCACCGGCACTTCCCGGACGCGCTCCCAAGCCCGAGTCTGCCTTAATTCCTGATCGGTCATCTGGAGCAAATCGCGTGTGTAGACGATCCCGATGATGTTGTCCAGCGTTCCTTCGTACACCGGTACCCGCGAAAAATGTTTCTCCTCGATGGTGTGCAGCAATTCGTCGAGGGTGGCGTTGCGTTCCACGGCCAGGATGTTGGGGCGCGGGGTCATCACTTCGCGCACCACCTTGTCGCCGAACTCCACCACCGATTGGATCAGCTTGCGGTCGTCTTCCTCCAGCAAACCGTGCTCCTCGCCTTTGTCCATCAGCGCTTCCATCTCCTCGGCTGGCGAGGCGGCGCGCTTGCCTTCCTCGGGCTTGGCCAAATCCGATACGGTGAACGAAAAGGAGAGCACCAGCACCGCGGGAAGCGCCGCCCAGGAAGCCACCCGCAGGAGAGGAGCAAACGGCGCCAGCCAGTCGCCACGCGTGCGGGTGATCAGAACGTGCGGGATCAGGTGGGCGAAGACCAGGACCGCCGCCAGCAGCAAGGCCAGCGCCTTGGCGGCCTGGTCCCAGGTCGCCCCGTTTAGTGACAAGCTTTGCTGGCGGAAGGTCAGATACGCCGAGAGCACCGCCAGGATCAAAATCATTAATTGGGTGAGCAGCGCGAAGGTCAACCCGCCGCGGCCGCGGTCCATTTTCAAAGTGGGTTCCACGTCGCGTTCGAATACCTCCAGGTTGTCCTGGACGCCGCGCAGGAAGAACTTGCCCATCTCCGTGTAGAGACGGTCCACGTACGCGAACAGCGTCAGCAGGGCGGCGGCGGCCAGCAATCCCGCGGCGAGGGCCAGATCGGCGAACCCGGAGATCATAAAGTTACTGTATCAGGAGTAGCGCAGGCCTCCGGCCTGTTCTTTGTAACACTAGGAAAAGAACAGGCCGGGAGGCCTGCGCTACGTTAAGACGCGTTCAGTTCTCCGCGAGCAGCTTCTTGTCAAGAACGTACAGGGCCATCTCCAGGCGATCACCCACGCCGAGCTTGTCAAAAATATTGGAGAGGTGATTCTTCACCGTCTTCTCGCTGATGGTCAGTTCCTTGGCCACTTCGCGGTTGCGGCACCCGGCCAGCACTAACTGGATGATTTGTTTTTCGCGGGGAGAAAGTTGCGCGCCGCTCACCGGGCGGTTGCGGCCGCGCGTCTGTAGGGTGCGTACCAGGATTTCCAAGTGCTGCGTCTGCAGCCAGATTTCGCCCGCCGCCACGCGCCGGACGCAGTCGAGAATGGCGTCGGTGGAGATTTTCTTATAGGCGTAGCCCCGCGCGCCCAGGCGCAACGCTTCCAGCAGATCGCGCTCGGACAGCGATTCGCTGAAGACAATCGGCTTAGTGTTCGGGCTGATGGCAGCCAAGCGTGTCAGCAACTCCAGGCCGCTCGTCCCCGAGAAACTGAGTTCCGTGAGCAATACTGTCGGCTTGATGGTGGCCAGGAGGGTGAGAGCTTCGCTGGCGGAGGAGGCTTGACCCACAACCTCAATATCCTTCTGGCGTTGCAACACCTCGGCGATGCTCTGGCGGAAGATCATGTGATCTTCCACGAGAAAAACGCCTATCTTTTGGGTTAGCGGTTCCATTGCTCAGATGGTACCAGCCTAGCATGACAATGGGACCGGGACCAATACCCAAAGATACCCAAAAGAAGGTTCGGTAGGTTTTCTCTGTAGAGGTACTACTTCCCGGAGCCGGCGGGGGTACCTGCGATTTGCCCCCGCCGTGAGCCGGAACGATCACGGGGTCAGGCCGGTGCCCCCGCAAAGGTCCTAGGAGCACGTGACCGACCATCCTAGGTCGTTGGTCCTCCATTGACTTAGCGGATCGGTGGAAATGCTTACCAAGTAAGTTTTTCCAAGGGCGAGAGTTTCTTGCCCGTACGGCAGGCCCGAGGTCCGAGTCGAAGATTCAGGGCGATGTTTTTCCGTCTGAGGACTCGGGCCTCGGGCCTCGCGGCTCGGGCCTACTAAAATCGGTTAGGATGTCCTAGGAGGACTAACTCTGATGCGCGTCGTGTTTCAAGGAGAACGGGGAGCCTTTAGTGAGGAAGCGGTCCACAAGTTCCTGGGAAAGGACGTGGAGTTGGTGCCCTGCACAAGCTTCGAAGAGGCTTTCCGGCGCCTGGAACGCGGCGAAGCCGAGCGCGGCGTACTGCCGATGGAAAACACGCTGGCGGGCTCGGTGCACGAAAACTTCGACCTGCTGTTGCGCCATCACATGACCATCCTGGCCGAGACCCAGGTGCGCATCGTCCATAACCTGCTGGCGCCGCCGGGCGTGAGTTTCAAAGACGTGCGGCGCGTGTTCTCGCATCCGGTGGCCTTGAATCAGTGCCGGACTTTCTTCCGCAAGCATCCCAAGATTGCCGCCGTGTCCTTCTACGACACTGCCGGCTCCGTGAAAATGCTGATGGAACAAAGGCCCGGTGACGCCGCAGCCATCGCGCCGGCGGCCACCGGAGGCATCTACGGGGCGCGCATCTTGAAACGCGGCATCGAGGACGACAAGGCTAACTTCACGCGCTTCTTTCTATTGGCGCGCACCCGCCGCGGCTGGCGCGAAAAACGTGCCGTGAAGACATCCATCGTCTTCACCACGCCGAACAAGCCGGGCGCACTTTTCAAGTGCCTGGCGGTGCTGGCGTTGCGCGACATCAACCTGGTGAAGATCGAGTCGCACCCGCTGCACGGCAAGCCTTGGGAGTACCGTTTCTATCTGGACTTCTTAGGCCGTCCCAAAGACACGCGCTGCCGGAATGCGTTGCGCCACCTGGCGGAACTCACCGACATGCTGCGCGTCCTGGGGTCGTACGAGGTGGTGAAATGAGAACCGCGCGGTTATACGCACTCGTTCTTGCCAGCATCCTCTGCTGCACGATTTTCTGCGCCGGCCAATCGAAAGCCGTCGCCGCCGCTCCGGTGACGCCGGAAATCCTTTGGGACACCTATGGCGTCCCGCACATTTTCGCCAAAGACAGCGCCGGCCTCTTCCGTGCCTTTGGCTATGCGCAGATGGAAAGCCACGGCGATTTGATCCTGCGCCTCTACGGGCAGGCGCGCGGGCGCGCCGCGGAATATTGGGGCGATCGTTATACTCCCTCGGACCGCTGGGTGTGGACCAACGGCATTCCGGAACGCGCCGCAACCTGGTACAAGGAGCAAACGCCGGAATTCGCGCGCGATCTGGACGCTTTCGCCGCCGGCATCAACGAATACGCGCGCCAGCACGGCGACCGGTTGTCGCCGGAAGTACGCGTGGTGCTGCCGGTGACTGCCGCCGACGTTCTCGCGCATACCCAGCGCGCCATCCTTTACACTTTTGTGGCCGGGGAGCCAGCCGTGCGGGCCCAGGTGCGGCTGTCGCAGACTCGCTCCAATGCGGGATTGCCCTCGGGTCTGGAGGCCTCCGAATTTGGATCGAACGCCTGGGCCATCTCGCCGAAACGCACGACTACCGGCCACGCCATGTTGCTGGCCAATCCCCATCTTCCCTGGGACGATCTCTATCTTTTCTATGAATCGCAGTGGACCGCGCCGGGCGTCCACCTTTACGGCGCGACGCTGGTGGGCGAGCCGACCATCGCCATCGGATTCAACGACGATTTGGGCTGGACCCATACGGTCAATCCGATCGCGGCGATGAACGTCTACGAGGTGGCGCCGCTGGGCGACGGCTATCTTTTTGACGGCAAGGAAAAGCCGTTTGACGTTTCGCATCACACGCTGAAGATCAAGCAGGACAATGGCTCGCTGAAGGAAGAAGACCTGGTCGTGCGCAAGTCGGTGCAAGGGCCGGTGGTGATGGAGAGCAACGGCCGGATGTTTGCGCTGCGCGTGGCAGGATTGGACGCGCCGGGCGCCAATGAAGAATGGTGGGAAATGGGACGGGCCCACAATCTGAAGGAGTTCGAGGCGGCGCTTGGGACTTTGCAGATCCCCATGTTCAACGTGGTGTACGCCGATCGCGCCGGTCACATTTTTTACTTATTCAACGGCCGCGTGCCGGTGCGCTCGAAGGGCGATTTTGCCTCTTGGTCGCGCGTGGTAGCCGGCGATTCCGACGCCACACTATGGACCAAAGTGCATGCTTACGCCGATCTGCCGCGGGTTAGCGATCCCGCCACGGGATGGCTGCAAAACACCAACGATCCGCCGTGGACCTGCACCGTTCCGGCGGCCTTCGAGGCTGACAAGTATCCCCCGTATATGGCACCACGCGCGATCGGCTTTCGCCCGCAGCGCTCCATCCGCATGTTGCGCGATGAGCAGGCCTTCACGCTGGACAAACTGGTAGCCGCCAAGTACTCCACCCGTTCGGAAATGGCCGATCGAATCCTGGACGAGCTAATTGCCACGGCGCTCGGCTCCGACAGCGAAAAAGCCAAAGCGGCCGCCTTGGTGCTTTCCAAGTGGGACCGCTCCTACGACGCCGGCAGCAAAGGCGGCGTACTCTTTGGCAGCTTTGCGCAACGCTGGCTAAGCGGAGGACGCTCCTTCGCCCTGCCGTGGAGCGCGGCCGATCCTCTGTTGACGCCCAAGCAAATCGCCGATCCGGTGCGGGCCTTGTCGGTGCTGGTGGACGCGGCGGAAGCCACGCAGTCGCGCTTCGGCGCGATGGATGTCCCGTGGGGCGACGCCAATCATTTTGTGCGCGACGCCGTGGATCTGCCGGGAAACGGCGCGCCGGGGGCCTTGGGCGTTTTCCGGGTCATCGAATTCACGCCTCCCGTGCAACAGCCCGGCCGCGCCTCCGGCGGCGATTCGTTTGTGGCGGCGGTGGAGTTTTCCAACCCCGTGCGGGCGCGCGTGGTGCTGAATTACGGCAACGCGTCGCAGATGGGATCGCCGCACCGCAGCGATCAAATCCCGCTGGCCGCCAGCAAGCAAATGCGCACGGCGTGGTTGACGCGCGGGGAAGTGGAGAAGCATCTGGAGAGCAAGGAAGCGTTGCCGTAGAAACGCGCGGCAAGTTGCTGCTAGACTGCGGTAAGATGAAGCCATGATTACGCTTGTCGATTGGAAAACCGGTAGTGTCTCAGCTTGAAACCTGGCGGCTCTGCCGCCTCTTCGTGCGGAAAGGCTTTGCCTTTCCCTGGACAGCGAAGCTGGCCACTGGAGTTTCTACATTTGCAGCCGGCGTGGCTGGCGGCATATCGGTAGCCCACGGCGCAAGCGGTACGTAAACAGGAAGGAAGAGCAAAGCCCGCGAATGCGGGCGCGAGAGTGTGGCCCAGGGTGGAGCGTTTTTTGCGGAACCCTGGGTACACCGAGAGAAAAGAGAGCCCGCGAAGCGGGCGGCAGACGCGCTGGCAACTGCGAGACTGCCTTTCGCCCGCTCCGCGGGCTCTTTTTTTCCCTCTCAGTGTTCCCAGGGTTCCGCAAAAGACGCTCCACCCTGGGCCACACTCTCCCGCCCGCGCTGCGGGCTGAAAATGTAGAAACTCCGGGGAAAGGCGGAGCCTTTCCGCACGAAGGAGCGGCGGAGCCGCAAACCATCGTCCAATCAGCCGCCGATTCAAATTGACCCACTACCGAAACGAAAAACTCTCTGTTGCGAATGTCGGGACTTTTGGCGTATAATCAGGGTTTCCGGCAAAGCTCCTGCGAGTCCGTGGGGGCATCCTTACAAAGTCAGGCGGATCAGTTCAACCATGTACGCGATTATCAAGACGGGCGGAAAACAGTATCGGGTGTCTCCCGGAGATGTGCTCCGGGTGGAGAAGCTTACGGGCGCAACCGGCAGCACGGTGGAGTTTCCCGCGCTGGCCGTGGCCGTGGATGGCGAAACGCTACGGGCCGGCCAGAGCGCCGGTAAGGTCAGCGCGACCATCGTGCGCGAAGCACGCTCCAAGAAAGTCATCGTTTTCAAGTTCAAGCGCAAGAAGCAGTACAAGCGCACCAGCGGCCATCGCCAGAGCTTCACGGCGGTAAAGATCGGCGAAATCGTTGCTGGACAGGGCGCCGCGTAAGGAGATTCCATGGCACACAAAAAAGGTTTAGGCAGTTCGCGAAATGGACGCGATTCGCAATCCCAGCGTCTGGGCACCAAGGAGTACGGCGGATCGTTCGTCCCCGGCGGTTCCATCCTGGTACGCCAGCGCGGCACCAAGATCAAGCCCGGCAAAAACGTTGGACTGGGCCGCGATCATACTCTGTTCGCCAAGATCACGGGACTGGTGGTGTATACGCAAAACGGCAGCAAGGGCCGCTTTGTCCACATCCAGCCCTTGGAACAAGCGGCGCCCGCCGCATCTTAGCAATGGGAATGATGGGCCGCCTGGGATCCCCATAAGTCCCATGCGTCGCATAATTCCCATTAGCTCCCATCATGTTTCTCGATGAAGCTCGGATTTACGTCAAGGCCGGCGACGGCGGCAACGGTTGCGTGGCCTTCCGACGCGAGAAATTCGTGCCGCGCGGCGGACCCTCCGGAGGCGACGGCGGACGCGGCGGCGACGTAGTCCTGGAATCCAGCCAGGCGCACAATACGCTGATCCACTTCCGCTTCAATCGCGAATTCAAGGCTACCCGCGGACGCCATGGCGAAGGATCCGACTGTACCGGACAGCAAGGCGCCGACCGGATCGTGCGCGTGCCCACCGGAACGGTGGTGTACGACGAGGAAACCGGCAAGCTGATCCACGATTTCGCCACGCCCAACGAGCGCATCGTCATCTGCCGTGGCGGACGCGGCGGGCGCGGGAATGCGCGCTACGCGACTCCCGTGCATCGCGCTCCCCGCGAACATGAAGACGGGTTCCCCGGCCAGGAACGGCGTCTCAAGCTGGAATTGAAGTTGCTCGCCGACGTTGGGCTGGTGGGCTTCCCGAATGCCGGAAAATCCACGCTGCTCTCGCGCGTGTCGGCGGCTCGCCCCAAGATCGCCGATTACCCCTTCACCACTCTGGAGCCTAATCTCGGCGTAGTCGCGGTGGATACCGGCAATCCCGACGGCGGGCCGAGTTTCGTGATGGCCGATATTCCCGGAATGATCGAGGGCGCGCATCAGGGTCATGGATTGGGCGACCAGTTTCTTCGCCACGTGGAACGCACCCGGCTGCTGGCGCACCTGCTGGACGTGAGCGGCGACTGGGAGACGCCCGAGGCCGCGGCCCAAGCCGCGCGCCACGACTTCGACGTAATCATGGAGGAGTTACGGCAGTTCGATCCGCGTCTTGCCGCCAAGCCAATGGTTGTTGTAGCATCCAAGATTGACGCCATGCAGAACCGCAGCCGTCTGGAAGCCCTGGAAGAACTGTGCCGCGTGCGCGACCTGGCGCTGTTTCCTATTTCCTCGCACACCGGCGAAGGGGTGGAACGCTTGACGCACGCCCTGGTCGAACGCCTGGCGGAGATCCGCGCAGCCGAGCCGGTGGCCGCATCCGAAGAGCCGCCCATGCCGGTGCGCACAGCGTGAGAATCGGACTGTTCGGAGGCACCTTCAATCCCATTCACGTGGGCCATCTGGCGGCGGTTCGCGCGGCGCTGCAGCGCTTTCAACTGGATCGCGTTTATTTCATTCCCAACGGCAATCCGCCGCACAAGCACCATCCCGCGCCGTTTGCGGATCGTCTGGCGATGGTGGCGCTGGCCTGCAGCAACGAACCGCGCTTCATTCCGTCGACCGCGGAAGCGCCGGCCGGCCACAACCGGACTCGCTACTCCATCCACACGGTGCGGCATTTCCGCGAGAAGATGGGCGACGAGGCGGAGTTATTTTTCCTGATCGGCGCCGACGCTTTCCTGACCATTCGAAGCTGGCAGCAGTGGCAGCGCTTGCTGACCCTGACCCATTTTGTGGTGATCAGCCGCCCCGGCTTCGATCTGGCGCGCGTGGAAACGGTGTTGCCGGCGAATTGGAAGCGGCGCGGCACGCCGCGCGATCGCCACGGAATCGAGTATCGTTTAAAGGATACCTCGGTGTTCGTGATTTCCGGAGTATGGGAGCCGGTTTCGGCCACCGACATCCGCAATGCCCTGGCCCCCGGTGGACGGGCCGATCGCAGTTTGCCGGCCGCGGTTGCGGAGTATCTTAAGAAGACCGGCCTGTACAATAGTTTAAAGTAGGGGCTCTGAAGGAAGCACCAAGATTGAATCAAATATGAAACATCGTCCCGTGCCGGAATATATCGTCGCCGCCGTGGAGGCCGCGGAAGAAAAGCAGGCCGTGGATCTGGTGTTGCTCGACTTGGGCGAGCACTCCTCCTTCACCGACTATTTTCTGATCTCCAGCGCCCGCAATGCGCGGCAGAGTCAGGCCATCTGCGACGAGATCGAGCTGCAACTCGCCCAGGCGGGATGCAAGGCCAAACACCTGGAAGGCTATCATCAAGGAGAGTGGATTCTGATGGACTACGGTTTCCTGGTGGTTCACATTTTTTCGGAGAAGGCGCGGGGATTCTACGATCTGGAAAGGTTGTGGCGAACCGCGCGAAAAGTAACGCGGGAGGAAGCGCGCTAAGCGCTACGCATGAACGCATTGCCAGGCCACACACAGGGTACAGGCCGGTACCTGCCGGGCCTCGACGTTGCCGCTCTTTGGATTGCAGCGGACCCGGCGTCCCAGCGCGTCCTGGACATGGCGCGCAAGGTGGCGGCCACCTCTTCCACGCTTTTGCTGCGCGGTGAGAGCGGCACCGGGAAAGATTTGCTGGCCCAGGTGATCCACTATTTGAGTCCGGCGCGGGAAGAACCCTACGTGAAAATCGATTGCGCCAGCCTGCCGCCGGAACTGGTGGAAAGCGAACTGTTCGGACATGAGCGCGGCGCTTTCACCGGCGCGTCGTCCCAAAAACGCGGCCGCTTGGAGATGGCCGCCGCCGGTACCATCGTGCTGGACGAAGTGGCCGCCTTGACGCTGTCGACGCAAGCCAAGATCCTGCGCGTGGTGGAGGAAAAGAAATTTGAGCGTTTGGGCGGCAACGTGACGCTGCGCATCGATTCGCGGCTGATCGCGCTGACCCACGCCGATCTGGAAGCGGCGGTGCGACAGCGGGCTTTTCGGGAAGACCTTTACTATCGCTTGAACGTCGTGCCCATCGAAATTCCGCCCTTGCGCCAGCGCCGCGCCGACATCCTGCCGTTGGCTCTGCACTTGACCGAGAAGCTCTGCCATCTTCATCACAAGCCGCTCATGACCATGACCGCGCCGGTGCGCAAAGCCCTGGAGACCTACGATTTCCCCGGTAACGGCCGCGAGTTGCGCAACATCATCGAGCGCGCCGTGCTGCTGGCGGTGGGCGAGGAGATCCTGACCACGCACCTGCCCGCGCATCTGGCCGAAGGGCGTCCCGGCGCGGGAGTGGAGCGCCTGATGACGCTGGAAGACATGGAGCAGCAGTACATCGCCGAGGTACTCGATCACACCCACGGCCGCAAGAGCCGCGCCGCCAAGATTTTGGGCATCAGCCGGAAAACGTTGCTGGAGAAACGCAAGCGCTATGGACTGGACTAAACTGCAACGCAAGGCAAAAGGCAAAAGGCAAAAGGCAAAAGGCAAAAATAAGAGGTCCGTGGCCTTCCCTCTGTCCTGTTGCCTCGTCTCGCTTGCCTCTTGGCTCTTCACTTTTGCCTTTTGCCTTTTGCCTTTTGCCTTTTGCCTTTCTTTTTCTTCCTTCCGCCTTGCGAGGATTCCATGGGTCTGCTGATCATCTACACGGGGAACGGCAAGGGCAAGACCTCCGCCGCCATGGGCACGGCTTTTCGCGCCGTGGGCCAGGGCCTGCGCGTCATGATGGTGCAATTCATCAAGGGATCATGGCACTATGGCGAGCTGGATTCGGCCAAGATGATTCCGGAAGAGCGCTTTCAAATTGTGGCCATGGGCCGCGGCTTCGTGAAGGTCGGCGCGGAGAAGCCCGATCCGCAGGACGTGGAGTTGGTGCGGCGCTGCTGGGAATTCGGCAAAGCCAAAATGATGAGCGGCGATTCCGAGTTGGTGATCTTCGACGAAATCAATTACGCCATCCACTATGGAATGCTGCCCGCGGAGGAAGTCGCCGTTGCGCTGGCCGCGCGTCCCGACTCGGTTCACGTGATTTTGACGGGACGCAACGCCCATCCGCAGTTGGTGGAGATGGCCGATCTGGTCACGGAGATGAAGGAGATCAAGCATCCCTTCGAGAAGGGCATCCTGGCGGCGCGTGGGATAGACTATTAGTAACGCAGGCCTTCAGGCCTGTTCTCTTCGGCAGCAATAAACAGGCCTGGAGGCCTGCGTTACAGGAGGCAAAACATTGGCCTGGTTTCGCAAGGAAAAGCCGCCGCTGGAATCGGTGGAGCAGAAGAAGGTCCGCACCGAGGGTCTGTGGACCAAGTGCGACGGCTGCCGCCAAATCGTCTGGAAGAAGGATTTGGAAGAAGGCGGCAACGTCTGCCCCAAGTGCGGCCATCACTTCCGGGTTGACGCGCGCACGCGGCTACAGATGTTGTTCGACGGCGATTGGACGGAGTTCGACCAGAATCTCAGTTCCAACGATCCGCTGCACTTCGTGGATTTGAAGGCCTATCCGCAAAAACTGGCGGCGGCGCGCAAGGCCACCGGCTTGAAAGACGCGTTGATCTCCGCGGAAGGCCTGCTGAACGGCCGTCCAGTGGCCATCTGCTCGATGGAAATCGCCTTCATCGGCGGCAGCATGGGCGCGGTGGTGGGCGAAAAAATCACCCGCGCCATGGATCGCTGCATCCAGAGGCAAGCCGTTGATCATCGTCTCGTGCTCCGGCGGTGCGCGCATGAAGGAAGGCGCGATCAGCCTGATGCAGATGGCCAAGATCAGCGCCGCGCTGGCGCGCCTGGACGAGCGCGGCATGCCTTACATCACCGTGCTCACCGATCCCACCACCGGCGGCGTGACGGCCAGCTATGCCATGCTGGGCGACTTGAATATCGCCGAACCGGGCGCGTTGATCGGCTTCGCCGGGCCGCGCGTGATCGAGCAGACCATCCGCCAGAAACTTCCCGAGGTTTTCAGCGCAGCGAGTTTCTGCTGAAGAACGGCATGCTGGACGCGATCGTCCCACGCAAAGAGTTGAAGGGCTACATCGCTCGCGCGCTGGCCTTCTGTTGTGCCGGCCAGGCGTGCCACGTGCAAGCCGGCGGGTGACGGAGGATTTCTCTTGAGCTACGAAGCCGCCGTACGGACACTGCTTTCTCTCGGTCCCGAGATGAAAGCCGGCGGCCTATCAAAGGCGCTTGCGCTAGATGGCGCCGGCAAGTTCGGCTTGCAGGGAATCACCCGCCTGGCGGCGGCCCTGGGCGATCCGCAGTTGGCGTCTCCCGCGATTCTGATCGCCGGCACAAATGGCAAAGGCTCGACGGCGGCCATGCTGGAAGCGATCTTGCGCGAATCGGGCTATCGCACCGGATTGTACACGTCGCCGCACCTGGCGCGCATCAATGAACGAATCCGCGTGAACGGCCAGGAGATTCCCGACGCCGATTTCGGCGCGGTCTTCGGCGGGGTCAGCGAAACCATCGAGCGCCTGCTGGCCTCGGGCAACCTTCCTAAGCATCCTTCTTTCTTCGAGTGTGTCACCGCGATGGGCTGGGTGTATTTCCGCCAGCGCCAATGCCAGGTGCAAGTGCTGGAAGTCGGACTCGGCGGACGCCTGGACGCCACCAACATTTCCCGCCCGGCGATTTCGGTGATCACGCCGGTGGATATGGATCACGAAACGTATCTCGGCAACACGCTGGAGTCGATTGCCGCGGAGAAAGCTGGAATCATCAAGGACCATGGCGTGGTGGTGATGTCGGCGCAGCAACCGGCGGCGGAGGCCGTGATCGCGCGAATCGCCGGCGAACGCCACGCGCGTTTGATCCGCGTGACGGGGACGGCGCCCGGGTATGAACTGAGTCTGCCCGGCGAGCATCAACGTGGGAACGCCGCGACGGCGCTGGCGGCTATGGCCGAGTTGCGCGCGCAAGCGTGGGAACTGCCCGAAGACGCGGTGCGTCGCGCCCTGGCCACTACGCACTGGCCGGGACGCTTGGAACGGATCTCCCAACATCCGGATGTGTACCTGGATGGCGCGCATAATCCCGCCGGGGCGCGCGTTCTGCGCGACTTCATGCGCACGACGCGGTCTCCGCGCGTGCTGGTGTTCGGCGCGATGCGCGACAAAGCCATCGGCGAGATCGCCGAAATCCTGTTTCCCGAAGCCGACGCCGTGGTTCTGACGCAGCCGGCCCACAAGCGCGCCGCGTCGCCCGAGACGCTGCAGGAGATCGCCTCGCACTTGAACGATTATCTGTACCTGCGGTCATCGTCTGGCGAGGCGCTGGATCTGGGCGCGCGCCTGGCGGGCCCGCAGGGGACGGTGTTCGTGGCGGGGTCGTTGTTCCTGATTGGGGATCTGAAGAACTTATCCGCAGATGTCGCAGATGAACGCAGATGAGGACGAGTCCCATCTGCGTTCATCTGCGACATCTGCGGATAAGTTCTTTCGTGTCTGTGCTACGATTTGCCGATGCATCGATTTCTTGGGTCTGTTTGTTTCCTTCTTCTCTTCACAACTTCCGCAAGAACCGACGATCGCTCCACGATCGTGTACAAGGTTACGATTCCCGAACCGCAGCACCATTGGCTCCAAGTAGAAGCCACCTTTACCGCACTGGACAAGCGTCCACTCAACTTGCAGATGAGCCGCTCGTCGCCGGGCCGTTACTCGGTGCACTATTTTGCGAAGAACGTCTTCTGGCTGGAAGCCTACGACGGCAAGGGACGCAAGCTTGCCGCCACTCGATCGAGCGATTCCGCTTGGAGCGTCGCCGGCCACGATGGCACGGTGCGCGTGGTCTACAAGGTGTTCGGCGATCGCGCCGACGGCACCTACCTCGGCGTGGATACCAGCCATGCGCACATGAACATGCCGGCCACTTTTATCTGGGTCGATGGCCTGGAAGAGCGCCCGGCGCGCTTTATTTTCGTGCCACCCGCCGGATCGAATTGGAAGGTGGCCACACAACTCTATCCCACCAGCGATCCGTTCACTTTCACCGCGCCGAACTTGCAGTATTGGACGGACAGTCCCACGGAGTTTTCCGATTTCGTGATGAGCAGCTTCAGCGTGCCGAATGCCAACGGCCGTCCCGCAAACTTTCGCCTGGCGGTGCATCCCAACGAGGACCACTATGGCGACGCGCAGACCGACGTGGACGAACTAGCCAAGCTGGTGCAACGTCTGGTGCTGGAGCAAGAGCAAGTCTTCGGCGAATTCCCGGAGTATGAGCCGGGCGCCTACACCGTTCTGCTGGACTATTCTCCCTCCGCGGTGGGCGACGGCATGGAACATCGCAACAGCACCATGATCTCGTCGGCGCGTCTTTCGCTGAAGACACCCGAGGGCCGCAGGCGCACACTGGGCACGATTTCGCACGAGTTCTTTCATAACTGGAACGTCCGGCGCATCCGTCCCGTGGGACTGGAGCCTTTCGATTTCACGCGCGCCAACATTACCTGCTGCTTATGGGTGGCGGAAGGATTCACGCAATACTACGGGCCGTTGCTGCTCTACCGCGCGGGATTGTCGCAGAACGCGCCGACGGCGCCGCCCAACCAAGTGATCAACGGCTCGGGCCGCGAGGTGCGCTCGGCCGTGGAGATGAGCGAATTCGCCGTCTTTGCCGATGGCTTCACATCGAGCGATCCCACCGACCGCAACCGCGCCTTCATTTCCTATTACACCTACGGTTCGGCAATCGCCCTGGCCCTGGACTTGTCGCTGCGCGAGAAATCGCAGGGAAAACTCTCGCTCGACGACTACATGAAACTGTTGTGGACGCGCAATGGCAAACCGGGCGGCCGCGCGCCCGGAATGGTGGCCAAGCCATATTCATTGAAAGATCTTCGCGACGATCTGGCGGATTTGACGCATGATCGCGTCTTTGCCGACGCCTTCTTCGACAAATATGTGGAAGGCCGCGAAGTGGCCGACTACGCGCATCTGCTCTCGTTGGCCGGATACATCGTGCGGCCCGTGAATCCCGATCGCGCCTGGATCGGCCAATTGGGCGCCGTCGGTGGGCGGGGTGGAAGAGGTGGCGAGCAGCTCGCAAGTTCATCCGATGGACTGTTGGTCGAAGGGCCGACGGGCTTCAACACGCCGCTCTACGAGGCCGGCGTAGATTTGAGCGACACGATCACCAGTATCGACGGCGCGCTAGCCACGCGCGAAACATGGGATGCGATCGCCAAACGCAAGCCCGGCGACAAAGTGGCGCTGGGCATCCTGCGGCGCGACGGAACGAAACTGACGGTTACCGTAACGCTGAAGGCAGATCCTGCGTTGCAGTCTTCAGCGATGGACACGCTCACGGATGCGCAGAAAGCGTTCCGCGAGGCGTGGTTGGGAAGTCAGGTGAAATAGAAGAAAACTGCAACCGCCGATAAACGCCGATGAAACTGACAGATCCCACGTCTTCGATTTAATATGCTCGAGAAAAAGCGGGTCATTCTGAGGCCGCCCGGCCACGCCGTCCTCGGCGTTTCGCCCCGCGTTTGCTGCCTTTCCCCGCCCCGAAGCGGCCGTTAGTCACAGCACTAGCTACTCTACCGCCTGCTATGCAGGCTAAGCCCGCGAAAGTGGGCCAGAGAGCGTGGCCCAGGGAGGAGCGTATTTTGCGGAACCCTGGGTACATCGCGAGAACAACGAGCCCGCGAAGCGGGCGACAGAGGCGCGATGCTTGCGAGAGTGCCTTTCGCCCGCTCTGCGGGCTCTTTTCCCCGCACAGTGTTCCCAGGGTTCCGCAAAATGCGCTCCACCCCTGGGCCAGACTCTCCCGCCCGCGCCGCGGGCTGCAAATTGTAAAACTCCAGGCCCGAGGCAAGCCTCGGGCATCCCAGGCGGTGTCAAGCCACCGCACCCATAAGGATCCCATCGTTCGCCAACCGCCCCCTTGTTGCCGTGGTGAGAAATGCGGACTATAGTTCATGCGCACACTCTTGCTGCTGATCCTGACCGCGGCCGCTTTTCAATCCAGCGACAACCCGCGTCCTCGCGCGCGCGACCTCGGAATCGCGCCGGGCGTTTTTCCGCCCGGCCCGCTGAACGCCATCACCGACGTGCGCGGCGTGCGCGTGGGACAAACCACCATCGTCGAGGGCGACAACGTCCGTACCGGCGTCACGGCGATCCTGCCGCATGGCGGCAACGTGTTTCAGGACAAAGTTACCGGCGCGGTCTTTGTCGGCAACGCCTTCGGAAAACTGGCCGGGTCCTCGCAGGTGCGCGAGTTGGGAACGATCGAAACGCCGATTGTGCTCACCAACACCCTGAGCGTCGGCACGGCGGTGGAAGCCGTGGTGGCCTGGACGCTAGCGCAACACGGCAACGAGCGCGTGCAATCCGTGAACGCGCTGGTGGGCGAAACCAACGACGGCGGCCTGAACGATATTCGCGGCATGCACGTAAAGCGCGAGCATGTGATCGAGGCAATTCGCCGCGCCGCGGAAGGTCCGGTGGAGGAAGGCTCGTTGGGCGCGGGCACTGGCACCATTTGCTTTGGATGGAAAGGCGGTATCGGGACATCCTCGCGCGTGCTGCCGTCGCGATCCGGTGGCTACACCCTGGGAGTGTTGGTGCAAACCAATTTCGGCGGCGTGCTGACCATGGGCGGCGCGCCGGTGGGCAAGGAACTCGGGAAATACGCCTTCCAGGGCAGCGCCGATCCGGGAGCGGGCGATGGTTCCTGCATGATCGTGGTGGCGACGGATGCTCCGCTGGACGCCCGCGATCTCGGGCGGCTGGCGGCGCGCGCGGTTTACGGGCTGGCACGCACCGGCTCGAGTTTTTCGAATGGCTCGGGCGAGTTCGCCATCGCCTTCACCACCTCGCCGGAGTTACGCGTGAAATTCGGCGAGACCACCGCGCGCTCCCGGACAGTTCTGCCCGCCGAAGCGACGTCACCGCTGTTCGAAGCGGCGCTGGAGGCGACCGAGGAGGCTGTGTACAACTCGCTCCTGCGCGCTACCACGGTCAAGAGTAAGGGAGTAACGGTTGAGGCGATTCCGATAGAACGCGTGAAGCAGATTGTCAAAAAGTACGGGCGATAAAACCCACCAGGATATTCCCGGCTTCCTAGCGAGCTTTGCGTCCGGATACGCGATCGCCGTGATCCCTGGCGTTACCGAGAATGCCTGGGGAGGCGCACTTGTTCAAACCCTTACCAACGCGGTCGGAAAGCGTTGACTAACTCGTAGTGCTCCGAGAAACGCCGCCTTACACTAACTGGATCGTGACTCGGCGCCCGACCATGGCCGCCGCTCGCTGCAGGCTTGACAGCGTGATGTCATTCTTCGGGTCGAGGAGGCGGTCAACTTGCGTGCGGCTTGTCTTGAGCAGCGTGGCCATCCGCGCTTTAGATATTTTCATGGCCGAAGCGAGTTGCCACGCGACGACCTCCCTGATGGCCTGTGTTTGCGCCTCTTCGAAAATGCCTTCTTTCTTGAGGAAGTCGTCAATACTGGAACCTACGTGCTTGTCGTTCATCGCCACAACCCTATTCATACACGCCAACCGCCACACGAATACTTTCAATCTAATCAATCATATCCACTTTGGCCCTCGACGTGTCTGTATGGGGGTCTATGAAAAACTGGAGGAAAACAGACACATGAAACGTCGCGAGTTGTTCAGGAAGTTGGGGTGTGCCCTAGCTGCTCTCGGGGTGCCGGAGCTATCGGCTGAATCGAGCGCCGATGACTTCGGAAAAAGGGCAAGCATCGCTAACGCCGAGTTATACTGGGCTGCCGGCAGGGCCTATCGGGCCGAGAACTTTCCCAAGGCCTATCTGCTTTACCAGCAGGCTTGGGAGCAAGTCCCCGAGGATCTCTGTAGCGATGACAGGGCGGAGATCCTGGAGAAACTCATTGAGTTGAAGGCCTGGCTGGAGCAGCTAGACCGCGAGTTACCCGGCTTGAAAACCGAGGTCGAAAGCCGACCCCGAGATAAACACGCTCATCTTTGGCTTGGGCGGGCTCTTGAACGTGTTGGCCGGTACGAAGAAGGGCTGGCGAAATACCAAACGGCGTTTCATCTTCTGGAAACCGAGGAACCTGGCGAACTGGATTTTCTCTTTGCGACGGAGGCGGACTGCCTGTACGGATTAGGTCCTTGCCACTACCGGCTCGGCCATTTGGAAATGGCCCTCAACTTTTTCAAACAGGTTGACGCGGTCAAGGTGAACCGTGCTGCTGACGTCTCCAATTACCAGAAGGCCCGCGAGCATCGGATCGTGATCCACTGCCGCTTACATCAGCACCAGGAGGCTGAGCGAGAAAGCCGCGAGTACATCAGGCTCTTTGGCCGGCTGGGTGAGCGACCCAGGGGGGCGCTGCGGAGCTTGGAACTCGACGGGGATGCCTTCTACATTGAAGGCCAGGCGGGGTGGGCGTAGGATCATCACAGGTACCAGCAGGACCGAGGGCAAGTCCTTCGGGTCAGACGAACAGGGGCAAGACTACTCACGGAGGATCCATGCCAGAAGGAATAGCAGCAAAGCCGGAGCCGGAGCTCGACTCCTACCTCAAACAGTTTTTTGAGATCGCTTTCGACACCCTAAAGAAGGAGAACGACTTCCTTGTTGATCGCCTAGGAGAATTTCAAAAGGAGGGCTTGTTTCGGAATTGGCACCAACACCTGGGAATTCTGGCCGTCCCTTTCGAAGAGGCCCTCGTCTACCTCATCTTTCGGAATCTCCTGAAAAGCGATTTCGTCCGTCAGCAGGAATGTGAGGTTCGGCCGGAAGAACGTTATCCGGGTAGCGCTAAGGAAGTCGATTTGCTCCTTGAACGGGCAGGACAGAGGACCTACGTCGAGTGCAAAATATGGATGTGGGGCGAGGGGGCACTGCAGCGTGACATCGACAAGATGAGGGCCTTGGCAGCCGCGCACCGCCGACTCCTCCTGTTCTGGAGCTGGGACGACACAGACGGAGCGCAGCACTGGGACTATCTCGAGAACAGGCTAGGTGCGAAGGTCCTACGGTGCCGACCCTTTCCAACCAAGAAGCGTGACGGAGAAAAACTGAGGGATGGCAATGTTGTCGTTTGGCTGGTCGAAGACATAGCCCGAGCGCCAGGACTGGCCGAGAGCCAAACCTAGCTATGGCTTCTCCGCGACCACCTTGCCGTCGCGCCAGACATAGAAAGGCGTGCCGCGCTGTCTCGGCGCTCCTGCGCCGGGCCTGATCACCAGGCGCGGGCGACCACCAATCCCGGCAGAGGGAAGTGTTTCAGATTCCGGGTGTAGATCTTGCCTCCGCTCAGCAACGCCATGGCCGCCAGGACGCAATCGTTGATGCCCGTGCCGTGAGACGGATACCATTGGCGGTAGAGCATGCCGGCATAGTCCACGATCTCTTCGGTCACCGGGTCAGTATGAAATCGTTGCAGGAGCGCCTCGGTGTCGTCGGCCTCATTCGGACCCATGAAGAAGACGATTTCGATACGTTGAAGGGCTCCGATCCAGAGTTCCTCTTGGCCTTCTGCGGAAAGCCGTTCGAGGAACGCTTGCGCCCGGGGGTCTCCTCGAAGTTGCCCGATGAGGACGTCGCTATCGAGGTAGCTTCGCATTCTTGCCCTTGTGACGGCGATAAAAATCGTTTTCCACAATCTTTCGAATGCGCGCGACCGTTGCTTCCGCGGTCTCTTTCCGTTTCCATGCTCCGCAGGTCCTTTCCCAGATGTTGTCGTGGCCGCCGGGAATCGCCTCGGGCGCGACCTGGCGCACTCGCCGCTGGATGGCCTCTTCCAGGAAGCTCTTCTTGGTGACTCGCAGCAAACGGCAAGCGCGCTCCAACTCATCCACCACTCCGACATCCAGTCGTGCAGAAAAGACTTTATCCATACTCTGTCCCTTACGTATACATGTTGACGTACAATCAACCCGGAAGTCAAGCCCGGTAACCTGGATCCACCTGGATCCAAGGCTGCAGCTTGCTTTGTGGGCGACTACGAAAACTACGAAAGGCCCCCAGCTTTGCATCGCAGAGTCGCGGATCGCGCGGCGGGAGTGAAACTGGCGAAAAGGCGTGGAAAATGGAGGTAAGTGACCGATGAGCCAAGAGATATTTTCTCACAGGGGGGTGTGGGAAAGGCTGTGAGAAGTGGTGTGAGAAACGCCCCGGGCTAGGGCTTCTCGGCGACAACCTTGCCGTCTCGCCAGACATAGAAAGGCGTGCCGTACTGTCGCGCCGTCTTGCGAGCGTCCTTGGCCGCGCGGCGCAAGGCACGCCCAATGCCCTTTACCCACGCATCAGCTTGTTTCTTTTGCTTGGAAACCATTGCTCCACTCCCCATTTTGGGTGCGTCTCCAACGCGACATAGTCTTCCCCGCGCCGTTCGGACCAGCGATCGCTATACAACGCGGGCAGCCATTTCCCAGCCCTTTCAAACGAATCGATCCACAGATTACACGGATTACACAGATTTCAGGATCGCGCGACGCCGGCCGTCTCGCACGTTCCGAATCTGTGTCATCCGTGTAATCTGTGGATCGAATTCCGGTAATCCGTGGACTACTCGGCTTCTTTCACCACTTGCACCTTCACCTGCGCGGTGACGTCCTTGTGCAGCTTCACCGCCACGTCGAACTCGCCGAGATGCTTCAGCGGCTCGTCCAACTGGATTTTCCGGCGGTCAATTTGATAGCCCTTGGCGGCCAGCGCATCGGCCACATCCATGCCGGTGACCGATCCGAACAGTTGATCGCCCTCGCCGGCCTTGCGCGAGACACTCACCGTCACGCCGGTGAGCATTTGCGACAGCTTCTCGGCGTCGCCGCGCTCGGTCGCCTCGCGGCGGACCGCCGCGCCCTTCTCCTGCTCCACCATCTTGCGATTGCCGTCGCTGGCGGCCACCGCCAGCTTGCGGGGCAACAGGAAATTGCGCGCGAATCCGTCGGCGACCTTGACCAGGTCGCCGCGGTGCCCTACTTTGCTTACATCCTGACGCAGTATCACTTCCATTGCGAATCTCCTTGAATCATCAGAGGTCGAGCTACTCGATCGAGAAAGGCAGCAGCGCGATGTTGCGCGCCTTCTTGATGGCGTCGCAAATGCGCCGCTGATGCGGCGCACACACGCCGGTAATCCGGCGCGGCATGATCCGCCCGCGCTCCGCGATGAACGACGATACCAGCTTCACGTCCTTATAGTTGACGTCGTCAATCTTCTCGATACAGAACTTGCAAACCTTCTTGCGGCGGAAATACTGCTTCTTGCCGCCCGGTCCACCGGGACCACCCGGACCTCTGTCGCCGCCCGAACCCCCGCCTGGACGCCGCGGCCGGTCGCCGCGATCTCCGCCTCTGTCGCCACCGCCCCCGCCACCACGATAACCACCACCGCCGCCGCCAAAGTCAGCCATATATTCTCCTTATTCCTTTCCCGCCGCTTCCGCGGGCAAACTGGGAACCACCGGCGCTGCCGGAGCAACTGCCGGAGCCGCCGGCACAATGGATGCCGCGGGCGTACTGGATGCCGCAGGGGCCGGTTTCCGGCGCCGCGCGGCGCGCAGTTCGCGCTTCTTCTTGATCTTGGCCAGGCGTTTCAGTTCCGGGTCCACACGGATGGTCAGGAATTTCACCACCGGATCAGCGACCTTCAAACGGCGCTCGAATTCTTTCACCGTGGGCGGGTCGCACTCAATGGTGAACAGGATGTACTGGCCTTCCTTGCAACGCTTCACCTCATAGGCCAGCCGCCGCCGGCCCCACTTTTCGGCTTTTTGCACCTTGCCGCCCGTCGATGTCACCAAACCGTCGAACTGGGCGATCAGCTTGTCCAGTTCCTCTTCGGGAACTTCCGGACGAACAATGAACATGATTTCGTAAATCCGCATTTCTCCCTTTCGTTTTTCCTCGGACCCCAATCCCATCGGGGATTGAGATGGATTCTTCGCCATCGGCGAAGGTAGTCCGGGAAACTCTTGTAGCGCAGGCCTCCGGCCTGTTCTTTTGCAACCAAAAAACACAGGCCGGAGGCCTGCGTTACTTCTCAGCAGGCTCGCGGCGATTAAATTCGTTCATCGCCCGGGCCACGCCGTCTCGCAACAACATTCGCACCGCTTCCGCGCCGCGATCCACCAACTCCTCCGCCGGCTCCTTCCACGACTTCGGAAAGGCCTTCAGCACATAAGCCGCCTTGTGCTCCGGCGCCACCGGATGGTCGGGCCCGATCCCCAACCGGATCCGCGTGAACTCCTGCGATCCAACGCTCTCAATCACCGACTCCACGCCGTTGTGGCCTCCCGCGCTGCCGCGCTCGCGGATGCGGATCGTGCCAAACGGCAAGCTCAACTCGTCGAACACCAGCAACAGTGCCTCGCGACCGGCTTCATATTTCTTCAGCAACTCCCGCACCGCGCCGCCGCTCAGATTCATGTAGGTCAGCGGCGTGGCCAGCACGACGCGCCGCCCTTCGATCTCACCCAATCCGGTCAACGATCGGGCTTCCGGGCGACTCACCCGGATACCGGCTTGCTCCGCTAATCGCCCCATGACCCGGAAACCGAGATTGTGCGGCGTGTCGGCATATTCCGGTCCCGGATTGCCCAATCCAACCACGATCCACAGCGCCGGCTGTATCGCCGGCGCAGGTGAAGGTGTTTCCGGCGCGGAAGAATCGGGAGCAGACATGCCAACCTCGCAGTCCTACTTCTTCTTCTCGCCCTTGGGCTCGGGCTTGCCCTTGGCTTCGGGCTTGCCCTTGGCCTCGGGCTTGGCAGGGGCGGCTTCCTCGCCTTCGCCTTCCACTTCCTTCTTGCCTCTCTTGATGACCTCGGCTTCGTCGGAACGGCGCCGGCAACCGCAGCCACTTCTTCCGGAGCCTTGACCTCTTCTTCCTTGATGGTGATGATGTGCGCCACAACCTGGTCGGGATTGCCCAGCACCTTGAGTTTGCTGTCCACCACCAGATCGCGGATGCGCAGGCTCTTGCCAATCACCAGCTCGGTGACGTCGGCGGTGATGAAATCGGGGATGTCCAGGGGCAGGCACTCTACTTCCACCTCGCGCTGGACGAACTCCAGAATTCCGCCCTGTACCTTGACGCCCTTGGCCTCGCCCACGGCATGCACCGCGATGCGAACGTGCAATTTCTTGTGCAAATCGATGCGCCGCAAGTCCACGTGCAGCAGGCGATCACTGACCGGATCCACTTGCCAGTCTTGCACCACGGCGGAAGTGTTTTCCCCGCCTTTGACGGCCAGGTTCAAGATGCGGTTGTGGCCGGACTCGGAGTGCACCACGGCCAAGAGCGGCTTGGGATCGCACGCCAGGGCCACCGGGGGCTTCTCAAATCCGTACAGCACCGCGGGCACTTGCCCGGCGGCGCGCAGACGGCGGGCCACGTTCTTCGTACCCGGAGTGCGCACCTCGGCATTCAACTCAATCGCTGCCTGAGACATAAACCAGTTCTCCTTCGTTTTCCTCTTCTACCGAAATCGCGGAATCCTCTTTGCCTACAAGTTTGCCTACAGGAACAACCTGCTGACGGAGGTTTCCTCGTGTATCGACTGAATCGCGCGAGCCATCAGCTCGGCGATGGATAAAGCTTTGATCCGCTTGCATTGCCGGGCCTCCGGCGAAAGCAGGATCGAATTTGTCACTACCAATTCCTCGATCTTGGACTCCACGATCCGCTGCACCGCCGGACCGGACAGCACCGGGTGCGAAGCGGTGGCCCAAACTTTGCGTGCGCCGCGCTGCAACAGGGCTTCCGCGTTTTTCACCAGCGTGCCGGCGGTGTCCACAATGTCGTCCACAATCAGGACCGTGCGGTCTTCCACGTCGCCGATCACGTGCATCACCTCCGTCACGTTCACTTCCTCGCGGCGCTTGTCCACGATGGCCAGGGGCGCGTCCAGGTTCTTGGCGAAAAACCTGGCTCGCTCCACGCCTCCCGCATCGGGCGAAACCACCGTCAGATCCGGCAGGTTCAAGCTCTGGAAATACTCCACCAGCACCGGCGTTGCGAACAAATGATCCACGGGGATATTGAAAAAACCCTGGATCTGCGGCGCGTGCAAGTCCATCGTCAAGGCCCGGCTGGCTCCCGCGGCGGTCAGCAGGTCGGCCACCAGCTTGGACGAAATCGGCACGCGCGGCTTGTCCTTGCGGTCCTGCCGGGCGTATCCGTAATACGGGATCACCGCGGTGATCCGCTCCGCCGAGGCGCGCTTCAGCGCGTCCAGCAGCAGCAGCAACTCCATCAAGTGGCGATCGCCGGGGTTGGAGGTCGGCTGCACCACGAACACGTCCGCCCCACGCACGTTCTCCAGAATCTGGAGATAAACTTCGCCGTCGCTGAAGCGCTTGACCAGGCACTGCCCCAGCGGCACGTTCAGATGCGCGCAGATCTCCTCGGCCAGAGGCCGGTTGGCGTTGCCGGTGAAGATTTTCAGCCGATCCGTTTGCATATCGCTGCTAAGAAAATCGTTCGATTTGGAGTGCGGCAGCTTGCTGCCGCTTTCGAAGCTGGCAGCTTGCTGCCAGCGCGCACGGGCTAGCTCGCGCCGGCCGAAGCAAACTTCGGCCCAAAAAAGCGGTAGCAAGCTACCGCACTCCAAAAAAACCCTCTATACCGCCAAACTCTCTTGGCCACTCACTGTTCGCAATACCCACACCCGGCACTCCGGAAAGCGCGCCGCCAGTTCGCGGCCAGCCCGCTGGGCTTTCCGCCTGCTTTCGCACAACCCGTACACCGCCGAACCACTACCGCTCAGCAGAGCCGGGGATGCGCCAGTTCGGATGAGTTGCTTTTTGAGCCGCGCGATCTGCGGGTAGGTCTCGAACACGACCGGCTCGAAGTCGTTGACCAACTCCAACTCGTCCCGCTTCCGCTTCCAATCCCAACATCGAGCGCAGAAACTATGAATTTTATCGTTTTCCAGCGATTCTGTCAACGGAAGTACCGGCCGCCGGCGCTTTTCCTTTTCGTTTCTCTGAACTTGCCGGGCGTCCCGTTGCCGATCCAGCGCCGCGTAGGCTTGCGGCGTGTTGACATGCACAGGGGGATGCACCAGGACCAGCCAATGACGGCTAACATCCTTCAACGCATAGACTTCCGTACCGCGTCCAAGACCCAAAGCGGTCCCGCCGAGAAGGAAAAAAGGGACGTCCGCGCCCAACTTTTCAGCCATCTCCAGCCAACGCTCGGACTCCGGACTGCGCCCCGCCAATCGGGCGACCGCTCGTAGCGCGGCGGCGGCATCGCTGGAGCCGCCGCCCAGTCCGGCACCCATCGGGATGCGCTTGTGCAGGCGCAAATGGATCGTTCCGTTCAGCTTGAGCTGGGCGGCCATGTCCGCGGCTGCTCGCGCCGCCAGATTCCGGGAATCGGCGAGCGGGGCGATATTGCATTGCAGGACAACCCGCGATGGCCCGCGCTCCCGCCACGCTTCCAAAGTGTCAAACAGCGAGACCGTCTGGAAGACAGTTCGCAACTCGTGATAGCGATCTGGGC
Source organism: Terriglobia bacterium (assembly GCA_963747095.1). Lineage (GTDB taxonomy): Bacteria > Acidobacteriota > Terriglobia > JAJPHL01 > JAJPHL01 > JAJPHL01. Next base: position 92,454 of record CAVVEL010000018.1, read on the forward strand.
GCAGACCCATCACGCGGAGTCCCAGGTTGATCTTGGCGTAGCACTTCAAGCGAACGGCGGAGCGTCCTGCGGCGCGCGCGCGGGCTGATTCAAGTGACACAGGCTGTTCAGTTTATCATCTTGATGGACCATGGTTGATGGACTATAGAACCTAAGTACTCCTTGCCGCCATGGAAGGTACACGGGTAGACTGAGAGAGAGCAAGATGAAGCGGTGGTCAGTGGCGGCCCTGGCTGGACCAATGACTCACTAGCGGAAAGATGGTTTTTTGATTTCACGTTCTTCCATTAGCGGCGATTCGCAGGTGAACAGGGACAGCCAGCGGTCTTTATTGCTGCTGGTGGTGCTGGCAATGATGGCCGCCGCCACTCTGGTCGCCGTGTATCGGACGGATAGTTTGTCGAACCTGACCGTCCGGCAACCGCTCTTCCAGGACTTCCTGTTCCTCTTCATTGCCGGCACGTCGTGTGTGCTGGGTTGGTGGCTGCGGGAGGAGGCCCGCCAGTCGGCGCATCCAGCGGTCTGTTTCCTGGAAGCAGGCTTCTTCTCGCAAGCCGTGCTTTTTGCCGGCCAAGCGCTGGCTGCTCACCTGTGGCCGGGATTTTTCAACACCGCGCCGGCGCAGAAGTGGTTCGGAGTTCTCAACTCGCTGTGGGTTACGCAGTTTTCGTTGGCCGCCGCCGTAACCATCGCCTGGCCGACCCTCCGGCGGCGCTTCCGCCGCTGGGGCGGAGACGGTTGTGGTCCCCTGCGGCGCGTAACTTGGACTTGGTTTTTCATCTACACAACCATTGGCGTGGCCGGCACAATCCGGTTTGCCGAAGCGCCTCCCGTATGGTGGAGTTTCGGTATCTGCATGGGTTTGGGGGTCCTGGCGCTGGCCGAGTCGCTGATCTTCTACTTCCGCCGCCACCGGCCCATTCTGGTTCCGCTGGCCGCCGGCCTGCTGGTGTTTCTGCTGGCCCGCGTCAGCGCCGTCCTGGCGGAGCCCTGGCAATTGTTGTGGTGGTACAGCTACCTGCTCTATTTCGGCGCACTGATGTTGGTCACCCATGGAGTGCTGGAAGGACATCGCGTCCGCGAGCGCGAAGAGTTGATCGCGCGTCTGGGAGATTTGACGGTGCAACTGGAAGAGCAATCGGTGCGTGATCCGCTCACCGGCGCCTATAACCGGCGGCACCTCATGAATTCCCTGGAATCCGAGTTCAAGAAGGCCGGCCGCGGCCGCCTTCCGCTGGCCTTGTTGGTCGGCGACCTGGACGATTTCAAAGCGGTGAACGATACTCACGGGCACCCTTGCGGCGATTTCGTTCTGCGCGAGGTCGCCCGGCGCCTCTCCGAGAGCGGCCGCGAAAGCGACGTGGTGGGCCGCTGCGGCGGCGAGGAGTTTTGGGTCCTGCTGCCGCTCACCAACCGCGTCGGCGGACAGGAAGTGGCCAACAAGATCCTGGAGGCCATTCGCCAACCATTGATTTGGGAAGACGGCGTGCTGACCGTCACCATGAGCATCGGCATCGCCGACACGTTCTCACCGGCCGCGCGGGATGTCCCTTCGCTGATCCATGAAGCGGACCGCGCGCTCTACATGGCCAAGCGTGCCGGCAAGAACCGCGCCGTCACCGTGGATCCGCTGACCTTTACTTTGCCGACATGAGCCCGCCTGCGCGGCAGGCGGGAAATCAAAAATCAAAAGTCAAAAATCAAAAATGAAGGAACGGGCCTCGCGTTGTGTCCATTGGCAGCCCGCTTCCTTATTTTTGATTTTTGACTTTTGATTTTTGATTTCCGTTCCCACTACCGCGACCAGGGAGGCACAATCCCGTTCATCCTGGCGTAAGCCACGGATTGGCCCATGTGCTCATTGATGTGTACCAGGATGCGCAAATAAATGCCGCGCACCGTGCTGGGAGTTCCGAAGAAGTCCACCGGCTTGTCCAAATCCGCGGCGCTGGCATGCTCGTAGGAAGCTTTCACCGCGTCGAAGGAGCGCTTCAATAGCGCGGTGACCTCGGCCTTGCCGGCGATCTTCTTTTCCAGCCGGAGATTGATCGTGCCCATGGCGATCCCGCGGTCACGGGCGCTTGTGGGCAGGTCCGCCGGATATAGGTCGGCGGGCGGCTTTTCGCCGATCAAACCGAGCAGCAGAAAGTTGCCCGCGGCAATGTGCACGTAGACTTCGCTCATCGAGCGCACCGCTGCCGACGGCCGCCAGGAATACTTGGCTTCCGGCTCGGCTTCGGCCAGTTGGTTCACCTGCTGCACCGCATAAGCCAGTTCGCCGAGATATTCTTTTTTGCCGGCAGGCGCCTGCCCGCCCAGCATACTGGTGCATAGCAGTACTATACAAACTTTGCTCATCGCTCTCATGCAAGTGTGCCCTCCCCTACATCGCACTGTACAAATGTGCAGTCCGAATATATACTCGATTTCTCTTATGGCGGAAGGAAGTTTCCCTCAGGGCTACGTCACCATCAAGTCGCTGATTACCAAGTCGGGGGCGCCCGGCAAACCATCCATTATTACCTGCGCAAGGGTTTGCTGCCGCCGCCGGAACGCACCAGCCGTACCTCGGCGTTGTATCCGCCCTCCACCGTCGAGTTGATCAGCCTGATCCGGTCACTCCAGTTGCGAAGGCGCTTGACATTAGACGAGATCGCCACGCTGTTCCAGGAATCGGCTTACGATCCGGTGCGGATCGCGGCGCGCGCCGGGGGCGGCGAAGCGGCAGTCACTCGTCCGCGGCGGGAATTTTTGAGTGCCGCCGAACTGGCGGCCGCCATCGGGCCGCCCTGCGCCGAGGACTGGGTGCGCGCGCTGGCGCGCCAGGGACTCCTGCATCCCGTGTGGCGCGAAGGCCGCGAAGTGTTCGCGCCCACGGTGGTCGAGACGGCTCGCGCCATCTGGGACGGCACGCGCCTGGGCTTAAATCCGCTGGTCTTCCAGGCCTGGAGCACGCTGGCGGAAGCGGCCGCGGAGAAAGAAATTGCGCCGCTCACCCATACCCTGGCGGAATTGCCTGCCGCGCCGGCGGCGCGCACGGCGGCCCTGTTCGATATCTTCGAACGCTTCGTGCGAGCCCGCCGCCGCGCCGTATTGAGCGCCCACTTCCTGCGCAGCTCGGTGCGCCATCGCAACCTGTTCGTGGGCTCCGATCAGAAATACGTCTTCCCCAGCGAAACGCTGCTGGAGCGCATGGGCCTGAATCGCGAGATCGACCGCCTGGTGCGCGTGCTGGACCGCGACCACGACAACCTGGCGGCCCTCAAGGATCTTTCGCGCGCCTACAACATGCGCTCCGATTGGGTGCACTTGCAGCAGATCTCGCGCGAAGTGTTGCGCCTGGATCCCGGCAACGTGCGCGCCCTGGGCGACCTGGCGCAGGCTCTGCGCTACCAGGGCCGTCCCGAAGAGGCTGTGGCGTTGCTCGAACCGGTGCTGAAGAACCAGAGCCATCCACTGTTGAAACTGCGTTTGGCGCGGGCCTTGGTCTCGCGGGCCCGGCAATCCGGCGAAGTTCGCCAGATGGTGGAATCGTTGGAGGAATACGAACGCTTGGGCGAGGAGGCCCTCCGCGAGTCGCCGGCGGATCGCGGGCTGAACCGCCGCATCCGCGTGGTGTTGGCTCTGGAAGCCATGACCTTGACCGGCCCCCTGGGGATGCGCCGGCCATCGGTGGAAGAGATTCAGCGGCTGTACGACGAGTATCAAGCGATGAAAGACAACCGGCTACCAGTACTCGGCAGAATCTCCTTAGCGCGCGGCAGGCTGTTCCTGACATATGCGCTATATTTGTTCCGGGAGCAGGAGGGCCATCGCGACGCGGAACGCTTGCGGCGCGAGTTGTTGAAAGGCGATCCCCACGGCGTTCTCGCCGCGCGGGTGGCTGAACCGGGCGTGGCGGTTCCCAACGCCGCGGCCCGCAAACATGGGGTCCGCAAGAAAACGGTCCGCAAGAATCAGGTGAAGGTGAAAAGGAGAACTGCTCGATGAACTTTGAGTACTCCGCCCGCACGAAAGAGTTGATCGCTCGCCTGGAAGCGTTCATGGATGAATATATTTATCCCAACGAGGGCGTTTATTTGCAGCAGTCCGGAAAGGCCGACCGCTGGCAACCCATCGCAGATCATCGAGGAACTAAAACCCAAGGCGCGCGCCGCCGGTCTTTGTGGAATCTTTTTCTGCCGGAGAGCGAATACGGCGCCGGCCTGACCAACCTGGAATACGCCCCGCTATGCGAAATCATGGGCCGCGGCGAAATGGTCGGCGGAAGTGTTCAATTGCTCGGCGCCCGACACCGGCAACATGGAAGTGCTCGCGCGTTACGGGACACCAGGAGCAGAAAGAGCGCTGGCTGAAGCCGCTGCTGAACGGCGAAATCCGTTCCTGCTTCGCCATGACCGAGCCGGGCGTGGCCTCGCTCCGATGCCACCAACATCGAATCGAGCATCGTGCGAAGATGGCGACGAATACGTGATCAACGGCCGCAAGTGGTGGACCTCCGGCGCGGGCGATCCGCGCTGCAAGATCGCCATCTTCATGGGCAAAACCGATCCGAACGCAGCCAAGCCATAAACAGCAATCCATGATCCTGGTCCCGATGGACGCGCCCGGCGTAAAGATCGAGCGCATGCTACGGTGTCTCGGCTACGATCACGCGCCGCACGGCCACGGCGAAGTCACTATCACAAACGTGCGCGTGCCAGCAGGCAACTATCCTGCTGGGCGAAGGCCGCGGCTTCGAAATAGCCCAAGGCCGTCTGGGTCCGGGCCGCATCCACCATTGCATGCGCATGCATCGGCGTAGCGGAGCGGGCTCTCGAAGAACATGTGCCGGCGCGTAAAGTCGCGCGTGGCCTTCGGCAAAACCATCTCCGAGCAAGGCACCATCCGCGCCGACATCGCCGAATCGCGAATGGAAATCGAACAGGCCCGCCTGCTGACGCTGAAGGCCGCCTACATGATGGACACGGTGGGCAACAAAGCGGCCCGCGCAGAAATCGCCATGATCAAAGTGGTGGCGCCAAACATGGCGTTGCGAGTGATCGACCGCGCCATACAAGCCCACGGCGCGGCCGGGGTCTGCCAGAGATTTTCCGCTGGCCAGCATGTGGTCGCACATCCGCACGCTGCGGCTGGCGGACGGTCCCGATGAAGTGCACATCGAATCGATTGCCAAGCAGGAGCTGAAGAAGTAGGAAAAAACTTGGAACACGGAAGCACACGGAACAAAAGCCGGAAAACACGGAAGAAGAAAACGGCAGCCGATTCAGAGCCCTTCCGTTCTTTCTTCCGTGTCCTTCCGTGTTCCAAAAATCCTCAACTACGCCACTAGCCCCCAAGCCCGCTCCGCCGACGTTCTCACCATGGCTCCCAACGTGAGCGCGTTTTCGCTGGAGGCATTGCCTTGCAGCCCGCGCGCGTAGACTCCTTGCAGAATGCTGGCCGAGCGGAACAGCGAGAAAGCCATGTAGAACGGCCACTCCGCGATCTCCGCGCGGCCGGTGCGGCGGCAGTATGCGGCCACGTATTCGGCTTCCGTGGGAATGCCGTGCGCCGCGCAAGCGAAGCCGTCCAGTCCACCCATGCGCGGATGCGTGGAGTAATAGGGCATGCAGTTGTAGGCCAGATCGCCCAAGGGATGGCCCAGCGTGGACAACTCCCAGTCCAGCACCGCCAGAATGCGCGGCTCGGTGGCGTGGAAGATCATGTTCTCCAAACGGAAATCGCCGTGGACCACGCTGGACTCGTCGCCGGGTGGGACGTGTTCGGGCAGCCATGCGCCCAGCCGATCCATGGCTGGAATCTCCTCCGTCTTCGACGCTTCGTACTGCCGCGCCCAGCGGCTGATCTGGCGCGTGTAGTAATTGCCGGGCTTGCCGTAATCGGCCAGGCCGGCGGCCGCCCAATCGACGCGATGCAACGCGGCCAGAGTAGCGTTCATGGCGTCGTAGATCGCGGTTCGTTCGCCCGGCGTCATGCCGGGCAAACGGATTTCCCGGAACACGCGCCCGGCCACGTATTCCATCACGTAGAACGGCGTGCCGATCACTGCTTCGTCCTGGCACAGGCAATAGGTGCGGCACACCGGCACGCCGGAATCGCGCAGCGCGGAGATGACGCGATATTCGCGGTCCACGGCGTGCGCGGAAGGCAGCAGCTTTCCTGGCGGTTTCTTGCGCATGACGTAGGCCCGGCCGCCGGCTTCCAGATAGAACGTGGGATTCGATTGTCCGCCTTCGAACTGGCGGACGCGGAGCGGTCCGCGATAGCCTTCCACATGCTGGCTCAGGTAGTGGTCCAGGACAGCCTCGTCAAAACGATGCGCGGCGCGGACCTCGGTGGTTTCTGTGGGTTCCGGAAGTGGTTGCATGACCTGCGGGAGCATCATATCCTAAGACCTTTGGAGTGCGGAAGCTTGCTTCGGCCGGCGCGGGGCTAGCCCCGCGCGCCGCAAGCAAGCTTGCGGCAACACAAAGCGGCAGCAAGCTGCCGCACTCCATATAAGGAGTCGCGCCTATGAGAATCCGCATCCTGTTTCTTGCCGCCGGCCTTTGTTTCGCATCGATCGCCGGCGCGCAACGCATCGTCATCCGCGCCGGCACGCTGCTGGACGGCAAGGATCCCGCGCAAAAGAACATGCAGATTGTCGTGGAGGGATCGAAGATCGTCTCCGTCGGTCCCGCCAAGGACACACCGACGTACGATCTGGCTAAACTCACGGTGATGCCCGGATGGATTGACACGCACGTCCACATCGGCGCGCATTTCGCCGCCAACGGGAAAGCCACGATGGGCGGTCCGGTGACGGCGTATAGCACGCTGGCGGGCGCGGCCAACTTGTGGTCCACGCTGCAAGGCGGTTTCACCACGGTGCAGAGTCTTGGCGCGCCGTCCGACAAAGACCTGCGTGAGGCGGTGGCGGCGGGCCAGATTCCCGGGCCGCGCCTGCTGACCTCGATCCGCCAAATCAACGAAAACACCGGCGGCGGCGATCTGGAGAAAATGCGCGCCTACGTGCGCCAGGCCGCCGACGAAGGCGCCGACGTGATCAAGCTATTCGCCACCGAGAGCATTCGCGACGGCGGCGCGCAAACAATGTCCGACGCCCAGGTCGCCGCGGTCTGCGGCGAAGCCAAGGCGCGCGGGTTGCGCTAGGTGGTCCACGCCCATGCTCCGGGCGGAGCGCGCGCCGCGATGCTGGGCGGATGCACCTCCATCGAACACGGCGTTTTTCTCGACGACGAAACGCTGCAACTGATGGCGGATAACGGCACATACTTCGATCCGAATTTCCTGGTGCTGCACAACTATCTGGAGTTGAAACCAAGATTCCTGGGCATCGGCAACTATACCGAGGAGGGCTTTGCTTATATGGAGAAGGGCTTGCCCTTGGACGATCAGGTGATCCGAAAGGCGCGCGCTCACAAGGTAAAAATTGTCTTCGGCACCGACGCCGTGGCTGGCGCGCACGGCCGCAACGCCGAGGAGTTCATCTATCGCGTGAAGGATGGCGGCGAAAAGCCGCTCGACGCCATCGCCAGCGCGACTTCGGTGGCCGCCGAGTCGCTGGGAATGGCGGACAAAATCGGCACGATCGCCGCGGGTCTGCAGGCGGATATTGTGGTCACCGATGGCGATCCGCTGGCGGATATCACGGCGGTGCGGCGGGTGGTGTTTGTGATGAAGGGCGGCAAGGTTTATGAGAATGTGCGGTAGTTGGCAACACCTGTTTTCTTCTGAGCGCAGCGCCTTCTGATGAGAGGCGCTGCGCGGTTGTTGTACAATAATGCCGAGAGGGCACTCGCATGCCAACCACAGCCAAACCGCCACTTTCGCCAATCGAGTGGGTCGAGCACTACAACGACCGCAGCAAAGAGACGCAGTGGATTAGCGATCACGGTCATGAGTACGCCGGTGAGTGGGTGGCTCTGGACGGAGATCGTCTACTCGCTCATGGCGCCAACGCCAAGCAAGTATTTGCGGAGGCGCGCAAGTCCGTAAAGAGGCCTCTTTTCGCCCATATGGAGCCGGCCGATCGCCTGCCGGACGTTGGGGGCTTCGACGCTTGCTAAGCCTTCCTGTATTCCATTTTCGCTATCGCTACCCTGATGATCAAAAGCGCCCAGGAATTACGCTCCCTGTCAGCTTGATGAGCAACGGCCAAGCCATTGATATATTTGCCAAAGTTGATCCAGGCGCAGAGTTCTGCATGTTCGAGCGTAGCCTCGGCGAGGATCTTGGATTGGACGTCGAATCCGGATTCAACAGCCGGCTCGCCACACTTAGCGGGACCGTCCCGGTCTTCGGGCACGTTGTTGTGATCGCAACCTTCGGGGTGCGCTTCGAGAGCTTCGTTTACTTCGCCGCCGAGTACGGCCCGCCCCGAAATCTCCTCGGCCGCACCGGCTGGCTGGATCACTTCCGCTTGGCTATCGTCCACTATGATCGCGAGCTTTTCCTCAGCCCATACGAATCCTGAAGCGGACCCGAGAAGCCGCCAGACGGGCCGTGGGAGCACCACTGAAAGGGTCGGCCGAGGGCGACCGCTCCGATCAGGCTGATGCGGTCCCCCTCGGGTGGGGTCTGTCGGGGCGCAAGCCCTCTGGCACCTTCTCCTCCAAGTAGGCCAGAGGTAAGCGCCAGTCTTCGGGGCACGTATAGTAAGGTGGCTGCTCATATGGCAGAAGACTCTCCGCCAACATGGATTCGGTGATCGTCTCAACCCGAACGTGGCAGCTATGCTCCTGTTCCTTGAAATACGCAAGCCAACCCCGATCGGAGCCGCCCGGCGGCAACCACACGTCCACAGTCCTGCCACGGGAAATCAGGCGGCGATCCACTATTCCCTTCTGGACGGCATAGACGGCAGGCGCCAGATCCGTGTCTCCAGTGATCAGAATCGCCTGGTGATCTGTTTTGGCGTCCAAAGCGTCCAGCAGGAGTTCAACAGCGATGTTGACATCGGTGTGTTTCTCTCGCCGGTCAGGCTTCAACTCTGTTGGATCATTGAATGGCGGACCTGCCGGCGACCTTCCTCCAAGACGCGGGCGCGGGAAGTAGCCCATGATCTTGCTATAGCCCTTGATCGTACTTACAGCATTCAGCCAATCCTGCTGTCTCAGCCTTTCGCCGGCGTGACGCGGATAATCTTCCGCAACCGGCGCAGTGAAATACTTGATCTCCTTGATTTGCTCCGCACCTTGATCGATCATGTGCTCGCCAAGACGGCGGAAGTCACACCAGCGAGTCCGATCCAACTCTTTTGACCCTTCTCGATCCGATCGAGGTGATATTTCCGCTTAATCCCGTAGTAGAAGTTGTACCCATCCACATACATTCGGACTTGCCGCATATATCTCCTCTCCGCAGGATTCCTCGAGATCGGGCCAGGCAAGGTTAGCCCACTCTTTCGGGCTTTACTATTCGAGAGGCTCTTCCCTGTCGGGGCTGGCAAACCGCACGGCGACGCCCGTGCCGCCTGGTAGATCGCGTTCCGCTCGGCGTGCTCGAACCAGACGTACTTCAACGGGGCTTCCGCGCGCTTGCCGACGCCCGGCAGGATGCCTTGTGGGTAATCATTGCAGGCTGCGCAACGTATGCTCCCATCGGGTCCGATGATGAGACAGCCGATCTTGGTTCGCGGGTCGGGACTCTCTTGTCCCTTGCTGGCGCAGAGAGCCAGCCATCGTGCATCGTCGGTGATCGGCATGATTGTGGTACTGCCCTTAAGAAACTCGGCATCGCTCCGCGCTCCAGCCGTCAGGCCACTTCAAATTGCATCTTCCTGAGACTTTCCAGGGGTACCCGGCTCTTGACGCCCAGGATCTCGATGCCGACAACGTCGTTCTTTTCGTTGAAATCCAGAATAATGTTCGGCTGAACCTCCTCGGAACCTACGATCTTTGAGTCGTCCAGGCGAACATAGACGGCGTCGGCTTTCTCGTCGAAATGGACCTTCATAGTGTGTTCCTCCGCCGGCGATCAAAATAGGCACTGACGACCTGCAAAGGCTCCTGTCTTCTGTATATCACGCGCAGCACTCTTCCGCCAAACTCTGGAACCCTGCCGAGCGTGGAGCACTTCGGCGTCTTCCCGATCAGGCGCGGTCCATTCCGGGTTATCCAGAAGGCGCTTCACCCAATCGAGAGAAATGCCTCTCTCCCGAATCACATGGGCCGCGTGTGCCGTGAGCCTCATACGGGAAATCCGTAGCCATGGCCTTTTACCTTAACACACGCATACTGGCAGGGCAGACCGGCTGATTTCATGCCGTCCGAACAGAACGATGCCGGGGAATTCTGGAGTAGAGCCGCAGCGTTCCACAGGCAAAATTCGAGTATCATCTCATGATGCGCGCACACCTCACATTGCTTTGTTCTTTGTGGCTCGCCGGCATCGCCGCCGCTCAAGCGATCCCTACGCCGGGGTCGGTGCTGGGCCACAAGCCCGGCGACGATTTTTATCTCGCCACCTATGATGAGTCGCGAGCTTATTTCCAAAAGCTCGCGGCCAACTCCAACCGCATCAAGCTGATCAACGTAGGAAAAACCACGCGCGGCCTCGACTGGGAAATCGCCATCATCTCTTCGCCGGAAAATCTCGTTAAGCTCGATCATTACAAGGACATCTCCCGCCGCCTGGCGCAAGCCCGCGGACTCACCGACGACGCCGCGCGGGCCCTGGCCGCGGAAGGCAAGGCCATTGTGCATCTCGATGGCGGCCTGCACGCCAGCGAAGTAGCCGGCGCGCAACATACCATTTTGCTGGCTTACAAGCTGATCTCCACGCAGGGCGATCCGCAAGTGGACGCCATTCTCAACAACGTGATCCTGATGCTCTGGCCCACGCTAAATCCCGATGGGCAAAACCAGGTGGCGCGGTGGTATCGCCAGAACGTGGGCACGCCGTACGAGGTCAGCCCGCTGCCGGATCTGTGGCAGGAGTACGTGGGACACGATAACAATCGCGACGGCTACATGAACAATATGCTGGAGTCGCAGGACGTCACGCGCACGGAACTGGAGTGGGATCCGGTGGTGTTCTACTGCCATCATCAGACGGCGCCCTTCCCGACACGCATTTTCATTCCGCCGTTCACCGAGCCGATCTCCTCCAACATTCATCCTCTGATGGCGCGCTGGCTGAATTTTTACGGCATCGGAATGGCCGCTTATCTCGACGAACACGGCATGCCCGGCGCGGTTCATCGCGTGGGCTTCGACAACTGGTACGCCGGATTCCTCGACTTCACGCACATCTTCCGCAACAGCATTTCTTTCTTTACGGAAACGGCTCTGTACCGCTTCGCCACACCGCATTTCTACACCACGCAGGATTTTCCCCGCGACAAGCAAGACTTGCAGGCGCAGGTTTTCTACTCCAGTCCCTGGACCGGCGGATGGTGGCGGCTCGGCGACGCAGTGCGCTACATGATGGGCGCGTCCATGTCGGTGCTGGACATGTCCGCCAAGTATCGCGAGGAGTTGCTTTTCAATCGCTATCAGGCGGGCCGCGACACGATCGAGAAGTTTCGTAAGTCGCCGCCTTACGCTTACGTGATTCCCCAGGATCAAGCCGATTCGCCTACCGCCGCCGTGCTGTTGGGAAAAATGCTGACCAACGGTATCGAAGTGCATCAGGCGGCGCAGGCGTTTCCGGCCAATGGCCGTGAGTACAAAACCGGAACGTGGGTCATCCTGATGGACCAGCCGTTCGCGTCGCTGGTGAAGGAGTTGTTTGAGCCGCAAAAGTATCCCGACTTGCGCGAGTCGCTCAACGGCCCGCCGATTCTGCCTTACGACGTGGCCGGATGGACGCTGCCGATGCAGATGGGCGTGGAAGTGGCCAGCATCATCGAGCCGCTAACCGCCGCGCAAAGGAACGCCCTGCACCGCATCGAGAGCGTCGCTCCGCTGGCGGGCGGCGTGCAAGGCAGCGGCTCGGTGTTTGTGTTTAGCCATCGCCAAAACGCCAGCTTCCAAGCCATGAACGACGCTTTCACAGCGGGCGCAACCATCGGCTTCGCGAAATCGCCCGATCCGGGCGCGATCGTCGTGTCGGGCCTGGCCGAGAATCGTGTGAAGGATATCGCCGCCAAATATGGATTGAATGCGCGCGGCATGAAGGAAGCGCCGGAAGGCACGCAGGCCAGCAAGAAGCCGCGCGTGGGCCTCTATCGGCCCTGGAACGCCTCCATCGACGAAGGCTGGACGCGCTGGATCTTGGAGAATTACGGATTCGCGCCGGTGACGCTGCGCAACGGCGACATTCAGGCCGGCCATCTGCGCGAACGCTTCGATACCATCGTGATCGCCGATGCTTCCATGCGCGCCATCATGGACGGATTCGCGCACGGCACCGTGCCGGGCCAATATGAGGGCGGCCTCGGTGAAACGGGCGCGGAGGCGATCCGCGGTTTCGTGCGCGGCGGTGGGACTCTCGTGGCGTTCAACAACGCTTCAGCGTTTGCCATCGAGCAGTTGAATCTGCCGGTGACCAACGTCCTGAAGGATTTGAAGAACGAGCAGTTTTTCTGCCGCGGATCGCTTTTGCGAATTGAACTTCGCGATGCGGCGTCGCCCGGCAATTGGGGATTGGCGCGAGAACCGATTGTCATGTTCGAGAACGGTCCCGCGTTTGAAACCAAACCCGGATTCAAAGGCACGGTGCTGGCTACTTATCCCAAGGATCGCAATCCGCTGGCCAGCGGCTACCTGCTCCATCCCGAGCGCATTCAAGGCAAAATCGCGGCGCTGGAAGTGGATTTAGAGCAAGGCCGCGTTTATCTGTTGGGCTTCCGGCCGCAATGGCGAGGGCAATCGCACGGGACTTACAAGTTTGTCTTCAACGCCATATACGACGCACCCAGCATGACGCGCCCGGCCGCCGCGCCTGCCGCAGGACGAACTGCCGCAGGCGGCGACGCGTGGCCGGTGGCCGCGCGAGTCCACAGCGATTTGGCGGCGCTGCTGAAGCAGAATCGCGCGTTTTACGCGGCGAAGGGCCCCGCGGCGATCGAGGAGCGCGGCAAGTTGAACGCGGCGGTGGAGCAGTTCGAAAAGGATCGCATCCCCGAAGTGGAAGACGCCGCGGCGGCACTCGACGGCTCGGCCAGGCAAAAGGGCGGCGAGTACGTCCGCGCACTGCGCCGCGCCGCCGCCGATTTGAAGACCAAGGAATTCGAGCCGGCCGTCGACGACGAAGCATTCCGCGAGCGATACCGCTTGGGCGCGCTGGAACTGGAAATCACTGCCAAGCCAAAGTAACGCAGGCCTTCAGGCCAGTTCTTTTTCCAGCGCAAGAAAAAACACAGGCCTGAAGGCCTGCGTTACACTCAATCTATGGCCGTTCTAGTTGGACTCATCATGGGATCGAAGTCGGATTGGGAGACGCTCTCCCACACCGCCGAGACACTCAAGGAACTGGGCATTCCTTACGAGGCGCGCGTTGTTTCCGCGCATCGCACGCCCGATCTACTGTTCGAATACGCCGGGACGGCCGAGAAGCGCGGCCTGGAAGTGATCATCGCCGGCGCGGGCGGCGCGGCGCATCTTCCCGGCATGACCGCGGCCAAGACCGCGATTCCGGTGCTGGGCGTGCCCATCGAATCGAAAACGCTGCATGGCGTGGATTCGCTGCTGTCCATCGTGCAAATGCCCGCCGGGATTCCGGTGGCCACGCTGGCCATCGGCAAGGCCGGCGCGATCAACGCGGCGCTGCTGGCCGCGGCGATTCTGGGCGCCAAGCATCCGCAGTTCCGCGAGCGGCTGAAACGCTATCGCGCGTCGCAAACGCGCAAGGTAATGGAGCAGCCCGATCCGCGGCGCGGCAAACCGGAGAGCGAATCGGAGAAACATAAAAAGTGAGCGGCCTGACTGCGGGATGCCTCGGCGGCGGCCAGCTTGGACGCATGCTGGCCCTGGCCGGCCATACGCTGGGATTGCGCTTCGTGTTTTGGGACAACAATCCCGAAGCGCCGGCCGGTGAGTTGGGCAAGCTGCTGGTGGGCCACTACAGCGATCCGGAAATCTTGCAGCGCTTTGCCTCCGCCGTGGATTTTGCCACCTACGAGTTCGAAAACGTTCCGGTGGACACTGCGCGATTCCTGGAACAACGCGTGCCGGTGATGCCGCCGCCGGCGGCCTTGGAAGTGTCGCAGGAACGCGTCCATGAAAAATCGCTTTTCCGCAAGCTGGAGATTCCCACGCCCGCCTATGCGGCCATCGAGACCCGCCGCGATTTGACGCGCGCCGTGGAGCGCATCGGGCTGCCGTGCGTTCTTAAGACACGCCGCTTCGGCTATGATGGCAAGGGTCAAATCGTGATCCGCAAGCGCGGCGATGTGCCGCCGGCTTGGAAGGCGCTGGGCGGCGTTCCGCTGATCTTGGAAAAGCTGGTGCCTTTCGACCGCGAACTTTCCATTCTGGCGGTGCGCGATCGCCGGGGACGCCGGGCCTTCTACCCGCTGATCGAAAATCACCATCGCGATGGGATCCTGCGCCTTTCCCTGGCGCCTGCGCCCGGACTCTCGCCGCGCCTGCAAACCATGGCCGAAGATTACTCCACGCGCGTGCTCGAGGAATTGCAGTACACCGGCGTGCTGGCCATCGAGTTTTTCGAACACAAGGGAAGACTGCTGGCCAACGAGATGGCTCCGCGCGTCCACAACTCCGGGCACTGGACGATCGAAGGCGCGGAGACCAGCCAGTTCGAGAATCACATGCGCGCCATCGCCGGTCTGCCGCTGGGTTCCACTTCCGCGCTGGGACATTCCGCGATGCTGAACTTGATCGGAACGCTGCCGGAAACCGCGGAGATCCTGGCGGTGCCCGGCGCGCATCTTCATCTTTATGGCAAGCGGCCTGGACCGAAGCGCAAGCTGGGTCACATTACGGTTACGGCGTCCACGCCGCAGGAGCGCGATAAGACAGTGGCGGTGCTGCGCGCGGTGCTGTCAACCAATAAGGATAAGATTTGATTTGGAGTGCGGCAGCTTGCTGCCGCTTTTTTCCGCCGAAGCTTGCTTCGGCCAGCCGCGAGCAAGCTCGCGGCAACGCAAAGCGGCGTCAAGCCGCCGCACTCCAAATCGTGTTTTCGCGATACACTTAGCTCTGCATCATGAAATCCCTTATTGTATTCTCCCTGGGCATAACCCTAACCTTGTCCCTGGCAGCCGGCGCGCCGCAACAGAATCGCCAGCCTCCGGCGAAACCGCAGGCCGCCAAATCCAGCGCCGTGCTGCTGGACGCCGTGGAGAAAGAATTGAAGCGCGCCATGGACGATCTGTCCAAGCGCGATCCGGCGCCCTATTTCATCAGCTACTCCGTCACCGACGAATACGCCTGGTTTATTTCGGCCATGCAAGGGGCGCTGCTGAACAGCGTGACATCCCATGTGCGCAGCGTGGACATTTCCGTGCGCATCGCCTCGCCGGAGCTCGATAACACGCACAACGAGGGCCGGACTTCCGGCGTACACAGCGTGCTGCTGCCGCTGGAGGACGATCCCGAGGCCATCGCGCGGGTGCTGTGGGAAGCCACGGATCAGGAGTACAAAGCGGCCTCACGGATGTACCTGCAAATGAAGACCAACACCGCGGTGCGCGCCAAGGAAGAAGATACCTCCGCGGATTTTACCAAAGAGGATCCGCAGGTGCGCATGATGACCCCAGCGGCGGTGGCCGAGCCGGATATGGCGGCTTGGGAGAAGAAGGTTAGACAGTATTCCGCGGTGCTGGGAAACTTTCCGCACGTCTATAACGCCGGCGTCTTGTTTTCCGCCGGCAACGCCACGCGCTTTTTCGTCTCCACCGAAGGCAGCCGCCTGGTGTTCCAGCGCCCGCTGCTGCAAGTGGTGGCCTCCGCCGACACCCGCGCCGAGGACGGCATGGACCTGGTGCGCGCCGAAGTGTTTGCGGCGGCCGACGTGACGCATCTGCCGCCGGATTCGCAAGTCCTGCCGCGTTTGGAAAAACTGGGCGTCAACGTCGAGAAACTACGGATCGCCCCGGTCGTCGAGCCCTACACCGGCCCGGCCTTGCTTTCCGGACGCGCCGCGGCGGTGTTCTTCCATGAGGTGCTGGGACATCGCGTGGAAGGCCAGCGCCAGCGCGGCGTGGACGAAGGCCAAACGTTTACCAAGAAGATGAACCAGCTGGTGCTGCCGGAATTCCTCAGCGTTACCGACGATCCCACGCTGCGCGAGTTGAACGGCATCCAATTGAACGGCACCTACGAATTCGACGAGGAAGGCATCGCCGCGCGGCGCGTGCCGGTCATCGAGAATGGAGTGCTCAAACACTTCCTGTTGTCGCGGTACCCTGTGAACGGCTTCGACCATTCCAACGGCCACGGCCGCGCGCAAACCGGATCCATGCCCGTGGGACGCCAGGGAAACCTGATCGTGTCGTCGTCGAAGCCGATCCCGGAAGCCGAATTGCGCAAGATGCTGATCGAAGAAGTGAAGAAGCAGAACAAGCCCTACGGCCTGTACTTCGAGGATATCGCCGGCGGCTTCACGCTGACCACGCGCAACTTGCCGCAATCCTTTCAAGTGCTGCCGCTGATGGTCTGGCGCGTCTACGCCGACGGCCGGCCCGACGAGTTGGTGCGCGGCGTGGACATTGTGGGAACACCACTCACGGCGATGACTCGGATTCTCGCTTCCGGCGACAAGACCGAAGTGTTCAACGGAGTCTGCGGCGCGGAATCCGGACAGGTGCCGGTGGCGGCGGCATCGCCGGCGCTGCTCTTCTCCGAGATTGAAGTGCAAAAGCGGCGATTATCGCAAGCGCGCCCGCCGATTTTGCCGGCGCCGGGCGCGGCCGGAACGAAGGGGAGCACCCAATGATCTCTCTTTTCCATACTTCCCATTCTTCCCATACGTCCCATCCTTCCCATCGCGCGGCTTTGGCTGCGCTCACCCTGTTTTGCATTCTTGCGCCCGCCCATGCCGCGCAAAAAGAACCCCAGGCCGACGACCCCGTCTTACAGGCCATGAAGGCGGAGCTGGAACGTTCTAAATCGCAACTCCAGTTAGGACAGATGCAGCGGCCCTTCTTTATCGAGTATCGCATCAGCGACGACGATAGTTTCGGTTCCGAAGCGGTGTTCGGCGCCATGCGCCTGGAGCAACGCTCGCGTGCCCGCGTGTTGCGTGTGGTGGTGCGCGTGGGCGACTACAAGCAGGATAGCTCCATGGGCGGCGCCGATGGGATATTGGACCTGGCGCCCGAGGAAGATAACGTGATAGCCATCCGCCATCGGATCTGGCTGGCTACCGATCAGGCTTACAAGAACGCCATCGAGTCGCTGACCCGCAAGCAGGCCCAGCTCAAGCAGTTTGAAAACGAAACGCTGCCCGAAGATTTCTCGCGCGAGAAGCCAGTGCAATCGGTGGCGCCGCTGGCGAAACTGGAAGTGGATGCCGATCGCTGGCGCGCCGCCCTGAAATCGGCTACCGCGCTCTACCATTCCGATGCCAGCTTGGAAATGTTGGTTGCGCGGACGTCTTTTCGGGTGCAAAACAGATATCTGGTGAATTCCGAAGGCACCGTGCTGCGCCAGGCGGAGTTGCTTTATTCCGTAAGCGTCAACGCCGCCGCGCAGGCCCCTGACGGAATGCGCATCCAGCGCGGCTACGCGCGCACCTCCAGGACTCCTTCAGAGCTGCCGAGCGCGGAAGAACTGCGGGCCCAGACCCAGAAAATCCTGGACCTGATCGCCGAGTTGCGCAAAGCGCCGCTGATGGAAGATCAGTACCGCGGCCCGGTGCTGCTGGCGCCCGACGCCGCCGATACCGTGGTGGCGCGGCTGATCGGCGCGCCCGTGCTCGGGCGCCGGCCGCGGCCCGGCGTGACCACGCGCACCACGGGCGATTTCGCCAGCAGTTGGAAGCAGCGCGTGCTGCCCGACTTCATGGACGTTACCGACGATCCCACCGTGGAGCGCACCCCGGGACGCCTTTTGCTGGGCGCCTATCGCTACGACGACGATGGCGTGGAAGCGCGCCCCGTGAAATTGGTGGAGCAAGGCAAGCTGCTGAACTATCTGATGGGCCGCCAGCCAATCCGCGATTTCCCCGCGTCGAATGGGCATGGCCGTGGCCTGGCCACCTCCGGTACCGGGCCGGCGATTGGCAATCTCTTCGTGAAATCCAGCGCGCCGATGAGTTTCGACGACTTGAAGAAAAAACTCATTGAGATTTGCAAGGAGCGCGGCCAGCCCTACGGATACCTGGCGCAATCCAGTAGCGGTACGCGGCCGGAACCGCTCTATCGCATCTACGCCGCCGACGGACACCAGGAGTTGGTGCGCGGCGCGGAGTTTTCGCAACTCGACGCTCGGGCCCTGCGTAGCGACTTGATCGCCGCCGGCTCCGATGAGGAAGTATCCAACCACCTGGATGGCGCGCCGCACTCCATCATCGTGGGGTCGTTGTTGTTCGATGAGTTGGAGATTCGCAAGACGCCCGCCGGCCACGATAAGCTGCCCGATTATCCGGCGCCTCCGATGAAGCCGTAACGCAGGCCTCCGGCCTGTTCTTGTTCCTTACAAAAAGAACAGGCCGGAGGCCTGCGCTACGGTTTCACGCGCACTGGGCGCCCGGATATACCTTTCATCCCGCCCGGATCAATTCCCAAAAGTTCCAGAATCGTGGGGGCGATGTCCCGTTGGTAGATCTCGGGCACATTGGTCATCTCGCCTCGCACGGGCGTGTCCGGACCGGCAATAGCCATCCAGACTTGCTCCGCTCCGGCTACCTTCTTGCCGTGATCGTCCCAGTCGGCCAAGGTGCTGCCGCGGCCATGGTCGGTGGTGACGATCACAGAGGTGGAACCTTTGTACTCGGGCATGGCGTCGAGCGTGGCGAACAGCTCGCGCAGGCACTGGTCCAGGTAATGAATGCTGTCCAGCACGCGATCATAACGCTTGTCGTGGGCCCAATCGTCGGTCTCGTCGAAGGAAATGAAGAGCACACGCGGTTTGACGGCCTTTAGATACTCCATGGCCATCTCGAAGGTAAAGTAGTCGTGGCGTTCTTCGTCCCACGGCGAGAGCGCCAGGAACTGGCCGCGGCTCAGGTCGCGCATCCGGGCTCCGATTCCTTCCCATGCTTGATATCCGGCGTTGATGGTAATCGTTCCGGGCTTCGTCTCACCGATATGCAGAAACGCATTCCAAGAGGCGAACAGCGCCACTTGGGAGCGCTCCAGATGCAACTCTTGCCGGGCGATTTCCAACACCGTCTCGCTGGGATTCTGACGATTGACGTTGCCGTTGATCACGGCGTCCAGGGATCGGCCGGTGAGCATTTCCGCGTAACCGGGATAGGAGACGCGAAACGCGTTGGTCACCTTCATCGAGCTGCCCTTGTTGACATTGCCGAAAACGGCGCCGCGCGGGGCCAGTTCGTTCCAAAAAAACGGCAGCAGTTGCGCACGGCGCTCTTCCGCAGTGGCGCGCCAGTAGCGCTCGCGGCGATCCTTGGCGTCTTTCATGCCCGTTTCCTTTTCGTTCATTAAGGCCGGATCGATGCCCGTGAACAAGTCCTGCCAACGCAGGCCATCGGCGGTGAAGAGGATCACATTCTTTGTTTGGTGAGATTGGGCCGCGAGAAAAGAGGAAAGCAGAACCACGCAAGTGAACAGGCGCATCCCGGCAATAGTAGCAGAAAACCGGCGAGGCCACGCGTCGTCAGAACCGCTTGCAACCGCCTGCGGCGGACGGTTCTGACAACGCTCACATCAAGCTCAACGGATCGGCGTCAAAGACGATTGCCGCCGGTGGAAACTTTTCCGCTACCGCGCAAACCCGCAACTCCCGCAGCAGCGTGTTCAGCACATCCCGGCGCTGCGACTTGATCAGGAACTGGTAGCGGAACTCCTTTTTCAGACGTAATCGCGGCGCCGCCGCTGGACCCAGCACGCGCACGCCCTCCCACTTGCCCTCGGTGATCCGCTGGCCGAGGACGGCGCTGATCTTCAAGGCCTCTTCCAGGCGTTCATGACGAATCAGAATCGCGGCCAGCGCCGTGAACGGCGGATAGTGCATCACGCGACGGAAACGCAGTTCCTTTTCGTAGAACGATTCGTAGTCCTGCGCGGCGGCCTTCTGGATGGCGTAATGCTCGGGACAATAGGTTTGCAAAATGACGCGCCCCGGACGCGTGCCGCGGCCGGCGCGTCCTGCTACTTGCGTCAACAACTGAAAGGTGCGCTCGGCGGCGCGAAAATCCGGCAGCCCCAGCGCGGTGTCGGCGGAGATGACGCCCACCAGCGTGACGTTGTGGATGTCGTGGCCCTTGGCGATCATCTGCGTGCCCACCAGCACGTCGTAGCGTCCTTCGCGGAACTGCTGGAGGATGCCTTCGAATTGATCGCGTCCGCGCACGGTATCGCGATCCAAACGTCCGATTCGCGCCTGCGGGAACTGCCGCGTCAGCAGGTCCTCGATGCGCTCCGTACCCTCGCCCATGAAATATATGTGCTCGCTCTCGCACTTCGGACACACTTTCGGTACGGGCCGCCAGAACTCGCAGTAATGACACAGCAAGCGATTCTTGGCGCGATGATGCGTCAGGGCGATGCTGCAATTCTCGCACTGCACGCTTTCCCCGCAGGAACGGCACAGCACAAACGACGAAAAACCGCGGCGGTTGAGCAGGATCATGGCTTGTTCCTTGGCGTCCAGCGTCTCGCCGAGTTGCTTAATCAGCAACCGCGAAAAAGTGGATTGCTTCTTGCGCTCCTGAAATTCCTGGCGCATGTCCACCACGGTGACCTCGGCCATCGGACGATTCTCCACGCGATCCGCTAGCAGCAGGCGGCGATACTTGCCGCGCTCGGTGTTGTAGCGCGATTCCAGACTGGGCGTGGCCGATCCCAGCACCACCACTGCGCCGGCATCGCGCGCGCGAACTACGGCGACGTCGCGGCCGTTGTAGCGTGGCGTGTCTTCCTGCTTGTAGCTGCCGTCGTGCTCTTCGTCCACGATCACCAGGTCCAGGCGCGCCAGCGGCGCGAAGACGCCAGAGCGCGTTCCTACGACAATGCGCGCTTCGCCGCTTTTGACACGCCGCCATTGCCGGCTGCGTTCGCGCCCGGCGAAGCCGGAATGCAGGATTGCCACGGCGTCTCCGAAGCGCCGCTCAAATTGTTCGCCCATGGCGGGGGTCAAAGCAATCTCCGGCACCAGCATCAAGGCGCAGCCGCCCGCCGTCAATACTTCTTCCATGGCCCGCATGTATACTTCGGTCTTGCCGCTGCCCGTGACGCCTTGCAGCAGGAATGCCGCGAACTTGCGCGCCGCCAGGGCCTCGCGGATTTCGCCCAGCGCGGCTTCTTGTCCGGCGTTGAGCGCATGACGCGGTCCCGGGTTGGGCTTGGCGGACTCCGGCGTAACAACGGTCATCCGCAACATGCCGCGGCCGGCCATGTCGCGCAGCAGGGACGCAGGCACATTCGCTTTCGTCGCTAATTCCGCCGCGGCCCAGGGCCGGGAGTCCGACACCAGCAACTGAACCACGCGCTGCTCGCGCTTGCGCGGGAGGTCTTCGACGCCCGCGCCCAGCTCCACCAGATACTCGTGGCGCTGAGCCGTGGCGCGCGCTTCGCTGACGCGCTCGACGATGCCGTCGCGCTCCAAGCGCCGCAATTCCGCCACGGAGAGCGCAAACCTCTTGCGGAGCGTTTTTTCCGGTAGGGGGCGCTTCTTTAGAGCATCCGTAATCGGCGAAAGAAAATTTTCACCGGCCAGGGTCAACCGCACCATGCGCCGTGTTTCCACCTCCACGCCCAGTGGCAGCATGGCGCGATACACTTCGCCGTCCGGCGCGTGATAGTAATCGGAAATCCAGCGGCCCAGACTGATCAAGCTTTCGTCGAGCACCGGCTCGGGATCAACCACGCGCTCGATTTCTTTCAACTCTGCGGTGGTATCGGGGTGGTCGAGTAACGCCGTCACCACGCCGGTGACCAGGCGTCCGCTAAAAGGTACCACGGCGCGCACACCCACGGCGACGTGCTCCTTCATGCGCTCGGGGATGACGTAGAGGAACGGCCCGTCAACGGGCGCGGGTACGGCCACGTGGCAGTAGGCTGGACCGGAACCGTCGAATTGCGTGTTGGATTTCAACTTGGCGGACGTTCTTTAAGCGAGAAGGTAAACCACGTGAACCAGAGTGTTCTTGTAGATCGGTTTGCCTGGCTTTTCTGTCGTGATGAACTCATCGGCGCGCAGCAGATAGGCCGCCGCGATATGGAGTGCGTCGATGCCACTGACAGGAGATCGGCTGGCCTCCTGGAAAGCAATGCGGAACAGTGCGTCCATATCCTCAACCCTCTCCGTCGCCGACAAGTAGCCTTGCAGGAACTTCTCCTGAAGGGACCGCTTGTTGAGGATCACTTGAGGCAGCAACTCGAGGTCAAGATACGGAGATGACAGGAACGTTCGCTTCGGATCCCGTAGCAGCGACAGCGCGATCTCGGACGCTCGGCCCGCGCCAGAAGCGGCCTCAATGAGAATTCCGGCGTCGAGATAGTCTCGGGGCACTACAACGCGCCGCGCCGACGGAGGATCTCCCGCCGGATTTGCGCGCTTGTAAACAAAGGCTCTCCGCTCTCCTCGATCTTCTTACGGAGGCGCGTTAACTTGCGTCCCAACGGCGATGGCGGAGTGCCAGCAGGCGGCAATTCCAGCTTTCCGTTTACTTTCGTTTTCCGGTGCATAAGTCTACAGTAGCACGACACCGACAGCCAATCAACTCACCGCACATTCGTGTGAAATTGCGAGCCAGAAATGAAGACCGGGTTCCAGGCTGTCCCAGTTCGCAGCGCTCACAGATTGTAAAGAAAGCGGAACAACTGCTGCATGTCTTCCCAGGCTTCCTTTTTCTTGTGCGGATCGCGCAAGAGATAGGCGGGATGGAAAGTCACCAGCAGTTTCGCGCCTTGGTAGTCGAACCACTGGCCCCGCACCCGGTGCAATGGTTCGTTGGTGCCCAGCAAGGCACGCGCCGCCGTCGCTCCCAGCACCACGATGGCGCGCGGCCGAATCGTCGCCAGTTGCCGCATCAGGAAGGGCGAGCAGGTATCCATCTCGTCCTTCTCGGGCGTGCGATTGGCGGGCGGGCGGCACTTCACCACGTTGCAGATGTAGCAATCGGCGCGCCGCAGCGGAACGCCCATGCGTTGGGCGCTATTGTCAATCATCTGCGTCAGTAATTGTCCGGCGCGGCCCACGAAGGGCAGTCCTTGGGCGTCTTCGTCCGCGCCCGGTCCTTCGCCGACGAAAACAACTTCCGCTTTGGGATTGCCGCTGCCGAAAACAATCGAGTGCCGTGTGGGATGCAGCTTGCAGCGCGTACACTCGCCCAAGTCCGCGCGGATTTCCTGGAGAGTTTCCGACGACGGCGCAAAGAGATTTCCAGCGGGGGCGGCAATCGCCACGGCACGTTCGACAGGTTTCGCAACAGGAGCCGCGGCCTGAAGGCCGGGTCCCGCATGGCGGGGAGCGCGCTGGTACACTTCCTCAAATCCCAAATCGCGATAGAAGCGCAACGTGTCGCCCAGCTCGCTCATGACGCAATCACCGGCGAGGCCAGGCGCAACGCAACTTCGTCCAGAATGCGTCCGGCCATAGCGTGCTTGGTCATGCGTGGAAGCTCCAGCGCCTGGCCGTCGCGCGACAGCAGCACGGCGGCGTTGAACTCCGAGTCGAAGCCGGTGTCCGAGCCGCTCACGTCGTTGGCGACGATCATGTCGAGATTCTTGCCCTGTAGTTTCTTGCGGGCGTTTTCGATCAGGTCCTCGGTTTCCGCGGCGAACCCGACCACGAAACGCGTTCCTCCCCGGCGGCCGATCTCCTGCAAAATGTCCCGCGTGGCTTCCAACTCGATGTTCAGCGAACCCTCCTGTTTCTTGATCTTTTGCGACGCGCGGACCGCGGGCCGGTAGTCGGCCACGGCCGCGGCCATGATCACGATGTCGGCGAAGCCCAGGCGGCTGAGCACGGCTTCGCTCATATCGGCGGAGGATCGCACCGCAACCATCTCCACGCCTTCCAGCGCGCTCAGCGCGGTTGGACCGCTGATCAGCACCACGTTCGCGCCGCGCTGCGCGGCGGCTTCGGCCAGCGCGTAGCCCATGCGTCCACTAGAGCGATTGGTGATGTAGCGTACCGGATCGATCTCTTCCTGCGTGGGGCCGGCGGTGATCAACACGGTGCGGCCTTCCAGGTTCTTGGCGGCCGCGGCAGCGTCCAGCGTTTCTACAACCGCCGCGACGATTGCGTCGGTTTCGGCCAAACGTCCCGCCCCGGTCATGCCGCAGGCCAGGTAGCCTTCGTCCGGCTCGACAACCCGCGCGCCGCGGGCCGCAGGATAGCCAGGTTTTCCTGCGTGGCCGGATGCGTCCACATATTGACGTTCATCGCCGGCGCCAGAACCAACGGCGCCTGAGTAGCCAAATGCAATGTGGTGAGGAAATCGTCGGCGTGGCCGCGCGCCATCTTGGCCAACAGATCGGCCGTGGCCGGTGCGACCACCAGCAAGTCGATGCTTTGCGCCACGGCGACGTGTTCGATGGCGCTGTCAATGTTGGCTTCGCCGCCGGGACCGTCGAACAAGCCGGTGATCACTTTGTGTCCGGAAAGCGAGGCCATGGTTAGCGGCGTGATGAACTGGCACGCCGCGCGGGTCATGACTACCTGCACTTCGAAGCCGCGGTCCTGGAGACGGCGCACCAGTTCCGCCGCCTTGTACGCGGCAATCCCGCCGCCGACCCCGATGCAGATTCGCATAGACGTCACGTGGTGTTGTCAGAACCGTCCGCGGTAGCGGATGGGTCCGTCTCTACGACAAGAGCGGAACCCATCCACTACCGCGGACGGTTCTGACAACGCTTCCAATGCTTAATAGACCTTCTTGACTACCGCGAAGGTCTCATACTCGATCAGGCCGCGCAGCACTTCTTCCTCGGCGATTCGCGTGGGTTTGCGGGAAGCGCTTTCCAGCATCGCCGGCATTCCGCCCATCAACTGGCGCGCCCGGCGCGCCGCCACGTGAACAAAACGAAACTTGCTTTCCACACGTTCCAGATTTTCCAACGGTCCTTCGGACATTCCCAGCCTCCGGTTCAGTTTTTCGACTTTACTTAAACGTTTCCAAAATCGGTTGAATCTCTTTCTCCACCACTGCCGTCCGGCAGCCATCAGCCAAGCGGTTCCATTCCGCGGCCCCCGGATTCGGCACGCTGCCGTTGCACCGGGCCCGGGCGGCCAGCACGATGGCGTTCAAACACTGCGAGGCGTGCTCCAATTCCTTGTTGATCAGCACGTAATCGTAGGCCGCGTAGCCCTGTATTTCCGTGGCGGCCTGCTGCAAACGGCGCTCGATGACCCGGCCGTCCCGCAACAGCAAACGCTTTTCCAACTCCTGCCGCGAGGGCGGCAGGATGAACACGGAAATCGTTCCCGGCAACTTTTCGCGCACCTGGCGCGCGCCTTGCACATCGATATCCAGCAGCAGGTCCTGCCCCGACGCGCGAGCCTCGTCGAGAAAACGCCGGGACGTCCCGTAGTAATGCGTGCCGAAAACCTCGGCCCATTCCAAAAACTCGTTGCGAGAGCGCATCGCCAGAAACTCTTCCTTGGCGATGAAAAAATAATCCTGGCCGTTCTTCTCTTCCCCGCGCGGATCGCGCGTGGTGTAGGAGATGGAAAAAACCAGTCCCGGCACTCTCTCCAACAACCGCCGCACCAACGTGGACTTGCCCGAGCCGGAGGGCGCGCTTACGATAATGACGTTGGTCTGTGACACGGTCCCGGTTGGCATCGCCCCCAAGCGGTTTCTCGGTCGAGCCGGCTTCCCTCATCTTCCGGCTAGACAAAGCCCCCTATTGTAGATTTTGCACTTGTTCGCGAAGTTTTTCAATCTCCGCCTTGGCCGCAATGGCCAAATCGGTAATCTCCAGGCCCGCGCCGTCCCCGGCGGTCTTGGACAGGATGGTGTTGGCCTCGCGGTTCATCTCCTGCAAAAGAAAATCGAAACGCTTGCCGGTCTCACCGCCATCCGGAGGAGCTTCTAGTGTATCCCGGAACTGGCCCACGTGCGACTTCAATCGCTGGATCTCCTCGCTCACGTCGCCGCGCTCCGCCAGAATCGCCGCTTCCTGGGCGATCCGTTCGGGCGTGGCGGCTTGGCCGGTCAGCTCGGTGATGCGTTGTTTCAGGCGCTCGAAGACACGGTGGTCGGCGCCCTCGCGCAACCCGGCGATGCGGTCGGCCAGCGTGTCCAGCGCGGCGGAGCGACTCAGCAATTCCCGGCACAGCATTTCTCCCTCGTGACAGCGCATCTTGTCCAGCGCGTCCAGGGCTTTGCCGAGGGCCTCGAAGAGCAAGCGGTCGAGTTCTTCCACTGACGCGTCTCCCGGAATGACCGCGGGCATTATGGTGACGGCGCCGGGAAGCTTCAGGAGCCCGTTCAGGTCCGCTTCCGTGGTGACATGCATTTCCTCGCGCAGCTTGGCGAAAGCCTCAAAATATCCGCGCACCAGGGCGCGATCGAAACGCACTTCCACCGCGCCGGGACGATCCACGACCACGACCACGTCGACGTGCCCGCGCGCCAAGCGCGCGCGCAGCGCCTGGCGCAGCTTGGGTTCCAGCGAATCCACTTCCGGCGGCAGCCGCAAATGCAGATCGAGGAAGCGGTGATTCACGCTTTTGAGCGTAACGGTGACCGAGGCCCCCTTGGCGGAGGCCGAAGCGGCCGCGTAGCCGGTCATGGATCGAAGCATAGGGTCCTCATTTGGAGTGCGGCAGCTTGCTGCCGCTTTTGAAGCTGCGAGCTTGCTCGCAGCGCACGCGGGCAAGCCCGCGCCGGCCGAAGCAAGCTTCGGCCCGGAAAAGCGGAAGCAAGCTTCCGCACTCCAAATTACGTCTTTCTTACCACACCTTCAAATTGCATTTCATACAACTTGCGATACAACCCGCCATGGGCGATCAACTCGTCGTGCGTGCCGGACTCCGCAATTTGCCCGTCGTCGAGCACAATGATGCGATCGGCTTTATGAATCGTGGACAGCCGGTGGGCGATCACGAACACAGTGCGGCCCTCGATCAGGTTGCCCAGCGCCTTCTGCACTTCGCGCTCGCTCTCGGTGTCCAGTTCGCTGGTGGCTTCGTCGAGAATCAACAACGGCGCGTTTTTCAACAACGCGCGGGCGATCGCGAGGCGCTGCCGCTGTCCCCCACTGAGGCGCTGGCCGCGCTCGCCGATCATCGTATCGTAGCCTTGCGGCAGTTGCATGATGAAATCGTGCGCCAGCGCGGCGCGGGCGGCCTGCTCGATGTCCGCCTGCGCGGCCCCCGGCCGTCCATAGCCGATATTGTTGTGTACGGTGTCGTGGAACAAAATGGTTTCCTGCGTGACCATGCCGATTTGCGCGCGCAACGAGGCGATGGTAATGTCGCGAACATCGCGGCCGTCGAGCAGCACGCGCCCGCCGCTGACGTCGAAGAAGCGCGGCAGCAGGTTGACCAGCGTGGTCTTGCCAACGCCGCTGGTCCCCACAATCGCAATCATCTGGCCGTGCTTGGCGTGTAAACGAATGTCGTGCAGGACCGGCGCGCCGCCGTCGTAGGCGAAGCGCACGTTGTCGAACTCCACCGACTCCTGGAACGCGGCGATGGGCCGGGCACCCGGCCGATCGGTGATTTCGTCGGGAAGATCCAAGTACTCGAAGACCACCGAAGAGGCTCCCAGGGCCTGGTGGAACGCGTTGTTAATTCCGGTGAGCCGCTTGACCGGCTCGTAGAGCTTCAGCAGCGTGATGATGAAAACCAGGAAAGATCCCGCCGTTAGCTTAGCGGCCAGGATTTGCTGGCGTCCTACCGCCAGCAAGCTCACGATCATCACGCCGCCCAGCAGTTCCATCAGCGGAGAACTGAGCGCCTGGGCCCGGACGTAGCGCAGGTTGATCTGAAACAAGCGGCGGGCCGCCTCGCGAAACCGGCGTACCTCGAAGGGCTCCATGCCGAAGGCCTTGACAATGCGATTTCCGCTGATCGTTTCCTGGAGAATCTGGCTGATGTCGGCGACGTTGTCCTGCGTTTTGCGCGAGGTTTTGCGCACGCGCCGCCCGATATTCACCGAGAACGACAGCACCACGGCCACCAGCAGCGGCAGGGCGATCAATGCGAGCTTGGGGTCCATGGCGATGAGCAAGCCCATCATGGCCAGGAGCGTGAAACCTTGCCGCAGGAAGTCGGCCAGTAGGTGCGAGACGGCCAGCTGGATTTTTTCAATGTCGTTGACGATCGCCGACATCAACTTGCCCGTAGAGTGATCGCGAAAGAAGCGCGCCGACTGGCGAATCACCTTTTCGTAAACCTGGTTGCGGAGATCGGAGATAACCGCAAAACCGATGTAGTGGACTAGGTAGTCCCCGGCGTATTCGAAGACTGCCTTGCCCAACGCCACCGTGAGGATGGACACGGCCATCATCGTGAAGATGTTGTGGATGAAAGCCGGCAGGAAGTAATTCAAGTAAACGGGGCGGCCCAGGTAAGGGATGGTGAACAGCAACACGGGGCCTTGCACCTGGGGATTGAGCACGCGATCGAACACCGGGCGGATAAACAGGATGGTGGTGGCGTCGAGGATGCCGACGCCGAACATCAGCACGACCGAGGCCAGCAGGCGCGCCAGGTACGGCCGCGCGTAGCGCATCAACCGCAGCAACTCTCGCATGGATGGTCAATTGTAGCACTTGGTAGCGCAGGCCTCCGGCCTGTTCTTTCCGTCGGCAAAAGGAACAGGCCGGAGGCCTGCGCTACACTATGCCTGGGCTACATCAGGCGGGAATCAGTTCGATATGCCGGCTGGCGGCATCCATGGCACGGATCTTGAACGTCCGCAATTGTCCCTCGCGATAAGGTTCAACTCCGCCCGCGCTAGCCGCCGGCGTGGCGGTACCTTTCCAGGCCGCGGACAACTGCGCGGCCAGCGATCCGCCGGTCGGCGGCGCCGATGGCGCGGCCGCCGCGGCCGATTCCTCCACCGCGCAAACGCCTTCCACGCCTTCGCCGAGTTGCACCGTCACCTTGTTGCCGCGCACTTGCAGCACGCGTCCGCTAACGCGGTCGCCCACTTTACTTTCTTGCAGGAACTGGTCGGCGGAAGTCGCTTCCAACTGCTTCATGCCCAACTTCAGGCGCTTGGTGTCTTTATCGGCGGAGAGCACCACGGCGCGCACCATTTGTCCGATCTTCACCACTTCGCTGGGATGCTCGATGCGCTTCTCATGCGTGAATTCCGACACGTGAATCAGGCCGTCAATGCCCTCTTCCACTTCCACAAACGCACCGAACTTGGCCAGGCGCGTGACTTTTCCTTCCACGATCTTGCCGATCGGATAGCGGTCGCCGATGGTGTCCCAGGGATTTCCCAGCACCTGCTTCAATCCCAGGCCCAAACGCCGCGCCGCCGCATCGACCTTCAAGATGACCGCGTCGACGCGCTCGCCCTTCTTGACCACATCGGAAGGCCGCTGCACGCGTTTGATCCAGGACATTTCCGATACGTGGATCAATCCTTCGATGCCGGGAAGCACCTCCACAAACGCGCCGAAATCGGTGAGACGGGTGACCTCTCCGTTGATGCGCTCGCCCACATGCAGGGACTGCGCTGCTTCCTCCCACGGATCGGGATACATTTGCTTCAGGCCCAGCGCGATCTTGCCGTTTTCGCGATCGAGCTTGAGAATTTTCAGGTCGAGTACGTCGCCGACAGTTAGTTCCTTCGACGGGTCGGCGATTCGCGACCAGGAAATATCGCCCACGTGCAGCAGGCCGTCCATGCCGCCCAAATCCACGAACGCGCCGTAGGAGGCCAGCGAGCGCACCGTGCCGCGCACCACCGCGCCTTCTTCCAGCGACGCCAGCGTATTCTGGCGGACTTGATGCGCTTCTTCTTCCAACACGGAACGGCGATCCACCACGAGGTCTTCGTCGTCGAGATCGAACTTGACGATGCGGCAGCGGATTTCCTGTCCCACCAGTTTGTCCATTTCGGCCGCTTCGCGGACACCGCTGCGGGAACCCGGCAGGAAGGCTCGCGCGCCCACGTCCACGGTGAATCCGCCCTTCACCTGGCCGGTGACACGGCCGGCGATGATTTCCTTGTTGTCGAACGCGGCTTGTAGCGTGCTCCAATCGCGCGGGCGCGCGCCTTTTATCCGCGACAGTGTGACCAAGCCTTCGTTGTTGCGTCCGGTAATGGCGACTTCAAACGAGTCGCCGCGCTTGACGGTCAGTTTGCCTTCGGCGTCGGTGAGATCGGCGGCGGGAATCACGCCCTCGGACTTGGCGCCAAAATCCACCAGCACCCAGTCTCCGGAAATACCCGCCACGGTACCGCGCCGCGCCGGCGTGGCGCTGCTCTTTGACGGCCCCTTGGCGCCCGATTCCTCGCGGGCCGGCCGGTGACTTTCAAATTCCTTCAGGATGTCGCCAAAAGACACATCGGACTGCTCTTCGACTTCCGCCCTTGCATTGTTCGGCATCCTCTTAATTATAGCACCTGAAGGTGGCCCGGCTCGCGGTATGCTGGACGTTAGCATGGCTGTGCGTCTCCAATTCGAGGGCATTCGCTGCTTCGTGAAGCCGCAGAGCGCGGTCATTCGGCCCCTGACGCTGCTCGTGGGTGAGAATAGTTCCGGCAAGTTCAACGTTCTTGGCTCTGTGCCGGATTGCTTCCTCAATGGTTAGTCCGAGCGCAGCATTGGCGCCATTATTCAATGAGGCGCCGTTCGCTCTGGGTGCATACGATCAAATCGCTGCCTACAAAGAACGGGGTGGAAGCGTCAGGCGTTTCCACATTGCTTTGAGCAGGAAGAGTGAGGCTCCGCATCCGGTTTCCATCCGCGTCGAGTTTGTGCCCAAAGACGGGCAACCATTTGTACGGCGGTGGCGGCTAGTCTACGGCAGGGAAATTTGGCAGGTAACATTTGGCGGTAAGAAGAAAGCCGCCCAAGCCAATCGAGTGGATTTTGGAAGCATGCTGGACCTGCAAAATGCCATGTCCAGCGAGTTTGGTGAGAGCACCTATGCCTTCGCTCCAATCCGCACAAACCCTCGCCGAACTTACGACCCCATAGGACTCGAGCCTGAACCGGAGGGATCGCACGTGCCGATGCTGCTGGCCCGCTTGTCACGCGCGGGTGGCAACGGCCAATGGGCACGACTGGCGTCGGAACTGAGCAAGTTTGGCTCCCAGTCTGGCCTTTTCGACGGGATTGAAGTGATTCGAAAGGGAAAGGGTGGAAGTGATCCCTTCCAAATCGGGGTCAAGACCTCGGGGCCAACATTCAATTTAATTGATGTCGGGTATGGCGTCAGTCAGTCACTGCCCATTCTAGTAGAAACGGTTCTTCAGTCTGAAGACATCACGTTCCTTCTCCAGCAACCCGAGGTCCACCTTCACCCACGAGCCCAGGCGGAGCTGGGGAGCTTCTTTGCAAGTCAGATTGGCAGAAAGCACCGCTTTGTCATTGAAACTCACAGCGACCACCTCATTGATCGCGTTCGCATGGAGGTGCGCCGTGGCACGCTCAAGCCGGAACAGGTTTCTCTTCTATACTTCGAGCGTCAAAAGCAGGGAGCGACGATTCACAACCTTGGCCTTGGCGTTGACGGAACCATCCTGGACCCGCCACGCGGGTACCGGCAGTTCTTTCTCGACGAAGAGCGTAGTCTGCTGAACATCTAACCCATGTGCCTAATCGTAGACGCCTGCGTCGCCGGCCGATTCCTTACCGAGCCGGGCCCAGTGCGCGACTGGCTCCTGGGCGAACGAGGGAATCCCCGTTTAGTTGCCGGGGGCTTGCTCAGAGAAGAATTGGCTGAGATCGCGAAGGTGCGCCATTTGCTGCGCGTGCTCGAGCAGGCTGGCAGATTAAGGTCCGCCTGGCCTGACCTTCCACGAGTCGTGCGCGGCCTACGAGCAGGCCGCGCTTGTGTGTCGAACGATCACCACGTTTTGGCATTGGCCATCTTGTCGGGACCCGCACCCTTGCAACATCTGACGACGACTTGGCCCGAGACTTCAGGAATCCTGCATTGATCAGGAGACCCCGTGGCAGCATCTACCGCAATCCCGCCGCGCACGGCCATCTGTTGCGACACACGCCCGAATCATGTGGTGTACGATCGCGACAAAGACGGTGATCCGCTACATCGGCGTCTCGTACAATTTATCGATCTGCTCCTTGAACTGCCGCTCGATCGCCGACCGCCGCGCTTTCAGCGTGGGCGTCAGCGTCCCATCGGCGATGGAGAAATCGCGGTCCACCAGCAGCACTTTCTTGATGCGCTCGAAATGCGCCAGGCCGGCGGTCCATTGGTCCACTTGACCCTGCATGAACTCGGCAATTTGGGGATTGTTCAAAAGTTCATGCGGCGATGTGAACGCAATGCCCTGCTCCCGGGCGTACACGGCCAGCCTTTCCAGGTCCACTACCACCAGCGCGGAAACGAATTTGCGGCGGTCGCCCAGCACCACCACGTTCTTGACGAACGGATTCATCTTCAGCGTGTTCTCGATCGGCTGCGGCGCGATGAACTTGCCGCCGGCCGTCTTCAACAAATCTTTCTTGCGATCGGTGATGGTCAGGTAACCGTCCGCGTCCAACTGGCCGATGTCGCCGGTGTGGAACCAGCCGTCGGAGAGCGCCACGGCGGTTTCCTCGGGGCGGTTGTAATAACCCATCATGATGTTGGGACCGCGCGCCAGGATCTCGCCGTCTTCCGCGATCTTCAACTCCACGCCCGCGATGGGCTTGCCGACGGTGCCCAGGCGAATGGCGCCCGGGACGTTCGAGCATAGCACCGGCGACGTTTCGGTGAGTCCATAGCCCTCCAGCAAAGTGATGCCGCAGGCCAGGAAAAATTCCTCCAGGTCGCGCGCCAGCGGAGCGCTGCCGGAAACCACGATCCGCAATCGCCCGCCCATCCGTTCGCGCATCTTGGCGAACACCAGGCGGTCGGCGATCGCGAATTGCGCCGCCACGCCGAGCGGTACCGGCCGTTTGTTCAAGACGGCGTCCAGCCGGCGCTTCCCCACGCCCACCGCCCACCAGAACAGCTTGCGGCGAAGCGGCGGCGCGGCATTCACCTGCCCGATCACCCGGGCGTAAAGCTTTTCGAAAAAACGCGGGACCGCGCACATGACCGTGGGACGCACCTCGGCCAGCGCTTGCGGCACTTCGTCGATGTTCGCCAGGTAAGCGACGGTCGCGCCGTGATAGTGAAAAGTGTAGTCGGCCATGCGCTCGAAAATATGACTGAGCGGAAGAAAGCTCAAGGCCACGTCGTTTTCGTCCACCAGTTTCAACGAATCCAAAATGTTCGACGCCAGGTTGCGATGCGACAGCATCACGCCCTTGGGCGTGCCGGTAGTGCCGGAGGTGTAAAGGATACTGAACAAATCTCCGGCGCGGATAGCCTGGCATTTCGCGGTGAACCCGGCGTCTTCGGCGGCGCCGATCGGGTCGGTGCCGTACATCGTTTCCATCCCCAGCGCGCCGGGCCGCGCGGGAGTTGGTCCGCACATCAAAATGATGGTCCCCAACTCCGCCAGCCGGTCCTGAACGCTGGCGACTTTCTCCCACTGGTCCGTATTAGAAACGAAAACGGCGCGCGCGCCGCTATCGTTAAGGATGTAACGCGTTTGATCCGCGGTCAGCGTGGGATAGATGGGCACCACCACCAGTCCCGCGGAGATGCAAGCGTAGTCGGCAATGGCCCACTCCGGACTGTTCTCCGCCAAGATGGCCACGCGATCGCCGGCCGCCAAACCCAGGCGCAGCAACTCCGTGCTTAGCCTTGCGACCCGGCGGCGAACCTCGGCGGCGGAGAGCGCCTGCCAAACGCCGTCGCGCTTGAATTGCAACATCACGGCCTGGCCGCGCGCCATGCCGCGATCCGTTACCAGCAGGAACATTTCGGCCAACGTCGCGAATGCTGGGGAGTTCACTTGGCGCGCAGACCTCCCAGGAAGAGATCCGTGACCACGGGCGCCAGATCCTCCAGCCGGTATTGGCGGTGACTGAGCACCCAGTTGGTGGCCATTTCGTCGAGCATTCCGAAAAAGCATTTGGCCACCGTGGAGGCCGGCAGTTCCGGGCGCAACACGCCTTGGGTCTGCCCATCGCTGACGACTTGCTGGATCAGTTTGAGGTAGTCGGCCAGAATCGTGGTGGACACCAGTTCCATGAATTTTTGGGAATGCCGCAACTCCACCTGAAAGACAATCGCCAGATCGCGGTTCGATCCCACTTGCTCCAAATGGAACTTTGCGAGCCGGCCCAGCCGGGCTTCCGCGCCTTCCAGCGACGCGAGTTCGCTGCGCGCGCGATCCAGAAACCGGCTCATCGCCAAAGCGAACAGGGCGGCCAGGATTTCTTCCTTGCCCTTAAAGTACAGATAGATGGTGCCGTCAGCCACCTTGGCCTTGCCGGCAATGTCGGAAACACGCGCGCCGAAAAATCCTTTCGCCGCAAATACGGTGGCGGCAGCTTGCAGAATCTGCTCGCGCTTGTCGCCGGTTTTCTCGCCGTTCCGTTTAGCCGCCATGAAGAAGTCGCCTCTCGCTTGGGGTACTGAATGATTATTCATTCAGTGGCGGCCGGGGTCAAGTCGAACTGGGACCATGAAACTCTTGCGTTGTCAGAACCGTCCGCGGTAGCGGATGGGTCCGTCGCCCAGACACGACCAGTGACACGAGCAGTACCCATCCGCTACCGCGGACGGTTCTGACAACGCATCTCTGCGTCAAAAAAACCGTAATTGATTAGCGGCCCCCCGGATCAGGAGGGTGGGGCTGAACCGGAGGTTGTGAAGAGGTTGAAGAGTGACTGTGAGACAGTGTCCGGAGATCTTTGCTTGTACGTTTGGAGGACACTCAAGAATGCCTCGAAAGCACGGGCGCCCGGCTCGGTCTTGGAGCACTGCGATATTTTGCGGCGGATGACCGCAGGTCGCAAAGCGCGTTCGGCGCGGTTGTTGGTTGGCTCAACTCGCGGATCGCGCAGAAAGCGGAGCAGGTTGTTGCGATCATGCTGCGCGCCAATGCCATCCAAGAGCCGTTGATTATCGCGGTTGCGCAAGGTCCGGTCCAGCAGCAGATCGTCCAGCGCCTGATCCAGTTCGGCGACCTTTTGCTGGAACGGCTGGTCCCCCAGTTCGGAACGGCGATGAGCCAGGGCCAAGCCTTCTCGCAGCAGTTCCCGCAACTGGCGTGGGAACTGCAGGGCCCGACCGCGCTGGCGTGGCTCGACTTCCTGGGTGTTGCGGATTAAATGCGAAAGACATTTCTGCTGCTTCACTCTGTCCAACTCTTCCGCGTCGTAACTCTTGCCCCGGTCATTCCCCAGCACTCCCTGAAAGTCGTCGCCGATCACCTCGCGCACTTCCTCATTGCGATGTTGCCGGCGAACTTGATACACCGTGATTTCCGGCGTGGTGAAGACCATCAACTGCGCCGCTTGGCCACCCACCCGCCAGCCGGTGTCGTCGGTATTCACGACGGGGGCTTGCGGGATTTCGGCACGCAGTTGCTGATAGGCCGCTCCCACCACACCGGCGGTTTGCTTCTGGGCATCCTGGCTCAAAGCCCCTTGCGTGATTTCTAGTCCGCTCAGTTCCTTCATAACCCGCGGCACCTTGCGTTGCGGCACGCCCATACCGTAGTGCAAGGTGTGCGCCACCGCTTTGGCTCGTGCTCCCACCCGATGGGCCGTGGCTCCGTACTGATCCGCTGCCACGGCGGGATGGCGGCCCCGCACGGTCTTTCCACAGCGCTGACAGCAGCGCTTTTCCAGGAGGAAGGTTTGCACCTCCGGCGGAGGTTGCACCGGAAGGTCGGTGTTGCTGACCAACTCTTCTTCCGGCGCTCCCCACGGCCCTCCGCAAAACGGGCAGCACGGCTCTTCCACCGGAACTCGAACGGTCTCCTCGGGCGTTCCCTGGGGTGGCGCGGGACGGCGCGCAAAAGGACCTTGTCCCGGCTTGCGACCGGGCCGCTGGGGATTCTGTTTGCGGGTTCCTTTGGTGAAGGGCGCGGCGGATAACTTCTTCTTCAGACGTTCGATCTCCGCCTTCAACCGATCGATGACTCGCTGCTGCTCTTGATTCCGCTTGAGCAACTCTTCCCGGCTGAGATTGTTGGGGTCGTCCACAGTCTCAGGATGCCGCAGTCCGCATCCCGAAGCCAATGCTTTCCTGGGCTGTGAGCCCTTTCAGTCAGTACCGCAGCGGCCAAGTGCCTGCACAGTCACCAGCCGCTAATCAATCACAAAAAACCCTTACACGTGGTGTTCAAATGTGTGGTATAAAAGCACCGCGGTCAATCTCCGTTGGAGGTAAATGATGAGTTCCAGAAAGATTCTTGCTGCGCTGTTCGTTCTTTCCTTGCTAATTTCCGTCTCGGCGATGGCCCAAGCGGCCACCGCCACGCCGCCCGCCAAGTCTGGCGCCAAAGCGGCAACGGGCGCTCAAACTCCGCCGCAACCCGGCATGGTATGGGCCAACCAAACGAGCAAGATCTATCACAAGGAAGGCGACCGGTGGTACGGCAAGAGCAAGAACGGCAAGTGGATGACCGAAGCCGACGCCAAGAAGGCCGGCTTTAAGGCCGCCAAACCCAGCGCCGTCAACGCCGCCGCTTCGAAGAAGAGTCAATAGCCTCGGACCGCTTCTCCACGCAGCAGCGCCGAGCGGCGGGCGTCGCGGAGATCACTTGCGCAAGACGGCCAACAAGGCCGCCTCCGCTTCCGACGGCGCCTCGGCGCGGCCGCCGATGTGCCGGGCCAAGAACTGCTCGGCGGCGGCGTAGAACGCCATGCGATTCTCCGGCCGCGCAAAACCATGGCCTTCGTCCGGGAATAGCAGGTAGTCCACATCTTTTCCTTTCGCTCGCAAGGCAGTGACAATTTGTTCGGCCTCGGCTTGTTTTACGCGCGGATCGTTGGCGCCCTGCGCAATTAACATCGGAATACGAATTTGATGCGCCTTGAATAACGGCGATCGCGACTCCAGGAATTCGCGCTCCGTCTCCTTGTCGCCCACCCGCATACGGAACATCGCCAGGGCCGGCGCCCAGTACGGAGGGATGGAGTTCAGCAGGGTCATCAGGTTCGATGGACCGACGATGTCCACGGCCGCCGCAAAGACATCGGGCGTGAAGGCCGCGCCGGCCAACGCCGCGTATCCCCCATACGATCCGCCATACACCACGATGCGCTTAGGGTCCGCCACGCCTTCGGCGATGGCCCAGTTTACGGCGTCCAGCAGATCGTCGTGCATCTTGGCGCCCCATTCGCGATTGGACGCGTTCACAAAGTGTTTTCCAAAGCCCGTGGAGCCGCGATAGTTCACCTGCAAACAGGCGTATCCACGATTGGCGAACCACTGCGCCTCGGGATGATAACCCCAGGAATCGCGCACCCAGGGTCCGCCGTGGACGTTCAAGATCATCGGCAGGTTCTTAGGATCGACACCGGCGGGCGTGGTCAGGTAGCTGACCAGATCCAGGCCGTCGCGCGACTTGATGACCACGGCGCGCATCGGCGCCAGGGTGTATTGCTCCAGCGCGGGACGCGCCGCAAACAGAAATTGCGCGGTTTTCGTGGCGCGATCGTAGGCGTAGTAGCGCGCCGGATCGGTGTCCGCGCCGAAGACCACCAGCCAGGTGCGATCGGCGCGATCGCGGCTGGCGATGTCGAATTGTCCGTGATGCACTTTTTCAAGCGCCGCAAAATCCGCTTCCAGCGAGGGATCGAGCGCCTTCCAGCGCAAGCGGTCCTTGGACCACGCCACGGCTTGCGGATAGTGTCCCGTGGGATGGATCATCACCGGCCCCAGATCCACTGTGGGATCGGAAGCGATCACTTTCTTGACGCGCGTGGCGATGTCCATTTCGTACAACTGTGTGGTATTCACACCGGCGCTGTCTTCCAGGTACAGCCCGCGGTTGTCGGGCGTGAATCCCACCACCTGCTGCTGATCTTCCGGGCCCCAAACCATGAAGGAAGCAAACTCACGGGAGGCTTCCCGCAGCAGCAACTTGTAACCGCCATCGTCGAGCGCCGCCATGGCCGCGCGGACTTGAAAGGTGTTGTCCGGGATCCAGCCCACGTAGTCGCCGGGATTCTGCGCTTCCATGGTCAGCGCGCCGGTGGCCAGTTCCAAGCGGTAAATATCCATGGCGCTGGGATCGCGCTGATTCATGCCCAGCAGAATCTGGCCGGGAAAGTTGTGATCGGTGTGTACGCCTTCCACGCGCACGCCCGCGAAGGGCGTCAGATCGCGATCCTCGCGGGAGGCCGGATCGACGGCGTGCAAATGCCAGTTTTCGTCGCCGGCCTGATCCTGGATGTACAGCACATAGCGCCCGTCTTCCGACCAGAAGTACTCGCGGATTCCCCGTCCCCGGTCGCGCGTAATCGGGCGCTCGCCGTCCTGGCCGGCATCTTGACCAACGCTGCGCAGCCAGACGTTGAGCACGCCTTCGTCGGGCGCGAGGTAGCACATTCGCGAGCCATCGGGAGAAAGTTGCGGGGCAGCTTTTTCGGGATTGCCAAAGATTACAGCACGAGGAATCAGAGGAGTGGGCATCAACTCCATAATATTGCAGCCCCGTGTTACGAAATGGGAGAAATGAGAGGGATGGGAAGAATGGGGCTTACCGAGCGAGCCGGAGCCAGTGGATTGCAGACTGGCTCCGGACTCATGAAACCTTACTTACGACTTAGGCATGCTGACGTAGCCGGTGACGTGGTTTTTGTTCACGTCCCACACCACAATTTCCACCAGCTTGTGGCCACCGGGCAGATACAGTTGCACCGGCTCCAGCGCGGTCTTGTCGCGCTTCTCCAGCAGCTTGTCGGCCACCTTGACCGCGACGGTATACTTCTGCCGGCCGGCGTCGGTCTTGGTCAAGCGCAGGCCGAGGTCGCTGACACGGGTGAAGTCCTTGGCCTTTTTCAGGTCGAACTCGGCATAGTCGCGCTCACCCTGACGCTTCAGCGCCGCGAGCCTTCTTCGTGGTTGCGTGCAATCAACCCGCTCTGCTCGCCCAAATCGCCGACGGTGCGGTCCAACTTCTCCGAAACGCCCGTCAGGTGAGCCTTGGTCTCGTCCAAGTTGCCCTTGACGTTGCTGACTTCACCGTTGATGCTGCCCAGCTTCTCTTCTTGCTGCGCCGACAAGTCGGTAAGTTGCTTGTTGGTCTCCTGGCGGGTTTGCTCGATCTCGCTGGCGATCTTCTTGTTGGTCGCGGCAGCGGTTCTGGAGAGGCGCCGTTGCGTGTCCTTGACGGCCCCGCTGGTGTCGGTGCCCAAAGCGTGCAACGCGGCGCTATCCTGCTCCAACAATGCGGCACGCTGCTCCATCGCTTCCATGCGCGCCTGATCCTTATCGCCCAAATCGGCGATGGCGCGGTTGGCGCGCTCCTGTTCGTGCTTCATGCTCACTTGCACGAAGGCCAGCGCTCCCAGGGCTATCACCATAGCCACGATGGTCAGGCTCTGCATGATGCTTCCGTGATCCTTGTGAATTTCGATTTCTTTTTCTTCGGACATGGTAATTTCCTCCCCTTTGGCCCGCGACCCGGGCTCGTTCGGAAGAAGGGCAAACAGATTGCCAAACTTATGTCTTTGAAAACAGACACCCGGGTGGCCATGGAGGATAGGGTAGTAAGGTAAGGATTACGCGGTGGCGAAGATTGTCGCTAGAAGATTTCGTAACGGCCCCTGAAGGCCGGAAGGTCTGCGTTACGCGTTGGTCCACACCTTCTCGATGGGTGCGCCCTTCTTGCACAACTCGCAAGTCGCGGGTCCCGCGTAGTATTCGACCTGTATTTCCGCTAGAGAATAGATTGGCAGCGGACTGAAGTCGATCAATTCGGCGTTGGGCTGCCTGGTGATCACGCCCAGAGCCAAGACCCTGGCGCCAACCTCTTTGAATAGCCGCAGCATGTCGCGGAGCATCTTGCCGGAGCGCAGAATGTCGTCCACCAGGATGATCTTTTCATCGCGGTGAACGTCAATGAACTGGCGGAACTGCATGGCGCCATCGGCTTGCCGCTCCGCCCAATAAATCTGCTGGACCCGCAGCGCCTCGCCGACTCCATAGGCCACCGGCAAACCTCCCGTGGCCGGACAGACAATGCTGACCTTGGGTAGATGCTTGGCGATTTCCAAGTCGCCGCGCAGGCGGCGGCTGAGAGCCACGCTGAGCACCTTGGCGTCGTCGTAGTGGCGCATGGCCAGCGGCATTTGCAGATAGCGGTTGGTGTGGCGGCCAGTGGCCAGTTCGAAATGGCCTTCGCGAAGAGCCCCCCGCTGCGGCGCAGGATCCCGATTACGTCTTCCGGGCTGGGAATGATATCCATAAAAAAAGGAACGGCTAGGGCCCATCATACATCGGACCGGCCCTGGCCGTTCCACACATCTCCCACAATGCTGTCGCCGAAAAACTTACTTCTTGCGCTCGGCTTTCTGTTCCA
The DNA here is from genome assembly GCA_963747095.1 of Terriglobia bacterium. Classification (GTDB taxonomy): domain Bacteria; phylum Acidobacteriota; class Terriglobia; order JAJPHL01; family JAJPHL01; genus JAJPHL01. The sequence goes on from CAVVEL010000018.1 coordinate 133,017, forward strand.
TGCTCTGACCGCCACGGCCCGGGGCTTGTATGGTCAGCGTGTCACCGTCGATCTTGCCGGTGTACTTCACGGTTGTCGCGGGGTTGTCGCCGCGACCCGGACGTTCGACACTGAATTCAAAGTTGTTGCCGTCCACTTTGCCGTCTTTGATCTCGGCGTCGCCGCGGGGGTTGGTCACCTTGCCGGTGAGTTTAGCGCCGTCCACCTTGAAGGTGTAGGTGATTTCCATGGTGCCGTTCTTGCCTTCGACCTTGGCGACGAACGCGCCGTTCAAATCGGCGGCATACGCGGCCACCGTCATCAACGAACAGATCACTACTGCCATTACAATTCGGTTCAGTTTCATGGTTTCTCCTTGTTTGCGCAATCCTACTTGCGTTCACCCTCCTTTTCGCGGGTCTGCCGGTTAAGCTTGGGGGATCGCCTCCTCGGAAAGCTACGCTACCTTTATAACCCAGAAAAGGTGGAAATGGCCGATACCCAGTGTAAAGTTACGTAGAGCGGGAAATGCCTGCCCCAACTGGGCAAGGTCCAGGACCATTGCCGTCGTGGCGGCGGCCGGGCTATAGTTTCCGCCGGGCGCCGCGATCCGGACGCGAAGGGGCAGCGGCAAGGGGATCCACTTCATGAGCAAAGAGAGCGGCAACAAGAGTCTGTCCGACCTGCGCACGCTGCTACAAGCCTTGGCCGACCAACTGGACGACGCGGACGATGACCGTACCGCCATGTCCCGGAACGCTTACGGGCGAATGGTCCCCAGCTACCTGGTGGCACAGAGCGCGTCTCCGGCGGAGCAGGACAAAGCCGCCCAAGCGATCACGCAAGTGATGGCGGTGCGCCTGGAAACGATCCGCGGCGCCGTCGGCGCGGTGGACGGGCTGGCCGGCGAACTGGCCAAGGGCGAAGCCATCGACTACAAGCAAATCCCAGGGATTGAGGAGTTGCTGTAGACCAAGGTCCAAGGTCCGAGGTCCGAGGCCCGAGTCGGAGCGGAGGGGTTTTGACTCGGGCCTCGGGCCTCGGACCTCGGGGCTGTTCTGGGCCTCGGGCCTGTTCTGCCCCGTGTTAACATGATCCCATGTACTTCCAGCAATTCTACCTGACTTGTCTGGCGCAAGCCTCTTACCTGATCGGCTCCGAAGGCCAAGCCGTGGTCGTTGACCCACAGCGTGACGTGGGCCTCTACTTGGACGAAGCGAAAGCCCAAGGCCTCCGGATCAAGCACGTCATCGAGACCCACCTGCACGCCGACTTCATCTCCGGTCATCGCGAATTGGCTTCCAAGACGGGCGCGAAAATCTACCTGGGCGCCTTGGCCGGCGCCAAGTTCGATCACGTAGCGGTGCGCGACGGCGACAAGTCACCGTCGGCAAACTGCGCTTCCGCTTTCTCGAAACACCCGGCCACACGCCGGAAAGCATTTGTATCCTGCTCACCGACACCGACGTGGCCAATCGCCCAACCAAAGTGCTGACCGGCGACACGCTGTTTATCGGCGACGTGGGACGCCCGGACCTGTCGCCCACGCACACGCCGCGCGAGCTGGCCGGCCTGCTGTACGACAGCCTGCGCCACAAACTCATGACCCTCCCGGACGATGTGGAAGTGTATCCCGCGCATGGCGCGGGATCGCTGTGCGGGAAGAATTTGAGTCCCGAGCGCTGGTCCACCATCGGCCAGCAGAAGCAGTTCAACTACGCCTTGCAAGAGATGTCGCGCGAGGCGTTCGTTAACATGCTGACCGCGGAGATGCCGGAGCGTCCCGAGTATTTCGCGGAAGACGCGGCCATCAACCGCGACGGCCCGGCGCTGCTGGCCGCGACGGCGGCGGCGACGGGACTCGACCCGCAAGCGGCGCGCGCCAAGCTGCAAGCGGGCGCCCTGGCACTGGACACGCGGCCGGCGTCGCTGTTCGGCGCGGGCCATCTGCCGGGGTCCATCAACATTGGACTGGGCGGACAGTATGCCACGTGGGCGGCCATCGTAATCGGACTGCACAAGCAACTGGTCATTGTCGCCGAAGACGACGAGAGGGTGCCGGAATCCACGTTGCGGCTGGCGCGTGTGGGCATCGAAAACGTGGCCGGCTATCTACGCGGCGGCGTGGAAGCCTGGGAAGCCGCCGGGCTGGCGCTGGAAACAACGCCGCAAGTCTCCGTGCACCAGCTTCAGGAACATCGGGGCGAATGGCAAGTGCTGGACGTGCGGCGCATCGGTGAATGGCGCGCCTCGCATTTGCCGGGCGCGATCCATCAGCCCCTGGACACTCTGTCAAAGGCGCTGGAAAACGGCGAGCTTCCCGGCGTGGATCGCGGCAAGCCGGTGGCGGTCCACTGCAAGGGCGGCTATCGCTCCAGCGCGGCCTGCGGACTGTTGCAAGCCCACGGATACCGCGAAGTCTACAACGTGGTCGGCGGCATGGACGCGTGGACGGCCAGTGGATTGCCGGTGGAAGCGGCGGCGGAGAGTTGCAGCAAGCCGATCTGTGCTTGATCCGATCTGCGCGCCACAAACCCTGATTCCCGGATGCCCGAGGCTTGCCTCGGGCCGCGGCAAACTTGGCTGGCCAATTCACGTGGGGCGCGCGGGCGCTGGCCGCGCCGGTCGAAGCAAGCTTCGGCCCTGGAGTTTCTACATTTCCGGGAAGGCTGAAGGCCTGATATGTCAGCCCAGGCAACGGCCTGGGAAAAACCGAGGAAGTATCAAGCCCTGAAGGGGCGTCCTAATCTCTGACACAGATCGACGACCTCAGATCTCGCGAGACAACCGTCTTAGGTCGCCCTTTCAGGGCTTCTCTTTCTATGGCGCTCAACCCAGGCCGTTGGCCCAATGCCATTTAGTTTTCGGGGTAGCCCCAAAGCAAACGTGCTACAGGACCTCTGTCTTGGGTAGCACCGGCCTCCGGTAGTGGGTCAGTTTGAAAGCGCGCGGCTCCGCCGCTCCTTCGTGCGGAAAGGCTGTGCCTTTCCGGACCCGCCCTCACTTGGCAAGGCTGCGCCTTGCCCGCACGGCGCAGCCGTGCGAAGTACTAACGGACTTTTCGGAAAGGCGGAGCCTTTCCGCACGAAGAAGCGGCAGAGCCGCAGTCGAAGCGTCATGTCCAAAATTGACCTACTACCCGGCCTCCTGTCGCCTCCTGTAGCGCCGGCCTCCAGGCCGGTTCTTGCAGGGCAGGAAAAAGAACCGGCCAGAGGCCGGCGCTACAAAGAGGCACGCGTCAGCCAACACAATCAATGAATTACGAGTACGTGGAGAAAAACTGAATGGCATTGGGCCGTTGGCCTGGGCTGAGATAGGTCGCCCCTTTGGGGCTACCGAAACACGTCAGTTTGGGCGCATAACATAACGGGAGAAATGCGCCGCTTGCGAAGCCATCGAACGCATTGGAAATGTAGAAACTCCAGGGCCGAAGCAAGCTTCGGCCATCCGAGGCGGCGTGGCAAGCCACCGCACTCCCTATAGGCAAGCACTTCGCAGAGCGGCGTCACTCGTGGCTGGCATCAAGAGCCTCTTCCAACACGCGCTTCGCTTCGGCGGTTCGCCCCTCGCATACCAAGTCCAGCGCCGGACCCCGTACCATCGCTTGAAATACTTTGGCGCGCGCCTCTGGTGTGGTGGCGTGTTCCCGTACGCGATCGCGCAACGCCGAAAGCATTTCGAGCAGCGTGGAATACTCCGGGCCGATGGCGCGATCCACCGCATCCCTGATGCGCACCGCCAGCGCGGGACTCTGCCCTCCCGTGGACACCGCGATTTGCAGCGAGCCGCGTCGCACCATCGCCGGCGCGATCCAGGAGCACAGCGCGGGGCGATCCAGTACGTTGCAGAAGATGCGCCGCTGGCCCGCGGCTTCCGCCACGCGCGCGTTGAGTCCTTCGTCTGACGTGCCGCAGACAATCAGGCTCGCACCATCCAGGTTTTCTGGGAGAAACTCATTTGCGGCGACGCGGCGAATCACCGCGCCGGCCGCTTCTAAGTGGGGAATGCGGCCTTCCGCCCCCTGGCCGAGCGACGAGCCGTCGCTAATCACCACCACCGTCGAGCCAGAGAGATTGAGGAATACCGGATAATGGATCGGCAAGGGCCGGGATTGCTTCAGCGATTCTGCCGGGGAGCTGGTCATAAAGCTGTTCTCCTAACGCCGCTACCTCGCCGACCACCAGAATCGCCGGCGGGCCGAAGCCTTGCTCCTGGGCCCGCGCGGCAATCTGCGAAAGCGGCGCGTGAACCACGCGCTGATGAGTATACGTCCCCCATTCGACCACTGCGGCGGGAGTTTCCGGCGCGAGTCCGCCGGCCCTCCTGGCAGCAATGATTCGCTCGCAAATCGCCGACAGGCGCGTAGCGCCCATCATTACCACCAGGGTATCCACGGCGGTGGCCAGCGCATTCCAATTGACCGCGCCGGCGCTCTCGCCGTGTTCGTGCGCGGTAACCACCGCCACCGACGACGACAGTCCGCGATGCGTCACCGGGATCCCCGCCGCGGCTGGCGCTGCCAGCGCCGAAGAAACGCCCGGCACCACTTCCCAGGCGATTCTGCGCGCGGTGAGAAATACGGCTTCCTCGCCGCCGCGGCCGAACAGGAAGGGATCGCCGCCTTTCAGGCGCACCACGCTCTCGCCTCGCCAGGCGCGTTCCGCCAGCAAAGCGTGGATCTCATCCTGCTTCCAGGAGATTTTTCCGCAGCGCTTGCCGACAAAGATGCGCTCGGCCTGGAGCGGCGCGAAGTGCAGCAAGTCGGGATTAACCAGCGCGTCGTAAACCACGGTGTCGCAGCAGGACAGCAGTTCCTTGGCGCGTAGCGTCAGTAATCCCGGATCTCCGGCCCCGCTCCGACCAAAAAGACTTTTCCCGATGATTTCATGACCGAACCTCGAATCCTTTCAGAAAAGAATTAGCCACAGATAAGCATAGCGCGGCCAGGGCCGCAACCAAAAGCAGGCGTTTTCTTAACATCGATGGACAGGATGCACAGGATGGACGAAAGCCCTCCCGAGATGGTCTCATCCTGCCCATCCTGCCCATCCATGTTAAAAATCTTCGCGCCAGAACCAGAAACTCAGGGTCACTAGTACAGATGAACACAGATGGACGCAGATGTGTGCCGCCTTATCCGTGTTCATCTGTGTCCATCTGTGGCTCATGCTGCCCGCACTTCCGCGCCCAAGCGCTCCCGCCGATCTTGCCCGCTGCGAGTCAAGTTGTAACCGCCTTTACCGAACAGGCCGTCCAGAAACGCCAGCGTCTGCGGCCGCACGCGCTGCCATGACTCTGTCGGTATTCGGATAGAGTGCGCGGTCGTTCCACACGATGGCGAACTCCCGTTCGTCGAACTTGTAACTCTTGAATTCCGGCTCGCCCTCCAGACGGCGGCAAGCCGCTACCGTCGAATCGTAAGCCGCGCGCAGACTGTCTTGGGCCGCCAGATCGTTGCCGGTCTTGCGCTGATAAAGCAGCCCCAAGCGGCCATCGTGGCTATCCAGCGAATAGGCCGCTTCCTGGCACACCAGAATCACGCCCGGTCCGGCGGGAATATGCGCGTAGTCGGCCACGTCAATGGGCATTTCCGGAATGCCGCCGCGCTGGATCCAGCGATGGAACACGGCAATGGCTTGGGTGCCGTTCAGTTCGGCTCCGGATTGCTCGAAGATTTTCACGCTCAAATGTTGCATAAGTTCAGACCGCCGCCGCGGTGCTGGCGATTCGTTGCGTCGAGCTGTGGCAGCATTCGATGAAAAGCTGCGCTTCCTCGATCAGCCGGTGGGCTTGCTCCAGCGTATGTTGCTCCCCGACGTGGGTGTGCGCGCCGAAAAAATAGTGCGCGAACTTGCCGCCGGCAAAGGGATCGAAGAACAGTTGCGTGTCGTAAAATTCACGCCGGAACGCGGTAACAATTTCGTCCGCATCCTTCAGAATCAGCGAGTGACGCCATTCCAGCAGGGCGGCCGCTCCGCGCAGCATCGCCTGATAGGCCAGTTTGGCGGCACGCGCCGCGTCGCCGGCTTCCTCCGCCAGTTGCGCCTCAAAGGCTTCGCGCTCGCTAGCTGCCAGTTCGCGGTCCAGATGGCTGATGACTTCGCCGGCGCATTCGCCCATCCCCAGGTCGCCGACGTTGTATTTGCGGACATCATGCCAGTCGGTGTAGGCCGCCGGATCCTGCCCGGGAGGCGCCAGCACGGTGAGATCGTCGAGCATGGCCTTGCATTCGGCTTTGCCGATTCGCCGGATAAAGGCCTGGAAAGTTTCCGCGCTCTGGCGTTCCCGCAAGAAGCGCGAGGTGATGCGTTCCACCGCTTCCGGCACGCGCTTGGAAGGAATCGCGCCAATGGCCAGGCCGTAAGCCCCGGCGTTTTCCGTCCATTGCCCGCCGAGAACCACTTGGAAATGCGGCGCGGAGTAACCGTCCTTAGTGCGGCTGACGCCGTAAAATCCCAGGTCGGCGATGTGATGATGTCCGCAGGAATTGAAACATCCGCTGATCTTGATGCGCAATCCGCGGATTTCTTCCTGGCGCGCCACGGCGCTTTCCGCCAGACGCATGCGCAATTCACCAGCGAGTCCGCGCGACGACGAAATGCCCAGCTTGCAAGTATCCGTTCCGGGGCAGGCCACCGGCTCCAGGATGGTTCCCGCGCCGGCCGCGGCCAGATTTACGACTTTCAATTCCGCGAACAAGGCCGGCAAGTCTTTTTCGCTGACCCATCGCAAAACGATGTTTTGTTCCGTGGTGGCGCGCAGCGTTTCCCGCGCGTATTTCCGGCTGAGCGAAGCCACGGCCCGCAATTGCGCGGCGGTGATGTCGCCGAGCGGCAGCGTGAGCGTCACCGTGGCGTAACCGAATTGCCGCTGGCGATAGACGTTGGTCGCTTTCCAGGCCCGAAAGTCTTCCGGCTCCACGGCAGCGATCTGCAAAAGTTGCGGCGGCCGCAGCGGTGCGTCGCTCCCTTGTTCCACGGAATCCAGATAGCTGGTCCAGCGCGGATCGGGTTCCAGAGTGGCGCGCTCGGCTTCCACCAGGCGTTTGAACTCCTCCATACCCAGCTTGGCGACCAGGAACTTCATGCGCGCCGTGTTGCGATTCTTCTTCTCGCCGAGGCGCGCAAAGACGCGGGCCATGGATTGCGCCAGCGGCAGTAGTTCTTCCTCGGTAACAAATTCATCGTACAACTTGGCTTGATACGGCACGGTGCCCAGCCCGCCGCCGACGTACACTTCAAACCCACGCCGCGGCTTGCCGTCCACATCGCGCACCCGCGCGATGCAGCCGAAGTCGTGGATATGCACCAGCGCGCAGGGGTTGGTATCGCAGCCGGAAAACGCGATCTTGAATTTGCGGCCGAAATCCTGCGTGTCGGGATGTCCCAGCAGGAAGTAAGCCAGAGCTTTCGCGTAAGGCGTCACGTCGAAGGCTTGATCGCGGCATACGCCGGCGAGCGGGCATCCGGTGACGTTGCGCACGGTGTTGCCGCAGGCCTCGCGCGTGGTAATGCCCACCGCCGCCAGGCGCCGCATGATGGTGGGCGTGTCTTCGATGTGGACGAAATGAAGTTGGAAATCCTGACGGGTGGTCACGTGCGCCACTCCCACCGAATACTCTTCCGACAACTCGGCGATGGTTTCCAGTTGTTCGGCGTTCAAGCCGCCGAAGGGGATTTTGATGCGCTGCATGCCGGGCGCGTCCCACATCGTGCCGGGACCCTTGGTGCGCTCGCAGGAGTAGGGCAGCTTGCGGCGTTCGATGCCGTCGTGACGAAAGCCGTTGTCGTAGCGCTGTCCGTAGGCGCCGCGGCGCAGGCGGGCTTCGGCGAAAATTTTGTCGTCCAGCTTACCTTGCTTCTTTAGGGCGATCTCGTGATCGTAGGCGTCGATTTCCTGGGCCAAGTGGGGCGCGATGTGGCTGGCGAGCCGGTCGATCCACAGACTGTTGCTGGTTTTCATAAGGGACTCCTCTCCCGCCTCCGGCGTCGCAGACGCCTGATGTGATTGGGCATTTCCGATGAAATGGCGAATCGAGCCAAGCGAAAGGGGATCCTCCGGGAGGCTCGTTCGAATCCCGGAGGATCAGCTACAGGAGCAACAACCTGCGCGCAACGAAGGAGGACAAGACATGGAGAATCACTATCAGTATAGGGATGTTTATGGGGTAACGGTCATACCTTTTGTTTATGGGAGGAATAAGAGATATGGGAAGGATGGAGTGGATGTTGCGGCGGGAGCACCTGCGTGGACATCGGACATTTACTCCGATCTGGGGGTCACGCCGTCGTTCTTCCGCGTCATGGGCACGCCGCCGATGCTCGGCCGCACGCTGGCGGGCAATGAAGAAGGATCGCACGCGCCCGCGGTCGTGGTGGTGCGCTACGCGTTCTGGCGCACTCGGCTTTCCGGTGATCCTCACGCGGTGGGCCGCAAGCTGGTTCTCGACCGCGCGCCGCACACCATTATCGGAGTGATGCCGCAGGGCTACGACTATCCCAAGAACACCGACATCTGGCAGCCGCTGGCATGGGACGAATCGTCGCAACGGCCGCGCAGCGTGATGCGCCCCTTGCGTGTCGTCAATGTGCTGGCCCGGCTCAAGCCTGGGATCACGCGCTCGCAAATGGATTCGGAAATGGTCCGGTTGACGCAGCAGATTCACGCCGAATATCCCCCTGAGTTTGACGCTCGCGGTTTCACCAGGGGCATGGCGATCCTGGCGGTCCCGCTGCATGAGCGCATCTCCGGCGATTTGCGCAAGCCCCTCCTGGCGCTGGCGGCGGCCGGGGTTTACGGTGTGATGTCTTACCTGGTGGCGCGCCGCAATCGCGAGATCGCCATCCGCATGGCCATGGGCGCGCGGCCCACCGATGTAATGCAAATGGTGTTTCGCGAAAGTATGGCGCTGATCCCCGTGGCGGTTCTCGCTGGACTCGCAGGCGCCTGGGCTCTGACGCGCTTCGTACGCACCATGCTTTACGGCATCGCCGCCACCGATGCCCCGACCTTCCTGATCACGCCGCTGATCCTGGCGGTGGTTGTGGTGGCCGCCTCGCTGGGTCCGGCGCGCCGCGCCGCCACCGTGGATCCCATGACGGCGCTGCGGGAAGAATAAGGCCCGAGCCGCGAGGCCCGAGGCCCGAGTCGAAAGCTTGGCTGGATTTGGGTGCCGTCTTCGACTCGGACCTCGGGCCTCGTGGCTCGGGCCTTGCTTTTGTGCTAACCTTCCCCTAGCTAGTTACGTCTAGATAGCTAGGTGAACATGAACAAATCGAAGAACGACATCTTGCAGGGCACCCTGGTGCTGTTGGTTCTGCGCAGCTTGGCGTCACGTGGAAAGATGCACGGCTACGCCATTACCAACCATATCCAGCAGGTTTCCTCGGAACTGCTGCGCGTGGAAGAAGGCTCGTTGTACCCGGCCCTCCATCGCATGGAGCAGGACGGCTGGGTGCGCGCCGAGTGGAGCACCACGGAGAAGAATCGCCAGGCGCGCTTCTACTCCATCACCGCCGAGGGCCGCCGCCAACTGGAGCGCGAAGAGCAAAGCTGGGCTCGGCTGCAAGCCGGCGTGCGCCGCGTGTTGCGGTATTCCGACTAGGAGAACATCATGGCCTGGCATCAACGCATCGTGAACCTGTTCCGCCGCGAGAGGCTTTCGCGCGAAGTCACCAAGGAATTGGACTTTCATATCGCCGAGAGAAAAGATCAACTCATCGGCGCGGGCCTGCCCGCCGCGGAGGCGGCCCGACAAGCGCGCCGCCAGTTCGGCGCCTACGCGCTGCACAAAGAAGACACTTGGACCGCCGATCTCGCTGCCTGGGCGGAGACGCTCTTCGTCAACGTGCGCTACGCGCTCCGTGGATTCGCCAACAATCCTGGATTCACCGCCGTCGCGGTGATCACGTTGGCGCTGGGCATCGGCATGAACAGCGCCATCTTCAGCGTGGTGGACGCCGTGATGCTGCGGCCGCTGCCGTATCCCGAGCCGCAACGGCTCGTCGCGCTGTGGGAACACAATCCCGCAAATGCCGCTGACAGCCATAGCTCGGTTTCCCCAGCCAACTTGGCGGACTATCGTCAACAAGCTCTGCTGGAGGGCCTCGCGGCGTGGTCTTTCGGCGGAGTCAACTGGGGCGGCGATGGTTCGCCGGAGCGCCTCGTCACCAACAACGTCAACTACAACTTTTTCGATGTGCTGGGCGTGCAGCCGGCGCTCGGCCGAGCCTTCTTGCGCGAAGAAGACCAGCCGGAGCGCAACCACGTGGTCATCATTAGCCACGATTTGTGGCCCGCCGCTACGGGCTGGATCCCGCCATTCTGGGCCGCAAGATCATGCTGGATGACGTACCGCACCAAGTCGTCGGCGTGATGGCGGAGGGTTTCGCGGTGCCGTACCAGTTCGGCTTTCCGCAGAAGATCGAGGCCTTTGTTCCATTTGGTTTCACGCCCGACCTGCTTTCCGACCTGGGCCGCGGCGACCACGAAGTGAATGTGATCGCGCGAATGCGCCGCGGCGTGACGCTGGCCCAAGTGAAGTCCGGCATGGACGCGATCTCCGAGCGTTTGGCCAAGACATTTCCAGATTCCAACGGCCACGTGCGAATCGGAATGTCGCTGTTGGGCGACGATCTCGTCCGCAGCATACGGCCGGCCTTGCAAGTGTTGCTAGGCGCGGTGGGGCTGATCCTGCTGGTGACTTGCGTGAACGTCGCCAATCTGCTGCTGGTGCGCGGAGGATCGCAGCGCCGCGAGATCGCCGTGCGTATGGCGTTAGGCGCCCGCCGTTCGCGCATTTGCGGAGAACTGCTGGTGCAAAGCGCGATGCTGGCGGTGATGGGATGCGCCGTCGGATTGCTCCTCGGCGCGTGGACTCGCCGCGTGTTGGTGAAACTGGCGCCGCCCGGAATTCCCCGGATCGACAGCGCCACGCTCGACTGGCGCGTACTGGCATTCACCATGGCTGTCGGTTGCGCCGCCACGATCCTGTTCGGATTGCTGCCCGCGTGGCAATCTTCGAACGTCGCTGCCGGCGACGCGTTGAAAGGAGGGCGGGGAACGGCCAGTTTCGGCCTGATGCGCTGGCGCAACACGCTGCTGGTGGCGGAAGTGGCGATCGCACTGATTCTCACGGTGGGCGCGGGCCTGCTGCTGCAAAGTTTCATGCGGCTCACCGGCGTGGATCTCGCCTTTCAAACCGATCGCATCTTGACGATGGTTGTACCGTTGCCCCGGGTGCGCTATCCGGACGCGGCCAGCCGCATCCGCTTTTTCGAAACACTGGAAGAACGCGTCGCGCGGCTTCCCGGGGTCCAGGAAGTGTTCTCGACCAGCCAGGTTCCGATGGGCGGCGGCTGGGAGACCGGCATCGAGACGGAAGATCAGCCCGTGGCGGCTGGCGCGAAAATGCCGTCCGTGTCCTCCAAGGCCGTTACTCCGGGCTTCTTCCGGGCACTGGGCATTCCGTTATTATCCGGACGCCTGCTTACACCGGCCGATCGCGACGGCGCGCTGCCGGTGATCGTGATCAACGAGAAAATGGCCAAACAACTCTGGCCCGGCCGCGATTCTCTAGGGCGTCGCCTGCGGCGTGGTTCCAAGGCTCCTTGGCTGACAGTCGTTGGAGTGGTTCGCGATGCCCGCCTGGGCGGACCGGACAAGGAACTGCGGCCCCATATGTTTATTCCCGCGGCGCAGGTGGGAAGCTATCCCGTGCGCCTGGCCGACTTCGGCGTGCGAACCGCAGGCGATCCTTGGACGTTGTTCAGCGCGGTCCAATCGGAAGTGTGGGGCCTCGATCGGGAACAACCCGTCTATCAGCCGATCACTTTCAGCGAGGCCGTTTCGCAGCACGTCGCCGACCGCCGCTTCATGGCCAGCCTTTTGCTGGCGTTCGCGGGAGTGGCGTTGGCCCTGGCGTTGGTGGGAGTTTATGGCGTGATGGCCTACTCGGTATCGCAGCGCGCGCCGGAGATCGGCGTGCGCGTCGCGCTGGGCGCGTCGCCCGGCAACATTGTGACGCTGTTTTTGCGGCGCGCATTGGCGCTCACGGCAGTCGGCGTAATTCTGGGAGTCGGTGGCGCGATGGCGTTATCGAAATACCTAACCAGCCTGCTGTTTGAGATCAAACCGACTGATGGCGCGACGTTTGCGATAGTCGCGGCACTGGTGGGCGCGGCGGCCCTGGCAGCATGTTATTTGCCGGCGCACCGCGCGGCGCGCGTGGATCCAATGGCCGCGCTGAGGTACGAATGAGATTGTGAGGAGAAAACCATGGCTTGGCATCAGCGCATCGTGAACCTGTTCCGCCGTGAGCGGTTGTCGCGCGAAGTCGTCAAAGAGTTGGATTTTCACTTGGCGGAACGAAAAGAACAACTCATCGGTGCGGGCCTGCCGCCGCGCGAGGCCGAGAAGCAAGCGCGTCGCAAGTTCGGCGCGTACGCGCTGCACAAAGAAGACACCTGGACCGCCGATCTCGCCGCCTGGCTCGATACGCTGCTCGCCGATTTGCGCTACGCCGTGCGCGGGCTGGCCAAGAGCCCGGGCTTCGCCGCAGTGGCGATTCTCTCGCTAGCGCTCGGCATCGGCGCGAACACCGCCATCTTCACCTTGATTGACGCCGTGATCCTGCGCTCGCTGCCGGTGCAGCATCCCGAAGAGTTGCTGCAAGTGCAGATGGACGGCAACGGTCCCAGCTTCACCAACCCGATCTGGGAGCAGTTGCGCGATCGTCAGGATGTCTTTTCGAGAGTCACGAGTTGGAGTACCGGGCGGTTGAGCACGAGCACGAGCGGAGAAGCGCGTTTTGTCGCCAACAGTTATGTCAGCGGCGGCTACTTCGCCACGCTGGGAGTCGGGCCGGCCGTAGGCCGCATGTTGACACCGGCGGACGACCGCCGCGGTTGCGCGTCCGTGGCGGTGTTGAGCCATGCGTTCTGGCAAAAAGAGTACGGCGCGTTGCCCACGGCGGTCGGAAAAAATATTTCGCTCGAAGGTCACCCCTTCGAAATTATCGGCGTCAGCCGCGCGGGATTCACGGGATTGGACGTCGGCCAATCGGTGGATACCTTCATTCCGATTTGTAGTGAAGCCGTAATCAACGGAGCGCAAAGCGCGCTCGATCAGCGTTCCAACTGGTGGCTGTCGGTGATGGGACGCGCCAAAAGCGGAATGAGCGCACCACAGGTGCAGGCGCGGCTGCAGACGCTCTCTCCGCCGATCTTCGAAGCCACCCTTCCAAACGGCTGGCCCGCGGAAGGCTTGAAGAAATATCGGGAAACCAAGTTCATCACGAAGAACGCGGCCAGCGGGCTCTCCGAAGCCCGCCAGCAGTACGGCGACGCGCTGTGGATGATGATGGCCGCCGTCGGTTTGGTGTTGCTGATTGCCTGTGCGAACGTGGCCAACCTGTTGCTGGCGCGCGCCACCTCACGACAGCGGGAGATGGCCGTTCGCACGGCGCTCGGTGCGGGCCGCGGACGCCTGATCCGTCAGGCGCTGACGGAGAGCTTGCTGCTTTCCTTTCTCGGCGCGAGCTTGGGATTGCTGTTCGCGCAATGGGGCGACCGGCTGCTCAGCGCTTTGATCTCCACCAGCCGGAACGCCTTCGTGGTCGATCTCGCGCCCGACACCCGTATCTTACTATTCACGATGGCAGCGGGAACCTTCACCGGCGTGTTGTTCGGCCTCGCGCCGGCGCTGCAATCGTCGCGCGTTTCGCCGAATGCGGCGATGAAGGCGCAAGGCCGGGGAACGGCCGATGGTCATTCGCGCATGCTGTTGAGCAAGTCGCTGGTGGTGGTGCAAGTCGCGCTCTCGATGGTGCTGGTGGCGGGCGCCGCATTGATGCTGGCGACGTTCCGCAATCTCACCACGCTCGATCCCGGATTCCGCGCCGACGGCGTGCTGCTGGTGCGCGCCAACCTGAGCCGCCTCGATCTCCGGCCCGATCAGCGAGACGGATTGCAGCGCGACATTCTCACACGCTTGCGCGCGATTCCCGGAGTGCGCTCCGCCAGTTTCTCCACTTTGACTCCGGTCAGCGGGGGAGGGTGGAACGGCACCATCAAAGTGGAAGGCCAAGGCGAGCGTCGCAAGGATGCCGCCATGACTTTCTTCAATGGCGTCAGCGACGGCTACTTCGAAACGATGGAAACTTCATTGCTGGCCGGGCGTGAGTTCACGAACCACGATACGGCCGGCGCGCCGCACGTGGCCATCGTGAACGAAACGATGGCCAAGAAGTTTTTCGGCAACGCCAGCCCGCTCGGCCACAGCTTTCAGATGAACGCTGGACGGGATTGGGATCCGCCTTGTGAAATTGTCGGTGTTGTCCGCGACGCCAAGTACAGGAATTTGCGTAGCAGCGCGCCTCCCACTACTTACGTGCCGCTGGTACAGCACGAACTTCCGGGGCGCCGGCCGGTGAACTTCGAAGTGCGCGTGGCGGGATCTCTGGTCACCATCGTTCCCAGCGTCGAGGAAGCGGTCTCCGCGGCCAATCCCAATGTGACGGTGGAAATGATTCCATTTACGCAGCAGTTGGCGGAATCCTTGACTCAGGAACGAATGCTGGCCACGCTGTCGAGTTTCTTCGGTGGATTGGCGCTGCTGCTGGCCGCCATTGGCCTGTACGGCGTGCTTTCCTACAACGTGGCGCGGCGGCGCAACGAGATCGGTATCCGCATGGCCTTGGGAGCGGCGCAGGCGCGCGTGCTGCGCATGGTGCTGGGTGAGGCAAGTTGGCTGGCGTTTGTCGGCTTGGGATTAGGCATCGCCGGAACGCTGGCGGCCACGCAGGTGGTGAAGTCGTTTCTGTTTGGATTGCAGCCGGATGATCCACCGACATTGGCCGCCGCCGTCGCGGTACTGGCGGGCGTCGCCGGCATAGCCGCGTATCTGCCGGCGCGTCGCGCGGCGAGAGTCGATCCGATGACGGCATTACGGGATGAGTAGAACAAGGAGGAGCGGAATGGCCTGGTATCAACGTTTCGTGAACCTGTTCCGCCGCGAGCGGCTATCGCGCGACGTTACCAAGGAACTGGACTTCCATCTTTCCGAGCGTACCGACGATCTGATGGCGTCCGGCGTGGCGCCGCGTGAGGCGCGCCGCCAAGCCCGCCGCCAGTTCGGCGCATACGCGCTGCACAAGGAAGACACCTGGATGGCGGACCTCGCCGGATGGGTGGAGTCGCTGGGTGCGGACTTGCGCTACGCATTGCGCGGATTCGCCAATGCGCCGGGATTCACCGTGGTGGCGATTCTCTCGCTGGCGCTCGGCATCGGCGCGAATACCGCCATTTTCAGTTTGATCGATGCCGCCATGTTGCGCGATCTGCCGGTGAGTCATCCGGAAGCGCTGCAGCAAGTGATGACCGGCACAGCGAGCGCCTATTTCACCAATCCTCTTTGGGAACAGATCCGCGACCACCAGGACGTCTTTTCCGGCGCGTTGGCCTGGGGCGGCACTCGATTCGATCTCGCCACCGGTGGCGAGTCGCATTACATTAACGGCGTTTGGGTCAGCGGCGGATATTTCTCCACGTTGGGCGTCAGCGCGGCCTTAGGCCGCGTGATCACGCCGGAGGACGACCGCCGCGGCTGTCCGGGCGTTACGGTGCTGAGCCACGCCTTCTGGCTGAGGCAGTACGGCGGCGATCCGGCGGTACTCGGCAAGCGGATATCCTTCGAGAGTCACTCGTTCGAGATCGTTGGCGTTGCCCAACCTGACTTCACAGGTCTGGAGGTAGGCCGCGCCATGGAAGCCTTCGCGCCACTCTGTTCGGAAGCGATCATCCGTGGGACGGGAAGCGTGTTGGATCGCCGCTCTGCGTGGTGGTTGCAAATCGTCGGGCGGCCGAAGCCCGGGCTGATCGCCGCGCAACTGAAGACTCGCCTGGCCACGCTGTCCCCGGACGTTTTTGCCGCCACCGTTCCGCCCAACTGGAGCGCCGATCAGCAAAAGGATTACGCCCAGCGCGTCTTGACGGCCAAGCCCGCTCCCCAAACCCTCTCTGGAATGAACAATAAGACATTTCAGGCGCTTTGGGTCCTGATGGCGATGGTCTGTTTGGTACTCCTGATTGCCTGCGCCAACGTAGCGAATCTGATGTTGGCACGAGTCACCGGCCGGCAGCGGGAAATGGCCGTGCGAATGGCCCTCGGCGCGGGCCGCGCCCGGCTGATCCGCCAAATACTGACGGAGAGTTTGCTGCTGTCGCTGGTTGGCGCGGCGCTGGGGCTGGTCTTCGCCCAATGGGGCAGCCGGCTTCTGACGGCGATGATTTCCACTTCCAGCGAGCCGGTTTGGCTGGACCTGGCATTGCACACGCGGCTATTGCTGTTCACGGCGGGCGTTGGCACGGCGACGGGCGTGCTGTTCGGCCTGCTGCCGGCGTGGCGATCCGCGCGCGCGGCGCCGATCGAGGCGATGAAGGCGCAGGGACGCGGCATCGCGGCAGGCGGTTCTCGAATGCGTCTCGGCAACATGCTGGTGATCGCACAGGTGGCCATCTCGATGGTGCTGGTGGCCGGCGCTGCATTGATGCTGACGACCTTTCGCAATCTCATCAAACTCGATCCCGGATTCCGGTCGCAAGGTGTCCTGCTGGTGAACGCCGACTTGCGGCGCGGCGGCTTTCCCAAGGAGCGCCAAAGCGCGGTGTGGCGGGAGATTCTCACTCGTCTGCGCGGCATCCCCGGCGTCCGTTCCGCCAGTGCCTCGGAACTAACTCCCGTGGGCCACTCCCTGTGGAACGAAGTCGTCAAGATCGAAAACCAGCTGCCGCGTCCCGGTGACGATTCCCTGGTTGACTTCAACGCGGTGAGCGAGGGTTATCTGGAAACATTGGGAATCCAGCTCGTCTCCGGCCGGGACTTTCAGGCAACCGACACAGAAAACTCGGAACAAGTTGCGATCGTCAACGAATCTATGGCCCGCCGGTTTTTTGGCAAGGCGAGTCCCTTGGGCCAAGTCTTCCGTGTGGATGAGGGCAAGAGTTTCAGTCATCCTCGCGTGATTGTGGGAGTAGTGCGCGACGCCAAGTACGAGGATCTCCGAAATGAAGCTCCTGCCGCCGGTTATATTCCTTTCTCTCAAGAGAGCTCCCGGCGTGAACCTGTTTCCAAATTTTGAACTGCGCGGCGAGGGCCAGCCGCTGGCTCTGGTCCCGGCCGCAAAGGAAGCCCTGGCGTCGGTCAATCGCGGAGTCACGGTGGAATTCATTCCGTTTTCCACGCAGGTGAGCGAATCGCTGACCCGTGAACGCTTGCTGGCGGTACTCTCCGGTTTCTTCGGCGGACTCGCTCTGTTATTAGCGGCGATCGGATTGTACGGTGTGCTTTCCTACAACGTGGCGCGGCGGCGCAACGAGATCGGCATCCGCATGGCGTTAGGCGCGGCGCAGGCCCGCGTGTTGCGCATGGTGTTGGGCGAAGCCGGATGGCTGGCCGGCGTCGGATTGGGTTTGGGAATTGCGGGAACGCTGGCGGCCACGCAACTGGTCGGCGCGTTTCTGTACGGCGTGGGCCCCGACGACCCACGAACACTTGGATCGGCGGCCGCGGTGCTGGCGTGCATCGCGGCGCTGGCGGCCTATCTTCCGGCGCGTCGCGCGGCGAGGATCGATCTCATGACCGCGCTGCGAGACGAGTGATCGTCCACAGATTCATCAATCCACAGATCATCAATCCACAGATTACACAGATTACGCAGATTAAGAACAAGACAGGTTTTAATCTGTGTAATCTGCGTAATCTGTGGATTGGTTTTTCTGTGGATCAGTTCGCCGCACTCCAAATTGACGCGCTCGCCGGTTGCTAAACTGTTCCGCCGGCATTCTCCGCGACCACATAGGTCGTCGAGAGCACCCATCCGGCCACCGTGTACTTCCATCCGCTGGGCTTGAGGCGCTCTCTGAACGCCAAAGGAAAGACCCGCCGCTCACGATGCGTACGCGTCACGCGGAATCGTTGGGCAACGCGATCCAGGAAACCGGCGTGCGTCCAATGGTGCGGATGCAAACGGTCGATGGCCAGCAGCGGCATGGTCCAGGCGGGGAACGTGTGGATCATCAGCAGCAGGGCGCCGCCGGGACGCAGCACGCGCGCCATCTCCGCCAGCGCCGTAGCGGGATCGCGCATATGATCGAGCGCGTTGAAGCAAATCGCCACGTCCATGGTGCGATCCGCCAAAGGAAGTTGCTCACCGGCCGCGGTAATGGAAAACCCTGGCGAAGGCAACGGCAGCTTTTCGCCGTAAACATGCAGCAGCGGATCGAGACGAACGCGCGCGGCGGCCTGCGGCAGGAAGTGGATCAATCCCACGGGACCGCATCCCACGTCGAGTACGCGGCGGTCCGCGAAGAATGCCGCGTCCAATCCAAACTTGGCGATTTCGCCTTGCCAATACTCATCGAGCTTTACGCCGCGATACGGCGCCAGCGCGCGCCAGCTTCGCCAGAACTCGAGTTCGTGTGCCTGGGCCTCGTGCCATCGCGACGGGGAAACGGGCCTCACAAGGTACAGCCCCGCCGTTCTTCCATTTTTGATTGTTGACTTTTGATTTTTGGTTTTTGATTGGTGGTCATCCCGGCAACACCCACGGCTTGCGATACGGCCGGTTGAGCAGCGCTTTGGCCTCGGCGCTTGCGCCACGCAGCGTTTCGGTAGCGCC
The DNA here is from genome assembly GCA_963747095.1 of Terriglobia bacterium. GTDB lineage: Bacteria > Acidobacteriota > Terriglobia > JAJPHL01 > JAJPHL01 > JAJPHL01. The sequence continues at coordinate 151,672 of CAVVEL010000018.1, forward strand.
GTCCCAGGAAATCCGCTGTCGCGAGCGCAACGCCACGTTGCCCAAGTGCGACGCGCTGGTGGAGCGATGCCCGATCTCGACGTCGGAAATCGGCTTCTGGCGCGACTTCATGCACTCCAGGAAATTGCGCACGTGATTCACGTTGTGATCGCCCTGCGGCCCGCCGTGAACATTCATGTACGCGGTGCGCCAGGTGAACTCGCCTTGCTGGACGCTGGCGGTCTCCGGAAAAACCTCGAAGCCGTCGCGATCCAGAAACATGGTGCCGGCAGTACCGAAGAACTCGATGCCGTATTGCTTGTTCTCGATGGGCCGCGCGTTCAACTCGCGCGCCGAGTAGGTGAGAAAGAATCCCGGATACTCGAACAGCACTTCCAGGGTATCGGGAGTCTCGCGATTGTCGCGCAACTGCAACTTGGCGCCGTGCGCGGAAACGGCGGTGGGAGCGGCGATGGCGTCGTCGGGAATCAGGGCCCAGTGGACGATGTCAATCAGATGCGTGCCCCAATCGGTAATCTTGCCGCCCGAATAATCCCAGAACCAGCGGAAGGTTGTCTTGGTTCGATTGGGATTCCACGCCACCTTCGGCGCGGGACCAAGCCACATATCCCAATCGAGTTCCGGCGGCGGATCGCCGTCCGGCGGATTGCCGATACCGTCCGGAAAATTGTTCTCGTAAGTCCAGCAGCGCGCGAAACTCACTGCGCCCAGTTTTCCGTTGCGGATCAATTCCACGGCACGCTGAAAATGATGGCCGGAGCGCTGCTGCGTTCCCACCTGCACCACGCGGTTGGTGGCGCGCGCCACCTCCACCATGCGCCGGCCTTCGGCGATGGTCAGGGAGAGCGGCTTCTCCACGTAAACGTCCTTGCCCGCCTGGCAGGAGTGAATGCAGGTGAGCGCGTGCCAATGGTCGGGCGTGCCGATGATGACGGCGTCGATGTCTTTGCGCTCCAGCAGGCGGCGATAGTCGCTGAAAGTTTCCGGCTGGGTCTTTTCCTGACCTGGGGGCTGATTGGCGACAGCGCGGTTGACAGTCTGTTTCAGGTGTTCCTGGTGCACGTCGCAAACCGCCGCGATCTCCACTTCCTTGTTGCGCTGGAAGACGCTCATGTCGTAGCGGCCCTGCCCGCCCGCTCCGATCACCCCGATGCGGATGCGGTCGTTCGCACCCTGGACTCGTGATGAAGCGCCTCGCAAGGAAGATACCGCGGCGGCCGCCGCGCCGCTCGCCAAGAACTGCCTCCGTGTTGGTCTCATAGCGCGAGCATACCACGGAGGCGGAGCCGGAGGTGGCTCACCGCTTTCAAGAACTCGGTGGCAAGGAGCGCGAAGACCGTGCTCGCCCCCGCTTATTCCTCCTTGCCTACGATCAACATCGCCGCGCGATCGTAAGTAATGTAGGTCCAGGCCCAGTTGAACATGGCCACAAAACGATTGCGGAAACCGATCAGGAAAAAGATATGGATGGTCATCCAGGCCAGCCAGGCAACCAGGCCGCTAAGTTTGATTCGTCCAAAATCGGCAACCGCCGCGGCCCGGCCGATCGTCGCCAGGTTGCCCTTGTCGCGATAGTGAAACGCCTGGAGCGGTTTGCCCTGGACGGCCCGCGCAACATTGCGCGCTGCATGCAGACCCTGTTGCATCGCCACCGGCGCAACTCCCGGCAAAGGCTGTCCGGTCTTATACGTGAAGCACGCCAGATCGCCGATCACGAAGACGTTCGGGTGATCCGGAATCGTGAGATCGTTGTTGACGATCACGCGGCCGGCGCGATCCAACGGAACGCCAAGCGATTTCGACAGCGGTGACGCCTCCACACCAGCGGCCCATAGCACCGTTGCCACCTGAATCGCACGATCGCCCAGCATCACGCGGTCCGGCTCGATGGCCGTGACTGCGGAACCGGTAAGTACTTCCACGCCAAGCTTTCCTAAGGACTCCACCGCGGCGCGCGCCAAATCCTCGGGGAACGCCAGCAAGATGCGCGGCGCGTACTCCACCAGCAGCACGCGGATTTCCTGCGGATTGATGTTACGGAATCCGGGCGCAACCAGATGCCGCGCAATCTCGCCGATGGCGCCGGCCAGTTCCACGCCGGTGGGGCCGCCGCCGACGATGACGAAGGTCAGTGCGGCGCGTTTCACTTGCGGGTCTGGTTCGCGATCCGCTCTTTCGAGCGCCACCAGAATTCGCCGGCGGATTTCCAGGGCGTCCTGGAGGTTCTTCAACCCTGGCGCGAGTTGTTCCCAATCGTCGTGGCCGAAATAGGAGTGGCGCGCACCGGCTGCGACAATCAAGTAGTCGTATTCCAAGTGGCCGTCGTGGAATTCGACTGTGCTGGCCCGCGTGTCAATCGCGACGACCTTGCGCAGTGCTACTTCGCAGTTATTCTGGCGGCCCAGGATCGCGCGAATCGGCCGGGCGATCTCGGCGGGCGAGAGCGCGCCGGTGGCTACTTGATAGAGCAACGGCTGAAACAAGTGATGGTTGCAGGCGTCAACCACGGTGATGCGTAAGGGCGCGGCGGATAATGCTCGCGCCGCCGTCAGCCCTCCGAATCCCGCGCCGACGATGACCACCCGAGGTTGGTCCATATCCAGTTAGATGTTGAGCCAGCGTTCACCGTCGCGTTTTCTTTGATCGAACCAAGCCCCTATCCGCAGATGAACGCAGATGAACGCAGATAAGATCAGAGAGCAATTACGCCCCCGGTCTTATCTGCGTTCATCTGCGGGGCGCCCTTTCGGCCCTGCGGATAAGGGGCTTATGGTTTCTTCGCCGGTCCATTGAACGACCGCTCCACCATGTCGTTTACATCCGTGGAAACGCCGTGATCGCGCCACAGCCAGCGCATCATTTCGGGGAACACGGTTTGCAGCATCTTCTGGCCATGGCTTTGAATACCCCAGGAGTAGTTGACCTCGTACCCCTTTTCCGTGAGGGCCTGCTGCATCCGGACGTTTTGGTAGAACCAATCGCGAGCCTGATCGTACGTCCCATCCGGCCGCTGCCCGCGGTTGTGACACCTGGCGGGGGGGGGGGGGGGGGGGGGGGGGGGGGGGGGGCTTTTTTTTTTTTTTTTTTTTTTTTTTTTTTTTTTTTTTTTTTTTTTTTTTTTTTTTTTTTTTTTTTTTTTTTTTTGTTGTTGGTTTTGTCGTTGGTTCATTTCGTTGGTTGCTGTTGGTTTCATTGCGTTGATCACGTAGTTAGTATTGGTCTTGTCTAGTTGTAGTTATACATTCGCATTGATCTTAGTGTCGCTCTTGGCTCGTTTAGTCTAGTTATTTGAGCTCGTTGATCTTGTCATCTAGTTATCTCTATCTAGTTATTTCATTCATTTCATTCATAGTTAGCATTCATTCATGGTTATAAGTTCTAGTGTTGACTTGGCTGTGGCTGGCATTGTCATTGGTTCGTGTCGCATTCATTTATCATCTATCTCTATCATCTTCTCGTTTAGTTAGAATTCGTCTAGTTATTTCGTCATTAAGTCATTCATTCATTCATTTTGCGATTCTCGTTGATTCTCGTTGAGCATTCGTCAGAGTGGTTCGTCGTTGCTCTTCATAGTTTAACTCATCATCGTTATTACGTAGTTATGACGCGTTGAGCATAGTTAGTCTAGTGGTCTCGTCACGTAGTTCTGGCATTCGTCGCATTCATCATGTCGCATTCGTCTAGTCTAGTTGACTTCTCGTTGAGCTCGTTAGTTCTGCGTTGGTCTCGTGGTGAGTGACTTGGTTGGCGTTGGTTTCGTAGTTGGTGCTGGTTTGTCGAGTTAACATTGGTTCCGTTGATCCGTTGATCATCATCATTCAGCTCGTTGGTCTCGTCGCGTTGACCCGTTGGTTGGTTGGCTCGTTGAGCTCGTTGGTTGGTTCCGTATCCTTCATTCGTCTTCTCGTTGACTTCTCGTTGACTTCTCGTCGTCTAGTCGTCTAGTTAGTTATTTCATTCATAGTCTAGTTATTTCTAGTTATTCTAGTTAGTTAGTCGCGTTGATGCGTTGATCGTCTAGTTAGTCTTGTCGTCTGGTACATAGTAGTTCATTGGTGGATGATCTTACTTCTCTAATCTTCTCTAGTGGTTTAGTCTAGTGGCTTTGTAGTCTAGTGGCATCGGTGACGTAGTCTAGTGGTCGTGGTCTCGTGGTCACGTAGTCTAGTATCATCTGGTGACGTAGTCATTCATATGGCATTCTCGTGGTCTTGAGCATTCTCTAATTCATTATGATGATGTGGCTCGTGGTCCAGTTCGTCATCACGTAGTGTTTCTAGTTAGTCTAGTTGGTGCGTTGAGCATTCATAGTCTCGTAGTAGTGGTCGTTAGAGTGATTGTCTGGCGTAGCTATCGTCGTTTGGTTGGTTGAGCTCGTCTAGTTAGTCTAGTCGTCTAGTTCTGGTACCGTCTCAAATAGTTTCATATCGTTTCATCTAGTTCAGCTCGTCGACTCGTGGCTCGTCGCATCGGTGACGTGGTCTCGTCGCATTGGTGATGTCGTGTCTGGTTTTCGTCATTGCGTTCGTCATAGTGCATTGTCTGCATTGCATTAGTTGTTGTGTTGATGACGTGGTTCTTTTCATTATGTCTGTCATCATTTAGTTATTCGTAGTTAGTCATTCATAGTCTCGTTGCTGTGGTTGACTGGTCTTGTCATTCGTTGGCGTTGACTCTGATGAGTGGTTTTGTCGTTGAGCTCGTCGCATTTCGTCGCATTTCATTGGTCTTGGTGTAGTTGGTCAACTCATGGTGACGTAGTTACTCGTGGTCTTGTGGTCTTGTGCATTCATTTGGTGATCGTCTAGTCTCGTGGTCTTCTCTAATTTGATCATCTCGTTAACTCGTAGTGGTCTTGTAGTTAAAGTCATTCATCAGGGATTGTCTCGTCATAATCTGGTATTGTCTGGCATTGTTGTTGGTGTTTTTTGTTGTTTTGTTGTTGTTGTTTGTTTTTGTTGTTTGTTGTTTGTTGTTGATATGGTTTTTTTTTTTGTTTTGTTTTTGTTTTTTTTGTTTTTTGTTTGTTTTTTTTTGTTTTTGTTTTTTTTTTTTTGTTTTTGTTTTTGTTTTTTGTTTTTTTTTTGTTTTTGTTTTGTTTTTTTTTTTTTTTTTTTTTTTTTTTTTTTTTTTTTTTTTTTTTGTTTTTTTTGTTTTTTGTTTTTTTTTTTTTTGTTTTTGTTTTTGTTTTTGTTTTTGTTGTGTTGTGGTTTTTTGATCAATCAGTTCAAAATGATGGATTAAGTCGTGTTGATCTTGGCGTCATTATTTCATTCGTCAAGTGGTTGAAATGTGGCATAAGTCGTTTAAAATAGCGTTGGATAAATGGTCTTAATACTTAAAAAAACGTTCCATTAATCATTTAATTCGCTAGTGTTGTGATGACTAGGTGACGCGTAGAAAAGTGGCTTTGGTGTTGTGTTCGTCGCATCGTTGGTTCGTTGGTTGGTGGTCTCGTGAATTGGTCTGCGTCATTTCGCGTAGAATTGTTGCGTTAACTGTGGCAATAATCTCGTTGACTTGGAGCGTTACTCCCGTTGCATACGTCGTTAATCCTGTCATCGGTTGATCCTGTCATTACTATCACTCTTCTCTATTGACCTTCTAGTTTAGTTCATTTCATTTCATTTCATTTCATTTCATTTCATTCATAGTAGTTCTCTAGTTGACTTGGTTGTGGTCTCGTAGTTGGTGTTCGCATTGCTCATGTAGTTATTCGTTTCTATATTTCTGTGGTCTTGTGACTCTCGTTGCGTTGCGTTGCTCTGGTTGATCGCGTCGCGTTGGCTCTGTTTCGTCGCGTTGGTACATTGGTTTTGTTCTTCTCGTTGCGTTGAGCTCGTTGACTTCTCTAATTCATCTCTATCTCTATCTAGTTATTCTAGTTGATCATTGGTTTTGTTGTGTCGTTTCATTCGTCTAGGATTGTCTAGTTATCATTTCATCATTTTAGTTATTTCATCTACTTCTCTAGTTATTCGTAGTTTAGTTCTCTAGTTCTCTAGTTCTAGTGTTGGCTGTTTCTGCGTTGACTTCTCTGTAGTTCTCTAGTGACTCTTCCATAACATTCTCTAGTTTGGTTTTGTTTTTGGTTCATTTTATTTCATTTATTTCGTTGTGTGGTTTTTCATCATTTCTATGGTTTTGGCATTCTTCGTCGTTGACCATTAGTTGTAGTTATCATCTCCTTTAAGTATTGCGTCATCATTTGTTGTGTTTCATTCGTTTCTTGTCATCGTTTCGTGTCTATCATCTTGTCTTCATTTCATTTGATCCGTTGCGTTGACTGGTCTTGCTCATTCATTTGATCTTCTCGTGACTAGTTATTTCATTCGTAGACTAGTGGTTTTGTCATAGTCTAGTTCTCTAACTATTGGTTGTCATTGGTTTTTGGTTTTTGTTATTTCATCATCTCGTTGGTCATCATTGGTTTTGGTTTTTATTTCATTCATAGTTATTTGATCATTGGTTTTGTTCATTCATTTCATTGGTTTCATTTCATTTCGTTGACTGTGTCGCGTAGTTATTCGTCTAGTTATTTCTTCTCGTTCTTCTCGTTGACTTCTCTATTCTAGTTATTTCATCTCGTTTCTGCGTTGACTAGTTACTTCTCTAATTCGTGGTTTTGTAGTTCTCGTTGACTCGTTGAGCTGGTGGTGTTGGTGGTGCATATGGCATTGGTTGTGGTTGATATGTGGTCGTGGTTTTGGTCTTGGTTTTTTCATTGGTGGTCGTTTCTTCTCGTAGTTGATCATTGGTTTTGGTTTCAGCTCATTCGTTAATTCTCGTTGACTTGTGCATTCATTTCATAGTTCATTGGTCTTGTAGCATTGGTTGTGCATTCTCTAGTTTCTACTTGTAGATGCGTTGATCTCGTCATCTGGTGACGCGTAGTTGATCATCTCGTGGTCTTGTCGTTGGTTGGTCTCGTGAGTCTATCTCGTTGGTCGATGATCTAGCGGTCTCGTTACTTCTCGTTGGTTCGTCACGTATCGTCATTTCATTCATCTTGTCGTGTCTGGTCGTCGCGTCGCGTCGCGTAGTTCGTCGCATTCGTGGTCTTGTGGCATTCTCGTGGTCTCGTGGCATTCATTTCATCATTCTAGTGGCTCTCGTCGCATTGGCGTTGCTCATGGCATTGGTGCATTGGCATTGTCTGGTGAGCACTTCTGGCATTGGTATCGTGGTGACGTGGCTTTGGTCTCGTGGTTGGTTGGTCGTCGCATCACGTAGTTCTGGTCTCGTGGTCGCATTCGTCGTGGTGAGGAGCTTGTCATTTCATTCGTCGCATTCTCGTGGTGGTCTCGTTTAGTCGCATTGGTTACGTTTGGTTGGTTCGTCTAGTGGCGTTGGTTGACTCATGGTGACGCATTTCTAGTTGATATATTCATCATAAATCATACGTAGTTGTTAGCATAGTCATTCGTCGCATTGGTTTTCGTCAGTTACTCGTGGTGACGTTGGTTGTCATTCATTTCATTCATCTCGTTGTTCGTTGGTTGGTGACGTTGGTTCGTCTAGTGGCTCGTCGCATTCTCGTGGTCTCGTGGTCTTCATCTGGTGAATGTGGCATTCGCTTGGCGTTGGTGGCATTGGTCGCATTCATAGCGTTGACTTCTCGTTGGTCTCGTGGTCTTGGTCTCGTGGTTGGTGAGGATTCGTGGTCTTGTTTGTGGCTCGTCTAGTTAACATTGAGCTCGTTGATCCGTATCGTCTTCTCGTTGACGCGTTGATCCGTCTAGTTAACATAGTTCTCGTAGTTAGTTAGTTCTCTAGTTAGCATTCATTTCATTTCTAGTTACTTCTCGTCGACTTGTAGTTATTTCAACTCATAGTCTAGTGGTCTTGTAGTTTGGTCTCGTGGTCTCGTTGGTGGTTGTGGTGCGTTGTGGTTGGTTTGTCATTACGTCTGGCGTTGGTTGGTCTTGCGTTGCATTCATTGGCGTTGAGCTCGTGGTTGTCTGGTTTTGTAGTTCTGACGTAGTTCTCGTCGCGTAACTCGTTGAGCTCGTCGCATTCATTGGTTTAGCATAGTAGTCTAGTTTGACTTGTGACCATTCTCGTGGTCTCGTGGTCTTGTCTGGTGCTGGTATGATGATCTCGTGGTTGATCTCGTGACTGGTCGAGTTGTCATTAGTCGTAGTTCGTAGTTGGCTGATTCTTCATACGTCGTCTCGTCGTCGTCGTAACGTGGTACTGTCGTTGGTCGCATTCATCATGGTGGAGTAGTTTGCTGATATGATGATGGATTTTGGTGTATTGTGGTGGATTCATCGTGGTGGATTTTGGTGGACATTGGTGGATTTTGGTGGATGATCCATCGATTTTCATTTTCAAGGATTTGCCGGTTTGCCGGTTTGCCGGTTTGCCGGACGATTTGAGCCCATTCCATTCTGGTGAAGGTTTGCTGGTGGATTTGAGCCCATTTTGAGCAGATTTTCCTTTTGATCCTTCTGGTTTGCTGATGATCCATTTTGAGCCCATGGTGAGCATTTTCCTGTTTCTGGAGATTGGTGAATTTGGTGGTTTGGTGGGGGGGGGTGGATGATGATGATGATGATGATGATGATGATGATGATGATGATGATGGGGGGGGTTGTGGTGGTGGTGGTGGACGGGTTTTTTTTTTTTTTTTTTTTTTTTTGTTTTTTTTTTTTTTTTTTGGTGGGCGGGTGTTGGTGGGGTTGTTTGGTTGGTGGCGGTGTTGGTGGTTTGGGTTTGGTGTGTGTGTGTTTGGGGGGGGGGTGGGTGGTTGTCTGGTAGTATTGTGGTTGATGGTGGTGTGGTGGGGGGGGGGGGGGGGGGGGGGGGGGGTGGATGCGTGGTTGATGATGATTGGTGGTGTAGTGGTGGGTGTTGTGGTTGATGATGATGATGGTGGTGGAGTTGGTGGTTGCATTGGGTGGGTGGCATGGTGGTGGAGTGGTGGTTGGTGGTGGTGGAT
>CAVVEL010000019.1:0-239857 GCA_963747095.1 Terriglobia bacterium
TCAAGTTACTTTTAAGCCCATTGCACATTTTCTTGCCCTATTTGATAATTCTTTAAAAACTATTTCGGGCATTTTCCTACACTGACATGCCTCCGGCACTTTGGCTAGACATTCACCAAGTGAATTAATAACGCATCGCATATCTAAACGCCAAATCTTAATCATTTACAATTATTATTAATAAAATCAGCCGTAGACCTAAGCAAGTTAGCAATTTGCATTGCCTGCTCAACGCTAAGGTTACTCGTAGCCATGTGATCGCGATCACCATCAGCACGAATAATAATTGCCGCAGCACCCTCAAGTGCCACCATATATTGACGATTATCCATTAGCTCGCTCCATTAATAAAGTTAATTGCAGCGTCCATATCGCTACTTTGAAACACTATTTCAGGCTTCTTAATCCGACTTCAACCGACCACCATCCTGGCAATACCGTATTAGCATCACGAACACGATAAAACAAGTCCAAATGACGGTCTTTATCAATACAACGTACCTCAATTAAGGCAAATCTACTGTTCTTCCCACACAAAGCTTGATTTAACTCTGTGTGGGACACCGTATGCTTTGGCGAAGCTAAACGGCGTAATAGTATGCCATTGCAACTCGTTATACCTCACCATTGCCGTGACCCACCGATAGGCGACCAAGTACCAGCAACGCGATTGCCGCTGTGAATGGTACACTCAAAGCCCTTTGACTGGCAAACTCAACAGCCTGCTCGTAAGTGGCGAAGTTGTTAGCGAACTTGGTGCCGAAGTTGGTCAAAGAAACCTGGAACATTGGAGCCTCCGAGTGGTTGCCGTTTCCAATGTTTAGAGTGTACTTTATTCAGTTCATTAAGTCAACACCAATAATGCAATTAAATGCATTTAATTAGTGTTGTATTTTTGAAACACTATTTGCGCTTTCGCTTCCTTTTAGCTGCTGCTCGCTTTTCCGAGTATGCAATAGCTACAGCTTGCTTCACCGGCTTTCCCGCATTAACTTCAGCCCGAACATTCGAGCGAAAAGCTGATTTAGACGTGCTACGCTTCAACGGCATTAGTAGCCTCCAATTGTTGTTGCAAATTCTTGATACTCAATTCTAAATCATCAATATAAGTCTGCGATCTATTAGGAGATTTCAACTCGTTATCCCTAAATCGGATCAAATCGAGCAATCTATTTTCAATTTGCTGCTTTCTGGTCATTTTTATTTCCCATGATAATTTTCATAGCTGCGTTTGATTCTTCCCAAGTTACAACTTTATCAAATTGCAACGATAAAATTGTTTTCTCAGGGGATGGCCCTATTTCGCGCCAATCCGACCAAGGTACACCAGGGCAATTAAGCTGTACTCGATACTTCATCGTGGCAATCCTTCAATAATTATCCACAACAAAATTAGCATAATCGACGCAGCCCAAAGGCTACGCAGCCAATCCGATCTCTAACAGTGCCGTTGTCTTGAGCGCCGGCGATAATCGTGCCCGTCGAGGTGTTTCCCGCGCCTCCGTAGAACTGCGTGATCCCAAGATTGTGGTTTTCGTTTACCCAAAGGGAAGTGTGAGCGTTATCCGTTCCGACGTTATAGATATCTGTGGTCGAGTAGACTCCGCCGTCGTTGCCGAATACAACTGTCCTGTTGGTGGAACCATCGAAGCTAGGCAGTGAAACGATAGCATGATGGTCCGCGTGAGCCGAATTAGGCGAATTTCGCCAGTCGCTTATTTGGTTCCACGTGAGACCGCCGTCGGTACTTCGCCATAAGTCGATCCCTCCAATCACGAGAACATCGGCGTTGGTTGGGTCAACCCAGATTGCATTGTTATACCAACCCTGATCTCCCTCGGGACTTGCTAGATGCGCGGGCACAGAGACAGATGCGAAACTCGCACCTCCATCCCCACTCTTGTAGACAGTTCCATTCGCCACGTCCACCACCGCATACAAGTTGGAAGGGGTGCTCGGCACGTAGGCCACTTCGATTCTTCCTGCGCCAGGTAGTCCGGTTGCAGGTCGCCACGTCGATCCAGCGTCAACCGTGAACCAGGCGTTTCCGTTTCCTCCGGAAGCGACTGCGCGTGTGCCGTCGGTTGGATGAAATGCTACATCGAGAACCCCTAGGCCATCCGACACCGACAAGACCGAATTAAACGTGGACCCTCCATCCGTGCTGCGAAAAAGACCGGTTCGGGTTCCTGCAAGCAAGACTACCCCGTCTGGCGAACTCACAAGACGGTTCACAAAATAGAAATCTGCTGTGGCGGTGGACGGAAGTTGTGGCCATGTTGCTCCTCCGTCGGTACTCTTGAAGATACCGGCCCCCTGGAGGGCATCAACGTTGGAAAAACCTTCTCCCGTTCCAGCGTAAATCGTATCGGGAGCGCCCGGCTGAATGATCAACGTTGAAACGGCGAGATTCGCCATGAAGTCGTCAAGAGGCTTCCAAGTACCCCCAGCATTTGTCGTCTTCCAGATCCCTCCTCCGACGCTTCCCGCAAACCAAGTGGACGATGTGCGCGGATCGATTGCAATGGAACGAACTCGGCCTCCCACATTTCCCGGACCTAACCAGGTCCAATCTGAGGAAGAGAGGCTGGAGGCAAGGCTCTTTGGTCGCTTCATACGCATGGCGTCTACGTGTGCCTTTGCGCGTAGCAGTCCATCTGGAGCAATGGATCCATTCTCGTCCTGCAATTGAAGATTTCGGAACGCGATCGCCTCACCCGGAAAGTCTGGTCGTTCTAATTCCTCCCTTGGAACGCGAGCCTCTTGTGACTGGAGCAGTCGCGTGCCCGCCTTTGTTCTGGAGATCGGTTCAGGGACCTTCTTGGACAACACTAGTTCGGCTTGGGATACGCGCCGAGAATCACGTTTCTTCTGGTGTTCGCGGAAAACGATCGCAATAACGATAATAGTGACGAGCGACAAGGAAAGTATGACACTCGATCTTTTCCGGGCGGGCCAGGTGGGATACATATCGAACTCCGCTTAACCAACAGTTTTTGGAGCATGCCGTATGACGCGACCTACAGTCCCAAGATGAAGCATAGCACACAAGGACTTCGAGCGAAGCGGGAGGTGTACACGGTTGGAAAAAGGGTTGGAAAAAGGGGTCAGCCTGATCTGCGTCGTCCCTTTTTCGCATCGTTGTGAAAATGCCGCATCCATTTCCGATCATCGTAGCATACTGCCGCAACCCTGGTTCGTGTGCGCTTCAGTAAATAGCTGCGCGCGAAAAATGGCTACGCAGGTCAGGCTGCCTCCGATTTCTCTCAAGCATGAATTTCGTTCAAGCCCCTGACCGGCACAATTCTGGCGACTCGTTGCATGAGCTTCTTATCGCGGGCCGCGATCTTCAGATCGTAGTCGGCTTGAAGACGCATCCAGAATTCCGGAGTGCTCCCGAACAATCGGGCGATCTTCAGGCACATGGCGGCAGATAGCGGTTTCCGGCCCGCGAGGATCCCATGAACGGTCTGGCGTGAAACGCCAAGCGCCTTCGCGGTGGCCGTAACCGAGAGGCCAGCCTCGGGAAGAACGTCTTCCCTGATGATCTCACCCGGATGCACTGGCGGTAAGGCGTTGTTCCTGACCATGGCTTCTCCTAATGGTAATCTTCAAAGTCCACACCCTCGGCCGTCTCGCCCGTCCAACCGAACGTGATACGGTAGTTTCCACTAACCCGAGCCGACCATCTTGGCGGGCTGCCGTGAAGGAGATGAAACCGGTAACCGGTGACATTCATATCCGCGGGCTTGACGGCAACTGCCAGCGATTGAAGGATGCGGATGCACCTTCCGACATATTCGGCGCCAATCCTGCGCGTACTCCCGATGCGGTAGAGTTCATCCAATCCTTTGTTCCGGAAACTCGCGATCACCGTACAAGTGTAAACCAAATAGCTTACACAGGGCAAGTGGCATTCTCGTTTGGGAACGGCTGGGCGAGCCTGATCCGGTACACCGCGAAGCGAAGTTGCTCGACATCCGACTTTCCAACGACATCGGGTTCTTCAGCGAACAGGGCACGCACATAACGGAAATTTGATGTGCGCCGGCAGGCTGAACTGTCGGAACAACCAATCGTTGACTCAGCGGTTTAACCAGTTCAGGGGTGGATTGAACTGGCCCTGAACTCTTGCCCTTGCCTGAACTCCAGCAGTTTGAGCTAGTGGCCTGTCTGCGAGATTCGTTAAGTTGCGACGTTCGACCAATTCGTTGAATCTTAGTTAGGGCGCCCCTTCAGGGCTTGCCAAGGTGGGGTTCCAACCCAGGGCGACGCTTCGCTTGCCCTGGGCTATCTTAGCGCGCCCCGTTGGGGCTGGGCCGCAACGCGAGAAGCCCAATGCGCGTCCACGAGCAGCGAACGGGAAGAGGAAACGGAGCGCCAGCCCGCCGGGCCAGCGGCCCGACATAGCAGCCAGGGATGCCAGTAGCCGGTGTGGTCATAGTAGCCCGAAGAGTTACGTCCACAGGGCCAACGGCCCGGCCTATAATAGCCCAGGGCAAGCGAAGCGTCGCCCTGGGTTACATCGGCGGAGCATTTCAGCCCTGAAGGGGCGGCCTAAAACTACGCAGTCAATGAAATAAAGATTCCTCGCAGACAGGCCGTTAGTTGCGAAGCGCCAGGCCGATGAATGGCCAGACCAACAGCACCAGCGCGGTCAACACGACAAACTCGATGGCCGCCATCAGTAACCCGTACTTCAGGAAATCCTTGGCGCGGAATTGCCCGTAGGAATGCGCCAGCACAATCACGCCCGACTGGAACAAAAAGATGCTGGGACCCGAGGCGGCCGTCCAGAGCATGCTCACCGGCGCGGCGTTCATGCCGTTCTTCGAGGCGAAGTGCAGCAGCGGCGGCAACGTGGTGCTCAACAGCGATTGCGCGTTGGGCATGAAACCGTGGTAAATGAAGCAGCTCCAGTACAATCCGACAACCGTGAGAAAGTGGTTGTGCAACCACGGCTCCAGCCAGGCGAACATGTAGCGTGCCAGAACCTCGTTGGCCTTGGTCTTGCTCATCACCGCGCCAAGGCTCAAGGCCGCTCCGGTAAAAAGCACCGGCGCCATGTTCAGCTTCTTCAGATCGTCCCCGGTGAGCGCCGCGATTCCCGGCAGAAAGCAGGCGAAGCACACGCCGATGCAAACCACTTCCGGCGCCACGTGATGGAGAGCATCGGTCATCCACAGCGCCAGCAACAGGCCCAGAATTATGCCGGCTTTCTTTTCGGCTTGGCTCCAGACGCCTAACTCTTGCAGCTTCTGGCGCAGCGAATCGGAGCCGGCGGCCAACCGCTGCTGGGCCGGAAACAGCCACAACAAGGCCAGCCAGGAGACCCCCAACAACAAAATGTCGGCGGGAAGAAACGCCAGGAACCAGCCGGCCCAGTAGATCTTCACCCCGGTGGCCTGCTCCGTCAGGCCGCGCGCCAGCAGCGATCCCGCCCCGGAAAGCATCAGTTTGTCCCACACCACGTTCAGGTAGGCGATGGCTAGAAACAAGCCGCGGCCGATATTGCTTTCCGAGCCCGCGCCGAAAGCCTCCACCAACCCCAGGCCGACCACCGCCAGCACAGCCACGCGCGCCAAGGCCGAAGGAACGATCAGGTTGAAAAAAAGAGTCAGGAAAATCAGGCTGAACAAAATGGCCGGGTAGGAGTCGCCGGTCTTGGAAAGAATCAGGTAAGCCAGGCGCCGGGCTAATCCCGACGACAGGGCCAGCGAGCCCAGTAGAAGCGCGGTAAGAATGAACCACGGTGTGGCGGTGACAAATCCTCCAAACGCGGTCGCCAACGGCGTGACTCCCAAGGCCCAAAACAGGTAGCAGCCGATCAGTCCGGTAATGGCGTGAGAGGTGACCTCGGTGGCCCAAAAGATCATCATCATGGCCAGGATGGCGAAGGTATGCTGGGCATCCTTGGGAATGGATAGCGGTGCGAACCACAGCACGGCCATGGCGGCCGCTCCGGCTACGAACCCGGCGATTTCCCTGCGGCCGGCGAGCCTCGCGGGTTCCATCATTTCGCGCGATCCTCCTCTACTACTAATGCTTCAGGTAGTTCGTGAAAGGCTGCTCTTCTTTGGAGTGCGGTAGCTTGCTACCGCTTTTTCCGGCCGAAGCTTGCTTCGGCCAGCGCGGGGCTGGCCCCGCGCCCCATTTATTGAATAGGGAGCAAGCTCGCAGCAACGCAAAGCGGCAGCAAGCTGCCGCACTCCATATTGCGCAACCCCGGTTCAAGGCATGACGGACTCGACAAACCAATCCAGCGGAAGCTTTCTTCCCGTGCCGTGTTGGCGCGCTTGCCGATAGAGTCGCGCGCCCACAGCGGCGAACTGGATCCCTAATCCGATATTGTTGAGAAACAGCGTGACCTGATTTTCTGCGGTTCGGCCCGCGACCTTTCCTGCTAGCAACTCGGCCAACTCGGGCACCTTGCTCCAGTCCATAGGACGCTGCCGGTGCAGTTTGCTTTGCAGTACCAGTCCCTGACTGGGAGTATCGCCGGAGGTGTAATCCACGCCTCCGCCCTCGCGGCAGTTAACAATGAGGACATCGGCGCGCAGCAAGGTGGCATCATCAATCTCACGATGCGTGGTAGACGCCACATGAACGCCAGGCCGCAGCCATGCGCCGTCGAGCACGGGACCAAGCGAACTGGTGGCCGTGGCGATCAGATCCGCACCCTCCACGGCAGCCTGGGCGTTTTCCACCGGCCGCACTTCCCTACCCAGTTCAGCCGCCATTTCCTTGGCGAATCGCAAGCGGCTATCCGGATTGGGACTATAGACACGCACGGATTCGACGGGCCGCACCAGGGCCAGTGCGCGCAGCAGCCAGCGCGCTTGCGCGCCCGAACCAATCAGGCCGACGCGGCGCGTGTCTTCGCGCGACAGGCGCTTCGCTCCCAGGGCGCTGGTCGCGCCCACGCGCATCCCCTGGATTACGCCATCGGGAAATACGGTCAGCAGGTCGCCGGACTCCGCGCTGAACAGCAGAACCAGTCCCAGGTATTTGCCGTTTGCGGCCGCGGGAATTTTCTCTTGCCGGTTGGTGCCGTCGGCTCCGCGAAAGCGCATGATGTCCGAGGTGATCCGCAGGGCATAAACACCGGACGCGGTGATTCCGCCCTCCATTGATTTGAAGCGATAGAACTCGCCCGCCGTGGCGGTGGGCAGGTGAGTATGGGTCCGTGGACGGTTGACCGCGCGTCCGTTTCCCAACTCCACATAGGCGTCCGCCAGCACTTCGAGGCAGTCTGGCAGGGTCAGCAACTCTGCGACTTCCTCGTTGTTGAGTACAATCACTTCACCGGAATGGTTGGGGGTTGTCATTGAGAATCGCTTAAGGCTCCGGGAGAATCGCCTAAGGCTCCGGCTCGTAGGCCTGCACTTCCGCGGATTTCTGCCCTCGGCGCGGAACGGCGACGAACAGCCGGTTCATTTCCGGCACCCACAGCGCGGTCTTCGCGCCCCGGGCGGTGGGAACCTTAGCCAGAAGCTGATAGTGATCGGCGTCCAATTGTTGGAAGACGCTAACCACGCCTTCGCCGCCCACCATGTAGACGCGCTTATGCGCGGCATCGTAAGAAATATCGTCGGCGTCCGCGGGACCATCGAGGCTCATCAGCACTTTCCCCGATTGTGTATCGAAGACGCTCATCTTGGGCGGATTCCGGCTCGCCACGAACAGCCGGTGATCGGCCTCGTCAAAGGCCACTGCGTAGAACGCCTGCACGCCCGGAATGGTCCACTTCTCCATGACCCGACGCTTGCTGGTGTCAAGGACCGCCACGTGACTTCCTCCGGAAGCATTGACGGCTACGTAAATCCGGCGGCCGCCGCCGGCTTCCAGCGAAAAAGCCTCGGGATGCCCTTCCAGGTTGATGTCCCCAAGTCCCACACGCAACTTGGCGTCGATGATGCCCATGCCGCTATCGCCGCCATCGCCGTAGCCGACATAAAGACGCTTGGTGCCGGCGTCGTAGCGGACATTGTCGGCGTGGGGTAGCGCGTCGACCGTGGTTACCAGTTTGTAGGACTCGCCGTCGAAGAACTGGCAGTTGTTGTCGCCTTCGCTTTCCGCGACGATCAGGTTCATGTCCGCCAGATAGGCCACGCCGGCCGGCTGCTTCACATTCAAGTGCGTCAGCGCCTTACCGCCGGCCAGATCGTAAACATCCACGCGGTCGGTTGCCAGGGCCGCGACGATCAGGCGCTTGCCTTTGAGATCGACGGCCATGTGATCGATGCGTCCTTCGACGCCGGGCATGGCGACGGTTTGCATCAGTTGGAGCGGCTTGGCTGGCGCGCTTTGAGCGGCGGCCGTGGCAGCGAGCACGGCGCCCGCTAAGAGGGCTGTCGCACATCGAATCACGAGACGTTTCATGACATACCTCACGTAAGGGTTTGGTCCGGGTGAGATTAGCACATCGCCGCTGGAGACGCAACCGCTTGCGTTAAAATCAATTTTGCAACTTTCCATTCCGTACGGAGCCTGCTGGAGGTAGTGGGTCAGTTTGAAAGCGTGCGGCTCCGCCGCTCGTTCGTGCGGAAAGGCTGTGCCTTTCCGGACCCGCCCTCATTTGGCAAGGCTGCGCCTTGCCCGCACGGCGCAGCCGTGCGAAGTACTAACGGGCTTTTCGGAAAGGCGGAGCCTTTCCGCACGAAGGAGCGGCAGAGCCGCAGTCGAAGCGTCATGTTCAAATTGATCCACTGCTGGAGGATACATCTGCTTGACAAGAACCCGCCAATGGTGATATTTATGCAAACGGTTGCATTTGAATTCTCGCAGGGGGTTCGCAATGCTTTTCAAAGGGAAGATTCTGCTTATCGTACTCTGTCTCGGCGCCAGCTACGCGCTAGCTCAAGAAGGCGGCGCCAGCGCCACGGCCTGGGGACAGCCAACGCCGGGACAAATTAATGTCCCGCAGGACAAGGGACTGGACTACTACGTCAACAACGTGTACCTCCTGGAGGTGCAAGGCAAGAAACCCGCCGAGGTCAAGGCGCAATGGAGCGAATACGTTAAGAATAGCCTGTCGGGCTACTGCTTCGACGGCTACAAGGTGGAGTTGCATCCGCGTCCCATCGGCGACAAGGGCGTGCATCTGGATATCGGCGGCAAGGGTCAGTTTGTTTCCATAACCGAATTGCAGCCAGGGCAGTCCACCGAGTGGCATTCCTTCGGCTATCAAGCCGAGCCGATGTATTACGTGATCCAAGGACAGGGCACGACCGAGTGGTATAGCGACGCTCCTCCCTGGAGCGGCGGAATGCCGGCCAAGCATTATGACTGGACCAAGGGCGGCTTCTGGGCCATCCCGCCGGACCACTATATCCGCCACACCAACACGGGCAAAACGCCCACGCGCGTGGTGGAGATGATTGGTTACGGCGTGAATCTTTATCCCTACGTGAAGGCGGAAGACCGCATCGGCGCCGAGAATAAAGGGGAGACCAACGACGCGCGTGGAAAAACTTTGGAATCCGCTACCCTGGAACTTTCCAATTACAAGGATTTGCGCGAGCTGAAAGTGGTGCCGCGCGAGTACCGCGGAACCGCCAGCGCCTTCTTCGATCTGGACGCCACCGCCGGACATCGCACCCATTCCAACACCCACGTCAGCCAACTTCTTCGCAACAAGGCCAACGCCCACAAACACGACGGCCAGCCGTGGTTCATTTTCCTGCAAGGCAAGGGACACGATATGTGGGCCAAGGTGAATACCCTGGCGGAGTTCAAGACGGCTCTGGAAAAGGGCGAGGCCCATCGCGCCGACTATCAGGAAGGATCGATCTGCGCGGTGCCCGATGGCCCGCACTGGCATCAACACTGGAGTGAAGACCCCGAGCACATGATTCGCTACCTGGCGGTTGTTCCCCGCTTGAAGGTGATGGACCCCCCGGGCAGCAGCAAGTAGTTCCAGCCGCCCGCGGTAGCGCTCGCTACCGCGGGCCGTTCCTAGTCTAGGTCTGTGACCGCCTGGATTTCGTATCATTGCGTCTGCAACTGGCAGCGCGATTTCCTAATGAACCAACTGGGCCGTCGCGAGGCGGCTACCTGAGGGGATGAAAACCTGCGGATGAGCCGCGACAGTTATGGAGCGACGGGACCGTAGTACGTCTGAAATCCTGGCCCGAGGACACGCTGCGCCGGAGTAGATGCCGGGTCTTCGGGCCGGCGTTCCAGACCGGTTAACCTTCCGTCGCTCCATAACTGTCGCGGCTCATAGCGTGGCTCATCGCCGCAGCCGTGTTTGCAGAGCAACGCAAATGATACGAAATCTGGCGGTCAGAAACCTAGGCCACCCACACGTTGATATCATTCAAATAGGAGATCGTAGATTTGGGCTTTTGGCAGATTCAAGCGGCCCTTTTCTTTGGCATGGATCAGCGGAAAGTTGATGCGCCTCTTGCGTGGCGAGCCGTTCAGTTCGCGCGATACGGCCTGCAAGATCGTATCCCTAACGGTAGAACCTTCCAGAGCAGCCCTGGCTTTCAGCTTTCGGTAAACAGCATCGGGAATGTCTACAGTAGTCCTCATAAAGGGATGCTAGCATATTTATGGCTGATATGAAATCCAGTGAAGTGCCGATATTTCAAAAAGCCGCGCCGGATTGGCTACTCGGGTCAGGCTGTGCCACCGTGTCCCCACCGCGTCCGGGTCGGTAAGCTTTGGAAGGTCGGCTAACCGTAGGCGCGCCTAGGATGACCCTTTCCGCCCGTTCAGGCCTTTTCCCTCGGTAACTCCCTGCCCGGACGGCTGGCTGCGCGATCGGCCGAATCACTGATAGTGCGTCCACATGCGGATGATCTTGACGGTTCGCTCGGCCTTCCATACTTGGTACACCAAACGGTCGTGGATATTGAGCCGGCGAGAGAAGAGTCCAGCCAGATCGCCCGAGAGCATCTCGTAAGGGGGAGGGTTTTGGAAGGGATTGCGGGCCAGGACTTCGAGGAGCTTCCGTGCCTTTTCGCCTAGGCCGGAACGGGAGAGTTTCCGGGCGTCCTTTTCGGCCTGCGCGGTGTAAACGAGACTCCACTTCACCATTTCAGTTCTTTTTTGCAGGCCGACAAGGGTAGCGCCGCGCCGTCCAGGATCGACTTCCTCATTCCTGGGATGGAGAGCAGATACAGCGTTTCCTGAATGGACCGCCAATCCTCTTCCGCCAACACCACTACGTTGTTCCGCTTGCCAGTGATGACGACAGGTTCGTGCGACTCCGCCGTCTGGTCCATCAGCCGATAAAACCCGGCGCGCGCCTTGCTGGCACTGAGAGATTTCATGCGTCTATGGTACGTGATTGCGTACCAGTTGTCAAACGCTCGCTTGGGGGCCAGGGCAACCAGCGGCGCTAGAGGCAGGCATTTCCACGTGAACCGGGTCAGGATGTCCTCCAGCATTTCCCTCCGGCCTTCCCCTCCATTCTTCACAGGTCGTCAGGCGACGCCTCGATGTCGCGGGGGCTCCGAGCTTTCTTGTGGATCGCCTCGGCGAGGGGCTTGTGGTCTTTGTCGTTGGTCGTGAGGATCGTTGCATCAACTGGGCAGAAGAAAGCAAAAATCGCATCCCCCAGGTATCTACAGTTCTCTCTGTCTAGCGGAGCCTTAGGTGTGTTTATCAGTTTCTTGAGCGCCTTGCGCCTGCGTTTGTCTTCCTTACGCGGAGACGACTCGGGGATGGCGCTTCTCATCGCCGTCAGCAGGTCTGGACGCGCTTTGAGGCGGCTCGCTAGGCAGCATTCATGTTCTGCGGCGCACGCCTTGGGGGTAAGGTCGAAGAGGCCGTCCTTGCCCACGCTGGGCTCAGCCTCCGTATAGCACTCAAGTTCCTGAATCGTTTCCTTGGCCATTCTTCTTCGCCTGCGCCAACTCCGGCATATAAGGCTCCGTATAACTAGTCGGTAACGATCAGCGAGGTCGCTGTCTCTGGCCGGAATGGCAGCCGCGTTGGGATCGTTCGTCACTAGCCTCGTGGCAGCTTCGAACGCTTCATAGCATGTGCTCTTTTTGTAAGGCATAAACACGAGGGCATTCAGTGCCGCGAGCGTGTCAGCCAGCGAGTTCGTCATGACCAGCTTGTCATGAAAGTATGCGTAATCATCGAGGGGTCCCGCTTTCCATTCCTTGATGGCATAGACCGGCAACAGCGTTGTGTCGTATTTAGCGAGCGCAGAACGCGCCTTTGCGTGCTTCTTCGATCCTGGCTTAAGTAGCACATCGGTCAGAATCGTTGTTTCGATATACGCGCTACTCATCGTCGGGATCGTCGAACAGCTCAGACAGAATGGGCGGGTCTACTTCGAACTGAACACTCTCCAGGTCCCCAACGGAAACGATAGCTTGGTCGAAAGACAAAAACGGCTTGCTGCGGAGCTCCTTCATAGCTCGCCAGACGGCCATGACTTGAGCGATGTTGAGAGGGCGTCCGTGGAGGTTAATGAAGGCGAAATGGAGTGAATTGATCACTGTCGCGTAGCCGTCCCCTAGCTTCCGATACGAGTTCCGGCAACATTACTTGGAATCGCTGCACCCACCTATCTGCTTCGATCACGTCATCTTTGTCTGCCGCGTCTCGGGCAGATCCCAAGATCTTGATCGCATCAGCAAGGCGCCCGAGCGTCCTGACCGTCAAGTCCGAGGTCACCGCCTCAGCAGCAGGATAAAGCAGATCGACTTCAATAGTCGGTGCAGAAGCCACAGCAGCAGCCCGTGCCGGATTTACTGTGGTCGGGGCCAGTTCCGCTGCGGTCAGTGCTAGACCTGCTCCCATCAGCGTTGGATCTACAGCAGTCGAACTGTTGACGAACGTACGTGTGTGCTCCCAGGTCGGGTGTACCTCGGGGAATCGTATCCTTAGGTCGTTAGAGCGATGCGATCGAGCCGATCGGGCTGGGAAGGCTGCCATAGTTGATCACCCAGCTAAAATACTGTCAAGCCCCACGTGGATAGTCCTGGCTGCCGGCGGAATCCAAGCACAGGCATCCCATTGCGCCCGCTCAACAGGTGCAACTGTATAATAGTCTACATCAACGAGCAGCGCGTGGACGACTTTGTGGATTTCTGCCTTTTGCTCCTCCAACTCAGGCGGTAAGACAAAGTTGACTATTCCAGTCGTTGCCCGGAGACGCACCATAGCGCCGATCTGCTCGCTCTGCCAGCGTAGCAGAATCTCTTCCGGATGCTCCGCGGCGCCGAACCGTCTCGTCTTTTCCAAAGTGGTGAGCTTCAGAGACGTTAGAAGGGCCTTTGCGTCCTCGACGTTGGAAAACTCTTTTCGGAATATCACACGCAAACCAATACGTGTGAACATGTTTATCTCGAGAAAGTCGAACACCGCGTCGAAATATCTCTTGCAGTACTGCGAGAATTCTTCCAAGTTGCGTTCGGGCCGCACACGCGAGAATCTACACTGGCCGAGTTCCAGCGCGATTCCACCCTCATCGGCCTGGAAAAGAGTCTGGACGGGAGCCGCCGAGATGGCTCTGAGGTTCGTGAATGAACGGCGAAGGGCTTGTGCGATCCGACCGGTGCGGTCATAGATCAGGTAGGCGTCGTCATACCGCAACTCGTAGGTGGCCTGAATCGTCTTGAAGTCTATGATGGAGACGCCTGAGGACATGAATCACCAAGGCTCGAATGATATCCGGCTAGTGCCAGGAATTCAAGCCCATTCATCTGGGTCGGGGGAAAGGGGTCGGGAAAGGGTCATCTTGGCTCTGCTCGATCTCTTCCAGGAATTGGATGAAGGTCAAGGCCGAATCTCCCTGCGGCGGCGTGTAATCACGCTCCTACGGATTATCCGGCTTGCCGCTGCTTCCGGCAAGGCCTTTTTTTTCGATCGCTCAACCTCTGATAGAGACGCCGGAACGAGCGATACCAGACAGGCCGGGGACAGGTGGATGACGTAGAGAAAACCACAGGTCAGAACCCGCCCGCTACCGCTAGCGGTTTCCCGATCTGGTCAGCGCGGTTTGCGCCAGCCTTCCAAGCTGATCACAGGTTCACTGCCCTCCACGGCGGCCGAGTGCAGCAGATCGATGGGAATCACCACCGCGTCGCCCGGCCCCAGGATCACTTCGCTATCAGGATCACTGACCTTGAGACGGCCGGAAAGTACGGCGTCTTTTCTGACAATCGAATGCGTGTGCCGGCCGGTGTTGGCGCCCGGCGCGTGATTCCCCAGCATCACCTGGTAGCCTTCTTTTTCCAGGTGCTGGCGCAGATTCGCCTCACTCAATTCGCCCCACGCCGGATTCCACGATTCAACCTTCAACATTGCTTCCTGCCTCCGCTTTCGCTTGCAACGCTTGCCAGACGCGCTCCGGTGTCAACGGCAGTTTGTACACCCGTACTCCCGTGGCGCGATACAAAGCGTTCGCCAGGCACGCCGGTAGAGGATTCAAGGAACTCTCTCCCCCGCCCTTCGCACCATAGGGACCGGTTCCGTCCTGGTTCTGTACCAGTTGCATCTCCACATTGGGGGCCAAATCGGAGAAACGCGGCACGCGATATTCCAACATGCTGCCGTTCATCAACTGTTGCCCGTCATAGATCAATTCCTCAAACAGGCCCAAGCCCAATCCCATAGTGGCCGATCCCATATCCTGGCCTTCGGCCATCGCCGGATTGATCGCCAGCCCAACGTCTCCAATAGTGGCCAGAGTCTCCAGACGCACCTGGCCCGTCTCGCGATCGACCGAAACTTCCACGCCTACTACGCCCACCTCCCAAAACGGAGGCAGCTTGCCGAGATCGCCGGACTGCCGCAGATAACAGCGGCCCACGATGCTGCAATCGCGGAGTTGGAAATATTTTTCCAGGATGTCGCCCCACGTCAAGTGTTGATCGCCGCAAACGATGCCGCCGGGTCTCTTCCAGGAGATCTTCTGCTTTGCAATTGTACGCGGTTGCGGCCATCGCCTTGAGTTGGGCGATCGCTTCGCGACAGGCTTCCAGCACGGCGCGTCCCATCAGGGAGGTGGTGCGGCTGGCCCCTGTGGAGCGCTCGAAGGGCGTGATCCCGGTATCGGACGCCACCACGCGTACTTTCTCGTACGGCGCGCCCATCTCTTCGGCGGCGATTTGCGCCAGAACCGTGTGGCTTCCCTGCCCGATCTCGGTGCTGCCGCTGAGCACGGAAACGGAGCCGTCTCCGTAAACCTGCACCAGCGCCGAAGTCACTGGATACGCGCCCGAATCGCTGGCCGCGCAGCCGATGGCGCGTCCGCGGTCGGGCGCGACCGGCCCGTGGCGCTCCAGTATGTCATGCGCTTTTTGCAGATCGCCGAGAAGATCGGCGTCCAGAGCGCGCAGTTTGGGATTGATGGTTTCGCCCCGCCGCACCAGATTCTTCAGCCGGAATTCCAGAGGGTCCATGCCCAGCTTTTCGGCCAACTGCTCCATTTGCGATTCGCCGGGGAAAACCACTTGCGCTGCGCCGAAGCCGCGGTAGGAACTGGCCGGCACGGTGTTGGTATAAACCGCGTAGCCCTCCACCTCGAAGTTGGGAAAGCGGTACGCCCCCAGGATCCGGCTGGCAGCCTTCTTGCAAACCAGCGGACTGTTTTCGGCATACGCGCCGGTGTTGAGATGGATGGTAGCCTTGCGCGCCACCAATCTTCCTTCGGCGTCCACCGCGGTACGGATGCGCACCCGCGCGTCGTCGCCGCGCGTAGTCAGCATCGCTTCTTCCACGCTGAGTTGCAGCTTCACGGGATGCCCGATCCGCTTCGAGCAGACCGCCGCGATGGGTTCGATCTTGGTGTACGACTTGCTGCCGTATCCGCCGCCGATCAACGGAACGATCAGGCGCACTTGGTTCAACGGCAAGTTGAAAATTCGCGCCAGGTCGGAGCGCACCATGAAGGGGTGCTGCGCGCAAGCGTAGATATTCAGTCCCCGCTCGGTGTAGTCGGCAATGGCAATATATGGTTCCATGGCGTAGGCGTAGGCCATGGGAAAGTAAAACTCGCCCTCCACCACGTGCGCGGCGGAAGCCAGCGCGGCATCCGCGTTTCCCCACTTGATGTGTACTTTCTGGCAGAGATTGCCGCTGGCGTCGCGTTGCTCTTCGAAGCCGCGAAAAGATCCTTCGCTATAATCCCGATCGTGAATCAAACCCGCGCCTTCGGCCAGCGCGGAATCCACATCCAGAAGCGCGGGAATCTCTTGGTATTCCACTTGGATGTAGTCCAGAGCTTCCTGCGCCGTCAATTCATCAATCGCCACCACCACCGCGACCGGTTCACCTACAAAGCGCACTTTCCCGATGGCAAGCACGGGATGATCCTTGAGCGAATGCCCGTAATAGGGATCGATATCGGTCAACTCCGCGCCGGTGATCACGTCGTGGACGCCGGGCCGTTTTTTGGCTGCGGAGGTGTCGATGGAAACGATGCGGGCGTGCGCGAAGGGGCTTCGCAAGACCTTGGCCTGCGCCATACCTTCCAGCGTCAGATCGCCGCTGAAGATGGCCTTGCCGGTGACTTTGGCGATGCCGTCGCCGCGCTGAACGGAGTGGTTGACGACTCGAAATTCGCCCGGCTTCTTCAAGGGGTCTCCGCATTCCTAAGATGAAAATATGAAAATGAGCCGCGACAGTCATGGAGCGACGGAGCCGTAGTGGGTCGCGAATGTGGATACGAAGACACGCGATGCCGGGGCAGATTCCGCGTCTTCGGGCTAGCGTTCAAGACACGCCATCTTTCCGTCACTCCATAACTGTCGCGGCTCATGCGCCCGCGATCACGCGATGACGACTTGCTCATCCCACTCCGTTTGTCCCCATTCGGGGAAAGTAACGATGATGGCATCGGTGGGACAAACGTGTTCGCAGTTGCGGCAAGCAATGCAGGCCCCCAGATTGACTACGCAAGCCTTATCGCGGCCATTCATGGCCAGCACTTCCTCCGGGCAGATCTCCACACAGAGAAAGCAACTGGGGCAATTGTCTTCGGTTACGACGATATCAAGCATGGGTGACCACCTGTCCAAATTTCTGGCGCGCTAATTCTTCCGCATCGCGCAAGAAGCGGGCCAGACCCGTATCCCGCGGCACCGTCTCCGGCGAATAGTGCGTCATCTTGGCCGGCCGTGTGTAGAAATTCATGTCTCGGCCGGATCCCTTCGTCAAGAAAATGTTATTGAGCCAGTTCTCATTGTCGGCGAACGGATAGTCGCGCCGGAAATGGACGCCGCGGCTCTCTTTGCGCATCAGCGCCGACTTCACGATCATCTGGCTGATCTCCAGCATGTTTTCCACTTCCACGGCCACGCGCAGCATCCGCACGTCGGGCGCGTACATGCCGTCGAGGTTGGCCTGCAAGTCGTCGATGCGCTCCTGGGCCCGGTTCAGCGTTTCTTCCGTGCGAATAATACCGGCGTTGTCCCACATCGTGGTCTTCATCTGCAAGCGAATTTCTTTGGGGTGATAGCCCGGCGACTCTTTCTTTGCCAAAATTCCCCGAAGCTTGTCCACGCCCTCGCGAATCTGCTTGTCGTTGTTTGGTGATGGCGTGCGTGGCGCGGTCCGCTTGGCGGCATACTTGGCTGCCGCACCGCCGGCGCGCGCTCCGAACACCACCGTCTCGGTGAGCGCGTCACCACCCAGGCGAGCCGCACCGTGACAGCCGCCGCCCACTTCGCCTCCGGCATACAGGCCCGGAACGGTGCTGGCACCGTGCTCGTCAATCTTGATGCCGCCAAGCGTAGTGATCGCGCCGGGGAAAACGTGAACCCACTCGGTATGCGTGTCGTAACCGCGGCACAGCACTTGTCCCAGATAAATGGAAGGACGATCGCCGGTCCACTTATCTTCCGGAACCTTGCTCAAATCGAACCACACTGCGCCGTTGTCGCCGCGCCCTTCGTAGACTTCCAACGCCATGGCGCGCGACACCAGGTGGCGCACGTCGGGATTATAGTTTCCGTAAGCGACATGGAAAGGATCGCTTTCCTTGCCGATCCGCTTCATATAACGGGGCAGGAAATCCTCGCCGTCTTTGTTGCGTAGCGTGCCATACCATCCGGCGCGGCTTTCGCGGCGGTCCATCATCGGCAGGTCTTTTTCGCAATGGACGAACGGCTCGAAGTGCTGCATCTCCATGTCCATCAGCTCGGCGCCGGCGCGATAGGCCATCGAGAATCCGTCGCCGGTCGTGGTTACCGCGGTGTCATTGCGCAAATAAACTTCCGGCGCGCCGCCGGTTGCCAAAACCACGGCCTTGGCGGGAAAGGCCATCACGATTCCGCTGGGCAGGTGAAAACCCCAGGCGCCCACCACTTGGCCGTCTTCCATCATCAAGTCCACCAGGGCAACCTCGCGTTTGCATTTCACGCCCATCTTTTTGACGGTGGAGATGAGCGGCGTGATCAGGCCGACGCCCTGGGGAAAGGAATAGAAGTCGTGCAGATGATGCTTGTCCACGCCGGTGAGCGCGAGAACGCCAAAGTCTTTCAACTCGAACTTGCGCGCCGGCGCTTCGAAGACCAGGATCTCGGTCAGTTCCTGGTCCATGATGAACTCGCCGACCAGAATCTTATCCTTGAAATGCTCCACCACGCTGGACGGCGTAGACGCGGCCCAAGGACGGGGCACAGTGGCCGCCGCTTTGACGTGGCCGCCCGCCAGCCGGGTGTTGGTGTTGTAACCAATCACGCTCTTGTCGATCATGGTGACATCCAGGCCGCGGCGGCGCGCTTCGATGGCGGCGCGCAGACCAGCCAGTCCGGTGCCGACCACCAGTACGTCGGTGGGGTACTCTCTCTTTTCGCCCAACTCTACTTTTTGCATGTTGTCGATCCCTCCATCATCGATCTCCCCGCCGAGCCATGAGACCCTTTATCCTTTTGTGAGGATATGCTCATGTTTCATGATTTCACCATGGACAAGGGTGGCTTGTCAAGCCTAAATTTGAGGCTATCCTCACATTCTGATAGAATGCCGGACATGCCTTCCTCCCCGCCCAGCATGGCCCGGCGTGTCCCGCGGCAGAAGCGTGGGGAGCGCCGCGTGGCCGGCCTGCTGGAGGCCGCGGCTTCGCTGATTGCGGAGATGGGCTACGATGCCGTGACGATGAGCGCGATTGCCGCGCGCGCCGGAGCCTCCATCGGCTCGCTCTACCAGTTCTTTCCGCAGAAGGAAGCTCTGGCCCAGGCGCTGCGCGCGCAATACGGCCAGGAAATTGTAGCCCTGTGGGAGCCGCTCGAAGCCCAGGCCGCTACCCTGCCTCTAAAACTGCTGGTAGATCAGTTGATCAACGTGCGGGTCGATTTTATCTACAGCCATCCGGCGTTTTTGCCGTTGCTGGACGTAGCGTCGACGGGCCGTACCCCGGGCATGAGGGAACTTCTGCGCAAGCGCATCGTGCGCTTACTGCGCGCCCGAAGGCCGCTGCTGCCGCCGGCCAAAATCCGCCAGGTGGCGGACGTGGTTCTGCAGATCATCAAAGGATTGCTGTTCATGTATGCCCGCGCCACGCCCGAAGCCAAGCCGGGCATTGTCGAGGAATTCAAGGCCGCCCTGGTGGGGTACCTCCTGCCGCGCTTCGGTCCTTGATGTAGGCTCAATGCAGGCAGCGCCAACTCAGTCGCTTGGAGCCAGTTCACCGGCCACGCGAAGCACTTCTCGTTCCAAGTGGCTGCTTACGAAGAACCGTGCCTGCGTTCGCAGAGCCTCCAACTCCGGCCTCAACAACGCGATCTGTCCTCGTTGCTTAGCTCGTAGCAGGATGCCCAAGACACCTGTGACTCGCAACCCGATCCGCGATGCTGCGTTGCGCCCATCCGATTCGTCTAGCAGAACGTAGTCGGCAGATATCTCCACTGCCAGCGCGATAGCCTCGGCTTCACCCCGGTGTAGTTTCGCGGTCAGCAGCCGGATCGTAGTGCTTTCGGGGACTGGCCGGACGATCATCCAGCCCTGCCGGAGGGCGTCTTCAATAGACGACAGCGCTGCCACATTGGGAAGCCGGCGTAGCTCGGTTTCGACTGCACCCGGTATCCATAGTTTTTCAAACCGGGTTCGAAAGCAGATCGAGTCTGCCGATGATCGCAAGATTGGAGATTGGTGAGGTATTACTCACTACGGGCATATGCGAGATCTTGCGCCAGATCCTCTTCGCCGTAATGACGGGCTATGCCGCGCTGGCCCAGTAGCTCACCCAGGAGAAGGCGGCTCATCTCCGCAAGCTCGGCCGCTTTGCCTAGGGACAGAGGCTTCCTTGGGCGTACAGTGCAATCGCCAGTTCCGTGCGGAGGCGCTGAGGGATTTCCCCTTCGGGCAACCGGAGACCGTCCATCACGGAATCGGAAATGCTGAGCGTCAGACTCATAAGCCTAAACATACAGCGATTCGCGGAGAAAATCCAGTGCTGACCGAAGCGAAGCCAGCGAGTTGGTGAGCCGCCGCGAATCGGCGCGGAGTTTCTCGTGGGTCAACTGGCTCAGCCGGCAACCGGCGTTTTCTAAGCGGAAGCTGAGCCCAGTTCCTGCTGCTGCGGTTGCCGCCAAAAACACACCGCGCCCACAATGCACAGCGCACCGCCCAGAGCGATCGTGACGGGCGCACCCACGCGGTCGGCGAGCAATCCCGCGAACAGGCTGCCGAAGGGCGAGACCCCCAAAAATATCAGCGAATAAAAGCTCATCACCCGGCCACGCATTTCCTCACGGATGGAGACTTGCAACATGGTCTGCGTCGCAGCCAGCGTGTAAACCCACCCACCGCCGACCAGCAGCATCATCACCATCGAAAGCGGGAAGGACCGCGACAAACCCAGCACCACCAGGGCCACGCCAAACATCGCTGTGGTCAGCATCATCGCCAGATGCAGACCCTTGACGCCGGTGCGCGCCGCCAGAATCAGCGAAGTGGCGATGGCGCCGGCGCCGGTCGCCGAGACAAGCCACCCCAGTCCTTTCGGGCCGGTGTGCAGGACCGGGCCGGCCAGCATGGGAAGCAGCGTCAGGTAAGGACTGCCGGCAAAGCTGATCACAAAAAAGTTGCCCAGAAGATTACGTACCGAGGGTGTCCGGTGAACGAAGGCCAAAGCCTCGCGCATCAACGCCCATCCCTGCTGGTTGGCGTGGACAATCGGGCGTGGTTTGACGCGCATCAACAGCAGCGCCACGATGACCGCGAGAAAACTCAGGGCATTCAAGGCGAAACAAACGCCCTCGCCCCACAGTGCCAGGGCGATTCCGGCAGCGGCCGGTCCCAACACTCGGGCCACACTCACCTGCGAAGAATTGAGAGCGATGGCATTGGAGAGATCCTCCGGCTCGACCATCTCCACGAAGAAGGATTGTCGGGCGGGATTCTCAAACGCGTTCAAAACACCGAGCACCAGGGAGAGAAGGAGCAACCACCCGGGCGTCACGCGTCCGGAAAACGCGATCCATGCCAGCAGGCTGGCCTGGAGCAATTCCAGGGACTGCGCCACGATCAGCATGTGATGCCGGTTGACGCGATCGGCGATCACGCCGCCCAAGGGCGCCAGCAAAAACGCGGGAGCGCTGCCCGCAAAAGTCAGCAGGCCGAGAAAGGAAGAAGATCCCGTCAGGCGATAGGCCAGCCAGGAGAGCGCCACGCGCTGCATCCAACTGCCGGCCACCGACATCATCTGGCCGAAAAAAAATAGCCGGAAATTACGATGACGGAGCGCGCGAAAAACGCCGGTAGCACCCTGGCCGGGTTGGATAGAAGACATTTTGCACCGTACTCGAATCTCGGGCGCGAGTTGCCGATTCGCTGAATAGCGACAGACGGAACCGCTGAACTTTACATACAAGCCTGCGTAGGCAGGCGGCAGAGTATTAGCCCCTGGCGAGGCGCAGTTCAGCCGAGCCGGGGGGTTTGAAGCCATGAAAGCGAGCCTGCGAAGCTGGCGACAGAAAGGCCCGCCATCGTTTCTGTCGCCAGCTTCGCAGGCTCGGGCCCCTCCTATCTTCCACCCCAGGCTCGGCTGGACTACGCCTCGCCAGGGGCTATTCCTCTGTCGCCTGCTAACGCAGGCTAAGGCCAGGCTAAGACCAACGAGTAACGAACTTATCCAAGTGACCCGATCACTCAGGACACGCTACATGGTCCACTTCAAGCCAATCATCGGCCAGTAGAGCGGCACCAGCAAGGCGATCAGCAGGCCTTCCACGATGGTCAACACCAGGCCGACCTTGAACATGTCCTTGGTGTCGAAGTAGCCGTAAGCATAACCCAGCATCAGCACCGACGACTGGTAGACAAACAGCTTGCCGCCGGAAGCGAAATTCCACAGCATCGCGAAAGCCACCGGGTTGTAGTGATTTTTCACCGCGAAGCTGATGATCACCGGAAGCGAAGTGCTGAGCATGGAAAGCTCGCTGGCCAGCAGGAAGTGGTAGAAGAACGCGGTCCAGTACAACACACTGGCCGACTGGAATGGATTGCCAAGCAGCGGACCCATGAAACTCACCATGCCGTTGGTCAGCACGTCCAGAGCCTTGGTCTTCACCAGCACCTCGCCCATGCTCAGCGCGCCACCCATGAAAAGGACCATCAGAAAGTTCATCTCCCGGACGTCCTTGGTGGTCAGCACGCCGACCTTGGGAAGGGCCACGATCAAACCCACTCCCAAAGCGATCACCGCCGGATTGATGTGATGCACGAAATCGGTTGCCCAAAGGATAATAGCCAGGATCAACCAAGCCAGAATCTTCTTTTCATCCGTGCTCCACCGTCCCATGGCGTCGAGGGCGTCTTTCAAGTATTTCCTGCCGCCCGGCAACGCCGCCACTTCCGGCTTATACAGCCATAGAATGGTCAGCCAGCAGGCGAAGATGGTGATCAACGCGGCGGGCAGGTAAGCGATGAAATACTGGCTCCACAGAATCGGCTTGCCGGTGATTTTTTCCACCAGTCCGCGGGTCAGGATGCTGGCGCCGCCGGCCAGCACCATCTTATTGAACAGGCCGCAGGTGTAGGTCAGGATGATGAACAAGCCGCGGCCGATGTTCGATCCTTTCTCCACACCGAAGGCCACGATCACGCCCACCAGCATCGGCGCGAGGATAGCGAACTGGGCCATGCCCGAGGGAACCAGGAAGTTCAGCACGTTGACCATCACGATGACGCTCAGCAACAGCCGCGAGTACGACGTGCCGATCAAATGCATGATGATGAAGCCGATGCGCCGGGCCAGGCCACACCGGGACGCGGCCTCGCCCATCATCATGGCTCCGAACAGGAACCAGGGCGTGTTATCGGCGAATCCCGAGAACGCGGTTTCAAACTTGACGATATTCAGGGCCCAGAATAGGTAGCAGCCGATCATCGCGGTAATACCGTGATCGACCGGCTCGAAAATCCAATAGATGATCATGAAGGCCACAATGGCGAAAGCATGCTTGGCCTTGACCTCCAAGGGTAGGGGCGCAAACCACATCACCAGTCCCACGACTGGTCCTAGGGTCAGGCCGATCCAACTTCTCAACGGCGACTTCAACGGGCTTGCTGGAGCTTTTGCGCTTGCCACCACTGCTGCCATAGGGTCTCCCTGGTTGCTAGCCGGCTATAACTTCCATCGCTTCTCGATCCACGCCTTCACGGCGCGCAGCGCTTGTTCACGCTGATCGCCATTTCCTTTCTTGGCGCCTTCGCCCTGCCAGCCGTGGTTGGCGCCGACGATCCAGATGCGCTCCTTGTCCTTGCTGACTACGGAGGCAAACGTGCGGTCGGCTTCGCTGGGATGAATGCCGGGATCGGCCGTGCCATTCATCACCAACACCGGGACGCTAATTTTTTTTAGGCTATCCCAAAGCCGCGCATTGGAGGCAATCGACTCGGTGCTCAGAAACGAGCGTGTGGTTACGCAGCGCAGCCGTTCTTCCTGGGCCGAATTCTGCAAGTCGCTGCGGTTGATGTCGTTCTCCGCGAAGCCGGCAAAGTAGTGGCCGAAGGCGCGGTCGTTGGGATCAATGGATGTGTCGTAGTAACGCACGTCGGCCCGGGTGCGATACATGATGAACAGCGGCTCGTATTCCGCACGCCTCTGGATCATCAGTTGTTCCTGCTGGCTGAGCAGCTTGAACCCTGGAGATTTCATCAAGCGCCGATAAAAATTTTGCTCCTCCACGCGGCCCTTGGCGATGGCCACCAACCGTTGGGCGCGTTCCTGCTGCGCTTTACGGACCCGCGCCACAAATTCCGGCGAATACTTGGTCGGCTCCGGAGGCACGCGGAAACCATTCGCGGGATTATACATGTCCAGCGACGGATCGTAGGAGAACGGATCGTCTTCGTCGGTCACCGAGGGGTCCAGGTGATGGGCGATATGCAGGCCTTCCCCTTCGGCCGCGTTCATGGTGATGAAACCGTCAGCTCTGGGAAGATCGAACTCATTCAGGTTCGGCGGATCGCCGGCGGGGGTTTCCTTCACGCGATTGGGCGGCGCGGTTTCCGCTTGCGCCTGGTAGTAGGCCATCAACGAGCCGCCGCCGCTCTGTCCCATGACCACCACCGTCTCAAACTTCTTGACCTCCTTCAACCACTTGATGGCCGAGGCGATGTCCAGCAGCATCTCCTCGTGGATGCCGGAGCAGCCGGTTTCGCGCGGAGCCATACCAAGGGTGGCGATGCCCAGTTTCGCCAGCGGCGTGAGCCGCCAGTCCATGGTCATATCGTTGCGCGGGTGCATGGTCACGAACACCACTTTGGGCTTGGTGCCGGCCATGTAGCGAAGAATGGCCCGGGCGCTGCCGCCGTCCTGGGCTTTCAATTGCACAGGCTCGGCGCGTACCTCGGCGCTATCTTGAGCGAGGGCGCGAACGCCAAAGAGTAAAAGCGCAAAAAAAACCGGCGCCAACTTCGTGCGGGTTGCGGTGCGTCTCATGTAACCTCCTGGCAGATCTGCCGCCTTGAGAATCGGGGCATGGACAGACCTTCCCCATAACGGCAAACAGTGTTTTGAATTTCCGGGGATTCACTTGGCGGCGAGCACATGATCGAATCCGTAAGAGTCAAGAACGGGACCATACAGGTTGGTCGCACTCGAACGCAGCAGCAGAATAGGTGGCAACCGGTGAAGTCACGGATACCACCCTGTTCCCTCGTTGAAGATGGCGACCTCTCTTCCCCTCTAGCGTCCCGATATGTTCTCCTTCACCGCCGCTAAAATATCAACTTCAGCCCGAACTGGAGCTCCCGCGAAGGCGTGACCGTCGAGACGATCAAACCGCCGGTTGGGTTGACGCTCCCGTTCGAGTTAAAGATAAAGTTGTTGGCCTCGGTTGGCGACGCCAAATTGGTACGGTTGAGGGCGTTAAAGAATTCCATCCGGAATTGGACCTTGAAGCTCTCCGAAATCTTGGGGACGGGTATGGTCTTGAAGAGGGAGAAGTCCACGTTGGCCAGTCCCGGTCCAGTCAACCGATTGCGGCTGAGAGAGTTGTAGATGACTCCCTTGGCCGGAAACGTGAAGCACGAAGTATTGATGTACAGAAGCTTCCCGGGATTCACAGGGTTCGCGCAAGCCGGACTGTTCACGACATTGGGACGTTGGTTGGAGTCCGTGGATCCCAATCTGGTTCCGGCAATATCACCCGACACCAGGGGCGTAAAGACACTGCCCGTCTGGGCTGTGATAATGCCGCCAAACTGCCAATCGCCCAGCAGCGCGCGTGTCGGGCTATTCCAGGAGTGGCCGCTGGGAAGGTTCCACATCCAGCTCCCCACGAAGACCTGGGCAATGTTGAAATCCGATGGCCCGCGGTTGTAGGCCGTGTTGTAGGACAGGGGATCGTTGACCCCATTGAGGTTGTCAAACGCTGAAAAGCCCGTCGAGGAATCGTCGAGGCTCTTCGACCAAGTGTAGGCGAGCTGCAATTGCAGCCCGTGGCTGAGTTTCTTCACCAGGCTGGTTTGCAAGCCCTGATAGTAGGCATCGTCGTTAAACAAGATCGCGCGGATCTGGCCGAACCCCGGATTAAGAACAGGGACGGTCGAAGGCGGAAGAACGAAGCCGGCCGAGGTCAGCGTGGGATAAACGGTATTCAGGTTTTGATCGCGCCAGGGCAAATGCACGCCCCGCGATCCTACGTAGCCAACGTTGAGCGTGAAGTCTTTGCCCAGTTCGCGCTGGATGTTCAAGTTCCACTGCATTTTGTAGGCGCGATGCGGCTGCGGCTCAATGTAGATGGTCCGGTACGTGGCCGGCCCGATCAGATTGTACATGCCTGTTGGGAACGAGCCGATCGGCAAGGTAGTCACTGTGCCGGACTTGTAGAACGGCACCGTCCTGGGAATCTCGTTGACCAGAAGGTAGGGTAACGGCAGGACATCGAACATACCGAAAGCCGAGCGAATGGAAGTCTTGCCGTCGCCGAAAGGATCCCAAGCGAAGCCCACCCGAGGCGCAAAGTTCTTGGTGGTTGGGTTTTTCGTGAAGATCTGTCCGACCGTGGGCTGGACGTCGGTAACGTTGAGCATGTTAGCGATCTTGCCGTTGACCTCGGTCGGGCCGGTGATCATTTCATAGCGCACCCCGATATTCACCGTCAGGTTGCGCCGCAACTTCATGTTGTCCTGGACATATCCGGCAAACAAGGTTTGGCGAACACCGCGAACCGTATCCGACCCGGGAACCTGAGCCACAAACTGAGAGGGCTTGTTGGTCAAGAAGCCGGACAAGGACGTGAACGTCGCCTGGCCGTTATAGGAGTCTTCCTCTGTCCAGGTTATCCCGCATTCTCTCCACGGCAAAACCGGCTTTGATGGAATGGATTCCATGCGTCCAGTAGAGATCGTCGTATCCCTGAAATGACGTGTACCAGAAGGCCGTACCGTTCTGACGACCCACGCCGCCGGTAAATTCAGTCAGACCAGTAACGGTGATCGTGCCAACGTCCAGCCCGGGAAGGAATCCCAGAGTGGGATCGCTTAGAAGAGGGTTATAAACCGAGG
The DNA here is from genome assembly GCA_963747095.1 of Terriglobia bacterium. GTDB lineage: Bacteria > Acidobacteriota > Terriglobia > JAJPHL01 > JAJPHL01 > JAJPHL01. Next base: position 26,932 of record CAVVEL010000019.1, read on the forward strand.
TGACAAACCCGCTGGACGCGACGGTCCGGGACATGCCTGCGCGAGCCGTGTTGATCAGAGACGGAGTGAAAACGTGGGTTTCCTCCAGGGTGACGACTTGCCGCTTGGAAATCGACAGGAACGGTTTCAAGTTGAATTCGTCGGGCTGGTTGACGGTTCCATTGTCGTAGAGGTACATCCCATTGATGCTGTCGTTGTCGGAAAAGCGATGATCGCCCTTGGTGGTGAGGAAGTTCTCGTTAGAGATGCGCTGGCCCGCGAAGTTGTACGGGCCGGTGTCGCCGCCAGAGAACAAAGGACCATCCGGCAGAGGATAGAGAGCCAGGAAGGGCGCCACTTTGGAATCCACCGCAACTTTGCCGGTGGACAGGGCGCCCGTGCGAGCGGTCGCCGAGGGAACGATCGAGGTGGTGGTCACTCCCAAGGACTCGCGGAAGCCCTCGTAGTCGGCGAACCAGAAGGTCTTATCCTTCTTGATGGGGCCGCCCGCCGAACCTCCAAATTGATTGCGCCGGAACGGAGGCGGGCTGGAGGTGGTGTCGAAAAAGTTGCGCGCGTCCAGCCGGTCGCTGCGGAAGAACTCGTAGCCCGTGCCGTGGATTTGGTTGCTGCCCGACTTGGTCACCGCGTTGACCACGCCTCCAGTGGCCCGGCCCGTGTCGGCCTGGAAGGTATCGGTAAGAACCGAGAATTCCTGGATCGCATCCACGCCCAAGTTCACTCCTAGCGAACTGCCGGGAGCGGCGTTGGCATAGTCGTTGATGGTAATGCCATTCAGACGATAGTTGTTCTCCGATGGCCGTCCGCCGGAGATAGCCATGGCCGCCCCGTTGCCGCGTTGATTGCGGTTGGTAGGGCTATTGTCCTGCACCATGTTGTGATTGACGCCCGGTTGCAGCAAGGCAAGCTGCGTCCAGTCGCGGCCATTCAAGGGCAGTTCCTTGATGGTGTGTTCATCCACCACCTCGCTGATCGTGGAGCTGGACAGTTCCACGTTGGGCACGGCTCCGGTGACTTGCACCGTCTCGTTGACATTGCCCACCTTCAGTTGCATGTCAACCGATAGTTCGGCGCCGATCGTCAAAACGATCCCGCTGCGCAACTCCGTGCTGAAACCCTGGTTGGAAACCCGGACCTCGTACTCTCCCGGGCTGAGATTCGGGACGCTATAGATGCCCTTCTCGTTGGTGGGCACCGTTCGGGATACCCCCGTGCTCCGATTCTTGACCGTCACGGAAGCGTTGGGTAAGCGGAGCCCCGCTAGCGTCCGTCACAGTTCCCTGTAGCGTTCCGCCGGACTCTTGCGCCCAAGCAAGCGGCAGCGAAACCAATAGGCACAGACTGGCAACCAGCGCGATGCTTGCGACTCCAAAGATGCGACCCTTCATGTGACCTCTTCTCTGGGAATCGTTTTTCAGATTCCCGTTTCCACCAAGCTAATTGCAATTTCCTCTTCGACTCCGATCCTCTACCGGCTGACTCCCGGGGGCGGTTCCGACTGCATTCGGGGAACGATCGCCAGGTAGCGCAGTTTCACGTTGGGATCTTCGCCGAAATGCTGGTGCCAGTGCGGACCCACCGGGATGCCGCACACCGATCCTTCCGAATAATTCGCGGTATGAGCCTGCCCGCTGGCAACCGCCGCTTTGAACTCCTCCAAGGTGTTGGCGGGCGACCACAAGTCATGCCCGTGTCCCTGCAAGATAACGAATATCGGCCGCCCGTCATGTTTGTGCGCAAAGGTCTTGTCGCGCAGGAGCTGGCTGACGTGAATGTTCGGATGGCTCTTGTGGCCGGCCGTATTGGACACGTCGAAGAATCCGCTGGAGTCGCCGCGCTCTTCGCGCAGGGCCAGCTTCAACTCGCGCAGGTCTTTGAAAAAGGGCAGTTCATAGGTGCCGCCCGATTGCAGCATCTTGGTGCGCGCCTCGCTGGTCTCGTTGGGATTCTCGACGCCGGACCTTCTTTCCTCGGTCACATAGGGGACCAGGTTCACACCGTAGCCCACCACTTGCAACATGAGCACGGGGGTGGTGCCGGTGTTGGTGTGCCGCAAATGGTGATCGGGAGGAAGCGCGATCAGCGACTCTTTTTGCCAAGTGTACGTCTTGAGCGGCATGCCGCCCTTCCAGGGAGGCGCATCACTGTAGTATTCGGTAGTGCCCTGGCCATCCACGATGTAGAACAGGGGCTCGCCCATGAACCCGAAACTGTGCCATTCCGTGGTCTTGCCCGGCGCAATCTGGACGATGTTCACCATCTGAGCCTTGCCGCCAACGTCCAATACCGCGCCCTTGTCTCCCATGGGCCGGTCGGCCAGAGGGATCTTCCTTAGATCGAAGCAATACCCTCCCACAAGGTTCTTGGTGAGGTATTGCTTCCACTCCGCCTGCACCTGCTTGGGATCCTTGCCGTCTACCCAGAGCGTGTAAACGTTGTCGGCGTAGTAGGCCATGTCCCTGTCTTGCGGGATTTCGATCTGCCCGGGCGACGTTTTCTTGTCCCGCCAACCCTCCAGGGGCGCAATCCCGGCGCTCTTCCCTTGGGCTTTGGCGGCCTGCGCTGACGCGTTGCCAACCACAAGGCCCGTGGCGAGCAGCACAAAGCTGCTGCAAATGATTCCAAGACACTTCCCTCTCGTGTTGCTGCTCATGATTGCCTCTTTCCTATACAGGCTCGGACAGGAAAACCTGCGAACCCAATCGGTCTCTTCGAAATCGGGATCTACCTGAAGAATTCAACGGGAATCGGACTTGGCCGCCGGGCGTCGAGTAACTGGGGAAATGCTCCGATTGAGCGACATTGCGGGCGCAACGGGAACCTCCGACAACCAGGCAAGACCGGAGCGGGGTCACCATCGGAATGCTCGGAACGGCCAGTCCCACAGCGGCGAAACACCCACCATTCATGCCTGTCTCCTAAGCCGGCTGCAACAGCCAGCGCAAACGTTTGCACAACATACTTCTTTTTTGAAGGGCTGTCAAGCAGAAAAAAGCTGATTTTTCCAAAAAGAGTCCGCTTGACCCAGCGGTTTTCCCGGAACGATGATTTGGAACCGGAGTAGCCGTTCAATAGTCATATTTTTCAATAGCATAGTTGCCAACGTCGTTGCCTGCCAGTGCCTATCAAGCCAGAATTCGCACCCCCTCCGTTTCCCTGGACTATGCCCTCAATGAAGTAAAGGACGCCGGCATCAAAGCCTACTTCATCGGTGTGGAAGTAGTCATGGATCCACGGTGTAAAACCATGGCTTCAACGACGCGCCTCTGCGGGCCAGCGGCATCCGATCCACCGGCGGCCAGTATTTCGACGCGCGCGATGCCACGCAACTGAGCAAAGCCTACAACGAGAATCGATGTCCTGGAGAAAGGCAAGTTCCTGACCCGCCTGCGGCAGCGCGACGCGCCGGCCTTCGCGCCCTTCGCCTGGGCGGCGCTGGCCGGCCCTGACCGCGGGAGTCCTGCGAACCTTGCCGCGATTCCGGGAACTGTCGGAGCGGGGCGGGACGGCCCGCCCCTCGGCGGCGCGCTAGAACAAAAATTTCACCCCAAACTGGATCTGCCGGGAAGCCGTCTGCGTGGTTGTAATTTCTCCGGCATTCGTGTTGACGTTCCCATTGATGTTCATGATGTCGAAGTGCGTGGGATCCGGCTGGGCAAAGTTCGCGTGGTTGAGAATGTTGAAGAATTCCGCCCTGATCTGAACGCTGAAAGCCTCCGAGATCTTCGGCACGGGAATGTTCTTGAAGAGCGAGAAGTCGAAGTTCTGCAGGCCCGGTCCGATGAGGGAGTTGCGTCCCAGGTTGCCCAGCGTAAACTGTGCCGGGAAGGTAAAGCAACTGGTGTTGAAGTAGGCGACGCTCCCCAATAGCGCGTGCGCGAGATCGGTCGGCGAGGGAGCGGTGGTGTTGCATCCCGCGACGTAGTTCGGGCGCTGTCCCAGACTGTTTGCGGTTAGGGCGGCCTTGGTGCCGGCGCGATCGTTATTGATGACCACCGACATCGGATTTCCCGTGCTGGCGGTGAAAACGCCGCCCATCTGCCATCCACCCAAGGCTCCTTTGGCGAAGCCATTCCAGGAGTTCGGCACGGGAACGTTGTAAATTAAATTGATGACCACAAGGTGGCGGATGTCGAAATCGGAAAGCCCCTTGTTGAGCGCAGGATCGAAAAGACCGTAGGGATCGGGAATGCTATTGGAATTGGTCTCGCTGGAGAAGGCGCTGGAGCTGGTATCGATGCTCTTCGCCCAGGTATAGGCCATCTGCGCCATCAAGCCATGGCTGAGGTTCTTGCGCAGATTCACTTGTAGGGCGTTGTAAAAGCCATCCGCGCCCCAGTCGGTCTCGGCCATGCGTCCGAAATTTGGATTCACTCTCGGAGTGGCCGCACTCCAGGTGTAGGGATTGGTTGTGGTCGCCAGAGCCATGTCGGTTTCATCGTTGCCATTGACCAGATTGTAGCCGCGGGCGCTAACGAAGGCGACCGTTAGTACCGTGTCCGGCGCGAGTTCCCGCTGTATGTTCAGGTTGTATTGCGTCTTGAACGCACGCGGTGGATTGGGCTGGATATAGATGGACCGGAAGGTCCCCGGCTGAACCAAGGAGAAGCCGCCGGTCGGGAAGAAATTCGCGGGACTCGTGCCGGCAGTGTAGTTCACGTTGCCATTTTCAAAGAACGGCGGCGTTCTCGGGAAACGGTTGGAAAACTGGTAAGCCAAGGGCAATTGGTCGAAGATGCCGAATCCTCCACGGATCGAGGTCTTCCCGTTCTTGAACGGATCCCAGGCAAAGCCGAGGCGCGGTGAAAAATCCTTGCGGGTGGGATTGTTGAAAAGAAAACCGACCGTGGGCGTGGCATCTCCGATGTGCATCAGGTTGGCGATCTTCCCGTTGACTTCGGTGGGCACGCTCACCATCTCATAGCGAACGCCGACATTGATCGTCAGGTTCGAGCGCAGCCGGATATCGTCCTGGGCGTAGGCGCCGCCCAACGATTGGCGGATCCCGCGAGTGGTATCGGAGGCCGGCAGCAGGCCGGAGAAGTTCACGGGGATATTGGCCAGAAAATTGGTTAGCGAACCGAAGCCGAATAAACCGTTATTGGTGAAAGACGCGGTCAAATTGTCCTGCATCCGTTCAAACACGCCCCCGAACTTGAAGGAGTGAATCCCGCGAGAGACATAGAGGTCGTCGTAAACCTGGTAAGAGTTGTAGTGGAAGTTATTCTCGTCCGGTCCACCCACGCCGCCCGAAAAGTTGGTGATCCCCGAAATGTTGATGCCGCCCATCTGGTGGCCGGGAATGAAGGCCAGAGCCGGATTGCTCAAGACCGGATTCAGAACCTGGATAACGTCGTTATTGGTGGCATGGGTGCGCGAAAAACCCGCGCGGAACGAGTTAAAGACAGCCGGGGTGAAGATGTGCGACTCCTCCAAGGTGATGAGGTTGCGGCGGGAGACGGCGCCGACCAGCTTATTGCCCATCTCGTCTGGGGCATTGAACTGGCCGTTGTCCCAGAGGTAGGTCGCATTGATACTGTCTTTCTCGGAGAAGCGGTGATCGAACTTGCCGGTCAAGAAGTCGTCGTGGGAGACGCGCGTGGAAGGAAAGATATATGTCCCGGTTTGGCCATTCGAGGAAATCCCTCCATTGGGCAGCGGGAACAACGGCAAGAAGGGCTGAATCGACGGCACCGCGGTACCGCGGATGGATGCGGACGGCACGGTGGCCGTGGCGGTGGAAGCCAGGCTTTCCCGCAGTCCTTCGAAGTCCACGAACCAGAAAGTCTTGTCCTTCTTGATGGGACCTCCCACCGAGCCGCCGTACTGATTGCGGCGGAACGGCTGGGCGCTGGTGCGCGTGACGTCGAAGAAATTCCGGGCGTCCAGCGCGCTGTTGCGCATGAAGTAGTAAGCAGATCCGTGGATACCATTGGTTCCCGACCGCGTGATGGCGCTCACAACGCCGCCGTCCGTTTTTCCGTATTCCGCCGCGGGCGTGCTGCTAACCACCGAAAACTCCTGGATCGCGTCCACGCCCAAGTTGCTGCCCAGCGCGCTTCCCGGCGCGCTATTGGCGTAATCGTTGATGGAAATGCCGTTCAAACGGTAGTTGTTCTCTTCCGGCCGGCCGCCGGAAATGGTGAGGTTCACGCCATTGCCCCGCTGCGCCTTGCCGGTGTCGCTGACGGTCTGGGTGCGCACCGGAGCAATCCCCGGCTGCAACTGTGCCAACTGAGTCCAATCGCGGCCGTTCAGCGGCAGTTCGACGATTGTTTTCGTGTTGACGACCTGGGCCATTTCCGAACTGGCAAGTTCAATGTTACTGTTACTGCTTTCGACCTGCACCTGCTGTCCGACCGTGCCTATTTTCATGCTCAGATCCACTTTCAACTCGGCGCCGACATTGAGCAGCACGTTGTTGACGACGGTTGTTCCGAAACCGGACGCGCTCGCGGTGATTTCATAGGACCCCGGCGCAAGATTCGGCGCCTGATACAGACCCGAGGCGTTGGTGGTCACCGTGCGACTCACGTCGGTGGCGAGGTTCTTGATGACGACTTTAGCATTTGGAATCACCGCTCCCGCGGGATCGGTCATTTGCCCCAGGATCGTTCCTCCTGTGGTCTGCGTCCAGAGGCTGCCGCAGAGAGCAAGCGACACCAAAGCGAATCTGAAAACCTGTGAAACTGAACCCAGTTGTCTCATGATCATCTTCTCCTCAATCTTGACATGACCGCTGGGCAGAACCACGCCGGCTCACATCCCTCCCGGAAAAGAGAACCAATGTTCTGCAAACGCTTGCACCATATCCTCAGAAGCAATGCCTTGTCAAGGACAAATTTAAGATCGCGTCAAAAACTGATTTTTTCCGAAATAGACCCGGTGCGCCACCGGCCTTCCCGGAACGACGACCCTGGAAGCGGAGTTTCCGTCCAATAGTCATATTTTCAATAGCATAGTTGCCAACTTCGTTGCCTGCCCAGCGCCTATCAAGCCAGAGGTTGACACCCCTCCATTCCCCCTCCCGCTTTGGGTTCCCGTGATCGGCGGATGCCGGGAACTTGCACAGCGGGGTCGTGCCAGCTAGCAGCGCCGGCTCCGGCCTAGCTCCAGGCTCCGGCCTAGCTCCAGGAGGCATTTGGAAGCGTTTCCGCTTCCGCAAGCGATTGCATAAAAAGCTTGACAGGGTGGGATCAGGATGGTATATCGGTTACGTCCTATCTCTGGGCCAAAATGAAGCGGAGGGATTATGCGTACTCGGGTTCTATTTGCATGCTTGGTGGCGCTGCTGGTTCTTGGTGAGCGTTCTTTTGCGGCCGACGGAAGCGCCGTTACGTTCAACAAGGACGTTGCGCCAATCCTGTTTGACCACTGTGCCATCTGCCATCGTCCGGGCGGAAAAGGTCCGATGGCTTTGCTGACCTACGAAGGAACGAAGCCCTTCGCCAAGATGATTCAGAAAAAAGTCGTGGCCAAGGAAATGCCGCCGTGGGGCGCAGATCCCAAGTACGGTAAATTTCTGAACGATCCCCACCTCAGCGATAAAGAGATCGCCACCATCGTTTCTTGGGCGACCAACGGAACTCCCCAGGGCAATCCCAAAGATCTTCCTCCCACGCCGGCTGTTGCGCAAGGCTGGACGATCGGCACGCCGGATCTCATCCTGCCGATGAAGGAGGCCTTCAAGCTGCCGGCCAAGGGTGTCATCGACATGCAGTACTTCGAGCTGACGGAGCCATTCAAGGAAGACCGTTGGGTGGCGGCCGCGGAGGTGCTCCCCGGCGACTCCTCGGTCGTGCACCACAGCAATATCTTTGTCCGCAAACCCGGACATGAGGAACATCATAGCCGCGCTGATCCTCTGCCCGGCGTGGTGGCCCTGCCGAAGGAACAGAACAGCGAGGAATGGGCGGAGTATAAGCCCACCCAGATCGAGATTCAGAACAAAATGGACCGCACCCGCTCCGAAGGCGGACTCCCGCACTTTTCGCCTCCCGGGACGGCGGCACTCGTTCCCAAAGGTTCGATTATCGTCTTGCAGGTTCACTACAACCCCAACGGCAAAGAAACCTCGGACCTGAGCAAGGTCGGACTGATCTTCGCGAAAACCCCGCCCGAGCATGAACTGATCGAGGTTCCTATTCACAACACGGCCTTCGTCATACCGCCGGGAGCCAAGGGCTACGTGGTCACCGCGTCCAATACCTTCCTGAAGGACGTGCATCTGTGGAGCCTGTACCCGCACATGCACCTGCGCGGAATCAGCTTCGACTTCAAACTAACCTACCCGGACGGCCACTCCGAAATCGTGCTGTCGGTTCCCAAGTACGATTTCTATTGGCAGGAACGCTATGTTCTGGCTAAACCGATTGCCATCCCCAAGGGCAGCCGCCTGGACTGCACCGCGGTGTTCGATAACTCCGCGGACAATCCGCTCAACGAGAATCCCAAAGCCACCGTCCGCTTCGGCCTGCAAACCTCCGATGAAATGATGACCGGGCACATTCAGATCACCGTGGACGATCTGCCGGCCATACGCGCCTCGGCGGGGGGACACTCCAACTGAGGTTCGACTACCGGCCTGTGGGCAGCTCGGCTGCCCCCAGGCCTTTTTCAATTGGCATTCCGCGAGGAGAGGGTTGATGACAGGACAAGACGATCGGCGCGGATTGCCGCGAAGAGAGTTCCTGAAAGAAGCCGGCGGCGCCGCCTTATTAACGCTGGGAGGAAGACGCATTGCCTTGGCCTCGCCGCCGGCCCTGCCACAGTCCTTGCCCAAGCCGGGGGCAGCGGATTGGACGCGATTCGGCTATGATCTTCACAACACACGCTTCAATTCCCGCGAGAAAACACTGGGGCCTAAAAACGTCGATAAATTAAAGCTGAAGTGGAGCTTCGACGAAGCGGGTCCGGTGCAAAGCTGTCCCGCTGTGGTGGGCGACACTTTATTTTTCGGTTCCTGGGACGGTAACTATTACTGCCTCGATGCCAATACCGGCAAGATGAAGTGGAAGTTCGACTGCAAAGTTCCTCCCTTTGAGAGCGGTTTTCATAACATGCGCTCCTCGGCCCAATACCTGGACGGGCGGATCTATTTCGGAACCGGCGCGGTTAAAGTTCACTGTCTTGACGCGGCAACGGGCCAGGAGATTTGGCAAACGCAGTTGGAGAATAAGCCGGAACATGATCCCCAGCTTTCGTCCTCGGTCAACGTATACAAAGGCATGGTTTTCGTGGGCACTTCCTCCGGACACGCCCAGATTGCCTGCCTGGATGCGGAGACGGGGGCGGTCCGCTGGCGCTTCTACGTGACCGGAACCGTAGAATCGGGCGGCGGTTCGATCTGGACATCCCCGGCGATTGATGAAGAGCGCGACGTGGTCTTCAATGGAACCGGCAGCGTTAAGAGTTGGATGCCCGCCGGTCCGGCGCTGTTTACCGAAAGCATGCTGGCCAACGATCTGCATACCGGCGAACTGCTGTGGTACTACCAGGCGGGAAAAGCGGATACCCACGACTTGGACTTTAGTTGTCATCCCATGATCTTCGATGCCGCGCATCCCACCAGCGCCGGTGTTACCCGCAAGTGCGTGGGCGCGGGAAAGAAGGACGGATTCTACTGCTTTGACCGGCAAACCGGCGAGCGCTTCTGGAAGGCGATGCTGACCAATAGCAGTTCCAATGGCGGCCCGCTGCTGAACAGCACGGCCACGGCGTATAACAAGGTCTTCGTGGTCTCCAACGGCATTACGCCGAAGGGCGGAACATCGGTGACGGCGGCGTTGAATGCCTATACCGGAGACATTGAGTGGTGGATCCCGAATACCGCGACACACATGGCTCCCGTGGCTGTCGCCAACAAGATCTTCTATCAAGGATTCACGAATGGGAGCCTGGAAGCTCTGGACGCGGATACGGGGAGAACGTTGTGGCAGTATAAATTGCCCAGCGCCCACCGCGGTGGGATTGCCATCGCGAATGGAACGCTGTACACCAGTAACGGCGAAGTGTCGCTTTGGGGCAAGGCGACCACCGAGCGTCATGGGCTTTACGCCTTCAGTGTGGATGGCAAGTAGCCCCGCTAATCTGGTCACGAAGGGGTTTCGAAAAAAGGAGGCAGCGATGGATCGCCGGGGATTCCTCAGGACGGTTGGACTAGGAGCCATGGTTCTCGAGAATGGCCTCTGGGTGGAAGCGGCGCGCACGGCCGCAGCGGAGGTCCTGGAAGTTGACGTGGTATCGAGTTATGCGCCCGGCCTTTGGTTTTTCGATCCGCCGGGCTTGTATGTTCAATTGGGCCAGACCGTGCGTTGGAGCGCTGGGCGATGGGGACCGACGGTCACGGCTTTCCATCCAGCCAACGACAACCGCGAGTTACGCATTCCGGAAGGAGCGAAACCGTTCTCGTCAAATGAAATCGGTGGCGAGCGCACGCCGCTGAAGACCCGTACTTTCCAATGGACCTTCGACGTGGAAGGCACCTACGACTATTACAGCCGGAATCACGAAGTGCTGGGATTGGTCGGCCGTATCGTGGTAGGAAAACCCGGTGGACCGGGTGAGAAACCGGCCGGGTATGGCGGCCGCGAAGGACGCTGGCCGATGTACCCCAAAGCGGTTCAACTGCTGGAGTTCCTCAAGTCCGATCAAATTGTCGAGAAGAAGACCATCCCGTTCCCCAGGCAGCTTTTTGAACACAAGTTCCCGGGCTGACCTTCACGGTTTCCGCGGGGGAAGGATCGGCTGCACCGAGACCGAACCCCTGCCGTACTTGACCGCCAGAATGGTCTTCCCCAGCACGGCCAACTTTGCTCCGCGCGGAAAATCCATGCTCCAGCCTTGGCTTCCCTCGGGGCCTGCGCAATCGAGACGATCCGGCCCGGCCTTGCCGTTCCCATCGTCGGCCGACCTGTCGCTCACCAACAGATACTGCCTTCCGTAGGGTTGGAGGTCGGAATAGCTGGCTTTACCGATGATGGAAGGACCGCCCATTTTGGTCCCGGTTTGCGCATCCAAGCGCACTACCAAACCGCCCATTTGCAGAAAAGCCACTTCATTCAGATCGGGATTAAACACCGGCGAGGAGACAATCGCGTCCCATCCTTCGGTGGCATATTTCCACAAGGTTTGGCCTTGCGGTCCCAACACGTAGAGGGTATCGCCGGCCGCGAGGAGCAAGCGGTTTCCCGGTATCCCCACGGCGGGAATCTTCGCCGCCCCGCCGTTTTCGGCGCAATACTCCGGATGGGTGCAGGAAAACACCGTAGCGGCCGTCGCGGCGGAAGCCGGCTGGGCTTGGATATTGGCGGGATAAAGGCCGGGCCAGAGAATCAGAATCAGACCGAACGACAGGCGATGTGACATATGTACTTCCATGGTAACACTCCCTGTGAATCTGCTCACCGACGCGTAAATGTCCGCAACGAACAGGTGCGGATTGATTCGAGTTTTCACTTGACACTTGCCGTATTTATCGGTAACGTTCAGTCACTTGCGAAAAACCAATTCAACAGGAAGCTTGAGTAGGTACGAGGCCCGGCCAGCCACGCTGCGGGATCTCGCGGTGACTTTGGGCGTTTCCATCTCCACGGTTTCGCGAGCCCTGAATCATAGTCCGGCGATTAGCGAAGAAACCCGCGATCGCGTCGGCAAAGCCGCGCTCGGAGCGAAGTATGTTCGCAATAACCTGGCGCGCGGCTTGTCGCTGCGGCGCTCCCATCTGATCGGGTTGATGCTGCCTTCCATTACCAATCCGTTTTTCGCGGAGATTGCCCGCGGCGCGCATGACGCGGCGCACTTGAAATCCTTTGTCATTTTGTTGTGCGACACGCAACGCAGCAAAAAGTCCGAAAATCTGTTTTCCCAGACGCTACTAGGATCTCAAGTAGCGGGAACCATCCTGGCGGGAAGCGTGATCGCCGGGGAAGACACGGCCATTTGGAAGCATGCCAATGTGCCTCTGGTGCTGGCCGGCCGGCGGCTGGCAGGACTGGGATTCTCCAGTGTGTCCGTGGATAACGTGGCGGTCGGCCGCCTGGCCACGCAGTACTTGATCGGCCGCGGCCACAAGAAGATCATGTATTTGGGCGGTCCCGCCGAATCGCCGGCCACCAAGGACCGCCATCGCGGCTACCTCGATTCCATGCACTCCTGCGGCGCCACGCCCTGGGTGGTGAGTGGAGACTATACGATGGAAGCGGGATTCCAGCAAGCCTCCCAGATCGTGCAGTCGAAAGTGCGCCCCACGGCGGTCTTCGCCGCCAGTGACATCATGGCCATCGGTCTGCTCATGGGCCTGAACAATCTGGGCCTGAACGTCCCCGAAGACATTTCCGTGATGGGCTGCGACGACATTCCCATGGCCACGTTGGTCAAGCCGCGCCTGACCACCGTCCACGTACCGATGTACGACATCGGTAGCAAGGCCATGGAGCTGCTCATGAACCTTGTGCAGGGCGAAACCAAAGGCCCGGTGCAATCCATCATTCTGGAGTGCACGCTGGCGATTCGCGAGTCGGTTTCTTAGAGGAATCCCATCACTTCATTTGCTGGTAGATGGTCAAGTTCTCCGCTGCGGCCTTGGCTTCTTCCGAATCCGGATAGAGTTTGACGATCTCCAGGTACAGATTGCGCGCCAACTGCTGCTGGCGCTGGCTCCCGGCCTTGTCTTTCTTCTTCTCCCAGACGCGGCCCAGATGCACGTGGTCCTGCGCCAGCAGGAACTTCACCATGGACATCTCCGAGTACTTGGGGTAGTCGTGGATAAATCTTTCCTTGTCCGCAATCACTTTCTGAATCTTGAGCGGATCGTCGCCCGGCGCCGCGAAGCCCACCAGAACGTAGCGGGCGTCGGCCACGCGTTCTCCGTTGGGCGCCAGGCGGAGATATTGGTGAAACGCCGCCAGGTCGTATTTCCATTCCGGACCATCTTGCTGAATGACGATCCCGTAGGACTTCAGCCGGGTGACGATCAGGCTGGCCAGCGCTGGATCGTTGGCGCCGTGTTCCCCCAAGTCCTTGGTCATCAGGTCGGTCAGATCGAGCACGCGCTCTCCCATATCGTAAAGCGCGTCCAGGCGCTCCTCGCGAGTGGCGGCTTTGGTGGAGTCCTCGTGCAGCTTGCCGATCTCGGCCAACATGCGGCTGACGATCTTGGGATCCAGAATGACGTCGGCGGAGGCGCGCACGGCGGCCAGCGCGATCCCGCCGGCGGCGATCAGCGTGAGGACGGCTCGATGAAAACGCATGAGACTATGCTCCTGTCACCCGCTGCCAGAACCAGAATGTTCCCAGCAGAAAAATGGTGGTGGAGACGGCCCGCACCACCACGTCGTGAAATTTATAGTTCTTCAGATACCAAAGCGCGGGAAGCATCAGCGCGACGATGCACACCTGCCCCAGCTCCACTCCGAAATTAAAAGAAAACAGCGCTGTGGCCAGCATGCTTCCGGTGAGATGTACTTCCTGAAGCGCGCTGGCGAATCCGAATCCATGCACCAGGCCGAAGAAGAAGGTGACCATCCAGCGCCGGTCGAACTTCTTGAAAAAGATGTTCTCCAGCGCAATGTACATGATCGAAAGGGCGATGCCGGATTCCACCAGGCGGCTGGGCAGATGCACGATATTCAAAGCCGCCAGGGCCAGCGTGATGCTATGGGCGATCGTGAACGAGGTCACGATCTTGAGAATCGTTCCAAACGATCCTCCGATCAGCACCACTCCCAGCAGAAAAGCGATGTGGTCATAGCCGGTGAAAATATGCAGGATGCCCATACGGACGAATTGCAGGAAAGCCGCCCCGCGCGAGCTTTGGTCCCGCACCTCGTCGTCCTGGCCATTGGCGAACACGAAGTCCACGGTCCGGCCGCCCGCGGTGATCTTGGCCAGCGTCTGATGGCCGGCCACGACTTCCCGTAGGAGATCGCAGTGCAAGCGCAGGCGGGTCAAAGCGACGTCCGGCGCGGAGAAGGTCCGGGTCACTTCCACGAAGGGGTTTCCCTGCGAATCGGTCCACAGCTTGGGGTCCGTGTTTGTGGCAGGCAAGGGCTGGCCTTCGTGGTATACCATCACCTTGGAGGAGATGTACAGGTCGATCGCATGGTTGCCCTCCTGCAACTCCGCGGCGTCCACGATGCCATCGTGGTTGCGGTCCAGGTTGAGCAGCAAATCGAGTTCGGGAACCGGAAGACGCAGCAGCCAGCGGACCTGATGCTCGTCAATGACCACTTCCGAATACGTTAGGCTGATGGTGTGGGCCTGGATCTGGAAAGGGCCGAGCAGAGCCAGCCCGGCGATCAGCCCAAGCAGAAGGAGGCATCGGACGACGTACATGCCAACAGTTTAATCGATCCGAGAAGACAGCGCAATCGATTGCGCTACTCGGTAGTGGGTCAATTTAACATGACGCTTCGACTGCGGCTCTGCCGCTCCTTCGTGCGGAAAGGCTCCGCCTTTCCGAAAAGTCCGTTAGTACTTCGCACGGCTGCGCCGTGCGGGCAAGGCGCAGCCTTGCCAAAATAAGGGCGAGTTCGGAAAGGCACAGCCTTTCCGCACGAAGGAGCGGCGAGCCGCACGCTTTCAAACTGATCCACTACTCGTTGCTCACGACCGCAATAGGTAGGGATTGACAAAGAGGTCAAAATCGTTGTTTAATGCAAGCGTTTGCGTTAGAGTGCGGAAAAAGCGCTGCGGAAGCGCGCCAAGGAGAGCTTTCATTGAAAAACACCAGGAAATCGAAACTGACCGGATGGGCCTTATTACCGTTGGTTATGGCTGCGGTGCTCAGTTGGCAGGCGCTGGGCGCGGGCCAAGAAAGAACGGTGCAGGACAAGGGAACCACAGTGGCGGAGGAAACCACCAGCCCTTGGGAAAAGTTCTTGAAGGGAGAAGGCGTGCCCGTGCATCGCGGATTTGCGGTGCAGGACCTGACCCAGGCCAAAGTCGGACCGTGGAAGCGTTATGGAATCGATGGCGCCTTTGTCTATCTCGACGGGGCCGGCGGCGTGACCACGGGATTCATCTGGGAAATCCAGCCGGGCCAGCAAAGCAAGCCCGTGCGGCATATTTTTGAAGCTCGCGTGGTGGTGCTGAGCGGCTCCGGCGAAGCGCACTTCTGGTTGGATGGCGGCCAGAAAGTGATCGCGCGCTTTCAGAAGGGCACGCTGTTTCCGCTGCCGATGAACGCCTGGTACGAGATCGTGAATACCGGCAAGGAACCGGTGCGCATGTACGGCGTGGGCGACGCCCCGCTGATGATCGATCTGCTGCGCGACGTGGATTTCGTTTTCAACAGCAAACATAACTTCTCGGATCGCTTCGACGGCAGCGCCGACTACTTCAAGCCGGAACCGATCGAATTCAAGCCGGGCCGGCGCGACGCGCTGGGGTACGCCATCTCCGTCACCAACCTGGTGGCGGACGTGTTCACCACCAAGCTTTTTCCCGCTGGTCACGGAGTGCTGGAAACGGCCTGGCGCGAAGGCGGCGGTTCCGGCACCGTCAATCGCCACTTCTCGATGGCCTTCGACAATCTCGATTCACATATCGAACAGTTTCAGCCGGCGGTCTACGAGATCGGGCATCGTCATGGGCCGGGCGCCAACGTGATGTACCTGGCCGGCCACGGTTACAGCTTGATTTGGCCTTCCGAGCTGGGCACCACGCCCTACAAAGACGGTCATGGATCGAAAGTGGTACGCGTGAATTGGGGTCCCTACACGGTCTTTGTTCCGCCGTTGCAGTGGTATCACCAGCACTTCAACTCCGGCACCGAGCCGGCGCGCTTCTTGAAGGTCGGGGCCATGGGCAGCCGCGTCCATCTGATGTCCTCCAAGGTCATCTTCAACGAGTATGCCGTGGCCATCGACCTGCCCGATGAAGATCCGCAGATCAGGAAGGACTTCGAGCGGGAATGCATCAAGAACGGCCACAAGTCGCTGATGCCGCCGCTGGAGAGGTTTCTGAAGCTGCGCGAGGAAGACGAGAAAAAGAAGAAGGACGAGAAGAAGTAAGCGCGATAATTGCTATTGCACACCATGACACCGAAACTGATTCGCCGGATGGTCATCGGCGCCGCGGCAATCCTGGTGCTGGCCGTTTCGCTGCTGCTGGTATCGTACGCGCGCTGGCTGCGCGGGATTTCCGCGGGCAATCGCGAACTTGCCGGCGGCGACTACGCCGCCGCCGCGAAAGCGTACGACGCGGCCTCGCAGCGCCTGACCAGGTTTCCCTGGGTCCGCACGCTCGGCGGTCCCGGCTACCGCCAACTGGTTTTCAATCACGCCCGCGCCTTGTACGCCGCCAAGCAAGACGATGGATTGATGCAGATGCTCGAAAACGAAGGGCGCTCCGCGCCGTTCCTGACCGAAGACCGCGAGTTTTACTTCTGGACAGGCAACGTCCAGTTCCGCCACGCCATCGCTCAGAAAGACAAGCAAACCGTGCAAGCCGGTTTGCAACAAGCGGCGGACGCCTACCGCCGCGCGTTGGCGGCGGCGCCCGACGATTGGGATATCAAGTACAATTACGAACTCACCGTGAACCTTCTGGCCAGCATGCGCAAGGGCAAGGACGACCAGTTGGAAAAAATCAAGAAGGGTCAGATGAAGATCCTGAAGGAAGAAACCGACAAGGACAAAGAACGGCAGCAGAAAATGGCGCCGGAGAAACGAGGATAGGCGGCCGCCAGAGGACCTCAGATGATGAAAATCGGGCATGAGCCGCGACAGTTATGGAGCGACGGAATGGTGGTGTGTCTTGGCCGCAGATCCGAAAACCCGGAATCGGACACCAAGCGCTCTTGCCCTGCGTGTCTTCGTGGGAACGTTCAATATCTACCGCCGTTCCGTCGCTCCATAACTGTCGCGGCTCATAGCGCCGGTAATCCAGATTTTTTCCGGTCATGATCGACTTCCTTCAACCCGAGAATCTCTACGCCGCCTGGCTGCTCTTGCCGCTGGCGATCGTGCTGGCGTGGGCGCTGCGCGCGTTGTACCGGGCGCGACGCCGCTTGGGCGGCGCGGGACTTTCACATACCTCGCGGCCCACCAGTCTGCTGCGGCGCTTCTTGCAGTCCGCCGCCGCACTGGCCGTGGCGGCCTGCCTGGTGTTGGCGCTGGCGCGTCCGCAAACCGTCAGCGAGCGGCGCGTCGCCGAGATGCGGCGCATGGACATTGTGGTGTTGCTCGATATGTCCCCCTCCATGCGGGCACGCGACATTGCGCCCTCGCGCCTCTATGAAGCCACCGAAGTGATCGACGAGTTCATCCAGAAGAAACTGCCGGAAGACCGCTTCGGCCTGGTTTCCTTTGCCGATAACGCCCTGGTGCTCTCTTATCTCACGGCCGACCCGAGCAACATGATGTTTTACCTGGACTATCTGCGCAAGGACACTGGCTTGCAGTACGGCACCAACATTGGCGGGGCCCTGCGCAGCGGCATCCAGGTAGTGTCGCGGCAGCAGGAGATCGAACCGCAGGCAGCCAAGAACAAACGGGTCTTTGTTCTGCTCTCGGATGGAGAAGATCAGGGGGAAGAGTTGGAAGACCAGATCGCGCAGACCGTGCAGCGCAATATCCCGGTCTACTGCGTCGGCATCGGCTCGCGCGAGGGAGCCTACATTCCCATCGGCGAGAGAGACGGCAAGACGGAGTATCTCACCGGCAAGGAAGGCCGGCGCATCCTGACTACATTTAACGAAGAGACGCTGCGGCGCGTCGCTGAAAAGACCGGAGGCCGCTATTATCGCGCGCGGACCGGCATGGAAATGTCGCAGGCCTTCGCCGATATCTTCCTGAAGACCCGGGAGGTGGAAAGTTACCACCGCGTGCGCGAGCCGCGGGAGCGCTATCCCGTCCTGCTGGCGGCGGCCTTTGGACTATTTCTTTTGCGGGTATTAATCTAGAGATGGAAAAAACAGCGCAAATGATGGATCGCCAGGAAGCCTACTCTGTCATCTCCCAAGTGGAGTCCGAGATCAACAAGGTCATCGTCGGCCAGCAGTGGCTGGTGCGGCGGCTGTTGATCGGATTGCTGGCGGTGATTCCCTACTCCTTCAAGCGCGGCGAAGAGGAGCGCTCCGGTTACGGACACATCCTGCTGGAAGGCGTGCCGGGCCTGGCCAAGACGCTGACCGTTTCCACGCTGGCCAGCACCATCGACGCCAAGTTCCAGCGCATCCAGTTCACTCCCGATATGATGCCCGCGGACATCATCGGCACCAAAATCTATGAGAGCTCCCTGGGCACGTTTCGCACCGAAAAGGGACCCATTTTTGCGAACGTCATCCTGGCCGATGAAATTAATCGCGCCACGCAGAAAACGCAATCGGCCTTGCTCGAAGCCATGCAGGAACGTCAGGTGACCATTGGTGAAGAGACCTATCATTTGGACGAACCTTTCTGGGTTCTGGCCACGCAGAATCCGGTGGAGCAGGAAGGCGTATATCCGCTTCCTGAAGCGCAGATCGATCGCTTCGCCTTAAAGATCCACGTGGACTATCCCTCGCACGGCGACGAGATTGAAATGCTGCGCCGCCGCCTGACCGAGACCCGCGTGGAACAGGTTGTGGCGCCCGAAGCCGTGCTGCAGATTCGCTCCCTGGTTTCGCGCATGCACGTGGACGAGAAGATCCGCGAGTACATCATCCGCGTCGTGCGGGCCACGCGTCCCGGCAGCGGCAACGCGATTCCCATTGTTAATGAAATGGTCCAGCACGGGGCTTCTCCGCGATCCGCGCAGCATCTGCTGGCCGTGACGCGCAGCGCCGCGTTTACCGACGGGCGCGACTATGTACTGCCCGCCGACGTCAAATCCATCGCCTGGGACGCCTTGCGTCATCGCATTATCCGCACCGTGCGCGCCGAAGCCGAGAACATTACCCCGGACGAAATCCTGGACGAGCTTTTAAAAACGGTCCCCATCCCCTGACACCGATGCTGCCCCAGACCCTCATCGACCGCTTGCGTTATCTGGAGATCTACACCACTCGCGCGGTGCGCGCGCATCGTACCGGCGATTATCTGAGTCCGTTGCGGGGACGCGGCTTCGAGTTCGACCAGCATAAGCCCTATCAGCAGGGCGACGATTACCGGCAGATCGATTGGAACGTGACGGCGCGAATGCGGGTTCCTTTTGTGAAACGCGAGTTTGAAGAAAAGGAGTTGAGCGCGGTGATTATGGTGGATCTTTCGCGCTCCATGCAGTTCAGCAGCGCGGGCGCCAACAAGCACGAGCAATTGCTGGAAGTGGCCGCGGTGCTGGCTTTTTCCGCGGCCGCCGACAACATGAACGTGGGGTTGCTGGCCTTTACCGACCGCGTGGAATGCGAAATGCAGCCGCGCAAGGGCGCGCGGCACGTCTGGCACCTGGTGGAAACGCTGTGGGACCTGAAACCGGCCGGCCGCGCCACCAACTTTGCGCCGGCGCTGGAATGGCTGAATAACTCCCTCAAGCGCACAGGACTGGTCTTTTGTCTTTCCGACTTCATCGCCGCCGGACCGCTGTGGGAGCTGCCTTATTTGAAGAGCGCCGCCCACAAGCATGACTTGATTCCGGTGATCCTGGAAGACCGCTGGGAAGAAGAGATGCCGGCCGCCGGCGGCTTCCTGCGCCTGCGCGACACCGAGCAAGATGAAGAGGGTGTGTTGATGCTGTCGCGCCATCGTTGCCGCGAGTATCGCAGCCTGCTGGCCGAGCGGCGCGGAGAGGTGCGCCGGCATCTTTACAATTTGAATCTCGATCACGTGACGCTGCGCGCCGGCGAGGACTACCTGAAGCGCATCATGGCCTTCTTCGGGGCCAGAAAGAGAAGAAGATGAAGGTCGACTGGAAACTCGCGGTCAGGCTCGCGCTGCTGGCTTTGCTCACCACGGGATTTGCAACGGCGGCGTCCGCCGCGCCCGCCGCACCGAAGGACATATTCGGCATGGCAGCGCGCGTCAGCCGCACGGCCGTCTGGGTGGGCGACCGGTTCGATTATGTCGTTCGCGTGGAGCACGCTCCCGGCCTTGAATTCGTGCGCGATCACTTGAAGAAAGAAGAACTGAACCTGCATCCCTTCGAGGTCACCGCCGTGACCAGTTCGAGCGGGGCGCTGGCCAACGGTCATCGCTATTTTGAAGTGCGCATTGGGCTGACGATTTTCGACGTCGCTCCCGCGGATGCGGTGATCCCGACATTCAATCTCTTCTATTTCCGCTCCGGCGGCCCGACCACGCAAACGAAAGACGAGACTCCCGCCGAGATTCTGGCAGTCCCGGTTTTTCCCGTCAGTGTGCGTAGTACGGTGACCGACGTAAGTACGGGAATTCGCGACCAGGAGGATGTCTTGCCCGTGCGCATGCGCACGTGGATTGTGCCTCTGGCGGCAGGATTGCTGGGACTGGTCGTTCTGGCCGGCGGAGCGGCGTGGATCGTGACGGTTCAGGTTCGCTCCGGAGCCTGGCGGCACCGCAAGGCCGAGCGAGTCTCGCAAGCAGTCGTTCAGCGAATCCCTACAGGAGATTCGCGGCTTGCCGGGAGAGTCCAGCGAAGACGTAGAGGCGTTTTACCGGAAGGCCACCGATGTCTTGCGCAGTTTGGCGGCGGAAAGGCTTGGTAATGGCGCCGGCCTCACCGGACCGGAAATGGAGAAGGCGCTGCACAGCGCCGGATCAAGCCAGCATCAGGCCGCTACGATGAAGGAGTTGTTGCAGCAATGCGATCTGATTCGCTACGCTCCCGATGGCCGGGAAACGGGACGCCGGGTCCGTCCCGAGTTTTTACGCAAATTTGAAGAGTTGGCGGAACGTCGTTCCTGAGTGGCGGGCTTATGAACTTCACCTGGTCCACCGGATGGTATGTGCTGGCGGCGCTGGCGGCGGTCTTTTTGCTGCGGCGAGTCCGGCGCAAGAATTATTTCGGCCACCCGCTGCTGGTTTATCTTCGCCAGCGAGCCCGCCCGCCGGCACTGAGCCTCTATCTTCCCAAGACGCTGGAATTTGTAGCGCTGTCCTGTCTGGGCGTGACGCTGCTGAACCCGGTAATCCCGCTGGCGGAACACACCGTCAAGCGCGAAGGCTTGAACCTGGCTTTGGTAGTGGATCTTTCTTCCAGCATGCAGATGCCGGTGAACGGCGGCCGCCGCAAGCCCAACGGGAATGTGGAAACGCGGATGGAGGCCGTCAAGCGCACGATCATCGATTTCATCCATCACCGCAAGGGCGACCGCATGGGAATCGTTGTTTTTTCCAACAACGCCTACGTGGTTAGTCCCATGACGCTCGATTACGACTACCTGTCGAATTATGTCGAGATGATCAACGAAAAGACTCTGGCCGACGAGGGCATGACGGCCATCGGCGAAGGGATGCTGCTGGCCCGCGATCTGTTGTTGCGCCAGTCCAGCGACGGCGACAAACGCGGCAACGTGATCGTGCTGTTGACCGACGGCGAGAACAACATCGGCCGTCCCGTTAACTACGCCCTCAATGAAGTAAAGGACGCCGGCATCAAAGCCTACTTCATCGGTGTGGAAGTGGTCATGGGATCCACGGTGCAAAACCAGGGCTTCAACGACGCGCCTCTGCTGGTCAGCGGCATAAGATCCACCGGCGGCCAGTATTTCGACGCTCGCGACGCCGCGCAACTGAGCAAGGCCTACAATGAGATTGATGTCCTGGAGAAAGGCAAGTTCCTGACGCGCCTGCGGCAGCGAGACGTGCCGGCCTTTGCGCCCTTCGCCTGGGCCGCGCTGGCCGCACTGACCGCGGGGATCCTGCTGCGGACCTTACCGCGATTCCGGGAACTATCGTAAACGAACGGATTTCAGAAAACTTCCAGGTCCAAGGGCAGCACACCTGACATTCGCTCGAAGTCGCGATCGCGAGTGAGGAGCTTCGCCCCCCAATCGGACGCCGCCTGAGCGATCATGATGTCTATCACCGAGCAACTCTGACCGACGCGCGCCAGCAGGAAGCGGGTCTCGGCGACTCGCCCCCAAACCGGTTCGAACGGGAGCAGCCATGGGATGTCGAGTAACAGGGCCTTGATCTCGGTCTGAATGACTTTGTTCCTGGCGCCCGACACCAACTCGACGAACACGGGGCCGGTGATCCGGACAACTTTCGCTTGTAGCAAAGGGTCGATACGGCGGCGCGCCGCTGCGTCCCCTCGAAAAAAGGAAAGCCAAGCCGAACTCTCCGCCAGAACGATATCCGTCATCGCTTGGCCGGCTTGTTTCGGCCGCGCGCAACGGCGATATCGAGGTCCAGATCGACCTTGCCGGCCAGCCGCCGCAGGCCTTCAAAGGCGTTCCGCTGGATGAGCTCGTGGAGCGCCCTGGCCACCGTCTCTTGTTTGGTGCGCAATCCCGCACCCCGCCGAGCCTTCTCCAGCAATTCCTCGGGAATATCAATCGTAGTCCGCATGGCTAGAGCAAACAATATGGCTGTTTCATATGCAATATCTGGCCGAGCATTTCGTTTTGAACGCTAACGCAGATCAGGCTGTCCTGGCATCCCCTCCTATAAAAGAGGCTCCTTTTTTCGACGTTTTCCAAACCCGATTTCCGAGCCAGCAGGGTGAGTAGTTCCACGTCGGTCATAACGCGAATGTTCCTCATGCGGCAGAATTCCAGGACGGGGGGATCGTAGAAATGCCGGTCGAGCGTGCAAATCACATCGGCCTTGCCGACGACTGCCGTAGATGATGGGATCGTCGTTCGGGTCTTTCCGGACAACCGGTTCGCTCACCACAGGATCGTAGATCTCAGCGAAGGACTCCGGGGCGGCGATGAACTCTGCGATTTCGACCTCGCTTAGCCTGAAGACCGGCTGCGTCCTCGGATAGTTTAAGACTCTCGCGATCTCTTGCAGGAGAAAGGGCGAAACAATCAATGGATGGCCTTGTTTCCTGACGATCTCGAAAAGGGATCTGGCTGGACCCGTGGATCGCTTACTGGCCCGGACAAGGATCGCGGAGTCCGGAGTAATTCTCATTTCGGATGGTGGCGGACGTGGTCACACGCCTCATCAATCACCGCATCGATTTCGGCCTCTGGTACGTCCTTCACTCTCTCCGCCATACGATCCATGAACGCGGATAGACGGCGCCCGGCCCCTTCCCTTTGCTCCTCGTCCGGAATGGATGGACAGGAGTAGACATCTAGACTTACAGACTCCTCCGCTCGCAGCGGACGGCCCACCAAAACTTCGACCGCCTGCCTTTCCTGCGGCGTAAACTCGTTTGCTCTACGCAAAAGACTCTCCGGCATGTTGACCCCCTCCTCTATTATTCTAAGCCCGCGCGACTGGCCACCCCGGCTTAAAATGTAGAGACTTCAGGGAAAGGGATCTTTGCCTTTTCCAACAGATCCGCCTCCAGTCATGACTACGACTTGATCCTGCTGTAGACTAAAGGCCGATCAACAGAGGCCTCCATGTGGTGTATCGCGCTTAACGCCTGCTTCTTCCTCTTCGGCCCGGCCGCGGATTACGAGCAGTTGCTCGCCTCCGTGGAGATTCCGCGCGTGGAACGACTGGAAGACTCCACCGCCATCGTCGTGCCCGCCGGCGCGCCTCAGGTGGACATCGCGCCAATCCTGGCGCGCGTGGATGCTGGATCGCTACTCGTCACCGAAGGCGATTCTCCGCTGGCGCGAGCACTGGGCCTGACTTTCGAGAGCCGCGAAATCGAAGTGACGCAAGTGGAAGACGCCGGCAGCCCACGGCTGGCGATCGTTTGGGAAAAGCCGGTAAAGCTTGTGCCGCCTTCCCTGCCGCCCGGCGCCAAGGTGATCGTGAAGGACAAATGGACCGGGGCGCCGCTGGCCGTGGTATTTCCGCGCGGCAAGGGCCGCGTGTTCTTCCTGGCTACAGCGTTGCAGGGCTACTCGCGATTCCCCTACTTCATCCAAACGCTGATTACAGAGTGTGGCGTCACGCCGCCTTTCCGCGCCGCGCGGCTGCACGCCTTCTTCGATTACGGCTATCGCACCGGCGTGGACCTGGATCACTTTGCCCGCCGCTGGCGGCGCCAAGGCGTGATGGCGCTGCACGTCAGCGCCTGGCAGTTTTGGGATCGTACGCCGGAGCGCGACGAGTATCTGCGCAACTTAATCGCCGCATGTCATCGCGAAGGCGTGTTGGTCTACGCCTGGTTCGAGCTGCCGCACGTCAGCGACGCGTTTTACCAGGCGCACCCCGCTTGGCGCGAGAAAACCGCCACCCTCGCCGATGCGCATCTCGATTGGCGCGGGCTGATCAACCTGCTTGATCCCGCGGCATTCCAAGCCGTCTCCGCGGGCCTGATCAAGTTGCTCGACGGTTTCGATTGGGGCGGCGTAAACCTCTCCGAACTGTATTTCGAATCGCCACAAGGACCGGAGAACGCCCAGCGATTCACGCCGATGAACGATCAGGTTCGCGCCGAATTCAAAAAACAATCGGGCGTCGATCCGCTGGATTTCTTTAATCCGGATTCACCGCATCAGTATAAAAAAGACGCAGCGGCGTGGGAGCAATTCGTGGAGTATCGCGCCGGCCTGGTGGAGCGCTTGCACGCGCGCGTCTTCGAGCAGATCGCACGCGTGCAACTCCATAAACCATACTTGCACACCATCGTGACCTTCGTGGACAATCTCTACGAAGCGCGCATGAAGGAAGCGCTGGGCGCGGACGTGGCGCAAATGCGCGCGCTCGCCGCGCGTTATCCTTTCACGTTGATTGTGGAAGATCCCGCTTCCATGTGGTCGCTAGGTCCGGACCGCTATCGCGTGCTCGGCGACAAATACGGGAACGGAACCGCCGGAATTGACATCAACGTGGTGGACCGCTATCAGGATGTTTTCCCCACCAAGAAGCAAACCGGAGGTGAGTTCCTGGAGCTTTTCCACAACGCCGCCGCGTCCTTTGCGCCGATGCTGGTCTACTTCGAAGCCTCCGTGTTGCCGCGCGACATGGATGTAGTCGCCTATGCTCTGGCTGCGGGCGCGCACGCCGCGGGCACGACAGGAGTGGAATCGCCGCGTCCAGTGCTCTTTCACACCAACGGCAATAGCGTGGACGGCCAGCCGTGGCCGGCGCGAACGGGCGACACTGTTCTCTTGCCCCCCGGGCGCCACACGGTGGAAACAGCGAACAAGGCTCCTGGATTCGAACTGGTGCATCTTACCGGCGATCTCCTTGACGCATCGTATAAGGATTCGCGTACAATCACTTTCACCTATCGTTCTGCTTCGCGAGCCATCGCGATTTTCTCTCCGCCGGCAACCGTGATCTCCGTGGATGGCTCCGCCCTCGCGGTCGGTGAATCGGTGATCCTTCCGCCCGGCGAGCACCGCGTACAGGCGGAGCAATGATTCTGCATGCCGTCATCTGGAGCGTTTTGGGCGCATCGTCCGCATCGTCGATGGAGCCGCGCGCTTTCGCTAGCGTCTTGCAATTGCTGGGTTACCAAACAACCCAGGCGCGGCGCCCAGGGCCCGGACTGCTGGTGATTCCCTCCAGTGCGGCGCTTAGCCCGAAGCAAGCCGCGCAGGTTCGGGAGTTTATCCGCCATGGCGGTGAGGCCGTGATCGCCGGGACAGTTTCGCTCGAAGCTGTGCTTGGTGTACGTCCCAACCACGTGAACATCCTGGTGAAAGACGTCACGGAGTCTCGCATCCCGAGCGCTACCTGCGATGGAACCCCACGGCCACGGTCCCGCGTTTCGATCCGCCACCCGGTGCGGAGGTGTTGATACAGGATCAGCCCACGCATCAACCGCTGGCTTTTTTTGGCGCCGTGGGCCGCGGCCATTACCTGGCGCTGGCCGCCGCCTTCGACACGAGCAGCGCGCTCGGCACATCGCGCTATCCTTATTTCGCGGAGTATCTGCGGCGCGCCTTCGGCTATCGCCCGCTGGTGACGCGCCCGCACATCGAGGCATATTTCGATCCCGGCTTCCGCAGCGGCGCGGATCTCGCTGCACTGGTAAGCTCGTGGCGCGAGGCCGGCATCCGCGTGATGTACACGGCAACCTGGTACGACTTCGATTATCCGGGCTTGATTGATCTGTGCCATCGCAACGGCATCGCCGTTTACGCGTGGTTCGCTCTGCCCATGGTCAATCGCCAGTTCTGGGACAACCATCCCGAGTGGCGCGGTGCGCACACCGGCTGGCGCTATCCGATCAACTTGGAAATTTCAGAGGCCCGGCGCGCGGCCTTCGAGTGGGTGCTTCGCGCCGTCGAGAGCCACGAGTGGGACGGTGTGAATCTGGCGGAAATGAATTACGAGTCGCCCGGCGACGCCGCGCGCGCGGCAAACGTAACGGCGTGGCATCGCGAGCTGTTGGCGATCCTGGCGCCGCAGGACATCGAAATCATCGTCACCACCTTCGATAGCGTCGCGGCCCCCGGACTGCGGGAGAGTCACGGAGTGGATACCCGCGCCATCGCCGGCTTGATGCGGAGTTTTCCGTTCACGCTGCAGCTCGAAGATTCCTACGAGTTTTGGCCCACACCTCCCGATCGTTACGTTAGCTTCGCTCGCGCCTATGACAGAATCATCCCCGGCCGCGGCCTTATGTTCGATGTCAACGTGGTGGCCGATCGCGACGTGGACAAAAGCAACCTGCCGTCGGCGCTGGCCACGGGAACCGAGTTTCTGCAATTACTCCACGCCGCTTCCGCGGGCCGCGACGGCCGCGTCGCCGTGTATTCCGAATCGACCGTGGCGCAGCAGGACTGGGAGTTTGCGGCGGCGGCTCTGGCGAGCAGTGTCAAAGTACGCAAGGAGGCCAGAGGGCTTCGCATTCACGCGTCACACACTGTTGCCGTGCGCCTTGAACAAACGGACCAATGGGAACTCGTTCCCGCGGGCGTCCATCTGATAACATCGCCACAGGACAAAGCCATTCGCCTGACCGCGATTTCCTGCGAGTTGCTGGATTGGCACGCGCAATCCGGCCGGGCCGGCTTCACCTACGACTCGCCCGGCCGTTGCGCGGCGGCCTTCGACAGATCGCCTGCCAGCATCCTGGTGGATGGTAAAGTTTGGACCGCGGGAGTTTTTCCTCGCGGGCGGCATCGTGTAGAAATCGAGTAGACCTGGAGGTTCCTTGAAGCGACTGATTGTGATGCTTGCGTTGTTCACTCTGCCCGCCGCGGCAGCGAAGAATTGGCGTTTTATCCTGCCACGCGCCGGCGAAGTGGGTCTCACCATCCAGGCCGAAGCGCCCGGCACGAACTGGGGCACAGCGGGCCAGGAAGCCGTCGTTCTCACGCTCGCAGTGGACGGCAAATACAACCAGGACGTCACCCTGTTTATGGGTGCAACGCCGCACGAATATCAAGTGCTGCTCGGTTCGCTGGCCGCCGGCAAGCACCGCCTGGACTACCAGCGCAACGAGATGTATTCCTCCACCATCTTTGGACCTCTGCGGGTGGCCTTCAAAGTGGACGTGCTCGACGATCCCGCGCTGGCGCATGCGCCGATGCTGTACCTGCGTCCCGACGCCGTGCAGCGTTACTCGGACATTCCTCTGCTGTGCTGGTACGAGTGGCTGGACCTGCCGGCGGGACGGACTCTGCAATTCAGCGTGATTTTCAGCAACGAAGACGGAGGGACCGGCACGACGGCGCTGATGGCCCGCTGGGGCCGCACCCTGGACGTGGAGTATGTTTACCGTTGGCGCGCCAACGGCGCAGAGACTTATCAGGCCACCAAGCACCGGGAACTGGCTTTCCACGGTGAAAAGATCGGCGAGCATCCGGTGATCTACGACGTCAGCGACAACAATAATTTTTCCGACTCCGGTGAGTCGCCGTTGCGCGTTGCCTTGTGGCCCAAGCCGCTCGATCTTACGCAGCATTCTCGCGAGGAATTGGCGGACGAAAACCCCTGGACCTACCGGATCATGACGGAAGAGCTGATACGCGAAGAGAAGATCGCCAAACTCGGCAATCCCCGGGATTATCTTTACGTGGAGGCCAAGATTCAGGCAGCCACGGCGGCGGCCAGCTTCAACGTGGGCGAAGCGAAGTCGGACCGCGGCCAGGCGGATCTGCGCATTGATCGGGACGGCTGGGTGCGCACGGCGATTCAAATGGACAGCCACGACGTGCCGTCGTTGGAGTTTCGCTGCCACGCGCCGGCGCAGCCAAAGCCGGAAAGCTACTGCGTGATCGAAGCGATCAGCAAGGTGTTTTTTCTGGACAAGGAATTTAAACCGCAGACCAGCTTGATGGAATGGCGCGGCCCGGCTATCCGTATCAAGCCGGGTGAAGGGTATACGTTCACGGTTCCCAAGAAATAAGTAGCGCGGGCATCCTTGCCGGCGGCGTTGACAGGAGTGTCCGCTACAACCTCGTGGGGATGCCGGACTGGCATGGTAAGATGACCTTGAGTACCCCATTATGTCCGACACTGTTTGCTGATCGCTCGATGTTTTCAAGGAAACCGATTCGCGGCTCCGGGCCCATCTCATACAGGAAGGCCTGCGCGACGAGGATTTGCCGAAATTCGTGGAGGAGGCGGTGCGTTGGAAGGTTTTCGAGGACACCGTCGTTCGGGTCAAGGCGCGCAACAAGGGCGTGCCGGCTGAGCAGATCGAAGCGGCCATTGACGAAGCGCTAGAGGTGGTCCGAGCGGACCTCCGTGTGCGACCCAAATGCGTCTGATCCTCGATACGAATATCCTCATCAGCGCATTGATCACAATGGGCGGCTTGGCCAACCGATTGTGGGAGGCCTGGCGCATTCACGCGATTTACTCTGGTGACCAGCGATCCCGCAGATAACTTCTTGCTGGCCATGGCCGGCGTCAGCCAAGCCGACTATTTGGTCACCAACGACCGGAGGGGACTCCTCGCGCTCGGGCACTACGGCAGCACTCGGATCGTCACAGTACAGGAAGTCCTCGCCGTCTTGGAAAAGTAGGTTCGTGGATTATCGGGCAATCGCCCGGGAGATCGCCGCGCAGGTATTTTGCAGTGTTCCCACCAGGGAATGGGCCCGCGCCAAATCCATGCGGAACACCGGGCCGGAGATGCTCAACGCCGCCACCACGGCATGGTCCGGACCCAGAATCGGCGCGCCGATGCAGCGGCCTTCGATTTCGTTTTCCTGGTTGTCCAGCGCAAAACCCTGCTCCCGAACACGCTGGATTTCACCCAGCACCGCCAGCTTGGTCACCAGCGTCGTGGCCGTCAGCCGCGGCAGGCCCTTCATCTTGATCAGGCGCAACACGTCGCGATCGGGTAACCCCGCCAGCATCACCTTGCCCAAAGCAGTGGAATGCAGATGCCGCCGGTTGCCCACTTTCGACGACATGCGCACCGCCTGGGGACTCTCCAGCGTGTGGATCACCACCACTTCGCCGGCGTCGAGAATACCCATGTTGACGGTCTCTTTGCACACCGCCACCAGCTTCTCGATGAGCGGCTCGGCGGCGCGCAACACCAATTGTTCGATGGGTTCGTCGCGGCGCATGTCGAAAAACTTTTTGGCCATGCGATAGGCCCCGTCCGGCGCGCGATCCAGATAGCCGCGGCCTTCCAGCGTCGCCAGGATGCGGTGCACAGTAGGCTTGGGCATTTCCACAATGCGGGACAGATCCGCCAGGCGCGACCCGCTGCGTTCCGCCTTCAGCCGCTCCAGAATGTCCAGAGTCTTGTGCAGCACCTGTACACCGCCCGCTGCCCGCGATTGCGCACGCCTCACGCTCATCGTGTCTCTTGTTCCTTTGCTCATCGTTCCATATTGTAAAACACATCTTGACACGTTTCCAGCACAAACTTAAAGTGGTTACGACGTACGGTACCAGGCGTTTCATATTGCGAGATCGGAGACATTCCTCATGAGTACGGCCAGTCTGCCCATTTCGGAGAGTACCTGTGTGCTTCGCGCCACCGACCGCCACAAAGGACGGAGCGGCGCGCTCGCTCCGGGGAACTCCGCGGTTCGCTGGCTGCATTACGGACGCATCATCGTGGACGCGGGCGATCCCCCGCTGGTCTTTAGCAACAAC
Source organism: Terriglobia bacterium (assembly GCA_963747095.1). Taxonomy (GTDB): domain Bacteria; phylum Acidobacteriota; class Terriglobia; order JAJPHL01; family JAJPHL01; genus JAJPHL01. Next base: position 56,922 of record CAVVEL010000019.1, read on the forward strand.
GATCACGAAACCGGCTTGATTTGCTTGAAAGGCAATCCTACGGTTGCGGCGGCGGGCCGGAAATTCGCAATGACTCCCTACGACTCGCTGTACGTTCCGCGCGATTCGCAAATCGAAGTACAAGCGGGCGCAGCCGGGGGCGATTTGGCGGAGATATCGGCGCCGGTGGAGGGCCGTTATCCGCTGCAGTTTATTCCCTACTCCGCGGTGCGCAGCGATCCGGGATTGCACTTCCAGGCCGGCGATCCGGCCAGCCGGCGTGACTTGAACATTCTGATCGGCAAAAACGTGCAAGCCGGGCGCATCCTGGCCGGAGTCACTTTCAGCGAGCCCGGCAACTGGACCTCCTGGCCTCCCCATGAACACGCGCAGATTCTGGAAGAAGCGTATCTGTACATCGACATGCCGGAACCGGCCTGGGGCGTTCAGTTTGTTTACACCAATCCCAGCGCGCCGGAATTAGCCACGGTCGTCTACGAGGGCGATTGCGTGGTGATGCCGCAGGGCTATCATCCCAACGTCTCAGCTCCGGGGGGCCGCATCAATTTTCTCTGGATGATGGCGGCCCATCGCGAGACCATCGACCGCCAGTTTGGCGTAGTCAACGTTCAGCCGGAATACGCGGCTGCCGGATCGGGCATCGAGCGAGGGCAATGATCGGAAAGCTCACCCTCGTTGTGCTGGCGGCTCTCGCGGGCTGGGGGAGTTTTCTGTACGCCGCTCCGCGCATCAAGGTCATCAAGATTGCCGTGCGTAATCCCACGGCCACGGCGCGTCCCGCGGAAAACGTGGTTTTGCGCGTGGCGGACATTCTGAAGATCGCGCCGGACTTCAAGGCGGGCAGCGCCATTGTCACGGCCACCGAAGCAGCAACGCTGGAGGAAGACGCCGGCACGATGCAAACGGTTGAACTGCCGTCACAAGCGGACGATCTGGACGGCGACGGCAAGTACGACGAGTTGGTTTTTCAGATTCCACTGCAACCGCGGCAGACGCGCATCGTTACCATTTCCTACGGCGACCAATCGACCATCCAACGTTTGCGCAGCGCCTATCCGGCTCGCGCTTACATGAAGTTTTCCACGCGCTACGAAGGACTCGGTTGGGAGTCGGACGAGACGGCGTGGCGCATCTACTTCGACAAGCGCAATGGCGTAGATCTTTACGGCAAGCGCCGGCCCGGCCTGTATCTGGACGTTTTCAGCGCGCCCGAGTACGTGTATCACATGGAATCGCCCATGGGCCGCGACATTTACGATGTGGGCCAGTCCATTGGCGTCGGCGCGATTGCGGCGATTGAAGACGGCAAGGTGGTGCGAGTGGCCGATGTCGCGTCGCGCGACTGGAAAATTCTGGCCAACGGGCCGGTGCGCGCGGTCGCGGACCTCATCTATAAAGGATGGAAAATCTCCGGACGCACGGTGGATCTTACCAGCCGCATCACCATCTGGGCGGGGGAGCACGGCTACGAGCATCGCATCACGATTTCGAACGCCGATGGCCTGACGCTGGTCACGGGGATCACGCGCAAGAAAGGCTTGGCAGCGACGGCCGAAGTTGGCGGCGTCACATCGTTGATCACGTGGGGACCGCAAGTGGTGCTGTCCGGCTCCAAGGCGCAGCACGAGGATCTGCCGGACGAGAATCTCGGCGTGGCCGTGCTGGTTCCCAGCGACTATGCCGCGACCCAGGCGCCGGACGGTGCCAACTACCTGGTGCGCATCAATCCCCACGGCGGGGAAGCCCACTGGTACGGAGCATTTCTGTGGGATCAGGAACACAGCGAAGACCTGGTGACACGCGCCGCCGACGCCGCGCATCGCAATCAAGACGGGACGTTGTCGACTCCGCCCGCGGCCAAGCCGTCACGCGCGGATTTTCTGGCCGTGCTGGAGTTGGCCGCGGCGCACCTGACTAATCCCGCGGGTACGCGCATTCTTTCCACCACTGCCGCGCCGGAATCCGCGCCGCTGGACACGCTATCGTCCATCCATCGGAGTTATGCCCAAGCCATTGCCCTGCTCCGCCAGTCGGTGGATCGTACCGCGCAAGCTTGGGAGGCGATCGTCGCCAAGAGCGCGCCCGGAACGATCGACAAATACAACGGCCTGGGGTTTTTCACCGAAGGCGATCCCGCAACCGGCGTTTGGAAAGAACAGAAGGGATATTTCTGGACTGGCGCGTTCTGGACCGGCGAGTTGTGGAAACTTTATTCCGCCACGCATCAAGAGAAATACAAGCGTTGGGCCGAATTGTGGAACGCGCGTTTTCTCGGCATGGAGTCGAAACAGAATCATGATACTGGTTTTCTGAACATCTATTCGTCCTTGCTGGGCTGGGAAGCCACCAACGATCCCAAGTATCGCGACGGCGTATTGCGCGCCGCGGCGCGGTTGAAGCAACTGTACAACCCGCTCACCAGCCTGATCGCGTCATGGGGCGAGAACGGCGACGACACCATCATCGATACGATGATGAACCTGCAAGTCTGGTGGTGGGCCAATGCCCAGACAAAAGACCCGCAGTGGCTGGAGATGGGCCGTCATCACGCGCTGAAGTCGGCGGAGTGGTTGCTGCGCGACGATGGCTCGGTGATGCAATCGGTTCATTACAATCCCGGCGACGGCAGGCAGAAATTCACCTCCAGCAACGCCGTGCTCACCTACGAGAATCACGTGCCCGCCGGCTCGCGTGTGTTCACGCATTCGCACCAAGGATTTTCCGCCGACGGCACATGGTCGCGCGGCCAGGCCTGGGCGGTGTACGGATTCGCGGAAGCCTATCGCGCGACGAGCGAACCACGCTTACTAAACGCCGCGGAAAGAGCCGCCGCGTGGGCCCTCGATCGTTTGCCGGAAGACAACGTGCCGTGGTACGACTTCCTCGATGAAGGCGTACACTTCCGCAATCGCGATACCTCCGCGGCGGCGATCCTGGCCGGCGGGTTGTTGCGTCTCTCGCAAGCGGAAAAAGACCCGGCGCGCGCCGCCGCTTACCGGCAGCGCGGCGAACAGATTGTGCAATCGCTGGTGGATCGTTATCTGGCGCCCAACGGCGCCTTGCGCCATGGCTGCACGACGCGGCCGTTCGATGGAATGGTTTTGTACGGCGACTACTACCTGCTGGAGGATCTTCTCTGGCTGGAGAGTCGTAAAGCGTAGCTGTAACTCAAGGAGGTGGGTATGAAGAAAGTAATTTTCGTGGTCCTCTTTTCGGCACTGTCCCTGGCGGCGCAAAACACCGCCAGTATCAGCGGCACCGTGACCGATGCCAGCGGCGCGGCAGTGGCCAATGCGGCGGTGACCGTCACCAATATCGGCAACAGCATGAAGCGCGAGACCGTCAGCAATAACGAAGGCCAATATGTCTTCGAGCTTCTGCCGGTAGGCGAATATCGCCTTGAGGCCGGTGCCGCGGGATTCAAGAAGTTCATCCGCAGCGGCATCGTCCTCAACATCGACCAGAGCGCGCGCATCGACGCGCCGCTCACCGTGGGCGCGGTCACCGAAAACGTGACGGTACAGGGCGGCGCTCCGCTGGTGAATACCGAGAACGCCACTCTTGGGCGCGTCACCGAGAACCAGGAAATTGTTGACCTGCCGATCGTGGACCGCAATGTCTACTCGCTGTTGACGCTCACGGCGGGCGTGGAAAACTCCGCCAACGGCTTCACGCTCGGCTATCCCGAGCAGCGCACCAACATCAACGGCGGCGCGGACGGCGGCGCCGGCTCGGTGAACTACTACCTGGACGGCGGCGCCAACATGGACGGACTGCGCAATACCGGCGCGATCATGCCCAATCCCGACGCGATTCAGGAATTCAAGCTCCTCACCAACAGCTACAGCAGCGAGTACGGACACTCCGCGGGTGGCGTGATCATCGCAGTCACCAAATCCGGCACCAACGCGCTGCACGGCTCGCTGTTCGAGTTCCTGCGCAACGACAAGATGTCCGCCTACCCTTGGAACTTCTCCGGCCCCAAACCGGCTTTGCACCGCAACGAATTCGGCGCGCACCCTGGGCGGCCCCATCAAGAAGGACAAGTTGTTTTTCTTCGGCAGCTACGGCGGGCAGCGCTACATCCAACCGCAAAACCTCAGCGGCTTGCAGCCCACCGCGCTCGAGCAAGCCGGCAACTTCTCGGCCTCCTCAATCATCCCCAAGGACCCGCTCACCGGAAAGGCCTTTCCGAATAACATTATCCCGTCACCGCGCTTCGATCCCACCGCGCTAAAGATTCTCAACGGCTACGCCACCACCGGCTTGGGATTTCCATTGCCCAACGCGCCGAACAACATTTTCCGCGGAAGCGTTGCCAACCCGCAACAGGGCGATGAGTTCTTGATGAAAGGCGACTACCTTTACAACAGCAAGCACACTATCTCGGCCAGCTATTTCCAAACCAACGGCAACCTGGAACAGCAGCCGGGCACGAGCACACCCTGGTCCATCCAGCAGTTCTCATGGCGGCAGCACGACTCCAACATCGGCGACACCTGGACGGTCAGTCCGACGACCATCAACGAATTTCACCTCAACTACACGCGCAACTTCGGTGGACGTCTGAACCTGCCGGGAGAGTCGCTGGCCGCGTTTGGATCGTCGTTTACGGTTCAGGGCACGCCTTCGCTGCCGCAAATCTCCATCAGTGGCTACTCCACGCTGACGGAAGCCATCGCCGGACCGATTGCCGGCAGCAACTACTACGAGGCCCGCGATACCATCAGCATGTCGCGCGGCCGCCACACCATCAAGGTCGGCGGCAGCATCTACTTGCAGAAGTACACGCAAAATACGCTGCTCAACAATTACGGCGTATTCGCCTTTTCCTCCACGTCCACGGCCACCGCCAACGGCTGGGCGAATTTCCTGCTGGGACTGCCCACCACCATGAATCAGGACGCCCCGGTAAACGCGGTCGACGACGGTTGGTATTACGGAATGTTCATTCAGGACGATTTCCGTGTTACCCCGCGATTGACCATCACGGCCGGTTTGCGTTGGGACTTGCAAATGCCGCTCGTTGATCCCTACAATCGCAAGCTGACGTTCCAGCAAGGCGCCAAGTCCACGGTATCTCCCACCGCCCTGCCGGGCGAGTTATTTCCCGGCGATCCCGGCGTCCCGCGCGGCATCGCCAACCCCGACTGGCATCAGCTTGGGCCGCGGCTCGGGCTGGCCTGGGATCCCTTCGGCGACGGCAAGACTTCGATTCGCGCCGCCGCCGGTATTTTCTACGGCAGCATTTCCGGCAATGAATGGAACAGCACGTCGAATTTTCAGCCCTTCGCGACTCGCCAGCAGTTCACTAACGTGCAGTCGCTGACCAATCCCTACGGCAATCTGACCGGTGGAGATCCCTTCCCGTTTACGTACAGCGCTTCCAATCCGAAGTTCATCCTTCCCAGCGGGCCCTATGGCATGCCGACGAACTTCGCCTGGCCGTACACTTATCAACTCAACTTCTCGGTGCAGCGGGAAGTAGCGAAGGACTTGAGCGTGACGGCGTCTTACGTAGGTTCCTTGGCTCACCGCTTACCGTTTGCGCAAGACTTGAATTATCCGGTCTGGAGTCCCACTGCAACCACCTCGAACCTACCTGGCCGGCGGCCGATTCTTCCCGGCACCTTCGCCGCCATCCAGATGGTCGAATCCATGGAGCAGGCCGAGTACAACGCGCTGCAAATCACCGTCGAGAAGCGCATGAAGCACGGAATCATGCTGAAGGGCTTCTATACCTGGAGCAAAGACCTCTCCGACGTGCAACTCGACAACAGCACCGTCGCCGGCTCGGCGCTGGATATGAACAACCTGGCGCTGGATCGCGGCCGCACCGACTTCGATCGGCGGAATGTCGCGGTCGTGTCGCTGATCTGGCAGCCGAACTATTTCAGCGGCGCGAACGCCTTCCTGAAGAACACCCTGAATGGCTGGACGGTGTCCTCCATCGTCTCGCTGCGGAGCGGATTGCCGTTCACCATACTCACCGGCGCGGACACCAACGCCGATGGCAACGCCAACGACCGGGCTCAGGTGATTGGCGATCCCAATCTCGATCCGCATCGCTCGCGCTCGGACGTAACCAATGCCTGGTTCAACACCGCGGCGTTCACCAACAAGTTCGCCGGGCCGGACGGCAACTCGCCGCGCAACTACCTTTCCGCGCCCGGTTCGCGCAACGTGGACATGGCGGTTTTCCGCGACTTCCGCTTCCTGGAGCGCTTCACACTGCAAGCGCGCGGCGAGATGACCAACGCCTTCAACCTGGTGAGCCTCAACGCTCCGAATGCTTCGTACAGTTCCTCCGGCTTCGGCAAGATCAACACGGCCCAGGGAATGCGCGTCGCGCAGTTGGGCTTGCGGCTGACGTTCTAGTTGATTTGGAGTGCGGAAGCTTGCTTCCGCTTTTCCCGGCCGAAGCTTGCTTCGGCCCGCGCGGGGCTAGCCCCGCGCCGGCGTCCGCGAAGCGGACGCCATGACAGTAGCCCAGCACTTCAGTGCTGGGAAAATGGCCGACTCCGATGAAGTCCGTGCAACGGACGGCTGAGATCTTCGCAGAGCTAAGCTCAAAATTAAACAAACCTCAGTCGTCCGCTGCACGGACTCGATTCCTGCTTGGTTCCGTCCCCAGCACTGAAGTGCTGGGCTATTGTCAAAGCGTCCGTTTCACGGACGCTTGGCCAGCAAGGTGACTGAAAATGTAGAAACTCCAGGCGCGGGGCCAGCCCCGCGCGCCGCAAGCAAGCTTGCGGCAACACAAAGCGGTAGCAAGCTACCGCACTCCATATCGGAGCGAGCCGTAATGTCGCGCACCCGAGCGCGCGGCTCCCTGTCTCGACAATCGCAGGCCACGCATGGTAGCCTTGTGTTTCGCCGATCTAGCTTCCCGCACGATAGCAGAATCATGAACCGGCAGTGGCCGAAAGGAGTAGACCATGAAGGTAGCCATTCTGGCCGGGGGACTGGGCACACGTCTCTCGGAAGAGACGCTGTTGCGGCCGAAACCGATGGTCGAAATCGGCGGCCGGCCGATCCTATGGCACATCATGAAAGGATATGCCGCGCAGGGATTCAACGAGTTCGTCGTAGCGATGGGTTACCGCGCAGAGGTGATTGCGGACTATTTTGTGAACTACCGCTATCACGCATCCAGCTTGACGGTCTCACTGGGTAGCGGGGAGATCGCCATCCACGGCGGCGAGCACGAAGATTGGACGGTCCATCTGCTGAATACCGGGCTGGAAACGCAGACCGGCGGCAGAGTCAAACGCATTGCGGAGTTCGTGGGCCAAGAAACCTTTATGCTCACTTATGGAGATGGGGTTTCCAACGTGGATATTCAGGGCCTGTTGGAGTTCCATCGGAAACAAGGCAAACTGGCCACCGTCACGGCGGTTCATCCTCCCGGCCGCTTCGGCGGATTGGGTTTCGAGGGCGACTTGGTTTGCACCTTCCAGGAGAAACCCCAGACCGGCGAGGGCTGGATCAACGGCGGTTTCTTTGTGTTGGAACCGGGCATCGCCGATTACGTGGAAGGCGACCAAACCTATTGGGAGTGGGGACCCATGCAAGGTTTGGTGCGCGATCGCCAACTGGCTACCTTCCGACATAGCGGCTTTTGGCAGTGCATGGATACTTTGCGCGAACTTCGGCTGTTGAACGATCTTTGGGAACAAAAGAAAGCTCCTTGGAAAGTATGGGATTGAACCTGGCCGGATACCCTTTATCCGTTCGCAGGACTGCGGCTCCGCAACCATCCGTATGGTCATCCAGCGGCGAGTCCGATCGGCATGGCTATGACCGTCTCTGACTTCGTCGCATCTTTCCTGTACAACCAAGGCGTCCGCCATGTCTTCGAAGTGTCGGGAGGCATGATTACCTTTCTCCTGGACTCGCTGTATCGCAACGGGCAGATCAAAGTTGTCAGCGTGCATCATGAGCAGGCCGCGGCGTTTTCGGCCGAGGGATTGGCGCGCATGAACGGGATCCCCGGAATCGCGCTGGCCACCAGCGGGCCGGGAGCCATCAACCTGCTCACCGGCGTCGGGAACTGTTACTTCGATTCCACACCGGCAGTCTTCATTACCGGACAAGTCAATCGCAGCGAACAGAAAGGCGAGCGGGCGATCCGCCAATTAGGCTTCCAGGAAGCCGATATCGTGAGCATGGCCGAACCCGTCACCAAGGCAGCCTGGCGCGTGCGGTCCTCCGAGGAACTGCCGCAATTACTGACCCGTGCCTTCGCACTCGCACTCGCGGGCCGCCCTGGGCCGGTCTTGCTGGACGTGCCGATGGATGTGCAACGCTCTTCCATCTCCACCGCCGTGCCATCGTCCTTCACCGAGGATCCACCACACCCGGAAGTTCCCGCTGAACAACGTCATCCGGAAGGCATCTGCGATCCGGCGATGGTGGATGAATTGCTTGCCGCATTGCAAAAAGCACAGCGCCCTCTGATCCTGGCCGGCGGAGGAATTCGCGCCTCCCGAACCAGCGAACAACTGCGTCAGTTTGTGCGGTTGCTCAAAGTACCCGTGGTACATTCTCTGATGGCCGTGGATGCTCTGCCCAGTTCCGACCCTCAGAGGGTCGGAATGATCGGCACGTATGGAAACCGATGGGCCAACCTAGCCGCTGGTCGCGCGGATTTTCTGCTGGTCTTGGGCAGCCGCCTGGATATCCGGCAAACCGGCTCCGACGTGCGGGCCTTCCAAGAGGGCCGGACGATCTATCACGTGGATTGTGAGGCGGGAGAGGTCAACAACCGGGTCACCGGCTGCCGGGCCATTCTCACGCTGTTGCGGTCCTTCTTTGATCAGGCGCTTCGCCGAATGGCAGGCCGCACGTTTTCTGAGCGGCCCGCGTGGCTCGATGAGATTGCCGAGGTGCGGCGCGCTTGGCCGGACACGGCTGAACTGAAAGACGTGCCGGGACTGAATCCCAACGAGTTGATGCGCCGCCTCTCGGGCGCCTCCGCTGAGGCCGCCGCGTTTATCGCCGATGTGGGCCAGCACCAGATGTGGGCCGCTCAATCGTTGCAGTTGAACGCCACGCAGCGCTTTCTGACCTCCGGAGGAATGGGAGCCATGGGTTCGGGACTGCCTCTGGCGATCGGCGCGTCTTTTTCCGGGGGTAGCGGTTCTGGTAAGGGCGCCGGCGGCCTCCCGGTCGTCTTGATCGCGGGAGACGGTGGCTTCCAGTTGAACATCCAGGAACTCCAGACGATTGTGCGCAATCGTCTACCCGTGAAGATGGTGGTCTTGAACAATCTGTGTCACGGCATGGTGCGGCAGTTTCAGGAAACCTACTTAGAGAAGCGCTATCAGTCCACTTACTGGGGTTACTCGGCGCCGGATTTCGCGCGGATCGCGGCAGCCTACGGGATTAGCTCGGCCACGGTGGAAGAGAACGGCGGCCTCGCCGAAGCCTTCGAACGGCTGTGGCGCGATCCGCAAGAGGCCTTTCTCCTGCAAGCCATGATCAGCCCCTTCGCCAATGTCTACCCTAAAATTGCCTTCGGACGCCCCATGACCGAAATGGAGCCCTTCGCCCAGCCCGTCGGGATGGAGTCTACCTAACCACCATAGAGCAAGTTCAATGCCGAACCGGCGCGAAACCACTTCACTTGCGCCGCGGTGTAACTGTGGTTCAAGCGCAAGATTTCGGTACCTTCGCCGGCGTGCTTCACCCGGCATTCCACCGCGCGTCCAGGCGCTAATTGCGAGAGCCCGATGAGGCTGATGCGATCATGCTCGCAAATGCGTTGGTAGTCCGCGGGATCCACAAACGTTAGCGCCAGCAGTCCTTGCTTTTTCAGGTTGGATTCGTGGATGCGCGCAAAACTGCGGGCAATCACGGCCGCGCCGCCCAGCAACCGCGGTGAAAGCGCGGCGTGCTCCCGGCTGCTGCCCTCGCCATAGTTGTGATCGCCGACGACGACCCAGTGTATCCCTTGCACGCGATAATCCCTGGCAATTTCCCCGATCGTGCGGGAGTTCCTGCCCCGCCCTGCCTCGCCGGTGAAGGCGTTGATTGCGCCCAGAAACATGTTGTCGCTGAATTTGTCGAGGTGACCGCGATACCGCAACCAAGAGCCGGCCGGCGAGATTTGATCGGTGGTGGTCTTGCCTTGCGTCTTGATGAGCACCGGCAGATCCAGGAAGTCGCGGCCGTTCCACGCCGGCCACGGTTCCATCAGTTGCAAGCGCTCGCTGCCGGGATTCACCTGCACCGCAACGTGGCCGCCGCCTTGCGGAGGCGCAATATAGGTTGACTGGCCGCGCTCGAAGTCGCGAGCCGGAACTTCCGGCGCTTGCTTGGGAGGCTCCAAGCGAAACGGCTGGTCGTCGGCGCCCATCAGGTCGTCGGTAAGCGGATTGAAGGATAATCTTCCGGCCAGCGCCAGGGCCGTGACAATCTCGGGACTGGCGATGAAGTTCATGGTGGTGGGCTGGCCATCGTTGCGCCGCGGAAAATTACGATTATAGGAGGTCACGATGGTGTTGGCAGACCGTAAGTCCCCCGTCCTACGCCACTGGCCAATGCAGGGTCCGCAGGCATTCGCCAGGACGACGCCGCCCACGTCCTGAAGAGCCTGTATCTGGCCGTCGCGAGCAATGGTCGCGCGCACTTGTTCCGAACCCGGCGTGACCAGGAACGGCACGGCGGCGACCAGGCCGTGAGCGCGCCCCTGCGCGGCGATGTCGGCGGCGCGCGTCATGTCCTGGTACGAGGAGTTCGTACAACTGCCGATCAGTGCGGTGGCGATTGCGTCCGGAAACGCGTTCGCCCGATCGGCCACTTCGGCGGCCAGCCGGGAGATGGGACGCGCCCGGTCCGGCGAGTGTGGACCCACCACATGCGGCTCCAGCCGCGATAGATCCAGCTCCACCACCTGGGTATAGTGGCGCTGCGGGTGCGCCTCCACTTCCGGGTCCGGTTCCAGCAGATGGCGGTATTGCTCCACCAGCGGGATCAATGCGCTGCGGCCTGTGGCCGCGAGGTATCGGGTCATGTGCTCGTCAGCGGGAAAGATTGAAGTTGTCGCGCCCAGTTCGGCACCCATGTTGGTGATGGTGGCTTTGCCGGTGGCGCTGATGGTGCGCGCGCCCGGGCCAATGTACTCGACAATCGCATTGGTCGCGCCGGAGACGGTGAGTTGTCCAGCGACGTAGAGGATCACGTCTTTGGGCGCAGTCCATCCATTTAGCTGGCCGGTGAGATATACGCAAATATGCCGGGGATAGAGGACCTCCCAAGGCAGACCGGCAATTACTTCCACGGCATCCGCGCCACCGACGCCGACCGCGCACGCTCCCAAGCCGCCGGCGTTCGGCGTGTGCGAGTCGGTGCCGATGATCAACTCCCCGGGGAAAGCATAGTTCTCCAGCACCACCTGGTGAATGATACCGGCGCCCGGTCCCCAAAAGCCCAGGCCATAGCGCGCGGCCGCGGAACGTAGGAAGTCGTAGACCTCGCGGTTTTCTTCGACCGAATCGCGGAGATCGGCCTGGCCCTCCACGCGAGCCTGGATGAGATGATCGCAGTGGATCGTCGCCGGCACGGCGACTTTTTCGCATCGCGTTTGCATGAATTGCAGCATGGCGGTTTGTCCCAGCACATCCTGAAACACCACGCGGTCGGGACGGAGGAACAGGTAACTTTTGCCGGGCTCCAAGTCCTGGTGCGCCGGATCGTCCAAGTGCCCCAGCAGGATTTTGTCTGCCAGGGTCAACGGCCGGCTCAGTCTGCGACGGACCACTTCCAGGTTACGGGCGATGGTTTCATAGATACTGGCGGCCATTTCCGGAGTTGATTCGATGGTTGGCATAAGTGATTCCCTTGGCAGCAGTCGGAGGATTTGGAGTGCGGCAGCTGGCTGCCGCTTTGTGTTGCCGCAAGCTTGCTTGCGGCTGGCCGAAGCAAGCTTCGGCCCGGAAAAAGCGGTAGCAAGCTACCGCACTCCAAATAACGTTCTTAGTGTGACGAGATCGCAACCTGTAATAAAGTGAATAGGTCGAATACAATATAGTAGGAACTAGACTATGTTAGACGGCATCGAAGCGCTCATCGCCCTGGAGAAATTTGGAACCGTGAGCGAAGCGGCCACCCGTCTGCGCTTGACGCAATCGGCGGTCAGCAAACGCCTCCAGGCGTTGCAACAATCCGTGGGATTCCGCATCGTGGAACCGGATGGCCGGCGAATCCGGATGACCTCGCAAGGGATCAATTTCCTGGAACGCGCCCGCCCCTTGGTGGCAGAACTGCGCGGGTTGACCGCGCCCGTGGAGAGCGGCTCACTGAGCAGTTTCTCGCTGGCCCTGGCCGATTCGATCGCCGCATCCTGGGGACCGGCCGTGGTGCGCCGGGCGCTGCAAAGCCTGCCGCGCATTAACGTGGAACTGCATGCCCATCGTAGCGTGTTGCTGATCGAGAGCGTGCGGCTGGGGCGCTACCACATCGGTCTTTGCACCGATCCGCCGGCGGCCAGGGATTTGATTCATTATCCGGTGGTGGAGGAGCCGTTGGTGCTGATCTTTTCCGCATTGGGCAACAAGGTCCAAAAAAACCTGCCCGTAATTTCCATTGAGCCTGGCTCGGCCACTTGGCGAGCCGTGGAGCCGCTGATCAAGCAGCATCATCCGGAGTTGTTGAAGCGCCAGATCATTCCGGTGGAATCGTTCAGCGCGGCCGTGCAGATGGTCAAGGCGGGGTTCGGCGACGGTTTGGCGCCGCTGGGATTGGTCATGGAAATGGGGCTTCACCGGAAGTGCTATCGTGTGTTGCCCGCGATCAAGCGGAATGTATCGCTGCTCACCAGGAAGACGATCCATCAACTGGATAGCTTTGGTCAGTTGCGCGGTCAATTGGTGCGAGCGACGGCGAAGTATTTTATGAGCAGAGAGCCAGGTTGACTCGCACCCTATTCGATTCCCAAGCGGCGGCGCACCTCTCGATCGGAAAATGAGTCGCCAGCTTGGTGCTGTTCGCGGGAGCGCTCGATCATCTTTTTGAATACGGGGCTGTTTCGCACGCCGATCGTTTCCAGATCCACTTCATCGGCCCGCAGGAGCACGGCCACAGGCGTGCCGGCCTCCGTCACCACGAGGGGCTCCTCCCCTGCTTTGCGCGCAAAGGATGCCAAACTCTGCGTTGCGTCGGCCATCTCTACGGTCTTCATAAGTAAGCGACCTCTCCGCCGATCGTCACCGTGCTACCTTCTTTGATGCCGATACCTTGAACCTGTACAATTGGCTCGGGTATCTTCCCTACCTCGTAGTATACCCGGAAATTCCGAACACGAAGCTCCCACTCTGCCAACGGATTGGGCCTCATCGGTTTCCGATTCCTCGTGGGCAGATCCGGTTGATGCGAAAGTTGCTCGCGGACGGCGTCCACGATGATTCGGCGATCACGAACATCGAGGGCGCTTAGGTGCTCAAGAGCCTGCCGCGAGTATGCGATTCGGTAAGCCACCCGTTACTCCTCTAGCCGACCCCCAACTCCCGAATCGCCTCTCCCGCGCCTTTCAGATTAGCCAGCTTCATCTCGGAATACTTGCGCGACAGCAGCACGCCGTCGGCACCTCCGCGAAAGGCCGCGGCCACCGCGGCTTTGGTCCCCGCCGGCGTGGACTTCGAACTCGTCGCCGCGGTGGGGATGTCAATGTCGATGCCGGGCCACAGCAGCGTCCTGGTGCCGGCCAGGCCGGCACGCGCGCGCTTGGTTTCGCGATACACGTAGTCCGCCGACAATCCGGTGACGGGGATTTGCGCCATGCTGCCTTCCGGCCCGTAATCCATGACGCGATAGTGAAAGTCCAGCAACTCCTGCTTGGGCACGTCGGCGAACATCGTTTGTCCGACGCTGCTTATATAGTGAGCCAGGCGCTCGCCGGCGCAATTGTGGTAGATCACGATCTTCAGGAAGTCGGAGTACTTGGCAATCTCCTGCAAGTCCTGCTCGGCGCGATAAATCGGATTGAAGGAGTTGTTGTGCCAGATATGCCAGCCGACACCGGCCGCCGGCTTGGCCGACTTCACGCGCTCGTAGATCGCTTTGTAGGTGTCACGCAGGCTGTCGGTCCACAACATTTCCCACGCCAGCAATTCCGGATAGCGCAGCATCAGCCGCCAGACCGCCACGTAATAGCCGTCCACCGGACGCTGTCCGCCACGGGCGGCACGCACGAATTTTTCCAGCGCTGCAAATCCTTCCCGGGCGCGCTCCACGGAGATCCCCCGCTGGCGCGCCTTGCGTTCGCAGAACTCGCAGAAGCAGGTGGTGCGGCCGGGATCGTACGCGCCGTCGTGCGACGCGCTCAGAGCATTGGCGAAGGCCCCTTGCCGCTCCGATCCCCACATCACGCCGTCCACGTCGTAGGACCGCACGTAGTCTTCGGAAAGCCCCAGCAGGAATCCGCGATAGTCAGGATTGTTGAAGCACAGCGTACCCGGCCGGTTGCCGTGCAGATCGCGCTCCTGAAGTTTTTCGATGCCCGGAATGTCGTTGCGGAAGACGTCCTCGTACCAGCAGATGACGCGCAAGCCGCGCTTCCGCGCCGCGGGCAGCACCGCTTCCAGTACGTCGAAGTCGCCGTAATCGGGCGCTCGAAAATCCTTGAGCGAAGTGTCTTTGTAGTATTGCGGATGAATGCGGGCGAAGTTGCCGCCGTGATATCCGGTGTCGTACTCTTGTTTGCCGTGATCCGGCAGCGGCTGTCCGGGAATCTGCCGCCCGGCGATTCCCCGCCCGTAGGTGAAGGTGGCCACAAACAGCGTGTTCACGCCGGCCATCTGCTGCAAATTGTCCAGCACCGCTTCGACGCCTTCGTCCACAAAGGACACCGCGCCAACCTGGATGCCGATCATTTTCTTCGCTGAGATCTGGGCCTGGAGCGGGACGACCGCCCCTGCCGCACCAGCGGCTGCGATTCGTGAGAATTCGCGTCTTGTGATTCCGTTCATTTGAAGACACCTTCCGGCAAGATCATACCAGAGTGGCGCTATATGGAGCGCGGCGGCCTGACGCCGCCCCCACCAATATTGGATGGCCTGGTTCTATCAAGGAGTTTGCTTCGGCCGGCGCGGGCCTTGCCCGCGCGGTGCGAGGCAAGACCCCGCAGCAGCCCGAGGCACGCCTCGGGCATCCAAGGCGGCGTCAGGCTGTGACTGAACCATAAGGTGGCCTCACTTTGTACCATGAGCTGGCCAGAAACGGCGCTTTTCTATGCCTGCCAATGAGGGATAGGAAGCATGAGTTGGCCAGAAGTGCGGCAAAGGAAGCATCCGTTGGCCGGGAGTACAAGCCTCTCACCGCTACCGGACCTGGCGCGAAGCGATTCCCGATGGAAGGCGACAAGTCGGCGGTTAGCCCGTTTCCCGTCAACTTGACCGCTTTCGCCCAACTTCCGGTTGGCGCGTGATCCGCCCACAATTGGGAGCTCAGCCCGGGCCGCGCTTCGACGACTAGCCGACTTCTCGGCCAAGTGGAAGTCAAGGCAGCCGCAGAGAGGACCTGCACATGACATGATCGACGCTATGGGCGCAACATCGCCGGTACCAGTGGATTGGATCGCCGAGGTCGCATCCAGCGCCGTTCTGGACGTCGCGTTCGCGTGGCTCTGCCAGCGCCGCCTCGACTACCCCGGTAGCAGCGACGTCTGGAATGTGCGCCGCCACTGGCCGAAAGTCAAACGGCAACTCGAGCGCGATCTGCTCCACGGCCAGTATCGTTTCTCCCCACTCCGGCGAATCCACGCTCATGGCGAGTGCATCGAGTTATGGGAAGCCCTCGACGCCCTGGTGCTGAAAGCGCTGGCGATGGTGCTCGGCCGGACACTGAATTTCCACCGAAGCTGTTACCATCTGCCGGGGAAGGGGCGCGAAAAACGAGGTACGAAAGCCGCCGTGCGGCACATCTGCTCCCGCTTGCCCTCCAACCAGTTTGTTTTCCGCAGCGACGTCAAGAGCTATTATGCCAGTATTGACCATGGCGTGCTGCTGTCCCTAGTTCGCCAACACATCGGCGATCCCATCGTACTCGGCCTCATTGGGCAGTACCTGAACCGTGGACCAGGATTGTCTGTACGCCACGGTAACCCGAGGCATCAGCCTGGTGTCCGCTCTCGCCGGTGATGGCGGCGATTTATCTGGAGCCATTGGACCGCCGCCTGGAGGCCACGGGTTTGACCTACGCCCGCTACATGGACGATTGGGTGATTCTGGCTCCCACCCGCTGGAGTCTTAGGCGGGCGGTGCGGATCGTCAATGAAACGCTCGAGGAACTGCGCGTCGAGCAGCACCGGGATAAGACTTTCATCGGGAGGATCGAGCGGGGGTTTACGTTCCTTGGGTATTGGATTACGAAGGAAGGCGTGACCAGCGTTGCGCCCTCGGCTTGGGAAAGATTTCAAGAGCGTGTGGCCCGGCCTTTATGAGCAAAATGCGCCACCGGAGGAAATCAGGCAGCGCATTGGGCAATACGTTCGGCGTTGGAAGCAGTGGGTGGTTAGTGGTGTGCGGGAGTCGATGGGCGCGTTCCTCTGGCCGACCGGGTGCGTAGATTTCGTACCTTGCCTACAAGCGCCATCCCTCCCAGCATCATCAAACTGACTGTCCCTGGTTCTGGCACTGATGAGTCGTTGGAGCCCGGAACCGTGAGGACCCCGGAGATCCCGTATATCGGGGCGTGATCTGTTGGCCCGGATGCGGTCCGATCGGAGGATATCCAATATGCATTGGTCGAAGATGTCAAACCCATTGTTGTAATATCTAAGTTGCCCAAAGGCCCATAACTGGCCGAGCCATCGGCGTTTGTACCAGTGAAATTGTATTGTACATCGATGTTTCCATGCTCATCGATCACTATCGGGCTGTCTATGTTCCCATCCCATAGATCTGCGGACCCAGTCGCTATAAGGGTCCCATCAAGTCCGTATATCGGGGTCGTAAAGTTTCCGCCTATATGGGCAAATGCGTTCACGGCGGCGGTCAACCCTATGACCTGCCATGTCCCGGGCAGCCCAGCATTGGTCGCGGCGGTTGATACAAATGTGTCATAGTCCATAATGTTAGAGGACGCACGTGAATCGAATCCCGACGTGACAAACGCGAGCCTGTAGGTATCGCCGGGTTGGAGACCGGGCGGGATGGTGATTAGATTCGCAAACGAGAGGGATGCGAATCCCATCACGGCGAGACTAAACGAAATTGACAGCCTGCTAATGCGCATATTCATTGTGCTCCTATATACCTTCTACATCTTTAGACATTTCACACCGCGCTATCGAGGTGGCAGCACGCCGGTGGCCAATCGGGAGTTGTTTCTTATGTTCATGTTACGACCCTAGGATTGCTGGCCACCGCAAACAATTTCCACTTTTTGCCAAATTTGGTACGATTGGCATAGTACATCGTACAAATAGTTTCTCCCCAACTCATGGTTCAAGTCACACAGGCCCCGCCGCACTCCACACGCCACCGATCCGGACTTGGGACCGTCTTTTCTCTTGACAGCCCAAGTTCCAGCAGTATATGTTTAAGTCAACTGATTTAATCAGTCGAATGAGTAATGGCTCAGGACACCAAAACCCGCATCCTGGACGCCGCCGAGCGCCTATTCGCCGAGCGTGGCTACGCTTCTACTTCGCTGCGGAATATCACCACAGCGGCGGGCGTCAATCTGGCGGCCATTCACTACCATTTCGGCTCCAAGGATGTCCTGCTGGAAAACGTGATTACCCGGCGCTCCGATGTCGTTAACCAGCGCCGTCTGGACATGCTGGAGCAGTTTCGCCGGGAAGCAGGCGGACGACCGGTGCCGCTCGAACAACTTTTCCGGGCATTTCTAGCCCCAGCCTTCGACATGGTGCGCTGCTCCGGCGAGGTCGGGTTGCGCTTCACCCGCCTGATCGGCCGGCTGCATGCCGAAGGCGACCTGCCTCACAAGATCATGGTCAGCAAGTTTGGTCCGATTGTTCAGGTGTTCCACGCGGCGTTGCAAGAGTCTCTGCCCGGCCTGCCGTCGCAAGAATTGTGGTGGCGGATTCATTTTGCGGTCGGCGCCATGGCCCACACGCTGCGCTGGAGCCAGCAAATGGAAATGATCCCCGGCGACCAATCCCCGCCTCCCGAAACCGACGTGACGCTGGGCCGTCTGATTGCATTTCTCAGCGCCGGTTTTCGCGTTCCCGCGCAAGCCGCCGCGGGGGTGAACTCATGAAGAAAACCGCTGTGCTTCTCTTTTGCGCTACACTGGCGGCGCAAACCGCGCCGCCCCCCCGCCAGCTTTTGCGGCTCACGTTGAAGCGCGCCGTGGAAATCGCCACGTCACCGGAAGGTTCGGTGCGCGTGGTTTTCGCGCTGGAAGCGCTGCGCCAGGCGCGCTCGCGATCGGCGCAGTCGTTTGCGGCGTTCCTGCCGGATATCGAAAGCGCCATTCAACAGCGCAGCGTGGACATCAATCTGGCGGCCCAAGGATTTAACACCATTAAGCTGCCGTTCGGCTTCGCCTTCCCCTCCCTCATCGGCCCGTTCAACGTCTTTGACGCCCGAGCCACGGCCACGCAAAGCATCTTCGCCTATTCCGATATTCTGCGCTACCAGGCGTCCAAGGCCGCCGTGCGTGCGGCGGAGGCCGACCGGACCGCCACCAACGACGACGTTTCCGTGCTGGTCGCCCGCGCCTATCTCGCCGCGCAGCGGGCCGACGCCGCCTTGGCCGCCGTGGACGCCGATGTCGCCCTGGCCGAGCAGGTCCTCAAGGAAGCGCAGGACGAGAAGGACGCCGGCTCCGGAACGGGCATCGAGGTGACCCGCGCCCGGGTGCAGCTTTTGAACGAAAAGCAACACCAACTGGTGGCCCGCAACGATCGTAATCGCTCTCATTGGCAATTGCTGCGAGCCATGAACGTGCCGCTGGATGTTCCCGTGGAATTGGAAGGACCGCTTCGCTATCAACCGGAAACCAAGCCGGAATTCGCGGAGGCCCGCCAGACCGCGCTCGATCATCGCGCCGATTACAAGGCACAGTTACAGCGCCAGGAAACGGCGCGGCTCAGCAATAACTCCGTGGCGTTCGAGCGTCTGCCCAGCGTGGTGGGATTCGCCGACTACGGCACCATCGGTTCCAGCATCAACCAGGCTTTTCCGACGCGAACGTACGGACTCGAGGTCAAAGTGCCGGTCTTCGACGGCGGCCGGCGCGATGAGCGGCGCTTGGAAACGCAGTCGCAGTTGCGGCAAGTGGCGGCCACCACCAAGGATCTGCGCCAGCAGATCGAGTTGGATATTCGCCTGGCCCTGGACAGTCTGGACTCCGCCGCTGAACAGGTGAAGGTGGCGGAGGAAGCGTTGGGCCTGGCGGAAAGCGAGTTGGCGCAGGCCCGCCGCCGCTACGCCGCGGGAATCGCCAACGGCATCGAGGTGACTGACGCGCAGACCCGCCTGACGCGCTCCCGCGATAACCAGATTGCCGCGTTGTACAGTTACAATCTGGCGCGCGTAGATTTGGCGCAGGCCACCGGAACCATCCGGCAGTTCGTGCAGTAGGATTTCGTGCGGTTCTGAAGATGGAGTGAAGGTTATGAAGAAGAATCGACTCGTCCTCATCCTGGTTGTGGCGGCGCTGGCCGGCGCGGGATATTTCGTCTACCAGCGCGTTCACGCCGCTCCCAGCGATCGCATCCTTTTGAGCGGCAATATCGAGCTGACCGAGATCAACGTGGCCTTTAAGGTCGCCGGTAAACTAATCGAGCGCGACGTGGATGAAGGCGACACGGTGAAGAAAGACATGATTCTGGCGCGCCTGGACAACCAACAAGCCAGCCACTCGCGGGATCGCGAGAACGCCACGCTGTCGTCGGCACGCGATCAATTGACCACCGCCGAAACCGCGGTGGCCTGGGAGCGCCAGACGATGGCCGCCGATATCGAGCAGCGCCGCGCCGACCTGCAAAATTACCAGCAGCAATACATGCAACTCAAGAACGGCTCGCGCCCGCAGGAAATTCAGGATGCCGCCGCCGCGGTATCCAGCGCCACTTCCGAAGCCCAGCGGGCCCGCGGCGATTGGGAGCGCGCTCAGACGCTCTTCAAGAACGACGACATCTCCCGCCAGCAATACGACCAGTTTCGCCGCAACTCCGAGATGGCTGAAGCAGCGCTGAAATCGGCCAAGGAGCGCGAGGCCCTGGTGGTGATCGGGCCGCGTCCGGAAGCCATCGCCGCCGCCGAAGCGCAAGTCCGGCGCGCCGCGGCCGGTTTGAAGATGGCCGAAGCCAACGCGTTGGAATTGCGCCGCCGCGAGGACGACGTGAGAACGCGACACTCCGAGATCGCCCGCCAACAGGCGCAAGTGCAGGTCGCTGAGGCGCAACTGGACGACACCGTGATTGCCTCCCCGATCGACGGCGTGGTGTTGGTGAAAGCAGCCGACGTCGGCGAAGTGCTGGCGCCCGGCGCCACCGTGGTCACCCTGGGAGATGTGGAGCATCCCTGGTTGCGCGGATATATCGGTGAAAAGGATTTGGGCCGCGTCAAGCTGGGCGACAAGGCCAAGGTCACCAGCGACAGCTTTCCCGGCAAGACTTTTGACGGTCACGTCAGCTTCATTTCCTCGGAAGCGGAATTCACGCCTAAGCAGATTCAGACGCAGGAAGAGCGTGTCAAGCTGGTCTACCGCATCAAGATCGACGTGGCTAATCCGCAGCGCGAGTTGAAACTGAACATGCCCGTGGATGCCGAGATTATTTTGAATCCGTAGAGATTTTGTTTAACCACAAAGACACAAAGGGCACAAAGAAGAACCCACACACGACTTCGAAGCGTCAGTGCCTGAACGTGTTCTTTGTGTTCTTTGTGCCTTTGTGGTTTAGAAGAAGCGTTACCCATGGAACCCATCATCCAGGCCATCGACGTAACCCGCAAGTTCGGCGATCTCGTGGCGCTGGAACACCTCAACCTGGAAGTGCCCAAGGGCGAGATATTCGGCCTGGTCGGACCGGATGGCGCCGGCAAGACCACCACGCTGCGCTTATTCTGCGGCCTGCTCGATCCCACCGAGGGCCAAGTGCGTGTGGCGGGCTTCGACGCCTCGCACCAGACTGATCAAGTGCGCGATCGCATCGGGTATATGGCGCAGCGCTTCGGCTTGTACCAGGATCTGACCGTGGAAGAGAACATGGATTTTTACGCCGACCTGTTCGACATCACCGGCGCGGAACGCGACCGGCTGAAGCGCGAACTGCTGCCGATGACACGCATGGAACCCTTCCGCAATCGTGAAGCCGGAAAACTCTCCGGCGGCATGAAGCAGAAGCTGGCGCTGATGTGTACGCTGCTGCATCATCCGCAAATCCTTTTTCTCGACGAGCCCACCAACGGCGTGGACCCGCTTTCCCGCCGCGACTTTTGGGCCATTCTTTATCAGCTCATCAAGGACGGCGTCACCGTGTTCGTGGCTACCGCCTATCTCGACGAAGCGGAGCGCTGCAATCGCGTGGGCCTGCTGCATCGCGGGAAACTAATCCATTGCGATACCCCGGAAAATCTGAAGGCGCTGGTTCCCCACTACGCGGTCCGCCACGCGGAGACATCGCTCGAAGACGCCTTTGTCTTCCTGGTACACCAAGCCGAATACATCAAACCGGTCGAAACGCCGGCCACAAAATGAACTACGCCGTGCAAATCGAGAACCTCACCAAAACCTTCGACGACTTTGTCGCCGTCGACAACGTCTCGATTGCCGTGACTAAGGGCGAGATTTTCGGATTCCTGGGACCCAACGGCGCCGGCAAGTCCACCACGATTCGCGTCTTATGCGGCCTGCTCAAACCCTCTTCCGGAAGCGCTCACGTCGTTGGATTCGATGTGGCTACCCAGGCCGAAGAGATTCGCCAGCATATCGGCTACATGTCCCAGAAGTTCTCGCTTTACGACGGGCTGACCGTGGAAGAGAACATCGACTTCTTCAGCGGCGTCTACGGCGTCGCCAAGCGCCGCCGCGCGGAGCGCAAGGACTACGCGCTACTGATGGCTGGACTCACCGACCGCCGTAGCTCGCTCACCCGGGAACTTTCCGGCGGATGGAAACAGCGCCTGGCGCTGGGTTGCGCAATTCTCCACGAACCGCCGGTGGTGTTTCTCGACAAGCCAACCTCGGGCGTGGACCCCATCGCGCGGCGTTCCTTTTGGGACTTGATCTACCAGCTATCGGAGGCCGGACAAACCGTGTTTGTGACCACGCACTACATGGACGAAGCGGAGTATTGCCATCGCGTGGCACTGATGTACGCCGGCAAAGTGATTGCCCTGGGACCGCCCAAACAACTGAAGAGCGACATGGCGCAAGTCTGCCAACTGCTGCAACTGGACACCTCCGATCCGCTGGAAACCATGCGGCTCTCGAGACCGTTCCTGGAATCTCGGACCTGGCCGTGTTCGGCGCCGGTTTGCACGTCACGGTGAAGGACCTCGCCGAGGCCACCGCAAGTATTCGCAAAGTGCTGGAGGAGCGCGGGGTGCAGATCAAGCGCCTGGAAGCGATCCAACCGTCGTTGGAAGACGTCTTCGTGGCGCTGATCGAAGCGGAAGAAAGGAAGGCGGCATGACTTATCGCCGGACCCGCGCCATTTTCATCAAGGAACTGCGCCACATCGTGCGCGACGTGCGCAGCCTGGCGGCGGCGCTGGCCCTGCCGCTGCTGTACCTCACCCTGTTCGGCTACGCGCTCAGCCTGGACGTGGACCGCATCCCCACCATGATTCGCGACGCCGACAACAGTTCCGCCAGCCACGACTTGATCCAACAGTTCCTCGGCTCGCGCTACTTCAACATCGTCGGCTACGTGAACACCGACCGCGAAGTGGAGCGCGCCATCGACGAAAGCCGCGCGCTCATGATCATCTCCATTCCCCGCGATTACTCGCGCAAACTGCCCACCGGCCTGGAAACCCCCGTGCAGCTCCTGGTGGACGGCAGCGACTCCAACACCGCGTCCATCGCCCTGGGTTACGCCAACTCGTTGCTCTCGAACTATGCCTTGCAGATCGCACGCACGGCGAGAATCACCCGGCCAGCTCCTACTCCGGATCGCCGGTTGACGCGCAGTTGCGCGTTTGGTACAACTCCTCGCTGGAATCGCGGAATTATGTGGTTCCGGGACTGATTGCCGTGGTGCTGATGATCATCGCCACGTTTCTCACTTCCCTGACCATCGCCCGGGAGTGGGAAATGAACACTATGGAACAGTTGCTCTCCACGCCCGTGCGGCCCAGCGAGATTGCGCTCGGCAAGATGCTGGCTTATTTCGTGGTGGGCGCGGCCGACATGATCGTGGCTGTTCTGGCGGCGTTATTTCTCTTTGACGTGCCGATGCGCGGCAGCTTTCTGTTGCTGGCGGTGACCTCTTGCCTGTTCCTGTTCGGCGCGCTGCTGTGGGGTATTTTCATCTCCGCCAAGTCGCGGACGCAGGCGGTGGCTTTCCAGTTGGGCGCGCTGACTTCCTTTCTGCCGGCCATGCAGCTTTCCGGCTTCATCTACTCCATCGAAACCATGCCCGCGCCGATCCGCGTCATCACCTATCTGGTGCCGGCGCGCTACTTTTTGGCGATCGTCAAGGGGATCTTTCTAAAGGGCGTGGGAGTGCGCATTCTGTGGCAGGAGATTCTCTTCCTGACCGTTTATGGCGTATTGGTTTTCATCCTCACGGCGCGCGCCATGCGCCAGAAGGTGGCTTGAAATGGTGTGGGAACGAATCGTTTGTATGATGCGCAAAGAGTTCATCGAGCTGTTTCGCGACCCGCGCATGCGCGGCACGGTCTTGATTCCGCCCTTGCTGCAACTGTTGATCTTCGGCTACACCGTGAACCTGGACATCGAGAACTCCAAGATCGCCTTTATGGATCAGGACCGTTCTCCGGCCAGCCGCGAGTTGGTGTCGCGCTTCCAGGGATCGCCGCGCTTCGACATTGTCGCCGCGCCGCAAAGCGAAGCGGAAGTGCAGAATTTACTGGACCGCAGCCAGGTGGTGGCGGTGATCCGGATCCTGCCGAACTTCGAGCGCGCCATCTTGCGCGGCGAACCCGCGCCGGTGCAGATTCTTCGTCGACGGCACCAATTCCAACACTGGATCGCTGGTTTCCGGCTACGCCGGCGGAGTGATCGCGCAATACGCCGCGCAGGTGGCGGTGACGCAGCGCAGCGCGAAGACGTTCGCCAAGATGGGCCTGTACCCCAGCGCTACGGAAGGTGGCGGCGTAGCCGCCGCGGCCGCACCGCAGCCTGATTTGGTCTCGCAGCCCCGAGTGTGGTTTAATCCCGAGTTGAAGTCGCGGAATTATTTTATTCCCGGCGTGGTGGTCAACATCATCATGATCGTAACCTTCTCGCTGACGGCGCAAGCCATGGTGCGCGAGAAGGAAATCGGCACCATGGAGCAACTCATGGTCACGCCGATCCGCCCGGTGGAATTGATTCTCGGCAAGACGCTGCCCTTCGCCCTGGTGGGCATCTTCGACATGGTTCTGGTGATCGCCGCGGCGCTCCTGATTTTCCGCGTGCCGCTGCGCGGCAACTTGCTTCTCCTGTTGCTTTGCTCCATCTTGTTTCTGTTCACCACGCTGGGCGCCGGCCTGTTCCTCTCCACGATCTCGAAGACCCAGCAGCAGGCCATGATGTCGTCGTTCTTGTTCACTTCCCCGGCTTTCTTGCTGAGCGGCTTCATGTTTCCGATCCGCAACATGCCCGCGCCGATCCGCGTCCTGACGCTGCTCGATCCGTTGCGTTACTTCATGGACATCGTGCGCGGGCTGTTCCTGAAAGGCGCGGGGATTACCGTGCTGTGGCCGCAGATGCTGGCGCTGCTCATCTATGGAGTGACCATCATGGGCCTAAGCATTTCCAGGATCCACAAGAGCTTGGATTAGCTGGCCTCACCGCGAGCGGTAGAGTGTTATCCCTGGGCCGGGCGGCACAGCGGTAAGTCCTGCCGGATCATGAGGCTAGTGCTCAAACGCCTACCGGAGGATCGTCCGGAGTGGCTCCGGAGGATCGATCCACAGATTGCACAGATTTCACAGATTAAGACGCAAATTTGGAGTCCGGCGCGCAAAGAAACTCACGGCTGGTAGTATAGCGCGGCAGGGCCTGTTCCGATGCCCAGCAGCCGCCGGCAAGATCTTCGCGTGCCGAGAAGATACGAGAATCAGTTCTACAGACGTCCATCCTGTACATCCTGTCCATCCATGTTAAGCGGCCCCGGCCGTGCTGAGTATCTCTGAATTCATCCTTCGGGATCGGTTCCAGCAACGTTCAGGCCTGATTGGGGTTTAGTATTAGGTTATGCCTCCTATCTCCAGACGCAGTCTCCTGCTTTCGGCGGTCCCCGTGCTGGCGGCCGCCACGCGAGTGGTCCGCGCGCAACAGCAGCCGCCCACGTTTTCCTCGGAAACACGCGTCGTAAACGTGCTGGCTACGGTGCGAACCAAGAACGGCGAGATCGTCAAGAATCTTACCAAAGACGAATTCACGCTGGCCGAGGACGGCCGCCCGCAAACTATCAAATATTTCGCTCAGGAAACCGACCTCCCGCTGACCCTCGGCCTGCTGGTGGACACCAGCGGGAGCCAGCGGCGAGTGCTGGGAGAGGAAATCACGGCCACCCATGCTTTCCTCGATACCGTCTTGCGGGAAGACCGCGACAAGGGCTTCTTGATCCACTTCGATTACGAAGCCGAACTGCTGCAAGACCTGACCTCTTCCCGCCAACTTCTCCAGCGCGCGCTGCAAACGGTCGGAACGCCGCAGCTTCAGCGGGGCGGACAGGGCGGCGTAGGCGGCGCCAGGCGCAGTGGAGCCGGAACGGTGCTGTACGATTCCGTGCTGCTGGCATCGGATGAGTTGATGGCCCATCAGAAGGGACGCAAGGCTCTGATCGTGCTCACCGACGGCGTGGATCAAGGAAGCAAGGTGAGCATCAGTCGCGCCATCGAAGCCGCCCAGCGCGCCGACACCATGGTCTACGGGCTGCTGTTCGAAGATCGAGACGCCTACCGGCAGCCGGGTTTCGGCGGAATGGGCGGAGGCCGCCGGGGTGGCGGCGGACGCTTCCCGCAACCGGCGCAACAGCATGCCGACGGCAAAAAGGTCCTGCAACAGATGGCGCGCGAAACCGGTGGCGGATACTTCGAGGTTTCCAAGAAAACATCGCTCCAACAGATTTACGCGCAAGTGGAAGAAGAGCTGCGCAACCAATACAACCTGGGTTACACTCCGGAAGGCAATTCCGGCGCGGGCTATCGCCGGATCCAACTGACCACCAAGAAGGATCTGATCGTGCAGGCGCGCGACGGATACTTTGCGGATAAGTAGGGAATCATTTAGCCACCGAGGCGCCGAGAACACCGAGAACAAGAACACAAGAAGGGGTTTCCCTGGGTTTTTCCGGACTCGGTGCTCTCGGTGTCTCGGTGGCTAATCTTTCTTATGCAACCCAAACTGCGGCTCCTCGATCACAATGTCCGCCCCGAGCATCGCAGCGGATGGAAGTATGCCATCGAAAGTCTCGCGCCCCTGACCTGCGCCGGCGGAGTGCTGACCGACACATTCCTCGAGGCCAGCTTCGCCTGGCACGTGGGTCCGATGCTCAGCCGCGGAGAGCTTCCCTATCGCCAGCCCTGGCTGGGATTTCTGCACAACCCGGTAGGCATTCCGGAATGGCATGAGTATCGCAGCGCACCCCAGGTGATCTTTACGCAGCCGGCGTGGCGGGAAAGCCTGCCGTCCTGCCGCGGCATCCTAACGTTGTCGGAGGATTTTGCGGCTTGGGTTCGCGGACAACTGAACGTCCCGGTCTTGGCCTTAATCCATCCCACGGAAGAGCCGCTAAAAAAATTCTCCTGGGAAGCGTTTGAGACCAATCCGAAGAAGCGGGTGATCCAAGTGGGCTGGTGGCTGCGGCGGATGGCTTCCATCTACCAGCTCCCGCTGCGGCGGCTGCGGCCCGCGAATCGGGAGGCGGAGTTCGCCGGGATGGCGCCGGGGAATCGGGAGGCGGAGTTCGCCGGGATGGCGCCGGGGAATCGGGAGGCGGAGTTCGCCGGGATGGCGCCGGGGAATCGGGAGGCGGAGTTCGCCTGGATGGCGCCCGCCGTACTCGAGCCGCTAGGGGCGGACAAGATCGCGCAGTTCGATCGGGTCTTGGAACGCGAGATGGCCTGCCGGAATCTTCCACCGCTCCCAACGATCGAACGGATTCCCTATTGCGACGCGCTGGAATTCGATGAGTTGCTGGCGCGCAACCTGGTCTTCGCCGACATCATCGACGCCACCGCCAACAACACCGTGGTGGAATGCATCGTGCGGCACACGCCGATCCTGGTGAACCGACTGACCGCGGTGGTGGAATACCTCGGCGCGGACTATCCCTTCTATTTCGATTCGCTAACTGAGGCGGCTCGCAAAGTGGAGGACGGCGCGTGCGTCAAAGCGGCCCACCAGTATCTGGTGGAAATGCCCAAGCAGCGGTTCACCGGCGAATATTTTCGTAGTTCGCTGGCCGAATCGAGCTTGTATAGGGCCTTGTAACGCAGGCCTTCAGGCCTGTTCTTTGCGTTGTCAGAACCGTCCGCGGTAGCGGATGGGTACTCTCTGCGCCGGACCCATCTGCTACTCAGGACCGCGAGACTCAGCGGCGCGTTTTCAAAAGATGGGTACTCCCATCTGCTACCGCAGACGGTTCTGACAACGCAAAGAACAGGCCTGCGTTACTCCCGGCCCCGCACCAGGGACAGGAATTCCTCGCGAGTCTCCCGGCAATCGCGAAAAAGACCCAGCATGGAGCTGGTTACGGCTACCGAGTTCTGCTTCTCCACGCCGCGCATCATCATGCACAGATGGCGCGCTTCGATCACGACGCCGACGCCTTGGGGCTTGATCTTTTCCATCAAGGTCTCGGCGATCTGTTGGGTGAGCCGCTCCTGCACTTGCAGGCGGCGCGCGAAGGCGTCCACGATGCGCGGGATCTTGCTGAGTCCCACTACTTTGCTCTTCGGCAAGTAGGCCACGTGCGCTTTTCCATAGAAAGGCAGTAAGTGATGCTCGCACAGGCTGTATAGCTCAATGTCCTTGACGATCACCATTTCGTCATAGGTAACATCGAACAGCGCTCCGTTGAGCAGCTTGTCGATGTCCACGCCATAGCCGCTGGTCAGTTGGCGATAGGCCTTGGCTACGCGCCGCGGCGTGCGAACCAGGCCGTCGCGGCCGGGGTCTTCGCCGATCTCGCCCAGTAGATTCAGAACCAGTTCTTCGATTTTGTCGTTAGGGTCGCTCATGGGAGTTGATATTCGAAAAAGTTCTTGCCGGTTTCCTGCAAGCGGAGCTTGACCAGTTTGGCCGGTGCCACCAGCGCTTCACGGCTCCATCGCCCGGAGAGGCGCGCGGCGATCTCCAACAGCAGATTCTCGGAGGTCGGGACAATCTCGCGGAAGCACTCCAAGTCGAGGTTGAGATTCTGGTGATCGAAGGGATCGAGGATCTCTCCTTTCACGATGCGATCGAGGACCATGAGGTTCACCACCATTCCGGTCGTCGCGCTCACCGGACCGCTGACCGTGACTTCCAGGCGATAGTTGTGCCCGTGTCCCCAGGGGTTGTTGCACTTTCCGTAGATGCGTTGATTGTCTTCCTCGGAAAGCGTGCTGCTGTGCAAGCGATGCGAGGCGCAAAACTGGTAGCATCGCGTGACCTGCGCGACCGCCAGGTGTTTATCGGCCATCGGCTTCACCATAGTAGTCCACGAACAGGTCCGGCGTTTCATACAAACGCACTTGATGCAGCCGTCCCTTGACGATTCGCGGCGCCAGCCGCCGCCAGATTTCGATGGCCAGGTTCTCGGTGGTCGGAATGGTGGCCGCGAAGACCGGCACTTCGTGATTCAGAAAGCGGTGATCCATGGCGTCCATCACTTCTCTTTCGAGAATATCCTTGAGTTCCTTGAGGTCCAGCACCATTCCGGTAACCCGATCCACGTCGCCGCGAACCGTCACTTGCAGGACGTAGTTGTGTCCATGGCCGTTCGGCGAATTGCATTTGCCGAAGGCGCGGCGGTTCTCTTCGGGAGACAGCGCCGGATTGTGGTAGAAGTGCGAGGCGGCGAACTCGGTCTGGCGCGTGAGATAAACCAAAGAGCGGCCTCCTCCCTTGAGGTAAACTTGATTATACCGTATGAGCCTGAATCCACTTCGCAGCGATCTGGTCATGAAAGGCGCCTTGCTGCTGGTGGTCGCCGGATTCCTGACCGCCTTTTTGTGGAACGCCGATCAGCAACCGCCCATGGTCGGCCGGCCGATGCCGGACTTCACCTTGCCCGCCGATGGCGGCGGTAACGTATCGCTGGACGACTATAAAGGCAAGATCCTGGTGCTGAACTTCTGGGCCACCTGGTGCGGACCGTGCGTCGAAGAGCTGCCCTCGCTGGACCGCTTTGCCCGTACTTTCCAAGGCAAGGGCGTGGAAGTCCTGGCGATCAGTGTGGACGACGACGACAAGGCCTATAAAGATTTTCTGACCCAGCACCCCGTCGCCATGCGCCTGGCGCGCGACCGGGAAAAGCGCACCAGCATCAACTACGGAACCTTCAAGTATCCGGAAACCTATATCGCCGGCCGGGACGGCCATTTGTTACGCAAGATCGTCGGTCCCGCCGATTGGATGAACGATCAGGTGATCGGACAGTTTGAGGAGTGGTTGAAACAGGGGAATTGACTCGCCGGAGTCATTCGCCGGCCGGGTTTTCCAATGCTTCGACATCGGCCAGGTCCTTATGGCGCCCCGCGGCGAGCTTATTCCTGATGAGCGCCTCTTTGCCAAGATAAAACACTTTGCATGGGCCCAAGGCTCCCTCTGTGCGGGTCTGCCAAGCCTCCGGGAAAGTGACGCCCGTGATTTGCGTGAGTACGTCTACACGGCACGGCACTAGACCGACTTGAAAAACCATACCCGGCCTGGCGAAGTCTTCTTCCGCCAGGTCTCGCATTGGCGCTCCAAACTCGCGCAGCGCCGCCATCACCTTTTTGGCGTTCTCCGGCTCGGGCTCCACCCACACATCCAGGTCGCCCGTGGTTCGCGGACGGCCATGGTACGCAAGCGCGTAGGCCCCGATGATCAGAAAACGAACATCATTTGCGGCGAATGCTTGCAACAGATCTACGAAGTCGGCTGTCATCTGGAAACTTACCTAACATGCGATATAGGTCTTCGCTGAGACGCCAAGCTAGTTCCACCCGCTCGTCCGGCGGGATTTGAAGCCACCACTCACGGTCGGCCGCCTCTTGCTCGGCGTGTGAACGAAAGAGCCTGACGGTGATGTCTTCCCGCTTAGCGGCCATGGATACTATTTTACTTCGTCGCGAACCTCTCCGGGCAGTTTGTTTGGCCGATGGCGATGCTCGCGAAACTGGGAATCGATGCAACTAGAACTGCGTTCCATGCCATAATCGCGCCATGAGCCCCGTCACCAACCGCCGCAATTTCCTGCGCGCCGCCGCAACCGCCGCCGCGCTTACCGCCGCGCCCAAAGTGCTGGGCGCCAACGACCGCATCCGCCTGGGCGTCATCGGGTCGGGCGATCGCGGGCGCTTCGACATGTCGCGCTTCCTTACGTTTCCCGACGTCGAAGTCGTGGCCATTTGCGATGCCTGGGATCAGTCCCTGGCCAAGGCGCAGGAAGTCATCGCCAAGGCCAGCCGCCCAACCGCCAGCGAATTCGCCGACTATCGCGCCTTGCTCGACCGCCAGGACATCGACGCCGTGCTCATCGCCACGCCCGACCACTGGCACAAGGACATCACGATCGCGGCGTGCCAGGCGGGCAAGGACGTGTACGTTGAAAAACCTCTCACACTGAAGCCCGAAGAGGGACCAGCCATCGTCGCAGCGGCGCGCGACAACAAGCGCGTGGTCCAAGTGGGAATGCAGCAGCGCAGCGGGGACCACTACAAGCTGGCCAAGGAAACCTACTTCGACAGCAAGAAGATCGGCAAGGTTACGCTGGCCCGCACCTGGTGGCACGGCAACAGCTATCACTTGCGCAAGTGCCCGTTCACGGATAAACCCGCGGGCCTGGATTGGAACCGCTTCGTCGGCCCGCTCTCGCCGCGGCCGTGGGATGCCCAGCAATTCTGGAACTGGCGCGCCTATCTCGATTATGGCGGCGGCCAGATCACCGACCTGTTCACGCACTGGATTGACGTGGTGCATTGGTTCATGGGCCAGGATCTGCCGGCGGCAGCCGTCGCCAGCGGCGGAGTCTACAATTACAAGGACGGCCGCACCGCGCCCGATACCATCAACGTGTTGCTGGAATATCCCGGAGAATGGACCGCCACGTTCGAAGCCACGCTGGTTCCCGGTGCGCGCGGCGCGGGCATCGAGTTTCTGGGCACCGAGGGGCGCTTGAACATCACTCGAGCCGGATACACTTTTACGCCTTTAAAAGGCGATCCCGCGGAAGTGAAAGCAGGACCCGGCGATCCCATGACGCTGAATCACGTGGACAACTTCCTGCACTGCGTGCGCAGCCGCAGCAATCCCAACGGCGACGTGGCGATCGGCCATCGCTCGGCGCTGGCCTCGCACTTGGGAAATATCGCGGCATTGAAAAAACAGCGGGTCGTCCCGGAGAAGGCTTGGGTGTGATTTGGAGCGCGCAGGCTGGAGTCCGGAAACATTCGCCCCCGGCGGCTGATGTCAGCCTAGGCGGACGGAGGGCCGACCTCTTGACCCCACTCCGGGGTTTAGCTTATAGGCAGCGATGAAACAAGGAACAGGTGTCTCTGCATCGTTGACTGCGATCGCCAGCGCTCTGGCCTCAATCTCGTGCTGTCTGCCCTTGGGCTTTGCGGCGGCCATTGGAGCGGCCGGGGCCAGCGCGTTTGTCACCACGATGCGGCCGTGGTTTCTGGTACTATCCGTCGGCCTGATCGGTTTGGGATTCTGGCAGCAACGCCGGGCCAAGATATGCGACGTAAAGCGCCGGCGGCTGGGCCAGATCTTGCTGTGGACTTCCGTCGTGGTTGTGGCGGGCATGATTTTCTTCCCGCAGGAGATCGCCGGCTTCCTCGCCGATCGGCTTTCCGGGGCATGGTAATGAAACGGCAGATCCTATTTCCGGTGGTGCTGGCGATTTTACTGCTGTTGGCGGGCGTATACTTCTGGGGTCCTTCAACCGCCCCGCAGGGCCAGCCTCCACTGGCGAGCCTTTCCGATGCCAACTTCAATGAATTTGAAACCGCCTTTGACGCCGCGGCAGACTCGCCTCGGTTGGTCCTGCTGCTTTCGCCCACTTGACCGGGTTGTCTGCGGGGGGCCTCCGCGGTTGAAGAGTTTCTCCAGCGCTACTCAAATCCTAAGCTGCACGTCTTGGTCGTCTGGGAACCGATCCTGGCCAGCGACTGGCGTCCACCGAGCGGCAGCACGTTGCGGCGGATTCCAGATCGGCGCGCGCGCCAGTTTTGGGATCACGAACATCTGCTCTCGCAAGAGTTGCTACGCCTCAAAGCGAAGAGGCCAGGGCAGCCCGAGCCGGAATGTTGCGTGAGCCGAGGATTCCACTGGGATGAAGCAATTCTCTTTGCGCCTGGCCCACGTTGGCGCGATGCCCCCGCGCCCGTCTTCTGGAACGGTGCGGTGGCGCCGGTCATGCGCGGCCTGGAAAAGGCCGTACGCGAGGTGAAATGACTATCCGCCGCCCACAAAATGGACGATCTCCTGATCTGCGTAGCACTTTTTGCGAGGTTCTTTTCTGGAGGCGCACCAACTAGCGTCGCGCAGTGTGTGCTACGATAATCGGAAATGGATTCGGCATTGTCGAAACGATGCGAAGTAGCAACTACGCAGATCAGGCTGACCCCGCTTTCCCCGAACCTTTCCTGCTCGCAATGGCGGCGGTGGACCCGACTTCGGCGACCCTCACGACTCCCACCATTGCTTTCTGGCCGTCAGGCGTGCTGGTCACACCGCCGATTACGGGCGGCCTGCCGATACTTGGAGTGACAGCATGAGCGACGTACTGGTGGAGCAGGTGCGCGCGATTCAGGCTGCGATGGTGGAATCCGCAGGATCGAGCTTTTCAGAGTCGGAACTGGACCATATGCGCGGCCTTATCAGGCTGACGGTGGAATTTTCCCACTATTTGCAAGGACAGGATCCATTGCCTGACGTCGAGGATGTCGAATGGAAGGTCAGGTACGTTTGTGAATCGGTGTTTTCAGGCGTGGATTCGTTCGCTTCGGTAAGTGCTGCTTACCGTATATTGCAGGGTGCAGGTTCTACTACACTCGCGCCGGGCAGGAAATCCATAGACTCGTTGAAAGAAGAGTTTGCTTGCAAGTACCGTGAGTTCTCCGAGGAAAGGGATTTTGAGAAGCGATGCAGGATCCTTTTGGATTTATCTAAATTGCAGATTGTCTTTGCTGGCCTGTCGTACTGACCGACTGTTGCTCGCTGCGGAGAAGATTCATTTCGGGGGGAACTGCGGGGGGGAACTGCGGGGACAGCCTGAACTGCGGGGACTGAACTGCGGGGACAACCTGAACTTGGTGGTTTAAATTTGACAGGACTGTTTTAAAACAAGGAGAGCTGACCGCTTGGATCTAGCGGCGTGCGTGCCGGCTCCTTTTTCTTGGGACGCCCCCGCGTCCAGTGACGGTCGAACTGCTCTGCCATTTGACGGAGAAAGTCTTCACTTCCGAAAGGCCGACCGGCATGAGTGCAGGCACGCAGTGCTTCGTCTTGTGGGTTGGCGACTCCGTCGAGACGCTGCTCCCAGTTGGCGTGCCGTTCCCGCTGCCACCATTCCATATCCAGGATGCCGCTTTCATCGTGGCCGGTGAGGTGCGCCGCCGCACTGGACCAGCGGTAATCGCGGGCTCGCTGCACAAAGCCTGCGCGCACGGGGTTGCGTTCGACGTAGGCCAGGGCCGTCCAAAGGTGGTCCGGCGCCAGGACGCAGGCGAAGAAGCGGTTTTGCCAGAGATGCCCTGTCCGCCGCGCGACGGCGTTGTAGTATTGCGCATAGCGCCCGTGAACGCGCCGCAACAAAACGCTCAAGGAGTCCTCGCCACCGGGTACGGCAATGAGATGGACGTGGTTGGTCATCAGACACCAGCCCGGCACGCGGACGCCGGAGTTGGCCAAGTTCTGCTGCAGGAGGCCAAGGTAAGTCTGACGATCAGTGTTACTGGAAAAGGTCTCTCGACGGTCTACGCCACGCTGGGTGATGTGGCAGGGCACTCCTGGCAACACGCAGCGCTTCCGTCGTGGCATAATGCTCTTGAGTATGGCGCAACCATATGCGACGCGTAAGACAAATCGCTAAGTTCAGGCTTGTCTCCGCATTTCCTTCGTGCATCTTCGCCTCGTGAATACACCATGCATTTCCGAATCCTAGCACATTGAATGTTCACGAAAAAAACACGCTACGCAGATCAGGCTGTCCCTGGCATTCTCCTGGCATTCCCTGGCATTCCCCTGGCATTCCCTGGCATTCCCCTGGCATTCCCCTGGCATTCCCCTCGGTGCGCGCATCAGCGCACGTTCCGGCGGCACCCTGCGGCTCCGCGATGGCGTGACGGATGCGCAGGACGTCCTCGCCGTACCCACCGTACCGGCGTAGTGGCTTTACCGGCTGGATTAGGTCATAATGATGCGGAAGGAGTCAGCCATGAAAGCTGTAGAGTTCGGAAGCCGCTTGGAGGCGAATGATCGAATTGAAATCCCGCCGGAGGTAGCAAACCAACTGCCCGCTGGATCCGACATACGGGTCATCGTCCTCTGGGATTCGAGTGAGGATGAGGCTTGGCGCCGCGCGGGAATGCAGAGTTTTGCGGCCGCCTACGCCCCGGAAGACTCCATTTACGACGAATTACTCCATGAACCTCCGCCTCGGTGACGTGGTTCTGGTGCGCATGCCCTTTCACGAGGGTAGTGGCGTCAAGATACGGCCGGCTGTCGTAACACTCGACTCCGGTGACGATGACTTCATTGCCGTTCCCATCACCAGCCGGTCGCGCCCTAGCGAATTCGACCTAGAGTTGCAGGATTGGCGCGAAGCGTCCCTGAAGGTTCCTTCTACCGCGCGGATACACAAGCTAACGGTGCTTCCAAAGCGAGATCTGTTTCGATCCCTCGGCCGGCTTTCCGCCAGCGACTTGGAAGCGTTTGCCCATCGTCTCTGCCGGGCATATTGTGCGACTGCAGCGCAGCCCGTTCCCGCCGCGGGCCCGTCCACCAAATAGGGGGGAACTGCGGGGACAGCCTGACCTTGGTGATTTGAATTTGACAGGACTGTTTAAAACAAGGAGAGCTGGCCGCTTGGATCTAGCGGCGTGCGTGCCGGCGACTTTTTCTTGGGACGCCCCCGCGTCCAGTGACGGTCGAACTGCTCAGCCATTTGACGGAGAAAGTCTTCACTTCCGAAAGGCCGACCGGCATGAGTGCAGGCACGCCGTGCTTCGTCTTGTGGGTGGGCGACTCCGTCGGGACGCTGCTCCCAGTTGGCGTGCCGTTCCCGCTGCCACCATTCCATATCCAGGATGCCGCTTTCA
The DNA here is from genome assembly GCA_963747095.1 of Terriglobia bacterium. Taxonomy (GTDB): domain Bacteria; phylum Acidobacteriota; class Terriglobia; order JAJPHL01; family JAJPHL01; genus JAJPHL01. Next base: position 92,530 of record CAVVEL010000019.1, read on the forward strand.
TCGTGGCCGGTGAGGTGCGCCTGCGACCGCGTCAGCGTCTCCGCATCCAGCGGTTGCCCACTGGAACGGCGGGGGAACTGCGGGGACAGCCTGATCTGCGTAGTCTCTTTTTTTGGGTGGTTTTTCAAAAACAACGACAGTTGGTTTTCTGGCGGAGAGTCGTCTGACTCTTGGTCGCTTTGTTCGGGACGATTCCACTGTCGGCCGAACTTAACGGACATCTCACTGAGAAAGGTCTCGCCGCCAAACGGCCGGCCAGCGTAGGTGCAAGCGCGCAGCGCCGCGCGGGAGTCCGGCTCAGCGTGCTGGCGATGAAGGATCCCACGCCATTCCGCTGGCGCTTCGTTGCGCCACCATTCCATATCCAGCAGGCCGCTGGGATCTTCCCCCGCCAGGTGTGGCGTCGCGCTCGACCAGGGATAGTCCTCTGCGGCCGACACGATCCCGGCGCGCCCACTGGGGGACGACCCCTTTTCCTCGCACCCCATTTCCACCTCATGGCCAACATCGCAGGGAGGGGTGTGGGATGGGGACACGGTTTCGCGACAAACCCTGTGAATTCAGCCGGATAATCATCAGGTTTGGGACCTTGATGATGGGGTTGATGATCGGGCCGGAAGGCTTAAACGACTATCAGGGAAAACGGCGGAAAATGGGTCAGGAGAGGCCCTTGGCGCGATGCCCCCGCGCCCGTTCTTCTGGAACGGTGCGGTGGCGCCGGTCATGCGCGGCCTGGAAAAGGCCATACGCGAGGTGAAATGAGGCTATCCGCCGCCCACAAAGTGGACGATCTCCAGCGTATCGCCCGATTCCAGCGCCGTGGACTCCCACTGCGCACGCGATACGATGGCGCGGTTACGCTCCACCGCCACGCGATCGCCCTGCAATTCCATCTGTTCCAGAAGGCTCGCCACGGTAGCGGGCAAAGGCAGCCGCACGCCATCGCCGTTTACGCTGATTTCGATTTCGACTCTTGTCTCACGCGGCAGTGTGGTCATTGCTGTTTGAGATGAAACTTCAGCGCCTGCATGCGGCCCTCGGCCATGGCCCGGAACATCACTACCGCTTGAGGCCCTTCGGGAATCAGGAAGGTGACCTCGGCCTCGCCGTTCTTGTCGCCGACCGCTTCGGCGACCTCGGTGGCGGTCCCATCCACTTCCAGAAACGCCTGCACCCGGCTGCCCGCCGGAACCTTCAGCCGGAACAAGAGGCGTCCGTCGGACTCCACCGAACCGGGGTTGAGCAACTCCACAGTCACGTTCTGAGCTTGCTGCACGTCGGGGACAAAGGCACCCGACTTCAGGGAGTCCACCAACTCGCGATGCTGGTTGGTGACCATTTCTTTGATCTGCTCCGGCGTCACCTCCTCCGGCGTATAGCGGGTGCGGCGGCGATCCAGGATCTGACCCTTGTAATAAATGACCGAATCGATCTCCGGGCGCTTCGGGCCGCGGTCTTCTGTCTGTACGTGATAGACGCTGGTTCCGACTTTAACGTCCGTGTTGAATCCGAAGATCATGGCTTTTCCTAAGATCCCGATCTAACCCCTTGGGAGGGAGGCGCTCCTTGACTTTACTCTTCCTGGGTCAGTATAGTTGAATATTGCCAGCTTGGCTAGACAGATCGTCCAGCAAAGGACACCAAGCGGGACACGCAATTGTATACCGGGCTCGGTCCGATGGCCGGGCGATCTTTTTTCAAGCCCGCAAGCCGGTTGCCACTCTGGCTTGTGCAAGCTGCCGGGCACGGATTCCCGGGTTTGGTTGCTCCAAAATGCCAACCAGCTATCTAGAACATTACCTGCCAATCTTAATTCACGCCGGTTTGGCCCTCGTGTTGGGAGGAGTGATGCTGGCGTTGTCCAGCTTGTTGGGACGCCACAAGCCTTCCCGCGAGAAGGCCATGCCCTATGAGTCGGGCGTGACGCCGGTGGGCGATACCCGGCATCCCATGAACGTGAAGTTCTACCTGGTGGCCATGCTGTTTATCCTGTTCGACGTGGAGGCCGTGTTTCTCTATCCCTGGGTGGTGGTGTTCCGGGACCTAAAAATGTTCGGCTACTTCGAGATGGTCGTGTACATGGCCTTCATCGTGGCGGGGTTCTTTTACATCTGGAAACGAGGCGTACTCGATTGGAGCAAGAACAAGTGACGCCCGATCGTAGCGCAAAATGATTCCCGAAACGCTGGAAACCTTTCCCGACGTGCTGGCCGTCTCCGGCTTCGATCCGGAGGCGATCCTGAATGGCAAGTTCGACCGCCACGAACTGACACTGGACGTGGCGCCGGCGCGCATCGTGGCGGTGTGCGAGTTTCTGCGCGACAAGTGCGGCTACAATTTCCTGGCCGACCTCACTTGCCGCGACGACTATCCCACCGAGCCGCGCTTCCAAGTGGTCTATCATTTGTATTCCATCGCCAGAAAGCAATTCCTGCGCCTGAAAGCCGGCCTGGCCATGCCTCCCATGCCTCCCATTCTTCCTATACCTCCCATGCCTTCGATCGACACCGTATCCACGGTGTGGCCGGCCGCGGGATGGCACGAGCGCGAGGTCTTCGACCTGTTCGGAGTGCGCTTCAATGGACACCCCGATCTGCGGCGCATCGTGCTGCCCGACGATTGGGAAGGCCATCCTTTGCGCAAAGATTACCCCATAGAGGGACCCCGCTGATGGCCGCGACGATTTCTCCCCACGTTCACGTCGAACCTGCCGAAGACGGCTTGCTGACCCTGAGCATGGGCCCGCAGCATCCTTCCACGCACGGCGTGCTGCGCCTGATCCTGAAAATGGACGGCGAGATCGTGGTCAAGATCCGCCCCGAGATCGGCTATCTGCACACGGGCATCGAGAAATCGGCTGAGTCCAAGACTTATCACCAGGCCATCACGCTGACCGACCGCATCGATTATCTCTGCCCGATGACCAACAACCTGGCCTTCGTGCTGGCCACCGAAAAGCTGCTCGAACTGGAGGCCGCCGCCGCGCGCCATATACCTGCGCGTGCTGCTGAACGAGTTGACGCGCCTGAACAGCCACCTGGTGTGGCTGGGCACACATGCCATGGACATGGGCGCGGTCACCATGGTGTTGTATTGCTTCCGGGAGCGCGAGGAAATCCTGAAACTGTTCGAGACGGTTTCCGGACAGCGCATGATGACCAGCTACTTCCGGGTCGGCGGCGTGGCCCTGGAACCGCCGCTGACCTTTTTCGATCGCGCCCGCCAGTTCCTGGCATCTTTCCCGGAGCGCGTGGACGAATACGAAACGCTGCTGACCAAGAACCGCATCTGGCTGGACCGCACTCGCGGAATCGCCGCGATGTCCGCCGCCGACGCCATCGCTTGGGGCGTTTCCGGACCCACGTTGCGCGCCTGCGGAGTTCCCCTGGACTTGCGCAAGACCAATCCCTACTCCGGCTACGATAACTTCCAGTTCGAGGTGCCCACGCGCTCCGAAGGCGACGTCTACGCCCGGTACCTGGTGCGCGTCGCGGAGATGCGCGAAAGCGTGCGCATCGCTCAGCAAGCCCTGGAGGGAATGCCGGAGGGTCCGGTGCGCGCCGACGCGCCGCACATCGTGCTGCCGGATCGCGAGCGCATGAAGACGGAGATGGAAGCGCTCATCTATCACTTTAAGATTGTGACCGAAGGCTTCCGCGTTCCCGCCGGCGAAGTGTTTCAAGCCATCGAGTCGCCGCGCGGGATTATGGGATACTACATGGTCAGCGACGGAACGTCGCATCCCATGCGCATGCACGTGCGCGCGCCCTCGTTCGTGAATTTGCAGGCCTTGCCCAAAATGTGCGAGGGCCGCCTGATCGCCGACGTGGTGGCCTGCATCGGCAGCATTGATATCGTGCTAGGAGAGATTGACCGGTGAGACTTTTTCCGCGCCCCTCGAAAAACGTTTTACGCGCATGTTGGCGAGCTATCCCGTCAAACGCTCGGCCCTGGTGCCGATGCTGATGTACGCCCAGGACGAAGTGGGATCGCTGACTGACGAGGTGATTGCGGAAATCGCCTCGCGCCTGGATTTGACCGTGCTTCAGGTGAACGAAGTCATCGGGTATTACTCGATGATGCACAAGAAGCCGCTGGGTAAATATCACGTGCAGGTGTGCACCAACATCTCCTGCATGTTGCGCGGCGGTTTCAAGCTCTGGGATCACGCTCAGAAGACGCTGGGGCTGAAGCACAAGCAAGTGGACGCCGAAGGGCGTTTCTCGCTGGAAGAAGTGGAATGCATCGGCTCCTGCTGCTGGCGCCCCTGCGATGCAAGTGAATTACGACTATTATCACGACGTGACGCCGGAAAGCTTCGACCGCATCGTCAACGGCCTACGCAAGAACGGAGGGCGGGTAAGTGATCTACTCCTACAAAGACCTGATGCCCGGCTCGGAGCACGAGGTGCGCGTGATCACGGCCCGTTTCGACAAGCCCAACTCGGCGTCGATCGACACTTTCCTGGCCAACGAAGGCTATCAAGGATTCCTGAAGGCTTCCAAGATGACGCAGGATCAGATCATCGACGAGGTCAAGAAGTCGGATTGCGCGGGCGCGGCGGGGCGGGATTCTCCACCGGTATGAAATGGAGTTTCGTGCCCAAGAACATCCAGAAGCCGCGCTACATCGTCTGTAACGCCGACGAAAGCGAGCCGGGCACATGCAAAGATCGCGTGCTGATGCAGTTCGATCCCCACGGGATCATTGAAGGCATGATGATCGCGGGCCTCTCCATCGGCGCGCACACCGGCTACATCTATATCCGCGGCGAGTATCGCTTCCTGATCGAAATCGTGGAGAAAGCCATTGACGAAGCCTATGAACGCGGCTGGCTGGGCAAGAATATCCAGGGTACCGGCTTCGATTTCGACGTGGTAGCGCACTCCGGCGCGGGCGCTTATGAATGCGGCGAGGAGTCGGCGCTGCTGGAATCGTTGGAAGGCAAGCGCGGCATCCCGCGTATCCGCCCGCCGTTTCCGGCGGTTGCGGGATTGTATCAATCGCCGACGATTCTCAACAACGTGGAAACCTACGCGGCGGTGCCGCCGATCATCTTGAAGGGCGGCGACTGGTATCTCGGGCTGGGCACCCCGAAGAACGGCGGAACGAAACTCACCAACATCAGCGGACATGTGAATCGTCCAGGATGCTACGAGTTGCCGCTGGGCATCCCGCTGCGCAAGGCGATTTACGAAGTCGCCGGCGGCATGGTCGGCAACAAGAAGATTAAAGCGATTATTCCGGGCGGATCTTCCACGCCAATGCTGGTGCCCGAGCAGCTCGATACGCCGATGGATTTCGATTCCATGGCCAAACAGGGATCGTTTCTGGGATCGGGCGGCTTGGTGGTAATCAATGAGGACACCTGCATGGTGGAAGTGGCGCTGCGCGTGATGCGCTTCTACGCACACGAAAGCTGCGGATGGTGCATCCCCTGCCGCGAAGGAACCGCCTGGCTAAAAAAGATGCTGACGCGCTTCCATAGCGGCGGCGGCGAGCGCCGCGACATTGATCTGATCAACGAACTGGCGCAAGGCATGTTGGGCCGCACGTTCTGCCCCCTGGGCGACGCCGCGGCCATGCCGATGATCAGCGCGGTGAAGCATTTCCGGGCGGATTTTGAAGCGCATCTGGATGGGAAAGCGTGTCCGTTCGAGGGACGAAATTGAACCACAAAGGCACCAAGGACACAAAGAAGGCGTGCTCGCGTGGTTGCTGGTTATCTTGGTGTTCTTTGTGTCTTTGTGGTTAATAAAGAACCTATGGCAGACGTCACATTCCAGTTAAACGGTAAAACCCTGAGAGCGCCGGCGGGAACGCTGCTGATCGAAGCGGCGCGCCAAAACGGCGTGGAGATTCCGGCGTTCTGCTACTACCCGGGGCTCTCGCTGCAAGCCGCTTGCCGCATGTGCCTGGTGGACATCGAAAAGCGCCCCAAGCTGGCCACCGCCTGCACCGAGCCGGTGATGGAAGGCATGGTGGTTTGGAGCGATAATGAAAAAATCCACACCGCCCGCAAGGGCATGCTGGAGTTCCTGCTGACCAACCACCCCCTGGATTGCCCGGTGTGCGACAAAGGCGGCGAGTGCGAATTGCAAGACATGGTTTTCCGCTACGGCGCCTCCGGCAGCCGCTTCGTGGAAGAAAAACTGCACGTGCCGGAACAGAAGTGGTCGCCGGTGGTGTATTACGACGCCCCGCGCTGCATTTTGTGCTACCGCTGCATCCGCGTCTGCAACGAGGGCATGGGCGTGGGAGCGCTGGGATTGAACTATCGCGGCGTGAATTCGGAAATCGTGCCCAACAAGGGCGATCATCTGGAATGCGAAGAGTGCGGCATGTGCATCGACATTTGCCCGGTCGGCGCGCTGACCAGCGGAGCGTATCGCTACCACACCCGTCCTTGGGAAATGACCTACGTGGCCACGCCCTGCGCGCATTGCGGCGACGGTTGCAAGGTGACGCTGAGCGTCCGCAACAACCAGATCATGCGCGGCAACAACCGCGATGCCAGCGGGCTGAACGGCGATTTCCTTTGCATCAAAGGCCGCTACGGCTACGACTTCACACATCACGCGGAGCGCATTACCAAGCCGCGCCTGCGCAAGAACGGCGCGCTGGTGGAGTGCTCCTGGTCGGAAGCAATCGCCGCTGTCGCGGCGGGCTTGGGCAAGGCCAAGTCGCATGGCGTGATTGGGTCCACGCACACCACCAACGAAGAAAACTTTTTTCTGCAAAAATTCGCCCGCCAGGGATTGCAGACGCCGCACATCGACCATCGCCGCAGCGCCGACTTCCCCGCCCTGATGGACGCGCTCTCCGGACGGCCCACAGCTCCCAGTTCACTGGCCGCTTCGCGCGACGTTCTGGAAGCCTCGGCCGTACTGCTCATCGGCAACAATCCCACCGATCAGCATCCTCTGCTGGCCTGGAACATCCGCACGGGTGTCCGGCTGCATCGCCAGCATCTTTATATAGTGAATCGCGCGCAGATTCCGTTGTTTGCGCAAGCCGCGGCTACAGCGATTGTGACCGCCGGTCAGGAGATCGCCGGGCTCGACAGGTTCAAGGAAGGGCTCGCTAAAGAAAAGGATGTCGTTGTCATTTTCGGCTCCGAGATCAAGGGCGCGGACGTGAAGAAGCTGGTGGCCTTTGGCGAAACGCTGCCGGGATTCACGCGCTATATCGCGCTGGCCGACAACAACAACTCGCGCGGCGCGGTGGACATGGGCGTGCTCCCCGATCTTGGCCCGGGCTACGAACCGGCGGAGACGCCGGGCATGGCGCTCGATGAGATGCTCGCCGCAAACCTCGAAGCGCTGTACGTAGTGGGGGCGAATCCCGCGCGGCGTTATGCGATGGAGGCGGGACGTGCCTTTATCGTGGTTCAGGACATGTTTCTGACCGAAACGGCGAAGCTCGCCGACGTGGTGCTGCCCTCGGCCGGTCCTTATGAAAAGGCCGGCACTGTAACCAACACCTATGGTGAAGTGCAGCGCCTGAAGCAGGGATTGCTGGTGAACGGCGCCAAGACGGATCTGGAAATCCTCAGCCTGGTGTCGCACGCCATGGGTTATGACCTCGGCGCAACGCATCCGGCGACGCAAGTGAACGAGGTGTTTGAGGAGATTCGCCGCACGGTGAAGGGCTACAACGTTTCCGCGGCCACGCTGCTGACCGGCTCGGCCGTGCCGGTGGTCACGCTCAACGGAGCGGTGCCGCACCGCGATCGTCGCGACCTGATTGTGTCCTCGAACGACACGCTGTTCACCAGCGGGACTCTGGGACGCTATTGTTCGGCACTCAACGCGGTGGCGGAGGCGAAAGAGAGAAAGAATCCGGACGGCATCGGGCGTTGAAACCTATATCCAGCGCCACATGTATCCAGAGCCAGCGGCCACGGTTTGACTCCCGTTTGTTCTTGATGTACTATTTGAATGTGTACGTGATTCGGGAGGAGCCGCGCCATGCCGAGAATAGCCGTTGAAGATAACAGCCGGATGTCCCTGCGCATTCGACCAGAGGAAAAAGCGCTGCTCTTACGTGCGGTGGCGCTCAACAACACAGACCTTACGGATTTCGTGGTTCGGCACGCCCTGCGCGCGGCCAAAGCCGTGATCAAGGAGGCCGATCATGTGCCACTCTCCGCAAGGGATAGCTTGCGGGTCCTGAATCTTCTGGAAAACCCGCCTGCGCCGAATGCAAAACTACTGGCAGCCGCCCGGGCCTTGCCAAAGCGGTCCTACACGTGATTGCCTGGCACGAAGAGCCGATCAGCAAAAGACATGATCGGGAGGCGTTCGACTGCGGCAACGAAGCGTTGAACGAATTCTTACGCCGTTACGCCCGCCAGAGCCATGAACGTGGCGGCGCAAAAACGTTCCTGGCGATCGCCGATGCCGACAGCAAGACCATTCTCGGTTTCTACAGCCTAAGCCCCGCCTCCGTTGATTATGCCCGCACGCCGGAAATCATACGGCGCGGGCTGGCGCGTCACGACGTACCAGGCTTCCGCTTGGGGCGCCTGGCCGTCGATCGCAGGCAGCAGGGCCAGGGAATTGGCCGACAGCTCCTGCTCGCGGCGGGCAGACGCTGCCTGTTGGCCTCAGCCGAGGTCGGCGGTGTGGTGCTGGTCATCGACGCAAAGAATGAACGCGTGGCGAGTTGGTACGCCAGCTATGGCGCAATCCCCCTGCTGGACGCTCCGTTAACTCATCTGCTGCCGCTCGCAACGATCGAGGCCGCGCTTAAGAAAGCCGGGAGATACTAATTCTCTGGCTCTTGCGATCAACGGACTCGCCGGGAAGTGCATCGTTTCTCAGCTATAATTGACCGCGTGATCGGCGCGACGATTTCCCACTACCGGATCCTCAACAAACTGGGCGGTGACGACGCCTGAAGTCGTATGTCAGCCACCAGGAACGACTCAAGCCTGCGTAGCGGATCCATCCCCTTCCGAGCAGAGCCTCCCATGCTAAGATAATCCCCATGGCGACCGCAATCCTTGTTCCTGTCGAAGAATACCTGTCCACCAGCTATCCGGACGGCGATCGGGAGTATCTCGAAGGACAGATTCTGGAGAGAAACATGGGAGAAGTTGACCACTCCGACCTGCAAACGACTCTGGCGGTCTTTTTCCGGGCGCACTGCCCGACCTTTTGGGCCGGCGTCGAGGTGCGGGTCCAAGTTAAGGCGCGGCGATTCCGCGTGCCTGACGTTTGCTTGGTTCCAGGAGGCAAGCCGAAGACCCGGACGGTGAGCACTCCGCCGTTTCTCGTCGTGGAAGTGCTCTCCCCGCAAGACCGGATGAGCGAGATGCAGGAACGGATCGACGATTATCTGGCCTTCGGAGTAAAGTACGTGTGGATCGTGGACCCCGTAACACGCCGCGGCTATGTATACACGGCGGACGGTAGCCGGGAAGCCAAGGACGGCGTGCTGCGAACGGCGGATCCGGCCATCGAAGTTTCGCTGGCCGAGTTGTTCGGCTAAAGCTACATTTGCACTCCGGCGTCCGTGAAGCGGACGCCGAGCCAGCGTAGCTGGCGGCATGATTTCACTGCTGTCCAAGATAAACCGGGAAAGGCTGTTTGGGACAGGGTTGGCCCTTTGCTTTGAGCGGCGCCGGGTGACGCGGCCAACGAGGTCTCCGCTTTCGGATATTTGCCTGTCCAAGACAGAAAGCGGAGCGCTGGCAGTCGAAAAAACATCGGGAGGCCCTCCCAGGCCGTGTTTGAGGGCCTTTGGGGCATGGAGGCGAGTGCTGGTGAAGGTTTAGGAGGTTCGATGCCTGTCCAAGACCGAAAACCTTGTCTTGGACAGGAGTGGCATGATTTAGCCCACAGCGCAAGCTGTGGGTCAGGGATTGAGGCAATCCAAGCCCGCGAATGCGGGCGACATAAAAGCCTGTTGGCAACGTTGTGGCGGCCCGAGAACCGGCTTTTATGTCGCCCGCCTTCGCGGGCTCTCGGCCTTTGCCCATGGACCCACAGCTTGCGCTGCGGGCTAAATCATGCCACCGGCTACGCCGGTTGGACTCCCGCTTCGCGGACACCCGATGGAAATGTAGAAATTCCGGGGACAGGCCGGAGGCGTGTCCTACTGCACCAGAAATAGGAGGAACTCCCGGTTGCCCGCCGCCCCGGTGATCGGGCTGGGGATCACGCCGGCTCGCCGGAAGCCCAGCGCCGCGCCGGCAGAGGCCACTTTCTCCACGGCCTGCTCGTGCAGCGCGGGGTCGCGCACCACGCCGCCCTTGCCGACCTGTCCGCGACCCACTTCGAATTGTGGCTTTACCAACACCACCACGCCGCGCGATTCAACCGCCAGCAAAGCTGGGATTTGCGGCAAAATCATGGTGGCGGAAATGAACGATACGTCCATGGAAACGAACGCGGCCGGCTCGCCAATATCGGCGGCCGCGAGATAACGCGCGTTCACCTTGTCGCGCACCACCACGCGCGGATCATTACGTAGTTTCCAGTCGAGTTGACCGGCGCCAACGTCCACGGCGTAGACACGCGCCGCGCCGCGCTGCAACATGCAGTCGGTGAATCCACCGGTTGACGCGCCGATGTCCAGGCAGACACAGCGGGTCAGATCGATGTGGAAGGCGTCGAGCGCGGCGGCAAGCTTCAGTCCACCGCGGCCGACGTAAGGCAACGATTCGGCAATACGAACCACCGCGTCATCCGCAACAGTGCGTCCGGCCTTGTCGGCCTTCTGATCGTTAACGAAAACCTGCCCGCCGAGAATGAGCGCCTGGGCCTTTTCGCGAGTGGGAGCGAGGCCGCGCTGTACGAGAACCTGGTCTAGTCTGGTCTTGCTGTTCAAGACTTGCGTGACCCAAGATACAAAGCGATCTCCGCCAACCATTGGCCGCGTTCTCCCAGCGGCTGCACAGCGGCCAGCGCCGCGCGCATGCTTTGCTGGGCCATGGCCACGGATTTTTCCATGCCGTGAACGGCGGGATAGGTCGCTTTCAGTTGCGCGGCGTCCTTGCCGGCGGTCTTGCCCAACGCTTCGGACGATTCCGTCAGGTCCAGGATGTCGTCCACAATTTGGAAGAGCAAGCCGATGTGTACGCCGTACTCGGTGATGTTTTGCAGGACCGCGTCGTCCGCGCCGGCAAAAATCGCGCCTGCGCGCACCGACGTTCGCAAGAGCGCGCCGGTCTTCGAACGGTGGATGTACTCGAGCGTGGCGGCGTCCACGTGCCGGCCCTCGGACTCGATGTCCACCACTTGTCCGCCGATCATGCCATTGACTGTGCCCGCTGCGGCGGCGATCTCCGCGCATAAGCGGCCGCCGTTGGACACGCCACCGATGATTTCGAAAGCGATGGTTAGCAGCGCGTCACCGGCGAGAATCGCAGTGGCTTCGCCGAATGCTTTGTGACACGTCGGCTTACCGCGGCGGAAGTCGTCGTTATCCAGCGCGGGGAGATCGTCGTGGATGAGGGAATAGGTGTGGATGCATTCCAGAGCGCAGGCCAAGTCGAGCGGCTCGGCCTGACGGCCCGTTGCGGCGGCGGCCTCCAGGCACAACAGCGGACGAATACGCTTGCCGCCGGCAAAAACGCTGTGCCGCATGGCACGATGGATGCTGGGAGGCGCGGCATCGGGGCCGGGAAGAAGCTGTTCCAGGCGAGCGTCCACTTGCTGCTGGCGCCAACGCAGACGCTCTTTCAAGCCGCCCGAAACTGAGTTCGGGGCGGTGGTCATTGATCGCGCTCCAGTTGGAAGGGTTCGGCCGTCACCTTATCGCCGGCGCGCCGGATCAGGATTTCGATGCGGCTTTCCGCCGCTTCCAATTGCGCGCGGCATTGTTCGGCAAGCTGCATGCCTTCGGCAAACAACTCCAGCGAACGCTCCAGCGGCGGCGAGCCGCTCTCCAATTCCTTGACGATTTTCTCCAGACGATCGAGGGAAACCTCGAAGGGCTGCGGGGAAGCAGGCTGTTCCATCAGGCTGCGCCTCCAGGATTCGAAGCGCCCGCGCGCGATCCTAGCGCTTGCATCACTTCCACGGCCATGCTGTAGCGTCCGAAGGGCGCGCTGAGTTGCACGCCGTCCACCACGTGGCGGATCTTGCGGACCATCTCTTGCGCGATCGCCGTGCCTTCGGCGCGTGCGGCCTCGCCGGAATCGACTTTCCTCATGCGCTCCATCAATTCTTCCGGCACCGGCACACGCAATTCGTTGACCATAAATTCGGCGTTGCGGAAACTGGTCAACGGCCAGATGCCGGCGATCACGGGAATCCGGAACCCTTCGATCCGCTTGATGAACGCCTCGATCTGATTGAGATCGAAGACCGGCTGCGTGACAATGTACTCCGCGCCGGCTTCCACTTTCCAGTAAGTGCGGCGCAATTCCTGATCCATGTTCACCGCGCCGGGATTGGCGCCCACGCCGATGCAGAAACCCGTTTGCGAGCCGATGCCGTTGCCTCCCAGGTCCAGGCCCTTATTCAGATTGGCCACGATGTTGGTCAAGCCGATGGCGTCCACGTCGAACACCGCGGTGGCGTCGGGATAGTTGCCCAAGCGCGGCGGATCGCCGGTGATCAGGATCAAATTGCGGATCCCCAGCGCGTAAACTCCCAGCAAGTCCGACTGCATGCTGATGACGTTGCGATCGCGGCAGCAATAGTGCAGTACGGCCTCGATCTTGGACTGCTGTTGTACCAGAAACGCCAGGGCCTGCGCGCTCATGCGCGCGCTGGCGCGCGGCCCATCGGGAATGTTGATGCAATCCACACCGTGCTGCGCGCAATAGGTGGCGCCTTCAATCTCCCGTTTCGGATCGGAGCCGCGCGGCGGCAGGATCTCCACAAAAACCGGGAACTCCTTGTTTTTCAGCTTGCGGGCCAGCGCCGAGCGCGTCTCGAAGGGGATCGGCGGAAGCGTCTTGGGCTTCTCGCCTTCTTCGGGCGACTTCACGGAAATGCGCGGCATGGCCGGCTGCAGCGAGCGCACTTCGTTTTTCAAGAGCTTGATGTGCTCGGGCGTCGTTCCGCAGCAGCCGCCGATCAATTTCACTCCCGCCTGGATGTAGCGGCGCGCGTATTGGCACAAATACTCCGGCGAGCACAGGTAAACGTTGCGTCCTTCCACATTTTGGGGACTCCCGGCGTTGGGCTGCACGGAGAGCGGCTTGCCGGTCACTTTCATCATGCGCTCGGCGGCTTCCAGCATGGTCTTGGGACCAACCGAGCAGTTCAGGCCAACCACGTCCGCGCCCCACTCGGTGAGGTCTTGCGCGATGGTCTCCGGCGTGCCGCCATAGAGGGCGTTGCCCTCGTCGTCCACGGTCATTTGCGCGACGATGGGCAAGTCGCAAACTTCGCGCACCGCCAGCAGGGCCTCGCGAAGTTCGTGCCGATCGCCGAACGTCTCCAGGAAAATGATATCCGCGCCGCCTTCGGCCAGGGCCACGGCTTGCTGGTGGAAGGCCTGACGCGCCTCCGAAAACGACGTGGGACCGAGCGGCTCGATGCGCACTCCCAGCGGGCCGATGGCTCCGGCGACCAATATGTCTTCCCCCGCGCACTGCCGCGCCAGCTTGACGCCGGCCACGTTGATATCGTGCAACTTCTCAGCCAGTCCATGGGCGCCCAGCCGAAACGCGTTGGCGCCGAACGTGTTGGTCTCCAGAACCTCCGCGCCGGCCTTCACGTAGGCGGAATGAATCTCCTTGATAAGAGCAGGCATGGAGAGGTTCAGCTCATCGAAGCAGCGATTGATGAAGATGCCCTTGGCGTACAGCATCGTACCCATGGCGCCGTCGCAAACCAGGACGCTGGACTGGATCCGCTCCAAGAAACGCTGGGACCTCGCATGCATAACCTCCTATTGTAGCGCATACCGAGCATAAGTCGCCACAGAGGCACGGAGGACACTGAGACCGGAACACGGAGGAGAACAGCACCAATTTCTTTCAGTCGTTCTGTTTTTCTCTGTGTTCCGGTCTCTGTGCCCTCTGTGCCTCTGTGGCGATTTGTAAAGGCGCGTTGATCGGCGGCGCTGTTCAACGCTATACTTTGCCCATGAAGAAGGATGTTCTGTCGTTTTGCCTGCTTGTCCTGCTGCTGGCCTTTTTCTCTCCCTGCTGTCTGGCCGCGGAATGGCCGCAATGGCGCGGGCCGGAACTCAACGGGACCAGTCCCGAAAAAAATCTGCCGCTCAAATGGAGCGGCCAGGAGAACATCGCCTGGAAGCTGGCGGTGAGCAGCCGCAGCGGAGCCACGCCGATCGTTTGGGGCGACTACGTTTTCGTGATGAACGCCGACGCCGACTTCAGCGGCAATTTGGAAGTCTGGTGTGTGAATCGCAACAAGGGTGAGATCTTGTGGAAGCGCTCCATGGGCGCCGGCAACCGCCAAGTCCGCAAGGGCAACATGGTCTCGAACTCGCCGGTCACCGACGGTAAGACCGTCTGGGTCCTCACCGGTACCGGCCAACTGAAAGCCTTCGACTTCAAGGGCGCGCAATTGTGGTCCCGCGACATCCAGCAGGATTACGGCCGCTTCGGACAAAACTGGGGCTACGGATCTTCCGCGCTGCTTTATGAAGACTCGCTGTACGTGCAGGTGCTGCACGGCATGCACACAAAAGATCCTTCCTACATCCTGCGGATTGACAACAAGACCGGCAAAACGCTGTGGCGCGTGGAGCGTCCTTCGCCCGCCCACGTGGAATCGCCGGACGCCTACACCACGCCGCAGATTTACAAGGACGCCCAACGCACCGAGCTGATCATCACCGGCGGCGACGTGATTACCGGCCACGATCTTGCCACCGGGAAGGAACTGTGGCGCGGCACCGGCTTCAATCCCACCGACAACCCGAATTTCCGCGTCATCGCCTCCGCCCTAGTTTACGACGGGATGGTCTACGCTCCCACGCGCATCAAGCCGCTGCTGGCGTTCCAACTTGCGCGCGGCGACGGCGAGAGTCCCAAGGAAGTGTTTTCGTTCGATCACGGTCCGGACGTGCCCACTCCGGTCTGCGACGGCAAACTGTTTTACAGCGTCAACGATCAAGGCATTCTCTGGGCTTTGGATGCCAAGACCGGCGCACAGGTCTACGGCGGCCAGCGCCTGAAGCCGGCCACCTACAGTTCGTCGCCGACTTTGGCCGACGGCAAGCTGTATATTGTCAACGAAGACGGGCTGACGTCGGTCGTCAAGGCCGGTCCGCAGTTTGAAGTGCTGGCCGAGAATCAACTGGACGGCTACACGCTGAGTTCGCCGGCCGTTTCCGAAGGGCAGATCTTCATCCGCACGGACAAATTCTTGTACGCGATCGGGAAACGCGTAGCGCCCGTGCCGCCCGCGGAGCCGAACAAGGCGGACGCGAAGAAGAAGAAATAGACGCGGACCTCGGTCCCGAATTTTTTTGCGGCTCTGCCGCTCCTTGGTGCGGAAAGGCTTCGCCTTTCCGAAATTGGCCTCCTCGACAAGGCTACGCCTTGTCGGCGCAAGGCACAGTCTTGCGGGGAGTGTGTGAGCCACGGAAAGGCGAAGCCTTTCCGCACGAAGGGCGGCAAAGCCGCAGCTGTGTTAGGCTCGGTAGTTGCAGAACGCGAAGAGTTCAATCGCTCCGGAGACTCAAATGCAAAAACTCTCTACACTCATTGTGACGCTCAGCCTGGCCGGCGGCCTGCACGCCGCCGTCAAACTGCCCGCCTTGATCTCCGACCACATGGTGCTGCAACAGGGCGTGCCGGTGCGGATCTGGGGAACGCGCCGACCCGGGCGAATCCGTGCGTGTGGACTTCCAGGGACAGAGCGTCTCGTCTACGGCGGCCACGAACGGCAAGTGGACCGCCTGGCTCGGCCGCTGTCGCCGCTGGTCCTCTGGAAATGACCATCACACTTCCAACACCATCACAGGACGTTATGGTTGGCGAGGTGTGGCTCGGGTCCGGACAGTCCAACATGGAGTTCCGCCTCGCAACCGCGGTCAATCACGATGAGGAGATCGCCCGCGCGGACTATCCGCATGATTCACGTATTCCAGGTGAAGCGCGCCGTGGCGGACCAGCCGCTGGACGACGTCGCCGGCACCTGGCAGGTTTGCGCGCCGGCCACCGTGAAGGGATTTTCCGCCGGTGGAGTATTTCTTCGGCCGGCATTTGCTCCAGAACCTGCACGTGCCCATGGGACTGATCGAGAGCGACTGGGGCGGAACCCCGCGCAATCCTGGACCAGTCGCGGCCGGCCTGGAAGCGACCCCGCCCTGAAGTACGTCCTCGACGAATGGGACGGCGTGCTGGCCAACTATCCCGCGGCCAAAGAGCGATACGACCAGCAACTGGAGACCTGGAACCAAGCCGGCCGCCGACGCCAAGGCGCAGGGCAAAACGCCGCCCAATCGGCCCGCTCCGCCGCCAGGTCCGGGACACCCGAACACGCCGGCGCGGCCTGTACAACGCCATGATCGCGCCGCTCGTCGCCGTACGCGATTCGCGGCGTCATCTGGTATCAGGGCGAATCGAACGCCAGCGAAGCGCACGCTTACAAGTACCGGCGGCTGTTCGGCGCCATGATCGAGGATTGGCGCAACCGTTGGGGGCGAGGGCGATTTTCCGTTCCTGTTCGTGCAACTGGCCAACTACAAGGCCAACCCGCTGGTGGCCGGTGCTGCGCGAGTCGCAGACGGAAACACTGCGCCTCGCGCAATACCGGCATGGCCGTCATCATCGACATCGGCGAGTCCAGCGACATCCATCCCAAGAACAAGCAGGACGTGGGGCTTCGCCTGGCGCTGGCGGCGCTGCACATCGCCTACCATCAGCCGATCGAATATTCCGGACCGATGTTCCGGCAGACGACTGCGGAAAGCGCCGCGATGCGCGTGTGGTTCACGCACGCCGAAGGCCTGCAGGGTCGCGGCGGCGGCGCGATCACGGGATTCAAGATTGCCGGCGCCGATGGCAAGTTCGTCCCGGCCGAGGCGCGCGTGGAGGGCGACACGGTGGTGGTTTCCAGCGCCCAAGTGAGCAAGCCCGTGGCGGTGCGTTATGCCTGGGCCGACGACCCGGTGTGCAACCTGGTGAATCAGGCGGGACTGCCGGCTAGTCCGTTTCGGTCGGATGAACCGCATTATCAGAAGTAAGCCGATCCACCGAGTGTACCGGAGAAGAATCCGATCCGCAGATTACACGGATTTCACAGATTAAGACATAATTTGGAGTGCGGCGACTTGTCGCCGCTTTCGGCCATGCGCCAGCGCGCCGCGAGCGTTCTGGCACAGCATGAGCGAGCCTTGCCGGCATGTCGCGCGATAGCTCAGGTATAATCATTGGCGATGGAACGCTTAAAATTGGCGGGCTGCGGCGTGCTGGTGCTGGCAGTTGTGCTTGGAGCATACGCGAATCATTTCCAAAACAGCTTTCATTTCGACGATGCCCATACGGTCTCGGAGAATCCCTTTATCCGGGATCTCCACAACATCCCCAGGTTTTTCGTTGACGGGAAAACGTTCAGCAGCCTGCCCACCAACCAATCCTACCGGCCGTTGATCTCCACCAGCCTGGCCATCGACTATCACTTGGCCGGCGGACTGAACCCTGCGTGGTTCCACATCGACACGTTCATTTGGTACATCGTGCTGCTGGGCTCGATGTTCTTCCTGTTCCTTCACCTCATGGAAGAGACGGCGCCGTCTCCCGTGAACGGATACCTGGCCCTGTTTGCCGTGGCGTTGTTTGGATTGCATCCGGTATGCGCCGAAACCGTGAACTATGTGGTGCAGCGCGGGGAAATCCATTCCACGCTGGGCGTGGTCTTGGGTCTGGTGATGTACATTTACTGGCCGCGATGCCGCGCCTGGGGCGGATACCTGGCGCCGGTGATCGTGGGATCGCTGTCCAAGCCCCCGGCACTGATGTTTCTGCCGATCCTGTTCGTGTACGTCTACTTGTTCGACAGCGAAAACACCGAGCCGGGACTCGGCGGCGCGGTCGCGCGCGGCTTCCAGGCGACCCGCGCGTCCATTCCTTCCGCCGTAGTCTTCGTGGCGATGGGCGCATTGCAGGCGGCCTTGACGCCGAAGACCTACACGGCCGGCGGGTCGTCGTCGTACCTCTATTGGCTGACCCAGCCCAGCGTGATCTTGCATTACCTGAAGCAGTTCTTCCTGCCCACCGAACTCAGCGCCGACACCGATCGCGAGCTGGCCAGCGGCATTCTCAGCGAAACCTTTGTGCTGAGCGTGGCCATGTTGGCCCTGCTGATCGTCTTGATCTGGCCGTGGTTGCGCCGCGCGGAGATGCGCCCGTTTACGTTTGGAATATGGTGGTTCGCGATCGCCCTGGCGCCTACGTCGCTGCTGGCATTGTCGGAAGTGGACAACGATCACCGCATGTTTTTCCCGTTCGTGGGATTTACGCTGGCCGTGGTTTGGGCGGTGTCGCAAATCCGCTGGCTGCAGCGGCGGCCGCAGGCGGCGGTGGCGGGAGCCATCCTGATTCTGGGCGGCTGCGCCTGGGGCACGCATCAACGCAACATCGTTTGGCACAGTGAAGAGTCCCTGTGGCAGGACGTTACTGTGAAGAGTCCCCGGAACGGCCGCGGCCTGATGAACTACGGGCTCACCTTGATGGGCCGCGGCGATTTCAATGGCGCACTGGACCTGTTCAAGCGCGCCGAAGTTTACACGCCCAGCTACGCGATCCTGAAGTTGAATCTGGGCATCGTTTATGGAGTGCTGGGCAACGATGTCGCCGCCGAGTCGAACTTTCACGAGGCCCTGGCCCTGTCGCCGGAAAATGCGCAGTGCTATTTTTACTACGCGCGCTACTTGAAGGAGCACAACCGCAATCCGGAAGCGATGACCCTGCTGCACCAGGCCATCGCCATCAACAGTTCCTACGCCGAGCCGCGCTATTTGCTGATGGAAATTTACTCCGGCCTGGGCGACGCCGTGAATCTGCGCGCGCTGGCCCAGGAGACGCTGCGGGTTTTCCCCGGCGACACGACGGCCGCCCAATTCCTGGCTAGCGGCCCGCATCCTGCCAGCCAACAAGCGAGCGCTGTCCCGGCAGCCGCGCCGGCCGAGCCCAAGACTCCCGAGGATTTCCTCATGCTGTCGCTGAATTACGAACTCGCCGGAAAGCACGCCGAGTGTATTGCCGCGGCCACGCAAGCCCTAAAGTTGCGTCCCGGATATGCGGAGGCCTACAACAACATCGCTGCCGCGCAGCAAAGTATGGGGCACTGGGACGAAGCCATTCAAGCCTCCGAGGAAGCCATCCGTCTGAAGCCGGATTTTCAACTGGCCAAGAATAACTTGCAGTGGGAGTTGAATCAAAAGCGGCTGCAACAGGGCGGGGGCGTCAAGTAGGACGGCATTATCCTGGGCCACACTTTCCCGGCTGCTCTGCGCCTTAGCCCGCAAGCGGGCGGGAGAGTGTGGCCCAGGGTGGAGCGTATTTTGCGGAACCCTGGGTACACGGTAAGAGAGAAAAGAGCCCGCGGCGCGGGCGAAAGGCAGTCTCGCAGTGTCTCGCGTATCTGTCGCCCGCTTCGCGGGCTCTGTTCTTCTCGCGGTGTACCCAGGGTTCCGCAAAAAGCGCTCCACCCTGGGCCACACTCTCTCGCCCGCTCTGCGGGCTGACAAAGGCGCGGCCCTGTCGTGAAGAATAGGGAGCTTTCGGAAAGGCGCAGCCTTTCCTGGAGTTTCTACATTTCCATCGGGTGTCCGCGAAGCGGGAGTCCAACCGGCGTAGCCGGCGGCATGATTTAGCCCACAGCGCGAGCTGTGGGTCCATGAGCAAAGGCCGAAAGCCCGCGAAGGCGGGCGACATAAAAGCACGTTCTTGGGCCGCACAATGTTGCCAACAGGCTTTTGTGTCGCCCGCATTCGCGGGCTTGCGTTGCCTCGATCCCTGACCCACAGCTTGCGCTGTGGGTTAAATCATGCCGCCAGCTACGCTGGCTCGGCGTCCGTTTCGCGGATGCCGGGGTGCAAATGTAGAAACTCCAGGGAGAGGCGCAGCCTTTCCACACTAACGGGCGGCAGAGCCGCACGAAGAGACGACGGATCCCACACGGCGCTCGAACCGAGCCATTACCCCCGCCTGACCCATCCGCTACCGCGGACGGTTCTGACAACACGTTTTCTTCAAATGGCCCGGCCTGGGCGATCCGCTTTCAACAGCGCCAATTCCCGCGTCAACACAGCAAGATGTTCCTCTTGCCGCGTGGCTTTCGCGTACAACAGCAGAATCATAAACAACAGTCCCGGAAGCGCCAGGTAGAAAATCAGATCGGCGCCGCGGGAGACGCCCAAGCGATTGGCGATCCGGTTGCTCAGCTCGGGATAGGACACCAGCACAACCGCCGCGGCGCTGAAGCCGATCACGATCAGGCGGTCCCAGAACATCGAGCGAAAGCGAACCAAATAACCCCATACGAGCAGCCCGACCAGAACAATCAGCAGTGGTTGAATTGGAATCATCGCAGGACCTTCCGTAACAGCAAGTCGATCATGATGTTGACGGCGTTCCAGGCCGATTGCCCTTTGCGCCGCGAGTATTCGGTATAGCGCACGGTGACCGGCACTTCCACGCAGCGTAATTTCAAGCGCGCGGTCTCCTCGAGAATCTCGGAGCAGAAGGCATAGCCGGGTTGCCGCAGGCGGATTTCTTCGAGCGCCTTGCGCGACAAGGCCCGGAATCCATTGTGGGTGTCGCTCAAGCGCAGGCCGGAGGTCAGGGCCCCGAAACCGATGGCCAGGCGCAACAGCCGCCGGCGGGCCGCCGGTATTTGCGCGACGTCTTCCGGGCGAAGAAAGCGCGAGCCGAACACGATGTCGGCGCGGCCTTCTTGAATGGGCCGAATCATGTCGGGGATCTGCCGCCAATCATGCTGGCCGTCGGCGTCCAGAGTGACCACGATATCGGCGCTCGCGCGCCGGGCCCACTCCAGACCGGTTTCAGTGGCGGCCCCGGCGCCCATATTGACGGCGTGCCGCAAGTGAATCACCGGCAGCTTGCCGAGCACCTCAGCGGTACCGTCCGTCGAGCCGTCGTCCACAACCACCACTGTGTATCCCGCGGCGGCTAACGGCGCGACCGTCTCGGCGATCTTGGACGCTTCGTTGAAACAGGGAATCACGATGATTATGGTCATTCTCTTGTGGCAACCTGGTCCGATTATAACAGGCCGTTACACTTTGGCGTCCCCGCTTATGTACTCGCTGGTTCTCAATTCCCAGAAAGATTATACTCGTTGAAGCACATGCGGACGGTGTAGATGGAGATCCAGATGCAAGCGCAGACTGTGGCGGCGACTTCGGCTCTCACCTACGAGCCACGCCCAGGATATGCCGCGTTCGAAGACCCCACTTTGGCGCCCTGCCAGGGCAAGCGCATTGGTATCCTGATGGTCACCTACAACGCGCTGCAAACCCTGGTTCCGGTGCTCAAGCGCATCCCGCCAAACGTATGGGGTAACGTGGAAGAAGTGGTGGTCTTCGACGACGCCAGTCAGGATTCCACGTTTGAGTTGGCCCTGGGAATCAAGGCCACCTGGGATCTGCCCAAGCTGCGCGTGTTGAAGCATCCCAAGAACCTGGGATACGGCGGCAATCAGAAGGCCGGCTACCGCTATTTTATCGAAAAGGGCTTCGATATCGTGGTCCTGCTGCACGGCGATGGCCAGTACGCTCCGGAGATTCTGGCCCGGATGTACCATCCCCTGGTCACCGGCGAGGCCGACGCGGTGTTCGGTTCCCGGATGATGACCACCTACGGAGGGCCGCTGAAAGGCGGAATGCCGCTCTACAAATTTGTGGGCAACCGCATTCTTACGACCATTGAAAACCGGGCCCTGGGAATGAACCTGACGGAGTTTCACAGCGGCTACCGCGCCTACAACCTGCACGCCCTGGCGCAGCTCGACTTTTCGCATATGACCGACGATTTCCACTTCGACACGGAAATCATCATCAAGCTGCACCACCAGGGCATGAATATCCAGGAAGTGCCGATACCCACGTACTACGGCACCGAGCTGTGCAACGTGGACGGCATGAAGTACGCGAAAGATGTGCTGCGCGCCGTGTGGCGCTACAAGCAGACCTGCCGCAGCGTGCGCCGCGAGCCGGAATTTGCGGAGTACTTCGTCCACTATCCCATTAAGCAGTCCAAGCACTCCAGCCACTATTACGCGCGGACTCTTACGGGCACGGGTCAGGAAGTGCTCGATATCGGCTGCGGTGAAGGATATTTTGCCGCGGAACTGCGCCAGGACGACAACCGGGTTACCGGCGTCGATTTCCTGCCGCAGGCCTCCCGTTCCGACGTGCTGGAACGGTATTTCTCGCTGGATTTGAATTCACCGCCCGGCGCGCTGCATTGTGAACTGAATGGTCTGCGCTTCGACCGCGTCCTGTTGCTGGACGTGCTGGAGCATCTGGTTCATCCGGAGTTCCTCTTGAATGACGCCAAGACCGTGCTGAAAGAGCATGGCCTGCTGGTGGTTTCGCTGCCCAATGTCGCCAACATCACGGTGCGCCTGAAGCTGTTGTTTGGCAGCTTCGGGCGCCAGGAGCGGGGAATCCTGGACCGTACGCACCTGCATTTCTTTACCCGCAAGACCGCCCGCCAATTTCTGGAAGAGAATGGCTGCGAAATCCTGAATGTCAAGCCGACGGTGATTCCCGTGGAATTGGCGCTGGGACTCTCGCCGGACAATCCTCTGATGCGGGCGATCAATGGTGTCTGTTGGTTTTTCACAAGGCTGCTTCCAGGGTTGTTTGCATACCAGTTTGTGTATCTGGCCAAACCGCGCAAGAGCAGCCCGCCCGCAAGCGACAAGCAAGAGACCAACAAATGGCCTCCCGCATAGCCTTCGTCCATTCGAAAGAGACTCATGCCGGTTTACTTGTCGCCGTCGTGGTCGCCAACATTTGGCTCATCTATTCCGGTCCCCGGCAAGGCGATGTTCCAGGGCTTTGGCCGTTTTGTTTGCTGGTCATCGCACTCGCGCCGCTCCTGCTGAATCTCCTGAACCTGGCGACACCAGGTGCGGGCACACGCGAATCGGCAGGCGGATTCCGCCTGGATGGCGCGCGGTACGCTGCGATTTTCGGGATAGCCTGGGTAGGAATGAGCCCGGCAAACGCGGAGATCTTGAATCAACCGGACGGCTGGCATGTCCTTTGTTCCGCGCTCGGAATGGTTTTGGGATTGGTGCTCTACCAATGGCGTCCGGAATGGCGGCGCGCCGGGATATTTCTTCTGCCGGTAGTGGCCGCGGCGTTCTGCCATCGTGCGACGCTGGCGTTTTCTCCACTGTTGTTCGCAGGCATCTTCCTTTTTGATGAAGATGGCCGCTGGTCCGCGATTCCATCGGCCGTGGTGCGGTCGCTGCCGGCGTTGCTTGTCTCGTTGCTGGCTTTGAGACTCCCGCCCGCGCCGGAGGCGCCCTTGGACTGGAAGATCGTACAAGGGGCGCGGACCTTGACGCAGTTTCTCGTTCCTTGGACCTCCAGCGGATCACCGGAGCAGGACGCTGCTGCCGTGGCTATGATTTTCATTGCCGGGATCGCCGTTTCCACCGCACTTTGGCGCCATACCCGTGCTACGTCTTTCGGGCTTTGGTGGTTTCTTGTGGTGGTCCTGATCGTTCCCTCGGAGCCGCTCCCCGCCTCGATTGGCTTGGCGCTGGCGGGCGCGTCGATTGTGGCGCGGGCCGCGACTCTGGCGCCATGGCAGGATTTGCGCTTGCTCGCCGCCGGATGTCTGTGTTTCCTGCTGCTCGGCGGTGCGGCCGTCGTGCAACGCAACGTTGAGGCCTTTGAAGGGCCGTCTCCAGCGGAACAGGCCGCGCCACAACGGCTGGCTCCGCCGCTTCCGGTTTCGCGCAATCCCGCAGCGGATCAATTATTGAATCTGTCGCTGTCGTTATACCAGCAGGAAAAGTTCAACGAGTCAATCGCCGCGGCGCAGAATGCCTTACAGCTCGATCCGAACTTTGCGGAGGCCTACAACAACATCGCGGCGGCCCGTTCCGCGCTGGGGCAGTGGGACGAAGCGATTGCCGCGGCGCAACAAGCCTTGCGTCTGCGGCCGGACTTCATCCTGGCTCGCAACAACCTAAACTGGGCTTTGGAGCAAAAGCGTCTTGGCCGTTAACAGCGAGAATCGAGCACTCGCCTGGATAGCGCTGGCCGCGGCGCTCGCGCTGGGTATCGCGCTGCGCCTGGCGCATCACAGCGACATGGCCACGCGCACGCCGGACGAGAGAGTGTATACCCACTTCGCTTCCAGGATCGCCGACGACGGTTTTGGCGCGATGCCACAGGTCTTCGCCGAGTATGAGGCCGATCCTGGGAGTTGGGACTATCCGGCGCCCACGCGAATCGGCTACGTGGCCACTGTCGCGGCGGTGATGAAGGCAACCGGTACGCGGGACGCCACCGCCGGCGCGCTGGTCTCCCTGGCTTGCAGCATCCTTTCGCTCTTTCTTGTGGCTTGGATCGGGCTGCGATTCTTTCATCCTTGGGTGGCGGCGTCCGCCGTTGTTTTTCTGGCCTTTTCGTTTGCGGAATTGGGCATGGCCAGGAGAGCGTGGCGCGATCTTTTCTTTGGAGTGGTGTCGCTGATGCTCGTCTACGTCACCTGTGAGATCAGCCGCAAGCCCAGGCGCATGGTCTGGTATCCCCTTTTCCTTTTTTTCGGCCTTCTCTTGCTGCTGACGAAAGAAAACGGGATTATCGCCTACGGTGTTTGCGGCCTATGGCTTTTCGCCGTGGTGCTCCGGCGGGAGCGTTGGGCCGGCGGGTTCGCTCTTCTGTTATTCGGCGGCGTTCTCTCGGGACTGCTGGCTCTGGCCGTATGGACTCTTCTCGCGGGAAACATGAGTGTCGCGCTCTCCGTGCTGAACCATACCCTTCACGCATCGGTGAATTCGACTTGGGCCCAGCAGTTCGCTTCCGGTCCTTGGTATCAGTTCCTCTATCTACTCTGGCTGGTCGGCCCGCTGACCGCGGCATTGGCGCTGGTGGGTACGATCGTAGTTCTGCGGCGCCTCTTCTTTGGCAAAGTCGATCCAGCGGGATGGCTGGCCGACTCCGACGCTTGCGCCCTGGTCGCTCTGATGGCGCTGGTATTCATCTGCTTCGCCGCATTTTTTCCCAATCTCCAATACCTGCGCAATATCAGCCCCTCCGACAGTCCTTACTGCCTCTTGGCCGGCATTGGACTCTGCGTGGCGCTGGCCCATGCTAAACGCTGGTTATCCGAGAGCGATTTTCGCATTCTTCTTCTGCTCGCCGTGCTGGCGGTTGGAAATGAAGGCATCCGTGACTATCGGCTCTTTACCTCAATTGTCGTGCGCACTGGCATGGAAGACTTGCCGGTTGGTTTCATCCGGTCGGCATTACACCGTTGAGTTAACGCAGGCCCTGGCCTGTTCTCTTGTAGTTTGTACTTGGCAACGCATCAAGAACAGGCCTGAAGGCCTGCGCTACTAGAATCCCGCGCCGCGCGTGCCGGTCTTGATTCGGTAGAGCGCGCTGCTGGAGGTAATGTAGAGGTACGATCCGTCGTTGCCCCAACCGCAGTTGGCGGTGGCCGCGGCGAATTCGATGCTGCCTAAGTGCGTGCCATCGGACGCGAAAATGTGAATGCCCCCGGGACCAGCCGCGAACAAGTTGCCGTCCTTGTCGATTTTCATTCCGTCCGGCAGGCCGGTCCGGCCTTTGATCCAAGGCGTGGCATCGAAGAAAACTCGGCCCCGCCGAGAGTGCCGTCCGGCTTCACGTCATAGGCCATCCAGACGGCATGATCGGGGTCGGAGTTGGAGACATACAAAATCTTTTCCGACGGCGAGAAAGCGATTCCGTTGGGCGCTTTCAGATCCTTGACCAGCAGCGTCAACTTACCGTCTTTTCCCAAACGATAGACGCCCGAGAAGTCCAACTCTTTGCCGGGATCGTCCCAGCGCTTGGGTAGTCCATAGGGCGGATCGGTGAAGTAAAGGTCGCCGTTCGATTTGTAGCACAGGTCGTTGGGACTATTCAGGCGTTTCCCTTGGTAGCGGTCGGCCAGCGTGGTCTTCTTCCCGTTGGCTTCCAGGCGCGCCACGCGGCGATCTCCGTGCTCGCACAAAACCAGGCGGCCCTGCGGATCGTAGGTCAAACCATTCGATCCCGGTTCCGGCCCGGTGAAGGGCGCGGTTCCGGTGTATCCGGAAGGCATCATGAACAGCGTCACGGCTCCGTTCGGCTTCGGGTCGGGCGTCCATTTGAATATAGAGTTCTTGGGGATATCCGACCACAGCAGATAGCCTTCCTTGCGGTTCCACACCGGACCTTCCGACCAGGCGTGTCCGTCGTCCAGTTTCTCGATGACGGTTCCGGGCGGAAGCAAGCGATCGAAGCGGGGATCCTTCTTGACTAGCTTGCCGTAAGGCGGCGTGGTTTGGGCCGGCGCCGGAATCAGCGCCGTGCCGAGGGCGATAGCGGTAAGCAAAACTATTTTCATAGGACACCTCTAGCGTCTGGCTGGAATATCAAAGGCCAACTGCAACCTGGTCCGCCCACAACTTATCACGAAGAGCCGCCGGGGAGAAGTTGAGTCCGGCCTCGCCGGCCCATGGGCCCGAAAGCGGCGACAAGTCGCCACACTCCAAATTGCTTCTTTAATCTGTGAAATCTGTGTAATCTGTGGATGATCTGTTCTTGTTTGGTTGCGGCCCCTGGGCCGCGCTATGTCATCGGTGGATGGAAAAGCCACGACGACATCGCGGCCAGTTCCGCCTCGAGTGCGGTGGTGATTGCCCGGGTCTTGCAGCCGCGCTCGTAGAACCGCTTGACCACGGACAATCGCCCGGCGGCGCGATCGGCCTTCAAATCAACGCGCGCTACCAACCGTTCGCCATACAGGAATGGCAGCACGTAGACGCCCCATTTGCGCTTATGATCCGGCACGAAAATCTCGAAGCGATAGTCGAAGCCGAACAAGCGTTTCACGCGCGGACGGTACCAAATCAGAGGATCAAACGGTGCCAGCAGCGCGCAGGCGTGCATCTTCTTCGGCGTGAGCGCGTCCTTGTGCAGGTAAGCCGCTTCCCGCCAGCCTTCCACTCGCACCTCGCGCAATTCCCCGCCCTCCACCAACTCCATCAGGCGCGGTTTCGCCTCGGCCATCTTCATGCGGAAATAATCGGCCAGATCCTTGGCGGTCCCGACGCCGCAGGCGCGACCAGCCTGCGCCAGTAAGCGCCGGCGCGACTCGTCATGGGGAACGACTTCCTCAAAGTGGACGCGCGGAATGTGTCGTTCGGCCACCTCGTAGACTCGCGCAAAGTTGGGAAGGCGATCGGCGATGGCCACGCGTCCGCGCGCGAAATGCGCTTCCAGCGTGGCGCGCGGCACCGAGCCGTGCCACGCCCCAGGGATGCGCCGGGCCACGCCTTCGGGGTGATGCAGTTGATCGGCCGTAAGCGGACCACGCGCGCGAATCTCGTGCAACAGAGATTCGGCGTACTCCGGACACTTGCCCAACATCTTGTCGAAGCCCCACGGGCGAAGCCGGAACGTTTCCATTCGGAATCGCAGCAGCGGCCAGGTCTCCACGGGAATAATGGACGCTTCATGGGACCCACTGCTCGGTGAACTCGCCGCTGCGATAAAGGAGGTTGTCGAGGAGTTTGCGGTCGTACTTTCCGAGACGCGAAAAGATCACCTGATAGTGCGCCGGACCGATCACGTTTACGAAATCGAGTTGCACCAAGCCCAGCCGGCGGATCACACCGGCAACGTCGGCGCTCTTGACGGACTTGGGGCGTGCCCGATGGAACCCCTGCGCGGCCAGCGCGATGCGGCGGGCTTCCTGGATGCTAATCTCGTCCGTCATTTGTAACGCAGGCCTTCAGGCCTGTTCTTTTCCGCAGGGTAAAAAACACAGGCCTGAAGGCCTGCGTTACTCCCGGACCTTCACCCCGGCCCAGTCTTCCAGCAGCGTGATGACGCTGGCGTAATCGTCGTCGGCGTGGCCGCGCGCGATCGATGCGCCGAAAAGCTGGTGCACGATGGCCAAGCCCGGCAGCGGCACGCCCAACTCCTTGCCGGAGTCCAGCATCAGACCGATATCCTTGTGCATCCACTTCAAGGAAAAGTTGGTGTCCCATTTCCCTTGATAGATGGCCGGAGCCTTGTAATCGAGAATGCTGATTTTGGCGGCGCTGTTCTGAATGATTTCGTACATCAACTTGGTGGGCACGCCGGCCTTGGCGGCCAAGACGAGACCTTCGCAGACTCCTTCGAAAGTCAGGGCGAGAACCAGGTTTTGGGTGAGTTTGGCGTGGAGTCCCATGCCATTGCCGCCGACATAGTAAATGTTCTTGCCCATCGGATCGAGATACGGGCGGACGCGGTCGAAAACCGCTTTGTCTCCGCCGACCATGAAGGTCAACGTGCCTTTTTCCGCGCCGGCTTTGCTGCCCGTAACCGGCATGTCCATCCAGTGAGCGCCCGCCGTCGAGAACCGCTTGGCCAGCGCGCGGCTGGCGCTGGGTGAAACGGTGGTGCAATCGCAAACGATGGTGCCCGCGCGCACGCCTTCAATCAAGCCACCGGCGCCCGTGGCGGTTTCCTCGACGCCCGCGGTGTCGCTGACGATCAGGAAAATCAAATCGCACTGGCGCGCCAGATCGGCGGGCGTATGGGCCACCTTCTGGCCTAACGATTGCGCCTTCGAGCGCGTCTTGCTCCAGACCACCAGCGAGTGGCCTGCGTCGATAAGATGCTTTGCCATGGGCATGCCCATGATGCCCAGACCGATGAAACCAATCTGCATTGCCAGTCTCCTTTTGATGAATCGCTGAAACGCTGGACAGACAATTGTATCTCCCGAGAAGGCCCCTGTGACGCCAAGATTTATTGTGCCGCGCGAAGCGCCGCGCCGCACTTGCGGCATTGCGTGCGCCGGCGCGCATTCATCGTGCCGCAGCCGCGGCAGGTGATGTAGGCACTGGCGTACCAGTTGGTAGCGAAGAACGCTGCGCCAAGGACGCCGATCAAGAGCGCGGCGTTGAGAAGAAAGCTCATGTTGAGTAGGACCGGCGAGGGCGCCTGTCCTACTTTCCACCCGACTTCGGTTTCTGCAAATTCAGTTCGTAGGTCACCGTAGCAATATCCTCGATGTGGTTCACGGGGCTGTTGAATTTCACGCCAAAATCCATCCGGTTGATTTCCACCGACCCGCGGAAGCGCAGCCGGCCGCCTTCGTTCAGCAGAATCTTGACCGGCAGCTTGATGGGCTTGGTCACGCCGCGAATAGTAATCTCGCCGTCGCCTTCGTAGTTGCCTTCACTGACCTTGCGAAGAAACTTCACCACAATCTGCGCCGTGGGATACTTGGCCACGTCGAAGAACGCATCCGACCTCAAATGGTTGTCGCGCTGTGTGCTGTTGGTGTCCAGCGAGGCGACGTCCACGGTCATCTCGATCTTCGACTGTTCCAAGGCCTGTTCGTTGATGTCGTCCTTCACCGCGAAGGTACGAAAAACGCCTTCCGCCGAGATCATTTTGGCGTCAATGGCGAACTTCAATTTACTGTGAGCCGGATCGAGCTTCCATTCCTCGGCAGCCGCGGGCAGCGCCAGGACGACCGCACCAAGGATTATCGCTAAAACGGTCTTGTTCATTACAGAACCCTTTCCACTGTGAGATAGAGAACCAGAATATCATTCTTCCCCCGCGGGCCCCGCCCTCAGCCCGGCAGCAACTTCAGCAAACTGTTCTCATCCAAGACCGTTACGCCCAACGATCGAGCCTTATCAAGCTTGGATCCCGGATCGGCGCCGGCTACCACGTAGGAAGTTTTCTTCGATACCGCGGAGGTTACTTTGCCTCCCGCCTCCTCGATTCGCCGCTGCGCTTCGTCCCGGGTATAGTTGGGCAGCGTTCCGGTGAGCACGAACGTCATGCCCGTCAACGGACCCGCCGCCGGCTTCGGCTTGGCGGTTTCCTTCATGCTCACCCCCGCCTTCGCAAGACGCGCCACCAGCTTCTTGTTCTGCGCCTCGGCGAAGAACTCGCGGATGCTCTCGGCCACCTTCGGTCCTACGTCGGCAGCTTCCTGCAACTCTTCGTCGGACGCCGCCATCAACGCATCCAGCGACGAAAAATAATCGGCCAGCGTTTGCGCCAAGCGCTCGCCCACGTGACGGATGCCCAGCCCGTGGATCACGCGCGCCAAAGGCAGCTTCTTGCTGGCTTCGATCTCCTCGCGCAAATTGGCCGCCGATTTCTCGCCCATGCGATCCAGGTTTTCCAGTTGCTCCTGGGTCAACTCGTAGAGATCGGCGGAGGCCTTCACCAAACCTTTTTCCACCAGTTGATCCACCAGCACTTCGCCGAGACCGTCGATGTCCATCACCCGCCGCGCGGCGAAGTGGAGCAGCGAACCCTTGAGTTGCGCTGGACAACTGTTGTTGACGCATCTCCAGGCGGCTTCCCCTTCCTCGCGGGCCACGCTGCCGTTGCACTCCGGACAGCGCTTGGGCATCTCGAACTCCACGGTGCCCTCGCCCTTCTCCACCACGCGCACGATCTTGGGGATCACGTCGCCGCCGCGCTCCACTTGCACCAGATCGCCGGCGCGCACTCCCAGGCGGCGCACTTCGTCCTCGTTGTGCAGCGTGGAGCGGCTTACGGTGACGCCGCCCAGCGCCACCGGCTCGAGAATCGCCACCGGAGTGAGCGTGCCGGTGCGCCCTACGTTGGTTTCGATTTTCAGCAGCCGCGTGACCGCCGCGCGCGCCGCGTACTTGTAGGCGATGGCCCACCGCGGCGCCTTGGCGGTGAAGCCGACTTCCACCCTCAAGTCGCGCGAATTCACCTTGGCCACGATGCCGTCGGTCTCATACGGTAGCGTGCGCCGTTTTTCGTCCCATTCGTCGCAGAAACCCAGCACCTGCTCGATGCCGTGGCACAGGCGTCGATTCTTATTGACCTTGAAGCCTTCGCTTGCCAGCCACTCCAGAGTTCTCATATGGTCGAACTCCAGCCCAAACAGTGCATACGCGAAGAAAGTTAGCCGGCGCGCCGCAGTGACAGCCGGATCGAGCACGCGAACGCCACCAGCCGCGGCGTTACGAGGATTGGCGAAGGGCGCGAGCTGCGCTTCCTTGCGTTCGGCATTCAGGCGGTGGAATTCTTTCAGCGGCATGATCACTTCGCCGCGAACGTCCACTTTGCCCTGATGGGCTATGCGCAGCGGCAGCGCGCGGATGGTCCGCGCGTTGGCGGTAACTACTTCGCCCACTGTGCCGTCGCCGCGGGTAATCGCCTGCACCAGACGTCCGCCTTCATACTGCACTGCCAGGCTCAAGCCGTCCAGTTTCAGCTCGGCAACATAGTCGATGCGATCTCGTCCGCTCAACTCGCGCACACGGCGATCGAACGCGGAAAGTTCCTCCGGCGAGTAGGCGTTGTCCAGGCTGAGCATCGCCGGTTTGTGTTCTGCCTTGGCGAAGCCCTCACGCGGCTTGCCGCCGACCCGCTGCGTGGGAGAATCGGGCGTCACCAATTCCGGATGGGCTCGCTCGATTTCCTTCAAACGATTCATCAGCGCGTCGTACTCCTGGTCGCTGAGCTCGGGATCGTCCAGCACGTAATAGCGATGTTCGTGGTAGGCGAGTTGCTCCCGCAGTTTCCGTGCTTCCTTCTCGGCCGCCGATTTGCCCGTGCTCGCACTCATAAACAGGATGATAGTATGGAAAACCTGAGATGGATAACATAACCCATACCATCACCGGGATTGCCCTGGCGCAAGCCGGTCTGAAACGCTATGGCTTGGGCGCCTATCCAACCTGGCTGTTGATCCTGGGCGCGAACGGTCCGGACATTGATGTGTTCGCGGGAGTCGGTGAACACGGCGCGCGATACCTGCAAGTGCATCGCGGAGCCACGCATTCTTTTGTCGGCGCGCCGTTCCTGGCCATCCTTGCGGCGGCGATCGTTTGGCTATTTCACCGCAAGTTCCGTAAAGGCCAGCCTTATCCCTGGCTGGCGGCGTTCCTGCTGGCGCTGGCCGGCGTGTGCAGTCACCTGCTGATGGATTTCGTTACGCCTTATGGCACGCGCCTGTTCTGGCCATTCTCCAGCGTGCGGCTGGCCTGGGACCTTTTTTCCGTGATCGATCTTTGGATGCTGCCGGTCATTCTGGTGATCATTCTCTCGCCGTTCTTCTTTCGGCTGATCAGCGAAGAAATCGGCGCGCGCAAAACCAGTTTCCGTCCCGCGGCGATTTCCGTGCTGGTGCTTCTCGTGCTGTTCGGATGTGTGCGCGCTGTCTCGCACCGGCGGGCCCTGGCGGTGCTCGATTCCTTTGTCTACAAGGGACGCGAGGCGCGGCGCTTCAGCGCCTATCCCGATTCCAGCTCTCCCTTCCTTTGGCACGCCGTAATGGACACCGGCGAAACGCTCGAGGAAGGAGACGTCCACGTATTAAAAGAGTTCGACCCCACGCAAACCCACACTTTTTATCCGCCCGAACCCAGCCCCGCCATCGACGCCGCCCGGCGAACGGAAGTGGTCGAGGCGTTTCTGGACTTTGCGGAATATCCGTACACCTACATGGAGCGCCGGGAAGATGGTTACGAAGTGGTCTTCCGCGATTTACGCTACGAATACGGCATTCTGGGCCTGCGCAAGGGCGCGGTAGCACGGGTACGTTTGAACGAGAGCCTGGCCGTGTTGAGCCAGGAATTTTCGTTCCGCGATCCAGATGCGGTCCGGTAACGCAGGCCTTCAGGCCTGTTCTCTTCTTCGAGAGCCCAAAAACCAAGAACAGGCCTGAAGGCCTGCGTTACTTGGCCTTCAACAAATCCTTTAACTCGCTCATGAATTCCTTGATGTCCTTGAAGTCCAAGTACACCGAGGCGAAGCGTACGTAGGCAACTTTGTCGAGGTTTTTCAGTCGCTCCATCAGGAACTGGCCGAGTTCCGACGTGGACCGCTCGCGGTCCGGCGATTCGGCCACGTAGGCTTCCGATTCGTTGACGAGCGCCTCCAACTTGCCCATGCTGACCGGCCGCTTCTCGCAAGCCTTGAGCAGACCACTGAGCAGTTTTTGACGATCGAACTTTTCGCGGCGGCCGTCTTTCTTGACCACCAGGTAAGGAATCTCGTCAATGCGTTCGTAGGTGGTGAAGCGCCGCTCGCAACCCAGACATTCCCGGCGCCGGCGGATGGCTTCGCCTTCCTTGCTCTCGCGGGAATCCACCACTTTATCTTCGGGGTGTCCGCAGAACGGACATTTCATGTCGTCACACCTCCCGAACAGTATTGCTCATTTTCGACGGTCGTGCCAGCAAGGAACGTCTAAAAAAGCAACCGCCGATGAACGCCGATAAACGCCGATGAGAACCGATGCTTATCGGCGTTCATCGGCGGTTGCTTTTTCCGCGGGTCCTTCCCTGTCGTCCCTAGCTCCAGCGGTTGCCTATTGGAGTTCTCTCTTCAGTTGCCATCTGCGTCCATCTGTTCATCTGTGGTTCCAACTGCATTTCTGCGGTAAGATGCATAAGGGTAATTTATCGTAGTTTCCGTGGATGGCATCGTTTCCACCAGACCCTCAGGAGGGTTGTCTTGCTAACTAATTTTATGGATTTAAGCGGCCGCGTGGCCGTGGTCATGGGCGGAACGTCCGGGATCGGACGAGCCTGGCGATTGGCTTGGCGCAGGCCGGCGCGGACGTTGTGCCCACCGGACGGCGCGAAGACATGGTTTCGCAAGCCTGCGCTGAGATCGAATCCGCCGGACGTAAGACCCTGCGCCGCGCCTGCGACGTGGGTTCGCGCGCGTCCGTTGACGGTTTCCGCGACGCCGTGCTCCAGCAGTTCGGACGCGCCGACATTCTGGTGAACGCCGCCGGGCGCATTTTCCGCAAGCCGACCATGAACGTCACCGAGCCGGAGTGGAACGACCTGTTCGATACCAACGTCACCGGCATGTTGCGAAGTTGCCAGTCGTTCCACGAGGCGCTGGCCGCCAACAAGTGCGGGCGTATTATCAACATTGCATCGCTGAATTCTTTTGTGTCGCTGGTGGAAGTCACGGCCTACGCCTGTTCCAAAACCGCTGTGCTGGGACTCACCCGCAGCCTGGCGGTGGAATGGGCGCGTCACGGCATCAACGTGAACGCCATCGCTCCCGGAGTGTTCCGCACCGATCTAAACGCCGCGCTTCTGGACGGCACCGAACGCGGCCGTGAGTTGAAGTTGCGCACGCCAATGGCACGCTGGGGCGCCGCGAGCGAACTGATCGGCGCGGCGGTCTTTTTCGCCTCCGATTCCGCCAGTTTCATAACCGGCCAATGCCTCGCCGTGGACGGCGGGTTCCTGGCCTCGGGAGTCAATCAATGAGCCATCATAATGAACATCTTCGCTTAGATAAGTTTTCCTTGGGTGTGGGCGATCGCTTCGCCCATCAGGCCAAACCACAACTGGCCGCCTGCATGAAAGCCGCCGAAAAAGGTTTTACCGTTATTCCGGTGTGGAACAAATCCAACCGCGAGCACAACATCGTGGGATCGGAACCCTCTAGCGTCCGCGTCGCCGCCGCGGAAGCGGTCGGTGCGCTGGGATGGAAACACAACTATTTCGTGGACGCCGACCATATCGGTCTGGCCACGGTGGACCGCTTCATCGCGCCCAGCGATTTTTTCACGCTGGACGTCGCCGACTGGATCGGCCGCCCGCCCGCGGGCGGCGCGGTGGACGCCTTTCTGGCGCGCCATCACGAGTTGATCGGACGTATCGCGATCGACGGCATCGAAATTGATGGAAAGGCCGAGCCGCTGCGAATCGACCGCGAGAAGGCGGCCCACGCGATATCGCACTATCTCGCCGCGGTCACCGAGGCCGGACACATCTTCCGCCACCTGGAAGCGCACAAAGGCAAAGGCGCTTTCATCACGGAAATCTCCATGGACGAAACGGCCTCGCCGCAAACGCCGGTGGAGTTGCTGCTGATTCTGGCGGCGATCTCCGACGAAGGCATTCCCATCCAGACGATCGCGCCGAAGTTTACCGGCCGTTTCAACAAAGGCGTGGACTACGTCGGCAACGTGGAGCAATTCGAAAAGGAATTTTCCGACGATCTTTGTGTCATCGCCTACGCCATCGCGAGGTACGGCCTGCCGGAAAACCTGAAGTTGAGCGTACACTCCGGCAGCGACAAGTTCTCTATCTACGCCGCCATCCGCCGCTCGGTACGGCGTTTCGACGCTGGTGTTCACGTCAAGACTGCTGGCACCACGTGGCTGGAAGAGTTGATCGGCCTGGCCGAAGCGGGCGGCGACGGTCTGACCCTCGCCAAGGAGGTTTACTCCGAAGCCTATGGCCACGCCCAGGAGCTATGCGCGCCCTACGCCAGCGTGATCGACATCGACGCCGCGCGTCTGCCAACGCCCCAAACCGTCAACGGCTGGAACTGGGAACAATACACCGGCGCGCTGCGCCACGACCAGGCGAACCCGCTCTTCAATCCCCATTTCCGGCAGTTGTTGCATGTCGGCTTCAAGATTGCCGCGAAGATGGGGGATCGCTACTTGAAGCAATTGCGAGCTTGCGAATCCTCGATTGCGCGGAACGTGACCGAGAACTTGTTCGACCGCCACATCGAGCCGCTCTTCCTGCGGGCGTAACGGGAGAATTCGCCACAGAGACACCGAGTACACGGAGACCGGAAGCACAGAGAACCCAAAACCTAACAAGAGGGTTTCTCTGTGTTTCCGGTCTCCGTGTCCTCGGTGTCTCTGTGGCGAATTGTTTCGGGGTTTTCGCCATTACAATAGGATGGTGGAAAACGCGCCCGACCTGCACGCCATCCTGAAACGCTACTGGGGCTACGAGACGTTTCGTCCCCATCAGGAGCAAGTGGTGCGCAGCCTGATCGCCGGGCGCGACGTCGCCGTGGTGATGCCGACGGGCGGCGGAAAATCGCTGTGCTACCAGTTGCCGGCAGTGGTCTCGGGACGCACCGGAGTGGTTGTTTCTCCGCTGATCTCGCTGATGCAGGATCAAGTCGCGCAACTGCGCGAGATGGGCATATCGGCGGGTGTGCTGAACAGTTCCATGTCGTCCGCCGAGCAATCGGTGGTGCTGCGGCAGGCGCGCGCGGGAGAGTATCGCTTGCTGTATCTCTCGCCGGAGCGCCTGGCGCGCCCGGACACAGCCGGATGGCTGGCCGGGTTGCCGCTGGCCTTCTTCGTGGTGGACGAAGCGCACTGCATCTCCGAATGGGGTCACGAATTCCGTCCCGAGTATCGCCAGTTGAAGGCGCTGCGCGAGCGTTTTCCGGAAACGCCGATCGCCGCCTTCACCGCCAGCGCCACGCGTCGCGTCCGCGCCGACATCCTGCATCAACTGGGATTGCGCGATCCTCAGAAGACTATTTTGAGTTTTCACCGCCCGAATCTGCGCTATCTTGTCCGCCTTTGCAACAAGGATGACCAGCCCGTCATGCTGATGTCCGCGCTGCGCGCGGCGCTGAACGCCGATTCTTCCGGCGTGGCCATCGTGTACGCGCCGACCATTGCCATTGTGGAATCCACCGTGGCGATGCTCGCGCGCCGCGGCATCAAAGCTGTCCCCTATCACGGCAAGATGAATTCCGAGGATCGCCGCAACAATCAGGAAGCCTGGATGGCCGATGAAGTTCGCGTGCTGGTCGGCACGCTAGCCTTTGGACTGGGCATCAATAAGCCGGCGGTTCGCGCGGTGATTCATCTGGCGCTGCCGAAATCAATTGAGCAGTATTACCAGGAGGCGGGCCGAGCCGGACGCGACGGGCAACTCGCCGATTGCGTGCTGCTGTGGCAGAAACGCGATACCGCGCTGCTAGCCCATTTCATCAGCGAGACGGAAGACTCCGAGGAAAAGGAGCGCGCCTGGCAGCGATACCACGAGGTCGTCGGCTTCGCCGAGAAGCCGGTCTGCCGCCACAAGCGGATCTGTCTGCACTTTGGTGAAACGCCGAAATGGGAAGATTGCGGGATGTGTGATGTCTGCGGGCCAGCGCCGGAATGGTTCAGCGTGCAACCGGGGCGTGCGCCTGCGGCGCCCGCGCCACGACGTCCAGCGCCGCTCCCGGTTTCCACGCCGCGCCCAGTGCCGGCAACTCCCACCGGGCCGGCGCCTTCACGACCAATCAATCCGGAACTGCGCGAACATCTCCGCGAATGGCGGAGGAACGTTGCCGCCAGTAAGCGTCTGCCGGCCTACATCGTTCTCCACGACACGGCCATCGACGACATTTGCCGCCTGCAGCCGGCCTCGCAATTCGAATTGCTGCAGGTCTCCGGGATCGGCAAGCGCAAAGCGGAGACTTACGGCGAGGATATCCTGGCGATCGTGAAGAAGGTTCACCACAGCTAGACTGCCGGCTCACTGTGATAAGTTAATCGAACATGGGACTAATTGCACTCGTCACCGGCGCGGGCCGGGGCATCGGACGCGGCATCGCCCTGCAACTGGCCGAGGCCGGATACGCGGTGGTGGCCAATTATCGCCAGGACGCGACTTCTGCACGATCCCTGCAAGACACAATCCGCGAGAAAGGCGGCGTCTGTGAAATTGTCGCCGCCGATGTCGGCGACGCGGCGGGCCGTGCCGCGATGCTGGACTTCTGCCGCCAGCGATTCGGGCGCTTGGACCTGCTGGTGAACAACGCCGGCGTCGCGCCGGAAGTACGCGTGGACATTTTGGAAAGCACCGAAGCGAGTTTCGATCGCCAGATCGCCATCAATGTGAAGGGTCCTTACTTTCTGACGCAAGCCGCCGCGCGATGGATGCTGGAACTGCGCGTCGCCGGAACCATTCCCGTGGGCCGGATCGTCTTCATCACTTCGGTGTCGGCGTTCGCGGTGTCCAACATGCGGGCGGAATATTTTGTGGCCAAGTCCGCATTGTCCATGACCTCGCAACTGTACGCCAGCCGCCTGGCCGGCGACGGCGTGCTGGTGTTCGAGATACGTCCTGGCAT
Source organism: Terriglobia bacterium (assembly GCA_963747095.1). Taxonomy (GTDB): domain Bacteria; phylum Acidobacteriota; class Terriglobia; order JAJPHL01; family JAJPHL01; genus JAJPHL01. The sequence goes on from CAVVEL010000019.1 coordinate 130,547, forward strand.
CATCGACACGGACATGGTGGCCCCGGCGCGCGCCTACTACAACCAGCGGTTGAGTGAAGGCATGATCCCGCAGAATCGCTGGGGCACGCCGCAAGATTGCGGGTTGGCGGTGCACGCCATCGCCGAAGGACGCTTGGATTACTCGACCGGTGCGGTGATTGACGTTAGCGGAGGATTTCAACTGCACAGACTATGACTCAGAACATGATTGTTGAAACCAGCGGGCGTGAGACCATCGAACGAGCCATCGAATTCGCCGCGCATCAGGTGCGCGCCACCATCGAGCGCGATCCCGGCTTCTATCCCATGTATACGCTCGATGGCAAATGGCGTCACGGCCAGGAATCGTGGACCCATTGGTGCGAAGGATTTTTCCCCGGCATGATGTGGCTGCTGTGGGAGCACACCGGCCAGCCCTACTGGCGCGAGCAGGCCGAGAAATACTCGCGCCCGCTGGAACCGCGCCAGTTCGACGATAAAGTCCACGACCTGGGCTTTATTTTCCTGAGCACCTATTTACCCTGGTTTCGCGCCGGCGGGTCGAAACCGGAAGCCAAGCAAATTGAAGGCGTCCTGATTCAAGCCGGCCGCACCCTGGCCTCGCGCTATAAGGAAAAAGGCAAATATCTTCCGTCGTTTCTTGCGCCGGAATCGATTTTCATCGACATCATGATGAACGTGGGAATCATCTTCCATTCCGCGGGACTCACCAAGGATCGCCGCCTGTGGGAGGTGGCCATGAATCATTGCCTGACTACGCGCCGGTATCTAGTCCGCGGCGACGGCAGCACCTCGCACGAAGGTATTTTCGACTTGGCCAGCGGCGAATTTCTCCGCCAGACCACGCAGCAGGGATATCGCAACGACTCGACATGGTCGCGCGGCCTGGCTTGGGCGCTCTATGGATTCGGCACCGCTTATCGCTACAGCCGCGACGAGCGTTTCCTGAAAACCGCCGAGGACTGTGCAGCGTTCTATATGGCGCAAACCTCGAACGCGCTCTCGCCGTGGGATTACGACGTTCCCGAAGGCCCGGAGCGCATCAACGACACTTCCGCCGACGCCATTGCCGCGGCCGGCCTGTTTCGCCTGGCGCGCATCACGGAACGTGAGAGGTATAGGAATCATGCGACGCACATCGTCGAGATGCTGGTGGACGGATTTTTGGCCGATCAAACGCCCGGATGGGAGGGCGTATTGCGCGGCGGGGTATATCATAAGCACAAGAATCTGGGCGTGAACGAGTCGGTGAGTTGGGGCGAATATTTCTTCTTGGAGGCGCTTCTGGCTGCGGCCGGAAAGGATTCCCCCGATCCTGGGGCGTATGACACATGGAATACCTGATCAATCAATACCCGTTGGAACAGGGCGCCCTGGAAATCCAGTACATTGAGGAATTCTTCGGCGAGTTCCCACGCCGCAAGACGGCCGACAAGATCATCGCCCGCTTGACGGGACGCGAGCATCTCATCCTGATGGCCTTGGCGCCGATTCCCGGCGAGCCAGGAAGCGGACTTCGCCTGGATGGCGCCGGGGAGTCGGCGTTGCGTGTCCCGGTCGCGTTCAAGGTGGCGCACGAGATTCTGCTCCACGACACCGAGCCGAAGCTGGCCGATCTGGTTAGCCGTCTGCACGGCAGTGTGGGTTTCGCCGGCCGGCGCATTCTCTACAGTTGGATCGGCGGTACGCGCCGCGACTGGCGCGGCCAAGGCCATTTCCGGGCCCTCTCGGAAGAGCAGGAAGTGTGGGCCGTGAAACAGGGCTTTGACGAAATGGTAGTCAAAACCAAAAACAAGTTCTACGACATGCGCGGGACGTTGGACAGTCTGCGCTTTCAAGTAGTGAAGTACGAGCGCAACTCCTTCGACAACGACAAGTCCAAGGTGTATCTCAGCAAGAAGCTGCATCCGGAGATGCTGCGGGAACACAAGAGTATGCGCACATTGGTGGAAGCGGCGTAGGTGGACTTGGGTGTCGTTGGAACACGGAGGACACGGAAAAAACCAGGACACGGGAAAACACGGAAGAAACAACCACAACTTGCACGCGGGGCACGCGGGGAGCACCTCCTTGATATTCTAACCAATAATGGTTATGCTTCTTTCAGGATCGATTTTCCGATTCCCTATGGCTACTCCAACCTTCCTGAGAATCGACCGCAAGGGCCAGATGACTCTCCCAAGCCAGTTGCGCTCTGCCGTTGGCGTCGGCGAAGGAGATCTGGTCGAAGCTCGTGTCCAAGGAGGGAAAATCGTTCTGACGCCCCGGTTGCTGAGCGCTCGGCCAAAGCTTCCCCGCGCCGATGACGAATACACGCCAGCCCAGCGCCGGTCAATTAACCGTGGCATAGCCCAAAGCCTGAAGGAATACAAACAAGGTCGAGGATATGGCCCGTTCCAGACCGCCGAGCAGCTCATCGCCTCCTTGCACAAGCACGCCGGAAGACCGAAGGGGAAGAGTAATGGGCGCGCGGTTGCATGACGCTGGATTACACTCCGCGCTTCTTGCGTGACTATAAGAAGGCGCCGGTGATCATCCAGCAAGCTTTTGATAAGCAGGTTCTCCTCTTGGTTCAAAACCTCGCCCATCCCTCGTTACGGGCCAAGAAGTACGACGAATCTCGCGATATCTGGCAAGCTCGCGTCACGCGCGACTGGCGCTTCTACTTCACGATCGAGGGCCCAACCTATCGCCTTCACGAGCTGCGATCACACCCGAAGTAGCTTCCATGCTGGTCAGCATTTCAGCGAAGCCATCGAGGAAGACAAGATGTTTTTCGCGTTCCAAAGAAATCGGAATGGACCGGAGTGGGCCGACCCTAACATTCCGCCTTTCCTTTCCCGGCGTTCTGTTGTAATTTATTCTCTAAGCGCCAGCCTCGTCATTAGGAGGTGACTTGTACTTTTCATTTCTACTCTGGGTGTTGCTTGGTCTGCAGATCGGATTTCAGCCCGTTCCTCCGTCTCTCGGCCCCACCGACGCTGGGCAGGCCAATCTCAAACCGGCCACGGTTCGGGGAAAAGTGGTAGCCGCCGACAGCGGCGCGCCGATCGCGCGGCCCAGGTAACACTGCGTTATAACGGTTCCGGGACCGCGACGTTTTCCGCCTCCACCGACGCCAGTGGTCTTTACGAAATCCATAATATCGATCCGGGGACCTACATGGCCTTCGCCGCAAAGTCGGGGTTTCTGGGCGCGTCGCTGCAGCGAGGCAATAACAATTACTCCCCGCTGACCTTGGCCGAAAATCAAGAGACCAAAGACATCGACTTTCTCCTGGCGCGCGCCGGCGTGATCTCCGGAACCGTGCTGGACGAACACGATGAACCGATCCCCGACGTTACCGTCCAGGCCATGATGAAGACTTACTATCAAGCGAAGATGCAATTGCAGCCCCGCGGAATGTCCAATCCCACCGACGATCGCGGCTATTACCGCATCCACGACCTTCCGGCGGGCCGCTATTACGTGCAAGCGGTCAAGCGCACGTTTCCAGGGCGGCCCGCGCCGCATTACTCCACGGTCCTCTATCCTGGCGTCTCGCGGCTGGCCGACGCTCAAATCATCAAGGTGATTGGGGGCGACAAGGTCTCCAGCATCAAGCTCCAGATGCACGAAGCGGGAGTCTTCACCGTCAGTGGAAGAGTCCTGGACATCGCCACCGGACAGGCCGCCGCCGGGGCCTCCGTCAATCTTCAGCCGGAGGACTACACCGCGGGTGGGTCGAACGCCAACACTACGGCCGCTCCGGATGGAACCTTCCATCTGACCGAGGTGACACCTGGAAACTATCGTATTTACGTGAACTGGCGCACCGTAAACTCGGGCCAGCAACAGCAGCCAGTCAACGCCACTCGTACGGTGCAGGTGTCCGGCCGCAACATCGACAACGTAACCATTAACCTTGGAGCGGGAGCGACCGTCAAAGGACGCGTGATTGCCGTGGGAGCCGATCTGCCGGGTACGGTGCGGATTCAACTTTTGGGCCGTAATTCCAACGGCATCGTCAACAGTTCCACTCCACCGGTGACCAGCCAGGCGGACGGCGTCTTCGAGATTCCCAATGTGCAGCCGGGAAACTACGAGGTGTCAGCGGCTCCCCAGGGTTCCAACAGCGCAGGCATGGGACACCCGTATTTCTTCATCGGCGCCGTGGCGGTGAACAACCAGGACGTGACCGACGCCGGCATCACGGTGCCGGAAGAAGCGCCGTCGCTGGAAGTCAACGTGACGCTCGATTCCCGCGCCGGCACGGTGACCGGAACCACCTTCGACGCCGACAATAATCTCCTGCCCAACGCTAATATCGCGATGTTCAGCGCCGATCCGAAGAAGCGCGACTCGATGCGCTATTTCAGCCGCGGCCGGTCGGATGCCCAGGGAATCTTCCGGCTCACCGCGGTCATTCCCGGCGACTACCTTTTGGTATTGTGGCCCGGCGACGACCCCGGCATGGTGACCGACCCGGATGTGATCGAGGGTGTGGAAAAGTACTGTATGAGGGTATCGGTTTCACCGTCGGGAACTGCCAACCAGGATTTGCGGCTGAATTCCGAGGTGCAAGCGATCGTCAAGAGTTTGCAAAACTAAAGAGCTCTTGGAACACGGAAACACACGGAGAAAAGAACGGAAGGACACGGAAAAGACGGGGAGCTGGCGGAAAGGACAGTGAGTCTGTTCCCTTCCGTGTTCTTCCGTTCTTCTTTCCGTGTGCTTCCGTGTTCCAAAGAATCCTAAGGCCGATTGATTCATGGTTTCCGCGATCCTCCTCGCGTTGCTCCAAACCGCTCCGGCGGCGCGCCAGCCTTCCGTGCCCCCCGCCGTTAGAACCGCGGCGGTGCGCGGAAAGGTAGTAGCCGATGACACCGGCTATCCCGTGAGGTATGCTTCCGTTCAACTAACCACCAGCGGCGCCGGCCACGAGACGTTCACCGTCACCACCGATTCCTCGGGTGTTTTCGAGATTCGTGGCATCGAGCCGGGCTCCTATTCCGCTCGCGCCGCCAAGCCCGGCTTCATTACCTTATCGTACAAGGACGCCACCGACGACTCCGGGCAGTTGAAGCTGGCGGCCGGGCAAGTGGAAGCGGAGATCAACTTCCGCCTGCTGCGCGCTGCGGTCATCAGCGGCACGATCACCGATTCCTATGGAGAACCGGTCAGTAATGCCAATATCCAGGCCATGAGCAAGACCTACTCCGGCGGCCATGTCCAACTGAGGTATCGGACGAACACGCAAACGGACGATCGCGGCGAGTATCGTTTGCACGATCTGGCCGCCGGACGCTACTACGTGCAGGCCTCCAAAGCGAACCAGGGGCAGGCGGGAGTCGCGCTGGCCACAACGCTGTTCCCTAACGCGACCCGTTTAGAAGATGCTCAACCCGTCGTCGTGAAGGCCGGCGAAGAGCGCCAAGGCGTCAACGTGACGCTCCAGGAAGCGCTGCTTGTCAACGTTAGCGGGCGGGTGGTGGATGCGGAATCCGGACAAGCGATGACCAACGTGTTCCTGAATATTTCGCCGGCGACGAATGGAGGAGTCAACGTCTCCTCGGGAGTCTCACCGGACGGCGGTTTTCGATTCCATAATGTGCCGGCAGCAACTTACCGCTTGTTTGTCAACGTCGCCGCTTCCCGGATCGCTCCGGAACCCGAAGTTCCGTGGGCAATATTAGCCGCTACCTGGATCTTACTACCGGAAGTATTAACAACCTGCTCATCCGGGTCGGCCCCGGAAGCACCATCAAGGGGACGGTGCGAGACGGAAGGCGGCGCGTTACCCGATCAGTTCCAGATTTTTCTGGCCTCACGCGGGCCAGATCGAACTTCGAGAGCGGCACCAATGCAACCGCTGCTGCCGATGGCAGCTTTGAGATGCAACACGTTCAGGCAGGATCCTATGAGTTGGAAGTGAACACTCCCTTCCGTCCGGGCGGTGAGCCGTTGCGCTTCTTTCTCAGTTCCGCCTTCGCGGGGAAGCAAGACGTTACTGATACCCGCTTCGAGGTCGGCGAGTCCGGCTCGTTGAACTTGTCGCTGACGATTGATTTCCGCACCGCCACGATCTCCGGGAAAGTGCTCGACATCGAAGACCAGCCGCTCCCCAAGATCAACGTCGCGCTGATCAGCGCCGATCCGAAGAAGCGTATGCTGACCCGCTACTTCCAGCGCGCGTCATCCGGCCACGACGGCACCTTCAAACTGCAAGGTTTACCGCCCGGCGATTACCTGCTGATGCCGTGGCCCGGCGAGGACGCCGGTCAGGTGCTCGACTCCGACGTTTTCAGAATGGTGGAGAGATTTGCCACCCGGATCACGCTGCCGCGCGGCGGGACCATTACACAAGACTTGCGCATGACACCGGAATTGCGTACGCTGGCGGATGCCTTCTCGCAATGAGTCACCAAGGAGAGTGCCACCGTTGTTGACCTCGCAAAATGGAGCATTTGTGAAAGCAAAGAGCGCGAAATCTGCTATCGCCAGGCTGCAAGGAACGTGGAACATCACCGCCCTCGAAGTGGACGGCCAGCCGATGGCCGCTGGCGGACAGCTTGTTGTCAAGGGCGATCATTTCACGAGTTTGGGCATGGGCGCGACCTACCAGGGAAAACTGCTCGTTGACGCTTCGGCCAAGCCTGCGACCATTGACATGGTCTTCACCAAGGGACCGGAAAAGGGCAACACCGACCGCGGCATCTTCGAATTCACCGGCGCCAACAGTTGGCGCCTCTGCTTGCAGATGACCGGGCAGGATCGTCCAAAAAATTCGCGACCGCGCCGGGCCGCGGCTTAGCGCTCGAAACGCTGGAGCGGCACAAGGCCGGGGCAGTCAAGGCCAAAGCAAAGTCGGCCAAGGCCATCAAGCTTCCGCCTGGCTTTCCCACCGACCCCATCCCTGAGTTGGAAGGCGAATGGCAAATGACGGCGTGCTCCCACAGCGGCGTGCCGTTGGAAACGGCTTACTGTAAAATGGGCAAGCGCGTAGCTGCCGGGAATGAGACCACTGTATTCATGGGTTCGCAGACCATCCTCAAGGCTTTTTACGCGATTGATCGCGGCCATCAATCCAATACCGATTGATTACGTGTTCGCGCACAGGGCCGTCCGCAGGTAAGAAGCAGTTTGGCATCTTCGAACTACTGGCGGGCGATTCACTCAAGGTGTCGTTTTCTCCGGTCGGTCAACCGCGCCCCACCGACTTCAGTTCTACGCGCAGTGACGGACGTACCGTTACCACGTGGAAGAAAATTTGACTATCCGCAGATTACGCAGATGACACAGATTAAAACCTGGTTTGTTCTTAATCTGTGTAATCTGTGTAATATGTGGATCAATGATCTGTGGACCGGCGCGCCGCCTTGGCTTCCTTCATGATCGGCCCGTACACCCCCTTATCGAACGGCGGGCACCCCGTTGGGAACTGCCCCATCGGATGATTGCGGCTGCGCATCAGGAACGTACAGAACGTCAGCGTCTTGCAAACGCGCCGCTCGTCTAAGTCGCCGCGCTCCAAAACGTCGCGCGCCAAATCGGGATACGGCAACGCGGCTCGCCCGTAGCCCAAAAACGTTGTATCACCCGTCAGGATGTTAGCCGCGCCGGCGTTCACCAGATATTTTTGCAGCCAGCTATAGCCGCTGCCAACCATCGGCAGATCCGGAAAAGCATGCTGCAACTCCGCGGCGATGCGGAAATGGCGAGCCACGCCAACCATGGGGTGCTCCGGTGTTTCGTAGTTGCCGTCGTCGGGCTTATCGAAGGGCCGGCCAATGTGCGGATTGTAATACGGCACTCCCAGCGACACGTTGAGCAGTTCCACGCCCCATTCCCGCAACAGCTTGGTGAACGCCTTCGGCTCGGTCAGATCGTCCTGTTCCGGATTCTGCAAATTGTTGCCGAATCCATGGGGATAAGGAATCTCCACCTTCGCCGGATGGCCGTGCTTGGTTCCGGGCTCGATCTGGTAGGGGATGCCGTCATGCGCGGCGAGCCGCACCGCCAGCAGCAAGTCCTTGCCAACGGCGGCGCGGATCTTGCCCAGCACGTTGCGCGCGAAGCGCGTGCGGTTCTCGAAGCTACCGCCATATTTTCCCGGCCTTGCGCGCGCTCCCAGCAGTTCGATGCCCAGATAACCGTGGGTCAGCTTCAGATCAATACCGCGGAAGCCGCAGCGCCGGGCGCGGCGAGCGGCCTCCACGTAGGAATCTTCCAGACGTTCCAGGTAATCGTCGTCCAGAACGCGGGTGTTCGGTTTGTCGATCACCGGGTGGCTGTAGGCAACCAGCGATTGGGGAAAGCTGTAGCGGCCCGAATGAGTCAGTTGCAAGACGTCCAAGAGATCGTCGCTGCTACCGAAGGTCTCGCGATGGAGTTGCCGCGTGTTGTCGAGAAGCCGCGCGAAGTCGGCTTCGTTCTTGGCATGCAGCCAAAGCTGGCGGGGATTGGCGCGGCCTTCTTCGACCACAGCGGTGGCTTCAAACCAAATCAGTTTAGCGCCGGCGGTGGCAAAGCGCTCGTAACGGCGTTTGGTGAGAACGCCGGGCGAGCCGCCCAGTTCGCCGTCGCAGCCTTCCATGGGATGAATCGCCAGCCGGTTTCCCACTCGCAGGCCGCCCACTTGCACGGGCTGCGCCAGCGCCGCCTGAACTTTTCCGCGATCCGGCTCCAGGGGGATACGCAAGCCTCGCTTCCGCGCGTCTTCCTGTAATTCCTCCAAGGCGCGGTAATGAAAATATGAAGGCATAGTGTCATGATATATTCTCGCCATGGCCGTACGAAGGTTTGTTGTGGGTGCCGCCGTATTGATTCTGGCAGTTTGGACCGTCGCTTCCCAAACGCCGCAGGATCCGCCCCAGCAGACACTGCCGGCAGCGCCCGTCGTGCCGCCACAGAAACCGCGTCCGCTAACTCCCGCGGCGCGGACCAGAGTCCGCCACCTGCGCCGCCAGTCCGGAATCCACCGTCTCCCGAAGGTGAGCCGGAACGGCAGGTCCAGCAGCAAAGTGTCGAGATGCCCTACCACGGCCTGGCTTATTCCATGCTGGCCAAGAACCGCGTAACCGTGATGGTCGCGCAGTTGAACCGCAACATTTTAGAATACTCCACCGTTCAGGTCTGGGTCAGCAACGGGTCCAACCGTTCGGTGCGCATTTCACCGTTGTTATTTGAAGTGCGCCAGGAAGCCCACCAGCAAGCCGCAGCCGCCGACACCCCGGCCGCCTTGCTGATCAACGGCAGCAACGACAACCAGGTTCTCGCCGACATCCAGCAGCGCGCCAAGGCCAAGGACCTGGGCGAGCTGGTGAATGCTTACGAAACCACGCTGTTCGGATTTGCCAACCAAAAATCGGTAGGCTATTACGAGCAGCGCAAACATGCCGTGCTTTCCAACATGGGCGGCGGCGGGAAATTCCGGGCCCTGGCCACGGCCTCGGCGATCATCCTGCCGGATCGCCTGCTGAAGCCGGGTGAAGTGATTGATGGCACCGTATTTTTCCGGACCGAACCGCGTAACGGGAGGATCGCCTACATCGGCGCGCACCTGGCCAGCGCGACCTTCGATTTTCCGCAGACGCCGCAGTTGGACCAGCACGTGCATTAAGCACGTCAAATCAAAAGTCAAAAATCAAAAATGGCACGGGGCCCCTTCTTTTGCGCGGTCCGATCCGTTGCTTGCCGTGTTAAGATGCGGGCGACACTAGGAGAATCCATGTTCCTTCGTCTTGCCCTCGGTATTTTGCTCTCCGCTTCCTTAACCGCCCAAACAGCGCGGCCAACGCTGGCTCATGGCCAACGCTATCCGAGGCTGATTATCCGCAACGCCATGGTGGTTGAAGGCAACGGCACGCCGGCCTCCGGTCCCAAGGACATCATGATCGAGAGAACCGCATCGATCGACGGCGTAGAGTGGACGCCGATTCGATGCGGTCTCAGCCGGGCATGGGTGGGACCCGCGCCCGCGGTACCCGGTGCGGTGGAGATCGACGCGACCGGAAAGTACGTACTGCCGGGGCTGATCGACGCGCACGCGCATATTCAGGACGAGCGCGGCGGCATTCCGCAGCCGCTCGATTATGAGCTGAAGATCTGGCTCTCCTGCGGCATCACCACGGTGCGCGACGTGGGCAGCGATACGCGCAAGACGCTGGAGCTGCGCAGCAAGAGCGCGGACGGCGAAATCGCCTCGCCGCGCATCTTCGTCTATCCGATGATCGGTCGCCGCCAATACGCCGGAGCGGCGCGCGCGCGCGTCCGCGAATTCAAGGCGATGGCCGCCGACGGCATCAAGTTCCTGGGCATCAATCGCGACATGATGGAAGCGGCCGAGGATGAAGCGCACAAGCTCGGGCTGCGCATCGCGCATCACGTCGGCGTGGAGGAAACCAACGCCTGGGACGACATCAAGTTCGGCACCACCAGCATCGAGCACTGGTACGGCATCCCCGACGCCGCGCTCGACGACGGCGTGCAGCATTTTCCGTCCGAATTACAACTACAACAATGAAGGCGACCGTTTCCGCTACGGCGGCCATCTGTGGCGCGAAGCCGAATCCGGAGAAGCTGATGAAGGTGCTGCGACGCGATGGTGAAGGCGCAACGTCGCCTGGGATCCCGACGCTCGACATTTACGAAGCCAGCCGCGATTTGCAGCGCGCCCAAAACCAGCCTTGGTTCAAGGATTATCTGCATCCCACGCTGGAAAAATATTTCGAGCCGAACCCGGCCAATCACGGCTCGTATTTCTTCGGACTGGACGTCGACGGACGAGGCATTACTGGAAGGAAAACTATCGCATCTGGATGGCGGCGCTGCGCGATTTCGACCGGCGCGGCGGGCTGATCGGCTGTCGGCGACGATGCCGGGTTTCATTTATTCGATGTACGGCTTCGGCCTGATCCGCGAGCTGGAATTGCAGCAGGAAGCGGGCTTCCCGCCGCTGAAGGTGATCGCAGCACGCGACCGAACAATCGCGAAAATTCTGGGCCAGGAAAACGAGTTCGGCAAAGTTCGCGGCGGCTTTCTCGCGGACATCTGATCGTGGTCAACGGCAATCCGGTGGAGGATTTCAAGGTGCTGTATCCCACCGGCATCGAGACATCGAGGACGGCAAGCCGGTGCACACCGGCGGCGTCGAATGGACCATCAAGGACGGCATCCGCTATCACGTGCCGACGATGATGAGCGAGGTGAAAGAGATGGTCGCGAAGGCGCGGGCAGACCAGAAGAAGTGAAACACGAAGATTATTAACATGGATGAACAGGGTGGACAGGATAACGCTTCTTTCATCCGGTCCATCCCGTTCATCCATGTCAAAAAATCATTGCACTGCGATCGTCACCGTGTTCGATGCAACGCCGCCAACGTCGAGGATCACCTGAACCGCGTTTCCGGGCGTCACTCCCGTGGGCACTTGCACGTTGACCTGATAAAGCGCCACAAATCCCGGAGCCAGCCCCGAAAAACTCACCGGCGCGTTGATCCCGCCGACCGTCGCGGTCGTAGTTAGAACTGTTCCTGAGAGCGGCGACGCCAAACTCGCCGCGCCGTCGGCCGGTCGGTTGGTGACGTCGCCGAAGCCGGTGCAATAGATGGTGATGTACTGCCCAACCTGGACCGGGCTGGCTTGCGCGCCAGGGATGCTGTTCGTGGGTGCGGCGAACGTCGGCGTGTTCGCGATTTGAATGGCGCCTTGGCCGGTGCCTGCCTGGTTGATGGTGTAAATGGCGGGCGAGGGATTCGCCAGGTTCACGGTAATCGGCGGGCTGGTCACGCCAAATGCCGTTACCGTGAGAGATACCTGCGACTGCCCGAGGAACTCCCATGGCATTTGGAAATTGATTTGATTCGGCGACACGAAGAATAAAGGCGCAGCGATGGGCCCGGTACTGGCGGCCGATGACCCGCGAATGCTGGAGGCCGAATGGCCCGTTCCCGTGATGTTCACCATGGAGTTTGAGACACCGAGCGTGCCGGACAGCGGGGTTGTCAAAGCACCGTTGGTGTCAAGGGAAAAGCCGGTGCCGAAGAGGGCCACTCCGCCGCCCGCCGTCGGAGCCCCAACGCTGGCGCTTCCAATCGCCCCGCCCTGATTGGGGACAGGAGGCGCCGATTGGGTCACTAGGATCTCATTCGACGCCAGCGAGGCTACGCCGCCAATTCCTGTTGCGACGATGCGTCCCGAAAGGATCATTGTGCTGGGCAGCGGCGCCGTGACGGTAACCGTGCTGTTGCCCGTTCCCGAGCCGGGGCTCGTAGCGAGATCCAGTAATTTGGGGTGTCCACCGTCCACGGGCACGACGGATCGCTGGTGAACACATTCACAGTCAAATCACCACCGTTGGACCCGAACTTAAGGATCTGCGGCTCCCACTGGTACGTGCAACTTGTTTGCGTAACAGTAAACGTTCCACCTTCACCAGCAGATCCGGGACCACCGGTTCCAGTAATACCGATCGTGCCAACGCGTGTCGAGACCGGGGAATTTGGGGACGAAGGGAACGCTGCCACGCCGAAGATGACCAATCCCTGATTGGAACTCGGGGCGATGCTAATAAAGTCGTTGGTGGTTGTTGCGCTGTAAGTGCAGCCGCTGGGCGCGGTCACGGTAAAGGAGTCGGCTACTGCTCCTAAAGCACCATAAGTTCTCCCGCCAGGCGAAATGAAGTAGCTGCAAAGCGTCACAGTCATCACGCGGATCGCATTCCCGTATTGATCGACGTAATAAATCGTGCCGTTTTTGGTCAGAACGAACACTCCGCAGGGACGGTTGATACTGGCGCTGGTCGCTGGCCCGGCATCGCCGCTATAGCCGGGTTGAGCGTTGCCACCGATGGTGGAGATCGTGCCGGTGCCTTGGCCCCTCGGAGAATGGGCGGAATCTGTTCCGATCGAGCTACTGGCAGCAACGTAGCGAATCCGCGAGTTGTTGGTGTCAGAGATGTACAGGTTACCGGTGGCGTCTACCGCCACGGCGGACGGAAAATTCAAGAACGAACTGGTGGCCGGCCCGCCATCGCCGGAGAAGCCTGCCAAACCACCGGTTCCCGCCACGGTGCTGATGACCCCGGTAAGGGCCACCTTGCGAATGACGCTGTTGCGCGTATCCGCGATGTACAGATTACCGGAAGCGTCAACGGCTACGCCTTGCGGGTTGTTCAGGGACGCGCCGGTGGCCGGGCCGCCATCACCGGAGAAGCCTTGCTGACCGTTGCCCGCAATCGTGCTGATCGTGCCGCCGGTGACCATGCGAATTCTGTTGTTGAACATATCCGCGATATACAAATTGCCCGTCGCGTCTACCGCAACGCCTTCCGGGAGCGTCAACTTCGCGCTGGTGGCCGGACCGCCATCGCCGGCGAAGCCTTGAGAACTGCTGCCCGCGACGGTGGAAATGATACCGGCGGGAGTGACCTTGCGGATGCGATTGTTGTTCACATCCGCGATATACAAGTTGCCAGCGGCGTCTACGGCTAAGCCGGCGGGACCGCTCAATTGCGCGCTGGCGGCCAGGCCGCCATCGCCGGAGAAGCCGCTGGCACCGTTGCCTGCAAAAGTCGAAATAATCCCGCTTGTTGTCACTTTGCGAATGCGGTTGTTGCCGCTGTCCGAAATGTATAGATTGCCGGACGAGTCCTGGGTAACGCCAAAGGGACTGTTCATTTGCGCGCTGGTGGCCGGCCCGCCATCACCCGAAAAGTTATTGGTGCCATTGCCGGCTATCGTTGAGATGGCGCCGCTCGCCGCCACAACTTTACGAACACGGTTGTTGCTGGTGTCGGCGATGTACAGGTTGCCGGCGGCGTCCACGGCGATGCCGCTAGGGCTGTTGAGTGCTGCGGTCGTTGCCGCAACGCCATCGCCTGTGTAGCCGAAGGAACCGTTCCCCGCGACGGTGCTAATGACTCCGCTGGAATTGACCTTGCGAACGCGGTTGAAGTTATCCGCGATATAGAAATTGCCCGCGGCGTCCACGGTCACGCTCGCGGGACTCCGTAACTGCGCGTTTGTGGCGGGTCCGTTATCGCCGGAGAAACCGCTTGTGCCGGTGCCCGCGACCGTCGAGATCACGCCACTGCTGGTGACTTTGCGGACACGGTTATTGGACGTGTCAGCGATGTACACATTCCCGGCTGCATCCACGGCCAGGCCGTTCGGATTATTCAGTTGGGCGCTGCTGGCCGGGCCGCCGTCGCCTGCAAAACCAGGCTTCCCGCTGCCGGCGATTGTGGTCATGACTCCACTGGAACTAACCTCGCGAATAACGTTACTGCCCGAATCGGCGATATAGAGATTCCCCGCCCGGTTAACGGCAACGCCGAGGGGACCGCTGAGTTGGCCTGTTTTGGTGGCCGCAACAGTGGTGATCGTCCCGCCGGCCGTCACTACGCGGACCACGTTATTGCTTTGATCGGCGATGTACACGTTGCCTGCCGCATCTACGGCCACGCCCCAAGGATTGTTGAGTTGCGCGCTGGGGCCGGGGCCGCCATCGCCGCTGTAGCCTCTTCTGGCGTTGCCGGCGATCCGCGTCACATTCCCGCTAGAGTCGAGCTTGAAGATCGACTGCTGGCTGCTGAAATAGATGTTGCCGGCGCTATCCAGCGCGAGGCCGGTCGGATTGCCTAGGCTGAGGCTGGTGCCCGCGCCCGGCGTGGCTGGCGGCGCGCCGCCGGCAAAGGTGTTGATGGTGTACTGCGGTTGCGCCCAGCACGAACTTGCCGTCAAGACCGCGAGAGCGACGAAAGCAAGCCGGACAATTTTGTGCCGGACCATCAGGACAATCGTGAGAGAGCGCATCGGAACCCCCCGATGGGTACTCTACAGGAATCCAGGCCGCATGGTACGATATATTTCTGCTCAGGAATTTGCTGAAGAAAAAGACACGGAACGCTGCTTGGGGTGCGGCATTACTTTAAGGATTCGGTAGGTGTTCGCTTCTATGCAGAAGTAAAACCGCCAATCCTGGTTCGCGCGGGCTTGCCAAATGTCGTTGGATTCGTCGTACTTCTTGGCTTGCAATGAGGGATGGCGCAGGTCCGTGGCACGAAACCTGACTTGCTTGAAGAATGCTTTCTTAACGGCTGGTGGAGCATCGTCCAACGCGTCCAATAGCCGCTCAGCATAGTCGATCTTCACTAACTGCGGGCCTTCATCTTTCTTGCCGCCGCGCGTTTCTTCAAATTGGTTTTCATCAACGCGATCGCCTCGTCTGCCGAAGCAAAGGGGCCATAGACCCGACCGGCCTTAAGATCTTCAAGGCCCAATGCCAGCTCCGCGTCAATCACGCGCCGTTGCTCCGGAGTGTACTCATCGGCAACGGGAACCGGCGCCCGCCGCTCGTGCTGAAGGCGTTTGAGACCTTCACGAAAAACCCCGCTCAGGCTGCGATTGGTTTGTCTGGCCAGCCGCACAGCCTGCTTGAGTTCGCCGGCGGCAAAGAGATGGAGATGGCTCTGGTCTGTTCTCATGGGACAGGCTTTCTTACTCAATATGACTGAGTAATACTGGCTCTGATTCTACCATGGCATCGCCCGTTAGGCGCGCGACGCCACGGCGATCCGGCGCACCGGCCGCGCTGCTTCCACGGTCTCGCGGCCGACGCGCTTCTTGAACATTTCGCTTTGCTTGGCTTCCAGCTCCAGGCGGCGCACCTGGTCCGTCAGGCAAACGGAAATGATCGGCTGGCGGGAGTTCTTCAGCAGGTCGATGATCTTCTTGTGGTTGTCTTCCAGGAAGATGGCTTTCCCGTCGGTCAGCAAGTGATACTCGCTGGAGGTCTTCAGCACGTCGGCCAGGCGGCGTCCCAGTTCGCGTTGCAGGAAGCGCAGCACCTTGCGGATCTTCTGCAAAGAGAAGCCCTTCAACCGCAGTTCGGAGATCACCGATACTTCCAGCAACTCCTCCAGGCGGTAGCGCCGGCGATGTCCATGATGCTGCGGCGAGACGACGCCCTTCTCGTCCCACCATTGCAGTTGACGGGCGGTCACGCCCGATAGTTCGGCTACTTCCTCGCTGGAGAACGTCTCATTGGTCTTGAACATGGTTATACTCACCTGTTTCAAACAAGGTAACAGATAAATGGTCCCAGGGGAAGTAACTGCTAAGTCACTTCGACGATCCCAAAAGATTTTGGCATAACGCCCTTGACATCCTGGCTTGACTTCCTGTACCCGCTGGTCTACAGATAGTATTTCGATTGCTTTCGCCAGGAGAAAAAATGCGCCGAAGAGATTTCCTGCCCGCCCTGCCCGCGATCGCCGCGACCATCGCCTTACCCCCCGCCGCATGGGCCGGCGGTCAAGCCAATTCCCCTATGAAAAAAGGGCGCCTCAAGCAAGGCGTGACCCGCGGCGTGTTCGCCCGCGGCATGAGCTTCGAGGAACCTGCCGGGAAGCCGCCCGCAATTGGGCATTCAGGGATACGATCTCATCGGCCCGGACGACTGGCCCACGCTGAAGAAATACGGCCTGGTGCCTACCATGTATCCGCCCGGCCCGGGCGGCACGATTCCCGACGCCCTCAATCGCAAGGAGAATCACGACCGGCTGGAGACCGCTGCATGCACGCCGCGCTGGATCGACGCGGCCGCCAACGGCGTGCCCAACATCATCACCTTTTCCGGCAATCGCAAGGGCATGGCCGATCGCGGAAGGCGCCGACAACTGCGTGGCGTTTCTGAACTCGGTGAAGGCCCATGCCGAGGACAAGGGCGTCAACATCTGCATGGAGTATCTGAACAGCAAGGTGAACCACAAGGATTACATGTTCGACCACATCGCCTGGGGCGTGGACGTGATGAAGCGCGTCAATTCGCCGCGGGTGAAAATCCTGTTCGACATCTATCACGCGCAGATCATGGACGGCGACATCGTGCGCAACATCCGCGACAACTTTTCCAGTGGATCGGCCACTTTCACACCGGGGGTAATCCCGGCCGTCACGACATCGACGAGACCCAGGAGTTGAACTATCGCTTCATCGCCCAGGCCATCGCCGATCTGGGATTCACGGGATTCATCTCCCACGAGTACTCTCCGGCGGCGGGGCATGATCCCATCCCGGTGCTGAAGAAAGCGATCGAGATTTGCAGCGTTTAGCCGGCGGAACAAGTTATCGTATGAAGATGGGAAGACGGCTATCTGGGACGGGGTTGGTCTGCCTGGTTCTCGCCGCGCTGTGCGGCGCGCAGGGGGCATCCCGGGGAAGCTCGCCCCCCGATTCGCAGGAGTACAATCCGGAGCGCTCCAAGGAAGTTTTCGAGAAAGTCTGCGGCGCCTGCCATGCGCAGGACTTCGTCATGCCTCCCCGTTCCAAGGCCCAGTGGGAAGAGACCATCCACAAGATGACGACGCTGGGCGCGAAAGGGAGCCAGGAAGAATTCGCCCTCATCGTGGACTACCTGGTCAAGCGTGGGGCGGCCACACGCGCGGGCGGCCGCAGTGGCGCATCGGCGCAGGCTTCGGGCGGCGGACGCGGCGTGGAAGCGGGAGCCAAAGACAAGCACCTGGTGGACAACGCGGCGGCCGATCGCGGACGAAAAGTCTGGGCCGCGGAATGCATCAATTGTCACGGCACGCAAGCCCGCGGTAACGGCGAGGCTGGCAACCTGATTCGCTCCGAGATGGTCCTGCACGACCGCTACGGCAACGAAATCGGCCCCTTCCTCCGCAAGGGACATCCCTTGCAAAGCGGACGCCCCAGCGCCAGCCTGACCGACGCGCAAATTCAGGACGTATCGCACTTCATCCACCAGCGCGTTTACGACACGCTACGTGGATCGCCGATCTTCCACGCGCAGGATATCGTCACCGGCGACGCTAAGGCCGGAGCGGCGTATTTCAATGGCCAAGGGCACTGCGCTACCTGCCACTCACCCACCGGCGATCTCGCCGGAATCGCCTCGAGGTACGATCCCGCATCTTTGGAATTGCGATTCATCTCTCCTCGCGGAGGACGCGGCGCCAACCGCCCTAAGGTTACGCTAACCGTCACGCCGCCCAGCGGACCCGCGGTCACCGGCACGCCGGTGGTGTTCGACGACTTTACGGTTGCGATTCGCGACGCCCAGGGCGTCTACCACTCCTGGACCCGCGCGCCAACTTTGATAGTGGTGAAGAACGATCCCTACGCCGCCCACAACGAGTTGCTGGATCGGTACACCGACCAGCAAATGCACGATCTCGTTGCCTACCTGGTGACCTTGAAATGACGACCCGCTTCCCGGCCTCGATTCTGTGGACGCTGTTTGCTGGCACGTTGTTCGCGCAGCCATTGTTTGCGCAAGAGCGCTTGGATCCGGCCAAACTGCTGCAACCGCCAACCGATACGTGGCCCACCTATCACGGCGACTACTCGGGACGGCGCTTCAGTACTCTCACAAAAATCAATTCCTCGAACGTCCATACCATGACGCTGGCGTGGATGTTCCGTGCCGGGGGCGGCGTGGGCAGCATCAAAGCCACTCCCTTGCAGATCAACGGCATCCTCTATTTTTCGGCGCCCGATCACGCCTGGGCCGTGGACGCGCGTAATGGTCACGAGTTGTGGCACTTCGTGTGGCAATCCAAGGGCGGCACGCATATCGGCAACCGCGGCGTGGCCGTTTACGGCGATTGGCTGTACTTCGAGACGCCGGATTGCAACCTGGTTTCTCTGAACATCAAGGACGGCAAGGAGCGCTGGCACAAGCCGATTTGCGATCTCGACCAGTTTTACTACGGCTCCCTGGCGCCGGTGGTGGTAAAGAATCACCTCATCTCCGGCGTCAGCGGCGACGATCTGGACCGTCCCGGCTATCTCAGTTCCTACGACCTGGAAACCGGCGCGTTGCAGTGGCGTTGGTACGCAGTGCCGCAAAAAATGGGCGATCCCGGTTCAGAAAGCTGGCCCAACGAGGAAGCCATGAAGCATGGCGGCGGCATGACCTGGCAGCCGCCCACCTATGATCCGGAACTGAACTTGCTTTACGTGACTACCGGCAACCCACAGCCGGTAATCGCGCACCAGAATCGCCAAGGCGCCAATCTCTTCACCGCCAGCATCGTGGCGCTCAATCCCGACAGTGGGAAAATGGGGTGGTATTTCCAGGCCTCTCCGCACGACACTCACGATTGGGATGCCACCCAGGTACCCGTCTTGTTCGACGGCGAGATGGGCGGCCAGCCGCGCAAGCTGCTGGCGCTGGCGGCGCGCAACGGATATTTTTTCGTGCTGGACCGGACTAACGGAAAGAATCTTCTTTCCATGCCCTACGTCAAAGTGAACTGGTCGAAAGGGGTGGATAAGAACGGTTCGCCCATCCCCGATCCGGCCAAGATGCCGCAACTGGACGGCGCGCTGGTATCGCCGAATCAGGGCGGCGCCACAAATTGGCCGCCGCCCAGTTTTAGCCCGCAAACCGGACTCTTCTACGTCAACGCGGCGCGCGCCTACAGTGTCTACTACGTCTACGATCCCGATACCAACCCGCAAGGATGGGGCGGAATCGATCTCGGCGGCGCGACACTGGAAACCATGGTGGAAGCGATTGACTACCGCAGCGGCAAAATCCGCTGGAACCACCACTGGGAGTCCGGCAGCCGCTCGGGGCTGATGAGCACCGCCGGGAACCTGCTGTTTGCCGGCGACGGTTCCGACAACTTCGTGGCCCTTGATGCCACCACTGGCCAGCCGCTCTGGCACGCCGGCCTGGGGAACTCCGTGAGCAATGGGCCAATTAGCTATGAATTGGATGGCGAGCAGTACGTTGTGGTGGCGGCGGGCGATGCGATTTGGGCGTTTGTGTTGCGGAGCAAGTAGTGCCTTTTTTTCACCACGAAGGCACGAAGAAAAGCAAGACCAAGAACACGAAGAGAATTTCTTCGTGTCCTCGGCTGTGTCTTTCTTCGTGCCTTCGTGGTGAAAAAAGACCGCCGAACGCTACGCCCTTCCGTTTCGTCTTACAATATAGGAGCAATGCGCACCCCTTGCCGCCTCGGGATACTTCTGGCCTTCCTGGCCTTGCCGGGGTGTGCCGAGTCGGTGTTGCTCAAGAACGGCTTTTCCCTTACCGTAGATCGCCACGAGACGGAAGGCGACACCGTCCACCTCTACTGGCCCGGCGGCGGTGCCGCGGATCTGGCGGCCAGCGACATCGCCGGTTTCGCGCCGGACCCACCAGACCCACCAGCTCCCGCCAATGACAATGCCACACCCGAGCCCAAGCCGGTCGCCACTCCCGGGCATGTTACTCTCGACGACCTGATCCGTGTATCCAGCTCCCGCCATGGTCTGGACCCCGCTCTGATCCGCAGCATGATCGCCGCGGAATCGGCCGGAAAAGCTGGCGCGGTCTCCCCCAAGGGCGCCGCCGGCCTCATGCAGATCATGCCGGGAACGGCGCGGGTGCTGGGCCTGGAAAACGTGTTTGATCCGGGAAGCAACGTGGAAGCTGGGACCGTGTACATTCGCCAGCTCCTGGATCGCTACGGACACGATTTGACGCTGGCTTTGGCGGCTTACAATGCCGGTCCCGGCAAGGTGCAATCTTACCGGGGACTGCCTCCCTATCGCGAAACCGACGCCTACATCCGGCGTGTCATTACGCTGTTCAATAAGGAAAAAACCAAGCCATAGCAAAGTGGGGCAGGCATTCCGGGCCTGCCAGGCCTAACGCGCGACTGTGATTCGTGGATCGCTGGCCGACGGTTCGAGATTTCCGAACCCTTGCGCGATGCCCTCGACCGCTTCGATCAACTGGCCCAATAAGTAGGGCTTCGGAAGCATCGGAAGCTGCACCTTGTTCAGGAACGCCTCCAGGCCGGGCGAAAGCAAATCTCCGGTGCAGATGAGAACCCGGCTGCGCAAGTGAATTCGGTTGGCCAAGATCCATTGGATCACGAACTCCCCACTGCCTCCCGGCATCCGTAGATCGAGGATGATGACGGCGTACTCCCTCCTTTCCAGGAGGGCGATGCCCTGCACGCCATTTTCCGCTTCGGTTACCTCGAAACCGCGAGGTTCCAGCACGTGGCGTACCAGCTCCCGCTGGGCCTGTTCGTCCTCGATCAGAAGAATCGGCCGCATTACCGTCCCTAAAGCTGATTGTAGCCCGTTGCGTTGGCTTCTCCCCAAAAAAAGTACAAGGAGGAGAGGCTGTGACGTACCATTTACTGCATCAACGTGGCTAGAACATGCGCTCTTTCTTCTTAATGTTGCCCACCGACCCCACGTTGGCGAAGTTGATCTCGGCGCGCCAGGTATTCTCGTTACGCGCGGCTCCCAACGAGTAGCGGCGCCACTCCGCGATAAAGCCGCAGCAATCCGTGTTGTAGACAGCCTGCACCGCTTGGTATTGAATGAAGCCGTTGCGCAAGTCGGGTACCGCGCTCCACACCACGTTGGGACCCAGGCCCGACGAACTCCCGTATCCCACGGTGGTGTGAACCAAATTCTCGTGCGGTTCCAACAGAATGTCGCCGCTCGAAAAATCGTGGCCGCCATAGGCGAAAATCTTACCGTGACGCACCGAGCCGCCCACACTGCCGGCGGTCAAGCGGTGCAGCAAAGGATCATATTGAAGGTAGCTGTTCAGATCGAAGCGGTGCGAGAGGCTCAGCCGGAAGTCGGAAAAAACCGGCGCGAAACGGCGGGCCGTATCCGCGAAGGCGAACGGCGAGTAATCGACGGTGGAGCTGAAAACATTGCGCTGGCCCGGAACGAGAGCGCCGCCAAAGGTGGGGTCCAGATAGTAGCGCTCGCCGATTTCCCAGCTAGCCAGATCCTTCACCACACCGTCTTTGTCGCGCTTGGAAAAAAGTCGCTGGGTGACACTCGCGGTCACCGCCTGCGTGTCCACCATGATATCGCGATCGTCGAACAGCAGGATGCTGGCGGGGCTCTCGATGCCTTCCACATATTGGAAGGTGATTTTCGGTTCGATGGTGTGTTTCCAGTGATCGCCCAGCGCCTTGATGGGCGAGCGAAAGATTTTTTCGAGCGCCGGCGGACGGATATCCAGGTCCACTTCTCCGGCTGTGCGCACGCGATCGGTGCCGACGACGTGCTGGCCCGCCGCGGTGGACTCGACACTGGCCGTATAGGCCGTGGCCCGCACGCCGAAGGAAGCCACGAAATCCCAATGGCCCCAGTGGAACGGCGTGGTGGCGCGCGGAAAAGCGTCGAAGCGGCTCACAAAAGCCGGCGTGGAAAGACCCGGCTGCGAGCGGTTCAAAAAGTCGGCGGCGCTGTCAAAGCTGAAATAGATGGGCAGATCCGAAAACAGCGGGCGATCGTGCCCCGAAAACTGGATGCTGGGCAGCGAGCGGATCTGGATGGAATCGTCCGGCGTGGTACTCTGGAAATCCTGATAGCGAAAGATAGCCGCGTGGAAATCGTAGTCGCCGAAATGCTTGGTGACGAAGGCCTGAGTGTGGACTTCCGTGCCGATGGCCTCGTTGTAGGACTGCGTAAAAGCGATGCGGTAAAGGTAGGAAGAAAGATAATTGATGTTCGCCACCGCGCGGAAACCGTCCGGTAAGTCCATGGCTCCCTGCACGGTGATGGTGCGTCCGCCCTCGCTGGGCTGGCGGATGCCGTTCACCACCAGGCCGTGATCCACCACGCCGGTGTAAAACGCCGAGAGATGATTGTCGCCTTCGCCGCGCCAGCGGAACACGCCGTTCTGCTCCCATCCGCGCGCCGTGTACAACTCCGCGCCGACCAGTAAATCCATGCTGCGGTTGATGGCCCAGTAGTAATCTTCACCCAAAAAAACACCCTTGATCGTGGACGTGCCGAAGTGCGGACTCAGAAATCCCGACATCCGTGGATTCCGCTGCAAGGTGTGGCGGAAGTAGGGCACGTAAAAGATCGGGACGCCCTTGAAGCGCATCCAACCGCCGCGGGCCACGAAATACTGCTCCGGCCGCACCAAAGTGCTGTCTCCGTAAAATCTCCAGAACTCGCCGGGCACTTTGCAGGTAGTGACCCACCCTTTGTGGATCAAGTAAGCGTTGGGTCCGGTGCGATCCACCAGCGGCGACACAAAGTAGAACGGATTCGTAGTGGTGAGATAAACGTTCTTGCTGCCCCCCGGCGTGATGTGCACGCCGTAAGTGCCGGTGACTTTCGTGAAGGTGCCGGTATCGTTGGCCACGTTGTAGCGAGCTGTTTCGGCGTAGATGTTTTCGTCGCGGGCCTTGTCCACAAAGTGCACGCGGCCACGGGCGTCGGCGATTTGCGTTTCGTCGCTGTAGTCCACCTCGTCGGCCGTGAAAGTGATTTGGCGATAGAGGATTTCCACGTTGCCGCGCAAGTGGGTGATGCTGCCGTCCTTGGTTTGATGATCGGCGCTGAAGCGCGCCAGTTCGCCGGTCCCGGGCAACGGCGTGGTTTGCAGCGCGGAAACGGCCTGGCCGGATGGGTCGAGTCGCGGACCCACGGGTAATAAGGGATCTCCCGGTAACATGCAAACCGCCGGACCCATGGTATCGGCGAGATTGCTCTCCGGTCCCGCGGTTGGCGGCTCGATTACGAGCGCCAATCCGTTGGCCGCCGGCGAATCAAAGGCGGCGCGCGATGGCAGCCCTGTTGACTGCGCCTGTACCCGGCCTCCGGAGAGGCCGCAAAGAAGATGACAAAGCGCAACAGCTATGTTAAACAACAGAAAGCGGGAAAAGTGCATTCTTAGTCACGTTAACACGGAACGCGGGATAGAGTCGTGATGCCGGCAAACCGGGTAATGTCTCAGTTTGCAGAAAGCATGTTGTCAGAACCGTCCGCGGTAGCGGATGGGTCACCCGGTGGACCCACCTGCTACCGCAGGCGGTACTGACAACGCATGCCGGCCAGGCGGGAGGCCATCATAAGTTGCCGGAAATCGGAGCGTCCTTGAACCACTGTCCGGAGTGCGGGTATCCCAACGATTGGAGCGAGCACCGCTGCGAAAAATGCGGCATTCGATTCCATCATCATGTTCCCGCCCGCGAATCGGGAGGCGGATTACGCCTGGATGGCGCCGGTCCCGCGCGATTGGGAGCTTCCGATAGTTTGCGCCGAACCGCGTCGCCCGCCACGGCTGAAAATCCCCTGGAGTTTCCGGTGGTTCCGGCAGCGGTCCCGCCGCCGCTCGAGTCTGTGCTGACCGCCGCGAATCGGGCGGCGGACTGCGCCTGGATGCCGCCGGCGGGGCACACCACGGCCGCACCGGCGCTGCCACTCTGGCGCGGAGAAGTCCGCCAGCGCGTGGGCCGATTTCGGGAACGCAAGAACTTCCAAGGATCGTTGCCATTTGATGCGGCGGGCGCCGAACTCTGCGAGCGTCCCACGGATCTATCGCCGAATGCCGCGTTGCAAAGCGCTGAACACTCGCCTAGTGTGACGCCCGGCAAAGTGATCCGGTTCCCACAACCTGCCGGCGAATCCAAGACGCGTATGCCGGATGACGCCGGCTCCGCGCCGGCTGAGCTGTCCACAGAAACACCCGTGCGTCCGGAGATACCAGTGCCGCCAGCGAATCGGGAGGCGAACCACGCCTGGATGGCGCCACCGCGTCCGGCGCCCGTTGCCACTTGGGGGCCTCCGCCGCCAGCCGCGGCGGCGCGTTCTGCGCTTCCTCCCGCCCTGCAACACAGGATTCCGTTCCCGCATCCTTATGCCGAGCAGACAACGTTGCTGGAATTCCCAGTGGCTCCGCTGCGCGCCCGAGCCCTTTCGGCATTGCTGGACGGCCTGATCGTGGCCGCCGGCGGCGCACTCCTGTTCCTGGCCTTTTACTATGCCGGCGGGCGGATTGCCTTCGGCGCGGCGCCGCGCTCCGCGCTGGCGCCCTTCGCGATAGTGATGGCAATCCTACCGCTGCTCTATCTGCACCTCTTCTTGACTTATGCCAGGCAGACCCCGGGCATGAGTTGGACCGGACTGCGGCTGGTGAATTTCGACGGCCGTCCGGCGTCTTTGCGGCAACGCCGCCTGCGGGTGTGGGCGTCCGCGGCGAGCATGGCGTCGCTGCTGCTCGGATTTTTCTGGGCCGCGGTAGACGACGAAAAGCTCACCTGGCACGATCACATGTCGGAGACTTGCCTGACCGAGAAAGTTCGCTAGTACTTTCGTATAGACCCATGCGCACGTTGATCCTCACGCTTCTTCTGTTTGCGGCTTCCCTGCCCTGCATCGCCCAGAAAGCCGGGAAAGTAACGCGCGAGGTACAGCCGGCCAGCGTCACCAGCGGAACCAAGACCTCCGAGGCGGCCGTTGATGAAGGCTTGAAACTGAACGACATCCTCAAAACCGGCCCGGACGGCCGGCTGCGCGCCGTTCTCAACGATGGATCCATCTTGACGCTGACCTCGAGCGCCGACATGCGCGTGGTCAGTCACGACAAAGAGACCAGCCAGACGGTGCTGGAGTTGAAGTACGGATACGTGCGCGCCACGGTGGTCGGCGCGATGGCGGGCGCGCCGCCGGCGTCCTTTGAAATCCACACGGCCACGGCGGTTTGCGGGGTGCTGGGCACACAGTTTGAAATGCAGACCAGCGACGAAGCCACGCAGGTCCACGTTCACGAAGGACAGGTGCATTTCACCAACTCCAAGACCGGCCAGCGGATGGATTTGCGCCAAGGACAAACCGCGCATCTGCTGCATCGCACCGGAGCGATGCGCCAGGGGCTGTATCCGAAGTTCGCGGCCGCCACGCGCCAGCGCTGGCAAGCGGAACGCCAGGAGATCCAAGGCGAGCGAGTGGAGCGCAATCAGCATCGCCAGCAGCGCCTCCAGGAGATTCGCCAGCAGCGCGCCCAGAAGAAGCGCCCGGCGCCGAAGGGCCAGAAATAGTCCGGCCAGAGTTAACGATGCAGTTGTTTACTTTAGCGATAACTTTTCTCTTGACAACGCTCCCCCCTCCGGCATAGCGTATCTAAATCCAGGAGGGGGTTCGCTTATGTCTTTGGGGTTGTCTCAGGTGAGGATCATCGCTAGCCGTGGAAGGGTGGCCGCGTTTCGTTATGGCGTTATGGGCCTTCTTTGCCTCTTGCCGGCTGCCGCGCCGGCGCAGGATGTGACCGCGTCGATCTCCGGATCGGTAACCGATTCGCTGGGCGCGGCGATGGTGGGCGCAACGGTCAAGCTGGTCTCCGATGCAACTCGCGGCCACGCTGACGTCGACGACGAACGAAGAGGGGAATTTTGGGTTCACCGCCGTCAAGCCCGGATTCTATTCCGTCACCGCCGAACAACCCGGGTTCAAGAAATTCGAAAAAACTCACCTTGAATTGACTCCCGGCGAAAAGATCGCGGTCGGAACGCTGGCGCTGTCTGTCGGGTCGATGACCGAGACCATCGAAGTGACCGCCGACGGTACCACGGTGCAGACCGCCACCAGCGAACGTTCGGGGATCGTCACCAGCCAGGAAATCGAGAACCTTACGGTCATCAACCGCGACTTCACCACTTTCGCCGAACTTCAGCCGGGCGTGGTCATCAACTCAAGGCGCGCAGGTGCAGACTTTCAGCGGCAACAATACCTTCAACGTGAACGGCGGACGCACTACCGCCAACAACATCACGGTCGATGGCCTGCCCACCAACAACACCAACCAGGGCAACGACAACACCACCATCAGCCTGGACAACACCCAAACGGTCGAGGTGAAGCTGTCCAATTTCACTGCCGAGTACGGCCGCAACAACGGAGCTACGATCATCGGCCGTCAGTAAGAGCGGAACGCGACCAGTACCACGGCGCGCTCTATTACTACGACCGCAACGAAGCCTTCAACGCCAATAATTTCTTCAACAACAGATCCGGCATCGCCCAAACTCCCGTCCGCGTTTCCTACGCGGGCGCCAACTCTCGGCGGTCCGCTGCGCATTCCCAAACTCCCCTCGACCAGGCAAGGAAGATGTTCTTCTTCATTTCAGGCGGAGAATATTCAGGAAGCTGCGGCCCAAAGGTTTAGTGACCGTGACCGTGCCGACGGCCCTGGAGCGCCAGGGCAACTTTACGGCGATCGGGCGCCAATGCCAAGCCCATCGCCGCCGGTGGCAGCGCCGGTTACCGTCAAGGATCCCACCACGGGATTGGCTTTTCCCGGCGACATGATTCCCGCCAGCCGCATTCATTCCGTCGATGCAGAACTATCTCAACCTGCTGCCCCTGCCGAACTATACTTCGGCGGCGGACCTGGCGGTTTCCAAGGGCGCTTATAACTACATTTTTCAGGAGAGCCTCAACGTTCCGAAGTGGCTGAATAGCGCCCGCCTGGATTATAACTTCACCGACAAGACGCCAATTTTACGCGCGTTTCAATTACTGGTACGAAGACCAGCAGGGCAACGCGGTTTCGGCGGGCAACACCAGTTGGGGCTGGCTGCCGCAACACTACACCGCCATCACTCCGTCCGGCGTCATCTCGCTGACCCATATCTTCAGTCCGACCCTGGTCTTCCAGGGCCAGATGGGCTTTTCGCAGTTCAGCGAAGCGGGGCCGCCATTGACCCAGGCCGATCTAACCGCCAAGGGACGCTCCACGGTGGGCTTCACCATTCCGCAGCTTTATCCTTCCGTCAACCCGTACAATCTGGTGCCCGCCGCCACGTTCGGCGTCAGCGATTCCGCCAACCCCCGTTACGCGTCGCGCTTCCCCCTGCAAGGCGTTGAGAACACCTTCACCTGGACCGGGAGTCTGACCAAGATTCGGGGCAGCCACTCCTTCAAGTTCGGGGTTGCTCCCGAACACTGGCTGGCCATGAAGGGCAAGAACGCCGCCGATTTCGCCGGCCACATGAACTACAGCCAGGACAGCAACAATCCCCTGGACACGGGTTACGCCTATAGCAATGCTTTGCTGGGAGTCCTGGACCAATACACGGAAACGTCCAACCGTTTCGCCATGTATGAGCTGAATACGACGGTGGAGTGGTACGCGCAGGATACCTGGAAGGTCTCGCGCAAACTGACCATCGATTACGGCCTGCGTTGGGGTTGGGGAACGCCGTGGCACGCCGATCACAACCAGGAGGCGGCTTGGGTTACCAGCGCCTGGAATCCGCAGCAAGCCGTCCAACTGATTCAGCCGACGCTGGTCAATGGGAAACGCATGGGCACACGATCCCTACACCGGAGCCATTCTTCCGGCCCTGACCATCGGCGCCATCGCGCCCGAATCGCCCAACTTCCTCAACGGCATTGTCAACCGCCTGACGACCCCTCCTACCCGCAAGGCATGCGCAACGGCAGTGGAATCAAGACCGCTCCGCATCTTGGCTTTGCCTGGGATCCGTTCGGGAAGGGCAAAACCGTCATCCGCATGGGCGGCGGCATCTTTTACGACTTCCATGAAGTCGATAACTACGGATACGGCTACGAGTTCAGCACTCCGCCGTTGCAGTACAACCCGGTCATTTATTATTCCTATCTGACCAACCTCCCGCAGGCTCAGGGTTATAACTTTCCGAGCGCGGTCACCGGCTTTAATCCCGCGCGGCCGATTCAGCAGACTTACAGCTACAGCGCCGGATTCCAGCAGGAGCTGGGATGGGGCACCCTGTTGGATGTGGCTTACGTCGGCTCTCTCGGCCGTCACCTGGTGGAAGCGGTCAACCTGAACAGCGAACCGCTGGGCACGGATTGGCAGCCGAGCAGCCTCGATTCCACCAATGGCAACAAGGTGCTGCCATCGCAGTTTCTGCGTCCCTACCTGGGCTGGGGCAACATTACCAACTACTTCTACGGCGGTAATTCCAGTTACCACTCGCTGCAGGCCCAACTACGCCGGCGTTACAGGAACAACTTGACTTATGGCGTAATCTGGACTTACTCGAAGGCCATGGACTATGGCGACACCGAAACTTCCTCCGGCACCACGCAGATCAGCTCGCTGATCAACCCCAAGGCTTGGAACTACGGTGAAGCGGGTTACGATCGCACGCACATTCTCCGGATTTATGCGACCTACGATCTGCCGCGCGCCAGCAGCCTGGTCCACAACAAGCTGGTGAAACAGGTCTTCGACAATTGGCAAATCTCCGGCATTTACACGGTGCAGAGCGGAGCGCCCGCCGGCGTCAGCTACGGTTATTCGCCAACCCAAGATGTAGTCGGCACGTCTACCGACTCGGGCCGCGTCCTGGTCGTCGGGAATTCCAACTCAGGTGTCGCTCCCGGGTACGCTTTCAATCCCGCCGCCTTCGCTCCTCCGCCTTACCAGGCCTGCGAGGTTGCGAATCCGCCATTCAGTTGCTGGGGCAACGCCAACAAGGACGTGTTCCGCGGAGCGGGCATCAACAACTTTGATATCTCGCTGTTCAAGAACATCCTTTTCACCGAGCGTTGGCGGGCCCAATTCCGGGTGGAGGCGTACAACGCCCTGAACCATACCCAATTCACATCCGTCAACACCGCGGCGACTTTCAGTACGGCCGGCGTCCAGACCAACGGACTGTTCGGCCAATACACCGCCGCAGCCAATCCACGGCAATTACAACTGGCCCTGCGCTTGACGTTCTAAGTAGGACAGGCCTCCGGCCGGCCATGGCGGAACACGCCGCAAAAAAAAGCCGCCCAGCTTGCGCGGGTCAATTTGAACATGACGCTTCGACTGCGGCTCTGCCGCTCCTTCGTGCGGAAAGGCTCTGCCTTTCCCTGGAGTTTCTACATTTTCAGCCCGCGAAGCGGGCGGGAGAGTGTGGCCCAGGGTGGAGCGTATTATGCGGAACCCTGGGAATCCCTGTGAGGGGAAAAAGAACCCGCAGAGCGGGCGAAAGGCCGTCGCGCAGATGTCGCGCGCCTGTCGCCCGCTTCGCTGGCTTGCTGCGAGCTTTGCTCGCAGGGAAAGGCTCCGCCTTTCCCTGGAGTTTCTACATTTTCAGTCACCTTGCCAGCCAGGCGCCCGTGAAACGGACGCCCTGACAGTAGCCCAGCCCTTTAGTGCTGGGGACGGAACCAAGCAGGAAGCGAGTCCGTGCAACGGACGACTGAGGTTTCTATATTTTTGAGCTTGGCTCCGTAAAGACCTCAGCCGTCCGTTGCACGGACTTCATCGGAAACGGCCATTTTCCCAGCACTGAAGTGCTGGGCTACTGTCAGGGCGTCCGCTTCACGGACGCCAAAGCGCGCCGCTCGCTGCCCGGCCTGGAAAGGCTCCGCCTTTCCGAAAAGTCCGTTAGTGCTTCGCACGGCTGCGCCGTGCGGGCAAGGCGCAGCCTTGCCAAATGAGAGCGGGTCCGGAAAGGCACAGCCTTTCCGCACGAAGGAGCGGCGGAGCCGCACGCTTTTCAGACTGACGCGCTACCGCCCAGAGGGCTAAAAAACGGGAGGCCGGCAAGGATGCCTGGCAGGGGTGCCGGCACGCTGGAACCCCTGCCGGGGTTCCCCTTAATCGGCCATATCCGGTGGTGTCGCAAACTACGCTCCACCACGGCTACAAGCGGTGACCCCTCCTGGGGTCAGCAGCCAAAGGACCCCACTACCCTTGTCCCAAACCCGCTCCTGACAAGTTCTCTTGGCTCTGGAGCGACGAATCCCGTGCCCTGCACCCTTCGACGGGATACTTGAATAACGACAGCCACACATAGCGGGGACACGGTGCGCGATCGGTTCGCTCGATTGGCTTGTTCGGAAACACGGCGCTGCCGACCGTCACTCGCCCACCAACTCCTCCAATGCGGTCAAGCGAACCCGCAAAGGGCGGACCTCGTCTTCCGCCAGTTTGCCGGCGCATCCCGCCACCACCCTGCGGCCGCGATTGAGCAGCGTGGTGCGATAAACCAAATCGCCGCTAGAGGCGGCAATGTCCGTCATCGCGCGCAGCAAACGCAGGCTCACCGCGACGTCGCCTTTCGAGTACATGCGGATCTGCTCGAAGGCGCTGTCCAGCAAGCGGTCGAAATCAATCCAGGAGACACCTACGCGAAACACGCCGGGGGGATCGTATAACAGCGCGTCGGGTGGTTGCCGCGCCGCGAATCGGATCAGCAACCGGCTCAACTGATCCACGCAGGTAAGCGCCGTGGTGGGATCGTTGACGGCGGGCGAAATCGCTTTGAGGGCGATGTCCACAATCTGCAATATGCCGAATTCCACGTCCTGTTGCAACGTCCGCGCGGGTCCTAGATCGAAGGCGTGGCAAAGATCGCCGGCAACCTCCGCGGAAATCCGGTCGCCCTTCGAGACCATCAGAAGCGGCGCGCCCTGCGGTACGAACTGGCCGACGCGGCGCAGTACGCGCACCTTCACGTGGTAAGACTTAGCCAAGGCCACCAGGCGCTTGGTCTCGATGAAACGGATGTAGCCCGAAGTCCTGCTCAGCACCGCCGTCTCGGGGCCGGACGGATGGATCTCCGTTTCGATCAGGCGGGTGAGCCGGCGCGGTTGCGGCATCAAGCCGTCCATCACAACTTCCGTTTCAGAGGCGATGCGATCCACGATATGGTTCACGCTAATGGCGTGCGAAACATGGTGGATGAAAAACAGCAGCCATCCGACGCAGGCAATCGCCAACAGCATCGCACCCAGCACCGTACCCACGGGCGCAAACGGGTGGGGCTGGGAGCGGGCTGCGGGAAGCGCCCCCATGCAATACAAGAAAGTCCCCAGAAAAATACCCAGCGTCCATTGCGTGACGCGGTCCCTGGTAAAGCTGACGATGATCCGCGGCGAAAACTGCATCGACGCCAGGGTCAGGGTCATCAGCAGAATCGCGAAGACGATGGAAACCACCGTCATGATGGAGGCGGCGATTCCCGCCAGGATCACTTGCGCCACCTGCGGGTCGGCGTGCGAGGGAAACAGCATGGCCGGTACCCAATTGCTGAACTCCGGGAACTCCGCCTCCATCCACGACAGCAGCACGCCGGCGCAACCCAGCGGCAGCGCGATGGCCAGCGGCCGGACCAGGAATCCGCCGCGCAGGTTGTACAGTAATTGGCGGAATAACAATGTGAGTCGCTTGTTCACTATGGAATCCAGTGTAGCGGCTTTTCTTCACCACGGAGGCACGAAGTTCAGGCCAGGAAAGCAGCAAGCCCACGAACGCCGGCGACATAAACCGTGGAAATGATAACACCTCCCATTGAGCATCCCATCCCGGGTGCGCGACACTAGAGTGGAGGACACAGGTCATTTCCCAGGAAACGTGCGCCAAGCCTGCGAAGGCAGGCGCAAGAGCCTTAGCCCCAGGCGAGGCGTTTTTCCAGCCGAGCCTGGGGTTAAACGGCAACGAAATCTGAGCTTGCAAAGCTGGCGACAGAGACGGGGTGCGCGCACTCCTCTGTCGCCTGATGCGCAGGCTGAATCGCCCAGCGCAGGAGGTACGCTCGGACTTCGTCGGATTCCCTGGCCGAGCTCGGGACCACACTTTAATGTCGGGCACCCCCCATCCCCTGTGAGAGGCATGGACTACCTTCTCCATGTACAATAGATAGTATGAAAAGAACAGCTTCCGCACACTGGGCAGGTGGTCTCAAGGACGGCAAAGGCACGGTCTCGAGTCAGAGCGGTGTCCTGAGCAAAACACAATATTCCTTCAGCACGCGTTTTGAAGACGGGGTTGGTACCAATCCCGAGGAACTGATTGCCGCGGCGCACGCCGGATGCTTCACCATGGCGCTGTCGGCCGAGCTGGGCAAGGCGGGACTCACCGCCAACAACCTGGACACCGTCGCCACGCTGACGATGGAAAAAACCGACGCCGGAATGACCATCACGGCCATTCACCTCGCCGTGACCGGCGAGGTCCCCGGCGCGGACGAGGCCAAGTTCGTGGAGATCGCCACCGGCGCCAAGAAAGGCTGTCCGGTATCGCGCGTCTTGAACGCCACGATCACCATGGACGCGAAACTGGCGGCGGTGCAGGCTAAGGCTTCTTAGCGTCGGGTCTTGTAGCGCAGGCCTCTGGCCTGTTCTTTTTTGACGCATTGCGAAGAACAGGCCGGAGGCCTGCGTTACGAAGCCGCACGAGCTTACGGCTGCGGGTTCTTAGGGTCCGGCCCTTTCGAAGCGGCCGCCGGCATCTCCAGCTTGGGATAATACGGCTGCTCGAGTTTCTGAAACTTCTCCAGCCAATTCTTGGAGGCTTCCGTCGGCGTGAAGCTCCATTCCTGGCGGGCGTAGTTCCAGTCGTCGGGATTAAGTTGCTGGGCGCGATGCCAGTGTTTGGCGGCCAGTTCCTTGGAGCCGTTTTCATAGAACCAAACCGCCAGCTTGAAACTGGCGTCGGCTTCCATCTCGGCGGCGGAGCGCGGCTTCACGCGACGGGCAAACTCTTCGTCGGACAGCGCGTAAGAGCTGTGCTCGCCGTTCTTCACCCAGTCGCGTAGGCCCGCCACGTAGGTTACGCCTTCCGTGCTGATGCTCTTGGCTCCAAATTTCATGGATTGATTGGTGGTCCAAGCAGGTTCCGCCGGGCGCACCACGCGTCCGCGCTCGTCCACCCAAATGCCCATCGGCACGTTGATGAATTGATAGGCGGAGCTGACCGAGTGTTTCACGTCCACCAGCGTCGTGTAGGTGGCTTTAGCCTGGTCGTACCACTTGCCGGCGGCGGCTTCACCGCCGGTGTCTTGGGCGGCCGCGATGATCTCGAAATTCTGGTCCTTCAACTCCGTATACAGTTTCTGCCATCCTGGCAGATCGAAACGGCACCCTCACCACGAGGCCCAGGTGATGACCAACACCTTCTTCCCGCGAAAATCGGCAAGATGCACGATCTTGCCCTGGCGATCCGGCACCGCAAAGTCCGGAGCCATTCGCGAACTGAGGTAACGGCCGCCCATCGCCGGAATTTCTCCCAAGCTCCACACGTCGGTGTCGGAGACCACGGCTTCCCCGGCGCGGCGCGCGAACCCCGTGAGATTGAACCACTCACCGCTCTTCAACTCCTTGCGAATGGGAATGCACACATCTTCGCGGCACGCGCCTTGCGGCTTCACTGTGAAGTCGTTGATGCGCGGCAGATCGGCGGCGCGCACCCACAAATCATTGCCCGGAGCGTTGGGACGAAGCTTGTCGAGCTTGACCGAGCGGTCCCCGTAAAGCACGGTAGCGGATGTAGCGGCAGCGGCCTTGGAGGTGACCAAAGCAATCGCTGTGCCGGCGGAAAGGCCCAGAAAGTGTCTGCGATCCATGTGGCAATGTTAGCGCTATTCAGGTCGCGTGGCAACACCTACGCAATCCCAAAAAACGCTTGGACCGGCATTGGCCATCTGGTAATATGCCGAAATTAGCGCCAAGAAGGGGATGTCGGATATGGTCACCCGCAGGGGCTCGTGTCTGGTAGCAGATGCTCTGGTTCTGTTTTCCTTGCGCGAAACCGGATTCGCCCAGTGTCCGCCTTCGGTGACGGTCGTCCCGGCGATCCGGACGGCGGTCGGGCCGCCCTACGAAACCTTTGGCATGGCCTTTGACGCTGACGGCCAGCGCATTCTGCTGGGTTATGTGGAAGCACCGTTGGGAACGCCGGCCCTGACCTTCTACGGCGTTTCCGCCAACGCTGTCAGCGACGGCCGCGAGGTGCGCCTGGCGCTTACCGGGGCGAGGACCCTATCTCAGTAAGACGACTCAACAAGAGGAAGGAACACATGGGGATTCTGGAGGCTGCCAAGCCGGCGATCATCATTTGCACCAGAGACCGCGCACGCGCCACTGCGTTCTATCGCGACACGCTGGGGCTGACCATGGCCTACGAGGACAGCTTCGCCGCGGTTTTCAACATTGGCGGAGTCACGTTACGCGTCTCTATCGTGGCCGATTTCACCCCCCATGAGCACACCATCCTCGGCTTCAACGTGCTGGATGTGACGGCGGTCGTGAAAGCCCTGCGCGAAAACGGCGTGACTTTCAATATTCATCAAGGCATGAGTCAGGACGAACTCGGCATCTGGAGCGCGCCTGGGGGAAGCGTGCGCGTGGCTTGGTTTAAGGACCCTGATGGCAATGTGCTCAGCGTGACAAACGCTTGAAACAAGTCTGGGTGCCCGGCAAATTCGAGATGAGCCGCTACCGAGTGGCTCAGTTTGATCGTAAGGCAGTATTTGTTGTCAGTACCGCCTGCGGTAGCAGGTGGGTACCTCGTGACCCATCCGTTACCGCGGACGGTTCTGACAACACGTTTACTTCAAACTGAGCCGCTACCTGCCTGCCGACCGGCTTGCGAAAGCCGCGACGCAGGCCGCCACTTCCCGGCATCCCCGTGAGATTGAACCACTCTCTCAACGCCTTGGGGGAAGATTGATCCGTGGAGAGGTTCCGGATGGTGCGCTTCCCTGCTCCGGACAAGCAACGTCCGGCAGTCGTCTTGACGCAGAATAGCGCAATCGAATATCTCAACACGGTGACGGTGGCGACCATTCCTTCGTCGATTCGAGGAATCCAGTCGCAAGCTACACGATTAATATTTCACCAAATCGAGAATCGCCCGTTCCACATCGGCCGTCTGCGGCAAGATCTCGTCTTCAATGCGCGGCTGATAGGCGACAAACGTATCCAGCGCCGCCACGCGGCGCACCGGAGCGTCCAGCGCATCGAACAGTTCCGAGCCAATCCGCGCGGCGATCTCCGCGCCGTAACCCCAGCTCATCTGGTCTTCGTAGGCGACGATCGCACGACTCGTTTTTTTCACCGAGGCGGCGATCGTTTCCCAATCGTAGGGACTCAAGCTGCGCAGATCAATCACCTCGGTCTGCACGCCGTGCATACGCTCGGCACGGGCGGCAGCTTGCTGCGCGCGATGCACCAGCGCGCCATAGGTCACCAGCGTCACGTCGCTGCCTTCCCGCACCACCGCGGCTTTGCCAAAGGGAATCATGAAGTCGCGGCCGGGGTCGGCGCTGCGATTGTAGGTGGCGCGATAGAGATGCTTGTGCTCCAGAAACAGCACCGGATCGGCGCGCGGATCGCCGTGCGCAGCAATCCGTTGGCGTCCAGCGCGGTGGAGGGCATCACCACGCGCAACCCGGGAATGTGCGTGAACAATACTTCGCCGGACTGGCTGTGGTAAATCGCGCCGCCCGACAAATATCCGCCAATGGGCACGCGAATCACCACCGGACAGGAAAATGTGTTGTTGGAGCGCCAGCGCAACAACGCCAGTTCGCTGCGGATTTGCATGTAGGCGGGCCAAATGTAGTCGAAGAACTGGATTTCCGCCACCGGCTTGAGACCGCGCGTAGCCATGCCCACGGCGCGTCCGACAATGGCCGCCTCCGCCAGCGGCGTGTTGTGGCAACGGCGCGCGCCAAAGCGCCGCTGCAAGCCGTGCGTGGCTTTGAAGACGCCGCCCTTGCCTTTGACTTTGTCCAGGTTGTCGTCGCGGCTGCAATCGGCCACATCTTCGCCGAAGACAATCACGCTTTCGTCATGCTCCATCTCGTCGAGCAGACATTTGTTGATCAAGTCCACCATGGTGCACGGCTGGCCTTGGAAACGAGCTTGCGTGGAAAAGGCTGCGCCGGTGGGATCCACTTCCGGCGAGTAAACGTAGAGCGTCGCGGAACCCGCGGCGGGTAGCAGCGCGCTCAAGGCGCGGTCGGTGGCTTCTTGCACTTCGCCGTCCAGTTGGCGCTCCAATTCCGCGCGCTCGTTTTCCGCAAACACGCCTTCGCTCGCCAGATACGCGGCGAATCGGGTGAGCGGATCGCGCTGCGCTTCTCCTTGACGTTCTTCAGCCGTCTTATAAAGACGCTCGTCGTCGGACAGCGAATGCGAATAGGGGCGGATGACGTGTCCATGCACCAGCGCCGGGCCCAAGCCCTGGCGCGCATAGTCGGCCGCTTCGCGAAAGGCCGCGTAGCTGGCCAGTACGTCGGTGCCGTCCATCTCGATGATGTGCAGATGCGGGAAGCCCGTCACCAGGCGGGAAATGCTGCCGCCGGCGGTTTGCACCTCCACGGGAACGGAAATCGCGAAGCCGTTGTCTTGCACCGTGAAGATCACCGGCAGGCGCTGCAGACACGCCGCGTTGAGCGCTTCGAAAAATTCGCCTTCCGACGTTTGCCCGTCGCCGCCGGAAACATAAACCACTTCGTCCGGCTCGGCGCGCACCCGCGTCGCGGGCGCGTCGCCTTGTCCAGTGAGAAGCCGGGGGCGCGCGTACTTCCCTGCCTCGGCGCAACCGACCGCTTGCAGCCACTGCGTGCCCGTGGGACTGGAAGCGGAAACAATGTTCAGGTTCCGGCTGCCCCAATGCGAGGGCATTTGCCGCCCGCCGGAAGCGGGATCGTCGGCCGCGCCCACCCCTTGCAGCAGCATGTCCAGAGGAGTCACGCCCAGCATCAAGTTCAGGGCGCGATCGCGATAATAGGGATAGAACCAGTCGCGTCCGGGGCGCAGGCAGAGTCCCGCGGCGGCGCTCATGGCTTCATGGCCGGCGCCGCTGATCTGGAAAAAAATCTTGTTCTGCCGCTTGAGCACGATCTCCCGGTCGTCGAGACGGCGGGAAAGACAAATGTTGCGGTAGAGCCGCAGCAGCGTCTCGCGATCCAGCCCGGCGTGGCGTTGCGTCGAGAACGCAAGCGGTGTTGGCGCGGTCATTCCTTCGATTATAACGGATGATGGGACGTTGTGCGATCGATGGGACTAGCCGGTAGTGGGCTCCCTTGAGTTGTTGACCCTGGAGGGGTCATCGCTTGTAGCCGGTGGTTGAGCGCAGTCTGCGAAACCACCGGAAACGGGTGTTTGACATTTTGTCCCCCGGTAGGGGGACAAGCGCTGGGACGCCTACCGGCGTCCGGATCGTACGTTCAACCTACCGGTGGTTTCGCAAAAACCGCTCAACCACCGGCTACAAGCGGCGATCCCTCCGGGATCAAAGACGACGCGATCAATTCTCAAAGGAGCCCACTACCGACTAATGGGTTGTGGGTCGAGCCACTACCCACTAATCCGGCGGGGCACGCCATTTGGCCAAGCGATCCACTCTGGCTAGCGCGATGCCCAGCTTCTCCCGATACACCGCGTTCAGCGGCTGGTCGCGGACCACGCGCTGGAACAACGGCACGGCGCGCTCGGGGTCATCGGTCAGCAAGTAGGCGTCCGCCAGGTGGCCGCGAATCAGCGTGGACTCGGGAGAGACGAGCAGCGTTTTTTCATACAGCACAATGTTGTCGTGCCATTCGTAGTTGCGGGTGATCGTCGTGGCGGCGTACCAACTGGCCAGCAAGCCTCCCAGTAAGGCCGCCGGCGGCGCGTAAGCGATCCTGTGCGGAGCCCGTTCCAACAACGCGGCTACCAACCAGCAAAATCCTACCGAGGGCAGATACAGATAGCGTTCCGTGAAGACGTTGTCGCCGAGATGCTGGATCCACAGCACGGGAAGCAACGGCGCCAGGATTAGGAACACCGCCAGCCACAAGCGCGATCCGCGCCGCCACAGCAACCATCCCAGGCCGAGCATCGCCAGGGTGGCCGCTAGTCCGCCAAGAAAATGCGGATCGCCTGGCGAGGTGGTGGCATGGAAAACGTAGAAAATGTTGAAAGGCAGCGGGTCCAGCAGCTTCCAGAAGTATTTTCCGAGCAGCGCAAACGTGCTGTAGAACTGTTGCTCCCACGAAAGTACGAAGGCATTGCGCACCATGGTCATCCCGTGCAGGGCATGAATGCGCATCGGGAGATAGATGGCCAGCGGAATCAGGTACGCAGCCAGCACTACCGCGATGGCCTTTCCTCTGGGGCGCCACGGCAGTTCCCGCGTGCGGTCGAGTTCCCAGGCGGCTACCAGCGGGATCAAGACGAGGGCGGTTTCCTTCGTCAACAGGGCCGGCAGCAGGATGAACGGAGGCCACCAGCGGTTCCCGCTTAGGTGCATCAGAAAAGCCAGCATCACCAGAAAGGTAAACATCACGTCGGCGTTGGCGGCGATCCAGGCCACCGCTTCGGTGTGGATGGGATGAACGCTGAACAGCAACGCTCCCCAAAAAGCAATGGTTTCCGA
Source organism: Terriglobia bacterium (assembly GCA_963747095.1). GTDB lineage: Bacteria > Acidobacteriota > Terriglobia > JAJPHL01 > JAJPHL01 > JAJPHL01. The sequence goes on from CAVVEL010000019.1 coordinate 169,450, forward strand.
CAGGCCGATCTGGCGGGCGATTACCAAGACCAGCAGCGTGCAGCCGGCATGAAAGAGCAAGCTCAGCAAGTGGTATCCCCGCGGGTCGAATTGGAACAGGCGGTAGCAAGCCAGGTTAATCACGTGCATCAACGGACGGTAGTAGTTGCTGGCACCCTTCGGTCCCAGGAAGCCCCAAACGTTGTGGCTGAACATCGCACCGATGGAGCCATCGCGCAGCCAGGCATTTTGCAGGATTTGCGAGCCGTCGTCGTAGACGAAGCCGTTCTGGAGAATGTTCAGATTGACCACGATGGCCAGCAACACCACCGCGGCGGGTGCCAACCACCTGTGCATCCAATCATTGTATCTATTTGATACAGGGCCGAGCGCGCGATCGTCAGGCCATCACTGCTAAAGACTTCCTCCCCGTGCAAGCCGTTTCACAGCAGCTCTGGTCAGCAAGCCTACGGCCCAGGCAAGAAAGTACTTGAATTTTCCGTGAAGGTTTGTAAAAGTGAGGCGGGCGTTGGGTTTGGGGTTGGGGTGAGCACGCCCGCCTCTAACGGGGATCTACTCATATAGACGAGGGCGGCGCTCAGAAGTTTCCCCAACCCCATAATTATTTTGTCAAGGAATGTAACCGCTTCATGGTCTTGGTGGCCCTTGTTTGCCTGCCACCGGTGGTTTCCACTTAGAATCAGGCAGCAAACGGCGCATCCTCTCGATACATTCCGCAGCCTCCGCGCCGCGGCCCTGGGAGTTCAGTAATGTGCCCAGTAAGTACCAAGCCTCGGCGTCATTCTTATCGTTGTCCAGCGCCTGGCGATAGGCGGCTTCGGCTTCCCGCGGATTTCCGGCCATGGCCAAAACCTTGCCCAGGTTGACCAGCGACCCCGCGGCCCGGAAATGGGCCGCGGCTTCTTCCAGGTGTTTCTGTTCTGCCAGCAGGATGCCCAGATTCTCATGCGCCGATGGGGAAGCGGGATCCAACTCCAGGGCCCGGCGATAACAGCGTTCCGCCGATCGCGGGTCTCCGGCCGTTTCGCTGAGGAGTCCCAGATTGTACCAAGGCACGGCCGAGGAGGGACGCAGCATGGCGGCGCGCTCGAAGCCGGCGCGCGCTTCCGGCAGCCGGCCGGTGGAGGCCAGCGTCGTGCCGTAGCTGAGCATGGAATCGTAATCCAGCGGCCTTTCGCGCACCAAGGCCGCATACAGCGGTAAGGCCCGCTGCGCCTGTCCGTGACTGAGGTAGGCGCCGGCCAGATTCTCGCGAGCCGCCACCGACCGCGGTTCGGCGGCCACCGCGCCTTGCCACAACACCACGTCGTTCCGATAATCGGGATTGTGACTGGCGGTGGCCAGCGCTCCCAGGGCGACCAGCAGCAACCCGCCGATCGCCGCCACGGCGGGACGCTCCATCCGCCGCTGCCACCAGACAATCAGCGCACCGGCCAGCCAGCAGAATCCCGCGGAGGGCAAGTAGAGATAGCGCTCCCCAAACACGTTGCCGCTGCTGCGATTGAAAACCAGCATGGGCGCCAGCGGCGCGACGATCCAGAACGCCGCGAACCATAAGCGGGAACCGCGCCGCCACAGCATCGCGGCCACGCTCAGCAAGATGGCCACGGCCAGCACGCCGCCGAAAAAGCGCCAATCCGTCGCGCGGGTGATGGGCTGGAATTCGTGGTAAATGCTGAACGGATAGGGATAGATCAAAGCCCGCAGATAATCTCCCAACAAATAGAACCAGGAGTACAGCATCTCCCGCCGCGGCAACATCTCCGCTTCCACCGGGGTCATCCCCAAGCCGCCCAAGGCTTGGTAGCGCATCGCGGTATACAGCGCCACGGGAACGAAAAACCAGGGCATGGTCCGGAAGAACGCCGTGGCCGGCCGCTGCGGATCTTCCCGGTAACGCACCAACTCCCAGGCCAGGAAGAGCATCACCATCATGGACGCAACTTCCTTGAAGAAAACAGCGGCCAGAAACGCCGCTACGGACCATCCGATTCGATTGCGCAGGTACAACCAGAACGACAACATGCCGCTGAGTCCGATGGCCAGTTCGTTGTTTCCCGAGATCCAGGCCACCGCTTCGCAATGAATGGGCAGCACCGCGAACAGCATCGCCGCCCAGAAGGGCATGTCCCGCCATGGTTCCGTTTCGCGGTTCTCGCCGGACGCGATTTCCGAGGCGATCAGGAAAACCATCACGGTGCAGCCGGCATGCAGAAGAATGCTGACCAGATGGTAGCCCCACGCCTGGTTGCCGAACAGGTTGTAGCAGGCCATCTCCAGCAGCGCGGAAAGCGGGCGGTAAAATGCGGTGCGGCCGCCCACGCCCATGGATTCATAAAGGCTGTGCTGGAATATGTCCGGGATATGACTCGCGGAGCGAAACCACGAGTACTGCAGGATGTATCCGTCGTCGTAGACGAACCCGTTGGCCAGCAAATTCAGATTCACCGCCACCGCCAGCAGAGCCGGGACGACCGGAGCGAGCCACTTGCGCATGTGCTGATTGTAATGCGCCTTTTTCACCACGAAGGCACGAAGAAGCACAAGCCAAGGACACGAAGGGTCCCTTGGCGTGCGCCGCTCATTTCTCCCGGAAGATCGCCACCGGCCCCGGCGAAGCCTCGCGCCAACCGCTGCTGACGCGGCCTTCTTCTTCCAGCAAATCGAGGTGGGAGAAAACTTCCGTCAGCGCCAGGAAGGCGCCTTGCGGAACGACTTCGGGAAATAGCGCCAGGGCGATCTCGTGGACAGTTTGCGCGCCTCCGCGAATCGCCGCCAGCACGGCGTGTTGGCGCCGGCGGTGCAAATCGAGCGACCACTCTTGGTAGGCCGGGAAATCGGTGATCGGTTCGAGGTGTCCGGCGTGGATCACGGCGGGGTTCATCTGGCGGATGCGGTGGAACGTTTCCCAGTAGGATGCCAGGGAGCGGAAGCGTCCGTGCGGTTGCGCGGGATCGGGCGCGGAAAAAGGATTCGGCGTGATCTTCTCGATGGCCGTGTCTCCGCCGATGAGGATGCGCAGGCGCGGTTCCCACAAGCCCACGCTGCCCGGAGTGTGTCCAGGGAGATGCACAAACTCGAAGCGCGCCGCGCCGCAGGACACGCCGGGCAGTTCTTCCAACGGGTGAATATTTTCCACCGCCTCGCTCACGCCGGTCAGATAAAACATCATGTCCCGCATCTTGGCGGCCAGATCCGGCGGCGTACCGCTCTCCGCGATCAACCCGGACAGGAATTGTTGCACGGCGGGATCGTGGCGGATAGCCGGCTGGTCGCCGCGATGGGCGTAAACCGGCGCCCCGGAGCGGCGCGCCAGTTCCGCCGCCAGCCCGTAGTGATCCTGATGCGCATGCGTGAGAACGATGCGCTGGATGCGCGCGGCGTCCAGGCCATGTTCACCCAGCAGTTGATGCAGCGCGGTGCGTGCTTCGTTGGTTCGCGGGCCGCAGTCGATCAGGACCAACTCCGGTTCGGCGATCACGTAGAGGTTCACCGGGCCGACCGGAAACGGCGTGGGAACGGTAATGCGGTACAACGGCAGGTCCGGGGAAATCCGCATAGTGAATGATGGAAGTGAACCGACAACCGCTCGAGTCTAGCTGGCGCCCTGGGCCTTGGCCAGGGCGGCGGCCTCGTCCGAGAAGATTGGGTAGAGCTTCACGAAGTTGAGTTGCTTGAGCGCATCCAGAACCTGGCCGGGCGCCAGCACCAGGGAGATCTCCGCGTTCTTGGTGATGGCCGTGGCATGAATCCGCGCCAGACAGCCGATCCCACGGCTATCGATGCGCGGGACTCCGATCAAGTTCACCACGATGCGCCGGTGACCGGCGAGCATCAAGGAGTGCAGGCTTTCGCGGATCTCGTCGGCGACCTCCTGCTTGCCCCATAGGCGCATGTCGCCGCTGATGCGAATCACCGGAACGCCCGCACCTAAATCAACGGATAGATCCATAAGTCTTCGCCGCCCCTCGTGATCTTCCGGCGAGCCAAAAGTGGGTACGCCATAGAATAGCCGCAAACGGCCTTCCCGTTCAAGAGCGTGTTACAATGACCATGGAATAAAATTTTTTGGAGGTACAACCTCAATGAACCTATCCCGATCCATGTTTCTCGTCGCAGTAGTTTGTTTGCTCCCCGGTTTGGTGTTCGCAGCGGGCGACGCCGCCAAGGGCAAAGATGTTTATGCGGCCAAGTGCAAGACGTGCCACGGGGCCGATGGAACTCCCAATGCCGGAATGGCCAAGGCCATGGGCATCAAGCCGATGAGCGACAAGGCGATTCAGGCTAAGTCCGACGCTGAGTTGAAGAAGGAAGTCAGCGAGGGATTTGGCAAGATGAAGCCGATCGCGGGCCTAGCCGGCGCCGATCTGGACAACGTGATCGCCTTTGTACGGACGTTGAAGTAGAACCTGTTTACGATTGCTCCTGGGCAGCCCTCCCGGGCTGCCCAAAAACCCCACTGCCAAGTCCACTATCTTCCCCTGGAATCCCTGGTTCCGCGGCCGGCAGCACCGGCAGTTTGTCCAGCGTGCGGGCGCAGGTCAGGGTAGCCATTGGAGGCAAATCCGCTCTCCCGCTGTTTGCGGACCTAACACCTGCATTCGTTGGTCGATACCGGTGCGTTTGGACTATCATACAGGGCATATGGCAACCCGCCTGCCGGCGGCCAGGAGTACTCGATGAAGATCGCTCTCAACAGTCGTTCTGACATCCTGATTCTACGCGTCTCCGGAGACATGCGCATATGGGGACATGAGGAAGGACAGGAGCGCATCCTGAAAGCCATTCGTGCCCAGGAGAGCCCTCCGAGGCGCTTGATTCTGAGCCTGTCGGACGTCCACCACATCGATACCGCCGGCGTCGGCGCATTGGCGCGAGTGCTGATTGAATGCGGTAAATGCGAGATTCAACTGAAGACCGTACTTCCCGGCGGTTTTCCCGGCCAAATGCTGAAGCGGCTTCACATCTTTGACGCGTGGTCTGATTTTCCCGACGAGGCCGCGGCCGTAGCAGGAGTGTGGTAAATTCCTTCGATTCGGAGCGAGCAGCAGAAAAGCAGGTCTATCCCTATGTGGTGCTATGATGGCGACATCATGATGTCGCGCACCCAGATCACGCTGGAGCCCGAGAACCAACGCCGCGCCCGGCGGCGCGCCAACGATTTATGGATGTCCCTGGCAGAGTATATCCGTCGTCTTGTGGCGCGGGACCTCGGCAACCCGCCGACAACGGCCAACCCCGCCGCCGTATTCGACTTGGGCGCCTCCGGCGGTTCCGACATCGCCAGAAAGAAGGACATCATGATCTCGGAAGCCTTTGCTGCGAGAATCTCTCCGCGCCTTCCATCTCGGCGCGGCAAACGGCATCGCCGGTAGCCTTTGCTCCCCATGAGTCTCTTTGTAGATACATCCATTTGGTACGCCGCCGCCGACTCCGCGGATGCCAGTAACTCGCTCGCCAAGCGCGTCCTTTCCGGAGGGGAAACGCTGATTACGACAGACCATCGTTCGATGAAGCGGCTGGGCCGTCCCCGTTTTTCCCGGCCGGAACCGAGGGCGGTTTCGCACCGAACCTAAACTTAGCGGCTAAGGATGAAGCTCAGCCTGGCAACCGTCGCATTGCACGGAGAGATCGGCCGCGACCCTTCCGTGAACCGCGCAGCACAGCGATCCACAGGCGCAGCGGAAGTGGGCTCGCCGCTCGCAGTAGGCGCAGCGGTTGCGCCACGGCAGAACGGCGTAGCCGACCAGCAGGCGGTCCAACGCCGGCGACACAATCTCCAGCGGTGTGCGGCCATACTTCCGGTAGATCCACACGGTTGTGCCCAGAGCGAACAGCATGGCCGAGTATTGCAAAGGTCCCTGCACGACCCACGCCGGAAGATGGTCGCCGAGATTCACCACGGTATCCGCGAACGGTCGCCAGGGGTATTGATTCCAGGGCACGGTAACATAGTCCTCGACGATGTGCATGGCGAAGGCGAACACGCTGAGCAACCAGGCGCGCGGGTTGCGCCACAGCAACGTGCCAGTCAAGAGCGATGCTGCGAGCACCGACCCGGCGTTGTGAAACAAGATGTGGTGATAGCGATGGTAAACTTCGGCCCCGCCGAACAACGCCAGGCCGTCCAGATCGGGTCCCGCGCCGGCCAGCGCGATGATGGCGCGCTCCTTGCGGCTGAACGAACCCCAGTGGGCGAACCACCATCCGTACTGCATGTGCGCAATCGGGCTCATGATCGGGTTCCGCCAATCATACTCTCAATGGGCAGCAACCGGGAGATTGGGCAGGGGCCGGAAATGCGGCAAGATTCGCGGCAATCCCGTTTACGGAAGTGGCAGCGGGACAACGGTGCCGGCGAAATGTTCTTTGCGAAGGCTTGCGGCCAGCGATTGCGCGGCGGTTTCCGACACCTCCGCACCCACTAGGACCCTGTACAAATCTCCCGCCGGGGCGACCATCACCGGGACGTGACGCTGCAGGATCTCCTCCTGCAAGCGAGTAGCGTTGTCCCTTTCGCGAAAGGCGCCCACTTGCACCGTGTAGCGCGCAATGGGCGTCGCGGCAACGGACGCGGCAGCGCGAACCGCGGGCAGAGTCGTGGATGCCAATACAACCGCAGGCGTCGCAGTGGGTGCGCCGGCGGGCGGCATCCGATTCAGCGTGTCCAGCAGCGACAACTTAACCAGCGCGATTCCCGGACCGACCATCTGAATCTGTTTTGCCGCGGCGTAGGAAAGATCGATGACCCGGCCTTCCACAAAAGGACCGCGATCGTTGATGCGCACTTCCACTTCCCGGCCGTTGTCCTGATTGCTGACGAGTACCAACGATCCCAGTGGCAGAGTCTTGTGCGCGGCCGTCAATTGATACATGTCGTAGACCTCGCCGCTGGCCGTCTTGCGTCCGTGATACGGGTACCCGTACCAACTGGCGTATCCGTACAAATCGGCGATGGTGGGAACCGGCCCGGGAACGCTTTGCTTTCCGGGAGACGCCGCGCCGCGGGCCCCGGCCGGCGCAGGCGGGGGCGGCGGATGGTTCCGCGCCACGTTGTTTTTTCTGGCGCAACCGCTAGAGGCCAGCGCCAGCAGGACGAAGCACACCACTTGAGCGGCGGTCGCGCAACTCGGCGTGATGGCAAGACCTTTGCGCATCGCTACTGCCCGGTCCCTCCCGGCTTCTCGTCCTTCAACTTTTCGGCGAGTTTTTCCAGCTCCTTGGCCAGCCCCGACAAGGCCACGTGCGCTTCCTTGCGCGCCGCGGGAACCACCTGTTCGTCCACGTAGGTGACCAGTCGCTTGACTTCCTTCTCCAGATTTTGCGCGATCTCTTCCCAACGTTTGTCCATGACTTATTATGAAACCGGCACACCTCGGTTGGATACTATAATAAAATTGAGGATCAAGTCCGTCACCCATGCCCCTCTCTCCCCGCTGGCGCTGGAAATTGCAACGCTTTCAAAACTCCGTCGAGGAGTTCAAGGAAAACGTCCGCGAGTTTTTGAAGACCGCCGCGGTCAAGCAGAAAATCTGCCCGGCATGCCGCGCGCTGGTGGGGGCCAACGAAACGCGCTGCCCGTTTTGCAACGAATTTATCTCCCCGCTGAACCGCATCGGCGTGCGCCGGGTCACCGCCGGTTTCCTGCCGGAAATGAGCACTACCCACGCGCTAGTGGCCATCAATTTCCTGCTGTTCGGCATCTGCCTGGTGGCCGTCACGCAATCCGGCGAGGCCTGGTCGGCGGTGCTGAGCGGCTTCCCCGCGCCGCTGCTGGTAAATCTGGGATCCAACTATGGCCCTTTTATCGTTCAGTATGGGCAATACTGGCGGCTGCTGACCGGCGCCTTTCTGCACGCCAACCTCCTCCATCTGCTGTTCAATATGTGGGTGCTCGGCGATGTTGGCCAGTCGGTGGAAGAGCTGTACGGCTCCCCACGCTTCATCACCCTGTACGTTTGGACGGCCTTATGCGGCAGCCTGGTGAGCCATTGGAAGCGCTACCCGTTTAACAATATGGTGGGAGCGTCCGGCGCGATTTTCGGATTGATCGGTGTGATGATCGCTTACGGCTATAGCCATCGCACCGGCTTAGCCGAGCAGATCCGCAGCATGTTCATCAAATGGGCCATCTATGGATTGATCTTCGGCTACTTTATGGGCGCCGATAACTGGGCCCACCTCGGCGGCCTGGCCGGCGGACTGGCATTCGGCTTCGTAGTCGGCGATATGCCTCCGGTGACCAAGGAGGCCATTGCGTTCTGGCGAATCCTGAGTTATCTGTCGTGGCTAGCCATCGCGGGCAGTCTCGCGATGGTGGCCCTCAACATGGCCCTGGCGGCGAAGTGATTTGGAGTGCGGCGACTTGTCGCCGCTTTCCGCTGCCAGTGCGCTGCGGCCAAAGCGGCGACAAGTCGCCGCACTCCAAAAAAGATCATTCGTATCTTAACGCCACAATCGGATCCACTTGCGACGCGCGACGCGCCGGCACAAAACAGGCTACCGTCGCGACTCCCAGCAGGATCGCGGATACCGTTGCAACAATCCGCCCGTAATCCGGCGTGAATCCATAGAGCAGCGAGGCCAGCAAGCGCGACGCGGCCGCGGAAAGCAGCAAGCCCGCCGCCAGACCGCCCATGGTCAGCGCCAGTCCTTGGCGCGAGAAGGCCGCCAGAATATTGCTGGATGTCGCGCCCAATGCCATGCGGATGCCGATCTCGTTGGTGCGCTGCGTGACGGCGTAGGAAAGCACGCCGTACAGTCCGACGCAAGCCAGCGTCAACGCCAGCGCGGCAAACGCGCCGAGCAGTTCGGAGTCCTGCGAGGGTTCGGCCAGTTGCGTGTCCACGATGTTGTCGAAGGTTTGAATCCGCGACAGCGGCTGCGAGCTGTCCACGGACCAAATCGCCTGGCGCACCGCGGAAACCACGGAGAGCGGGTCCACGGAGGTGCGAATCATCAGCCCATAAGGCTGCGGCCAAGCCTGATCGGCTTGTTCGTTGACAACGTAAACCGCCGGTTTGAGATCCAACATGATGGGCCGGTCGCGCACTTCCTTCACCACGCCGACGACCGTGTACCAATACGCGTTGTCGGTGAAGTTGGAGATCTGGAAGCGCGCCCCCAGCGCGGATTGCCCGCGAAAATGCTTGTCGGCAAAAGTCTCGTTGACCAGGGCCACCGGCTCCTTGGAGAGGCGATCGCTGCTTTCGAAGAAGCGTCCTTCGCGCAGCCGGGCTCCGATGGTCGCGAAATAATCGCGCGAGACCACCCGGAACAAGGCATCGGTGTCGATTCTGCTTTTGTCTTGTCCCGCCAGCAGGTAGCTGCTGGTGTTGCCGCTCTCCGTCATCGGGACGGCCGAGGTGGTGGCCGCGCTGACCACGCCCGGGACCGCGCGCACCTTTTCCAATACTGCGTCAACAAATGCGGTGCGCCGGCTGAAGTCGCGGAAACGTCCCACCAGCATGTTCATTGTCAGGACGTGGTCGGTGCGCGCGCCGAGATCGATCTGGCGCAAGTGACGGAGGGTTTCCAGCAGCAGTCCACCGCCGGTGAGCAAGACCACGGCCAACGCGGTTTCCGCTACAATCAGCGAATGCTGGAACCAATGGCGGCGCGGCCCGGCGACGCCACGTCCGCCTTCGCGCAGTCCTTGTTGAATGACTATATGTGACCCGCGCAGGGCCGGAACCAGGCCGAAAACCAATCCCGAGCCCACGGCCACCGCCACCGAAAAGCCCAGAACCCGCCAGTCCAACGACAACTGCATCGCCACCATGGTTTGCGGCACCATGGTTTCCAGAAACTTCATGGCTGGGCGAGCCATGGTCAAACCGGCGGCCGCGCCGGCTCCTGCCAGCACCAGGCTCTCGGTCAGGAACTGCGATATCAACCGGCCGCGCGTCGCGCCCAACGCGCTGCGAACGGCCACTTCGCGGCCTCGCGCCGCGGCGCGCGCCAAAAGCAGGTTGGCCAGATTGGCGCAGGCGATCAGCAGCACGCAAGCGGCCGCGCACAGCAGAACGATGAGCGATGTGGCGGTCTTGCCGGCGAGTTGTTCGCGAAGAGGAACCAGAACCGGCATGCTCTGGTGGTTGGGATCCTTAGCCAGGATTTGTTTGCCCAGCGTGGTCATCGCGGCTCGGGCTTGTTCGATGGTTACGCCCGGTTTCAGGCGTCCCACGCAACGCAAGTAATGGTTTCCTCTTTGCGCCAGTTCCTGGGGCGTGAACGCCACCGGAGACCAGATGTCGATCGTGCGGAAAGGCAGAAAATAGAAATCCCGGGGCATCACACCGATGACCGTGTAAGGCGCATCGTTCAGAACCATTTTGCGGCCCACGATATCGCGCGCGCCCCCGAAGCGCCGCTGCCACAATCCATAGCTGATCACCACCACCGGTGCGTTACGGCGGTCTTCGTCTTCGGTGAAGACGCGCCCCACCATCGGCTGCGACCCCAACACGGTCCACAGGCTGGCGGTGACTCCGAGGCCCGGCAATTGCTCGGGCTCGCCTTCGCCGGTGATGGTAAACGCCCGCCCTTGGTCGCCGCGATATCGCTGAACACGGTGTTCTCGCGCCGCCAAGTGTCCCAGTTCCCCGGCGAGGGAGTATTGCGCGGGAAACCAACTTTGCTGGCGTCTTCCCAAACCATTACCAACCGATCGGCGTCGGCGTAAGGAAGCGGACGGATCAAAACGGCGTCCACCACGCTGAACATGGCGGTATTCGCGCCGATGCCCAGGGCCAGCGTCAGGATGGCGATCACCGAAAAGCCCGGCGATTTACGAAGCTGCCGCAAGGCATAGCGGATGTCGGCGGTGAGGTTCATAGGCATTTGGACGGTGGGGGCCGCCAAGGGTTAGCGGGATCTTTGGACCACCAAAAACGAAAAAGCAACCGCCGATAAACGCCGATGAACGCCGATAGTCCGCAGTCCATCGGCGTTCATCGGCGGTTGCTTTTGTTTCTGATCTGCGTCAGATCAATGCCGGCTTTCTCCAGCACCCGTGGCCTCCACCGGCAGATCCCCCCATCCCAGGCGGCGATGGAACAGTTCGAAGACCAGCCCGTAACCCTGATAAGCCAACGCCGGGTCGTAGCGCGGCCCTTCGTCACGCAGGAAAGCATGCGCGCCGTTGACTTCGTGCCAGGTGAAGCGCACGCCCGCCTCGTCCAGACGCGCCTTGATCTTGTTGCGGCCATCGAGCGGCACATGGGGGTCCTGACGCCCCCAAATGTGCAGCAGCTCGCCTCTGATTTCACCGGCGCGCTCCAGCGAATTGTCGTTCATCCCCGCGCCCAGGCCTTTCTTGTGGATGTCGGTGGCGTAGAAGCAGGCGGCGGCCAGCACGTCTGCGTTCATGGCGGCGCGAAAAGCCAGGTGCCCGCCGATACAGATGCCCATGGCTCCGAGACGTCCCGTACAGGCGGGGTGCGATTTCAGAAAATCGAGCACCGCGCGGGCGTCGGAATCGTAGGCGGCCAGCGGCTTGGTGGTCTTCAGGGCATTGCCGCGGTCGGCGCCGGCCTGATCGTAACCCAGCACCGTGCCGAGGGCTTCGTACTCGTGATAAATCTCCGGCACGGCCACCAGGTAGCCGTGTCCCGCCAGCATCGCAGCCGTCCGGCGAATGGGTCCGGTGACCTGAAAAATCTCCGAGTAAAACAGTATTCCAGGATACTTCCCCGGAGCCGCAGGCCGAAAGATGTGGGTGCGCATCGGACCGCTGGGTGTGGTGAGGTCCGCGAATTCGCCGTCTTGGATGGTCATAGGGACCATTGTAACGCGTGAGCGCGTGAAACGGATGTTGAAACAGGAGGTTGTCCCTGGCGCGCGCCTGTGTTACGGTATTGATTCGCTGCTTGCAGGCAAATCGGGAGGCGAAGTTCGCCTGGAAGGCGCCGGTTGCCGCTGGCAGGAAAGCACTGGGAGGTGCGCGTGTTAGTGGAAGAGACCCACGGCGAGGTCGTCGTGCTGGTTCCTGAGGGCCGTTTGGTGATGGGCGGACCCGCCGAGGAGTTCGAGAAACGAGTGCAGGCTTTGTTCACCGAAGGTAAGCGCGCGGTGATCACCGATCTGCACAGGGTCACGCAGGTGGATAGCACCGGCATCCGCGGATTTGTGCGCGGCCATACCACCGCGCAAAAGGCGGGAGGCCGCTTCGCGCTCTGTGAACCGCAGTATTCCGTGCAATTGGTGCTGGAGATAACCCGGCTGAACACGCTGCTGGAGTTGCATCCTTCCCTGCAGGACGCTATCGAGTCCATGGCGGTAAAGAAATAGCGCGGCTGGGTGGCCTCGCCAGATTGCCCCAGCACAGACCGGTTTTTGCGCTAAAGTTAAGCATGATGGTACCCACACTGTTTGTGCTGCTATCTCTAGGTGTGCCCAGCCCCGCCTCTGCCCAGCAGGAAGGCGCGCTAGCCCCTTGGGAATCGAAAGCCACGTTGACCGCCGCCCAACAGCAACTCCGCGCCGTCAGCGATGCCTTGAACGGGTTGGACACCGCGCATTGGAAAGGCGATTACGGCCCCTTGCTGATCGCCACGCGCCAGCGCGTCACGGCGGTGGCCGACGCCGTCAAGCGCATGGCCGACAAACCCGAAAGCCTCAGCCTGGGCCTGGAGGCGTTTCTCTCCATGGAACACGTCTCGGAAAATATCGAATCGCTGGCCCGCGGCGCGGACCGCTTTCAACCTGGCGCTGCCAAGGATCTGGAGGAGGCCAGCAACTCCTTCCAGCAGGTGAAAGAGGATTTTCAGAGCTACCTGCTGGGCCTGTCCCGCTACCTGGAGAAGAACGTGGCTTCCTCCGCGAGAGATCTGGAAACCTGCCACGACCAGTTGTTTAGACGTACGCCCTCGAACACACCAAAGAGACCGAATTACTGAACACAAATTCTATCCCTGGAGAGATCGCAATGGATCCATTGCAGTCATATGTAGCCGAGAATCGTGAACGTTGGCTGGCCGAGCTTTGCGACTTTTTGAGAATTCCCAGCATCAGCACCCTGCCCGATCACGCCGGCGAAGTGCGCCGCGGCGCCGATTATCTGCGCGACGCTCTGTTACGCATCGGCGCGCAACGCGCGGAAGTGATTCCCAGTGCCGGCCATCCCCTGGTTTACGCCGAGAAGATGTCCGCGCCGGGCAAGCCCACGGTCCTGTTCTACGGACACTACGACGTGCAACCGCCCGATCCGCTTAACGAATGGGTCACTGCGCCGTTCGAACCCGCCGTGCGCAACGGCAATCTCTACGCCCGCGGCGCCGCCGACGATAAGGGCCAGGTGATGCTGCAACTGAAAGCCGTGGAAGCGTTGGAAAAAACCGCCGGCCAATTGCCGGTCAACGTCAAATTTCTCTTCGAGGGCGAAGAAGAAACCGGCGGCGCGGCCATCGCCAAGTTCGTGCCCGAGAACAAGGAGTTGTTGAAAGCCGACTCGGTGATCGTCTGCGACACCGAGTTGTTCGAGCCGGGCCTGCCTACTTTGTGCATCGGATTGCGCGGTATGGTTTACACCGAGATCGAGGTGGAAGGAGCTTCGCACGACTTGCATTCGGGTTTGTACGGCGGCGTAGCGCCGAATCCATTGCAAACGCTTGCATGGATCATTGCCGAACTCAAGGGCCGCGACGGCAAGATCAACCTGCCGGGCCTGTATGACCGCGTGATTCCACCCAACGCCACCGAACGGGCCAGTTGGAAACGGCTGCCCTTCGATGCGCAAAAAATGCTGCGCGACGAAATAGGATCGCCGGCCCTGGAAGGTGAAGCCCAATTGGGCGAACTGGAGCGCATGTGGGCGCGCCCGACTTTGGAAGTACACGGGATCGTCGGCGGATACATCGCGCCCGGCGCCAAGACCGTGATTCCGGCCAAGGCCACCGCCAAAGTCAGCTTGCGGCTGGTTCCGGATCAGCGTCCGGACGAGGTGTTTGCCGCGTTGGAGAAGAAGGTCGCCGAACTGGCGCCCACGAGCGTGCGGGTGAAGGTTCGTTTGATTCACAGCGCCGATCCGCTGTTGCTGGATACCGGCCATCCGGCCATGGCCACCGCCGCGCGCGTCTTCTCGGAGGTGTGGACCAAGGAAACCGTGTTCGTACGCTCGGGCGGCTCCATCCCGGTGGTAGCGCTGTTCCACGACCATCTGGGGATTCCCAGCGTGATGATGGGTTTTGGGCTGCCCGACGATAATCTGCACGCACCCAACGAAAAATTCAATCTGTCGAATTTCTATCGCGGCGCGGAAACCATCGCGCGGTTTCTGGCGGCTCTGGGTTAAGAGCCGCGGGGGGAAGGGGACGTCATGCCGGAGATGAGTGAGGAGCGCATCCGCTGGATGCGCAACCGTTTCGTCGAGATGGTGCAGCGCACCGAAGAAATGTCGGACGAACTCTTCCGGATGCGCGAAGAGTTGAATCAGGTGGTGGACCATCTGGCGTCGTTGATGGGGGAAAACGAGGAAGAGGAAGAATAGGAATCATGGCGACTGCAGGTAAACGAACACGGTTTCGGCGACAAAGAAGTACGGCCCCGGGCTTTGAGGATTGCTTTTCGGTTAGGCGTTACCTGGGAATCGCCACCGGCGGATTGGCCATCAGCTCGGCGAAGGGGACGCTCTTCACGACTTCGGCGAACGCCGGATCGTCGTAGATCCTCTTGGGTTCGTGGAAACCTTCTTCCATGGCCTTGCGCAGAAATTCCAGTGCCTTTTCCTGGTTGTGGTTGGCGGCATAGGTGTGCGCCAGGATAAAGTTGAACATGGCGCGATCCTGCACCGTGCGCTCTTGCAGCAGCACGCCGTAAGAATTGTGATGTTCGAAGACCTCGGGATCCAGCTCCAGCGCCTTCTCGTAAGCCGCAATCGCTTCATTGTACTTCTTGCGCGAAAACAGCGCCGTTCCCATGTTGCTGTAGACCGACGCGGACGCCGGTGAAATCGCCAGCGACTGTTGGTAGTAGCGGATCGCCCGGCCGTAGTTCTTCGCGGTGTAGTAAATGGTGCCCAGATTGTTGATCGCTTCGGAATACTTGCGGTCCAGCTTGATGGCCCTCTCGTAGCACCTCTTGGCCAGGGGAAGCTCCATCAACTGGTGATGCGCAATTCCCATCTTGTTCCACGCCACGGCACTACTGGGCCGTAGACCGACCGACTCCTGGTAGGCGTCAATCGCTTCGCGGTAATTCTTGCGGGCCATTTGCAGATCGCCACGCTCTTCGGCGGCTTGCGCCGGACTCCGGGGTTGCTCTTGAGCGGGCGACTTGGCCCGGGCAGGCACATCAAGGCCAGGAAGCCCTTTGGCGCTCGCGCGAGCAGCAGCCACTTGAGATGGCGCGTTCGGCACCCCGTTTTGCGCGACTGCCACGCTCCAAACCACGCAGCACATCGCGACCATCAGCATCGCCCTGTTCATGGCGCACCTCCACTGTGGCCGATTCTACCACTATTGGTTGGGATGGGGGGGGTTTGGTTTGGCCGAGGAGGTGTCGGGTGGACTGCTATCCTTCGGGGCGGGTTTGCTTCCGACTCCGAAGAGCCGGCTGAAGAAGCCCCTCTTCTTCTTGGGATCTGTATCTTGGGACGGCGGCGGTTCGACTGTGGCGCTCGCCAAATTCGCGCCTGGATTGGCGGCCGTCTGCGCGTTGGCGCCGCCTCCCGGCGAACCAGCGGCAATCGCAGGAGCCGGCGGTGGCGGAGCCGCGCCCGCGCCGCGCACGCCGAACAGCGCGCCAAAGAAGCCGGCGGCGCGCGTCAGGCGTCCTGGGCCATGCGCGGAGCAGGGCTCCGGCTGCCCGCCGTCAATGTAGGTTTCCACCTTGCGGTTCGGACAATAGGACGTGGCCAACATGCCGGTGTCGGCGTCGATTTCCACGTGCACGATGCCGGTGGGCGGCTCGAAGGGCATGGTGTCGCGATAACGGCGTAGCGCAGTGGCCCTCTTCATGAAGTTCACCCAAATCGGCAAGGCCGCTTGCGCCCCGGTGAGCGGAAGGTTGGTGTTGTCGTCAAAGCCCACCCAAACGATCAGCAGCAGGTTGGAGGTGTATCCCGCGAACCAGGCATCGTGCGAGCTGCCGGTCTTACCGGCCGCCGGAGCCAGAAATTTGTAGGTGCCCCGCGCCGCGGCGGCCGTACCATGATCCATGTTGCCTTCCAGCAAATTGGTCATCAAGTAGGCCACCCGGGCGTCCAGGATTCTTTTCGGCTTCAGGTCATGCTCTTCCAGCACCGTGTTATCCGCCGCTTTGACCTCGCGCACCAGCATGGCCTCGAGAAACTCGCCGCCATTGGCGAAGGTGGTGTAGGCGGCGGCCATTTCCAACGGCGTGGTTTCATACGATCCGATGGCCATCGCCGGCGTGGGCTGCGCGGACTTTAGTCCCGCGGCATGAGCCAGTTTAACTACTTTGTCGTAGCCGATCATTTCCGCGACTTTGATGGTGGCCACGTTGTAGGATTTTTCCAGCGCGTGGCGCAAAGTGGTGGGACCGCCAAATTCCTCGTGGAAATTCTCGGGTTCGTAAGGCGGACTTCCAGGGGCCCCGCTAAACACGGTCGGTTCGTCCACCACCATCGTGGAGGGCGTCATCAGAGGTTTGGAACCGTCAACCGCGGAATTAAATGCCGCGGCATAGACAAATGGCTTGAAAGACGATCCCGGCTGGCGCTTGGACACCGCGCGATTCAATTGGCTGGCCCCGTAACTGCGTCCGCCTTGCAGCGCCAAAACCGCGCCGGTATGCGGGTCCAGACAGACCAGCGCCACTTGCGCTTCCGGCAGCTTGGGATTTCTCTTGCGGCGCGGCGCCAGTTTCCCGTCGGCTTCCTTGATGCCCTCCTGGATCGCTTGCGAGGCGATCTTTTGCAGGTCCAGATCCAGCCCCGTATAGATCTTTAGGCTGGAAGAGGTCAAATCCTTCTCGGAGTATGTTTCCTGCAACTCATCCTTGACCAGATCCACGAAATAAGGCGCGTCGCCGGTGTCGGTGGCGGCGGGTACCACGCCCAAAGGCGCGCGCGAGGCGGCTTCCTTTTGGTCCGCGGTGATGGCGCCGATCTGCACCATGGATTCCAGCACCAGGTTGCGGCGTTGCCGGGCCCGCTCCGGCTGGCGATACGGAGAATAGAAGCTGGGACCGTTGACAATGCCCGCCAGCAGCGCCGCCTCCGGCAACGTCAGTTGCTTGACGTCCTTATCGAAGTAGGCCAGCGAAGCCTCGCCGATTCCGTTGATGCTGAAGGAACCACGCTGCCCGAAGTTGACCTGATTCATGTAATCTTCGAAGATTTCCTTCTTGCTCAGGCGCTGCTCCAGCTCCAGGGTAATGAGGGTCTCGGAGAGCTTGCGTTTCCAGGTCTTCTCGTTGCGGTTCAGAAAGAACAATCCGGCCAACTGCATGCTCAGCGTACTGGCGCCTTGCACGGTTGCGCCCTTGATGCGGTGGCCGCGAATGTCGTCGAAGGCGGCCTTGCCGACGCGCAGGAAATCCACGCCGTTGTGTTCGAAAAAATGGCGATCCTCGATGGCCAGCACCGCGTTGACCATATTCACGGGAATATCTTCGTAGCGCACCAGGCGGCGTTTCTCGCGGCCCGATCGGTAAAGGTTGGTGATCACCTCCGGTTCCAGGTCGTAGCGCTGGCGGTCGGTGTTGTCGTTGAGCGAAACGATGCGTTCCACCTTGCCGTCGCCGACCTTAATCAACCCGGCTTCCGACTGGAAGTAGGAATCCGGTCCCGGAAAGATCTCGATCCCACCGGCGACCATTTGATACCAGCCCACGCGATTCGTTTTCAGCTCGGAGTAGCCGGCCCGCCGCAAGGTACCGGCAATCTCCGCGGACTTCATCGGCTCGCCCACAAACACCGGCGTGGGAGAGGCGTAGATCCGCGAGGTGTTGGCGAAGATGGGACCGTTCAGGCGGCGGTCGATGATGCGCGAGAAATAGACGTAGGCGTAGGTGAAGACCACCGCCCCGATCAGGCCGCAGAAGACCGCCACGGCGATCAAGATCTTCAGGAGCGGGTGAATACCGTTACGGAGACGAATCTTCATATGGACGGCAACGCCAGCGTTGGAGGCCCGCTGCCAGGAGCGGGGCAGCGGTACCCTGCCCTGTTAGACGCGAAAGGTCAGCCGGAGGTTCTACACAATGCGTCAATCCCGGCATGAGCCGCGACAGTCATGGAGCGACGGACCCATGGTGGTCCGGAACGTTCCCACGAAAACACGCCTAACCTGAGGACTCGGGTACAAGTGCTTTCTTGGCAGCGCTCAAGGCATACAAACGTTCCGTCGCTCATAACTGTCGCGGCTCACTTGGCGGTGATCATCTTGTTGCCCGACGTAAACTCGAACTTCAAGTCAATCACACGCCCGGGGATCTGCACAGGAACGCTGTAGTGGATGTCAACCGAGACGCCCACTTGGGTCTTGTTCACGTTGACGTTGTCCTCGGTCAGGGTAATATCGTGCTCCTTGGCCTTGGCGATCACGTCGTTCCGGATGGCCTCCGCCGTGGCTCCCTGGGCATAGGTATATTGCAGGACCATGTTGTCGGTGTCCGAGCGCAGATTGTAGTTAGCGACGAAAGGCGGCAGTACTTTCCAGGTCAGGAAACCCGCCGCAACCAACACCAGTATGGTCAAGATAGCTTTGATGTTCTTCATAGCGTTCTCCCCAGGACGGTTGGCCGCCCTACGACGACTGGGCGCCTTCAGATTGCTTGACACTAGGATTGCTGCGCAAGGAACCCGGCCACATCCGCAATGTTAACATCGCTGCGCTGGCCTGTCGAGCGGCGCGTTACCTCCACGATCCCGGCGGCCGCCTGACGGCCCACCGTGACGCGCCAGGGAACGCCGATCAAATCGGCGTCCTTGAACTTCACACCGGGCCGTTCGTCGCGGTCGTCCAGCAGCGTGTCCAGCTTGCGCTCCAGGCATTCCTGGTAGATCTTTTCGGCCACCGCCGTGAGAGCAGCGTCGCGAACGTTCACCGGCGTGATCACCACCGCGAAGGGCGCGATGGACATGGGCATGGCCATCCCGTTGGAGTCGTTGTTCTGCTCCACCGCCGCCACCAGGATGCGCTCCATGCCGATGCCGTACGATCCCATGATCGGCGTGATCTCCTGGCCCTTGTCGCCGAGCACGCGCGCGCCCATGCTCGTGGAATACTTGTATCCCAACTTGAAAATGTGGCCGATCTCGATGGCCTTGGACACCGCCAGCGGGGCCCCGCATTGCGGACAGCCCTGGCCGTCTTCGATCACCCGCAAATCGAAATATTCGGTGGCGAAATCGCGTCCCGGCTCGACGCCCTTCAGGTGAAAATCGTCTTCATTGGCGCCGGCCACCAGGTTTTTGCGGCCCTGCAGGCCCAGATCCGTGACAATGCGCGGCGGTTTTTTCGCGGCAATGCCAACCGGACCCAGCGACCCGGCGTTCGCTCCCATCAGTCCGGCGATTTCGTGGGGATGGGCGGGGCGAAACTCCGCGCCCGCGGCGAGGCTCTCCAGCTTGGCTTCGCTCAATTGATGATTGCCGCGCAGCAGGATGATCCAGGGCTCGCCGCCAACCACGTACAGCAGCGTCTTCATGTGGCTGGATTCCGGCAGGCCGTCGAAGGCCGCGACCTCGTCGATGGTTTTGCGTCCCGGAGTCGCGAAGCGTTCCGGCGCCGCCGGGCCGGGTGCGTCCTCGACCGCGGCCAGCCGCGAAGTGGCTTTTTCCAGATTGGCGGCGTACTGGCAGGCGGCGCAAGTGACCACAAAATCCTCGCCAGCGTTGCACATCACCATGAACTCTTCGGACTGGCTGCCGCCCATGGCCCCCGAGTGGGCGTGAACCACGGCGTACTTCAGCCCGCAACGGTCGAAAGCCTTGCAATAGGCTTGGCGATGCTTGTCATAACTCGCGTCGAGGCCGGCCTCGTCCACATCGAAGGAATAGGAATCCTTCATGATGAACTGGCGCGTGCGCAGCAAGCCGGAGCGCGGGCGGGGCTCGTCGCGGAACTTGGTTTGAATCTGGTACCAGATTTGCGGGAGTTGCTTGTAGCTGCGCACTTCGCTTCGCGCAATGGTGGTCATCACTTCTTCGTGAGTCATACCCAGGCACAAGTCGCGGCCGGTGCGGTCTTTCAGGCGAAACAGGTTGTCGCCCATGACCGCGTAGCGTCCGCTTTCCTGCCAGACTTCGGCCGGGTGCAGAGCAGGCAAGTAAAATTCCTGGGCCCCGATGCGATCCATTTCCTCGCGCACGATTTGGGTGATCTTGAGCAACGACCTCTGAGCCAGATAAAGATAGCTATAGATGCCCGCTCCCAGTTGCCGGATATATCCGGCGCGAACGAGCAACCGATGGCTAACGACGTCCGCATCGGCGGGATCGTCGCGCAGTGTAGGAATGAACAAACGGCTCCAGCGCATCCGAAAATTGTATCATGCAGAGTAACGCAGGCCTCCGGCCTGTTCTTTTTCCTGACGAAAAGAACAGGCCGGAGGCCTGCGCTACAGCTTTCGTGTTACATTCAACCTTGCTGAAATGCCGCACACCATTCATACCGTAGGCATCATGTCCAAGCCGCGCCCCCAGGAAGTGCGCGCCGCGCTCACCGGACTGCTGGCCTGGCTGCGCTCCCACGATCTGGAAGCCTTGATGGACCTGGAAACCGCGGAAGCGCTGGGATTCAAGTCGGGGATCACCCGCGAAGCATTCCCCGACGTTAACCTGGTCGTGGTGGTCGGCGGCGATGGCACGTTGCTCTCCGCCACGCGAGCCCTGGCCGGACGCGACATTCCCGTACTCGCCGTCAACCTGGGGAGCCTCGGCTTCCTCACGCCGATCACGCTGGAGCAGATGTATCCGATGCTGGAACGCGTGCTGGCGGGACGTTGCGAGGAAGAGCGCCGCCGCATGTTACAAGTCGAGTTGGTTCGCGAAGGCGCGACCATCGAAACCTACCATCCCCTGAACGACGCGGTGATCAACAAAGCCGCCATCGCGCGAATCCTCGACTTCCAAGTCCTGGTGGACGGCCAGGACATCTCCACATATAAAGCGGACGGTTTGATTTTCTCCACGCCCACCGGCTCCACCGGATACTCGCTGGCCGCCGGCGGACCGGTGATCTACCCGGATGTACACGCGCTGCTGATCACGCCGATTTGCTCGCATACCCTGAACCATCGCCCGCTGGTGTTGCCGGATCATTCCATTGTGGAAGTACTGGTTCATTCGCACGGTGAATCGGTACACCTCACCTCCGATGGCCAGGTTGGCACGCCGTTGCAACACGGCGACCGCGTCGTGTGCCGGCGCTCGCCGCGCGTTCTGCGCCTGGTGCGCCCGCAATCCACCGGTTACTTCGAGATCCTGCGCAATAAGCTGAGTTGGGGACACCGGTAACGCAGGCCTTCAGGCCTGTTCTTTTTGCAGCCGAAAAAAACAGGCCTGAAGGCCTGCGCTACGGGCCGTTTCGGTACATAATGCCCCGCATGATCATTCGTCGCATTCTTCCCATTCTTCCCATGCTGGCCGTCATGCTGCCGGCGCAAAGGGCAGTCCCCATTGGCATCGACACCCACCTCGACGTCATGCAGCGCGTGCTCATCGAAGGCAAAGACCTGGGCCAGCTTCTGCCCGACGGCCAAGTGGACTTCCCGCGTTTGCGCGAAGGCGGCGTGAACGTGCCCTTCTTCGCGCTCTACATTCCCACCTACTACAAGGGCGGCGAAGCGGTGCGCCGGACACTCGAATTCCGCGACGCGGCGCAGAAAATGCTGGATACGCACTCCCAGCAAATCGCGCTGGCGCTGAACGCCGCCGATATCCAGCGCATCACCGCCAGCGGTAAGCTGGCCATCGTATTGACGCTGGAAGGCGGCCATCAGATCGGCAACGACATCGCGGTGCTGCGCATTTACCATCAACTGGGCATCCGCGCCATGACCCTGACCCATTTCCGCAACAACGAGTGGGCCGATTCCTCCACCGACCAGCCCGAGCACAACGGTCTGACCGCCTTCGGCAAGGATGTGGTACGTGAGATGAACCGTCTGGGAATGCTGGTGGATATTTCCCACGTCTCCGACAAAACGTTTTACGATGCCGTGGCCGTGAGCACGAAGCCGGTGATCGCCACGCACTCGTCTTGTCGTGCTTTGTGCGATGTACCGCGCAATATGACCGACGACATGCTGCGGGCGCTGGCCAAGAATGGCGGCGTGGTGGGCATCAACTTCGCGCCTGGCTTCCTGAATCGCGACGATGCCGTGGATATCATGAAGGATATCGGCCAGCGCGCCGCGGAGGAGCCGAAACTAACCGGTAAGGAACTGGACGATTACTCCAAGATGCAGATCCTCAAAGAGGACGGCCCGCATCCCAAGCCGGCGCACGCCACGATTGACGACGTAGTGGCGCACATCGATCACGCCGTGAAGATCGCGGGAATCGACCACGTGGGGATCGGCAGCGATTTCGACGGCATCCCCGCCGTTCCTAAGGGACTGGAAAACATCGGCAAGATGCCCGCCCTGGCCGCCAAACTGCGCGCCAAAGGCTATAGCGACGCGGATGTCCGCAAGATCATGGGCGGCAATTTCATGCGGGTGATCCGCGCGGTGATGTAGGACAAGCCTCCGGGTCCGCCATCCTCGCGGCCAAGTCTGGCCGCGAGATCTCAGCGGGAACGCAAACTTCCCGCCGGCCGTCCCAATGAAACGTCTGCGCCTGTGCCGCTGGCGTTTGCGGAAACGCCAAAAACCCTGAGTACTTGCGGCGTGGACGTCTCCACATAGCCCAACAGCACGCGATCGCCTGCCGCCGCCCGCCATCCATTGAGCCAGGCCACCGCTAACGTGCCCGGCACCGCAGTGTCAACAATGCTGGGCGCCTGGTTCCCCGCCGGAACAAAGCTCCCCGCCGGAACGAAGCGTACCGGCGCGCCAGATCGCGTGCTCCCCAGGCTGAAGCTCAAACCGGCCAGGTCGAGGCCGACATTGGCCCGCAGATAAATCGGCGTGCTTGGCCATCCGCTGCTTGGCGAAGCCGATCCAAATTCCAGAACACCCTCAAAATTTGAAGATCGAACGCGCGCCGGAGCCACCGTAGCACACGCCGCCGTGCGCGGTGTTCGGGTGGGCCGGGTTGTGTCTATGTTTGTTACACGCTTCAGATGCTCAATCAGGTCTAGTGTGTTGAGCACACCGTCGCCCCCGCGCGTGCTGGCGTCCAACGGATAGGCGTCCATAGCGTCAAAGCGATCCGAGCAAGCGGCCGGAACGAAACCGGGCAAGGCGGTAACAGCGCGCAAGGTGGAGATCAGATCCAACGTGTTCAACTGGCCGTCACCGAAATTCCCGGCGTTGTCGTTGGTATAGGGATAGACATCGCCCACCAAATAGCTCGGCACGGAAGCTAAGGGAGTAATCGTCGTCACATCCGTGGCGCTGGCGGAGGCCGATCCTCCACCCGAAACCGTCACTGAATTTGTGACTTGCGACGCCGCATTGGCGGCCACGTTAACCGTCACCGTAATCGGCGAGTAGCTGGCGCCCGCGCCCAGCACGCTGCTGTTCGTGCAGGTCGTGCCGTTCGCCGGGCACGTCCATCCGGTACCGGACATCGCCACCAGCGTTAACCCAACCGGCGCGCTTTCCGTGACCGTCACTGTGCCGCTGGTCGGTCCCGCGGCAGCGCCGTTGCCGACCGTCACTCTGTACGTCGCGCCGGTCTGCGATTGCGTGAAATTGCCCGTGTGCGACTTGGCGATCGCCAGAGCCGGCGTCTGTGAACTCACGGTGAATGAAGCGGTCGCCGTGTGAACCGGGACCACGCCGGTTCCCGTTACCGTGAGGGTAAAAGTTCCCGCGGCGGTGGACGATGTGGTGTTGATGGTTAACGTTGAAGATCCACCCGCGGTGACGTTGGGCGGGTTGAAACTGCCCGTGGCGCCCGTGGGCAGGCCGCTGACGCTTAGCCCAACCGTTTGCGCGCTCCCGCCAAGCGCCGAGGTGTTGACCGTGTAGGTTGTCGAATTACCCGGCGTCACGGATTGCGAGGGCGGAGTAACCGCGATACTAAAGTCCGATTCCACGGCCGTTGCCATGAACAGGCCGCGTCCCCACGTGGCAGCAACCAGCGAGTTGCCCAGCCAGAATAGCTGGTCCACTGAAACATTGGCTGGACCATCCTGCGGGACTTGCCAGGTGTTGCCTCCATCGAGACTGGTAAAGATGCCGATCTCCGTGCCGGCATAGAGCACGCTGGGGTTACCCGGATCAATGGTCAGATCGCGCACCGGGGCGGCCGGCAGAGCGGTCGAGCCGCTGCCGGTAATGGCGGCCCAAGTGTTGCCGCCATCGGTGGTTTGCCAAATATTATTGCTGCTGAAACCACCCAACGACACGTAGACGCGATTGTTGTTGGTGGCGTCAATGGTGACCCGCGTCACGTACCGCGCGGGCAGTCCCACGCCGTTCTGATTGACCTGCGTCCAGGTGGGCGATGCCGCCGCGCAGTTGGCGGTCATGAAAATGCTTCCATCGTTGTGCCCGACCCAACAAAGATTGGAGTTTCCCGGCGCCACGGCGATCGCGCTGATGTAATTGCTCCCGCTGGCCGCTTTGATGGCGGCCCAGATTGGTCCCGTCGTGGAGGTGTTGCTAGCTCTGGCGTTGGTAGTCCGCCAGAGCGACGCTCCACCGGCCAGTAAAGTTTGCTGATTGTTGGGGTCCAACACGATGGGTGCGATGAAGTTCGCTTGCTGGACGGAGCTATTCGTCGCGGTGCAAACATCGGGGATCGAATAGGGCGCGGCCTTGCAGAGGTAGGCTGCGGCAGAGAAGTCATAGTACTCCCCGTCGATCAAATCCCCGCTATTCGCTCCGCCGCCGTTAGCGCTGCGGAAAACCTCCAGGTAAACGTACTCGCCATAGAAGTACGTCGCCGTCGAAGTGGAGGTGTCGGCGACGGTGTAGCCGCCATCGCCTCCGTAAACCGCGACCAGCGCCTGCGGACCTCCCGCGGTGGTGTATTGCAACGTCCCGTTATCCTGTGTGCCGCCGACAATCGTGGCGTTGCTGGAACTCCCAAACCCCGCCGCGCCGTAGTATTGGGTAATGCCGAGATTGTGATTCTGGAACACCCACCCCAATTCATGCGCCGTGCCACTGGCATCGTTCCCCACCGTATAAACGTCGGCGGTAGAGTAGACGCCGCCATCGTTGCCGAAGATCACCGTGGTATGGGTGGTGCCGTTGAAACCGGGCAGCGAAACAATGGCATGATGATCGGCGTGCGCGGAATTCGGCGCGTACTGCCAGTTGCTGATCTGCGACCACGAGGCGCCGCCGTCCCTGGTTCTCCACAGATCGATGCCGCCGACAACCAAGGTGCTTGCGCTCGTGGGATCAACCCACAAGGCGTTGTCGTAAGACCCCTGACTGCCCAGGTACGAGGCCGGACTTGCCGCCAGAGCCGTGTAGGTCGCTCCGCCGTCGGTGCTCTGGTACATGGCCCCGCTGTTGTCGTCCACCGAGGCAAACACGGTTGTGGGAGCGCTAGACGCGTAGGCGATTTCCACTCGGCCCCCGGTAGAAGGCAGCCCCGTGGCGAGGGTCCAATTGGACCCGCCGTCGGTGGAATACCAGGCATCGCCGGAGTAGCCGGAGGCCACCGCCAGACTGCTGTTGGTGGGATGAAAAGCCAGATCGGTGACGATTTCGTTGATCGTGTTCGCGGGTAAAAACGTCGCTCCGCCGTCGGTGCTGCGGGATACTCCGTATTGCGTGGCCGCCAGCAGTGTGCTGGCATCGGGCGAGATCGCCAGACGGTTCACATAATGGAAGCTCGCGTTGGCGGTGGAGGCCAGTTGGTTCCAGGTCACGCCGCTGTCGGTGCTCTTGAAGATCCCGGCGCCTTGGAGCGGGTTGGTGAATTCGAAAACCGGGCTGTAGAAACCTTCCCCCGTTCCGGCGTATATAGTCGAGGGCGTACCAGGCTGCATCACCATGGTGGTGACCGCGAGGTTGGCCATGAAATCGTCCAGCGGGGCCCAAGTACCGCCGCTGTTGGTGGTCTGCCAGATTCCTCCCGAGACGCTGCCCGCCAGCCAGGTAGTGGGCGTCGCCGGATTGACGACAATCGCGCGGACGCGGCCGCCAATATTGCCGGGCCCCAGCCAACTCCAACTGGATGGAGTAACCGCAGCGCCTTCCGGGGAGCGTTGCAAGTTTCGGCTGACCCGGCGCATTTCATCCACGTGCCGCTTGGCGCGAATGAGACCGTCCGGCGGAATGTATCCGTTCTCGTCTTGCAACTGGAGCCGGCGGAAGGCCATGGCCGCGGCCGGGTTATCGGGCCGCGGTTCGCGCGCGCCCGCATCGTCGCGTTGGCTCACCCGTCTTGTCCGGACGTGCTTCGACGGGGCCGCGACGGCAATCCCCGGCGAATCGAGGAGCCTGGATGTCGCGGGCGGCGGTGACGGCACTCCGATCCAAGAGTAGACTAGGCCGCCGAAGGCAGTCGCGAACGCCACCAGGGCCAGAGGCCAGTGGCGAGATCGGCGCGAAGGGTGTCGCATCATTGGAGTAGCAGAAGATCAGTTCAACGCTAACAATCTTACACGGGAAAGGGGGTGGGGAGAAGGGCAACGGGGTTCGGTAGTGGGTCAGTTTGAAAACTGTGCGGCTTTGCCGCCTCTTCGTGCGGAAAGGCTGTGCCTTTCCGCACGCGCCCTCATTTGGCAAGGCTGCGCCTTGCCCCTGGAGCTTCTACATTTGCAGCCCGCGGCGCGGGCGGGAGAGTGTGGCCCAGGGTGGAGCGCATTTTGCGGAACCCTGGGAACACTGTGAGGGGAAAAGAGCCCGCAGAGCGGGCGAAAGGCAGTCCCGCAAATATCGTGCGTCTGTCGCCCGCTTCGCGGGCGAAGCCTGCGAAGCAGGCGGTAGAGTATTAGCCCCAGACGAGGCGTAGTTCAGCCGAGCCTGGGGTTGTGGAGGGATGAAATTGAGCCTGCGTAGCCGGCGACAGAGCCGGTGGTTCAGGTCTCTGTCGCCAGCTTCGCAGGCTGCGTCCTCTTCAATCTTCTACCCCAGGCTCGGCTGAACTGCGCCTCGCCTGGGGCTATTCCTCTGGCGCCTGCTGACGCAGGCTTTTGTCTAGTGAAGAGCCAAACTCCAGCGCCCGCTTCGCGGGCTCGTTGTTCTCGCGGTGTACCCAGGGTTCCGCAAAATACGCTCCACCCTGGGCCACGCTCTCTGGCCAGCTTCGCTGGCCTTGGCGAGGCTGCGCCTCGCCCCTGGAGTTTCTATATTCCATCGGGTGTCCGCGAAGCGGAAGCTCAACCGGCGTAGCCGGTGGCATGATTTTGCATGATTTAGCCCACAGCGCAAGCTGTGGGTTCATGAGCAAAGGCCGAAAGCCCGCGAAGGCGGGCGACATAAAAGCACGTTCTCTGGCCGGCGCGATGTTGCCAACAGGCTTTTATGTCGCCCGCCTTCGCGGGCTTGGGTTGCCTCGACCCTGACCCACAGCTTGCGCTGTGGGCAAAATCATGCCGCCAGCTACGCTGGCTCGGCGTCCGTGAAGCGGACGCCCTGACAGTAGCCCAGCACTTCAGTGCTGGGAAAATGGCCGTCTCCGATGAAGTCCGTGCAACGGACGGCTGAGGTCTTTGCGGAGCTATGCTCAAAAATATAGAAACCTCAGTCGTCCGTTGCACGGACTCGCTTCCTGCTTGGTTCCGTCCCCAGCACTAAAGTGCTGGGCTACTGTCAAAGCGTCCGTTTCACGGACGCCTGGCCGACAAGGTAACTGAAAAATGTAGAAACTCCAGTGGCCAGCTTCGCTGGCCTGGCAAGGCTGCGCCTTGCCCGCACGGCGCAGCCGTGCGAAGCACTAACGGACTCTTCGGAAAGGCGGAGCCTTTCCGCACGAAGGAGCGGCAGAGCCGCAGTCGAAGCGTCATGTTCAAATTGACCCACTACCGGCTCGTTGAGAGTTGTCATCTCTTCCGGGCTGTGGGGGACTCGATGATGCGCGTACGCAGATTTTGATAGCTCCGACAATCCTAAAACGGAGGCCGGGAGTGGGAATCACCGGCCATCGCTTTTCGCGGCGGCCTGCGAACCCGCTCCCGGGAAAAATCGGGGAGGAAGGGTGGAGTGCCTCTGTTACTGCGTGAAGCGCACAAAATGCGCCAACACCGGAGTCCGCGCGCCGGCCGCGCCACCCACTGGAATCGAGAATGCTACGTTCAGGATTCGGGGGTCGAGTTTCATCGGTGCCGATCCTTCCTTCACTGCGGACCTTCAGTGCGGATAAGTCATCTGCGGGGCCATTGCGGCCATGGCTGCGACCCTCCGGCTCAAGTTGTTACAACCATCCAAGTTACGGACGATCGGAGGATTGGAATGGGCCCACGTCCGAGGAGAGTCTGATTCCGAAAATGTTTCAAATCTGCCCCTTTGGGTCTTCCGTGGGGCAGGCAGTGCCTGCGCCACTTCTGTACAAAGATCTGTAAAGGTGCGGCGGGCCGCCCTCACGCCTCTGATATGATGCGAGATTCGTACCCACAGGAGACTACTTTGTCATTATCAAGAATTCGTACGCTCTCAATCACCTTGGTTATCGCGCTGGCCCTGGCGGCGCCCGCACAGGCCGGCAAAAAAAGCGGTGGGATCGTTCAAGTTGACGATCTGCGCACCTACCTCACCTACCTGTCTTCCGACGAGTTGGAAGGCCGCAACACTTTTACGGAAGGATTGGGGCTGGCGCAGGCCTACATCGCCGAGCAACTGCATTCCTTTGGCGTGCAGCCGGGCGGCGATCATGGACTCTATTTCGAGCGCGTCACCGTGCTGGGCATCAAGGCCGCCAACCGTTCTACGCTGACCGTGGAAGTCAACGGACAATCCAAGACGTTTAAGAACGGCGAAGGCGTTACTTTCCCGGCCAACGTCGGCGGCAAGCGCACGGTGGTGCTGGATCAAGTGGAGTTTTTGGGCTACGGCTTGAACGCGCCGACGATTCATCACAACGATTACGCTGGTAAGAGCGTCAAGGGTAAGGCGGTGGTGTTCCTGGGTACGCAAGGCCCCGCGGGATTTGAGGGCGGCTTCCGCCTGCTCGGCGGGCGCGCTTCCACGGCGATTGAAGATGAGAACGCCGCGGCGTCCATCGGTGTGCAAGGCGCATTCGGCGGACGGGGCGGGGCAGCGGGTGCGACGGGCGCAACCGGAACAACGGGAGCGGGCGCCCAACCCCCAGCGCAACCCGCAGCCGGTGGATTCGGCGGACGCGGCGGACCGCTGGAAACACCCGACTTCACCACCGTCCAAAGGCTGGATACTCCGACTCCTCCGCGAATCACCGCGCAGGACGCGTTTTTCGAATTCCTGTTCAGCAACGCCGACGTCAAGTACGCCGACTTGAAGGCGAGGGCCGACAAGCGCGAAGAACTGCCCACCTTCACGCTGAAGGGCGTCAAGCTGACCTTTAACCTGGACAACGACTATCGCGTGGTTCGCACGCAGTACACCCGCAACGTGGTGGGCATCCTCCCGGGGTCCGACCCCAAGCTGAAAGACACCTATGTAACCTTCGGCGCGCACCTGGACCACGTTGGCTATGCGGAAGGCGAAATCGTGGAGGGCGCCAACGGAAAAACGCGGCAAGGCGCGCCGGGCCGGGTGACCGCGGGGGCGCTCGACGATCGCATCTGGAACGGCGCCGACGACGACGGCTCCGGTTCCGCGACGCTGCTGGGAATCGCCAAGGCTTTCGCCAACGGTCCGCGAACCAAACGCTCGCTGGCGTTCGTTTGGCACACCGGTGAAGAGAAGGGTTTGTTCGGCTCGCGCTACAACGCCGATTATCCGGCCGTGCCGATCGAGAAGACGGTCGCCAACCTCAACATGGACATGATCGGCCGCAACGACAAGGACAAACCGGAGAACGCCAACCAGGTTTTCCTGGTGGGATCGGATCGCATTTCCAGCGAACTGCACGAAATCGTGTTGGACGTGAACTCCAAGATGAAGGCGCCTTTGAAGCTGGACTTCGCCATGAACGATCCCGCCGATCCGGAGCGCGTCTACTACCGTTCCGATCACTACAGCTACGCCTCGAAGGGCATCCCGATCATTTTTTTCACCACCGGCTTACATCCCGATTATCACGCCAACACCGACAGCGTGGAGAAGATCCTGTTCGACAAGATGACGCGCATCGGCCAGTTAGTGTACGACACGGGCAAGCGCGTGGCCAACATGGATCATCCGCCGGCGCGCGACAACAAAGGTCCCCGCGCCAAGTAGGACAGGCGTCCCGCCTGTCCCTTATTTCCCAGCGGCCTCTGGCCGCTGGCTGGCGCGGGGATTTCCCCCAGCAAGTGTGCAGGAACCGGCACGTTGACCATCGAGCCGCCGGCACTTCGCCCCTTTTTTGGTGCGATTAGCCCTTGACTCTGGCGCTTTCCACGGTTACAGTAGGCGGGTTCCGTAAAACTTTAACCCCCATGCATGGGAGGAGGCTGCTTCATGAAGAAGTCGTTTGTGTATTTGCTCGCGGTTGCGGTCATGAGTCTGACGCTTGGTCTCACGGCTCAGGACAAGATGGCCCCGGCGGGTGCTACCGGTTCCACCGGTTCCAAGAAGAGTGCTGGCAAGAAGGGCTCCACTGGCTCCAAGGGTGCCAAGGGTGCTAAGGGTGCCACTGGTGAGCCGGGTGCACCTGGTGCTCCTGGTGCCACTGGTAAGAAGGGTTCCAAGGGTGCCACTGGTAAGAAGGGCGCCAAGGGCGCCACTGGTTCCACCGGCGACAAGAAAATGTAGATTGGCTGCCGGCTCGGCCGCAGGCCCTTCCCCACGGAGGGGCCTGTTTTTTCTCACTTCCAAGACTTCCCGCCAGCATCCTCGATCAGCTATTCTCGCGTAACCAAAGATATCAGCAACATCGTCCAATCGGTGGGGTTTGACCTTCTAGACTGGTAAGGTCGCCCGTGCGCGCGCGATCCGCGACTTTCCAGAAGCCCTCTGGTCAAGGGGGCTCCTTTGGACACGGCCGACGCGCCCCCCGCGGATTAGTGCGTTGGCCGGATGCCCGGGCAGATTCAACAGCACGCTTACGGAGATGGGAGTTCGAACCCTAAAAGGGGGGATTCATGAAGCTCGAGGACAACCGGGGCGTTACTTCTAGGTCTGATGTTATACTCCGCCGGCTTACTCGCTCAGGATCAGCCGGCGACGTCGTATAACGCCCAAACGCAAACATGGACCCTGCAGAACAGCGCCATGCAAGCCAGCTTTGCCTTGTCCCCGGCCGGAATCTTCCAATTCGTTTCTTTCTCCACTTCCGACGGCCGACTGAGCTTTGTCCCTGTGGCCAACGACCAGATGTCGCCGATTTCGTTAACCAGCGACGGCGTGTCCGTGAACGACAGCACTCCCTGGACTCTGCTGGAAACGCACCCGGAAAAAGCCGCCGCCAACGGAGTGCGGCGCGTGATCACGCTGCAGAACAATCCTCTCAGCCTGCAAGTGCAGGTCAACTTGGAAGTGCATCCCGGGCAGCCGTTTTTCCGGTATTACCTCACAGTCACCGACACCGGCTCCGCTCCCCACGTGATCACCGCAGCCAACTTGATGAACTGGCGCTGGCGGACCGGCGGAAAGGACATGCAGGCGTTTTCGGTGCATCAATATCAAAGCGGCACGGCCGATTTCCTGAATCCCAACCTGGTGGTGCTGGACCAAACCGACGGTGGCAGCACGGTTTTTTCCGGGGCCCACGCCGATTACATTACCTGGCTGGTGCTCAGCTATCCGGCAGGCAACGGCATCGTGGCGGGATGGGAGTTCGACGGCCAAGCCAGCATCACCGCGACCCAGGCCGACTCGAATTCGCCGGTAGTCATCACGGGAGGCCCAAACTTTCTGAACCTGACGGTGAATCCAGGCACTCCGCGGACCCTGCCCGCGGCCTTCCTGGGATTGTATTTTGGCGACTGGGATGAAGCCGGCTACCGCACCCAGCGCTATGTGGAAGCGGTTCTGGCGATGCCGATTCCCGATAACAATTTCCCCTACGTGGCTTTCGACACCTGGGGCTATAACACCGCATTCAGCTCCGCCGGCTTGAACCAGATGGCGGCGAACGCCGCGGCGATGGGTGTGGAGCTGTTCATTGTGGATCTGGGTTGGAACACCGCGATTGGCAACACCCAAGCCGCCAACTGGAAGTTTGGAGACGGCGGACTGCCGGCCTTTAGCAACTACATCCATTCCCTGGGAATGAAGCTGGGCTTGCATTGGACTCCCGCGGAAGCCGCGCCCGACTCCGACGTGATCGTTAACAACCCGGATTGGGCGGCCACCGAGCTTTACGAATATTTCGGCGCGGATGGTCTTTGCCTGAGCAACACGCCCATGCAGGCCTATGCGCAAGCCGAGATTTCGGAAATGGTCAACAACTACCAGCCGGACTGGATCACGCAGGACGGCGAGAATCTTGTCAAGCAGTGCACCAAAACCACGCACACCCACGATCCGGCCAACAGCAACTGGTCGAATTCAGTGAACGGGATTGACATGCTGGTAGGATGGTCGCGCACTCAGTATCCCAATCTGCTGTGGGAGAACAACTCCGACGGCGGGGAGATGCTGACCTACAACATGGTCAAGAACTACGTTACCGCGGCCAGTTGCGACTCCTGCGGCGAGGAGTTGCGCGTCGCTGCGGTGTACGGCCAGAGCTACGCCTTCTCGCCGCGCTACATCGACCGCTACGTAACCGGCGCGCCCAGCACCTGGACCATGCGCACCAGCGAATTCGGCGGACCGATGATCCTGATGGAGGACATCGCCTCCTGGAGCGCCGATGACATGGCTCTGGTGTCCCAGGAAATATCCATCTACAAATCGCTGCGTGGTCTGATCCGCGACGGCAAAGTCTACCATTTGGATCCTTACCCCACGCTGGTCAACAACAGTGCCATCGAATCCTATAACGCCGCCATGGATGCCGGGGTGGTCTTCGCTTATCGCACCGCCAGTAGCGACGCGTCGTTGCAAGTCACGCCGCGCGGCCTGCGGCCCTACGGCCTCTATTCGGTGACCTACCAAGACGCCCGAACCACCTGGATCTCCGATGGCAATACGCTGATGACCAAGGGATTTTCCGTGACCTTGCCCACCCCGCAAAGCGCGGAGATCGTGTACATCAATCCGACGGTTCCTCCGGGCAAGCTGATCCGGTTCAAGTGAGCGAACAGATTTTCCAGATCGAGTGGCGCGAAGGACTACGCGTATCGGCGGCGTTAGAAACAGCAGCAGACGGCGCACCCGGCGTGATCCTGGCGCACGGCGCCGGCGGCAATTTGCACAGCGCGTTTCTGGTGGAAATGTCGCGGGGCCTGGCGGCGCGCGGCATGGCCTCGTTACGATTCAACTTTCCCTACACCGAAAATCGCCGGCGCATCCCCGACCCTGCCGCGACACTGGAAGCCTGCTATCAAGCGGTGGTGCGGCGTGGCGCGGAGTTATTCCCCGGCGGCCTGCTTCTCGGCGGAAAGTCCATGGGCGGGCGGATCGCCAGTCAAATGGTGGCGCACCTGCAAGATGAAGCGCCTCTCATTCGCGGTTTGATTTTCCTGGGCTATCCTCTGCACCCACCGGGCAAACAGCATCAACTGCGCGATCAACACCTCTACGGCCTGGGCGTCCCGATGCTGTTTATCGAAGGCACACGCGACACTTTCGCCGATCAGGCGCTGCTCCAAGGCGTGCTCGACCGCCTGGGCGATCGCGCCCGTGTCCATTGGATCGAAGGCGGCGACCATTCCTTCAAAGTGCGCGGACGCCAGCCCGCCGAAGTGCATCAAGAGATTTTGGAAGCGATGGCCAACTTCATGCAAGCCTAGGTCTGCGATTTCGTATTATTCTGGCTGGTCCTAGAAACGATTTCTTAACCTCACAGTTTCACTCGCTTGCCCAGAAGGGAGCGGCGGAGAATTCCGCCCCAACGGGGCATACTATATCAGCCCAGGGCAACGCCCTGGGTCGAGGTAGCCACTCCGATAAGCCCTGAAAGGGCGACCTAAATGCCGACCCCTCGCCGATGTGGCCGCCCGCCTCTTAGGCCGCCCCTTCAGGGCTTGTCCGTTTGGTTCGTTAACCCAGGGCGTTGCCCTGGGCTGGCATAGCATGCCCCGTTGGGGCGGAATCCTCCGTCGTTCCGTCTTGTTCGAGCGAGTGAAACGGCGATGTTACGAAGCTGTTCTTAGAGCCAGCCAGAACGATACGAAATCTAGCTAGCCGGACAGCTCTCCAGGGAGCGGCCCTCGGCGCGTGGGAGAATCGGCAATCCACAGGGAGAAAAAGCGTACGTTGGGAACGTGGGGATCGTTCCTACCATCTACTAATACCATAGCGCAACCGGGCCAAAAAGTCAACATGAATATGCGCTTAAGTCATTATTATTTATAGACTTAGCAGTGTTATCTTTGTGCTATTGTTTCCCACAGGGGATCGTTCACACATGACCACACTCGCCTTCGAAGGGGGAGCGCCTCGTCATCTTCTTGCTCGTCTTTTGGACAGGCCCGACCTGGCCCAAGTCGTTCAAAGTCTCGATCCTAAAGTGCTGCATCAGTTGGTGCGCCATTTCGGACTCGAGGAGTGCGGCGAAGTCATCGCACTGGCCACGACTCAACAGTTGACGCAGATCTTCGACGACGACCTGTGGAGCAGCGACACGCCCGGCGCCGAAGATCGGTTCGACGCGGATCGCTTTGGCTTGTGGCTCGAAGTGCTGGCCGAAGCGGGCGACGCTGTCGCCGCGCAAAAGCTTGTGGAGATGGACTTCGATTTCGTCACCGCAGCCCTCAGCCGGCAGTTTCTCGTTCTGAATTCTGAAACTCTGATGATGCTCCGAGGCGAGACCGAGACCGACTTTGGCGACTACGATCCGATGCGGGTAGCCCTGACGGAACTCGCTCTGGAAGACCGTGAGAGCTGCGAGATCGGCGGATACACCGTCATCGCCACACGAAGCGAGTCGTGGGATGCTCTCCTGTCCCTCCTGACGAGCCTCGAACGTGCGCATGGCGCATTCTTCGGGAGCCTGATGAAACGATGTTCGCAGATCTCCACCGAGTACCTTGCCGACAACGGCGGCCTGTACGAGGTCTTGACCGCGGACCAGCAGATCATGGCCGACATCGCAGGCGCCCGCGAGGAGCGCCGCGAGCGGCAGGGACACGTCACACC
This sequence comes from Terriglobia bacterium, assembly GCA_963747095.1. Lineage (GTDB taxonomy): Bacteria > Acidobacteriota > Terriglobia > JAJPHL01 > JAJPHL01 > JAJPHL01. The sequence goes on from CAVVEL010000019.1 coordinate 204,739, forward strand.
TTCCCAAGCCGCGGCCTTCCTGAAACTGGCTCGCACGCGGCAGGAAGGCGATGCGCCTTGGGATTTGGATCCCGTGACCGCCGCCTATTTCCGGGATCTCCGGCGTCGCGAGCAGCCGCGTGAGGATCTTCCTGCTGAAGCACCCCAGGGCCAAGTCAGCGCTTTCGTGGCGAGTATCGAGGCCGGTATCCGGAATGAGCCGCATGGGTTGCTGCCGGCGGGGCCGCCCGGTGCTGGAGACCGGCTCTCGCGAATCCGCGCGCAAATGTCATTCACGCAGAGCCACGACAGCTCGGCCCACGCGCAACGCACCGTAGAGTTGGCCTATCTCGCCAATGTCCTGGTCGCCGGGTGTTCCTTTCAGTCGCGCCGATTCCGCGCCGTGGAGGCCGCCGACGCCGTGTTGGCCATCTGCAATCTGGGACTCGAGAACTGCGAACCTCCGATGCTGCCTCCGGATTTCCTGGTTCGCCAGAACCTGGCGCCCGTGTTCCGAATCGGATGGCGCATCCTCTACGAGGACGTCTGCCTCTTTGTGGCCAAGAGCCTTGTCGCGGCGCTCTCCGAGCTAAGCTGCGATGACCGCGATATTCAGAACCAGATCACAGAACTGTTCCGGCGCATGAAGACCCAGGTGGCGGCCGGCACGCCGTGGCGCGAGCGCGAAAACCTTGAGGTTATCGCCATTCTCGATCAACCGTCATGGGCGATGCTTGTGAATCTGCTCGACGAGTGCGCGGTGGTGCCCAAGAATGCGTGTACGCCGGCCGAGAAGCCGCCGCTCAGAGTAGCCACCGAGTTTGAGTTCGTCTCGGAGAACCGTCAGATCCTCTGGGCGCGGAATTTCGCGGAGTCGCTTGCCGAGAGGCTGCACTGACCAAAGATGTTGATGTAGTTGGTGGACCTGGTCGGGATCGAACCGGCGGCCTCCTGAATGTCATTTCTCTTGGGGACGAGAGACGGGAAGTTACGGAGTGTTACTGGAAGGCCCAGTTTTATTGGGCCAGATGCAATATTGGGAAAACCGGTAACACTCCGTAGCAAGCCGTAAAACAGAGTCAAAAACGAGAGGTTCCATCACAATCCACGTCACACGTTTTTGTGACGTAACGGTGCAGCGTCCTCCTGTCTCGGTGTGAATTTCTGAATCTGAGAACGCCTAGAGCGAGAGCCGTCTGCGCACGCCATCCTCAACCAAGGCGAGGTGCTGAGGATTCAGCCGCCCAGACTGCGGATCAGCTTGGCATGTGGAATCGTAATCAGGTTCTGCGCATCGAATGCGCCTGGCCGAAGGAAGGACACTGGGACTACGATCTCAAAGGCAGAATTGCGGAGGCTGGTTGTGTGTGGAACAACCGTCACCAGGGCGCGATCGTCATCGCCTGCAGGCACACTCATTACAAGGGCTGGTCGCACTTTCGCGACCATCCCGAGGTCAACCTGCCAGACGTCGCCTCGTCTTGCGAGAGTCACGGCTCCTGCTCACGACGATCCAATTCCTGGAACAGCCCGTCAGCGGCGGCGACCAGGTCATCGTCATTCGGGAGGTCGTGTGGTTGAAGGGCGGCGCGGCGCAGCATTTCCGTGAGCACTTCCTCTCGTGCCGGTTGGGGCAGCGCGTCGTACTCGTGCATGATGTTCTCTACAGCGGGGATCATAACTCTTAGTCTACTAGAACGTTCACCCAGCCAAGGGCTCTCTCTCGGTTCGCCGGCGAGAAAGCGTCGCCTACTGGAGCATTCTCCCGGCAGTCGACGCCTTGGACCAGACTTGGACCAGACGTGCGCCACGGCTGGAAATGAGGCATAATGAGCGCATATGGGAACGCCGGTATTTCCAGAGCGAGTGCAGGCCCAGAAGATCGTCTCTGACTTGGCCGATTCTCTAGGCAGCACGTTGACCGAGGCCGGTGCGCGCGCGATTCTTACGCTGAAGTTCCACGGACCGACACCGGAACGACGGCAAGAACTGGCCGGCAAGGCTAACGAAGGCTTGCTCACCGCCGAGGAATTCGCAGAATACGAAACCTATGCTCAGTTGCTCGGCCTCCTGGCTGCGCTCCAATCGAAAGCGCGATTCTACCTCAAGCAATCCGGGCCGGCATGACCGCCGCTCAGAGGTAGGCTAGCCACGCCGACCCCAAATAGGGTACAATCGTACTCGATATGGGTACATCTCTCGATCACCCGGCGACGGTGCTTTTCGGCAAGACAAGGCGCGCAGTGCTGTCGCTTTTGTATGGCCACCCCACAGAGACATTTTACCTTCGCGAGATCGCCCGAATCTCGGGGACTGGCCTGGGAGCCGCCCAGCGGGAGATGGGGCAACTCACAGCCGCTGGTATCATCGCCCGCCGCGTCAGTGGCCGGCAAGTCTACTTCCAGGCGAACCCGAAGTGCCCAATCTTTACCGACCTGCGAAACATAGTCATCAAGACCTTCGGGGTCGCCGATCTTCTGCGATCAGCCCTCGACGGATTGGCGGGTCGCATTCGCGTTGCCTTCGTGTACGGCTCGGTGGCAAGGGGTCACGAAGATGAATCCAGCGACGTGGACGTGATGGTGATTGGCGACGCTACTTTCTCGGAGATCGTCTCGGCTCTGGCGCCCTGCCAGGAAAAGCTAGGGCGCGAGGTCAATCCCACCGTGTATCCTGTTCAAGAGTTCCGGTCGCGACTATCGCAAGACCACCCGTTCCTTCGCGAGGTGTTGCGCCAGACCAAGGTTTTCTTGATAGGGAACCAACGTGAGCTTAGCAAACTGGCAAAAAAACGGTTGGCTCGTTGAGCATCGCACGGCCCGCAGGGTTCGGTCAGCGGTGGCGCCTTCGTCGATCAGTACGCCAGTCTTGTGTATAATCGTTGTGGCCGTTTGACGGCCGTCGCAATTCGTCATGACCACAGCGCTACCAGCGAGAAAGACGCGTAGGGATTTTCAGCGATTGGCCGACTTGAGGGCCAGGGAGGCGGTTTCTCTCGGACGGAGCCGCAACCATCAGGGTGCGTATTATCTCGCAGGCTTCGCTGTCGAGTGTGCGTTGAAGGCGTGCATTGCCAAGAAGACGAAACGGCACGACTTCCCGCTTGATGTCAAACAGGCTGGGAAGGTCTATACTCATGATCTGTACGAGCTATTGAAGTTGGCGGATCTTGATGGCCAACTGGATCGGGACACGCTAAGCAACCGCCAGCTTGGAACCGATTGGGACTTCGTGAAGCAATGGAGAGTAGACTGTAGATATGAGGTTTCCGGGCTGGATGGTAGAACCATGGTTGCAGCCCTGAACGGAGTACTCGAATGGATCAAGCTGCACTGGTAAGGGGCGATCGCGTCACTGAGGCGCAGATACTGGACGCGCTCGACAGGGCGCGTCTGCCGGTCGCCTTCTGCAAATGGAACTACGCGCCTAACGTCGATGAATGGGAACTGATCATCGCTACTCCGTGGTATGACAGCAAGGGATACAGAACGGCCATGAAGGCACTCATCGCCGCTCTCGACAAGGCTGGCATCTACCGGCGCGTTCCGATCCGGCGCGTCACCATGAAAAGCCCGGGCGATCCGCTTGTTAAGGCTCTCCAACAGGAGACCAAGTCGGAATGGGACGGATTTATCCACGTCCTGAGGCATCCTGGAAACGGCCAAGCTGCGGGGTATTCTTGTGTTTTCGCTCCTGTCACGAAGCCCACCTCGGGGGGCGTGCGTCGCTTCTCCAAACTGGAGGATTTGAAATCCTTCCTCTTGGAGGAAATAGGCTTGGGCTCTGCGTCGGTTCAGAGCGCGGTAGACGAAATGAGTCGCCATGGTGCTGGTGAGATCTATCCCGTTTCGTTGACGACGCGCCAAATGAAGAAGCTTGGGGTCGGCCAACTCGTCTTCGCCACTGGCCGCGATGGAGTATTCCGCATCATCAAGGTGAAGAGCGGTTCTGTCAACCTTGAGTTGGCGGATGTGAGGGGCCAGAAGGTGTGGCGGGGCAAGGAACTTGAAAACATCCCCTTTAGTGCGATCAGTACAGCACCAGACGTAGATTCTAAGCCTACGCCCAAGAAGCAGTTGCGCGCGTAGTGCCAGCCATTGCTAACCTATGCCACTTCTTGCCACTTGGGTTTGCGAAAGGGACAGGTCCGTTCCGAATTTACTGTACCGCAATAGTGACAGTGTTTGAGCTAACACCGCCAATCGTCATCATCACTTGCACCTGACCGCCCGAGGGCACCGCGTTCGGCACCTGCGCATTCACTTGATAGAGTCCGACGAATCCAGGAGTCAGGCCCGCGAAACTGACTATTGCCGGAGCTCCGCCGATGGTGACCGACGGCGTCACCAGCGTGCCCGAGAGCGGACTCACCGCAGAAGGCGAACCCGTGGCAGGACAAGGTGACACGTCACCCAGGCCACTACAATAGATCGTAATCGACTCGCCACGGTTCACTGGCCGCGCCTGATTGCCCGGCATACTTCCGGATGGAGCAGCAAAGATGGCGGTGTTGGAAATCTGGATCGCGCCCTGGCCCGCCCCCGAGGAATCCACTGAGAATATCCCCGGAGAAACTTTGCCTAGTGTGATTGTCTGTGGAGCAGAAGAGATTCCGTTCGTTATCACCACGACGGGCACTTGGCTCTGCCCCAGCAGTTCCCACGGCAGTTGAAAATTGATCTGGGTGGGTGACACATAAAACAGAGGCACCGGAATATAGTTTGCAGTTACGGAGACCCCGCTGAGCACGATAGGAAGAGGTACCGACTGTGCAGGCGTGGTTGTTAGCGATAGATTGACCCCAAATAACGAGGTGATCACGCCCGGCGCGGGCTGCGGCCCATAGTTTGGTCCGGTCACAACGCCGCCGGCAGCGATCACGGGCACGGTTGAGACCCCGAGTAGCAGACTAAGGCTGCCGTTAAGGTTGGCAACGGCCAAGTCTACCTTGCCATCACCGTTGAAGTCGCCAGCCACCATCGTGTACGGACCATTCGCAACCGCGTAGTTCATCGCGGACTGAAATGTGCCATCGCCGTTTCCGAGCAGGACGCTGACAGTGTTATCCCGACCGTTCGCGGTCGCCAAATCCAGCTTTCCGTCTCCGTTGAAGTCCACTGCCGCGATTTGGTAAGGCTCCGATCCGACTGGGTAACTCGTGGCATTGCGGAAGGTTCCGTCGCCGACGCCCAATAGCACGCTCACACTATTGCCATTGACGTTAGAAACGGCCAGGTCGATCTTGCCGTCGGCGTTGAAATCTCCCGCCACGATCGAAAAAGGAAGACTTCCTACGGTGTAGTTGACCGCCGGCTGAAAGGTACCATTGCCGTTGCCAATCAGCACGCTGACCGTGCCGCTGGAAACTGAATTGGTTACCGCGAGATCTGCCTTACCGTCTCCATTAAAATCACCTACGGCCACAAAGTGCGGCATGCCTCCCACCTTTGCGCCAGCGCTAGGCCCGAACGTCCCATCGCCACCGCCCAGCAACACGGTGACGGTGCTAGCGCCGTCGTTTGCTAGCGCGATATCAACCGTTCCGTCTGCGTTGAAATCTCCAACAATAGCCCCGGAAGGCATGTCAAAGCTGCCGAGATTGTAAACGACCCGTGGCGCTTGGAACGTACCATCTCCATTGCCTAGAAGCACGTTGACGCTGCTGTTGTTACCGTTCGTGACTGTGACGACGAGGTCAGGCTTGCCGTCACCATTGAAATCTCCAACTGCCACCGAGCTGGGGCTGCCACCCACGTTGTAGTTAAGGGCTGGCCGGAATGTACCGTCTCCGACTCCCAGCAGCAAACTCACAATGCTGCCGCTGCCACTCGCCAACACAAGGTCGGGCTTGCCGTCCCCATTTAAATCCCCGACTGCCAAGGAGACGGCATCGTTTACGACGCTGTAGGTGAGCGCGGTCCTGAACGCGATCTCCGGCGAAGGAGTAACGGTCTGCGAGGTCGCGGGCGACGAGCTCGGTAGAAAAGTACTGTCGCCGCCATAATAAGCTCGCAGTGAGTGGGTACCGCTCGGCAGTAGCGACGTGCTAAACGCTGCCTGGCCGCTTGACAGCGTGCCAATGCCCAGGACGGCTACGCCATCGTAGAACGTAACGCTTCCGGTTGCGGTAACTGGCAACACGTTCGCCGTCAGCGTAACCACCTGCCCGAACAAGGCCGGATTCATGGAGCTAATCAATGCCGTGACGGACGCAAACGACGCCGACATCGAGAGAGGCAGACACCTCTCGCTTGTCAGGAGCAAGACCGCAATACACACCGCTGTCTGCCTGAGATTCATGGCATACCGTTAGGCGATTATATACGCCAGGAGTGGGCCGATCACCGTTATTTTCAGTGCGCTCTTCACAGAAAACCTGGGGCGGTCTCTTTCGTGTCTCGGTGCCATGTCGAAATACCTCAACGGTCCGCGACCCATCCCCCGACTGGATCCTGACATCGCCTCGCCTCGCTTAGCCGATGAGCAAGTTCGGTATTGATCAGCAGGCGGCATCCGAATGGCGATAGACTCGTTACCCATGACCGCCATCGTAACAGCCTATAGCAACGAAAACGCCATCGTCCTGGGTGCCGACGGAATGAAGAGCTATGCTCTTGCTCCTACCGAATGGACCGCGCAAAAGGTCTTTCCCCTCCAAATTGGGGATGAGTGGTTTGCCTTCGCGTGGTGCGGTCTAATTGAGACCGAGAGCTTCAGTTTGGTGAACGAGACCGCGAAGGCCGTGCTCACCGTGCCACCAAAACCGAACAGCTTCTTGGAGTGTGCGCAGTACATCATTTGCGGAGTCCGTGATGACTTCTCCGTAAGAGGGTTCGGACACCTGCTCGAACCGAACGGTTCCGACACCGCTTCGATGCTTCTAGCCGGGTTCTTCCAAGGTGAACCGCACAACATGGAGATCAGGTTCGGGGGCTCACGACAGCCAGTATCGCGACGTGCCACGCCCCACCTTCTGGATGTTTTCAGGAGCAAAAAGCGTCTGGGACGAGCTACATCTCAATACGATAGATTGCAATAGAGAGACAACGATCCGAACAGGAGAGATCATCCAGAAATGCATACAAACGTGCAAGGACCGACGCGGACAGATGGGCCACTACGATTGCTCGAACATTGGCGGCCACATTCATATAGGTTGCTTGCGTCCAGGTCGTTTTGAATGGCTCGCTCGCCCCAAGAAACCGCGGGGCCAGGCCTGATCCGGACCGTTCCTGAGTGAGATAGAAAGAAATCCTACTTAGTTGTAACCGTAAGATCGGTGGCGAACTTCGGTGATCTTGATGGCGCGCTCGCCGAGTTGGTAAAAGAATACCTTGTAGTCACCGACGCGGGGGCGGAGTTCGTCACGGGGCGGGCGGAGTTTCTTTACGTCGCCGGTTCCGGTAGAGAGATACTCATCCACAGCTTACAGAATCTGGATGGCCGTCCCCGATCAATAGCACTGATGTGGATGCGGGCAGCCGGCGACCAGACGACGGTCTTGGCCGCTCCACTCATGCACGGGGCGTCAACCCGAACTCTTGCATAATCTCTTCGTGAGGGATACCCTCGCCGCGTTCGATCGACGCAGCGCGGTCGAGATCGACGGCCATCTGGGGAGTGATCTCCTCATCCTCCACGGGCGCATTGGCGATTGATCGGGTGACCGGATCGGCCATTACTTCCAGCAAACGGGCGACCGCGGCGAGTTGGTCCGGCCCGAGGCTGTCAAGCAACGCGTGGGCCTGCTGGCATTCTTGCGTAAGTTCGGTCTCCATGACTCTCCTCTTCGCCGTTGGGCCGTCAACGGATGTTTGGTGGACCTGGCCGGGATCGAACCGGCGACCTCCTGAATGCCATTCAGGCGCGCTCCCAACTGCGCTACAGGCCCATCCCTGAAGTGAGTCCGATTATATCCCATCATGGATTTGGTCGCAAGCAGAGTCAGGCAGTGTCAGGCATGTCCGGCCGCGTACGTCGCGTGGTGGACGTTGTCAGTACCGCCTGCGGTGGCAGGTGGGTCCGTCTTCCAGGTAAAAGCATGAACCCATCCGCTACCGCGGATGGTACTGACAACGCATACCCATCCGCTACAGCGGATGGTACTGACAGCGCACACAAACAGACACCCCCAGCCGCCCGCCCCGAGCGTGGTAAAATCCCAGGCATGAAGTTTGCCTCCCTGGCTTGGAAGAACGCGCTGCGCAATAAGCGCCGCTCCATCCTCACGGTGTTGAGCCTGGCGGCGTCGCTGTTCCTGCTCACCACCCTGCAAGCGGTGCTGCACGAATTCCAGTTCTCCTCCAATTCGCCGAAGAGCGATCTGCGCGTGGTGGTGCATCACGCCGTGTCGTTTACGCAGTCGCTGCCCATCTCTTACCGGCCGCGTATCGCCCAGGTTGCCGGCGTGGAGGACCTCTCACCCTTCCAGTGGTTCGGCGGCATCTATATCGAGGAGAAAAACTTCTTCGCGCAGTTCGCCGTGGAACCGGAACACTTCCTCAATGTCATGTCGGAGTTTTCCCTGCCCGCGGACCAAAAGCAGAATTTCCTTTCCCAGCGCACCGCGGCCATCGCCGGCCGCAACCTGTTCGAACGCTTCCATTGGAAAGTCGGCGACCGCATCACACTCAAAGGCACGATTTTCCCGGCAGACGCAGAATTGCTGCTGGTGGGAATGTTTACGTCTCCCAATCCTCCCGATGAGAGCGCGCTCTACTTCCACTGGGACTACCTGGACGAACTGACGGGCCGCGCCGGCAATGCCGGAACTTACTCCGTGCTGGTGAAGAGCCGCGAGGACGTGCCCAAGGTGGTCAGCGCCGTGGATGCCATGTTCCGCAACTCCTCCGCGGAAACCAAGACCGAAACGGAAAAGGAGTTCAACCTGAGTTTCAGCGGCATGATGGGCAACATCAAATTTCTGGTCGCCAGCATCTCCGCCGTGGTCACTTTCACCATCCTGCTGGTGACCGCCGCCACTATGGGTATGAGCATTCGCGAACGAACCGCGGAGTTCGGCATCCTGAAATCGCTGGGATTCACCAGCGGATTGATCGTGGCGCTGCTAGTGGGAGAATCGGCCATCATTGCACTGAGCGGTTGGTTATTGGGATGCGTGGGCGCGCGCGTACTTTATAGCAATGTGAACATGGCGGCCATGACCGCCGGCTTTTTCCCGGTGTTGCGCGTGACGCCGGATGTGCTACTGGAAGGTCTAGCGTTAGCCCTAATGGTAGCGATATTGACGGCCGGCGTGCCGGCCTATCGCGCCTCCAAGCTGAACATCGCGGAAGCTCTGCGCTACGTGGGTTAAGGGCAGGCCCGAGCCACGAGGCCCGAGGCCCGAGTCGAAAGAACAGGAATGGCTAGGATCGATAAGTTCGAGGACTTGATCGCTTGGCAAAAAGGCCAGAGTCTTGGTCCGGAGTATCTACCAGATTAGCAAGGGAGGGTCGTTCGCTCGGGATTTTGGCTTGTGTGGACAGATTCAGCGAGCGGCTGTTTCGGTGATGTCGAATATCGCGGAGGACTTCGAACGAAGAAGCCGCGCGGAATTCCATCGCTTCTTGGTAACGGCCAAGGCGTCTTGCGCGGAAGTTCGCTCGCAACTTTACGTGGCCCTGGACACGGAGTATTTGCAGCGCAACGATTTCGATCATCTTATGGAACAAACGAACGAGCTATCAAGGATCATCGGCGGCTTACAAGTAGCCGTAGCAAAGCAACGGAAGGAGGACTCGGCTCGGGCTTGAGTTCCCGACTCGGACCTCGGGCCTCACGGCTCGGGCCTTGTTTTATGACCATTCCCTTCAAATACAATCTGCGCAGTGTGATCGTGCGCCGCACCGGCACCCTGATGGCCGTCCTCAGCGTCGCCGCGACGGTGGCGGTATTCATTTCCGTGCTGGCGCTGGCGCGCGGCCTGGAAGCGGCCTTCATCGCCACCGGAGATCCGCTGAATCTGGTGGTGATCCGCCAGGGATCGCAGGTGGAATCCAACTCCAGCGTGGATCGCGAGCAGGTGCAGACCATCAAGTATCTGGACGGCGTGGCCAAGGACAGCCGTGGCGAGCCGCTGGCGTCCGCGGAATTGCTGGTGTTGGTGCTGCTGCCGCGCGCCGGCGGCGAGAAGGCTCACGTATTGCTGCGCGGCGTCTCCGCCGCCGGCCTGCTGCTGCGGCCGCAAGTCACCTTGGTGGAAGGACGACTGTTCAAGACCGGCCTGCACGAGGTGATCGTCAGCCGCACCCTGGCCAAACGCTTCGGCATGGTCATCGGACAAAGTTTGAAACTGGAAGGTACCACGCAGTGGCAAGTGGTGGGCCTCACCGACGGCCAGGGCAGCGCCTATGAATCGGAAATCTGGACCGATGTGAACATGGTCATGGACGAATTCCGGCGCACCGCGTATTCCTCGCTGCTGCTGCGCGCCGCCAATGCCGGCGCGGCCGTGGATCTGGTCAAGCGGATCGAGAGCGACAATCGCTTGAAGCTGCAAGCGCGCAATGAAGTGGATTATTTTCACGATCAGACCAAAGCTTCGATTCCCATCCGCTACCTGGGTTCGTTCATTGCGCTGATCATGTCGGTGGGCGCCTGTTTTGCGGCGATGAACGCCATGTATGCGCAGGTGGCCTATCGCGCCCGCGAGATCGGCACGCTGCGCGTGCTGGGATTCCGGCGTTTCGCGGTATTGGCGGCGTTTTTGTTGGAAGCCGTCCTGTTAGCGATTGTGGGAGGCGTGGTAGGATGCCTGCTGGCCTTACCGGTGCACGGGATTTCCACGGGAACGCTAAACTTCAACACGTTTGCGGAGCTGGCGTTCCAATTCCGGATCACGCCGGGGATGCTGCTCACGGGAATCGCCTTCGCCGCATTCATGGGCGCCTTCGGAGGCTTGCTCCCGGCGATGCTCGCGGCGCGAAGGCCGATCGTGCAGTCGCTGCGAGCATAGTCTCATTTTTGATTTTTGATTTTTGACTTTTGATTTTTGATTTCCTGTCTTGCCGCGGAGGCGGAGTGATGGCTGAGCAAAGTTTAACGGATCATCTGGAGAGTCTGAAGATCGAGCACCACGACCGCGATAGCGGCGGCGGCCGTACCCCGCGCTGGGTATGGGCGCTGATCGTAGTGGCCATCGTCGTGTTGGCGGGCTGGGCGGGTGTAAGCACGTTGCGCAGCCCCGAAGTGACCACGGCGCGGGTGGCCGGCATGGAAGTCCGCGAACCCGCCGCCGTGCTGGTGGCCAGCGGATACGTGGTGGCCCATCATCGCATTGAGTTAAGTTCCAAGATTATGGGCAAGGTCGCTTGGGTGGGCGTGGAAAAGGGCGACATCGTAAAGAAGGACCAGGTGCTGGTGCGGCTGGAGGATCCCGAGTACAAAGCGAATTTTCTGCAAGCCAAAGGCAACCTCGCGGCCATGACAGCCGCTTACGACAAAATGAAAAACGGTTCGCGGCCCGAAGAGATTGATCGCGCTCGCGCACAGATGAATCAAGCCGGCGCCTCGATGCGTGTGGCTAAGACTCAGCTCGATCGTAGCGCCAGTTTGGCGCGCGAAGACTTGATCAGTAAGAGCGATCTCGACAACGCCCAGGCCGCGTACGACACGGCCAAAGCGAATTACGAATCCTTGGTGAAGACCTACGATCTCGCTCGCATCGGTAATCGCGCCGAGGACATCGAAACAGCTCGGGCCAAGTGGAGCAAGCCCGCGGTCAGCTCGATTACGCGCAAACCCAGCTTGACGCCACCGAGATCCACTCGCCGGTGGACGGCACGGTGCTGGACCGGTTGGTGGAAAGGGGCGAGATGGTCACAACCAGTTTCGTCGGCGACCGCGGCGCGAAATCGTCGGTGGTGTCGCTGGCCGATCTCAACGATCTGCTGGTGGAGTTGGACATCAATCAGAACGATTTCGCGCGCGTCAAGGACAAGGGGGAAGCCACGGTGGTGGCCGACGCCTATCCCGACCGCAAGTACAAAGGAGCGGTGTTCGAGATTTCTCCCGAAGCCAATCGCCAGAAAGGCACCGTGCAAGTGAAAGTGAAGGTACTCAATCCCGACGGCCTGCTGCGTCCCGAGATGAACGCGAAGGTCAGTTTCCTTTCGCCCGCCGGCGGGGAGACCAAGAGCACCGAAATGGTGATCCCCAAGAGCGCCGTGTTTCAGTCCGATGGCAAGTCGGTGGTCGCCGCGGTGGAAGACGGCCGCGCGGTATTCAAGGCGGTGACGCTCGGTGAAGTGACTGGCGAAAGTGTGCGCATCACCGCCGGGTTAAGCGGCTCGGAGGTAGTGGTAACCGGAAACCCGCAAGCCTTGCAGAATGGACAACGCGTGCGCGCGAAATAGCAGGACCACAATTATGATCGGCACAATCATTTCGCACTATCGCATCACCGCCAAGCTGGGTCAGGGCGGGATGGGCGAGGTGTATCGCGCCGAGGATACGCGCCTGGGACGGCAGGTGGCTCTCAAGCTGATGACGGCGACGGCAGCGGCGCCGGCCGAGGAGACCTGGGAGCGCGAACTGCGCGGCGCGGCCGAAGAACGGGCTTCCGAAGCCGACCGCCTGTCGCTGCGGCCGGCCACCGATCCGCGCTCGCGTTTCCTGCGCGAAGCCCGCACGGTGTCGGCGTTGAATCATCCCGGCATCGTCACAATTTACGATGTCGGCGAATGGCAAGGTCGCTTGTTCATCGCCATGGAGTTGGTGGAAGGCGAAACGCTGCGCAAGAAACTGGATCTGGGCTCGATGAACACCAAGTCCATCATCAAGATGGCCATGACCATGGCGGAAGCCTTGCAACGTGCCCATGCCGCCGGAGTGGTCCATCGCGACATCAAGCCGGAAAACATCATCATCTCCACCGAAGGGCAGACCAAGCTGCTGGACTTCGGGATCGCCAAGCTGCGCAATCCCGAAAAGACCTTGCCCCCGGACGTCGAGGCGGCTACGGTGGAGTCTCTGACGCTGCCAGGATTCATCCTCGGTACCATTCATTACATGTCGCCGGAGCAGGCGCAATCGCAGGAGATCGACCATCGCAGCGATCTGTTTTCGCTGGGATCGGTGCTCTACGAAAGCTTCGCCGGACACCAGCCTTTCAGCGGCAGCAATGTGGACGCCCTGTTCGCCATCCTGCATTATCCGCCCGCGCCGATCCGTCAATACGATTCGAATATTTCCTCGGATCTGGAGGGAATCGTCGAGAAGCTCATGGAAAAGGATCGCGAGGAGCGTTACCAGTCGGCCGCCGAACTGCTGGTGGATTTACGGCGCGCCGAGCGGCGTTTGTCGCCGATGAGCACGGCGGCGTTTCGCCTTCCGCCGGGTGTGCCAGACACAGTTCCGCAAGCCGCACCGCTGCCGGGCGTGGCGCAGGGTAGAGGCGGCGGAACGATTCAACTGGCGCATCCCATCGTGGATGGCCCGCGATTTCCGCCTCCGCGAGCGAGCAAGTGGGTGCTCGCGGTGGTCCCCGCGGCCGCCGCGATGCTCGGCGCGCTGGCGATGTTCCTGGCGATGCCGCAGTTCAAACCCGCGCCGTCGAAAACGCAGACGTATCCCGTTACGCACTTGCACAAGAGCATCTCCCAGCCCGCGCTTTCTCCCGACGGCAAGCTGATCACCTTCATCTCCGGTGACAACCAGGTGTACGTGGCGCTGGCTTCCAGCGGCGAAGCCACGCAACTCACCAAGTCCGGCGATACCAACGCCTATCCGCGATTCTCCTCCGATGGCTCGCGCATTCTGTTTCACCGGATCAACGCCGAGGACCTCTGGGAAGTGCCGGCCTTGGGCGGCGAGGCGCATCGCGTGCTGGCGCAGGCGCGCTTCGGCGCGTGGTCGCCGGACGGAGCGCATCTGGCCTACAGCCGCACGGAAACGGTGCGCGGCGAGATCATCGAAAACCTCTACGTCGGCGATGCGCGCGGCGGCAATCCGCGCAAGCTGGCCGGCATTGAAGCTTTCCCGAACGTCTTTCCCGTTTGGACGCCGGACAGCCGCAAGATCGTTTACATGGAGGCCTACCAACAGCGCCGCGCTCCGCGTCTGCAAGTGGCCGACGCCGACGGCGCTTCCCCGCCCCGTACGCTGGTTTCCGACAACCTGATCTCGCAGCCCCCGGCGGTCTCGCCCGACGGCCGCTGGGTTTACTACAGCGCGGTGAAAGACGGCCTGGTTAACTTGTGGCGCGTGGAGCTTCCAACATCCGCCGGACAGCCGCAACAAGTTACTTTTTCTATCGGCGAAGACCGCTCGCCGGCGCTCGACCCTGCCGGTTGGCTGTATTACGTCACGGCGCGGCATCGCTCGCGCCTGCAGATGCTGGAGGAATCCGGAACCAAATTGCTGGCCGACGACACCCTGGTGGTCAACGCGCAACTTTCTCCCGACGACCGCCACGTGGCCTTCGTGCGTCCCCAATGGTCGGGCACGGTGGTGGGCGAGTTGATGGTGCTGGATCGCGAAGGCGGCCACACCCAGCGCGTGGAAACGCCGGGGCTGGTCACCGCACCGTGCTGGTCGCCGGACGGCAAACGGCTGGGATACAGCTCGCGCGCGGCGGGATTTTTTCAAGCCTATGTCACGGATCTGGAAACCGGCCGCACCACCCCAGCGCCGCCCTCGCCCGGCCGCCATACCATGTTGCGGGCCTTGTCGCCGTCGGGGGAATTGCTGATCGAGCGCATGGCTCCCAGCGGAATCACCGGAGCGGCCGCGGTCTTCGACCCGGCCTCCGGCAAAGAGCGCCTGATTGCCCAAGGCGTGAACGCTTTTGGATTCTCCAACGACGGAAAGTGGGTGGGTCTCCACAGTCTGGATGACGGAGCCGGCGGACCGGCCACGCGCATCCTTCTGGTGCCCGCCCAGGGCGGCGAGCCACACCCGGTCTTTCAAGGCGTGGCGATGTCTCCCCTGTTCGCCAGAGACTCGCCCCGAATTATCTTCATGACCCGGCAGGCGCCTCCGCAGTTTAGCTCGATTGCCGTCAACGACGGACTCGGCGGGCCGCCCGAACCTTATGTCTCGCAGGTGTTGCTGGAAGCCTTTACCGAATTTGGGCCACAAGCGGTCATGGATTTCGATTTCGCGCATCAGCGCGCCCTAGTCAGCGTGAATGAAAGCGACATGGACATTGTGCGAAGAAAGGCCAATCCTTAAACATGGTGTACGGCGATATCACAAGCGTTGTCAGAACCGTCCGCGGTAGCGGATGGGTTACCCACCTGCTACCGCAGGCGGTTCTGACAGACGCAGCGGGCTATCCAGGAATCACATGAGCGGAAAACTCCTAATCGAAGCGCAGAACGTCCGCAAAGCCTTCCACCGCGACGCTCAAGAGGTGATCGCCCTCGACGGCGTGTCGTTGAGCATCACCGAGGGCGACTTTGTGGCCTTGATGGGACCCTCCGGTTCCGGCAAAACCACGTTGTTAAACATGATGGCCGGTATCGACCGTCCCACCGGGGGCGTGCTGCGCGTGCTGGGTTCGGAGCCTGCCACCATGAGTGAGGGCGAGTTGGCGCGCTGGCGCAACCGCTACGTCGGCTATGTTTTTCAAACCTTCAACCTGATCCCGGTGCTGACAGCGTTTGAAAACGTGGAATTGCCGCTGCTGCTGACCAAACTGGCCAAGGCCGATCGCGCCCGCCGCGTGCTGACCGCGCTCGACCTGGTGGGACTCAGCGATCGCGTCAAGCATTATCCGCGGCAGCTTTCCGGCGGGCAGGAACAGCGCGTGGCCATCGCGCGGTCCATTGTCATCGATCCCACGCTGATTCTGGCCGACGAGCCGACCGGCGATCTGGACGCGCACTCCGCGCAGGAAGTGCTGGAGATTTTTTCGCGCCTCAACAAAGATTTCGGCAAGACTATCGTCCTGGTAACCCACGATCCGCGCGCCGCGCAGTACGCCCACACGCGCTATCACTTGGACAAAGGAGTGCTGGTGGACGACGCCCCTCCCGAAAGGACGCATGCCTGAGGCCGCCCGGGGCAGTCCGCAATCCGAAAACGCCTCCGAGCCTGCAACTCTTGAGGCGCTTCGCAACCGCATCCTCGACTTTGTCGCTGCCTGCCGCCAGCCCGTACTGAAAGAAGAAGACGCCGAACCGCTGGCCATCGCTCCCGACCGCTTTCAATTACAAGAACAAAACGGCGCGTTGCTTTTGGAGACCTGGGATGAGCACCGCACCGTGGCGCGCCGCGTCGTGGCGCTGCGCTCGATGAACGACCGGATGATGGTCCTGACGGTCCGCAAGTTCGGCGGCCGGGAAGGCGAGATCATTGTCGCGGACACGGCCATGCGCGGCGCGGCTTTGGATCGCAATCTGCGGCGCAAGAATTTCCGGGAGCGCTTTCGCGCGCTGCTGGCACGCCAGTTTCCCGGATGGACCATCGAAAAGCTGTCCAGCGACCGCGATCTGCACCACTCGTTGTCGGAGCATTACGTCCGCGCGCTGGTGGTGCGCGGGCCGACGGCTTGGGCGGCCATCGGGGTTTCCGAGGCGGAATCGGAAACCGCCGCGGCCGCTATTCTCACCGACGGCTTGCTGTGGCTGGATCTGTTACGCCACTCGACCGCTGGCGGCAGCGTCTCCGGGCTGTGCTTGTTCGTCCCGGAAAAGCCCGCGGTGATCACGGCGCGGCGTCTGGCGTTTCTCGATCCCGCGCGCGCCGCCTATCGACTGTTTCCCATGCCGGCCAGCGACGCCGCGGGAACGTCGCTCGAACCTTTGGCTCCGCTGGACCCCGCCAACTGCGGCAACCTGCGCACCGAACTGCGTCCGCCGCGCATCACCGCCAGCATCGCGCCGGAGGCCCGCGAAAAGCTGCGCGAGATTGCCGCATTCCCGGGCGTTGAAGAGGAGATCACGCCGCAGGGCGAGTTATCGTTGCGCTTTCGCGGACTGGAGGTGGCTCATGCCAACACGATTGGCTTGACGCTCACCGAGGCGCCCATGGCCGAGATCGCGCGCATCCGCACGCCTGATTCCGCCGACCGGCGCCATCCCTTATACACACGCTCCGCGGAACGCTGGATGGAGTCGCTCCTGAAAACCGACGTGTCGCCCCTGGCCTTGGAAGTGGCGGGCAGCCCCGTCTATTCGCAGATTCTCTCGGAAGCCGGGCGGTCGCGCGGCATCATGGATTTGCTGGCCATCACTAATGGCGGACGATTGGTCGTGATCGAATTGAAAGCCGAGGAGGATCCGCGCCTTCCCTTGCAGGCGCTCGACTACTGGATGCGCGTGCGCTGGCATCTCCAGCGCGGCGACTTTCAGGAACAAGGATTTTTCCCCGGCCGCAACCTTTCCTCCGAGCCTCCCCTGCTCTGGCTGGTATTTCCGGCCATTCGCCAACATGCCGCCAACGAGATCGTTCTGAAATATTTTTCCAGGCAAGTGCCGGTAACACGGTTGGGTGTCGGCGAAGATTGGAGGAAAGGGATCCGTGTGGTATCCCGGTGTTAAGCGGGCGTCACATGCGCCACGGGAATGATGGTCCTGAGTTATAGGTTCGTCTAACAAAAGCAGACCGGAGCCATTGCCGTGTGCGAACTTCCTGCGTCGTCTGGGGGTGTCAGTTTCGCGGACACCCAAGGCTGCGTAGCGTTGGGGTTTTGGCCTTTTGGAAATATCCAGGGCTGGCCCACGCCCGCGAACGCGGGCGGGAGAGTGTGGCCCAGGGTGGAGCGTATCTGCCGCCCGCTTCGCGGGCTCGGTTTTCTCACGTGTACCCAGGGTTCCGCAAAATGCGCTCCACCCTGGGCCACACTCTGCTGCCCGCTTCGCGGGCTTTGACGTCGCCAGGCGCGTCGTTCCACGCTTTGTTTAGGCCTCCAGTTTCAAAAGCCTTCTGGCATTCTTGTGCAGGATCATGTCGCGTTGGTCTTCCGTGATTCTGGCCAAAGCCACCGCGTTCAAGTTGCGCCACCGCGTGGACGCCGCACGGTAGCCCATCGGCAAATATTCGCGGATGCCCACGTATCCCAGGTCGCTGCCGAAGAGCAGACGATGGGCGCCCACGCTCTTCACCGTCCGCTCGATGAATTCGATGGAAGACCCGTTGGTATCCCAATAGAGATTGTCATAAAAGGCGGCCATCTGAATACCCAGGTATCCTTGCGGGACCATGAAGCCCAAGCCTTTTGCTCCGCCCGAATGGCCCATCGCGAACTTTACTTTGGGAAAGGCTTCCAGCAGCGGAGCGATTCGCAGCGGATCGCGAATGGTCCAGATATTTGTGCCGGCCATCGGCCCCAAGTCGCCCTGAACCGGAACATCAAACTCTTCCGCTAACTCCATGAAGGGACGAATCTTGTCCGGACTTACTTTTTCGTCGTCAATGCCGGGTGCGAACAGCATTCGGGCCCCCGCCTTGAGCCGGCCCCTGATGTACTCCACCTGCTGCGGGATGGTCATCTTAGCCTTGGGGTCCGCGTCGGCCACCTCCAGGAGCTTGGTGGGGTACCTGGCGATGGACTTCAGATAGTCTTCATACTTCACCCACGTGGCTACGCGGGGAGGCTGAACCACGGCCCGATCAATGCCGTGGATGCGCATGTCACGCACCTGGTCGTCGGTGAAATCCACGCCTTGCTGACTGCGGATGATTTCCGCGCGCTCCCGGAAAGTGAAGCCGGTGTCCTGGTACTGCCAGTTGTGAGTGTGGAAGTCAACCACTTTCTTTTCCAAAACAGCGCGCAGCCGTTGCCAGGGACCATCCAGAAGATTCACCAGGTCTTCCCGCGTGATCCCTTCCGGAAGGCAATCCTGGGCCTGCAGGGCGGCGGCCAACCCCGATGGACCGAGCGCCGCAAACTTCAGGAAATCTCTGCGAACCAGCGAACTTTTCATGAGTCCTCCGCGACTCTTTGGATTTTGCTGGACTCACTTGTATCATAGGATTCCGAAGTTGCGGGGGGTACTCTGAAGAGACGGGCACGCGGACTACCCAGCTACCGCAACGACAGCGAGCCAGGCCGTCATCCGCTGCGTAAACCTGGAGGCGCTCAACCTTGGCCTTCGGAATGGTGAGGACTGACCCTCGCGGCAACCTAAGGCGTTCTCGTCGTTGCAGGGACGCCCATCGGAGAAAGGGCGATCACGGTCGGACGAGACTCAACTTCGGGCAGCTGTACCGCGCAGTTGTTTCTTCGCGAGCATGTTCCGATCCGCCTCCTCGAAGAGCCGCGCAAAATCCATGCCCTTCTGAAAAAGCGCGACACCGGCCGTGAAGCTCAAAGGGATATCGCCGGGCGCAAGCTGTTGGTTGCGGCGGGCCAGCTGCCCCTCGACCCTCTGAAGCACAGCGGCGGCGCCCTCGGGCGAGGACTCCGCCAGCAGGATGACAAACTCATCGCCACCGTAGCGGGTCAGGAAATCCGAGCCGCGGATGGAGCCTTGCAGGGCGTGCGCTAAATCAACCAGCGCTAAATCTCCGGCGGTGTGGCCTTGGGTGTTGTTGAGTTCAAGGAAGTTGTTCAAGTCCAACACGATCATGGCCAGCACCGACCCCGAGCGCTCGGCGCGCTTGAAATAGCCGGTTCCAAGTTCTTGCAGTCCGGTCTTGTTGAACACTCCAGTTAGCGGATCCCGCAAGGCCTGTTCCGTACGATGCCGCCGAAGATCCATCTCGATCAGCACTTGGAACTCCGCCAGCAGGGCCCGTTTCGGCCCGATCTCGCGCCAGCCAGGCCAGCAGGAATAGCAGCACCAGCGCGGCGAAGAATACGGAAGCAGAACCTTGCACGTTGAAGGCAATGGAGTGCTCGCGAAAGGCAGAAACCAGCATGCCGAAAAGCGCAATCATCATGCCGACTCCCAGCCCCAACTCCCAAGGGCCAGCGCGCTCCAAGCGTCGCATTCTCAGTCGCAACTCACCTACCAGATCGGCATCGGGAGGCGATTCTGTTTCTGGATTGGACAAGGACTGAATTCTACCATGCCCAAGGGCGCCGGAGCGGCCCAAGTGGCGGGGTGCGCGACATCAGTGTGAAAACCGGTGTTCTCAAGGACAAAGCCAGCCTGCGTAGGCAGGCGGAAGAATACGTAGCCCCAGGCGAGGCGTTTTTCAGCCGAGCCTGGGGTCTTGCGGCCAAAAGGAGGGAGCCTGCGAAGCTGGCGGCAGAGGCGGGTGGCGAGGTCTCTGCCGCCAGCTTCGCAGGCTGACCCCTTTTCTGTCCTTTCCCCCAGGCTCGGCGGAAACCGCCTCGCCTGGGGCTACTGCTGTGTCGCCTGCATCCGCAGGCTCGTGTAGCGGTACGTTCGACCCATCGATTTTCCTGAACAAACCGCAGGACGATCACAACCCAGTCGCACACCCGTGGCACTGTCCCTGCAGGCGCAGTGTGAGCTTGCTCGCAGCGCGCGGGGCCAGCCCCCGCTAACTACCCTTCCGCGACCGCAGCGTCTGCCAGGCGCCTTCAGGACCGCGAGCAACGGCTTGGGCGAGCGTAGATCGCGATAGGCCGTCAGCCCCGCGACAATCACCTCGCGCGGCGGTGCGCCCGCCAACCGCCAAGGGAAAAACACCGCGGGACCGGCGCGCAGCTCGCGCTGCGGTGTCTCCTTCACGGGATAGCGGCCCGCGAATTTCAGAAGCGCGCGGGCCCGGATCTCGCCGCCGGCGATGAACCATACTATGTCGCCAGGACCCGCGCCGGGTTCGGTGGTTTCGTCCAGAATCACGCGTAGCGCGGCGCAACCAGGTTGCGCCACGCGCCCCTGCGGCCGTCGCGAACTTAACGCCTTCACCACGTTCTCCATCCTGATGGCGTGGACCGCCGGACGGGCGCGGTCGGGCGTGGCCCACAGGTCCGCGGCCACGCCATGGAATCGCTGGCCCAGCAGAAAGAGCAAGCCGGCGCGCCGTCCACGGAAATAGTTCCAGCCCAGCGTGTCTTCCAGGATCTGCTCGGTGCTCGCCACACCGCCGCGCGCCAGGATCGCCGCGCGCACCCGCGTCGTCAATTCCCGATAGGCGCTGACGCGCTCAATCGTCGGAACGCCGCCTTCCGCGGCGGCATACAGCGATGCCACGTCGCCTTCCAGATGTCGCCCGAAAACTTCTTTCACCGAGTAGGCGGGTGCTTCCTCCTTGGCGGGAATCAGGCAGCGGACGCCCTCGTCGCCGACCACCAGCAGACCCACCTTGCGGCGCGCGATTAAAGAGCGCGTGCGGCGGTTCAGCGTGAAGGGCTCCTTCACCGCGATCAGCGATTGCCACACGAATCTTCGATTGCGGGCGGCTTGCCGCAAAGCCAGGCGCGAAAAACGCAGCTTCATCTCGACAGCCACGGTGCGCACCGCGCTGGCCGCGGATTCCACCGCAAGTGCTTTAGATTCAGCCGTCCCGACTCGGACCTCGGACCTCGGGCCTCGGGCCTGTTTGACGGCCAGCAAGTCCATGTAGCCGCCGTGCGGCGCGGGCAACTCCGCGTACACTTGATATCCCTGGCGTTGGAAGTGCCGCTTCAACGCCGGATACAAGTGGGCTTCCCGCTGTGCGCGCACCATGTTAGAATTATATGAGGATCCGTCCGGGTCTTCCGTTTACTGATTGCAAAATGAGAAACATCTTTTCCCAGAAGCCAGATACCGAAGGTCTGGAAAATCCTTCGGCCCGCCCGGCGGCGGCCGACGCCGCAACGGGCGAATCGAAAGCCAGCGCGCTGAATGACGCCGGCGCCGGCGCCGCCACCGGACCTTCCGAGCCGGGCGAATCCGCGGCCACCCAGGATGCCGCGTTCGCGGCGCTCAACTCGGAGTGCGCGCGCCTGGAAAAGGAAATCGCCGAGCAACGCGAGAATTTGCTGCGCCGCCAGGCGGAGTTCGATAATTTTCGGCGGCGCACCGAGCGCGAACGCGCCGAGTTCCGCCTGAACGCCACTATGGACGCCGTGACCAACATGCTGCCGGTGCTGGACGGCCTGGAGGCCGCGCTGAAAGCGCCGGCTAAATCCGGCGGCGCGGAAATCCGCAAAGGCGTGGAGCTGGTCGAAAAACAGATGCGCGAGATCCTGGAAAAGATGGGCCTCACGCGTCTGGATGCCCTCGGCAAGCCCTTCGATCCGCGCCTGCATCATGCCGTGGAAATGGTGGCCAGCGATACCCACGAGGATCAGACCGTCATGGACGTCTACCAGCCGGGATATCTATTCCAGGACCGCCTCCTGCGTCCGGCCATGGTTCGTGTGGCCACGCGGCCGAGCGCCAAGGAAGTGAAGCCGAAGTGAGCAAGCGCGACTATTACGAAATCCTGGAAGTGACCCGGGAAGCCTCCGAACAGGAGATCAAGAGCGCCTATCGCAAGAAGGCGATGCAGTATCATCCCGACCGCAATCCGGACAATCACGACGCCGCGGACCACTTCAAGGAAGCCGCGGAAGCCTACAGCGTGCTCAGCGATCAGCAGAAGCGCACCCAGTACGACCGCTTCGGTCACGCCGGCTTGGCCAATCAGGGATTCGAGGGCCAGGATTTCGGCGACCTCTTCGGCAACTTCGGCGAGATGTTCGGCGATCTGTTCGGGCAGTCCGGCCAGCGGCGCAGCAATCGCGGATCGGATCTACGCTATGACCTGGAGATTTCCTTCGAGGAAGCCGCCTTCGGCATGAAGACGCGCATCAAAGTGCCGCGTCCGGAGACCTGCTCGGAGTGCTCCGGCAGCGGGGCGCGGCGGGGAACGCAGGCGGAAACCTGTCGCACCTGCGCGGGACACGGTCAAGTGCGCTACCAGCAGGGATTCTTCAGCGTGACGCGCACCTGCGGCGACTGCCGCGGCGCGGGACGCACCATCACCGCGTACTGCCCGAAGTGCCGCGGCGAGGGCCGCGTGAAGCGCGAGAAAACGCTGGAAGTGGCTATCCCCGCGGGCGTGGACAACGGCACGCGCCTGCGCTTCGAGGGCGAAGGCGAAGCCGGACATCGCGGCGGTACTTCGGGAGATTTGTACGTGGTGTTGCGGGTTCGCGAGCATCCCGTGTTCGAGCGTCATGAGCAACACATCGCTTGCGTGATTCCGGTCACAGTGTGGCAGGCGGCGCTGGGCGACGATATCCAGGTACCCACGCTGGAGGGCGCGGAAAAGCTGCACATCCCTGAAGGCACGCAACCGGACACCGTGTTCCGCCTGCGCGGCAAGGGAATCCCGGTGGTCAACGGCCACGGGCGCGGCGATCTTTACGTGACCGTCAAGGTGCAGGTGCCCACGCGGCTCACCAAGGAGCAGCGCCGGATTCTGGGCGAGTTGGCCGCCATCACGCCGGCCGACAATCAGCCGGCTCCCAAAGGTTTCTTCGACAAGGTCAAGGATTTCTTCGGAGCGTAAGCGGTTCTCAAGTTCAGGATGACCCCGCTCTTCCCCGGATCAGGCGCTGCTTACATGCGACGACGCTGACGCAGTCACGTTGCTTCGTGTCCCCAGGTATCGCTGATCGTCCCGCTCAACGCTGGACGCAGTTCTCGTTGTCTTAGAGATCAGAGATCGCCTCCTCTCAAAAAACAACCCTCCCCGTCCAGGCCCCATTTCCCCCCGAGTTCAAACGCGCGGACGTGCGCTGTTTTCGTCCGCTGACCCACCCTTCCCTAGACGGGAGGCTAGCGGCCTGGGTTCTTGCGGGCGGCGCTGGTCTTCTCCACGAACAGTAGCGCGTCATAGGCTTCGGGCGCCTTCATATCCGAGAGGTAGTTTTCCGAACTGGCCTCGGAGAACACCGCGCCGATGCTACGCGTCTTGCGCGCCTGACTCCACCACTCTGCCACCGGGCCTCTCTTCGGAACCTGCCGCAAGTCGAGCGCCAAGAGCGGAATTCCGCTGGCAGCCAGCGTCGCATCCAGGCTGCCGGCCGGCGCCGGCGGAACGGTGAAGTCCCGCAATCCCTTACCTTGGTCGATGGCCTGGAACGATCCTTGGTTAAAGGCGAACCCGAAGACCACCATCTGGTCGCCGAACATCTTGCGGAGCGAGGCCCCCATCGGTTCATACCCTCGGAAGGCGTTCGTGGAGACGTGCCCGTTGTGAGCCAAAGCACAATCTTCGCGAGGGGGTTTTGGTCCGCGATCCACTTAACGTTTTCGGCCATGCTGTGGTCGCGGCTGATTTCGTTGGCGCGCATTTGCATGCACTGCAGCACGACGCGGGCATTCTGAATGGCCCATTCGACCTCGTGGTCCGCCACTTTCTTATCGCGATAGGAGGCCCGGCCCGCTTCCAGCAGGCCGACCACCTCCTTCCAACTAGCGGCGGCCACTTTGGGATCGGCAGCCTTGGGGGCGGACGAAGGAGCATCGTCCAGCCATTTCATCACGAGACTTTGCTTCCCGCTGTGAGCGACATCGCTGTCCAACGCGACCCGATAGCCCGCGCCACCGGTGTAGAAACCCTTGGCGGTCGTGGACTCGAAATCCAGGTCGAAGGCGCTCTGGTCCAGGTAGGGCTTGCCATCCAACTCGATGCTCAGCGAATCGAACCAAGCCGTGCCGTTCCCCGTATGAAGCAAGCCGAAATTGATGTTCTTGACCTCGGCCGCCACCGGCAATTCTAGCTCGTATCGCTTCCAGTCGGTGGTTCCGGTGGCGCCGCGATCCTGCATGTTATCGAATGCCAGGACGCCGGAATCACCATCCACGCGCCACCACAGGCCGGCGAATCCGCGGGTGATGTTCTCGGTTTTGATATAGCCGCTGAATCGGACGCGCTTACCGGCTGCCTGCGCGACTGGGAAAGACCCGGTCGCTACCCCGAAACTCGGGCCGCCGGCCTGGCGTGATGTCTTGGCCAGGTCGGAGGCTTGCCGTAGCGCGCCGAGCAAGTCCGGCCCGGCGGTTTTGGCGGCGAAATCGTTGACGATTCCCAGGGCCACATCCGGAGTCTGCATGTCGAAGCCGGTGAACTCGACATGGGCCTTGCCCGACTTGTTCATCTCGCGCATCCACAGGATCATGTCCAGAACTTCCTGCGTATCCCAGGTCCAGAAATACATGCCTCTGAGGAGCTTCGCGGGATCGCCGTTGCCGGTCAGGACATAGTCGTTCAGACGGTAGGCTTCGGGCATGTTGGCTTCGATGGAGAAGATCGTGAAGCCCATCTCGGTGGTCAGGAATTCCAGCATTCGGTGCTTGAGCTGGAAGAACTCCCGCGTACCATGCGTGGCTTCTCCGAGCGAAACGATGCGGGCCGTGCCGACGATCTTCTTCAAGGGCTGCATGTCGGTGAAGCCGTGACCGGCCTCAGGCGTTTGGAGTTTGACGGCGTTCTTGGCGATCCAGGCGACCTCCGGCGGATCGTCGGCGGTCCAAGCCGCGGAAAGTACCACCAGCGACAGCAGAGATAGCATTGCCAGCTTCAAGAGCCTGCTTGTTTTCATCTTTCCCTCTCCTTCTCCGCTGAGCGGGATGCTCGAACCGCGCACCTGACGTGTAGACAGGATATGCCATCCATTAGACGACCGGAAGAGGCGATACTTACGTTAACTAAAGCAATGGCTTGGAGGGAAACCGGGAAAACCGGGGACGGCCTGATCTGCGTATGGAGCCTGCCTTTGACGGCCTGGACACCGATCCGGCGCATGGTATTAGCCGCTACTTGCGACGCAAGGCGTTCGAGCATCGTTCCGGGGGGAACCGGGGGAACCGAGGGGGAACCGAGGGGGCAGCCTGACCTGCGCAGCCTCTTTTTCGCATCGCGTGTTCGCGGGAAGCCCGGGGAAGCCTGAACGCGGGCTAATTTTCGCGGGGAATGCTGTTGTAAATATCCAGCAGGGGGATCTCGATCGCGGGATTCTCAGTGCGCAGCACACCATCGTGGAGTTCCTGCTCCGCGGCCTGCGTGTACAGCACGAAACGCGGCTCGTCCGGATAGATCACCAGGATGTAGGGAATGCCGAGTTCGCGGTAATCGCGAATCTTGTCTTGCAGCTCGCGCGGCTTGTCATCCGGGGACCAGATTTCGACCACCAGAAAGGCAGGTTGCTCGAGAACCCGGTCCTTCGGCCAGCTGCCCTTGACTACGGTCAAATCGGGAATCCTAAAGCGCTTCGGCTTAACCCGCGCGCGCCACTCCGTGAAAGTGTAAATTCCCCAGATCTTCTCTCGAGTGCTCAGATAAGCGCCGAGCATGAGTTGCCAACGGCTATGATCGCGTTCTCCCAAGTTTCGCTCCACCAGTACGCCGTCCACGTACTCACAGTCAGGATGGTACATGGTCGAGAGATACTCTTCGACGGGGATGAGAAGACCCTTCATCGTATTGATTGTAGCGCGTCCTGTTCCCGACGCGATTCTTTTTGTCTTGGGGGGCCGGGGTGGTGGGCAGCCCCCGGCCTCCCTCGCGTCTCCTCGTGTCACCATCGGTTGATGGGCATCCCGATGAACATGAATCTTCCCGGCGGGACTGCATCCTATGGTAAAGTCGCCTACATGGGCAGTGCCGCAACATCGAGCGTCCTGGAGAGTCTCCTCGACCCCTTGAGCCGGTGTCTCGACGAAGAATCGTCGCGGCGGATCGTTGAGTTCCGCATCTCGCCTGCGCTGCAGGCGAGGCTTGATGTATTGGCAGATCGCGCGAATGAGGGTACGGCCACAGCAGAAGAGCTTGCGGAATATGATTCCATCGTTACCGCCGCGGACTTCATCTCCATTCTAAAGCTCAAGGCCAGGGAACAATTCAAATCCAACGGTCGCTAGGATGCACCCGGATACGCGGAACTTTGTTCGGCGCAGGGCCGGTGGCCGGTGTGAGTATTGCCTCCTTCCCGACCAAGATCTTGACGCGCCTCACCATTGCAGAAAAATGAATCCGGCCTGGACGCTGGATATTGCCAACAAGAGGCATCGCCTCAGTGGCTTGGATATCCAGTGGGGCAGTGGATATTCACTGGATAAGTGGCCTTCAAAGCGGTCCAAGGGGGATTGCCGGGGACATCCATGACAGCCCAATACCATTTAGTTTGCGCAGCAGCCTCAAAGGAAACATCCTACAGGGCTTCTGTCTTGGGCACCAGTAGCGCCGGCCTCCCGGCCGGTTTCTGCAGGACAGGAAAAAGAACCGGCCAGGAGGCCGGCGCTACAAAGGCGCGCTGCATCAACCAACGCATTCAATGAATTACGACTACATGGAGAAAACTAAATGGCATTGGCCTGACAGCCTGCTGGCGCTGGGGTTTGGCCTCTTGCCATGAAGCCCTGCAAGTCGCGCGGGCGCCTTACCGCAGCGGCCCCAGCCGCAGCCGCATCGCGCCGCCCGCTGCGCCGTTGCCGTCGGCCTTGCGCCAGTCGTCTTCCGAAATCACCTGGATGGCACCGAGTTGCTTGCCCTGCAAGCCGCGGTTGATGGCCGGCAGTTCGCGGCCGGTGAGCGTGGTGAATTCGCCGACCACATCGGCCAGTTCGTGTTCCAGCGCGCCGGCGCGCGCCTCTTGCGAAGCTGTGGGCCGGCCCTCGTAGCCGTTCACATCGCCATACAGGCCGGCCAGGAATTCGCGCAGCCGCTCCTCGCCGGTAATGGCGCCGCCTTCCTTGGTGGCCACGATCTTGCCGCGGAGCTTGTCCACCGATTCCGCTAACTGGTCTAACTGGCGGCGCAGCGCATCGTTCGCTGGAACGTCAGCCGGAAGCTCGCGGCGCGCGCTGGGCTGGTCGCGAACGCCGATAATGGCATCCACCGCCCAACTCATGTGGTTGAGCAGTCGCCGCAGGCGGTTCACCAGATCGAACTGCGCCTGGCGGTCTTCCACGGTGTATTTGGCGCGCGGGTCCAGCACCACGTTCAGTTGGGTGGTGTAGACCTTATCGTTCTTGGTCATCTTCACGGTATAGATGCCCGGCAGTACGCGCGGCCCCTGCCGCCGCCTGAAACATCGCGCTGGCGGCCGGAGGCACGCGCGGCGGCTTCAGATGCATCGACCAGGTGGCCCGGTTCACGCCGCGGTGCTTGCTGCTGGCCACCGTGTCCACCAGTTTGCCCTGCGCGTCGAAGATCTCGATTTTCAGATCGCCGAAAATATGGCGCGTCCTCTGGTAGTAGGGAATGAAGGCTTCGTCGGGACGGTTGGGGCCGGCGAATGAGTTGTTGCCCTCGGACCAGCCGCCGAAGGTTTCCATCCACTGAACGGCTGGTGGAACCGGCAGGAATCCGGCGTCTTCGGCCATGAGCGCGGGAGTCAGCGCGCGCAGCGGCGAGATATCGTCGATGATCCAGATGCCGCGGCCATGCGTGGCCAGCACCAGGTCCGAGGTGCGTGGATGCACCACCAGGTCGCGCACCGCCACGGCGGGAAAGCCGGTGCCTTGGTACTGCGCCCAACGCTGGCCGCCATCCACGCTAATCCACAGTCCGAATTCCGTTCCCAGGAAAAGCAGGTTCGGGTCGACCGGGTCCTCTTTGATCACGTGGGCATAGCCGCGCGCGCCACTGGCGGCCACGGGCAACGCGGTCCAGGTCTTTCCGTAATCTGTGGTCTTGAAGACATACGGCCGCATGTCTCCATACATGTGCCGGTCGAAAGTGGCGTAGGCCGTGCCTTCGGCGTAGCGGCTGGCTTCCACCCAGGAGACCCACGGCGCCTTGCCCACGCCCGGCACGTTGGCTGCGACGTTGCCCCAGGTCTTGCCGCCATCGCGAGTGATCTGTACGTTGCCGTCGTCCGTGCCCACCCAAATCAATTGGCCGTTGCGGGGCGATTCGGAAATCGTATAAACCGTGTTGTTCATCTCGGCCGACGAGTTATCCACGGTTACACCGCCGGATTCCTCCTGCTTCTGCTTCTCGGGGTCGTTGCTGGTCAGGTCGGGCGAAATGCGGTCCCAGGATTGGCCGTGATCGCGTGAGCGGAAGAGGAACTGCGCGCCCAGGTAGATCGTGCCTTTCTCGTTGGGACTGATCTGAATGGGCGCGTTCCAGTTAAACCGCAGCTTCTTCTCGCCGTACAGCGGGTAGGGCTTGATGGCGCGGGTTTCATGCGTGAAGCGGTTGATGCGACCGATCTCTCCGCCCTGCGCTTCGGCGTAGATATACGTGGAATCCGCGGGGTCTTGCCAGACCCAGAAGCCGTCGCCGCCGTACATGTTTTCCCAGCGCGAATTGGTGATGCCGCCCGGATAGGATGAATCGCCCACCCAGGAACTGTTGTCCTGCAAGCCGCCGTAGACGTGGTAGGGATCGTCCAGATCGACGCTCACATGATAAAACTGCGACACCGGCAGATTGTCAAATGCTCCCAGCGCGTGCCGCCGTCAAGGCTGCGCCATAGCCCGCCATCGTCGCCGGTAAGGACGTTGTTGCTGTCGGCGGGATCGATCCATACGTCGTGGAAATCCCCATGCGCGGCGCCGCCCACGGAGCTGAAACTCTTGCCGCCATCCACGCTGAGCAGCAGGGGGCCGTCGACTTTAAAAACCTTGTTCTCGTCCTTGGGATCGACGATCAGGTTGGCGAAGTAAAAGGGCCGCCAGACCATGTATTGGCTGGCATCTTCGCGGGTCCAGGTGCGGCCGCCATCGGCCGAGCGAAACAGCGCGCTGCTCTTCGATTCCACCATGGCGTACAGCGCCTGGGGATTGGACGGGGCCACCGCCACGCGATTCGGCCGTAAGGTTTTTCGGGAAAACCCTTGGCGTTGGCGGGCGTGAATTCGGTCCAGTGTTCGCCGCCGTCAGTGGATTTGAAGAGGCCGCTGCCCGGTCCGCCCGAGCGGAAGGTCCAAGCCTGCCGGCGAAAGTCCCACAGCGAAGCATAAATGGTCTTCGGAGTCCTGGCGATTGGCGGCCAGCATGGCGCAGCCGGTGATCCGTTGGCGCCAGCCAGTACTTTGCGCCAGGTCTTGCCGCCATCGGCGCTTTTATAAACGCCGCCTGCCGTCGCTGTCGTCCCAGAGCGTGGCCGGTGGCGCAGGCGTAGACCGTGTCGCTGTTGGCGGGGTCCACCAGGATTTTCGCGATGTGTTCGGAATCCTGGAGGCCCATGTTGGTCCAGTTTTCGCCGCCATCGGTGGATTTATAAATCCCATCCCCGATGGAGACGCTATTGCGCATCCAGCTTTCGCCGGTACCCACCCAGACGATTTTGGGATTGTGCGGATCGATGGTGACGGCGCCGATGGACTGCACGTCAGGCAGGTCAAACACCGGTTTGAATGTGCTGCCGCCGTTGATCGATTTCCACACGCCGCCCGAAGCGGGGCCGGCAAAGATGGTGAGCCGTCCGTTTTCGTTCACGGCGTCCAGCGCGGAGATGCGTCCGCTCATGGCCGCCGAACCGATATTGCGCGCCGGCAGGCCCGAAATCGAGCCGGCGTCGAAGCGCACGGGAGTTTGCCCCGCAAGCCCGGAAACCGCCGCCAACGCGAAGAAGATGGTGTAGGTCCGCATGATTTAAAACTCCTTCTGGCCGGCGGCGGGCTTGACGGCCGGCATCTTGAACAGCGAATCGTCCACGGGAATATTGGCCTCGTATTTCTCCACCAGGATCTTGGCCATGTCGCCGGCATTGCGCTTGCTGCCCATTTCCATGGAATAGGGGTAGTAGACGCCGTCTACCAGTTTGTACGAGCCGAGATTGGTCATGCTCTCTTGCACCGCGCCGCGCACGAACACCAGCCTTTCAATACGAATTTCCAGGTACGTGTCGGGGTCCAGATAGTAATAGAAAATGTCGCCGTTGGCCAAGGTGAGTTTTAGGCGATAAACGTCGTCGCCATCCACGGTGTCGTGGCCCAGAGATTCGATCTTGTTGCCCTTTCTGCTGTAATCCACGAGTGGGCCGTAGAAGTCGGCCTCCTCGACGAGCGGGCGCAACTCGTCCTCGCCAAGCCGCTCGGGGTCTTTGCGACCCTCGAACGGGGAAATCTTCCAGCCCGTGGTACCGTCCACCACCTGGATTTGCGACATGCCTTGCACGGTGACACTCTCGCGGAGGAGATTGGGCGCCTTCGAGACTTGGTCCACCTTCGCCGTGAAGCCGCCCGCCTGCAAGCGCCCGCTCATGCGCAGGGTCTTGATGGCCTTGATTTTTTCGATTCCGCCGCGCGCCTGGAGATTCTTGACCACCAATTCCTCGGCGGTTTGGGCGACGAGAAATGCCGGACAGACGAGCGCCAGCGCCGCGCAGGTCCGCAGTTTCCACCGTAGCATCGTCAACATGAAGATCACCCCCGGCGGCTAGTATACTTTGCGGAGGGGCACCGAGGTCAAATAAACGCTGACCTCTGCCTTCCGCGCCTGCGCAGCGCCATTTCCGCGCTACAATCGAAAAATGCCTGAATCCGCCAATGCTCTGTTGTCCGGAGGTCAACCCGCTCCGCTCACCGTGCTGAGCGAAGAAGAGGAAATGTTCCGTCGCAGTGTCCGCGACTTCGCGCGCGAGAAAGTCCAACCGCGGGCCCGCCAAATGGACGAGGAAGCACACTTCGATCCCGCCCTGTTGCGAGAGCTCTTCAACCTCGGCCTGATGGGCATCGAAGTTCCCGAGGAGTACGGCGGCGCCGGCGGCACGTTTTTCCAGAGCATTCTGGCGATCGAAGAGATTTCCTACGCCGACGCCTCGGCGGGCGTCATCGTGGACGTCCAGAATACACTGGTCAGCAACATTTTCCTGCGCTGGGCCAGCGAGGATCTCAAACTCCGCTACTTTCCCAGGCTGGTTGCGGACACGCTCGGGGCCTTCGCGCTGTCGGAAGCGGGATCGGGCAGCGACGCCTTCGCCATGGCCTGCCGGGCCACGGAAACCGAGGGCGGATTCCTCCTCAATGGACAAAAGCTGTGGATCACCAACGGCAACGAAGCCGGCCTGTTCATCGTCTTTGCCAACCTGAATCCGGCGGCCGGGTACAAGGGCATCACCGCGTTCGTCATAGAGAAAGGAACGCCGGGTTTCCGCGTCGGAAAGAAGGAAGATAAGCTGGGGATTCGCGCTTCCTCCACCTGCGAGCTGCTCTTCGAGGACTGCCGCGTGCCGCGCGAAAACGTGATGGGCGAAATCGGCAAGGGCTACAAGATCGCTATCGAGACGCTCAACGAAGGACGCATCGGAATCGGCGCGCAGATGTCGGGGCTGGCGCGCGCGGCGCTGGATTACGCCGTGGCTTATGCCAAGGAGCGCAAGCAGTTCGGCAAAACGATCGCGGAGTTTCAGGGCGTGCAGTTCGACCTAGCGCGCATGGCCACCAACGTGGAAGCGGCGCGGCTGCTCACCTATAACGCCGCGCGCCTGAAGGACGCCGGCCTGCCGTTCTTGAAAGAAGCGGCCATGACCAAGTATTTCGTCTCGCAGATCGCCGAGGAAGTCGCTTCCATGGCCATCGAGATTTTCGGCGGAGTGGGCTTTACCAAGGACTATCCCGTGGAAAAGCTTTGGCGCGACTCCAAGATCGGCCGCATCTACGAAGGCACCACCAACATGCAGTTGTTGACCATCGCCAAGCTGCTGCTGAGTTAGTTCGCTGTGTTATAATTGACAAGATTGGGCGGCTAGCTCAGCTGGGAGAGCGCGGCGTTCGCAACGCCGAGGCCGCGGGTTCGATCCCCGCGCCGTCCACCAACTTTTGTAGCCCCGAGGCCCGAGTCAAGAAGATGGGAACGACTCGGGCCTCGGGCCTTGTGTTTACTCCTCATCCCTGCCCATGCGCTGCGCGGAGATACGGCGCACTTTTTTCGCCAATTCATCGGCTTGCGGAATGGCGTCAATGGCTTTCTGCACCCAGGGATCGCTATTGATGGTGATGCGATCGCCCTCGGTCTTGCCGTAAATGGCGCTGATCAAATCGTGCCTGATCCAGAGCGCCAGATAATCGTGGTTTTCCTGGATATCGGCCTCGGTGAAGGCGATCTTTTCCTTGTTCAGGTAATCGCGAAATTCGTTGAGCACCGGATCGGTCACTTGGAAATCGTGGGACACCGTGCTATGCGCCGCCAGGTAGTATTTGGCAAAGTTGAAGAACGCGTCCTTGAAGCCGAGGATAGCCTGAAAACGGCTCAGCTTAATCGGATCCAGACGAACGTCCGGGGTGATTCCACCGCCGCCGTAGACCAGCCGGCCGCTGTCGGTGGTTTTCACCTCCTGGCCCTGGTGCGTGGTGTTGTTGCGTTCCTTTTCGCGGTTGGAGTAGTAGTAGTCGAACAGGGAAAGGCCGTTGTAATCGCGCTGGATCAAGCGGCCGCTGGGGGTGTAGTATTTGGCCGTGGTCAGCGCCAAGCCGGCGTTTTCGCTCAGCGGATACACGGTTTGCACCAGGCCCTTGCCGAAGCTGGTTTCTCCCACGATCAATCCGCGATCGTGATCCTGGATCGCGCCCGCCACGATTTCCGAGGCGCTGGCGCTATCGCGATTCATCATCACCACCAGCGGAAAGTCGTAGCCGCGATTTTCGTTGCCGGCGTAGTAGGGCTTGGCCGGCGAATTCCGGCCGCGATGGCTGACCACAAGCTGTCCTTTGTGCAGGAACATGCTGGCCACGGCGATGCCCTCGTTCAACAACCCGCCTGGATTCTCGCGCAAATCCAGAACCAGGCCCTTGAGCGTCTTGCCGTCCAGCTTCTTGAAGGCCTCGGCCATTTCGTCGGCCGTGTTCTCGTTGCTGAAACCGGCGATCTTGATGTAAGCGATGCGCGGCGCGATCTCAAAGGCCTGCTCCACCGAGTAGCGCTTGATCTCGTCGCGGGTCACAACGTACTCCAGGGGCTTCTCGCTGCCTTCGCGCAGCAAGGTGATCTTCACCTGCGTGCCCTTGGGACCCTTCAGCATATCGGCGACATCGGTGGTGGTTAAGTTGTCGGTGGACTTGCCGTCCACGGCCGCCACCACGTCTCCCGGCCGGATCCCCGCCTTATACGCCGGCGATCCCAGGAACGGCTCGACCACGATGGTTTTGCCCTCGCGCGCCTGCACGGTCATGCCCACGCCGTAGTAGCGTCCGCGCTGCTCTTCCCGAGTCACCCCATAGGCACGCGGATCGAAGAAGCTGGAGTGTGGATCGAGCGTCCGCAACATGCCGGGGATGGCGCCCTGGTAGATGGCCTTGTCGGCACTCACCGCGTCGGCGTAGTTTTCCTCCACCGCGCTGTACACCCGCGCGAATACCTGGTTGCTTTCCGTCAACTCGGCTTCGCCGGTATTGCTCGGCCCGCGGCCTTGAGCCCGGCTCCGTACAGGCCGCCGAGAAAAGCACAACCAACAATCACCACGGAAGCGGCCAACAGGGAGCGAGATTTGCGAATCATCTTAAAGCTTTCTCCTTCAGCGGCAACCGCCGCCAGCCCAGGCTCGGAACAATGTTGCGGGAACTATGTCCCTGGGAAAAGTATACCACGCGGCGATGGCTCCTGTGTTATGCTAACCGCATGTTCAACGTTGGGCCGATGGAGATGCTGGTGATCTTCGTGGTCGCCTTGGTCGTCGTGGGACCCGAAAAGCTCCCGGCTGTGGGCCGCGCGATCGGCAAAGGATTAGCGGAGTTCCGCAGGGCTTCCGCGGACTTACGCGGATCGCTGGAACGCGAGATGCAAAACATCGAGCACGAAGCCAAGATGAAGGAATCACCCTCTGAAACGGTCGCGTCTCCCGTCGTGGCCAGCTCCCTACACGACTCCGAGTTGCCTTACACTCCGCACGGCGATTCTCCAGAAGAGCACGAGTTCCATCCGTAAAATGAGCGAGCCGAACGGACCCCCTTACGCCGCGCCCCCCGCTGGGTCCGTTCCCCGGTCCCCGGCCGAGTCCGTTGCTGCATCCGAATCCGAAAACCAAGAATTACAAGCGACCGTAACGGCGGATACGACGGTATCGACGCCCGCGCTCACACCGACCTCCGTGGAAGTCGGCGGCGGAGGCGGCGGAACCAACCGGCGCCCACCCGGCTTTGGCGGCGATGACGGCGGAGGAGGCAGCGGCGGCGAAGAAGAAGAGATGGCCAAGATGTCGTTCCTGGATCATCTCGTGGAACTGCGCCAGCGCCTGATCAACAGCCTGATCGCGGTGGCGGTGGGCTTCTTTGCTTGTTTCTGGTTTGCGCAGGATATCTTCGGCTATCTAGCCCGCCCGATCTACGAGGCGCAGCGCAGTCTGCACCTGCCGGAGCAGATGATCTACCTGCATCCCACGGACGCCTTCAACATTTATCTGCAGATCGGCC
>CAVVEL010000020.1:0-10705 GCA_963747095.1 Terriglobia bacterium
CTGGTGTGCGGCTTGTTTCTGGTGTTTCCCTACGTCATGGGCCAGGTGTGGGGATTCATCTCACCGGGTTTGTACAAGCGGGAGAAGAAGTACGCCCTGCCCTTCGTTTTCGTCTGCACGTTGTTGTTTCTGGCCGGCGCATCGTTTGGCTACTTTATCGCCTTTCCTTTCGCCTTGAAATTCCTGCTGGGATTGGGCGGACCCCACTTCGTGCCGATGATCGCGGCCGAGGAATACCTGAACCTGTTCACGGTGCTGATTTTGGGCCTGGGCCTCATTTTCGAGATGCCCATCCTGATCCTGGTCCTGACCGCCTTGCACATCGTTACGCCCAAGTTCCTGCTGGATAATTTCCGTTACGCCATCCTGGTCATCACCATTCTCGCGGCGGTGATTACACCGACCACCGACATTCCCAACATGATGCTGTTCGCGATACCAATGGTGGGCCTGTACCTGTTGGGAGTGCTGTTCTCGAAGATCGTGGTGAGCCGCCGGGAGAAGCACAAGGCCACATGAAGAAGCTGGCCATCGCCCTGCTGGCCGCGGCCCTGGCGGTTTCCGCTCAGAGCAGTGACGCGCCGAGTCGGAAAAAAGGCGCCGCCAAGTCCGCCGAAAAGAACGCCCCGCATTTTTCGGGAAAAGACGCCCTCACGTACACCCAGATGGCCACGGAATATGGCCCGCGGCCTTCCGGCAGTCCGGCGCTGGACCGCACGCGCAAATTCCTGGAAGCGTCGCTGGCTTCCTGGAAGCTGAAGCCGGAAGTGGATCAATTCACCGCCAGCACGCCGGTCGGCAAAATCCCGATGTACAACTACATCGTAAAGATCCCGGCGGCCAATCCCGCGGTGCTGGATCGCGTGGTCGTCGTGGCGGGTCACTACGACACCAAACGTTTCAAGGACATCAAGTTTGTCGGCGCCAACGACGGTGGATCGTCCCTGGGCGTGCTGTTGGAACTGGCGCGCGCGCTGTCGCTGTCGCCCAAGAAGGACATCGGCGTGTGGATTGTCTTCCACGACGGCGAGGAGGCCCAGGAAGGGCCGTGGACGAAAGAGGATTCCCTGTGGGGCGCCAAGCATCTGGCCGCCAAGCTGCAAGCTTCCGGCGATGTGAAAAAAATAAAGGCGCTGATCAATCTGGACATGATCGGCAACAAGCACCTCAGCATGCTGCGCGACACCTACTCTACGAAATGGCTGAACGATCTGGTGCGGGAGAGCGCCGCCGGCATCGGCTTGGGTGCGGTGTTCAACGATGAAGTCACCGACATAGAAGACGATCACCTTCCTTACCTGGCGGCCGGCGTCCCCTGCGTGGACTTGATTGACTTCACCTCCATGAATACTTTTTGGCACAACGAAAAAGACACCACCGACAAACTGAGCGCCACGAGCATGGAACAAATCGGCTTGGTGGTGCTGGCTTCGATTGACGCCATCGCGAAAAGATAAAGAGCTATCCGCAGATGTCGCAGATGAACGCAGATAACGCGATGGCGCTTATCTGCGTTCATCTGCGACATCTGCGGATAGGTTTTTCCGTGTCGCCGTGTTCCAACAACGCTATAGAATCTAAAGCATGATCTGCGTGCGCGTTCCCGGCGGCAGCTATCCCGTGATTGTGGAGGCCGGCATCCTCCGCCGCGCCGGCCAAGCGCTGAAGAAACTGAATCCCCGGCGCATCTGCGTGATCACCAACGATCAAGTGTGGAGCTACTGGGGCGCCGCCCTGGAAAAAGGCCTGAGCGGGCTGCATCCGGCGGTGATTCGCGTCCCCGACGGCGAGCAAAACAAGACGCTCGCAACGGTGGAGGCGATCACCGAAGATTTAGTGCGATCCCGCGCCGATCGTGGAGCGCTGCTCCTCAGTCTCGGCGGCGGCGTGATCGGCGACATCGCCGGATTTGTCGCCGCCATCTACCTGCGCGGCGTGGACTACGTGCACATCCCCACCACGCTCTTGGCACAGGTGGACAGCTCCGTCGGCGGCAAGACCGGCGTGAATCTGCGCTCCGGGAAAAACCTGGTAGGCAGCTTCCATCATCCCAAGATGGTGTTGGTGGACCCGCAAGTTTTGGGCACGCTTCCGGAACGCGAACTGCGCGCCGGATTGTATGAAGCCATCAAGTGCGGCGTCATCCGCGACAAGCCGTTGTTCGATTTTCTGGAAAGAAAAGCGGGCGACGTACTGGCCGGCAAGTTGCCCGCGCTGACTCGCGTGATCCACGACTGCCTGGCGCTGAAGGCCCGCGTGGTGGCCGCGGACGAAAAGGAGCACGGCATGCGCCGCATTCTCAACTTTGGCCACACCGTGGGCCACGCGCTGGAGGCGGAAACCTCCTACCGCTATTTCCTGCACGGCGAAGCAGTGGCCTGGGGAATGCGCGCGGCCACCAGGATCGCCGAAGACCGCGGCATGATCCGCGGCGCCGATGCCGCGCGCATCCACGCGCTGATCCTGCGCTATGGTCCGGTGCCTCCGCTGGTGCAATTGCGTCCCGAGGATCTGGCGGCGCGGCTGCTGGCGGACAAGAAAACACGTCACGGCGTGGTCCATTTCGTGCTGCCCCAGAGGATCGGCGCGGTGAAGGTGGTCAACGATGTCCCGGCCGAAGCGGTCGAGCGGGCCGTCGCTGGACTGGCTTCTGAAATCCTGCCATGAACGATCGCGTCACCGGAACCATCCAATCCTCATCCGCCGTCCGGGAGATGTTCGGCCGCGTCGCGCCGCGCTACGACCTGCTGAACCACCTGCTATCGCTCAACATTGACCGCCTCTGGCGCGCCGCAGTGGCCCGCGAGTTCCGCGCCGTCCTGGCGCGTAAGGATGCCCGGACCCTCGACTTATGCTGCGGCACCGGCGATTTAACCTTGGCGCTGCACGACGCCGGATCGGCCCAAGTAATCGGCGCGGACTTTTGTCATCCGATGCTGGTGCTGGCCGCGCAAAAGCTGGCCGCCGCGCAACGCCCGCGCCATCTAGGCGAAGTTCGCCTCCCGATTCGCCGCCCGCCGGTCCTGGAAGCCGATGCGTTACTCCTTCCCTTCCCCGATTCGAGCTTCGATTTAGTGACGGTGGCGTTCGGCTTCCGCAATCTGGCGGACTACGACGCCGGCCTGCGCGAAATGTTCCGCCTGCTGCGTCCCGGCGGTCGCCTGGGGATTCTGGAGTTTTCCGAAGTGACGGGACTGCTGGGTCCGGCGTATCGCTTTTATTTTTCGCGGATCTTACCGCGCTTGGGCGGCTTGATTTCCGGCGATTCCGGAGCGTATTCCTACTTGCCGGCGTCGGTGGAGCGTTTTCCGTCGCCGGAAGAACTCGCCGGGCGCATGTGTGCGGCGGGCTTCGGCACGGTGAGTTACCGGCGTTTCACCTTCGGCGTCGCCTGCCTGCATGTGGGGACTCGCGCTATGTAATCTGTGGATCAGTCGCTTTCTCTTCCGGAATCGGTGGACCGCATCAGGACGTAGTACGCTGCGAATGAGATGCCGAAGCCCACGAACCAAGAATAATCGTAAAGGAAACGCAGATCGCCAACCACCAGACCGATGAGCGCCACTCCCGCGCCGGCGCACAGCGCTGCAATGGCACGCCAGTTGAAGCCGCGCGTGAATTCGTAGAACGCACCGCGCAGGTACAAGTCCTCGACGAGCAAAATCCGGCGGCGGATCACGAAATAGTCGCAGATCATGATGCCGGCGACCGGACCGAGGAACGCCGCGTATCCACCCAGCCAGCCGAAAATGAAAGTCCGGTGATTGGCCAGCAGTTTCCACGGCATCATGGCGATGCCCATGAAGCAGGTTATCACGCCGCCGGTCTTGAAGCTGATCCCGCGCGGCCACAAGTTGGAAAAATCGTTGGCCGGCGAAACCACGTTGGCGCCAATGTTCACGTTCAAGGTCGCCAGTAGGATAGCCAGCAGTGAAATGATCACCGCCACCGGCGACTTGAAGCGGCTCAACAGTTGCACCGGATCCCAGATGGCCGTGCCGTAGATCAGCACCGTGGCCGAGGTCACCGCCACGCCAATGAAGCTGTACAGCGTCATGGTGGCGGGCAGCGCGATGGCCTGGCCGATCATCTGGTCGCGCTGGCTGCGCGCGAAACGGGTGAAGTCGGGAATGTTCAGCGACACGGTGGCCCAAAACCCCACCGTGCCGTTCAACGCCGGAATCAGAAACTTCAGGAACTCGCCGGTGGTCGCAAACTTCGAGGGAGCCGAAAGCATGGGGCCGAATCCGCCGGCATTCTTGTAAGCCCAGCCTAACAGCAGCAGCCCCACGCCCAACAAGATCGGCGCGCTGATGCCTTGCAACAGGCGGATGTACTCCACGCCCGCCAGAATCACTGCCAGGTTGATCGCCCAAAACGCCAGGAAACAAACCGCGGCCGCGCCGGGAAAGTCGCGCCATCCCGGATAGATTGTGCCGACCAGTGTGCTGATCGCTTCACCGCCGATCCACGTTTGGATACCGAACCATCCGCAGGCGACCAGGGCGCGCAACACCGCCGGCACGTTGGCGCCCAGCACTCCAAACGACGCGCGCGCCAGCACTGGAAACGGCACGCCGTAGCGCGCCCCGGGATGCGCGTTCAACAACATCGGCGCCAGCACAATGCAGTTGCCGATGAAAATGGTCCACACCGCCTGCTTCCAGTTCATGCCGCCCTGGATCAGGCTGGCGGCCAGCATGTAGGTGAGAATGTTCACTGACATGGAAACCCACAGCGCCGCAAAATTGTAGGTTCCCCAGGTGCGAAAGGCCGCTTTGGTCGGCGCCAGATCTTCGTTGTAGAGCGGACTCGATTGGATGCGAGCCAGGTCAAAGGTTGGCGTGGCCATCAAGCTCCCTTGGAGCTGCTCACTTGTTTCAGAATGGCGTCGCAAACTCGCGTCGGCGCATCCACATTGATTTCCGGGATACGGCCGGCCGACCCCGCCGACTCTACCACGATCGTGCCCAGATTGAGGATGCGGTCAAGCAGCGTGCGGCGAACCGAGACGTCCTGAACTTTGTGCAGGGGGATGTGCATGGCCGCCCGGCTGAGAATGCCGGTGCTGATGGTCAAGTTGCGATCCGTCAGCGTGTAGTGCGTACTGTTGCGGCGGATGTGCACGACTACAGTACTGCACGAGAGCGCCCCGACCACCACCACAAAGGTGATCGCAACGGTCTCGAAAGGAACTTCGCCGCCTTTCAAAGATTGGCCCACCCATACCATCGCGCCCGTGATGAGCAATCCGACCGCCACACAAGCGGCATACATGAAAATCACCGGCTTCAGGGACGGATTAATCCGAAGGATTTCCTGCTCCGGCCTGTCCGGTCCCAACTGTGAACCGCAGTAGCGGCACTTGACCGCATCGTCTTGGATTTCTTCGGCGCAGAAAGGACATTTTTTCATGACTCCCTCGCAGGTTACTTTAACGCCTCATTGATCTCGATATCGCGCTTCAGCACTTCGGTTACGAGTTCGGAAAGGTCAACGCCCCTTTTTGCGGCCTTATCAGAGAAATACTGCCACACACCATTCTCGATTGATACGGGCATGAGGACCTTTGCTCCAGAAGGGACGTGATGGATACCGCGAATGCCCTTGCTGAAGTCAATCTCGGCAGGCATGTTGTCGTCTTCGGTCGGTTGGTTATTCATAGATTCTCCAAGTACTGGCGGATCTCCGCTGGCTTCGATCTGCGGGCCGAGATCAGACGGATCTTGACTGTTCCCGGCTCTGACTCCCACCAGAGGTAGACGACGGATAGCGTAGCGCCGTTGCCGGCACAGCCTATCGAGAACCAGCGTTCCTCCGTCTCACTGTGCTCCAGGTCGGCAACGCTAAGAAGCCGAGGGTCGTCAAATATTGTGCGCGCAAGTTCTAATGCCACGCCGTGCTTGCGCAGGTTTGCATACGCCTTGGCCTCGTCCCACTCGAACTGAAATTGCCGCTCATTCACAAGCCACTCCGTTGATGGGAGCGGCTCAAGTATATCAAGGTCCGCTGTCGCCAGGCCGTCCGGTTACGCCTAAAGCGTCAGGACTTTATCGAGCGCGATTTCGACAGTCGGATCGATCGTGACTCGGGTGTCGGCCTTCCACTTACGCGGGCAGAGGACTGATGGCGCAACTTCTCTGTGTGCTCCGTGTCTCCGTGGCTAATACAAATTCCCTTCGCGCTTCTTCCCCGTGTAATCCACGTAAACCGCCTTCAACTCCGTGAAAAAGTCGATTGCCACGCTGCCTTGCTCGCGATATCCTACGCCGGTTCCCTTGGTGCCGCCAAAAGGGATTTGCGCTTCCCCTCCGGTGGTCGGCGAGTTCACGTGGGTGATGCCGGTTTCGATGCGGTCAATGAAGTCGAAAATCTTCGCCACGTCGTTGGTGTAGATCGACGAGCTGAGGCCATAAATTACGTTGTTGGCGGCTGCCAGGGCCTCTTCGAAATTCTTCACGCGAATCACCGAAAGCACGGGACCAAAAATCTCTTCCTGGGCCAGGCGGCTGTCCGGCTTGACGTGATCGAAAATCGTGGGCTTGGAAAAAAAGCCTTTGTCGTAAGCGCCGCCGCTCAGACGCGATCCTCCGCAAACCAGCGTCGCGCCTTCTTGCTTGCCGATCTCCAGGTATTCCAGCACCGTCTTGAACTGGCTGTGATCCACCGACGGTCCCATGTCCACGCCCGGCTGCGACGGGTCGCCGACCTTTAGTTGCCTGGCGCGCGCGGCCAGGCGATTGACAAACTCGTCGGCGATCGCATCCACAACGATGGCGCGGCTGGTCGCAGTGCAGCGCTGTCCGGTACTGCCGAACGCGCCTTGCAATGTGCTTTCCACGGCCAGGTCCATGTCGGCGTCTGCGAGCACTACCACGGGATTCTTGCCGCCCATCTCGCACTGTACTTTCATCAGGCGCTTGGCGCCTTGCGCGTAGAGCGCCGCGCCGATTTCATTCGACCCCGTAAAGCTGACCGCTTTCACCGCCCGATGATTCATCAACTCGTCGCCCACTTCGGATCCCGATCCCACCACCATGTTCAAAACGCCCGCCGGAACGCCCGCGGCTTCGAAAATCTCCATCACTTCTATACCTGTAAAACTGGTGATGGTGGCGGGCTTGAAGATCACGGTGTTGCCGGCGACCAAGGCCGGAGCGATCTTCCACACCGGAATGGCCACGGGAAAATTCCACGGAGTGATGCACGCCACCACTCCCAACGGTTGTTTGATAGTGTAGGCAAAATTCTTAGGCAGCTCGCAGGGGATGGTCTCGCCGCCCAAGCGTTTAGACTCGCCGGCCATGTAATCCAGCACGTTGATGGAGCGCATGATCTCGCCGCGCGATTCGGAAAGCGTCTTACCCTCCTCGCGAGTCAAGACGGCGGCCACTTCGTTCATGCGTTCGGTGAGAATGAGCGCGGCTTTGGCCAACATCTTGCCGCGCACCGGCGGCGGTGTGTCGCGCCAGGCCGGGAACGCCTTCTTGGCGACTTCCACGGCAGCGCGAGTTTCCTCGCGCGTCGCCAGACCAACGATGCCCACCACGTCGTCGGAGTTCGCGGGATTACGGCGCTCCACCGTGCGGGTACTCTTTGTTTCTACCCATTCGCCGCCAATAAACATCTTGGCGCGTTGTACTGCCACTTCTGTTATTGCGGACATGAATCCTCCAAGAAACACATAACTCGCATGCTTCCCATAATTCCCATGGGAACTATAGGAAGTATGGGAATTATGCGGTTGGTACTCTACCTTGCCGCTCCCGCCAGCGCGCCCGCGGAAACCTTCTCCAGACACTTGTCCATGATGCGGATGGCTTCATTCACGTCGGCCTTCGACGTATTCAGCATGGGCGCGATGCGGATCACGTTGCCTAACATGCTGCCCTTGCCGACCAGCAGGCCGTTCTTGCGGCACTCTTCCTGGAACTGCGCGGTTTCCGCCGGCGCCGGCTCCTTGGTTTCACGATCCTTGACGAACTCGATGCCGAGCATCAAGCCCATGCCGCGAACGTCGCCCACTAACGGATACTTGCGCTTCAATTCTTCGAGATGCGACCGGAAATGCGCGCCGACCGTCGCGGCGTTGTCCATCAGGCGATCCTCTTCGATCAGGTCAATGGTCGCCTTGGCGGCGACACTGGCGATGGGATTGCCTCCGAACGTGGAAATTTGAATGCCCTTAAAAGACTTGGCGATTTCCGGACGCGTCGCCGTCACACCCATGGGCATGCCGTTGGCGATGCCCTTGGCGCTGCTGATAATATCCGGGACCACTTCCCAGTGTTCGATGCCGAACCAGTGTTTGCCGGTGCGTCCCCAGGCGGTTTGCACTTCGTCGGAAATGTTCAGGCCGCCGTACTTCTTCACGATATTGAAGGTGATCTTGAAATACTCGGCCGGCGGTACGATGAAACCGCCCGCGCCCTGAATGGTCTCGGCCAGAAACGCGGCGATCTGTCCGGAAGTGGTCGTCTGGATGGCCGTTTCCACGTCGTAGGCGCAAGCCACTTCGCAACTGGGATAAGTCTTCCCCAGCGGGCAGCGATAACAGTAAGGATTCAGCGCGTGAACGATCCCGCCGATTCCGGTGGGCAGCGACTTGCGCCAAACGCTCTGGCCGGTTAAGGACTGTGCTAATTGCGAGCGCCCCGAGTAAGAATGCCGCAGCGCCACCACTTCGTAGTTGCCGGTGTGAGCGCGGGCGATCTGCACGGCCATCTCGTTCGCTTCGGTGCCCGAATTGGTGAAGAAGCTTTGCGTAATCTCGCCCGGTGTGATCTGCGCCATGCGCTCAGCCAGCGACACAATGGCCTCGTTCAGAAACAGCGTGGAGGTGTGGCCGATGCGATCCATTTGCGCCTTCACCTTGTCGTTCACGCGCG
The DNA here is from genome assembly GCA_963747095.1 of Terriglobia bacterium. Lineage (GTDB taxonomy): Bacteria > Acidobacteriota > Terriglobia > JAJPHL01 > JAJPHL01 > JAJPHL01. The sequence goes on from CAVVEL010000020.1 coordinate 8,889, forward strand.
GATTGGCATGTCCCACGTTGACCGTCAGGATGCCGCCGAAAAAGTCCAGGTATTTCGTGCCGTCGGCGTCCCACAACCATTGCCCGGAGGCGCGCTCCGCCACCACGGGATCGGAGTAATAGTGCGTGACGCTCGGAAAAAGATACTGCTTGTGCTTGCGAAGGATTTCGTCTCTGGTCATGTTGTCCGTCCTCTTCAAACTTTAGTCGGCGGCCATGGGGCGCGAACTCGGCGCTCCGGATTGCTGGGTAATCGCTCCGTACGTCTCCGGGCGGCGATCACGGTAGAATTGCCAGGTGTTGCGAACTTCCTGGATCATGTCGAAATCAATGTCGTGCACCAGCACTTCGTCCTTGTCGCGCGAGGCCTGCGCGATAATCTTGCCGCGTGGATTGCAGAAGTAGCTCTTTCCGTAAAACTCGCCGATGCTCCAGGGCTTTTCCATGCCCACGCGATTGATGGCCCCCACAAAGTACCCGTTGGCAGCGGCGTGCGCCGGCTGTTCCAGTTCCCACAGATATTCGGAGAGTCCCGCCACGGTGGCCGAGGGATTGAAGACAATCTCCGCGCCGTTCAGACCCAGAATGCGCGCGCCTTCCGGGAAGTGGCGGTCGTAGCAGATGTAGACGCCCACACGCGCGTACTTGGTCTGGAACACCGGATAGCCCAGGTCGCCGGGCGTGAAGTAGAATTTTTCCCAAAATCCCGGATGCACGTGCGGGATGTGATGCTTGCGATATTTGCCCAGATACCTGCCATCGGCGTCTATCACGGCGGCGGTGTTGAAGTACAGCCCGGTCATCTCTTCTTCGTAGATCGGGACCACCATCACCATTTTGTGCTTGGCGGCGATCTTTTGCATCATCTTGACGGTGGGACCATCCGGGATGCGCTCGGTCAGATCGTACCACTTGCGATCCTGTTCGGCGCAGAAGTAGGGTCCATAGAACAATTCCTGCAAGCACAGAATCTGCGCTTTTTCCTTGGCGGCGCGCTCGATCAGCTTGAGGTGTTTCTCAATCATCGCTTTCTTAATGTCGGAGAGGGGTTTGTCGGGACCCAGCGCGTTACTGGCTTGAATCAGGGCACAGCGCACTACTCTTGGCATGGAAAGACCTCCGGAAACTTTGATCGTAACACGCTTTGGTGGAGGCTGCGCTGGCATGCGTCGTCAGAACCGTGCGCGGTAGCGGGTGGGCCCAGCACCTACCCACCTGCTACCGCAGGCGGTTCTGACAACACCTTCCGTCGGTAGCGAAGAATCGGGCGGCAACGATATACTGTGAACCGGCATGACTCCGGCAACTCCAACTCCGGCGCGCGGCAAGCTGAAGGTCTATCTCGGTTACGCCGCGGGTGTCGGCAAGACCTTCCGCATGTTGGAAGAAGCGCAGGAGGCCGCGCAAAAAGGCGCCGACATCGTGGTCGGCTACTTCGAGCCGCATGGACGGAAGGATACCATCGCGCGCACCGCGGGCCTGGAAATCATTCCTCGCCGCAAGATCGAATATCGCGGCTCGGTATTCGAGGAGATGAACACGCCGGCGATTCTGGAACGGCATCCGGCCGTCTGCCTGGTGGACGAATTGCCGCACAGCAACATTCCCGGCTGCGAGCGGCTGAAGCGCTGGAAGACGTGAATCGCCCTGCTCGACGGCGGTATCGACGTCTACACCACGATGAACATCCAGCATCTGGAGAGCTTGAACGACCAGGTGTTTCACATCACCGGCATCCGCGTACGCGAGACGCTGCCCGACTGGGTGCTGCGCCAGGCTGACGAAGTGGTGATGGTGGATTTAACACTGCGCGCGCTG
>CAVVEL010000021.1:0-70789 GCA_963747095.1 Terriglobia bacterium
GTTTCTGGCGCCATGGGGCAATCGCATCGATGGAGACGCCTATTGGGCGAACGGCCGCCACTATCTGCTCAATCCCGAACTTGGCAATCTGCGCCGTGACAGCAACGGTAAGCCCATTCATGGGCTCCTCAATTTCTCTCGCGACTGGCGACTGGTCTCTTCAGGATGCGATGGTTCCAGCGCCTGGGTTTCCAGCCGCGTGGAATTCGCCGCACACCCGGCGCTGATGGCGCAGTTTCCCTTCGCCCACACCATCACCATGACGCACCGTTTGGCGGGCGGCGCATTGGAAGTGGAAACCTGTTTGGAAAACCATGCGGCGGAGCCAATGCCCGTGGCCATCGGCTATCACCCTTATTTCCACCTGCCCGGCGCTCCACGCGACCATTGGCGCGTGCATCTGGCCGCACGCGACCACCTGGTGCTGAACAGCCTGACCATTCCCACCGGCGAACGCCGCGCCGTGGAGTTCGCCGACCCGCATCCGCTTGCCGCCGGACCCCTGGACGATGTATTCAGCAACCTCATCCGCGATCCCGACGGCCTCGCGCGTTTTTTTGTGGAAGCCGCCGGCACGCGTCTGACAGTCTCGTATGGTCCGAAATATACCGTTGCCGTGGTCTACGCGCCGGCCGGCCGCGATTACATCTGCTTCGAACCGATGGCGGCCATCACCAACGCATTCAATCTGGCGCATTCCGGCCAGTATGCGGAGTTGCAACAAATGCCGCCGGGCGGCGAGTGGCGGGAAAGTTTCTGGGTGAAGTTCGAAGTGGTTTGAAGGGAGGAGAAGTGCTTCAACGCGGAGACGCGGAGGAGCGGAGAAGAACAAAAGAGAATCAAAAAGAGAAATGAGAGCGAGAGAATGTCTCGCGCCCGTTTATTGGTCGAAAGCTATGAAGATCTCTCCAAGGGCTTTGGCATTCTCAGTTTTTTCTCCGCTCCTCCGCGTCTCTCTCGCGTTGAAGAACTCTACCGGAAATTCTCCACGATCACCAGGTTGGTCTGGCTTTGATCCACGCGGGGATACAGAATGTTCTTGCCGTCCGGCGAAACTGAGAATGTCGACGCACCGAAGTTCGGATTCTTGAAGCGGAAGATTACCTCGCTACGCTTGGTCGCGAAATCGTAAAACGAGACCGCCATACCGTGGGTCGCACGCTCTGATTCCAGATAGTAAACGCCGTCATGCGCGGTTTGAATGGTGGTGGACCACGAAAGGTCGTGTTCGGGGATGATGGCTTCTTCTTCGTCACCGCCCGCTACCGGCACGCGCCAGAACGTACGGCGTTGCCGAAAGTAGATGTATTTGCCGTCGGCCGACTCTACTGGTTGTGCCGCGCCCATCTCGCGCGAAAGCTGGACCGGGTTGCCGCCGTTGAGCGACGCTTTCCAGACCTGACCGCGCGCCTGGTAGTAAATGGCCTTGCCATCGTGCGAAAAGGAGCCGTTGACGGCATCGATCTGCACGTTGGTAGGTTTGGAAGCGGCAGCGGCCGGCACCGTATCGAGTTCCTGCCCATGCTCGCCGGACGAATCGAAGATCAGTAGCTTGCCGTCCGGCGACCAGCGGACGCGCTGCAGGTCAGGTCCGTTCAAGTGAGTTACCTGGACCCGGTTGCCGCCATCGGCGTCACACAGCCAGATCTCGTCGTGGCCGGTTTGGGCGGAGACGTCGGCAATCTTTTTGCCGTCGGGAGAATAGCGCGCCCAGTATTCGCTACCGGACGTGCGAATCACCGGATGGTCGTCGCCAGCGGTGGCGGGTTTCCCCAATGTGCTCCGCCAGATGGAAGAGACCGAGGGGCTCACCGTGTACACCAGCCGGTTACCGGCGGGCGCGGCAGTAACATAGGACGCCTCGCGGCCCGCGATAATCAAATCGCGTGGGCTGCCGCCATAGGCCTGCACGCGCCAGATTTTCCAGCCGGCCACGCGGTCGCTGGTGTACATGATGTCCTGGCCGTCATGCGTCCAGGTAATGCCGCGAATCGCGTGATCGTCGAACGTGAGGCGGCGCGGATTGGCGCCGGTGCGGTCGCAGAGAAAAATATCGGCTCCGCCGGAAACCGTGCCGCGAACAAAAGCGATGGTGTTGCCGTCGGGCGACACGGTGGGAGTGGAATCGCCATCGGTGCCGGCCGGCGGATGCGTGATGGGGCTGATGGCGCCGCTATCCAGAGACAGGATGGCGAGCAAGGACGGCTGCTTCTCAACCGCTTGCACTATCACCAGAGAGCGTCCGTCCTGCATCCAGGAAACCGCCGGGAAGGGCTGGGATTCATCGCCCGGCGCGCCGCATCCCGGATATTTGCGTTCGTTGTCCGGCGAAGCAGTGGCGATGACCACGCATTCCGCACCCTGGTCTTCCACGCGCACAAACGCCAGACGGGCGCCATCGGGCGACCAGGCCGGGCTAATGTCGTTCCCGGTCGAGTGAGTCAACTGCTGCGGTTCGCCTTTGGGAATGTCGCGCACCATGATGTGAAAGACGTCGTCCTTCGAAGAGGTGCCGCGGGCACTGTAGGCCAGCCGCGCGCCATCCGGCGAGAACACCGGATACGCTTTGGCGCCGGGCTCGTTCGATATCTCAACGGATTTCGGGATCACCGCCGGCCCCGTGGCCAGCCGTCCCAACAGGGTGACTACCGCGCCTACCGAACACAGGCACAGCGCCAGTAGAACCGCCGGTCGGCGGAAGAAAGTGCCGGATGGCATAAGCTGTATTATCTCAACACGACGCAAGAACCGGGCGAAATGTTCCCGGCCGATTTGCGCCACCCTTGCCACTTCTGAGACACTGGCCTTTTCATGCCATTCAAGCCGCTTTGGGCGTTCCTGGTCTGTCTGTCTCCGGTACTGGCACAAAATAACGGCCTGCCCGACAAGGAAACCCTGTACTACACATCGAATGGCGGCTGATTACGGCCGGAAGAGCCAAGATTCAATGGCTGTCTTCTCCCAGTGGCGGGTGGCAGGTCGAACCTGCACTGGAATCCGCCGGCCTGGTTTCCAAGCTCTTCAAGGTGGAGGACGATTACAGCGCCAACCTGAACCCGGCGCTCTGCGCCTGGGAAACGCAATGACCACCCACGAAGGCAGCCGCGACCGCGAAACCAAAATCACGTTCGACTACGCCAAGCTCAGAAGGCCGACTACCTGGAGCGGGACCGCGCTCAAGAACGCCGTGCTTTCTGGCGCGCGAGATCGAATCTCCGGCCTGCAGTCACGACGTGGTCGGCGGCCTTTACTTCCTGCGCACCCTGAATCTGGAGCCCGGCCAGAGCACCCAGTGCCGGTCAGCGACGGCAAGAAGAGCGTGATGGCCAAGGTGGAAGCCCAGCAGCGCGAAGATGTGAAAACGCCCGACGGCACCTTCAAGACCATTCGCTATGAGGCCTACCTGTTCGACAACGTGCTCTACCGCCGCTCCGCCCATCTCAATATCTGGCTCACCGACGACCGCCGCCAGCTTGCCGGTGCAGATCCGCGTGCGCCTGCAATTCGCCATCGGCTCCATCACGTTACAACTGGAAAAACACGAGTAAGCCGGCGCAATTAAATTCTGCAACAAATCGCCGCGCGCTCTCCGTAATAGCGTAGAGATTGAGGCACTCATGAATCTGTGGAACGATGTCCGTTATGGCGCGCGCATGTTGCGGAAGTCGCCGGGATTCGTCGCTCACCGCGATCGTCACGCTGGGTCTGGGCATCGGCGCCACCACCGCTGTTTACAGCTGCGCCGACGCGCTGCTGTGGAAGCCCATACCGCTGCCGCACCTGGAAACCCTGGTGATGATCGGCCAGCGCGCCGACGACCCGAACGAGTTCGACAGCGCCACGCCCGCCGACATCGACGATATCCGCCGCCAGACCGCACCTCTGCGACAGCCTGGCCGGCTGGCAGGAGCGGCCTGGCGAACATCGTGGGCGACGGGCGGCGAGCCGGAGCGCGTGGAGCAGGCCCTGGTCACCGCCAATTTCTTCGACGTGATCGGAGTGCAGCCGGCGCTGGGCCGCGGCATTTCAGGCCGGCGAAGACCAGCCGGGCCGCGAGCGCGAAGTGATCTTCAGCGACGCGCTGTGGCGCAACCGTTTCGCCGGCGATCCCAACATCATCGGCAAAACCATCCGGCTGGACGACCAGAATTACACTGGTGGTCGGGCGTCATGCCTCCCAAGTTTCGATTTCCCGTTGGGTACCGAATTGTGGACTCCCATGGCGCTCACGCCCGCCGAACGCGCATCGCGGACGGCCACAGTCGATGCATGACGCGTGGCGCGGCTCAAACCCGGCCGCACGCGTCGAGCAGGCCCTGGCGGAACTGGAGGGCATCGCCGCGCGGCTGCGCCAAGCCTATCCCGACACCAACAAGAACCGGCATTTCGCGGTCTGGCCGGCGCACCGCTTTCTGGTGGATCAGGAAACCAACAACTACCTGATCATGCTGCTCGGCTCGGTCTGCTTCGTGCTGCTGATTGCCTGCGTCAACGTGGCCAATCTGCAATTCGCGCGCGCCACCGGCCGGCTGCGCGAAGTGGCCGTGCGCACCGCGCTGGGCGCCGGGCGCGCGCCGCATCGTCACCCAACTGGTCACCGAAAGCGTGCTGCTGGCGCTGGCGGGCGCGGCCCTGGGCCTGCTGGTGGCGTATTGGGGAGTCGGCATGATCCGCGGCGGCATGCCGCCGGAGATCGAACGCTACATCGTGGGATGGAAGGACATGCGCCTCGAGGCCGGGCGCTGGCCTTCACCCTGGCCGCCGCGCTGGCCAGCGGCATTCTGGCCGGCCTGGCGCCCGCGTGGCAGAATTCGCGGCCCAACCTCACCGACGCATTGAAGGAAGGCGGCCGCGGCGGCTCCGGGACGCCGGCGCATCACCGCTTGCGCAATATTCTGGTGGCGGCGGAGATCGCGCTGGCGGTGGTCCTGCTGGTGGGCGCCAGCCTGATGGTGCGCGGCTTCCATAACCTGATGGTCACCGGTGAAAACCTGGAGCCCAACACCCTGCTGACCCTGCGCCTGGGCCTCACCGAAACCAAGTATCGCGAGCCGCACCAGATCGCCGGCTTCTTCAATGAGACGCTTGACCGCATTCACGCGCTCCCGGGAGTGCGCTCGGCGGTGGCGGTGACGGCAATGCCTTACAGCGATCATTCCGACGGCCGCTACTTCACCATCGAAGGCCGGGCGGTGGAACCGGAGAATCCTCCGGTCGCCATGTATCAGCTGACCAGCGCGAAGTATTTCGATACGCTGCACGTGAACCTGCGCGCCGGGCGGTTGTTGACCGAGGCCGACGGGCCGGACGCTCCGCGGGTCGTGGTGATCAAGCAGACGCTGGCCGACAAATGGTGGAAGGGCGAATCTCCCATCGGCCGGCACATCAAGATGGGTAAGGCGGATTCCAAACAGCCCTGGATGACGATCGTGGGCGTGGTCGGCGATATGGTGCACGACCCCTATAGCCGCGAGCCGCGGCGCATGATGTACGTTCCCTACCAGCAGGCGCCGGCGCTGTGGATGGACATCGGGGTGCGCACGGCGGGCGATCCGCTGCGGCTGGCGCCGGCCGTCACCGCGGCCATCCGTGCGATCGACCCCGAGCAGCCCATCACCGAATGCAGACGCTGGAGAAGGCGATCCACGACAGCGCCATCGGCCTGAACTACGTGGAGGTCTTCATGGGGATATTCGGCGTGCTGGCGCTGGCATTGGCGTCGGTGGGGGTCTACGGCGTGATGGCGTACATGGTGTCGGAGCAGACTCACGAAATCGGCATCCGCATGGCGCTGGGAGCGCCGCGTGGCGGGGTGATGCGGATGCTGTTCCTGCGCGGCATGACGACGGCCGCTAGCCGGTCTGGCGGTTGGGATCCCCTTGGCGTATTTGCTGGCCCGCTATGTGGAAGACCTGATTTACGGTGTCACGGCAAGCGACCCGGCGACGTTTGCCGGAATCCCACTGGCGCTGCTGGCCGCGGTGGCGCTGGCGATCTACGTCCCAGCGCGGCGCGCCATGCGCATCGACCCGATTGTGGCGCTGCGGTACGAATAAGAACGGCCACGTGGCGCCGGCACTCGTGCCGGCCGCGTCCCGACTCTTCGGGACGCTCTTTCGCGGACGTCCGGCAAACGTCCCGATAAGTTAGGACGCGGCAAGCTGAGAGCTTGCGCCACGACGGGGTCGCGCGCTGGTCCGAGAGCGGTGGCGAAGCGCTTGCAGACGTGCGATATTTGCTGGGATGAACCAGACACTGCGTTGGATGGTAGCGTTAGCGGTCCTGGGGATGATCCCGATTTCCGCCGATGCCGCCAGGGCGTGCTGCACCTGAAATGGGAAGGCCTGTCGAAGGTGACCGGGAAAACCGTGAGGATGGCCATGCCGGGGGGTGAGGTGATCACTGGCAAGGCGACCGCGGTGGAGGCGGATGCGCTGGTTGTGAACGCCCGGAAGACTTCCGATGAAAACGCCTATCCAAAGGGCCAGGTGCGTGTGCCACGAACGACGCTACACCGCCTGGATATGCAGGGCAAAGCGAAGGCCGGACGGATTGTCGGAACCGTGCTGGGTTTGGGCGTGGGGCTGGCGGCAGGCGCGGGAGTGGTCGTCGGAATAGAGGGCAGTATCCTGGGAGCGAAGCATGGAACAGCGGACGGGGTCGCTCTGGTGGGCCTCACCGCAGCCGGAGCGGTGGGCGGGTATTTCGCGGGCAACGCGCTGGACAAGCACTGGACGGTGGTGGAGATTGAGCCGTAGGCTGCAACGTGGCGCCGGCACTCGTGCCGGCCGCGTCCCGAGCTCTTCGGGACGCCTTTTGACGCACGCCCGGAAGCGTCCCGAGAGTCGGGAAGCGGCGGCCTTGAGAGGCGCCTGAGAGGCTGCGCCACGTAGTTACACGGCTACTAGCTGATACCGTTCCGCCATCTCTTCCAGCGAAATCGGCGCGTAATCGCCGGCGTGGCCGGCTTGGCCGAACTGCGTCATGCGCTAGCGCCACGACCTTCTTCATGGCTTCGCGCGCGGGCTTCATGTAGCTGCGCGGATCGAACTCCTCGGGCTTCTCGGCGAAGACCTTGCGGATGGCGCCGGTGATCGCCAGGCGATTGTCGGTATCCACGTTGATCTTGCGCACGCCGTTCTTGATGCCGAGCTGGATTTCTTCCACCGGCACGCCCCAGGTGGGCTTCAGCTTGCCGCCGTATTGATTGATGATGTCCTGCAGGTCCTTGGGGACGCTGGACGATCCGTGCATCACCAGGTGGACGTTCGGCAGGCGCTTGTGGATCTCGATCAGGCGGTCCATCTTCAGCGTCTCGCCGGTGGGCTTGCTGGAGAACTTGTAAGCGCCGTGGCTGGTGCCGATGGCGATGGCCAGCGCGTCCAGGCCGGTGAGCTTCACGAACTCCGCGGCCTGCGCGGGATCGGTGAGGTGGCTCAGGCCGTCGAGCCCGGCGCCGTGGCCGTCTTCGATGCCGCCCAGGCAGCCGATTTCGCCTTCCACCGTGACGCCCTTGGCGTGCGCCATCTCCACCACTTCGCGCGTGGCCTCGACGTTGTATTCGAAGCTGGAGGGCGTCTTGCCGTCGGGCATCAGCGAGCCATCCATCATGACGCTGGTGAAGCCCATGTCGATGGCGGATCTTGCAGGTTTCCACGCTGTTGCCGTGGTCCAGGTGAAGCACCATGGGGATTTCCGGATAGAGCTCCGTGGCCGCCAGCATCAGGTGATAAAGGAAGCTGTCCTGCGAGTAAGCGCGCGCGCCGCGGCTGGCCTGAACGATGACCGGCGACTTGGTTTCCCGAGCCGCTTCCATGATGGACTGAATCTGTTCCATGTTGTTGACGTTGAACGCGCCAACTCCGTAGCCGCCCTTGGCGGCTTCGTCCAGAAACTGGCGCATCGACAATAATGGCATTATGATTTCTCCTTATCTTCGAAATAAAGCCCGAAACTCTGGAATGTCTCACGCTAACATGATTGCGAGAAGACCGGCAAGGCGCATGCCCGCTTTCCATCCGCTTATTTCGGAATCCGCACCTGCAAACCATCTTGGGCCACTACTGGAAGCGGCCGGCATGCGACGCGCGGTTTCCGATCGAGCAGCGTCTTTATCCGCACGGAGCCGGATGTGCAGGTGCTGGTGGAATCGCAGACGGCCGGCGGGCGACGTGCGCGGCGAGATCGTGATGGTCCACGGATTGGAGGGTTCGGGCCGCGCCGTTTATATCCGCAGTCTGAGCGCCGCGGCGCTCAGTGCCGGTTTCGCAGTCCACCGATTCAACATGCGAACGTGCGGCGGTACCGAGCAACTGTGCCAGACGCTTTACCATGCCGGATTGACAAGCGACCTGCTGATCGTCCTCCGGGAATTGGGGAGCCAGGGTCGCGGGCCGATGTTTCTGGTCGGGGTTTTCGCTTGGCGGAAATGTGGTGGTGAAACTGGCTGGCGAGCTGGGAGAACGCGGGCCGGAGTTGCTCGCGTGGAGTTTGCGCGGTTTCCGCGCCTCTCGATCTGGCGGCTTGCTCTCGGCGGATGGCCGAGCCCGACAATCGCATTTACGAGTGGCGCTTCGTGCGGCGCATGCGCCAGCGATTGTGCGCCACCGGCCGGTACAGCCGCGGATTTCGCGGGCCTCAAGACTGTCTCGGGCATCGACGATCGCATCACTGCGCCTTCATTCGGCTTCGGCAACGCCGCGAATTACTACCGCACGCAATCCGCCATGCGCTTCCTGGATGGACTCCGCGTGCCCGGTGCTGCTGATCTATTCCAAGGACGATACGCTGGTGCCCGTCGGAGACTTTCGACATGCCGGAGGTGCGGGCGAATCCCTGGATCGAGCGGATCGCGCAACGGAGCATGGCGGCCATCTGGGATTTCTCGGCCGGCGGCCTCACCGATTTTGGCTGGATGAGACGATTCTGGCGCGTGGGTTTTTCAGCGCGTACTCAGGTCAAGCTAAGCTCTGCCGCGCCACGCTCGTAACGGCTATATTTGAAGCGTGGGAGAAACTTGGCAGCGCGCGCTGGCTATCGGACTTGCCTTCAGGTCTGGCAATTACCGGAACAGTTATCTTCGCCTCCAGAGCGCACCGGCAGGCGCTATGTGCGCTTCCGCGTGAAGGAATCCGAAGTTTGGCGCAAAAGCCGCGAGGAAAGCTGGAGCGGATTGGGCCGCGCCATCGCGTCGCACTGGAAGGTGTTTTTGTACATGACGCTGCTCATGACGATGATGAACTTCGCTTCGCATGGAACGCAGGACATGTACCCCACGTTTCTCGAGCGCCAGTGGCATTTCACGCCCGGTCAACGTTCCGTGATGACCGGCATCTCGATGATTGGCGCCATACTCGGCGGCCTCGCGCTTGGATTATTATCGGATCGCATTGGCCGCCGGCGCGCGATGATCTGGTCTCTGCTGGGCGGAATCCTGATGGTTCCGTTGTGGGCCTATGCACCGTCGACTGCACTGCTGGTGCTCGGCGCGTTTCTGATCCAGTTCATGGTGCAGGGCGCATGGGGCGTGATCCCTGCGCATTTGTCGGAACTGTCGCCGGACTCGGTGCGCGGATTTATGCCCGGCTTCGCGTATCAGTGCGGCGTCTTGGTGGCAAGCTCGGTGGTCTACATTGAACCAGTGCTGGCCAAGCGCGTCGGCTATGCCCAGGCGATGTCGCTCACGGCCGCCACGGTGTTTGCGCTCGCCGCGATTGTGACCGCGGCTGGGAAAGAGCGCAAGGGTACGGTGTTTGGCTTGGGCGCGCGAAGCTAGACGAAAGCGGGGCGCTCGGCGCCGGAGCGGCGGCGGTAGGGCCCGAGCGTTCCATTGGGAAGCGTGGTGGTTTCGTCGGTGCGGGCCTGCGCCAGCTGCTGGGCCGTGAGTTCGCGCGCGCCAGTAAGATCGGCTCCGCGCAAATCCGTGGCAAACAAGCAGGCGCTGCCCAACCGTGCGCCTGTCAGTTCCGCGCGCGACAGGATCACGCCGCCGAGCTGAGCCTGGCGGAGATCCGCATCCCGCAGCAGTGCCCGATCGAATTGCGATCCCGTGAGTTCGGATTGCACGAATCGCGCGTCGGTGAGGTCGGCCTGCGAGAAGTCGCACCCCTTCAGGATGCAATTGTTGAAAACCGCGTGGGCCGCCGTAATACCCAGGAAGCGGCTATCTTGAATCCGCGCCCGCGTCAACTGCGCCGCCCGGAATTCGCTCTCGGTGAAATCGCAATTCGCTATTCTTGCGTGATGAAAAAAAGCGCCATTCAAAGTCGCGGATTGAAAGTGGCTCAATTCGATGAGGGCGCCCTGAAATCTTCCCTTATCCAAGTTCGCTTTTCGAAAGTTTGTGGCGCGGATCTTGGCGTCCGAGAAACTGCTGTCGGCGAGCCACGTAGACGCGAACTCGCAATCGGAGATCTGTGCCTCGGTGAAATCCGCCGAGGATAGAATCGTACGGCCAAAATCCGAAGATTCGATAATGGCCTTGCTGAATTTGATGGAGGGGAGCTCAGCCTCCAGGCACGTGACATCCCGCAGGATAGCCTGTTGCAGATCCACATCGTTCAGGTGCAGCTCGTTGAGCGTTGTGCCTTCGAGAATGCAGCGGCTTCCACTAGATGCGTTCAGTATCCATTGCCCATGCCTGCGGATGATCTCGGCCAGGGAACCGTTGCCGTCTTGCGTAGTTGCCGTCACATTTTCACCCATGGTTCTTATCGGTGAAACGGGCAACAGTTTTAGAAGGCGGGACTTACCAGCCCGAGACCGCCACCGCGGCCGCCCCGCTACGGTTCGTAGGGAAACTTCCGGATGCTCTGCACGCACTCCGCCAGCGCTTGCAACAGTGAAGATCCCCAGCCGGTGGGTGTGTAGGGCGCCGTCTTTTGGTTGGTTTGCTTATCGGCTTGGGCCAGGAAGCGCATGGCCGGGTCCGGCGGATTCACGTATTCCCGGACCGTGATCAGGAACTCAACGTCGCCTCCGGCCTGCTGTTTTATGATGCCGTACTGCTCGATCTTGCACAGCCGCTCGGTGGGTTTTTCCTCTGCGTACCGCCATTCAGACACGGATACGATCCTCCTCGGAACTTCTTAAGTCACAGCCCGCAAAACGGAGCACGGCGGCCTCGTTTGCTCGGACGCAGTGAGGTTGCCGCCACACCCTTTGCGGGCTTACTGATTGCAGTCCCTTAGTGTATCGCAGCGCCGTGGAGTGGATCAGGAATCAGTTTCGGTTTCGGCGGAGTGACTGGAGGTGAGGAATATGTCGAGGAAGATGCTCACCACGTAGCCGAGGAACGCTCCGGCCGCGCCACAGCCGATCAGAGATTGCACCGGGCCGAGGCCAACCCAGTCGCCGAGCGGGAGTGCGACCGCAAGTCCCGCCGCCGTAAAAACCGCAGCTACCAATAGCCGTTTTCTCATTGACGCACCGCCTTTTGTTCAAGAACCCAAAGTTAGTATGGAGCCAACAGGGGATTGATGCCACGGGGAGTCACTGTATCGGCAGGGAGGCTCTCGCCTCAGGTGCGCAGTGTTTTTGCCTTAGTACGGCTACGTGGAATAGTTCTAAATTGCGCGCCCCCGAGCCGCCGGATCAGTCGAAGTCGAATGGCCTCTTCGGTTTCGGCGCATCGGGGTTTTCCTTAGCCTGCTTCAGTAGCTCGTCGAATTTCCGCTCGAGTACTTTGTGGTGGCTCTTATGCTCGTCAAACGACTTCTGGAAGGTCTCGCCCCGGCGCGCCTCTTCGCCCCGCATTTTCTGGACTGCGGCGCTGATGTCTTCAATCGCCCGCGGCTTCTGGTGTTCCTCGTAGCTGATCACAGCGCTGAGTTCCGGATCGATTTGCAGCTTCGCCTCGCAGCACGGGCAGCGAACTTCCACCAGCTGACGTTTGCCTTTGGCCATACCGCCGATTCTAGCGTATCCGGTTCGCGATCAGTGCTGCTGGCCGGGGTAGGGGATTTCGTGCGGGCCGTCGTCCAACCCTTCGATGCGGATCACTCCTGGCTTGGTTGGCACCGGTGCAGGGGGGGGCGCCGACGCTGCTGCGGCCGCCGCCGTTTTACGCCCGGCCTCGAACGCCTGCGCGCTCTGTTCCAATTCCTGCGGCGTCAAACGCAGACTGATCTTGGCTGCCGGACCTTCGGCGAAGAACTTCAGCTTCTTGACGATCTCCCGCATCGTGGGTTCCGCGGACTTTTCCTTCGCCGCTGCCCCGATCACCCGCGTCATTTCCTTGACAACCTGCTTGGCCGACTCATCCGATCCGAAATGCACCGTAATGTCCGCCGTCAGACCCGATCGCAGGTTCATGCCGGCTTCGAATCCTCGCGCGTCGGCCGCCCAGTCGCTCCCCGGGAACATTCCAGCCAGCTGGCCGCCCGTGAACGAATCGGGCTCGCTCATCACGATCCAAAACTCATACGCCGCGTCCATTTCGGCTGCTCGCGCAATGATTGGGTTGGACTGGGGCGCAGGCGGACCGAACTGGTTCCGGTCGAGCGTGGCAAAGACGGACCGCGCTTGTCCGACGAGAATGGTCCCGGCGTCGAACAGAACCGCAGCCATGTTCTTGGTGCTTTTGCCCTGCGGCCGGTACACCTGGAAAGAGTTGTAGGATTGCGGCTTGGCGCCCAGCCGGGTGAAGACCTGGCGCACCTTGGCCCCGTCAAAATGTCCATGCACGGCGATGAGCACCGGGGCCTTGGCCGATTCGGCTTCGGCATCGCCGGTGAACAGGTTGCCGGGTGACGAGATCAGGATGCGGTCCACATCGTCCAGCAGTTCGATGGCCGGCATCCCCTGGGCGAAGTTCTCGTTCAGCACCTTCTCGCGCAGAGACGCGATCGCCGCCGTTTGACGGATGCGCTGCCAGTTGATGCTCATGAGAGCTTTGGCGCCGGGATCGACGAATCGCCACAGAGCCGGGTCGGACTGGCATTCGGCGGCGGCCGGCGCAAGCAATGCGATCAGGGCGAGAGACAGGCGAAATCTTCCGAGGGCCACGAACCTTGTATCGGCCGAATCTGCAGCGGCCATGAGGCACGGGCGCAGCGCGGCGGGAATGCTATATTGGGAGTGCTTTCCTCGCTGTACTCCGGGCCCGTAGCTCAGTTGGTTAGAGCGCTACCTTGACACGGTAGAGGTCACAGATTCGAGTTCTGTCGGGCCCACCACGTAACTCCTAGTCTTGTGAACGGTTGTGACGCGTCCGGTCCAACCGTCTTGCGTGCGAATTTCGTGCTGGAGTCCAAATGGAGTCCACTTTGTCGTGCTCGTTCTTGCAGACATATTTCTGTATCCCAGTTTCCCGTCCCCTAAGGAAGCGGGAAACTGGGAAGCTCGTCCGGAAAAAGATGTACAAGCACCGCTGATCTGCCTTACAATTGCTGCAGTAGTTCGTTCGCTAGGCTGGCGCAAACGCGCACCTCCCGAAGTCGGTTCGGAAGGTATGTGTATGCTGGCTGCTCCTACCCCGCAAATTCAGACGTGGCCAATCGAACGGCTCGTCGAGTACCCGCGCAATCCCGCGCAAGAACGACGCAGCCGTCGATCGCATGTGCGGATCGATCCGCGAATTCGGATTCAAGATTCCGTACTGGCCCGCAGCGATGGCGAGATCGTGGACGGTCACCTTCGGCTCAAAGCGGCGCGCAAGCTAGGGCATCACCGAGATCCCAGTGATTCTCTGCGACGAATGGACTCCGGCGCAAGTTAAAGCGTTCAGGCTGATGGTGAACCGGTCCGTGACTTGGGCTTCTTGGGACGAGGAGTTGCTCGCGCTCGAATTGCAGGAGATCCAGGAAGCAGACTTCGATCTGAGCCTTACCGGATTCGATCCGGGAGAGATCGACAAGCTGCTAGCGCTCGATGACGAGGAGAAAGCGAACGCCACTCCGCCGCTGCCGGAGACCGCCAGTGTCGCGGCCTGGGCGATCTCTGGCTGCTCGGGCCGCACCGCGTGCTGTGCGGAGACGCGACCAGCGCGGAAGCTGTCGCCCGCTTGCTCGGCGAGCGCAAGCCGCGGCTCATGGTCACGGACCCGCCATACGGAATCGAGCTGGATTCCGAGTGGCGGGATCGCGCAGGCTTGAACGGTTGCGGGCCCGCCGAGCCGAGCTACATGAAAAAGCGCACGAAGGGCCACACCGAGACCACGATTTCCGGCGACACGCGCGCCGACTGGTCGGAGGCCTTCGAGCTGGTGCCCAGCCTCGAGGTCGCCTATGTCTGGCACGCATCGAAGTTCACGCGCGAGGTGCTCGACGGGCTGCTGCGCATCGGGTTCCTTCACCACCAGCAGATCATCTGGAACAAGGGCCGCACCGTCCTGACGCGAACGCACTACTGGTTCCAGCATGAGCCGTGCTGGTATGTGCGAAAGAAGAACGCGCCCTGGTTCGGGAAGGCCGGCGAGAACTCGACCATCTGGGATTCGCCATCGCCGAAATTCATCATGGGCGGCTCGGACGAGGACAAGTACGATCATCCCACGCAAAAGCCGGTGGAACTGATGCGGCGCCCAATCCTGAACCACCTCCGACGCGGCGAGCTGGTGTACGACCCGTTCCTCGGCAGCGGCACCACGCTCGCGGCCGCGGAACTGACCGAGCGCGTCTGCTACGGCATGGAGCTGGATCCGAAGTACGTGGACGTTGTCATCCAACGCTGGCAGCAGTTGACCGCGAAGCAAGCAACGCTGGAAGGCGATGGACGGACGTTCGATGACATCTCGCAGGAGCGCCGAGGAGCGCCGGAATGAATCGAGCACTAACTCATCGTCTAACACGACTGGAGGCGGCTCTCATTCCGGCCACGCCGAACATACTCACGATTACTGCAATCGCCTCAGCGACCGGGGAGATCATAAGCGAGGGCCATCTAGTGATGTACGAACCGAGAAACCACAACCGGCGAACCAGAATGTGGGCGGGCAGATACGAAGCGATCGAACTGCGCGCCGACCGAAGATGAATCGAACAACGGATTGGGGACACAAACGAGAAACGCCGCCAGGAGGAATCCCGGCGGCGCGACATGCAGGGCAGATGCGAAAATCAGGCTTTGACCGAGTAGCTGCGCTCTCCGTCCTCGCTCTTGGTGGACGTCACGGTCAGGCCCATCTTCTTGCCGATGGTGCCGGAAAGGAAGCCGCGCACGGAATGCGGCTGCCAACCCGTGGCTTTCATCAGCTCCTTGGCGGTGACGCCGCCGGGCCGCTTGAGCAGGTCGAGGACCTTGTTGGTCTTGCTGCCCTCGCGGGCGCGGCTTCGCTTTCTTAGCGCCTTTGGGCGCTTTCTTGGCTGGGGTGGCCTTCTTGGCCGACTTGGCTTTCTTGGGCGCAACGTTGGCGCGACGTGGCGCACGGCTGCCTTTTTGGTGGCTTTCGGCTGCTCGCTTGCCGCCGGGGCAGCGCTAGCGCTGGTTTCTTCTATGATCGATGTTTTCATGTTTTCTCCTTGTGCGGTGATTACCGTCACGACATCGATCACTCTGTTCCGCCCGGAAAGCAAGGCAATTCTTGGGCGGGTCGGCGATAGTGGCAGGATTTGGCACTCCATGGCAGACCCCGAACGAAAATTGAGCCGCAAGCAGGAAGAAGCCATTGTCGCGCTGCTTTCCACACGAAGCGTCGAAGAGGCGGCCAAAGCGTGCGGCACACCACCACGGACGCTCTACCGATGGCTGAATGACCCGGAATTTGACAGGGCTTATCGTGCCGCGCGCCGCAAGACGTTCGGACAGGCCACTGCCAGACTACAGCACGGGGCCAGTGCTGCCGCCACTACGCTGCTGAAGGTCATGCTCGACCAAGGAACGCCGGCGTCCACGAAAGTCCGCGCCGCCGAATGCGTGCTGGCTCACGCCGCTAAAGCGATCGAAATCGAGGACATCGAAGCGCGCGTCACGGCTTTGGAACAAGCCACGACTGGAACGCCGCGGCGATGAGGAGCATTGATGGACGGCTCAACAAACTGGAGCATCGGCTTGGGATTGTGGGCGACTCGCCGAGATACCTCGTGATGTTAATGGATGCCGGACAAGTACTCGGACCCGCTGAGGACGCGCACATCAAGAGCCTGGATGAAGCTGGGCTTCTCCCTAGCAGTGGCTTCGGAGTCGTCGATCTGATCAACATCCCGGACAGAAGTGCAACGCGCGCCAACGTTGCTCCTTCGGCGCGAATCACAGTCGAGCTCGAATGATCAGGTCTGTAGCATGAAAGCTATCGTGAACAGATTGCGTCGCCTGGAGAGCGCCAATGCTCCGGCAGAGCGCGACCGGGCCGTGGTTGAGGCCATCTTGGAAGCTAGGCGGCGGCGCTTGGGACCAGACTACGAGCCTGCTACGTTTCCGCCAAAAAGCCCGCTGTCGCACAATGGCCGAGCGTATCGTACGGGCCCGCGTGCTGTTGATGGAGCGTGAAGCCTGATTAAGGAAGTGGGACATGAAGACAATCGGCCGCCGACTGCAGAAGCTTGAGCGATTGCTCGCGCCTAAGGTGGAGAACGGGGACGATTGGGGCGGCCTGGCGAGCATGCGCGATGAAATCCTGCGACAAGCAGAACGAACGAGCGAGTCGCATGGCGCCGCGATCAGAGTGGAACTGGATACGCTCGGGCCTGTCGGCTTATGGTGCGAGACCGCCAGAAGCTTTTTGGCGGATCACGGGTTCGTCCAGAGCGGCGACGAGAGTTTTGCAGAAACCATGGCGCGAGCACTCGGCATTGGGACCGATGAGTTGAGAATAGAGATCGCGAAAGGAGGCATCGGTTCAGTCATTGTGGAGAAGGTTGTGGCCCAGGCGCTGCCGTAGTTCGAGATGAACAGGATAAATCGGCGACTTCTGAACCTTGAGACCTCGTCAGCCTTCCGAGCCAAGACGCGGAGCGAGCCGGATCGCCGGGCGCAACTGCGCGACGAAATCCTTCGTCACGCGGAGGAGTTGGGCGAGGATCATGCGGGGGAAATCCGGTCAGAGCTGTCTGAGCTTGGGCCAGTTGGATTGTGCCAAGCGGCGGTCCGTGGCTGGCTCGCAGAACACGGTTGGGCGGAAACGGACACTTACAGGTTTGCTGGAATGATGGCGGCCGCTCTCGAGATTCGCACCGATGAGCGACAAGTTCACATCGCAAGGCAGCAGTTGGTTTCCTTCCTTCTGGAGAGGTTTCGTGAGGGGAAGGCTAGACTCCGATAATGTAAATTAACGGGCTCCAAGCTCTCGATCTAGGCCTTCTTACTTTCAGTGCTCGGCGCGCCCATTCATTGCGAAGGTGGAGGCCATTCTCTGGCACGATATTTTTCGTCGACAATTCGCGAAGGAGTTCCGGGCGGAAGGACCTGGAGAGTCTTGAGGAACTCAATGAGTGAATCCTGGTCATACTCGCTCGCATTGCAAAACGCGGTTCGGGTCTGAACGGCTTCGCCATAGTGCGCGAGAACTGCCTGCCTGAGCGTAGTGAACAGGCCGTGATGGAAATAAGGTGGCTGGTTAGCTCGCCCCCAAAGCCGCTTTGTAAGGAACCGACGGTTCCCATCGAAAAACTTGGGCAATACTGACGCGCGTAACACCCTCAACTTTGCTCATGTCCCATGTTCCGTCCAATCTGTGCGTGATGGAACCGAACGAGACGCCCTTTGCGACCAGTTGCCTGGTCTCGCCCATTCGATCACAGCTTCGTCCAGACCAGTGACGAGAGCTTTGCCGAAACGATTGCACGAGCGTTAGGTATTGGCATCGACGACTTGATGCATTCTCTCCGGGGCGCGCCGTTTGTTGTCTGAGAAGGGGCTAACACCTTTTGGATGCGCTTGATAGGGTGACTTGTTTGGGCCAGGCTCGATGTCGAGGTAGTTCGAGCCAATCGAATTCTCTTTTGGTCGATGACGGTTTTCGCACCCGTTTTCCGCTGTTAACTTTTGAGGGGGTGTCCCCTTTTCTGCACGCTGGATTATAGCGATCAGCCGGTGATGGTTCGGGCTGATCGGTCAAGGGTGAGTCATGGAAAACGCCAAACGCAATTCAGCAATTAAAGGAACAGTGAGCTTGCTTCGGTGGAGGCGAAGGCCTGTCCTCACGTTGGCTGCCGCGATAGCCTTCACCTTCAAGATTCATCTGAAACGGCGCGGCGTGAACATCGGCGCCTTCAACATCGAACAATTGAGCCAGTTCACTATTGGACGTCAGCACCGCCTTCACTACGAAGCATGACTTCGAATCTGAAAGATCTTTTCGCTTCGGTATTTGCAGCGGCAGCCGCGACGGGGATGTTGTTTGCACAGGCGGCGCCTCGCACGGCGAATCCAGCGGCTCCTAATCAGGCCGTGAGAGTGCACCGGAACGTGGGCCGTCTGAGGGCTTTGCTGAATCTGTCCCCGGACCAACAACAGCAAGCGGCCAGGATCTTCTCGAATGCGGCTCTGGCGAATGCCGCGGTGCGTCCGTACCTGAGGGCCGCCCGTGCGAGCCTGTCCTCGGCAACGAAGGCAAAGAATACGTTGGCCATTACTCAGGTTTCGAATACCGTCGGCAAGCTGAGATTGCAGCTCGCCACCAACAATGCTCAAGCTCAAGCGGCGTTCGTCAAGATACTGACGATGGATCAGGAGACCAGGTATCAGCAATTGGTGAGCCGGACCCGCGATCGGTCCCGTGGCCGGCCAGCGAGAGGGCATTTCGCAACCGACAACTCTGGCCCGCGTAGTTCGCCGGCCACTCCCGCGCTGCCCCAGGGCAGCTACATCATCACCGACTTAGGAGTGTTGACATTTCAAGGAGACACGGACAGCGTGGCCGTGGCCATCAATAATTCCGGCATTGTGGTCGGTTCTTCAGGTGTTTACGACGTGGAGGAGGATGGGTACGATAACCAAGACGCCTTCATTTGGACGCCCAGTCCCACCGACCCAACAACCGGCACGATGAGTTATCTCATTGGACTCCCTGGAAACACTTGCCTCGTACAGCCATACCTGGATCCTTACACCGGTGGGTTGAACCCTGGCGGTCCCTCCAAACAGGACACCGTGGCTAGTGGTATCAATAGCTCCGGCCAGGTGGCAGGCTATTCCTGGGCCAGCGATGGCATCTGTAATGACGGAACAAATCACGGTTTTATTTACTCTAGCGGTTCGGGTTCGTATCAGGACCTGGGTCTTCCTCCGGGGTACTCGCTGATACCCGCTATCGACACCCATGTCAGAGTGCCCAACGCCGACAGCGAGGCCACGGCCATCAATGATGCCGGGCAGGTCATCGGAGGGGCATCCGACTCCTACCACGGCCTTGAGAGCGCGTGGTTGTACGACGGGAGTTATCACATCCTCGGCAGCCTTCCCGATGAACCTCCTCCCTACCTACCGGCGATCAACAACCAAGGAACAATGGTCGGGGAGGACGATTTTTATGCGATCGCTCACACGGGTACCGGGCCAATCCTGCTCAGCGACGTGATAGCTACCGGGGGCGCCGTCTCGCCGACCGACATCAATAATTCTGGAATGATCGTTGGCGTGTATACAACCGCCTCGGGGGGTACCCAATCCTTTCTTCGCGACCAGTCAGGGAACATGAGGGATTTGGGGGGACTCTCGACGGATATTTGGGACACCGAGGCCGCCGGCATCAACAACTCCGCGCACGACGTTGTAGGCAGTGCGGAATTAGATGTTGAAAACGCCCCCGACTACTTTGCGGAGGAGTATCACGCGGTAATCTGGCCGAGCGGCGGCCCAGCCGCCGACCTCAATTTGCTCCTCGATCCATCCTTAGTCGTTTCCGAGTCTTGCCCCTCGTGCTGGGAGTTAACCGTCGCGAATGCCATCAATGACCGTGGACAGATCGTCGGGACCGGATCGTATCAGGGCAACTACCATGCGTTTCTGTTGACCCCAAAGTGTATCAACGACGGCGGTGACACGGATGGTGACGGTATTTGCGACGCTTGGGAGAAATACGGCTACACCGATCCGAATACCGGTAAGTTTGTGGACCTGCCGGCCATGGGCGCCGACCCCATGCACAAAGACATTTTTGTGCAGGCCGACTACATGGTGCTTCCCCCCCCTACCACGTGTGGCTCCACTGGTTGCGCCTTTGGCCATACCCATAACCCCAAGGCCGCCATTAAAAAGGTCATCCTGGCGTTCGCGAACGCACCGGTAGCGAATCCGGATGGAACCACGGGCATCAATCTTCACGTTGACTGCGGCTCGGATTGCATCATGAATCCGCAGACCGGAGCGACCTGGGGCGATACCCTATCCCAGGCGCAAGCCATTCCTGAGATCTCTGTTCTGGGTGGGCCGATGGGAGGCTGCGCGCCCGGACCCGATCCCACCGCGGGTTGCGATTACGACTTCTCCGCTTTCGAGTTTCTCAAGGAATCAAACTTGCCGCCCGAGCGCGCCCCCATTTTCCACTACATGATCTTCGCCCACAATTTGGGTATGTATGACAACACAGGAAACCTGACCTTCGCCTCCGGCATATCCGAGGATATTCCGGCCGACAGCTTCATTGTGGCTTTGGGGCACTACGCCGGCCAGGTGGGCACCAGTCTTCAGCAGGCGGGCACCTTTATGCATGAGCTCGGCCACAATCTGGGACTACACCACGGTGGCCAGGAGGACACGAATTACAAACCCAACTATCTGAGCGTGATGAACTACCTGTTCCAGATGCCCGGAATCTACCTTCAAACGCTCGGCGGAATCATAGACTATTCACGCTTTTCCTTCATCCCGCAATTGAACGAAAACGCGCTCAATGATGCTGTCGGTCTGCAGGGTGGCCCGCTCCTCGGAGATTACGGAACTTCCTACTACTGCCCCGGCGGCGATCCGAACACGAACACCGGAGAGAAATTCGTGCCGAACGCAAATGGTCCCATTGACTGGAAATGCGACGGCAATCCGACGGAAACAAACGTTCAGGCGGACGTTAACGCGCAATTAGCCTATCCGCCGGCCGGAAGCCCCACTCCCGTCTATCAGAAACTGGTCAGCTTTGATGACTGGCCTCGCCTGATCTATGCCGGCGGGGACATTGGCGCCTCTGGGGTTGGCGCCAGTCGGCCCACTGGCCACTCTGACCCCGAATATCAAGTGCCTGTGAATCCTTCGACGCCCTACCAGGCGCAGGTGGTTAGCCCTGGGTTCGCTCAAGTTCTTCCCGGCGCCGGCCTGAACCTGACCTACACGATTACCAACACCGGACTTCAGCAGGACACCTATAGCCTCACAGCGGTGACGCAATATGCCTGGTGGAACACTGCGAGCGTGCCGGGCTCCGTGACTCTAGCGAGCGGCGCCAGCCAGCAAATCACAATTCCTGTAACGGTCCCCGCAAGTCTCGGGTGCGGGAGCCCCGCTCTAATACGGGCCACATTCACGCTGCAAGCGGTGAGCCTGACGCAGCCTTCCGTGACGGACGGCGGCGTCGCGGAACTGGATCTGCCGCCATCCCCGGGCGTGCCTAATGTGGTCGGGCTGACGCAAGCCGCAGCGCAAGCAGCGATCTTGAGTGCGGGCCTGGCGGTCGGAACGGTGACCATGCAATCTTCCACGACCGTGGCTGCCGGCACCGTCATCTCCCAGGATCTGGCCGCCTGCGTGGATGTGCCGGCCGCTACGCCGGTTTCCCTAACCGTGTCTTCCGGTCCTCCGTCTTCCGTTCCTCCGCCCACGGTCACCGTGCCCAACGTCGTTGGCCAGACCTACACGGCGGCTGTCGCTGCCCTTACCGCGGCGGGGCTCTATTTTGGATCGCAGAGCATCGTAGCCTCCTCCATTCCCGCAGGTGACGTGGTATCGCAGAGTCCACCAGCCGGCACAGAAGTCACGCCGGGCACTTTTTTCAGCCTGGCCATTGCCAGCGCCACGGCCGAGTTGGATCTGACGCCGAACCTCATCGGCGACCCGATCTCCACAGCCATGAGCGCAATCAATGCGGCAGGACTTAATCTCGGCTTGATCAGTAACGCATTGTCGTTAGCAGTCCCCGACGGCACGGTGATTTCGCAAGTCCCCGCGGCGGGCTCACCAACCAGCTTGGGTGCATACGTGAATGTGACCGTCTCGTATAGATATGATGTTTTTAACACCACGCCGAACATCGTAGGTGACACGCAGGCTGCCGCCATTGTCGCCATCCTGACCGCCGGATTCAGCATCGGTTCGATTGGCGAAGCCGCCTCGAATACGGTGCCGCCAGGGAACGTAATCTTACAAAGCCCGCTGGCCGGGGCCGCACTCCCCGCGGATACCCCGATAAGTTTTTCCATTTCAACCGGACTAGTCGGACCGCAGTCTTTCGTCGTTCCCAATGTTGACGGCCTCACGCAATCCGCAGCCTCCAGCGCCATCACCGCAGCGGGTCTCACAGTGGGTACGATAACGCCGTCTCAGGAATTGAGCGTGCCAGCGGGCGACGTTTTCTCACAAACTCCTCAGCCCGGAGCGTATGCAGTGGGGGGCTCCGCTGTAAACCTGTCCGTTTCTGCGGCACCCACGCAGTACACCGTGCCGGACCTTGGCACGAATAAGACTCTCTATTTAACGGCTTACGCGGACATCATTGCAGCCGGCCTCACTCCCGGCACATTTACGGCCCAGATTTCCTCCACAGTGTCGGACGAGTATGTGATATCGCAAAGCCCTGCGGCTGGTACTGTCGTCGCAGGCGGTTCTGTGGTAGACGTGACGTATTCTATGGGTATTGCCAATAACACAGTTCCAAGCGTAGTGGGTGAAAACCAGGTTTTTGCCGCCGGAAGCATCTGTTGTGGTGGTTTCTTCGTATCCGTCACGAGAGAACCTTCGACCACGGTTCCAGACAACTTCGTCATCTCGCAAAGTCCCGCCGCGGGCGCCGAAGCCCCGTTCCTAGACACGATTAACTTGGTTGTTTCTTCGGGCGGGCCTGTCACTGCGGCTGTACCGAATGTGGTGGGTACCAGCATAACAAACGGTATTAGCCTAACAGGCGCCGAGCCGACGCTCAACGCTGCTGGGTTCGCTGTTGGATCGGTCACATACCAGCCTTCGAGCACCGTCCCGGCCTTACAGGTTATTTCGCAAAACCCAGCGGCGGGCAGCATGGCTGCGTGGGACACTTCGGTCAGTTTTGTTTATTCTTCGGGACCTCCCGTTAGCATCACAGTGCCGAACATAGTTGGCCAGACTCTGGCCTACGCTATCTCCGCTCTTTACGCAACGTCGGAGCCTTCCGGGGCGTTCCCGCCGTGGACGACGTGGACTCTGACGACGCAATCCTCGCCGACGGTGCCCGCCGGCGTAGTCATATCGCAAAATCCATCGGCCGGGACCGTCTTGCAAGGAGTACGCCCGGGAACGGGAGGAGAATATACTGTGCCGGTGACTTTCGTCGTCTCGGCTGGGCCTAATCCGGTACCGACATATTCTCTCCTAACGCAATTTGGCGACTACGGAAGCGGATACTCAGGTGATGGGCAATTCGAGGTTACCGCGAGTCTCGCGATCGATCCCAACACGGGCAACATTCTGGCCGGGGACTCAACCGGACGCATACAAATCTTTGATCGGAACGGCAATTTCAAAGGGTACTTCGGTGGTCAGGGCGTGCAGTCCGTCACCTGGACGGGGCCCGGTACCAATCCACCGGGTACGTTCTATCCCACGGGAACGGGCGGAGGATTATTCGGGGAGTACCCTATTGGCTTGGCTGTCGATCCGATTAACGGCAATGTTGTCGCCCTGGATAAGGCGGACAGAGTACTGATCTTCAATTCCGCCGGAGTGCTCCAAAGCACGTTTGGATCACCGGGAACAGGCGCGGGACAGTTCGATTTCCCGTCCATTTATGGAGGCTCCTATGCGGGCGTGGAGATCGATCCGGTCACTGAGAATATTCTCGTGACGGATTGGGCAAACCACCGGGTGCAAATTTTTAGTTCCACGGGCGTGTATCAGGGGCAGTTTGGAACGTTTGGAGCAGGCGACGGACAATTTAATGGGCCAATCGGTATTGCCATAGATCCGGAGACGCGCAACATTGTCGTCATGGACCGTGGGAACGTTCGAGTGGAGATTTTCACTTCCTCGGGAGCTTACCTGAGCCAGTTCGGGGCTCCCGCGGCTGCCTTAGCTAACTGGACCTCTTGCGCTTGTGAGGGCCTGGCAATCGACGCGGCAAGCCATAACATCATCGTGCAGGGGGCGATTGGTGGTGGTGGCTCCTCCATTCAGATTTTCGACTCAAAGGGCAACTATCTCAACCAATTCGGCGGGTTTGGCACCATCGTTGGGGGACCCCTGGCTGTCGACCCGGTCAGCCACCACATAGTTACCTTCGGGCTAGCGGGGAATGAGGGTGGCACTGTACAGATCTTTGGAGCGCCCGGCCCGCTGACGCCCACCTCTACGGCTCTAACCTCGTCGCTCAATCCAGCGGCCTCGGGCCAGTCCGTCACATTTATGGCGACGGTAACCGGAGCCGACGACATCACTGGCACGGTCCAATTCTTCTACGGAGGCACAAGTCTCGGCTCGCCGGTTACGCTTGCGGCCGGCATGGCGTCGCTCGCGACTTCCACGTTGCCGGTCGGCACCGATTCGATCACAGCCGTTTACAGCGGAGACACGTACAACGCAGCAAGCTATTCACCTGTGCTAAATGAAACGATCACGGGGAGCGCAAGCGCAAGCACCACCGCCTTAGCCACATCGGTGAATCCCGTGATCGTAGGCCATCCAGTAACGTTCACCGCCACCGTAACCGGAAATAGCCCGACCGGCAAGGTCCAGTTCATGGATGGAGGCGCGAGCCTGGGCTCGCCTGTCACGCTGGCGGCAGGCGTCGCCACTCTTACGACGTCAACGTTGGCGGCTGGCACGCACTTCATCACAGCGGTGTACAGCGGAGACAGCGCGAACCCGACCAGCACATCTGGAGTTCTGAGCGAAGCGATCTTGGCCCCAACAACGACGATCGTGACTTCCTCGCTCAATCCAGCAACCGTCGGCCAGTATGTCACCTTGACTGCCACTGTGACCGGCGGCAGCCCGACCGGCACGGTCCAGTTCGTGGATGGTTCCTCCAGCCTGGGCACTCCGGCTGCCCTGACGGGGGGCGTAGCTACCCTGACGCTTTCAACTTTGTCCGCCGTCAAGCACTCCATCACGGCGGTTTACAGCGGAGACAGTTCCAACTCCGCCAGCACGTCCGCAGTTCTCAATGAAGTGGTGAACCTTAAGGCTGGGACACCGACGATCGCTTCATCCCTCAATCCCGCAATCGCGGGCCAGAGCGTAACCTTTACTTCCACTGTGCCCGGGAACAGCCCCACCGGCACAGTCCAGTTCATGGATGGCGACATCGGCCTGGGCACCCCCGTGGCTCTGAAAGGCGGCGCAGCGAGTCTGACGTTCTCCAAGACATCCGTCGGCACGCACCCGATCACCGCGGTCTACAGCGGAGACAGTTCCCATGCTGCGGGCGCCTCCCCGATGCTGAACGAAGTTGTCTCGGCTGCGGCAACCACGCCGTCGGTGACCGCTCCGGCGCCCGTTACCATACCCGCGACGCAGGCGGCGGGCGCAACCCGCAGCGCTTCGCCGCCGCTTGCTGCCTTCCTGGCGGGCGCTACCGCAGCCGAGAGCATTTCTCCTCCACCGCTACAGCTACCTCGGGAAGTAGGCGGCGTAACGGTCAGCAACACGACACTGTTCCCGGTCGGCACTACCACCGTCACGTTTATCTTCAAGGATTCCAACGGGAACATGGGCAGTGCGACTTCGACGGTTACCGTTGTGATTGGAACCCCGCGCATCACGGGTTCCACGGTCGGAGGGGTCGGGACCGATCCTTCCGGCGCGATTTACGTGAACGTCGTCCTGACCAACACGGGAACGGGAAACGCACGCAATTTGAGCATCAATACCCTGACGCTCCGCACGCTATCCGGAACGGGAACTGTCACTTACAACAACAAGTTGTCTCCGGCTGTGCCGATGCTCCTCATCAACAACCTCGATGTGGGCAATAAGGTGGCAGTGCGCTTGTATCTCAATGTCCCGAGCACGGCGACGCGCATCTCAATTACCGAGAATGGCCCTGTTCAGGACGTACTAGGCACAAAGTACAACTATTCGGCTGCGGAATCCGTGATACCGTGAGCCAAGACTCAAGGAAGACAGAAACGAGGAAAGCCATATGAGATCTTATCTTTGGTGGAGTTCTCTCGCCCTCGGTCTGTTGCTGACAACCCGCCCAAGCCGGGCCGATTCGTTGACCTTCACGGTCATTCCAGCGGATGTGTCCGGCCCAGCCGGCACAACCGTGGGGTGGGGTTTCTCCATCACCAATACGAGTACTTCAACGGATTATCTGGACATCAGCGGGATCGATAGCGACTTGTTTGCAAGCGCGAACGGTACACCGGATGCCTCTATCTTCCCCTTTCCAAATCTGGCACCGGGACAAACTGCAACCCAGCTCTACGATCCGGTGGACCAACTTGGACTATTTCAGTTCATGTGGAATTCGGGTCTTCCGGTAGGGACCACAGAAAGCGGACAGTTCCGGCTGTTGGGTGCGTTCTGTGATCCAGTCGTCGACCAATTCTGCGCGGAAGACGATTCTGTCGCGAGCACTGTGCTTGCCTCAGCGGACTATTCGGCTACCGTGAGTCCTTCCGGCGTGGTTACTACTCCCGAGCCACGTTCAGTTTGCCTCCTGCTGGCTGGAATCGGCTTATTGTTTGTGATGCGCAAACGTAAGGGCCAGGGCCTTCGACAGACCGGTTGAACGTATCGCTCTCTATCACATCCCGCACGCCACTGAGCAACTACCGCTTCCAGCACAGGAACTATTCCCCCATGCGCCAAGGGCCGCGGCTGCCGACTTGTCGGCGGGAACTTATGCAGCGCGCGCCTCGGGTGCCTCGCCAATCTGTCGATGGGCAAAAGCAGCGGCGTGTTAACAGACTTTTCGTCGGCCAGTACTGATAAAGTCGGCGACCCATCGAAGCCTACTAAATGCCATCGTATGCATATCGATTCTCAGATCCTGTATCGTCTCCTATACGGACCATGGCCGGAATCGGATTTCTGGAAGCTACCGTCAATGTGCGACATCAGGCGTGAGCTTCGCGTGCGGCAAACTTCCCCAGGCGGCCTGGACACAACCTCCCTAAGAGCTCCGTAAACCCAAGCCTGCGGCTGGCCACTGCTTCCCTCGTGGCACGCGTGGCACTCCTCTTGCTTCTAGCCACCTCTGTTATCGATCGAGCTGTTAATGCCCTTCCTTAAGCCCTACCGTGCTGCGCCCTGGATCCTCTCGCGCCACTCCGCGGCCTTCTCTGGCTTGTCCCATTTTTCATAGAGCTGGACAATGCGCTCGGCTGCCTTGGATAACACAATCCGATCTTCCAACGGAATCGCTGCTTCCCGTTGCATCATCCCTTGATAACCGGAAACCAATAGCGGTTCTGCCTCCGCATACTCGCTCTGACCAGCCAAGCTGGCACCCAGCAGGTTCTGGCTCCAATATCGCTCCCACGAATCGGCGGCCGTCTTCTCGTTATTGTTTCGAGCTTCACGAAGCAGAACTTCCGCTTCGGTGTATTTCTTTTGCTGCAGACGAACCTCTCCGAGCAATGCCATCACGCTGATCGTGTCCGGGTGTGCCGGACCCAAAACACGACGCCGCGCCTGCAGCACCGAAACCAAAAGAGTTTCAGCCTCCGCGCTCTGGCCCTCACTCCGGTAGAGGTTGGCCAGGCTGTTCATGCTTTTGATGGTGTCAGGATGATCTTCACCCAGGGTCCGGCGCCTGATCTCGAGAGCCTTGATCAAGAGGGGTTCCGCCTGCGCATATTTGCCTTCGCTGCGGTAAAGCAGCCCCAGCATATTCGTGCAGATGAGCGTGTCGTTATGCTCCTTGCCTTCTACGCGGCGCAAGCCCTCCACGGCCCGGATGGAGAGAGGCTCGGCCTGCGCATACTTGCCTTGCATTTGGTAAACGTAAGCCAGGTTGCCCATGGTCATCAAAGTGAGGGGATGCTCCTCACCCAGCACGCGGCGCCGGATCGCCACCGCGTTCGCCAAGAAAGGTTCCGCTTGCGCCCACTTACCTTCCTTCCCGTAGAGCACGGCGAGGTTGTTCATACTGCGCGCCGTCATGGGATTCTCCTCGCCCAACACACGACGGTGGATTTCAAGAATCCTGGTATCGATGGGTTCCGCCTGCGCATACTTGCCTTGCGACTGGTACAGCGCGGCTAGGTTGCTCAGGACCGACATGGTGTCTACGTGCTCATCGCCCAGCACGCGACGCTGGATTTCGAGCGTTCTGGTTAGGATAGATTCGGCTTCGGCGTACTTACCCTCGGTTCGGTACAGATTACCGAGGTTGCCCATGGTCTCCAATGTCTCGATGTGCTCTTCGCCAAGAAGCCGGCGTTGAACTTCGAGCGTGCTGGAAAATAGCCGCTCGGCTTGCGCATACTTGCCTTCGTCCTCGTACAAACTCGCCAGACTGTTCATGGTGTATAGCGTTTCGGGATGTTCCCGGCCGAGTACGCCGCGCTGAATCTCAAAGGCTCTGGTATTGAGAAACTCAGCCTGCGCAAACTTGCCTTCGTCTTTGTACACCTCCGCCAGTTTGTTCATCGTGAGCGCCGTACTGGGACGCTTCTCGCCCAGCGTGCGCCGCTGGCCATCCAGGGTCTTGTTTAAGAGAGGTTCGGCCAGCGCAAACTTCTCCTGATCGTCGTACAACAGCGCCAGGGCGTAGGCGCTCTCCAGCGTCGTGGGATGATCCTCGCCCAAAACATGGCGTTGGACGTTCAAGAACCTTGGTCAACAACGCTTCAGCTTGCGCCGCCTTGCCTTGGTGTCGGTACAATACCCCGAGGGTTTTCAAAGAGGCGAGGGTATCGGGGTGGTTTTCGCCCAGCAGCCGGCGCCGCAGCTCTACTGCTCTCTCTATTTGCTTCTGCGCCTCCGGATAGATGCCGAGATCAAGATAAGTATTACCGATCGTCTGCCGGATCGAAGCCTCCACCAGGGGCTGCTTGTCGAACTTTCCCGCGATGCCGGACGCGGCCCGGTCGAGCGCCGTACGCACTTTAAGATCCGGATCGGGTTTGGTGCCGGGACGGGCCTGCGCGCTGGCGCTGGCCTGCGCCAATAGGCCGTTTTGAAGGAAGTCACTTACCGCTTTCGCAGTCGCCGACTCGTCGTCAGCCCGCTGTTTCTCCGTAAGGGCGCGATTGCGTTCCTGCACCGCGCTCGCCTCGGCTGCAACGGCGCGGTCGCGTTGGCTTAGCGCCGCTTGTCCCGCCCGGTTGGCCCGGATCGCCTGGGATGTGCTGACTGCGACACCGGCCAGCAGCACCAAGAACACCGCCGCCGTGCCCGCCATGAGCCCGCGGTGCCGGCGCGCAAATTTCTGTAGTTGATAAGCGGCGCTGGGCGGGCGTGCCGCAATCGGTTCGTCATTAAGATAGCGTTGAATGTCCGCGCCCAAGTCCGCCGCAGACGTGTACCGCCGGGTTTTGTCTTTCTCGAGCGCCTTGTCTACCAAGGTCTCGATATCGCCGCGATAATCGCGGCCGGCCGAGCTAAGCGACGCGGGCTCTTCTTCCCGAATGGTGTGCACCGCTTCCGGCAACTGGCGGTGGTTCACTGCGTAGGGCAACCGCCCCGACAGGAGTTCATACAGGATCACTCCGAGTGCGTACACATCGCTGCGCGTATCCACTTCGAGCGGGTCGCCCAGCACTTGCTCAGGACTCATGTAGGCGAGTGTTCCCACAAGCTGGCCTAACCCGGTTTGCATTGTCGGCTGCGAATCACCCTCCTGCGCGTCCGCCTCGGCGACGCGCGCCACTCCGAAATCCAGAATCTTGGGTTGTCCGGTCTCATCCACCAGGATGTTGCCCGGTTTCAGATCGCGGTGAATCAGGCCACGTTGATGCGCGTGCTGGACGGCATCGCAGATTCGAACCATCAACGCCAGCTTCTGCCTGGTATTAACCTGATGAACTTCCGCGTACTGTCTCAAGGGCAGGCCACGGATGAACTCCATCGCGAAGAATGGCTGCGGCCCGAAGCCGGTATCGGCGGTATTGGACTCGTAGATTTGAGCGATGCCGGGGTGTTGCAAACGGGCGAGCGCTTGCGATTCCTGCCGGAAGCGGCGCAATCGATCGGGGGTGGCCAAGCCGAGCTTGATCACTTTCAGAGCGACCACTCGGCGTGGTTCTTCCTGCTCCGCTTCGTAAACCGTGCCCATGCCACCTTCGCCGAGCAGCCGAAGAATGCGGTAGCGGCCAATGGCGGCCGGATGCGGAGGTGCACCCAGCTCGGTAGACGTCGCCAGATCCCTGGCTGCCACGTCCAGAGCTGGCACCTCCAGGAAATTCTCTGTGTCGTCGGCTTGTGCCAGTAGCGATTCTACTTCTCGCCGCAGCGACTCGTCTCCACCGCATTCCTGTCCGAGAAATGCCGCCCTACGGCTCTCCTGCCGCTCCAGCGCCGAATGGTATAACTCCTCGATCTTCCGCCAACGGTCAGTTTCCACAGGTGTGCCCTAGCTTAACTCACGGCGTAGCCAGCTCTTTGCCAACTTCCAGTCCCGCTGCACGGTCTCCTCGGAGACCTTCAAAACCTCGGCGGTTTCTTTCACGCTCATCCCGCCGAAAAAACGCAATTCGACCACCTGACTCTTGCGCGGGTCCATTGCCGCGAGCTCCTTCAGGGCGTCGTCAATGGCCACCAGATCCGAACTGGGCTGTTTGGCCGCGGCAAGCGCCTCGTCAAGATTGAGTGCGCTGGCATCGCCTCCTCGCTTCAGCGCCTTACGGGAACGCGCCCAATCCACGAGAATGCGTCGCATCACCTGTGCGCAAACACCGAAGAAATGAGCCCGGCCCTCCCAGGTCGCGTGCTCGGAATCCACCAGCCGTACGTACACTTCGTTCACCAGCGCGGTGGTTTGCAGCGTGTGGCTCGGCCGTTCGTCGGCCATGTAGCGCTGCGCCAGGCGATGCAACTCGCCGTAGACCAGGGGCACAAGTTTGTCCATCGCGCCTTGGTCGCCCTGGCTCCACGACTGCAACAGTTGCGTTATCTGCTCCGACGACGGCTGCATTTTGCGCTAGGGTCTCCGTTTGCGGTCTGAGAAGAAGGCTAACACCTTTTGGATGTACCTGGCAGCGTGAGTTGTATCAGGCAGTCCTAATTCGACATAGTACTTTTCCATCAAGATCTTTCGCGCGCGATTACGGTTTTCGCGGGCGGTTTCCGCCCGTAACTGATGAAGACCGAATCATGAGCATTAAACTTAAGCGGTTTGGACGGTCGGCAGCGCTGATCGACGCGCAGAAATCAGGAGGCATGAAATGAACCGGCTGGTTGCAATTCTTGTCCTTTCTTTCGTCCCAGCGGCCCTTCACGCGGACTCGATCTCTTACGCCGGCACGCTTTCCAGTTCGACGGACGTGGTGGAGGAAACTTTCACCTTGAGCTCGGCCGCTACAATCGGGCTTCAAACATGGGGTTTCGGAGGAGGCACGAATGCCGCCGGTGATGTCATTTCCGCCGGCGGCACCGATCCTTTCCTCGCCATTTTCTCCGGCGCCGGCGCCGGCGCCGCCACCCTAACCGACGCTCTCAGTAATCCTTATGGGACTTCGTTGGACCTGTCGAACTACGGCAACCCGAGCTACGTAGGCTGCGGGCCGGCAGGTGCGCCTGTCATCGGCGGTTCGGCCAAATGCGGCGACATCACGATGACGCTTCCCTCGCTGGTGCCGGGAACTTACTGAGTCTTTACAATCGATCTACTGTGAAACGGGATCAGCGTAACATCGGAGGACCAATGCCAAGAGCAAAACTCGCAACAATTCTGTCGTTTTTTTCACTTATGGCAGCCACCACTCGCGCCGACACTGTTTCTTACACGGGGAGCCTCCTGTCTCCGGAAGACTCAACCTCCGGGCAGATCGTCATAACGGTTCCCGTTGCTGGAACCGTGGATCTGCAGACCTGGAGCTTTGGCGGCGGGACGAACGCGGTCGGCACCTTGATCCCGGCCGGGGGGTTCGATCCATTTGTCGGCGTGTTCCAGGGGACCGGAGATTCCGCGTTATTTATCAACGGTACCTCCGATGTCCTTGGCGGCTTCGCGGGTTGCCCGCCGGCGGGGGAAGTGAATATCGGAGGCTTGGTCTGCGGCGACATCATGATGGACCTTTCGCTGGCGGCCGGAACTTACACGGTGTTGCTCACCGATGGAAACTATATTCCCGGTGCGGTCTTCGAGACAGCGGGTGTGCTCGGCGATGGTTTCACCGACTTCACCGGCGGCGTTTTTCAGACTTGCAATGTCGTTGGCAGCACCACCACTTGTGCCACTGACACTGCCAATTGGGCGCTCGACATCACGACTCCCAGCGGTGTGGCGGCCGTTCCGGAGCCTGGCGCGCTGCCGGTTTCCACCATCGTATTCCTTGCATTGGCCGCAGCTTATTGGCTACGGCGGCGGATTTTGGCTTCAGCAAAACACTCAGCTAGCTAAGGAGAACAAAAATGAGATTCATGAAAAGACTATTGATGGGCCTGGCCGCGGTGGCGCTAGCGGGAACCCTTATTTCGTTGGTTGCGCCGAAAGCCGTGCACGCGGCTGTGGCCGCGCTGGTGGAGGTAGCCAACACGCCGGCCAATCCGGTGCCGAACGCCGACGTGAATGCGCCTGGTGAAGAACCGTTTCAGACACAGATTTGCGTCGATACTCCAGCAAATGGTAACTGCGGAAGTACTCCAAGCGGCTTTGTGGTTCCAGCCACCACATCGGACAGTCTCAGTATCAAACGACTCGTAATCGAACAAATTTCGGCGAGCTGCAACGAAATGGGGACCATAACTAGCCTACGGGCGTACTTGAGCTTTCAAATGAACGAAAATCAGGTGAACGGCAGTGCGTTTCCCGGCGTTATCTATCTTCCGTTTACACCCACGCCCGGTAATTTAGGCGCAGAGAATCCGGTCTCTTCCATAGCGGTACGCGCATACGCAGATCCCGGAACAAGCGTAACCGAGTACCAGCAATGGAATGCCACTGCCTTTCCTGTGGATGTGACGTGCAATTTGACTGTTGCCGGCCATTATGTGACGCACTAACAAGCCGGTCGTCTCCGTGACGCGGCGACGGCGAATGTCGTATTAAGGCCGCCGGTCGGTTGTCCCCGGTATTGATGTTTCCCGCGTGGTCAAGAAGCTGGCGGACCGGGCAGGTCTCGATCCTCGCAAGTAAGTCGCGTCTCCGAACGTCATAGATAGCATACGTTTGGTTGCCCCCAAACAGCGTTCTAGGAAGCTACCGACAATGCTGCTTAACGGACTTTCTCGTTATCTTTGATAATTCGGTAAGATCAGGCAGGTGCTCACTTCCTTTTACAAAGATTTTGACACTGAGATCCTGGGCGATCCGCGCACACCGGACCCTTATCGCACACCCTTTGAGCAGGATCGCGACCGCATTCTCCATACGTCGGCGTTTCGTCGCCTGCAGGCAAAGACGCAGGTATTCAAACCAGGAGAATATGATTTTTATCGGACGCGCCTGACACACTCCTTGGAGGTTGCACAGATTGGCCGTGCGGTCTGTGGCTATCTGGCACGGGTTTCGCCTTTGCTACGATCCGACTTCTGCATTGGCCAGGATTTGGTCGAAGCGTGCTGTCTGGCACACGACATTGGACATCCACCGTTTGGACATGCTGGCGAGGCAACTCTCAACCGCGTCATGCGTCCCTATGGCGGATTTGAGGGAAACGCACAAACCCTTCGCTTGGTGACCGAGACCGTTTTCGCGGACGAGCGGCAGCCGCCGCGGTATGTCGCCGACCCGTGCATTTCTGGACGGCATCATGAAGTACAAAGAACTCTGGAATGCTGCCGCGCCGCCGCCACGTGAATTTCTTTACGCTGACCAAGAGCGATACTTGACATTCGTTAACTCGGTGGAAGGAAACGGACAAGCTCGACAATTGCGCTCGATTGAGTGTCAGATCATGGAGTGGGCTGACGACACAGCCTATTGCATTGGAGACATCGTTGATGGTGTGCGTGGACGGTTCATCACAACAGAGGCACTTGAACAATGGGCGGAGGAGCACACTGAACTGTCTCACAGCGGGCAGCCCTGGATGCAAGCGCTTACTGTGGCTATTCGTACCAAGTCGATCGGTCGGTTTAATGCCACGCAGATCGGTGAATTCATTCGTGGAGTATCGCTTTATGAAGTACCTGCGGACATGGATCAGTTGACAAATCGGTACCGCTTTCGTTTAAAGCCCGACGAAGAGCGACGCCGCCAATACGACCTCTACAAGCAGATCGCAAAGGATCTCGTGTTTCGTACGCCGCAGGTCCAACAGCTCGAAGCGAAGGCCGACATAATGCTTCGGCGACTATTTGCAGCTTTTCGAAAGCATTACTGGCGCGGAGCGAGCGACAAAGGAGCACTGCGTTTGTTACCAGGCGAGACACACGCCAGCGTCATGAAAGTTCCGAGGGCGAACGTCGAGCATAGAGCCCGACTGGTCTGTGATCACCTCGCCGGCATGTCAGATGATTTTGCGATTCGCACCTATCGACGACTGTTTGAGGCAGAGTCTGGATCGATGGTTGATCTGGTCTAATTGCAGTGATTCCACGAGGAACTTTAACATGATCCCCGATGAGTGCAGAATGCCCGATCTTTCTGACCTCGACTATCCACTGAAACGCCGCCTGCTTCTCCGGGTTCTAATAGACAGCCGCACACGGAATCCGAAGGAGGTACAAATTGAGCGCAATTTCGTCCGCTCGTAGACAAAAGCATTTCTGCATACCAGGACGCTCGTGCGGCAATCGTTTCCCAGCTTCAAGAAGGCAACCGATCGGCCGAAGAGCTGATCCAAAGCGGGACGCTTCTCCCGATTCTTAATTTCACGGACCGTTTTGAAGATTGCGTCACTAGCTCGAATCGTCTTCTCGGGCTCATGCGGGCAATGAAGTCTGGGACCGTTCCTGTTTCCCGCGTGCTCCGCGGCAGTGTTGAAGCCTATAGCAAGGACGTTCCCGAACTCCGGAATGCGATCGAACACATTGCTGATGCGATCCAGAAGGACGAAATACGCGAAGTTCAATTGATCATGTTGGGTCTGAATAGTGTCGGGGACGCAGCTGCTCTCGGCCCGTACCAACTTCGGTTTGCTGATCTTGAAATCGTGATCCGAAGCTTTCATGATGTTGCGTCGAGGATGTTGTCACAACCCCTCTGATCCGGTGTCCATCGCCGAGAAAGCTCGCCCTGAAGGAGGAGAGAACCAGGGCAGCCTAGCCGCATCCGCCAGGCGACTCGTCCTCAAGTTAGATTGCCCCAGGAAAGTCTCTAGAGGCGTTACCTCTTGACTCGAACCAGGCGAAGTTCAGTGACCGGTTCACTCCCACCGTCCACCTGAACTCGAGATAGCGTTTGACACCTTCCCCGAAGCCATTTTTCACTAGGTCCTCAGGCTTGATGTTCTCGAAACACAGAGGTAGTGTCCTAATGACTTAGCTACCGTTAATGCCCAACAACAGGACCTAAAATGAACGAATTGATTGCGGTTCAAAAGATCGCGGGGTGGGAGAAGCTGAAAGCCCTGGTGCTCGATAGCGTCTCCTCTCCAATTACGAAACGGGTGTACAACATGGCGCTGAACGAGTTCCTGGCCTGGTTCCAGCAGGCGCCACGGCCCGGTTTCACCAAAGCGACCGTCAGCGCGTGGAGGGTATCGCTGGAAGAACGCCGCCTCGGCTCATCGTCGATCATCATACGCATGTCGGCGATTCGCAAACTGGCTGACGGCCAGCCCAAGTGTCTTGTATGTGGATCGGAAAACATCTCCTACCTGCCCAATGCGAAAGTCTACAAGTGCTTCGCCAAGCCAGCGCATAACAAAGTAAAGTTCTCGCTCAAGGTCGGCACTATTTTCGAGGAAAGCCCGATCGGTCTTGAGAAGTGGCTCCCAGTTATGTGGATGCTGGTGAATTGCAAGAACGGTGTCTCATCGTGGGAGATCCATCGCGCGGTCGGCGTGACGCAAAAGACCGCGTGGTTCATGCTGCAACGTGCGCGTCTTGCGATGCAGGACGATCTAACCGGTGGGATGCTCAACGGTGAAGTAGAGGTTGACGAGACCTTCATCGGCGGCAAAGTTCGCAACATGCACCGAAGTCGCAAGGTTGAACTGCAAAAGCGAAGCCAAAAGGGGAATAAGGTAGTGGTCATCGGCGCGCTGGAACGCAAGGGACGAATTCGTGCATCCGTGGCTCCTGACCGCACCACTCCCGTAATTCGCGACCACGTAATGGGCAATGTTGATGTTGGCTCCGTCATTTTCTCCGATGAGCACGCTGGCAACTGGCGCATGGATGATAAGTTCAAGCATCTCGTTGTGAAGCATGCCGAGCAGTACGTTGACGGAAACATCCACACTAACGGCATGGAGAACTTCTGGTCTCTACTCAAACGTGGCTTGCACGGAACCTACGTGAGCGTGGAACCTTTCCATCTGTTCCGCTACATCGATGAGCAGGCATTTCGCTTTAATAACCGCAAAGACATGAAGGACGGTGACCCTTTCATTGCGGTTATGAAGCAAGTAGTTGGCCGACGCCTCACCTATGCCGAGTTGACCGGCAAGATGGAGGAAGGGCCGACGCCAGCCAGCAATTGAGAAGAAGTACGGAAGGCCGAGACGCGGGAAGAAGGCTAAGACTTGAGAGCAGGTTGTGATAGCTTGCTGGGATGTCCAACAATAAGCAGTGGATTGTTAGCACGGCC
Source organism: Terriglobia bacterium (assembly GCA_963747095.1). GTDB lineage: Bacteria > Acidobacteriota > Terriglobia > JAJPHL01 > JAJPHL01 > JAJPHL01. The sequence goes on from CAVVEL010000021.1 coordinate 36,863, forward strand.
CTCGGGGTGATTACTGGCGTCCTTTGGATGCTAGGCTTACAGGCTTACGTCGTGGTCTTCGTGGTTATCGCAGTGGTGAAAATATGGTATCGACTGGACATCAAGTGAGACTGTTACTTTGATCTTGCGGCTTTTGGCTTCGGACCACGCTTGTTCGGATTCTTCGCGGCCTGCTCACGATGCTCTTCTATCAGGCGTTGGATCTCAGCGTGAGGGACTGAGACAACTTTTTTCATGGCGGTTTGGAACCGCGTCCACGCCTCGGTACCTTCCACGTATTCCGCCTTGGCCCTCATGAGTTCATCCTACTGCTTTCGGAAACCTTCTGCCAGATGTCGCATGAATTGACAGACGTGATTGTAAATGTTCTCTGTGCGCTCGTCGTCGTATTCGTCCCTTCCATGCATGACATGATTTCGCCATGCGTCCTTAAAGAACATAAATTCGCAGGCGACCTCCGAATAGAATTGTTGTTGCTCCTTCCAGTCGGGGCCGAGACCCTTATCGATTTTTCTGATCTTGGATTCTAGACGCTCGATTATGTTGTGCCAATTCTCATGAGCGAACGGCTCAGAGAATACCGTTGCCACTCCTGACAAGCCATGTTCCAGTACACGCATCAGATGAAACACACAGGCGTCGTTGAAGCCGCATGCGTAACAATTTCCAGCGAGCCCCATGTCTCTGAATGAGTGCGGGAACGCATTTAACGCAACAACTCCATACGCGGGATTAGCTATCGAGGCATCAACTGACCGCATGTACTTTGCCTTATCCGGCTTGATGTATGCGAAAAAGTGACGGCTCAATTCCTGTTGGTACGCGGCGGACAAATGTTCCACTGTGGACCGCATCTGACCGTGGGTATGGGGAGATGAAGAGTGTTGGTTTATTGCCCACCCTACCAGATCGCCGGTCGATGAAAGACTCAACTGGTCGCAGTTGTCTTTTAGATTTCGCAGCGCCTCTAGAAAGTCGCCCAGTGCCGCTCCTTCGAGCGTCTTTTGCGGAACCGCGATTGAGGTTGCATCCATCTGCAACGCTTGGAGGATTCGTCCGGTTTGAACGAGGTTGTGTGCGGCGATCCGAAGCATATCCCACAGACTCATCAGCCTGTTTGAATTCTCTTCCCAGGGGGGTAGGCTGACACATTTACCCCCAACAGAGATTTTGTCCTCGACAGTAATAACCGACACTCGCATCCTTTCCGGCCAGCCGTGTTATAGTGGCCTTGAGGATACACCTCACCCCTCCCCTAGCGGATTGGGCTTTACGGTCTTGCACACCGCGCGGCTTTAAGCTAGGCCAAGGGCCTAAGATTCTCGCACTCAATCTCAGTGTACAGGAGAATCGCGCGTGAACGACGAACAAACTAGTGACGATCACATCAGGCCGAAGACCGCATTGGAAATTGCGGGGATAATCGCTGCTTTTGCTCGGTCACTTTCTGACGATGAAATGCTACTCTGTGATGCTCTCACGCTCGCTTATCAGTCTGTTTCGGCAGATCGTCTAGCTTTACTGAGATCGCGTCGATAGATGTTGCCAGCGCCATTACGCTGTCCTTTAGAACGTCCAACGACGGCTTGATCTCGTCTATCGGCAACTGTTTGGCCTCGTACGCCCAAGGAGCCATCCAAAAATGGCTTCCTACCCGTTCGCCGTACACGTCGGTCAACCTGGTCCGCTGCTCGTCCGCAAAGAACACGATCCCGAAATCCCCAAGGACCAGCCGCTCGTCAATCGCGACGAAGATGTTCTCGGTCTTGATGTCTCGGTGGATCGCTCCTTCGCTGTGGATGCGAACAACGCCTTCGACAAGAGGCCTAAACGCCAGCAGTGCTTCCAAAGCGCGCCCCTTGTACCTGATCAAATGACGATTCAATGTTCCTTTCGGATGGAATTCTGTCACGATGAAGTTCTTGTGCCCGTTGCTGTGCAGCAGCTTCAGCACGGCCGCGTGGTGGATGCTTTTTAGCGCGTTGATCTCACTCTGTAGACGGCCATAAGCCTCGTCGCCCTCTGGACTGCCGCTCTGTATTTTGAAGACCTTTATCGCGCCGAGGTCCTTGAGTTCGTCCGCGCCGCCGATGTCAACGATCAGCTTCGAAAGCTGCGCGTAGGTCATGGGGAAATTTCCGTTTATCTGCCGAAGCGCGTCTGAAATTCGTTGTTCTGAATCCTTGATGGCAGCAGCTCTCACAGGACTGCGCGCCCTGTACACCTTCCCCTGCCCACCCTCGCCGAGCGGCGGTTCTGTCGCCTGCCATCCATCGAAATCAGCCATTTGGATTTCGATTTCAACGTAACATGATTGGCCGAAGATGGTTGGATTTTTACAGCTCGAGTTTTTGGCTTGTTTTGGCTCAATCCGTGCATTTTGGCTTGTTTTTGGCTTAAACCGAAACACGCGAGATCAACGATTTAGGAGTCTTCGCGTTGGTCTGAAAGGGCCTGTTCTTCGTTGACACGGTAGAGGTCACAGATTCGAGTTCTGTCGCGTCCACCACGATCGTCAATAGCTTCCGCCGGCCGCGCTTCAATCGGAGTTGCGTCCAGCTCCTGTCTCCGGGTGAGGTTCAAGCGCCGGAAACGGCCCGTAAGAACTGGCTGATGGCAGAGAGAGTGGCCTCGGAGCGATCCCGATGCGGCGCGTGTTTACAATCGTCGAGGATGATGGCTGAGGTCGAAGGGAGTCGGCGTTGAATGGCCTCGACCTGCTTGACCGTGCCATATTCGTCCTGAGCTCCCTGCAGGACCAGGACAGGGCAGCGGATGGAATCGAGGTATGGCTCGATGTTCCAGTCGCGAAAACGGGGATCGAGCCAAATGTTGTTCCAGCCCCAGAACAGCGAATCTACATTCGTGTGATACCGGCCTAGCCGTTGAGGGAGGTCAGTCTCGTTGTAAAGCACCCGAGCTTGCGCGATGCTCGTTACCGTGATGTCCTCAACGAACACATGCGGCGCCTCCAGAATGAGTCCGGTTGGAGACTCGGGGAACATGCCCGCATAGAGGATCGCAATGGAAGCGCCGTCGCTGTGTCCGAGAAGCAGAGGCCGTTCAATCCCCGCCCTTTCGAGAATCTCCGGAAGCACGACCTGCGCTTCGTGATGCATATAGGAAACCGGCCGGGGCTCCTGCTGGGCATCCGAGCCGCCGTGTCCATGGCGCGAGTAAAGGAACACTCCAGCGCCGGTTGCTTCGCCGAGAAGGCGTGGGAACTCCTTCCAGTGAGAAACCGAGCCGAGTCCTTCGTGAAGCATCACGATAGTCGGAAGAGTCGATTGGCGTGCCTCAATTCTGGCCGCTTCCAGCCAGTGGCCGTCAACCCGATAACGGCATGGGATCGGCAACCTGCTGCTCAACGGGAAGTGACCGCCGGCGTCAATGATTCTCGAACCGGCGTGTCCCTCAAAGCTTGAATCAAAATCTCCAGGCTCTCTTCGAAAGTACGTCCCGAAGTGTCGACCTGAATATCAGCCTTGCTATAAAGCGCCTCACGTTCCGCCAGGATTCGCTTGAGGTCCGACATGGCATCCCGGTTGTTCGCCATTGGACGCATGTCTCCTTGTGCAATCACACGTTGCATGTGCTCCTCCGGTGAGGCCCGCACCCAAACCGTGAAGCAACTGGATAGCAATCGTTCGAATGTGCCCGGCTCGGATACCAGACTACCGCCGGTTGCCATAACAAAACGAGGGTAGCGCTCGATCACGTCTTCTAGACACCGCCGTTCCAGCTGGCGGAAACTACGCTGTCCGCGAAAATCGAAGATGAGGTCTAGCGTGAGCCCACTTTGTTGTTCAATCAGGCGATCCAGCTCCAGGAAAGGCATCTCAAGACGTTCGGCGAGCGCGGCTCCTAAGGAAGACTTACCGGCGCCACGAAGGCCGATTAACGCAATCCGACGATGACGAGCAGCCGGATCAACTCCACCGAACTGATCCAGCAGCAACTGGTGGGCAAGCTTGACATCCTCCGCCGAAAGGCGCCGCAGAAACTCCACCGTATGCACCAATTCCACGGGGGGGGCAGGGTCTTCGAACAGCAAAACATCCACCGGGACGTTGAGAGCCTTGGCCAGTTGCCGCAACACCAGAACAGAAATGTTTCCGTGACCGGATTCAATCTGCGCCAGGTAGCGCTCGGAAACCTCAGAATCGCGGGCGAGTTGTTTCCGGGTCATGCCCCTTCTCGCCCTGGCCTGCCTGACGCGATCCCCGAGCGACTTCAGTGGGTCGGGCGCAGCCGTTTTCGCTTGCCTGCCACTTTTGCGCGGCGCGTCAGACATCCTAGAACCCGGTGCTGCACACAAAATTCGCAGCTTCATCGGTGCTCCCGGTTCCCTTGTACTTGGCAACCAGCGGATATTGGCACAGCGGGCGCGACCGTGTGATCGCACCTGACTGGTCGCGGCGCGCCGCAGTCAACGTCATCGGCGCTTTGCCCTGCTCCACCCAGGAAAGCAACGCATCCAACTGGCCGTAGGGGGACGGCCCGTTTCCACCGCCGCAATGTCCGACGCCCGGAGCCAGGAACAACCTCGTAAATTCCGAGGTCTTTTTCGCACCTCCCATCTGTTGCTGGACGCGCTTGTAGTAGTCGATGGTGCCCTCCGGCGTGATGAGCTGGTCGGCCCATCCGTGCCAAAGAATCGCCTTGCCGCCGTGGTCGCGGAACGCCGTCAGATCAGGATTATCCGTTCCGATCACAATGCTGAATTCCTCCACCGACTGATCCCAGTAACGCTCGTAGGCGGCTGGCGTGATCGTAGTCCAGTCCAGCTGCGGATTTTGCGCGAGGAAGTACTTAAACCAGTCCAGCGCGATGCCGAACGCCTGTGGTTTCGGCGGAGTCCCTCGGCTTCCCCACATCGCACTCAGGTCCGCGCCCCGAGCCAAACCGTACCACAAGAAACTTCCGTCTCCGCGGCGGGGACCTTCCCAAAACTTCCGGATCAGGTCCACGTCGGCCTCCGTAAAGATCCCGCAATCTCCCGCTGAGGTGCCGATGAGCGGCTTGGGGTCGTAGGTGCAACGTGCCGGATCTTCGATGACGCCATCTTTAACGCCGTCCATGCCATCGCAGGCTGCCACCGCGGCTGCTGTGGCGGCCGCCAGTTTGCACGCGGGCAGGGAGTCCCCAGCCGCATTCATCAGCACTGCGCCCCAGAGCTCTTGCGGCAAAAACCTGCTCCAATTGATCGCGGGCGCTCCCGATACGATTCCGTTGTAATCGTCCGGGTACCTTTGGGCCTCCATCAATCCTTGCCGCCCGCCGGTCGAGCATCCATTGAAGTAGGAATATCGCGGCTGCACTCCGTAGAGCGCCTGCGTGAGCGCTTTGCCGGTCACGGTCATCTCGTGAATTCCCACATGCGCGTTATCCCGGATGAGCTGCCAGTTCAGGCGTCCGTTCGAATCCAAAGCGAAGCTGCCGCTGAAGCCTTCGTGTCCGGTGTCGGTCGATCCGGAAGCGTAGCCAAGAGCGAGCGGCTGATTAATTCCCGCTGCACTGCCGCCGACGAATCCACCGCCTCCGATGCCGAGAAAACGGCCATTCCAATTCGCTGTCGGTATGCCGATCCAGATCTTCACCTTGTCGCCTGCCGGCGGATGCGTGGTGATCGCCGTCACACGGCAAATGCTTGGATTCGCTGGATCGACCGCGGCCGACTCAATGGTCGTGTTCGGCAGTGCAACCATCGCTAGGCTCTCGCAGGAACGTACCGGTTTTGCGTTCGCGATCGCCGGCTTGGGCGTTGCGCCCAAAGGAGGCAGTCCCGGCGGCTGCGCGCTCGCCGTCGAGACAGGGATCAGAGTCACAATCAGCCATATCCGGTTCATGGTCACGCATTATAATGCATGCGACGGATTGACTTCAAACACGAGAGTGCACTATGTTGTACACAGCATGGACGCCGTCTTAGCCAAGGCAGATTCCCCTGTTTCAGGATTCGTCGATTTCCAGACATCGCCCTCGTGCTATCGCCATTGGAAGCTGTCCATTGAGGACGGGGTGGCGACCCTTGCCATGGACGTTCAGGAAGACGCAGGTATCCGTCCGGGCTACAAGCTCAAGTTGAATTCATACGACCTCGGCGTCGACATCGAGCTGCACGACGCTCTGCAGCGACTGCGATTTGAGCATCCCGAAGTGGCAACTGTCGTTCTCACGAGCGCGAAGCCGCGGGTTTTTTGCTCGGGTGCCAACATCTATATGCTGGGGCTCTCCAGCCATGCCTGGAAGGTGAACTTCTGCAAGTTCACCAATGAGACTCGCAATGGAATGGAGGACGCCAGCGCGCATTCTGGACTGAAATTCATCGCCGCCTGCAACGGGTCCACGGCCGGCGGCGGTTATGAACTGGCGCTGGCCTGCGACGAAATCGCGTTGATTGACGATCGGTCATCCTCGGTGAGTCTGCCGGAAGTTCCTCTGCTTGGTGTCCTTCCCGGAACCGGCGGACTTACGCGTCTTACCGACAAGAGGCGCGTGCGAAGAGATTTGGCGGACGTATTTTGCACTACGCCGGAAGGTGTCCAGGGGCAGCGCGCCAAGGATTGGGGCCTTGTCGATGCCGTGGTCAAGCCGCAAGAGTTCGACGCATATGTGAAGAGCCGCGCGCTTGCGTTGGCTGCTTTGAGCGATCGGCCTAGCGACGCTCGGGGAGTCGAGCTCACGCCGCTCGTGCGAACGATCGACGAGCACGGGTATCACTACCGATACGTGGACGTGGCGCTGGACCCGCAGCGCCGGACGGCGACACTAACCATCCGGGCGCCGGAATCCGCCAGGCCGGATTCGATCGAAGAGATCCTGGCCGCGGGAGCCGAGTGGTGGCCGTTGCAGATGTCGCGCGAACTCGACGACGCTATCCTCTCGCTTCGAATCAACCAGCTCGATCTAGGTCTTTGGGTATTCAGGACGGAAGGCGACTCGAAGAATATGCTCGCGGTCGATGCGGTGTTGTTCTCGCATCGCGATCACTGGTTTGTGCGGGAAGTCATCGGGATGATGCGCAGGACCTTCGCGCGCGTTGACGTTACCTCTCGATCACTTTATGCATTGGTTGAGCCGGCGACATGCTTTGCCGGAAGTCTGTTGGAACTGGCGCTGGCGGCGGACCGTGTCTACATGCTCGATGATTCGCAATGTTCGATAGCGCTTTCGGATATGAATTTCGGAGGCTTAGAGGCCGCAAACGGCCTTACACGCCTGGAAGCCAGATTCTACGGTGATGAATCCCGAATCTCTGACTTACAGAAGCGTATCGGGAATGCACTTGGTCCTCGTGAAGCAGCCCAACTTAGCTTGGTCACTTTCACACCCGATGAACTGGATTGGAATGACGAGATCCGGCTTGCGATCGAAAGCCGTCTCGCTCTTTCGCCCGACGCGATGACTGGCTTAGAAGCGAATCTCCGCTTTGGCGAGCACGAGAGCATGGAGTCCCGCATCTTCGGACGGCTTTCGGCGTGGCAAAACTGGGTCTTCGTTCGTCCCAACGCGGTGGGGCCCGCGGGGGCTTTGAAGGTGTACGGCACCGGAAACCGTGCCAAGTTCGATTGGGAGCGAGTTTAACCCATATGGCAGAGTTATCAGACTCGACGCAGCAGGCAATCGATTATTCGCAGCACATTCCCAACAACGTCGATCTCGCGAACGACCGAGCCTTACAACGCGCGCTCGAACGCTGGCAGCCGGCATTCTTGAACTGGTGGGATGAGACCGGTCCGGAGAACACGGCCAATTTGCAGGTCTACCTCAGAACGGCTGTCAGCGTGGACCGCGACGGCTGGGCGAACTTCGGATATGTGCGCATGCCGGAGTATCGATGGGGCATCTTTCTAACGCCACGGGACGAGAACCGGAAAATCCACTTCGGAGATCACAAGAACGAGCAGGCCTGGCAAGATGTTCCCGGCGAATATCGATCGCCGCTCCGGCGAATCATCGTTACCCAGGGAGATACCGAGCCGGCTTCAGTGGAGCAGCAGAGGCTGCTCGGCGCGACTTGTCCTTCCCTTTACGATCTGCGTAATCTGTTCCAGGTGAATGTCGAGGAAGGACGCCATCTGTGGGCCATGGTGTACCTCCTGCATCGCTATTTCGGCCGCGACGGACGAGAGGAAGCCGAAGCTCTCTTGCAGCGGCGGTCAGGGGACGCGAACAATCCGCGCATCCTCACCGCGTTCAATGAGAGGACCAGCCACTGGCTCGCGTACTACATGTTCACGTTCTTCACGGATCGCGACGGCAAGTTCCAATTGGCCGCATTGGCCGAGTCGGCTTTCGATCCTCTGGCGCGCACCACGAAGTTCATGCTCACCGAGGAAGCGCATCATATGTTCGTCGGCGAATCCGGCGTGGCGCGCGTGCTGCAGCGCACCTGCGAAGTCATGCGCGAGCACAACTTGACCGATGCTTCCGAGGTCCGCGCTCAGGGAGTGATCGACCTTGAAACTTTGCAACGGTTCGTGAATTTTCACTGCAGCGTTACGTTGGACTTGTTTGGGTCCGAGGTCTCCTCCAATGCCGCGAGCTTCTACACAGGCGGGCTCAAGGGCCGATACGGGGAAACGAACATCACCGACAATCACTCGCTCGGGAGCGATTCTTACGCGATTCAAGAAATCGAAAATGGCGCGATGGTGAACCGGCAGGTACCGGCTTTGACGGCTCTGAATGCGCGCTTGCGCGATGACTACATCCGTGAAATTCAGGGCGGTCTGGATCGCTGGAACAGGATTCCTGAACGATTCGGGATTCCGTTCCGGCTAACGCTTCCTCACGTGGGATTTCATCGCAAGATTGGAAGTTTTGCCGGTCACTCCATCAGTCCGGATGGGCGGCTTCTTGCTATGGAAGATTGGGAACGCCAGTCAACCAGTTGGCTTCCGTCGGACAGTGACCATGAGTTCGTCGGTTCGCTCATGGGGCGGGTGATCGAACCGGGAAAATTTGCTAACTGGATCGCTCCCCCTGTGCGGGGCATCAACAATCTGCCCATCGAATTCGAGTACGTGCGTTTCAATTAGAATATTCGTTTGCCGTGGAAAATCCTGGTTCGCTCGTTCCGTCTTCGTTCATCCCGTCTTCGTTCATCGATGACCGGTTGCAAACGGTTTCTATTCCGGCGCGCAAGCTCTTCGACGTGATCGTGCGTGAGGCATATCATGGCCCCCTCCACCCCAAACCTGAGAACACGGCAACGCCGCCCGAGATCCTGGAAGCATGCGGGCTGGACGTGGGAGAGTTTTACGTTTTGCTGGACATGTTAAAGCAAGCCGGCCTGATCGGAGTATCGAGTTCTTATCCGTTCGAAGAAATCCGGCTCACTCCCGAGGCAAAGGACGCCCTCCGTGACGCTTCATAGCTTCGCCGTGCCGGCCGACAACCGCTATTTCGAAGACTATGCACCGGGGGCCGTCTACGAGTTCGGGACAATCACCGTTACTGAACCGGAGATCATCGAGTTCGCGAAGCAATTCGACCCGCAGTATTTTCATGTCGACCCTGAGAAGGCAGTGCATAGCAGGTTCGGCGGAATCATCGCCTCCGGTTGGCACACCGTCGGTCTCACCATGCGCCTGTTCGTCGACCATTACGTCTCGCACGTCGCGAGCCTGGCTTCACCGGGCGTTGATGAGATTCGCTGGCCAAATCCGGTGCGGCCCGGGGACACTCTCAAGGTCCGAGTCACAGTTCTTGAAGCGCGGCCTTCCCGCTCCAAGCTGGATCGAGGCGTGGTTCGCGCTAAGATCGAAGCGATCAATCAGAAAGATGAACTGGTGCTCAGCATGGTGGGCATGAGCATCATTGGCCGCCGTCCGCAAGCGCCCCGGTAACGGCACGACTCATTTCACGTAGCTTGTATCGCAGAACCTTTCCCGCAGCCGTCTTGGGCAATTCCGCCAGGAATTCAATGTGGCGCGGGTACTTATACGGCGTGATTCGCTGTTTCACGAAGTCCTGGAGTTCCCTCACCAATTCCGCTCCTTCGGCGTAGCCCTCCCGCAGCACTACGAATGCTTTCGGGGTGTGAAGTCCCGTTTTTTCCTCGAACGCAATCACGGCGGCTTCCAAAACGCAGTGGTGTTCAATCAGTGTGCACTCCACCTCAATCGGCGAGACCCATTGACCCGATACCCGAAACATGTCGTCCGATCTGCCGGCGTACCAGTAGTAGCCATCTTCGTCGACCCTGTACTTGTCTCCGGTGAAGAACCAGCGTCCGCGCATGCGCTCCTGGGTCAATGCGTGGCGGTTCCAGTAGCATTGTGCAGTGCTGGGGCCGGCCACCAGCAGATCTCCGATAACGCCGGCTGGCACCGGTTGGTCCGCATGATCGAGAAGCGCAAGCTCGTAGCCCGGCACCGCCTGCCCGCTACTTCCTGGGCGAACTTGTCCTGCCCGCGCCGAAAGATAGATGTGCAGCATCTCCGTCGATCCGATGCCATCTAGAATTTCGACTCCGAAGCGCTCTTTCCAACGGCGAAAGATTTCGGCGGGCAGCGGCTCGGCGGCGGACGCTGCTAAACGAACGGATCGCAAGTCAAAAGGCCCGCGCTCCGCCTCCTGTAACATCGAGGCGTAGAGCGTCGGCACCGAGAAGAAAAGCGTCGGACGATTCGCCTGCGCGGTATCCAGAATCGCCTTTGCGTGCGGCTTGCCTGGATACAAGATGGTCGTAGCGCCCACGTGAAACGGGAACATCAGTCCGTTGCCAAGGCCATAGGCATGAAAGAGCTTGGACGAGGAGAACGTTACATCGTCTGCTCGGATGTCCAACACGCCGCGTGCGTAACACTCGCAACAATGGACCCAGGCGTGATGCGTGTGCACGGCAGCTTTCGGCCGGCCCGTGCTGCCGGATGTCCAGAGCCAGAAGGCGGCGTCGTCCTTACTCGTGGGAACCGCCTCCAGTTTCGGCGATCCGTCCTTCAATAATTGATCCCAGTGGATGTAACCGTCCGCGGGCTCTCCGCATACGATTACGTTTGTGCAATAACGTTGCCCAGCGAGCGCCGGTGCAAATTCAGCGAGAAGCGTCGAGTGAACGATCGCAAGGCGGGCTCGGCTCTCCTGGAGGAAATATGCGTAGTCGCTCGACCGTAACGCAGTGCTGGTCGGCACCGCCACGGCGCCAATTTTCATCGTGCCGAAGTACGCGGCAACGAACTCCGGGATGTCAGGCAGCAGCAACAGGACTCGTTGCTCTTCGTGTAGTCCCAAATTGAGCAGCCCATTGCCGGCGCGATTCACCTGCTCGGCAATTTCGCCATACGTAAACCGCCGCTCGCCGCTGACAATCGCGGTTTTTTGGCCACGATCTTCCCGGACGTGCCGGTCTACGAAATGGTCGACGAGATTATATCGATCCGGAAGTTCGAGTCTCGCGGATGAGCGCATGAAAGTTGCAAGCTGGGCGATTCGTCCCCGGGGCCCGGCGGCCGGGTAGAGCAGGGTCGTCGATCCACAATTGGAGCAGTATACTGCATCTGTCCCCCAAGTAATTTATTGCCCTATAATCGGTGATTGCCTTTGAGCGGGCCGGCGGGACTCAAGCGGGAACTCGGTCTGCGAGACCTCGTCCTCACTCAAATTCTATTCGTCGTTGGACTCACCAATTTCGGCAACTCCGCCAAGCTTGGAGCCTCCCACGTGGTCTTCTGGCTCGCCGCCATAGTGCTCTTCTATATTCCGCAGGCGATGGTCGTAATCCATCTGAACCGGTGGCGCCCCGTGGAGGGTGGCCTGTACGAGTGGGCCCGCGCTGGCTTCGGGGATCTGGCCGGATTCCTGGTCGGCTGGAACCTTTGGATCTATGCCATGGCCCTGATGTCGGAAATCGGACTCACCACCGTGACCAACCTGGCGTATGCTATTGGGCCTTCCGCCATTTTCCTTGCTGATAGTAAGCTGGTCGTGGCAGCCGCCACGGCGGTCCTCATTTTCACGCTGGCGGCCATTTCCATTCTCGGACTCAGCGTTGGAAAGTGGATCTACAATCTGGGCGGAGTCATAGTCCTCTTACTTCTCGGCGCGCTGCTCACGGCCTACCTTGTTCCGCACCAACGGCAAACCCTGTCGCTTGCGATACCGCCTCTCACGATGCTCAACCTCAACATTCTGGGTAAACTTGCTTTCTACGCGCTCGGCGGCTTCGAGTACGTGGCCGTATTCGCGGGAGAATGCCGCGAGCCCGAACGGCTGATCGCCAAATCGGTTTTGATCTCGGCGCCGATCATCGCGGCGTTGTTTATATTTGGTACCGGCGCCGTCCTCGCCGTGGTAGACCCCGCCGATGTCGATCTCGTCAGTCCGGTACTGCAAGCCATCAGCGTAGCCGCGCGTCCTCTGGTTCTGGCGGCCTACCTGGCCTCGGGGTTCTTTGCTCTGTTGTTAGTCTCCCGCCTCGCGCAATCGAGCATTAACTTTGCGGTGAACAGCCGGCTCCCCATGGTCGCTGGTTGGGATCACCTGCTGCCCGCCTGGTTCACGCGACTCCATCCTACGCGACGCACGCCCGTAAATTCAGCGCTCTTCGTCGCCGCGCTGACCTTGGTCCTTGCGCTTGCGGGCATCGCCGGGGCCGGCCGGCAGGAGGCCTTTCAACTGCTCCAGAACGCAGCAGCGATTTTCTATGGACTCACTTACTTGGTAATGTTCGCGATCCCGATTCTCGGCCGAGCCGCGCCTTCGGTGAGCTTGCGGGTGGCGGCCGCATCCGGCTTCGCCATGACGCTACTCTGCGTTGTGCTGTCAATATTTCCGATAATCAGCGTACCGAACCGGCTGATATTCACCCTCAGGTGAGCGGAACGGTAATCGCATCCAACGGTTTAGCCGCGCTGATCTACTGGTTGCAAACACGCCGATCCGGCCTTAGTCCGGTCGCATAATCGCCTCCAAGCCGCCCAAGGCTCCACCCAGACCGGGGGAGGGCTTTGAAATGAGCCATCTATCTGGACATTCTGTCCCTCGCAGGCAGTCAAGATGGCTTCGGACGCTGGCAAAACCGCTCGATCCATGCCGCGATACCGTGAGTCCAGGTGAGTTTACGGGGTTTCTCGGTGGCGCTCATCTCTGGAATGCAACGTGCAAATCGTCCGTTGCAGTGTTTAAGATCAGAAAAGACTTACGAGTGTGGGCGGTCTTGTACGCCCTCGTTGGCACACTCGCATTCGTTCTTAACCTGTCGCAAGTAAACGCACACGACCTGCGGCAGTTCTTCGCATACCTAATCTGTGCGAATATCGCTGCGCTTGGCTTGAGGCTGACCGCCAACCTGAGCATGGTCCCGGCCGGCTTCCTCATTATGTTGTTGGGCGTTGGAGATCTCAGCCTGCCCGAGTTGCTGTTTATCGGATTTACGGTCACCCTGATGCAAGAACTAAGGGAAGTCCGCGGGGTACCGCGGGTGGCCCCAGTACTATACGCAATCGGGAGCGTGACTATCGGCATCGCTACCGCGCAGACTGCCTATCACGTGACTTCCTTGATCGGCTTCAGCGCCGTGTTTCCGGCGCCGGCAATCGCCAGTTCACTCGTGCTGTTGTTCAATTGTGGTCTCGCGACAACGCTGTTGAAAGATCGAAACGCACCCTTTATCGGCGTGTATCGGCGAGAATGCCGGCCTTTGTTGCCGTGGTTCGTCGCAGCCGCCTATCTGGCTTACTTGGTCCGATGCGCTAGTCTTCAAAGCGGGTATAACGCGGGCCTTATCGCACTGCCTATTCTATTTGCCCTGGATCGCGGTTACCGCACCTGGTCGAATGCCAAGTCGGCGCACCGGGAAGAACTAGAAGCGCTACACCGCCATACGCTGGAAACTCTCGCGGTTGCCATTGACACTCGAGACAACACCACCCAGGTACATCTCCAACGGGTGCAGGTTTATGCGTTAGCTGTCGGCCGGGAACTGGGATTGAACGAGGCGGAATTACAGAGCCTGAACATCGCCGCGTTGCTCCACGACATAGGCAAACTTGGCATTCCCGATCATATTCTCCTCAAGCCCGGCCCTCTTACAGCAGAGGAATGGGACAAGATGAAAACCCACGCGATGATAGGGGCTGAAATGCTTTCCCGCATGAGCTACCCGGATTCGGTTCTTGCCATCGTGAAGACACATCATGAAAAGTGGAACGGGTCTGGCTATCCCAACGGACTGGCGGGAGAAGCGATACCCATCGGGGCGCGCATTCTCTCAGCTGTCGATTGCTTGGATGCACTGGCGTCCGATCGGCCTTACCGCAAGGCGCTGCCCCTGGACCAGGCAATGGACAAGATCAGAGCCGAGAATGGCAAGAGCTTTGATCCCAAGGTTGTGTCGGTTCTTGAGCGGCGCCACGTGGAATTGGACAAAATTGCCAGGGAAACGGTGAGAAACAATCTCCTTGAGGGTGGAACTCCGTCAGAATCCGCACGGGACCTCGGAAAGCTTGCTGCCAACTTGCAAGCAGAGTCTGATACTTCTACCAGGTCGATTCTTGGACCGATTGTTTCCGCGAGACAGGAGACCCACCTGCTTCAGGGATTGGCTGGCGATTTGTCACATGCCACGAAGATCGAAGAGGTGGTTTCCTCGGTTCACAAGTGTTTGGGACAAGTCATTAATTACGACACTTTGGCGGTCTATGTTCGTCGCGGCGGCGATGTCGAACCGATATCCATTATTGGCAGGAATACCCAGTTGTTTTCCATGCGGGCTTTTCCCCTGACCGAATCGCTCTCGGGCATGGTTGCACAGAATCACACTCCGATATTGAATGGCGACGTTCGCACTGAGTCCTGCTACTGCAGTGACTCGCCTGTCATCTACAGGTTACAGGCTGCGCTCGCCGTGCCCTTCGAAGGCCGAAGCGGTATGACGGGAGTCCTGACACTGTACCACACGGATCGAAATGCCTTCAGCCGAGATGACTTGCGGGTTGCTCAAGCCGCGAGCCTGCATGTCGGCCTCGCCATTGAAAGCGCTTTGCGATATCAGGAAGCCGAGGAATCAGCCGTAACGGATCATCTGACCGGCATTCCGAATGCGCGATCGCTCGCGATTCATCTCAAGCGAGAGTTGGCGAGAGCCAGTCGCGATAAGTCCACCATCGGAGTACTCGTTTGCGATCTAGACGGATTCAAACAGGTGAACGACCGCTTCGGACATCTGAAAGGGAACGAGGTCTTGCAGAAAGTTGCGAACGGCCTGCACGAAGCTTGCCGGGGGTCCGATTACTTGGCGCGCATGGGAGGCGATGAGTTTGTACTTGTCCTTCCGGACCTGAAGGGCGAGCTCAGGCCGTCATACATAGACAGGCTTCGTAGTGTCGCGTCGGGGGCGGGTTGGGCCGTTTGCGGTGAGGAGTGCCTCTCGATGAGCGTGGGCGCAGCAATCTATCCGAAGGATGGTTGTGACGCTGAACAGTTGTTCGCCGAAGCCGATCGCCGGATGTACCTTGTGAAGCAAGAAGGTAAGGCGCGTGCGGACCTGAAGGAACCGGCGGCCTCTCTCTAAGAAAGAACGATCCACTCCACCGGTCACCGTCCGGCGCGCTAGTACCCGGAAGTAAGTTGCTATGTGCTGGATGCCGGCTATCGAGCGCAAAGCTCAAGTCTAGGAGGCAGATTATGGCTAGAGTGATCGTCACCGCACAGGTACAAGACCCCGTAAAGTGGGAAGCCGGGTTTCGCACCCACGGCGATTTATTTCGCAGCATGAAGGTTCGCGACGCCATGCACCACGCGATTACCGGAAACCAGATCTCCGTGTTTGCGGATACGGACAACCTGGACGCGTTTCTGCGAGTCATGGATTCGCAGGCGACCGCGGATGCCATGGCGTTGGACGGCATCAGGCGCGAAACCGTGAAGGTCGTTGTCCTCGATAAGGAATTTAAGCTCTCCACCGCAGCTGCATCCGGCGCCTAACGCCGCCAGTAAGCGCCGGATTGAAGCACAGCGGATGCGTGAACACGCTGGCGCCATCCACCGAACTGTACGTGATATCGTCCACCAACTCCCCGCCCGGTGGATTCAATGCGGTCGCGTTGCGCACGCGCTTGGCGATCTCAGCGGCTCCGGCTGAGCCTGGACCACACGTCATATATACTGCTACTTTCCGGGATGCCATCCATGAAAATCCGCCCGATGATTCGATGCCCATGGAATAAGCTGGCGAGCGGCATTGTTGTCGCTTTGCTAGGATCGATTGCCGGCTATTCGCAGTCGAACGCCGTGATCTATGAAGGCGCGCGTTTGATCATCGGCGACGCGAGCGCGCCCATCGAGAGCGGAGCGTTCGTGGTCCGCGAACGGACGCATCACCGCGATTGGCGCCGAAAGGCTCCATCAAAGCGCCCGCGGGAGCCGCTCATGTCGATCTGACCGGCAAGACCGTCATGCCCGCGATGAACAACATTCACGTCCATCATCGGATACGAGGGATATGTGAGTTGGAGCGTTGAGAACCACACGCCGGAGAATGTTCTGGACCATCTGGAGCGCGAGGCGTTTTATGGCGTCGGCGCCGCCATGGCCATGGGCGAGCAGCCGACCGGGTTCGCGATCGAGTTCCAGCAGAACCAATTGGCCGGGAAATTTCCGCCCGCCGCCCGGTTTCTTCTTCGCCGCAGGCATGGCGCCGCCGGGAGGCGGTCCGGATTCGCTCTTGATCCAGGGGACCGGTCCGTTGCACGCCGTCTATGAAGTCTCGACCCCGGACGAAGCCATCGCGGCCGTGCGGAAAATTGCGGCAATGAAAATCCGGGAACTCAAGTTCTGGGTGGACAATCGAGACAATACGCGTGGGAGCATGAAGAAGATGCCTCCCGAAGTTTACGCGGCCGCTGATCGAGGAGGCGCACAAGCACGGCATGATGGTCCATGCGCATGCCACCAATCTGCAGGATCAGAAAGGCGTGGTGAAGGCCGGCGTGGACGTGCTGGTGCATACGCTCATGGCCGAAAAGGTCGACGATGAGTTCCTCGCGATCCTCAAAGCAAAAGCGGCCGTACTGGACGCCGGTGATGGGCCTGGGCGATCGCTCCGAGCTTTGCGACGGAGACAATGGGTTCATCGAACAGGTGTTGCCGGACAGCGTGATCGCCGATATCAAGGCGGGCAAGACCTGGCTGCCCTCGCCGCCCTTGCTCGGCGCCGCCCAACGCGCAGTTTGCCCAGCGCGAAGAGAATCTCCAGTACAATTTTCCAAAGTACATCGCGGCCGGCGCGCGCATCGTGCTCGGCACCGACGCGGGGGTTTCCGCCAAATATTCCTACGGCTTTGCGGAGCATCACGAGATCGGAATGTACGTGAGGCTGGGGCTGACGCCGGCGGAGGCGATCATCGCTTCCACATCGAGGCCGACCGAAGTGCTGCGGATCAAGGACACGGGCGTCGCTCGCCAAGGGCAAGCGCGCCGATTTCATTGTGCTGAACGCGAATCCGCTGGAGAACATCCGCAACACGCGGGAGATTGATGCGGTCTATCTGGACGGCGCCCGGCTCGATCGCGACGCTTTGCGGGCGAAATTCAAGCAAGCGAGGGTGGGCTCACGATGAATCGCCGACAGTTTGTCTACGGGGCGGCAACAGCTTGCGTTGGTATTCCGCGCGTCCTTGCGGCCCCGAAGTACGATCTGATCATCAAGGGCGGGCGCGTCGTCGATCCTGCGCGCAAGCTGGACGCGATCCGCGACGTGGCGATCGCGGAGGGCCGAATCGCAGCGATCAAGGCAGGCGATCCCGGCCAACGCCACGCGAAACTATGGATGCGCGCGGCAAATTGGTTGTGCCCGGCTTGATCGACATCCATACTCACGCGACGCGCACCAAGCGATGGGCCGGCGTTGTGCCTGGCCGACGGAGTGACAGGGCTGATCGATGCCGGTTCGCAGGGCGCCGATCACATCGACGAAGCAATCGCCGTCGCCAGGTCGGCGCCGCAACAGTGCCGCGTACTGATCAACATCGGGCGCGCCGGTATCATCCCCGAAGGCGACACGATGGACATCAACCGTGCGGATGTGGCAGCGGCTCGCGACGCCATCGGGCGCAACCGCGAAATGATCGCCGGCGTGAAGGCGCGATTGTCACGGGACGTCGCCGGCCCGAACGATTTTGAGGTGCTCAGGCGGGCGCAGGAGGTCGCCTCGTCGTTTCATCTGCCCGTAATGATCCACATGGGCCAAACGGTGTCGCCGCTGCCCAAGCTTCTCGCGCTCCTCAAACCCGGCGACATCGTCACCCACATGTTTGCGCCGCCGCCGAATAGCATCATCGACGATGACGGGCACATTCTCCCGGAGGTGCTGGCCGCCCGCCGCCGTGGCGTCCGGTTCGACTTGGGCAATGGGCGCACCGGCCATTTGCGATGGGACATTGCCGATCGCGTGCTTCAGGCAGGCTTCTTGCCGGACACCTTTTCCACCGACTGGACTCCCAAGGGCCGCTCCGCCCAAGTGATCGACTTCCCCAACGTAATGTCCAAGTTCCTGATGTTAGGCATGCCGCTCGATCAGGTGATCGCCTGCGCCACCGTCCAATGCATCCCGCGCATTCCCGGTCTTCCGCAATCGGGGCACGCTGAAGGTGGGCGCGCCGGCCGACGTGGCAATGCTGGAGCTGAGGGAGGGGACGTTCGAATTCGTCGACAATTTCGGCAACAAACGGACCGGCCGCCAAAGACTCTTCCCGAGCGCGACCGTGCTCGCCGGCAAACGGGTTGCCACCCGCACGACTCCGACCGCTGCACCAGCGCTTTAGATACGGCGTCCACAAGACCAAGTGGATGTCGATATAGAATACTCTGGACGGGTGCGTTCGATCGGGCCTTCAGGCTGATAAGGAGAAGCTGTGTTGAAAAAACTTGCTGTCGTCGCAACCTGCCTCGCGTTCCTGTGTGGGAGCGCCATGGCGCAGGATGCAAAGACCGTGATCGCCAATGCGCAAAAAGCGTTGGGCGACGTGAAATCCATCACGTACTCAGGATCGGCGAAGGATGTGGCATTCCAGCAGTGCGGGGCCAACTCCACCGACATGATCTGCAAGGGGACGCACGATCCCATGCGGCCGATCAACAACTACGTCCGCGTGATCGATCTCACGGCCCCCGCTTCGCGGCACACGGGAGCCACCAACAACATTGGGCCGGGCGGCTCAACCACGCTCACACCCGGAACCTTTTTCCAGCAGGTCACGCCTCAGCAGGCGGATGTCTCGCAACCCTGGGCCGGGTCGCTGGAGTTCTACATCACGCCCTGGGGATTTCTGAAAGGCGCAGCGGAGAACAACGCCACGGTGAGCCGCCACAAAATGGATGGCAAGAACTACACCGTCCTGACCTGGAGCCCGACGGTGAAAGCGCCTTCCGGCAAGAACTACGTCATCAACGGCTATATCGATGACAAGCACATGGTCGATCGGGTGGAGACATGGCTCGGTGAAAACATCATGGGCGACATGCACATCGTCGCGACTTACACCGGATGGAAGGACTTCGGCGGCGTCATGGCGCCTTCGAAAATCGTGCAGACGCGCGGCGGCTGGCCCTTCTTTGAAGTGGATGTGACCGCGGCGAAGGCGAATCCTCCCGATGTCGCGTCGCTGGCTCCCGCGCCGCCAGGCCGTGGCGGTCCAGGTGGTGGGCCGCCGGCTCCTGGGCCGATGAACGTCACTTCGGAAAAGCTCGGCGACGGCCTGTACCGGCTGACCACCGGACCCGGCAGCTACGATTCGGTGATCGTCGAGTTCAAGGACTACATCATGATGCTGGAGGCCGGACAGTCCGAGGCGCGTGCCCTCGCGTACGTCGCCGAAACGAAGAAGCTGATTCCGAACAAGCCGATCCGCTACGTCATGAACACGCATCCGCATGCCGATCACACGGGAGGGCTGCCCGTGTTGGTGGCGGAAGGCGCGACCATCATCACGCAGAAGAACAACGAGGAGTTTCTCGCGAAAGCGCTCAACACTCCGCGAACGCTCATGAACGATACTCTCGCCAAGAATCCGAAGAAAGCGAAATTCGAAACCGTCGAGGAGAAGAAGGTCTACTCCGATGGAACCCGAACCGTTGAGATGTACCACATCTACCCGGCGCCTCACTCCAACGGGTTGATCATCGCGTACATTCCCAAGGAAAAGGTTCTTTTCCAGGGCGACTTCTCGGTGAATCCCGGCGAACCGGCCAACGATCACGTCAAAGCGCTGGTCCCGGTGCTCGCAAAGCTCAATCTGGACTTACGATCGGTACATCAACGTGCACGCCTCCGCTGCTCCGCAGAGCAAGGCGGACGTGATGAAAGCCATGAGCATGGCGAAATGAGCTAACCCACAAACCGTCTCCGCATGCGGCACACGGCTGGGACGAGCACGCGGCTCCACCACATTAGCAGAGCGGTCGAGAACAGTATCGCAGGCGCCAAGCCCAGAATCACCCATAACACTTTGACTGCCCAGCCGCCGAAATTGCCGTAATGAGCGTATGAAAATCCTCTCAGGATTTGAAGGCCGAGCGGTAGAGGAGGGCGGCGCGTGACCACGCCCCGAGCCGCAGCCCGAAAAGCGGGCGAAAAGGTGATCGGCGTAAAGAAGCCAATCACAGCACGGAAAGGGTCCGGAAATACGAAGTATCCGCCCGTCAGTCCCCACATAAACAAGACGGCGAAACTCCAAAACCCCACGGCGCCATGCAGGTCAAAGACGAAGCGCTTCCAGCCCATGTTTGCGGATATCGCGAGCGCCCGGCGCCAGCTCCCGAGGCCGGGCCACCAGACGATTATGCCGGTGAGACACAGAGCGGCGATCAGGAAACCCCCAATAGCATTTGCAGTCATACCGGCGCTGCTATCCATAAGAAGGCTCCCATGGAGCTTGCCGAGCCAAGAAAGCCAATGGTAGAGAGCTGCCTTGTAGGGAACGGCTTTGCCATCGGATTCCAGCCAGTCGTAGATATCGTTTCGAAAGACGAGCGCGCTGCCGCTGGCGCAGACTACGACTGCATAAAACCCCAACAACATTCCCGACCAGAGGTGAAGCTGGAAGATCAACTTGCGCATCCAGGTGCTCCTCGGCCGCCACAGCCACTGACTTACTAAGCCCGCAGGAGGACCTTCAACTGCATTGGCCGGCTGACTCATGGATTCTCATATATTATGTGATGATGATTCGACTGGCCGCTTTCGCCGTAGCTCTGATCGCCGGATTCCTGCCAGCCTTCGGCCAGCACGCGCTTTCAACGCGCGACTATTTCTACGTTGGCGGCAAGTACGCGGGCGACCCCGCCCATCGAGTGATGGCCGGACAAATGTATGTCGAGGTCCTTCGCCCCGCAGCGTGTTGTCCAAAAGTATCCGTTGGTGCTGTTTCACGGGGCGGGGCAGACCGCGACCAATTGGATGGGAACGCCGGATGGCCGCGCGGGATGGGCGGACTATTTTCTGAATCAAGGGTACGTGGTGTATCTCGTCGATCAGCCGGCGCGTGGCCGATCGCCCTGGCATCCTGCCGTGAATGGTCCGTTGCAGATGAGGCCGCCGGATTGGGTCGCGCAACGGTTCACCGCGCCTGAAATCGAGCACCTCTGGCCGCAGGCTAAGAAGCATACACAATGGCCGGGCGACGGCGAGAAGAAAGGCCGCCAGGGCGATCCGGTGTTCGATGCATTTTACGCGACCCAGGTAGAGGGTTTGGAGAATGCAGTGGAAACCCAGACGCTCGTGCAGGCGGCGGGCGCGGCTCTTCTCGACAAAATTGGTCCGACGATTTTGATTACCCATTCCCAGTCAGGAGCGTTCGGCTGGTTGCTGGCCGACGCACGCCCGAAGGCCGTGAAGGCGATCGTCGCCATGGAACCCGCCGGACCGCCCTTCCGCGATGCCGTTTTCGACGAAAACAAAAACCGGGTCTGGGGGCTCACCGATATTCCCGTCACCTACGCTCCGCCGGTAAAAAGCCCGGACGAACTTGCGATCGTGCAGCAATCGAAACCAAACGTCCCGGACCTAGCACGCTGCTGGAGCCAGACCGGTCCGCCGCGCCGCCTCGTGAATTTGCAGGGCATTCCCGTTGTGGTCGTTACCGCCGAAGCGTCCTACCACGCGCCTTACGATCACTGCACCGTCCGCTTCCTCACTCAAGCCGGCGTCGCCGCCACGCACATGCGTCTGGAAGAGCAGGGGATTCACGGCAACGGTCACATGCTGATGATCGAGAAGAACAATCTGGAAATTGCGGCGCTGCTTGAAAAGTGGATCAGCGGGCACGTGCAATAGTGGACGTCGGTTTGAGTTCCACGCGGTACGCTTGATAGGTAACCTTGCCCAGGTTCTCCACCGAGTGTAGCGGCTGGCTGCTGGGGTCGTAGCGTCACTTGCAGTTCCTTCAGCTCGGGCCGCGCCGTTTTGGTTCCATCCTTCAAGAAGCGCTGGGAGGGAGGCAAGCTGAAATACACGACGACAGCCGGCCAGGTGTGCGTATGCCACGGTTCCTTCTCGCCGGGTGGGACTCGGACGCTCAGCACGCGCACATACTCGTTTTCGAGGACCACGGTGAGATTGGGGTCGTGGATCTTGACGGCATCGGTGGCGGGCAAATCCGACGGCGGGCGCAGGCTGGCAGTCGGCAGTTTTGATCTCGATCAGGAGATTGTGCCGGTCGCGGTCGCTGCTCTCGAATCCCTTGCTCGGCCCTCCCTGCGACCACCGGATGTTGACCGTCTTCCAAGGCTCGTTGAGCCCGGAGGTCTGTTCGAAGAACACGCTGGGCCAGGGATGCGTGTGAGGCGGTTCCTTGCTGTGCAGCGGGACACTCGCCTCCAGCACGCGCACGGCGTCGTTCTCCAAAATCACCTTGTGGTGATCGGGCGCGGCGGCGACAGCGTCGGTCGAGTCCGGCTTGATGACGCCACAGCCTGTGGCGGCTCGTAAATTAACCGGCACGAGCAGCGTAACGAAAGCCAACAGCTCGATCTGCCAAAGTGCGCATGACCATTTCATTTCTTCACCTCCGAATCCAACCCGAAAGCCAGCAATACATTCCCCGCAAGACCGCCGCGCGCCGGATAGCCTGAGACCGCGAACAACATTCCGCCGGCCACGACTGGGCCCGCCACGTCCATCGCTCCACCGCGGCCCTCCACGCCGTTCACCGTTTGATATTCGTGGGCGGTATCGTAATCCCAGATGATTTTTCCGTCGGAAGTAGAATAGCCGCGCAGATGGCCATCTGCCGCGCCAGACCACACCACTCCGGGAATCGCCGTCACGGCCGCCGACTGCGCCGGACTACAAGGCTCGGCGATCGCCACAGCCCGGCGGCGGAGTCTGCCAGATGCGTTCGCCGTTGTCGATGCGAAACGCGAACAATCCGCCGCCCATGATTGGGGTCCAGATTATAGGCGCGATCGTTGCTCCCTGGCTTGCGGTCCACCAGGAACCGGATGTCGGAAAGCGCCACATATACATTGCGCCCGTCAGTGGCCGAGCCCCACTCGATGCCGCCCACGGTGCCGCCTTCGCCGATGCGCGCTTGCCAT
Source organism: Terriglobia bacterium (assembly GCA_963747095.1). Classification (GTDB taxonomy): domain Bacteria; phylum Acidobacteriota; class Terriglobia; order JAJPHL01; family JAJPHL01; genus JAJPHL01. The sequence goes on from CAVVEL010000021.1 coordinate 60,404, forward strand.
AAAATCTCACCGCGCCGGTCCGGGTCCACCGCATAAATCACGGCCGACTTCTGCCCCAGCAGCAGCGCCCGCTTGCCGTTCGGAAGCGAAACCAGAATGGCCGACGACGCGAAATCGAAATCCGGCCCTTCCGAGTCTGGACAATTCACTTTGCCTTGCAAGTTGGCACGAGCTGTTCCACGCGTCTTTCGCCGTGAATTGTTTCGACCACAAAATCTCGCCGGTGGACATGCGCAGCGCGAGCAGGGAATCGCTCAGCGACGTGGGCGGATCGGAATAATTGTCGCCTGTGGTGACATACATAGTGTCGCGCTCGGCGTCGAGCACAGGCGAGGTCCAGACGCCGACTCCCGAAGGCCCCCAGGCCGTAGCGCCGAACTTGGTCTTCGGTTGCGCTTTGGCCACCTGGTCAATGGTGTAGGTCTTCCACAACACTTTTCCCGTTGCGGCATCCAGCGCCGACTCGCTGCCGCGGAACGTGCAGCACAAGTAACCCGGCGAAATCGACAGCGATTCCTCGCGCGAAGCGGCCCCGACATACAGGCGGCCTTTGTAATACAACGGCGTCGCCGTCACTGCAGATGCCGGATGCTCGTCCGGACGCGCCTTCCACAACTGCTTCCCAGAGGTTGCGTCCAATGCATAAACGAACCCTGCGGAATCGGCAGAAGAACACTGCGGGATTTCCGCCGGCCTCTCCCACCGTGATGCCCGATCGCACCTGGGCCTGCACGATGGTTGACCAATGCACGCAGCCTGTCAGCATATCGAGCGCGTAAACGCTGCCGTCCTGCCCGCCCGCGAACACTCGTCCCCGATAGACCGCGGGCTGAGAACGCATCGTGGAGGTATCCGGGAACGCGAAAGCCCATTTCAATTTCAGCCGCGGCACGTCTTCGGCGCTGAACCCCGCGTCTTTCGCCGATTGGAATCTCGTATTCGCGGCATCGCCGCCCCAACCGGCCCATGCGGGTCCGTTGCTCCACGCCGCGCCCGCCGGACACGGATTCGCGATCTCATCACGCTTGCGTTCCAGCGTAACCGCGGTTCCCAGAAAGCTTGCGATTCTCTGGCGTTCGTCGGGAGAAAGCGGCGCGGCCTGCGGCTTCATGACTCCGCCTTCGAGCGTCCTCTGAATGGCCGCGGGCGTCATCGATTTCAGTGCCGATATCTTGTGGAACGCGCCCGCCGGCTCCCGCCTCGGAATTATGGCAGGAGGCGCAATGCTTCTGGAAAAGCTGCGCGGCGTAGGGATCGTCGGCCGCGAACGCGGCAATGCAGGTGATCGCGAAAAACAAACACAGTTTCATCGGTGTTCCTCATTTCCCGACAAGATGTCCCGCATCTTTTTCATTCTCGGTGCAGACATATTCTCCGATGTCATCGCCCGCATCGAGCTCCGAAGCTCGCGTGATTTTCCAAGGCTTCGCATAAGCTCCTGGATCGTCGATGGTGAACTCGATTTCCAGATGTCCCAGATCGGGCCGCCGGAAGCGCTCGATCACGTGCATCATTTCGGTGTGCGGATGACCTTGGTTATCGAGCCAGGATCGATCGTCGAAGCCCACAGTGTCGATCACCAGTGCGTCGCCTTCCCAATGCCCAATGGAATGCCCCATCCACATCGGATTCGGATCCTTGGGATGGCCGCGCCCATCCAAGAAAACCTGGCGATGGCTCGGGATGTCATCCTCGAACAGCATCACCAGCAACGTGGGCGTTTGAACCAGCTTATAGGGAAACAAAGCTCCGGCGTTGGTGATGCCTCGCGGCAGGCAATGCGCACCGGGCGCGTCCTTGGAGTTGTTCGCGGCCCGTTCCCGCAGTAGCGCTTCCACCCAAGGCAGAGGCTCCGGTTTGCCCGCATCCACCGTTCGTTGCGCGAACCAGACGCCGGAGAGGTCCGGCTTGCCATCGGCAGTCCGCGGCGTTGGGCCCGACGGCGCCGTGTGCGGACTCGTGAGCTGAACTCTGAATTCCCGTCCGTCGCCCAGCGTGCCGAGTTGATATTCGAGCAGGTGAACATCCAGGCGCAGCGGTTCCGTTGCGCCGACGGTCATGTGTTGCCGGTTGTTCGGGTAAAATCCCGGAGCGTTGATCGAGAACGTCGTACGTGCCTGCCGGCAGCGCTCCCAGCGTGTAGCGGCCTTCCTCGGTGGCCGCGGTCTTGTAAACCGCCTTCGTTGTCGCGTTCGCCGCCTGCACCTGAGCATTCGCGACTGGCTCGCCGTCGGAATCGACCACAGTGCCGCTGATGGTGCCGCTGCTCTGTGCGCACAGCAATGCAATCCAGCACAACGGGACGAGCCGATTCATGATGTGAAGATTATAGTATCCTAACCGTGTGTTAAAGGAAGGAAACGCATGAGGTATCACATTTTAAAGGCTGCTACCGGGTGTGCGATCGCGATCGCGTGCCTGGCCAACGTGGCCAGTTCACAGACAGCCGCCCCGCCCGTCAGCACCGTGGTCGCCAATCCGACCTACGTGTCCATTCCCCTGGAAATCACGGTCAATCGTCCCGCCGCCGAAGTATGGAAGCGCGTCGGCAAGTACTGCGATATCGGCGAGTGGTTTCAGATTCCCTGCACCATCACCTCGGGCAAGGATGGCGAAGTGGGCGCGATTCGGTCAGTCGCCGGCGAAGTCCTGGTGGGAAGGACGGAACTCTCTTACACTTACACGCAGACGGTGAAGGAAGGCCGTCCGTACAATCTTTATCACGGCACGCTCGAGGCGAGGCCCGTAACAGCTACCACATCGAAGCTGGTCTACACGCTGGTCTTTGACAACTCGATGTTGCCCGACGATGCCGCGCGCGAAAAGGACAAGGCGCAAAAGGCGGCGGTCTTCACGCGGGCGCTCGGGAATATGAAGATCCTTGCCGAAGGCGGCACGCTTCCGCCAGCTCCCCCTCGCGGCGGTCCGGCGAAGTAAATCGTTACTCGAAGGCCCCGCGCGTGATATTTTTGATCCGATGATCTTATCGATGCGCATCGCGCCCGCCCTCGCAATCTTGATGCTCGCCGGTGCCACGTGGCTGCCCGCGCAAAAGCCCGTGAACGTGGACGGCAAGGTGCTGCGCGACACTGGGAGCACGAACGATCCGTTGCCCGGCTCCTGGCTGAGCTACGGGCGCAATCAGAGCGAAACGCGCTACAGCACGCTGAAGCAGATCAACGATACCAACGCGAAGCGGCTTGGGCCTGGACTGGACCTACGTGGTGGGCGCGGGCGGCGGCAATCAGGAAGGTACGCCGCTGGTGTGGAACAACACGCTCTACGGCATCACCACCTGGAGCGTAGTTTACGCGCTCGACGCCAAAACCGGCAAGGAGCTGTGGCGCTGGGATCCGGAAGTGAACCAGACCGCCGTGCGCCCCAAGATTTGCTGCGGCACCGTGAATCGCGGCGTCGCGATCTACAACGGCACGATCATCGCGCCCGTGATCGACGGACGGCTGGTCTCGCTCGACGCGCTTACCGGCAAGCCGCTCTGGGAAGCGCGCGTGGCCTATCCGCAGGATTGGTACACGCTCACCATGGCGCCGCGCATCGCAGGCGACAAGGTCATCATCGGCGCATCGGGCGGCGACAAATGGACGCGCGGCTTCTTCGCCGCGTTCGACGCCAAAGACCGGGCACTCGGCCTGGAAGTTCTACACCGTTCCCGGAAATCCCGAACTGCCGCCCGAAAACGATGCGATGAAGGCCGCGCTCAAAACCTGGGGTGGCGACTTCTGGACCAAGGGTGGCGGCGGTGCGGTGTGGGACGGCTTCGCCTACGATCCCGAGGCCAACCTGGTCTACGTGGGCACCGGCAACGCCGAGCCGTGGCATCAGAAGTTCCGCGGCGCGCAGAACGTCGACAACCTTTATACTTGCTCCATCCTGGCCGTCGACCTCACCACCGGCCAGCTCAAATGGTACTTCCAGACCACGCCCAACGACAACTGGGATTACGACAGCGTCCAGCAGCTGATGCTGCTCGATCTGACCATCAACGGCAAGCAGCGCAAGGTGATCACGCAGGCTTCGAAGAACGGATTCTTCTGGGTGCTGGATCGCGTCACGGGCGAGTTCATCTCCGGAGCCCCTTACGTAAAGACCACATGGGCCCTCGGGCTGGACGCCAAAGGCCGCCCGATCGTGAATCCCGCGGCCTACTACGACAAAGACCCGATCTCGCTGTTTCCCACCGGCGGCGGCGCGCACAACTGGTCGCCCATGTCCTTCAGCCCGCTGACCGGTTTCGTCTACATTCCTGTTTTCCTGCAGCCGTTCACTTATGCCACCGCCAGCGAACTGAAGCCCAACACCAACGGCTATAGCCGCGGCAACGTCGACCCGAAACTAATCGACAGCCCGGCCATCGGCCCGCCCACCGCCGAAGGCATGCGAGGCGCGCTGAGGCTTGGGATCCGGTGAATCAGAAACTGATCTGGCGGATCGAGGGCGGCGGGGGCATCGGCGGCGGAACCGTGGCCACGGCGGGCAACCTGGTGTTCCAGGTGATCAACGACGGGCGCTTCCGCGCGGTAACGGCCGACAAGGGCGAAATCCTGTACGAAATCAAGACCGGGCGCACCGGCATGGCGCCTCCCATCACCTATGAGGTGGACGGCAAGCAATATGTGGCGTTCCAGGGCGGCCTGGGCCGTCTGGCGACTATCGTTGGTGAAAACGAAGCCAAGGTGGATAACCCACCTATTATGTTTGTGTTCGCGCTGGACGGGACGGCCGAGCTGCCCACGCCCGCCCCACCCCCGCCGCCACCGAACAACCGGCCCCCGGCACCAGAGCCAGAACATTAAGGCTAGTGTAACCAAACGCTTGCGGAAGTATACTTTATATGGGAGAACTATCTTGTCTCCGACGCGTAGGACGTTCCTGAAGGCCGCCACAGTGGGCTTTGCGGTTGCGCCGTACACGTTTGCGCAAAGCCCGAAGATTTCCACCACCCAACTCGGCGAAAACCTCTATCTTCTAGGTGGCGCGGGCTGCAACGTCGTCGTGCACACGGGTTCCCAAGAAGGCGTCGTGATGGTGGATGGCGGACTCGCCCAGAACGTCGCCGCTTTGGCGCAAGCCGTTGCCGCGCTGCCCAATGGCGGTCCGGTGCGGACGCTCTTCAACACCCACTGGCATCCCGAGCAAACCGGCTCCAACTTGGAACTCGGCACGGCCGGCGCCACCATCATCGCCCAGGAAAACACGCGCCTCTGGCTGCAGCAAAACATCACCTGGCCCTGGAACGGGCAGAAATTCACGAAGTTCCCCAAGATCGCCCAGCCTAACAAAACCTTCTACGACAAAGGCGCGCTCGATTCGGGAATCCGCTACGGATACATCTCCGACGCGGCGCACACCGATGGCGATCTCTACGTCTACTTCCCCGCGCAGAACGTGCTCGCGGTGGGCGACGCCGCCTATGGACAAGGCTGGCCGGTGATGGATTGGTGGACCGGCGGCTGGATCGGCGGCATCGTCGGCGGATTGCAACGCATCCAGAGCGTCGCGAACAAAGATACGAAGATCGTTCCCGCGCAAGGGCCCGTGCTCAGCTTTGCCGACATCGCCGCGCAGCTCGACATGTACGGCAAGATTTACGACAGGCTCGAATCAGATGATGAACAAAGGGCACAGCCCGTCGGAAGCCGTCGCAGCCAAGGTGGCCAAAGAATACGAAGCCAAGATGGGCAACTCTGATGAATTCATTCGCCGATCTTTTGAGAGCCTGTGGGCCTATCTTTCTCCGGACGCATAAGGACTCATGCCAACGATGCGACAAATGAAGAACTCGATTCCCCGATCGCCGTCATCGGCCTGGCCGGTGTCCTTACCGCCGCCCCCACAACCCAGGCGCAGGATTCCGCCGACGCGCAGCTGGCCACCGTCAAGCAATACTGCTTGGGCTGCCACAACGACAAAGCCAAGATCGGCGGCGTCAGCTTTCCAGGGCATCACGGCCGAGAGCGTCGCCAAGGATCCCGAACTTTTCGAGAAGGCCGTGCGCAAGCTGCGCGGCCGCGTCATGCCGCCGCCGGGCGCCAGGCAGCCGGACGCCAAGGCGGTCGACTCGCTGGTCGCGTATCTGGAAGATTCGCTCGACAAGCTTCCCAATCAGGCGCACATCACCGACAAGTGGTGCTGCATCGGTTGAATCGCAAGGAATACGAAAACGCGGTCCACGATCTGCTTTTGGTGGACGTGAACGGCGCCGACCTGCTGCCGCCGGACGACACCGCGCAGGGCTTCGACAACATCGCTTCCGCCCTGCAGGTTTCGCCTTCCTTCGTCGAGCAATACGTCCTGGCCGCCCATAACGTCGCTCTCCTGGCGCTCGGCAAGCGCGACACTCGCCCGCAGGGCTGGACGTTCCGCGCCGCTTCCGGCAATCAGCTCACCCACGTTCCCGGATTGCCGCTGGGGACGCGCGGCGGCATTCTCGCGAAAGTGGATCTTCCCGCCGACGGCGAATACAAGCATCAACATCGCCGACATGGCCACCCATATCTGGGGCAACGGCATGGAGTACGAGAATCCGCTGGTGGTGACGGTGGACAACAAAATCGTCTATCAAACGGTAATCGGCGGCGAAGAAGACATGAAGCTCTACGATCAGGTGCAGAGCGGCGCGATGGATCGCGTCAATGCCCGCCTGAAGAACATCAAGTTCGATGCCACGGCCGGGCCGCACAACATCGGCGTCACTTTCCGGCGCCAGAGTTTCGCCGAATCCGACGATCAGTTGCAGATGTTCGCGCCCGGCGGCGGGCAGGACCGGTCTTACCGCGTGAGTTCGTTCCAGCTTCTCGGCCCCTTCGATGTCACGGGTCTCAGTTCCACGCCCAGCCGCGATCGCATCTTCACTTGCAATCCGGCTAAGGACAAGAACAAAACGCCGGAAGCCTGCGCCAAGCAGATTTTCTCGACGCTGGCCAAGCGCGCTTATCGCCGTCCCGTGACGAGTGACGACGTCGCGGAGCTGATGCAGTATTACGCCGATGGCGTCAAGGACGGCGGTTTCGAATCGGGTATTCGCTCAGGGATCACGGGAATGCTGGCCAGCCCGTTCTTCCTCTATCGCGGCGAGCGCGTCCCCGCGGGCTTGAAGCCGGGCGAGAAGTACGCGATCACCGATCTCGAACTCGCTTCCAAGCTTTCGTTCTTCCTGTGGAACTCCATTCCCGACGATCAACTGCTCGATCTGGCCGCCAAGAACAAACTCAGCGATCCGGCCACACTCGAACCAGCAGGTCCGGCGCATGCTGGCCGATCCGCGATCGAAGACGCTGGCGAGCGATTTCGTGTTCCAGTGGCTCCAGATGAACAAGCTCGACGAGATCGTTCCGAACACCGACGTTTTCCCGTATGCCTCCGGCCGCCTGGACCCGCGTCAGGACTTCCGCACCGAGCTCACGCTGTTTTCCGACAGCATCTTCCGCGAGGACCGCAGCGTCGTGGATTTGCTGCGCGCCAGCCATACCTACGTGAATGAGCGCCTCGCGCTGCAATACGGCATCAACGACGTGAAAGGCGATGAGTTCCGCCGGGTGGAGCTGAAAGATTCCGCGCGCTGGGGCTTGCTCGGCAAAGGCGCCATCCTGATGTCGGCCGCCTATCCGAATCGAACGTCGCCCGTGCTGCGTGGGAAGTTCATCCTGAGCTATATCGAGGGCGTCCCGCCGCCCAACCCGCCGCCCAACGTCCCTACCCTGAACGACAAGGACATCGGCACCACCAAAGCGCTCACCGTTCGCGAGTTGATGGCGAAACACCGCGCGAGCCCCACCTGCTCGTCCTGCCACTCCATCATGGACCCGCTCGGCTTCGCGCTCGAAAACTTCGACGCGACTGGAATGTGGAGAGACAAGGACCGCTTTGCCAACACGGTGATCGATTCGGCCGGCGAATTGCCCGACGGCACCAAGATCAACGGGCCCGACGATCTCCGCAATGCGCTGCTGCGCCGCCCCGAACAATTCGTGCAAACGTTCACTGGAAGCCCTTTTGACCTATTCGATGGGCCGCACGCGCGAGTACTACGACATGCCGACCGTTCGCAAAATCGTGCGCGACACGCGGGCCTCGGATTACAAGTTTTCGGCCATCGTTCAAGCGGTGGTCAATACCGACCAGTTCAAGATGCGCCGCGTACCGCCGCCGTCGCAGCAGCCGGTCCTGAGCGCGAGTAAGTAATGAGTGGGAGATAATAAGGAGACGCCATGTTCATATCCAAGAAGCACATTCACCGCCGCGCCGTCCTGAAGGGAGCCGGGGCCACCCTCGCGTTGCCGCTGCTTGGACGCCATGCTTCCCGCTGCATCGGCGGCGACCACCACTCCCGCCGGAAAACTGCCGAAGCGCTTCGCGTTTATCGGCTTCCCGCATGGCGCGATCATGGATCGCTGGTCGCCCAAGGAAACCGGCACGAACTTCACCATGTCGCCGATCCTCACGCCGCTCGAGCCGTTCCGCAAGCATCTCACCATCGTCTCCGGCTTGCGTAACAAGCCGGCGGAAACCCCCGAGCCTCACGCCTACATCGAACAAGGCTGGCTGACCGCCGTCAAGCCGTGGGACTTCGGCAAGGGCGGTGTCGGATTCAGGCGTCAGCGCCGACCAGATCGCCGTCCGCTACGTCGGGACAAGACACGCGTCTGCCTTCGCTCGAGCTGAGCGTCGGCCAGGGTAGCGCCCGCATCGCATGGCGCACGCCCACGCAGCCGTTGCCGCAGGAAAGCAACCCGCGCGCGGTCTTCCAGAAGCTGTTCGGGCAGGGCGACACCGATCAGGAACGCGCCCAGATCCTGACGGAAACCGGAAGCATTCTCGATCGCGTGCAAGCCCAAGCCAAGCGCCTGCAAGCCAGCCTCGGCGTCGGCGACCGCAATGTGGTCGGCGACTATATGGACTCCGTGCGCGAAATTGAGCGCCGCGTCCAGATGGCCGAGAAGGCGCACAACACCGAGTTGGTGATTCCCGATGCGCCCATCGGTACGCCCAACGATCTCACCGAGTATTTCAAGCTGATGTTCGACCTGATGGCCCTCGCGTTCCAGGCCGACATCACACGCGTGATCACCCTCTCCATGGATCACGAAGCCAGCATGCGCACCTACACCAATCTGGCCATTTCCGAGGGTTTCCATCCGCTGTCCCATCACGGCAACAACCCAGAGAAGATGGACAAGCTGGTGAAGATCCAGAACTACCACACGCAGGTGTTTCGCCGGATTCATCAAGAAGATCGAAGCTACCAAAGAAGGCGACGGCACCGTGCTCGATCATGCCACCATTCTGTTTGGCAGCGACATGAGCAACAGCGATAGACACAATAACGATCCGCTGCCGTCCGCGATCCTCGGCCACGCCAACGGAAAGATCAAGGGCGGCCAGCACCTGAAGTATCCGCAGGATTCGCGCCACGGCGAACTGCTGTTGACCCTTCTCCAGCGCAATGAGATCCCGATGAAATCCATCGGCGATGGCGTCGACGGTCTCTCGGAGGTCTAGACATGCGCAAGTTCGTGGGTGCGTTTGCCGCTCCTGCTGGCGGGCGCGTCGATCGCGTTCGCTGGCAGTCCCTCGCTACTCGACACGGCCGAATCCGGCGACCACATCGCGGCCATGCACCTTTTGAGCGGCAAAGGGCACCGACGTCGAACGCTGCCGGTGCAGACGGCGCCACCGCGATCATGTACGCGGCCTCGAACAACGATCTCGAACTGGTCCGCGCGCTCATCAAAGCCGGCGCGAACGTCAAACTCGCGAATCAGTTTGGAACGTCGGCCATCACCGAAGCCGCGATCATCGGTTCCGCACCCATCATCGAAGCGCTCATTAAAGCAGGCGCCGATCCCAACTTCAGAACTCCCAACGGTGAAACTCCGCTGATGGCCGCGGCGCGCACCGGCAAGATTGACGCGGCCAAGGCGCTCCTCGACGCGGGCGCCGACGTCAACCTCAAGGAAAACTGGGGCGGACAGTCCGCGCTCATGTGGGCCGCCGCGCAAAGCCAGGCTGACATGGTGAAGTTCCTCGCGTCCAAGGGCGCGAACCTGAACGATCACGGCAAGGTCAATCAGTGGGAGCGCAAAATCATCCAGGAGCCGCGCCCCAAGGACATGAACAAGGGTGGCTTCACCCCGCTTCACTATGCCGCGCGCGAAGGTTGCTCCGCCTGCGTTCAGAACCTGCTCACCGCCGGCGCCGATCCCGATTCCGAAGACCCCGACCGCGAGACCCCGCTGCTGCTCGCGCTCGAGAACATGCATTTCGACACCGCTGCCGTTCTGGTCACCGGCGGCGCCGATCTCGATAAGTGGGATCTCTTCGGCCGTTCTCCGGTCTACATGGCGGCCGACGTCAGCACGCTGCCGA
>CAVVEL010000022.1:0-359144 GCA_963747095.1 Terriglobia bacterium
AAATCGGCTACGACGGCTGGTACACCTTTGAAACGCAGCACCGTGGCGGTCGCGACCAAATGATCGAGCAAACCGCGCGAAACATCCAGTTTCTCCAGCAACACTGCCGGATGCCAGCGGGGTAACCCGTCAGCACCATAAATGTCACTAAGCTGCTGAGACTGCTACAGTTAACTCATCGGTTAGATCGTTTTGCAATTTTACCTGTTGCGTGCGATCCGCGGCTTGCTCTTGAATCGCTTGCAGCCGTTGGAGAGCTTCCATATTGCGATAGAGGGTCCGTTCGATTCGCGCTTCGTAGCGAGTCAGTTTCAAGAAAGCGCCCGAGCCGTTACAATCGCGGATGAAGGCGCGTCCCATAGCGGCGTCGGGCGCCTCGGAGGCTAACGACTCTTCCTCCGAGCGAAGTGGGTGGTGAAGATCGCCGCTTCGACGGCGGGAAATCGCCGCAACCTCCACGCGCAATCCGCTACGCGTTCGGTGAGCATTTCCTGCGCCTCGCCCACGGGGGCGAGCGAGACAAGTCCGGCGCGAAACTTGTTCCACTCCGCGGCGTCCTCGCCGGGGATGACCGGATCGCGGGAGAGGAAGCCAAACTTGATTGCGTTGCGCGAGGATGCCACTTTGCCCGCGGGCGTTTTCGGTCCACGCGATTTTCGGGCGTTGGTGATTCGGGCGTGAATTTGCGCGATGGTCGCCATTGTTCTATTTTTGTTCGCTCTAACGATTAGCATATCACGGCTGTCAAGAGGGTCGGCCCCGTTTGCCCGTAAGTTGCTGATGACAAGGGAAAAATAAAAATTTTAGATTTGGCCAATGGGAAGGTTGTCTCGCTTAGCATTTTTCTCGCGGGCAGTTGTGCCGACTTGTCGCTCAGGTAGGTTACTTCCGGATGGCCGACAAATCACTAAGGAAGACGCCGTGGTAAGCGTAATGGCCACTCTACGTTTCTGCGTTCGTCCATGCCGCAGGATTGAAACGAGCCTTTGAAACCAATTGCCCTAGGAGTATCAGCCTACGACGATGTCGGCACACGCCCGTCTTCGGTCTCGGGCGGATAACGCGTCATCCGGAAGTTGGGCGAAGGCGATCAATGGCCGCAACTCCATGCTTACGCAGACCGCTCCTCTGCGGCGTTTCAGGGGAGTCGGCCTACTGCTTAATAACCGTACCGTCAAGGCGGCGGACTACACCGCGGCTGTGGCCTTCAAGGACCAGGGGGAATTTGGCCGCCAGCTTCTCGTCCACCTCGATGCCCCAGCCAGGCGCTTCGTTCGCATAGAGATAGCCGTCCTTCACGACAGGACAGCCGTGGAAGATCTCCTGCTCTCGTTCGGTGAATCCCGAATATTCCTGGATACCAAAGTTGTAGCAGGCCAGATCCAGGGCGAGGTTCGCGGCGTGGCCGACCGGGGAAACATCCACCGGACCATGCCAGGCGGTACGCACTCCCATGATTTCTGCCATCGCGGCGATCTTACGGCAGGGCGTCAGACCTCCGGCTTGGGAAAGGTGAATGCGGATGTAATCAATCAGCCTCTCATTGATCACCGGCGTCCACTCGTGCGGGTTGTTAAACAGCTCGCCCATGGCGAGCGGTGTCGAGCACTGTTGGCGAATCTGGCGGAAATAATCGATATCCTCAGGCGACAAATCGTCCTCCAGGAAGAATAACCGGAACGGTTCCACCTCTTTGGCAAATAGCACGGCGTCCCGCGGGGGAAGGCGCTCGTGCACGTCATGGAGAAGCTCGACTTCATCGCCGAGTTGCTTCCGGCATTCCTCGAGCAGCTTGAGGGTTCGACGCTTGTACGCACCCGGTTCAAAGACAGGGTCCTTGTGCAAGGCCCGGATATTGGCGGACCCTACATTGCCGCCGCAGCTGCCCTTGTCGCAAAGCGCTTTGGAGCCGGCACCGCGTCCGTACGCGGCCATACCTGCCACGCCGACCTGCACGCGAACATGACGAAAGCCGCGGGCCATAATGCCGCGGGCGAGGTCGATCGTCTCGGCAATTTCGGCGCCTTCCGCGTACGCATAACACGCCGCCGCTTCGCGGCACTTGCCTCCGAGCAACTGATAAACAGGCAATCCTGCCTGGCGGCCCTTGATGTCCCAAAGGGCTTGGTCCACCCCGCTGATCGCATTATTCAAGACCGGGCCGTTGCGCCAATAGGTTACGTTGTAGCAGGCCTGCCATGTGTCATCGATCCGATCGGCGGGCTTCCCGACCAAAAAAGGTTTCAAGTACTTCTCTACGGCATCCACCACCAGCACTGCCCCACGGTTGAAGCTGGCACAACCGTACCCGTAAAGGCCGTCCTGTTCGGTGATCACCTTGACCACCACAAGGTGGGCATCCCCGGGCTGGGTCGCGATGACCTGGATGTCCTTGATTCGTGGCGAGGGCATCGCTCGCGTGGCTCGCTCCACTTTTTCTTGCGCCGGCAATTCCCTCTTCGATACCAGGCCGGCCAATGCCGCTCCGGCTGTCATCTGTAAAACGTTTCGCCTGTTCATGACTTTGCCCTCTCGATACCTGACGGGAGACGTGCTGGATACCACTGCCATCGTCAGTCGTTCGGGTTCCTTCCTCAGTGTCGTTGGGAGAAGTTTTCCAGGAACGCCGCCTCGCGATCCAACTCCGACGGATCGTAATCGTAAAGGTCAACGTGCCGCGCTAGGAAATCCTCGGTCTCGACTCGGGATAAGCCGAGAGTTTGGCCGACCTGGAACTGCGTCAAATCCCTCTGGCGGAAACCATCGATCGCCAGCGCTTGCAGGGACCGGCGCGAAAGGTCGGCACCTGGCACTTCCAACGAGCGTGCCGATTCGTCGGGAATTCGGAGGGTAATCTCCATACCGTCAGTTTAATAGAAGTGGCTCGGCTTTCATAGGGTTCGTTTGTAGTCAACCGCTCAACGCTCCCCTCCACTGACTCGCTCGCCTACGGTTTCCTCGGGCGTCCCATCAGCGTACCATCCCAGGAGTCGTCGCCTTGATATCCGTAGTTCGTATCGAGGCTCCGCCAGTCGTCGCGCGTGATGCCGTTCAAGTCCCACACCACTTTGCCGGCGCGCACGGTCAGTTCCGCTTCCAGTTTTTTCGTGCCGGTCATACGCGCGCCGTTCACGTTGACAAATCCGAAGGCGCCGGTGCGCAAGCGCAATACGGCTACGTCGGCGACCGCTCCTTCCGTCAGATTCCCCAGCTCCTCGTGATGGATTTCCCGCGCGGGAGCCCACGTTGACTTGGCGATCAACTCATCGAGCGGCATTCCGATGGCCAGCAATTTCGAAACTACGTTCAGGATGTCCTTCATGCCGGCGTTGGAGGCGCCGGAATGGAGATCGGTGCTGATGGAATCGGGGACAAAACCTACATGAATGGCCGGTACGGCCTGCCGCCACAAAAAACTTCCGGCGCCGTGGCCAACGTCGAACAACACGCCGCGCTTGCGCGCTTCCGCGAATTCCGGACGGAGTTTACCGTGATCGTCCAGCAGGGGGCGGGGACGGCCGTAGAAATGCGTGTAGAGGTCGCCGGGACGCATGTGACGCAGGGCTTCCGAAAAGGGACGCGCCGGATTGCCGGGACCGTAATCTACCATCACCGGAAGATTGGTGAGTTTGCCTGCGCCGATCGCGCCGTCGAGCGCGGCCCACTCGGGGCCGGCGAAATGGGCAGTCTTGAAACCTACAATAATCTCGGGATACTTGCGCGCGCATTCGGCCGCGGCGGCGGAATCCATCTCGTGAACGTCCTGCTGATAGGCGGGCGTCTCCATGCCGTGGGCGACAATGTTCAGCCATGCCAGAACGCGCGTCCGAGCCGTGTCGATGATCTTCTGCTTAAAATCGGGGAAGTTGCGCCAGCCGGTTGTGCCGGCATCCACCATGGTGGTGACGCCGCTACGAAAGCTGAAGGAATCGGGAAGGACACAGATGTTCCCCTGGCCTTCCGGGTCCAGGCCCGGCACGGCATACACGTGAACGTGAATATCGACAAGACCCGGAGTCACATACAGGCCCTTGCAGTTGACGGCGCGCCGGGCCGAGGCGGCGGGAATGGTTTTGGCTACGCGGGCAATCTTGCCGTTGGCGATGGCGACGTCGAAGATGTCGTTGCGGCGATTTTTGGCGTCAATCACGTGGCCGCCTTTGAGCAGAAGGTCGTATTGCGGGGTCTGCGCCGAAATCGGGCAGGCGCAGCAAATGAAAGCGAGGATGGCCGCAAATCTCATAATGCTTCTCCGATCTTTCCCGGCACCAGGAGCAGATAGGACAGGCAACCGAGCACCAACACAACTCCGGTGAAGGATAGCGCCACGCGAAAGGAGCCGGTTACATAAGCGATATAGCCGGTGAGCGCCGGCGCGATGATGCCGCCGATGTTGCCCCAGAAGTTTTGAAAGCCGGCCAACGTGCCGATCCATCTGCGCGGCGATATGGCGCTGGTAATGGTCCAGGTATTGGGCGAGGCGATTCCCAGACCGATCAGGGAGACCGTCAACAGGGCCACGCACTTGTAGGGACTGGAGACCATTCCGGCGGGCACGATGAAGCAGCCGATCAGCAGGCCGGCGGTCAGAAAAATCTTGCGGGTTCGAACCTCTTCAAAACCGAGCGCGATCAAACGGTCGCTGAGGTATCCGGCCGCGGGCATGGCGATGGACATACAAACCAGGGGCAGGGAAGCGAAGACGCCGGTCTGTTTCAGCGAGAAGTGCCGCTCCAGCGTCAAGTAGCCGGGCAACCATGTGGCATAGACGTACCAGGCGTAGTCATAACAAAGAAAGCCCAGGGAAACGCCCCACGCGGCGCGGTGGCGGAGCAAGGGTCCGAGCGCCGCGAGGGTCAACGGCGAGTTGGCCGGAGCGCTGGGCTTGGCCGCTAGCGGGTGCGCGCGGAAGAACCAGAACCACACCAGCAGGAACGGCAATCCGGCGAAGCCGGTAATTGCGAAGAGCGCCCTCCAGCCGTACGCGGACAACAGAATCGCGCCGCCCGCCGTTACGGCGATGATGCCGGCCCGCACGCCGACCGTGTAGATGCCTGTTGCCGTGCCTCGCTCCGATGCGGGAAACCACAGGGCCACGGCCCGGGTGCTGGCCGGAAACACCGCGGCCTGGCCGGTGCCGAGCAAAACGCGCATTGCCAGCAGCGCTCCAAAAGACCCGGTCAATCCAGACGCCGCGCAGGCCAGAGACCAAAGTAGAAACGACCATGCATAAAGAACCTTGACACCCACGCGATCCACCAGCCAGCCCAGCGGCACCTGCAACAGCGCATAGGGCCAGAAAAATGCCGACTGCAGCACGCCCATGGACAGCGTATTCAAATGCAATTCGCGGATCATCGCCGGCGCGGCTACCGAAAGCGCCGTGCGATGGATATAATTGAAGGTCAGTCCGGAGAACAACAAGGCTAGCAGCGTCCATCGGCCGGTGGGCGCGGCGGTCTCCGAGGGTGTTTCCATGGACTGGAATTGTATACCACATAAGGAAATTTCGTGATATCTAATACATCAGACATGACTCCAGCCGTCAAACCAGCCAAACGATTTCCGGCGGATTCCGCCACCGCCGTCTACCGCCAGCGCTTTACACCGGCGGCGGCCAACCTGCTCTTTCTCAGTTGGGGAGAGTTCGATGTGCCGGGCGGAGGCGCGTCGGGAGAAACGACGATTCTTGGGCAGGAGATCCTTCTGTTCATGTGGAAAGGCTCGGCCGAGGTTCACGTGGCCGACGCGGTTTACGACTTGCAGCCGTACGACACTTTGTATGTCACCCGCGACTTGCCTTTCCGGATCGTCAATCCCGGCCCCGATCGCGCCGTGGTTTTGCAGGCCTCTGCGCCGGCGGAGAAACGGCATCCCGTCTTCCATTCGCGCTTCACGGAATTTTCGAAGTGCGAGGAGCGCATCCGCCACCTCAAGGGCAAAGACGTTTACATGATGTTCGATGTCAGCGAGGGCGCCGACAAGCTGATCGCCGGATATACGTTTTTCCAGCCTTTCCAGAGATCCTGGCCGCCGCACAACCACACCGATCAGGAAGAAGCGTACTTCTTCATCAAGGGGCACGGTTCCATGGAGGTTTATGAATCGCCCGAGACGTTGAGCTTTGTGCACAACGTGCAGGAGGGCGACGTGGTGACCATTCCGATGCTCAACTATCATCCGGTTTTTTCGCAAGAAGACCCGCTGGAGTTCATCTGGTGCATCGCCGGCGAGCGATATTGGGTGGGCGACAAGAACAAGGCGTTCATGAATGGTACAGGACCTGCCATTACCACGTAGCGCCGCCCCCGCGGATCTTCGGGGCAATCTGCTGGTGGCTCACGGCGGAGGTCCCACGGCCGTGATCAACTCATCGCTCTATGGTGTGATCCAGGAGGCATCCGGCCTGGAAGCGATCGACGGCGTTTATGGTGCGCGGTTCGGAACCGCGGGGTTGCTGAGCGGCGATTGGATTGATCTGCGCCGCCAGCCGCAGGAACAGGTCGAGGCACTGAAGCACACTCCCGCGTCGGCTTTAGGCAGCAGCCGACGAACCATCGAAGACGGTGACTACGAATGCATCTTGGATCATTTTCGCCGCCAGGATGTCCGCTTCTTCCTGTTCAACGGCGGTAACGGAACCATGCTGGCCGCGGCCGAACTGGCGCGGCGGGCCGTTGCACAAGGCTATGAGTTGCGGGTGATCGGAATCCCCAAGACCGTGGACAACGACTTGGCGGGAACGGATCATGCCCCCGGCTACGGCAGCGCGGCCCGCTACATGGCCGTGACGGCTCTGGAGTTGGGCCGCGACAACCAGGCTCTTCCCTTTCCCGTTTGTATCTTCGAGGCCATGGGACGAAACACCGGATGGCTGGCGGCGGCATCCACGCTGTTTGCGCGCCACGCCGATGATGGACCGCAACTGGTTTACGTGCCGGAGATTCCTTTTCACCGTGAGCAATTCCTGGCGGACGTGGAGGCAACGTACCGGCGCACCGGGCGCGCCTTCATCGTGGTGAGCGAAGGAATCCGCGACGAGCAAGGCGAGTTGTTTGTAACCTCGCTGGCCACCGATCGGGATGGATTTGGGCGGCCTCTGCCGGGCAATGTCTCGGTGCACCTGGCGGGTTTGGTGGGAAAGGAATTGCGGCTGCGTGTACGCAACGAAAAGCCCGGATTGTGCGCCCGCACTTCCATGGCGCATGTGTCGGCGACGGATCGCGCCGAAGCGGAAGAGTGCGGCCGCTATGCGGTGCGCGCGGCTGTCGCGGGGAACAGCGGCATGATGGTCAGTCTACGGCGCGCGTCCTATGATTCCGATTCCTCCCATACTTCCTATTGCTGTGAATACGCGTTAACGCCGCTCGACGATGTCGCCGGCCGCGAACAGCGCTTGCCAGTGGAATGGTTCAACGCAGAAGCCCGCCAACCAGGCCGGGCATTCTACGATTATGCCTTGCCGTTAACGGGCGATGACATTCCGCGGCACGCGCGCTTCAATTAACAGCCCTCTTGGGAAACCGCTGTTGCAGGCACACGACTTACCCTCCGCGAACTCTCGAAAATGGTCGAAAAGCGGCGGGAACTGCGAAAGTTAGGATAGACCAAGCCAACGGGACCCCAATCGACCGGGACTCCGGTGTCGTCAGAAGGACTGCTGGTGGGCACGTCGAGCCCCTGAACATCACCGCAGCGGTACAACTCGCGAGCGAACTCGGTCCCGGCAAGATCGTCACGACGGTGGTAGCGGACACGGGACTGAAATATCTCGCCGGCAACCTGCTTGCCAAGGCAAAACTCGGCGCCGGCGGTCCTGCGGATCAGATTCGCTCGTGCAACGGGTTTTGCCGCGCCTCCAAACGCTATTACCGATGCGCTATTCCCACATACGCCGTCCTAAAGGCATTGGCCCCATAGAATCAGGGAATTAGCCTCGGCTCAGGCGACCTTCAGAAATAGCACAAATCTGGCTCAAATAAGCTTCAGGCAAAGTTTCCCCAACCGCCAAGACTTCCTCGGCACCCAGGCCTGATTGTCGTTCCTACGCGCTACTGCGCGAAGGAGATGACGATGAAGAAGCTTCAGATGGTTCTGGGCAGTTTGTTCCTGGTTTTGGCGCTCGCACAGATGGAGAACGCACAAACCGTTGTTCCATTCAAACTAGTGTATCGTTTCATTAAAATATCATCTCATCAAGAGACTCCGAACTTCCTCCACCGGTGGACCACGGGGGCCGCATTGATCTCGGCGATGCCCAGCAGGATACGGTCTCGCAACTCTTCCCAGGAGTGGACCCGAATGTGCTTGAGGAAAGTCCGCGCCATCTTGCCAAATAGACTCTCGACGATATTGAGCCAGGACCCATGCGTAGGCGTCAGGACGTAGTGGAAACGGTTGGGGCGGGTCGCCAGCCACGCTTGGGTTTCGCGGGAAATGTGCGAGGAGTGATTGTCCAGGATCAGACGGATGGAGCAGTCCGGCGGATAGTGGTGATCCAGGTCTTGCAGCAGGGCAATGAATTCAATGCTGCGATGGCGCCGCTCGACGCGCGCCGTAACGTGCCCGTCGTGCAGATCCAAAGCCGCCAAGATCGAGCAGGTCCCCAAGCGTTTGTATTCGTGGTCGCGGGTGACCGTGGGATGCTTGCCGGCAACGGGGGGCAGGTCTGGCGCGGTGTTGGCGATGGCCTGCAAGCCGGGTTTCTCATCCACCGAAACCGTGACCACCGGCAGGATCTGGTCGGAGGCTTGGCGCCCTTCATTCCGCAGGGCCACCGCTTGGTAGACCAGCAGGACATTGCGCATCTTCTCTTCAAACCGCGGGTCGCGCCGCTCCAGATAGTATTGGATCCGTTCGGGGTGCAGGGGTTGGTCGGCCAGAATGCGATGGACGGTGGCCTTAACGGCCCTGCCCAGGGAAGGATGGCCAGCCTCCACGGCGTGGGTTCGAACATGGTTGGCCAGAGCGCTCCGCGTCCACAGTTCGGCCGCATAACCGAGATCTTTTGGTTTCGTGCAAGCCACATGAACCACCCAGACCCGCGCTTCCTCGGTGATGACGGGTTCTTTGGGACGATGCCAGGTGTCCTTCAGTGCGGCCAGCGGCCCCATCGCCAACGCTCGGTTGACCCATTTGGCAACGCTCTTTCGCGTTGTCCCCATGTTTCTGGCAATTCCGGCTACCGTCTCGCCGGCCGCGTAACGCAACAGGATCTGCGCCCGCTGCACCTCCCGGATCGGTGCCTTGGCCGACTGTCGAATCCGTTGTAGTTGCGCCTGTTGTTCCGGCGTCAGGTTAAGCTTCGGTCGTCGCGATTTGCCTGCCATGCTTTCAGCATAGCAGAAAACAGATCCAACAGAATATGTTTTATTGAAACGCTATACTAGTTGACGGCTATGTGATTATCGTGCAGGGAAGCATCGGAAACCTGGAGAGGCTGAGCTTTATTGTGGACACCGGCACCTTCCCCACGGTGATTGACTCCGGCGTGACCGCCAAACTCGGCTTGCATGGCAAGCCGGATGCGGTGAAAGGCTTCGCGGCGAATGGGGTTGGTGAGAGGCTGACACTCCCCGGCTTGCACCTGGGGTCGGTAGATGCCGATGACCTCCCCGTCATTTCGTTTGATCTTTCGTACCTCCAAAAGGCACTTGGGGTCCACATTGACGCGTTGGTCGGGCCGGATGTGCTCAGCCGCGCCGGCACCTTCAAGATTGATTATCAGTCGCGCACGCTGGCGTTCGGCGACCAGCCGTCGTATGGACCAACGGCCTTGAGCCGCCCGTCGGCGCGGATGACTCCGGTGCCGTTCGAGAACCTGGGCATCATTAACGTGCAGGTGGGATATGCCGCTCTGCGGTTGCTCATGGACACGAGAACTGGCCAGTTTGTTCTTTTCAACAGCGGCAAGGCCCTGGAGATTGGCGGGACCCGCGTAATCGCCGCGAATACCTCGCGGGGAGATTTCAAGCATGACCGCGTTCAGCTTCCTCCCGCTCGTGTTGGAGACACAGATCTGGGGATGCCCATCGCGGTCGTCGATTCGTCTCCTCACTCGCCCTTGATTGATGGCGTCTTGGGTCCCGCGTCGCTCAAGGTTCGCAGCGTGGAATTCGATTACAACCACGGCTTGGTCTCTTGGGTGAGGTAAGGAAGAAGAAGCGATCCACAGATTCCGCAGATTTCGCAGATGAGAACAAGAAGCAGATTAGAACAAGAAAAGGATTAGCCGTTGATCAACACGGATCAAACGCGGATCAACGCGGATCACATCGATTTCTTCGTTGGTTTGATCCGCGTTGCTCCTTGCAAGTACGTGGCTGGTTTCTTCTTAATCCGCGAAATCTGTGGAATGTGTGGACGGGTTCTTTCGACCTGCGGTTTATATTTGCGCTCCCAAAGCTGGTACCTGGGTGTATGATGGCGGCATCGATTTGACAGACTGGGAGTCCGCGAAGTGGAGAGCGAGTTTCAGATTGGGACGTGGCTGGTTCAGCCGGACCTGAACTGCATCGTGGACAATGGCCGCAGGGTGCGCCTCGAGCCGAAGACGATGGAGTTGCTGGTCTGCTTGGCTTCGAGCGCGCCACAGGTGATGAGCAAGGAAGCACTGCTGGCCACGGTGTGGTCGGGGACCTTTGTCGGCGATGATGCGCTGACGCACGCCATATTCGAATTGCGCAAAGCGCTGGGCGACGACGCGCGCGAATCACGCGTGATCGAGACCATTCCCAAGCGTGGCTATCGCCTCAGTGCGCCAGTCCTACGCACCCACGGCCAGGATGCCAGTGCCACTGGGCCCGCAATCGCGCCAAGCCCCGCGTGGCGCCGCGGATTGCCGTGGGCAGTTGTCGGCGCGCTGGCGGGAGTCCTGATTGCTGCTGCCCCCATTTCTGCTGCTGCGACCGTCCGCACCCGCCAAGCCCGCGCCGCTGATCCATTTTGTCATTACGCCGCCGCCGGATGCACCGATCACCGGCGCTCTCGCGATCTCGCCGGATGGCAGTGAGATTGTCTACAGGAGTGAGTACCACGGACAGGCGCGTTTGTACTTGCGCTCGCTGGACAATCCCATCGTCAAGCAGATTCCTGGAACCGAAGACGCAACCCGCCCTTGTGTCTCGCCGGATGGGAAATGGGTTGCGTTCGTTGTTCCTGATCTTGGAAAGCGCGACGGGGAAGCAGAGGCCAGGGATACGCCGATCTACAAAGTACCTGTAGCGGGTGGAGAAAGGGTTTTGATCGCAAGGCCGGATGGTGTTGTCGGCGGATTAAGCTGGACTTTGGACGGCATCCTCGCCGGCACGAAGCGGGGGATCTTTCGTTTGGCTTCGGCCGGGGGCGAACCAAAGCGATTGACACAAGTGCAAAAAGGGGAAGACTGGCATGCAGCGCCGCAACTGCTTCCGGGCGGAAGGGCACTGCTGTTCACGATTGTCGGGTCTGGGTCTCCCCGGGCACAACGGGTAGCGCTCAAGGAGTTGCCTGACGGGCAACCGCGCGTGCTTCTCGAAAATGCATCTGGCGCGCGCTATCTCCCTATAGGGGAATTGCTTTTCAACCGCCGGGGACGGCGATACGCCGTGCCATTCGATCTGGAACACCTTCAGCTTGCAGGAACGCCTTGGCCGGTTTCGAGTCCGGATGGGCCGATGTCGGAGAACGGCACGCTCGCCTACACCTCGCCGGCGGCAGAAACCAAAACCGAAGCGGTGTGGGTGAACCGGCAAGGGCTTGCGTACCCCGTTTCGTCCTCGCTACCTCAGGGCGCGATGGCGGGCCCGGAGATTTCGCCCGATGGACGACGCATGGCTTTTCTCCAGGGAGACGGTATCTGGACGTTTGACTTTGAGCGCGAAGTGCCTGCGCTTCTTGTTTCCGACCCCACTATTGAACCACCCGTCTGGACGCCGGATGGTCACCGGCTCGCCTATACCAGGCAAGGATCTGTCTATTGGCGGCCGGTTGACGGGAGCGGCCCGGAAGAGCGGCTCGCGCGGCCGGACAACACCGGACGCAGAGGTACCCAATATCCCATATCCTGGTCCCCGGATGGCCGCGTCCTGGCTTTGACTGACATCGATCTATTTACATTCTTTGACCGCAAGATTCTGCTCTTCTCTTTGGATACCCGCACGCTGCGGCCTTTTCTCCAAGAACAATTTCACTCGCAGGTCGCCGCTATGTTTTCGCCCGACGGGCACTGGATCGCCTACGTTTCCGATGAATCAGGCCGATGGGAAGTACGGGTGGCTGCATATCCACAACCGGGACCGCAATTTCAGATCTCGAACGAGGGTGGCGCCGAGCCGCGATGGTCACGCGATGGCCGCGAATTGTTTTACCGCAACGGGCAAAAAATGATGGAAGTGAGGATTACCACGCAGCCTGCGTTCAACGCTTCCCGCCCGCGGCTGCTATTCGAGGGCTACGAGAACGCGAAAGGGCGGGATGCCAATTATGATGTTTCACCCGACGGGAAGGAGTTCCTGATGATTCGCGCCACGGGCTCCGCGCCTCCGGGCCAGATCCACGTGGTGCTGAACTGGTTTGAGGGGCTGAAGAAGGTATTAACGAGTGAGAAGTGAAGCTTTCCGCTACGGAGCTTGCGACCGATCTGCCTCCGGTCGTTTTCCCGCAATTCGGCAAATCCGAGTTTCAATCGTCTACCTCGATGACGCATTCCTCCGGCATCACCGGTGGAATGTTTCAATGGAGACGCTCGCCAGCCGGGTCCGGCATTCCTCAACTACGCGCTGCCGTTAACGGGGCAGACATTCCGCGGCACGCGCACTTCAATTATTCTTAGCGCCTTGCTGGATCCACTGGGCGATCAAGTGGTTCTCCGCGGGGCTGAGACCCTTGCCATACGGGGGCATAGGGTCGCCCGCTCGCGGCTTGGCCGACAACTTATTCATCAGGAAACTGTCGTTGGGGTCGTCGGCCTTTACCAGGAATTGTTTGCCCGAAAGCGTTCCCTTCTGATTCACCAGGGTCGTGTAGGCGCGATCCTGGCTGAGGTCCATGCCTGGCCAGTGGTCCTTCTGAAAGTGGCAGGCCATGCAATGGTCTTGCAGGACCGGTAGCACGTCGCGCCGGAAACTGACCACGCGCGTGCCATGCGCCCCGCCCGGCGAAGCGGCAGCCGGCTTGGCGGCGGGTTTTGACGTGGGCGCGGACTTTGCCGCGGCAGCTTGCCCGGCGAGCCATCCAGCGCCGCAAAGAAGCATTACGCAGACAGTTGTGATTCCTCTCTTCATTAGACCTTGTGCTCCGGGTGCTGACACCCCTTGAATTCCGACTCGTACGTGTTGCCCTTGTAGCCCAACTCTTCGATGAGACCTTGCGGCGAAGCGTAGTATCCCCGCACCACCAGCCCCCGAATGCCGCTGAAGAACTGCATCGCGGGCCGGTCGCGCTCGGCGATGCCTTTGCCCGTGAGGGCGGTCAGGAATTCGATCCTCTGGGCCGATGACAGCGCGGAAAATGCTTTGCCGTAGTGTTCCGTCACCATTTCCCGGAAGCGCGCCATCTGGCGGCGCGTGGCGTCATAGCGGTCCGGATCCATCCAGAGCATGAAGTCGGCGTATTCATCGGCGCGAGCCGCCAATGCTCCCGGCGTGTTGGTGACCGGGACAATGGTATCGGCCAGCGCCGACACGTCGCGATATTCTTCCGGGGTAAAGAAGAGCGGCGCGAAGTTGGGATCTTGAGGCGGCAGCGGCGTCACCGGACGGCCGCGATGCTCGCGCATGTCATGGGTCACGGCCTGCATGGGATTGCTGTTGTCGGTTGGCGCAAACGACGCCGGACGCAGCAAGGCGGCGGGCTGCGTCATGGCCGCGCCTATGACGACGAGGTCTTGCAGCAATCCACGGCGGGGATGGTGATGCTCGGCGGGTTCCTCGCGAACTTCCGCTACTTCCGGGCCGGCGGCCTTGATGGCCGCTGCCATGTGCGGCTCCAGAAACTTGCGGCTTTGCCCGGCGTCCGCTTCGGGAGACTTACGCACATTGTCCTGCTGAACGCTGACCCAACCGTTGTAACTGTATTGCGCGAGTGCGGTGAGCACGGCCCCGGAGTTGATCTTGCCGGCGCCGGCGGGGGCATCCTGCCAGTCTTTACCGTTGGCCACGCCATCGCGCAAGTGGATGTGCACGACGCGCTGACCGTAGGCCTTGATCATCGGCACGGGATCGATGCCCAGGCGCGTCAGGTATTGGGTGTCGAAGCAGAGCTTGGTATAACGGCTGTCGGAAGTGGCGATGATCTTGCGTACGTCGGCGGCTTCCATTTCGCGGAACCGGTAGGCGCAATGCAGGCCGGTCTCTTCATAAACCAGCGCGCCGATTTCCGACATGTTGCTGGAATAGACATGGTACGTTGGCGCGTCCTTCGGGGCATCGCCCCAAATGCCTTCCAGCACGAAGATTCCGCAGCCGAGAGATTGCAGCGCGCGCGCCAGCAGCACGGCGCGGCTGATGTTCTTGATGCGGTCGTCGCGCTTGGCGAAATTGCCGGTCATCGAGGCCGTCACCAGACCAAGACTGTGGGTGTCCAAGAGCTTCTTGAAGTCATCGGTCTTTTCCCGATAGTCCCACAAGTCGTCCCCGTGGACTTCCACCCAGGTGTAGCCGGCGGCAGCGACGCCGGCCAGGGCCGCAGGCAGGGCCACGCCCTGCTTGCGCCACGCCGCGGTGGAGCAGGCCAGTTTGAGTCCCCGGCCGGCTTCGCTGGCCGGGTGGAACCCGGTGGCATGTTGCGGTTGCGGAGTTTCGGCGATGGCCGAGCCGGCGGCGGCAGCCGTCAGGGCGCTGGACTTCAGGAATTGGCGGCGATTAAATCCCATACACTGATATCTAATATCTTACTTGCAGGTTGTTGTCAAGTGGCGCAGGCCTTTCGTGGGGCAGGCATCCTTGCCTGCCGTTTTTTCCTGTTCCCAGAGAAAGGCGGCAGGCAAGGATGCCTGCCCCACTCAAACTACTTTACCGCTTCGGCGCGACGCTCGACCAGAAGCTTTCGAGCCTCGCCATAGAGGCGGCGGACTTCCTGCTTCTCGGCCTCGTTGTTCCAGTGTATCGGCGAAGACGGCGGGACACCGAGCGTTTTTTGCGCCGCGGAAAACTGGGCCTGTTCGGCCGCGGTCAGGGGCTTGCCAAAGGCCCGCGCCAGGGAGCGATCCAGCCATTCAATAAGGAAATCTGCGTCCGCGCGAAAGCGCACGGGTTTGCCGTCCACAGTGATCCATACCGGCATGGTGGCGGCCCAGGGAACGGGCTTGCGGATCGACTTTCCCGTGGGTCTGCTGCGGACGCGCGCCGCCAGCCATCCACTGGCGTCGATCGTCACCGTTTGTTCAAGGCGAGCCTGCGGATCGCCGCGCGATTCGAGTTTGGCGATCACGTTGCCGTCGCGCAACAGCTCGATGCTTTCAATCGGGGTGTTCGATTCCACGTCCACCGTCACATGCAATGCATGCGTTCCCGGCGGCAAGGCGATTTCCTCTCCTGGAATCTTGCCCTCAACGTCCAGGAAAACCAGCGGGCCGGCGGTGACAAAGCTGTGACCCTCGCGCATCGCTTTCATCCAGCCTTCGTAGTTGAGCCGCGATCCGCTGTGCACGTAGATGCGATTGGTCCCCAGCACGTTGCCGCGATAAAAATCGCCGAACGTGTCCACGCCGGCCGAGGCCACCAAGTGATAGCCCAGGTTCCAGGCGTGATAAAGCGTATCCATCGTCTCGGGCCAGTTGGCTTCGATGAAGTCAACTGTGCCGAGCGCCAGGTCTACCGGGAAGTTCGCGCCCGGTTCGTGGGCGTATCCGGTGAGTGCGCCTTCCTCATGACCAACCCGAAAGGGAACCGTGTTGGGCGGATACATGCTCGCTACCGCCGTGTTGGGATAGCCCACGTAGGTGGGAATGATCAAGTGCTCCTTAAGATTGAGGAACACGGCGTGTCCCCAGAACGGCGGATGATATTCCTGATTGTGAAAGAGAATCCGTTCTTCCGTCGAGGCCGCATCGGGATGGCCGCTAAAATGGGCTACATCGGGAATGCGCTGCTCTTTGTTGCAGATCAGATTGTTCAGAATGCTCAGGTCTTCAGCGGCGCTCTGCGCCATGATTGCGACCGGGGAGGTGTGATAGACGCCGGCGTAATTCATGTGGAAGTGATTGTCGCCGCTCCACCAGCCCTTGGCGGGCAAATCGTCCAGGCGGCGCAGCGGCACGCGAATCTCGGCGGGATGATCGGCCGGGACATCTGCTTCCGCGTCCGCGGGAAAGTACTCCAACCCATGGGAAACTGTCAGCCGCGTGCGTCCCGGCGGCACGCTAACCTCGAAGGAGCCGTCCGCGTAAAAGTAGTGATACTCGTCCTTCTCCAGGTGATCCTCAATGAAGGAATCGGCGCGCAACCAGCTTTTATCCGGCGCGTAGGCGCGGCCGTCGGCGGCCAGCAGATGAATCCGCGCCGGCAGAGGCTTGCCGCTGGCGGCGTCCACGACGGAAACATGCAAGCGGCTCATGGGCCGCTTGTAAACGACCTTCTGAATCTCCACCGGCTCCAATTTTCCGCCGAACCAGTAAAACAGCCAGAGCCGCGTGTCGCCGCTCTGATTCGAGACGAAAGCGATGCGGGTTCCGTCCGGCGACCATCGCGGCGCGGTGCGGTCGAAATCTCCGTAGGTCAGCGGGAAGGCGTCGCCACCCTTGGTTGGCATGATCCAGAGTTGCTGCCATTGCCCGCCGAGGTAGGAACTGTAAACTAGTTTGGTTCCATCGGGCGACACCGAGGGCCGCGCCTTCCAGGTAGTTTCTTCATAGTGAAAGCTCCGCATCGGCGCGCCGGGGCGGGCCTCCATGCGGTAAAAGCCGCCCGATCCGTTGGGATTGTCACGGTCGGAAACCATGATCAACTCGCGGCTGTCCGCAGTCCACACCGGATTGATGTGCAGCACGCGATCGCCGTAGTAGACACTGGGCGGCGACAAGCGGACCTCGGTGGTCAAGCGCACGGGCGGCCCAGGCTGGCCGTTCGTGAAGCGGATCACGTAGATGTGAAACGCCCCGCTGCCCTGGCCGGGAGGTTGCGCGGAAACATAAGCGAGCCTTGTGCCATCAGGCGACCACGCGGGCTCGATGCTGACGGAATCGCCGGAGGTGAGTGCGCGCGTTGAACCGGTCTGTACGTTGAGCAGTTGCAGATGAATCTGCTCGTGCTGTTCCGCTGTGTAAACGATCCATTTTCCGTCGGGCGACCAAGCCGGTTGGGAATCGTAAATGCCGCCGTCCGTCAATTCCTCGGCGACGCCGCTCCCCAGCGTCATACGGAAGATCGATCCCTTCATGGCGAAGGCTAACTGCTTTCCGTCCGGCGACCACGCCGGATAGTTGGGACCATTCGTCACGGGCGGCAGGTAACATTCCGCTACGTAAGCCATGTCGCCGACGTGGTCCTGATCGAGAACGCGGGAGAAAAGGCGGCGGCGCATCTGTCCCGGCGCGGGACAGGCGACCACCAGCACCAGCAGCAATGCCGGAAACTGGCGTACGACCTTCAGGAAGATGCGCTGTCTCAATTTTGCTATGCCAATCGAATCACCTGGCCGGTGGCCAGCGACCGCTGCGCTTCCATGCACAGCATCACGGCGCGGCGCCCTTCCTGCGGAGTAATCGGCAGCGGCGCGCCCTCGCGGAGCGCGCGGGCCAGCGCGGCCAATTCCTGGCGCAGTTCGAACAACTCGCCGGGCGTTCCGGCCAATTCGATCTTTTGCATGGCGCCGTCAGCCGATACTTCCAGGGAATAGCTGGGATGCTCGGAACGATCCATTTCGGCGTGCCATTCCGCGCGCAACAGACCCTCGGAGCCGAAAACCTTCAGGCTGAAATGGTGCTCCACGGCCGCCAAGGTTTGCGAAATCACGGCGTAGGCCTGGTTGGGATAGGTTACCACCGCCGTAAAATTATCGTTGGTATCGACCACTGCTCCGCCGGGTTCGCTGCGATTGCCGAACGCGTAGACCGTAGAGGGTTGTCCCGCGCCGCTCAGGAACCAAGCGGTGGCGTCGAAGAAATGGACCGGCTCCTCGAGGATCCAATTCCCTACCCTAACCGGATCCATCCGCCATCCGCTGGAACCGGTGCGATAGGGCCGGCGCCAGAGATCGGCTAGCACATAGCGCACCGCACCCAGCCGTCCGCTGTCGATCACCTCGCGCATGGCCGTATACATAGGCGAAAAACGCATTTCGTGTCCGATGAGCAGCAACTTCTTCGAGGCGTTGGCGGCCTGAATGATGCGGTCGCAGGATTCCGCGCTGACCGACATCGGTTTTTCGAGAAGCACATTCCTGCCGGCGGCCAGCGCCGCCACGGCAACTTCCTCATGCAAGTAGTTGGGAACGACAATGTCGATGACGTCGAGATCCGCGCGCGCGATCATCTCGCGGAAATCGGCGTAGACGGCCGCGCCCGTGTCGGCGGCCGCGGCTTGGCGGCTTTGTTCCGACGCCGAGGCCACCGCTCGCAACTCGCAACCGCTGGTCTCACGAATGGCCTGGGCGTGACACTTGCCCCAGGCGCCATATCCAACGAGTCCAAACCCCAAAGGATTCATGATGCAGAACCTCCCTTCACCGGCCGGGAAAACGGCCTAGGTTCATGATATCTAATATTTCAGCAGCGTCAAGGGAGAACATGCGGAAAGAAGCCCGGACCCGAGCGGGTGTTTAGCCGGCGGCCGCCCCAGCCGGGTCCTTCCGCGAGGCGGGCTTTTTCTTCGTCCATATCGCTGAGCAGCCGGGCGCGGATCATCTGAATATGCTCGGCCATCAGTTGGGCCGCTTTCTCGCGACGGCCGGCCTTCAGCTCGTCCAGAATCGCGCGGTGTTGCGGGAGCGCCTGATGACTGGAGAGTTGGAAGGTGCGGTGGCGCAAAATGATCATCTGATGCTGCATTCCTTGCAGGGCGTTGCGCAGGCGCGTATTGCTATTGGCCTGGGCCAGAATGATGTGGAACAGCGCATCTTCGCGGATGTAGTTGGCTTTATCGTTTTTCTTCAAAAACCTTTCCGCTCCGACGACGGCCGCTTCCAGGCGTTGGGCGGTTTTCTTATCGAGATCGATGTGACGGACCACGGCGGGTTCCAGCAACTCGCGCAATTCGTAAATCTCCTCCACATCGCGGCGGGTCATTTCCACGAGGAAAGCGCCGCGGCGCGGCTGGATCTTGATCAGACCCTCGGATTCCAGGCGATTGAACGCTTCGCGGATGGGAGACTTGCTGATCCCGAAGCGGCGCGCAAAGAATTCCTCTGTCAGACGGTGGCTGCCGTCAACCTTGCCGTCTAAAATAGAGTTGCGGATCAATTTACAAGCGCGTTCAGTCAGACTTTCAGAAACTCGCAGCTTCACTTTTCTTCCTCCTCGTCGAAGATGATATCCAAGATCCTATCAGAGGAAGCCGCTCAGGTAAACGGAAACAGACCGCAAATCGCGAGTGTTCCTTGGAAAGCAATCTGCCTTCCCGCCGAAAGGCCGGCCTATCCGCGCCAGCAAATCAACTTCATTTCAGTCATTTCTTCGATGGCGTAGCGCGGACCCTCCCGGCCGGTGCCGCTGTTTTTGACACCGCCATAGGGCATGTGATCGGCGCGGAAGGTGGGGACGTCGTTGATCATGACGCCGCCGACCTGTAGTTTGCGCGACGCCTGAAAGGCGCGCTGCAAGTCCCGGGTGCAGAGTCCGGCCTGCAAGCCGTACTCGCTGGAGTTGACGCGGCGGATGGCGTCGTCCAGATCGGAGTAGCGATGCACCGCCACGACCGGACCGAAGACCTCCTTGCAGCAAATCGGCGACTCATCCGGCACTCCTTCGAGAACGCAAGGCTCGATGGCGCTGCCGTGCCGCGCGCCCCCGCACAACACCCGTGCGCCGCGGCCCTTGGCGTCGCCGATCCAGCTTTCGACGCGTTCCGCTTCCTCTTTCGTAATCAGGGAGGAAATATCGGTGGATTCCTCGCGTGGATGTCCCAGAACCAACTTCTTGGTGGCATCCAGAAAACGCTCCAGAAACGTGGAGGCGATTTTTTCGTGCAGGTAAATATTCTGAACCGAAATGCAAACCTGGCCGGAGTGAGAAAATGCCCCGACCACGCAGCGCGGAACGATCAGATCCAGGTCGGTGTCCGGCTCGATGATGACCGACGAGTTGGCGCCCAGCTCCAGCGCCACTTTGCGCAATCCCATTTGGCTGCGAATCATGGTTCCCACCGGCACGCTGCCGGTGAAGGTAATCATCGCCGGGCGCGGATCGCGCACCAGTTGCGCGCCGACTTCCCTGCCCGGTCCAGTGACCACGTTGTACGCGCCGGCCGGCGCATTCGCTTCGCGGATTAACTGTCCCAGGCGCAGCGCGCTGAGGGGAGTGTTCTCCGCGGGCTTAAGGACCACGGCGTTCCCCGCGGCGAAGGCCGGAGCGACTTTGTGCAGCGCCAGATTCAGAGGAACGTTGAAGGGAGTGATCGCCCCGATGATGCCGATCGGCTCGCGCACGGTCATGGCCCAGCGGCCTTTACCGATCGGCGCGGATTCCATGGGAATCACTTCGCCGTGCAGGCGGCGAGCCTCGTCGGCGGCGCTCAATAAGGTTTGTTGGGAGCGCTCCACTTCGCCGCGCGCTTCCTTGATCGGTTTGCCGGTCTCGTGACAAACCAGTTCCGTGAACTCCGCAGCATCCCGCGCCAGCAGCGCGCGCATCCGGTCGAGCAATTCTCCGCGTTCGTATTGGGTGAGCGCGGCCATTGCCGTGGCGCCGCGCTCGGCGGCGCTTAAAGCGTCTTGGACAATGCCGGCATCGGCTTCGTAAACAGTGCCGACCGGCTCACCGTCATAGGGAAGACGCACGGTGTGGCGGTGGGGTGTGGTCACCTCCCGGTTGGCAATCCACATCGGATACTCGGGCGTTTCAAGCATAGTCGCTGACATGATCGATCTCCTTTCCCGCCGACGAGAGATACAATTCCTTATCGGCAACGTGAGGCAGGGTCAGGCCGCTCTGCGGAATGCAGGCGATCCGGGCGTCTGGCGCTAATCCAGCTAAGGCTTCATTCAAGGCTTCTTGCGGGTTCTGCACCGGGACGAAAAGGCAGTTCCGTACCAGCGCTTCCGGCAACTTGGAGTAACAAAGGATGCGATAACGTTCGCCTAGCCGGACGACCCAGTAAGCCTTGTGACCGCCGACGACGAAATGTTCGCGCAATTCGATTTCCATGGCCGCGGAACTGGAATATTTTTGCAGCCATTCGACCAGCGCCTTGGTTCCCGCCCCATCGGCACACTCGGCCAGAAATAGCAGAGTACCACCGTGCCGAAGCACGCGCGCGGCATTCTCCAGGCTCTTGTGCGCCTGGCGCAAATCGATGTCGAAGGGAAAACCTCCCGCGCTGGCGATCACCAGGTCGTACGGCGCGGCCGTTTCCACTTTGTAGAGCACGTCAACCGCCTGGCACCCAGAGCGGTGGGCCTGTTCATAGTGGCCGGCGACGACGCACGCAAATCCGCCCTGCGGGTGAAGCACTACATTCAAGATAAAGTCGGGACGAAATAGACGGCAAGCCTCCATGAGATCCTCATGAATGGGATTGCCTTCCAGAACTCCGCTCCGGCAATTGGGGTCCATGAACATACGGTGATTAAAAGAGATGGTCTCGGCCCCCGCAACTCCCGGCACCAAGCCTTTTCGTCCACCACTATAGCCCGCCAAGAGGTGATAAATAATTTCTCCAGTCAGGATCACGAAGTCGGCTTCGCGCACGCGGCGATTGATCCAGACCGGATTGCCTCGGCTGGTGCGTCCAATCTCGACCAAGTTCGCGCTGTCGAAAGCATCGTGATCGAAGAGTTGCAGACGGCGCGCCATCTCGGGACCCACGATTAGGCGCCGTTCTTCCGGCGTCTGCGCGCGGTGCAAACCGAGCGCAAAGACCAGGGAGATCTGAGCATCCGTAACGCCGGCGCGGTTGAGCTCCGCGACGAGCAGTGGCAGGAACAGATCGGTGTACACCAGGCGGGTAATGTCATTGACGACAATGACGACTCGCTGGTGGGGCTTGACGAGGTCCCGCAACGGCGGACTGCCAATGGGATGCCGGACGGCCTGCAGCACAGCTTCCTCGACCGACTTCAAAGGAACGCTGCGCGCCGGCTCGAGGATATCGCACGAGAAACCGTCCGGCAGGGAGAGGCGGCACTGGGAATGACCGAATTTGAGCGGCAGGTCCATGGAACTCGTGTAGAATATCACATATCAGATGTCAGATGATTAACAAGGTGCAAGAAAGCTTCCTCCACAATGCGCTATGGCTTCATACTAGATCAACGAAAATGTATCGGGTGCCACGCCTGCACGGTGGCCTGCAAGACCGAAAACCAGGTGCCGGTGGGCAGCTTTCGGACCTGGGTCAAGTACGTCGAAAAGGGAGAGTATCCCGAGACGCGCCGACACTTCGGCGTAATGCGCTGCAATCACTGCGAGAATGCGCCGTGCGTCAAGATCTGTCCTGTGAATGCGTTGTATACTCGCCCCGACGGCATCGTGGATCTCGATGGCGACAAGTGCATCGGCTGCCAGTCCTGCATGCAGGCTTGTCCCTACGACGCCCTCTACATCAACCCCGACCGGGGGGTGGCGGAGAAGTGTCATTTTTGCGCGCATCGCGTGGAACGCGGGCTGGAGCCGGCCTGCGTGATCGTGTGCCCCGTGCAGGCGATCGTCCCGGGAGACCTGGACAATCCGCAGTCGCAGATTTCGCAGCTTGTGGCGCGCCTGCCGTCCCAAGTCCGCAAGCCGGAGCAAGGGACACGGCCCAAAGTTTTTTATCTCGGCGCGGATCAAGACGCCATTTCTCCCGGCGGCAACAGCGACATTCCAGCCTCCTATCTGTGGTCCGAGGGCCCAGCGGAGATTCTCCAGCAGTTGATGGACCCGGCGCAGCTTCCGGCCACGCACGAAGTATACAACGTGAGTCACGCGAAGTCCTGGGGCTGGCATATTTCCGCCTATCTCTGGACAAAAGCGATTTCAGCCGGTGTGGCGATTGTGGGCGCAATCGGAATGATGGAATCCCCAGGAAGAACGGATCGCCTGGCGCCGCTACTCAGTTTGATTTTTCTGGCGATTACCACGGCGTTGTTGATCGGCGATCTAAAGCGTCCGGAGCGTTTCTGGCGACTGATCCTGGCGCCGAACTGGACTTCCTGGCTGGTTTGGGGCGGATACATTCTGATGGCTTTCGGCGGTGTGGTCAGCTTGTGGTGGCTGTGGGGCAATCCGCCACCGTGGTTGCTGCTTGTTAGTATTGTGCTAGGCGCGGCGGCGGCGGGATACTCGGCGTTCCTGTTCGCACAGGCGGAAGGCCGCGACTTCTGGCAAAGCCCGTTGCTTTTGCCGCATCTGGTGGCGCAAGCGGTGGTCGCCGGAGCCGGCGTTCTGATGATCTGCGGATCGGCGCGACCCGCGAGTCTCGGCCTGTGGCTCGCCGGCGGTCTTGCCGTGCACCTGCTGATGATCTCTGGCGAAGTAGCTGTTCCGCACACCAATTCCGACTGCGCGCAGGCGGCCCGGCACATCACGCATCGGCGGCGGGCGTCCTTTTGGCTGCTGGCCGTCGGTTTGGGAGCGCTCGCGCCCCTGCTGTTGATAATCTTGGTGGGCGAAGCCGGCTATCGGCCGGCGGGTTTACTCGCAACGGCCGGACTCTACGTATACGAACATTTATGGATCGAAGCGGGACAAGTGGCTCCGCTTAGTTGATTGGAATTTATTATGACTTATCCTCCATTTCAAGTTCTCTCCGCATATCCGAAGCCCGAAGAGTGGGACGATTGGGTGGAGTACGAATCCACCGCGTGGCCGCGTAAGGTGGAAAAACACTACTTCCTGGTGCCGACCGCCTGCTTCAATTGCGAAGCGGCCTGCGGCTTGCTGGCCTACGTTGACAAAGAGACGCTCGAGGTCCGCAAGTTCGAAGGCAACCCCGCGCACCCCGCCAGCCGCGGGCGCAACTGCGCCAAGGGACCCGCAACCATCACGCAGATCCACGATCCTGAGCGCATCCTGTATCCGATGAAGCGCAAAGGTGAGCGCGGCGCGGGCGAATGGGAGCGCGTCTCCTGGGACGCGGTGCTGGACGACATCGCCGGACGCATCCGTCAGGCGCTGGTGGAGAAACGCGGCAATGAGATCATGTATCATGTGGGCCGTCCTGGAGCGGATGGCTACATGGATCGCGTGCTCCAGGCGTGGGGCATCGACGGGCACAACAGCCATACCAACATTTGTTCGGCGTCGGCGCGCCTGGGATACAACTTGTGGCAAGGCCACGACCGGCCGTCGCCGGATCACGCGCGGGCGCGCTTCATTTTGCTGCTGAGCGCGCATCTGGAAACCGGACACTACTTCAATCCCCACGCGCAGCGCGTGATCGAAGCGAAGATGCGCGGCGCCAAGATCGCCTGCATCGACGTGCGGCTTTCCAACACCGCGTCGCAATCGGATTACTGGATCTCCCCGTGGCCCGGCTCGGAAGCGGCGCTGTTGCTGGCCGTGGCGCGGGAGTTGGTGGAGAGCGATCGCGTGAATCACGAGTTCATGCGCCGCTGGGTGAATTGGCGGGAGTACCTGCGCCATGCCGGCGTGGAAGTAAAGTACGAAAACTTTATCGCGGAACTGAAGCGGGTCTATGCCGAGTTCACTCCGGAGTTCGCGGCGCAGGAATGCCGCATCGGGCCGGAGATCGTCCAGACGCTGGCCGACGAAATCGCCGCGGCGGGCACGGCGTTCGCCAGCCACGTGTGGCGCAACACGGCGGCCGGTAACCTCGGGGGATGGCAGGTGGCCCGGGCCCTCGAATTCCTCCATGTGCTCACCGGATCGGTGGGCACGGAGGGCGGATTGCTGCCCAACGGCTGGAATAAATTTGTCCCCGCGCCGTTCCTGAAACCGTCGCCGCAAAAAATGTGGAGCGAGTTGCTGTGGCCCAAGGAATATCCGCTGGCCTTCCACGAAATGAGCTTCCTGCTGCCGCACATGATGAAGGAAGGCCGCGCCAAGCTGGCCGTCTACTTCACGCGCGTCTACAACCCGGTGTGGACCAATCCGGACGGCGCCACCTGGATGGATGTGCTGCAAGACGAGAGCAAGATCGGCCTGCACGTGGCGCTTTCGCCGATGTGGAGCGAAACCACGATGTTCGCCGATTACGTCCTGCCCATGGGCATGGCCAGCGAGCGGCACGACATTCAGAGCCAGGAAACTCATGCCAGCCGCTGGATCGCGTTCCGCCAGCCGGTGATGCGCGTGGTGCAGGAGAAACTCGGCAAGAAGGTGGAGTTTACCTATCAGGCTAATCCCGGCGAGGTCTGGGAAGAAGACGAGTTCTGGATTGAGCTGAGCTGGCGCATCGATCCCGACGGATCGCTGGGCATCCGGAAGTATTTCGAATCGCCTTATCGCGCCGGCCAGAAGCTGACCATCGACGAGTATTACCGCTGGATCTTCGAGAACAGCGTTCCGGGATTGCCGGAGCGCGCCGCGCGCGAAAACCTTACGCCGCTGGAATTCATGCGCAAGTACGGCGCGTATCAGGTGCCCGGCGAAACCACGCTGCTGCACACGCGCCGGCTTTCCGAAACGGAAACGCAAAACGCCTCGCCCGACAGCGACGGCGTGTTGCGGCGCGGCGATTTGGCGGTGGGCCTCGAAATCGACGGCGCCGCCGTGGCCGGTTTCCCCACGCCCTCGAAGCGCCTGGAGTTTTACTCTTCCACCATGCGCGATTGGAAATGGGCCGAGCACGCCTTGCCGGGATACATCCGCAGCCAGGTGCATTACTCCAACATCGACCGCTCCAAGAACGAGTATGTGTTGCTGCCGACGTTCCGCTTGCCCACGCTGATCCATACGCGGTCCGGAAACGCCAAGTACCTGAACGAAATTTCCCACCGCAATCCGGTGTGGATGCATCCGGAAGACGCCCAGCATTTGGGCGTGCGCAACGGCGAACTGCTGCGCGTTTCCACCGCCATTGGATACTTCGTGAATCGCGCCTGGATCACCGAAGGGATGAAGCCAGGCGTGGTGGCGTGCTCGCATCACTTGGGCCGCTGGACACTGCATCGCGCTCAGGGCGAACGATGGTCGGCGGCGGTGGTGGAGTTTTCGCGCAAAGACGGAACTCTGCTGATGCGCCAGAAGGAAGGTCTCAAGCCCTTTGCTTCCTCCGATCGCGATTCCGGCCGCATCTGGTGGAGCGACGCGGGAGTCCATCAGAACCTGACGTTCCCGGTGCAACCCGATCCCATCAGCGGCATGCATTGCTGGCATCAGAAGGTAACGGTGGAAAAAGCGCACGCCGGCGATCGCTACGCCGACATTTTCGTGGATACGCGCAAGTCGATGGAGGTGTACCACGAGTGGCTGAAGAAAACGCGGCCTGCGCCGGGTCCCGGCGGGATGCGGCGTCCCTTGTGGTTCCTGCGGGCGGTCAAGCCGGATGCGTCGGTCTACAAGATGGAAGGAAGTTAGCAACGCATTTCCTTCCACGAAGGCACAAGGGAAAAACCTAACTCTTCTTCACCACCGGTGGATTGTGATGTTCCGGATGCGTGCAGCCCTTGAACTCCGCCAAATAGGTGTTGCCCTTGTAACCGAGGTCCATCAACAATCCTTGCGGCGAAGCGTAGTAGCCCCGAACCACCAAGCCGCGAACACGATTGAAAAACGACGATGCCGGACGGATGTCCGCCGGAACGGACTGTCCGGTGAGCGCGGTCAGGAATTCCACCTGCTGTGCGTGCGTTGCGGCGGCAAACGGTTTTCCAAGGCGCGCCTTGCAGACGCTCTGGAACTGGGCCACGGACTTGTGCACGTCGTCGTGATGCTCCTCATCGAGCCAGATCATCAGGTCGGCGTATTCATCGGCTTGCGCGGCGAGCGCTCCAGGAGTATCGGTCACGGGAATGATGGTGTCGGCGAGCGCGGAAACGTCGCGGTATTCCTCGACGCTGAAGAACAGCGGCTTGAAGTTGGGATCGAGCGGCGGAACCGGCGGCACCGGGCGGTTCATATGGCCATGCATGTCGTGAGTGTGCTGCTCCATGGGATTGCTGTTATCGCTGGAGACGAATCGGGCGGGAGCGAGAAACGCCGCTGGTTGGCTCGACAGCGTCGCGCCAATGGTCACCAGGTCGCGCAGCATCCCGCGGCGCGCGGCTTGCGGTTCGGGCGCGGCTTCGGTCCGGGCTTGTAATTCCTCGCCCGCTTTCTTCGCTTGCGCCACTAGCGGCTGAAGTTTCCGCAGTGCTTCTCCGGCGTCTTTCACCGGCGTATTGCGCACGCGATCCTGCTTCACAACCACCCACCCGTTATAGTCGGCCTGCACCAGTGCGGCCAGTACCGCGTTGGGAGTTTCCTTGACGGTGCCGCCGTCGCCTTCCCGCAGTTGAATGTGGACGACGCGGACACCGTAGGTCTTGATCATCGGGGCTGAGGTGATGCCCAGTTTCGCGAGAGATTGCGTATCGAAACAGAATTTGGTGTAGCGGCTGTCGGAGGTGGTGATGATCTTGCGCACGTCCGCGGCTTCTTCTTCGTGGAAGCGGTAGGCGCAATGCAAGCCGGTCTCTTCGTAGACCAACGCGCCCAGCTCCGCCAGGTTGGTGGAGTGATGATGGAAGTTGCGCGGAGTGCGCGGAATGCTTCCAAATCCCGTGCCTTCCAACACCAGCGTGCCGCAGCCCAGCGCTTGCAGCGCGCGCGCCGTAAGAACGGCGCGGCTGATGTTCTTCAGCCGCTTCTCGCGATCCGCGAAATCGCCGGAGAGCGCCGCGGTCACCAAGCCGAGTCCGTGTTCGTCCAGCATCTTGCGGAGCGCATCGGGTTGTTCGCGGAACTCCCAGATATCGTCGGCGTCCACTTCCACCCAGTCGTAGCCCGCGGCGGAGACGCCCGCCAGGGCGTCGGCGAACGAGGCGTTCGCGCCTTTTGTCCATAGGTTGGTGGAACACGCCACCTTGATTCCACGGCCCGCTTCGCTGGCCGGATGGAAACCGGTCTTCTTGCCGGTCTGCGCGACGCTGGCGCCCGCCGCCACCGCGGTGACCACACCGCTCTTGATGAATTGCCGCCGATCGACTGAAATCATATTGGGCTCCTGTTTCTAAGTATTTCCTTTTCGCACGTCTTCCGTCAAATGCGCCGCGTTGCGCATGGTCAAACTCAAAATGGTCATGGTGGGATTGGTGATCCCGCTGGTGCAGTGAATCGAACCATCCGCCAGTGTCAGGTTCGGAACGTCGTGGGTCCGGCCCCAACGGTTGGTGACAAACTTTTTCGAGTCGTCGCCCATGCGACAGGTCCCTTGTTCGTGAACGTTGGCGCCGGGAACAGCCGGACCGGCGGAATACCTGCTGACCTTGCCGCCGGCCGCTTCAATGATCTCGATTCCCCGTTTGACCATGTCGCGCGCCATACCCTCTTGCGTGGGACCATGCTTCAGGTGGATGCGTGCCACGGAGATGCCCCAGGCGTCCTTCACATTGGGATCGAGTTCCATGAAGTTGTTGGGATCTTCCAAGCCGCAGCCGGCGCCGGTGATATTGACGCCGCTCCCCGCCACTCGCCGGGAGGCGTCCTTGATTCCGGCGCCGAACATCACTCCTCCTCCGCCTCCTCCGCCCATGGCGAAGCCGCCGTTGGAACGCATGATGTAGCGTCGCAGATAGTCTTTGCTGCGGGTTTTCTCGTCGATGTTGGCGAAGGGGTGAATCATAACATCTCCCTGATAGCCGTCCTCATTGACGATTTCGCGGCCTTCCAACTGCGGAAGTTCACCCGAGACCGAGCACGCCGTATCCTCCACCAGCCAGCGTCCCACCTGCCCGCTGGAGTTCGCCAAACCGTTGGGAAACAGGTTGGACTTCGAGTTCAACAGAATGCGCGCGGTTTCAATCGATCCCGCGGAGAGGACCACTTGTCTACCGCGAACCGCATTTTCCTGGAACGTGTAGCGATCGATGAAGGAAACGCCGGAAGCCCGCCCGCTGGAATCTACGGTAACCTCGCGGACAATCGCATTGGTGAATACCGTCATCCGCCCGGTGGCCTGCGCCACGGGCAACAGCGCGCCGACCGAAGTGAATTTCGCGCCGGAGTCGCAACCTTGGCCGCAACGGCCGCAATAGTGGCACTGGGGCCGGCCGTTATGGTCCTGGGTGATGATGGCATGCGGCTCCCGCGTGGTGATATAGCCCATCTTCTTCACCGCCGCGGTTATGATCGCGTGATTGCAGGTGTAGCCTTGCGGCGGCATGAACTCCCCATCGGGCGTGCCGGTCATCTGTCCGGCTTTCCCGCCGCTGACGCCAACCAGCAGTTCGGTCTTGGAATACCAGGGAGCCATTTCTTCGTAGGAAATCGGCCAGTCGATCCCGTAGCCGTCATAGCTGTAAGGCTTCCACTCCAGCGGTCCCCAACAAGCGCGCCGGCGTTCCAGCAATTGGTTTGGCCGCCGAGCGATCGAGCACGCACCCAGCGGTAGGGCATCCCTTCGGGATGGGTGTAGCGCCAGTCGCGGATTTTGACGAAGAAATGATCGTTGTAATAGTTGGCGTGCGCGTTGCCGTCGAATAGATGATTTCGCTTCCTGCGGCCGCGCCCGGCGAAGTAATTTTTCGTGCCAGGCGTACGTTCGATCTGGATCCGGCTGGTATAGCGTGTTAGCGAAGGCAGTTCCCAGGGCCACTGGTGATGGCGGATATCGCGATCCATGTTGTGCCCGCCCGCTTCCACGACGGCCACGCGCGCGCCCGCTTGCGGTGAGCACGTAGGCCATCATGCCTCCGCCCGCGCCGGAACCTACAATCACGACATCGAAAATTTCCGCTCATAAGTTAGACGTGGCCGTTCCGCAGTTCCTCGTCGATCAGATGATTGGCATTGCGCATCGTGAGCGAAAGAATCGTCAGCGTCGGATCGGTGATGCCGCTGGTGCAGTGCAGCGAACCATCCGCCAGAATCAGATTCGGCACATCGTGAGTCATTGGCCCCAGCGATTCGTTACAAACTTGTTTGGGATCGTTGCCCATGCGGCAAGTGCCCTGCTCGTGGATCTGCGAGCCGGCGATGGACGATCCAGTGGTGTATGCCAGTGACCATGCCTCCCGCCTTTTCGATCCGTTCGCGTCCGATCGCTGCACCATGTCCTTCACCATCGCTTCGGCGTTCTCGCGATGTTAAAATGAATCCGCACTGCGGGGATGCCCCAGGCGTCTTTGACTCCGGGGTCGATGTCCACGAAATTGTCGAGGATTTTCCAATCCACAACCAGCCGCCGTGAATACCGATCGCAGGCGCCCCCGGATTCCGGCGCGAGCCGATTTCTTAAATCCTGCGGGCCAAGCCCCGACCGCCCCCGCCGCCCATTCCGAATCCACCCGCGGACCGCAGCACGTAACGGCGCAAAAGTTCTTCCGGCGGCTCTTTTCGTCGACGTTGATAAAGGGATGAACACCGTGACTCCCGCGGCGTAGCTGTCTTCGTTGAGACCTCGCGGCGCCTCCAGTTGCGGCAAGCGCCCGTGAGACGCCGGCCGTGGCACGTCTTCCACCAGGTTGCGGCCCACTTGTCCGCTGGAATTCGCCAGGCCGTTGGGGAATAGAGAGGATTTCGAGTTGAGCAGCATGCGCGCCGTCTCGATGGCGCTGGCCGCGACCACAACGTAACTGCCCCGAACGCGATTTTCTTGCAACGTGTAGCGATCCATATACGCCACGCCATCGGCGCGGCCCTGGCGTCGGTGGTCACGTCGCGGACAATCGGATTAGCGAACAGTTTCATGCGTCCAGTGGCGAAGGCCGTGGGAAGCAGCGCGCCCACGGAAGTGAACTTCGCGCCGGTATCGCAACCTCGCCCGCATCGCCCGCAATAATGGCAGGCGGACACGGCCATTGTGCGGACGGGTAATGATGGCGTGCGGCCAGCCGATGGCAATATAGCCGATTTTTTCCGCCGCCGCGGCTTTCATGATCGCGGGACGACAGGAGAATGCCGGCGGGCGTCATGAATTCTCCGTCCGGACAGGCGGTGAGCTTGCCGATCTTTTCCCCACTGACGCCAATGAGTTGCTCGACTTTGCGAATACCAAGGCGCAATTTCATCGTAGGACATCGGCCAGTCGATACCCACGCCATCGTAACTATAGGGCTTCCACTCCACGGGACCCCAGCGCGCGGCATCCGACTCCCCAACAATTCGTTTTTCCGCCGATCGCGCGCGCCCGCACCCAGCGAAGGGCAGGCCTGGCGGATGCGTATAGCGCCAGTCGCGGAGCTTCACGAAGAAATGTTCGTCGGAATATTTGCTGTGGGCATTGCCATCGAAAATAATGGTCTGCTCGCGCTCGCCCACACCGACCGTGTATCGCCGCGTGGTCAGTTTGACATGCACGGGATCCGG
This sequence comes from Terriglobia bacterium, assembly GCA_963747095.1. Classification (GTDB taxonomy): domain Bacteria; phylum Acidobacteriota; class Terriglobia; order JAJPHL01; family JAJPHL01; genus JAJPHL01. The sequence goes on from CAVVEL010000022.1 coordinate 31,520, forward strand.
CTGGTAGCTCTCGCGATAGCGCAGCTCCCAAGACCATTGATGGTGCCGGATGTCGCGGTCCATATTGTGCCCGCCGGCTTCCACCACTGCAACATTCGCGCCAAGCTCGGTCAACGTATGGGCGGCCATGCCGCCACCCGCGCCAGATCCAACGATCACGACGTCGAAGAGTTCCGCCATGCCTATACGTTCCCCTTGCGCCGCTCCTCCACCATATGGGTCATGTTGCGCATCGTCATGCTGAGGATGGTCAGCGTCGGATTGGTCACGCCGGATGTGCAATGCAGCGAGCCGTCAGCAATGAACAGATTGCGCACGTCGTGAGTCTGTCCCCAACGATTGGTGACGAAATTCCTGGGATCGTCGCCCATTCGGCACAATCCCTGTTCGTGGATTTGCGCGCCGGGGATGGAGGGCGAGGTTTCCCATCCGGTCACCACTCCGCCGGCAGCTTCGATCCATTCCGCGCCGCGCTGCGCCACATCCTTGACATAGGCTTCCGCATTGGCGCCCCACTTCATGTGGATGCGAACCGCGGGAATGCCCCAGGCGTCTTTCACGTCGGGGTCGATGTTGACGTAATTGTTGGGATCTTCCAAGCCGCAACCGGCACCGGTAACCGAAACATGCGAGCCGATCCCGGTGTGCTGATCTTTCTTGAAGGCCTCGCCAAAAGGGGGCGCCATGGCGCGGCCGCTGCTTCCGCCGCCCATCCCGATGCTGCAGTTGCAGGTGAGGAGATAGCGGCGCAAGAAGTTCTTGTTGCGACTCTTTTCATCAACGTTCATGAAAGGATGAACCGTAACCTCGGAATCGTAGCTGTCTTCGTTGGCCATGGGACGATTGAAGAATTCCGGCAGAGTTCCGGAGACGCCGGCCACGCAGTCCTCCACCAGGTGACGGCCGACCTGGCCGCTCGAGTTGGCCAGACCATTCGGAAACAGGTTCGATTTCGAATTCAGCAGAATCCGCGCCGTTTCGATGGCGCTGGCGGCCAGCACCACAGTTTTGCCGCGTACTTCATTTTCCTGAAAGGTGTAGCGATCGATATAGCGTACGCCGGAGGCACGGCCCTGGCTGTCCACCGTCACATCGCGCACGATAGCGTTGCTGATCATGGTCAGGTTGCCGGTGGCCCGTGCCGTCGGCAGCAGCGCGCCGACAGTGGTAAATTTTGAGCCGTTGTCGCAACCTTTTCCGCATCGTCCGCAGTAGTGGCAAGGCGCGCGGCCATTGAGCGGCTGGGTAATGATCGCGCGCGGACCGGCCACCGCGAGGTAGCCCATCTTCTTCGCCACGCCCTTCATCCAGGTGTTGCCGCACGTCAACCCCGGCGCGGGCTGATAGACGCCGTCCGGAGTGGCGGTGAGTTTGCCGCAGGCTTCTCCGCTGCAGCCGATTAGTTTTTCGACGCGCGTATACCACGGGTCCATTTCCTCATAGGACATCGGCCAATCGATGCCGTAGCCGTCGTAGCTGTAGGGCTTGTACTCCACAGGACCCCAGCGAACCGCGCCGGCGTCCCAGCAATTCGTTTTGCCGCCGATGGCCCGCGCGCGCATCCAGCGATAGGGCATGCCCTCGGGATGGGTGTAACGCCAGTCGCGGATTTTCGCGAAGAAGTGATCGTTGTAATAGGTGCTGTGCCCGCTGCCGTCGAAGGTAGTCGTCTGCGTGCTTTCACCCCGACCCACGGTATAGTGCGTGGTTTTTAGCTTCACGTTGACGGGATCGTACTGGTAATCGTCGCGATAACGCAGTTCCCAGCGCCACTGGTGCTTGCGAATGTCGCGATCCATGTTGTGGCCTCCCGCCTCCACCACCGCGACCTTCACGCCCGCCTGGCTCAGCACAAACGCCGACATGCCGCCGCCGGCCCCGGACCCAACAATCACGACATCGTATTCTTCGCTCATATTGTTTCCTCAACTAGCCGATCTTCTTGATTCGAACATTTCGAAAGTCCACCGTGGATCCCGCGGACACCCGAAAGGCGAGCGGTCCGCGAAGACTGCCGGTGGAATGTCCGTCCCCCGACTTTACCAGGTTCAGCAAAGTCACCATATGGTTGCCGCTCACGTAAAGATGCGCCTGATTCCACCGCCCGGGATGATAGACGTTCTGCAAACACTGGTCGGTGAAAAACGCCCGCGACACACCGGGAACCGATCCGCTGGGGAACGTCTCGTCTTTGTCGGAGATGCGAAACTCGGAGCCGCCGCGAAACTCCACGCCCGCAGTCCCCCCGGCGCTGACTCGGAAGTCGAACGTCAGCATGAAATCGCCGTAGGTTCCTTTCACGGCGGCCGTGGACTCTTGGCCGGCGCCCGAGCCGTGCAGCACGCCGTCTTTCAACGTCCATCCATTCGCCAGCGCGGTGTCGGGAAGCACGTCGGTGAACTCGCCCGGCGCTTCCGTCAACTGCTCTTCCATCAAACGGTCGGGATGCGGGCCGGGCGCCAATTCCTGAATCTCGATCTTCCTGAAACGCACTTCCGGCTTGTCGTTGCCGCCGTGGAGATGAAATCCGATGCCTCCGTAATACGAGCGCCGGCTATGCGTTTCCGCCATCTTATGGCCGTCCATCAAGGTGGTAATGTGATCGCCCTCGCAGCGGATCTCGAAGGAGGTCCATTCGTGCTCGGGAATCTCGTGAATCGGCGCATCGGCGACATACCAAATGGTGCCGTTGCCGTTTTCCACGCGATCGCCCTGCGCCAGTTTGATCTCGAAGCCATTCACGGCGGGCCGGCCGACCTTGGCGTGCCCAGCGTCGCGGATCAACACGCCGCTGTTATACAAATGAGCGCCGGGCTGAAGTTGGAAGCGCAGGATGAAGTCGCCGTAATTCTGGCGCGTCACCAGCCATCCGCCGCCGTGGTCTTCGGCCGGGCGGCGCATCACCAGCGCGCCATCTTCGGCGCTCCAAGAGCCGGGGCCGACCACTTCCCAGCCGTCCAGGTTGTGACCGTTGAATAAAGGACGCCAGGCGGCCGCCGCAGCGCCGGGGTGGGGCGCAGGAGACGCGGCGGCCTTTTGTGGAACCTGGGATATGATCGCGGCGGCCACCGCCAGACAGATCACCACGCAAAGCGGTGCAGAGACCGACCGGATCAGCGACGGGTATTCAACCTTCATTTCCCCCACGATATCCGCCCGGAGGTGGTCTGTCAATGACAAATTGATATCTGATATATCACACGGCAGCGTTTTTGTGTTATACCGTTACTATGCTCAAGCCATCAACTAGTCTTCTTGTCCTGACGATTCTTTTCTCTTGCACCGCCGTGGCGCAACATCCCGCGGCAGCCTCTTCCAAAGGTTGGACCAAGCTCCTGCAGGGCAACTCGCTGGACGGCTGGGAAGTGGTTCCCATCGGCGCGGGCGGCGGCAAGTGGACCGTTGAGGATGGCGAGCTCAAAGTCACTCGCCTGCTCCCCGATCGCGGCGCGGCCTGGCTGGTGAGCCGCAAGGATTATGAGGATTTCATCCTACGCGTGAAGTTCCGGCCGAACTCCACCGATTATGTTACCGGCCTCTTGATCCGCGATCCCGGACACGCCAAGATCGGGCGCCCGGCTTTCAACGCCTACGAGGTGGTGATGCAACGCAATCCCTCGGATATCAATGTGGACGGCGCGATCTACCACGTGGCCAACGCCTATGACTCCGCAGTCCAGCCGGACCACTGGGTGGAGATGGAAGTACGCTGCGTCGGCGACCACATGGTGGTGCTGTTGGACCACAAGAAAATGTCGGAGGCTCATACGCGGCGATCCTACAAAGGCGCGATCGGCTTCCACCTGCATGGCGGCGACACCAACGTAAACTACGAGTTCAAGGACATTGAGATTCAGGAACTGCCTCCCGCACCGCATCCTTATCAACTGATGGAGGAACGCCTGTTGACGGACCTGCACGAGGTCGCGCCATTGTTTCAATCGCTGGAAGACCTTACTGGGAACGTCGGAAACGCATGGTCCTTAAATAAGGATGTGCTGCACGGCGCGGGAAGCCAGGAGGATTCCGTCCTGCTCACCAAGCAGTCGTTCGGGAACTTCCTGCTGGACTTCCAGTTCAAGATCTCTGTGGGAGGCAATGCCGGTGTATTGTTCCGAGTTCCAGCCGACGGTCAGGCGGAGAAGAGCTATGAGTTCCACATTGAAGATCCGTACAAGGACAACCCCATCGGATCTTTGTTCAATTTGGCGCGCGCTTTCCCCGTGGACGGTAACAACCAGCCCATCACCAAGTCGGGAACGTGGATTCGCGGGCGGGTCTTTGCCACCGGCGATCATCTGGTGACATACATCAATTCCGAAAAGGGCGTGGACATTCACGCCGATCGCAGTTTCCAGGGCCGCATCGGATTCCGCGTGGCGAAAGGCGCGACCATCGACTTCCGCAACGTGACCATCAAACGCGTGGACGAGAAGCCAGCCGCCAAGAAGGCGCCGGTTTCAAGCAAGAAGCCCACGTAACAACTGTACCGCGGCCTCGCGTACTCCGCGCTCCATGTCCGGCGTGGTGCGCAGGATGCCGTAGACCTTCCAGGCATCGTCAACTTCATATTTCCCTTTGGGAAATTCGTCGGCGTGCGGCAAGTAGCCGGTGGAGGTGTCGTTCGAATAGGCGGCCACCATCAGCTTGCGCTGGTTGGGAAAATCCTTGCGGATCAGTTCCGCGGTCAGATGCAGAATCTCGCCCGGCAAGACGGCCAAGGCCACGTCGCCGATGCGCGCCGCTTGCACGAACGTGTCGCGGGATTGATGGATATCGCCGCCGTCTTCCAGATGGCGGAGCATTTTCTCCGCCCATTGCTCCCGTTCGAACGATCCGCTGGTGAGTTGCACGTACTTGGCGCGCATCTCGTCCAGCGTGTAAGGCGCCACGTAGGTAAGCATGACACGCCTGGCGCTGAAGTCGAGCGACGTTCCACCGACGGGCTTGGCCGCCGCCAGCGCGCGGCGCGCTTCGTCGGCTAGCTTGCGTCCGTATTCCTCCATTTCCTTGACTCCGCCGAAGACCTTGGGAATCGTGTCGCCGGCGCAGCCTTGCATATAAGCCACCGGGCACTGCTCGGAGCGTCCCAATTCCCGGTACAGCACGCCGGGAAAATCCGCGGTGATCTGGACATTGTCGTCGCGCATGGTCACCGGATGCGTCGGGTAGTTCACGATGATGCCGCGATTCCGGCCTTCGGGCGACTTTACTTGAAGCACGTTGAGAATGCCGTCGATGGGTCCGGACTCTTTGTTCCAGGTGTTGTCGCGATTGCCAACGCGGCGGTTCAGGCCAATGGAGGATTCCACTTGTCCGAACGACACCGCGGCCGGCGCGAGATTTCGTTGCGCCTCCTGCGCCAGCAGGAGCAGTTTGTCCGCGTAGAAGAGTTGGTAGCGTTCGTCGGCCGGCCAGATCGGCGTGCCCAGCAAGGCCGGCGCGGAATGATCGTGGGTGCATTGAATCATGATGCCGTCGTCGCTCATCTTGAGCGCGCCGGCGATTCTCGCGCCGATTTGCCGCCGCAGCGGAAATCCGATGCCGCCGACGTCGGTCATGATGATCAGGAAGCGCTGGCCCCAATCGAAGAGAAAAGCCTTGGCGAAAATTTCGTCATGCACGCCGGTGGAATAGCGCAGCCGCGCGCCATAGCCCCACAACTCCGTGGACCAGCCGGGAGTAATGGAGGTCTCCGCGATACCAACCTTCAAGGAAGCGTCGCTCTTCGGCGCTTGGCCCAAAAGGCGGGCGACGACGCCCGCTGCCAGTGCAGCGGCGCCGCCCAGGCATTCCCGCCGGGAAAACTTCTTGGATGGCATACCATTGTCCTCTTCCATCTAATATCTGATATATTACCAGTTCGGAGGTCCTTATGTCCCCTCGAATTGTAGGCCGTCGCGATTTCCTTGCCGCCGGTTTGGCCGGCGCCGCCTTCACAACCTTGGCATCGGCGCAAACGCCCGCGCGTAAGGTGCGCTATGGCATTGTGGGCGCGGGAAACCGCGGGCGCAACGTTCACATGCCGATTCTAAGGCGTCAGGTGCCGGAAGTGGAAATCGCAGCCATCTGCGACATCACCCCGGCCACTCTGCAAACCGCGCTCGATGCCAATCCCGGCGCCAAGGGCTATTCAGATTATCGCAAGATGCTGGCCGAGGAGCCGAACCTCGATGCGGTCCTAGTGGTCGTACCGAATTTCCTGCACGCTGAAGTGGCTTTGGCGGCGCTGGAAGCCGGCAAGCACGTTCTGGTGGAAAAGCCGATGGCGTTGCGGCTGACCGATGCCGATCGCATGATCGCAGCCGCACGCCAGCGAAACCGCGTGCTGCAAGTCGGTTTGCAATCCCGCTACAGCGAGGTCTACGCCAAGATGGCGCAGATGATTCGCGACGGCGCCATCGGGGACGTCTCCTACATGTTCGCATCGCTGTTTCGCGGCGATTGGAATCCCAAGAGCTGGCAGTACACCGATCCGGCCACGGGAAAATCCACCAACTGGCGCTTCCTGACCAAATGCGCGGGCAGTTCCCTGCTGGAAGACGGCATTCATGAGCTGGATGTGATCCACTGGCTGGTGGCGTCCGATCCGACGACCATTCAGGCGCAAGGCGGCAACAGCGTCTATCGCGATCGCGAGACGATCGATAACGCCGGCCTGCTGGTGCGTTTCGCCAATGGCGCGCAGCTCACCTTCGGGTACACCGTGTTTACGCCCGGCTCGTCCGGCACGCGACTAGTGCGCGTGATGGGATCGAAAGCGGAGATGCGGCTGGAAGGAACACGGCACGATTTCGAAATCGTGATCGCGCCCTATGGCGGCAAGGATCAGCGGATTCCCATCAAGGACCAGCGCGCCGACGAGAGCTTCTGGGCCGAGAGCGGAAGAGTAGACTTCGACGTGGAGACCTACCGCGAGCATCGCGCGTTTCTCCAGTCGATCACCACGGGTGCGCCGGTTCGTGCCGACGGCAAAGTGGGGCGCGACGCGATTCACATTTCTCTAGCGGCGGAGCGCTCCTTGCGCAACGGCCGCATCTACAAATGGAACGAGGAGGAAGGAATATGAGGAAAGTTCTGGCAGCGGGTGGTTGGGTGTTGGCAGCTTTTGTGATTGGCTACTACGCTCCGCATTCCGGCAAGGTTCTGGCGGCGGCTCAGGAACAGATCCGTTCCATTACGCTTCCGGGCGAGGCTGCGCCAATCGCGCGCTATTCGCACGCCGTGCTGGTTCCGGCCGGACAGGACTTGATCTTCGTCTCGGGCGCGGGCGGCGATAACTCCAAAGGCGAAATTGTCTCGCCGAGCGTGGTGGAACAAACGCGGCAAACCATGGAAAACCTAAAAAAGGTCCTGGCGGCCGCGGGATCGGATTTTTCGCATGTCGTAAAGATGAACATTTTCCTGACCGACATGGACCACATGCCCGAGTTGCGCAAAGTTCGCGACGCCTATCTCGATCCGCAGCACGCCCCGGCGATGACCACCGCCAAGGTGGTCGACTTGGTGGGCGGGATCAAAGTGGAGATCGAAGTGGTGGCGGTGCGCAAGAAGTAGCTAACGAGCCGCTTGGAACGCCGACTCCGGCACGGGCTCGATCTTGCGGACGACCAGGAAAAGGGATGCTAGCGACAGCATCGGCAAAATGCCGGCGGCGATCAGGATCGGGAAATAGGAGAAACGGTCCACCACCATCCCGGTGACGATCATGCTGATCATGCCGGCGCCGCTATCGCCCGCTCCGGCAATTCCGTTGACGCGTCCCACGATCTTCGGCGCGAACATATCGCCGACCGTGCCGATGTACGTGGCGGCCGTCCAGTTGTTGCCGAATACCACGATGCAAATCACTGCCACGGCAAACGCATTGCTCCGCACAAAAGGGACCACCATGCTCAGCGCCGATAGCCCCAAGCCCGCGGTGAAACAGAGCTTGCGGGCGCGGTCCAACGACATGCCGTTGCGAATCAAGCGGTCGGAAACGAAACCTCCGCCGAGATTCCCGAACGTGCCGAACAGATACGGAATCCACGCCATCAGGCCGATCAGCACGAAAGACATTCCGCGCGAACTCTTGAGATACTCGGGCAGCCAGTACCAATAAAAGCTGTAGAGAGGCCCGGCGAACAGGCGCTGCAGGAAGAGCCCAAAGACCTTGCGATTGCGAAGAAGCGTCCCGACCTTCGTCACCGGCTCCACCGCCGCGCCGGACGCGTCAACTTCAGCGGCGTCGTTGCGGGGATAGATTTTCAGCCACGGAATAATCCACAGCAATCCCAGGATACTGGGAAGCAGGAACGCGGCCGGCCAACCCCAACGCAAGGTAATGAAGACAATGATCGGCGGCGCCAGCACCGACCCGAACTGCGCGCCGGCGTTGAAAATGCCGCCGGAAAGCGCCCGACGATCGGCGGGGAAGAATCGCGCGATGGCCTTGATCCCGCCGGTGTAATTACCGCATTCGCTGAAGCCCATCAGGAACCGCAACGACAAGAAGGCGATGATCGTACGGGCAAAGGCATGGAGTCCATTGAAAATGGACCAAGCCGCGAGAATCAGGGCCATGCCGAATCGCGTGCCTTTGGAATCCATCAGCATGCCGGCGGGGATCTGGCCGAGGACCATTCCTAACTGGAAGGCGAACACAATGTAGGCGTAACCGGTGTTGGTCAGGTGCAACTGCTCGCGTAACACCGGAGCGACCACCGAAAGCACCTGGCGGTCCATCAAATTGAGGGTGATGGAGAGAGAGAGCAGCCCCAGGATACTCCAGCGCAGTTTCTCAGAGAGCTCGGAGTCTCCCGCCAGCGTGTTCATTTGGATTCGTCACCGATCTGACTTCATTTCCCGCCGCTTCCGGCATGGCCAGTGTACTGGTCTGGCGACGCGGCTGTCAATGGGCATTTGATATCTGATATATTACCGAAAAAGAGCGAAGGCCGTTGACAAGAGCTGATATATCAGATATCAATTGGAAGTGCGATTCTTGCCGGAAGGGGGTTGGATGCACCCAAATTTATCTGTTGTGTCGCGCTGGCTGGCGTTATGCCTGCTGATCGTCCCGGCCGCGGTGACGGCCCAACCGCCGCCCGATTCGAAACCGGACCAGAACAAGGATCCTCATCCGGCGGTGATGGCCCCGCCGCAAAGCCGCGCCGGCTCCGACACGCAACTGCGGCAGGCCGCGCAGAGCGCCACGCGCGACGGGCTGCGGCCCGTTCCAGTCAAGAACCTCATCGACAAATTCATTTTCGACAAGATCGCCAAGGACAAGATTCCCTGCGCCGGACTGTCCACCGACGAAGAATTCCTGCGCCGGATTCACCTCGACCTGACCGGCCGGCTGCCCTCGCCCGAGGTGATTCGCGCGTTCTTAGCCGATACGCGTTCGGACAAGCGCGAGCGGATGATCGACGGTTTGATGGCCATCAAGTGGGATCCCCAGGACAACGACAAGCCGGAAACGCCCTACCTCTCGCGGTGGACCTACTTCTTCAGTGAATTGTTCCAGGTCTCCAACAACCACATGGCAGAGGGCCGCAACCTCTTCCATGACTATGTACATTTTGCTCTCCTGGACAATGTACCGTACAACGAAATGGTCCGGGACATGCTCACGCACACAGCGCGATCGAGTTGGCTGGACGGACCTGTCAATTTTTTGGCCGCCGACCATGTGAACGATTCCGATTTCGTGGATGTCAACCAGGAAGATACCTATGACGCGCTGGCCATCACCACGGGAAAATTGTTCCTGGGCATCAACCTGGAATGCGTCTCCTGCCATAGTGGAAAAGGACATTTGGAGAAGATCAATCTAGGTCTCAGCCGCATCCCGCGCGATCAGTTTTGGCGGCAGAGCGCGTTCTTCAGCCGGCTGGAGCTCAAGCACACATACCACCAATCGGAAGAGTTTTCGATGTTGGAGAAGCATCCAGGTTACGACGTCACCACCACCAGCGTGCAGCGTATGCCGCGCTACAAAGCCGACGTCGGCCCGCAGTTTTTACTTGGCGGCGAGCGTCCCGGGCCGAACGAACCTTGGCGCGATGCTTTCGCGCGCATCCTGACCTCGAATCCGCAGTTCGCGCGCGCCACGGTCAACCTGATTTGGGCGGAACTGATGGGCGTCGGCATCGTGGATTCGCCCTTCAGTTTCGATTTGGCGCGCCAGGATCCGGCCAACCCGCCGCCTGCGCCGTGGACCATCCAGCCTTCTCATCCCGAATTGCTCGACGCTTTGGCTGAGGATTTTCGGACTCATCACTACGATCTGCGGTATCTGATTCGGCTCATCACGACGTCGAGCACCTATCAGCTCTCGTCGCATTTCGATGGCCAGTGGAAGCCGGCATACGATTCCTACTTTGCCCGGCGACACGTCCGGCGGTTGCCGCCGGAGATGATCGCCGATGAAGTCACCCAGGCCAGCGGAATCTTCCCGGAAATTGCCATTCGCTACACCGCCAAGAAAAAAGTCAACTACATGACCGAAACCTACGCCCCCGACGACGTGGGCGGCCCGACGCGGAAATTCATGACCGCTCTGGGACAGGGTAATCGCACCCTGATGGTGGAGGTGGGAGCGTACAACAACAACGGCTCGATTGTGGAAGCCTCGGTGCTGATGAACAGCCCATTCGTCAAGGACCACGTGAAGGTGGGAGACAAAGGTCGTCTGCACGATCTGCTGAATCACACGCCGCCGTTGTCCGACGAAGCGAAAGTGGATGAGCTTTTCCTGTCATTCCTCGGCCGGCCGCCGTGGCCGGAGGAACGGAAAACAGCTCTTGCGGCGCTGAGTGCCTCTGCAACGACAGGGCTGTCGGACTTGGCTTGGAGCTTAATCAACATGCCGGAGTTTGTGTTGAATTACTGACGATCCACACCAAAGAGGGGTTGAAACAATGGCAATGGACGAAATCCTGACTGATCGGCCGACTCTCAACCGCCGGCTTTTCTTGCGAAGTGGTCTGGCGTCTCTCAGCGGGTTCTATCTTGCTCCGATGCTGGCGCCACTCAACGTCCGAGCGGACACTCCGCTAAAGCTGCGAGGACAAGCCGAGTTCTGCGTGTTTCTGTTCCTGCGCGGCGGTCCCAGCCAACTCGATACCTTCGATCTGAAAGAAGGGCGCTGGACTCCGCCGGATTTCGACGTGCGCAAGACCAAGGGCATCCTGATGCCTTACGGATTGTTCCCTGGTATCAGCCAACAACTGGATCGTTTCGCGATCGCGCGCTCGGTGCAATCCTGGGAGAGTTCGCATATTCGCGGTGTTTACTATTTGCAAGCCGGACACCCGATGAGTCCCGCTCGGCAGAAGGAGATTCCCTCTATTGGAGCCGTGGTGGCCTACGAATACTTGTCGCGCCGGCGCGCCGGCGATTTTTTGCCACCCTTCGTGACCGTCAACGCCGATTCCGCCGCCTTGGTGAAGGAAGGTTGTCTCGCACAGGGAGCCACCCCGATGACTCTCTCCACGGGAGGCGATTCCTCCTTCCTGATTCCCGATAAAGATAGGGCGGACTTCGATCGGCGCTGGAAACTCTTGGAGCAACTCAACGCCGGCAAGGCCGGCAGTTCTTTGAAGACCGCGGACAACTGGCTGTCCTATTCCGACGGCGCGGATCGCTTGATGACCAACCCGGCCGTCGGACAGATCATGCGGATCGAAAGCGACGATCACAAACGATATGGAAATTCCGCCTTGGGCGATGGTTGTGTCCTGGCGCGAAATCTGCTGAAGGCCAATGCCGGCACGCACTACATCATGATCGAGCACAGCGCTTGGGATTCCCATAGCAATATGTTCGATCGCAAGGATCGGGACAATCACTATACCGTCTGCAATCAGCTCGACTCGGCGGTTTCTTCCCTGGTGAGCGATCTCAGCCAGATCCCGTCCGCGGACGGAAAGTCTACGCTGCTGGACAAAACGTTTGTGGTTTGTGCCGGTGAGTTCGGACGGACCGGCGGCGAGCTCAATGTGACCAAAGGCCGCGATCACAATCGCATGGCGCAATCGGTGCTGTTTGCCGGCGCCGGCGTGAAGGGCGGACGCGCCTTCGGCCAAACGGACGATCGCGGCGAGAAAGTCATCAAGCCGGAATGGCACTTGGACCGCCCGATCTATACGGAGGATATCTTTGCCACCATCTACTCGCAGATGGGCATTGACTGGAATAAGACCATTACCAACACGCCGTCCGGCCGGGTTTTCGAGTATTTGGAGGGCGCGTCCGGCACCGCCTTCCTCGATCCCAGCGAGATCTCGGTGCTGTTTTCATAACATGACGATTCCTGCGCATCGCATTTTGGCGTGGGCCCTGTTTGCCTCGTTGGCAGGCGCGTCCGGCCGTGTCTTGGAAATTCGCGAGACGGCGCTATCGCCGGATGGAACCCGGGTGGCGTGGGTTCAGGAAATAGAAACGCCCAAACCGGGAACGGCGATTTTCGTTCAAGACCTGCGCCCGTCATCGGCGAGTCCCGCGCGCATCACGGCAGGTAGCGGAGGCAGAGGCCTGTCCTGGTCGGCGGATGGACAGTCGCTGGCCTTCCTGGTCGGTGACCAACTTTATGTCCAGGCGATTACAGGCAATATCGCGCGCCGCGTCACACGTTTTCAAGGCTCTGTGGCGGATCCCAAGTGGTCGCCCGACGGAAAGACGATCGCGGTACTGGTGACGGAATCCGCGACCGGTCCGCAAGGTCCCACGACGCCGAAGTCCAATGTACCCGGCGATGCGACTGGGCAGATTCCCGAGCAGCGGATTTTTACCGTGGATGCCGCATCGGGGCGCATCCACAAGACGTCGTCCGCCGATCTTTACGTATACGAATACGACTGGTCTCCCGACAGCAAATCGTTCGCGGCCATCGCAGCACACGGAGATGGCGATAACAATTGGTACATCGCGCAGTTGTACATCATCACGGCGGCCTCGGGTGAAACGCGCTCCCTCTGGAAGCCGCCCCTGCAAATGGCGGTTCCCCGCTGGTCGCCGGATGGCCGGAGCATCGCAGTGATCGAAGGCTTGATGAGCGATGAGAGCATCAATGGCGGCGATGTCTTCCTGGCGCCGGCCGCGGGCGGCGAGCCTCGCAACCTGACGCCAGGGATGAAAGCATCCGCCTCTTGGATCGCCTGGAAGAGCGCCACGCAAATTCTGATCTCCGAATCCATTGACGGACAAGGCGGCCTGGCGACGTTGGATATCACCAGCGGCAGGATGTCAACGATCTCCAATCCGTTGGCCAGCGGTCTGAATGTGCCGGTGTACAGTGGACTGAATGGACCGATCTCGTTGGCCAAGGATGGGGAAATGTCGGCGCTGGTGTTGTATGAATTTGATCGTCCACCGGAAGTTTGGGCGGGCCCCTTGGCTTCGTGGAAGCAGATTACACACATCAATACGGGCGTGCCACCGGCCTGGGGAAAAGCGACCAGCCTGCACTGGGATCGCGGCGGCTTTCAAATTCAAGGATGGCTGATTGAGCCCGTTCACTACGATCCGGCGCGGCGCTATCCAATGGTTGTGGCCGTGCATGGCGGGCCGAGTTCGATGGCTCGTCCCCGCTGGGTAACGGACAGTTCGCCGTACGTGTATAAGCTCGTGCTGCTGGCTAACGATGGCTATTTTGTGTTCCTTCCGAATGCCCGGGGAAGTTACGGCCAAGGGGAAGTCTTCACGCAGGCCAACGTGAAGGACTTTGGTCATGGCGATCTCGAGGACATTCTGGCGGGCGTGGATGCGGTGGTTCGTTCTTACCCCGTGGACAAAGACCGCGTTGGCCTGGCCGGCTGGAGCTACGGCGGCTACATGGCCATGTGGACGGCAACGCAAACCCAACGTTTCGGTGCAATCGTTGCAGGCGCAGGCATTGCCAACTGGCAAAGCTATTACGGCGAAAACGAGATCGACCAGTGGCTGATTCCGTTTTTCGGCGCCTCCGTGTACGACGATCCAGCGGTGTACCGGCGAAGCTCTCCAATGGAATTCGTTAAGAACGCGAAGACACCCACGTTGATCCTGGTGGGCGAGAAAGATGGGGAGTGTCCGTTGCCGCAATCGCTGGAATTCTGGCACGCGTTAAAGACGTTAGGCGTGGAAACAAAGTTGATGGTGTACGCCGGTGAAGGTCACGATATCGCCGGCGAAGAACACCGCCGCGATATTATGAATCGCACGCGAGCCTGGTTCGATCAACATCTCAAACGCTAGGGCGGCGAAATCTACGGAGGCATTTTCTTAGTGAAACTCACAGTGGGAAAAATCGAAGGGATGGAAGCGGTCGCCAAGGCCGGCGTGATCGCCGCGGCGGCCATGGACCAGCGGAGTCCCCTGGCCAAAGCCATCGCTAAAGAGAGAGGCGTGGAGGCGTCCGCGGTCACGGCGGAGATGCTCAGCGAGTTCAAGACCGCGGTGGCGCGAATCATCACGCCGCACACCAGCGCGATTCTGCTCGATCCCGAAGTCGGCTTGGAAGCTGCCCAGGCGCGAGCGATCAATACCGGATTGCTGCTGGCTTACGAACAAACTTGGTACGATCACAAAGAAGCCGGCCATTTTCCAAGGCTGCTGTCCGACTGGTCGGTGCGCCGCCTGAAAGCGGCGGGCGCCAACGGCATCAAGATCCTGCTTTTCTACACTCCGTTTGACGACCCGCGAGTCAACGACCGCAAGAAAATCTGGGTGGAACGGATCGGCGCGGAATGCGCCGCCGAGGACATTCCCTATTTTTTGGAGTTCATCGGCTACGATCCCCAAGGCGGCGATCCGGTGGGTCTGGAGTTTGCCCGGATCAAACCCAAGGTGGTGATCGCCAGCATCGAAGAGTTCTCGCGACCCGAATACCGCGTGGATGTGCTGAAAGTAGAAATGCCGGTGAACCTGAAATTTGTGGAAGGCACACGGGCGTTCTGCGGCGAACGAGCCCAGACGAGGCAGGAAGCGCTCGACCTGATGCGTCGGGCGGCCGAGACGGCTACCAAGCCGTTCATCTACTTGAGCGCCGGCGTCAGCAACGCCGAGTTCACCGAAGCCCTGCAAATGGCTGCCGAAGCCGGCGCCAAGTTCAACGGAGTCCTTTGCGGAAGGGCCACATGGAAGGATGGAATCCCCGCATATGCCAAGGGCGGTTTACGGGCCCTGGAGGAATTCCTGAATACCCAAGGTCTCGCAAATATCGCCGCGATCAATGAAGCGCTGAAAGCAGCGGTGCCCTGGTATTGGGTGTATGGAGCAAGCAACGCGTTTCAGGTTTAGGGTGACTCAGTTTTAGCGAGACTCACTCACTGCGAAAGGAAGTGTTATGTCCACCGAGGTTACGCGGCGTTTTTTCGGCAAATTGGCGGCAGCGGCTGCCGGCTTGAGCATGTCATCCCGGGCGCAGGACAAAGTTGTTCAGGATCGAGGCGCCTCTACCAAGAAACTGGCGCTCTTCGGCGGCCCGAAAGCCGTTCAGGAGAAGGCACCACCGTGGCCGGTCATCGCGGGGAACGACGAAGAGAACTGGATGGCCGTTCTGAAGAGCGGCAACTGGAACCGCTGGTCCGGGAAGTATGTCCAGACCTTCGAGGAAAAGTGGTCGGAGGAACTGGGTGGCAAGAAAGTGCTGGCGGTGTCGAATGGAACCGCGGCGCTGGTGACCGCGGCTTTCGCGGTGGATATTGCGCCGCACGACGAGGTGCTGGTGCCAACCATGACGTACATAGCCACCATCAACCCCGTGCTGATCCATAGCGCGCTGCCGGTCTTTGTGGATACCGATCCCGAAACGTTTCAGATGGACGCGACGAAGCTAGAGGCCGCCATTACACCGCGCACGAAGGGGATTATCCCGGCGCACATGGGCGGCGCGTCCTGCGACCTCGATAAAATCATGGCCGTTGCGAAGAAGCACAACCTGTGGGTGATCGAAGATGGCTGCGAGGGCGTTAAGACAGAGTGGCGGAAGCAAAAGATCAACACCTTCGGCAACGTGGGATGCTTTAGCTTTCAGGCTTCCAAGAACCTCTCCTGCGGCGAGGGCGGAGCGCTGGTGATTAACGACATGTCATTGTACGAGCGCTGCGCCTGCTTTCACACCAACGGCTGGATGCCCGGCGCGCACAACAATACGATTCTGATGAACGGCCTGAACTACCGCCTTACCGAGTTCCAAGGCGCGCTCTTGCTATCGCAATTGGCCCGCCTGGAAGAGCAGCAGCAGACCAGGGAAAGCAATGCGCTTTACCTGAGCGCCCGCATCAGCGAGATCCCTGGCATTCAACCGGCGCGTATGTACGAGGGGAATACGCGCAATAACTACTACGGCTACATGGTTCGCTACCAGAAGGAAGCGTTCGGCGGCGTGCCGCGCGCAAAATTCCTGAGGGCGCTGGGCGCCGAAGGCGTTCCCGTCGGCGCGTGGAGTGACGCTCTGCACAAAGAACCAGTGATCGAGAAGACTCTGAACTCGCGGACCTACCAAACCATCTACTCGCCCAAGGTACTGAAGGAATACCGCGAGCGTCTCCACTGCCCGCAGAACGACCGAGCCGCGGAAGAAGCCTTATGGATGACGGGAAGGACGCTGAACGGTCCGCGGCGCAGGGCCGAGCAGATTGCCGACGCGTTCCACAAGGTCGCGGCCAATATCGGTGAGCTGGCCAAGTCCTAGCTCAGCTTTGCGAACGCACGGCAGATTGCCGAGCTATTCTCACGGGTGCTTCCACGTGGACGGGTAAGATTGGCCGGAGGGCGTGGGATTGTCCCGCAGCCTTCCGAGTAACCGGTCCACGTCGATCAGCGCCCGATTTATCATCGCTTCGCCGGCTCCCGGTTCGACGCCCGTCATAATGTTATTCGCGCCTAGTCCACCCGTCGACGCGGCTTCGATGGTTGGGAAGTAACCGAAGTATCCGTTCGCGTACCCCACGAAGAACGTGTGGGCCAGCGGCGAGCGAGCGCGGAAATCGGTCTGCAACTGCACGAAGAATTCTCCTGGGAACGCCGCCCAGGCAATGTCGCCATCGATCACGATCACCGCCAGCGGCATGCGAGGATTCGCCTTTACGTGATCAACGTAGCCGCGCCACCGCGAGAATTCGCCGATGAAATCGGTGTTGGGCCATCGCGGTGCAACGGGCAGTTCCTCCGAGATCAATTTGATGCTGCCCGATTGCTGCGTAGCCGTCTGGATGGCGCGGGCTACGGTGATGACCCGCGAGGCGAAGAATTGTCCGAGTTGCCGCACGCCATCGTCGGCAGCCGGGTCGGCGCCGTGCGGCCTCTGCGGGTTGATGTCTCCGGCGGCGCCTTGCAGGAAGAAGCACACCGGCCGCGATGGAAACGCGGCCGACACCTGCGCGCGGACTACGCCGGGATAATCGGCGGAGAACATATCGCGCTCCTGGCGGATCACCGGGTGCGCCGTCGCGTTGATCAAGATTGCCAACGGCTCTCCCGTTCCGCTATCGTCCAAGCGAAGCACCGCAAAAGTAGGATCGATGGGGCCGCTGGCAATCGCGTCGCGGTTTCCATCGATGCCGCTGAGCATGGTGACCGAACCGTCCGTGCGAACCAGCCGGCGGTTGTAGCCGATGACCGCGGAACCAAACGCGAATCCAATTTTCACCGGGCGGGCCGTGCGGGTCGCATCACGAATGGCGGAGACGATTCGCTCTTCGAAACTCTTCTCCCAAGGAGGAATCTCCGCTCCGGAGAAATCGTCCTGGAAGAAGGGACCTGAGTGTGTGTGCGTGGCCGAGAAGAAGACATGAGGAACGACCGCTGCCACCTGCTGCTGAATGCGGTGTTGCGTCGGAATACCTGGGGTTCGGCCGCAGTCCAGGTCCACCCACGCAAAGGCTTCTCCGTTACTGCCGCGCAGATACAGCACTTGCGCGTAGAGGGGATCGAGCGCGCCCTTCGCATAGACGCGATTGTCCCAGGCGCCATAGCCCCACATCGCCACGACCCCAGGCGGTGGCGTGATGTTGAACGCTTCGAGCACCCGCCACGAGCGGTTCTGGACTCGCGTTTGCCTTTGCTCCGAATGCGCCTAGGATGGCCGCCAGAAACAGCATCTTCCGCAAAGAAGTTCTCCTTCCGTGTTTGCCGAACTCCCGGCGGTCGATACCCTCGCCGCTCAGGCGCGCCTCCTAGAAATGGAACTTCATCGAGAACTGCAAAATTCGCGGCAACGTAACGGTGGTGGTTATGTTGGCGACCGAGCTGTTGCCGTTGGGCGCGATGGCCGCATTCGGCAGGCCCAAGTTGGGATGATTCAGCGCGTTGAACATTTCAAAGCGGAATTCCAGGCCGTAGCTCTCACGGATCGCGAAGGTCTTCGAGAGGCCGGTATCGAAGGTGAACGCCGCTGGGCCGCGCAGGATAAACGCCGAAGAGTTGCCTTCCACGAGTTGCGCGCCTGGGGTAGTCGGTTCCACCGGCATCGAGAAGCACGTCTTGTCAAACCAATTGAAGGCAGTGGGATTGCTGATCGCTCCGTTGCAGGTGCGGTTCGGCAGGTCCACCTGAAGCTCCGGGTTGTTCAATAGGTTGGTGCCGGAGAGAACCGGTGTGAAGGGGAAGCCGCTCCTGGCGGTGAAGATGCCGCTCAGTTGCCATCCGCCCACAACCTCGTTGGCCCAGCCGCCGTGGTTGAGGAACTTCTGGCCTTTGCCAAAAGGCAGCATGTAGATCGGCGAAATCGTTGCCGAGTTGGGAACATCGTTGAATCCCGCGGATTTAAGTGGAGCATATAGGTTGTCCACGCCCCAGGTCGTACCGATGCTGCGAGAATGCGTATACCAAGCGGTGAGGGTGAAACCTTTGCTCAGGCGGCGGGTGACTTTCACTTGCAGCGCTTGATAATCGGAAGTGTCCTGGAAATCGTAGTATTCGATCGCGCCCAACTTCGGAAAAGGCGTTACCTGCGACTGACCCTTGGCCAGGACCATGCCGACCGGGCCCGGTACATTGTAATAACAGCACGCCGTGGGATTGGCCGCTCCGGAGACCGGATCCAAGTGCCGCGCCAGCGTCGCGACGTAACCTACTTGCAAGGTGGTGTCCTTGGTGAGCTGGCGTTCCAAGGTTAGGTTCCATTGGTAAGTCGATGGATCTTTGTAATTTCCGAAGGTTTCCCAGGCAGGGGCCGGAATGACCAGGCCAGCGTCGGGATTGCTGATATTCAACGGCGGAGGGCTCATGCGCGACGAATAAGTCGCCGTCTTCAGATCCAACTCGTAGGGAAAAGTCCCGTCAATTGAGTTTTGCTGATAGTCCCCCAACGCATGGCCATAAAAGATGCCGCCGCCCCCGCGAAGCACGGTCTTGCCGTTCATCTGCCATGCGAACCCCGCGCGGGGCTGAAATTCATCTTTGGGTGAGGTTACGCAACTATCCGGCTTGCCCGCCGAGCGGCAAGTAACGACGACCCCTGGGAAGTTCGCTAGCACCTGAGCCGAGACGGTCGAAGGAAGCTGGCCGTTGGAACCGTTAGCGACCGCCACCTGTCCGGTGAACTGACCATTACTGAGCAGCGGGAGCGACCAGACCGGCGGATCCGTTCAACAGGCGTGTGGTGAACTCATAACGCAGTCCCACATTCACGGTTAAGCTACGGCTGACGCGCCATGTATCCCAAGCGTAGCCGGCCCACGTTGAAAAATGGTCGCTCAGCGTTGAGGTGGCCTGCCCCGCTTCGAAGTAGCTCAGATCGCCAAGCAAGAAGTCTCCCATCGCGTCTCCCGCAGTGCAACTGGTCGCCGATGCGCTACCTGGACAGTTTGTGGTCGCCACCGTGGGGTATCGGGCATCGCGCGTTTGCGCCCCGTTGAATCGAAACTGCCCGCGGGCCCGCGCCGTGTCTTCCAGGGTTCGCGCACCATAATACAGTTCACCGCCGAGCCGCAAGGTATGCTTGCCCCGAATCAACGTCAGATTGTCGAGACCCTGCCAGTTGGTCTCGGAAACGCGGAAGGGGCGCGTGTTGCCGGCGGCGATTGTGGTCGAGCCGATCAAGATCGTCGGCAATCCGGGAGGCGCGGTCGGCGACATGAATTGCGCCAAGCCCCACTGTTGCAGAAACGGCGTAGTGCCGACGGGGCCGATGCTTTGGTAGTTCTGCGGATTGGTGGAGACGCCGAAGCGAGCTTCGTTGATGGTCGCGGGACCAAAATTGTGGATCCAGGTCCCAGTGATATTCTTGCCGCCTAAATCATCCTGCTCTTCGCCATTGATGCCACCCAGGTTGGTGGCCTCCGGCCCTTGACCAAGAAGGTAGTTCGAGCTTTGCGTATAGCGGGCAAAGAACGTGTTTTTCTCGGAAAAGTTGTAGTCCACGCGGATGTTGAATTGATTGATGGTGCGCCAGCGCTCCGGGTCGTAGGCGTAATTCTGGCTTGGCTCCAGCGCGAGACCCGCGTTGTTGGTGTTCTGCACACCCGGCGTATTCGGCAACGGGTACTGCTGGATGATTTGCTGGTCGATAGAGTTGAAACGGATGGAAGGAATCGTGTTGTTGGGGAACTGCAGCCCGGTGAGGGGGTCGAAGACCAGAACGCCGCTCGGGAAAACTCCGTTGCGATTCGCCACGGTTGGCACGAATGTGGTCAGCGGGTTGGAGAGAACTTCGCGCATCCCCTCATAGTTGAAAAAGAAGAACAGCTTGTCCTTCTTGATCGGCCCACCGAAAGTTCCGCCGAATTGATTGCGCTTCAGAAGCGGTGTGACGTGGGGACCGCTATATTCCCACTCCGCGCCGTCGAAATAGTCGTTGCGCACAAACTCATAGAGCGAGCCATGGTATCGGTTGGTTCCCGATTTCATGGTCACGTCCACTTGAGAGGGACCGCGGCTGTACTCGGGCGAGAAATTGGCGGTCTGGATTTTTACCTCGCCAATGGCATCGACGGAAACCGGGATATTGGCGCCTCCGAACTCGCTTTCCGAGTTGTCCACGCCGTCCAGACGATAAGTAACGAACGCCGCCCCGCCGCCGTTGACGTCGTAGGTCAGCATGCCATTCCGCTGTTGACCCGCCAGATTGGGATCGTTGTTCTTGAAGAGGTAATCGTAGGTAGCCGGCAGCGTTCCCGGCGAGAGTTGCAGCAATTGCGTGAATTGGCGGCCGTTCAGCGGAAGATTGACCACTTGATCGCTGCTCACCACCGTGCCCACGCTGGCGTCCTCGTTTTGCAACAGCGGCGCCGCGGAGGTCACAGTGACTTCCTGGCCCATCGTGCCGACCTTCACGGTTACGTCAATGCGGGCCTGCTGGTCGATCTGCAGCGTAATTCCGGTGAGCGTCTCGTTGCGAAAGCCCGTCGCCTTGACCGTCAACGTGTAGGGCCCGTAATCAAGCTCGGGAACACATAGACGCCGGAGCCGTTGGACGGCACGGTCTTGTCCACGTCCGTGGCGGTGTTGTGGACCGTCACCATGGCGTTGGGGACCACCGCGCCCGTAGTATCGCGCACGGTTCCTGCCAAAGAGGCGTTACCGATCTGCGCAACGGCAGTCGAACAGAAAACAGCAATTGTGATGGCCAGAAGCCAAGAGGCAGTCCGCTTCATAACCCAGCCCTCCGTTTGTGTCCGGATTCCACCAGCGATCAGAATCCTGGAATCTGCGGCTAAGGCGGAGCGTAGCCGGGCTGGAGAGGATTGTCAAGGGAAAACTGATATCTGATATATTATCTTTCGGCAGGCCCCCTCGATTTTGGCGATCTCGGCCGGCTAGGGTGGTGTACCCGAAATTCGGCGCACAAATTCGGAACCGCCATTTGAAGTGCGGTAGCTTGCTAGCGCTTTTCCGCGGCGAAGCTTGCTTCGCCGCCCGCGGCGCATGCGCCGCGGGCGGGCAAGCAAGCTTGCCCGTCAAAAGCGGTTGCAAGCTACCGCACTCCAAATAAGTACTCTCTCGCCAATGTCTCCGGTTTTTCTGCGCGAACTTCAGTTACAGGACACTAACGATACGCCACACCGGCCTTGAAAACGTGGCTGACGTTTTGCAGTAGTTGGATATCGGCGAGAACGTCGCCTTTCACCAGAATTACGTCGGCCAGAAAACCCGGGCGTAGCGCGCCAATGTCCGGGGCCAGCAGCCGTCCGGGCCGCGATGTAGCCGCGGTGATCGCTTCCAGAGGCGTCATGCCAAAATCCACCAGGTTCTTCAACTCGTACCAAGTGGTTGCGCCGTGAATCAGGCCCGGCTCACCGCTATCGGTGCCGGTGACGATGCAAGCGCCAGCCGCGACAAACGGTTCGACCTTGCGCCTGAGGTTCTTCAGGAATCGCCGCTCATGATCGGCGTACGACAGATGCAGATAGTCGGCCAAGGAGTCGCGTAAACTGGCGGACAGGTCGGAGGGTAGGCTCTCGGCGGCTATTTGATCCTTCAGGCGAGCCGGGAACTTCTCGGTGTCGGTAAAGATCGTTCGCCGGGCCGACGTTGGGTCGATGCAGGTGTCGCTGCCGATCACCGCACGCAGAGTCTCCAGGCTGAAGTCGTAGTTGGAACTGAGCCCGGGATGCTCCACGGTCTTGAAGTGAAAGCGTACCGCGCGCAGCAACTCTGAATCCGAGTTGAAGCCATGACCGGCCACAGGCTTGTGAGCCTTGGCGGCTTCCCCGGTAATGGCTGCAAGTTCGTCGTCGGAGAAATTGCTTTGGTCGTGAACTTTGATCCAGTCAACGCCGGCTTCGACCAGGGCCCGCACCTTTTGCCGGCCATCTTCCGGCCCAGTAACATCCCAGGCCCATCCGTTCCATCGATCGGCATGATGGCGCTGCAACAAAGGACCGGCCACGAAGAGCCGCGCTCCGGGAATTTTTCCGCGGGCTATTCGGTCCCTGACCTTGACGATCTCGAGCGGTGAGCCGACATCGCGGACCGTGGTCACGCCATTGAGCAAGTATTGGCGCGCACCCGCAGGCATGATTTCGCGCTCTTCCCGGCCCAGATGATCTTGCACGAAATGATCTTCGTCCATGTGGCCGATCAAGCCGAGGTGGACATGCATGTCAATCAAACCGGGCAGCACCGTCATCCCGCCGGCGTTGATGACCTTTACACCCGCGGGTATGGGGACGGCGCCGGCATCGCCGACGGCCACGATCCGGTCGCCGGCGATGAGCACCACGCCATTGGGAATGGGAGCAGCTCCAGATCCATCAATCACCTGGCCTCCGGCGATCGCCAGTGTGACTGGAGGAGGAGTTGCGGGAGCGGCCAGGGACGTGGCCAGCGCAAGAAAGACCAGCGCCATGCACCATACGTTCCGCCGCGTCGGTTTCGATTTCATGTCCGAATGAATACGCGCCGTCCCCCAAGGCGGCGATCGCGAACCTTGCGGCTGGATCGCTGATATAGTATATATCAGGGATGTTGAAGATCGTTTCCCGCTCAGTCCAGCGGATGTGGTTGCCGCTGTTGCTGCTCTGCCTGCTTTCCTACGCGCCGCTCTGGGCCAGCGATCCGGAATACCTGGTCTATACCGGATCATTTACCGACGCCCAGATTCCCGGAATTTATGCCTTCCGCTTCAATGCGGCCACCGGAAAATTGTCACCGTTGGGCCTCGCGGTCGCCGCGAAGAATCCCACATACTTTTCCTTCGATGCGAAGGGACGGTTCCTCTACACCGTGGTCAACGAGAGAGAATCGACCGGCGGCGTGAGCGCCTATTCCATCGATCGGCAAACGGGAAAGCTGGCGCTTCTCAATACCGTCTCCTCGCGCGGCGCGAATACTTGCTTTGTATCGATCACGCCATCCGGCAAATATGCGCTGGCGGCGAGCTACGCCAGCGGAAACGTGGCGGTTTTCCCGGTGCGCGCCGACGGCCGCTTGGGAGAAGCCAGCGGATTCGATCAGCATTCCGCATCGAGCGGCGACAGGCAAGTGATGCCGCGCGCTCATTCCTTCAACGCATCCCCCGATGAGCGATTTGCCATCGCCGCCGACCTCGGTCTCGATCAGTTCATCGTCTATCATCTGAAGAACGGCGAGATCACGCGCAACGGCCCTCCATTCACCGCAGTCAAGCCCGGATCGGGACCGCGTCATTTTGCGTTTCATCCTTCCGGACGATATGCGTACGGAGTGGAGGAGACATCCTCCGCACTCACGGCATTCGCCTATAACGCGGAGCGCGGAGTGCTGACCGAGTTGCAAACGGTGTCCTCGCTTCCTCCTGGCTTCACGGGAGCCAACACTACCGCCGACGTGCAAGTGCACCCTTCGGGCAAGTTTGTCTATGAGTCGAACCGCGGCGCGGACACCATCGCCGTGTTCGCCGTGGACGGTAACACGGGACTGTTGACGCCGGTGGAAAATGTCGCTTCGGGCGGCAAAACCCCGCGCATCTTCGCGATTGATCCAACCGGCAAGTTCTTGATTGCCGCCAACGAAGCTTCCAGCACTTTGGTAGTGTTCCGTATCGACCAGGCGACCGGCCGTTTAACGCCCACCGGTGAGAAGATAGACGCTCCGAAGCCGATCTGTGTGAAGTTTGTTCCGGTGCCGGCGCACTGAAGGAGGATTCTTGAAAGTTCGCATTGCAATGGTTCTGGCGGTGTCGCTGGCCGCGGCGACATTCCCCGCCAGCTTAATGGCTCAGGTGGATCACGATCAGTACGCTCGTCCGGTCTATCCGGAAGCCAAAACCGGTGCAACCTATATGTACAACTACTACCTGCCGCCGGCGGGCAGTTCCACTCCCTGGTGGCCGTCCTGGTCGCCGGATGGGAAATCGCTGGCGTTCGCCATGCATGGCTCGATTTGGACGATTCGTATCGGCGACACCACCGCGAGGGAAGTTGCCTACTCCAAGGAGTACCTCTCGTCTCCGGAATGGTCCCCCGACGGACGATGGATCGCCTACACCGCTGAGGATTTCGCGCAAACCATCAACCTGATGCTGCTCGATTTGCAGTCCGGCAAGTCGATTCCGTTAACGACAGGGGGTTTTGTCAATCTCGATCCGGCGTGGGCGCCCGACGGCAAACGCCTGGCGTTTGTCAGCACCCAACCGAACGGCTATTTCAATATTCACGTGATGGAGATCGCCGACGGGCGCTCCGGCAAGGTCACCGCCGTGACCACCGACCATCGCTTCGGCAGCGACCGTCTTTATTTCGGCGACTACGACGAGCACATCTCGCCGACCTGGTCTCCGGACAGCAAAGAGTTGATCTTCGTTTCCAATCGCGGCGTCCCCCTGGGGTCCGGAGCCATTTGGCGCGGGCCCGTGGAGCCGGACGTCATGAACAGCGGTCACGCAAACCGGATCCACACCGAACAGACGCTGTTTCGCACGCGACCGCATTGGTCGCCGGATGGAAAGCGGATCATCTACAGTTCGTACCTGGGTGGACAATACAACAATCTGTACGTGTTGCCGGCGTCGGGCGGCGAGCCATATAAGATGACCTTCGGCGAATTCGACAGCTTCCACCCGCGCTGGTCACCGGACGGCGAGTGGATCGCCTACATCTGCAATGAAGGCGGTCTTCCGCAATTGAAGCTGCTGAAAAGTTGGGGCGGCTTGCAGCAACGCGTGAAAATCACGTCGTTGCATTGGAGCCGGCCGATGGGGAAGGTCGAGGTGGAAGTGATTGACGCGGCGACCGGGCGACCGATACCGGCGCGCATCTATTCCCAGGCCTCCGATGGAAAGCCCTACACTCCCGGGGATTCGTACGAGCGCGTCTCGGCTCTGAACGAACATTTATTCCACACGCCCGGGCGCTACGTTTCCGAGGTTCCTCCAGGTCCCTACTCCGTGGAGGCAGCGCGGGGGTTCGAATACGATCCGGTGCGTCAGACCGTGCAGGTACAGGCCGGCGCAACTCAACGAATCCGGTTGACGCTGCACCGCGTGCGCGATTGGAAGAGCCGCGGTTGGTATTCCGGAAGCAATCATGTGCATATGAACTACGGCGGGAACTTGCACAACACTCCAGAGAATATTTACTTCATGAACGCGGCGGAAGACGCCGACTTCATCGGGCACGAAATTGCCAACAAGGATAACCGGATTCTGGACTACCAGTATTTCCAGCCCGGGCACATGCTGAACCCGGTGTCGACGCCGGATCGCATCATGGTGGAGGGCGAGGAATACCGGCCTCCGTTCTGGGGACACATCTCGCTGTTCAATCTCACCGATCACCTGATCTCGCCCTTCACCACGGGATACGAAGGCACCGCTATTGAGAGCCTGTATCCTTCCAACACCGACATTTTCCAGGACGCCAAAAAGCAAGGCGCCATCGGCGCCTATGTGCATCCCTGGAACACCGCGGGAGATCCGCTGGAGCACGAACTGGGCGGCGCCAAAGGTTTCCCGGTGGACTTGGCGTTGGGCGCGTCTTCTTACCTGGAGTTGTGGTCGTCGGCCAATCGGGTGGTGCTGATTCCCTGGCACCACGCCTTGAATCTTGGATTCCGCGTGCCGGTGACGGGCGGCGAAGATTCCATCTCCAATTTGCATCGCACCAAGCTCGTGGGATCGGTGCGCGGCTACTTCCTTTTGGGCAAAGGCAATTTGAGCTGGCCGAATTATATGGCGGCGCTGCTGAAGGGCCGTGGCTTCGTCACCAACGGTCCGCTGCTGGACCTGCGAGTCAACGGCGCGATGCCTGGCGATGACGTCAAGTTGTCCGCACCCGGAACGGTGCATGTCCATGGATTGGTGGAATCGATCGTTCCGCTGGACCGCCTGGAAGTGATGTGCAACGGACGGATCGCCTCGACCATTCCACTGGCCGGCGACCGGCGCCGCGCCGAGTTCGACCAGGAGTTGCGCGTGGAGAGCAGCGGTTGGATTACCTTGCAAGGTTTCTCGAATCGCCCGGAAAATCCGGTGGAAGACAATTTCCCGATGGCTTCGACGAACGCGGTTTACATCACAGTCGGCGGGTGCCCCGCGCGCAACCGGGAATCGGCCGAGTATTTTCTTCGCTGGATCGATAAGCTGGCGGCGATGGTCAGCCAACATCCGGGCTGGCGGTCGGATCGGGAGAAGGAACATGTCCTGGGGCAGATTCGCGAGGCCCGCGAGGTTTTTGTGAAGCTGGCTCGGGAGTAGCCGCAGGGCCCGGGGAACGGCTCGTGATATCTGATATATTAGCAGCGGGTGCTCGTTCCGGTGTACGATGGTCTCGCGGACCAGGCAAGGAAGAAGCATGGCCAAAGTTTACGACGTTGTGATTGTGGGTTCCGGCGCGGGCGGCGGGATGTTCGCCAAGGTGCTCACCGAAGCCGGCGCCGACGTGTTGCTGGTCGAAGCCGGCGGGCACAATATCGACCGCGATATCCGGCACCACCAATGGCCCTGGGAGCTTCCCGGCCGCAACACTTACCGCCTGGACGAAGAGTATACGGTGCGGTTGAAGACCAAGCAATACACGGTGGGCCAAGGCGAGCGCGAAGTGGTCACCACATTCGATGGCAGCGCCCACCAGGACCATTACAACGACCATTTCTGGGCCAAACGAAGGGATTGGAAGTACACCTTTCCGAAAGCCAAGCCTTACCGCTGGGTTCGGGTGCGCGCGCTGGGAGGCAAGACCAATTGCTGGAGCGCCAACGTGGGACGCTGGGGTCCCATCGAATTTGCACCTGCCAGCTATGACGGATTTGACGTGGACTGGCCGATCACGTACGAAGAGTTGGCGCCGTGGTACGAAAAGGTCGAGAAACTCATCGGCATTTCCGGCGGGGACACCAAGAGTCCGGATTTTCCAACCGGCAACTGGCTCCCGCCGCAGGCGCCGCGGTGCGCGGAAGTGCGCCTGGCCGCGGCGATCTCCAAGAAGATGGGACTCTATTCCTTCTCCGAGCCGAAAGGGGCGATCAGCCGCGACTTCAACGGACGTCCCGCGTGCCACTCTTGCGGCGCGTGCCATCGCGGCTGCGATTCCGGTTCGAAGTTCACCACCGCCGGAGTTCTGCTGCCGCCGGCCTTCGCCACCGGGTGCCTGACGGTCCGCATGAACTCCATCGTGCGCGAAGTGATGACCGATGCCGACGGCCGCGCGCACGGCGTTGCCTTTGTGGATCGCTACACCTTTCAGGAAGGCGAAGCGCTCGGCAAAGTCGTGGTGCTGGCGGCCAGCGCTATGGAATCGGCGCGCATCATGCTCAATTCCAAGTCGCCGCGATTCTCGAACGGGATCGCCAATTCCAGCGGACAGGTCGGCCGCAACATGGTGGAGAACGTCACCGCCGGCGCCAGCGGCTTCTTCCCCGATTTCCGCAATCGCGAAGTGACCAACGACGATGGATGGGGCGCCGGCATGCAGGTTGCGCCGTTCCTCAACACCAACGCCAAGAACCGCACCAACAAATTCCTGCGGCGCTACGTGATCGCGTTCTCCGGCGGATTCGGCATGGGCGGCGGCGGAGCACGCGGCGTCCAGCAGTTCGGCGAGACCTATAAGCACACCGTTCGCGAACAATATGGCTGGGGAATCGGCGCCGGCGGATCGGGCGAGACCATCCGCAGCGACGATAATTATATGGAACTCGATCCCGAAGTGAAGGACATTTGGGGGATCCCGGCGGCGCGCGTGTCTACCACTTTCGGCGAAAACGAGGAAGCCATGGCCCGAGACATGGTGGAGCGAAGCCGGGAGATGATCGAGTGCGCCGGAGGAACCGTGACCGGCTGGCAAGCCTCGGCGTCGATCCCCGGCGGGCAGATTCATGAGCAAGGCACATGCCGGATGGGCAACGATCCCAAGAAATTCGTCACCAACCGTTGGGGTCAATGCCATGACGTGCCCAATTTGGTGCTGGCCGACGGCTCGCTGCACGTGACCGCCGCCACCGGCAATCCCACACAGACGATCTTGACCATTGCCATGCGCAACGCAACGCACTTGGCGGAGATGGTCCGCAACGGCGACCTGAAAAGCTAGAGGAAGGACGGACGAACGTGGCAACAATTTATGACGTTGTAATCGTGGGATCCGGCGCGGGCGGCGGGATGTGCGCCAAGGTGCTGGCGGAAGCCGGCGCCTCGGTGTTGCTGCTGGACGCGGGAGGGCACAACATCGACCGCGATATTCGCCATCATCAATGGAACTGGGAACTGCCGCTTCGCAACGCTTATCAAGTTGACGAGCCGTATGCCGTCCGACTGCCGGTAACCACCCATACGCCGGGACAAGGCGATCGCACGGGAATGACGGTGTTCGACGGCAGCGCTCACAACAACTATCACAACGATCATTTCTGGGCCAAGCGGCGCGACTGGGCGTACACGTTCCCCAAGGACAAGCCGTATCGCTGGGTACGCGTGCGGGCGCTGGGAGGCAAGACGAATTGCTGGGACGCCAACACCTGCCGCTGGGGACCGAAGGAGTTTAAGCCCGCAAGCTACGACGGGTACGATGTGGATTGGCCGGTTTCCTACGAAGAGATGGACCCTTGGTACACCAAGACCGAAAAGCTGATCGGCGTCTCGGGTCCGCAAACCAATAACATCGATTATCCGAGCGGAGCGTGGCTACCGCCGATTGCCGGTCGCTGCGGCGAGATGATCATGGGGGCGGCCGCGGCGAAGATGGGTCTCCCGGCTTTCGCCACTCCGAAAGCGGCGATCACGCGCGATTTCAATGGACGGCCGGCCTGCCATTATTGCGGCGCGTGCAGTTACGGCTGCGATTCCGGATCGAAATTCACCACCGTCGGCGTTCTCCTTCCTCCCGCGATGGCTACCGGACGGCTGACCCTCCGGATGAACACCATCGTGCGCGAGGTTCTAGTGGACAGCGACGGACATGCCCGCGGCGTTTCCTTTGTCGATCGCTACACGTTCGAGAACGGAGAGGCGCTGGGTAAAGTTGTGATTCTGGCGGCCAGTGCCATCGAAACGGCGCGGATCATGCTGAATTCGAAATCCAGCAAGTTTCCCAATGGTATCGCCAACAGCAGTGGGCAAGTAGGCCGCAATCTGGTGGAGAATCCCACGGCCTCCGCGCATGGCTATTTGCCGCAACTCGCCGGCCGCGAGTGTACCAACGACGATGGATGGGGAACGGGCCGGACGATTGCTCCCTTCATCAACACAAACGAGCAGAACCGTTCCAAGAAATTCCTGCGGCGCTTCGAATTCGACATGAACGGAGGCTTCGGGCCGAGCGCCGGCGGAAGCCATAGCGGACAGGTTTTCGGTGAGGCCTACAAGCGCGACGTAAAGGAATGGTACGGCACCGGGGTTAGCGCCGGAGCTTCCGGCGAAGGAATATGGAATCCGAACAATTTCATGGAGCTCGATCCCGAAGTAAAAGACGCTTGGGGAATTCCGGCCGCGAGAATCAGCATGGAATTCGGCGAGAATGAGCGGGCCATGACCAAAGAAATTGTGGAATGGGGAGCGCGAATCATCGAAGCCGCTGGAGGAACGGTCACCCAAACCCAGGTCTCAACGTCGATTCCCGGCGGGCAAATTCACGAACAAGGCACCTGCCGCATGGGCAACGATCCCAAGAAATTCGTGACGAATCGCTGGGGACAGTGCCACGATGTCCCGAACTTGATGCTGGCGGACGGCTCGCTGCACGTCACCTGCTCCACCGACAGCCCCACGCTCACAATCCTGACGATGGCCATGCGCAACGCCATGCACTTGGCGGAGATTGTCCGCAACGGCGGCCTAAAAAGCTAGAGGAAGGACGAACGAACGTGGCAAAAACTTATGACGTTGTAATCGTGGGATCCGGTGCGGGCGGCGGGATGTGCGCCAAGGTGCTGGCGGAAGCCGGCGCGTCGGTGTTGCTGCTGGACGCGGGAGGGCACAACATCGATCGCGACATTCGCCATCACCAGTGGACCTGGGAACTGCCCTACCGCAATGTGTATCAAGTCGATGAGCCGTATGCGGTGCGCCTGCCGACGGTTCATAACACGCCCGGGCAAGGCGATCGTACTTCGATGACGGTCTTCGACGGCAGCGCTCACAACAACTATCTCAACGATCATTTCTGGGTCAAGCGGCGCGACTGGGCTTACACGTTTCCCAAAGACAAGCCGTATCGCTGGGTGCGCGTACGCGCGCTGGGCGGCAAGACAAATTGTTGGGCCGCCAACACCTGCCGCTGGGGACCGAAGGAGTTTAAGCCGGCCAGCTACGACGGGTACGATGTGGATTGGCCCATTTCCTACGAGGAAATGGACCCTTGGTACACGAAAACCGAAAATCTGATTGGTGTCTCGGGTCCCGAAACCCATAGCGTGGATTATCCGAGTGGGGCGTGGCTTCCGCCTATTGCGCCGCGCTGCGGCGAGGTGATCATGACGGCCGCGGCGGCGAGGATGGGCCTGACAGCCTTCGCCACACCCAAGGCGGCCATCACGCGCGATTTCAACGGCCGGCCTGCCTGCCACTATTGCGGCTCGTGCAGCCTGGGCTGCGATTCCGGATCGAAGTTTACGACGGTCGGCGTTCTGCTGCCGCCCGCGCTGGCGACCGGGCGGCTGGACATCCGCATGAACACCATCGTGCGCGAGGTTCTGCTGGCCAGCGACGGACGGGCGCGCGGCGTTTCCTATGTGGATCGCTACACATTTCAGGACGGCGAAGCGCTGGGTAAGGTCGTGGTTCTGGCGGCCAGCGCCATCGAAACGGCGCGGATCATGCTGAATTCGAAATCGATCAAGTTTCCCAATGGTATCGCCAACAGCAGCGGACAGGTGGGCCGCAACCTGGTGGAGAATCCCACCGCCGCCGCGCACGGCTACCTGCCGCAACTGGCCGGCCGCGAGTGCATCAACGAGGATGGATGGGCGACGGGCCGGGCCGTTGCCCCCTTCATCAACACCAACGAGCAGAACCGTTCCAAGAAATTCCTTCGGCGTTTCGAATTCGAGATGAGCGCTGGCTTCGGGATGGGCGCCGGGGGAAGCCAGGGCGGAAAGGTTTTCGGCGAGGCCTACAAGCGCGACGTGAAGGAATGGTACGGTACCGGGGTCAGCGCCTCAGCTTCCGGCGAGGGCCTTTGGAATCCGAACAATTTCGTGGACCTCGATCCCGAGGTGAAAGACATCTGGGGAATTCCGGCCGCGAGAATCAGCATGGAATTCGGCGAGAACGAGCGGGCCATGACCAAAGAGATTGTGGAATGGGGTGTGCGGTTGATCGAAGCCGCAGGAGGCAAGGTCACCCAAACCCAGGTCTCGACCTCGATTCCCGGCGGGCAAATTCACGAACAGGGCACCTGCCGCATGGGAGACGACTCCAAGAAATTTGTGACGAACCGTTGGGGACTATGCCACGATGTGCCGAACCTAATGCTGGCGGACGGCTCGCTGCACGTCTCCTGCTCCACCGACAGCCCCACGTTGACGATTCTGGCCATCGCGATGCGCAACGCCTCGCACCTGGCGGAGATCGTGCGCACCGGCGAGTTGAAAACATAGCCCACAGCGGCTCGACGCCGACAGGCGGCGATTTGCCACAGGCCACGCCACAGGCCACGCTTGACAAAAGGTAAGATATTAGATATCAGTAGGGGAGCGCGAGAACCACCGCTCGCTTTGTGACAGCCGGTCGCCGGCAGGAAGCTATGGGCAAGATTTTCAAGAACGCGCCAGGGCGAACCCTCACGCTGATGGTGTGTGCGGGCGCCTGCTTTCTTCACTGCCAAACGCCGCCTCCTAAGGCCCATCCGCCGATCACAGCTCCGGCCCGCAGGCCAACCAACCCCGATCTCAGCGACGTCGCACAATCGGCCGCCCTGCCGGGGACCAACCCCGTGCCCATCGTCAATTCGATCGACCGCTACGTCTTCGCCAAAATGGCCAAGGATCACGTTCCCCATGCCGGATTGTCCACGGACGAAGAGTTCTTACGGCGAATCTACCTCGACCTGACCGGACGCCTTCCGGAACCCGACGTGAGCCGCAAGTTTTTCGTCAACAAGAGTCCCGGCAAACGGGCCAAGCTGATCGACGAGTTGATGGCCACTCCGGAGCAAGGCCGCAGCTTGAAACTCGAAACGCCGTTTTTAGATCGCTGGACCTATTTCTTCTGCGACCTGTTCGAGGTGTCCACTCCGCATATGGAGAAGGGCCAGAACCTCTTCCGCGACTACGTTCATTTGGCGCTGCTCGACAACGTTCCCTATGATCAATTGGCACGCGAATTGCTGACCGCGCAGGGCCGCTCCAACTGGCTGGACGGACCCATGAATTTCCTGACGGCCCAGGAAGTGGACGACTTCGACGACCGCAAGACCAACCAGGAGGACACCGACGACGCCATCGCCATCACGACCGGGAAGCTTTTCCTGGGGATCAACATGGAGTGCGTTTCTTGCCATGACGGCCGGGGCCACCTGGAGAAAATCAATGTCGGCCTGAGCCAGATCAAACGCGCGCAGTTGTGGCGGCAGGCCGCCTTTTTCAGCAAGCTGAACTTTTTCAAGCCCTATAGCATCGCCCAGGAATTTTCGATTCTCGAGAAGCCGGACAAGCGTTACGACGTCACCACGAGCAGCGTGCAGCGGATGCCCCGCTACAAGACAGACTTAAATCCCCAGTTCTTGCTGACAGGGGAAGCGCCGAAACCCGGCGAAAACTGGCAGTCGGCGTTCGCCCGGATGCTGACCAGCAACCCGCAGTTCGCGCGCGCTACGGTGAATCTGTTCTGGACCGAGCTGATGGGCACGGGCATTGTGGACCCGCCGTTCTCTTTCGACTTGGCCCGCCAGGACCCCGCCCATCCGCCCGCCGCGCCGTGGACGATCCAGCCGACGCATCCGGAGTTGCTCGACGCGCTGGCCGGCGAATTCCGCGAGCATCAATACGATTTGCGTTATCTGATCAAGACCATCGTGAGTTCCAGCACCTATCAGCTCTCCTCGCATTTTGACGGCGAGTGGAAGGCCGCCTACGAACCCTACTTTGCGCGGCGCTACGTGCGGCGCCTGGCTCCGGAGATGATCGCCGATGAGGTCTCGCAAGCCACCGGCAAATTCAACGAGATGACCATCTTGTACTCCGACGGCAAGAAGGTCGATTACGTGTTGGGAACCACGGCGCACAACGATATCCGCGGTCCCGGCGTCGGACCCATGTTTCAGTTTTTGCAATTCATGGGCTTGGCGAACCGCGACACACCGGAGAAGGATTACAGCGGAAACATGGTGGAAGCCTCCGCGTTGCTGAACAGCAAGTTCATCGCGGAGCGCGTGAAGATCGGCGACAAGGGCCGCCTGCACGACCTTCTGAATCATACGCCACCACTCACCAACGAGGAGATTGTGGACGAGATGTTTCTCGCTTTCCTGGGGCGCTTCCCGCGGGACCGCGAGAAGACGCTTGGCGTCCAAGCTCTGGAACAGCGTCATGGCCAGGGCCTGGAAGACCTGGCGTGGTCGCTGATTAATATGCCCGAATTCCTGCTCGATTATTAACGGAGGACTCATGGAGCCGATCATCACGAACAAGCCGACGCTGACTCGCAGGATGGTTCTGCGGGGAGGATTGGCGTCGGCGGCCGGATATTTCCTGGCGCCGATGGTGGCGCCGTTGAACGTGAGAGCCGACGCGCCCGTCAAGTTGCGCGGCGGAGCCGATGCCTGTATTTTCCTTTTCCTCCGCGGCGGCGCCAGTCAGCTGGATACCTTCGACTTGAAGGAAGGGCGCTGGACGCCTCCTGAATTCGACGTACGCAAGATGAGAGGCATGAACTGGGCGCAGGGCCTGTTTCCGCGGATCGGCGCCCAGCTCGACGACATTGCCATCGCGCGTTCCGTAGAAACGTGGGAAAGCTCGCATCCGCGTGGCGTCTACTATATGCAGGTGGGACATCCTTTCAGCCCGGCGCGCCAGAAGGAGATGCCTTCCGTCGGTGCGGTGGTGGCCTATGAGTTCCTCTCCAGACGGAAACCATTGGACTTTTTGCCCCCCTTCGTGGCTATGAATTTCGATTCCTCGGAGTTGGTGCGTGGCGGATGTTTGCCCGACCAAACCAACCCACTGCTGATCGGTGCGGGAGGCGATTTGCCGTTTGTGGTGGACGACAAGGAAAAGACAACGTTCAACCGCCGTTGGAAAATGCTGGAAGAATTGCGCGGAACACCCGGAGCCGGAGGGTCCAAAACCGCCGAGGAATGGAAGAACTACTATGATTCCGCGTTCCAAATGATGTCCTCGCCGAGGATTCCCGAGGTTCTCAAGATTACTCCCGAAGACCATCAGCGCTACGGCGCTTCCAAAGTCGGAGATGGATGCATCCTGGCGCGCAACCTGCTCCAAGCCAACGCCGGGACACGCTACATCACCATCGCTCATCAGAACTGGGATCTGCACAGCAATATGTTCGACAAGTCGGCCAAGGTCAATCACTTCAGCCTGTGCAGCGAGCTGGACCACGCGCTGCCGGCGTTGCTGGAGGATCTCAAACAAAGCAAGACCGAGGACGGTCGCTCGCTGTTCGAACGCACTTTCGTGGTCTGCGGCGGCGAGTTCGGCCGCACCGGCGGCGATCTGACGGTCAACAAGGGACGCGATCACAATCGGCAAGCCCAGACCATGCTGTTTGCCGGCGCCGGCGTCAAGGGCGGCCAAGTCTTCGGCCAAACGGACGACCAGGGCGTCAAGGTCATAAAGCCGGAATGGAACAAGCCGCGATCCATTTACACCGAGGACGTGCTTGCGACGATCTACTCGCAATTGGGCATCGACTGGACCAAGAAAATTATCAACACGCCTTCGGGTCGCGCTTTTGAATATCTGGAAGAGGTCTCGGCCACCGACTTTGTCGATATCGGCGAGATTCCAATTTTGTTTGGGTGAATCTGAATGAAGGAGCAACCGATGTCCGACTCTCCCAGCCACTCGCAGCGGCGTGCGATGCACCTGTTACTGAGTTGTGTTGTTGCAACGGCTCTAGCGGCAGCGCAAGCGTCGAAAGCCACTCTCACGGCCGATCAGAAGGCCGAGCACGTCCTCAACCGCCTGGGTTACGGACCGCGGCCGGGAGATATCGGACGCGTGCGCAAGATGGGGGTGAAGGCCTACATCGAGGAACAACTTCATCCTGAAAAGATCGACGACAGTGCGGTGGAAGCGCGGCTCGCGCCGCTGGAAACGCTGAAGCTGCCGGTCGCCGAGGTTGTGTTCACTTATCCCGACCCGTATCAGCTCTGGCTGCTGATGCAGCAAAAGGCCGACGGCAAGGAGTTGCCGGGTTCGCACAAGTTGATGTACGAGAAGTATGTCGTGCCGCTGAAATTACCTGAACCGCAAAAGGGCGAGGACGAGGAGAAATGGTTGAAGCGCCTGACTCCCAGCCAGGCCGCCATCCTGGAAAACCATTCGCCGCAGCGCATGGAAGGAGACATGCAGCAAGCCCGCCTGATCCGGGCCGTTTACAGCCAGCGGCAGTTGGAAGAACAGATGGTGGACTTCTGGATGAATCACTTCAACGTCTACATGCACAAAGGCATGGTGCAGTGGACCGCGACCAGTTACGAGCGCGATGCCATCCGGCCCAACGCTTTCGGCAAATTCCGCGACTTGTTGCTGGCCACGGCGCGGCATCCGGCCATGCTTGAATATCTCGATAATTACCAAAGCGCCGGGCCAGGTCCCAAGAGCAAAGGTTTGAACGAGAACTACGGCCGGGAGATCATGGAACTCCACACTCTCGGCGTGGACGGCGGATACACGCAGCAGGACGTCATCGAGGTTGCGCGCTGCTTCACCGGCTGGACCATCAAGGATTCCCGCGACGGCGGCGAGTATTGGTTTAATCCCAAGATGCACGACGACGCCGAGAAAATCGTACTGGGAGTCAAAATTCCAGCGGGCGGCGGCGACCAAGACGGCCTAACGGTGATCGACATCCTGACCCACAATCCCGCGACCGCGCACTTCATCGCTACCAAACTGGTGCGGCGTTTCCTGGCCGACGATCCGCCGGAAGCGGTAGTGACGCGAGTGGCAGCGGCGTTCCGCACCAGCGACGGCGACATCCGCGAGACGTTGCGGGCCTTGTTCTCGTCGCCTGAGTTTTTCGATGCCCGGTATTACCGCGCCAAGGTCAAGAACCCGCTGGAATTTGTGGCCAGCTCGTTGCGCGCCACGCAATCGGAAATCAGCATTCAGCATCCGCCCGGCCTCGCCGACCGGCCGGTCTACGATCCCAAGAAAGGGTTTTTCACCAGCATCCGCCTGGCGGAGGCCGTTGCCCGGCTGGGTGAATCGCTGTACCTGTGCGGCCCGCCGACCGGCTACAAGGACACCGCGGACACTTGGACGAACACCGGCCTGATGTTGAACCGGATGAATTTCGAAATGGCGCTCTTTGCCGGAAGGATTTCCAATGCCAAGGCGGCATCGCCGGCTGTGCCACGGCCCCTGGCGCTGAGCCGCGAAACTCAGGCCGTGCTGAACAAACAAAAAGATCCGGTACAACTGGCCGTCTTGAGTCTCGGCTCGCCGGAATTTCAGAGGAGATAAAGAACATGATGAACCGGCGCTTTTTTCTCCGTGATGCTGCCATTGCCGCGGCTGGCATGGGGATGGTCCCTTCGTTTCTGGCGCGGGCCGCCATGCAGAATCCGAGCCGTCCCAAGAACAAAGTGTTGATCACGATTTTTCAGCGCGGCGCGGCCGACGGGCTGAACATGGTGATTCCGTTTGGAGAACCAACCTACGCGCCAGGCCGTCCTTCGCTGGCCATCGCGGCGCCGAGAGGCCCGGCGTCCGAGCAAGGCAAATCGGGATCTGCCGTGGATCTTGATGGATTCTTCGGCATGCACCCGCTGATGGCGCCGCTGAAGCCGATCTTCGATCAGAAGCATTTCGCCATAATCCACGCGGCCGGATCACCCGACAACACGCGGTCGCACTTCG
Organism: Terriglobia bacterium; assembly: GCA_963747095.1. Lineage (GTDB taxonomy): Bacteria > Acidobacteriota > Terriglobia > JAJPHL01 > JAJPHL01 > JAJPHL01. The sequence goes on from CAVVEL010000022.1 coordinate 69,386, forward strand.
ATGCCCAGGACTTCCTGGAATCCGGCACGCCGGGCGTGAAATCCACCGGCGACGGCTGGTTGAACCGGCATCTGGTGAGCAAACCCGTGCCCAACGAGACGCTGTTCCGCGCGATCGCTTTGGGACCGGCGTTGCCACGCTTGTTGCGCGGCCCGGCGCGAGCGCTGGCGCTCAGCAGCATCGAGGAATTTCAACTCGCCGCCGCCGAGCAAAGCTTCCGCGACATGTATCCGAGCGGCACGCACGACCTTATTTATGGCACCGGCCACGATACGTTAGCCGCGGTCGATGCGCTGCGGAAAGTGAATCCGCTGCAATATCAGCCTCGGGCGGGCGTGGAGTATCCGGACAGCGTGCTGGGGCGCAGTCTCCGCCAGATCGCTCAGTTCATCAAGGCCGACGTGGGCGTGGAAGTCGCCTTCGCCGATAACGACGGCTGGGACACGCACGCCAATCAGAAGGGCCAGTTCGACGACATGCTCCAGAATCTCGTTCAGTCGATTGCGGCCTTGTATGCGGACTTGGGCGATCGCATGGAGGATGTTGTGATCCTGACCTTCTCGGAGTTCGGGCGCACGCCGGCGGAGAACGGCAATCGCGGCACCGACCACGGACATGCCACTGCGATGCTGCTGCTGGGAGGTCCCGTGCAAGGCGGCAAGGTCTATGGAAAATGGCCGGGCCTGGCCAAGGAACAACTCTACGAAGGCCGCGACTTGGCGGTGACTACCGATTTCCGGATGGTGTTCGGCGAAGTGCTGCATAATCACCTCGGGAACCAAAAGCTCGATTCGGTATTTCCCGGCTATGAAGTCGATCACAGCAAGTTTCCCGGCGCGGTCCGTGTCCCGGCATGAAGCCTCGCATGAGCTTGCTGAGTATCGTTTTTTTAAGCGTGGTCCTCCTTGCCACGGGTGGCTGGCGGCTCTCCCAAACGAGTCCGCCGGCCACTGCCTCCTACCGCGACTGGCGCGTTTACGGCGGCGGACCGGACAATCTGCACTACTCCGCGCTCGATCAAATCAATCGCGAGAACGTCCAGCGGCTCCAGGTAGCCTGGCAGTATGATTCCGGCGATGCCACGCCGAATTCGGAGATGGAATGCACGCCGCTCATGATCGGCAACGTGCTCTACGCCACCACGCCCACGCTAAAGGTAATTGCGCTGGACGCGTCTTCCGGAAAATTGCTGTGGTCCTATGATCCCGTTGGCGGCATAGCGCGAGCACGAGGCGTGGGAGTGGCTAATCGCGGCCTGATGTACTGGGAATCGGGGGACGATCAGCGGATTTTTGTGGTGTCCCGGCATTTTCTCCGGGCTCTCGACGCCAAGACGGGAGCGCCGATCGCCACATTCGGCGAGTCCGGCAGCGTGGATCTGCGGCAAGGGCTGGGGCGCGATCCGGAGAGCGTTTCGATCACCGCCACCAGCCCCGGACAGATCTATGGAAATTTGCTGATCCTGGGCAGCACGGTCCCGGAGGATTTCCCCGCCGCTCCCGGCGACATTCGCGCCTTCGACGTTCGCACGGGCAAGATAGCTTGGACCTTCCATACCATTCCGCATCCGGGAGAATTCGGCTACGATACCTGGCCTCCCGACGCGTGGAAACACAGCGGAGCCGCAAATTGTTGGGGCGGGCTGGCCCTGGACGAGCAACGCGGTTTGGTATTCGTGCCGACCGGCTCCGCGGCGTTCGATTTTTATGGCGCGGATCGCCTGGGCGATAATCTTTTCGCCGATTCCCTGCTGGCGATTCATGCCGGCACCGGAAAGCTGGCGTGGTATTTCCAAGCGGTGAAGCACGATATTTGGGACCGCGACTTCCCCGCTCCGCCCACGCTGGTAAAGGTGAAACGGAACGGCCGCTTGATCGACGGCGTTGCGGTGATCACCAAGTCGGCGCAGACCTATGTTTTCGATCGCGATACCGGCAAACCGCTGTTCCCGATCGAGTATCGCAAGACGCCCGCCTCCACCGTCGACGGAGAAAAGGCTGCTGCGACACAGGCATTTCCGGTCCTGCCGGAGCCGTTCGAGCCGCAGGTTCTCACCGAGGATATGGTTACGAATCGCACGCCGGAGGCGCATCAATATGTCCTGGAACAGTTGCGCAAAATGCGTTTCGGCGGTCAGTACATTCCCCCCAGCCTGGAGGGCACGGTTATCTATCCCGGTCTGGACGGCGGTGGCGAGTGGGGCGGCGGCGCGTTCGATCCCGCCACCCGCCTCTTCTACGTGAACGCCGACTCCATGGTTTCCGTACTGCGGCTGGTGGAACGGCCAAAGAGAGAAGGAGTGGTGACGGGACGCGGCTTGTACATGCAATACTGCGCCAGTTGCCACGGCGAAACCATGCGCGGGACTCCGCCGCACTCGCCGGCGCTGACGGGAATCTCCCGCAAATTGACGGACGCCGAGATCGCCAACAAGATCCGGAGCGGCGCGGGACTCATGCCGGCCTTCGCACAACTTGGCAAACCCTCCATCGACGCCATCGTCGGTTTTCTGACATATGGGACGATTCTCACCGTCAACGCGCCGCCGGAAACTGTGCCGTATGTGAAATACATGCGCGGCATGCCGATTCGTTTCTTCGATCAAGACGGCTATCCGCCCGTCAAACCGCCTTGGGGAACGCTGAACGCCATCAGCATGGACACAGGAAAAATCGTGTGGAAAGTCCCGCTCGGCGAATTTCCTGAACTCGTAAAACAGGGACTTCGCAACACGGGAAGCGACAACTACGGCGGACCCGTGGTCACCGCCGGCGGAATTGTCTTCATTGGAGCCACCAACCACGACAACAAGTTTCGCGCCTTCGACAAAGCCACCGGGAAATTATTATGGGAAGGTACGTTGCCGGCCGCGGGCAACGCCACGCCCGCCACCTACATGATCGATGGGCGGCAATATGTCGTGATTGCGGCAGGCGGCGGCAAAGCACACTTTGGAACCGTGCCGACGGCAGCCACTTACGTAGCCTTCGCGCTGCCCGCGGAAACGCCCGCCCGTCCGAAATAAAGGATGGCTTCAGTATGCTTCGGAAAATCGGCTGGTTCTTATTGCTATTGGCGGGCATGAGTGGTGTCGCGCAAACGAATCCCCAGCGCGTCGCGTTGTTCAAGCCCACGCTGGACCTTCGGGGGCAGGCCCGTATCCAGGCCATGCTGTCGGCAACGACGGGCGCGCCCACCATCGTCAACTTGCGCGACGATTGGAGCCCTTTTTCCCTGATTGTCTTCGTCTCTCCAACGATTCCCGCGGCGCAACACGGCCGGGAGCTTACTTTTAGCCAGAAGCTGGCGACCTATTATTTGCTTGGCGGACACGTCCTGCTGGCGGGCGTTCCGGGAGCCGGCAGCTATCCGCAATCCGGCGATTCGGAAGTCTGGGATGGATTAATGCACTACTTCTGGAATATCGGATTGCACGACATCACGAGCCAGTTGGAAGACTCCGACCATCGCGCTGTTTTTGTACCGGGTGCGGTAAACCTTGGGGATCTGCCGCAATTCCGCCAGACGGTGCAGACGCTGTTGGCGGCCCGCGACGAATTGCCGTCGCAAATTCCCGCCGAGGACTTCGGCCCTGCACCGCGCGTAACGCTGCGGCAAAACTCGCTGTGGATCGACGACCGTCCGCAACTGCTGAAGTCCGTCGGCTACTACGATTTTCTGGAGAGCATTCCCACGCAGGAGCACGACGCGGCGCTGCGATTGTTCCATGAAACGGGATTCAATTCCGCCGTGGTGATCGCCCATTACGACGTGAGCGAGAACCATTTGCGTGAGTTTCTCGATATTGCCCGCAAGTATAAGATCTACATCCAGCTGCAGCTCCAGGGTCCCGTCGACAGCGACGAGCCTGTTCGCAAGGAATACTTGTTTCGGGGCCTGCGCTTCCGCAATCATCCGGCCTTGATCGGTTGGACAATGTCCGACGACATGTGGGACGTCTACTTCCCTTTCATTCAGAAGGCCGTCTCGATCCTGCGGCAATTCGATCACCGGCTTCCCATCACCTCCACGGCAATGGACAATCGCCGTCCGGAAAAAGTTCAGGATTGGGTTAAATGGAAAAGCTTGACGGACTTTCCGCTCACCTATATCTACCCGATGCAGAGAGACGCGTTCACGGAAGGCCATCGCGGCGAGCTTCAAGGTGGACTGAAAGACATCGATTTGCTGGAAGCCAGCACGCACAAGCTCTGGGGCGATCTTTTCTCCGAGCAGTTCTTGCAGGCCCACATGCAAGGCGGATTCGCGGAGGAGGTCGGCCTAAAATCGTGGACGGAGCACTTAATGCCGGTCGCGGACCAGGAACGCTTGATCGCATATCGCGCGCTGATCTCCGGAGTGAAAGGATTGGTCTTCTTCTACCCTGAGTCGCTGGAGAACCAGGGCATGGGCCGCAACCGCAGAAACGAGCTGGGCATCGTGTGGAGCGAACTGGCGCCGGTGGAGGACATTCTCGCGGCCGGCGCGCGGCCCGAGCCGCTAACCACCTCCGATCCCTCGGTGAATGCCAGCCTGATCCGTTCCGGTAACGATGCGGTCATCGTCGCGGTGAGAGACGAGACGCATTACAACCGCTACGTGGACCATGCTCAGGTGCAGGATCTCAAGGTCAACCTCCCCGCCGGACTTGCGGATTGTCCCGTTTATCAGATGTCCTGGCCGGAGGCTGAAAAACTGGAGACGCGTCCGTCGAGTGGGGGCCGCACCGTGGCGCTGCGACCTTTTGCACTGACTTCCGTCTCGTTGTGGAGCTGCAACGAAGCGCGGCAACGCCAGGCGCAAGAAACGCTGAAGAAGAATCTGCCGGACGCGGCGCGCTTCGCCATTGAAGTGCTGGCCGATGAAGACGTAAAGACGATCGTGGTCAGCCGCCATCTACCGCGCGATCTGCAAGGAAACGCCGCCATGCTGGAGGCGGCCGCGAAGGCGCGGCAGGACGCTCGCAACGCGGCCCAAGCCGACAACTGGGCGGCGGCGTGGCTATCGGCGCGGGCGGGTGTTGCGGCGATCGAGGAGTATCGCGCACAAGCAATCCTCGCGGCCACTGCCGATGCCGACCGGCAAGCAGCCGGCATGCCGGCGCGCATGTACCTGAATCTTTATTTTTCACTGCCCAATTACGCTTACGTGATGCGCGGCGGCGCGGCCGTTGCGCCGGGCCAGCTTCGCAAGGAGATTCTGGAAGCGGAGGGCGAGCCCGTGTGGGACGTCATCGATCGCGTCGCGCACTGAATAAGCGGCGGTTCGGCAAGCCATAAAAACTCGTGACTGGCGGACGAGCCGTAATCTCTGGTAGATTGCCGTCGGAGCGGGAATAGAGGTGCTTTCATGGCGCATCGCAAAGTACAACACCGGACCAAGCAGGCGGGCGACGAAGCGCTCGGCATGCAGGCCGGCATTTGCCGTAGGGATTTTCTGGACGCCGCGCTGGTCGGCGTGGGGAACCTGCTATTGAGTTCGCTCAGCCCGGCGGAGGCGTTGGCCCAAACGAATTCGGAAGGCGGCGATTGGGACGGTCCTGGAGGCGTCGGGGACTATCGCATGGCGCACGGGAACTCCTGGGAAGTGATGAATGCTTCCCACACCATCCGCGATGGAGATTACGACAAGGCCCCCGCAGTCACCGACACCGGCGAGGTTTTCGATTGTGTAGTGGTCGGCGGAGGATTAAGCGGGTTGGCGTCGGCGCTGTTTTTCTCCCAAGACCAGTTGGGCGAGAAGAAACGCACATGCCTGGTGTTGGAAAACCATTCGGTGTTTGGGGGCGCGGCGCGCCGCAACGAGTTTGACGTGGACGGACAACGGCTGATGGCGCCGCAGGGCGCTACGCAATTCCCCATTCCCCTGCCCGACGGCCTGATCGACCGTTTCTACCGCAAAGTCGGATTCAACTACTGGGAATTTCAATATCAATCGTGGGCCGGACCGGAACAGGCTATGCCACTGAGTCGAACGCTTTATTTGCTGGATGCCGCCAAGCCTCCCACCTCCGGATTCTTCTTCGGCAAAAGATTCGGACATCAGCCTGGAGTGTGGTTCGTCGATCCCGTGGGAAAAAGCCTGCGCGGCGCGCCGATCTCCGAGGAAACGCGCAACGATCTGCTGAAGCTTTGGGGCAAGGCCGCCATCACGGGGCAGCCTCCCAGCCAGCCGTTGAAATATCGCGGCGATGAATTCTCGCGGCGGCTCGATGGCATGACGCTGGAAGATTATCTGGTGCAGGAGAAATCGGTGAGGCGCGAAACGGTGCGGACCTACCTTTCTCCCGGCGTCGCTGGAGGAGTCGGCTTGGGCGCGGACGTGGTTTCCGCATTTTCGCAATATGCCTGGCTCCCCGCGAAAGATTTCAGTACGGAGACGGGCCTTCAGCAAGCCGCGGGAGGTCTCACGGACCTGCTGCGCCACGTGATCAAGACACTGATCCCCGACGCGATCCCCGGCCAGCCCACCTTGCATGATGTCTGCCGGAACTCCATCGATTTTCAAGCGCTCGACCGCCCGGGAAATCCCACTCGCGTGCGACTCAGTTCGGTGGCGGTTCGCGTGGAGCATGAGGGCGGCATTCCTTATAAGTCGGATCACGTTCTGGTTACCTATACTCGAGGCGGCAAAGTGTTCCGGCTGCGGGTCTCGCGCCGTGGTGATGGCCGGCGGGGGATGGGTTACGAAAAACGTTGTGCGGGATTTGCCTGCCGACCTCCACGAGGCCTACGACCAGTTTCACTACGCGTCTTTTCTGCGGGCCAGCGTGGCGGTCCGCAATTGGAGATTCATTCACAAGCTGGGAATCTCCGGCGGTTCCTGGTTCGAGGGTTTTGGCGGGGGAACGTCGGTACTAAAGGCGGTCATCTACGGTGCGGACTCGAAAGCCGTCGGGCCCGATTCGCCCACGGTTCTTTCGTTCGATCAACCTTTCCTTTACCCCGGCCTGCCGATCCAAACGCAGTGCCTGAAAGGCCGCGGCGAGCTGCTGGCGACTTCCTTTCGTGAATACGAGCGGCAGATCCGCGAAACGCTGACCGATCGGTTCGCGGCCACCGGGTTTGACGCGCGCCGCGATATCGCGGGAATCGTCTTGAATCGCTGGGGGCACGGACTGCTGGCTCCGCAGCCGGGCTTTTTCTTCGGTCGGGACGGAAAGCCCGCGCCCCGCGATCTGCTGCGCGGCAAGCCCTTCGGACGGATCGCTTTTGCGCACACCGATTTGGGCGGCGCGAGTGGCCACGTCTTCGCGATCCGCGAGGCGCATCGCGCAGCGTCGCAAGTTCTCGCGCAGATCTAGTGTATTGCGTCGAAGACCGCACGATTCGGCCGTGGGTCAGTTTGAAATCCGCGTAGCTCCGCCGCTCCTTTGTGCGGAAAGGCTCTGCCTTTCCGGACCTGCTGTTATTTGGCGAGGCTGCACCTCGCCCGCAAGGCGCAGCCTTGCGAAGGAAGAGGGTTGTTTCGGAAAGGCAGAGCCTTTCCGCACAAAGGAGCGGCAGAGCCGCAAGGCGAGGTGTAGTTCAAACTGACCCACTACCCACGATTCATGGGGCCCGTCCAAGACGCGATTTGGAGTAGGAGGCTCTAGCCTGCGAAGGCAGGCGAAAGAGTGATAGCCCCAGGCGAAGCGTATTTCAGCCGAGCCTGGGGTATCAGTACGAAAGACAGAAGCCTGCGGAGGCAGGCGACAGAGGCCTTCCGCGCATTTCTGCCGCCTGCGCTGCAGGCTCCGGTTTCCTTTCCAACTTGGTCCCCAGGCTCGGCTGGACCACGCCTCGCCAGGGGCTAAGGGTCTGCCGCCCTGGGGGCTGAAAAACTCTCGGTCAAACGAGCGGAGCCCGGAATCATCTGCATTCTGCATGGCGCCCTACACGAGCGGGTCGGTCCGATTATTTCGGCGCCGGACGGGATCGCTTGCCGGGAACGCCGGAGGGCAATGCATGGAACAAGCCGAGTTGATCGTAGAGTTGGATCGTGGCCCAATCCACCATTCGATCCCCCGAGCCAACCTGCGTCAGAGTTTCCGGTCCGTCTCCTCCGTAACCGCCTTCGGCCGCCGCGCGGATGGTTGGCACGTACCCAATTGTTCGCTCGCAGTATCCGACAATCCAGGTGTTTTTCACCGGTGACGCGGCGTCGATGCGAAACTGAAAATCGATGAACGGCTCGCCGGGCAGAAGCGCAAGCGCGACCTGTTTGCCCAGCAGCACCGTGCCGAGGGGCGCCACATAGACCGGGTGATAGTTCAACACCAGCCAACGGTCGATGCTGCGCGCTCCCCGGCCGGCTTCCGCCACCGCCTCAGGCGACCAACGACTCGGCATATCCAAACTCGCGGTGCGATAGGATACCGTGTCGTCCACCACGTCGGAAGCGGCATTTCGGGCGGTGACCACGGCGTCGGCAAGTTCGTGCCCGTAACGTTTCACCTCCGGCTCACCGGATCCGGTGATGCTGTCGCGCAGATTGATGTCGCCGGATGCGCCCTGCCAGAACAGCACCTCGGGCGCGCCCAGGACGCGCCGGGCCACTTCGTTCTCCATTTCTCCCACGTAATCCGCCGAGAAACTCACGGAATCGTCGGCCATCAGGGCTACGGGATGGCAGGCGTAGTGCACCACGACCGCGAGCGCCGATCCGTCCAAGCGATCGACGCGCAGCACTCCCACACGATGGTCGCTCGGCTGGACATCCGGTTTGTTGGGAGAGCCGCGCCCCAACGTCTCGACGCCCCCGGGCTTCACCAAGCGGCGGTTCGTGCCGATGTTGGAGGAGCCATAGCCGACGCGGATGCGCACCGGCACGGCATCGCGATGGGCTTGCAGAATCGCGAAGTAGATCTTGTCCATGGCCGGAAAAGTCCACGGCCATTTCAGCATCTCTCCGGCGTTGGTTTCCAGATCGATGGAACTATGCGTGTGCGAAGCGGTCAGCGCCACGTAATCGATATTGGCTTCCTGTTTCAAGCGCCGCCTGTAGTAATCGAACAACTCCGGCGGAAAGGACGCGTCGAGATCCAGGGACACGACGGCCACGCGAGCTTCGTCGGTCTCGAAGAGAATGACCTTGGCATACAACGGATCGCGCACCGCGGTGGCCTGCTTGCCGCTGGCCAGGACGTCGTACTGTCCCACGGGCGGCGTGATATCGGCGCGCGCCACACCGGCGCGAAGTTGGCCGCGCAAAATGGGGACCACGCAGAACGCGAACAGGAGAATCCAGGTAGGGCGCCGCAGGACAATCATGATATCTTATATATCACATCATGGATGATCTCGTAACCTCAAACGGGTGCCTCCTCACCCGGCGCGGCGTCCTGCAGTTCGGCGCAGCCGCACTGTTGACGCCGCGCCGGACTTGGCCTGCCGGCAACGTCTGCAAACTCGGCGTGGCGGAAACGACCATTACGCCCAGTTGGTCCACACCGCTCTGGGGCTATGGTTACACGTTCTTCAGCCAGCGAGTCCTGGACGAGCTGTCGGCCAAAGCCTTCCTGTTCGATTCCGGCAAGCGCTTCCTGCTGTTGACCGCCGACGTCGGCGCCATCGGCTTTATCACCACGCGTCGCATCGCCCGCCGTCTGCACGAGGAAATGGGCATCGACGAAGACGCCGTCAACATTCAGGTTACGCACGACCACTACGCGCCGGCCCTGCTGGATATTCCAGAACTTCCCGCGGACCAACGCTTCAAGCTTTTCCTGGAGGACAAACTCGTGGCCTTGGCGCATGCAGCCCAAAAGAATCTGACTGCCGCATCGTTCGAATTCGGCCAAGTAGATTCTTTCCTGGGCTTGAATCGGCGAACGGAGCAACGCCACCAAAGCTGGGATCAGCCCTCCGGCCCCATCGATCCCAAGATGAGCGTGCTATTGGCCCGCTCTCCGGAAGGGAAGAATCTGGGCGTGCTGGTGAACTATGCCGCGCATCCGGTGATGATGCCGGATAAGACATCGATTTCCGCGGATTTTCCCGGCGTCTTGTACCGGGAATTGGGCGCGTCGCTGCATTGTCCAGTGATGTATTCGCAGGGCTGCGCCGGCGATGTGATTCCGAAGGTGGTTGGCGGCCCCAAGGAGAAAGACGACTTCGGAAAGAGAATGGCCGGCGAGGCGGAGCGGGCTTTGGCAGCAGCGAAACCGTTGGCGGATCCCACAATCTCCTACGCGTCGAAGCGCGTCGTCGTGACGTTTGTGGCGCCGTGGCGCGTCGATGAGTTCCGGGCCAACTATCCCAAGAATTTTGAGGGCGTACCGGATTACTTCCACTCCTGGGCGGAGCGCTACCTGCGCTATCTCGAAGATGGGGGCGATATCCACCAGAGCCGCGACACCATTGTGCGGGTTTTTTCCATCGGCGATCTCTCGTTCGCGTTCTTGCCAGGGGAAATCCTGCATCTGACGAGCCTGCTGATCCGTAGAGAGTTTCCGCAAAGGAAGCTCATCGTGGGCGCGTATGCCAACGATACTTCGGTCGGCTACTTGCCCCATGCGGATGAATTCCCCAAGGGCGGCTACGAAATCGACAACGCCTGGCGATTCTACGGAACTCTAAAAACCACGCCGCAAATGGAGCAAGACGTCCGCGAAGCCGCGGTGATCCTATTGCGGTCGCTCCCTTGAACAGCATAACGAGTCTGATATCCTAGCCTTTCGCAGGAGAATTTATGCCGGACATCTATGACGTGATCATCGTAGGATCGGGCGCCGGAGGCGGCATGTACGCCAAGGTATTGACCGAATCCGGAGCCAAGGTCTTGCTTCTCGACGCCGGCGGGCACAACTTGGACCACGACATCCGCCATCACCAGTGGACCTGGGAGTTGCCGCAGCGCAACGCCTACGTGGGAGACCCGGAGTATACAGTCCGCCTCGACACCAAGCAGCACACCGTTGGACAAGGAGACCGTACCGTCACTACGTCCTTCGACGGCAGCGCGCACAATAACTATTTCAACGATCACTTTTGGGCCAAGCGGCGCGACTGGAAATACACGTTTCCGGAAAACAAGCCCTACCGCTGGGTGCGAGTTCGCGCGCTGGGCGGCAAGACGAACTGCTGGGACGCCGGCGCGGCCCGTTGGGGACCGCGAGAGTTCAAACCTGCCACCTACGACGGCTTCGACGTCGATTGGCCCGTCGATTACGCCGAAATGGCGGCGTGGTATACCAAGACCGAAGAGCTGATCGGCGTTTCGGGCGGTCCCGACTCGCGCAGCGAACATTGTCCCACCGGATCGTGGCTTCCACCGATTGGCCCGCGATGCGCCGAGGTCCGCCTGGCCGCCGCGGCGGCCAAGAAATTCGGCTTCTTCACCTTCATGTCTCCCAAAGCGGCCATCACGCGCGACCATCGCGGGCGGCCGGCCTGCCATTACTGCGGCCCTTGCAATACGGGCTGCGACAGCGGATCGAAGTTCACCACCGTCGGCGTTCTGCTCCCGCCGGCCCTGGCCACGGGCCGGCTGACCATTCGCATGAACACGATCGTGAGAAGCGTCTTGACCGGCAACGACGGCCTGGCACGCGGCGTGTCATTCGTGGATCGCTACACATTCCAAGAAGGCGAGGCGTACGGCAAGGTTGTTGTCCTGGCAGCCAGCGCGATTGAAACGGCGCGGCTGCTGCTCAATTCCAAGTCCAGCCGGTTCCCGGATGGTCTGGCCAATTCCAGCGGCCAGGTGGGGCGCAATCTGGTGGAGAACATCACCGCCAGCGTGAATGGAAGATTCGACGACTACCAAAGCCGCCCGGTGACCAACGATGATGCTTGGGGCGGATCGTCGCTGATGCTCGCGCCATTCACCAACGTCGATGCCAGCAGCCGGAGCAAGGACTATATCCGCCGCCACGCGCTGACGCTCCATGGCGGCTTTGGGAGCGGCGCGGGCGGAAGCGTCGGCGGTTATCTCTTCGGCGAGGACTTCAAGCGCGATGTGCGCCGCTGGTACGGCACCGGTTGCAGCGTGGCCGGCCAGGGCGAAGGGATTCATAATCCGAATAACTTTGTCGAGATCGATCCGGACGTCAAAGACGTTTGGGGCATCCCCGCGGTGCGCATCCAACTGACCTTCGGTGACAACGAACAAAAGATGATCGAGGACATCACCGCCTGGGGAATCAAGCTGATTGAAGCGGCCGGCGGAAAGGTGACGGGCTGGTCGGCATCGCCATCCATTCCCGGAGGCTCGATCCACGAACAAGGCACCTGCCGCATGGGTAATGATCCGAAGAAGTTTGTCACCAACCGGTGGGGTCAATGTTACGAAGTGAAGAATCTGTTCATCGGCGACGGCGCACTGCACCTGACGTGCGCGACCGGGGATCCCACCTTGACCATCTTGGCGATGTCCATGCGCAACGCGGAACACCTGGCCGATCTGGTTCGCCGGGGAGAATTGAACACCTAGGTCACGGCGAATGTTTATGACGTGGCGGCCGCGACCTGTGATCCATCTTGAAGGCGGATTCACGCAGCATGGCGATGGGACCGGCGGGATGGCGGCAGGGCAGCGTTATCGAAGGGACTCGCATCCAGTATAGCCAGCTGCGCAAATCAACCGGCGCGGCTTATTCCAGATCGCGCAGTTTCACCGGCGCGCCGCCGGCTTTGCGGCTCAACTCGGCCGCTTCCATGAAAGCCATGATCTCCAACGTCTCGGCATTGGATACCGGTGGAACGCGAGTCTGGAAGAACTTCACCACTTCCGCCAGCAACAGTGGATAGTTCAGTGAGCCCAGGCCAGTCGCCGCGTAATCGTCGGACTTGGCGCCGAAGACCAGCGCGCCGTAAGCGCGCGTGCCGGTTCGAATGCCGCGCACCACGCCGATCCGGCCGTTAGCCCGCCACCACCCGCACGCCGGGGACGTGCTGCGGACTCTGCGGATCGTTCAGCAGTTGTGTGAAGATCGAGGCGTGCCCGGTGGACCCACGATTCCGACGCGGATTTCGCCGCTCTGGGCGGACGCCGGAGCGGCCCATCGCGAGACGAGCGACAGTAGGACGATAGCGAAGTTGAACGGCTTCATGAGAGCACCTCCTCAATCGAGTTGCCGATTGCATGATATATCAGATATCATGCAATCGCCATGGATAGCCGCCGCCGTTTTCTCCGCCACGCCGCTCTCTTGACCGCCGCTGCGATTCCTCTCCGGGTGGTGGGGAGTTCCAGGGATCGTACGCGCCGTTTACACATCGGCGCGCAGACCAACACGTGGCCCTTCCCGTTTCGCGGCTACGATCAACTGCTGGAGATCGTCGAGACCTTGCACGGCATCGGCTATGCCGGCTTTGAAACCAGCGTCTCGAACCTGGACGCGGTCGCGGATCGCGCCGCGCAATGCCGCAAGGATTTCGAGTCGCGAGGAATGCGCTTCGTCGCCGCCCACAACGCCGGATGTCTCCACGATCCAGGAACAGCCTTCGCGGAACTGGAGAAACTGGGCCGCGTGGCGCACTGCACCGCGGAGATGGGCGCCCTTCACTTGATCGTAAGCCCCAGCGCGCTGCCGCGCGTGGATGGGCATGCGGATCCTGCTGCGCTCCGGGTCAAGGTTGATTCTTTGAATCGCCTGGGCGAGATCTGCCGGCGGGAGGGGCTGAAGCTCTGTTACCACAACGAATCGGCTGAGTTTCTCGACGACGGCTTCGAGATGAACACGCTGTTTCGCGATACCGATCCCAAACTGGTGTGGTTCAACTACGACATGGGCAACCACTTTGGCGACGGGCCGCCGGCTGGCGAGTTTTCGGCGCGGCATTTCCGGCGGATCGCGATTTATCACATGAAGGATGTGGCCTCGATTTCGAATGGTCGCAAGGTCTTGAGCGATTTCGGCGCGGGAAAGATCGACTTACCTGCCGTCGTTGCACCGCTGCTGAACAGCAATTGGGAAGGATGGCTGATTGCAGAACGCGAGTTGCCTCGCGGCTCCGCCGCCGATCCCGCCGAAGTGCAGAAACAGTGCCGGGCTTATTTGAAACAGATCACGGGAGTGTAAGGAAACTTGAAGAGACAGAACGGAACGGCGCCGGAACTGGACGAAACGTCACCTGCTGGTTGGGCACGAACTGCGTTATTCGCCGCTCTACCGGCGGATGAAGGAGATCCTTCAGTCCGGCGCCGTAGGAGAGCCTCGCTATTTGCTGGTGACATCTGGCGGCGGCCCTCCTGGGGTGGCTCGCAAGGTTGGCGATTCGACCCGCAACGGGTGGGAACCTGGATCCTGGAGGAACCCATCCATTACTTCGATCTGATCGGCTGGTACATGGAAGACATCGGGCAGCCGTCCTCGGTTTATGCCCGCGGCAACCGCCGGATCCAGCCGCGCCCTTCACCCTTGACGTAAACGAGAATCTCCGCGTAATGATCAATTTCCCGAATGGCGCATACGCCGTGTTCACCGAAACGTTTGCCGCGGTGGAGTCCGGATGCGCGGAGCGCTGGGCATCGGCCGAACAAGCGAATCAAGTTCGCGCCGACGCCCCGCGTTCGTTTCGCCATGTGCTGATCTCTCCCGATGGACGACGCGTCGCTTGGGTCTCCGCCCCGGACATCGTGGTTCTCGACTTGACCGCGCCGGATAGCGCGCCACGCAGGGTGGCACAAGGAACGGAAATCGCCTGGTCGCCGGACAGCAGCCGCTTGGCTTTTGTCGCCGGAGCGCGCGAAGGCGAGGAAGCGAAAAAGGTGCGGCCGCGGGAGCAACTCTACGTCGTAAATGCGTCCGGAGGTCCAGTCCGCCAGTTAACCAATATTCGCGGCTACTTGATGACGCCCCAATGGTCGCCGGACGGCAAACAGGTTGGCGTCCTGTTTGTGGATAATCCCCCGCGAGAGCCCGATTCCACGGTGCCGATCTACCGATTCACAGGCGTGGTTGACGAGCAGACCTTCGAGCAGCGTTTCGCACTGGTCGATCCCGACACCGGCCAGATGCGGGTGGTCTCTCCGGGCATTCTCTACATTTGGGAGTACGATTGGGCGCCGGACAGCAAGCGAGTGGTGGTTAACCCCTGTGAAGGCGAGGGGGACACCAATTGGTTTTTCCCGCAACTCGACACCATCGAAGTGGCGTCCGGAAAGTTGACGCTTCTTGCCAAGCCCGATATGCAGATCAAAGATCCGCAATGGTCGCCGGACGGAAAACAAATCGCCTTCCTCGGCGGCCTGATGGCAGGGGATCTGATCGGCAATTACGGCGACATCTGATCCGAAAAGTAAGTACCCAATGGTCGTGTACATACACGGGGGACCCTCCGGAATGATTTCCGCAGGTTGCGGTCAGGCTTACGCGACGGCCGGGTATTTTACTCTTTGTCCCAATTTCCGAGGCAGCGCCGGTTTCGGAGAGGAGTTTATTCGCGCCGACGAACGGCAGATCGGCTTTGCGGACTATCGCGACATCATCGCGGGAGTGGAAAAGGTTCTCCAAACGTTCCCGGTCAACCGCAACCGGATCGGCATCACCGGATAGCCACGGCGGCTACATGGCCATGTGGGCCGTGACCCAGACCAATTTGTTCCACGCCGCGGTGCCTAGCGCCGGAATCTCCGATTGGCTCAGTTACGTGGGTGAAGCCGACATCGCCAACTGGGTGATCCCGTATTTCAAGGTATCGATTTACGACGATCCAGCCTTCTATAACAAGAGCGCGCCGATGACCTACATCAAGAACGTCAAGACCCCCACGCTGCTGGTGGTGGGCGCGGAAGACGAAGAATGTCCCGCTTACGCAGTCCATCGAATTCTGGCGCGCCTTGAAGACGCTGGGCGTGCCCACCGAGTTGGTCATCTATCCCGATGAAGGGCACGGATTCAGAAAGCCCGAGAATTCTCGGGATCGTACGCGCCGCACCATCGAGTGGTTCGATAAGTACCTGAAATAGTTGGACGAGCAGCGTCCGACCAGGAGGTCACGGGCCACCGATGTAAAATAGATGTAAAATATCAGATATCAGATATCGCTTGACAAGAGCGGCGCCTCCTGCGTATTCTGCGGAAGGTGAGGTCTGGGCGCCACCGCGTCGCCGGCAGCCCAAACGTCATCAAGATGTTCTCCGTCCAGAAAGCGATGCCGTTGGCGTTGCAGATGCATTTCTAGAAGATCGACGGCCGCCTCTTACCTAACGGCCAGAGCGCGGCCGGGAAAAAGAGGTAAAACATAATGATGGATCGCCGAGGTTTTCTCGAAAGTTGTTCGGTTCTGTTGGGCGCCGGGCTATTAGGGCAGAATGTTTTCGCCGCGCCGAATCGGGAGGCGAACCTCGCCTGGATGGCGGCTGCCCGTTCCAAGCGAATCCGCATCGGCACGCAGACCAACACGTTCGGCGTTCCCATCAAGGACTACGACCGTCTTATGCAAGTCCTGGACATCCTGCATCGGATCGGGTATCAAGGCTTCGAGACGAATTACATGAGCCTGGACCCTCTGGCCGGCCGGGCCGCGGAATGCCGGAAAGCGTTTGAGTCGCACCACGTTGCCCTGCTGTCGCCGCATACCAGCGGCAAACTGTGGGATCGCGAGAAAACTCCGGCTGAACTCGACAATCTGCGGCGCATCGCCAAGTACAGCAAGGAAATGGGCGCGACGCATTTGATCCTGAGCGGCAGCAAGGTGCCGCGTCTCAGCGGCGACAAGCCGGATGTCAACAAATTTCATATCGTCAACGAGGGCCTGAACGCGGTCGGCCGCTTGTGCCATGAGGAAGGCCTGCGTTTCTGCTATCACAATCACATTCAGGAATTCCTGGACGAACCCTCGCAGATGAGTTTGCTGCTGAAGGAAACCGATCCCAAGCTGGTGTGGATCAACTACGATGTCGGCAACGCCTACCCGACAGGTCCCAACCCGGCGGAGTTCTCCAAGGAAAACTTCCGCCGGATCGCCGTCTACCACATCAAGGATGTCGAGCAGAACACGGCGGGCAAGACGGTTCCCACCGATCTCGGAGCCGGAAAGCTTGACTTGAAGGCCGTGGTCGCTCCGCTGCTGGACAGCGATTGGTCCGGCTGGCTGGTGGTGGAGCGGGAAGAAAATTATCCCAAAGCCGCGGAAGATCCTGAAGCCTTGCTCAAGCAGTGCCGGGACTACCTGAAACAGATCACCTCGGTATAGGATCAAGCCATCGAGGCAAAACAATGCCAATCAGAAGACGCTCTCTCGTCCCTGTTGCCGTGCTGTTACTTTGCTGCGCGCTGGAGAGCCAGCCGGCGCCGGCGCCGGCGCTGCCGCAAACTGGGGCCATCACCATGGCAATTGTCGGTGGAGACGTGGTCAACGGAACCGGAGCGGGACCCATTCGAGACGGCGTGGTCCTGATCGCCGGTGATCGCATTGCGGCGGTGGGCAGCGCCGCTGCGCTCAAGATTCCCGCGGGTGTCAAGATCGTACGCGCGGACGGCTCGACCGTGATGCCGGGGCTGATCGACATGCACGTCCACTTGTGCCTGATCGGCCATGCCGACGAGGACCATTTCGTAAGCCAACACCTGGCGCGCGAAGAACGCGAAATCATGCCGGCCGGCGCGCGCCAGCATTTAATGAACGGCATTACCACGGTTCGCGATGTTGGTTCGCCGCTGGAAATCGTGAAAGTGCGGGACCGCATCAACCATGGCGAGTTGGTGGGCGCCCGGCTCTTTGTCGCCGGACCGCTGCTGCAAAGGCATCCCAACGAAACTCTGATAGGCTGGAGTTGGAACGTCAACGGCCCGGACGACGCGCGCGAAAAAGTGCGTCAACTGGTGGCGGCGGGCGTGGATTGGATCAAGGTTCACGATCAAGCCGGTTTTTCCGATGAGGAACTCACCGCGATCACGCAGGAGGCCGCTCGCGCACACAAGCCGGTGGCCGGACACGGCTATGGTTCCGACGCCGAGATGCTGCGCGCCATCAAGTACCACTTCCGGACTCTGGAACATCCCGGCTTGGGCAATGCTTATTCCTACAGCGACGAAGCGATTCAGAAAGTGATCGGCACCGATACCTGCATCGACCCGACCAGCGCGCGGCGAACCATCTTCGAGGAAACGGAGCGATTCCCTGCCCGCCTGAATGACGCCATCGCCGCCGCCGCGCTGCCTGCCGATCTTTACACGTCCCTGCGCGAGTCCCTGGCCGACTACCTGCATTTGCCGAACGCCGACCACGAACGCCGGTGGATGAAGAACCAGCGTCAGAAGCTTGAACCGTTTGTGAAAGGCGGAGCCTGCATCGTGGTAGGCACAGACAGCGGCGAGCCCGAGTTGATGCAGGGATCTTCCACTTGGTACGAGTTGAAAAACCTGGTGAGTTTCGGAATGACGCCGCTGGAAGCGATCACCGCGGCAACCTCGCGGCCCGGCCATCTGCTGGCTCCCGACGTCGGGGCGCTGCTTCCCGGATATCACGCCGACGTGATCATCGTGAAAGGCGACGTGCTGGCGGACATCAATCTCCTTCAAGACGTCGCCCACGTGGTGAAGGACGGCGTGCAGTACAAATAATCTTCCGCGGCCCCGCCCATCAACCTGGCGGGACTCCCCAGGCCAGCGACGGCTGCACGGGTTGCGCGGTTGCTTCGTCGGTGTGAACGATGCAATCGGGATGGCCTTGTAGCACCGTCGCCGGGTAGTCGGCGGTCGGCTCAGCCAGTAAGGCAATGCGAAAAACAGCGCTGTGCCGCGCGCCTCCCGACAGGTATAAGCGAATCTTGCGCGAGGCCCGGATATCCCTCATGCCCAGCGTCACGGCCATCGGCGGTACCAGATCGCAACTGCCGCCCGCGGAGAGAATGCTCTGTACCACGATCGAATCGTCCCCCAGAGCCAGCACGCGGGTCAGCGATTCCCGCATCTGTTCCGCCGAAATCTTATGCCAGCGCGAGATCACCGGCTCGTTGAACGCCACGTGTCCGTGATAGCCGATGCCGCCAAAACAGGTGTCCACTCCCCCGGCCGCCACGATCGCGCGGCTGATCGCGTCGGGATTGAAGGGATCGGGGAAATACAAATTCTCCGGATGCGGCCGGATCTCGGGATCAAGCTTATCGAACAGATTGCGGCGCATGAAGCCTTGGAAACTCAAGGGATGTTGCAGGGAGATCGGGCGGCCCTGCCAGTCCAGGAATTCGTCCATTTGAAATACGAAGACGTTTTTCCAGCTCAAGCCCTCGCGGTTGGAACGCTCCACCACGCGCCAATACTGCCGGATCGGACCCACCGGCAGGATCCAGGCGGGTGGGTTGGCCGCGCGCATTGTTTTGCCGCAACTCGTCCAACATGAAATCAGCGAAGGATTCGAGCATCGAAGGAACGTCCGGGAACAGACGCATGCCCATGCGCGCCTGGCGCTGAAGCTCCGCCACCGGCAGGCTTAAGATGTCGGAAAGGACCATAGGCGGATTATACATCCGCCACCCGCTCTGACATATTAGATATCATATTCCCGTCGAGGCCCGGCCGGCGGACGGGCCTCTCGGGTATCCCGGGACTAGGGCCTTGAATTTGGAGTGGTATATGATATTCTAGCGCGAGTCATGGGGTTGCTTTGCAACTTTGCTGCGATGAGCCGCCGCCTAGGGGTGCGCGAGACGCCTGACCCCATCGGCTCTCGTCCGCCGTTGGAGCGGATGAAAGAGGCCGGGATTTGCCTCAAGTAATTGATTTCCACGCTCACTATGCCAAGCAGCCGGACTTTGTCCCGCGCTTGTTGGAGGCCCTGCCGCGCGTGGGAATCGACCGCATCTGCCTTTGCACGGCCGGCGAACAATATGGCATGGCCAGCAACGAAGACGTGCGCAGAGCTTTCGAGAAACATCCCGACCAAATCATCGGACTGGCATTCGTCCGCTTGGGAATCGATCCGCCGGAATGGGTGGACGAAGCCGTTCGCCAGGGATTTCACGGCATCAAGATCATCAATCCTCCGGCACCCTACGACGACCCCGCGTTTTTCCCCTATTACGAACGAATGGAAGCCCATCGACTGGCGGTGTTGTTCCACACCGGCATCGTGGCGCGCTCTCCCATGGATCGCGAGCTGCGGATCAATTCCATGCACATGACTCCGGTGCGTTTGGACGCCGTGGCTCGATCCTTTCCGGGAATGAACATTGTGGCCGCGCATTTGGGAGTACCCTGGCATCGAAGAGGCTTCTTCCCTGGCCCGTTTTCATCCCAATTTCTACGTCGATCTGACCGGTGCAACCTCCGGCGGATGGCGCCTCAACAAGACCGCCGATTTCTACCGTTACCATTTTTTCTGGCCGGACGCGTGGGACAAGGTTGTATTCGGCACCGATATTCTCAAGGTGGAAGAACTGCAATCCGGCCGGAATGTTCATGACCGGATTTTTGATGGCTTGGATTTGCCGAAAGCGACGATGGACAAGATCTATGGAGGAACGGCCGCCCGGCTCCTGCACTTGAACCCATAACCGCGCCTGCGGGGGACGGCCTGTCGAACAAGGAGACCTGGTGAAAATAAAAGACATTGGCAGTCTTACGGAACGCGCTTGCAAACTCATCCGCAACGAAATCCTGGATGGGAAAATCGACAGTGGGCAGCGCCTCACCGAAGAGTTATTTGCCCGCCGCTTCGGCATCAGCAAGTCACCGATCCGGGAGGCATTCAATCGCCTGGAATCGGAAGGACTGATCACGATCCAACCCCGCCGCGGCGCGTTCGTGGTGGACCTGACTCGCCGCGACGTGGAGGAAATCTACGACCTGCGCGAGTTGCTGGAACCGGCCGTCGTACACAACATTCAACTCGATGCCAAACTCCTGGAGCGCCTGGAGCACGCGGTTTCCGAGGCCGAGAAGCATCTGCGGAAGCACGATAAGACGAACTACATCCATGCAGACGCGCGCTTTCACATTCTCCTGGCCGAGGCCAACAGCAACGCGCGCTTGCGCCGGGCGTTGCACGCGATGCAGCACCAGATGATCATCCTGCGGCATCGCACGTTTCAACTCTCCAGCAGTGTGGCCGTACAGCAGCATCGCGCGATCCTGGAAGCCCTGAAGATGGGCGGGCGGGCACACGCCGCCACGCTCATGACGGAACACATCCGCATGATCCGCAGCCGGCTGATTCGCGACATGGAGAAGCGGGACGAGGAATCGGAGGCGTCGGCAGCGACAACCTTGGCCTCGTCTCCGCGCGCACCTCTGCACGCCAGCTAGCGCGGCTCTATCGCGATGGCGGCAAATGCCGCAGGCCTTCCTGTGCTTCCCGGTTGCGGGGATCGAGAGCCAGGGCCCGCCGGAACTGGCTGGCGGCTTCCGTGGAATTCCCCATTTTGATGTTGCGAAGCCCGCGCGCTTCTCAACAATCTCATTAACCATCCAAGTGTAGGAGGCGCGCGGCGGTACCCCCGTAGATTCTGTCCATGGTGGCGCGATCCAGTCCAAGAGGTTCGAAAATCTTGTCGTGGAATTGCTTGGAAGGTTCGAGTTCCTCTACCTTCAAGATGTCCGTTCCGAACAGCACCTTGTCCCAGGCTCCCGGCCAGAAGAAATGATAGCGATAAAAATCCGCGTTCTTGTTGACTCGCCATCCGCCCCACCAGGCGCCCGTCAGATCCACGTAGAGATTCGGGTGGATGCGCGCCAGCATGGATGCTTCTTCGTGCCAGGGCACTCCGAGATGAGCCGCAACGATATTCATTTCCGGAAAGGCGCGCGCCACGGCGTCCAGCCGTCCCGGGCGCATACGTTCGGAACTAATTCCATGTTCGGTCGGCGCCGTGCGCATCACGATCCCGGTATGAAAGAGCACCGCCAAGCGATGCTTTTCGATTCGCTCATAGTATTTGTAAAAAGACGGATCGTCGTAAGAGGCGGTGGGATTGGTGGTCTTGATGCCCAGGAATCCCTGGCGCACGGCTTCGTCCACCAACTCGGGCGGATCAATGCCCAAGCGCACCAGCGCCAACCCGCTGATGCACTCCGGGTAGCGCTCGAACGCTTCGCGGACTTCATTGTTGGAGACGTGCCCGAACTCCGGGCCGGCCGAGCACAAAACGATGCGGTCGATTCCAGCGCGAGGCAGCGTTTCAACCAGCCGCGGCAGAAAACCCTCCTGACGCGGGTAGTGCGCGTGAAAATCGATGACCATCTTAGGCGCTCCGATACAACTTCGTGAGCACAAACTCGCGGTGGCCGAGGGTTTCCGAGCCGGTCCAGCGGCCATTGGCCACGCGCCGCATCAATTCTAGACACTGATCGCCGGCCTGGTCAATGGTGGTCTCCCCTTTCAAGATGCCGGAGACGTCCAGATCGATGTGCTCGCTCATCGTGGAGCGGTAATGGGATTGGCGGAGAGCTTGATCACCGGCATCGATCGGGTTGCCGATCACGTTGCCCTGGCCGGTCGGGAAGAAGTGCACGACAAACCCCGCCGCGGCCTGCAAGGTGCACGCATTCCGCCGCCGCCGAGGAGGTGTCCATGAACCACAGAGCCCGGCGCCCTTGCCCGGCGCCTCGGCCGGCTCCAGCACGTCGATGAATTTCGCGCGCTTGCCGATCTTCTGCGAGTTGCCCAGGGCCTTCTCCTCGATGGTGGTGAGACCGCCGGCGATGTTGCCCTTGGTCGGCTGCGATTCGGAGAGGTCGTTCGTCTTGTGGCGATCGATCAAGTCTCTGATAGGCGATGAAGACGCTCATGAACTTGCTCGGCGGCTTCCGGCGTCGCGGCCGCGGCTGGCGCACAATTGCTTCGCCGCCGGTGAGTCTCCGAGGTTTCGCCGAAGCAAGTGGTGGCGCCCATGGCGTACGAACTTGTCGATCACGTTGCCGACCGTCGGGCAGGAGGCCAGTCCCGAGGTGGTGTCGCTCTCGCCGCATTTGGCCGAGACGAACAGATCCTCGATGGCGCAGTCCTCGCGCTGCTTCTCCGACGCCGACTGCACGAATTCCTTGCGCCTTGCGCGAGGCGCTGGCGATGGTGTCGATGATCGCCATGGCCCTCGATCGCGAAACCGGCGACCGGCTTGCCCGTCTTGGCGATGCCGTCCACGACCCGGCCGGTCCAGCCGGCTCGATGCCGATGACGACGCAGGCGGCGACGTTGGGATTGCGCCGGTGCCGATCAGCGTGCGGAAGTGCAGGTCCAGGTCCTCGCCGAACTGCAGCCGGCCATAGGCGTGCGGCAGCGCCAGGGAGCCCTTGATGTTGTTGCGCCGACGGCCTCGGCGGCGGCGTTGGAAATATCGTCGAGCGGCAGGATCACGACATGGTTGCGGATGCCGACGCGGCCATTTTCGCGGCGAAAGCCCATGAAGTGCGGGATTGGTTCCATGGTCACCACCTCTTGGTTTTCAGGTTGTGGACATGGACGTGGCGTCCTTTGCCGATGTCGGCGACGGCGCGGCCGATATCCTGGCCGTATTTCAGCGACCGTGTCGCCGGCCTTGATGTCCCGGAGCGCGATCTTGTGGCCGAGCGGCACGTCTTGTAGCGCGGTGACCTGAAGCGAGTGACCATCGTCCAACGCTTTGCCCTCGACGTTCTGACTGGCCTTGATGTCCACGACGGCGACGCCGACGTTGTCTTTGCTGCTATGCACGAGAAAGCTCTGCATGATCTCCTCCCACTGGTATCGAACCTCCCATAGCTTGGCGGCTCCGGCCTGCTGGGAGCGCGAAAGCTAATATATCATATATCACGTGATCGATGGAAACCGCAGAGAGGTTTACAGTTTTCTTTAACGCGCCAGGTAGGCCGCCGCCAGGCCCAGGTGGCCGGCCATCAGCATCCAATACATGTGCCGCCACGCGGGATGGTTCTCTCCCTGGCTGACCAGCGATTGCGGGTTACGGGTGATCCGCCACGCCGTATAGAGTCCCCACAGCACCAGCACCGCGCCCAGCGATGCCAGCAGATGCGGGTTGCCGTGCAGAACGCCGAGCCACGAGCCCAGAGGTATCAGCAACCAGGGAAGAAACAATGTCGGGGCGATGATCCACGCCGCGCGCACCGGCCCCAGCACCACGGGCAGCGTGAAGGAACCGCCGGCCCGGTCGCCTACCATGTCGGCAAAGTCCTTGGTGCCGGCAGCGCCCAGGAGAAAAAAGAAAAAGATACCGCCGATGTACCACGGTTCGTCGCTGGCGAGCACCGTCGCACAAACCGCCCAGCCGGCTACCTTCAGCAATGCGCCGCGGAAAAAAGCGATCGTGAAGTTGGACCAGAAATAATGGTTGCGCAGACGTAACGGCGGTCCGGAGTAAAGCCACGTGCCGAGGGCTGCAGCCGCGAAGATGACTAACGTCTCGAGGTTCACCGTCGCGGCCAGCAACAGCGAGACTCCGTAACAGAAACCTGCAAACACCGCCGCTTGGCCGATGGACAACTCGCCGCTGGGCAACACACGATGCGGCTTGTTGATCCGGTCGAGCGCCAGGTCGAAAATCTGATTGATGGCGTTGGAGCCGGCGTTGAGAACCGCCGCGGCAACCGCGGCAACGATCGCGGCGCGCCATCTCCACGGCGCTCCCGTGGCTCCGTAAGCTACGGCCGATCCGGAAACGATGCCGATCATGGGCGGGAGCAGCGTAAAAGGGCGTGCCAGGCGCCAGTATCGGTTCACTCGCTTATTCCTCGATGGTGTATTTGAAAGCGCGCTTCAGCTTGGCCGGTCGCTGGTCGGGACGAAATCCGCAATGCAAGAATTCCACGCATTCCCGGAAATCGCTCTGCGAAAACGTCCGGGCGCCGAACATGACTCCGCCGTAGCTGAAGCGGTCGCGGCTGTACGGCAGCACGCTCTTCTTGTAGAAAAACAGCAGCACGCTTTCGCTCTCCTGCAGGACCACGCGCATGCGAAGACGCGATTGTTGCGGATCGACAAACTCCAGCGCCGCGGCCTCGGTGTCCACCAACAGGCGCGCCGGAATCGCATCGGCGCAAGCGACCAGTTCCCCGATCACGGGAGAGGCGCGGCGCGCATCTTCCAGTTTCGCCGCTACCGTCGCGTCTGCTTGGTTTTCGATCACGGGATCAGGTGGAGATCTCGGCCATCCATTTCGACCGCCCGGGCGACGTGCAGCAGGGCCAGGGCCGTGGGCGCGATGTCGGTGATCCGCGGATTGGCGTCGGCAGGAAGCCGCCGGTTGGAGAGAAAGATGCCCGCGGTGTCGGCGGGATCGGAAGAACAATGGTCGCCGCTCCATTTCTTCAAATTGGCGCTGATCACACCGGCTGGAATCCCGCCCAGCGTGCTCTGCCAGGAAGTCCGATACTGCGGATAGAAGTTCAGTTGTAATTCGGATGCTTGCGGCGCCTGCGGGCCATGAAAAATCGCGTCCCGCAGAAAGACGTCCTCGAGCACCGGCTCATTGGTCTCCGGATCGCGATAGTTCTTCAGGCCCTCTTGGATTTGCCGCGCCACGCGCTCGGCGTCCGCGCCGGCGTTGACGATGCCGGACTGCTCGCGACCTTTCAGATTCAGATAAATCTGTCCCAATCCCAAGCCGTACGCCTTGGTGCGCGACCAGTCCACATCCGTAAAAAAACTTCCATGACTGGAAAGGTCGTCGAGCTTCTTGATTTGCGTTAACGGCGCGCCCTTGAACGCCAGGAATCCGTTCTGCACCAACCAAGTGTTGGTATTGAATTCCTTGCGCCAGGAGTGAAAGCCATGATCGGAAACCACCATCAGTGTGGATTGGGGATCCAGGGTCGCCATCACCTGGCCCACGATCCGGTCCATGCGCTCGTAAGAGAGTTGCATGGCGTTGCCGTAGCGGGCAGCCAAGCGCTCGTCATACGCGGGATGCTCTTTGTCGAGCAAGCGGTAGAACATGTGCGAAACCGTGTCGGTAGCGGAAAAGACGGTGGTGACCAGGCGCGTGTCAGGATCTTTGATCATGTCGAGCAGCATCGTAGCCTGCTGGTCCATGTTATCAAACGTGTCCTGTAGAAACAGGCCCTCGTCGATGCGTCCTTCATTGAGAGCCCAAGTGTCGTCCTGCCATCCCAGGGTCTTGAACGGGCCATAGCGATCGGCCAGTTTGCGGGAGAAATCCGCCGGGAAGGTGAAGGCGAAGGGCGGCTGCCGCGGGTCCATGTTGATCGGCGTCATGTAGACGCGCACTTCGGGAGTCGCCTCCAGCACGAAGAAACGGCAGATCCCATGTAACCGGTTGATGGGCGTGGCGGAAAAACCGATAGGAAGCCAACTGCTCCATTGTCCTTGCTTGACCATTTCGCTCGCGCCTTGCAAAGTGATTTCCACAGCTTGCTCGCGGCGCGCGAACTGCACACCGGCCGAGAGACGGGAGAACTTCTCCCGCATGGGATCGGGAGGGCCGTCGATTTGCGCGGCGGCGCGGCCGTCCTGCATCGTCAAACGGATCAGGCGCCCACCGAACTCGGTGTTCCCCGCTTCCCACTGCGAAAGATCGGTGGCGAAATAGAAAAACGTGCCCCAAGTTCCGCGCAGATCCGGTACACCGAGGCCCGCCAGCAGTTCGCCGGTGCCCATGAGCGAAGGAGGAAACTCCAGCGGAATTCGTAACGCGGCGGTCTTCACACCAGCTTCCGAAGCGAGTTCGTAGAACGGCTGTCCCTGACGCATATTGGTGACTTCCGGCCGTCCCAGAGGGATGCGGCCGAAGAGAAACTTTGGCCGGCGCACCTTCACCAGCCCGATTTCCGGAAGATAGGTGGAGGGATCGCGCTTCAGGAAATCAAAAATCCCGGTCTTCCCAGGATTATTGCCGGTGGCGAAAGAAGCCCAAGCCACGGGTGACTCCGGCGGATTGGTGGTTCCCAAGGAGGAGAATGTGCCGCGTCGCGAGAGTTCGGCCAAGTGCGGCAGATGGCCTTCGTCCATCCATTGGCGCAGCAATCCTGGGTCCGCTCCGTCGAAGCCCAAAACGATCACTTTAGATCCAGAAACTTTCTGCTGGCCGCGGCCGCAACCCGTTCCAACCGCCGCCAACGCCAGCAGGAGAAACAGCCCGCGCCAAGACATTATGTGGCGGCCTCGACTAACGGCGAGGGATCGCGCGACAGTTGCGAGGAAGCTTTGATGCGGCGCGGCCGCATTCGATACTGGAACAGCGGTTTCGCCAGTTGCTTGGCGACGCGATTGCCCCACAGATAGACGCGGTCGCGAATCGTGTTGCCCGCCAGGTAGCGGGTGTCTCCCGGTTGCACGATCAAGCTCACCTCGATATTCGGCGTCACATCCACGGGGATGTTGTTGCGGCGGCAGGCCTCGTACATATGATGCATCACCACCAGCATATCGTCATAGCCGGGAGACGGATAGTGTTCCATGTCCGAGCCAATGGTCGGGCGGAAAATACAGACCGTGGGAAACGCTCCCAGACTGGTGATGTAGTCGATGGCACGCAACGTGTCTTCCAGGGGCTCCACACCAGCGATAATTTCTCCCGAGACGGCTCCGCGGCCGGCCATCTTGGAAGTGTATTCCATGGCCCGGAAGAATGTTTCCTGGCCCACCAATTTCTGCTTGCCGGGAAGCAAGCGCGCGAAAAATTCAGGATTGTGGAACTCATAGCAAAACGAGAAATGGTCCGCGCCCAGTTCCATCAACCGGTCGTATTTCCAAAAATCCAAGGTCGGAATCAACTGGATGCCGATCAGGGCCCCCACCCGCTCCTTGACCGCCTTGACATAGGGCGCTGCGATATCCAGATCGCGTCCCGCGTTGTAGCCGCTATTGAAGTGCACGAAGGTGACGCCCGATTCCCGCTTGGCGGCCTGGCACACCTCCACCACTTCGTCGATGTTCTTATTGGCGACTTCATTCACGCCGACGTTATACCCGGTGGTGCAGAATTGGCAGTTGATGCTCGGCTGGTTATACCAGAACAAACAGGAGTTGCTGATGTAGATTCCCAGGTAAGTTCCCTGCAGCACGCCGATCTTGTGCATGGGTGTGCCGCGGGAAGTTTTCTGAGTGTACCATTGCGGCTCTTCCGGAATGGACACCGGATAGTTAAGGTCTTCGCGCGTGTCCGCAACAAAGTACTGCGCTCCGCGCTTCACCAGACGGTATGGCGAGGACTGTGCGAAATCCTCCTCAACCGGCACATTGAGCCAAATGTTTTTGATCGCTCCGGGAATCATGATTTCCAACCCTGAGCCCAAACCGGCCCGCGTCCGCGAAAGGAACCGGCCATCCTGTTGAAGTGTGCAGGAGTCGTCGATGCGCACGCCCTTGCAGAACAGGTCAACCTCCAGTTCGCACGGGTTCAGGAGCTTCGGCATTAGGACCGCACCTTCTTAAAGACTACAGGATTCTAGCGTTGCAGATAATCCAAAAACTCTTCTAGTGGCCGGGGGCGCCCTCTAGACCGGACAAGCAATCCCGCGAGCGGTCGAATTGTGCCGCCAGCAGCTCGCGGGGGGGATTTTCTTTTCCGTCCATCAGGTCGTCGCGCGATTGAAAAGCCCGGCCAAGCTCTTGTGCGAAGTCCAGCAGTTTCCGTTCTTGCTCCGCGCTGAGATCCGCGAACATCCTGCCGGCACGCACCGCCAGTTGGAAAAACGGCACGGTCTTGCCCTCGTTGAGCGGCGCGACCCGAGGCAAGGCTTGTCGCGAAATCCTGGTCTGCTCCAACTCCAGTGCCTGAGATTCCAACAGTCCGCTGGAATCCAAGGCTTTGAATAACTCGATTTGGAAATCCATCAATCGAGTGAGTTCACCGGGAAAGATCGCCTGCTCCGCTTCCGCCGGCTGGATGAGCGAGCGGCCGGCCACCGATACCAGGCCGAAGGCCGCCAACAACGCGGCCGGTTCTCCGAAAGCGATGTGCGTCGCCGGACGCCCCCGGCGCATGCTGTCGTTATCCATGCACGGAAGATCGTCCACGATGAGGGAAGCGCAGTGCAGCAGTTCCACCGCCGCCGCCGCGCGCAAAGTCAGCGGGCTTTCCGCGCCTAAAAACCTGGCGACGCGCAATGCCAGCAGGGGGCGGATGCGTTTTGCTTCGCCTCGCACGGCATAGCACATGGCCCGATGCACCGGCCCGCCCGTGGGAATGGACCCCCAGTCGAGCAGTTGGTCCAAACGAAAGGCAATGGCGTCGCGATCGCTTTCCAGATCCGCCTCCGCGCTCACACGGGAAAGCGGCGTCCAACCCATACGGGAGGATTCCGTTTGATACGCCAATCCAGACATTTCGTCTCCTGTCCACCCAAAGGAGCTAAGGGGGCATCTCTACTGATATACTACATATCACGGTGCGTGCCAAGCGCGATTTCTCAGGCTACTTTCGAAAGCGCATCCGCACGAAGCTAAGGTCTTTCTTTTGAGGAGATTCCAGTGAACGAACGTGGCAAGTTTTCCGGGGTCATGGTGGCCCTGGCGACCCCCTGGAGCACCAGCGGATGCGTGGACGAAGCCGGATTGGCGCGCCTTTTGGCGCATGTTCTATCCGGCGGAGTGACCGGCGTGTGTCCGGTCGGCTCAACCGGCGAAGGTCCGCATCTCTCCGCGCCGCATCGCGCGGAGGTGCTCCGAATTGTGCAGCGCGAATTGGCCGGCGGTTTGCCGTGCATTCCCGCGGTCGCCGCAACGTCGCTCGAGGATGCCCGGATCCAACTGGAGCAGTACGCCGAGTGGGCCGCGCAAGCGGCATTGGTTGCGCCACCGTTCTATTACCCGTTATCGCCGCCGGCAACGGAAGAGTTTTTCCAAAGATTGGCCGACGCCTCTCCGATTCCGCTGTTGCTCTACAACATTCCGCATCTGACGAAAGTAGCTCTGACACCAGCGATGGTTGCGCGTCTGGCGAAACACCCGAAGATCTGCGGGATCAAGGATAGCAGCCGGGATCTCGAGTTCTTCCAGGGAGTGATCGATGCCACAAGCGGCCAACCGGCGTTTAGCGTTCTGACCGGGACGGACACGCTGTTGATGGCATCGCTCGTGGCCGGCGGCGATGGAACGATTGCCGCCAGCGCAAATTTGGCGCCGTCCTGGCCGGTGGAACTGTACCGGCTGATCAAGAATCAAGAATGGGACGCGGCTCGCGATTTGCAGTTTCGTCTCCAGCGTTTGGTTCTGGCTTGCCGGCGGGGCAGTTTCCCGGCGGGATGGAAGGCCGCGCTGGAACTGGCGGGAATTTGCAGCGGCCTCACCGTTCCACCGACAGAAAGTTTGTCCACCGATCTTCGCGTCGGCTTGCAACCGATTCTCGCAGAGATGGGATTGCTCCGGTCTTGACCGTTAACGCTCCGGCACAAGCTTCAAACACGCCGGCGACGGGACGGCCGCCTGCTCGCCCGTCGGCGTCAGGCGCCCGGTCTTGGGATCAATGCGGAAGACTACGATGTTGTCGGAATCTTCGTTACCAACCACCAGGAACCGGCCGGTTGGATCGAGCGTGAAGTTGCGGGGCGTTTGTCCGCCCGTCGGCACGTACTCGACGCTGGACAGTTTGCCGCTGGCCGCGTCAATGGTAAACACGGCGATGCTGTCGAGTCCGCGGTCCGAGGCGTAGAGGAACTTTCCCGACGGATGCACGTGAATATCCGCGGAGTAGTTGGTTGCTGAAAACGTTGCGGGGATCGCGGAAATCGACTGGATCTCCCGTAGCCGCCCATGGACCGCGTCGTATGCAAACGCCATGATCGTCGAGTCTAATTCGTTGACCAAATAGGCGTGACGCCCGGCGGGGTCAAACGTGAAATGCCGCGGCCCGGCGCCCGGAACGGTTTTCACCGCCACCGGATCGCCCGCAATTAACTTGCCTTCTTGAAGACGATACACGAACAGCTTGTCAACGCCCAGATCGGCCGCGAAGGCGTACCGTTCGTCGGGCGAAGGATTGATTGAATGGGTGTGCGGGCCTTCCTGCCGTTCGCGATTCACACTGGAACCGGAATGCTGCGCGAATCCCGTGGCTTCTCCCAGCCGGCCATCCTCTTCCACAGGAAAGACGGCGGCGCTTCCGCTGGTGTAGTTGGCAGCCAGCAGCAGGCGTGCAGAGTTCGTGAGTGCCACAAAGCACGGCCCCGTGCCGCGCGACGATACTCTGTTCAATAACGTGAGCATGCCCGTGGCGGAATCAATGGTGAAGGCGCCGATCTCGCCGTTTTCCTGGTTGACGACCGCATAGAGGATTCGTCCGTTTGGATGAACCGCCAGGAACGAGGGGTTGATGGTTCGTGCGGCCAATCCGAGAGGCGTGAGTTTTCCTGTGGACGACGACAGGCGGAACGCGTAGATGCCTTGGCCACGTGCTTTCGTGAAGGTCCCCACGTAGAGAAGGAAATCGGCGGGCGGCAGAGCTGTGCTGACCGTGAGACACGGCCAGACCGCGAGCAAAGAGAGGATGAGTTTCATTTCAGACGTTGCGGTTGCGTACTTCTTCGGCGAGATGCGCGGCATTGCGCATGGTTAACGACAATATGGTCAGCGTGGGATTGGTAATGCCGCTGGCGCAGTGCACCGATCCATCGGCAATCACCAGGTTGGGGACATCGTGAGTTTGGCCCCAGCGGTTGGTCACAAATTTTTTCGGATCGTCGCCCATTCTGCAAGTACCCTGCTCGTGGATGGTCTGGCCGGGGACGGAGGGGGCGTTGGAACGCGCGATGACCGTTCCGCCCGCCGCTTCGATCATTTCGCTGCCTCGCTGGACCGCGTGGCGAAGCATGTTGGCCTGATTGGGTCCATGCTTCAGCCGGATGCGAATGGCCGGTATTCCCCAGGCGTCTTTCACGTCCGGATCGAGGTCCACATAGTTGTCGGGATTCTCGAGTCCACACCCGACCGCCATGATGCTGACCGGCGCGCCCCACCAACGGCGAATCTCCTGCTTGTTTTTCTCGACGAAAGGAGGCGCCTGGCCACGCGAGCCTGCCGCCATTGAAAACCCACCGTCCACAAACATGATGTAGCGGCGCAGAAAATCCTTCTGTCTCGTCTTGTTATCCATGTTGACAAAAGGATGAACCATCAGCGCGCCGCCGTAGGCGTCTTCGTTGACCACTTCGCGGCCGGCGAGCTGCGGCAGGTATCCGCTGACATAACCGCGACCGTCTTCCACCAGATGGCGGCCCACTTGGCCGCTGGAATTTGCCAGTCCGTCGGGAAACAGGCTCGATTTGGAGTTGAGCAGAATCCGCGCCGTTTCGATGGCGCTGGCGGAGACCACGACATAGCGGCCGCGAACCCCGTTGGGTTGGAACGTGTAGCGGTCGATATAGGTAACTCCGGACGCGCGTCCCTGGCTATCCACGTTGACCTCACGCACAATCGCGTTGGTGAACACGGTGAGCCGGCCAGTGGCCTGAGCGGTAGGAAGCAACGCTCCCACCGATGTGAACTTCGCTCCCGTGTCGCAGCCATGCCCGCATCGTCCGCAGTAATGGCACGCCGGACGGCCGTTCAGACTTTGGGTGATCACGCCGCGCGGATCGCGGGCTACGATATATCCACTGCGCTCGAGCGGGCCTCGCATGAGGGTGGTCACGCAGTCCTGCGGGGCCGCAGGTTGGAACTCGCCGTCCGGAGTGCCGGTCATTCTTCCGGTTTTCTCGCCGCAAACCCCGATCAGCCGCTCGGTTTTCGCATACCACGGCTCCATCTCCTCGTACGAGATCGGCCAGTCGATCCCCACGCCGTCGTAGCTATACGGCTTCCATTCCAGCGGCCCCCAACGAGGAGCGCCGGCGCCCCAGCAGTTGGTCTTGCCGCCCAACGCGCGCACCCGGACCCAACGATAGGGCATTCCTTCGGGATGGGTGTATTTCCAATCCCGTATCTTTACGAAGAAATGGTTTTGATAACTCGAGTTGTGCGCGTTACCGTCGAAAACGTACGCCTCGTCCTCGACGCCTTTTCCCACGATCTCCACTTTGGTGACCAGCCGAACCTGATCGCGATCGGGCAGATAGTAGTCGCGGCCGGGAAGCTCCCAAGGCCACTGGTGATGGCGGACGTCGTGATCGATGTTGTGCGCGCCTGCCTCGACCACCGCCACGCGCGCGCCCGCCTGCGTCAGCATGTAGGCCATCATGCCGCCGCCTGCGCCGGAACCGACGATCACGACATCGAACAACTCACCGCTCACCGTTGGACCCTCATTTGTACTGCACTCCGTCCTTCACCACGTGCGATACATTCTGAAGAAGATTCAGATCGGCCAGCACGTCTCCTTTCACCATGATCACATCCGCGTGGAAACCCTCCCGGAGCGTGCCAATATCGGGAGCCAGCAGGCGTCCGGGGCGGGACGTGGCCGCGGTGATCGCCTCCATCGGCGTCATGCCCATCTCCACCAGGTATTTCAATTCGTACCACGTCGAAGATCCGTGGATGAGGCCCGGCTCACCGCTATCTGTACCCACCACAATGCACGCGCCTCCGCGAACCAGCGGCTCCATCTTCCGGTGAATGTTTTTGCTCCAGCGCCGATGGACGTCGGCCGCCGGCAGATGCTCGTAATCTTCCAGCGACGAGTTCATGTAATGATACAGATCCGGCGGCAAAGACTCGGAGGCGATCAAATCGTTTCTCCGTGCGGGAAAGCGTTCCGTCTCGAAGAACATGTATCGCGCCGTAAGCGTCGGGTCGAGGCAGGCATCGGAACCGATGATGGAGCGGATAGACTCGTTCGAATACTGGTAGGCCTCCCCGATGCCGGTGTGTTCGAGCGTCCTGAAGTGGTATTTGATCGACCGCGCGATTTCCGCATCGGTGTGATAACCGTGACCTGCCAGGGGTTTGTGCCCGCGCGACGCTTCTTCGGCGATCGCGGCAACTTCGTCTTCGGAGAAGTCCTGGTGATCGTGAATCTTGATCCAATCGACGCCGGCAGCGACCAGTTGACGAACTTTCTCGCGGGCGTCTTGCGGATTCGCAACCACCCAGCTCCAGCCCGGCAGAGAATTCCGCTTTTCCAGCAACGGACCGGAGACGAACAGCCGCGCTCCCGGCAGTTCCCCGCGATTGATGCGGTCGCGAACCTTCACGATTTCCAGCGGCGCGCCGACATCCCGGACCGTAGTCACGCCGTTCATCAAGTATTGGCGCGCGCCGGCGGGCATGACCTCACGTTCCTCGCGATCCAAGTGCGTGGCGACGAACTGGCCATTGTCGAACGAGCCGATCATGGCCAGATGCACGTGCATGTCGATCAATCCGGGCATCACCGTCATGCCATCGGCGTGAATGATTTTGACACCCGGCGGAACAGGCAGCGCCTTGGCGCTGCCGACGGCGGCGATGCGATCGCCGGCAATCAGAACCACTCCGTCGGAGATTGGCGCGGCGCCCGATCCGTCGAGCACCTGCCCGCCGGTAATGGCGAGCGTTATTTTACCGGGAACCGCCGCGAGGCCGGCGGCACAGACGAATGATATCGCTGCAAGGAGAGATGAAAACAACCGGACGGCGGCCTGCGACATTTAACCCTGCCGCGCCGCGCGCCATTTCGCGGAGCCATGTTCATCGAGGTCTATGTCTCCGGACATGCTCTTGCCGTCAACGCTGCCGTTGAATAGAAACGGAAGTTTGATGCTGTCGAAAGGCAACTGGCTTCGAAGCACGATCTTGCTTCCATCCACGGTTCCGTGAATCTGGCCTTTCACAAACTCGCCGGCGTGGGAACCTGTGACGCGATTGCCGGCCGTCTGCAATTCAAAGCTGTGGTGGGAGACGCCGCTGTAATACTGAATCTCCACATTCCACTTGCCGGCGATGTTTGCCACCGGCGCCGCCAGCGGACGCTTGGGTTTGCGGCTGCCTTCCAGCAGCACCTCGCGGATGCGCTCGCCGGCGCGATGTTCGTCCCCCGGCTTCATTCCCGCGGCGCGCACGATGAAAGAATGGCCTTCGCCCTCCGCGTGCGTCATCAGGCGCGGCTCGCCTTCCAGGAACATTTGGTGGAGCTCGTCGGCGGTGACGGGTATTTTTGCAGGATCCCATTCAATGTTCAAGACGGGATGAGGGTTCACGCCAGGAGGTGGAAGGAGTTGCGTTGTAACTCCGGGAGTGTCCGAGAGGCGATCGGCGATATGGGAGAGCCAACCGCTCCAAAGAACAACTTCCTGTTTATAGTTGCGCCGGGAAAAAAACGTCTCCACGGCGGCCAGCAGACCCATAATCTCTTCCTTGCCAACCTTCATGGTACGATTCAGGCCGTGGTGCGGCGAATTATTCGCCCAAGCCGCCTGCACCAGGTCCTTGCGTCCGATGACGATGCCCGAACACTGCGGCCCGGCGAGATATTTTCCGCCGCTGTATCCAATGATGTCCACACCCTGGCTGACATATGGATTCGGCAACAGCGGAACTTCCGGAGACGCGTCCACCAGCACGGGTACACCGGCGCGATGAGCGTCAGCCACCATTTGGGCCAGCGGAATGGATCCCTGGCTTGATCCCAGAACGGCGACCATGGCCGTCTTCGGTCCCAACGCGGCACGAAACTCGTCCGCCGAATCGACGTTGATGATGGTTACGCCGACAGCCCGGATGGCGTGGTCGTATTCGTTGCGTGAGGCGCGCGGCATGACCACTTCGTTTTTCAGACCCGCCTTTTCGGGATGCGGCAGGAACTGGATCCGCTCTGTGTTGCCGCCGGTCACGCACGCGGCCGTGGCCAACGTCAAAGATGCCGCACCGCCGGCGCTGACAATCCCATACTCCGCGCCGAACAACTGGCCCAGGCGCGGACCCACCTTGGCCATGAGCTCGTCGAGATTCACCGAGTAGAAGGACGCGTCCTCCATGGCCTGCTTCACTTCGGGGAGGGTCAGCAGTCCACCATCGATGGTGTAGGCCGCCTTCAGGTTGATGAAGGGGCGCACCCCCAGGCGCGTATAGACGCTTGGAGGCGGCTCGTGGACGGAGGCCAGCTCGGCAGCGACGCCCGAACTCGGAAGCAATCCCGCCGCGACGGCAATTCCGCCGGCCCGGAACGCATCCCGCCTGCTGAAGGAAAACGGTTGTTTTCGATTCATAAGCCGTAGTATCTGATATATCAGGCGATAATGCAATATCTAAGATGGCGCTGCGATTGCTCCGTTCTTTGCCCGTTGACTCTACGTACTGGAGTCGAAACTTGACCTCGTATTACGCGCTCTTCAGGTCCTCTACACAGGCCCACCTCTCGTGGGGAGACTTGATTATACCGAAAAGGACCGAAGTCGCTGCGCCCAATGCGGGGAATAGGTTTCTTCTTGAAACCAGTTTAGAAGAACGTGTCGGTCAACTCCGCAAGGACCGCGCGGGCAGCAGCCCGCAGCGAAGCGGTCGAATCAGGCCGGCCTGTTTTCATCGGCGTTACAGGGGGAAGCAGTTGGGCGGCGCTTTTTAGTTGTTGCTCGGCGGGCCCGGGTTCGTGGCTTGCGCAATCTCAAGAACCCGTTCCGCCACGCCGCCCGCGCGGTCTAGCGCGGCCTGCAATGCCCTGCCGAATCCACACCGGCGTTCCGGTCTTTGCCGTGTAGAGTAAGATCTTGCCGGCCTGCACGTGCTCGGTGGTAAGAAGCGCCGCATCGCCGATCCTGAGGCCGGAGTACCGGAGCACCAGGATGAACGCCTTCAGCCGACGATCTATCGTCGCCGCAAGCATGCGGACCATTTCGTCTTCCGTGAACGGGAGCGTCGGCCCGTCTTTGACCTGGGGGGCCTTGATTCCCCTCGCGGGGTTCGTCTCGATCCACTTTGATTCGTGGCAGTAGCGGAAGAACGACCGGAGCCGTTCCAGTTTCTTCCCTGCCGAAAGCGGAGCGTTCTTCCATGTTCCCCGGAAGTCCCACATCTCCTCGATCGAGAACTCTTCGAGCAGAAGGACGCCAATGCGCCCCGCATAGGCCTGGAGTTCATTGAGATCGCACCTGTACTTCTTGAGACTCTCCTTCGCCAGGCTTCTCTGCCCGCAATCGGCGAGATAGGACGCGCAGGCGCCCTCGACCGTGACCACCTTGGGCTTCTCTCCGAACTTGCCGAGGGACTCCCAATCTCGCACCATTCCTTGCGCCCGTTCCCAGCTCGTAAGATCGAGGGACTTCCTGATCCCTTTCCCCCGCAGAGTTCCTTGCGCCCAGATGGGACACCGGCAGCGACGCTCGCGGCGCGAACGGTGGGGACAGGATGCGAGATGCCTGCGGTAGATCGTATTCATGACGCACCTCCCATGATAGGCAGGGAATAGCACGTATGAAGTACGCAGCAAACGCTTGGTCCGCAAGTTATTGGTAATGAACCGGAAATGCTGGCGGAGAGGGAGGGATTCGAACCCTCGTTAGAGGTATTAGCCCCTAAAACGGTTTAGCAAAGCGTTCGCTCCATCGCCAAAGCCCTTTTATTCTATCAGTTACGCTCCACATTCTTGTCGGTGTGGGGACTATTGTGCCACGCCTCAAACTTCCGCATTGCCTGACGCTTGTGCTCGGGTGTGGGATGCACGTAACGCATCGTGAGACTGATGTGAGAATGTCCCATCAATTCTTTCAGCGTAGGTAGATCCACACCCGCCATTGCCGCCCGCGATCCAAACGTATGCCGGAAATCGTACAGTCTGAAATCCAGCTTGAGTTTCTTCGCGAGCGCTTGATGCCCGGTCACGATCTTCGTCGGGCCTGTGCCCAACCGATTAGGAAACAGCCATCCGTTCTTGGCTTGACTGACCCTCCTCCCGAGGACGACACCCGCCTGTTCGGCTAGCGGAATCGTACGACGGGCGAACTTGGTCTTGCCTTCCGGGATGAAGACAAATTGCTCTTCAAGATTCACATTGTCCCGGTGCAACCGGAAGACCTCGTTCGGACGCATACCGCTATTCAGCATTAGCTGAGCTACGTCCCGAAGCGCAGGATGCGCTTGCGAAAAATACAGGCGCTCCTCATCGGGCGACACGATCCGCATACAGCCGGAATCCTCTTTGAGGAGTTTCACGCCTCTGAACGGGCTCTCGGCAAGATAGCCTTGCCGAATAGCGAACCCGAGCATGAAGCGGAGATTCGATAGGTCGCGATTGACAGCAGCAGGCGTACACTCCTTCAACCGTTCGACTTTGAATCTTTCGATCATCGCTGTATCAATCTCATCCAGACAACCTCGGAACGACTTCTTCAGTCGTCGGCAACTCACTTCGTAACGCTCATGCGTTGAGTGCTTCTTTGTTGCTCGTGACCAGACCAGGA
This sequence comes from Terriglobia bacterium, assembly GCA_963747095.1. Taxonomy (GTDB): domain Bacteria; phylum Acidobacteriota; class Terriglobia; order JAJPHL01; family JAJPHL01; genus JAJPHL01. The sequence continues at coordinate 107,514 of CAVVEL010000022.1, forward strand.
ACTCGTCAACGAATACATCGAAGAGGGGCGACTCCTTGAGTACTTTACCGCTTGCGACCTGGGATCGCTTCTCGGCCTCGAACTGCAAGGCCGCTCCTTTGTTCGACAACTTCGTTGATTCTCGATGCCTCCTTCCTCTAAGCCAAAAATCCATCCAATAGACACCGCCACGCTTGTAAACGCTCATTTCCGCCTCCTTGGGGAGACGGAAACCCTGCACGTGTCCAAGAAACGTTCGACGTCACGTACATCATATCGAACCAGCTTGCCGATTTTCAAGTAAGCGAGACCGCGCTTCTGGCTTCTCCATTGGTTGAGTGTCTCAACGGCAACGCCGGTTACCGTCGAGACCTGTTCGGTCGTCAAGAGCTCAGGCGCAATAACCCGGCGTAAGTCGGATGAACCGGATTGACCGGTGCGACTGGAAGTGTCCGATATGATTTCAAGAGTCATGGCTCAGCACCCTGGTTTAGCGGCCAAGCGTCGAGTCCCGCTCGCCTTCTAGGGTCTCGGCTGCTTTTCGCACGGTTCGTGCGGCGTATGCTTGCGAGTCGCCCTTGTCGCCAGTGCGAAAAGCAGCGATTTCACGAATGACTTTGTCAGGATCTTCGCCACGCGCCAGTGAGCGCTTGGCATAGGCCCAATCACGCTCCGACTGTGAGACGTGCCCCGGCGATGTAGAACTACTCGCCTCACGAGGATTCGTAGTTCCTGATCGGGCTCCTGGCTCCTCGGTCGGGTACTTCGGGAATCGTTCCGGGCCATGCGTTTGAGTTGATCCTGATTCGGCCTGCACCAGAAATGGCGCGGCGTGCTTGTAGGATATGAAACCGGGCACGCGCAACACTCGACTGCTGTCGGTGGCGGCGGGATCAGCACCGCTTTCGCGGACGAGGTGCCGCATCAGCCGCTCGGCCTCTTCCGATTGGAAGCCCTCAACTTTCCAAACAACTTGGTAGCGGTCGGGCGACGTGTTCAGCACATAGTTCGGCTCGGGCAGGTCATCGCGCTGCGCGAGCGCCTTCAATGCGGCGGCGCCATTGTCATCGAAGTCCAGATAGACGTGCCGGATTTCCGCGATGTCCGCCTTCGTTCGCGTGTGGCAACCTTCCTTAAGGGAATTCATTCCGATATAAATCTCGCGACGGGATGCGTTTTCGTGTCGCAACCAAGCCTGGAACTCAGGGCTAGCAATTCGGTCTGCGGTAGAAATGCGTTGGACGGTCCGGTGAGTCTGCTTGTCAATGATGACGACGGCGAGACGGTCGTCAGGCTGGAAGTTGTTGCGGATGTACCGCACCGGGACTTCAGGGTCCATCGTTCGGCGGGTTCTATGCCCGCTTGTAATGGCTGGTGAGCTCGTATCGGTCTTGGGAAGCGTCATAACGATCAATCCTCATTAGCTCGGCGGCGAACCGCTTGCCGTTCCGTCGCTCAAGATGTAAGAGAAGTTGCACCGCGTCGGCGACGTTGGCGCGGATCGCCGGGTACGGCAGTTCAACACCGGCCTGCAAGACACAACTCGTAAGACGGGCGATGGCCTGCTGAGCCGAATTTGCGTGAATCGTGGACAGACTACCGGAGTGCCCGGTATTGAGAGCCTGAAGTAAATCAAATGCTTCTCCACCGCGCACCTCGCCGAGAATGATGCGGTCGGGCCGATGTCTCAATGAAGCGCGTACCAAGTGACGGATGGTGACGGCCGGCAATCCGGGATGTTCCCGGCGAGCCTCGAAGCGCACCAAGTTCGGCTTGTCGAGTTGAATCTCAGCCGTGTCCTCAATAAGGATGAGTCGCTCGGCGTCGGGAATGAAGTACGCCAGGGCGTTCAATAGGGTCGTCTTGCCAGTCCCGGTTCCGCCGCTGATGAGAATGTTGTCCTGGTTGGCAATTGCGGCCTTCAGCAATTCAAGAAGCTCCGCTGTGAGCGAGCCGCTGGATACGAGTTGGTCGGCGGTGAAGTGCTTCGACTGGAACTTGCGAATCGTCAATGTAGTTCCACCGATGCTGCAGGGCGGGATGGCGGCGGCAACCCGTGATCCGTCCGGCAATCGGGAATCGAGCAGCGGCTGTTCGTCACCGATATCGTCGCCCAACGCTCGGGCGATGTTGCGCACGGCGACTTGCAGATTCTTCTCGGTGAGCCGTGCATCGGGTACCTCGGTGAGGTCGCCGCGGCGCTCGATGAAGATTCGACCCGATCCGTTGACCATGACCTCGGAGATGTCTTGGTCCAAGATCAAATGTTCGATCGGACGGAGAAACGGGAGGATCAATTCAAATCCCATTGCGTTCCTCCCTGTCACAATCGGCTAGCAGCTCCCTGAGGCGCGCGACTCTCTTAGGATCGCGGAGGGCGCCGCTTCCGCGAATCGCCCGGGCCAACTCCTTGGGATCGCGAAAGTACCGGCTGGCTGCTCTCAATGAAACTGCGTGTCCCGTGGCGATTCGATGCGCCTCCGCGACCAAGGCTGAAATTCCGGCGGTCGGTTCGATCAGTAGATGCGAAGGCATTGTCAAACGCTCCCTTCGGCAATGTGGTCAAAGTAGCTGACGTTGGGGTCTAGGTAATAGGGCTTCAGGTAGCAGAAAGTGGGTGGCAACGGGTTCAGGCCATCGTAGGCGAGCACGATGGCCTGGGCATTCCGCAACTCCGCGAAGATCTTCGGCTCGAAGACAGGTAACACTTGCGTGTGGTAGCTCTTCGATGTGCTCAGCGTCGCTTTGTGGGAAGTTGCGCGGCCCGTCAAAATGCTGACGCGAGCATCGTGGTCGTTTTCGCTGATGGAGTAGTTAGGGCGGAGTACATCTTCCTTGCCACAGAGCTTGCTCGCGGTCTCGGCGCTGAAGTCATCGCTCAGCGCCAAGAATATCTTGGTGCGGAAAGTCTGAAGCAAGCTCCTCCATGTTTCTCCCGAGAGCGTTGACCGAAGCGAGCTAATGGACTGGGTCGCGACGATGGGAATGCACTTGGCCTGTCTCGATAGCGCGAAGAACTTTTCATCGCCGGAAGGGTCGCTCTCGCCCACTGTGGCGAAGCCTTGATACTCGTCACAGAGGAAGAGGACCTCCCGAAAATGCTTGCGGGATTCCGTTTCCTGCGTTCTTTCCATTTGAGGTATCCGGTTGAGCATCGCCCGTTGAAAATCCTGTTTCATCAGAGTGCCCAGCGTCTTGGCAAGTCCAGGGTTCATCGACACGGGAAAATTGAGCGCGACCACTTTGCCTTGCTCGATCAGTTCATTGAACGGCGGCATCGGCTTGCCATAGATCCCACTGCGATTCGCGACAGGATCGTACGTCTGCTTAGGCGGACAGAAGACACGCTTCACGTCGGGGTTGTCATCAAACAAGGACAGGAAGACGGAGATGCCTTCCACGATGGAAGTTCGCAGCTTCGGTTCGATGCGCTGCCAGTCCTCGAAGAACCACCGCTTCACCGATTCGAATTGCTGTTTCTTGCGGTCATCACGGATCGGCTCAAATACGCTTCCACCTGCGTCCTCCGTTTGCGACTCGAAGGCAATACCGTGCTGAGCGAGGTAGCGGTCGAGTGCTTCGGTGCGCGGCGCTTTCATCATCCGCGTCGTCTCGTCCATTTCGAAACCGTGGCGCTGGAGCGCGGGATTCTGTTCAAACAGGGCGGTATCCACCAATAAATATTCCCGCTCGAACCGTGCTTCGCCCTCCTCGATCTTGCGATGGAGAAGCTCCGGGCTAATCGTGCAAGCGTAAACGTCGAACAGGGTGACGTAATCGTAGAGAACCTTGTGGAGCAAAATGACGAATTTCACAAGGTTTGTGTATGCCTGTTGCCAGAACGGTTCCTTGCCTCGCCCGAACAGGTTGTTCAGCAACGATGCAATTCCAAAGGCGAGTGCATAAGCGTCCTGGTCGTTATGCAGGGGATTGTAGCGATAGTCGGACTGGAGGCCGATCTCCAGATAGTCCTCGCCGCGGTGATGCTTTTCCAGGAGCTTGCGAACCTTGAAACAGAAGTCGCCTTTTACTTCGAGCACGAGGGCGCTGACGCGTCTCTCGGGATCGGAGGCGCGATAGGAAAGAATCTGTTCCGCAAACGGCATCATGCAGCAACTCGTCTTGCCGGAGCCGATGGCTCCGAAGATGGCGATGCCGGTGAACAGTCCCTGTTCCGGGATCGAAAGCCATCCCGGATGTTCCGCAGGCGCTTGGCGTTTTGCCTGATGAATCTCACCGAGGATCAGGTACAGCTTGGACCGGCGCTCAGGCGGAGGGTACGGTGGCAGGGAATTACGTACCAGCGGTGCTTCGCCCTTGACCGCGAAAATGTAGAGCAGCGCGAAGAGCGATGAGAAGCAAATGAGCGGCGTCGAGAACAACATCACCGTGTAGCTCCAGTGGATGAACTCGTAGATCATCGGCTTCTGCAGATGGATCAATTCGAGTACGTTGTTATCGGCGGGCCAGGGCCACCGTCTGAGAAGATTCATGCCGGTGCCGCATGCGAACATGAAGCTGAGGAGTTTTCGATACTCGACAATGGTGCGAAGCATGGTGTTCTCCTCAGGCCGCTGATGAAACCGCAGGGACGGCTGGCGTTGGGGCGCGATGAACTTTCGGGCGCTCCAGTTTGCTCTCCGATTCAACGGGCTGCCGACCCTGGGCCGGCAGCGCCGATGAAGCCGCACTGCCGCCGCGCTCTTTCCATTCGAGGAATGCTTTGTCGCGATGGAACACAGTCTTCAATGCCTCATTGACGACCCAGTCGCGGGCGCTGTCAATGAACTGGCAGTAGAGTTCCAGGTCACTGAGCACCGTGTTGCTCAGGCTGACCGTGGTTTGCTTTTTCGGGTCTCGTGGTTGCTTGGCTATCAGTGACGACATAGGGATTCTCCTTTTGAGTTGATGAAGTGACGGACGCAAATACATCGGGTAGAAAGGCGGTAACGACCCTGACGCGACGATAGGAGTGCAGGAGTTTTTTGGCGGCAAAGCTCGCCGAAAAACGGGGTCGTTACCGCCTTTCTACAGACCGAGGCCGACGTACCATTTGCGGGTACGGAGGCCGAGGCAAGTGACGCGAGGCGCGGCACTTGTTCAAACGCTGGTTTGAACTGGCCCTGGTACAAATCGCGGAACGCATCACACCTGGGGGGCGTTCCACGACGAAGGGGGGTTGGGATGAGGCTACGAAGCATGTTTGAGTCCTCCAAACATCTCGTAGCTGTCTTCTAAGAGATAGGTACGGAATCTAGGATCAGAGCTGGGTTCGTTGCGGGCGAGAAGAACTTCAGTGCCGATTTCGAGCCAGCGGCGATACAGCTCTTCGTATTCCTCGGCGGCAAACGTGCGTTTCTCCTCCCTGTACTGCCCGATGCGCGCTGCTGTCAGTCCGGCGAAATCGCGCGTTTCAAACTTGCGCCTGGTCTCGAAGTACCCGATCATCTCGTGAGTTTCGAAGTCAAGCTCCAAGGGCAGCGGGCGTCCTCGGAAGAGCCGTCTGAAGGCCGCTTCTGCCTTCGTGAACCATTGCCGCTCAGCGGCGACGTATACGACTTCAAAGCTCGGGAGCGCGTTGAAGAGTGGCTGATGTTGCCGCAGGAAAGTTTTGAAACCCTCCAATGACTGGGCACCTTCGTCAATGTAGGCAAAGTGAACGATCGAGGAATCGCCATCAAGAAAGATGGGGAGCTTATCCACGAAGAACCGCTCGGCAGTTTGCGCGCCGGCATGCGATTGGTAGTGACGACAGGGGAGAACCTCGATGCCGATCTGCCGCTGAACGAGGAAATACTCAACCTTCTCAGCCTCGCTGGCGAGGAAGCGAAAAGATCTGTGAGCGAGAATGAAGTCGAGACCCATCAGCCTGCGCTTGACCGTAAAGGGCATCTTCGCGCGGCGATTCCGGTTGTCGCGCTGGCCGAGCCGATTGTAGATGCCCTGGCAGCGAAGGTGATAGACGATCGCTTGTCCCTGGTAACGCTCGAATCGGGCGTGCTTGCGAGCGACGACTTTTTCAATGAAGCGCTGCGATGTACCGCCACGTTCCAGTCCCAGGAAAGTGGTGAACTGCCGGCAGGTAAAGTAGCCGGAGTGGAGGGCAGCAAAGGATAGGAAGCAGGCTTCGTCCTCCGTGTATCCGAAATGTTGGAGCTTGCAAATGCTGTCCTCGGTCATGACATGCTCCTCAAGAACGCAGAATCTCGGCAATCAAGTGATGATCATCTAAGACCGCCGCAAGACGGCTGGAGGCGCCATCTGCGTACATCTTGAAACCAGCGCTGCCTTTGGACCCAACGTGTGCGCCACGATAGTTTTCCGTCACCAACTCCAGGTCAAGGTGGCGAATCTCGCCTTCCGGCGTCTCGTATTCGATTCGCAAGTCGGGGAGAACGATGTGGCCGTCAACGACCGTGAGCCCGTTCTCGGCGGCGATCTGCTGCTGGCGCTCGGCGTATTCGAGCGGAGGCAGGTCAATAGCCTTGGCCATTGGCGAATAGGCCGCCTTCTTCAATTCGTAGTCGAGAACGACGCGCTTGATGCGTCCGCCACCGGCTTCGATCTTGTCGGCCTCCGCTAGGTACATGCGGTAGATCGCGGTATCGTGGACGAGCTCGCGGGGTTTCACGATGCCGGAAAAGATTTCCTGCCGACTATCGACGTCCCGCAAGGGCGAGTCCTTGACGAAAGCTTTTCCTCTACGCGTCAACGAGACGACGCAGAGCGTCCGACCCCGCCCGTCGATTGAAACGGTGTGACGCTCGATGAGTCCTAGCTTTGACAAACGGTCGAGGTCCCGTTGCAAGGCGGCATAGTTTCCGCCGTATTGCGTGCGTGCCAGGTCGGGCTCGGCGACGGTGCGAAAGCGTCCCGCCTCCCACAGCACTTGCTCTTCACGAGCATCGAACGCCACGACTGGCCGTTCGCGAAGGTCCTGTTCGATGAGCCTGGGCTGGCGTGGGATTGCTGGGCTCCGGGAAGCGACCGCGCGTAGCGCGGCGTCATCGCGGTCGGAGTCGTAGTTGATCCCCTTCTTCTGGCACAATCCCTGGGCGGTGTAGGCTCGCCCGAGTTCGGAACCCTTGACTCGAACGCCAGAGAATTCATACGAGATTCCGTTCCATCGCCCGCTCGACTGAATGCTGGGAACGGGTTTGATACCGTCTTTCTCCAAGCGATTAAAGAAGGTCTCAACGCTCGGTGAGCCGTCCGCGGCCCGGTCGATTCGCTGCCGGAGCTCAACCAAATCAAATTCCGGTGGCGCTTCCGGCTGCTGATTTCCGCCAGCTCCGCCCCGGCCTTGGGACAGCCGCATGCGGCTTTGGGTTTCCTGGTCAGCGTCCCTGCCGTCAGGCTTCCGGTCATCGAATTCGAGATCGCGGCTCATCCTGTTACTCGCTCAAGCGCTTGGAAAGCTCTTCGGAGATGCTGTCTCCGGCCCGCAGTTGTTTCTCGACGTGCGCCAACTTCCGCCCGGTTTCCTTCAGGAACAGTTTGCGAACGAAGAGGTAGGTCACAGCAAAGAGGTTGAAAAAAAGAGCTGCGGAGTAGGCAGCGATCAACGGCCCGTACTTGTTGAGGAGCAGAGCTTTGAACGGAATGAGGAAGGTAAATTCCTGGAGCAGGAAAAACCCCAGGGCCAAAAAGAGGATCGTTGTCGCGAAGAATACGTTGGTAACCATGGGTGTCTCCTAGCGGAACGCTTGGTCCTCCCGGAAGTAGGTAATGGTCAACCCGAGCGGATTAACGGGAATCCAAGCGTTCGGTACGCGGTCGCGGACGATGAACACGAAACTGGCGACGTACTTTTCGCGGCGAGCCTCGGTGCGGTCGGCGCTGCTGTAATAGACCTTCTCGAAGTCCACGGTGGCTTTGAATGGCGACTGGCGGAGGTCTTCGATGGTGACGTTCTTGACGTCAATGTCGATCTCGTCGCCGTCGCCGGCGAGGAAGCTCTCGATGGTCTTATCCTTCTTATAGGTCTGGATCGTAGAGTCGGCCAAACGACCGTCCAAGAAATAGAGCGACCTGGCAAAGCTATCCCGAACGGTCGCGCGCATGCGCCCGTAATGCTTGGTTACGAACTGGGAGAGGAAATATTTGACCTCGGCGTCATGCGGTTGGTACGTCGTGCTGTCGTAAGTTACGGCTTCGGCGCGTCCAACTTCATTGATGCGAATCACCAACGGCTTGACGGTGCGAAGCGCCTGGACTGCCTTGGCGGTAATGGCCAACAGGCCGACAGCCACGAGCGCGACACAGAGCAAAGCGATGCGGAGGTGGCGATTCGCCACGAGCAGGACGGCGTGTTGCTCCACGTATTTCCTCGCCCCGGTCGTGTCGTTCGGCGATGGCAGCAGACGGTTTGCTTCGACGGAAGTCATACCTAGAACCTCGAAATCAAGCTTTCTCCGGCCTTGCCGGCGAAGATCGAATTGACCAACGATGGGATTTTCACAATCCCGTAAGCGAAGGACACCAAGAGGAAGACGAGCGGCAGAAAGAGCATCGCCACATCCCCAGAGGAGTAGGGCGGAGGATGAGAATCAATAAAATGATTCAGGAGGCTGCCCATTACGAAGACGTAGGCATTGGCGACGACTGGATAGAAGGAGTATTGCAAGAGCGCCTTCAGCCAGTTCCAGAACAACCACTCCATCTGCGGCACGATGAAGAAGGGGATGAAGACGGGCCCGACCATGACCACAACGGCGGCGGCAATGTAGCCGAAGGCGATGACCGCGAACGCCGCACCCTCGGCGAACAGAATCGCGATGACCAGGATTGCGAAGTGGAGGATCTCCAGCACGCTAGTGAAAATCATGGTCGGGCTTTCTAGTCCCAGATACATCGAGTCGAGGCGCTGCTTGACTTCCTGGAGCGTGGCCGCGTTCAACTGGTTTGCAAGACTCGTGCCCTGGTCGGTGATGAGCCGATAGAAGCTCGTCCCTATTCCCGGGATCGGACTCGAATAGTAGTTGATCATGGCGTAGCCGAAGGCAATCGTGATCACCAGCGAGGCAAAGCGGTCGAGGTGAATCGCAGCGTGACCGCTGACGCTCTCCAAGGCCGTTTTGATCCCGAACCACGCGAGCAGAATGATCGCGAAGCCGCGGAACAGGTTCAACCCAAGCGCTTGAAACAGGCTCGCGTGGGCCGTCATCAACTGGCTCAGGAAGGCGAATAGATCGGTCATCGGATCTGGGGTGCCCATAAATGCCTCCTCGTTTTACAAGTGATAGCCGAGCATGGCGCTGGTCCAGTTCGACGATTGATCTTTCAAGACCTGCTGACCCTGACTCATCATTTGGATGTGGGTGTTGATCGCCTTGACCTCGGCGTCCCGCTGACGTTTGGCCGCGATCAATTGCTGCTCGGTCAGTGCAACAAGAAGCTTGTTCGTGTCCTGGCCGTTGCGAATGGAGATCATTCCAGCGGCATTGATCTTGTTGAGCACGGCAATATCGGTGTTAAACGCGGGATCGGACGAGAGCGAATCATCTTCGAGGCCCTTTATTGCGATTTCCACCCCGGAAGCGTTCCGGCGCATCGTGCCGATGGTTTCCATGCCGTTTTGATTTGCGCCATCCGTAAGCTCAATCGTCGCGTAGTGCTTCTGAAGACGGTCAAGCTGGTCGGGCGGAATGTTTCCGAGCCCCGAACCGTAGGGACGGAGCGGCTCGGTGGCACTTTGATATCCTCCCGACACGTTGGTTCCGGTGTTCACGGCGGTGATCCATCCGCCCGTCGTGCCGTAGGTATTGGTCGCGGTGGACATTTGCCATGGTGTCAAGATCGCCCGATACCGCATGCTCATATTGACGGGCGACTGGTTCGCCATCAGCAACATCTGGTTGTACTGGTTCGTGATCATCTGGTAGGTCCGGAGCATCTGCGACATCTGTTGCTCCATTTGAACCAATTCCTCGGTGTTCTTGCTGAAGACCGATGGGTCGAAGACGGTGACTCCGCCAAAGAACTGGCCGCATAGCAGGCTCGCGGTCAAGATAGAGGCTGTGAGAGACAACACTACTCGCTTCATATTTCGGAACTCCTTCCTATTTGCCAATGGCGATGGTCTATCGCCGGGGTTGTGATGTTTGGACCGTTGGGTGAGGAGCGGATCTCGTCACCTCGCGGAACATGTAAAACGCAAGCTGGGCAACGAACGCCAAGAACAGCAGCCCAAACAAGACGTATTGGGTCAGCTTGACGCGGTACCAGAACGGTGACAGCCGTTTGAGCAACAACAGTCGGAGTATCATGCGGATCTCCTCCTACAAATCAGACGGCAACTTGTGCCGGTCGTACGCAGGCAGCATCAGGTCGTCGGACAAGACAACTTTGATGCGATGTCCTTCGCGAATGGTGAACGTCGGCAGAACGTTCAGGTAGCGGTCCAGAATGTGCAGCGAACTTTGTGAGAGACTCGATGAGACACCTTGCCGATAGGCGTCGGACGTTGAAGTATTGAGTCCGTAGCCGGTGTTCAGATTGGCGAGTCCAGCAATCATCCCAACGGCGAGCGACACACCAAAGACTTGCGCGTAGTGGTGATTCACCTGATCTCGCAAACCGGTTTCGCCGATCTGGCTCAGACCTTTGAACTGATCGAGGCTTGCCGAATAGCCGTCGGGCATGATGACGCGGTGAAAGAAGACGGCGAGTCGCTGCTGCCCGAAGGCGTTATTCCGCTTGACCTCGCCTAGGATGCGGCTTCCTTTGGGAATCAGCAAGCGTTGCAGATCGTGAGAATAGACATCCGTCGTTACCATGCAATTCACGGGGCCGTTAAAGGTGCCGTCGAGGCGGTTGGTAAGAACAGTCTCGATGATGGCCCCTTCGAAGAGCCGATAGGACTTGCCATCCGCCTTTTGCAAACTGGGATCGATAGGGCGACGCTCGCGCTGCGACTCCTCGCGAGCCGGATCTTCTGAGGGCCCATTGCTGCGCTCCGCGCCGGGTCTCGTCTGCGTGGAATCCGGCTTGGCAGACGTCGGCCCGTTCGCGGACGCTTCCGGAGGATAGGGCCAAGGGTAGAAGGCGGGCGGGCGCGTCGCCACGTTTGCGGGTGCCGGCCCCGCCGAAGCTTTCGGTTCAGCATCCTTCCGATTGCTCAGCGCGATGTTCGAGGCGAACAGGGACTGATACTCCCGCTTGCGCTTCTCCGCTTCGAGCGCCGCGCGTTCCTGCTCTTCCGGAGAGGGCTGAGGCGCACCGGCGTTTCCTCCTGCGCTGGACGGTTGCGATTGTGTCGGCCCATTCTGTCCGGGCAACAGACCCATTTCGCGTTTCGTCTGTTCCAAGCGAGCCTGCTCAGCCGCCAGCTTGTGCTGCTGCTCGTCAATCCGTCCGCGATATTCTTCAATCCGACCGAGGTTCGGATCAACGACTGCCGGGGCCATGGCGGGAGCATTCGCCTTTGCCTGCTTGCCACCGCCGCTGAAGGCAATCGCGCCGACCATGACCACGGCTACGCCGAGAATCAGGTAGGCTTGCGCGTTCTTGGGCATTAGACCCGCGGGCCGAGGGGCGTTATCGCGGATCTGTCCCGGTGCGGAAGATTGGGGATCGGGGATCTGTTCGGGGTTCATATGTTACTCCGATCGTGTGAAATTCAACTTCTTTTTGCCGATTTCGAGATAGCCGTTGTCCAAGACCTTGGAGACCGTGTACACGCCGTCTTTGAACTCGAAGTCGATCAAGTTCGGCTTGCCGTCCTTGATTTCATAGAGTGCCGGCGTCTCCTGCGGATTAGCGCGGATGTAGGTGAACTTCCCGTCGTTGAAGATTGCGGCGACGCGGAAAGTTTTGTCGTCGGCTGGGAAGTGGTAGGAGTATTGAAGCTTGGCAGGATACTCCGCGCGCAAGCGGCTCAATTCCCGGTCTACCGCTGCCTGGGCCTGTTCTTTGGCTTCACGCGCTTGCTCTTTGGCGATCTCCGCCTGCTGCCGATAATCCTCGACTTGTGCCGCCGATACGAACTTGGGCTTGCCGTTGATGGCCGACAGCATGGACTCGTCCTTCGGCTCAACGAAGATCTTCAGGTCGGGATCGGCGCCCTTCATCTCGGAAATCTCCTTCAAGACAAAGCTGTAGACGTTGCCGGAGGCGGTCACCAAGTTGAGATTGCTTTCTGACCCGACCTTCGCTGGCTTGATATAGACGAAGTTCGCCGACCCGTTGACGATCCAGAATTCTTTGTCACCGCACGTGTAGTCGAGGATCGCTTCCTGCTTCGGCAAGACAATGAGCGTCGTGTAACGGATCTTGGCCTTCACGGGGATGACATCTTTTTCGCTGTAGGTAACGGTGCGCGCGCCGAGCGGTCCATCCGCCCGCAAGGTGCAGGCGAGAACGAGCGCGACCGAGAGGAATCGAATTGCTTGCTTCATGGTTTGCTCCTTGCAAGCATTTCGAGGCCGCGCTCGAAGCCGTACCGAGCGAACGCCTCGCGCTTGCGCTGATTGTCATAGGGGCTGTTGGTGTAGAGCCAATAGCCCTTGGGGTCAACGTTCAGATTGAGAACCTTGGCGTATTCCGGTCGTTTCAACAGGAACTGCCGCTTCGGGATCAGCCGGGCGATTGTCTCAGACTCGGTCGTGTTGAGTTTGAAGACGCGTGCATACCACTCCTCATCCATGCCCGGATTGGCGAGGAACATCTTTGTTGGACAACTCTCGGCGAGAATTGGAAGAATTTCGGATTGCTCCAGATCCTCGCCGGATTGCGTTGCCAGGACCATCGCGGCGTTCCGCTTGCGCCACGTTTTCAGCGCTTCAACGATGTACAGCCGCGTAGTCGGATTGCGGAAGAATCGCCATGCTTCGTCCATTAGAAACCACTTCGACGTAGTCGCTTCAGAGGCATCCTGAATTGCGGCGTTGGCACGGTGCAGGACGTAGAAGAGCAGTGGCTCAAGCACCTGCGGATACTTGTCCATTCCCTCGAAGTCGAACGTCTGGAATCGTGCGAACGTGAGACTGTCCTCACTGTTGTCAAAGAGGCCGCCGAACTGACCATCAGCCGTCCACTTCGAAAGCTGTTCCGCAAGGGGCTTTCGAACCATACCCAAGAGGGACCGGAGCCGCCGAACCTCGGCGGGGGCCTCATAAAGGTTGCCGATCGCTTCGAACAGGTCACGCTCGCCGGCATTGTCCACTTGATAGCCGTTCGATTCGACCAAGACCTTTGCGAAGCTGAATAGAAACTGGAGGTTGTCTGGAGTCGGCGGCAGGCAGAATGGATTGATCGTGAAACCCGGCTTGTCGATGCCGACGCGCACGTAGGCGCCGCCGAAGAGCTGCGTCGTCGCCTCGTAACTTCCGCCCAAGTCAAAGATGCACGTGAACGGATCGTACTTCTGTAAGTGCGTTAGCAGGAAGTTCAACAAAAAACTCTTCCCGCTGCCGGTCGCGCCAAGAATCAGGGAATGGGCAATATCGCCCGCATGCAAGTTGAAGAAATAGGGAGTCCCGTGATTCGTCTCGAAGAGCGCCAGATATTCTCGGTCGAGGTGCGGGTTCCAAGGTTCGCCGGTGTGATGGGTGAAGAGAAACGATAGATCCGCGTAGTTCGTATTCATCAGCCACAGGCGGCGCAGATTGTAAGCGTCGTTGCCCGGAATCGCGGCAAGCCATGCGTTCAGCATGTTGTATCGCTCATCGAGCAGAGCCGCGTCGTGCGTCGAGAAAATCTTGAAACACTCGGCGACACTTCTTTCGAGCCGGACCGGATCGAGACCGTAGAGAATCACGGTGAAGCTGAACTGGCCGAAGTAGCGCCCGGCGACCTCCATGTCCCGCAGGCTTTGGCCCAGGTCGGCAACGTGCGCTACTTCGGAATCGTCAACGAGCATCTCTTCGTATCTGGTTGGCTGATCGCTGAGGGGCATGTAGTTCGCAAGGGATGACTTGGAATTGTGATGATGGCGGCGATGGCTATTGATGGCGCGCCGCATGTCGAAGTTGTCCTCTCGCTTCCACTCCGTCACCGCGATCAAGTTCGACGGAAGCTCCTGAAGCGATCGGAGCATGTTGGGGAACGTCCGGGCGGGCAGTTCTTTGAGCGTCAGGACGCGCACTTGGTAATCGTCAATTTGCAAGTGATCGCGATGGCATTCGAGAGCCGAGTTGGCAAGCTGGTAGTCAATATCCTCGGCTGCGTGCAGCCGCAGGGCGTCGGACTTGAATGGCGCATAGTTCAGCAATCTCGCGAAGAGCGGAAATGCGGCCTGTGTATCGAGCACCTCGATGCCGAACACGTCCCGCAACTGGACTACGAGGTTCGTGACCTTATTTGTGATGGTTTCAACGGCGCGGCTGAGATCGCCTTCGAGAACCTGGAGGGTCGCCGCTTGCGAAAGCACCTCGGCGGCAGCTTGGCGCGGGTGGCGAAGTGCCTCTCTAAAACGATCGTCGAATCCCCGCTGGCCGAGCTTTGCTTCATAGACGATCACGAAAAAGGTGTCCATCGTGTAGAGGTCGTTTGACCTTTCCTCAAGGTAGTCGATCCGATTTCGCACGGCTTCGCGGACGGTCGGATTGGCCGGCTCCTCGTGTGGCAGCGGCGCATGGTCCCGCTTCAGCATGATTTGGTAGAAACGGAATGTTGCGGGGAAAATTCGGAGCGCTGCCTCGAATCGCCGGGCAATGTGGTCAAGCTGCGGGTGGTCCAGGCATTCGTGGTCCGCTCCTTCGACGCGCAACACCTGTAAGAGATGACCGGCCTTGGTAAGTAAAGTCCAGTCGTCCACGGTGGAGTGAATGGCGATAAGACCATTAAGCGCTCCGGCCTCCCGGTACTCTCTCGTGATTTCGTCAATGCAGGTCATGGCTGGACCAATCTTTGGACTCGAAAAGGCATTCGCTTTGCCGGGTCGTACTCCGTGCGGAACTTCGCTGAGTTGAGCAAGATTCGGAGGATCTGCGCGTCGGTTGCCGTCGCCCACCGCGCGAGCACGTACAGTCCGGCGAACATTACGAGCCCACTCAAGAACGATGCGAAGAAGTTGAAGGTTGCGGCACCGACAATAGCAGCGAGGAAGAAGAGCTTACGCTCGGCACCCCAGATCGTCAGCGGTCTATTGATCGATCTCGCAACGCGATTGAAGTTGGGCTCGTTCGTCATGGCAGTCTCCTACGGGAAAAGCCAAGCCATGAAGTTGACTGCACTGATAGCCATGCCAACGCCGAAGATGATTCCGGCGAGGGTGCGCTTGGACTGGCCTTCACCGAACGCGAACATGAGCCCGCCCACTACAATTGAAATGAGAGCAAGCCCGCGGGCGATGACGCCGGTAAATGAATTCTGCAGAACTTGGACGGCGCTCTCCCAAGGGCTGCCCTGCGCGTACATGGGTATCGTTGCTAAAAGCACAATAGCCAGAAGGGCGAGGCTACGGAAGTACCGGAGCCGACTGCTCGTATCTGGCAACACTTTGCCGAAGCGATGAGTTTCCATCGGATTCTCCTTTCTAAATTTCCCCTCAGTATTAAGAGGGTTTTGGTAGGGCAAAATGTGACCGAGCCGGGCTGGCAGGTGTGTCGGCGTCCCGACGCACCATAGGGCGCAACGAAATAGCCATTTCAGGCGTCTAAACCCCCATAGGGTTGTAATCTGGGTACCCGCGCCCCCCAACAGGCGCCCTTCAAAATGCCCTGAAGGATGTGTGCCATGGCTACCGGTCCAGAGCCTCCAAGACGCAAAGGCCCCGGAATTAGTCTGTGGGTCAATCCAGTCGATGATGAGAACATACCTGCCGATCCCGTGTTCATGGAAGCCGTTCTCCAGCACGGCGAAGCCTTCATCTCCTACCGGGAGCGAGAGTTGCAGGACGAATCCCTGGCTAGGCAATTGATTGAGAGAGCCGTCCACGCGGCTTCCCGGGCCAGGAATGGCAATTCGGTACGAGATCCGTTGGCCTATGTCTTTCGTACTTTCATGCACCTGGTGGACGCGGAGATTAAGAGATCGACGCGGCTCGTATCGCTCAATGAGCAGCTGCTCTACGCGCGTGCGGACGGTCAGTTGGAGATCGACCTCGAAGAGGACTACGCTTGGCAGGAGACCTTAGAATCGCTGGACCCGGCCATTCGGCGGCTACTGCTAAAGATTCTGTGGGGCAACCGAATTGGTGAGATCGCCCAGGAGATCGGCATCAGGCCGAACACGCTGTCGAAGCAGATCAGCCGACACCGAAGGGAGATCAAGAACACACTTGACGGGAACAGGACAAGAGCCCCACTATTGGAGCCGGATGGTCAAGGCAATGTCGGATCGAATCAGCCTGAAGGAACTTCTTCGTCGCGTCGAAGCAAGCGGGCTGCATGACTACCCCAACCCGGAGCGCAAGGGGTGTCCCTCGGAGGAGACGCTCGAAGCCTTTGCGCGCGATCCACGCGCGTTCGACATCAACGGGCCGGTCTTCGATCACCTGACTCACTGCTCGCCGTGTTTCCAATTCGTTCACGCGCGGCGTCCGACGACTACATAGGATCGTTGGGCCTGCTCCTTCGTCTCAGACTGACCAGTGTCGTGGGCGAAAAATCTCGCTCCGAATGACTACTCGGATCAGGCCGTCCCGGCTTGCCTCCACCTGCTTGAAGGGAAATGTCAGAATCCATCGGAAAGTTGCCCAGATACGAATGGGGGTGACCTACATCTTAAAGGCCATCACTGCCTGACGGTGGCCAAGAGAGTGGCATTGACCCCAAAAAACGGGAGCGGAGGGAGAACATGGCAAAGACCACACCGGATCGTATCACGCAAGACGAACTAATCCGCATCATAGAAGACGCAGCGCGTCATGAGTATCCAAACCCACGGCGGATACCGGTCCCTATTTAGGCTTCCACACAGACAAATCAACGCGAAGCCGCTCAATCATGTTCGCCGGTAGGTCAACTGTTCCCGCCTCGTCAGACTCTTCCCCAATATCTTCGTCATCCGTTCCAATGCCAAGTTCTTCTCGGCGCTTCTGCTCTGATGCAAGGGGCTCCGCATCAATTCGGTCTTCGACGCGCATCTCTCCGCCGAGAGTCACTTCGAAGAGTTGGGCACGTCTGTACAACTCCTCAAACATGCGCTCGTCATACGTAGCTGCCAGGTACGGAACCGCAATCTCAAGTGTCGGCCGTTCGCCTTCTTGCATTTCCATGCGTTCGCGCTCAACCTTGCTGCCGATCCGATCAACTCGCCCAGTTCGTTGCTCAATGGTTGCCGGGTTCCAGCACAGGTCATGGTGGATCACGTGGCGACACTCTCTGTGCAGGTCGATTCCCTCCTGGCCTACCGAAGTGGATACCAGGATCTCAGGACGATACGGCGTATTGAAGCCGAGAAAATAACGGTCCCGATTCTTGGTGGCCCCTTTTACAAGCTGGATGACGTTGCGATTCTCAGCTCCTGCATGGTACCCCAACAGCAAAGGGCGGTTCTTGCGGGCGCGGACAAGGGTCTCGAGATAGGCATGGACCCGATGCCGTAGTGATTCGAGATGACCGGCAAGGGGCTTGACGTATCGTTCTGAGAGGTAGTAGGACCAGCGTTCGGCATGCTCCTTCTCCAAATCGGCCAAGTAGCGGAGAAGAAACTCCTCGGCCATCAGGATGCGGCGGAACACTTGGCCCGCGACGACTCTAGTGTCCAGATCAAAGTTGGCAAGTAACTCTTGGTGATGCTTGGCAAGAAGTGGCTGAGGGCCATCACAGGCTACAATCAGGCCATGCCGGAAGTATGGCGCAACGACGTCCCCAATCGCATCCTTCTGAAGTCGTCGCACCCACGAATCGACGTGTTCCTCCATCGAGACTTGGCTTTCCCGGGACAGCGCAACATCGTCCCCTTCCTCGGCTTCAAGCGGGTCTTGGGCCTGTGCATGTGCCTCGGGGTCCGAAGATCGCTTGGCGCGACCGGCGCGTTCACTTCGGGAAAGTGGCTCTCGGGCTTCCAGCCAGCTAGCCTCGATCATCCGGTCTTCGAGCTCAGGACAATTCCGAAGGACTTCTTCCAGCCACTTCTCTCCTTCTGGGAACTGCCGCCACCACTTCACAGCTACTTGCTCCGTTGCTGCGATGATGAGGCGTCGGTCGGGCTTGTCGGAGTTCGCAGACTCACGATGCTCCACGAGCAACTGCCCAATTTGTCGGAGATGCTCGGTGGTCAGGGCAATCTCGTGCGGTACACCCGCGCGCCCTTCGCGAAGTTCGCCGAGTAACGGGTGGTCCTGAATCAGCGAAAAGAGAGCCTCGCGCCGATTGAAGAATCGCCGCCGAAAGTTCTCGAATGCCGACGCACCACCAAAAACACGCTCCTTTATCTCGCCAAGGTAACTGTCGATTGCCAGTTGAAGCTGATCCCTAACGGCTTCGGCGGTCTTAGTGTAGACACAGAACACCAGCGACTTCTGACCTCGCTTGAAGAACTCTAGAGCGCGACCCACCGTCGCCTGGACTTTACGATGCTCGGAGTCTGGATCGTGTCCCGGTGTTGGCTTGCCGATCATTTCTTCAAGGATAGCGCGGTAGTCACGCAGGAGCGGATTGCTCGCCTGGCGAGCTTCTTCCACACAGCGGCCGTCTTCGACAAGATGTCGGTAGCTACCCGTCAGTTCAGCGCCCAAACTGGGCAGACCTCGCTCCTCCTTTGCCAGTGCGACGGCACGCATCATCAGGTATTGCGCGAGTTCGTCGTTCCCCCGAACCTCTATGCCGGGCGACCAACTGAACGCCGGACTGCCATGGCTGTTTTTGGACGCCGCCTTATTCCCCACAAAGTGCTCTCGATAACCTCGGGGATGACGGTGGCGGATGACAAAGTGACGCAGGCGCCCGCGCAACACCGCATTTCGTCGCTCGAGATCTAGGGCGGCAACAACCGCATGGGATGCTCGCGGTGGACGAATCTGAACAGCTAGCTTCTCCCGATCAGATTCTTCTGCTTGCGTCACTGCGTTCCAAGTCTCGTCAACAACACCTCGATCATAAGGGCGTAGGGCTTTCCATCGCCTGCGAAAGATCTCACCGGAATCGCGAGCCGCCTTCATGGAGTTGGCGAGTTGCGACACTTCTTCGTCGAGTTCCTGAGAACGATCTTTGGAGAGCGATAAAACATTGCGCAACTTTAGCAAACTCAGAAGTTCGTCGTGACGCAGTTGAAATGGCGTGGCAGACAAGCCCAGCAGGCGGCAGACCTTTCCCATCGCCAACGCCTCGAAATTGCGTCTAGCTTGAACGTGCTCATTCTTGAGGCCGTGAACTTCATCGATGATTACGAGTGGGAGCTGCGGCCAGTCCGCCGCCAGTGCGCTGCGTACCAGGTCGTCGAGGAGCCTGAAATCGCCCCTTCTTCAGTTGCGTTCAGGGCAGCCGCCAAGCGGTCCGTGAGACGAGGGTAGTTGCTAAGTGCCTGAGAGAAGGCGCTCTTGAGGTCGGACGGGATGGAATGTTCCCACAGACTGCCCGAACTTCGAAGGTCCAGCAACTCGTTCAGTTCTGGGATGCCGAACTTGTCGAACACCCGGCCCTTTCGGCACCAGTGTCGGCGGGTGTAGGGTGGAGTGTTAAAGTGGCCGAAGACCGTGGCCAAGCTGCGTCGTCTCCACTCGTCACGATCACGTAGGGCAGCACCGAACACGCCTTGCTTGGCAATGAGTAACATCGGCTTGTTGCGCTTGGCGTGACGCATCTGCGTTGAGAGGTCCACCATGTTGCCGGAATTACTGCTGTTCATGATTGGTGAGCGGATTTCAAGCCAGTCCAGTTCGCCGTCATGACGGGCGCAGTCCTTCTTAAATGCCTCTGCTTCGCGCATCCATTTGTTGAACAACGCGTCGTTCGTCGGGGTCAACACCAACACCACAGGTTTGTTTGCCGGAAGGCCATCGGGTGACTCGCCCCGGCGTATGGCGTCCAGCACCGAGACAGCAACCGCCAGCGCCACGTAGGTCTTTCCGAGACCCACTTCATCGGCAAGGACCATCAACTCGCGCCGTTCACGTTCTTTTGCTCCAAAGAACCGGCGAAGGATGGCGCTGGCCGTCTCGGACTGCCGCGCGCAATCTTGTGCGATTTGTGCGGCGAAGTCTCCTCGATTGCCGAAAACTTGTCGCAACGAACGACTGAGATCGATTTCTGGGCACAACTTCATTGGGCGACTCCGAGAATACGCGATTGGTAGAGGCGAAACCCACCAGCTTGCAGTTCCGGCTGCTCAGAAACGAGTGCGTTCAACATGTCCCGGACACGGTCAATGACCGGATCGAAACAGGCGAGCAACTCTGGATCGACGATAGTGGCCTTGCACTTGGACTTGCACCGAAGCAGTGCCGCAAGAATCTCCGTCAATTGGAACCCGACAGCCGTCGGGGTCTTCTGTGGCTCGTCGCCCGTTGGTGGTCGAGTGAGACTGGCAGACGCCCGTTCCGCCAACGCCAGCGGACTTATGGGTCCGCGCAGAACGGAATCAAGCGTTGCGCGCGAATAGCCTGCCCGATTGATTTCGGCCTCGATGCCGGGAATGGCCCGTACGAAATCGCGAATGAAGTATGCGAGGATTCTCCGGGTATCAATCGGAGCGTCGGTCGCCGGCGCTTGGGTGCCTTCGCCCTGCGAGCCGCCTCCGTCGTTCCACTCGTCCGGTTCCGTGCCCAACAAGAAATATTCGATGAGCTCTCCTTCCGTGGGTTTTCGCCCTAGAAGGATTAGGGGAAGCCGGGTCTTGTCGTCGAAGCGAACGGGAAATGTCGCGGAATAGCCTCGCCAACGGGCGTCGACGAACACATGTGGCTGAACCGGTTGAACCTCCGAACTGGGTAGAAGGGGAGCCAGCCGCTCGTCGCATCTCGCGGCGGAGCTCAGGTCAATCGTGACAGTCACGACCGGGTTGTCGCCCTGGGCATTCCCGCGATAGAGGAGCCAGTAGCCATCGTCGCCGGCCCTTGATGGGATGGGCATCAGCAGCACGAGGTCGAGAGGAACCGCATCACGAAAACGAACCGTGACCGTCGATCCCGAGGCAACCACTTCCGCAAGAAATGTGGGAACGATCGCTTCTATTTCTGAGAGTGGCTGGACGGTGGCTGGCGGCCGTTCGGCACGAACCTCGGTTGCCGGACCGGCGAACGCCACTAGCCCGGTGAGTTGTTTCCTCTGTCGTGGTGTGAGTCGGTACACAAGTCCTGCCTCAAAGTTGGTCGGGCCCCCGAGACCAAGTCCTCGCCGCGTACAATTCGAAGAACCGGCATATAAGACGCTTCCTGCCGGTCCGTCGACCAGGATCAACTTGGCGTGCAGGGGCCTTTGGACCTCCGGAAAATTGGGGTTCACAGTTCTCAGGAGGGACGCGAACTCCATGTCCTCCGTTTCATCACCGAGGTCGTCAGGACGCTGTTGCGAATCCGGGATTCCTGTGTCCGGTAGAGCAGCACGAAGGTACAGCCGACTGCGGAGCCGTTTCTTCAGTTCGATTGCCACGGTGCTATCAAAGACAGGCAGCCAAGTCTTGCCGTCCGGCGACCTTTCCCCACGACAGACAAACTCCAAATTAGCGGGTGCGCCAAACTGTTGGACAAGGTCAGACAGAGCCTCGGCTGCCGTGCTGCCCTCAGTCCAGAATGGCGAAACCACCGTTACGGTTTCGGGCGCTTTGGAGGAGGTTGCCGCCCACGCGTCGCGGATGGCAGGAACAACGTCGTGGGCAGCAACCAACGCCACCGGGTCATCCGGCGCGGTGTTTCCATTTGGCAAATTGCCCGCTTGTTCTGAGAACGCCGCAAACTGACGCGCGAGTTGTGGACTCGTCGATTCCGCGCCAATCTGTTGAAGAAGTCCGATGGCCGTCGTCAGCAGAGAGCGAGGGGACGTGCTCCTTCCGCCAAAGTCTATAGACGCAACGCATTCGTAGTTCTGGCGGAACCCCTGTCGAGTGAGATTGGCCGATCCGACGATCAGCCGTATTCGTCGATCCGGTGGCGCGCCAGTGGCGCGGTTCTCACGAACCCACATTAGCAAAGAAATCTTCGAGTGCAGCTTACGGGCCACGACGGGAATGGCATCAATGCGGGGCGAGAGGCGAGCCAGCCGGTCGCTGCCGCTGAGGTCATACAATACCGACACTTCAGCCTTCTGCAACTTTCGCTCCAGCTCTGAACGAAACGCCTTGAGGCGGCTGACGGGAGAACGCACTCCGAGCGCGACGGCTAAGAGCTCCTCTTCAACGAACTCGAAATCGAGCTGATAAGTCGTTGCGACCAGCGACTCAAGGGCGAAACCCTCGCTGGGCGGTAGGTAGTAGTCAGTGAGGCAGTGCTTTCGTTCCAAGAGTCACCCGATTCGTGTCGTCAGTTGTGGGCAAGGACGCCGTTCTCTTTGAGCATGCGGACGAATGGCTCCAGCCGATACGGATGTGTCATTGCTCTACCAGCGGCAAGTGCAGGCCGTTCATTCCGTTGAAAGCGCGCCGAAGGCCGCAACAGAGTGGTGTTGTCCCAGCCGATCCAGTCGCGTTTGGGCATCCCACCGTCCACTTTCCCCGATTGGACGCGATGGTGCCGATCCAGCAATTCGGTCACGATCTCGCGTTCAGAGCGGCAGCGGTCGATTCGGAAGCAGAATTCCTTCATACCTTCGATGGCATCGCGGACATCAAGTTGTTGTTCGCAGCGTTCACGGAATTGACGTAGCGTATGGGCTGTCTCTCGGCACCGGTCGGATGCCTTGCGGAAATCACCTTCAGCGACCAAATCTGCAATCGGCTTGCCAGCGTTTTGAGTTCCCCACCACAACAGGGTCTCAAATACGGCCAGGACCGCCTCGTGAAACTGTTCGGTCACGACAATAGCTTCAATGACAACAGGCAAGCCGATTGCCACCGCTCGTGGGAGAGTCGCCAAGGTCTTGCGCAGACGCTGCAACGCGGAGATGCCCCACGCTTCAGGGATTTTGTCCTCCATTCGATCAAGTGCCTGACTCACCCATTCGCGGCGTTCATCGGCTCTCAGTGCCTCACCGAGTTGGCGCTGTTCCTCGCGGCCGGCAGCCCGCAGGTGACACGTTTCACTCCATGTCAACAGCTCGTCCAGTGGCATCGAAACGCGAAGGGCACTTTCAGGATCAGCGAATCTGGTCCGGTCCTTGCTCTCCAGCGGCAGTTCGGGGAACTGCCTGGCGAGTTCGAATCCCTCGTTTGACAATGCACCACTGTCAGCGTGAACAAGCTGTCCACCCACTAAGGCGGTCCAGTAAGTGCCAACCGCGCCGGTGCGGGACTGGTATTTAAGGAGCTGAAAGTCGCAGTTCACCTTCTTGCCGCTGGCTGCGAACCACTGGTAGGCTTTCTCGGCATAGGTGATACCGCGCAGTTCGTCCGCGGCGCCATCGTGACCCGCTTTCTGTGCGGACACGCAGGCAAGAGCCCACAACCGTTCAAAGGGTTCCACGGCCTTGCGCCGTTGCGCCAAGCCCGCTGCGCCCGGCAGTATCCCGCGGTTTTCTGCGTTCGCGAGGGCGGCGCACAACATCGAAAGATAGCGCGAACGGGTTGTTATGGTCGTCACGCCAGGCAACAGCAAATCAGCGAGTATCCCGTAAGTCTGAAGCGCGCCGAGCGGGTCAATGCTGCCCGAGCTTCCTCCCAGAGGATCATAGGTCGTTAGGAATGGCAGCATGTCTCGCCTCCACATCGGAGCAGTTGTCTGGTGCGTTGGGGCCGATGGCAACGATCTTTGCAAACACGTCCTCGATCTTGGCCATAGAGACTGAGGCTATCGGAACGACGGAAGCGAGTCAAGGAAGAGCTTACCGGGTAGTGTCTCAGTTTGAATTTTCGGGTATAGTATCCGCATATTTCCGTAGCACATTGGCGAGGCCGCGCACCTCTGATTCGGTCATGGTTACGTGGTAAGAAGTGTTGCGACGGTAGCCGATCGCCATGCGAATGTGCCAGCCCCCTGCTTTCTTGGGTTCCTCGGTTCTATACTTGTGTTCGACGACGACCTTGCGATGGGAACGTTTTACGGGTACGGTAGTGGGGCCTTGGGTAGTCATGGGAAGACATTATAGCGCCTTCTTGTATGGTCCCCGAGATCCCGGCTAGGGGAACGAGGGACAGCCGGAACTCGCATGGCTTGGCCTGGCCTCGCTTTCACGTCGTCTTTTGGAAAATGCGTCATACACTTACGAGTGATCAACAAAGAACACGGCGGGGACCACAACCGCGTCGGGAGGCACGAACAGAATGCAAACGCTCTTACAAGTTGTCTGCACGAAGGGGCCAGGTCTTCGCGAGGCCATCGTGAACGATCCGAAGCTGGCAGATTTCGGACTGGTCACTCAGAAAAAACAGCAACCTGGCCGACGGCACGGATGGGCCAAGATACTTAGCAACGAGGCGGACCGGCGAGGCGCGCTCAACATCGAATGGGATGCAGACACGTGCATGTTGCTCTGTCGGGTTGTGAACCGGGGCGCAGGGCGACCGCACCGCGTGCTTGGTGACTTTGTTGACTTCCTTTTTCAGAGATTCCGAAGACGGATTGCCGCCATCAATATCATCCCGAGGTGAGGCTTTCGGTCATAAGAGTAGCCTTCACCGACGTGCGCACATACCTTAGGCTTTCGTGCACTGTCGGGCATCGTAGGATCATCTTTGCCGTTGGGTCAATGGTAAAATCCGGGCTGATTCTGGAACAGAGAGCGCAATCTCCACGGGAGGGCATGTGGGACTGGACGCGATGGTCTTCTGCGACTGTGTTGAGAAGGGCCGCCTTACGGTCCCGCATCCGTACCCTCGCTTGCTCTACATTGACAGCAACGGTTGTCCCGAGATCCGGTCGAAGGACCCAGGCAAGATTGACGAGCACGACAAGTGGATGAACTTGCCCCCGTGCGAACACGAGGCCATGCAGTTCGCCGGCTGCTGGCTTGGCAATGTGGGATACGTTGACCGCCTTCGCTCAGTCCTCTCGGGCGCGCTGCGGAGGAACGGACAGGCGTACCCCGTGTTGCTTCGGAGAGTGCTTTATGATGGTGGCCACGCTGGAGACTGGCTCACGGTCAGGGAGGTCCAAAAACTCTCGACCGAGCTTGACCGACTGAAAAGGAGATCGCTTCCTACCCTTGGACCGAGAGACGCGAGGCACGTCGCGTCGGTGACTCGCAAACTCAGCCGATTGGTAAGAGTCTCTCTGGCTACGAAAAAGCCCATCGCCTTCTGAAATGAAGGCGGGTCTACGGCCAGCCGGACAAGCTTCTAACTCAGCTGTATCATGATCTTGCTGATGGGTATTATGTCAGCCTCGATCACGCGAGGGTCTTTTGATCTCCGGAACTTGATCCTCCAAGCGTCACCATCCTCCGAAGAGTCGGCATTCTCAAAGAACTCGCGTTTGAGACCAACCATCGCTTCAGTCCGCTCGGACTCACTAAACGGCTCAGCTACCGACTTGCAAACCCTGAGGTATGCGCCAGATGAAAAGCCGCTAGCCGTGATCTCGTAGACGTCGCCATAGACTACACTTTGATCTGGGAGGGGAGACACGCTGGTTGCCTCTTGGCAGGAGCGGTCGGAAGGGGCGGACGAAGGTCTGGCCACGGCGACGTACTCGGCGGCGAGGAGTCGGCGTAACTCGTTGTGGAGTTCTTTGCCCTTCACCAAATCGTACTTCACGTGATCGCGAAACTCATTAAACCATGCGGCTGACAGACGCAGGATCTCATCGTGCGAAGCGTTTGCCAACGTGGTGGAGCGCACAGGAGCGTAGTAGCTCCTAGCCAACTTCAAGCACTCGCGATCTCGGCTGGCATAGAAGAATTCTGCGCGCCCGGCAGCCACGTCAACGCCCTCGGCGAGCTTTTCGTGCACGCTTTGCCAGTGCTCGCGAAATAATTTGGTCAAGAGCCTTTGGAGCCTGGTTGACGTCGAGGGTGACAAGCCTCGGTGGGTCTCGGGTGGTTTTCTCAGCATCTGGTTCTCTACATTTCTATGCAGAGCAGGTGAAGATTTCATGGCCATCAGGTGACCCGCGCTGCCTTCCGGCTCTGCATCGCCCCACGGCTCGTGTAGGTGGAACGGTCAGGCAACTTTCCAACCAACTGCTAGCCTTTCTTGCCCTTCATTGGGCAGGTCCGGGCGTTGTGGCCGGTCTTGCCACAAATCCGACAAAAGCGTTTCCCAGGGCGCCGCAATCGAGCTTCCGCGCTGTGTCCGAGCTTTACCAATCGGCGATCGAGGGCACGTCGCTCTTTGAGCAAGAACCGAATCGCTTGTCGTTTGAGCTTTTGCAGTTCGCCCAGCTTTGCAAAGATGTCGTCTGTCTTGGCCATAGAGATTGAGGCTATCGGAAGGGCAAGAGGTAGTCAAGGACGGGTTTCCGACAGGACGGGTTTCCGACTACAGGACGGGTTTCCGACTAGTGACGGGTTTCCGACTAGAAAGGTTTAAGGGCAGCAGCACTAAGAGCGCGGCGATCCCCGGATGGGATCGCCGCGCGATTTTTTAGGCATTTCGAGAACCGTCCTGGTGGTCTCCATACTCCGCTGTCCGAAGTGGAGCGATAGCGTCAGGGTTGAATTGCACGTCCCAGGGTTGCCACGGTTCATCGTAGAGGCAACCATGCTGGGCTTGAATCTTGGCGGGGACGGTTTCCACGAAGCACGGCGCATGATCCGCGAAAGGATCGGCGTGAGCCTCCATGCTCGATAGGCCTTGAGCCGCGCGCGGCCATGGGAGCAAGGCGTCGTAACATTGCACTTGCTCGCCATTGGCCGTGAAAACCACGGCGCAAACCCGGAAAGGTTGTCCGTCGTGGATTCTGACTTTCATTCGGGCACCTCTACTTTCTCCGCGATCCCTTGCAGGATCTCGGAAGCTGTGTGTTGAACGAATGCCAGCGACTCGGCTAGGGTGTCCTTGGTTCCGTCATAGCTGAGGATGTAATCGCTACAGCTTGAGTTCACGTCAAGGCCGATGGCCGATGACACCACGAAGGCTACCGCCTCGGCTTCTGTCTCTCGTATCTTCTTGGTGGTCTCCTTGCGACGTTCGCCGAAATGCAAGGCGCTATGGGCCGCTTCGTGTACAAGAACCGCGAAAGCCTCGGCGGGTTGCAGATTTGGTAGCAGCGTTATCGCCTTGCCCGAGCATTGCCCTTTCGCCGGGGCGATCTCGTCCGAATAGCTGAGCGTGATTCCCTTGGCTGTGACAAAGGCGGTTAGCCGTTCCATGTATTGCTGAGGGTCGCCGGTGACGGTCGAGAATTCCGGCAACTCCTCGCCGGTGGTGCTGGCAACGTCGAACACATAGACGGCACGAAAACCAAAGAGCCGCTTCTCTTCGCCGTCGTGCTGTTCCTCGGGCTTCGCCTTGCCGACCAACGGCGCCAGAATCGCGATACCCTTAGCGCCTTTCACTACTTGGCGTCCCAGTTTGCGCCACGTCTGATAGCCTGCCACGTGTGAGGCGGTCGGGCATTGACTGATAATCAGCATGGAATTCTGCCAACTGTATTTATGAAAGCGCGCCATGGTTTGCAGGTAGTTCTTGAACGTTTGGCTTTCGCCACGTTCGAGCGCTTCCATGAGCTTGGTTACTGCGTCTTCGCTTAGTTGCTTGATCTCTGAGGTATTCATCTCTCACCTCCCTGTGCCATCGCTGGGCGAGGAGCCGCTTTCGCGGCTCCCTTCTGGCCGGCCTTCGCTGGCCGGTCGAGCTTGGAGATGCGATAGACGCGAACTTCGGTGATCGACTTCTTCGCCGCTTCGTCCTCGCCGTTCGGCGTGTACTGGCGCGTATTGAGCGCGCCCTCGATCTGCACTGCGTTGCCCTTGGTGAGCGTGGCCGCGAATTCGGAGGCCTTGCCGAACACCACGCAGCGGTGCCAGGTGACGTTCGACTTGTACTCGCCGGACTCGGGGTCCTTCCAACTGCGGTTGGTTGCGAGTGAGAGGACCGTGAACGGCGTATCGTTGTTGTGGGTGCGGCGGACTTCAGCGTCCTTGCCTAAGAACCCAATGAGAGTGACTCGATTGATTGAAAACATGTGACTTGAACCATCCACTGGCCGCTGCGGCCAACGGATGCTTCCAATTCGACGCGGCCAACGGATGCTTCCTGAGTGCTCTGACCGGCAGATCGTTCGGATGGCGGGGGAGCCCGCGTTTTCACGCGGGCTCTGAATCGAGAGAGTGGATGCGGCGAACATTAGGCCACCTCCTGCAACTCGGTCTGGGCGGCGTTCTGTTTCCGGCTCCGCTCCAGTTTCAAAATCGAGAAGACTCGGATCTCGGTGACGCGTTTGGCCACGGAATCTTTCCCCTCGTATTCGCGGGTCTGTAGTTGGCCCCGGATCTCGACGTGATCGCCCTTCTTGAGAGTCGCTGCGAACTCGTGCAGCCGGCCAAATACCACGGCGCGGTGCCATTCCGTGCGCGACTGCCATTCGCCGCTCTCGCGGTCCTTCCAAGAGTTCTTGGTTGCCAGCGAGAAGGTGGTGAAGGTGGCGTTGTTCTTGGTTGTGCGTGTTTGGGCGTCAATTCCGATGAAGCCCGTTACGGTTACGTTGTTGAGGTACATCTTTTTCTCCTTTGGCCCCGTTCTCTGTCGGGGCGCCCAAAAGGCAAGCGAAGCCGCTCCCAGAGAGCGAAGCGGTGAGTCGGAGTGCATTCTCGGGGGGACCGGGCGAGATTCCGGCGAGAGTAGCGAGCGAACCCGCAGGGCGGAGTCTCGGCTGGGGGAGCCGAGAAAGCAGAACGTAGACGAGCGACAGGGCGCGGCTAGGCCGTAGGCCGTCAAGCGCAGCGGGTGCCTGACAGAGAACGGGGCCAAAGGAGAAACCCGTACCTCAGTAAACGCGGCTGAGCAGAGTGACGCGGCACGTTTAACCAAGAGCATCGCCGCCTTCGTTCGAGTCGGCAACGGGGACGGACCGTGAGAGATGGCAGCCGTGCGTTTCGGAATGGAGCCGTGGTATTCGGCTTGCGATTCGCCGCTGCTGAGAGCGATCTTGATTCGGGGCCATGACCCGCTGAGGGGAAAATGTTGTGGCTGCGTTACGGAGAGCCGAACGATTTTGAACGGATACCGGAAGCAGAACATCTACCAGTGCCGTGGGAGGTGGCTTGATGCCGCGACTATCTACGTACCGAGAGATACGCGTGATTCGACTTGCAGCTCCCCCAAAGTCCGAACGATCTGCTGGTCAACGATGTGGGAGCAGCGCATTGAGGGGTTCGGAATGGCAGCCAAGACGTGGCAGCGCGAGGGACTGATTCCACGTTCACAGAGATCGAGGATGGCAACGCGAATCTCCGCCTGAAACCGCAACCTTCTTTGCGCCGCGTTCCGGTTTCGCTCGTCAACGTGGCGTAGTTTGATCCGCTGGCAGAGGTCAGGGAAGATCGTGCGCAGATGGCCGTGAGTTCGTCCCAAGGATCGTGCCACGACCGGCATGGAGGGTGCGGGATTCCGTTGAAGCGCTGATTCGAGCGTTTCGCGCATCGTCTCTCTGGTCAACTTCTGGCGGTTTAGCGCGTCTGCAATCGGCTGCTTGGGCGGTTCGAGACAGTGCTGCCGCGCAAACAACTGCCGCGCGCTTTCCCAATCGGGATGATCCGCGGGCATGGGTGCGGTGAGGAAACGGGCCGGTGAGATTCGCAGCACGACACACATCCAGAGGAAGGAATCCAAGGAAGGATAAGCGTTCGTGGACAGCCAGCGTTGGATGTCGAAGAGTGACATGCCTGTCCTGCGTGCGAAGTTGCTGCGATTGCCGCCCGCAAGGTGATCGATGCAGAGGCTGAGATTATCTTTGAAGCTCACTGCGGCAAACTCGCTGTCGAGAGCGGAACCGATAGCCAACAGTTCACCCACGCCGTTCGCCGCGCTCAGTTCAGCGGCACCGATCAAGACCCTTTCGCCGGGTGGCATGTCTGTGCCCAGCCAATGTCGGCAGCGGAAACAGTATCCGGGCCGCGACTTTGCCGTTAGCATCGGCGACCTGCGTTTGCAGTGTGGGCAGACATCCTCCAACTTGCGCGCATGCACCGGGCATACGGAGACGCAACGGATGGCCCATAACAATGGTTCGTATACGACCACGCGTGTCCGACGCCAGTGATCGAAACACTGTGGACACCAAGAGCGATTCGATCGAAGCAAGTGACGAATAGAGACGATGCGTCTCCAACGGAGCATGGTCAGAACCTGAAGCGGACACTGGCCGGTCAAGGTTTCGAGCGTGCGCACCCAGCGGTGCGGGCACTCGCCTAATCCATTCAGAATGTAGGCGTCGTAAATGAAGGCGTAGTTCGGTGTTGCGTCGGCGTGTGATCCCTGGCGGATACGCGGTTGTAACTCGCGCGTCAACAATGCGCCGGGAGATACGTTGTGCGCTTCCGCCAACCTTGCGATGTAGCCGGTTAAGCTTTCAACTTTCGCTGAGCCGACACCGATGGGCTGCAAGCGGTAGAGATGGCTTCTTTGCGGCAAAGCGTCGTCGTGTCGATTCAGATTCCAGCCTTCGTAGACCGAAGACTCACGCATGGGCGGCCACCGCGCAACCGATCTGATCTCGTTTGGGATTGCGCTGTCCGGGTCTGTGGGAAATCGCGGCCTTTAGTGGCGTCGTTGTTAAATCGCGAACGATCGGCGCAGGATCGTGGAGCCCGAGAAGGGATCGCAAACGCGAAGTCGATTCATCGTTTTCGATCAGACGCGTTTCACCTTCGCGAGCTTCCGCAAGGATCTTTTCGCACTGCGAGACCGATAAAGCGGTCCGTTCCAAGGTGCGCCGGTCGAGTTTACCAGTGGACCGATGGGCGGTGTTCCAACTGCGCATCAGCCAATCCTTGAGGACACCGACACAACCGAGCGAGCGCTCATACAGGAAGTCCCACACGCCCATCAAGTCGAAGTCCGGATCGGAGGGCATCTGCGATTGGAACGTGAACACAACGTTGCGGAAGATCTGAAGGTCGTCGCCGCTCTCGGCACGGTAACGTGAGAAATGAAGGTCTACGCTGCGGCGGCTCAACTGACCGCTGAGATTCCGAAACGCCAACAGTTCGTAGGTTCCCATCAAAACGTGAATCGTCTGCGTGCGGCTGGCGATCGACTTGATCACGTCCAACTGGTCGGCCAACTTGCGGCCCGAAGAGATCCTGGCGAGGTGTTGCGCTTCATCAATAAAAACAGCGGCTGGTCGGCGGTAGCGTAACGCCTGTTCGACACCATACTGTAGCTGAGCGCCGGTACTGCGCGGCAGTTGTGATACGAACTGGCCGTTCGAGTCGCGCTCTTCATCGAAATGAGCCGAACGAAGCTTAAGATCAATCAGTGGTTCGTGCATCTGGATCAGCGTTCGGCGAAAATGATCCCGCCAGTTGAAGTTGCCGTTCTCGGGAGCCACGGCTTCCACGCTGACGAAGGGGATACGGCCGGTATCGGAATGCAACTGCGGACCCAACTTGTCCATGAGAGACTGTTGAACTTTCCCTAACAAGGTGGTCTTCCCGACACCAGGAGGACCGAGGACGAGAATCAACGATCCTGGCGCGGCGCCCTCAATGGCGTCCAATAGCTCGTCTTTGGCGGAGAGCAGCCGGGGATGCGCCATAGTAAAAGACCGGAACCGCTGGAAGGTTTCTGGTAGCTGCGACGAATCGGTGTTGCATGTGGCGGCCACGGTTAGAGGCTCCCATAGGCTTGATGACCGAAGTTGTGTTGGTTGGCGATCTGATCGGGGGAGGGCTTGGGCAGCACCGCAATCGTCGCCCTTCGCTCGCGCGATTCGGCAAGAGTGGAGCGTTGCTCGAGCAGCCGCTGCTCCAGCAGGACTTCTTCGGCCTGAACGGAATCCAGAAACTCTGCCAGTCGTCTGGCGGTGACAAAGAACTCCTTGGCGTGATGCTGGTTCAGCTTTCTTAGCTCCAGCGTCGCCAGCATGATCTCGCGATCGGAGCGGCCACGGAAAATCGAGAAATACTCGGAGTGGCATTCGGTCCATTCTTTGTTGACGAAGGCGTATGCGGTGCCCGCGTCGAAGGGATCGTAACGGACCGCCACCGGCGTTTTTTCGACATCGGGTGCGCGGAAAGCATCGGACCAGTAGTACAGATGATGAATCTTGACGCCTCTTCCAGGAGCGACCTTGGCGGTGCCTTTAGGCGTGGCTGGAAGCGTGTGAACTAGAAACTCCCGGTCGTAAGGGATCATCCGATGCGCACGCTGGCCGGTTCGGGCAAGCCCTGCTTCGCAAGCCTCGCGGGGGCTCTGCCCGAGCGCCGGATGATGCAATGTGTCGTAGATCTCGTAGGCATACTCGGTCAGACGCCGATGCAACTCCTCGAAGCCCCACACTGCCTGGCCCTTGGGGTCCACCGATTGGGTGACTTGGCGGACCAAGCGCATGACCTGCGTGTTGCCCTTGAGGTTATGAACGAACTGGGTGTTGGCGGTTCCAAAGAGCCGCTCGCAAACGGAGCCGAAGCGCGGCTTGGCCGGTGGCCGCGTCTTCTTCGTGCATTCGTACCTGGCCAGCAGCGTTTCAAAGTAGATGCTCTGGAACTCCTTGCCGCCGTCCACCACGATAATCTGCGGGAGCCGGCCATGCCGGCGAACGCATTCCCGCAACACCATCATGCAGGAGCGATAGCTGGGCGGATCGAAGGTGAGATAGACCGCCAGAATCCGCCGCGAGAAAGCATCGGTCAGGAGCGTCATCCATGGGCGACCGAGAACCTTGCCAGTCCGGCTGCATACCGTTTCCACGTCGAGTTCGGTGTGATCGATATGGGCAATCTCGAAGGGCCGGTCTCCGTGGCGCGGTGTTGTGGACTCCAGCGCCCAATAAAACTCTTCCTGTTCGTACGCGGCGCGGTGGCCCTTGCGTTTCAAGGTCTGCTCAAAACCTTCTCGGCATCCGATGGCGAGACTGAAAGTCTTGAAACTCGGCGCATACACGCCACGCTTGTCGCATGCCAGCTTGAGTGCGACCCAGGAAGCGTAGCGCGTCTTCTGCTTGACCGTCTCGTAATCGTCGATGATGACGTGGTTCATCAGTTCGCGTGTTTCTTCCGGCAGCCTCCGGGTGGAGTTTCCGCGGGGCGGCAACGGAAGCAAGCCCAAGTAGCCACTGCCTAGTTCCTGCTCCGCCTTGCGATAGAGCGCAACCCAGCGCCGCAGCGTGCGAACGGGAATCGGATTCGGAGTGGCGCTCTGCCGATCTCCCAGAAAGCCAAGTACGTGCTGCAGGCGGTCGTTGGCGATCCGCAGTTCCTGATCGCTTGCGCCAGTGAGGCGCTTGCCAATCCTGTCGTCGGCGGCGGTGGTCGGAGGAGAAACTCCAGCCGAATCTCTCCGTGCGGAATCCTTGTTGACGAAGACACTCACCTTGGACGGTTCGCTAAACGGCGCATGGTGAAGATCCACGTAAATCGCGCCCGAGGCGATCAATGAATAGATGTCATCTCGGGGCACCAAGGCCGCAGTGGCATCGAACAACTGATCGAGGACAATCCCTGGTGTTGTTCCGACGTGCGCCAGAACCGTCTCGCGCTTGAGAGGCGCAACGGCGGCCTCTGTGCGCCAGTAGTCTTCCAGGAACAGAACGTTCCGCTGATACACCCAGTCGATGTCCCGCGACGATCGGACACGATAATAGAGGCCGAGGGATGCGGCATGAGCTTCGCCGGGCGGACAAACCCAGGGCCCGCCTTCGTCGCGGGCGTAGCGATTGCGGTTTCGTTCATTCAATCGAAGCAGTTCTTCCTCGGTCTTGCATTCCTCCCAACCGGCGGACACTCGCCGGATCACGAAGTAGTCGGCGGTATGAAGGACGCCCAGGTGTCGTCCGTCCATGCTTTCGTAATCCAGTTTGAAGGGAGGCGGCTGATCGAAGTACTCCAGCACATCGGGATCATGTTCCAGTTCGTGAACCGCCGCCAGTTCGACGCGATGACTCTCGAACTGAATGGTCACGCCCATCTTCTTGCTGGGATACCGCCCGCTCACGTTGCCGCGACCGCCGCCAACATGACGGGCCGGAGCAGAGGATCGAATATGATCGATCACCGCTCTGGTGTGTTCGGAGATCTCCCTCTGCGCGTACCATGTCCACAAGTCAACGTCAGTAAGCATCGCGACCTCCTCTTGGTCATCGTTGCGTTTGGTTCTTGACGCGCTGTGCCTTGAGCGCGCGCGTGTAGCGCACGCCTGCTTGATTGATTAAATCCTTGAGACGCCTCCCGTTGTCGATAGCTTTCTGGATCTCCGGCGCCAGTTCGTCGGGAACGTAAACAGAGAATCGTTTACCGTCCCGCCGGCCATACAACACGTAGCTGGCATGTCCTTCCCCGCTGGCGCATGCCGCGCAGTTGGGCCGGATACACGGACTCTTGCGCAACGACAGCGAGCCGTCCGCGACCGGCCACAACTCTCGGATCGCCTCCCGGAACCATCCCCCGATCTGTTGCGGTGTGTCTTGTTTCTTTCGCATGTATGTGCGATATAATACGCACATACACGCTTGCCCTGTCAAGACCTTTCTCGACAATCGGCGGTGACCGGATACCTTCGCGGTAACATGTACCCACGGCCACCGGATGCTTCCAGTTCTGCACTTTCGGCCACTGGATGGTTCAAAACCGAGGCGAACGCCATGTCGGAGACCATCGACAACCACGGCTTGGACCCTGGTTCCGGCCAATGGATGGTTCAAAACGCGGCCAACGGATGGTTCAAGTGACAAAACATATGTTGTTTCTCCTTTTTCGCTCCCGATTCCCTCGGGGCACAAAATAGGCGAGCGGAGCCGCTCCCAAGAACGAAGTGGTGAGCCGAAGTGCATTGTTGGGGGGACCGGGCGAGATTCCGGCGAGCTGCATGGCGAGCGCACCCGCAGGGCGGAATCTCGTTTGGGGGAACCGACAAAGCAGAACGCAGGCGAGCGCCGGGCGCGGCTAGGCCGTAGTTGCCGTCAAGCGAAGCAGTGCCCGAGGGAAGAGAAAGCAGAGAAACGACATCAAGCAGTCGAGGCGCTTCGAATGGATCGACGGTGGACGTTGAAGTTTGACGCATTCGTTTTAGATCGCCGTTCGTGGTCGCTTCCCAGCTACAGCAGTTGGAAGGACGTCGAATCCGGGGAGTCGAGCGTTGCCGGGAAGCGGCATGGACGGGCCCGGTTTCGTGGTCGCGAAAAGACCCAAGGGCAGTTGATCGTGGGTGTAGGAGCCTTGTCCGACGGCCGCAGCAAAGCTCGGCAGTGAAATCCGTCGTTCGGTGTCTCTTCGATCGAGAATAGCTCGGCCCGTCACACGGCGAGGAAGTTGACCCGTCGGCGGTCGCGCGCAGGGAATGAAGCCAAGAGATTCGGAAATGAAGCGGTTAAAATGGGCGGGCGCTACATTCGGAGAAAGGATTGCGCGGTCGCAGCCGGTCCAGCCTGTTGAAGTAGTATATACTGGCGCAACCGCAGGGAACAAAAGGGAGTTCCGTGTTGCTGTTCGGTCCTCAGGTGTAGGACAGGGCAATGGCGACTACAGCCGCTCTTTGCGGATCGATTGGCTGCGAAATGAGAGTTACTACGTTTTGTTGTGGATCGGCCGCGAACGAGAGCG
Source organism: Terriglobia bacterium (assembly GCA_963747095.1). Lineage (GTDB taxonomy): Bacteria > Acidobacteriota > Terriglobia > JAJPHL01 > JAJPHL01 > JAJPHL01. Next base: position 143,105 of record CAVVEL010000022.1, read on the forward strand.
AACTGCTCGCCGTCAAACATCTGCAGGTCCGTCTCGGTTCCATTGGCGGGGACCACGAATGGATCCTGCTCACGAACCTCGCTTTCTCCGTCAATCACCAGCTACAGTCAGATGAGATCGACGTGGTCGCTATTGGTCCGTCTGGGATTCGGGTTATCGAGGTCAAGCATTGGACTGGGCAATGGGTCGAGGCCAACTGGGACATTGTAGAGCAACAAGCCGAACACGTCACGAACAAAGCACGCAAGATCGGAACGACGTTGCGAAAAGTTGTTCGGGACCTCCCTCGCGTCGAAGGTGTGATCCTGCTGACCCAGGAATCATCAAAGGTAAAAAGGATTGCCGGCAGGGATGCGCGTGGCGTTCGATTCTATTCGCTGAGTGAATGGAAAGAAGCTATTGGATTTGATTCCGCCGCAACCTTGACTTCTCTGCAAGTCAGAATGCTGGGCCGCACGCTTGAGCCCAAAAGCGGCATAGCCCTCGACGGGACGCTTCGGAGGCTTGCTGGGTACGTGAACTTGGAACTCCAGACGCCAAAGGACGAACGGTTTCATCGAGTGTACAAAGGGTGCCATTCCGCTCGACAAGATCGGGTCGTGCTGCATCTGTACGACTTATCCGCCACGGACGAGAAGAACTCAGACATCAAGGCGCGTCGAGAATACGAGGCTCTTCACAGGCTACAACTTCACCCTTGGGCACCGCGAATTTTGGATTCCTTTCAGTTTGCGCCTGGATATGCGGGCGAGATGTTCTTCTTTACGCTCGTAGATCCCGCTGCCCCTTCCATCGAAGAACGTTCGGGGGATGCATCCTGGGAGACCACAGCACGGCTTCGGTTTTCACAGAGTGCGGTTCAGGCGCTTCGAGAAATGCACGTCTCCGCGGGACACGAGGCGATGGTGCATCGAAACCTTACGCCGAAGACCATTCTTGTTAAGCACGACAACTCACCCATCCTAACGGGATTTGATCGCACGAGAATTCCTTCGGACATTAGTGTGGGTTCCAGCGCACTGCCGGTCGGCTATCAGGCAGCCGCTGTCGCTCCGGAAGTCCGCGCGCAGGGTCTCGGTGCCGCGGATCATCGTTCCGATGTCTACTCCCTGTGTGCAAGCCTCACGAAACTTTTTCAAGGCCGAGACGAGGCAGAGAGTCGTAGAGCGTGTGACGTTCTGGCTACTGGAATGGCAGAGGTACCTCAAGCACGAGCAAGATTAGGAGAACTCGACGCGGCCCTCGGTGGATTGTTAGGCGACTCTGTTCCTCAAGAGCCACCCCCACCTGCTCGGTTTTGGACGGAAGATCAATTAGTACATTTTCGCGATTGCGACTATAGGATTGTGACGCGTCTAGGGTCAGGGGGAGTTGGGACGACCTTCAAGGTGGTTGAAGTGGACCGCACTACGAAAGCAGATCTCGGAACTTACGTGGCGAAGGTGGGCCACCATGCTGAATCCGGCAAGAGAGTGCTTGAGGCTTACCGGCTGGCGCGATCTCACATCGGTCGCAATCCCGCCCTTTCGGCGATTTTTGAGGTAGCACGTGAATGGCGCGAGAATAGTTTCATAGCGCTGATGACCTGGATTGCCGGCTTGCCACTTCGTGAGTTCATCGGGGTCTTCCCGTTGCTCGCGGAAGAGCAACAGGAAGCTTCGAGTGAAGCGCTTGCTTTGCGTTGGCTACGCGTCATGTGTGAGGCTCTCCGAGTACTTCATCACAACGGTTTAGTACATGGCGATATCAGCCCTCGGAACATGATCGTTTCGGGGGGCGATCTGGTCCTCACTGACTACGACTTCGTCAGTAAGATCGGCGATCCACTGACTGCGCCGGGGACAGTTCTCTACTGCCCACCCTCGTATGAGAACAGAGCGTCGGCATCGCCGGCGGACGATCTCTATGCGTTGGCGGCGAGCTTTTTTCACGTCGTGTTCGAGAAAGAGCCTTTCATTTACGACGGCACAAATGCCAAGGAGCGAGGATTGAATTGGGATGGAACAAGTCGTGCAGAATGGCCTCGACTTGCAGCTTTTCTCGATCAGGCGACAAGTCCTGATGGTACGCTCCGTTTCGCTTCCGTGAATGAGGCAATCGCTGCGCTTAATAATCCCGTGTCTGGAGAAGGACAACCTCCGCCCGCAATACCGCAGGATCCAGCTCAGGGAGATTCAGAGTCCGAAGCTGCCGTAAGCGACACGATGCTTCGCGAAGAACATGTTCCGTGGCTGCTATCCTTGTTGCAATCCTATCCCGGCTCGAAATGGGGTAATCCGGAGACGCGAGGCCTTGACACCCCGTTCGCTGCCGAAACTTATGTGGAAACAACGCTGGAAGAAACACTTTGTCGCGATATTCGGGAGCGGCGAGTGCGCCTTGTGATCCTCTGTGGAAACGCAGGTGATGGAAAGACTGCTCTCCTTCAGCACCTATCCGCTCGACTTGGACTGGGGCGGCCCGCGTCATCGGAGCGGATTCTCGAAGGAAAGATGGATGACGGCCTTGTTGTTCGAATGAATCTTGACGGTTCCGCAGCCTGGCAAGGCCGTTCGGCGGATGACGCTCCTCGATTCGTTCCTAGAGAAATTCCAGCAAGGTCCGCCCGCCGAGGACCTTGTTCACCTCCTCGCAATAAATGACGGGCGCCTTCTTGAATGGATAGCGGGTGTCGAATCTCGACTTGGTAATGAGACCCCTCTTACAAAGGACCTCTATCACCGTCTTGACGACAAAGGATCTGAACACTTGTCCTACGTACGTTTCATCAACCTCAATGAGAGGTCCCTGGTCGGCGGACTGAGCGCCGGAACCATTACAAGCGATTTTTTGGATCACCTGATAGACCAACTTTATGGCGGGGGAAGAGCAGAGGAGATTTGGAGACCATGTCATTCCTGCTCGGCGCAGGATCGTTGCCAAGTCTTCAGAGCAACAAGGATCTTTGCTCCAGGGGAAGCGCGTACAGTTTCGAAGGATGCGAGTTCCCGTGCGCGGGAGCGACTTTTCGAGGCCCTCCGCGCGGTCCACTTGTCTGGCGAAACGCACGTCACAGTGCGAGAACTGCGCGCGACGCTCGTCTATGTTCTCTTCGGCCTTCACTTCTGTGACGACTACCATGGCGAATCTGACATACCCGTGTTCCCATATTGGGATCGTACATTTTCCCCGGCTTCACCCAGGAGGCAAGGTGAGGTCTTAAGAGAACTGGCTCGCTTTGATCCAGGTCTCGAAGCACATCCCCAGATTGACCGCTACTTACTTGGGAGGCCGAGTCCGGAAAGTAGCAAGACGGCTCCCCAGTATGGCCAACTTTCTCTCCAGTCTGCTCGGCGTCGGGCCTTCTTCGAATGGACTGAAGAACACTGTGAGCAGGTGGCGGCGGACCGCCACGGCCTTGGTCTGGCGCGAGGACGCCATTTGCGGCTCTTCCGAGATCTGTGTCTGCCGGACGCCGCATCAGAAGCAAAGGATCTTTGCGCTAGGCTTTGCGCAGGCGTTTCGCGCCTGGAAGACCTTCCGCAAGAGGCGTTCGAGCGGCCCAATGTAGTCCCGCTCCGTATTACTCCGCGCACTCCAATCGAGACCGCCTTCTGGGTAGAAAAGCCGCTATCCTCCTTCCGCCTTGAGGCTGCGATACCAGCAGAGACAGGGTCGGATCGACTTCACCGGCAAGCGCTGCTAATTTATCAATACCGAGATGGAAATGAAGAGTGCCTTGAACTTGGCGCTGAGCTCTTCCACCTCCTGTTGGAGTTGAGCGAGGGCTATCAGCTCGGAGATGTCTCTACTGACGACACGTTCGCTCACCTCTCGATTTTCGTCCAACGCCTCGTCCGTGAAGACGAACGGGAAATGATGGCCTGGAATCCCATTCAAGATGATCTGGTCTACAAGATTTCCGTCCAGACCAACACCGAAGACGGCTCTACGCGACAAAAGATCGTGGTCACCCATGGTGCGAAGGGAGGAGCAGATGCCCTCCGATAGCGGTCGCGCGATTGTTGATCAGTTGCTTGGTCGAGAGATGACTAGGGAGATTTGGACTGGCAATTACTTGAAGGCCCTACCCATCTCAGTGCAGGACTTCGACCTTTCCGCAGTGCTGCCAGCAGTCTTCTACATGTTTCGCTTCGGTCATCGCAGGGGCCAGGGCAAGTTTCTCGAGGTTTTTGGCTCGGGCGCCAGTACTTCAAAGGAGCGGAAACGTGCCGCAACAATAGAGCGTGTGGCGTCAACGCTAGGCACAACTGATGGCTTTGAAGGCTTTCGAAGCGAGCCGGAACAGGCCATTCTTGGCGATCTGCTCCTCTGCTTCTGCCTTGAGAACGCGAAGCGCGCTCTCGGGCGAAAGGAACAAATCCAGCGAGTTGCACCGGCTCACTACATGGCGGCTTGGGTGGATTTACCCGAGTCGGTCTCTCACCTTCGCTATGTGCCCGAAATGATTGTAGCAATGCTTGCCGATCAAAAGGGTAGCTACATAGAGCATAACCAAGAGGGAGACCGGACGCACTTTGCCGTCGGTCGAGGCTTCGAAAGAAACCTCCTGCTTCGGGCGTTTCACCAAGGAGTGACGCGTCGCGGAGAGCTCAGCAGTCGCACATCGGATAAGTTCGAAGAAGAAACGCTCGTTGGGTTAGATCAATTGTTGATGATTCGTTTGGCGCAGCACCTGGGCGAAGCACCGGTGAAGCTACGCGGAAGCGAAGGGGAACGAATCTCAAACCAGCACCCGGTTGCAGAAAAGGCAGCGCAGAATTTCTCCGAGGATTTGCGTCGGTTCGTCCGCGCGTACGCCGGTGTCGTTCCGCGGCATGCCTTTGTGGAGCTATTGGAATCCTGTCTGGCGATTGGCGTCACTACCATTATCACGAGCGTGATCGAACTCCTTTGCGACTGGGCAGAGACTGGGACGATTCGAAAAAAATGTGAACAGCGACCTCCTCGCCTTTTCGTGGACTGTTCAAACGGTGTTCAACAGCCGCTTGCGAGCCTTGGCCGAACAGTCTTTGGGTGACTTCCTTCGGCAAATAGAACGTTTCCCGGTCATCTTGATGGCCGTCCGATTGTTAGACAGGGGTGCACGTTATGATCGCCGTGTCAAAGCGCTAAACGTCTCAACGGGACCTTATGCGACAACGTGGCTCAACCTCTTAGGAGAGTTGCTTCATAGTAGGCGCCTAGAGTCAGACGCGATTCTCTATGATTTGGCGGGCAAGGCTGAGGAGTTGGCGGAGAGGTTGGAGGACGACTACCCAGAATGTGCGCAGATGTTGCGAAACGAACAAAGCCAACCGAACCCAGTCTGGCGCCTAGCAGAATCACTCACCTCGCTGCAGGGTCGCGGAAATACCCAGGATAATCTAATCAAGCTACTCGACTCGGCTCTGTTGCTTGGGCGGCCCAATGGGCTAGCGCTCAAGAGAACGGTTACTCGCAACGTAGCTCAGGCCGGCACTCGAAAGCGAAGCGACCTTCGTTCTCTCGTGCTAACTGACTCGGTTCTCGACCACTTTGTCCATCTACATGTCTTACCCACGGGTGGCCGCATTGGTGTTCGGTCGCTTTCGTTTCGAGACTTCATCGCAAAACTCGAAGAGCGATACGGGCTGTGCGTGGATAGCTCTCCGCCCGGGATGACAATCTCCAATGATCAGCTACGGGCGAATCGTGCCATTTTAGAACGTCGGCTCCGCGACCTGGGATTGTTGATAGGAGTGAACGATGCGGAAGCCATGAAGCGTCTGCGGCCTCGGTTCGACCCAGTAACGGAGGACACCAATGGTGTGGAATGAAGTGCATGCGCGGGCGCTTCAAGTGGCCTTCGAGAGACTTCTCGGGAGAGCTGACCAGGGTGCCGTTGCCTTTGTCCGTTGTCTAGCGCCTGAGGTTGTTGAAACGCTCGCCGGCGATTCTTCCTTCGCTCCCCGGGATTGGCAGGTTCGGCGCGTCGCTGATCGCGACCATTCCCAATCGCGGACAATTACCGCAGACCGCGCTGTAGAGCTTCGTGAGATGAAGGCGGATGCCGTCCTGCTGTTGGTTGATACAGTCCGGGCAGGAGCCGGTATGGATGGTATCTACAGCGCCGCCAGAGAGGTCGATGAAGAGACCTTGTTCGGAGAGGCGCTGCGGTTGGCAGGCGAAGAGGTGAGAGCACGGCTATCTGTCAAGCATCGCCGATATGCTGAGGAAGCCACAAAGAAGGCCCGTGGTCACGGTCGTCGCCTTAGTGTCTCGGTTTGGACCGAATTTGATTTTTTCTGTCGGATTGCGGCAGAAAGAAGGCATCCCGGCGAGTTCCTACATTTGCTCGGCTTGTGGCCCGTTTCGGAGTCCTCAGATTTTGGTGAAGAAGAAGGATTGGATCTCTCTCGTCTTTTTGTTGATCGCTTACTGGGAACATCGGTGTCCGGCATGCCGCCGGCACTACGGGTTGACGCTCTGAGATTGCACAAGCCGTCGGAACAACAGAGGGCGGATCTCGAAGGGTTCCTGCGCACGGCGTTGACTAGGCCGCTTCTGCCGGCCCTTGCGGATCTCGCGAGCAAGAAACATCTATGGGTCAATGAGGCTCAGAGTGGAAGGCGCTGCACATTCCATCCAAAGTATCGAGTTGTTGCCTTGGCGTACGAACACGGGGAAAGTCGCTCGGGGGAGTGGGCTGGAAGACGGCGGCGAAGGTCCTCCGATGCTGATCCTGCGAGCAGACTCGAATCAGAGCGGAGAGTATTCGAAACTTGAAGTGAAGTGGAAAGCGCGACCGGAGAATTTGGAAAAGGGGGCCGTAGAGTATCGCGTTGTTATTCAAACCGATATGGATGAAGAACTCGCATCGCGTCCTGTGGTGCACTCCGGAAAGCGCGAGGAGCGTTGTAGATTTAGTGACGATGATTTTTCGACTCTAAGCGATGATGCCCTCATTTCAGCTAAGGTAGTCATTTCTGTCATTGGTAACGCAGCAGTTGAGCCAAGAGAGAGCGAAGAATTCATCATTCGCTTCGGCGAGCCACCCGATCGAGAGAAGGGAGGAGTCGGGAAGAAGGTCCGCACCTTTAGCGAGGGACTAATCGAGATAGAAAGCCGAGATCTCGTTTCCGAGATTGCCTCGTCCGTGGAGGTGTATCCCGAGGATTCCAAGGGTTTTGTTCTGATGCGGCCTCAGCGGGGTAAGAGCTTTCGGGTGTTCCGGCCTCGTTTGGTCGGTGAGGTCGAGAAGCGATGGGTAGATGAGGCGGGAGCGATTGGACGCTGGCGCGTCAAGGTGCGCTCCTCGGGCGCGCGAGCCGGTGAGGTTGAGTTCGTGCCCTGCTTACCCTCCTCTGCCGCGTTGCAATCTCTCTGGGATCGGACGGTCACCGCTAGTCGTCGCATGGCGGAGCGATTCGCTGCGGCGGGCGGCGGCGTCGGTCAGGTCTACGATGAAAAATCAAAAGCTTTTGATTTGGTTGTCAGAGAATACCTTCTTGCGTGGACGGCATTACTGGATGAGGCGGATCCTTCACTCGCGCTTGCGAATACAGTCGAGGTTCAGTCACTTTCCGGGAGAACCATCGGCTTGATTGTACTCCCGAATCACGCACTTAGAGTTGCCTGGCTCGTCGGGTACGACAACCTTGTGTTGCATGCGGCTTTCGATCTTAGCAAGCGTCCCAGAGACATTGTAGAAGAGTTCGCGGTGCTTGATGGTGCGATGTTTCCAGCGTTCCTACCCGGCCTGGAGCAAGGACATTCGTTCGTTTTTGCGGATACTCTCGGCTTCCATGTTGTCGGAATGGTGCCAGATTCCGATAAGGAACCCAAGGCCGCGCTGGCGATCCTTGCCAGAGCGCTCGGAGAGAGCGAGACCGCGGATGCGGCACCAACAATCGGGGCGCAGAGTGCAACCGTCCTGGGCAACGAGATTCTCAAATACCTCGACTGTCACAATCCCTCGAGGCTTCTCCATATCCATGCGCTAAGGCCCGGCGATGGTCTAACGGTTGCGCGGTCACTTGGCAGAGTTCAGGAGCACTATCGGCGGGTCTCAGATGAGGAAGGCATCGATCGGGAGGAGGGGCGGTCGGCCCCTGCGTTTGTGCTAGAGCTCTACCCGTCCGAAGGGCAGCGGGGAATTGCCGGACGATTTATTGCGGAAGCTCGGGAAAAGCGTCGCAGTGGAGCGGGCGTCTTGTCCATCGATGACTATTGGATGCTTGAGTCCCAAGGTCTTCCGGGTGGAGTGAACCTTCCACGGTTACGCTGGGCACGTAAGCGCGAGCAAGATCCTAAGACGCCGGCGCATCTTGCACTGGCCTTCGACACTTTTGAATCGCGAGTTGTTGTCGAAGCTAGTGGGAGACGACGCGACGCGAGACCGCTCTATGTGTTTGGACTTCTGTCCTTTTTTGAGCGAGAGTACTCCAGTCTGCCATCACCCGTTTGGCGGAGCGTAATTCTTCCCTCGGGAGATGGCGAGAAGCATCCCTCAGACCGAACGCACACAGAGCGCCTTCTGCGCTTGCAGCAAGCTGTCCAGAGGGCGGTGGCACGGAATATTGGATCACGGGAAGACTTGCCATTCCTTAGAACCGATATCGCGCCGGACAAAGCACAAAACCTAAGGGAGCTTCACCGCCTCTGCGACTGGGTGATCACACTGGATCGTAACGCTGGAGTTGAGTATTTTGATTCTCCCCGCGACAATAGGGAGATCTACGATGCTTATGTAATCGACTGCGTCCCGGAGCGTGAGGATCTCGGGTGCCTGCAAATGATCACATCAACGAGTAATCTAGAAGAGGTCCGGGACCTCCTAGATGATGCGCTCGATCAGATGGGTCTCAGCCGGAGCCGCCGGAATGCGGAATTCTTAATGGACCATTTGAAGGCGCTGAGTGGACGCTTGGCAATACGCCTGACCGGAGAGAAAACTCCTACCTCAGAGCTGATTGCCTTGGCACTCTGTCACGCAAACTGTCGCAACCATTCGCATGTTAGCGACTGCTGGGTTTCTCTCGACGCAGGGTTCATTGTTCCCGTGGATGACATTCGCGATCTACTGCCCCCACTGGTTGCGACGGACAGCGACGACGAGAGGGAGTCGCGACCGGACCTGCTGTATGTTTCCCTGATTCCGAGAAAAGGATTGTTGTTTCGGTTCGTGGAAGTGAAGTATCGCAGACACCTTCGTGGTGCGCGAAGTGCCGAAGTGTTGCACGGCATCCGCGAGCAGGTGGAACCACTCAGGAAGCGGTGGGAGGATTGGTACGTTGGCGACGAGACTTGCGCGCCGTTCAGCGCAGTTCGCCGTGCCAAACTGGCGCGAGTCCTACGGTTCTACTCGGACAAGGCACATCGGCACTACTTACTTGATGAACAGTACGAAGCCATAACCGCTGAGATTGATCGAATGATTGAGAAAGGAGCAACGTACTCCTTTCCTGCAATGGAACGGTCCGACCGCGGATGGGTATTCTGCCCAGAATTCTCGGGCGAAACCCCCCTCGAGATTTCTCCCAACGATTGGGAAACGCGAATATTCTTGTTTGGCCCTGGCCTCATGCCCGATTCCGACTTTCGGTTTGAGTCGATAGCTCGTCAACCTGAGGTTGCGGCTTCCGATCCCTCAATGTCGCCTACTCCGCCGCCCGGACCAAGCGAAATGCCGTTGTCTGAGGCGGCTGCTGAAGAAGTTCCCGCGAGAGACGACAAACCAGACGACACAGCACAGGGCGGTGCCGAGAACCGTGCGGACGGCGAGCCTAGTTCTCTCTCCCTTGGTACGGACACGCTCACGGGTGCTGATGTTCATTGGTCAATTTCAATCAAGGGCAATCCGCATCTCTTGCTTGCCGGCTTGCCTGGGATGGGGAAGACGACCTGCCTCCTGAATCTGTGTAACCAGATGCTTGCAGCGCAGATCCGTCCGATTGTCTTTTCGTACCATCAGGACATTGACCAGAAGCTCCAAGTGCTCGTGCCCTCCGTCCGGTTCATCGATTTCCACGGATTGGGCTTCAACCCGTTACAGGTGATCGATCGAGAGTCGAGAGTGGGGTATCTCGACGTAGCAGGGGCACTACGTGATATATTCGTCGCGATCTTCCCGGAGCTAGGCGATATTCAGGGCGAACGTATCCGGAAGGCCATCAAGGACAGCTTTTCAGAGCTGGGTTGGGACAATCCGAACTCTGTTCTCGCGGAGTTACAAGAACCGCCTTTCGGGCGATTCGTGGAGATCCTTCGAGGCGATCCAAAACAAGACAAGGGGTTGCGTACGCTGCTTGCGCGTTTAGAGGAGCTGGAAGATTACTCCTTCTTCGATCTCGGTGAATCTCGGGCGAGCCTGTGGGACAGTAAGGAGCCTATCATCATTCGCGTCCATGCGACTCAAAGCGACAACCTGCAAAGAGCCTTCGCCTCGTTAGTCTTCTACAGCCTGTATAAGGATATGTTCCGAAGAGGCCTCCAGGAACGTATCACGCATGCCGTAGTATTTGACGAGGCTCACCGCGCAGCGGGATTGAAGCTAATTCCCACGATGGCAAAAGAGTGTCGGAAGTACGGTATCTCGTTGGTAGTCGCGTCGCAGGAAGCCAAGGATTTCAACGCGTCTCTTTTCTCGGCCATCGCAAATTATCTTGTCTTTCGCCTAACAGAGGTTGATGCCAAAGCGCTTGTGCGGAACGTTGCTAGTTCTCAGCAAGAGCGAGTACTGATCGATAAAATCAAGCAGATGGAGAGGTTCAAGGCACTGTACTTCTGCGAAGGCAAGAGCAGGCCTTCACCCGTAGTCTTAACGCCTTAGCCCAAACACACTCTACGCCCCTGCCTCATGTTCGGCTCTGTACATCAGCAACAGCCATTGGCTGAGCTCCAGAGTAAGAGAAGACTCTGTTCTCAACACCAGGGCACGGAAATCAAAATCGATATCATCGAGGGAACGTGATGGAGCCTTCGCTTCCTGTACCAAAGCGAGCAGCTCTCCATGATGACCGTGAAGTAATCCTTTCTCCCGACTGTAGATGCGGCTGCGCCCCCGAAAATTGTACATGGCCTGAATGCCAAAAACGGCGGTCGCTACCGGGGGAAGCGTAATTCCGAACAATCCAATAGCGATTGAGGCTATGCTCCCTTCGGCGGCGTCCCCTGCCTCCAAGCCATGATACAGGTGGCAACCGTGGAGAAATGCAACGACGATCGCGCACAGGAGCGTGAGCTTGAGAAACTGAGAGGCGAATCGTTCGTTCTCTTCGCAGTCGCGCAACTCATTGGCAAACCACAGTAGCTGCTTGCCAAGGCGCTGGTGGAGATAACACTCCATACGATCTAGGCAGTCAGTGCTCGCTGTCTGCCTGGCGTAAACGTATAGGTGCTCCATCCAAGTCTTCCCACCATAATCTTGTAATGGGACCAACTCCGAGAGAGCTCCGAAGTCAGTGCCTTCAATCTGTCCTCGTCGCGTTGCCGCCATGCGGGCCGCGGATGACTCATCGTAGCCAAGATAGGGACCGACTCCTGCAACCAGCAGATACTGCTCACGGCGCAGAATCTCACATCGGAGTCGATTTCCAATCCATTCCGCAGTAGGCTCTGGCGCGGTCCATACGAGATACAGAAGAGTCCCTAGACAGAACGCCTCTGAAAGGATGAGGCCAAATGCCCAACCGCCTCCGTGAGGCCAGATAAGAACTTGGAGAGCGAGCAGGAGAAGCGCAGCCGGCGAAAGAACCGCGGCGCGTATTCCATTGGCGAAGTAATGCCCTTGAGCTTCAACGGCCCGGTTAAGATACTTCCATTGGGCTTCGTGAAGATGCTTTCCACCTCCGAACGCCTCCGGCTTGCGGACGCCTGTAGGTATGCTTAAGTCGTGGGCGGGAAACTGCTCCCGTCGCTTCGTTCTGCGCTCGTAGGACGCGCTCCTCTGCCAAAAATAGATCTCCTGCGAAAGCCAGAGCGCAAGGAGGAATACAAGAGGAGAGAACACCACCTGAGCCCAGGATGCAGATGCGCGAACCCCGGTGGCCAGTGCACCGACGAGGAGCACTGCACCCAAAGCAATTCGTTGCTTGTTTGTTGACTGAGCGAGCATCATCGACCTTGCGTCCTAAAACACTCTAGCCAAGATTCTTCGACTTGGTTATCCCCATCTCGTCTTGCAGTACTCGATTGCCTCCCGCGTAGACAACTGTCGGGTTGAGTTCCCCGCTCGAATATACAGGTGCTCGCCGCCGCTCCCATCGGGAACGAAGACAGCTCTCCGCGCTGGTCTTGCGGACGCGCGGCACACATCACTACCCTCCACGTTTTCGAAGTCGATTCCAATCAGTGGGCTGATGTCCTTTCCAAAAGCCCCGAGCAAGAGTGTCACGAGGAAATTTTCGAAACCGTCTCTGTCTTGTTTTTTGAGGGTCTTATAGTCATTCTCCAGGCCGACCACGTGACCGCTGTCATCAACCCCAATCAGCAGGAAGCCACCCTCAGAGTTCAGGAATGCTGCTACGGTCTTGACAATAACGACCTCCAACTCGTGATTTATCTTCTTAAGCCGTACATCCCAGCGAGCCGAAGTCTTAAACTCCAGTCCAGTGCTCTCACCTCTCTTGATCATCACAGAGACTGGTTCTTCGGGTAGCTTATTCAACGCCTTTCTTACTCGCGCTTGGAGCTCGTTGACGAGATCTTTCTTGCCCTTCGAAATGTAGTCGAAGGCGCCCACCTTCATACTCTCGACAGCATCTTCAAGCTCCGCGAAACCAGTGAGAATGATCCCTCGTAGGTCAGGCAATGTCTCTCGCAAACGGCCAAGCAGTGCAATACCAGACACTTCACTCGAAATTCGTTGATCGAGAATCGCGAGGGAAAAGTGCTCTGCCCGCGCCATTGCTTCTGCCTCTCTTGGATCCGTTGTAACATGCAATTCATACTCACTCCCAAGCATGTCTTGGATTGTCTCGAGCCATGACTGCTGGTCGTCCACCACCAAGATCCGATGCCTATGCATACAAATCACTCTCCACGACTTCGGTCAGAACTGAGTGTCTGGACCAGTCTTGTGAAGCCATCTCGCTTGAAAAGATCGGTGTATTGGAATCTACTGAAGGGCTGGCCGCCTTCGCAATCGTCAAGCCGAGCGATGAGGAAGTAAACAGAACCCTCCCGCATGCCATCCTGGCGATCAAGGGCCTGCCTGACCTCCCGACGAATGACACCTTCCTTGCCAACGGAGTTATTCGATAGGAAGAAAACGAAATAGTCGGACTGTGCTATAGCCCTCCGAATCGCAGGCTCCCATTCTCCCGCAAGGATACTCTTGACGTCCATCCAAGGTAGAAAGCCCTCTCCTGTTAGCTTCTCGAAAATATGAGATACCCTGATACGATCTGTCTTCTCATAAGAGAGAAACACTCGTATCGGCATTGCATGATCGGCGAGAACCCTCGTCACAGCCTCGTGGAGAGTCTTGAGATCCCCCTTGGAGACGTAGTCCAGGGCTCCTCTCCTGCCGCCCTCGAGTGCGCTCTTGTAGTCTGGCTGTCCCGTAAGGATGATCGCTCGGAGATTGGGCGCGGCCTTGCGCATCTTACTGAGGACATCGAGACCATTGACGCCACCGCCCAAAATCATGTCAAGAACGACGAGGGCGAAACGCTCTTTCTTCAGGCGACGGTAGGCCTCCTCGTGGCTCGTTGTCAACGTTAGCTCGAACTCAGGCTCCAATACCTGCGAGATTGTGTCGAGCCAGGCCTGTTCATTGTCAACAACAAGTAAGTGTTTCCTCCCACGTCGCGCGCTCTTGGGCGTGGCACCTTGGCGGGTATCGATCTTCAGTTCACGACTAGTGGCACTCGGCGTTTCGATAAGCGGCTTCGGTGGAATCGCCGCGATTGATTGGACGTCAGAAATGGCTTCCGTGAAGGCGCTCGTAATCTCTGCCCAATCTATTGGGTTCTTTTTGAGATATCTAAAGGCACCCAATCCCTCCGCCTCAACTTCCGTCTTGGCCTCCGGAAGTCCTGTCAAAATGATCACTTTCCCCAAAGGGCGCCGTATCGACCTTGCCCGGCGAAGAATCTCAATGCCGGACATATCGGGAAGCATTAGATCCAAAAAAATAACGTCAAACTGCTTGGCCGCTATCAGGTCCAACGCGGTTGCCCCATCCTCCGCCTCCGAAACGACGCATTCAAATTCCACAAGGATCTCCCGCAGAGTCAGCCGAGCGACCTTCCGATCCTCCACAATCAGTACCTGGGCCGCCCTCGTCATGTGGCTCCGCCCACAAGGGGAACCGTAATGATAAACGAGGCTCCTCTTCCGAACTCACTCTCAACCCTGATCTTGCCGCCAATGAAATCAAGCTGAGTTCGAACTAGCCATAATCCTAAACCGCTGCCTTCAACTTTCGTCGTAAAGTCCGGTTCGAAAATTCTCCCCTGATCCTCTAGCTTAATGCCTGGTCCATTGTCCTTGATCTCCACGGCCGCACAGCCAACCCATCCACCTACTCCCTTCGATGTAGTCACCGTAACTACACCTCTCCTCGTACTCTGTAGCGCCTGGTATGCGTTGATAATGATATTTCTAATTAGTTGAGTAAACTGAGTACGATACACCTCGCATACGAGGGGTGTCTCGCAGGGAAACACCTTTAACTTCACTGCCTGGGCGTTCTCCAAATGAGACAAGTCGAGTGCCTCCATCGCATCGCGTACTACTTCATTAATGTCTAGCGGCCCCTTGTCTCCCATGCGATTGGGTGCCAAACCAGCAACCTTATTAGCAAATTCCGTTGCCTGGTTTGCCGCATCCTGAATAAGTGACAGCTTTCGATCAATTCGTTCGTTCGCCACGCCAATTAACTTTCTTATCCCAATTACATTCGCCGGAATCAATCCGGAAGTATTGTTGATTTCGTGAGCCACTGCCCTGACCAGCAAGGACAGATTGGCGTTTCTGTCGGCAATGGCCACAAGCCTGTCATTGGCCACCTTGTACATTTGAGCATTCTCCACAGCGACGCCAACATAGTCCGCAAAGGTCCTGAAGAGACTCGAGATCGGCCTCGCAGTAGCGCAGATCGTCCCCGACCTTGTTAATGACCTTCATCGCACCCACGGTCTTGTCCTTTGCGACTATAGGGACCACCATAAGCGAATCAATATTTCGGATCTCTTTATGCTTCTTCTTCAAGAACGCGCAGATTATGTTGTCATACTTGCCATCGTTCTCCTGCGGCGATACTTGAAGCCACGCTCTACCCGTATGGGCAACGGATCCAGTAACACCTTCACCCATGTTATAGAACGCACCAGTTATCATGGGCATGCCATATGATTGCCTCAATACTATCCTGCCTTCACTGTCGCGCAGGAACAACATACAAATCTCAGCCTGCATTACTTTCGCCATTTGCTCAATGGTCACCGCCAGGACGTCTTCAATATTCAGTGCCGAACTAATCACCCGCCCAACTTCACCGAGAGAGCGTAGTTGCTCCACTTGAAGTTCTTTCTCCTTGACCAATTCCGCGTTGCTGATTGCAACGGCGAGATGGCTAGCGGTGATCTCGAGCGCATTTCGGCAGTCACCGCTGAAACCGCGTTCGAGGAGGCAGTGAAAATCCTGATGGGGCGGGACCCGACCGTAATGCTTCGATTTCTTATTCATCGCACGCAAGACGCCCCGCACCTGATCACCTATCCGTATCGGCACGCCCAGATAATGAGCCACTTTCCTCGACGGAATATTGTCCAGATAACCCTCTTTTCCGGTGTGATCATACCGCTTGTCCTCCAACGGTGTCACACGGACGGAGGCCTTAGGATCCGGGAGCTGGATCGTCTCCTGATTCTTAAACACAGCACCAACCAAGCTCTCTCCCGGTCGATAAAACTCTGACGGTGTCTCGACACGTCTCCCGCCACGGAACTCCGCTACATTCTCGATCACTTGGGTGAGTTCGTTGTAAAGAAAGATAGAAATTACTTCCGGATGCACGATCGCTGAGATGCCTTGGATAACAGCTGTGTAAATCTGCGGAATGACGTCCGGCCCTTTTAGCCGGCCAATCTTGTTTAACATTTCGCTGATTTGGCTGTAGTCTCGGTGAATCTCGCCCCGGATCCTCTGCAGCCATGCCTTCGTGAGCGTCAGAGCCGCTAGAGTAACGAACTCACTTACAATACTGGCGCGTTGATCGTCGAAAAAGGCAACACGGTCTGCGCTGACATTGATCACGGCGTTAACAGCTTGGCCGAAGAGACCGGTGGTGATGGGAATGATATACGCGGAGCGAGCCCGTTGTAGGTAGAGGCGTTGGGCTGGGGGCGTGGCCTGGTCGGAGAGGGCGGCATCCGCGACCTTCCTGAAATTCACGTCCTTCTGCAAGTCACGGATGTTTGCAGGACTTCCCGTCTCGACAACTCCTCCGGAAAATGGGTCGCCTTTTGCCTTTGGGAGGGTAAACATCTGGCGCTGAGCTTCGTCTGTACCAGCAAACCCGCCCAGGCGATAATCCCCATACTCCAGGTCGTACACCCGTATGTGACAGGTGTACGCGCCAACGGTTGATCTAACAGCCGTGCAGATCTCATCGAGAATCGCCTCGATCTTCTCGTTGGCGCTGATCTTCTGCTGTACATCCAAGAGCAGACGAAGCTTGCGGTTGACCTGTTCCCTCTCGAGATCTTTGAAGGCTTGGTCTACAGAGAAGCGCAGGGCTTCAGTCCCCGTTTTTGGGAGATAGTTGAAGATCTTATATTCGCCTGCACGTTCGGCCGGCAGGCGACTCTCGTGACCTGTCAATACGATTACTCTGTATTCAGCCGAACGGTCCTTAATAGCTTCGAGAATGGCGGTACCGGCAACTGTTCCGAGAGACTCAAAGGAGAGGTCGAGTAGAATTACTCGAATCTCCGGCTGGTCTCGTAAGATCGCGATACCTTCGTCGGGCGATTCAGCTTCAATGAACGTATAGTTGTCATTCCGGAAAAGATGCTTAACCGTCTCACGCGATAACAGTTCATCGTTGACTAGCAGTACGGCTCTACTCATGTTAGTGCTTGCCCCCACATTTGATGATTTCCTGGTCAAGCACGTCGTAGTCCAACGGTTTATTGACGAAGCCCTCGCCGAGCTGCAGAGATCTTTCGATGTTATACGGAGTGTTATCTGCGGATATGAAGATAACTGGCGTGTTAAATCCTTGCGCTCGCATCATCTCACATACCTCGAACCCATTCCTTTCTGGCATCTTGATGTCTAGGAGAACAAGGTCAATGGCATCCGTACCGCCCATGATATCGAGCGCCATGTCTCCGCCTTCGGCCTCAGCAACGTCGGCGCCATATTGTTGAGAAAGCCAAACGGCGAGAGCAGTGCGAAAAATGTCAGTGTCATCCACAATCAGTATCCGGCGCAGCCACGGGATCCTATGACGGATGAGGGCATCATCTACGAAAGGCGGGTCAATAGGAGTATTGGAACCGTCTCCCTCCGCACCGTTCGCAAGAACAAAGTGAAACGCTGGAATATTCACCACGATTGTAAGACCCATGAATTTGGGGGGCGCAAAAGTCGTCAAGCGCGTGTCTCCTTTGGAACGGGATGGGCTGGGTGGCTTGCTTGAGTGTCGGTCTGTGCCTGTGCGAGCCGAAACGCTGGCAGAGTGAGCCGAAAACAGATTCCACCACCCTCTTGGGACTCAACTACGATGGCGCCACCGTGGCCTTCGAGGATTGTCTTGCTGATGAAAAGGCCGAGACCGCTACCCGTCTCTTTCGTTGTGAAGAGAGCGGTGAAGAGACTCGTTCTAATATCCTCTGAGATTCCGCAACCATTGTCGCACCAGACGACTAGGATGTCGGCACCTGCGATTGTCATCGCGAGGTTGATCCGCCCGCCGTATTTCCAACCTCTGGTCGCCCTGATAGCCTTGATCGCGTCGATGGAGTTACCAAAAAGATTTGCGAATACCTGACGTAGCTGATCAGCATCAGCAAGCACCAGCGCGTCGTCCTCCGGGTACGTAGCCCGGAATTCGACACGACTGGCTTCGGCGCGCTTCTTCATGCTGGCTTCAAACGCCTGGAGAATAGCCTTGAGCGACACGACCTGCATCGTTGGTGCCGGTGGACTGGCTGTCATGAGAAGATTCTGTAGCTTGCCAAGGGCGCTATTACTTGCCTCGCGGATTGCCGCGTACGTCTCAACCGTCGAACCGCCTCTTGATTGTTGTTGTAAGGTCGTCACATATGTCAGGACGGCGCCAAGATCATGCTTGATGTCATGGCCTGTCTTCTCAGCCAGCTTCCGAAGCGCGGCCAGCGTATCCAGGCGAACCTTCTCCCGTTCCTGGCGGAGCACTTCCCTTTCGTCCTTGAAAACGCCAAGGCGGCCTATTTCCTTTCCCGCGTTGTCGAGAAAGAGGGTCGCGGACATCCGGATGGGAATAACATTTCCTTGCACATCTCGAATTCGGACACGGCGGTCCCAGATCACATGATCCCTGGCTTGGCGAAGATCACGGACAATCTGCTTGGCATCTTCCGGAAATTCGAAATAAGTCTCCACAGACGTGCCCAAAACGTCCTTCTCGATCATTCCCCAAATGTTCTCGCATTGCCGGTTGAAGTTCTGAATCTTTCCTAGTTTATCGACCACGATGATTGGATCTGGAGAATTGTAAACTAAATTCTGGAAATATTTGTTGCTTTCAATGAATTCGGCATTTCGGATTGCTGAGACGATCTGGGTAGCGATCAGTTTTAGAAGGTCGAAATCTTCTGGTTGAAAACCGTCACGAGACAGGCTTGTGCGACCGGCTGGCGGGTCGTAGTCCGGCGCTTTCTTGTTGAGGACTCTGATAACCCCGAGGATGTCACCGCCGATGAGTAGGGGTACCCCTATATAGTGACGGGTCTCCCGGGAAGGCAGGAGGCCCGAATAAACATCGGCGTAGTCCTCGTCACGCGGTATCGGGTTCAGCAGGCTCCCTTGCTTGCTTGCAAATACTCGTCCGGTGAGGCTCTCGCCTTTCTTGTAGAAACGCTCTACCTCCTTGAGCCTCGCGGTCGTCTCGGAATCTGGGCCCGCTACAGCCACCTTCTCCAATCTAGCGCCTGCATCCCTGACCACGAAGAGAGCAGCCTCTTCCGAGCGGAGCTCCGCCGAGACAAGCTCCACTACTTTCTGGAAAACCTTATCGAGGCCCTGTTCCGCCCGTAGTTGGTGGCCGATCTCGCTAAGCAAATTCAAGCGGCCTTTGTTTTCGTTGTCACGAGACGCGAGGTCTCGATATAGCTGGGCGTTCTTGCGCGCCATCACGATCAAGGGAGCCATGCTCAACAACTTCCGTACATCGTTAAATGTGTAGTAGTGGAGCCGGTCGCGCGAGAATACTCCGAGAACACCCAGGAGCGTGCCGTCAATGTTTAAAGGAACAAGGTTCGCAGGGAGGACGGCATTGCCGGGCGAGTCGGGCAACGGAAACGTGGCACGAGTGCGCCATTCTAACTTTGCCTCTTTGCGGACTCGGTGATAATACTGTTCCACGAAACGGATGGCCTCTGACTCGTCTGATTTATTCCTCGTGAGACTAGTGTCCACTGGGCTCGCCAACGCATATGTAGCCGTTATCTTCTCACCTTCAACGAGGGCGACCGCGCCGACATCGGAGTTGGTTATCTCCATCGCGGTGCTCAAGATTGACCGCATGACTTGCGTGATGTCCGCATTTGCTAAGATTTCCCGGTCGATCTTCTCGATCGCAGTGACAAGATTTGCCTCCGCGCGGTCGCGCATCCTCGCAAGATTCGTCGCGGTTAGCGCGACTCCTATTTGAACCGCCGCCCAAAGCCAAAACTCGTAGCCACCGCGGCCGCTATCTACAATTCGGACACTGCCCGCGATCGCGTAGAGAAGTGAGGAGAAGATCGCGACCAAAATGGCGCTAACCGGGCCCAAATACCTCGCTTGGGACAGTATGGGGAAGAGATATAGAAGGTGCCACGGGCTTCGGAAGCCACCAGTTGAGTTGACCAGCA
This sequence comes from Terriglobia bacterium, assembly GCA_963747095.1. GTDB lineage: Bacteria > Acidobacteriota > Terriglobia > JAJPHL01 > JAJPHL01 > JAJPHL01. The sequence goes on from CAVVEL010000022.1 coordinate 163,135, forward strand.
ACGAGATCGCGACCAGGTCCAGCAAGTCCCGAAATGCACGGAACCTTTTCTTCCGGAGCAGCGGAGACTGCGGGAGTGCGATAGCAAGAATGGTCGCGAGGTAAAAGATGATGATCCAGGAAATACGCTTGGGATGATCGAACACCGGGGTAAACCGCACGGCCAGGAGAGTTGCGATCGAGACTGCAAGACGTGTCTGCACCGTCCGTATCCCTGGGTGCAGAGCATGAGTCAGGTTTGCCTTGGCGAGCGCTGATTGAAGCCGACTCAGCATGATCTCGATCCTTGCTGTGCTACGCCGAGGGAACGGGAGTACCCCGACGAATGTGCAATCCCATCGATTGACCGAGTTCGGCGAGACCTGGGCCGACTGATCGCGAGGGACAACCTGATGATCCGGCGGAATACGCAGGTCATGTTGTTGCTAACCCTCATCAGGTTATCGGCTCTCGAACTGAGCTCAAACCGAAATGCCAGGTTGAAACCGACTGCCGAAAGAGGCGTTAGGCAGACCTCAACCTCCGCCGTCCCCTTGGGGATAGAAGAGCCGTGCGTGTCCTGAGTATCCCTGAAAAGCCGTGACTCTTGCACTCGCAACTCCCCTGAGTAATTTCGGAACGGCCACCCTGGGGATTATCTGTCACGTCGGCCTCCGAATGGCGAGACAGATTTTGAAATCCCCGTAACCGTATCCAATTGAATTCATAGAGTCAAGAAGAATCAACAGGCTTTCGGTAATCGGAGGGCTGGCCCTCCGTGTCCTTCCGGCACTCGACCTACCCCCCGAAGTGTATGGCGAGGCCAGGAGCAAACCGCAAGCTCGGATTCTGAGGTTGCGTGGCCCGGGAGAATGAGGTAGCTGCCGCGCGGCGCTTTCGGGAGCTCAGGCTTTTGCTCGATGAGATCGCAAGTTGCCTGAAGGGCGTGCGAATCCGTATTTGCCTGTGCTCTACTGGCTCCAGTCTCTCGTAAGGCGGCAATCATTGGGAGCAAGCGACACGCAGCATCAGAGACTTCGTTCGTTACTGTTCCAATTGACGTGAGGTTAGCGTACTCAATCTATTCGCTGCCGCCCAAAAACCATGCGATACTGCCCTTCGTAATGCGGCCTAACGCAGGTTGAGACTAATGTCTAACATCGCTCGCTCCAGAATCTTCGTCAGCTACAGCCATCGCGGCGAGGGGCCGAAGTGGAAGGCGGCATTGCTCCGCTCGTTGTGTGTATTGGAGCACCACGGTCTGGTCGATGTGTGGCAGGACGGAAAAATCCGTGTCAGTTCGTTTTGGGACGACGACATCAAGCACGCAATGGACGACGCAAGGCTTGCGGTCTTACTGCTCACCAAAGAAGCCCTAGAATCGGAATTCATTCTCAACACGGAGTTCCCATTCTTACGGGAGCGGCAACGGCAAGACAACCTGCCGGTGTTCCCGGTTATTTGCGAGGACTGCGATTGGCGGGCGCACGACTGGATCCGTGCAACGCAGGCCCCCAACCAATCGAAGCCTCTCTCTCGACTCTCTGAGCCGGCGCAAGACGCGGTCTTCCGTAAACTCGCCATAGACATCGCCGAGGAGCTGAGTCGCGCCGCTCTGGCCAAGCTGCCCAAACCTGACCGACACCTCTCTCCCGAGCGGCTTTATCTTGACAAATTCCCAATCACTCGCTCGGCCGGTCTTCGCGAAGAGAAGCTCATCGGCCGCGAACAGGAATTGGCCTTGCTCGACCTAGCCCTCGCGCAGCCGCAAACGGCCATCGTCTCGTTAGTCGCGTGGGGCGGCGTGGGCAAGTCCATGCTCGTCCAGCACTGGCTCCAACGATTGCAACGCGCGGGCTGGTCCGGCGTGCGACGCGTCTATGCCTGGAGCTTCTATAGCCAGGGCACGAAGGAAGACCGGCAGGCCTCCGAAGACACGTTCCGCGTCACGATCGATTCGTGTCTAGAACGGCTCGTGGGAGTCACGGTCAGCGAGATTCTTCGCGAAAAGAGAGGCAGTGCGATTCAGGGCTGAGCCGGCGAGCCGGCTGGGCGGTATCTTGCGCCCGTTTTTGATCGTCAGGACTGCTTATTCTAGGTGATACTAAACGATGTCGAAGACACACACGGGCGCCATTCGAAGATACACTGGCCCTGAGCCCTGCATCTTCGTGAGCTACGCCCAAGTCAACAGTGCGGATGTGTTTCCCGACATCACCCGCCTGCACGGAAAGAAGCGGGAAACGGTAGAATACCTGGATCTGGGACGCGGCGGCATTCATGTAGCCGAATACCTCACCGAGTTGCCTCCGCGCGAGGTATTGCGCGAGCGCTTCCATCAGGCGCTGGCAACTGCGCGTGAAAGGCTGGCGAGTGGCGGAGAGAAGCAAAGCTCATGAACACGGTCGGCCAGATCGAGAAGAAGACGCAGCGGCGCGTGGTGAAGCTGTTCCGCGACGTACTCGGCTACGACTATCTTGGCGATTGGACCGACCGGGAGATCAATAGCAATATTGAAACGGACCTCCTGGAGAAGTACCTGCGAGAAGAGCGCGGTTACGAAGATAGTCTGATTGCCCGCGCCTTGCACCTGTTTTTGAAAGCGGCAGGCGATACCAGCAAGAGCCTTTACGACCGCAACCGCGAAGTTTACGGCATGCTGCGCTACGGCGTGAAGGTGAAAGCCGAGCAGGGTGAGAATACCCAAACGGTTTGGCTGATCGACTGGAAGCGTCCCGAGCGGAACCATTTCGCCCTCGCGGAAGAAGTGACGGTGCTGGCGAACGACGCCAAGGCTCATACTAAACGTCCCGATATCGTGCTCTACGTCAACGGGATTGCCTTGGGAGTGCTGGAACTCAAGCGCTCCATCGTCTCTGTCGCGGAAGGCATCCGGCAGAATCTCGACAATCAGAAGAAGGTCTTCATCGAGCATTTCTTCTCCACTGTGCAACTGGTGATGGCCGGCAACGACACGGAGGGTCTGCGATACGGTTCTATCCAGACACAGGAAAAGTACTACCTGACGTGGAAAGAGGAGAGTGCCATCGAGAAACCGATGGACCGCGCCCTGACCCAGCTTTGCGGGAAGGCCCGCTTGTTGGAGTTGATCCATAACTTTGTGGTATTTGACGCCGGGACAAAGAAGCTTTGCCGTCCCAACCAGTACTTTGGCGTGCACGCGGCACAGGAGCATGTGAAACGCAGGGAGGGTGGGATTATCTGGCACACCCAAGGCTCAGGCAAGAGCCTGACGATGGTGTGGCTGACCAAATGGATTCGCGAGAACGTGAAGGATGCCCGGGTACTTGTCGTCACCGATCGAACGGAACTCGATGAGCAGATCGAGGGCGTCTTCAAAGGCGTGAACGAACAGATCTACCGGACGGAAAGCGGAATGGATCTGATCGCGCGACTGGACGGCTCGACGCCGTGGCTGCTCTGTTCCCTGATCCAAAAGTTCGGCGCGAAGAGTAAGGCCCGAGAGAAGGAAGACGAAGAGGGTGACATTGGCGGTTATCTTCGCGAACTAAAGGATGCCGTGCCGCCCGGCTTTTCGGCCAAAGGGAATCTGTTCGTGTTTGTGGACGAGTGTCACCGCACTCAGTCCGGCGACCTGCATGACGCCATGAAGGCGATCCTGCCAAACGCCGTCTTCATCGGCTTCACGGGCACACCGCTGTTGAAGAAGGACAAGCGGAAGAGCATCGAGGTGTTCGGGCGCTACATCCACACCTACAAGTTTGACGAAGCCGTGCGCGACAAGGTGGTCCTTGACCTTCGTTACGAGGCGCGGGATATCGACCAGAACATCACGTCACAGGCCAAGATCGACCAGTGGTTCGAAGCCAAGACAAAAGGCCTTACGGACCTGGCCAAAGCCAGCTCAAGCAGCGCTGGGGCACGATGCGGAAGGTGCTTTCCAGCCAATCGCGGCTCGAGAAGATTGCGGCTGAAATCCTGATGGACATGGAAACACGCGATCGACTGGCAAGTGGTCGAGGGAACGCTGTTCTCGTGTCGGGCAGTATCTATCAGGCGTGCCGGCTATACGAGATCTTCGCCAAGACCGATCTTGCGGGCAAGTGTGCGATCGTCACCTCCTACCGGCCATCGCCGAACGACCTAAAGGGCGAGGAGAGCGGCGAAGGACTGACGGAAAGGCTCCGGCAGTATGAGATCTACCAGAAGATGCTCGCGGATTGGTTCAACGAACCACCTGAAACCGCCGTGACCAAGTCCGAGAAATTTGAAGATGCGGTGAAGGACAAATTCATCCATGAGCCCGGCCAGATGAAGCTGCTGATCGTTGTCGACAAACTGCTCACCGGCTTCGATGCCCCGCCGGCCACCTATCTTTACATCGACAAGCAAATGCGCGATCACGGTCTTTTCCAGGCGATTTGCCGCGTGAACCGCCTGGATGGAGAAGACAAGGAATACGGCTACATTGTCGACTACAAGGATCTGTTCAAGAGCTTGGAAGGCGCGGTGAACGATTACACTTCCGGGGCGCTCGATGGCTTCGACGCAGAGGATGTCGCCGGATTGCTGGAAGACCGGCTGGCCAAAGCGCAAGAACACTTGGAAGAGGCGCGTGAGGCTGTTAAGGCGCTTTGCGAACCGGTGGATGCGCCAAAGGACTCGGCGGCGTACCTCCGCTACTTCTGCACCAAGGATGCCGGAGACGCGGAACAGCTAAAGCAGAACGAACCAAATCGGCTGGCGCTCTACAGGTACGTTGCGGCACTGGTTCGGGCGTTCGCGAATGTCGCCAATGAAATGAGCGAGGCGGGCTACACGCCCGCCCAAACCGAGTTGATCCGAGACGAAGTGGGTCACTACGAGAAGGTGCGTGGCGAAGTGAAACTGGCTAGTGGCGACTACGTCGATTTGAAGATGTACGAGCCCGCGATGCGGCACCTGATCGACACCTACATCCGAGCCGAGGACAGCGTGAGTCTCTCGGCGTTCGATGACCTTTCACTGGTGGAATTGATTGTGGAGCGTGGTCCGGACGCGGTCAATGCGCTGCCGAAGGACCTCCGCGACAACAAAGAGCTTGCCGCTGAAGTGATCGAGAACAACGTCCGCCGATTGATCATAGACGAACAGCCAATCAATCCCAAGTACTACGAGAAGATGTCCGAGCTACTTGACCTGCTGATCGCTCAGCGGAAGAAAGAGGCGATGGAGTATCAGCAGTATCTCCAGAAGATCGTCGCGTTGGCCAAGCAGGTAATGAGCCCATCCGGCGAATCCTACCCAGTCAAGGTGAATTCGCCAGCGCGGCGGGCACTCTACGATAATCTTGGCAAGGATGACAGCCTCGCTTTGGCGGTGGACGAGGCCGTACGAACGAGTCGGCAAGACGAATGGCGCTCCAATCCGTTCAAGGTGAAGAAGGTCCGGCTCGCCATCAAGCAGGCGCTCGCCGGCGACGAGGCTCTTACAGACCAAGTGCTGGAACTGGCAAAGAACCAAAATGAGTACTGAGCAAGGCAAGCTGACGGTCCAAGGATTAGGGATCGAGGTTGTTCGCAAGGACATCAAGAATCTCCATCTGGGGGTCTATCCTCCAAACGGCCGAGTACGCGTGGCTGCGCCGTTGAGAATCAGCGACGCCGCGGTACGCCTGGCGGTCGTCGCAAAACTCGGATGGATTAAACGGCAGCGCGAGAAGTTCGGTGCGCAGCCGCGCGAATCGAAACGGGAGATGGTCAGCGGCGAGAGTCACTACTTTCTTGGACGCCGGTACAGGTTGCGCGTGGTCAAGGGCCCGGGACCGTCTGCCGTAAGGCGATTGGGCAGGGCGTTCATCGAGATGCATGTTGCCGACGGCGCGACAAGAGAGGAGCGCGAGCGTGTTCTCCACCGCTGGTATCGCCAGAGGCTCAGGGAGCTGGCGCGCCCGATGATCGAGAAATGGCAGGTGTCGCTAGGGGTCGAAGTACGATCCTGGGGCATCAAGAGGATGAAGACGAAGTGGGGCACTTGTCACGAAGATGCCGGACGCTTCTGGATCAACCTCGAGCTTGTCAAGAAGCCGGTCCATTGCTTGGAGTACATCATTGTCCATGAGCTTACGCACCTTCTGGAACGGCATCACAACGACCGATTCGTCGCAATCATGAATAGGCATCTCCCACAGTGGCGGCTTTACCGAGACGAATTGAACGCCGAGCCGCTTGCCCACGAGACATGGACGTATTAACTTGAGAAGCGACGTGAAGGTAACGGCATAGGAATGCTCCCACAACTTGGCAACTACGAGGTGAAGGAAGAGATAGGGCGCGGCTCGATGGGAGTGGTTTACCGCGGCTGGAGTCCCAGTCTGTCCAGAGACGTCGCCCTGAAGACGATGTTGCCACCGTTGGTTTCTTCCGGCGCCAATTTCGTCAAAAAATTTGCTCGCGAGGCCCGCGTCGCCGCAGGTCTCAACCATCCCAACATCGTTACGATTTACGAGGTGAATGAAAGCGATCCTCAGAATCCCTTCATCGTCATGGAGTTCCTAAAGGGTCATGATCTGAAGACGCTGATCAACACGAAAGCACCGATCCCGCTGGTGCGCAAACTGGAAATCTGCCTGCAAGTCTGCCGCGGACTTCAACACGCGCACGAGAAATCTGTTGTTCATCGAGACTTCAAACCGGAAAATGTCTTTGTCGGAGATGATGGCCAAGTCAAGGTCCTCGACTTCGGTTTAGCGCAGATCGCTAAGGACAGCACGTTGTCACAGTCCGGGACCATGGTGGGAACGCTCCGATACATGACACCGGAGCATTTCATAGATCCCCGCACAGTCGATGCACAGTCCGACCAGTTTTCCATGGCTATTGTCTTCTATGAGTTCTTAACGGGGACTCATCCCTTCCCGGCGACCACTTACGAAAACATGATGTACCGGATTCTCAGTGGAGATCCGCCGCGCCCACCGAGTCAGCTGATCACGGAGAGCTGCCCGCCGCAAATTGATGGGGTCTTCGAGAAGGCGTTTCAGCGCAAAAAAACCCTTCGTTTCAGGACCGTCGCCGACTTCTCCACAAGGCTCGAGGGGGTAGCTGCGCTGTTGCGTTCGGAGATGGCCAATCGCCACGTGACCGAGGGGAAGCTGGCGCTATATGAGAAGCGCTACTTCGAGGCCATGGAGTGCTTCCAGAAGGCCATGGACCTGGACCCTTCGAATCTGGACATCGTGCCTCTGCAGGATGAGGCTGAAACGCTTTGGCAGATCCGTGTTTTGACGGATTCGGCGGAAAAGGAGATTGCTGGCGAGAATCATGAACTCGCCGAAGAACTACTGAGCCAGATTCTGCAACTGGATCCCACCCACGAGTGGGCGCGGCGAAATCACGACACACTCGTCAGCCGGAAGAAGAAGATCGAGGATGGATTGGAGCAGGCTCAGGACCTTATGGACGCGGACAACTATCGGGGCGCAAGGGCCTGCCTGGAGGAAGTTCGCTCTGTCGATCCGCATCGAGCCGCGCTGATTTCCATGATGTCGTCGGTGAAGACAAGGTTGGACGAAATCGAACGTCACGTGGAACGCGCGCAGCAAGCCTGCCAGGAACGGCGACTGCCGGAGGCTCGCTCCGCCGTGCAGCAGATCCAAAAGCTCGATCCGTCGACCCCCGAACTCGTGGGATTGCTCCAGGGATTGGATAGGCTCGAACGCGAGGCTTTGCGGTTAAAGCAGGACGCGGAACAACAACTCCATAGCAACCGTCTCAGGAACCATGTCAAGAAAATCAGCGAGGCCCTGGAGAACCGGCGGTTTGATGAGGCCGTCGTCATCGCCGAGGATACCGAATTCGCAAACACCATTCCCGTTTCCGCGGTGCGGCGTGAGGCGCTGGTCCTACGAGCCTTACATCGCGCCGAGGCGCTGGCGAATAGTCGTAGGTTTTCCGATGCCGTGGTGATTCTCAAGGCCGCCCTTGCCGAGATTGAGGACCCGCGCCTGGTCGAACTCCTGAAGACCATCCAGGAAACGCAGGAGGAACTGGAAAGGCAGTGGAGAGAACGGCAGCAGTACAGGATACAGGAAGAAGCCAAAAAGGCGGCTGTGGCAGAGAAGGAAAGAAACGAGCGAACGGCGAAAGAGGCTGCCGCGCAAAAAGCCCGGGAAGAGGCGGCTCGAGAGGCGGCGAGAAGAAGCTGGGAAGAAGCAGCTAAAGATTCTGTCGCGCTAGAAGCGCGTGAAGCAGCGGCAAGGGCAGCCGCTGCGCATTTGCCACCCCCAATTTCCCGCGGAGCGGAGGTGTCAACTTCGACCTCCAGAAGCGTGTTGCAGGGCGTAGGGGGTCTGTTGCTTGGGATTCTGGCGTTACCGACGTTGGTCTTACGCAGGTGGCAAGGAAGGGGGGAACCGGCTGCTCCCAAAGACATTGCTTTGCCGCCTCCTGCCAACGAAGAGCGTGGTTCACGTGACCACAGTCGGTCTAAAGCGAAAAAAGGCCCACCGAAGGTTCCGACAGAACAATTAGACCACGGCAGTTTTTCTGCCACACCGCCTGGGGCGATGCGGCCGGGAGAGTCCGTTCAACTTGATGAAAACGTCCAGTTCACGGTTTATCGCCCGGCTGTAGTGCAAGTGGGCAAATGGTATACCCTCCTGGCTTTTGCGCACCTGTCCGAGCGCCGCCCAGGGACGTCATCAAGCGAACCCGACCCGCTTGAACAGGTAACGCGCCAAGCTGCGGCAGTACTGGCGGAGGATACCGAGCGCTACCGCCGTGTAAGCGAAGACAGCACGCGTGCGGTTCCGCAAGAAGCAGAACTCACTTTTGTTCCTGAGATCCCCGGTGTCGAATTCAACCCCCCTCGCCGTACCTTTCTCTGGCAGGAAAGCGTGCATCGCGAAGAGTTCCGGATGCAGGCTGGGTTAGTCCTGCAAGGACAAGTCGCCCGCGGTCGCCTGACGGTATTTCACGGCAGCATCATCATTGGGGATGTTCCCCTTAGCATTCGCGTGGGTGGCGCTGAGGTAGAGAGACAAGTGAGTGCGACCGTCAGTCCCTACCGCAGGATCTTCGCCTCCTATTCACACCGGGACGTGGCCATCGTTGAAGAGTGTGAGCAGTTCGCTCGCAGTGTCGGGGATAAATATCTTCGTGACATGCTCGACCTGAGTGCTGGCGAGGTTTGGGATGAGCGGCTTAGACAGATGATCCAGGACGCCGACGTGTTTCAATTGTTTTGGTCATGGAACGCGATGCGCTCCGGCTTTGTGCGGCAGGAATGGGAGCACGCTCTGTCGCTCGCCAACAAGGGTCCGGCGTTTATTCGTCCAGTCTACTGGGAGGAACCGCTGCCCAAAGATCGCGCGCAGGGCTTGCCTCCTGAGGGACTCAAGAGACTCCACTTTCAACTGCTGCCCAGGCGCTCGATGTGGCGGCGTTTTCTTCTGGTGGCTGGTGGAGTCACTTGGCTGGTTCTCTCAGCCGTTTTTGTAATGACGGAGATGAGTTGGTGGCAAAGAACCCCTTGGGGTCCCGTGGCAGCCAGAAGCGCCTCGGTTCTAGCAGGATCGTCCGCGCTGGCATTCTTTGTGGCATTGCTCAGAGTCGTTTCGAGAAAGCGAGCCGGGTCTTGGTAACTTCACCGCCACAGCTTCCCCCGTCTAGCAACTCTACCTGTCACGCCGAAGCAAAAAGCTCAAGAGCATCGTCGGGACACTCGCCCCATGGGGTGTGGGGACTTTTGTGGGGACACTCCAGGCAATTTGCCACATTGATTCACCACTTGCGACAACCACCGACAAGAACCGAACGTAACTGACGTGCAGGGTTTCCGTCTTGATTTGTTGAAGTTAAAGGATCTGGCGGAGAGGGAGGGATTCGAACCCTCGTTAGAGGTATTAGCCCCTAAAACGGTTTAGCAAACCGCCGCCTTCAGCCACTCGGCCACCTCTCCGTTACGGGTTCGCTAGACTTTCAGTATAACGCAACCCGGCTGGTTTTCAATTGCCGTGTCAGGAAAACCCGCCCCGCGCCCGCACGCTTTGTGACAATCTGTCAGGATGTCTGCTACCCCACCCGCCAGACTGGTCCGCGCCATCGGCCGTTGGAGTCTTTTCACTCTGGTGCTCAACTCGATGATCGGCAGCGGGGTGTTCAAACTCCCGTCCGATATCGCCGGACTGATCGGATGGTGGTCGCCCGCCGGCTACTTGATCGCCGCGCTGGGTATGGGCGCGATCATGGCGGCCTTCGCCGAAGTGGCTTCGCAGTTCGATCAGGCCGGCGGACCCTACCTCTATGCGCGCGAGACCTTCGGCAGATTCGCCGGCATCCAAGTGGGTTGGTTGGCCTGGCTGGTACGGCTGACTTCGGCGGCGGCTAACGCCAACGTCTTCCTGCTTTATCTCGGAGAGTTCTGGCGGCCAGCTTCGTCGGGAGCGCCGCGCCTCATCGCCCTGACCCTTCTCCTCGGCGGATTGGCCATTGCCAACGTTCGCGGCGTCTCGGGCGGCGCGAATCTCAGCAATATTTTTGCGGCCGCCAAGCTTGTGCCGCTGCTCTTGTTCATCGGCGTGGGCCTGTTTTTTCTGTCCGTTCATGGATTACCGGTGACTTTCCCGCCGCCCGCCGTTCCCCTCGCCAAATGGAGCGAGGCGATTCTCCTGCTGGTGTTCGCGTTCGGCGGATTCGAAGGCGGATTGATGTCCCAGGGCGAAGCGCGCGATCCCCGGCGCGACGTGCCCTTTGCGTTGATGATGGCGCTGGCCGTCACCACGGTGATCTACGCCCTGAATCAGGTAGTGGCGCAAGGCGCCTTGCCTGTGGGGTCGATGAGCCAGCGGCCGCTGGCCGACGCCGCGCGCGTGATGATCGGTGGCGGAGGCGCGGCGCTCATCTCCCTGGGCGCGTTGATCTCCGTGTACGGATATCTCAGTTCGCAGATGCTCAACGCGCCGCGCTTGACGTTCGCGCTGGCCGAAGGCGGCGACTTCCCGAGTTTTCTCAGCGCCGTTCATGCGCGCTTCCGCACGCCGTGGGTTTCCATCGTGCTCTACGCCGTGCTGGTTTGGACGCTGACCGCCGCCGCCGATTTCCGCTGGAACGCTACGCTTTCCGCCGTGGGACGATTGTTCACTTACGCCGCAGTCTGCGGCGCCCTGCCCGCGCTGCGGCGCTGGCAGCCGGATCGCCCGGCGTTCCGCCTCCCCGGCGGCTTGGCCTTTGCGGGAATCGGGCTGCTGTTCTGCGTGGCCATGATCTCCCGTATGGGCCGTTCCGACATGCAGGTGATCGCCGCCACCGTGCTACTGGCGCTAGCCAACTGGTGGTGGGTGGTAAGACGGCAGGCCCGAGGCTAAAGGCCCGAGGCCCGAGTCTAAGGACTTCCCTCGACTCGGGCCTCGGGCCTCGTGGCTCGGGCCTTTATTTTTGATACCTCTCCAAAACCTGCACCGCGCGGATGGCCGAGGTGATCACGTCGTCTTTGGAATCGTGGATCAGCGGGCGCACGTACTCCAGCGCCGCGGGATTGGCGATGGACGCCAGCACGTCGCACAGGTAGCGGCGAATATCGGTTTTCTCGGATTTGAGATAGGGATAGAACTGCGGCAGCCGCGCCGGATCGCGGCCCAATTCGGTCAGGTAGGCGATACCGTACTGGCGATGCAAGGCGGAATCCAGCGCTTGCATCAAGTCGGCCAGCATGGCGGTTTGTCCGTGGGCCGCCAGGGCGAAGGCCAGCGCCAGTTTCACGCGCGCGTTTTTCTCCGTGGTGCGGCGCGCGGCGATCTTCTCCACGGCTCCCGCCGTCAGGGCGGAATCCGGAACGCGGCCCAGGCCGTCCGCGGCAAATTCGCGCAGGCGATCGTCGGGGTCGTTCAGGAATCTCAAGAACCATTCGGCATGCTGTGGCTCCGGCATCAGCGAGAGCGCCTCAAAGGCGCTGTGCCGCACGTCCTTATCCCGATCACCTTCGTAAAGTTTCTGCAGCGGACCAATCTGATCGTGCGCGCCGAGCAAACCCAAGGTGTAAGCGGCTTGTGCGCGGGTGGCCTTGTCGGAACTTTTCAACAGCCGGGCCACGGCGGGGATGGCGCGCGGATCGCGGATCTTCTGGAACGCCTTCATGATTTCGATCTTCACCACGGGAGGCGCGTGGAACAACACGTCGGCCATCGCGGGAACCGCGGCCGTGCCGCGCAACACGCCGGCGGCGCGCGCCGCGTGCTCGGCCGTCTGGTCGTCGGGATCGCCCACCGCTACGCCCATCGCGGCGATGGCGGCAGGATCCACCGGCGTGCCCGGCGCCACGATCATGTCATCGGAGCTGTGCTGGAAAAGATCCACGGCACGATGGAAAACATTGGTGATGGGAGCGGTCAGGCTGTTGGAACTGGTGGCCGGGGTCACGTACAACGTGACGATGCCTTCAATCGCGCTCATTTTCACGCGCCGCGAAGGATCGCGCGTGGCTTCCGCCAGCGCCGGGATACTGGAGCGATCCAGCAGGCTGCCCAACGCCTCCACCGCCCGGAAGCGAGTTTCCTCGTCCAGATCCTTGACCATCTTGCTGAGCGGCGGCACCGCGCGGCGGTCGCCCAGTTCGCCCAGCTTTTTGCAAGCCTCGCGACGAATGAGCGGATCGCGATTGTCGAGGCGGCCCACCAGAGCCTCGTAGCCAATGTCGGCGGCCTTTTGGCTCGTCTTGGCGCTAGTCTGGGGCGACCCATCTTGCGCGGGGAGAAGCGATACGCCTAACACTGCGACACCGAGAGTACGAAGTAGCATCGGATTCATTGGGGGCCGGCCTGCGCTTTCATTCTACTCCACAGATTGCACAACCGGAAGATCATCCACAGATTACACAGATTTCACAGATTCGGAACTCTCCGAATCCATACGTCCCATGCTTCCCAGATTCGCCACCTGCGGAGGGCGGCCCCGTTCCCAACAACCTGCGGAGCCAAACTGCATATTAACACTTGACAGTTTTTTTGCTTGAGTCTGATGTACGTAGTGATTTAGAATAACAGTGTTAACTGGGCAGGACGAGTATCGTAATTCCCGATGGAGGGCTGTCAATGAAGCATCTGATTCCTGTTGCCGTGCTGACTCTGTGTCTATCGTGTGTTGCGTGGGCCGCATCGCCCGCGACCACTACCGCTCCGACCTTCTCCAAAGAGGTTGCGCCGATCTTCTACAAGAACTGCGTCGATTGCCACCGTCCCGGCGAGGCTGCCCCGATGTCGCTGCTGACCTTTAAGGATGCGCGGCCGTGGACGAAGTCGATCCGCGAGAAGATCACTGAGCACATCATGCCGCCGTGGCAGGCCGATCCGCATTTCGGCAAGTTTTCCAACGATCGCCGCTTAGAGCAAAAGGACATCGACACCATCGTGGCCTGGATCGACGCGGGCGCCAAGGAAGGCGACGCGAAAGACCTGCCGAAGCAGCCGGAGTATCCCGACGGTTGGTCGATCGGCAAGCCTGACGCGATCTTCAGCATGCCGGAGGAGTTCAACGTTCCGGCCGAAGGCGTGGTGGAGTATCAACACTGGACCGTCCCCAGCAACTTCACCGAAGACAGGTGGGTGACGGCGGCCGAGATTAAGATGGGCAATCGCGCCGTGATCCATCATGCGATTGTATTCGTCTACGATCCCAAGACCGGTCCTTCGCTGCCCGACGGCTTACGCCAGAACCTCGGCAAGCTGCCGCAGATGCCGCGGGATCCGAAGCGCGCCAGAGTCCAGCAGAAACTGGGCTCGCTCCTGATTGGATCGGGGCCAGGCGACCAGGCCATGTTCATGAAGCCGGGTCACGGGATGCTGGTGAAAGCCGGCTCGGAATTCATTTTCCAACTTCACTACACGCCCAATGGACATGCCACCAAGGACCTCACCCGGGTGGGCTTTAGGTTCGCTACGGAGTCGCCGAAATTCGAGGATCGCAATGTGGGCGTTTTGAATGGCCGCTTCGTGATCCCCGCCAACGAGGCCAACTACATGGTGGAGTCGTCGGCCACCTTTACGGAAGACGCCACCATCATGAGTCTGTTCCCGCACATGCACGTCCGCGGCAAGAGCTTCGAGTTCCGCCTGGTGACGCCCGACGGCCACTCGCAAGTTCTGCTGGAAGTGCCGAAGTACGATTTCAATTGGCAGGCCGGCTATAACCTGGCCACGCCGCTGGTCGTGCCCAAGGGTTCGCGGATCGAGTGCACCGCGTATTTTGACAATTCCAAAGGGAACAAATTCAATCCCGATCCGTCCAAGGAAGTGACCTGGGGCGATCAAACCTGGGAAGAAATGATGATTGGCTTTACCACGTACGCGCTACCCAACAAGCACGTCGCGAGCCCCGCGGAGGGCAGCCGGTAGGTTTGTCAGAACCGTCCGCGGTAGCGGACGGTTCTGACAACGCACGCGCCCGGCGGTGTTAGGAAGCGTAAAATAGATCCAGGGGTCCTTATGAAACGCGCACTGATTCTATCGTTCTTGCCGCTGCTGGCTTTCGCGGCCGACAACAAGGTCACCAAGCCGGCTCCGACGTTTAACAAGGACATCGCGCCGATCTTCTTCGATCGCTGCGTCAGTTGCCATCGCGACGGCAACGTCGCGCCGATGTCGCTGATGACCTATAGCGAGACGCGCCCGTGGATCAAATCCATTCGCGAAAAGGTGGTAGCGCACGTCATGCCGCCGTGGACCGCCGATCCGGCCTACGGACATTTCCTGAACGATCGCGAGCTTAGCGCCGCGCAGATTGACACCATCAAAACCTGGGTGGATAGCGGCGCCAAGGAAGGCACTCCCGAGGATCTGCCGCCCACACCGCAGTTCCCCAAGGGATGGAACATCGGCCAACCCGACCAGGTGTTTGAAATGGCCGAGGAGTACAGCGTACCCGCCGAAGGCGTGGTGGACTATCAACATTTCCTGGTGCCCACCAACTTCAAGGAAGACCGCTGGATTCGGGCCGCGGAAATTCGCAACGTGAATCCCTCGGTGGTGCATCACGTGATTGTGTTCATCCAGCCGCCGCCCACCGACCGTCCCAAGCCGTTCGGCATTGTGCCGGGCGCGGAATGGCGCACCGATCATCGCGACAAACCGGCGGAGATCAAGGGCACCAAACTCAACCGTGAGCGGCTGGGTTATTTTCTGACCGCCACAGGCCCCGGCGAGCGCGGCACGGTGTTTCCGGAGGGCTCGGGCATGCGCATCCCCGCGGGCTCGAACCTGATTTTCCAGATTCACTACACGCCCAAGGGAACGGCAGTGAAGGATCGCGCCAAGATCGGCCTGTTCTATCTGAACCATCCGCCGGAGAACGAAATCCGCACGATTGGCGTTCAGAACGGCCAGTTCGTGATTCCCGCGGGAGAAGGCAACCACCGCGTGGACTCCTCGGTGACCTTTGCCGAAGACGCCCGCGTCTGGGGCTTGATCCCGCACATGCATCTGCGCGGAAAGAGTTTTGAGTTTCGCCTGATCGCGCCCGACGGCAAATCGCGCGTAATTCTCTCGGTGCCCAAGTACGACTTCAACTGGCAGATGATCTACAGTCTGGCCGAACCGCTGGTGATCCCCAAGGGCAGCCGCGTGGAGTGCACGGCGTATTTCGACAACTCCAAGTCGAACAAGTACAATCCGGATTTCAGCAAGGACGTGAAGTGGGGCGATCAGACCTGGGAAGAAATGATGATCGGCTTCATGACCTATAGCCTGGACAGCCAGAAGATCAAGCCGGCCTCGGCCGGCGGCGGGCAGTAAGCTCCGCCGCTTTTTCGTGCGGCAAGGCTCGGCCTTGCCTGGCCCGCCTCGCGGGCTCTGGAGTTTCTACATTTGCACTCCGGCGTCCGTGAAGCGGACGCCGAGCCAGCGTAGCTGGCGGCATGATTTAGCCCACAGCGTAAGCTGTGGGTCAGGAATCGAGGCAATCCAAGCCCGCGAATGCGGGCGACATAAAAGCCTGTTGGCAACGTTGTGCCGGCCCGAGAACCGGCTTTTATGTCGCCCGCCTTCGCGGGCTTTCGGCCTTTGCTCATGAACCCACAGCTTGCGCTGTGGCTAAATCATGCCACCGGCTACGCCGGTTGCTTTCCGCTTCGCGGACATCCGATGAAAATGTAGAAACTCCAGGGCCCGTTGAAAAAACGCGTGCTGCTTGACGAGTGCGTTGACGTCCGGCTGGGCCTCCGATCTCGCCCATCATGAGGTTCGCAGCGTCCTAAGAGATTGCTCGGGCAAGCGTTGAATCGAGTTACTGCGAGATCGCCGGCCGGCAAAGGGCGGACCCGCTAACAGGTAGACGCGCGGTCAGTGGGAACCTTACCCGTCCAGGCCGACCCCTTGCCCCCTCCCCTTTCCTCCCCTTCCTCCAAGCAACGCGGGGAGATCGCGCTAACGAAACCTGAATTGGATGAGCTTCGAACGCATGGGCGGTTCTTCATTAGCCCGCGTGTGGAGAGGGATGTGCTCCGGTTGGCCGGCGAGTAGGACCGTTACTTCGCAAACTGGGGAAGGACGGGATCGCCTGTCCCTGCGTCGTGTTTTTTTTCGCATCGTCTGCCGCCAGCATTTCTCCAACCACGGAACGCCAGCCAGAAGGTCAGACTGTCGTTGCCGCGAAAAACTGTGCGCGAAAAATCGCTACGCAGATCAGGATGAGCCCTTTTTGTCCCCCTTTTGTCCCAAAGCATGGAGTAAGCCTGGTGCGCGAAGAGCACGCAAGGAGAGCGGAAGCAATATGAAGAAGAATTTAGCCCATCGGCAGGATGACGACCTCCGGCCCGAGTACGACCTGACCTTGTTTAAGGGCGGAGTGCGCGGGAAATACTACCAGCAGGCAACAGCCGGGACCAACCTCGTCTTGATTGAACCGGAGCTTGCCAAGGTATTTCCGAACACTGCCGCAGTCAACCGCGCTCTACGGCTTCTTGTTCAAGCCGCGGAAGCGGCCAGCAAACCCTTGCGCCGACCGGGCGGCGGGAGACGCGCACACTGACGACACTACTCTATCTATCTATCCGCAGGTGTCACAGATGATCGCAGGTAAACCATTACTTTCTTTCTTATCTGCGTTCATCTGCGACATCTGCGGATAGAAGTTCTTGACTTGACTCTCCTTTCTGTCATGAACTCAACATGCCCGGCGACGGAGCGACGAGACGAGACTGGCTGAAAGGCGCGGCGATGTCCGCGGTCTCCGCCGCATCCGCGCAGCGTGGCGCGAGCCCCGATAGGCCGAACATCCTGCTGATCATCTCGGATCAGTTCCGCTCGGATTGCGTCGGGGCGATGGGGCTGAACCCCATGGACCTGACGCCGAATCTCGACCAAATGGCCGGACGCGGCGTCCTGTTCCGCTCGGCCATTTGCAACAATCCCGTGTGCGCTCCCGCGCGCGGGTGCATGTTCACCGGCCTCTATCCGGCCCGCAACGGAGTTTGGCGCAACTCCATCGGCTTGCCGGAAAACTCGACCACGCTGGCCACGGAAGTGCGCAAGGCCGGCTATTCCGCGAACTACATCGGCAAATGGCACCTGGCGGGCGGAGGCGGGCAACAGTCCGAAGCGCGTGGTGCGGTGGCGCCGGCTCGCCGGGGCGGTTTCCTCGATTTGTGGGAAGCGTCGAACGAGTTGGAGTGGACCTCCCACGCTTACGAAGGCGATTTGTACGATAACGACGGCAAGCCGATCCACTTTTCCGGCCAATATCGCGCCGACTTCATGACGGAACGCGCCCAGCGTTTCTTGCGTTCGCCTGCCGCGAAATCGCCATTCCTGCTGACGTTGTCCTATCTGGAAGTACATCATCAGAACGATTCGGATACCTTCGATCCGCCCAAGGAATATGCCCGGCGCTATCCCAATCCGTTCATCCCTCCGGACCTGCGTCCGTTGCCGGGTCGTGGCCGAGCCAGTTGTCCGACTACTTTGCCTGCGTCGCCAAGATGGATGAAACGGTCGGAACCATTCGCAAAACGCTGGCTGAAACGGGATTGGATAAGAACACGATCTTGATCTTCACCAGCGACCACGGCTGTCATTTCAAAACGCGCAACGCGGAGTACAAGCGCAGCCCGCACGAAAGTTCGATTCACGTCCCGCTGATCGTCGAGGGGCCGGGATTCAACCGCGCCATGCAGGTATCGGAATTGGTTAGCCAGGTAGACTACACGCCGACGCTGCTGGAAGCGGCGGGACTCCCCGTGCCGGCAACGATGCAAGGCCGCAGCGTTCTGCCGCTGCTCGACCGCCGCACCGATGGTTGGCGCAACGAAGTCTACTTCGAGATGACGGAATACATCACCGGCCGCGGTCTGCGAACGCCGCAGTACACCTACGCCGCGGCGACGCCGAAGGCGCCCGGCTGGACGGCCGTTCCGCGTGCCGACCGTTATGTGGAGTACATGCTCTATGATCTTTACGCCGATCCTTACCAGCAAGTCAACTTAGCCGGGCGCGCAACGCACCGGCAGATCGCGGAAGATTTGCGCCAGCGTCTCCTGACGCGCATTCAGGAGTCGAGCGGGACGGCGGCGGCGATCGAGCCGTGCTGGTTCCCGTACCCGTAGGCTCAGACACGCATCGTCTTGAT
Source organism: Terriglobia bacterium (assembly GCA_963747095.1). Classification (GTDB taxonomy): domain Bacteria; phylum Acidobacteriota; class Terriglobia; order JAJPHL01; family JAJPHL01; genus JAJPHL01. The sequence goes on from CAVVEL010000022.1 coordinate 181,685, forward strand.
CCTGTGAAGCCAGGTGGGCACCATTTCCTGTGCTACCATCACCTCATGAGTACTAACTCAATGCTTGGGGCCGTAGGAGCCACGCCTCCGCCGCTGCCCAAGATGACCTATGAGGAGTTCCTGGAGTGGCACCCCGATTCCGGAATGGCCGAGTGGGTGGATGGAGAGGCATTCGTCATGGCACCGCCGGCAACCGTTCATCAGAGGCTTGCGTATCTCTTGGCCCGCTGCATCAGCTCTTTTTCCGATCAGAAAGGCATCGGCGAGGTGCTCATTCCACCCTTCCAGATGAAGCTGGCCGGCTCTGGAAGAGAACCAGATGTCGTGTTCGTTTGCGCGGAGAATCTGTCCCGGATCGGCGGCCAATACCTCAGCGGCCCGGCGGACTTGGTGGTGGAGATCGTCAGTCCCGACAGCCGTCGTCGCGATCGCGTGGAAAAACTAGCCGAGTACGAACAAGCCGGCGTGCGTGAATACTGGCTCATCGATCCGAATCGCCGGCAGGCCGAGTTCTTCATCCTAGGCGACGACGGAAAATATGGAACAGCGACCTGTCCGGACGGCATCTTCCACAGTCGCGTCGTGCCAGGAATGTGGCTCAAGGTGGAATGGTTCTGGCAAGAACCCTTGCCGACATTGCCGGCGATCCTGCGGGCTTGGAACCTCGGCTAACTTACGCCGGCCCCTGGGAAAACGAATACGCAGATCAGGATGACCCGGCCTCCCGACCAGAATCAATCCTCCCCGTCCAGGCTGGCCCCGTTTCCCCCCACCGCCGCGAGCGGGCTCGTTCATCGCCTGCACGGTTAGGACCACACCGGTGATCCATTTGAAACAGCGCGTTCCTGTCGATGCTAGTAACCTGAAACTGGAGGCTCCCACATCGTGCGAATTAAGTATCCGGTTCTCGGTTCCTTAGCCTTGGCAGCGACATTGGCGGTGCCCGTCATCATCACGACCGCCCCTTCTCTCGGCGCTCAAGTTGGCATCCAGGTGCGGATCTACGACCGCCACCACAAGGACTACCACGCCTGGGACGACCATGAGGATCGTCTCTACCGCTCATACTTGGCCGAACGGCGTCGCGAATACATCGAGTACAACCGTTTGAAGCGCGGCGACCAGGATCGCTACTGGAGGTGGCGTCACGAACACTGGGAGGAGCACGAGCGCGACCGTGACCGGCGCTAGGAACAGCGTCGAGGACGACGTAGAGTGCCCTCGCCTTCGTTTGTCAACGTCACCTTGGCTCCCGCCAGGACCGCTCCGGACTGGTCTTTCACGACGACCTGGATCGTTCCCGTGTCAACCTGCGCGATGACGGGGCGCGCTAAGGCACAAAGGCAAAACAGAATCCCGGGAAGACGGCGCTTTCGAGCGGACCGTAAGTTTAGTTTCATAAAGGATCGTTCACTTCCCCCGGTAGGTGATCCACATGGGCGATACCCACACGATTTCGCCGTTTTGCTGCTCGCCTCGAACGTAGTAATAGCTGGTCTTACCGGGCTCGGCCGCCATGTCTCGCCACTGGAACTCGACCGACGCGGTATGCGGTTCGGTCGAGTACACATAGTGGTTGTCTTTGACGATCTGCACTTTGGCGAAGGGCGCTGTGCCCGTCAATTTCACGGTGAGCGCGGGCGATTCGGCGGTTTCAAACGCCTCGCCCATCATGTGCGAGCCGCTGCGAACGTCGGCCAAGATGATGTTGTCGGTTGCGCCATAGACGCGCCGCTTCTTGAAAGCCTCCAGAATCGCCTGGCGCGTAGGCGCGGTGACGTAGAGAATGCAATAGCTGATGTGCATGGAGACGTGATCGGAACTGGCCTGGAAACTCAGCCGGTAACCTTTCTGAAGAGCCTGGGAGACAAAGCCTTTTTCCCGCCAGCCACCGATGGAATCGCCGGCGCTATTGGAGCGCGGTGCGTCGGGCATCTCGTAGTTCTGACGGTCGCCCTGGTAGATTTCCACGACCGGTTCCACCTGCGGATCGTTGTCGCGCCAGTCCGTTCCCATGTTGGTGCCGCTGGTGTGCGAGGCCAATGCCGTCAAAGTGTCGCAGATAGGCGTACAGCATCTTGGTGTCGGGCGCGCCGCCGGGATCGGCTTCGTTGACCTTGGGCAAGCGCGGCAAAGTGCGGATTGCCCGCTGCGCGAAAATGGTGCGGGAAATGCTGGGGAAATGCTGGGGACAGCCTGATCTGCGTAATCACTTTTGTGCGAGTGGATACTCTCGAAAGGATGATTCGTCAAGAAAAACAGCTTACGCAGATCAGGCTGTCCCAGCATTTCCCAGCATTTCCCAGCATTTCCTGCCAACGATCTCGTCGAGGACGCGATGGCAGGGTATCTCGAAGAGCTGGCCGAGGTGCGTACCATGCTCGATAGCCGCTACGATGACATCAAGAGCGGACGGGTCCAGCCCATCGATGGCGCGGAAGCCTTTGAGCGTCTGCGTCGCAAGAGCGAGGAACGCCGTAACAGCGGCTCATGAGCGGCTACGTCCTGCACCCCGCCGCGTTCGATGACCTGGACGACATCTGGGAGTTATATCGCCGCTGACAGCCTAGACGCCGCGGATCGCGTGCTGGGAGAAATCCACCAGACCATTCGCGCTCTCGTTGCTTTCCCCCAGGACGGGGCGGGTTTTCTTGAGAAGAATCGCATATGGTTGTTCCGTCATACTCGAAAGCGTTATGCCACGCCTCTGCCCAAACAAGCCGATCGCTTCTCGCTGTTTCGACAGAACGAGATCTGAACCAATCCTCCCCGTTCAGGATGATACCGCCTTCCAGCAGGCAGTTCTAGGAGGGCCACAAGCGCCTTGATTATCATGAGGGTAAACCAGGGCCAAAAGGTGGGTGGAGGGGTGGGCACCAGGGAGGGCCAAAATCCGCTAACTGTTTAGGATTCATGTGGATAATCATCAGGGTGGGGACCCTGATGATGACCCTGATGATTGTTCGCCTGGAAAGGAGTAAATCTCTGCCCGTCAGCGTCTTGGCGTCGAGAAGGATACGGATCGTTCGCGCTCGTACTGTTCGGGGGGGTACGCGGCCCGCCGCAACATCAGCGGGACCCTGAACTTGGTGAATTCTTTTTGAGCTGCTTCTGGCTTCGTCCCATTTAGTGGTCCAAACCCGTGGAGATCAGCAGTCCCAGCGCTTGGATGCCCGCGGCCTCCGGCGATTCCCTGGGACTATCCAGGAGCCCAAGAGAGCCACAATCCAGGAATGCTTCTTCTGAACGGGAGACATTTCCACCAACTCTCCCCGGACCAACTCGCAGCGCCGGCCATCGGCGATTTCGAGGAACTGCTCGGCCGTTATTAAGGTCGCGTTGGCGGACATATCACGAGTATAGCATTCCGCAACAGGAAAGAGCGGGTCAGGCGGCCTTCAGCTTTTTCTTCTTTAGCGGCACGAAGCGGATCTCCACACGCTTGTTTACCGCTTCGGCGATCCGCTTCAGCATGGTCAGCGAGTGGCCTTCGTAGTCGTTGTCTTCGAGACGGCAGATGACCGACGCAGTTGTGCCGACGCGACGAGCTAGTTCACGCTGGCTCAAACCGGCCTTGTTGCGCAAATCGTATATCTTCTGTGCGATCTCCGCATTGATCGAGCCTCCTGCTCGAACTCTTCAACGGCTTTCGGATCGCTGCCGATATAGCGATCATAGGTCCATTGAAGGGCCGGAGAGTTGAACTTGTGCTTCCTAACTGGCATTTTTAGACCTTTCATGGAAAACCGTAACGTCGCGGGTCCGCCTCGAACCTGGCCTTCCGCCGAATGGCCAGGTCAATCTCGTGCGGAGGCACTTCCCGCTCCTTAGTCAATCCGTGCGAAACGACCGCTGCCTCGCGGCGTTAAAAAAGTAGAGCAACCGATAGTTGACTCCTTGAAGACCTACTCGGAGTTCGTAAATCCATCGCGGAGATAGTCGGCTGCCGGTCTACGCAACAGGTGCCCCTCGTTCTCGAGCCTGTTAAGGGCAGCGAGGCATTTCTGCTTGGCCTTCCCCGGCAGCCCTTCGAGCCACTCTGTCAGTAGCGGAGATACATCCGCATCCTCGCGGTAATACTTGACGATAATAAGTGCCACTGTAGGCCACCATGCTTCGTGATTGGTCCCATGTTTCCTATGAACTCCAATAAGTATAAGCTTCGATGTTCTCACTATTGCGAACGTTGGTCAAGTCCCGAATGTGCGTGTGAAGTCCCGAATGTGCGTGACACTGGTTCAGTTCCGCAGGATCGACGATTTTCAATCCGGTCGCTCTTGGCCGCGACAGCCAGGCGCTAGTTCTGTGAGCTTAGCCCTGTGGTTCGCTCGCTTGCATCTTAGATAGGTCGTGGCGGTCCCACAGCAGGATACCGCGATCCTTGGCGAACGCCTGCGCGTCGGAAGTAAAACCAGTTGGGCAAACTACCACGCCACGCACGGCGGGAATATCGGTCGGCAAGCATCCGTTCAACGCTCTAACTGTCTCAACGCCGACCGGTGAACGGTGGTTCTTACATTGTATCCACAGGCAAGACTCTATTCCCAAGGCATCGGAGTAGCGCGCAATCAGGTCAACGCCTCCGTCCCGGCTAATCGGCGTCAACTCCACCTGCCAGCCCTTACCTTGCAGGAGTTCCTTGACGTGGATCTCAAACTCCTGGCCATTCATCGTATCGAACGAGGAAGCCGATGGCTTGTCGGCCTCGGAGTCTCTCGCGGCCTGTGCAGGTGGGTTCATTCCGAATAGCCTGTCAGGTCGTGAGACCCGCAGGCCGCCCGTCTACATCGTCTGGCCTTCAACGGTTAGCGTCTAACCCTTAACCTTCTTCGACCCCTTTACCGGCGCCTCCGCCGGTTTCTTCAAATTCGTCTCGAACAGTTTGAAGATCCGCTTGTACTCGTCGGCCCAACTGGTTGGCTCCAGGAAACCGTGATCCTCCACCGGATACGGAGCGATCACCAGTTTTCCTTGCGCAGCTCGATCAGGCGCTGGACCAGCCGCACGGAATCCTGGAACAACACGTTGGTGTCGACCATGCCATGGCAGATCAGCAGCGCGCCTTTCAATCCTTCCGCATAATAAATCGGCGACGATTTCCGTAAGCCTCGTCATCCTTCTGCGGCATGATTCAGAATGTTGGCCGTATAGCCGTTGATTGTAGTGCGCCCAATCGGTCACCGGCCGCAGCGCCGCGCCCGCCGCGAAAACGTCCGGCGTGGTGAACATCGCCATCAGCGTGATGAATCCGCCATAGCTGCCGCCGTAAATGCCGATGCGCTTGGGGTCCGCGCCTTGCTCCGACCAGCCATTTCGCGCCGATCCACGTTATCGTCCAGATCCTTGCCGCCCATGTGACGATAAATCGCCGCGCGCCAGTCGCGGCCATAGCCCGCCGATGCGCGATAATCCATGTCCAGCACCATGTAGCCGTGCTCCATCAGGAAATGATGGAACAGATATTCGTGCGAGTAGTTCGGCGACCAGTATTGATGCACGTTCTGCGCGTATCCCGCGCCATGAACGAAAACCACCGCGGGTCCGCCGCGCCGGTAATTGGCGGCTTGTAGAAATGCGCCGGAACCATCGCGCCGTCGCGCGCCGGCACCTGCACGATGGGCACGTCCAGCCATGCGATAGTCCGCAAAATCCTTGGCCGGCGACGAAGTAGCTTGCGCTTCGACCGCTCCCGCCTGGAATCCTGCACGTAACAGCTCCGGCGGCTTGGTGACGTAGGAATAAATCACCGCGATCTTCTTCTCGTCGGGTGAAACAAAAGTCTGGTGAAGCCCCGGCGCGGTAGTCACGCAAGTGCGCTCGCCGCCGACTGCGTGTGAATCTAAGGCGCTGGCGCTGGATGGCGCCGGCATGGTGTAAAATCGCCGGTCGGAAGCGTCCGGCTCCGACGACGTAAAGAAGAAACGCGTCTTGTCTTCGGAAAGCGAGACTGCGCTCACTTCAAACTTTCCGCTGGTGAGTTGTTTGGCCTCGCCGCCGTCGAACGACACGGTGTACAGATGCGCGTAACCCGACTTCTCGCTCAAGAAATAAATGCTCTTGTCGTCGCGCATCCAGCCGTAAGGTGGAGGTCCCCCGAAGCCGCCGCCGCCGCCGTTGATCCAGGCGTCGTCGTGCTCGGTGAAGAGCACCCGCGTCTTACCGGTGGCGGGATCGAGCGCAAACAGCCAGCGATCCTTGTTGTCGGAGGAGCGGCCTTGCAGGAAGGCGCGCGTGCCGTCCTCGGACCACAGCGGCGGGCTCAACTGCACGTTGCGTTCGGCGGGGGCGGCCGGACGGCCGCCGCGTCCCTGCGGGCCGGCCGGTGGCGCCGTAGACGCCGCGCCGCTGCCCTCCTCCGGCAAGGGCTTCTGTCCGTGATCCACCCACTTCACCTCGCCGGTGTCCACGTCCACCAAGGCGATGCGGATGCGATTCTGATTATCGCCCACGTTGTTGCGGCCGGGGATATCTTCCACGTAGGCCGATTCGGTGACGAAGTTTGGCACGATGTCGTTCTTGGCTCCGGTACCGGCTTCGCTGACCATGGCGACGACCAGTTTCTGATCCGGCGACAGCGTCATCGCAGTGACGGACTGTCCGGTTTGCAGCGCGAACGGCTTGCGAGGGTTTTCCTTCTTGCGCTTGGCTTCGTCCTCTTCGCGCTTGGCCGCGCGGCGCTTGATGTAGTCGATCAGGTCTTTCTCCTCCTTCTTCAAATATTCCTGACTGTCCGTTCCCTTCTGATCCGCGGTTGAACCAGTAGCGCCGCTCAATCCGCCGCGCCCTTGTCCACCCCGGCCGCCGGCCGCCGCGGAAGCCGCGCCGGCGGGCACGCCAGGCGCTTGTACTTCGGTCAACTGGGTGAGCGAAGCGTCTTCCAGTGACATCATGTACAGATTGCCGCCGCGCATGAAAGTAATGCGCTTTTCATCGCGCGTGAAGCGCGGATTGCTTTCGACGTCGGTGGTCTTGGTTAGTTGCAGCCGTTTCGGCTTGGCGCTGTCATAGAGGAACAGGTCGCCGGTTTCGCCGTAGACGGCGCGCTTCTTGTCCTTCGTCCACTCGCCGGCCACGGGAGGCGTATCCTTAGCCTCCTCTTCGGAGAGCTTTTTCAAACCGCTGCCGTCGGCGGAGATCCTGTAGGTGTCCATGTTCTTTTCGCGCGGCTCGTCATACTTCTTCCACTGGAAGTAGACGAACTTGCTGTCGGGAGACCAGCGTACGGCGGCAGGCGGGTAGCCGAACAGGCCGGGGCCGCGCATGATGCTGTCGATGGTCATTTCAAAAGCGGGTTTCTCCGCTGTGGACTTCTGAGCGCTTCCGGCCAGCGGGCCGATGGTCAGGGCGAAGACCAGAAACAGGGCGCAATATCGCTTCATGGAAACTCTCCTTCGAACGGGTAAACAAGGAAGATAACACAGTCGCCCGCGTAACGCAGGCCTTCAGGCCTGTTCTTGATCGCCGGGAAAAGAGCCGGCCGGAAGGCCTGCGCTACGCAGCGCCAGGCCGAGAATCGCCAGATACACCGGCGTTACGCGCCAAAAAGTGAGGATGTCGCCGCTGAGCATTTGCGCCATTTCCCCGAGCCAGAAGCAGAACAAAAAGCGTCCCAGCCCGGCGACTGCGACATCCGGATCGATGGTCATGTGACGCGTCCCTGCCAACACGGCGGCAGAAAATAGTAACAGGGCCAGCAAGCCGGGCAAGCCGGTTTCCATCAGCAGCGCCAGATACATGTTGTCGGCCACCAGTGGCCGCGAAAAATAGGAGGTGTAAGGGAGCGACTTGTAACCGATGCCCAGCAGCACCTGGGCCGGATGGCCGAGAATAAAACTTCCCAGTTCGCTCCAGGTGTCCAGGCGCTTGGAGAGAACTTCGTTGGGATTGGAGAAAAACTCCACCGCGCTGTATTGCAGGCGCGATCCGTAGGGCAGCAGCAATTGCGGCGCGATCAGCACGCCCGCCGCCGATACGGCCAGGGCCAACGCCACAAACGTCACCACCGACCGGCCGGCCAGCGCCTTGCGGCGCATCCAGGCCAGCGCGGTCAGAGAGACCATCAGGTTCACCACCGATCCGCGCGAAAACGAAAGCACCAAAGCCACGGCCAGCGTGGGCACGGGAATCCAAAGTAACCACGCGGGCAGGCGCAGCGCGCGACGCGCGTGGCGTCCCAGCGCCAGGATCAACGTGAGAATCATGGCGCAAAAGTTGCCCAGCGCGCTGGCATCGTAGAACACTCCTTGCGCGCGCCGTAGCGCGGCTTCTTGACCGTAAATGTATTGCTCGGAAAAGCGCACCGTGCGCGGCAGTTGATATTGAAAGTCCACCACCGCGAAAGCCGAGGACAGCAGCGCGGCGGCGAGAATCATTCGCAATAGGCCCGCGCCGCTCCATGTTTCGCCCAGCGGACCATCGGCGATCCACAGCATCACCAGGAATCCGGAGGCCAGTAGGACCCAACGAATCACCGACTGCACGCCCACCGCCGCTCCCGAATAGTAGAATGCCCAGGGCAAGGAGATCAGTGTCGCGCTGAGAAGCAGCGCCGAGGCCGCGGAAATCGCGTTGCGCTCGATGCGCCACTCGCCAAGCCGGATCCAAACAACCAGAAGGCCCGCGAGGAACACGGCCATCGCGGGGTGAAAGGGCAACTCCACGCCGCCGATTTCCAATGGCCACGGCGGCAACAGCAGTCCCAGCGCCAGGAACCACCACACCCACGCCGCGGGACGCGCCAGGAAATAAAACAACGCCGCGGCTGCTGCGGCGATGGCCCAGACCGCCGCCACAACTGGCACGTCGCGAACCAGCGCAGCGGCCGCTGCGACGGCAGCCACGACCAGCGCCATCCAGCGCACGCGCCTTAGGTTCGCCAGCAGCGGCCAGCGATTCTGTTCGGCGTGTTCCATCATGCCGTCACCAGGTTGCAGGCAAGCGCGGCGGCGCGAATGCCGGCTTGGAAATGGGAAAGCGAGAAACGCAAGCTGTTGCGGCGCGCCGCCGCCGGGTCGAGTGGCAGTTTCTCGAACGCCGCCACCGCGTCCACCAGCGCCTGCGCAGTTTGCTCCGCAAAGAACAGCCCCGTGATGCCCTCGTTGACGCTCTCCAGCGCGCCGCCGCGCCGGTAAGCGATCACCGGGCGCCCGCAGGCTTGCGCTTCCACCGGACACATGCCAAAATCCTCCAGCCCCGGAAACAACAGCGCGCGGCAGCCGCGATAGAGTTGGCGCAAGCGTTGGTCGTCTACCCATCCGGTGAATTCGACGTCACGTCCCGCGATTCTTTGCAGCGCGCCGGATTGCGTTCCCCGGCCCGCCACGATCAAGCGTCGTCCCAGGCGCTGCATGGCGCGGAGCGCCAGGTCAATCCGCTTGTAGGGTTCCAGCGCGGAGACCACCAGGTAATAATCTTCCGCGCTCCGTCCCGCCGGATCGGGCGTGAAGAAATCCGCGTCTACCGGCGGATACACTACCAGAGCATCCCGTCCATAAGCGTCGCGGATGCGGCCGCGCACGTTTTCCGAATTGGCCAGGAACTGCGTGACTCCCTGGCTGGCCCGCACATCCCAACGCCGCAGCCATGGCGTGACTGCGGCCAGCAGCGGTTTCTTGACGATGCTTCCCAGGCCGAACTGAAAGTAGTCGCTGGAAGCCGCCCACAAGTAGCGCATCGGCGTGTGGCAGTAGCAAATGTGCGGAACTCCCGCGGGGACGCGCGCGCCCTTGGCCACGGCATGACTGCTGCTGATCACCAGATCGTAGCCGCGCAGGTCGAACGACTCGATGGCCCGCGGCATCAGCGGCAGAAGATTGCGGTAATAGCGCCGTACGCCGGGCCAACGATTCAACGGCGACACAATCACGCGGTGGGAATTAATCTGCTCGCTGATGCGGTCCGGTTGGTAAAACAGGGTGAAGATATCCGCGTTGGGAAAGATGCCTTCCAGGGCGGCCAGCACTTTTTCGCCGCCGCGCATTCCCGTAAGCCAGTCATGGATGAGTGCCACGCGCAAGGCCGCCGGCATCGGTTCACCGCCTCACCAGCGAGCGTTCGCCGGACGCCGTTCCTGGGAAAGTTCCCGAGAAGTCGCGGCGCGCCCGGCATTCCACAACCACGCTTCGTAGAGCATCGCGGCTAACAGTCCGAGCATGGCCGCGAGAATGGTGTTCTCGAGCGGGTTCGGACTGATCGGCCGCGTGGGAACCGTGCCGGGATCGGCGATTTCCAATTCTTCATGGCGGATCGCCGCGCTCAACGCGGTTTCCGTAGCGCGCCGGGCCATCGTCGAGAAACGCTCTTCCGCGGCTTGATAGGTGGCGTCCAAGGCCGCCCGGCGCGCCTCCAAGGCGGCATGGGCCGCCTGGCTCTTCACCAACTCCTTCTCCAGCGAAGCCAGGGCGCCCCGAAGCGCATCGCGGCGGGCCTGCAAGGCGGCCATTTCCGAGCGCGCCGCGGGATTGCCGGGTGAGGCTTTGGCGAGTGCCTCCTTCTCCGCCAAGTCCACTTCCACGTCGCTGAGTTCCCGTTGGTAGCCCACCTTGCGCTCGATTTGCTGTTCCACGTCGCGCGCGACTTCGTCCTCCCGGCTGTGGCTGCGGAATTGGTCGATGGCGGCCTGGGCCTCCGCCATGGCCTTGCGCGCATCCTGGGCGTCCCGGTCCACCCCGCCGCGAACCCGCTCCGCTTCCCCACGATTTACGCGCGCGTTGCTTTCCTTGGCGATTTGCGCCAGGCGTAGCGCCACTTCATGGGCCTTCTGTGGATCGCCCAAGCGAACCGAAACCTGAAGAATGCGCGTTCCCTTCAGCAACGCGGCGCGCAAGGCGGAGCGCCGGAATTGTTCTTCGGAGAACTCCTCATTCAGATGCGTCTCGCGCAGCAGGCTTTCCACCACGCCGTCGCTCTCCACAAACTGTTCGTAGCTGCGCAGGGAATCCAGATACGCCGGACTCATCACCGCGGATGACGGCGGGCCGCCCACGGCCGGCTGAATCATCAGCAGCGCGGTGGCCTCGTATTTCTTGGGGAGCAGCAGGCTGGCAATCAGCGCGATCGCGGCGGCGCCTCCGGCCACCACGGCAATCCGTTTCCAGCGCCGCGCCAGAGCGCTCAGAAACTCCACAGGATCCAGAGGTTCCAGCATGTCCACATTCTATCTAATCCGCGCCCAGCACGGTGGGAGTTCCGGGAGAGAAGCGGCGCGGATCGGGCGAATCTAAAGCGCTGGCGCGGGATGGCGCCGGCGCACGGTCGCGAGGACGCCGCAGCAGGCCGAGCGGCGTCAGCAGTAGAATCCGCAGATCCAACCACAGCGAGCGGTGTTTCAGGTAATACAGGTCGAAGCACAAGCGCTCTCCGATATCACAGCGCCCGCGCAGGCCATGGATCTGGGCCCATCCGGTGATGCCCGGCTGGACTTGCAGACGCCGCCGATACCCGGGAAACTGGCGCCGGAAGCGCGCCGCAAAAGTCGGACGCTCGGGGCGCGGTCCCACCAGACTCATTTCCCCGCGCAGAACGTTCCATAGTTGCGGCAATTCGTCCAGGCCGCTGCGGCGCAAGCAACGGCCTAGGACCCCGGCTTCCGCGGGCGACACTTCCATCCAGCGGGTATCGCTACTTGGCTGTGGCGCGGCAGACTCCGCTTCCCAGGGAAGCGTGCGGAACTTGTAAATCGTGAAGGGACGGCCGTTCTCTCCCAGGCGCAATTGTGAGAAAATCACCGGGCCGGAGGAAGCGATGCGGATGGCCGCGGCGATCAACGCCGTCAACGGCGCGGTTGCGATCAGCCCCAGGCCTGCCAGCGACACGTCGAACAGGCGCTTGACCGCGCCGTAGGGAAAACTGCCTCGGAAATCGCGTGTATGCTGGCTCACTTTTGCTTGATCGCCTTTTTACTTGACCGACTGCCCAAATTATACCCCACTATGGAACAGTTGCAAGCAAAGATCAACAACAGGCCCATTTCGATTTGGCTCCTGGCGGGCACTCTGCTGGCGGTTCCGTTGGCCCTGGCGCCGCCTCTGGAAGCCTTTGATGTAACGCCGAGGCTTTTAGCGCTCGTAGGAGGAGCGATCGCCGTTTGGCTGGCGCTAGCGCTTACGCCCGTTGGGGAAGAGGCGAAAGACAAGGCGGAAGAGAAGGCAAAAGAGAAGGCGGAAGGCAAAAGGCAAAAGGCAAAAGGCAAAAGTGAACGTTCCGTACCGCCCTTTTGCCTTTTGCCTTTTGCCTTTTGCCTTTTGCCTTCGTTTCTTTTCTTCGCCTCATTGATGGCCCTGGCACTGTGCGCCACGGCCGCGACGATTTTTTCCGCCGATCCAGTGCTGTCGCTGGCCGGGTCGGAGTGGCGGCGGTTGGGTTTGCCCGCGTGGCTGGCTTGCCTGGCGCTGGCCGCGTCCATTCCCGCGGCCGCCACTGACGAAGCGCGCAAACGCCTTCTCCTCCAGGCCATCGCCCTCGGCGGAACGCTCGCCGCCTTCTACAGCTTCGCGCAATATGCCGGGCACGATCCGTGGATTCGTCCCGCGCTCTACCAGATCGGCGAAGGCGAGTGGCGAATCGTGCGCCCGCCGGCGACTTTCGGCTACGTCAGTTATTTCGCCCTCTACGAGGCTTCCGCGATTTTCGTGGCTGCCGGCCTGGCGCTCTCCGCAACTTCGCGTGGGATCAGAATTGGCTGGAGTGTCTCCGCTGTGGCGATGGTCCTGGCAGTCATCGTCTCCGGCAGCCGCGGGGCGCTGCTGGGCGCCGCCGCCGGGGTGCTGGCGCTGATCCTGCGTTATTCCAGCGACCGCCGCATGCGCCGCGCGCTTCTAGCAGGCACACTTGTGGTAGCCGCGCTGGCCGGCGCGCTGATCGCCAGCCCCCTGGGCCAGCCGGTTAGCAGCAGGATCCGATGGTTCGTGGAAGATCCCGAAGGCGGCGGCCGGCTGGTGATGTGGCGCGACTCAGCCAGATTAGCTCTCGCTCATCCGCTTCTCGGCGTGGGACTGGAAACGTTTGGCCGGCAGTTCGCGGCGGCAGAGTCGTTGGAACTGGCGCGCCGTTTTCCCGATCGCTATGTGGAGTCGCCGCACAATATTTTCCTCGACTACGCGACCGCCGCCGGAATGCCGGCGCTGGCCGCTTTCGGTGTGCTCATGATCGTGGCCCTGCGCGGCACATGGTGCCGACCCGATCCCGCGCTGTTCGCCGCACTGATCGCAGGTTTGCTCGCGGCGCAGTTTGTTGCCGACACCATAACCACGCGGCTGCTGCTTCTGTCGCTGGCTGCGCTGGCGCTTCCGCAGGAGCCACCCGCCCGCGCCAGCGGCGCTACTCGCTGGATGACGGGGCTCGGCGCGGTGCTGGCCACGATGGTTCTGCTTGTTTTTGGCGGCCGCCTGATCTCCGCCGATCGCGCGGCCTCGCGGGCCCAGTCCGCCGCATCGCGCGGCGAGTTGGACACCCTGGTCGAAGCCGGACGCGCTTCGGCAGAGGCGTTTCCTTGGGGTGGCGCGTACGCCGTGCGGCAGTCGCGGCTGTTGGGACAGGTGGCGATGATACCCAGTCTTCCCGGACCCGCCAGAGGGTTCCTTTTTCTGCAAGCGGAGGCCCTGGCGCGAGAAGCCTTGCCCCATGCCGAGCAGCCGGGCGCAATCCATCTGCAACTGGCGTCGGTGGCGGGGATACAGGGGAGATATCCGGAAGCGCAGTCCGAGCTGGAGGCGGCGATTCAGGCGTCTCCGGCGTGGTTCCGGCCGCACTGGCAACTCGCGATGCTGTTGTGGCAACAAGGCCGCCGCGCCGAGGCCGCGCAGCAAGCGGGTTTGGCGCTAGAGCGCGGCGCGCGCGCTTTTCCGGAGGTGTCCGCGGAGTGTGTAAGAATCCAAACGCTGGCGCGAGACTCCGACGCAAAGCCAGCCTTGACACTGGCGTTGAATTAGGAGACAATTGCTCCATGAGAAAGACGAGTTTAGGTGGGTTATGGAGTGGTTTTTTCCTTTTGCTCTGGATTGTTCCTTTTGGTCGAACAGTCGCGCAATCGCCGACGCTCCCCGCCAATTCGATTGTTAATGGCGCGAGCTTTGCTAGCGCCACGGCTCCCAACGGAGCGCTGGCGCCCGGGACACTGGTCAGCGCCTTCGGCGGGAATCTGGCATCGTCCACGCAACTGGGGCTGAGCGTGCCGCTTTCCACAAACCTGAACGGCAGCAGCCTGACTTTCTTCGCCGGATCCTCGGCCTTTGCGGCTCCGCTGTTCTTCGTTTCCGCCGGGCAGATCAACGCGCAAGTGCCCTTTGACGTTCCGCTGAACTCGACGATCACGGCGCAGGCAACCTTTAACGGCCAGTCCAGCACGGCCATTCCCGTGACGGTGCTTTCCGTATCGCCGGGCATCTTCGATATCGGCGGCGGCGTAGGAGCTATTGTCCACAACGCCGACTTCTCGGTCATCACCACCTCCAACCCAGCCGTGCCGGGCGAGTACGTGGACATCTTTTGCACGGGTCTCGGCGCGGTGAATCCGCCAGCGGCGTCCGGTGCGGCGGGTCCGGTCAGTCCCATTTCGAATACCGTTGCCACGCCGACGGTGACGCTAGCGGGCCAAGCGATCACGCCGGTGTTTTCGGCATTGGCTCCCGGCTACGTGGGTCTTTACCAAGTGGCCTTCCAGATCCCGGCCAACGCGCCAGCGGGCAAGCAAAACGTATCACTCACGATTAACACAATAACCAGCAACGTCGTCACAATGATTGTCCAGTGATGCGGCGTCGAGAGCACCACCGAACAAGAACTGATCAATCCACAGATTACACAGATTTCACAGATTAAGACGGCGTTCGCCCGGACCTCCGCGCCATTCACCGGGCTTGACATCTCCTGACTGCACGGGCAAGCGCCGTCTTAATCTGTGGAATCTGTGTAATCTGTGGATTGTTGTTTTTTGGTTGCGGCCGTGGCTGCGCCGTGTAATCTGTGGATCGTGGGTTTTTCACTTGGTTCTGGCTCCCCGCGCTGTGTAATCTGTGGATGATTTCCGTATGAAGCCCTCCATTCTCTTCGTAGACCAGTTCTCCGATCTGGGAGGATCGCAGCGCAGTCTGCTCGACCTATTGCCGGCGCTCGGCGACTTCGACCTGGAGTTCGCGCTGCCCGGTCCGGGACCGCTTACCGCGGCCCTGCAGCGCCGCGGACTAAACTGGCAGCAAGTCGATATTGGCGAGTATCGGCTGGGGCGCAAATCCTTTGCCGACCTGGCGCGGTTTGCGCTGCGCCAGCCGGGTGCGGCCGCCCGCTTGACGGAAATGGCGATTGGCAAGTCGTTGATCTACGCCTACGGACCGCGCGTCTTTCCGGCATCCGCCGTGGCCGCGCGCCGGAGCGGAGTTCCTCTGCTCTGGCATCTGCACTTGGAGGTCGAGTCGCGGCGCGACCGCATTCTTCTGGAAGCCGCGGCGGCCTGGGCGCGGCCGCGCGTTATCGCGTGCAGCCAGGCTTGCACGGCGCTGTTCGCGGAGGGCGGCGCAGTGCGGCGTCACGCCGCCGTGGTCTACAACGGCGTGGAAGCAGTGCGGGCGGCCGCTGCGCCGCACGATGCGCAAGTCATCGGAATGATCGGGCGAATTCATCCCGATAAAGGCGTGATGGATCTGCTGGACGCCGTGCCGGAAGTTCTCTGTGCTTTTCCCGAGGCGCGGTTCCGGCTGATCGGACCGCGCGTGGATCCGATTTCTCCCGCCAGGCAGATCAGCGGGCCGCCGAGCTGGCTAAGCAATGCGGCGCGGCGTGCGTGGAATTCGCCGGAGAAGCCTCCTCGCCCGCCGCGGCGTTCGCCGGTTTGGATTTGCTGGTAGTGCCATCGCACCGCGAAGCCGCCAGCCGCGTGGTGATGGAAGCTTTTTCCGCGGGCGTTCCCGTGGTGGCATCCGATGCCGGTGGATTGCCGGAAGTTGTGGGGCGCGACGGCATCGTCTTTCCGCGGGGCGACTCCGGGGCGCTGGCTGCCGTGATCATCCGGGTGTTGCTCGATCCGACGCTGCACCAGCGGATGATTCAGGCGGGACGGCGGAGTTATGAACAACGTTGGACCGTGGATCGCTTTCGCCAGGCAATCCGCGGCGAAATAGAAAAGCAAATAGCATCGCGGCCGCCAACCCGGTAACGCTGAGCGCGGTGAATAGCGCGCCGTAGCCCCGCTGCACGATCAAGGCGCCCGCGGCCGCGCCGGCGGCGGCGTTGATCCCGAAAATCAGCAGAAGATTGGCGGCCATCGCCGCGGGCCGCTCCTCGACGGGAACACCACGCATCAACAGGTTCATCAGTCCCGGCTCACTCATCACTTGCAGGCTGATGTAGACCGTATAGAACAGCGCGGCCTGCGGCAGCGTGTGCGCCTGCAGCATGGCCAGTACGCCCACCGCCGCCAGCACTTGCGTCGTAACCACCGAGCGGATCAGGCCCAGCCGGGCGATCAAGAGCGGCATCAGCAAGATTGCCGCGGCTTGCGGGAGATGGCTGAAGGCATACGCGCTGCCGATGGCCGCGGTCGATCCGCCCATACGATTCCGCAAGAAGGCGTTGAAGAAGGGAATGAATCCGGCGCAAAAGGCATACCACAACGCGATGGCCGGCAGAAATTTCAGCAGGAAGCGGCGCGACGCGTGCAGGCGCGCGTGCGAAGCGGCGGGCGGGACAGGAAAGCGAATCCCTGCCAGCACGGCTGTCGCGGCGAGTACCGGCGCAGCCGCTAGCATCAACGCAATGCGCTTGAGGCTAACCGGATCGGCCGCCAGACCGGGCGCGAGTCTCTGCACCAGCCCGGGAAGCCGGCCGCCAATCAATCCGCCGGCCGCGCCAACGGCAATCGCGAGGCTAATGTTCAAGCTGAAACCGGTGGCGCCCGGCGAAAGCGCCGCGATGGCCGGCGTGTTAGTGACCAGCCATCCGGCCAGACACAATCCCATGACCACGCTAACGCCGCCGAGCGCGATTCCTGCCGCTTGCGCGCGCGCGATCAGCGCGGCGGTCAATCCCAGCGTGGCAACTACGGCGGTGAAGCGCAGTCCGCAACGCCGCACCACCGCGGCCCACGGAAGCGTTCCCAGCGCCGTTCCTAGCGTCAACAGGGCGGCTTGACGTCCCATGAAGTCTTCGCGGAATCCCTGGTCGGCCAAGTACAAATTGAACAACAGAATGTGGATGAATACACCCAGGTTCACTAGGGCGGGAGCCGGCAGATAGCAGGCCAGGGCGCGATTCATTCTCACAGTTTTACCGCCATAATTGCACCGCCAGACGAAGGAATCGAAAAAATGCCACGAAGTGGAAGATGGCTCGCGACGCGACTACCCGGGCGCGCAACATGGCCCGTTTCCGCGGCGGAAGTTCGGCGGGGCTGAAAGGGCGCGGAATCCTCAGCGGCGCCAAGCGCCGCTGCAGCACCACAAGGCGATCGCGCCATCCATGCACAAAGGCCAGTTGCAGGAACACTTGCACCTTATCGCGGCGTTCGCGGTCGAGCACCACCGGTCCGTAACGCTCGATCCAACGTAAGGCCGAAGCGGGCAGAGACACGCGCGCGGAGTCCAGCGCGCTCGGCCAGCGGCAATGGAACACGCGCGCGGACAACGTTAGGCCAGTGACACACATCTCTCGCAACGGCGTTTGCGCGGGGCGCGCCATGCCGTCCAGCCAGGTGCGCCAGAAGCTTTCGTTTTCGGCATGGGTCTCCACAAAGCCGGCAATCTCGTAAAGATGCGAGGCCCGCAGGCTGCCGCGAAAAATGTGGCGCATCGCGTGCAGGATGCATGCGGCCAACTGATCGCGCGGATCGAGCGTCGGCAATCCTTCGCGGAACACAATCCGGCTTAGAGGGTCGGGATCGAAGGCCACCGGAATGCGCTCGAAGTCGGAAGACCAAAGCCGATCGTGCAGTTCCACCACCGGAGGCGTCCGGGGATTGAAGCAGTCGCCGGCGGGATCGATGAATACCGATGGAAACAACATCGGCAGGTGTACCGCGGGACCATCGTCTTCAAATTGCCGCGTGCGATAGCCATTAGCCGTGAATAACGCGAACGCCGTAGCGGCTTCCGCGGGGGCCAGGAGCAGGTCTATATCGTTTTGCAGGCGTTCCACCGCGGAAGGCACGAAATCGGGCGCCAGCAAAAAGCCTTTCACCACGGCGGCGCGCAACCCCGCGCCGGACAGCCAGCCCGTCAGTGTCGCGGCGACGCGCCGGCGTTCCTGCAGGCGGATCTCGTTCTTGCGCCAGCGCTCGCGGTATTGTCCGGCGTGGGCCAATCGTTCCGCGACGCCGGCCTGTTGCGCGATGCGCCACAAATGCAAAGACAATCCAGCGCGGTCGGCAAAATCCAGCAAGGCCAACTGCCGCGGCTCCGGCAGCGCGACCCACTCCTCACAGGCCGTGCACGCCTCGGCGGGATCGTACGACAGGCAGGCGGCGAGATGTCGCAAGTTGACCATCGGCAGAGGTTCAGTTTACTACCCGGTCCGCTTCCCTGTCAGAGCTGGCGCTGGACTTGGCTTTTTCCTGAGCGTCCGTGAAACGGACGGCCTGAAAGTAGCCCAGCAATTGATTGCTGGGTATCGGAGCATGTACAAACGAGTCCGTGAAACGGACGACTGAGATTTTGCCGTTTCACATTAGTCCTGCCCTGTTGACCCTCAGCCGTCCGTTTCACGGACTTGCTGCTGGTTGCCCTTGGTCCCAGCAATAAATTGCTGGGCTATTTTCGTGGCGTCCGCAAAGCGGACGCCTCCTGTCAGAAAGCCAGTCGCAACGACAACTGTATCTGCCGCGGATCCCCCACGGTGGCGATCTGTCCGAAGGCCGGTCCAAAATCCTTGTTGTTGATGGGAATGCCGAAATCGGGGTGGTTGAAGGCGTTAAAGAACTCCCCGCGGAAGTTCAATGAACGCTTTTCATCGAGATGGAAAAGACGGCTGACCGCGAACGAGAACACTCTGTTGGACGGCGTGGGCAACAGATTCCGTCCCGCGTTGCCAAACGTGTACGGCGCGGGATCGGAAAACGCCGCCGTGTTGAACCATTCCTGCGGGGTTCGCTGGCCCGGAGGCAGGGAGATGCTCTGGCCGGGAACAAGGTTCGGCCGATTCGGGGTGTCGCTATTGGCCGGGTCCAGGAAGAAATAAAAAGAATTCTCCGGCGTGCCGTCCTGCATCAATCCCGTTCCACTGACCGTCCATCCCGATACCACCGCCCTCACGGGAGACGATGCCATCCAGTGATGGCCTCGGCCCAAATCGTAAGCAAAGTTGACCGTGAAGCGGCGCGGCACGTTGAAGAAGGACGGCCCGCGCTCCAGGCGGAGATTGCGCTCGTCCTGCGCGCCAACGCTATCGAAGAGTCCTTGGATGATGCTGTCGGCGTCATCCAGCGATTTCGACCAGACGAACGAGGTTTGCATCAAGAATCCGCTGGACCAGCGCCGCTCGGCGCGCAGTTGCAGCGAGTGATAGATGGAGTTGGCGATGTTTTCACGTTGGATGAAAGGCCCGAGATTCGGAAACGTCCGTAGCGCCTGAATGTCGCCGGGACGCGGAGGAAGGTTCTGGCCGGTTTCCACGTGCTGCGGCGTGTTGAATTTCCGGAAGCGTCCCAGGTGCGTGCCCTTGGTGCCGATATAGCCGGCTTCGAACAAGAATCCGTGGGTACCGTATTGCCACGCGCCATTCCATTGCTGCGCGTAGGGACTGGCTTCCCGCGGATCAATCCCGTAATATCCCGGAAATCCCGTCGAGAGGCTGGAGGTGAAAGGGTTTTTCAGCGTCAGAATAGGATTGCCTGGCGGCGCGGTGTCCTGCTCCGTGCTCACGCCGTTCAGCACCAGGTCGTAGGCTTGCTGGGCGATCTCCGGATTGTAGTAGAGGCCGTAAGCCGCCCGAAAAACCAAATTGCGCGCCGCCAAAGGCCGCCACGCCAAGCCCACGCGCGGCGCAAAGTCCAGGCGATTCGGGGCCACCAAATCCACGGGCATGGTGGACGAATTCGTTCCCTCCTGAACCAACTTGGGCTGCGCCGGCAGCGTGGAGTAGTCCAGGTTGTACATGTGGTTGTATTTTTCGGTGAACGGCGAGTTGTAGTCGTAACGCAGGCCGTAGGTCAGGATCAGCCGCGAGGTGATGCGGAACTCGTCCTGGGCATAAAACGCATATCCCAACTGGCGCATGTAGGCCTGCGGCTGGCCCACGGTCCGCTGGGTGACATCGGGAAATCCCAGCAGGAAATCGCCGAAAGGATCGCCGGAGAACGATCCCGTGAAGGTCAAATATCCGCGGCTGTTCATGCGATCCTGATAGGCCATCACGTAGCGCCGCACTTCCGCGCCCACTTGCACGGTGTCGCCCGCGCCGGATGCTCCAGTGGTCCAGCGCCTGGAAAGTCTCGCTGGCTTGCGTCAGCGGCAGCGTGGGGTCGTCCGATGTGATCAACAGGTTGCTGGTCAAAACGAAGGTCGGCAGTCCGTAGTTTACGGGGTCTTGATCCAAGCCGTTGATGCCGAGTTTCTGGATGTAGTTGTTGGTAAATGCGTTGATGGAAAAGTCTTGGATCTTCAGGCGGCTGAAGCCCGCGCGAAACTCATTCACCCAATCGCCCGCGCCCGCGTAGGTGTGCCCGATGGCCGCTTGTTGCGCGCGCAAACGAAGGCGCGTTGGTTCCAGCAACGCCGGGTTGCCCTGATCGGCGCGTTCGTCGTTGATGCTGTAGCGCACAAACAGGTTGCCGCGGGAGGCGGTGTCCCAGTCCAGGCGTCCGCTGACGGTGTCGTGGCCGTTCAAGATGGGCGCGTTGCTCACATAGTTCTGCGACCCCGCCTGGTTGGGCAGCGGTTCAAGCTGGCTGATGACCGTGTGCGCGATGGGGTCCACGCGCACCGCGGGAATCACGTCGTTGGGGAAGGCTATTCCGGTCAGCGGATCGTTGACGATGGACGTTCCCGTAAAATCGCCGGCACGCAACGTTGCGGTAGGCACGGAACTGGCTTGGGATTGTCCTTCATTCAACCGCAAGCCTTCGTAGGCCGCGAAGAAGAAAAGGCGCTCGGTATGCGGAATTCTGCCGCCGGCGTACCCGCCAAACTGGTTCTGCCGGAATTCCGGTTGCGGGCCGTTGTCGAAGTAGTTGCGGGCGTCCAGCTTTTCGTTGCGAAGGTAATCGAACAGTCCGCCGTGGAGGTGCTCGGCGCCGGAGCGGGTCACGACGTTGGCCACGCCGCCGCCGGAGTATCCGAAATCGGCCGAGGAGGCCGAGGTTTGCAAGCGAAACTCCTGGATCGCATCGATCGGCGGATTGACCACCACCACGCGAGCGTTGGAATCGGTGTTCAGCACGCCGTCGAGCAGAAAGGTGTTCATGGTGGAGCGCATGCCGTTCACCGGGGGATTCTCCGCCACGTTGCCGCGCGACGGCTCCACGCCGCTAATCACGTCGCCGGTGAATCCGCCCAGTTGCCGCGGGATCACGCCGGGACCGAGCGTGGCGACCCCCGCAACGTCGCGCTGAACGAGCGGGAGTTGCTGCAATTGCGCCTGATCCACGTTGAATCCCATGGGGCTGGAGGCCGCTTCCACGGGCGCGACCACTTCGCCGACGGTGACCGTGTCGGTCTGTCCGGCCAGTTTCAAACGGATATTCAGGTCGACCGCCTGGCGTACTTCCAGTTCGACGCGTTCCACGCGGTAGGGCGCGAAGGACGCTTGCGCCACCTCCACACTGTAGTTGCCCGGCGGCAAACCGGCCAGCCGGAATGTCCCGTCGGCCGCCGTTTCGCGCGAAATCTCCAGCGCCGTCTCCAGGGATTTTGCCGTGACACGCGCCTTGGGTACGGGCAAACCGGACGGATCCAGCACCGTGCCGGTGATGGCCGCCGAAGGAACTTGCGCGGCCGCGGCGGCTGCCGCCAAAATGAGGGAGGCAATGGTACGAAGCATCAGCGGGCGATCCTTTCCGGCAACGGAATCGAGTTCAGGCATTCCAAAGCTTGTTCCAGAGTCGCGTAGCACATTGAATAAGCACCGGAGCGAACCGCTCTGCGGATCGTGCGTTCGCTGGCCTCAATGACACTCGGCTCGTCTATGGCCAGATTGCGCCCGAAAAAAAGGCGGCGGTGGGTCTCTTCCGGGGAAACTCGTTCCAACGCCGTTAGCGTGGGTGCCGTGCGGCGGTCGAGAAATACGATGGGCCCGGGTTCCGCGTGCGTCGCCAAGCGCCCGGGAAGAATTTGCTCTGTGGGAACAGCCACAAATTCGTTATCATTCGCGCGGTGCGACACCGGCAGGTGGCCCAATTCGGGGAACAGCTTGCGCGCCGGAAGGCGCAACCGCAGGCGCGACGGGTTTCCCAGCAGGCCGGGATTGTCGGCGGCGTTGAGCAGCCACACGCCATTGTCGGAAAGCAACTGATAGCCGGATTTGGCACAAAAGTAGGCCAGCGTGCTTTTGCCGGCCGTGGAATTTCCCGCCAGGCAAATCCCCAGACCGTCGCGAACCACGCCAGCGGCGTGCAGCGGCGTGGCCCAATGCCGCTGGATGGTCATGTAAACGAAGCTTTCGAGAAAGTCGGTACAGAAATAGTCGCGCTCGTCCAACAGGGCCGCGGAGAAGTAAGCGGTCGCTTCGCGGCGTCCCAGATCGCAAACCATGAAGTTTTCCGGACCGCTGACTACCGTGAAGAGATCGCCCGAACCACGATAGGAATGCCGCGGCCAAGGCGGACCCGCCGTGGCCCCCGGGTCGCAGAGCGCCCGGAAACGCAACGGGGGACTTTGCGGAGCCCCCTCGCCGAAGATGCCGAAGCTGGCGGCGGCGTGCGCCAGCACGCGCGCATCGTTGGTCTCGACCTCCAGCGGGAAGCCGAGAGGATAGCAGACCATGCGCAAGGGCGTAGCCAGTAGCCGCAAGAGCGGGTCGTTAATAATTGTTGTATCCGGCATAACAGTTCTACGAAACGTTGACCGTTATGGCGATTGTACAACAGGCTCGGCCGGACGCGATCGTCTTTTGGAAGAACGAAGGGCCGCCGGGCGGCCCAAGCCTGCCGCTCGAATCTTCCCGTTTGGATTGGCTGGCCCAAGCCGATGCATGGCCTTGTTTCCGAGATGCCCGTTTCCCGTCAACTTCACGCCGGACATCCCAACTTCCGATGGCCCGTCATCCGGCCACAATCGGGAGATCGGCGCGAACCGCTCTTCGACGGCTTGACGACATCCCGGCATTTGGATCGCGAATCCCTTCAGTCTGGTTCTAAGTTCGGTCCTGGTTTTTCGGGCGGAGATTGTGAAACCTCCGCCTCTCTTAGTTGGTCGCAAGCGATAAACGGAAAGCCGCCATCTCCTCGCCGTTGCGGACCAAGACGGTATCGCCAACCAGCACCGGATGATTCCAAGTCTTCCCTTCGATCGCTTTGAACCGCGCCATCTCTTTGAACTCCGCGGGGTCGCGGAGACCAAGGCGAGTTCGCCCTCTTCCGATAACACCAGCAGCAAATCCTGATCGGGCAACAGGACCAGCTGGCCGTTGCCGTAGCGTCCGCCCTTCCACTTGCGCTCGCCGTCCTTGAGATCGATGCAGGCCAGGATACTGCCGTCGAAGCCGAAGGCATGGCCGTTGTGAACCACGTAGTCATTGAAGTAGGGCTTTAGCCCGCGAGAAGTCCACACCTCTGTGACGGTCCAACCACTGGGCCCGTTCGCGACCGCGAGGCGCTGCACGCCCTTTCCTCGCATCATGTCTCCCTCAGCGCTTAGGAGGCCGCCGTCGGCGGTCAAGGCTGGCTGAAGGATGGAGACGCCCGGCTCCAGCCAAGGATGATTCCAGAGCACCTTGCCGTCTGTCGGCGCGACGCCGTTGGTACCGGCGCCATTCAAAAACACGATCTGCGCGACGCCGCCGATTGTCAGCAGTTGCGGCGAACTGTAGCTGCCGCGACCTTCTTTCTGAATCCAGCGGGGAGCGCCGGTCGAGCGGTCGTATGCCGCAAGCCGTCCAGAAGTGGCGACAATCACCAGGTCATCCACCACCAGAGGCGAGCCCGAGAAGCCGTAGTCGGGTCTCGTTGCGCCGGTATCGGACGAGGCGTTGCGCGTCCACACGACGGCGCCATTGCGGGCGTCGAGTGCGTTGAAGATTCCCGTCGCACCCAATGCATAGACGCGTCCACCATGGAGAGCCGGCGTTCCGCGCGGCCCAGCGCCGCTACCCGGGTCGTAAAAGCGGATCGCGTCGCGATGCGTCCACACCGGCTTGCCGGTGGACGCGTCATAGCAGGCGACAACTTCGAATTCGCCGCGTTGTTCCTGGGTGTAGATGCGTCCGTCGCCGACGGCAAACGACGACCAGCCCGGTCCTACCGGGCGGCGCCACATTTCCTTCGGCGGCGACGCCGACCAGTTGGTTTCAATCCGCACGCCGGAGACGACGCTGTCGCGATGGGGTCCGCGAAATCCGGGCCAGTCAATGTGTGAGTTCGCTGCTTCCGCCATCTCCGGGAGCGCTGCCTTGGGCACAACCGGAGACGTCTTGGGCGCGGCCGGAGTTTCTGCGGGAGTTACCGGAACCGGGACTGCCGCCGGAACCGCGACCGGTTCGCTGGCGGCCCGAGCTAATAGCAGTTCTTCGGAGGTCTGCTTCCAGCGCCAGCTTATTTGCGGACGCCCTCCGCCCGTTACGCCATCGGTTCGCACGAGCGCCCAGAACCCGCAAGCCGCCAGGATCGCCACGACCAGCGCCAGACGTCGAGGGCCGGTGCCCAGGGAGCGGCTGAATACTGCCCAAACTACCAGCGCGAGGCACAGACCCGGGACGACCAGGATCACGAACATCAGGCCAACCGACGAATGGAGAAGCCCCGGGATCCTTCGAGCCCGGCAACCGCAACGATGATGAGAAGCACCGCGCTCCATCGCTCGGCATGCGGCACTCGGCTGAAGAATGCCCACCACAGCACTACAACCAATCCCAACAGGAATCCGCCCGCCAATCCGAACGGCGCGGCGTCCGGCGCGATGATCGGTACGACACACCAAGCCAGCCACTGCAGCACCACGGCGGCCACGCCGGGCCACAACCGGAGGGGTTTTCTAGAAGGAGTGTTTGCGTTTGAGTCCACGGTCCCTTTCTTACGGTAGACGCTTCAGCGCTTCGGTCGTTTCTTTCAACTGGGCGCCAGTTTCTGGGCCATCAGGTAGCTCTGTTTCGCTTCCGCTTTCTTGCCCTGCTTCTCCCGGATCATTCCGAGACAATACCATGCGCTGCCGAGTTTCGGCTCGTCGTCCGCTGGTGTGTATGCGAGATATTTGCGAACGGCTTCTTCGCGGCGCGCATAATTCGCTTCCGATCGCGCCGCGAGGCGTCCAATGCGGAAGTAGGTGGGCAGGTACGCGGCGTCCAGCGAGAGCGCGGTTTCGTATTCCTGCTGCGACGTTCCTCTTAGCGCCGCTCCAAAGTCAGCCGGAACGCAGCCATCTCCTGGCCGTTGCGAACCAGCAGTTCGTCGCCAGCCAGCGCCGGGTGGCTCCAGGTCTTGCCCTCGATCCCTGGAACCCGAGCCAGTTCCTTGAACTGGTCAGGGGTCGCCGAGACCAACGCCAGATCGCCTTCTTCCGCCAACACCAGCAGCACGTCCTGGTCGGGCAACAGAACCAGCTGGCCGGCGCCGTAGCGTCCGCCCTTCCACTTGCGCGTGCCGTCCTTGAGATCGATGCAGGTCATGATGCTGCCGTCAAAGCCGTAGACATAGCCTTTATGAACGACGTAGTCGCTGAAGTTGGGCTTCAGAAAGTTCGACGTCCAGCGTTCTTCGGCGGTCCAGCCGCTGGGTCCGTGCGCGACCGCGACGCGGCGCACGCCGACTCCTGCGAGTGCCTCGCCGGCGGCCATGAGCAAGTCACTGTCCGAGATCATGGCCGGCTGCGCGATGCGGGTGTCCGTCTTCCACGGGTACTGCCAAAGCAGCTTGCCGTCGGCCGGGGCCATGCTGATCGCGCCATGTCCGCTCATCAGCAGGACCTGCGCGACTCCGTCGATCGTCACGAGATGAGGCGAACTGTAGCCGTCGCCGCCGGCGGGGCCGGTCCAGCGCGGTTTGCCGGTGGCCAAGTCGAAGGCGGCGAGCTTGCCTTGGACGCCGACGATTAGCTCGTCATCAACCACCAACGGCGAACTGGTGAAACCCCAGACCGGAACCTTCGTGTTGGTGTCAGTGGCCGCGTTGCGCGACCATACCACCGCGCCGGTAAGAGCGTCGAGAGCTTTCAAGATCCCTGTCGCGCCAAACGCATAGACACGTCCCTGGTGAAGAGTCGGCGTCCCGCGTGGACCCGGGCCGCCATTCGACTCGTAAAACCGGGCTTCGTCTCGATGGATCCACACCGGCTTACCGGTGGCCGCGTTGTAGCAGGAGACGACCTCGTCGTTGCCGCGTTGTTCCTGGGTGTAGATGAGGCCGCCATGGACCGCAAAGGACGACCAGCCCGGCCCGATCGGCCGGCGCCATAGCTCGGCCGGCGGCGACGCCGACCAGTCGGTGGCGATCCGCAAGCCGGGGATAATGGCGTCGCGATTAGGCCCGCGAAAGCCGGGCCACTCGGGGCCGGTTTCCGTAGCAACTGGAGTCGCCAGAGCAGGTTTAGTCGCTGCCGGGGTAGCCTTAGTCGCTGCCGTGGCTTCTTTGGTCGCCGCCGGAGTTGCCGTAGGAGTTGCCAGGGCCGCCGCCGGAGCCGCTGCCGGAGTTGCCAGTGCCGTTACCGGCGCTGCCACGAGCGGCTCATTGGCGGCTTGCGCCAAGAACCGTTCCTCCGGAGTCTGCGACCAGCGCCAATGGAGGTCGTGCTTGAAGTGGCTGGTGAAGCCACCGGTCCGGGCGCACGCCCATCCTCCACACGCGATCAGGATGGCGGCGGCCAGCGTCGCACGACGAAGCCCGTCCGACAGAGGCAGACGGCTGGTGGCCACTGCCCACGCGACCAAGGCAAGGCCCACGGTCGGCGGCGCCAAAGCGAATAGGAAGAGGAACCCCATCGAACCGGTGGCGATGGACTTGTCGAGGATGAACGACGTCCCGTACATCGCGACGATAATCAAGACCAGGGCGCCCAGGCGCTCGGACCATGGCGCCCGGCTGAAGAACAGCCACCACAGAAGGATAGCCACCGCACAACCGAGGCTGCCAAATAGGGAGATGAGGACCTCGTCAGGCGCGACGATGGGGACGACAAACTTGGACAGCAATAGCAGCACCGCCAGGGCCACGGCGGGCCATAGGCGGAGCGGCTTGCGAGGATTCGGTTCGTTAGTTTGAGAAGTAGTCATAAGACAGTCCTTTCTTGCTGTGGCCCAAGTCGTTACCTCCTGGCTTTGAACCCTGGCGACACCCCACCATCCATTCCGTAGTTACCGCGGTACTCATGGTCTTTACTCCTTATGCGAGTTATGAAATGAAGTTCATGCGAATCACATGGGTTCCCGATAGCGGCGCAGCCGGACCGCTGCCGCGAGGAATACCGTGGCGATCAGCAGTCCCATCCACAGGCCCGGGGTGCTGAAGAATTGCGCCGGAGTGAGTGCTGCCATCACATCCATCATGGTGCTGCCGGGCGGGGTGGAAACCTGAGGTCCAATCAAGCGGTACTCCAGCATGGCGAGGCAATGCGAAGTGTCGAACGCAATCTTTTCGACTCCGCAGATCACGAACGGCGGTAAGAAGGCCCATAGAAACGGTGCCCGCGAGGACCACGCGGAAACCAACAGGAACCACCCGTAGAAGGGCGCGTACCAGAGGCCATGAACGGTCACCATATGGTAGAACAACATCAGTGACACGTGGAGGAACGACGATTGTGAATGTAACGTCGCTACACTCAGGCCGCTCCCCAGCAGTACGACGCTGCTCAGCAGCATGATCAACTGCGTGACAATGGTGATCGCGAAGGAGAGCAGTGGCAGCACGACGAGTGGAATGGCGACCTTCGAGAGCACGGTGGTGAGGTCGGAAACCGGCAGCGATTTCCAGAAGAGGATGCTGCGGTCGCGGCGCTCTCCGTACAGCGCTTCGAGCGAGTAGAAGATTCCGACGATAAAAGCTGTTCCCATGATCAGAGTCGCGGCGATTCCGTAAGACGTGGCCAGCGCCTCGTGATGTTGCGCCGGGAGGAGCGCACGTCCACCCTGTATGCGCCCCCGCAGAATAGTCGTGTTGATCAGGAAGCCAAACAGAAAGATCGCGGCGGCGCCGAGCGGCGCGATGTAGATCGAACGGTTTTCCCACAATTCGCGGCGGACGGACCAGTACATGCGCTGCGTCTCCGAGATGGACGCGGGCGCGATGCCCCGCGATTCGAGGGGAGACTTGGGTATGGAATTCGATTGAGTATTCATGTAGCCGCTCCTTGTTTCTCACCGGCGTGTCCCGCACCGGCCTGTTTGCCCATCACGGCAACGAACACGTCGGCAATGCTGGGTGTGCGCACGTCGCCAAACGCGGCGAGTTGCCGGCGATCGGCATGATCGAACAGCAGGATGCTGCGGCCGAACACCTGGCGCTCGTGCATGGGCTGGAGCGTCCGGGCCGCGGCGATATGCTCGGAATGCACCAGCACTTCCAGATAGCGCGCCTCGAATTCTTCCATGTTGCACTCGAGGACGATGCGACCGCGGTTGATGAACATGAGATCGGTGAGCACGTGCTGGACCTCTTCCACCTGATGGGTGGTCACGACGATGGTGCGGTTGCCATCGAAGTAGTCGTTCAGCAGCGAATCGTAGAACCGCTTGCGAAACAAGATGTCGAGGCCAAGCGTCGGCTCGTCCAGCACCAGCAATTTCGCGTCCATGGCCATGACCAGGGCGAGGTGCAATTGGGTCACCATGCCCTTCGACAATTCCCCGACCTTGCTGGCGCACCGGATGTCGGTCTTGGCCAGAAAACCTTCTGCCTTGGAACGATCGAATCGCGGATGCACACCGGCGACGTATTCGAGCGCCTGCCAAACCCTGATCCAGCGCGGCAGCACGGCGACGTCGGCCATGAAGCAGACATCGCGCATGAGCTGATCGCGCTCGGTCCAAGGGTCGCGTCCGAGCACCTTCAGCTCCCCCTGATAGGACGTCAGGCCGAGGATCGCGTTGAGTGCGGTGGTCTTGCCTGCTCCGTTGGGACCGATGAGTCCGAGGATGCGGCCCTCCTCGACACGCAAATCGACGCCGTCCAGCGCGATGGTTGTGCCGAAAACCTTACGGAGACCGCGTGCTTCAATGCATGCCATGGCTTCAGCGCTCCCTTCTTTCCTCCCTACTTCCGGCGGCCCGCGCCGGCCCCCAGCAGTTCTTCCGGTGTCAGGCCGAGCCGCTGAATGTTCGCGAAGACCCTGGGCCATTCGTCCGCAAGAAACTTCTGCCGTTCGGCCTGCAGCAGCACAATGCGCGCGCCGTCCTTGACAAACATGCCGCGACCCCGCCTGCTCTCGACTAGTTGCTCGTCGACCAATTGCTGATAGCCCTTCAGAACCGTGAGGGGATTGACCCGCGTTTCCACTGCGACATTGCGCACGGAGGGCAGCGGATCACCATCTTTGAGCACGCCATCGAGGATCATCGCGACGACACGGTCTCGAAGCTGGCGGTAAATCGGCTGACCATCGTTCCACTCGTGTTCCATCCAGTGTTCTCGTTAAGACAACATCTGACGTACTGTTATAGTTAACTACATCACAAGATCAGATTCAAGCGTTTTTTTCGGGATTGACCGCTCAAAGTTCGGTCCACAGGGTATGACGCTACCGGGCACAGTAAGCGGGCCTACTCTGTCACACGAGCCGCAAGGCGCCTGAGAAAGGCTTGTAAGTGATTAATAATAAATTGATTAGCTAGAGGCCTACTGCGGAACGTGCTTGCCATTGCGCTTGTAAACCATGCCGCCCTTCATCACGAATTGCACCCGCTCCCAACTCGGTGATATCGGCGAGCGGATCGCCGCTGGTGGCGACGATATCGGCATAGCGACAAGCGCGGCACCGATCTGATTAAAATCATGCCCAGCGGCGGCGTCCTCAGCACGGGAGACGATCCCAAACAGCAGTTCATGAGCAACGACGAAATCAAAGCCGCCGTCGATACCGCCCACGCCCTGGGAATGAAAGTCGCCGCGCACGCCCAGGGAAAAGAAGCTGATGATCGCGCACGGCGGTGATTACTTCCACCGGGCCGTTGACTACGCTGCGCGACAGCCGAAGCAGGTCAAAAGGTTGATTGGGATCGCGCGCGTTCGTAGGATCGCCGTGACCGCCCGTGGGACCGAGCGGCTCCAGGGACTCCCACATGCGCGGGCCGGCGATCACGCCGCTATCCACGGCGTGCTTCAGGGCCAGATCCAAGCCATCGGCTGCGCCGACGCTACGGACTGTGGTAAAACCTTCCTCCAGAATCCGCCGCGCGGGAATGGTGGCGGAAAGAACGGCATCCAGATTGGTACGCGGACCACGTTCGATCCCGGCGGCCTGTCCGCCGCGGCCGGGAGCGCCGCCCCCAACCATATGTTTGTGGCAATCAATCAGTCCCGGCAGCACGGTAGCGGTGGACAAGTCAATCGCCTCTGCGCCCGCCGGCGTCACAAATCCGGACTGCACGGCGGTGATCTTTCCGCCTTTGATCACGACGGTCGCTTGCGTCCGCGGCGCAGCCGTAATGCCGTCAATCAAGCGGCCGGCGTGAATCACAATGTCTTGCGCCATCGCCGTCCCACAGATCAGCAACAACGAAGTAAGGAGACGCATGAACGGTACCATACCACGGATTTTCGATCCACAGATTACACAGATTGCACAGATTGACGCCTGGAATCTGTGAAATCCTAAATCTGTGTAATCTGTGTAATCGGTGGATCGAAAATCCGTGGACCTGACACGACGCAACTTCCTGGCCAGCGCGGCGATCATCGGCCTGACGCCGAAGACCGATCCGCGGATTGCCGGCGGCTTCGTCTTCGAGTCGCAGCAATGGGGACATCGCCTGCGCGATCGCGCCGCGTTTCCCGCGGCCACACAGCAGATCAAAGTGCCGGTGGTCATCGCGGGCGGGGGCATCGCGGGACTCTCTGCGGCCTGGCGACTCGAAAAGAAGGGGTTTCGGGATTTTCTGTTGTTGGAAGCGGAGTCCGGCGCGGGCGGCAATGCCCGCTGGGGAGAAAACGAAGTCAGCGCCTATCCCTGGGCCGCGCACTACTTGCCGGTGCCCAATCGCAGCGCGGAGTACGTGCGCGAATTGTGCCTGGAACTGGGACTGCTCCAGGACGACGGCCGCTGGGATGAACTGCACCTGTGCCACTCGCCACAAGAACGCCTGTTCCTTTATGGACGCTGGCAAGAAGGCGTGGAGCCGTCCATCGGTCTGCAAGACGCCGACCGCGACGAGTTTCGCCGCTTCGACGAGCGCATGTCGGAATTCCGCGCGTCCCAGCGCTTCATGATCCCCATGGAGCTAGGCGAAAAGTCTTCGCCGCTCGACCGCTTTTCTATGGCCGATTGGATGCGCCAAGAAAAATTCCGCTCTCGTTATTTGAACTGGTATGTGAATTACTGCTGTCGCGACGATTACGGAGCTATGTCGGCCGCCACCTCCGCGTGGGCCGGAGTTCATTACTTCGCCGCGCGCGAGCACGAAGAGAAGGGGCCGCTCGTATGGCCCGAGGGCAATGGCTGGATCGCGCACCGTCTGATCGAGAAGCTGGGACGCTACATTCGCGCCGGCGTTCCGGTGCATCGCATCGCCAAACGAGGCCGCGGCTGGAGTGTTTTCGCGGGGCAGACGGAGTATCTGGCGGACAGCGTAATCTTTGCGGCGCCGACCTTCGTTGCCCCATACATTATGGAAGGCGCCGCACCTGTAGACTTCACTTATTCGCCGTGGCTCACCGCGAATCTCACGCTGCAGCGGTTGCCTCGCGAGGCGCCTGGAGAGCGCGGCATGCCGCTTTGCTGGGACAACGTGATTTTCGATTCGCCGGCGCTCGGCTACGTTGACAACATGCATCAAAGTTTACGCACGCACATCGACCGCGACGTGTGGACATTCTACTGGGCGCTGGCCACGGGCACTCCCGGGCAAAACCGGCGGCTGTTGCTGGAGAATGACTGGAGTTTTTGGAAAGAAGCGATCCTTAACGATTTGGAACGTGTCCATCCGGACATTCGCCAATGTGTTTCGCGCATCGACATCCTGCGTCTCGGCCACGCCATGGCCCGCCCCACGCCGGGATTTCTGGCGTCGCCTGACCGCCGGCGCGCGGCGGAAGGCAGCGGGACTTTGTTTTACGCCAACTCCGATTTGAGCGGCTTCTCTATTTTTGAAGAGGCGCAATATCGCGGGGTGCGCGCCGCGGACCGGGCGATGCGCCTGATCGGCCGATAGCGGCCACAGATTCCGAAAGACAATCATCCGATTACACCGATGACACAGATTTCGCATCGCACCGTTACACGCCGCGTTGCTCAGACCGGCAAGGATGCCTGCCCCACTACGAGGTCGCCGGCAAACTGGCGGAGGCAGGCTGCAATATCGAAGTCGCGCTGATCGACACGGAGGGTCACAAGGCCATCGATGTGTTCTATCTGACTCATCGCGGGTCCAAGCTGGAGCCGGCTTTGGAGCGTCAATTGAGGGAAAAGCTGCAATTGTAAACGGGCTGTTTCTACTCGGGCGGCTCTTCCTCCGCCACTTCCTCCTCCGGCTCGGCCGGCGCCGGCTTGACGTTTCGCACCACCAACAACGCCCCCAGTGCCACCGCCGCCAGCAATGCCGGCGCCACCGCCACCAGAACCAGCGTGGAATGCGCTTCGTACAAGTGAAGCGCGATGTAAACGGCGTTGACGGCTAAAAACAGGCCCGCAACGATGTAGGCGAAACGCATGGGCCTATCATATGGGAGGAATGGGAAGAATGGGACATATACTCCCATACTTCCCATAGCTCCCATTCTTCCCATCCTTCCCATTGGGTGTATAGTTCACCGATGACCAACCGCGAAGCCTTCACCGAAGCCATCGCCCGGCTGCGCGCCGAATTGCGCCGCTCCACCGAAGGCGGCGGCGAGGCTTACCGGCAACGCCATTTGGCGCGCGGCAAACTGCTGCCTCGCGAGCGCGTGGAAATGCTCCTCGATAAGGGTCCTACTTCCTGGAAATCGCGCCGCTGGCCGGCATTGGAATGGAAGGCGAAGCCCCCGGCGCAGGGTTTATCGGCGGCATCGGATTGGTCAGCGGCCGGCAGTGCCTGATCATGGCCAACGAGTGCACGCTGAAGGGCGGCGCCATCTCCGAAATGGGCGATGCACAAAGGCGCCCGGCTCGCGGAAATCGCCTTTCAGAACCGGTTGCCCACCATTCTGCTCGTGGAATCGGCGGGCGCCGATCTTCCCGTGCAAAGCAAGATCTTCGTACCCGGCGGGCGCGGATTCCGCGAGATCACACGGCGATCCAAGCCCCGCATTCCCACGGTCTCGGTGGTCTTCGGCAATTCCACCGCCGGCGGCGCCTATCATCCGGGCATGTCCGATTACGTGGTCATGGTGCGGGATCAAGCCAAAGTGTTTTCTGGCCGGACCGCCGCTGGTGAAAATGGCCACCGGCGAAGTGGTCGGACGAAGAAACACTGGGCGGCGCGGAAATGCACTCGCGCGTTTCCGGACTCTCCGATTATCTGGCCGAAAACGAACTGGACGCCATCCGTATCGCCCGCGAGATTGTCTCGAACTTCGGCCTGCCGAAGCCGCACGCCGTGCCGCGCCAGTTCGAGGACCCGCGCTTTTCCATCGGCGATTTGCCGGACATCGTCTCCATGGACGTGCGCGTGCCTTTCGACGTGCGTGAAGTGATCGCGCGCATGGTGGACGGCTCGCGCTTCCACGAGTTCAAGGCCGATTACGGCGCGACCCTGGTCACCGGATTCGCCAGCGTCCACGGATACCCGGTGGGCATTCTCGGCAACAACGGCGTGCTGATCTCCGAATCGGCGGCCAAGGGCGCGCAGTTCATCGCGTTGTGCAATCAGCAAGACATCCCGCTGCTGTTTTTGCAGAACATCACCGGCTTCATGGTGGGTCCGGAATACGAGCGCGGCGGCATCATCCGCAACGGCGCCAAGCTGATCAACGCGGTGTCCAACTCCACGGTGCCGGCCATCACCATGATGATCGGCGGATCGTATGGCGCGGGCAATTACGCCATGTGCGGACGCGCCTACGAGCCGCGCTTCCTGTTCACCTGGCCTAATCACCGCATTGCGGTGATGGGCGCGCGCGAACTCAGCGGCGTGATGGACATCATCAAGCGCGACGCCGCCGCGCGCGCTGGGCAATCGATGGATGAAAGCAAACTGACGGCGTCGCGCGAAGCGCTGGAAGCGCAGATCACCCGCGAGTCCGACCCCTATTTCGCCACGGCGCGCTTGTGGGACGACGGCATCATTGATCCACAAGAGACGCGCGTAGTGCTGGGGATCGCACTGGCCGCGG
This sequence comes from Terriglobia bacterium, assembly GCA_963747095.1. Taxonomy (GTDB): domain Bacteria; phylum Acidobacteriota; class Terriglobia; order JAJPHL01; family JAJPHL01; genus JAJPHL01. The sequence continues at coordinate 216,213 of CAVVEL010000022.1, forward strand.
CTTGTGGTCACGGTGTGGAAGGAACCATGGAGTGGGGAGTGTTCCGGCACTAGGAGGCCGGGAGGTCTCCGTTCTTGAAATGAAAGTCATCAACCGAATCCTGATCGCCAACCGCGCCGAGATCGCCCGGCGCATGATGCGCACTTGCCGCGAGATGGGCATCGCCGCCGTGGCGGTGTACACCGAAGCCGACGCTCACGCGTTGCACGCGCGCGAGGCGGACGCGGCGGTGCGCGTGCCGTCCTACCTGGACATCGCCGCCGTCATCGATGCGGCCGCGCGGACCGGCGCGGACGCTATTCATCCCGGCTACGGATTCCTAGCCGAGAATCCCCAGGTCGCCGAAGCCTGCGAGAAGGCCGGGATCGTGTTCATCGGTCCGCCGGCCGAAGTCATGCGTCTGGCGGGATCCAAGATTCGCGCCCGGGAGGTGGTTACCGCGGCGGCGATTCCCGTGGTTCCGGCTGTGGATATCGCGCGCCCCCACTTTCCGCTGTTGGTGAAGGCCGCGGCGGGAGGCGGAGGACGCGGCATGAGGCTGGTACGCTCCGCCGAAGAACTGGCCGCGGCCCTCGAGTCGGCGCGTCGCGAAGCGGAAAGCGCTTTCGGCGATGGCACGCTGCTCTGCGAAAGTTACATTGAAGGCGCGCGGCATATCGAAGTGCAAGTCATCGGCGATGGGCATGGACACATCATTCACTTGGGCGAGCGGGAGTGCTCGCTACAACGCCGCTATCAAAAAGTGATTGAGGAGGCTCCTTCGCCCGCCCTCAACGATGCCCAACGCCGGAAGATTTGCCACACGGCGTTGAGCGCCGCGCAGGCCATGGGCTATCAAAACGCCGGCACGGTGGAATTCTTGCTGGCCCCAAGCGGCGAGTTTTACTTCATCGAGGTCAACGCGCGGATTCAAGTGGAGCATCCGGTCACGGAGGCCATCACAGGATTGGATCTGGTACGCTTGCAAATCGAAGCCGCCGAGGGTCGCACGCTACGCGTGGAGCCGTCGTTTCTGGGACACGCTATCGAAGCGCGGCTGTGCGCCGAAGACCCGGGCAGCGATTTTCTGCCATCGTCGGGGAAAATTCACGGATGGTCGTTGCCGGTGTCGTTGCCGGACGTCCGCGTGGATCACGCCGTCGAGGCGGGCCTGGAGATCGCCGTGCAGTACGACTCGCTGCTGGTCAAGGTGATTGTCCACGGTCCGGACCGCGCGACTGCGGCGCGCAAACTCGCCGCGGCGCTGCGCGCGCTGCAAATTGCGGGACCGGCCACCAATCGCGACTTCCTGATTCGCACGGTAGAGCACCCTGCATTTCTGGCCGGTGAAACCGACACCGGCTTTTTCGAGCGCCAGCGCCAGGCGCTGATCGCGCCGCCCGACGCCGATACCATTTTCCGTGCTGCGGCCGCGGCGGTGTATTTCCTGCGCGGCAAATGGCCATGGCTGGAGATTCGCGCCGACTACCGCAACAATCCGTTCCGCGACCCGGTTCGCGAGTTGGAAGTCGCTGGTCAGCGGATCAAGGTTTCCTGGAACCGCGACCGTGTTGTCGTGAACGGGCGGGAAGCGGTGGTCGAGATCTTCGGTCCCGGCGAGCAGGACCCATCCGCTACCGCGGACGGTTCTGACAACATTGATATCGCCTTCGACGGTATCCGCCGCCGCCAGCACATTGTCGAGGCCGGCGATATCATTTATGTGGATTCCCTACCGGTCCGCGTGCTGCCGCGATTTCCGGAGAACGCCGTGGCGGAGCAGCCGGAGATCGCGCAAGCCTCCATGCCGGGGCGCGTGCTGAAAATCCTGGTGCAACCGGGCCAGGTGGTGAAAGCCGGTGATCCGCTGCTGCTGCTGGAGGCCATGAAAATCGAGCATACCTTTCGAGGGCACCTGGACGGCATCGTGGAAGCGGTTTATGTGAAAGAAGGTGAGATGGTTGCGCCGGGCCGGAATTTGGTTAAGATTGTGAGATGCCAAGCACAATAGAGGCCCCCGCAACAGCTGTCACCTACCCATACTTCACGGAAGAGCACGACCTGATCCGGCAAACGGTAAAACGTTTTTGTCGCGAGGAGATCGCGCCTCACGCCGAGGAGTGGGACGAGCAAGGCATTTTCCCCCGCGAACTGTTCACGCGCGGCGGCGAGTTGGGCCTGTTCGGCATCCGCATCGATCCCCAGCACGGCGGTGCGGGACTGGACTGGTGGGCCAGTGCCGCGTACATGGAGGCGCTCTCCTATTCCGATTCTCCCAGCGTGAACATGGCCTTCATGGTGCAATCGGATTTGGCTGTGCCGTTTCTGGCGGAGATGGGCACGCCGGAACAGAAACACGAATTCATGGAACCGGCAATCCGCGGCGAGAAGATTGCCGCGCTGGGAATCAGCGAGCCGGGCGGAGGGTCGGATGTCGCCAACCTCCGCTGCACGGCGCGGCTGGAAGGCGGCGAGTTTGTGATCCGCGGACAAAAGCTGTGGATCACCAATGGCACGCGCGCCGATTTCATTCTGCTGGCCGTGCGCACCGGCGAAGACGGTCACAAGGGAATTTCCTTCGTCACGTTTCCCACCGATGTAAAGGGATATTCCGTCGGCAAAAAGCTGAAGAAGGTCGGCAACCTGGCGTCCGACACCGCCGAGTTGTTCTTCGACGATTGCCGTATTCCAGCGCGCTATCTAGTGGGCGAAAAGAATCGCGGATTCTACTACGTGATGGAGAATTTCCAAGGCGAGCGTCTGGCCGCGGCGATCCAGTCGGTGGCGGGTATGGACCGCGCCATCGACTATGCGGTGCAATACGGCAAGGATCGCGTGGCGTTTGGGCGTCCGCTGGGCTCCATGCAGGTGTGGCGGCACCGTTTCGCGGAAATGCGCGCGCAGGTGGAAGCGGCGCGCTGGCTGACTTATCGGGCGCTGGATCTCTTCAATCGCGGGCAGCGGGCGGTGCGAGAGATCAGCATGGCCAAACTGGTGGCCGCCGATCTTTCCCAGCGCGTGATGTACGACTGCCAGCAGATTTTCGGCGGCTTCGGCTACACCACGGAATATCCCATCAGCCGGTTGTGGCGCGACGCGCGCCTGATGTCCATTGGCGGCGGGGCCTCGGAGATCATGAAGGAGATCATTGCCAAGCAAGAGTAACGCAGGCCTTCAGGCCTGTTCTTTTCTCTTGCCTCCAAGAAACCGAGAACAGGCCTGAAGGCCTGCGTTACAGCAACTCGCGGATCGCGGCTTCGATCGTCGCCGGCAGCGCGGACCCAATGAAGGCGCGACTGAGCTTGCCGGAACGGTCGTAGAGGAACAGCGCCGGCAGCGTGCCGGTCCATTGGGGATGCACGTTGTGAACCCAGGCGTCCTCGTTGGTGGTCTTGCGATAGTAGGCCGGGAACCGGACGGCGTTGCGGTGCAAATACTTTTCGGCGTAGGATAGCTCGCCCGGCTGATCAATCGTGACGGTTACGTAATCCAGCCCCTTCGGCCCCAGTTGCTTGGCTAGTTTCACGAGATCGGGCGTTTCGGCGCGGCACGGCTCGCACCACGCCGCCCAAATGTCCATCAACACGACTTTGCCGGCGTGCTGCTTCACCAGCGCGTTGTATCCGGCTTCATCGAGCGGCTTGAGGGTCAGATCGGCGGCCGATAGGGCCATGGCCAGAGAAAGAAGAATGACGGTTGCCGCGGCAGGTTTCACATCAGAATTCTAGCATTCCGCATAACATAGAGGAAATGGTTTCTCTCGTCGGAAAATCCGCCGCGGAGTTGCGCGACTTGCTGGCCTCCTGGGGCCAGCCGGCCTGGCGCGGCGACCAGCTTTATACCGCGATCTATCGGCAGCGCTCCCGCGACCTGACCCGCGTGCCGACGCTGCCGCGCCCGGTGCGCGAGCGGTTGGCCACGGAGTTCAGCGCGGCGCGTCCGGAAATCGCCAACCGTTTCCGCGCCGCCGATGGCACCATCCGCTACTTGCTGCGTCTGGAAGACGCGAAAACCGTGGAATGCGTTTTGATGCCCGAGGACGGCAGCATCACCGCGGCGGGTCCGCGCGATACCATTTGCATCTCCACGCAAGTAGGTTGTCCGGTGGACTGCCAGTTTTGCCTCACGGCCAAGCTGGGATTGGAACGCAACCTGACCGCGGGTGAAATTGTGGGCCAAGTATTGCTGGTGGCGGAAGAAAACGGATTGGACCCGTCCGCGCGCCCGCTGAATCTGGTGTTCATGGGACAAGGCGAGCCGCTGCTGAATTTCGATAACACGCTGGCGGCGGTGCGCCTGCTGGCCGATTCCGCGGGATTGGGATTGTCCACGCGGCGCATGACGCTTTCCACCGCCGGCGTCGTGCCGGGCATCGAGCGTTTGGGCCGCGAGGCGGTGCGGCCGAAGCTGGCCATTTCCTTGAACGCATCGAATGACGAGCAGCGCTCCAGCATCATGCCGATCAACCGCAAGTGGCCGATCGCCAAGTTGCTGGAGGCCTGCCGGCAATTCCCGTTGGGTGTGCGCGAACGCCTGACATTTGAGTACGTGTTGCTCGGCGGCCTGAACGATTCCCCCTCCGATGCGCGCCGCGTCGCCAAGCTACTGGCGCCGCTGCCCGCTAAGGTAAACTTGATTGCCTGGAATCCCGGGCCGTCGCTGGGATTCTGCACACCGGAGGAATCCACAGTGCTGGAGTTTCAGCGTGTTTTGCGAAATGCGGGCTTGCCGGCCTTCATTCGCAAGCCGCGAGGGCGGGAGATTTACGCGGCGTGTGGGCAGTTGAGCGCGCAGGAAGCAGGCAGGAAATGAGAAATCCTGGGAACGTAGGGGAAGTAGCGCAGGCCTCCGGCCTGTTCTATGTAACACCAAGTGAAAAGAACAGGCCGGAGGCCTGCGTTACTTCAGCCGTGGCGTTGCTGGCCGCCACGTTATTCCTGACCGCCTGTCCCAAGCCCGAACCGCTACCTATCATCGGCAGCATTGCGCCGTTTTCCCTGACCGCGGAATCGGGCCAGCAGTTCCAAAGCAAATCGCTCGACGGTCACGCCTACGTGGCCGACTTTATCTACACCACCTGTCCCGGACCGTGCCCGCGCATGACCTCGCAGATGCATGGCATCGACATGCAAGTGCGCGAACTGCCGGTGCAGTTCGTTTCGTTCACGGTGGACCCCGAGCACGATACGCCTGAGAAATTGGCGGCCTACGCCAAGCAATTCCAGGCCGACACGCGGCGCTGGCATTTCCTCACCGGATCGCGGGAGGCGCTCAACCAGGTTTTCCGCTATTCCTTCAAGCTGGGAATGGTGGACGGCAGCATGGTCCACAGCACGCGCTTCGCGCTGGTCGACGCCCAAGGCCAGATCCGCGGCTATTATTCCTCCGACGATGCGGACGATCTCCGCAAACTGGTGCGCGACATCCGGCGGTTGGAAAAAGACCAGACCTAAGCCAAGCGCTCGCGAACTAATTGCGCCAGAGCCCGGATGAACGCCGGGGAGTCGTTCAGTCCTTCGGTCATGGCGAAACGCGCAATGCCCAACGACGCCGCCAGGTCGCGCGCGTCGTGGCCGATTTCTTCCAGCGTCTCGATATGGTCGGACACAAAGGATATCGGGACGACCAGAACATTTTTGGCGTGCTGCGCGGCCAACTCGCGAAGAGTGGTGGTCAGCGACGGTTGCAGCCAGCGGCCCGGCCCCACTTTGCTCTGATAACAGATGCGATGCGGATGCGTCCAGCCGTGATGAGTGTAGCCGCTCACCAGCGTTAATCGGGTGGTCTCGGCTACCTGCGCGGCGTAGGGATCGCCGCTTTCCGCCAGATGAGCGGGCGTGCCGTGGGCGCTGAAGACCAACTCCACCGGCTCGCCGGCGGGAAATTGCGCCAGCGCTTCGTTGACCCGTTCCATTTGCGCGGCGATGTAAGGACCATAATCGTGGAACTCCTGGATGCCGACAATCGGCACGCCGTTCTTGCGAAAATGGCGATTCCATTCGTTCAAGCTGCTGCCGGTGGTGGTCTTGGAATATTGCGGATAGAGCGGCAGCAGGACAATGCGGTCAAAATTCCCTTCGGCCAGCGTGGCCGCGGCCTCCTGGGTCAGCGGATGCCAGTAGCGCATGGCCAGGATGACGCGCGTCTCCGCGCCGAAGACCGGGCGCAGTTCGCGCTCCAGCGCGGCGGCCTGCAGCCGGGTATTGTTGTTGAGCGGGGATCCTTGAAATCTCTCAAACAGGTGCCGGTAGTGGGCCGTTACTTTTTTGGCACGGTTGGCAGCCACCAGTCTGGCTAGTGGCTCGCGGGCCAGGCGCGCAAAAGGAAAATCAATGATGTCGGGATCGCGAAACAAGTTGTAGAGAAACGGCTCCACCGCTTCGGGAGCGTCCGGCCCGCCCAGTTGGAACAACACCACAGCGAGCCTTTCCGGATGGGTTGGAGTATCCATGTGGCAAAAGAGTCCAGAACCAATCTAACATGGCTTCCGGATGCGGGTCTGGAGCGCAGGGAATGGAGCTATGAGGAAGTGGTATGGGCTCTTGGTGGAGTCCTACCTTCCGTGCACCGTTCTTGTGCATTAGCCTCCGGCCCGAGTAAAGCTGTTGGCAAGAGGTGCCGATTGGGTATAATAGGCTTTGTTTGGGAGGGCGTTAGGCTATGAGTAATCTCCCCGTGCGCGTGATGGAGGATCTCCCGGTCCACCATGATCGGATCGAGCACGGCAAGGGCGACCTGCTGAATCGATTCATGCAGGTAAACAAGGAACTGTGGCTGATCCTTACGGTTTTCCTGATTGCGTTTGTTGTCAATCACCTGGTCAGTTCGCAGCGCCTGACGCTGAGCTTCTACACGCTGCCGACCCTGTTTTCCGCCTATTTCTTCGGACGCCGGCACGCCGTGATGACGGCCGTGTTCAGTGGACTGGTGGTGGCCGTGGTGGCCTACTACAATCCCACGCTCTTCGAACCTCAAGTGACCGCGCCTTTTGATCGTTGGTTCGACATGACCGTGTGGGCGGGATTCCTGATCCTGACCGCCTACGCCATGGGTACGCTCTACGAGAGCAAAGAAAAACATATCGGGGAGTTGCGGGATACGTATCAGGGAATCCTGCTGATCTTGCAACAGTTCATCTCCAAGGATAAGTACACCCAAAACCATTCCTACCGGGTTTCCGTGTATGCCTCCAAGATCGCGGCGTGCTGCGGCCTGAATCGCGACCGCATCGAAGACGTTCGCACCTCCGCGCTGCTGCACGACATCGGCAAGCTGGAAATCAGCCGGGACATCCTCTACAAGGCTGCCAAGCTCAGCAGCAGCGAGTTTGAGGAGATCAAGACGCACGTATCGCGAGGGGTGGACTTCCTGTCGCCGGTGGGAGGATCGCTGCGCCGCGTGCTGCCCATCATTTTGGCGCATCACGACAAGTTCGATGGCACCGGTTATTACCCCAACGCCGGCGAGAATATCCCCTTCGAGGCGCGCATCATTTCGGTGGCCGACGCCTACGACGCCATCACCAGCGATCGTCCGTATCGCAAGGCCTCCACGCCGTTCGAGGCGCGCGACATTATCGTCAAGGGCTCCGGATCGAGTTTCGATCCCCAAGTGGTGCGCGCCTTCGAGGTCGCCTTTAATCGCGGAGAGATGGAAGTTCCGGAAGTCATGATTTAGCTCGCGGCGGGCCTCCGCCGATTCCCTCGATTCCCTTGTCGCGAATTCTCATTGTCGAAGACGAGAAACACCTGGCCGAAGGCTTGCGCTTCAATCTGGAAGCGGAAGGCTATCAGGTGAAAGTGTGCGAGGACGGCGAGTCCGCGCTGGAACTGCTGGGAACGGCGCCGGAATCCCCGGACTTGTTGATCGATTTGCTGATCCTTGATGTGATGCTGCCGGGCAAAGACGGTTTCCAAGTCATGGCGGAACTGCGTGGCAATGGGCAGTACCTGCCCACGTTGATGCTCACGGCGCGCGGCCGTCCGGAAGACGTGCTGAAAGGTTTTGAAGCCGGCGCCGACGACTACTTACCCAAACCTTTCGAGCTGTCGATTCTGATGGCCCGCATCCGCGGACTGTTGCGGCGCAAGGAGTGGCTGCTTACGGCGGCTGCGGAGAAGAGCGCGTCCGCGCCGGTAGACGGAGAATTGCGGGGAGAAGTCCGCATCTACGAGGTTGCCGGGCGCACCATTGACTTTGGTACGCTGGAAATCCACGCGGGATCGCGCGTCTTTCCACTGACCTTGATGGAAGCCAACCTGCTTCGCTACCTGCTTCAGCACGAAGGCCAGGCCGTCTCCCGCAAGGCCATGCTGGAAGAAGTGTGGGGCGTGCGCGAGGATACCGACACGCGGCCCATCGATAATTTCATCGTGCGCTTGCGCCGTTACCTGGAAGACGATCCCGCCAATCCACGGCACTTGCTGACGGTGCGTGGAGTGGGGTATCGCTTTGTGAGCAAGAAGGAATAAAAGCAACCGCCGATGAACGCCGATAAACGCCGATAAACGCCGAAGAAAACGGACGCTATCGGCGTTCATCGGCGTTTATCGGCGGTTGCTTTTGTTTTTCCCCCTCCGCAACAAACTCCCTCAGCCGCATCGCGGTTTCATCGCGGACTCGCCGGAACTCCGCTTCTGTCCTGGGATCGTCGAAACTCCAATGAATACGCTGCGTGTGGCCGGGAAAAACCGGGCAGGACTCCCGGGCGTTGTCACAAACCGTGATGACGTAGTCGAACTCCTGGCCGGCGAATTCGTCCACCGGCTTGGAACGATGCTGGGAAATATCAATGCCCAGCTCGCCCATGACCGCGACCGCTTCGGCGCGCACGCGCGTCGGTTTGGTTCCCGCGCTCCGCACCTCGAAGCGATCGCCCGCCAAGTGGCGGAGCAATCCTTCCGCCATCTGGCTGCGCGCCGAGTTGCCGGTACAAAGAATCAGGACGCGTTGCTTCATGCACAGCACTCCGGGCCGCAGCAGGAGGGCGATGGTTTGCGGGCGCGAATGAAGGCGCTCAGAAACTTGCCGTCCACGGCGGGGGCGATGGCGTCCACGTCGACGCCTTTGCCGGAGAGAAATTGCCGCGCCTCCGCCACCTTGTAGAAGCGCGTAGGTTCCACTTCGATGTTCTCGAAACACGCCTTGGCCAGCTTGGCGCGATACTCCGATTCTTCCAGGGCTCCTGCGACGCAGCCGATCCACAACTCGACGTTGCGGCGAATCTCCTGCGGAACTTCTCCGTGCACCACGATGTCGGAGACGGCCAGCCGCCCACCGGGCTTCAGCACGCGGAAGGCTTCGCGCAGCACGCGATCCTTGTCCGCGGACAGATTGATCACGCAGTTGGAGATGATCACGTCCACGGTGTTATCCGGCAGCGGGATTTTCTCGATTTCGCCTTTCAGGAACTCGACGTTTTCGACGCCGGCCTTCTTTTGATTCTCGCGCGCCAGGGCCAGCATCTCATCGGTCATGTCCAGCCCGTAGGCTTTGCCGGTGGGGCCGACGCGGCGGGCCGAAAGCAACACGTCGATGCCGCCGCCCGAACCGAGGTCGAGCACCGTTTCGCCGGGATGCAACTGTGCCAACGCCGTGGGATTGCCGCATCCCAGCGAGGCCCGCAGCGCTTCTTCGGGAATCGAGCCGGCTTCGCCGGCGCTGTACAGGTTGGACGTAATCGGGTCGCATTCGTTGGTCGCGGGACCTGCCCCACAGCAGGAACTGCCGCCCGAATGTACGCGTAGCGCCGCCTGGCCGTACTTTTCCTTTACCGTTGCTTTGATGTCGTTCGCCGCCAATGTTTCTGCCATGCCATCCTCCCCTATTTTGCGATCTTGAATAATCCATCCGCGGCGACCGCCGCCGACTTATTGCGGGTGCAGCATTCCGCGTACAAGAAGCCCAGCAATTCACTCAATCCCCGCGTGTCCGCCATGTAACGAAGGAACGTGCCCTCGCGGTGCACTTCTATCAAGCCTTCAATTCGAAGCTTGTCCAGATGATGCGACAGCGTGGAGTTGGGAATCTCCAACTCCGCCTGGATCTCGCCAACCACCAGGCCCTCCGGATGGGCCGACAGCAGAAGGCGCAAGATCTGCAAGCGTGGCTCCGCGCCGATGGCCGCGAACATGTCCGCGTACCGGCTGATGTCCGCATTGGAGCAGGTTCTTTTCATATTTCTATAATTCTAGAACTATCAAATGATGGTTGTCAAGTGGGAAATTGGATGACACTGCCATGCGGTCATGCGCATTGACTATCGCTCGTCCAGTGGCCTATTCTGACAATATGCCTATCACCCTCCGTCCGGAGCATGAAGAACTGATCGCCAAGGCCATGCGAACGGGCGCTTACCGCGACCCTGACGACGTCATCGGCCGAGCCCTCGAAATGCTGCATTGCGAGGATGAATGGTTCCACGAACACAAGGAGGAGATCTCCGGAAAGATCGAACGGGCATTCGCGCAATTCGAACGCGGCGAATTCTTCTCCGCCGAAGAGTCGCGGGCGGACATGGCCCGGCGCAAAGCGGCGTGGTTGCGTGAACAGCCGCGCTAATGGAGAACCTCTACGACGTTTCCCACGATGCGCAGCACGATCTCTTTGAAATCTGGCTACGGATCGCGGGCGACAGTGTCGGGTTGGCCGATCGCGTAGAAGGGGAGTTTCACGAGTTGTTTGCCACGTTGGGGCGGATGCCGCGTCTAGGCCACACTCGCAAGGACCTGACGAAGCGTCCCGTTCTATTCTTCGGACTGTATTCCTTCCTTGTCGTGTATGACCCGGCCACTAGGCCCATTCGCATCATGGCCGTGCTGCGGGGCAGGCGTAACGTGAGGCGCATTCTAAGAGAACGCCCCTGAGCCAGCCGCGTTTGGGAAAAGCGGCTGCGGAGACCTGGGGGAAATCCCGGTCCGCCTAGCTATTTCTCGCGCGCAGTTTCTCACCGCAACGAGAGTCTGATTTTCTGGCCCGCGTTCCGTGGGGTTGGCGATCTCCATGCGGACGCACGTGGGTCCCATCAGGGCAGTGTACACCGCCCCGGCCGGTAGTATGCTTAGAGACACGATGGCGGACGGAAGGTTGAAGTTGAAAGGAAGCAAGCGCTATCTGGCCCTGGGCCTGCTCTTGGTCCTGGCGGCGCTGATCGTGTGGCAGGTTTCGTTCAACGTCTGGGTGCGCCCTGCCGGTTCCGAGCAGACCATCCTGTTGTTCGCGCTGTCCACGGTTGTGGGTCTGGCTTTCCTGGTCTTCGCGTTCATTCTCTCCCGCAACGTCATCAAGCTGTTCGTGGAGCGGCGCGCCAACCTGCTGGGATCGAAATTCAAGACCAAGCTGGTGATCGGGGCATTGGCGCTCTCCCTGCTGCCGGTTTCGCTGCTGTTTTATTTCTCTTACGTGTTGATGAACCGAGCCATGAACCGTTGGTTCAATCAACCCTTCGCCAGCATGGAGCAGCAGGCCCGCTCCATCGTAGCGGAGGTCGGATCCTATGCCGAGCGGGAAACCGAAGCTGACGCCTTGGCCATTTCACGCGGGCCGCTGGGCGACGCGCTGCGCTCCGGCGACACCGGCCAGGTTCGTAAACTGCTGCCCGTAGAGGCGCGACAGGAAGGCGTGGACTATCTGAGCGTTGAGATCAACAGCGGTAGTTTGGGATTCTTCAGCAATTCAGGCTCGGACATCGGTCCGGACTTGGCCCAAGAACTGCCCCTGACGGACCGGCGCACCGGGCGGCCTTTACACCTGCAGGCTTCCGCCGCCGGCAGCGATTACGCCGTGGCCATCATACCGGTGGAATCCAGCGGAGGGCCCAATCCGGCCGGATGGATCATCACCGCCGACCGGCTGCCCGATAGTTTGACCAAGAGCCTGGCGGAAATGTCGCGCGATCAGGAAAACTACAAAGCGCTCTTTTACCAGCAGAAGAACGTGCGCGCCTTTTTCCTTCTGGAGATGGCCCTGGTGACGGTGCTGCTTCTGGTGGCTTCCACCTGGGTGGCCCTGTTTCTATCCAAGCAGGTCACGGTGCCGATCGAATCGCTGGCCGAAGCCACCCACCAGGTGAGCATCGGCAACCTGGGACACCGCATCAAAGTGCAGGCCGCCGACGAATTGGGGGTGCTGGTGGGATCCTTCAACGACATGGTGACGCAATTGGAAGAGTCGCGCGTGGAACTGGAGCGCCGCCGCCGCGAGACGGAAGCGATCCTGGAAAGCATTCCCACGCCGGTGATCTCGCTCTCCCGCGACCGCCGCGTGGTGCGCGTGAATCCGGCGGTGGAGCGCATGTTCGGCGCGCAGCGCGCCGCCGCGCCGACGCTGCGGGAATTGCTGACCCTGGAGGAACTGCGCGATGTCGATCACCTGCTGCGGCGCTCCCTGCGCCAGGGCTTGGCCACCGCGCAACTCGATCTCAGCACGCCGCGCGGCAAGATCAGCGTGGCCATGACGGTCTCGGCGCTGCAGAGCGGGCACATCAGCACGCCGATTTCCTCCGACATCGCCTACATCGTGGTGCTGGAGGATCTCTCGGACTTGATCCACGCCCAACAAGCGGCCGCCTGGCAGGAAGTGACCCGCCGCGTGGCCCACGAAATCAAGAACCCCCTGACGCCCATCGCCCTTTCCGCCGAGCGCATCCGCCGCCGGCTGGAGGCGATGGACGAAACGGATCCCGCCGACTCCTTCCGGGTGATCGCGGATTGCTCCAACCTGATCAACCAGGAAGTGGAAACGTTGAAAACGCTGGTGGACGAATTCGCGCAAATGGCGCGCTTTCCCAAAGCCGAGTTGCAGCCCGGGAATCTGAACGCGATCGTGGAAAGCGCCGTAGCGGTTTTCGACGGCCGCCTGGACGACATCCAGGTGCGCTTGGATCTGGCGCCGGATTTGCCGCCGGTGAATGTGGATGCCGGGCAGTTGAAGCGCGTGGTGGTCAACCTGGTGGACAACGCCGCCGAAGCGATGGGACCCTGCTTGTTCAAGGAACTGCGCATTTCCACGGCGCGAGTGGCCAGTGAATCCAAAGCGCTGGCGCTGGACGGCGTGAGCGAAAGCGTGGAATTGGCCGTCGCCGACAGCGGTCCGGGAGTGGACGCGGAAACCAAGGAAAAACTCTTCCTGCCGCATTACTCCACCAAGAAGCGCGGCAGCGGCTTGGGGTTGGCCATCGTCAGCCGCATCGTGGCCGATCATCACGGGACCATCCGCGTGGAGGAAAACAATCCGGTGGGGGCCCGGTTTATACTGGAGTTACCGGTGTAGTTCAGGCCCGAGCCGATAAGGCCCGAGGCCCGAATCGAGGGAACAAAGGTTTGACTTGGAGGCCCGCGCCGGAGACTGTTCGACTCGGACCTCGGGCCTCGCGGCGCGGGCCTGGATTTCCATGCAAAAGAGAATCCTGATCGTGGACGACGAAAAGGGCATCCGCCTATCGCTGGCCGGAGTGCTGGAAGACGAAGGTTACACCGTCAAGGCCGTGGCCGGCGGGGAGGCCTGTCTCGAGCAACTGGAAAGCGATCCGCCGCAACTGGTCCTGCTGGACGTGTGGCTGAAGGATCGCGACGGCCTGGAAGTCCTGGAAAAGATCCGCCAACGCCCCGCCGCGCCGGCGGTGGTGATGATTTCCGGGCACGGTACCATCGAGACCGCGGTGAAGGCCACCAAGCTGGGAGCCTTCGACTTTCTGGAGAAGCCTCTTTCCATCGAGAAGACCCTGTTGGCGGTCAAGAACGCCCTGGCCCACCAGGCCCTGTCGGACGAGAATCTGCGGTTGCGCGAGCAAGTGGCTTCCCGCTGCGTGATCATCGGGGAGAGCGTTCCGATGAAGGCGCTGCGCCAGCAATTGGAGCTGATGGCTCCCACCAACGGCCGCGTGCTGATCTATGGAGAAAGCGGGACCGGCAAGGAATTGGTGGCCCGCGCCATCCATGTGCAAAGCCTGCGCGCGCAACAGCCCTTCGTGGAGGTGAACTGCGCGGCCATTCCCGAGGATTACATCGAGAGCGAACTGTTCGGCCACATGAAAGGCTCCCTGCCCGGCGCGTTGGAAGACAAAGCGGGAAAATTCCAGAAGGCCGACGGCGGCACGCTCTTCCTGGACGAAGTCGGCGACATGAGTTTGAAGACCCAAGCCAAAGTGCTCCGAGCCCTCGATGAACAGCGCTTCGAGCCGGTGGGATCGCGCACCAGCGTGACCATTGATGCGCGCATCGTCGCTTCCACCAACAAAAACCTGGATGAGGAAATTGCCCGCGGCAATTTTCGCGAAGATCTCTTCTATCGTTTGAACGTGGTTCCTTTCTATGTGCCTCCGCTGCGCGAGCGGCTGGAGGACGTCCCGCTGCTGGCGGAGCATTTTTCCAAGGAGTTCAGCCAGGCCTATGGGCGCCGGCCCAAGCAGTTTGCGCCGGACGCGCTGGACACGCTGCGGCAATACTCCTGGCCGGGCAACGTGCGCGAGTTGCGCAACATGGTGGAGCGCATTGTCATCATGAATCCTCAGCCGCGGATCGAGCGCAAGCATGTTCCGGCGCTGGTCTCCCGTTCCACGGGCCGGGGGCCGGGCGGGTTTTCCACCTTGCAGGAGGCTCGCGCTGCTTACGAGCGCGACTTCATCGTCAAGAAACTGGAAGAGTGCGGGGGCAACATCAGCCGCGCCGCCGAGGTTCTGGGACTGGAGCGCAGCCACCTGTATCGCAAAATGAAATCGCTGGGCATTCCTTCCCGGGAGTCGCCATGAGAGCCGCCGACCTGTCGCCCGAGATTTTGCCGGCGCCCCGCGCCAAGACGCGCGTGGGACTGCTGGAGCAGCGCCAGGGCCTCTATTGGCTGATCCGCGTGCGCCTGGCAGTGATCAGCTTCCTGCTGGTGGTGCAACTGGTGGTGTGGCAATTCCAACCCTCCCAGACCGATCCCTATGCCTTCGATCCCAAGGCCTTCGTCTTCACCATCGTGTTGTGGTATGTGCTGACCCTGTTGTTCGCCATCCTGTTGCGGGTGTGGCCGGATTACACCACCCAGTCCTACCTCCAGTTGCTCTCCGACGTTTGTATTCTCACGGCCATCGTGTACCTGACCCAAGGCGTGGAAAGCTACTTCATTTTTCTGTTCCCGCTGATCGTGGTGGCGGCCGGAGTTTCGCTGCCGCGTCCCGGACCGTACCTGGTGGCCAGCCTCAGCTTCATTCTGCTGGGATCGGTTCTGGAGTTGGCGTGGTACGGCAAGATTCCCGCATCGTGGCCGATCAAAATCGATTTGTTAACCGGCGAGCGCGATCTGCGCGAATTGCGGCGTGTGCAGGCCAGCATCTTCACGAACCTGTTCGGGTTCATGACCGTGGCCTATCTTTCCAGCACTTTGGCCGACAGCCTGCGCCGCGCCGGAAGCCAGCTTACCCAAACCAGCGGCGCGCTCGACAATTTGCAGGCCTTCAACCAGAATGTACTGGATTCCATCGCCGCCGGCGTGCTGACCATCGATCTGGCCGGCCGCGTGCAACTCCTGAATCACGCCGGGGAGACCATCCTGGGCCAGCCGCTCAGCAGCTTGAGCTCGCGGCGCCTGGAGGAAGCCCTTCCGGAGATTGCCGCGGTGAGCGCCTCGCCCCCCGGCGGGGAAGTGCGTTTGAAGACGCCGGCCGGCCTGGAGCGCATCTTGGGGATTACCGTCTCTCCGCTGGCCTCCACCGAGGGCGGTCCGGGGGGCAGCGTTTACGTGATTCAGGACCTGACCGATTTCAAACGGCTGGAGCGCGATCTCCGTTTGCAGGACCGCATGGCCGCGCTGGGACGTATGGCCGGCGCCATCGCCCACGAGATTCGCAATCCCCTCAGCGCCATCGCCGGATCGGTGAAAGTGTTTTCCATCACCAGCGACCTCTCCAAGGACGAACAACGCCTGGTGGAAATCGTCCGCAAGGAATCCGAGCGGCTGGACCGCACTCTGGCCGAGTTCCTCAGTTTTTCGCGCGAGCGCAAGTACGAATTCCAGTCCGCCGATCTGGTGACGATGCTGGAAGACACCATCACCTTGATCCGCCACCGTCCGGGGACGGAGGGTTGGCGGATCACGGCCGATCTGCCCAAGGTCCCCTTGCTGGTGCCGGCCGACGTGGACGCCATCAAGCAAGTGTTCTGGAATTTGTGTGACAACGCGCTGAAGGCCATGCCGGAGGGAGGCACGTTGGCCTTGCGCGCCGCCCGGGAACGCGGCAACGCGGTCATCGAATTCCGCGACACCGGTCCGGGCATTCCGCCCGGACAGCTTGAGAAAATCTTCGAGCCGTATCAGTCGGGTTTTTCTTCCGGTTCCGGGCTAGGTTTGGCGATCGTCTACGAGATTGTGGCCGTCCATCAAGGCAAGATCACCGCCGAGACCGTGCCGGGAGACTCCGGCCAGCCGTCCGGAACGTTGTTCCGCCTGGTTCTGCCCTCGGCCATCGAACGCGCTGGCCGGTGACGGCTGCCCAGCGGCTGATCCCAGGTCCGCGCTCCCGCCGGGGAATCCATAGAGCCAGACCCCGGCTGCCGGACAAGACCCGGAAGCGGAGCCGGTGGCGTTCCAGCTCTTGACAGGAAGTACTTTGATATGTAAAGTACTTGTCATGCCTGTCAAGAAGCCGCCCGCCCCGTATGCGCAAGCGTTGCGTCCCCGTTGGATCCCCGCAGAAATGACCCAGCCGGCGGGCCTCGATTTCGCGGCTCCCGGGGATCCCATCGAGCAGCACTACGCTTTGCTGATCAATCCCTTCTATCCGAAAGATCCCAATGCCAGCTTTGGGAAACACGTGCTGACTCCCACGCTGGCGCTGACCAGCTTCGCGGGAGCCACGCCGGACGAATGGCGGCTGGAGTACTGGGATGAGAATCTGCTCGACGGCCGTCCACCCTGTTGCCCGATGCCCGAGGTCGTGGGAATCACCGTTCACCTGACGTTTGCGCGGCGAGCGTTTGAGCTGTCGCGATGGTACCGCAGCCGTGGCAGCAAGGTGATCCTGGGAGGACTACATGTGCTCTCCTGCCCGGAAGAATGCGCGCCGCACGCCGACGCGCTGGCGCTGGGCGACGGCGTGCAACTCTGGCCGCGCATTCTGGCGGACGTGCAGGCGGGCCGGTTGCAGTCCCGCTACGCCGCTACCTACGAGAACGAGTATCGCGACGACCCGCCGCCGAGACGGTCGCTGCTGCCGCGTTCCAGTTTTCTTACCACCACCAGCCTGATTGCGACGCGTGGCTGTCACAACCGCTGCGGCTTCTGCTACCTGGCAACGGAAGGGTTGCGCATGCCGTATCGCATGCGCGATCCCGCCCAGGTCGTCGCGGAGTTTGCGGCTGACAAGCAACCCTACGCGGTGTTCGTGGATAACAACCTGGGATCGAACCGCGAGTACTTACGCGCATTGTGCCGGGCGCTGCGCCCGATCGAGAAGATCTGGAGCGCGGCGGTCTCCATTGACGTTACCGACGATCCCAGCCTGATTCGCGAGATGGCCTTGGGCGGATGCACGGGAGTCTTTGTGGGTTTCGAATCGCTCAGCGACCAGAATCTGGCCGAGGCCCACAAGAAAACTCCCAAGACGGCCGATTACGCCCGCCGCGTCCGCATTTTGCACGATCACGGAATCCAAGTGAACAGCTCGTTCGTGCTGGGCTTCGATCACGACCGCAAGGACGTATTTGCGCGTACCGCGGAGTGGGTGGAAGCGAACCGGCTGGAGTGCGCCACGTTTCACATTCTCACGCCCTACCCGGCGACCCCGCTGTTCCGGCAGATGGAGGCCGCCGGCCGGTTGCTGCATCGCGACTGGTCTCTGTACGACACCGCCCACGCGGTATTCCGGCCCAAGCACATGACAGCCGGAAGAATTGGAGCAGGGCTACGGGTGGATTTATCAGCGCTTGTTTTCGCACGCCTCCATCTGGCGGCGCCGGCCGGAGGATTGGCGCGCCGTGCTGCCTTATCTGGCGATGTCGTATCTCTACAAGCGCTCCAACCGTTTCTGGCATCAGTTGATCAAGCACCATCTGGTGCATGCGGTGTGGCGGCCGCTCGTTGAGTTGACGCGCATCCGTCACCTGCGCTTCCGCCGGCGAATCTAACGCAGACCGTGCCGATTCGAATGAGGTAGTCAGCGAAGGAATTAGGCCGTCAGCAGTGCATGTACCCCAACCGCCAGCAGCGCGCCAAGGATCGGAGCGATCACCGGCACCCACGCGTAGCCCCAATCGCTGCCCTGCTTTCCAGGAACCGGAAGCAGCGCGTGGGCCAGACGAGGTCCCAGATCGCGGGCGGGATTGATCGCGTACCCAGTGGGTCCTCCCAGAGACAATCCAATGGCCAGCACCACTAAGCCCACAGGAAGCGCTCCCAGTGTACCAAGTCCGAGGAGTACCTCGCTGTCCGATCCCATCCCGTTAGGCAATTTGAAACTGGCGGGAGCCATGAGAAGTACCGGAAGCATCAGCGCGAACGTGCCCAGCACCTCGCAAAAAAAGGCCTGCGGAATGTTTCGAATGTTCGGAGCAGTGCAAAAACAGGCCAGCTTGCCTGCGACGTCCTCGGTGACCTTGAAGTGCTCGCGGTAGAACAGAAACACCAGGGAGCCACCGACCAAGCCGCCCGCCATCTGCGCCAGAACGTAGCCTGCCACCTTGCTCCAGGCGAAGCTGCCCGCAGCCGCCAAACCGAGTGTGATGGCCGGGTTCAAGTGCGCGCCGCTGTACGCCTGCGAGCAGAAGACACCGATGAACACCGCGAAGGCCCAGCCTGTCGTGATCACGATCCAGCCGGAACCATTACCTTTAGTTCGTGCCAAGACGACATTGGCGACCACGCCATTCCCAAAGAGCACCAACAGGGTTGTTCCGAGGAACTCAGCCGCAAGAGGATTCATGGCAGCCAGTCTATCAACGTCAAGGGCGGTGTGGACAACCGATCTGCACAGTCGGTAGTGTCATCAGTTTGAATGCCGTGCGGCTGAGCCGCACGGGCAAGTTCCGCAACCCTCGGCGCCAACTGAGACACTACCTACCTCTATCTACCTGGACTACCTTGCGCGGAGGGCCCGCCGTGTGTATAATGTTGTATAATCCAAACTGGATCAGCGGATCGGAGTAGCGAAGCCATGTGCATACTGGACTTCCGAAGTCTCCTGCAGGGCAGCCGAGCCGCTCGGTTCCCTGCTTAGTCCGCCCTTCGCTGCTTTCTGCGAGTTTCGGTCCTCATTCCATTTTCATTGTTGGTGTAGATCGTGCGCGTCCCTGTCTGCCCGAGGGATCAGACTCGGGCCTCGGGCCTCGCGGCTCGGGCCTGGTTGTAGATCGTGCGCGTCCCAGTCTGCCCGAGGGAGGCGCGGGCGCGCCAGCTTGATGCCAACATGGACCATCCACTCCAATTGCCGGTGCTGGTGCTGAACGCCACCTACGAGCCGATTCACGTGACCGCGGCGCGGCGGGCCATCGTGTTGGTGCTGAAGGGAGTGGCGCAGACCGAGGAGCATTCCCGGATGCACCTGCATTCGGCGCACGAACAGCTTCGCGTGCCCTCGGTGATTCGCTTGCTGGAGTATCGCCGCATTCCTTATCAGACCCGCGCGTTGTCGCGCAAGAACATCCTGATGCGCGACCGCAACACCTGCCAGTACTGCTCCAAGGTGATGCCGGCGGGGGAGTTGACGCTAGACCATATCGTCCCGCGCTCGCGCGGCGGCGATTCCTCCTGGGAGAACCTGGTGACCTGCTGCCATCACTGCAACAATCGCAAGGGCGACCGTCTGCCGAACGAGGCGCACATGCACCTGATGCGCCAGCCGCGTCCGTTCAGCCTGCATACTTCGCGCCAGCTCATGCGTTTGATGGGCCGCGGCGAGGAAGCCTGGCGGAAGTATCTCTTCTTCTAACTCAGCATGAAGTCTCTTGCCGCTCTCCTTCTGGGCGCCTGGCTGGCCGGCACGATGTTGCTGGCCATGGTGGCAACGCAGAATTTTGCCACGGTCGATCGGATTCTGTCCCAGCCGACGCCCCAGGCGGCCACACCCTTGTCGGCGCTGCCTCACGATACCATGCGCCCGTTGCTGCGGCATTTGTCGTCGGAGTTAAACCGGCTGTATTTCTTCGTTTGGGGAGTGCTGCAAATTGTTCTCGGCGCGCTGCTGACGATCCTGCTGCTGGCGCTGGGGCGCCGCCTGGAAGCGGGGCTGGCCGCGGTGATGCTGGCGATCGCCAACGTTCAACTGTTGTGGATGACGCCGCGGATCACCGCCATCGGCCGGGCCCTTGATTTTGTCCCTCGCAGTCCGCTGCCGCCCAGCGCCGCGCCGATGATGGCGCAATTCTGGCGTTTTCATGCGGCCTTTACGGGATCGGATTTGGTGTTGATGGCGCTGGGATTGTTCACCGCGTGGAGGCTGTGTTTCTCCGCGCCACCGGTGGATCGTTCAACCTGATCCAACGCCGCTGCACTGCCAACCCCTATGAGTCACGCTGGCTAGGCGTGAACCGACAGCGTGATATTCAACCAGGACAAGCGCATCGCGAAGCAGTGGTTGCATACGCTATGGCGAAAACCGAGGAAATAGGCCAAGGCACCGATACCGCGAGTCCGTGGTAGGCGCTTCCACGCTGGACAACGGCAAAGCGGGCAACGTTTCGAGAACAAACCCATTTGAGTAGAGACTACAACAAGTTTGGGTTTAAGCGGAGTATTATTCATTTGCCACGGAATTGGAGGGCCGCTCCATTCCCCAAAAAGCAGATTTTATACTTATTGAGGACTTGCAAATCCGTACCTCTGGAGAATCACCTTTCCATCTGCGCCGGCCAAGTAATCGAGAAACGCTTTGGCCTTGGGGTGGCCATTGGCACGGGAGACAATTCCAGCCTCCTGCTGGATCAGGTCATACAGGTTGCCGGGCACGGTGAGAAGCGTCGCTTGGCCTGGCGCCGATTCGGAGACCAAAGACCGCGCCGTGAACGCGGCCTCAACGTTGCCCGATTCCGCCATCTGCAAAGCCTGGCGGATGTTTTCCGCCATTACGATCTTGCCCTGCACCTCGTTCCACAGACCCGATCTCTCCAGCGCCTGCTTCGCCGCCCGGCCATAGGGAGCCAGCTCCGGATTGGCGATCGCCACGCGCCGCACTTCCGGACGCCGTAGCTCGGCGAGACTCCGTGATGCGGACCTTGGACGAGTACAGCACCAAGTGCCCGATGGCGTAGACAACCCGTGAAGACGGATCGATGAACTTGCTATCGACCAGTTGGGTAATGAAGCGTCGGTCGGCCGATAGGAATACGTCAAAGGGCGTCCCATGGGCAATCTGCTGGGCCAGCGCACCGGAGGGTCCGAAGCTAGGTACCACCTTGACCCCGCTTCGAGCCTGGAAGTCCTTGGCCAGCTCGGGAAGAGCATTGACCATGTCCGAAGCGCTGGCGACTATCAAGGGCTTGGAAGCCTCGCTCCGGGGCTTGGAACAAGCCGTCCATCCAATGGACAACACTAAAACTAGTGTTATCAACGGTCTAAAAAGACTTGACAATGAGACACTCATATCTTATTATTGTGTATGTCGCATGGAGCATAGCCGTGCGCCCTTGGAGGATTCGCAATGGGTAAGATTATCGGCATAGATTTGGGTACTACGAACTCGGTTGTCGCGGTCATGGAAGGTGGCGACCCCACGGTGATAGCCAACCAGGAGGGCGCGCGCACCACGCCTTCGGTGGTGGCGTTCACCAAGTCTGGGGAGCGTCTGGTGGGTCAAGTCGCCAAGCGCCAATCCATCACCAACCCCGAGAACACAGTGTACTCCATCAAGCGCTTCATGGGGCGGCGCTACGAAGAAGTGAACGAAGAGCAGAAAATGGTCCCCTACAAAGTGGTCAAGGCCGCCAGCGGCGTGTTGATCAAGGCCGCGGGCAAGGACCTGACTCCGCCGGAAATATCGGCCATGATTCTGACCAAGCTGAAGGAAGCGGCGGAAGCGCATCTGGGCGCGAAGGTTACCGAAGCGGTGATCACCGTGCCGGCCTATTTCAACGACTCCCAGCGGCAAGCCACCAAGGACGCCGGCCGAATCGCCGGCCTGGACGTCAAGCGCATCATCAACGAGCCGACCGCGGCGGCGCTGGCCTACGGCCTGGACAAGAAGAAGGATGAAACCATTGCCGTTTACGATTTCGGCGGCGGCACTTTCGATATCTCCATTCTGGAAGTAGGCGAAGGCGTGGTGGAAGTGAAGTCCACCAACGGCGATACCCACCTGGGCGGCGACAATATCGACCAGCGCATCACCGACTGGCTGATCGAGGAATTCCGCAAGGACGAAGGCATTGATTTGTCGAAGGACAAGATGGCCCTGCAGCGTCTGAAGGACGCCGCCGAGAAGGCCAAGATCGAATTGTCCTCGACGGTGGAATCGGAAATCAACCTGCCGTTCATCACCGCCGACGCCACCGGTCCCAAGCACTTGTTGAAGAAGCTGACCCGCGCCAAGCTGGAGCAGATGGTGGAAGACATTCTGCAGCGCACCGTTGGTCCCTGCAAGCAGGCCTTGGCCGACGCCAAACTGGACACCAAGCAGATCAACGAAGTGGTTCTGGTGGGCGGCCAGACGCGCATGCCGCGCATTCAGGAAATCGTCAAGCAGTTGTTCGGCCGCGAGCCGCACAAAGGCGTCAACCCCGACGAAGTGGTCGCGGTAGGCGCGGCGGTGCAAGGCGGCGTGCTGGCCGGCGAAGTCAAGGACGTGCTGCTGCTGGACGTGACTCCGCTGACGCTGGGCATCGAAACCCTGGGCGGCGTGATGACCAAGAT
Source organism: Terriglobia bacterium (assembly GCA_963747095.1). Lineage (GTDB taxonomy): Bacteria > Acidobacteriota > Terriglobia > JAJPHL01 > JAJPHL01 > JAJPHL01. The sequence continues at coordinate 239,010 of CAVVEL010000022.1, forward strand.
GATCGAGCGCAACACCACCATCCCCACGCGCAAGGCCGAGACCTACTCGACGGCCTCCGACAATCAGCCGTCGGTGGAGATCAAGGTATACCAGGGCGAGCGCGCCATGGCCGGCGATAACCGCTTGCTGGGCGCGTTCCAGTTGATTGGTCTGCCGCCCGCGCCGCGCGGTTTGCCGCAGATCGAGGTAACCTTCGACATCGACGCCAACGGTATCTTGAACGTTAAGGCCAAGGACAAGGCCACCGGCAAGGAGCAGGCCATTTCCATCACTTCGTCCAGCGGACTTTCCAAGGAAGAAGTGCAGAAGATGGCTCGCGAGGCCGAGTCGCACGCCGCCGAGGACACTCGCAAGCGCGAGGGCATCGAAGCGCGCAATCGCGCCGACACGCTGATCTACAGCACCGAGAAGCTGCTCAAGGAAAACCGCGAGAAAGTCGGAGACTCCGACGCGCAAGCGATTGAAGCGGGCATTGCCGAGGTCAAGAAGACCATCGAAGGCACTCCGGAAACCTACGATGCCGCGGCCATCAACAAAGCGATGGAGCAACTGAACCAAGCCACGCACAAACTGGCCGAAGCGATGTACAAAGCCTCCGCGCAACAGAGCGCACCGGAAGCTGGCGCGCCCGCCGGCGAAAGCAAGGCCGCCGACAAGAAAGACGGCGTGATCGACGCCGAGTTCGTGGATGTAGATGACAAGAAGTAAGAAAGATCGCCACAGAGGTACAGAGAACACAGAGACCGGAACACAGAGAAAACCTAAATCTTGGTTTTGTGTTCTCTGTGTTTCCGGTCTCCGTGACCTCTGTGGCTCTGTGGCAAATTCTTCGTGAGCGCACCGCCTAAACTCGATTACTACGAGGCGCTCGGCGTCAACAAGAAAGCCTCGGCCGCGGAGATCAAGAAGGCCTATCGCCGCCTGGCCCGCAAGCATCATCCCGACGTAAATCCCAACGACAAATCGGCCGAGGAACGCTTCAAGCGCGTCCAGGAAGCCTACGACATTCTGAGCGATTCGAAGAAGAAGCAGATGTACGACCAGTATGGCTTCTACTCCGATCAAGCGCCGCCCCCCGGCTCGCCCTACCCCGGCGGCGCGGGCCCCGAGTTCCGGGACTTCGATTTCAGCAATTTCACCGGCGCCGGACCGGGCAGTGGCGCGCGCAATCCTTTTACGCGCCAGCAGACCGGCGGCTTCACCGACAGCCTGAAGGACATCTTTTCGCAATTTGTGGGCGGTCAAGAAGCTCCCGCCGCGGCCGCGCATGGTCCGGCCCGCGGCGAGGATCTGGAGTACCGCACCCGCGCCGGTTTCTGGGATGCTCTGCGCGGATCGGTGGCGCGCATCAGCGTGGAACATTATGCGCAATGTCCGCGCTGCAAGGGCATGGGAACCAACCCCGGCGCGGCGGCCGGCGGCGTGTGCGCCGAGTGCAAGGGAACCGGCCAAGTGACGCAGATGGCCGGCACGATGCGTTTCCAGCTCACCTGCAAGTCGTGTGGCGGAACCGGCAAGGCGCGCAACGTTTGTCCCGCCTGCAGCGGGGAAGGGCGGCGCTTTCTGGCGGACATCGTGGAAGTGCGCATTCCGGCCGGCACGCAAGACGGCGCGCGGCTGCGCGTTTCCGGCAAGGGCAACAGCGGCACCGCCGGCGGCCCGCCCGGCGACCTTTACCTGGTGGTAAATGTGGAGGCGCATCCATTTTTCGAGCGTGCCGGCGACGACATCAAAATCAAGGTCCCGATCACCGTGACGGAAGCCGCGCTGGGTGCGAAGATCGAAGTTCCCACGATTGATCTGGCGCGTCCCGATGGAGTTGGGCACGCCACGATGAAGGTGCCGCCGGGCACGCAAAGCGGCCAAAAATTCCGTTTGCGCGAGCGCGGCGTGGAATCGCCCCGCACGGCCCAGCGCGGCGATCAATTTGTGGAAGTATCGGTACAAGTCCCCAAAGTGGAGGACGAGCGCAGCAAGGAAATTTTGCGCGAGCTGGCGCGTTTGAATCCCAACGATCCGCGCGCCAGTTTAGGAGCGGAAACTTAAGCCATGCCGCGAGCCAAGAAAAGTCAGGGCGCTTATGTCATCTCGGTGGTGGCCCAGCGCTTTCAGGTTCATCCGCAAACCTTGCGTTTGTACGAGCGTGAAGGATTGCTGAAACCTTCGCGCACGGAAGGCAACACGCGTTTGTACACGGAAAGCGACCTGGAGCGTTTGGAGCTCATCCTCAATTTGACGCGCGACCTGGGCGTGAATCTGGCCGGCGTGGAGATTGTCCTGAACATGCGCGAGCGCATGGGCGAGATGCAGCGTCAGATGCAGGCCTTCGTCAATTTTGTGCGCAGCGAGCTCGCCGTTCCCGGGACGGCCGGCCCGCATGACAGCAAAGCGCTGGTGCGTGTGCGTCAACCGATGCCCAAAGCCATCGCGAAAAAAACGTAACAACAAAAGCAACCGCCGATGAACGCCGATAGGAGCAGACACTATCGGCGTTTATCGGCGGTTGCTTTTCCGGTACGCCTTAAGTACTTGCTTCTTCATGGCTTATGACTAATCCGATTTCCCGCAACTCCGCCGCCCCTCGCCCGATCTCATGCAATGGCTGGAGAAGTGAATCCAGTGATAGGGTGAGTGCGGCGCGTTTCAAGGAGGCGTTATGACTTTCGAGTACACTCTGGCGATGCTGGCCATCGCGGCGATCGTGATTTTTCCGTCCATCCGCAAGATCGGTCCCGCGGAAGTCGGCTTGGTCATGCGGCGTTTCGGCGCGCGCCTGCCCGGCGACAACCCCATCGCGTTTAAGGGTGAGGCCGGATACCAGGCCCAGTTGCTGATGCCTGGTTTCCGCTTCAAGCTGTGGCTGCTCTACACGGTGGACAACTATCCGTGGGTCCAGATTCCCGCCAACGAAATTGGCGCGGTGATCGCGCAAGTCGGCAAGTCGCTGCCGCCCGGCGCGAAGTCGGCGGTCTACAAGAACGTTTTCGGCAACTTCACCGATGTCGCCGGATTCGTGCAGAACGACGGCGAGAAGGGCGTGCAGCGGCCGGTGCTGAATCCTGGCAGCTTGCTGCCGATGCATCCGGTGGCTTTCCTGGTGATTACCAAGAACCGCGTTTACGGCTTGCCCATGTCGTCCGAGTTCCAAGCCCGCTCCAAGGACGGCATGCTCACCTGCAATTCCTTTAACCTGTCGCCGGAGCAGCTCAACGTGACGCGGTTGGAAGCGCGCGCCCCCGAGCAAGGCGGCGAGAAGATGGACGTGGTCGGCGTCGTAACGACACTGGAAGGCAAACCGCTGGCCTCCGGCCATATCGCCAGCCGCCTCGGCGGATTCTCCGACGTGGAAGCGCTGGAAGCGGCCAACGCGGACGATTCCACCGTGATTGACGTGTTGTTGGGCGACAAGAACATGTCTCACAACAACTATCAGAACTTCCAGGGCTTCCTCGACGCCGGAGGCGAGATGGGCTTGCAGCACGACGTGTTGCGCTACGGCGCCTACAACCTGAATCCGTTTCTTGTGAAAGTGGAGATCGTGCCGATGCTGGTGGTTCGTCAGGGTGAAACGGCGGCCATCAAGGCTTACGTTGGACTGTCCACGCAGGATACTTCGGGCGCGGAATTTAAGTTTGGATCGCTGGTCAAACCGGGACATCGCGGCTTGTGGCGCGAGCCTTTGCGTACCGGCAAGTACGCCATCAATCCGCGCATCTACCAGGCGGAGATCGTGCCCACCGCGATTCTGAAACTGGACTGGGCGGAAAACGTCACCGGCGCGCACGGCCTGGATGCCGCGTTGCAGCCGATCATCGCCAAGAGCAAAGAGGGCTTCGTGTTTGAAATCGACCTCCAGGTCTTGATCCACGTGCCGGACACGAAAGCGCCGAAAGTGATCAGCATGGTCGGCACGATGAAGAACCTGGTGAACGAAGTCTTGCAGGCCGCGGTCGGCAACCTGTTCCGCGACAAGCTCAGTTCCATGCCGGCCGTTGACTTCATCGAGACACGCCAACGAGTCCAGGAAGAAGCCTTCGCGCACATCCGCGCGCAACTGGAGCAGTATGAAGTGGAGACGCGCGGCGTGTACATCCAGGACGTGGATCTGCCGGCCGATCTGGTGGCCGTGCTGACGCAGCGAGAAATCGCCAACCAGCAAATCCGCACCTTCCAGATGCAACGGTCGGCGCAGGAAGAGCGCATTGCCATGGAGAAATCGAAAGGCATGGCGGACGTACAATCCGAGTTGGCGCGTTCGGAGGTGGGTGTGTCCATCAAGGGCAACGACGCGCAAGCGCGCAAGAACGAGGCGGAAGGCGAAGCGGCGTACATTTCGCAGACCGGCCGCGCCAAGGCCGCCGAGGTGGAAGCCGTGGGATTGGCCAACGCGCTGGCTTACACGGAGCAGGTGAAGGCGCTAGGCGCTACGGCCACGTCACTGGTGAACGTCGTGAAGGCGTTGTCGGTGAGCAGCGTGCCGTTCATGCCGAACATTCTGGTTACCGGCGGGAATGGTGGCGGCGGCGCGGTGGAAGGTCTGGCCGCGACGCTGATGGGCGTCTTCGGCAAGCCGCCGGCAGTGGCGGCAGTGGAGAAAGCGCCGGAGGCGCCGGCCAAGTAACGGCTTTTTTGGAGTGCGGCAGCTTGCTGCCGCTTTGTGCTGCCGCAAGCTTGCTTGCGGCCGGGCCGAAGCAAGCTTCGGCTCGGAAAAGCGGAAGCAAGCTTCCGCACTCCAAATTGATTGAGACCTTCGCCGGGCGGGAGTGCGATCACCGCGGTTCAGGATTGCCAGCCACTCAAGATTGCGTGCCAGCCCGTAAACCGCGCGCGCCGCCAGCCGCCCGAGATCGCGGGCGTCCAGGGGAGCATCCGTGGCCACCACGATCATGCAGGAACCATCGCCCGCTCCCGGATCGGCGCTGCCCTGGAAGGCGTATTTCCCGAGTTCCTTGCCCAGCGGCGCGCCGCCCATGGTCAGCACGCCGCCGAAATTGGTTTGCACCAACACTCCCAGGGTGTATCCACCGGATCGCGACGGCAGCACGCGCGAGGATGTCCCGATACCGCCCTTCCATCCAAAGCAAATGGTGCCAGTGCCCGCGCCCAACGAGCCTTCCTCCACCGGACCTTCCGCGGCGCGGCGAATTGCATCCATCACATGCTCGCGTTTTACGTGCATGCCGCGAATGTCGTTCAGCCCGCCGTCGTTGGTTTCGCCCACCAGCGCATTCACGGATTGCACGCGCTCGTTGCCGGGTTGCGCTAGCGTCCAGGCCACCACGGCTTCCACCGCCGTGCCGACGCTCAGCGTGTTGGTGAGCACAATCGGCGTTTCGATCGTTCCCAACTCGCGCGCCTGCGGGGACCCGGCCAGTTTTCCGAAGGCGTTGCCGACAAAAACCGGGCCGGTAACTTTGTCCTGAAAGACGTTGCCGCCATGCGGCAGGATCGCCGTGACGCCAGTACGGACGTTGTCGCCCTCGACGATAGTGGTTTGTCCCACGCGCACGCCGCGCACGTCGGTGATGGCGTTCAGAGGGCCGGGCGGAAAAACGCCCGGCGCGATTCCGAGGTCGCGCGCGCGAGGACGCGGGTTGTCGCTGGATTGAAAAGCGGCCGCGGTCAGGATCAGCAGCAAGAGTGTGCGCATGAATCGAACTATAGTCCGCATTTCTCACCACGGCAACAAGGGGGCGGTTGGGGAACGATGGGATCCTTATGGAGTGCGGTGGCTTGACACCGCCTGGAGTTTCTACATTTGCAGCCCGCGGCGCGGGCGGGAGAGTGTGGCCCAGGGTGGAGCGCATTTTTGCGGAACCCTGGGAACACTGTGAGGGGAAAAAGAGCCCGCAGAGCGGGCGAAAGGCCGTCTCGCAAGTATCGCGCCTCTGTCGCCCGCTTCGCGGGCTCGTTGTTCTCGCGATGTACCCAGGGTTCCGCAAAATACGCTCCCCCCTGGGCCACGCTCTCTGGCCCACTTTCGCGAGCTTAGCCTGCATAGCAGGCGGTAGAGTAGTAGCCCCAGGCGAGGCGTAGTTCAGCCGAGCCTGGGGTTGTGGAGCGATGAAATTGAGCCTGCGTAGCTGGCGACAGAGGCGGTGGTTCAGGTCTCTGTCGCCAGCTTCGCAGGCTCCGTCCTCTTCCATCTTCTACCCCAGGCTCGGCTGAACTGCGCCTCGCCTGGGGCTATTCCTCTGGCGCCTGCTGACGCAGGCTTTTGTCTAGTGAAGAGCCACACCCCAGGGCCCGCTTCGCGGGGTTGCCCGAGGCTTGCCTCGGGCCGCTGCGAGCTTGGCTCGTAGCGCGCGCGGGCGTTGCCCGCGCCGGCCGAAGCAAGCTTCGGCCATCCCAGGCGGCGTCAAGCCACGCACTCCATAAAGATGCGACCGTCGGCAATCGTCGTTGTGGAGAACGTGGAAAATGAGGAATAGCGCCAATCGTACCGACTTTTGTGGAACAATGCCTCCAGCATGGGAAAAAGGGGGCGGCCTGGAAAACCGTTTTCAGAGCAACGCCAATGAAGAAGGATAGGTGCAAGATCGGAATGGCAAACCATCTGTGTGGCATCCGCCAGCGACTCCATTCGGGCGACGTGCGTTCCCTCCGAATCGGCGTTCATCGGCGTTTCCCGGCGGTTCCATTCCTGGTTTTCTTGATTTGTTCCGCTCTCCCGTGCTTCGTGGCCGCGGCGGAAGAGCACTTCGATGTGGTCGTCTACGGGGGAACCGCCGGAGGCGTCATCGCCGCGGTGAGCGGCCGCGCGGGAAGGTTTGAAAACGGCGCTGCTGGAACCCGGCCGTCACATCGGCGGAATGGTCTCCGGCGGACTCGGCTTCACGGATTTCGGCAGGAAAGAGGTCATTGGCGGCTATGCTCTGGAGTTCTACTGGCGCGTCGGAAGGCAGTACGGGATGTCGCGATACGGTAACCCAGTCGCCTGGTATCACGAACCTCACGTCGCCGAGGAAATCTTGCGGCAGATGTTGCGCGAGGCGGGCGTCACGGTGTTGGAGAAGCACCGCCTGCGCGAGAAAGATGGCGTCCGCAAGAGCGGCGCGGAGATTCGCGGGATCTCCATGGAGAACGGCGCGACGTTCTCCGCGAAAATCTTCATGGACAGCAGCTATGAGGGCGACCTGATGGCGCAGGCGGGCATCGCCTATGCCTACGGCCGCGAGAGCGCCGCGCAGTACGGCGAGTCGCTGGCCGGAGTGCGCGAGCGAACGCCGCTGCACCAGTGCAGGTGAATGTTCCGGCCGAAGGACGCCGGCGGCCATCTGCTGCCGGAGATTTCCACGCGCCTGCTGCCGGCCGCGGCATCGGCGGACAGGAGGTGCAGGCCTACAACTTCCGCGTGTGTTTTTCCGACGTTCCGGACAACCGCGTGCGCTTTCGTCAAGCCCGCGGGACTACGATCCGCAAGGCGTTACGAGCTGCTTCGCGCGACTCATCGGCGCGCACCAAAAGGCGGAAGGCGCGCCTGCCCGATCTCAATACAGCTCTCAAGTCCCGGCCGCATCCCCAACGGCAAAGCCGACGTCAACAACAACGGCGCATTCTCCACCGACTACATCGGCGGCAGTTGGGACTATCCCGACGCCGGCTATGCCACGCCGCGCGCGCAAATCTGGCAGGAGCACACCAACTACGAGCAGGGATTTTTTTACTTCCTGTCGCTAACGATCCGCAAGTACCCGCAGCGCTGCGGCAGGGAGATGAATCGCTGGGGACTTTGCCAGGACGAGTTCATCGACAACGACAACTGGCCGCTACCAACTTTACATCCGCGAGGCGCGCCGCATGGTGGGCGAATACGTCATGGTGCAGAAGGACCTGCAAACCGAACTGCCGCAAGCCCGACCCGATCGGCATGGGTTCCTACAACAGCGATTCCCACAACGTCGAGCGCATCGTGACGCCGCAACGGTTTCGTGCGCAACGAGGGAGACATGCAGGTGGCCGTGCAGCCCTACCAGATCCCCTATCGCGTCATGCTGCCCAAAAGAGCGGCAGGCCGCAACCTGCTGGTGCCGGTGGCGTTTTCCGCTTGCCACGTGGCCTATTCGTCGCTGCGCATGGAGCCGCAATACATGATTCTTGGTCAGGCCGCCGGCGTCGCCGCGAAGTTGGCGATCGCCAACGGCACGTCGCCGCACGACATCTCGATTGCAACGCTGATGGACACGCTGAATAGGCAGGGTGTGATTATGGAGTACGTTCCCTCCTCGCAAGGGCTGGCGATCCAATTATTTCAAACGTCCGGGCGGGCCCGTTAAGTGCGAGAGAACGCTCGATGGGGCTTCCCGGGAAATGCGGAGATGGGGAAGCCTGCGGCGATCGTCCTGTGGTGAGGTAATATCTACCGTGAGGAATAATGGCCACCGCGAAGGAACGCGTCCCTAAGACCAAATCCAAAGCGAAGATCAAAGGCACGGCCCATTCCAAGGCCGCCGTGGTCAAGCCGCAGACCAAGGCCAAGGCGGCGTCCCAGCTTCGGGATCCTGTGTCCACGAAGAATTTGGGCCAACAGCGGTTTCAAGAACTTCTGGAGGCCGCGCCCGATGGCATCCTGGAAGTGGATCAGAACGGCCACATCCAGTTGGCCAACGCGGCGGTGGAGCAAATGTTCGGCTACACGCGCGCCGAAGTGGCGAAGCACCCGTGGAGATTCTGGTGCCATCAAGCCTTGCGGCCTCAGCACCACACGCATCGCGCCAACTTGGGCCCATCCGACCACCCGCCCCATGGGCACCGGCCGGGTACTGCTGGCGGCGCGCAAGGACGGATCCACGGTTCCCGGTGGAGATCAGCCTGAGCCCACCCACTACCGAGGGCGGATTCCGGGTTACGGCGATCGTTCGCGACATCACCAAACGACGGGCTGCCGAACAGAAACTGCGGGAAGTGCAGGAACGTGCCAACCAGGAACTGGCCACCGCCAACGCGGAACTGGAGTCTGCGCAATCGCGAGGTGGAGCGCGCCAACCGGCTGAAGAGCGAGTTTCTGGCCAGCATGAGCCACGAACTGCGCACGCCGCTGCACACCATCATCGGCTTCTCGGAGCTGCTGGGAGAGAAACTGGAGGGCTCCCTCAACGACAAGCAAGAGCGCTTCGTCGAACCACATCCATCGCGACTCCCTGCACCTGCTGGAACTGATCAACGACATTCTGGACTTGAGCAAGATCGAGGCCGGACGGATTGGAACTGCACCCCGACGCCCTTCGACTTCGAGCGCGGCTCTCGAGCGAAGTCGCTGGCCACCGTGCGGCGCTGGCCAGGCCAAATCCATCGCCCTGGAGACTCACGTTCTGGGCCCCTGGAAATCGAGGCCGACCGTGTGCGCGTCAAGGAAATGCTCTACAACTTGTTAAGCAATGCGGTGAAGTTTACGCCGGAGCACGGCGTGATTCGCTCAGGTGCGACTGGTGATCGGATAAGCGCCGGGTGAGCCAAATGGAGGTCTCGGTGGCCGACACGGGAATCGGCATTCCGCCCGAGGAGCACACGGCCATCTTCGAGCATTTCACCAAGTCGGACCCACGACCAAGCGGTGTCCGCGAGGGGACCGGCTTGGGACTGGCGATCACCAAGCGTTTGATCGAGCAGCACGGCGGCAACATTTGGAGTGGAGAGCGAGCCGGGTAACGGCAGCCGGTTCACCTTCACTCTTCCGGCTGCGGGCCCGGCAGGGAGGCAACGCTTGAATGAAGGAAGCGGGATCAAGAAAATCCTGATCGCCGACGATCGGGCTTCCAGCCGGGAGTTGATTCGGAGATCCTAGAGATGGCGGGTTACGAAGTCGTGGAGGCCGCCAATGGCGTGGCGGCCCTGAATAGGCTCTCGAGCTCTCGCCCGACCTGATTTTGTTGGACATCGAAATGCCGGCTCTGGACGGATTTCGGCGTGGTCCAGAAGTTGCGGGAGGACCCGCGCTTCGCGGCTACTCCGGTAGTGGCGCTGACCGCCAGCGCCATGCAGGGGGATCGAGAAAAAGCGTTGCAAGCCGGCTTTACAGGGTATATGTCAAGCCAGTGCGTCTGAGCCGCGCTGCGCGCCGAGGTGGCCAGACTGAATGCGTAGAGATGGGCGATCCCAGCGGAATACCACTCTAGGAATTGCCGTCAGTTGCAGCCCGAAACTGACTGGGACATAAGACTATTTTGAGGCCGCAATGAGCATCAAGTCCATCGAATCCGTCCCTGTCTCTCCTGGTCATATCGACGATAACCCCGGCAGCCTGGAACTTCTTTCCACCGCTCTGGCCCACGACAATTTGGCCATCTTCACCGCCGAAGATCCGGAAGAGGGGTTGGACTTGGTCACAGACCATCGCCTCAGATCGTGCTGACCGATTGGTGATGCCCAAGATGACCGGCATGGAAGTGCTGGAGCGGATGATGGAGTTCGACCCCGCCACCGACGTGATCCTGATGACCGCGCACTATTCCACCGAGACCGCGGTGGAAGCCATCAAGAAGGGCGCCTCCGATTATCTGAACAAGCCGGTTTCCATCGCCGCGCTGCGCGAGCGCGTCGGCAAGCTGCGTCGAGGAGGCGCGGCGCCGCCGGCGTCCCGCCAACTGGAAGACGAACTGATGGCCGGAAGCCGAGTTCGAAGGCATGGTGGGGCGCAGCCCGCTGATGTGGGAGATGTTTTCGCGCATCCGCCGCGTGGCGCCGCATTACCGCGCCGTGCTGGTGACCGGAGACACCGGCACCGGCAAGGAGCTGGTGGCGCAGGCGCTGCACAAACTCAGTCCGGCTGTCGCGGCGGACGGCTGGTGGTGCTGAATTGCTCGGCGGTGGTGGAGACGCTGTTCGAAAGCGAGTTGTTTGGCCATGTGCAAAGGCGCGTTCACCGGCGCCACCGCGACAAGATCGGCCTGTTCGAGTACGCGCACGGCGGCACGCTGTTTCTGGACGAGATCGGCGACATGCCGCTGGCCACCCAGGCCAAGCTGCTGCGCGTCCTGCAAAACCAGGAAGTGCAGCGGGTGGGCTCGCTGACCGCGCGCAAGGTGGACGTGCGGGTGGTCGCCGCCACCAATCACGACCTGAGGCCGCCATCGCCGAGAAGACCGATTCCGCGAAGATCTGTATTACCGGCTGGCGATGGTGGAGATCGACATGCCCCGGCTGGCCGAGCGCAAGGAGGATCTGCCGCTGCTGGAGCGCCATTCGTCCAGAATTCGCGGCCCAGTACAACAAGGAAATTGTCGGCTGACGCAGCGCGCGCAGATGGTGCTGGCCTCGCACGCCTGGCCGGGCAACGTGCGGGAACTGGAAAACGTCATCGGTCACGCCTGCATGATGACCATGAGCGACAGAATCGACGTGCTGGATTTGCCGGAGGGCCTGCGCGGGGGCAGCGGCGATGCCGGTGGTTCCCTGGCGCTGCCGGCGGCCGAGCCTTTGGCGACGAACCCGCCGGGCGGCATCCTGCCCCTGGAAGAGTACGAAAAAACGCTGCTCCAGCGTGCCTTGGAAGTGGCCGGCGGCAATCAATCGCAGGCCGCGCGGATGCTGCGCATCGGGCGCGATGCGTTGCGCTACAAGATGAAGAAGCATGGGTTGCAATAGAGGCCCGAGTCGCGAGGCCCGAGGCCCGAGTCGGAAACCTTTCTTTCGACTGAGGCTTCGCGACTCAGGCCTTCTTCCTACGGCACAATCACTGCTGCGCCGTCCAGTGTCTCGTTGCGCACCGCCTCCAGCGCTTCCGCGGCGCGATCTAACGGGAATGCCGTGACCCGCGGACGCAAGCCGATCTGCGCGGCCAAGGCCAGGAACTCGCGGGCGTCGTCGCGGGTCATGTTGGCCACGCTGCGGATCTGGCGCTCGCCCCACAGCAGGCTGTCGTAATCGAACTGTGGCATGCGGTCAGGTGGATGGCGTTGATCGCCACCACGCCGCCTTTGCGCAGACTGGACAGCGCCGCCACCACCACGTCTCCGCTGGGCGCGAAAGTAATGGCGCGGTCCAGCTCGACCGGCGGACGTTCGCTTCGCGTCTCGCGCGCCCACCCACATCCGCGCCCAGCGATTCCGCCAGCTTGCCGGTGCGATTCGCCGCGCGTCGAGACGTACACCTCGCAGTTCCATGCCTGCAGCACCGGCAGCGCAAGATGCGCCGACGCGCCAAAGCCGAAAAGCCCACGCGCTCGCCCGGCTTGGACGCCGGCCACGCGCAGACTGCGAAAGCCGATGATGCCGGCGCAGAGCAGCGGCGCGGCGTGCAAATCGTCGAGCGCGTCCGGCAGCGGAAAAACGAAATCGGCGCGCGCCACCGCATACTCGGCGTATCCGCCATCCACGGTGTAGCCGGTGAAGGCGGGCGAATCGCAGAGATTTTCCTGGCCGCGCCGGCAGTACGGGCAAGTGCCGTCGGTGCCGCCCAGCCACGAGACGCCTACGCGCGTCGCCAGTCGGGCGATTTCGCCGACGATCTGATGTCCGGGAATCAGCCGCTCGCGGACGCGGCGGCAATTCGCCTTCGACAATGTGCAGGTCGGTGCGGCACACGCCGCAGGCGCGCACGCGCAGCAGGACTTGTCCCGGTCCAGGCGAGGGGGTGGGCGCTTCGGCGATCTCCAGCCGGCGCGGCGCGGTTAGGATGGCGGCTTTCACTCTCGTTTTCAGCGTAACACAGGGTTCTTTTCACCACGAAGGCACGAGAAGAAAGCAGCCAAGAGCACACAGGATTCCTTCGTGTTCTTGGCTGCTTCTTCTTCGTGCCTTCGTGGTGAAAAAAAGGCCGTGCAGCTACAGACTCAGCACCGGACATGGCGAATCGCGGATGATGGCGTAGGCGTGCGTCCGCAAGCGGCCGAAGGGGGCGAGGAGTTTGCCGCGCCCGATGATGACCAGGTCCGCTTCGTGCTGCGTAGCGACTTTGCGAACCAGCTTGGAGACGGCCTCGGCCTCCACAGTTGCCGGCAGATCCGAGCCGGCGCGCCGTTGTAGTTTGGCAAACTCCACGCGCGCGCCTTCCAGCACGAAATGCCGATAGTCGGCGTCCATCTGCGACTCGGCGTGAGGCGCCGCGGCGGGCACCGCGTGCACCAGGTGCAGCCTGGCGCTGAACAGGTCGGCCAAGTCGATGGCGCGTTTCACTATGCAGACGCCATCCTTGTTCAAATCAACGGCCGCCACGATGCTGCGGCACTTCACATGGGTGGGCAGTTGGGGATCGCTGGCATGTGCGGCCGTCCACACGGGAACGCCCACGTCGTGCAGCACCTTGGCGGTGAGCGATCCCAGCAGCAGGCTGCGGAAGGGGCCGTAGCCGTGAGTCGGCATCATGACCAGATCCACGCCGTGATTCTCCACATAGTCGAGAATGGCACGGGCCGGCTCGCCAATGGAGCACACGGTGGTGATTTCTTCGTCAGTCGTGTCGGCGAAGGCCGCCAGTTGCCGCTCGGCATCGCGCTGAAGTGTATTGATATCAATCACCACGGGATACGTCACGGCGAAAGACCCGTAAACGCCGGGGGGCACGTGGACGGCATGTAACAGGGTAACCTTGGCGCCGAATCTACCGGCTATGGTCTTCACGAAAGGGTAGATAGCGCGGCAAGGCTCCGAGAAGTCCACTGGAAATAGAATGTGATGAAAGCCGGGCATGGTCGGGTACCTCCACTTCCCATGGAGCAACTGGAATGCCATGAAAAGGCCGCTAAATAAGTAGAAATGGCCAACCGGCCTGCGAAGTTGCACGCAGTTCTGGGGGTTTTGGCTCAGGGTAGGGACTTTTTCACCACGAAGACACGAAGACACAAAGAGAAGCCCACGAAGACAGCGATCCCAATAAATCCACGACGCCAAGCCCCGGCCCCTTGTACAATTCCAGCGGAGGTAAGTATGCGTCTAGCTTCGTTGCTCCTCATTTTGATATCCGTTGTTGGATTGTCCCAAATTGCGGTGGCCGGGCCGTTGGCGCCGGTGGGATTGCGCTGCGAACATCTCCCGAATCCGATTGGCATTGACGCGGCGAAGCCGCGCTTCTCCTGGGAGCTGCAGCACACCGCGCGCGGGCAGGCCCAAACGGCGTACCAGATCACAATCACTGATGTTACGCCGAGCCGCGGCACTCCTTTCTGGGACTCGGGGCGCGTGGCGTCGGCGCAATCGTCGTTGGTGGAGTACACCGGGCCGGCGCTCGAAAGCGGCCATCGTTACCAGTGGCAGGTGCGCTACTGGGACAAGGATGGTCAAGCAAGTCCCCAGAGCGGGCCGGTGTTCTTCGAAATGGGATTGCTGTCGGCGTCGGAATGGAAAGGCCAATGGATCTCCGGCGGCAACAATCTGCTGCGCCGCGATTTCAGCGTGCCTGCGGCCGTGCGCCGCGCGCGCGTCTACGTTGCCGCGGCCGGATACTACGAACTGCGGCTCAATGGCGGCAAGGTCGGCAATCACTACCTCGATCCCGGCTACACCGCATACGCCAAGCGTGTGCTCTACGCCACCTACGACGTGACCTCTCAGATTCATCAAGGCGCCAACGCCGTGGGATTGCTCCTGGGCGAAGGCCGCTTCAGCCCGCGCGTGGGAATCCTGCAACTGAACATTGAAATGGCCGACGGCAAAACGATGTCGGTGGTCAGCGACGATTCCTGGCGCATGCATGCGGGGCCGATCGTCTCCGACAGCGTCTACAACGGCGAAACATACGACGGGCGCATGGAAATCTCCGGTTGGGATAGCGCCGGATTCAACGCCTCTGCCTGGCAACCGGTCAAAACCGTTCCCTCCACCGCGACGCTCTCCGCCATGATGATGCCGCCGGTACGCGTGATCCACACTTTGACTCCGGTGAAGCGCACCATGCCGCAGCCGGGCGTTTATGTCTACGACTTCGGGCAAAATTTCAGCGGATGGACCCGTCTGCGCGTGCGCGGTCTCGCGGGCACGTCAGTGCGTCTCCGCCACGCCGAGTTGTTACAGGGCGACGGCATGTTGAACACCGAAAACCTGCGCGCCGCGCAAGCCACCGATACATACATTCTGCGTGGAAGCGCACAGGATGAGGTGTACCAGCCGCACTTCACCTACCACGGATACCGCTACGTGGAAGTGACCGGCTATCCCGGCGTGCCGCCGTCCGGCGCGATCATGGCGCGCGTGGCCAACACCGATGTGACTCCGGTGGGCGGGTTCGCGTCGTCGAATCAAGTGCTGAACGACATCCAGCGCATCACGCAATGGGGCATCCTGAGCAACCTGCACAGCATTCCCACCGATTGCAATCAGCGCGACGAGCGCGAAGGCTGGACCGCCGACGCTCACTTGGCCGCGGAATCGGCCATCTGGAATTTCGATATGGCGGCCTTTTACACCAACTTCCTGCGCGACATGCGCGACTCGCAATCCGACGCCGGCATGATTCCCGACACCGTTCCTTCGCATCGCGGCGGTGGGCGCAGCGATCCCGCCTGGGGATCGGCCTATCCCTTGATTGTCAGCTACATCTACGATTACTACGGCGACCGCCGCGTGCTGGAAGAAAACTACGAAGGATTGAAACATTGGGCCGGCTGGCTGCACGGGCTGTCCAAGGATTTCATTGTCGAACACTTCAACTATGGCGACTGGGTTCCCGTCGAGCCCACGCCCGGTCCGCTCGTTTCCACGGCCTATTACGCGTACAGCGTGCAGATCGCCGCCCGAGTGGCCACGATTCTCGGTAGAACAGAGGATGCTAAGGCCTTCGAAGCGGAGGCTGCTTCCATCAAAGAGGCCTTTCACAAGCGCTTCTGGCATCCGGAAATTCGCGCCTACGGCAACGGCAGTCAAACGTCGCAAGTGCTGGCGCTCTACGTGGGATTAGCGTCGAAGGACGCTCAGGGACAGGCGCGCGGGCATCTTACCGACAATATTGTCTATGAAAAGGATACTCACCTGACCACCGGCATTCTGGGAACGAAATACATTCTGCCGCTGCTGACCAGCATGGGGCGTAGCGATTTGGCTTACGAACTGGCGTCGCAAACAACGTACCCAAGTTGGGGATACATGATTTCGCACGGCGCGACTACGTTGTGGGAATTGTGGCAGGAGCGCACCGGTCCGTCCATGAACTCCCACAATCACCCGATGTTCGGCAGCGTAGCGGGTTGGATGTATCAGGCGTTGGCCGGGATCAACTACGATCCCGCACATCCCGGCTTCGAACGCATCATCGTGCAGCCGCGCATGGTGGACGATTTGAAGTGGGTTTCCGGATCCATTCAAACGCCGCGCGGATTGGTGGCCGTTTCGTGGAACCGGACGCCGGACCGCGTGGAAATGGACGTCACGGTTCCAGTGGGCAGCGAGGCCGAGATTCACGTGCCCAAGCCGCGCCAGCCCGGCGGCAAATTAACCGAGAACGACAATCCCGTGGCGCCGGGCAATGGCATTGTCTCAAGCAAGGAAGGCCGCGAAGATTTTGTGGTGGTGGTTGGCTCCGGGGAGTACCGCTTTCGGGTTCAGTAACGCAGGCCTTCAGGCCTGTGCTTTTTTCGGAAGAACACGAACAGGCCTGAAGGCCTGCGTTACGGTCATGTCGGCGGTGGCGACCCGGATAGAATTAGCCGCCACCGCCGGTGCACCGCCCTGATGCGACGCAGGGCAGCGATCGGGAGCCGAGGCGCCTACCTCCGTTTAGCCGCAGCTCCCAAACTTGAAAACCCTTGCCTAGTGTATCGTTTCATTAAAATATCATCTCATCAAGAGCTCCGAACTTCCTCCACCGGTGGACCACGGGGGCCGCATTGATCTCGGCGATGCCCAGCAGGATACGGTCTCGCAACTCTTCCCAGGAGTGGACCCGAATGTGCTTGAGGAAAGTCCGCGCCATCTTGCCAAATAGACTCTCGACGATATTGAGCCAGGACCCATGCGTAGGCGTCAGGACGTAGTGGAAACGGTTGGGGCGGGTCGCCAGCCACGCTTGGGTTTCGCGGGAAATGTGCGAGGAGTGATTGTCCAGGATCAGACGGATGGAGCAGTCCGGCGGATAGTGGTGATCCAGGTCTTGCAGCAGGGCAATGAATTCAATGCTGCGATGGCGCCGCTCGACGCGCGCCGTAACGTGCCCGTCGTGCAGATCCAAAGCCGCCAAGATCGAGCAGGTCCCCAAGCGTTTGTATTCGTGGTCGCGGGTGACCGTGGGATGCTTGCCGGCAACGGGGGGCAGGTCTGGCGCGGTGTTGGCGATGGCCTGCAAGCCGGGTTTCTCATCCACCGAAACCGTGACCACCGGCAGGATCTGGTCGGAGGCTTGGCGCCCTTCATTCCGCAGGGCCACCGCTTGGTAGACCAGCAGGACATTGCGCATCTTCTCTTCAAACCGCGGGTCGCGCCGCTCCAGATAGTATTGGATCCGTTCGGGGTGCAGGGGTTGGTCGGCCAGAATGCGATGGACGGTGGCCTTAACGGCCCTGCCCAGGGAAGGATGGCCAGCCTCCACGGCGTGGGTTCGAACATGGTTGGCCAGAGCGCTCCGCGTCCACAGTTCGGCCGCATAACCGAGATCTTTTGGTTTCGTGCAAGCCACATGAACCACCCAGACCCGCGCTTCCTCGGTGATGACGGGTTCTTTGGGACGATGCCAGGTGTCCTTCAGTGCGGCCAGCGGCCCCATCGCCAACGCTCGGTTGACCCATTTGGCAACGCTCTTTCGCGTTGTCCCCATGTTTCTGGCAATTCCGGCTACCGTCTCGCCGGCCGCGTAACGCAACAGGATCTGCGCCCGCTGCACCTCCCGGATCGGTGCCTTGGCCGACTGTCGAATCCGTTGTAGTTGCGCCTGTTGTTCCGGCGTCAGGTTAAGCTTCGGTCGTCGCGATTTGCCTGCCATGCTTTCAGCATAGCAGAAAACAGATCCAACAGAATATGTTTTATTGAAACGCTATACTAGTTCTCGCCGGACACGTCCGCCGCCTGGCCGTAGCTGGCCTGCGATTCCGGGATCAACAAATACCCCACCACGTCGCCGTGGTTCACTTGATTCACCACCAGACGCAACGGCGGCCCGCCGGCCTTGGGATAGATCATGACCGGCACTTGGGCATCCTGATTCCTGACCCACACGGTGCGGCGATCTTGCGCCAGCCAGACCCAGCCGTTGTAACGCTGATGTTCCACGTCGGTCGATTCCACCGACACCGTCACGCCAGGGACCAGGGGCTGGCTGCGGTTCTGGGAAATCTCGAAGTCGATACGCTGATCGCGATGGTCTTTCTCCAGCACGCCCAACCGGCCGTCCAGGCGGTCGGCGGTCTGATCGTTGGATGCGCGCAGCTCATGAAGGTCCTGGCTGGTGTCGCTGCGGAGATCGGCGACCTCGTGCCGGGAGTCGGCCATTTCGCGCCGCACCCGATCAAATTCGGCGCGTTGGAAGCGATTGGCAGACTCCAGTTGGTCGAGGCGCGTATTCACCACGCTCGCCTGTTGATCAAAATTAGCCAGACGGGCGTCCACGCGCGCTTCTAAGTCGCCGATTATCTTGGCGGTCCGATCTTTCGCCGTGGTCATCACGTTTCCGGCGCCTTTTTCGATCTTGGCCAGGCGCGTATCGAACACCGACCACCGATCGCTCCAGTTGCGCAGGTTATTCTCGGCAACATCGACGCGCGCCTTCAAGCCATCAAAAGACGTTTGCACGGCGGGCAGACGCGTCAATTGTCGTTCTTGCTGATCCTGGCGTTGTCCCAGAAACCAGCACGTTCCCGCAACCGTGAGAGTGAGCAGCAAGATCAGAGCCAATGTACCGGTGTGGGATTCCCGCACAGGAGTCGAAACAATCTTGGTTTTCTTCTCCGTTGTTTCCGGGGTTGAGTCTTTACTTTCGAACATCGCAGTACCCTCCCTATCGAGGCATTCCGGCGAGGGCTGATCCTCTCGCCACGGACGGAGATGGCGCGGGTTGCGATCCTTCTTGCCAGTGAGACGAAGCGCGGCCCCAGATGGTTTCACTAGGACTACTAACGCACTGAAAACATTCCATTTGTTTTTCCCGTCGCTGCTTTAGGGCCGGCCTTGTTAAGAATATTTGTGGGCGGCGTTTAGCGTTTGCATAGCCCGGTCCAAAGGGCTATCATTCCTAGCTTCAGAGGATTTGGCACTCTTACCACGAAGGAAAGCTTTCCGAGGATCATCATGAAAACACGACTGCCGGTTCTACTGGCTATGGCGGCAGCTATCTGCGTCATGGTCAGCCTGATTGTCGCCGAGCGCCCGCACATTTACGCGCTGAAAGACGTTCGCATCGTTGTTGCTCCAGGCCGTGTCATTGCCAAGGGCAACGTGATTATTCGCGACGGCCTGATCGAGGCCGCCGGCGCCAACGCCGCCATCCCCAAGGATGCGGTGGAAATCGACGGCTCGGGCAAGACGGTGTACGCCGGTCTGATCGACGCGCAAACCAACATCGGTTTGCGGCGCGCCGCAACCACCGCGACGGCCGCCGGTGGACGCGGCGGCAACCCACTCGCCGCTCTGGCGGCGGCAGCGACGCCGCAGCAAGTTCCGGCGGGCGCCAACCATCCGGTCGCGCGCATTCATCCGGAACTGGATACGCGGACGTTACTGGTCCCGTTTGAAGAAGAACCGGCGCCAACCGCCACCGGCGGCGGACGCGGCGGCGGCGGGCGCGGTGGAGCCGCGGCGCCGGCGGCAGCCACGGCCTCGGACTCCGAACGTTATCGCGGGATCGGATTTACTACCGTGTTGGTGGAACCCGACAATGGAATCATCCGCGGCGAAAGCGCCATCATCAACCTGCGCGACGGCGCGCCGGTGACCGCGATCGTGGTCAAGGATCACGTCTTCCAGCACATCGCCATTGCCAGCGGCGGCGGATTTGGCGGCGGCGGTGGCGGGTATCCCGGCAGCTTGATGGGCATTATCGCCTCGGTGCGCCAGGCCATGATTGACGCCCAACGCTATGCCACCTGGAAGCAGCGCTACACGGCCAATCCCAGCGGCATGAAGCGGCCCGACGACAGCCCCTCGTTCGAAGCGCTGGGTCCGGTGATTTCCGGCGAGAAGCAAGTGGTCTTCGATACCGAAGCGGCCGAGGACATTTTAGCCGCCAACCGCATCGCCAACGAGTTTCACCTGAAGGCCATCATGGGCGCGGACAGCAATACCTATGAGTTGCTGGATCGCGTGAAGGCCACCGGCCGCTCCCTGATTCTCTCCGCGGCTATGCCCGACGCCCCGCGCGTCAGCGATCCCGACGACGCCGCGGAAACCGACACGCAGGAATTGCGCCGCTTTGTTGACGCGCCCTCCACGGCCAAGAAACTGTACGACGCCAAGATTCCCTTTGTGCTTTCCTCGCGCGGTGTCCGTACGCCCGCCGATTTCCCACGCAACGTCAAGCGCATGATCGACGCCGGCCTGCCGGCCGACGAAGCGCTGGCCAAACTGACCACCGAACCGGCCCGTTGGCTGGGAATCGACAAGCAGATGGGCACAGTGGAAGCCGGCAAGGCCGCCAACCTCATCGTTACCGACGGCGACTTGTTCGGCGCCACGACCCGCGTGGTGCGGGTCTACGTAGACGGCTACGAGTACATCCCTCCGCCTCCGCCGCCGGCAGGACGCGGCGGCCAAGGCGGCCGAGGCGGTAATACCCCGCCGGCTGAATCGGGCGATCAAAATCATGGAGGTGGAAAGTGAAAACTGCTCTCAAATATCTGATGCTCGCTACGGCGCTGCTGGGCGCTTGCGCATCGGCGCAGAAGAAGGCGCCGGCGGCCGTGCTGGTCAAGAACGCCACGATTTGGACTGTCGCTTCGCAAGGCACGCTGCAAAAGGCCGATCTACTGGTGGAGAACGGCAAGATCGCCAAAGTCGGAACGGGTCTCACGGCGCCTTCGGGCGCCATCGTCATTGACGCCGCCGGTAAGCATGTCACGCCCGGCATGATCGATTGCCACAGCCATACGGCGATCCGCGGCGGCGTGAACGAAGGATCCAACAACGTCACCGCGGAAGTGCGCATCCTCGACGTGGTCAATCCCGAGGACATCAACATCTACCGCCAACTGGCCGGCGGCACCACCTTGATCCATGCGCTCCACGGATCGGCCAACTCTATCGGCGGACAGAACGCCCCCCTGAAACTGCGCTGGCATTCCAGTGCCGAGGAAATGCGGATCGAAGGCATACCGGGCACGATGAAGTTCGCCTTGGGTGAAAATCCCAAGCGCTCCAATAGCGGAGCCCTGGCCGGGCTGACCGGCGCCACGCGCTACCCGAATACGCGCATGGGCGTGAACGAATCCATTCGCGAGCGCTTCACCGCGGCTCGCGACTATCTGAAGGAGTGGGACGATTACAACAAGCTGAGCGACAAATCCAAGACCGTGCCGCCGCGCCGCGATCTGCAACTGGAAGCGATCGGGGAGTTGCTCACCGGCACGCGCCTGATCCACAGCCACTCCTATGTGGCCGAGGAAATCCTGGCGCTGCTGCGATTGACTCAGGAATTCCACATTCAAATGGCCGCTTTCCAGCACGTGTTGGAGGGCTACAAGGTGGCCGATGAACTGGCCGCGGCCCACGTCGGCGCGTCCACGTTCAGCGACTGGTGGGCCTACAAGATGGAAGCCTACGACGCCATTTCCTACAACGGCGCGATCATGAACAAGAAAGGCGTGGTGGTCAGCTTCAACTCCGACGACGACGAACTGGCCCGCCGCCTGAATCTGGAAGACGCCAAAGCGGTTCGCTGGGGCGATCTGACGGAAGAAGAGGCGATCAAGTTCAACACCATCAATCCGGCCATCCAATTGCGCATGGACAAGCGCACCGGATCGCTGGAGCCCGGCAAGGACGCCGATTTCGTGATCTGGTCCGGACATCCGCTGTCGGTCTACAGCATAGCGGAACAGACGTGGGTGGACGGCGTGAAGGAGTTCGATCGCGCCGAGGATCTGGCCGCGCGTCCGGCCGAGGAAAAAGAACGCGAGGACTTGATCGCCAAGGTCAAGGCCAGCGATGTGCCCCCCGCCGGCGGCGCGGGACGCGGCGGACGTGGCGGCGCCGGTGGCGGCGCGCCAGGTGGCGCGCAAGCGGGTCGTGGCGGACAAGCCGGCGGTACCGGCGCAACAGCGCCAGCGGCATCCACCCTGGAACCGCGGCCCAAGCGCCCGACTCCCGCGTTCGTGCCCGCGGAGTATAAAGACAAGCTCGCACCGACCGGCGGAACGTTCGCGATTGTCGGCGCCACGATTCACACCGTGAGCAACGGCGACATCGCCAACGGAACCATCGTCTTCAGCAAGGGCAAGATCACCGCGCTGGGCCCGAAAGTCTCCACCGCCGGCGCGACGATTATCAACGGCGCGGGCAAGCACGTCTATCCCGGCATGATCCAGCCGATTTCAGTGATCGGCATTTCTGAGGTGAGTGCCGTAGCCGCCACTTTGGACGAAGCTGAAACCGGCGTGTTCAATCCCAATGCCACGCCGTACCTGACGGTGAATGCGGATTCGGAGTTGTTGGCCGTGGCGCGCACCACCGGCATCACCCACGTCAACACCACGCCGATGGGTGGCATCGTCAGTGGCACGTCCTCGCTGACGCGCCTGGACGGCTGGAACTATGAAGACATGAGCGCTGTGCAGCGCGTGGCCCTGCAAGTCCACTGGCCGGCTTTCAGCCGGGGACGCGGCGGCCGCGGAGGCGGCGGTTTTGGCGCGCCGGCCACCGAGGATAACACCGCGCGAGATCGCACCATCAAGGCGATCCGCCAGTGGTTCGACGATGCCCGCGCCTATGAGAAAGCCAAGAACGCCGGCAGTCCGCACTTCGAGATGGACACCAAACTGGAAGCGCTCTTGCCGGTGATTGACGGAAAAATTCCCGTGATCGTCTACGCCAGCGAACCGCGCGCCATCAAGAGCGCGGTGACTTGGGCACAAGAAGAAGGTGTTCGTCCCATTATTGCCGGCGGCGGCGAAATCTGGCGCGCCGCGGCGTTCCTGAAGGAAAACAACGTTCCCGTGATCCTCACGGGAGTCTTGGAAATGCCCACCAAGGAAAGCGACCCCTACGATGAAGGGTACACGGTGGCGGCCAAACTACAGGCCGCCGGTGTGAAGTTCTGCATCGCCGATGGCACCGGCGGAAATCCGGACCGCGCTCGCGACTTGCCGTTCCATGCCGGAATGGCGGCGGCTTTCGGCTTGCCGAAAGACGAAGCCTTGAAGGCGGTAACGTTGTATCCCGCGCAGATTTTGGGCGTGGGCGATCAACTGGGATCGCTGGAAGTAGGCAAGTCGGCGAGTTTGATTGTGACCTCCGGCGATCCGCTGGAGATTCGCACCAAGCTTTTCGAAGAGTACATTGACGGGCGCAAGGTGAATCTGGAAGCCAACAAGCAGTACCGGCTGTATCAGAAGTATATGAACCGTCCCAAGCCGATGGCCTCGGCGTCCGCCACGGCGCCGTCGGCGGCCAAGAAGAAGTAGGAACTAACTGATTTGGGCCACGATGCGAGGAGACAATCAACGGGCCGCTAATTAAGGCAACCCGCTGACGGTTTCCCGCATCATTGGCAAGCACGGCTGCCGCGGAAACTCACTGGCGTCAGCGCTGCAAACCAGCCGCCGGATCGGCCCCTAAATCTGCAAAGATCCCATCCAGCTTCTTCATGGCGAAATCGATCTGATCCTGGGTGACGATATAAGGCGGCAGGAAGCGCAGCACGGTGTCGTGGGTGCTGTTGAACAGCAAGCCCGCCTTCATTCCCGCATCCACGTACGGCCGGCCGTTCACGGAAAGATCGGCGGCCAGCATCAGACCACGGCCGCGTACCTCCTTAATTACGGGGTATTTCTTCTTTAGCTTTTCGAGCTGGCGATGGAAGTAGCCGCCCACTTTGGCAATGTGTTTCAACAGGCCATCTTGCTCCATGATGTCCAGGAACTCCAGCGCCACGCGGCATCCCAAAGGACCGCCGCCGAAGGTTGTGCCGTGCATGCCCGGCGTCATAGCCGCGGCCGCCTTTTCGGTGGCCAGCATGGCGCCGAGTGGAAAGCCGGCCGCCAGCGGCTTGGCGAGAGTGATGATGTCGGGCTTGATGTCATGGTTCTGATAGCCGAACCAGCGTCCGGTGCGTCCCAGGCCGCATTGGATTTCGTCCAGAATCAGCAGCGCGCCATGGCGATCGGCCAATTCCCGCGCGGCTTTTAGAAACTCCGGCCGCACTTCGTTGATGCCGCCCTCGCCCTGAATCACCTCCAGACAAATCCCGCAGGTGTTGTGGTTCACTGCGGCAGTCAGGGCGCCAACATCGTTGAAGGTTACGAAATCCACGCCGGGGATCAGCGGCTCGTACGGCTTGCGATACTTGGTCTGCCCGGTTGTAGCCACCGATCCCATGGTCCTTCCATGAAAGGAGTTTTCAAGCGAAACGAAGCGGTATTTTTCCGGTGAAATCTTGCGGCCATAGAGACGCGCCAGTTTCAAGGCTGCTTCCCAAGCCTCCGTGCCGCTGTTACAGATGAAGGCGCGGTCGAGCCCGGAGAGTTTCGCCAGGCGCGCGGCCAACGCGCCCTGATAGGGATGGTAATAAAGATTGGAGACGTGCAGCGTGCGCGCGGCTTGCTGGCGCAGGGCTTTCAAGATGCGCGGATGGGCGTGTCCCAACATGCTGACGCCGATGCCGCCCAACAGGTCCAGGTATTTCTTGCCGTGATCGTCGTACAACCAACAACCCTTGCCGCGCTCCAACACCAATGGATAGCGCGCATAGGTCGGCAACAGATGTTGAGCTTCGAGGGCTTGCGGAGATTGGGGCATAAGAAATCATAACCCAATAGCCTGCTATGCAGGCGACAGAGGAGTAGCCCCAGGCGAGGCGTCGTTCAGCCGAGCCTGGGGTATCAGACAAAAAGGACCGAGCCTGCGAAGCTGGCGGCAGAGTCCTTTCAAAGTACTCTGTCGCCTGCTCCGCAGGCTCAATTCTCAGGGCATCACAACCCCAGGCTCGGCTGAAGTACGCCTCGCCTGGGGCCAATACTCTCCCGCCTGCTATGCAGGCTCGCTGGCTGCAGGTCGAATAGCCCAATACACCGCTTCCCAACTTGCCTCAGTGCACGGCAATCGTCGCTGTATTACTGGCGACGCCGTTCTGTAAGATAACCACAGGCACCGCCGGTCCCGTGGCGGTCCCCGCAGGCAGGGCCACGTTCACCTGATACAAACCCACGTAAGTTGGCGCGGGACCGGCGTATTGGATGTTCGCCGAGGGCACCGCTGCGCCGCCGATCGTCACGGCCACCGGCGTGTTGACACTTCCCGCCGCAGCGGCCTGGCCGGTGGCTGACGCCGGAGTAGTTGCGCCCAGTCCCGTGGCGAAGATGACGAGCACGCTGCCCGCCGTCGCGGGATTCGCGGCGTCCACCAGGACGTTAGCGGCATTCAGGATAGCCCCTTGCTTCGGCGCTCCAGCCTCGGCTGCCAGGAAAATCCCCGGATGCGCCGTGCCGATAGAAATCGGCTCCGGAACGGCGTCTGCCTCGACGCCCGCAGCAGAGAAGGCGCGCGCCACCACTTGCGGCTGCGATCCCGGAACCATTTCAAACGGCACCTGGGCATTCACCTGTCCGGTACCAGCGTAGAACAAGGGCGCGTCGATTCCGCCGATGGTTAGTTTGATTCCAGCCAGAGTTGTCGGCAGCGGGAAGCCCGGCGCGTGATTCCCGTCGGACGCGGCCAAGTTAGTTCCGAACACCGAAACAATCGCGCCCGGAGCGATGTCCGCGCCCGCCGCAAAGCTAGCTCCATTGACCACCCCGCCTTGACCAACGAACGGCGGGGGCGCGGTGTTGGCTCCGACTTGGCCGGTCAGCGTCACCGTAGCGGGAGCCAGCGGCGATTGGAACGCTTGCAGGGTTACCGTGGTTGTCGCAGCCAGATTGCCGGGTTTCCAAGTCGCGGAGTAGATTCCGCTACCGAGATTGGCCAGGGCCAGCGGGACGTCGCCGTTCGAGAAACTGGCCACCACCGTTGCCGACATCGCGGGGTTGCCGCAGCTATCGACCACTTGCGCTTCCAGATCCACCGGCCAGCCAACCGGCGAAGAAAAATTGTTGCCAAGTTGCCTTACGGCCATCACCAGACTCGTGGCTGTGCAACTGGCCGCCCCCACACTGCGGATCGCCGCCGGTTGCAGCGCCGAGGCCGGCGGCACCACCAGGTAGACGGCGATATCTTGCGACGGCGCGCCGTTGCCGAAGGCCGCCGTGACCGTGCCTTGATACACGCCGGCGGCCAGCGTCCCTGGCGCTACGCTGACAGTCGCCGCCCCCCCCGGCATCAAGGATTGCGTGGCCGGCGTGGCGCTTAGCCATGTGCCGCCGCTTTGCGTGGCCGTCACGACGTTCGCCGTGACCGCGGCGAGGGACCCACTGAATATGTTCACCGTCTGCGCGGCGGGCGCCGCGCCGCCGGCCGCCACAAAGATCAAAGCTCGTGGAGAGACTGTGCCGTATGCAGGCGCCGTGCTCGACAGCAGGTTGAGTACCACGCTTATGTACCGTGGCGAGTTGGCCGCGCCCGGTGCGCTGACCTGCAACAATCCGTAGTAGCTGCCGGTGCTCAATCCTGTGGTGTTAGCCGACACTGATAGCACGCCACCCACGCTGGACCCGGTGCCAGGCGACACGCTCAGCCAACTCCCATTGCCTACAGAAGCGCTCCAACTCAAGATTCCGGACCCGGAGTTGAACACGCTGACAGATTGCGCGGGGGGCGAGCCGCCCGGCACGCTGTTGAACAAGATTCCCGTTTGGCCCAGCACCAGCGCAGCGCCCGCCGGCGTGACCAACAACTGAACAATGACAGTGAGCGGTCCCGGACTGATGGTGACCTGTCCTGTATAGAGGCCCGCCTGCAACCCTGTCGCGCTGAACGACAGCGCCGCTTGCGACGGCGCCAACAGCGTGGGGCTTCCTGACGCAGGAGAAATGCTCAGCCAGTTTCCACCATTCACCGTGATAGCCGTCGCCGTCCAGTTCAGTGTCCCACCGCCCGTGTTGCCGATGGTGATGGCTTGCGCGGCAGGATTCGTCCCCGCCTGCGTTTGCACGGAGAGCGACGCGGGCGTTACCGTAAGTTGTCCAGCGGGAGAGGCGGTGATGGTGAGCGTCACGGTCACGCTGGCGGAGGCGCCCGGCGCTTGAATGGTGATGCTTCCTTGATAGGTACCGAGAGTCATGTTCGTCGAGTTGATGATCACGGTCAGGGATGCGGGAATTTGTCCCGCACCCGGCGACGCGCTCAGCCAGGTCCCGCCGCTAGCGGTGGTTGCGCTGGCCTGCCAGGAAACGCCCGAGGTTCCGGTGATCTGCAGCGATTGCGCCGCCGGGCTGGTTCCTTGCGTGACGGTGAAAGTCAAGCTGCCCGGTGTTGCGGATACCGTGGTCGCAGAGGAGGAAGTCACTTCGAGAATCCGGTTGTTATCGGGGTCAGCGATGAACAGGTCTCCCACGGTATCCAAGGCCACGCCGGTAGGAAGAGCCAGGTTGGCGGGAGTTGCCGGACCGCCCTCTGCGGAAAGAACACCTCCGGGGCCGGCAAACGTGGTGATTACTCCGGCGGCCGAAACTTTCCGGATGCGGCTATTGCTGCTGTCCGCGATGAACAAGTTCCCCGAGGCATCCACGGCCACGCCTTCCGGGTAGAATAACGACGCGGAAGTGGCCGGACCGCCGTCGCCGGAAAACCCGGGTGTGCCGTTGCCGGCAACGGTGCTGATGATGCCAGTCGCGGCCGTCACCTTGCGGATTCTGTGGTTGACCCAATCCGCGATGTAGAGATTCCCGGATGCATCGACCGCCACACCTTTCGGGTAATTGAGCCCAGCGGCGGTTGCCGGACCGCCGTCGCCGGCGAACGCGTTCCCGGCACCATATTTGCCGGCAACCGTGGTGATCACGCCGCTCGATACCCTCCGGATGACCTGGTTTAGCGAGTCTGCGATGAAAAGATTCCCGGAAGTATCCACGGCTACTCCGCCGGGCTCGAAAAGGTATGCTTGAGTCGCCTGCCCACCGTCGCCGAAATACCCCAGGTTCCCGTTGCCGGCAACAGTCGTGATCACGCCGCTGGGGGACACTTTCCGGATGCGATTACTTAACGTTTCCGCGATGAAGAGGTTGCCGTTCGAATCCACCGCCACGCCATTGGAACTTCGCAACGAAGCCGAGGTGGCCGGGCCGCCATCGCCGGAAGACCCATAGATTCCGTTGCCCGCAACGGTCGTGATCACACCGCTGGCCGACACCTTCCGGATGCGGTAGTTGGCGGTGTCCGCGATGAAAAGATCGCCGGATGCATCGGCCGCGACCCCGAAAGGCAGATACAGCAACGCCGCGGTGGCGGGACCGGTGTCCCCGGAAGAGCGAGGGTTGCCATTGCCGGCGATCGTGGTGATCACACCGTTGGCGGCAACTTGGCGGATTCGATAATTGCCATACGCTTCCGAGAAATACGTTCCGCCGGAGTCCGCGATGAACAGATTTCCCGAGGAGTCAACCGCGACTCCGGACGGTTGGTTGAGCAAAGCATTGGTTGCCTGTCCGCCGTCTCCGGAGAAGCCGCCGTTAGTCTCGCCCACAGAGGTGGATCCGCTTCCCGCCACGGTGGAGATCACACCGTTGCTCGTCACTTTGCGGATGCGATTATTCCCGGAGTCGGCGATGTAGAGATTTCCGGACGCGTTTACGGCCATTCCCAGGGGTCTGGACATCATCGCCGAAGTCGCGGGACCGCCGTCGCCGGAGAAACTCTGGGTCCCGTTGCCGGCATAGGTGGTGATCACGCCGGTGGCCGCACTCACTTTTCGGATCACATTGTTAGCCGCAATAAAGAGATCCCCGGAGGCATTCACGGCGATTCCCGAAGGATTGAGCAGCGATGCCGCCAACGCGGGACCGCCGTCGCCGGAGTTGGCTTGCGTCCCGTTTCCGGCGATGGTATTGATCACGCCGGTGGCCGCCGTCACTTTTCGGATGCGACCGTTATCTATGATGAAGAGGTTCCCGGAGGTATCCACGGCAACGCCCTGCGGATAGAAGAGCTGAGCCGAAGTAGCCGGGCCGCCGTCGCCCGAAAATCCGGCGGTGCCGCTGCCGGCGACCGTGGTGATGACGCCGCTGGTGGAAACCATGCGGATGCGACTGCTAAAAGTGTCGGTGATGTATACATTTCCCGCGGCATCGACGGCAATCCCCCCTTGGGATTGCGAAACTGACGAGCCTATGTGCAACGACGCCGCGGTCGCCGGGCCTCCATCGCCCGAAAAGCCGGAGATCCCATTACCCGCGACAATGCGAAAGCTTCCCGTGGGAGCAACCTGAATCACGATATCGTTGGTCAGGTCGGCTGCGTAAGTGTTGCCTTGAGTGTCTACTGCGACGCTAACCATTCGTCCCAGTGGGGCGTTTAAGGCCACGGTGACATTGCTGGGAAAGCTGCCGCCCGTTCCCGCCACGGTGTTAATGATCGCTTGTCCGTTGGCCGGCATCGCTAAAACACGCAACGTCAGCGAGGCAGCGACGAGCCACTTGATGGCGGATCTACCGCTGCTCACGGACCACATCAGTTCGACTCCTCCCGCGCCAGTATACGCCCAATCCCCCTTGCGTCCACAACTGTAGTTCGCCATCGCCATCAAGTCAACGGTCCCGCAATGACACGGTCCCGCAATGACACGCAGCGCCGCGGGCAGCACGCTAACGCGCGCCGGAGTTTGCCCGATATACTCGCCGTCGGCGAAAATCTGCAATGGACGCGCGGCTTCCACGAGCACTTCCGTGGAGCACAAGCAAGTTACTTCTTCTCGCGAAACATGTTGGCCGGAAAATACTTCGGGGAAACACCACAGCAGCTTCAGGCGCGTCATCCGGCGAACGGCCACCAGATCGAGTCGGCCGTCGGCCAGATCGGCTCCCGGAGCGATGCGCATCCCACCGCCGTAGCTCGAGGCGTTGGCCGCCACCAGCAGGAGAATCTCGGCGCGGTACTCGCCGGCGTCGTGCGTTACCCGCACGTCCACCGGCGTAAACTCAGCCAAGGCGCGCAGCAGCGACCACACGTAAAGCGCGGTGCCGCGAAACGGACCCCGGTGCAGATTGGCAATGCGATTGGCGTGGGAGTCCAGGCCGAAGCTGGCGATGCAGCCGTAGAAGCGGGAATGGCCGCCACATTCGACGCGGCACAAATCAATGTCGCGGGTCTCGCCTGTGAAGGCGAATCGCGCGGCGGCGCGAACGTCGCGCGGAATCCCCAGGTTCACCGCCAGATCGTTGCCGCTGCCGCAAGGGATGATCCCCAACAATGCGCCGCTGCCGGCGATACCGTTCAACACGTGATGAACCGTGCCGTCGCCGCCCGCGGCGATGACGCGCTCGATACCGGAGGCGGCGGCCTGGCGCGCGCACTGCTCCATCTCCTCAGGCGAGGCCGCCCCGCGCACCTCAATTCCCGCAGCCGCCGCTTCTTCGCGCACCGCCTCGTGCTTCAGGCGCGCACTTCCCTTCCCCGCCAAGCCGTTCAGCAGAACGACCGCGCCATCCAGGCGAACTGCGCCTCCCGATTCGCCGGCGCGGCTCACCACTCGATTTCCCTGTCGCTTTGAAAAACCAGGCGCGGGCCGGGTTTGCGAACCTCGCCGTTCTCTTCCGCGGTGATCATGACGGTGAACTTGCGCAGCGGCGTGAGTGTTTCGATCTTGCCTTTGCCGCCCTCGATGCGAATCTGTCCCACGTTGACCGGCTCGCCGCCCGCCGCGGGCGTGGTCCAGACAACGTAGCGGCCGTCCGGCACACCCGACATACTGGCGGTCAGCAGGTTGTTGCGGTCGTAAGTGAGCACCACGCGCACGGAGGCGTGGCCGCTCCCGGCCAGCGCCGGCAGAGCGCGAAGACGGATGTCCTTGCTGCACCCGGCGGTGGCCGCCGACAAGAACGCGAGAAGGAAAAGCCGCTTCACTTCCGCACCACCCTGCGGTCTTCGATGCGCACGGAACCCGACAATACCAGATTGATCGCCGCCGTGTAAATGCGATGCTCTTCGGCGAGGATCCGCGTGGAGAGCGTCTCCAGCGTATCGCCGTCCTCCACTGGGACGGCGGTTTGCAGAATGATCGGGCCATGATCCAGATCTTCGTCCACGAAGTGCACGGTGCAGCCGGTGATTTTCACCCCATGCTCCAGCGCCTGGCGCGGGGCTTCCAGTCCCGGGAACGCCGGTAGCAGCGACGGATGAATATTGAGGATGCGCGCCGGAAACGCCCGCACGAAAACGGGACTCAGGAAGCGCATGAATCCGGCCAGACAAACCAAGTCCACTTGGCGGCGTTGCAGCTCCTCAACCAACAGGCCGTCGTACTCCTCGCGTTGCAAACCGCGGGATGGGATCATTACGGCGGGCAAACCAAGCTGCTCGGCAACTTCCAGGCCGGGCGCGCCCGGCCGGTTGCTGATCACCACGGCGATCTCCGCGCCAATCGCGCCGCTGGCGACGTTGCGGGCGATAGCCTCGAAGTTCGAGCCCCGCCCGCTGAGCAAGATGGCAATTCGTTTCTTCAAAGATAATCCACTCGATGCCGACCCTTAACCACCTGCCCAATCGTGTCATGCCTCTCTCCGAGTTTGTCCAACGCGGCTTGGGCTGAACGCAGCTTGGCGGCGGGAACGGTCAGCACCATTCCAATGCCCATGTTAAACGTGCGGAACATTTCGTCACGCGATACCTTGCCTAATTTCTGCATGATGGGAAATAGGGGAGGCCTGGGCCAGGATGCGAGATTGACTTGCAAACCGAGTTTCTGGGGAACCTGGCGGAGCAAGTTGCCGGGGAAGCCGCCGCCGGTAATGTGCGCCGCGCCGTGCAGGATTCCTCGATCATGCAGTTCGCGAATCGGCCGCAAGTAGCTGCGATGCACGCGCAACAACGCCGCGCCTAGTTTTCCCGGCAGACCGGGAACACGGCTGTTCACGGTGTAGCCGCCTTTCTCGAAGAACAAATGACGCGCCAGGGAATATCCGTTGGTGTGCAAGCCGGTTGACGGTAATCCCAGCAAGACGTCGCCCGCGGCGACGCGCGCGCCGGTGAGGATTTTCCCGCGCTCCACTACGCCGACGATGAATCCCGCCAGATCGTACTCGCCGGCGGCATAGAAGCCGGGCATCTCCGCGGTCTCGCCGCCGACCAGGGCCATGCCGTTTTCCCGGCACGCCGTAGCCAATCCGGCGACAATCTTCTCGGCGATCTTCGGTTGCAGCTTTCCGGTAGCCAGATAATCCAGGAAAAATAGCGGCGTCGCGCCTTGCACCGCGATGTCGTTGACGCAATGATTCACCAGATCCTGGCCGATGGTGTCGTGACGGTTGGAAAGAAACGCGACCTTCAGTTTGGTGCCGACGCCGTCGCAACTGGCCACCAGCACGGGATCGCGCCAGCGTTTGCGGTCCAGGGCAAAGAGGCTGCCGAATCCGCCGATTTCCGCCAGCACGCCTGGGTTGAACGTGGCGCGCGCCAGCGCGGCAATGCGGCGTTTGGCTTGGTCCGCGCGAGCGATGTTGACGCCGGCGGCGGCGTAGGTGGTGGCTTTCAAGGGGCCAGTCTAACACACCACGGCGCAAGCCCGCATGACTCGCTACCTCCGGAGAACCTGCGGATGGGTTAAAAACTCGACCACGAAAAACACGAAAGACACGAAACGGGGCAACCCTAGGTTTTTCCGTTTTCGTGCTTTTCGTGTCTTTCGTGGTTCATCTTCAGGTTACTAGCCCCAGGTTCGGCCTGATGTTGCACACCCTACCTCCGGTTGAGGGCATCTTCCGCGACAATCCTCACTGCGCGACCGCCCACTTCGTCCGCGGAAATGCCCAGCACACTGCCGCGATCCGCGCCATTGACCGATCCTAACAGCAGCCGCTGGCCGGCCCCCAAGCGGATTCCGTCGAGCCAGGCCAGGGAAATCTTACCGGCCAAGGCGACATCGGTGAGCGACGCGGCCACATCGCCGGGCGTGAAGTTGGCCTGCTGTCCCGGTTGCAGGTTCAGCGCCAAGGCCAGTCCAGCCAGATTGAGGTCCGCCTGCGCGACAAGATAAATCGCATCCCGTTCCACAACGATCCGGCCTTCCACGGGGGCATCGCCGGACTGGCGAGGTTCGCCTCTCCTGGCTTGCACCTCCGTACCGGTGCAGCTCAGCCCACGTGAGGTGCGCGCTGGCCGTGAGGTATCGATATTGACGGCGCGCCTCAACGTCTCAATGATGTCCAGCGTGTTGAGAATGGCGTCGCCGCCGCGCGTCGTCGCGGTGTCCACGGGGTAGGAGTCGATGGCGTCGAAGCGATCGCTGCACGTCTGCACCACTTCGATCTTGGTGACGGCACGTAAAGCCTCAATCAAGTCGAGTGTGTTGATCAGGCCATCGCCGAAACTGCCGATCATGTCTCCCGTGTAGGGGAAGCTGTCGCCGACCAGGTAAGTCTGGGCGATGGTAATCGTCGCGTCCGGACCGGCGGTCAAAGGCACCGTGGCGTTATTGGCGGCGGCGTCGGCCGCGGTGATTTGCACGTCGTAGGTTTGGCCCAGCGCGACGCCGGCGGGAAGCGTGACTTGCACCACGCCGAGCGTGACCGTGCCGGAAAGCGGCGTGGTAAATGCTCCGAAGAACACCGCGACGGAAGCCGGGCTTGCCGCGATCGTGGGCGGAGTGCCGGAAGCCACCGGCAACGCACTATCCGGCACGAAGTTCAAATTGGCAGTGATCGCCGGCGCGCCGGTTCCTGGAATGATGCGCACGCCGAAGATTAACGCTGTAGCGGTGGCGCCGTTGTTCAACGTGAGCGTCACGGGTACCGATACGGGCGATGTTCCGCCGCCACTGACGGATTGCGCGGTCACCGATCCTTGCGGCCCGCTGCCCACCGTGAAGTTCATTCCGGGCGATGTCCCGCCTCCCGGCGCGGGATTGAATACCGTGACTGCCGCCGTCGCCGGATTGGCTACGTCGGCGCCCGTGATGGTCGCATTGATCTGCTGCGGGCTGGCATAACTGCTGGCTCGGGGGCTGCCGTTCCACAGCACCTGCGAGGTCGGAACGAAGTTGCTCCCCAGGACTGTCAGCGTGAAGCTGCCGGAGCCCGCGGGGACGGTACCGGGTGTTAAGGCTAAAATTCCGGGAACCAGGTTGCCGCTCGTCACCATCAAGGTCAAGGCGCTGGACGGTCCGACGGTCGGCGCGGGATTCGCCACGGTGATGGCGAGCGTTCCAGGCGTGGTCAGGTCGGCGGTCGTCAGGAACATGCCGAGAGATGTGGAACTGCCAACAACCGTGCTGCGGCCGCTACCGTTCACCATCCCGGTGGCTCCGCTTACAAAACCCGATCCCGTGACGGTCAGCAGGAAGCCCGCCGTTCCGCCAGGCACGCTGGTAATGGAAAGCGCGCTCAAAGCCGGTGCGGCATTGTTCACCGTGAAGTTGACAGGAGCGGAGGGTCCGAAGCTGGGGGCTGGATTCGCCACCGTCACCGGGAAGACTCCCGCCGTTGCCAGGTCTGCTGCGGCGAAATATGTACCGAGCATCGTACTGCTGCTGAAGGTGGTGGAGCGGGGACTGCCGTTCCACTCGACCACCGCGCCATTCTGAAAACCGCTGCCTTGCACCAGCACGAACGTGGATCCCGTCCCCGCCGTCACGAAGCCGGGATTGATGGTGGTGATTGCCGGCGTTACGTTGAGAGCGGAGTTGGTCAGCGCAAAACTGGCCGGAGTAGCAACGCCGGCCACCGAGGCGTTCACCGTGTAGCTGCCGGGCGTCGTGTTGGCGGTGAAAGGAGGCGCGATCGCGAGTCCCACCGAATTGGTCGTCACGGTCGCGGTGGTAGAAGCGGGCGGTCCGAAGTCGCCGCTGGCTCCGCCGGTCGGCGCGCTAAAGGTCACCGCTACGCCAGCCAGGGGCTGGCCAAAGTTATCGGTAACCGTCGCTTGAAGCGGCGTGGCAAAGCTGACTCCAATGCCCGCGAATTGCAGACTTCCCGCAGTGGCCGTAATCGCCCCCGTGGGATCCACAATGAACGAATAGGCGGCGATCGTGCCGGTCAACAGCGAATCAACTTGCGTGGATGATCCCGCCTGGCCGTCGATGGCGAACGCATACAGAATATGCGGCCCGGGTTGCAACGCTGGTGTGGTTGTGTTGAAGAACGGCGCGCTGCTGAGCCACGGTCCTTGCCAGGTATCCAGTTGGTAGCGCACGTCGAGCGCGCCGGAGGGAGCGGTGAAAGCGAACGACGGCGTGGCCGTCAAGGAAAGGTTGGACGGCAGTGGGCCGATGACCGGCGGCGGCAATGTTTGCTGGACCGATTCCTCCGTGATCACCGTTACGGTGCCGTCGTTCCTGTTGGGGACATAGACCTTGTTCGTAACCGGGTTTACCGCCAGCAAGGCTGGGTTATTCCCCGCAGTCACCGTGGCGATGCTGTTGGTGGCTCCGTCAATGACAGTCACGAAGGTTCCACTGACATAAATCTTGTTGGAAGTCACGTTCACGGAAACACCGTAGGGTGCGACGATGCCGCTGATCGTAGTGGTTTGGTTGGTGGCGCCGTTAATCACCGTGACGCTGTTGCCGGACCGATTGGCCACGTAGATCTGGTTTGTCACCGGGTTCACGGCCACCTGTTGGGGACTGTTCCCGACGTTGACGGTGGTGGTGTTGTTCGTGGCGCCGTCAATTACCGTGACGGTGTTGCTCGCGCTGTTGGAGACATAAATTTTGTTGGTCGCCACATTCACCGCCAGGAACATGGGATTGTTCCCGGTAGTCACGGTGGCAGTGACGGTGTTGTTTGCGCCGTTAATGACAGAAACCGTGCCGCCGTTGTTGGCGACGTAGATCGTGTTGGTCACCGGGTTCACCGCCACCCATTCGGGGCCGCTCCCGACGAGGATGGTGGTGGTGTTATTGGTGGCGCCGTCAATGACCGTGACGCTGCTGCTGACCACGTTAGCAGCGTAGATTTTGTTCGTCACGGGGTTCACAGCGATCGCAAACGGCTGGATTCCGGTGCTGACGGTCAGGGTCGAGTTGCTGGCGCCGTCAATCACGGTGACACTGTTGTTGCCGACGTTGGTGACATAAACCTTGTTTGTCACCTGGTTCACCGCTACGCGGGCAGGATTGGTGCCGGCGGGAACGGTGACCGTGGCGTTGGTGGCGCCGTCAATGACCGTGACGTTGCTGCTGACGTCGTTGGCAATGTAGATTTTGTTCGTGACGGGGTTCACCGCCGCCATGCTGGGCAGGCTTCCGGCGCTCACCGTGGCCGTCGAGTTGATCGCGCCGTCCAGGACAGTGATGGTATTGGGGTTAGGGTTGGTGGCGTAGATCTTGTTGGTCACAGGGTTCACGACCACGTTGGAATTAGCTGCAGATCCAGAGACCAAGGTCCCGGTAGTTTTCACAACGGTGACGGCGTTCGTGGCGCCGTCAAGAACCGTGATACTTTCGCCGGCCGGTGAGAAACCGTTGCCGAAATAGATTTTGTTGGTGACCGGGTTCACGGCGATGCTAAGGGCGCTGTTCCCATTGCCCACCGAGGTGACGTTGTTGGTGGCGCCGTCAATCACGACGATAGAATTGGAGTTGAAGAAGCAACCGACGTAGATCTTATTCGTCACCGGGTTCACCGCCACCGCCAGGGGGTCGAATCCGACATTCACCGCAGTGGTGGCGTAGGTAGCGCCGTCAATCACGTTGACGATGCCGTTGTTCGCATCGATGACGTAGATCTTGTTGGTCACTGGGTTTACCGCCACCGCCGAGAGCTGGGACCCGGCGGCCATGCTCAACGAAGCGCTGATGGAGTTGGTGGCGCCGTCAATCACGTTGACGGTGCTGTTGCCCTGGTTGGAGACGAAGATCTTGTTGGTCACCGGGTTCACCGCCAACGCGAAGGGCTGCCCTCCCACGTTGAGCGTCGCCGTGGAGTTGGTGGCGCCGTCAATCACCGTTACGTTGCCGGCAATATTACCGCCGTTGCCCTGGTTGGCGACGTAGATCTTGTTGGTGGCCGGGTTCACAGCCACGGCGTTCGGACTGAACCCGACATTCACGGTCAACGTTGTATTCGTGGCCCCGTCGATCACGGTGACCGTATTGTCGTTCTGATTGGCCACGTAGATCTTGTTGCTGACCGGATTGACCGCAACCGAGACTGGGTTGTTGCCAACGCCGACGGTAGTCGTGGAGTTGGTGGCGCCGTCAATCACCGTCACGTTGGCGCTGTTTTGATTGGCGACATAGACCTTATTGGTCAACGGATTCACGGCCGCTGCAAACGGGAGACTACCTGCAGCGAGTACGTTCGTCACGCTCGCGCCAGGCGGCGGGCCTATGTTGGTCAGCAAGAAATTACGCAGCAGTCCGTTCCCGGTCTCCTTCGCGGTTAGCGTGAAGGGGCCGGCGCTGTTGTTGGCCGTGACGGTGGGAGCAGTGGCGATTCCGTTGACGTCCGTGAACACCACGGCAGTCGAGGTAGCGCCCAAACCAAAGGTTCCACTCGGTCCCGAACTCGGCGCAGTGAATGTCACCGACGCTCCGGGTACAGGCCCGCCAAAGACGTCCGTGATCGTGACCTGAAGCGGCGTAGCAAAGACGGTACCCAGTGCTGTGCTCTGTGGCGTTCCGCCCGTTATCACGATCGTGCTGTTATTGACGGGATTTACCGTAAACCAATAGGCGGCTATGTTGCTGGTGATCGGCGATCCAATCTGCGTGGACGTGGCGTCCTGGGCGTCGCCGGAAAATGCATAGACAACGTGCTGGCCAATCTTCAGCGGAGAAAACAGGGGCGCAATGGTTGTAAGAGCTGATGGCTGAAAAGGGTGGGCCGCCGTCCATACCCCTTCCGTGGTATCTGTCTGGTAGTATACTCGGATTGCAGGCGTATTGGACGGAATCGTGAACGTAAAGGTCGGCGTGGTGGTGGTTGCCGAGTTGCTCGGGAAAGGCGTTATACTGGGCGCCGTCGGCCCCACCTGGGCAGACGCCTCCGTAATCACCACAACGTTGCCGTCGGGCGCGTTGGATACGTAGATGGTGTCCGTTACCGGATTCACCACCGCGTGACCCAGCGATGTTCCCACGGTCAAGTTCGTTACGAAGTTGGTGGCCCCATCGATCACCGTGATACCGGCGTTCGAGACATTGGCATTGGGCACATAGATCTTGTTGCTCACCGGGTTCACGGCAATGGCATCCGGAAATGGACCGGTAGGAACCGTGGTGGTCGTGTTGGTCGAGCCGTCGATCACCGTCGCCGTGTTATCGCCAAAATTGGCGACGTAGATCTTGGCGGTGACCGCGTTCACCGCAATGGCATAGGGAGTGTTCCCGGCGGTCAGGGTGGCGGTGATGGCGTTACTGAAGGTGTTGATGACGTAGATGTTGCTGTTCGCGCCGTCGGTGACATAAAGCACATCGTTCATCATCGCCAGGTACAGAGGATTCGTTCCCACGTTCAAGGTGCTGGCGGTGTTGTTATCGCCGTTGATTATGCTGATGGCGCCGCTGTTGGGGGT
Source organism: Terriglobia bacterium (assembly GCA_963747095.1). Classification (GTDB taxonomy): domain Bacteria; phylum Acidobacteriota; class Terriglobia; order JAJPHL01; family JAJPHL01; genus JAJPHL01. Next base: position 277,614 of record CAVVEL010000022.1, read on the forward strand.
TGCTACGTAAATCTTGTTAATCGTCGGGTTAATGGCGATGGAATCGGGATTGTTTCCCACGTTCACGGTGGTGGTGTTGTTGGTGACGCCGTCGATCACCGTAACGGTGTTGCTATTGTAGTTGGCGACATAGATCTTGTTGGTGACCGGATTCACGGCGATGGCAAATGGCTCCATCCCCGTGGACACGGTCGTGGTGTTGTTGGTGGCGCCGTCGATCACCGTGACGTTGTTACTGCTGTAGTTGGCAACATAGACCTTATTGGTCACCGAATTGACCGCCAGGGCATAAGGCTGCGTCCCCGTCGGCACCGTGGCCGTCACGGCATTGGTGGCGCCATTGATTACGGAGACGGTGTTATCGCCGCCGTTGACTACGTAGATCGTGTTGGTCACTAGGTTCACATCCAAGCTGCCCGGGAAACTCCCGGCGTTGACCAGTGTGATGGAGAACTTGGCCCCGTCAATCACCGTGACGTTGTTGCTGTTGGCGTTGGCGACATAGGCCTTGTTGGTGATTGGGTTCACCGCCAGAGCCAAGGGAGTGGTCCCGGCATTGAGCGTCGAGGCGGTATTGGTGGCGCCGTCAATCACCGTGACGTTGGCACTGTAGAAGTTGGCGACGTAAATCTGGTTGGTGGTGACGTTCACCGCGACGGACTGGGGCGCGGTTCCGGTGTTCACGGTAGCCGTCACAGTGGACCCGTTAATCACGGCGACGTTGTTGCTGCCGCGGCAGGCCACGTAAACCAAGCCAGTCACCGGGTTGACCACCAGGGCGACGGGATTCGACCCCACGCTCACGGTAGTAGAGAGGTAAACGTCAAACTTGTTACCATCAAACAATTCGGAGACGCTACCGTCGCCGAAATTGGCGACGTAAATATAGCCGCCGGGACCCACGGCCACCGCCCGGGGCGAGGTTCCCACGGTTATGGTGGTCAAGACGGTATTGTTGGAGCCGTCAATCACCGTGACGGAATTGCCGCTGAGGTTGCAGATATAGACGGTATTGTTGCCCGGATCGACCGCCACCGCCGCAGGCCCCGCTCCCGTGGGCACCGTGGCGACGACGGTGCCAAAGCTGTTAATCACGCTGACCGTGTTGTCGGAGTTGTTGGTGACATAGGCCATTCCGTCGGCTGGGTTCACGGCCACGCCCTGGGGATTGTTTCCAACGGCTACGGCAGTCACAGCGTTGTTGCTGCTGATCAACGAGACGTTGTTACTGCCGCTGTTGACCACCCAGGCTTGGTTGCTCTGGGGGTTTACGGCGATCGCCACGGGATTGGTCCCAACTGTGATGGTCGTCGTCGCGTCCGTGGCGCCGTTAATCGCCGTGACCGTGCCGCTGCTATTGTTCGCGACGTAGATCGTGTTGGTCACCGGATTCACCGCCACGGCGAATGGCTGCGTCCCCGTCGCCACCGTCGGCAGGGGCGGGGGTTGGGCCGGTACAGCCAGCGTGCAGAGAACTACAACCAGCAGAAACCACAAGGCTTTCCGTGTGAATGAGATCGACCCCATTTGACAGAGACCCCTTTCTACCGCTAACACCGGAGAAGTGGCCCAGGGAGGAGGTGAGAATGGTCTGGGCACGGGCCACTACAGCACGCGCGTTCCACGAGTTCAGACCCAGTCCACCTTGTTGGGACCGCTTCAAAACGAGCCACAATCGGATGACGCGTCTTGCTTCGGACCCTCGACTTTGGCATAATTCGCCTAGGCCTGTCTTTAGAGCGGTCATTTTTATTCTTAGAAAATTCTTAGGGCGGTTATGTTGAACAAATCTAAGGGTTCGTTGGAATTCGCAGAGTTCCGATTGGACCGCGACAAAGCGCTCCTTTACCGTGGAGACTCCCTCATCCCCCTGCCTCCCAAAGCCCTCCAGATACTACTGGCTCTTGTAGAGAGGCGGGGTGAGTTGGTTACCAAAGAAGAACTGATGCGGATGGTGTGGCAGGACACCTTCGTGGAGGAGGGCAATCTTACCTTCAATATCCACATACTCCGAAAGGCTCTGAACGAGGAGCGCAGCAAGCGGTTTATCGAGACGTTGCCCAAACGTGGCTATCGCTTCATCGCTGAAGTGCGGGAGGCGACCGCCCAGCCGGACACACAGCCGCAACCCGTTGCTACTACCGTCGTGCCTCCTATTGCCCCAAGGGGCTCGGCATTGCGCCGAGCTTTGCCAAAGCGGACATGGCGAGCATGGGCTTTGCTGATCGTCATCACGGTGGCGGCGGTCATAGGTTTGCGGATGGCGCGACGTTCCGCGGTTCCGGAACCGGCTCTGGTCCGGCTCACCAGTCACACCGGGAGCAACACCCAACCCGATGTTTCACCCGACGGGCGCTACGTGGTCTTCGTCAGTAATCGCGACGGGGGACGGGGACAGATCTACATCATGGATGCCGATGGCGGCAATCCGCGGAACCTGACCAACAATCCCAAGATCCACGACGACTCCCCGGCGTGGTCGCCCGATGGGCGCAAGATCGCCTTTCAAAGCGATCGCCGCGGGACCATCGAGATTTTCACTGTAGACGCCGACGGCGGTCATCCTGCGCCCGTTACGCCTGGAGCACGAGCCGCGTGGTCGCCCGATGGAAAGATGCTCGCGTATGCGCGAAGTTTCGAGGGTCATAACGAGATATTTGTAATCCCCAGCGATGCGCCGACCAGCGGCGCTCAGCCGCGCCGCCTGACCTTTGATCGCCACTTTTGCGCCGATCCCACATGGTCGCCCGACGGAACGCGGATCGCCTTCACCAGCGCGGGATCTCCGCATCTGGAGATTCATTCCATGCGCCTCGACGCAACAGACCGGGTTGTACTAGCCGCTGGCCGTGGCGACAATCGCCTGCCCACCTGGTTTCGCGACGGCCGCATCGCCTTCGACAGTAATCGCGATGGCCACGAGGCCCTCTACGTGATGGAAGCCGACGGCACTTTGCAACGCCGCATCACAGACGCTAAGTTCGACGACGACGAAGCGGCGTGGTGGCCCGACGGCCGCAGCCTGGTCTTCGAGAGCGAGCGCGATGACACGGCGGAGATCTATCGCCTGCGCTTGCCGGATACGCCGGACGGCGCCATCCGTCTGACCAACGATCTGGCCAACAATATCGGGCCCGCCTGGTCGCCGGACGGGAAATGGATCGCCTTCGAGAGCAATCGCGAAGGCAAACCCAACATCTTCCTGATGGACCCGGATGGCGGCCGGGTGCGGAACCTGACGCACAGCCCGGCCGGCGATCATCACCCGGCTTGGTCTTGGGACGGAACGAAAGTCGCTTTTACCAGCGACCGCGGCGGGAAGTCCGGCGTTTACACGATGAACGCCGATGGCTCCGATCCGCACCCGGTGAGCGAAGGACTCGACGACCAAAATCCGAGTTGGTCGCCTGACGGAAAGAGTATATGCTTCGATCGCTCCTCCGAGATTTGGGTGGCAGCCCGCGGCGGGTGGACCGTCGCGGCGCTTGGCGGCAGGCGGGGAATGTAGTTGGCGGGCGGACGGGAAGGGCATCCTGTTTGCCCGCACCGGAGGAGACGCTCGCGAGATTTACAGCATGGATGCGGCCGGCGGCAATCTGGTCGACGTGACGAAAAATGGCCGCGGCAACGGAATACCGGCCACCAGCCGCGACGGAACTCGCGTCGCCTTCAACAGCGATCGCGACGGCTTTGGCTTTGGCATCTTCGTGATGAACGCCGACGGCTCCGGCCAAACGCGTATCACCGGACGCCGCCAGTTCGACCAGCAGCCCTCGTGGTCTCCGGACGGCCGCTGGATTGCGTTTGCCCGCGACCGGGACCACACTTGGGGGATCTACAAAATCGCTGTGCCATAACGCCGGCAGGGGATCGATCCGCGCGGCCCGCGGCAACCCTTCTTCCATTTGCCGGTCCCAGGCGTCCGCATCGAACTCGGCAAACCATGAGCGGAATCCGCCAATTCCTTGGGTAGGTCACCGTCCAGAGTCGGGCGCGAGAAGGCCGTTATCTTCTTGCCCCAACGGGCAGTGGGTCGCCTGGAAGGATCACCCGTGCTCCGCAGGCGGTCCTGTGGGAAGTCCTTCCGGTTGAGCGTCACGATAAAATCGGCAGTTCCGGCTTCCGCGCATGCGCAGAATGGGTCGTCGGCAGGGTCCGGGGACCACTCGCGGCCACGGCGCACCCGAACAACCTCAGCCTCCTCGCGAAGCAAGTTGACGATCTTGCCGATCAAAGGGCGCCGGACGCCCTTTCGTGCCAGGATCGCTTTGTACTCGTCGAGGATTTCCTCCGTCACGAGCCAGACGAAATGCCCGCGCTCGATCCAATCCCGGAGCAGTCGCGCACTGGGGTTGGCGGGCGCCCTGCCGGACTTGAAGCCGGCGATGCCCGCAACCAGCGTCGAGGTATCCACGACGCCTCTAGGCAGTTTTTGCTTGCGTTTCCGTGACAACGCGGATCTCCGGTGCGATCTTTCGAGCCTTTCGGTAGTCGCGGATCGCGCGCAGGATATCGTCCTGCCGAAGATCGCCAACATCGCTGGCGGCGTCCTCCAGGGACTTGAGAAACTCCCGCTTCCATCCGGGGCGCTTCCGGCCCCTTGGCAAATCGCGAGCCACTTCGGCCAAGGGCAGTTGCCGTTCGATCTCGGCGTTCAAGCGCGCCACCGGAATCCGGATCTCGATCGCGGCCGAACCCGGAGCCAAGCGGGAGGTGACCAAGACGTTGGCGCGCTCGCTTGGCAGGCCCTCGATAATACGGGTGAGGAACTTGGTGGAGACTCCCAGAGATTCCTTCAGGTGCCAGGCTACCTTCGCTTGCAGCAGCAGATCGGGGTTGAACCAGTAGCAGTCGGCCTTCCTCTTGGGCCTCAAGACTCCAAGCTGAATGAAGTTCTGGAGGTCCTTGGGCGGAACGCCGAGGACCGTGCTGGCCTGCTTGAGCTTGAGCCAAACTTGAGTCATAATTACCAACTACATTTTAGTTCATAATTACAACCCTTTCAAGTCGCCAAATACCGATCCACCCCCGCCGCCGCGCGGCGCCCTTCCGCGATCGCCCACACCACCAACGATTGTCCGCGGCGCATGTCGCCGGCCGCGAACACGCCGGGGATCGAGGTCATGGAGTTCTCGTCCGTTTCAACGTTGCCGCGTCCGTCCAGTTTCACGCCAAAGTGTTCCAGCATTCCTTTGCGCACGGGACCGAGAAAGCCCAGCGCGAACAATACTAAATCCGCCTCGACCGCGAATTCCGTGCCGGGGATCGGCTTCGAACTTCGGCGGCGGACCCACGCGCGATGGCGTTCAGCCGCTACGACCTTTCCGTTCCCCGTCGAAGCGCACCGTGGACACCGCCCAGTCGCGCACGCCGCCTTCTTCGTGCGAGCTTTCCGTGCGCATCTGCAACGGCCAGAGCGGCCACGGCGTTGAGGAAGCCCGCATGTCCGGGGGTTGCGGCATGATCTCGAATTGATGCACGCTGGCCGCGCCTTGCCGGTGACTGGTGCCCAGGCAATCCGCTCCGGTGTCGCCGCCGCCCAGGATCACCACACGTTTGCCCGTCGCCAAAATGTTTTTCTCCAAGCGAATCGCCCGCGATCCGCTTGTTTTGCTGCGGAAGGAACTCCATCGCGAAATGGACGCCCGCCAACTCGCGGCCGGGAACCGGCAGATCGCGCGGTTGCTCCGCGCCGCCGGCCAGCAGAATCGCGTCGAACTCCTTGCGCAAATCCTCCGCCGGGACGTTGCCACCGACGTGCGCGCGCGTCTGGAACGTCACGCCTTCGGCGGTCATTTGTTCCAGGCGGCGGTCCACGACGCACTTTTCCAGTTTGAAATCGGGGATGCCGTACCGCAGCAATCCGCCAATGCGATCGTTCTTTTCGAACACCGTCACCAGATGGCCGGCCCGATTCAACTGTTGCGCCGCGGCCAGGCCCGACGGTCCCGAACCCACCACGGCGACGCGCTTGCCGCTGCGCAGCGGCGGCGGCTCGGGACGGATCCAGCCTTGCTCGAAGGCGTGCTCGATCACTGTTTTCTCGACCAGCTTAATGGCCACCGGCGGCTCGCTGATGCCTAGCACGCAGGCCGCTTCGCAGGGCGCGGGACAAATGCGTCCGGTGAATTCCGGAAAATTGTTGGTGGAGTGCAGCGTGCGCACGGCCTTCTGCCACTGGCCGCGGAAGGCCATGTCGTTCCAATCGGGAATGATGTTGTTGACCGGACAACCGGTGTGACAAAACGGCACGCCGCAATCCATGCAGCGCGCGCCTTGTACTTGCACCTTTTCTTCCGGGAACGGCTGATAGATCTCGAAGTAGTCTTTCACGCGCTCGTCTACTGGACGCCGTTGCGGCAATTCGCGCGTGTACTCCAGGAAGCCGGTTACTTTACCCATGTTTCTTACGCTCCGTATGGAGTGCTGCGGCTGCATGAAGTGCCGCGGCTGCGCTAGCCCCGAAGGGGCGGCCTATATCAGCCCAGGCCAACGGCCTGGGTTGATTGTCTGTTAGATCGGAAGCCCTGAAGGGGCGTCCTAATACCTGACCATCCTGGCGGCAGGTTGCGGCGTTCTTAGAGCGCCCCTTCAGGGCTTCATGATCCGATCCTCGAAACCCAGGCCGTTGGCCTGGGCTGACACAACCCGCCCCTTTCGGGCTAACGGCGGCAGCCGAAGCAAGCTTCGGCGCGGAAAAGCGGTAGCAAGCTACCGCACTCCAAAAACTACCCATGCATCACCTCCGGCGCATTGGCCACGCGCGACCTGGAAACAGGCAGCGGAATGCTCATAATCACCTTTTGCGGTTCCGCCTTACTGCGCGGAACGCCCAGCACGCGCTTGTATTCGTGCGGGAAAACCTTCACGAATTTCGCCAGCAGCGTGGCGCAATTCTCCAGGATCCATTGGGCCCGCGGGCTGCCGGTGTACTCGGCGTGCTTGGAAATCAGCTCGGTGAGAATCTTGAAATCGGCGATGCCGCTCATCGGCTCCAGGTCCACGCCATTGCGGTTACACATCACGTTCGAAAATTCTCCCGTCTCATCGAAAACGTACGCGATGCCCCCGGTCATACCCGCCGCGAAGTTGCGTCCCGTACTCCCCAGCACCACGACCAATCCCTTGGTCATGTACTCGCAGCCGTGGTCGCCGACACTTTCCACCACCGCTGTTGCGCCGGAGTTGCGCACCGCGAAACGCTCCCCGGCCATGCCGTTAAAATAAGCTTCGCCGGATGTCGCGCCGTAGAGCGAAACGTTGCCGATCAAAATGTTTTCCTCGGGCACGAAGGTCGAGCCTTTCGGTGGATAGACGATCAGCTTGCCGCCGCTCAGTCCCTTGCCACAATAATCGTTGGCGTCGCCTTCCAACGTCAGCGTGACGCCCTTGGCCAGAAAAGCGCCAAAACTTTGTCCCGCCGATCCCGTGAAGTGGAATTTGAACGTATCGTCGGGCAAACCCTCCGATCCGTAACGACGGGCGATTTCGCCCGATAGCATCGTGCCGACCGTGCGGTGAACGTTGCGAATGGGCAGGCGGATTTCCACCGGCGTCTTGGTCTCCAGCGCCTCCTTGGTCACTTCGATCAACTGGTGATCGAGAGCCTGCTCCAAACCGTGATCTTGCGCCTGCATGCAGCGGCGGCCGACGCGCTTCGGAGCTTCGGGATGATGCAGGATCTGGCTGAAGTCCAGACCCTTGGCTTTCCAGTGCTCCAGGGCCGGGCGCATCTCCAGCATGTCCACGCGGCCGACCATCTCGTCCATGTTGCGGAAGCCGAGTTGCGCCATGATCTCGCGCAGCTCCTCGGCGATGTAGAAAAAAAAGTTAATGGCGTATTCCGGCGCGCCGCTGAACTTGGCGCGCAACACCGGGTCCTGCGTGGCGATGCCCACGGGACAAGTGTTGAGATGGCACTTGCGCATCATGATGCAACCCTGAGTCACCAGCGGCGCGGTGGAAAAGCCAAATTCTTCCGCGCCCAACAACGCGGCAATCGCCACGTCGCGGCCGGTGGCGAGTTTACCGTCGGTCTGCACGCGGATGCGGCTGCGCAGATCGTTCATCACCAGCACTTGCTGCGTTTCCGCCAATCCCAGTTCCCAGGGAATACCGGCGTGCTTGATGGATGTGAGCGGCGACGCGCCGGTGCCGCCGTCGTGACCGCTGATCAGCACCACGTCGGCGTGAGCCTTGGCCACGCCGGCCGCGACAATCCCCACGCCGACCTCGGCCACCAGTTTCACGTGGATGCGCGCCTTCGGGTTGACGTTCTTCAGATCGTAGATCAACTGCGCCAGATCCTCGATCGAATAAATATCGTGATGCGGCGGCGGCGAAATCAGCCCGACGCCCGGTATGGAGTGGCGTACGCGGGCGATTTCCGCGTCCACTTTGTGTCCGGGAAGCTGCCCGCCTTCTCCCGGTTTCGCGCCTTGCGCGATCTTGATTTGTAAGTCGTCGGCGTTCACCAGATAATTGGTGGTCACGCCGAAACGCGCCGAGGCCACTTGCTTGATGGCGCTGCGCCGCCAATCGCCGTTGGCGTCTTTCTTGTAACGCGCTTCGTCTTCGCCGCCCTCGCCGGTGTTGGATTTGCCACCGATGCGGTTCATGGCGATGGCCAACGTTTCGTGCGCCTCTTTGCTGATGGACCCGTAGGACATCGCGCCCGTGGCGAAGCGCTTGACAATTTCGTTGGCCGGCTCCACGCTCTCCAGCGGTACGGGCTTACGCGTTTTCTTAAACTCCATCAGGCCGCGCAGCGTACATAGCTTGCGGCTCTGGTCGTTGACCAACTGCGTGTATTCCCGGAACGTCGCGAAGCTCGACTGCCGCACGGCGTGTTGCAGCTTGCTCACCGTCATCGGATTCAGCAAATGATGCTCGCCGCGCACGCGGTATTGATAGTTCCCGCCCACCGCCAGTTCGGTAGCGGACTCCGTCATCGGCCGGAAGGCGTGGGCGTGCTTGCGGCGGGCTTCCTCGGCCAGCACCTCCAGGCCGACGCCTTCCACACGCGACGCGGTGCCGGTAAAATATTTGTCCACCAGGGAACGGTTCAGTCCGATGGCCTCGAAGCATTGCGCGCCGCGATAGCTTTGCAGCGTAGAGATGCCCATTTTGGAAAAAACTTTCAACAGGCCTTTGTTGACGGCCTTCTTGTAATGCTTGAGGGCAACGTCGAACTCCACGTCGCCGAAAAGGCCTTTGCGGCTCATGTCTTCCAGGCTCTCAATCGCCAGGTAGGGATTCACGGCGCTGGCGCCGTAGCCGATCAGCAGGGAATAGTGCATCACCTCGCGCGGCTCGCCGCTCTCCACAATCAGCGCCACTTGCGTGCGGCTGCCTTCGCGCAGCAGGTGATGATGCACCGCGCTCAGCGCCAGCAGGCTGGGAATCGCCGCGTACTCGGGGTCCAGGCCGCGATCCGAAAGAATCAGCAGCGTGTAACCGGACTTGATGGCCAGCGAGGCGCGGCGGCACAGGCCGTCAACGGCGCGCTCCAATTCCTTTTCGCCGCCATCCACACGGAACAGCGTGGACAGCGTCGAAGCCAGCCAATCGCCCCGCGATACGCGGCGCAGTTTCTCAAGATCGAAGTTGGTGACGATGGGCGACGTCAGCTTCAGCGTGTGACAGTGCTGCGGCGTTTCATCCAGAATGTTGCGCTCGGTACCGATGTAGCTGGTCAGCGACATCACCAGTTCTTCGCGGATGGGATCGATCGCGGGATTGGTAACCTGCGCGAAAAGCTGCTTGAAATAATGGAACAGCGGCTGCGGTTGATCGGAGAGGCAGGCCAGCGGAGTGTCCGTGCCCATGGAGCCGACCGGCTCTTCGCCGTTCACGGCCATCGGCGCCAGAATCAGGCGGAGGTCTTCGTCGGTGTATCCGAAGGCACGCTGGCGTTCCAAAAGCGTGTCGAAATCCGTGGCATGGAAGCGGTGCGGATCGGGGAGTTGATCGATGGTCACTTGATTGTCGTGCAACCAGGTGGCGTAAGGTTTGCGCATGGCCAGGCGCGATTTCATTTCCGAGTCCGATACAAAGCGGCCTTCCTGCGTGTCCACCAGCAACATGCGGCCGGGTTGTAAGCGTCCTTTGTAACGCACGTCTTCCGGCTTCACGGGAAGCACGCCGGTTTCCGAGGCCATCACCAGCAGGCCATCATGGGTAACTAAGTAGCGAGCCGGACGAAGCCCGTTGCGGTCCAGCGTTGCGCCGATCCAGCGGCCGTCGGTGAAGGCGATGGCCGCGGGTCCGTCCCACGGTTCCATCAGCGAGGCGTGATATTCGTAGAACGCCTTGCGCTCCGGATCCATGGTGGGATCGCCGTCCCAAGCCTCGGGAATCAGCATGGCCATGGCGTGCGGCAGTTCGCGCCCCGCCATCATCAACAGTTCCACGGCGTTGTCGAGCATGGCGGAGTCGCTGCCGCCGGGCGTGCAGGTGGGGAAAACTTTCTTTATGTCCTCGCCGAACAGCGGCGAAGCCAGAACTTTTTCGCGCGCGCTCATCCAGCTCACGTTGCCGCGCACGGTGTTGATCTCGCCGTTGTGGCAAATATAGCGATAGGGATGGGCCAGTTGCCAAGTGGGAAACGTGTTGGTGGAAAAACGCTGGTGAACCAGGCACAGCGCGCTTTCCACGTCGCTATCGCTCAGTTCGCGGTAGAACTGCGTGATTTGCGGGGCCAGCAGCAATCCTTTATACACGATGACGCGGGAGGACATGGACGGAACATAGAAAAACGCTTTGTCCTTGATGTCCGACTGTCCGATCTCGCGCTCGGCGCGTTTGCGCACCACGTAGAGCTTGCGCTCCAACTGGTCCTGCGACATTCCTTGGCCGGCGCGCAGGAAAATCTGCTGGATGTACGGTTGCGAGGCGCGGGCCAAACGTCCAATGGCATTGGCGGTGACCGGCGTATCGCGCCAACCTAATACGGTGAGTCCTTCTTGCGTGGCGATTTCTTCCAGCACCCCTTCGCAGGCCAGACGAGGCTGCCGTTCCACGGGCAGAAAGACCATTCCCACGCCGTATTCGCCTTCGGCCGGCAGCGTGAATCCCAGGCGCGCGCATTCCCGCGCGAAGAAGCGGTGCGGAACCTGGATGGAGATGCCCGCGCCGTCGCCGGTTTCGGGATCGCAGCCGCAGGCGCCGCGATGGGTCAGGTTCTCCAGCACCTGGATGCCTTTGCGGATAATCCCGTGCGACCGTTCGCCCTTGATGGAGGCGACCAAGCCGATACCACAGGCGTCGCGCTCCAACTCGGGCCGGTACAAGCCCTGCTCCGGGGGAAGCCCCTGGGGCAACCCGGGTGACAGACGAGAGAATGCGGGAGCGTAGTGTTCCTCACTCATATCACGCGAGCTTATCGCCGGCGATCAGCATAAGGCAAATGACTATTATTGATGGACGGCATTAGATTGGCTTATACTAGAGAAAGCCGTCGCGGGAGTGCCCGCGGCCCTATCCTTGGAATCATGCCCGACGCGTTCGACCATCTCCGTCTTTTCTGCGACATTGTGGACCTGACGAGCGTGAGCCTGGGCGCCCAGCGCAACCAGATTACGCAATCGGCGGCCAGCCAGCATTTGCGGGAACTGGAACGCGGTTTCCGCGCCGCGCTGCTGGATCGCTCCACGCGCCCCTTCACGCTCACGCCCGCCGGGCGGCTCTACTACGAAATGTCGCGGGACGTGCTGGCGCGCCACCAGGCTTTCCGGAAGGCGCTCGATGCCACCAAGGGAACGGTTCAGGGCGTGGTTCGGGTGGCGGCGATTTATTCGGTGGGGATCGCCGGCATGAGCAAGATGGAAGCGGAGTTTTCCTCGCGCTATCCCCAGGCGCGCGTGGAAGTGGAATATTTACGTCCCGAAAAGGTTTACCAGGCGGTGCGCCAGGACCAGGCCGAGATCGGCCTGGTCAGCTATCCGCAAGCGGCGCGCGATTTAGCGGTGACGCCGTGGCTATCGGAACGCATGGTGGTGGCGGTGGGACTGTCGCATTCGCTGGCGCGCAAGAAACGCTTGCGCCCGCGAGACCTCAGCGGCCTGGACTTCGCCGCCTTCGACGCCGACCTGCCCATCCGCCGTCAAATCGATCGTTTCCTGCGCGCCCACGGCACGGCCGTAAACGTGACCGTGCATTTGGACAACATCCCAATGGTCAAGGAAGTGATCGCGCTCGGCAAGCACATCGGCATCCTTCCGGAGCGCGTCTTGGAAGAAGACGTGCACCTGGGCCGGCTGCGCGCCATTCCCATGACCGTCGATCTGCGGCGGCCGTTGGGCATCGTGCGGCGGAAGGCGCGGCAGTTGAGCCTGGCGGCGGAGAGGTTTCTGGAGTTGTTGGGCGAGGGGGGTTAGGATTCTTTGGAACACGGAAGGACACGGGAGAAAAGCCGGAAGCACACGAAAAAAACCCTAGGCCTCGAACTTCACGCGGTGATATATATCGGCCACCTTCAGGCTCGCTCCAATAGAAGGAAGCTCGACCACTCCGTCCGCGTCGCCGATCGAGGTAAAGTCCCAGTGGCCGTTTGGTTGTCGCGAATAATGGTCTACCTGAATGTGGTCCTGAGCTACGAGCACGTACTCGGCCAACGATTCCTGACAAGCATAGGCCTGAAATTTCTTCCCGCGATCGTAGGATTCGGTCGAAGGAGAGAGGATCTCGATCACGACCTTGGAATTCAGTATAACGTCGTCATGTCTATCCTGCATCTGCGGCTCCCCACAGACGACTACAATGTCGGGATAAAAATATGGCCCAGGTGTTGCGACGCGCACCTTGAAGTCCGCGACAAAAACCTCGCAGGGGCCAGCGTCGAGTTGCTCGTCCAGACGGCGAGCGATGTTCACCGCGATCCGGCCATGCGGGCGACTAGTGCCGGCCATGGCGTATACCTGGCCATCCAGGTACTCGCTGCGGTATTCCGCCTTGCGTTCGGCGTCCAGGTACTCTTCGGGAGTTATGAAGGCATGTGGCATCGACGACATAGCCGTATATTATCACTGCTCGCGCCGCGTCGCCGCGCCGTGGCGCTAAACCGACGGCACGGGCCTCCCGTTCCTTGCCATGCGGCGGGAATCGCGGTAGCTTCGAAGTATGAACTTTTTGCTGGGCGCGTTGCTTTGGCTGGCCCCGCCGCCGACCGCATTGCCGCAGGTGGAGCGCGCCGTCTTTGCGCTCACCAACTCCGAACGCGCCCGGCACGGACTCCCGGCGTTGCAACCGGACGAAGTACTGAATGGCATCGCCCACGCACACAGCGCCGACATGCTGCGGCGCAAGTTTTTCGATCACACCAATCCCGACGGCGACGGTCCCGGCGATCGCATGGCTCGCGCCCACCGTCAACTGATCGGCGAGGGCGGCGAGAACGTGTGGGCCGGGTCCGGCTACTCACCGGCAGCGGCGGCGGCGCAAATTGTCGCCGATTGGATGGCCAGCGCGGGGCATCGCGCCAATATTCTGAACCGCGAGTTCACGCATCTGGGCGTGGGCGTGGCGATGGAGGGGCCGGAGATCCGCGCGACGCAAAACTTCGCCAGCGCGGTCGCTTACCTCCTGACGCCGACGCCAAGAACGGTGCGGCGGGGAGCTGTGCTCGATCTCAGGGTAAGATCGGCAGCCGGCGGAGCGGCGACGCAGTTCGATTTATGGTCGGAAGAAACGGGAAAGCGCGTCTTCGGTCCGGTTCCGCTGGTTGGCGCGCCGATTCAAGCGCCGCCCGGAAACTACCGCCTGCGATTCTATTTCCCTCACGGCAACAGCAAGTTCAGTGTGCGCATGGGACCGGCGATCGACGTGAAGTAGGACAGGCGTCCCGCCTGTCCCTGGAGTTTCTACATTTCGATACTGGCATAGGCTGCGGGAAGAGACGAGGCCGAATGGTTGCCGTTCTGCCACCATTCGCTCGCCAGGCGCGGCTCTTGTTTCCGAGTAGCCTGTGATACGTCCAAGTGAACTGTCTTCGCCGTAGCCTTCTGCCCTCTGTTCGCTTTTCTGTGCTTCCGGTGGGTCCCTGCGTGGCAGAATCATGATTCATGCCGTTGACCCCAGGATCGCGCATCGGACCCCACGAAGTCGTTGCTCCGCTCGGCGCCGGTCCAGGGTGTACGACATTAAAGTGGGGAGAAGTGTCCTCCTTCGCCGAGACTGGCGCTAAGCCTGCGAAGGCAGGCGGTAGAGTATTAGCCCCAGGCGAGGCGCAGTTCCCGAGCCTGGAGTTAGGAATCGAGAAAGCGAGCCTGCGTAGACGTCTGAGTGGTTCTGTCAAGTAAAAACTTACGCGGATGCCGTTGACGACGCGGCATCGATCGCCCGAATCAACGGCGAACCACGCTTCCGCAATGCTTCCAGGTAACGCGATTCGTCATAGGGGACGTGATCCTTCCAACAGCGGAAGACGATACGGATCCACTTGAAGGCCAGGGCTCGCACCGCGGCCTGGTGGCCGGAACCGCGGCCCCGTTGCTGCTCGTAGTAGGCGCGCGCCCAAGCCGACTTCTCCAGGGAATGGGCCGCCCATTCTTGAAAGCTTTGTCGCAGGAACTTCGGACAGGCCCAGCGGAAGTGAACCCAGCGGCTCTTGCCGCTGCTCTCCGTCACCGGAGCGATGCCGCTGTACTGTTGCATCTCCACCGCCGTGGCGTAGCGTTCCCGCTGCGAGCCGAAAGCCGCCAGAACTCGCGGTGCCAGCACCTCCCCGGCGCCCGGCAAGGAATCGAAAATGAAAAAGTCGGGATGCTCTTGGGCCACCGTGGCGATCAGTTGATCGAAGCGGGCAATGCCTTGCCGCAGGGTGCGCAACAACTCCAGCAGGACCCGCACCCAAGCCACCGCCGGCTCCTGCACCGCAGGATCGCGCAGCGCCGCGACCGCCTGGGCGATCTCCTGGGGGAATTGCTCGATCCATTCCGTCCGGCGACAATGATGCTTCCGCAAGAAGGTCCGCAAGGTGTTGGGCCGAGCTTTTTGCAGAGCCTGCAACGTCGGCCAGCGTGCCAGCAGGGCTGCCAGAGTCGGAGAATCGGCGTCCTCGAACCAGGTCAGGGCCTGTGGGAAGTAAATCTTCAACTGCGCCGTGAGACGATTGCTCTGGGCTGTCTTTTGATTGACCAGTTTGCGGCGAGCTTCCACCAACTGCTGCAGGCGGCGGGTGGCCTCGCTATCCGGACTCAGCCGGCGCAGGCGCGCGCGGTGATGGACCAGCAGCTCCAACAGCAGGTCCGCGTCCAGCGGATCGTTCTTGTTTCCGGACGGGTACAGCGCCGCGCGGAAGTTGGCCGCCGACCCCGAGTGGATCGGATACAAGTACAGATGCGCATACTTGCGCAGCAGGCCGGCCAAGGCGCCGCGGCTTTGCTCCAAAGCGATGGCCAGGGGGCCTTCCCCGTAGCGGGTTCGCAACTGGGCAACCCATTCGTCGATGGCCTCCGGGCTTTGTTCCATCTCGCCGCGCTCGATCCGCGGGGAATCGGCGGCCTGCGCCGCCCAACTGTGTTTTTCATCACCCCAATCGATGGCCGCCAAGGCCACAAAGTGGGGTTCAGGAACAACGTTCTCGATTTCGGAATTCATGGCAACCTCCAGGATTTGTTTTTTGCAGGCGCCCCGTTTCCGCGAAAGGCTTATAGTATTCTTGGATCGTTCCAGAATTCGTCGGAGAGATGTCGTTCTGGAAACGAAGCGACTCCCGCGGCTCGAGGGTCTACGCAAAAACATCTAGTGTTTGCTGGCGAAACTCGTAGCCGCGGGAGGCCTGCACCTTTATTCTGCGCCCACCCGAACTGATCGATACCAGATCACGGCAATTGCTTCTCTCCCTTGCTGAGCAGGGCAAGGGGACTCAAACGCCGTCCCCTTGCCCCGCACCCCATTCCCCTGCTGCCCTTCCCAGATGTCCTGGAATCATTCATCTGATCCGTCCGGAGTTACTATAAGCTGGCGACAGAGACCTGAACCACCGCCTCTGTCGCCAGCTACGCAGGCTCAATTTCATGGCGCCGACAACCCCAGGCTCGGCTGAACTACGCCTCGCCTGGGGCTAATACTCTACCGCCTGCCTTCGCAGGGTTGCTTTTGCTCTTGACCCCAGGAGCGGCTAAACTGCGCCTCCCGTGGGGCTATCGTTCTTGCGCTGGCATTGGCAGGCTGAAAAGGCCGCATTCCTCTGTACGTATCCAGTACTTTCAGAACCTCTGGATTTGCTCAGGGATGCTCGTTCATCCACTTTCATGTCGCGCACCCGCCGGTCCAGCATTAAACCACAATGAACCGCCGGAGCGCTATACTTAGGAAATGACCACACGGGCCTACCCTGGTTCCGAGCTGATCGAACGCGGAATTGCGGATCTTCAGGAAGGCGCGGAGACGATTCCCGCGCTCCTGGTGTCGGTCGGAGCTTTCCGGCTTCGCCGCTTGGGCCTTGCGATCCCCGAACGGACGATCGCTTCGCCCGAGACCCATCTCTACCGGAAACTCCAAGAGTCGGATCCGGATAGTGCGCATTCACGTTACAACGCTTTGATCCGAACTCTCACCAGCTTTGAGCGGGCGGCCGAGTGCGCCAGTTAACCGACGCCGCGCGGCTGCAGCGCTTCATGCAATCTCTCGGTGAGGCCGCCCGGGAATATCTGAGGGTGTATTTCACCGGCGGAGCGAGTGCCGTACTGATCGGATGGCGCGCCACGACCATCGCTGTTAACATGAAGATGGTCCCGGAACACGACGCGATCCTCAGAGCGATTCCCAGACTCAAGGAAGATTTGGAGATCAGCGTCGAACTCGCCTCCCCCGGCGATTTCATTCCAGAGCTTTCGGGTTGGGAGAGCCGCAGTCTCTTCGTGGGAACCGGCGGCCGCGTGTCCTTTTATCATTACGATTTTTACGCTCAATGTCTGGCCAAGATGGAGCGGCGGCACTCCCGCGACTTGAACGATATCCGCGAGATGCTGGCGCGAGGGCTCGTTCAACCGGAACGACTGTTGCAGGTTTTCGATGAGATTGAACCGCAGCTCTATCGATATCCTGCGATCGACCCGCGATCGTTTCGCCGCGCCGTTGAAGAGATCGTGAAAGCGCCGGGGAAGGATTAGGACCACAGCTCCGACAACGGTCTGGCTCTTGATTTCTTTCCACGTGCCCTAAGTCGGCAAACCGGACAAGTGACTTTTCGACTGGGAACTGCGGGGACTGCGGTGCGGAACTACGGGGGGAACTACGGAGGACCGCGTGGAAGTTTTTGTAGCTTGTTGATTCCTCGTCCGCCAAATCTAGCTCCGACAAACTCTCAGGATGTCCCCGTAGTTCCCCCGACGCATGCGGCAGTCCTAAGTTCTACTGCTTCGCTTGGTCGGAGGCAGCCGAAGGAAGCAGATGCACGGCTACTGGTGGAGTTGCCGTGACATTTGGGTATAGGTTCACTGTTTCGGTGACGCTACCGCCTGGATGTGGGCGGAACGTAATCCTCTGCAACGAAAAGCTGCCCAGAAGGCGGGCTAAGCCGCCCTCAGCGGGCCTCCTTTCGCCCGGGCAGAGCTTCACGTTCGCTTTGACGCGGATCCATTCCCCAGGTCTGAGCACGAGCAGAGTGCCTTCGTGATCCGGGGATCCGTATAAGTCAACGGAGCCGACAGAGAATCCGTCCGTCGCTGGCTGGTCACTCCGGGCCTGGATAACCAAAGCCAGACTGAGATAGCTAAACGCAACAGCCTCATCGTTGGGCTGAAGGTCGGACAAGTGCGGCGAAACTGGTAACGGGATGGAAGCCAGTCCGGTATTGAGAACACGGAACTCGGCCTCGAACGGAACCGCTGGATCGATGTCGTTGGGAGTGACACGCAGCAGGAAGACCCCGAGCGCATGCGGGTCGCGCTGGTCAGCGGCGCCACAGGCGACGCTTCCGCCGCCGAATCCACCGCCAGTACAGACACCGTCCTTGCAATCGGGAGGCGGCGCGGGAGGATAACGGAGGTTCGTACGTTGAGAAACCAGGGAAAGGTCAACGTACTTGATTTCTTGCGCTCTTACAAACGCGGAAGCCAGCAAGAGCAGGAGAATTGCGCGGTGATTGGACATTTGTCGATTCCCAACACTCCCAATTCTACCTTACCCTCAGCGATCGATGACGGCAAGTAGGCGGGATGCCCGTTTCCCGTCAACTGGAACGCCTTCGCCCAACTTCCGGTTGGCGCGTCAACCGCCCACGATTGGAGTTCAGGCCGGTGCACTTCAGCGACATGCCTTACTTCGTCTATGTGGCTATTGATAACCCGCTGCGGCATTCATCACGAGGACAGCGCTCGGCTTCTTAAGCCGAGGCCTCGCCTGCGAAACCGGACTCATACGAGTCGTTGGATACAGGCTATTCTCGTCCTAACATGCATTGCTCCGCCGATACCTCGTCAGTAAAGATCCGCCCACACATGCGCGCACTTTCCCAAAGGACTTGTTATTACGCCGTTCTTCATATAGACTGTCTCCATATGGATCTTCTTCAAGGAATGCTAGACATGCTCGTGCTAAAAACACTGCTATTGGCGCCGCTGCACGGCTATGGGATTGCCAAGGCCATTCGCAGCAATTCGAGTTCGGCGATCGACGTCGAGTTCGGTTCGCTCTACCCTGCGTTGAAGCGCCTCGAAGCAAAAGGCTGGGTTCTCGCCAAGTGGGAGATCTCCGAGCACAACCGGCGCGCGAAGTACTATCGGCTCACCCCCGAGGGACGCAAGCAACTCAACCGGGAACGTTCGAAATGGAACGATATCGTGTTGGCCGTGGGACAGATCATGGGACCGATTCCCGAGGGGGGTAAGTCATGAGCATCTTCCGCAAACTCAAGTATCTGGTGCCTTCTCACCGGCGGGCTCTCGAAAGGGACATGGCAGAAGAGTCGAGTCGCTCGCGGCTATCGCGCAAACAGAAGGGGCGCGAAAGGAATTAGGAAGCTTGATCACAGCGGCGGAGGACGCCCGCGCTGTGTGGAGTTGGACATGGCTTGAGCAACTCGGCGCTGATATCCGGTACGCTTCGCGCGCGATTCGCCATAGTCCGACGTTCACCGCCGTCGCCGTGGTTTCCCTCGCACTCGGTATCGGAGCTAACACGGCAATCTTCAGTCTGATGAATGCGATCGTGCTGAACCCCCTTCCCGTTAGCCATCCCGAGAGCCTGGTGGCGCTCGCTTCGTTTTCGCGAAACGACAGGGTCGGCGACTTTGGCTACCCGGACTATCGGACCCTGCGCGACGGAAATCATACGCTCTCCGGCTTACTCGCGGCGTCCAGTCTCCAGGCCATCAACGTTGGACTTGGTGCTGAAGCGCAAATCGCGCAGCGGAAGATTGTCTCCACCAGTTATTTTTCCGTGCTCGGCGTTCAACCTGCGCTTGGCCGCGTGTTCAGCGATGAGGACGAAAACCTGCAGGTCGCGGTCATCAGCGATCGCTTCTGGAGGCAGAGCTTCGCCGGCGCTCCCGCGGCGGTTGGGAAACAGATCGACCTGGACGGCTTGCCCTTCATCATCGTCGGTGTTACGACACCCGAGTTCTTTGGCGAGACCGTCGGCGAATCGACGGACATCTGGGCAACGATGACCTTGATGCCTGAGGCGCTCAGGAACGCGCCCGGCTTCACATGGCTCAATCTGATGGGACGCCTGAATCCTGGAGTTCAAGCGCGGCAGGCAAGCGCGGACTTGAGCCTTCTGCTACCGCAGCTCCGGGATAGCGTGTCGCGGGGCGGCTTCCTTGAATCCATTGCCGTGGAACCCGGCGGCCAGGGCGGGTCCGGGTTGCGTGACACCTTTTCCCTTCCCTTGCGTATCCTCATGGGCGTGGTGGCCGTGGTTCTGCTGATAGCCTGCGCCAATTTAGGGAGCTTGCTGTTGGCGCGGGCCACAACACGCCAACGAGAGATCGCGACTCGCCTTGCCCTTGGCGCCGGCCGCGGCCGTATCGTCCGGCAATTAATGACGGAAAGCATGCTGCTGGCATTGCTGGGAGGTATGCTGGGACTCTTGTTTGCCGTCCGGAGTGAGCGGCTGCTGCTGAACTTGGTTGCTGGAGTCGGCCGTACCGTCACGGTGGACCTTCGTCCCGACATCCACGTGTTGGCATTCAACGGAGCGGTTACCCTTGTAGCGGCCGTGCTTTTTGGTCTGGCACCTGCCCTTCAGGCTGTGCGCCACGGCGCCGGAACATGGCAACTAAACTCACGTACACTGGCTGGCCGCGGACGGCGGTGGGGATTGAAGAACTCACTGGTTGCGATGCAGGTGGCTCTCTCGCTTCCGTTATTAGTCGTCGGCGGACTCCTGATTCGAACGATTCAGAATCTAAAAATGCAAGATGTCGGATTTCACGCCGCCAATGTTCTTTCGGTGCAGTTAGGTTCCGAGCGCGATTACCAGCCGCGATGGTCCAGCGTGATCACCGAGGTGCTGAGGCGCACCGAGGCGATCCCAGGAGCCCAAGCCGCTACGGCTTCCTACACTGCAACCTTGGCGAACGACGAGAATGGTGTCAGCGGACTCAAGTTCGATGGCGATCCTTCAACGCGAGAGAATCAGCGGGCGCGCGCAAATTGGATCGGACCCAAGTATTTTGAGGCCTCGGGCATCCCGTTGCTTGCGGGCCGCGAGTTTACCCCCAAGGACAATTCCACTTCACAGAAGGTCGCGATTATCAATCAAGCGTTGGTACGGCACCATTTCGGCGGCGCGTCGGCCGTGGGTCAGCGCTTCGAGTTCAATAAGGAGCAATACCAGGTCATCGGCGTAGCCAAGGACGCAAAGTACAGCGACCTGCGTGAATCGTCCCCGCGCTTCGTATACTTCGCGGCGCTACAAAGCAACTCGGAAATCCACTCACTCGAGGTTCGCACCGCGGGCTCGCCCCTTGCCATTGCCAGCGCAGTGCGCGATGCGGTTCGGCAGGCCGATCCACACCTCAGAATCGGCGAAATCACGACGCTGGAGAAGCGCATCGATCAAAAATTGGCCCGGGAGTTTCTGGTTGCGGATCTTGCGGGTTTCTTCAGCGGCTTGACGCTATTGCTGGTCTCCATCGGTATCTATGGAACGCTGGACTATACGGTGGCACGGCGGACCAGCGAAATTGGTATCCGAATGGCACTGGGCGCTCGGGCCGCGAGTGTTTTGAGGATGGTTCTGAAGGATATTCTAGTCGTGCTAGCTACGGGAGTGGCCGCAGGAGTGGTGGCAGCGCTCGTCGTTGGTCAACTGCTGGGTTCGATCTTGTACGGATTGAAGCCTACCGATCCGCCAACTATCGCTCTGGCGGTGTCAGTGTTGAGCGTTGCGGCCATTGCCGCCAGCTACATTCCTGCCCGCCGCGCGTCGCGCGTCGATCCGGCAACAACGCTGCGACTTGAATAGACTCCACATCCCTGCCTGTAGCCGCAAAGCCTCTTCCGCCACTTGGACGTATAGGCGCCACTTGGACGTATAGGGGTAATTCACTGATGTGAATCTGAGGTAGCCGACTTTTGTCCGGTTGGTCGGCAATCCGGAAGCGATCCACTTTGACGGTTTGCCGGCAAACCGGAAAGTTGCTCGCGGGCCGGTGCCGGTGATTGCCTACCCAGGAGCCGGCACGTCTCTCCGGCTCTCGCCCCCCTGGCCGGCGTTGATGGAAGTGCCGCGATCCGGTGCGGCTCGGTGCGCTTTGCAGTGTAAAGCGTGCGAATAGAGCCAGAAGAGTGTAATGGCGGAAATGGGTGGGAAATCGCGGCAAGTCATTGGTGGGATGGGGGTTAGTTTCTCACAGGGGGGGGTGTGAGAAAGGGTGTGAGAAAGGGTCTCAGTTGGAACGAAAAACTCCTGTCCTGTTTCTGCCGCGCCGATCTAAGGCGGCGGTCAGGCACCCCGCGGGGGAGGTCGGTGCCAGCCCGGTACACGTCGAAGAGCGGGTATCCGGCTGAGCGCTGGAGTTTCTATCCCTCGGGGCTGACCGCAGGTATGCTAGAATCCGCTTATGGTCATATCCCTAACGCCCGAACTGGAACGACTCGTCAATGAGCGTATCGAGAGTGGAAAATACAAGACGACGGCGGAGGTTGTGGGCGAGGGTTTGCGGCTCCTCAAGGAGCGTGAACATGCTATTTCAGAGGCAGTTTACGAAACGACCAAGCGACGCTTTGAAGAACGCATGAACAACGCCCCTGACCTAGGTACGAAGGGCGTCATCTCTTGGACTCGGGACGAGATCCATGAGCGCTGAGTTCGTCGACACAAATATTTTCATCTATGCGCATGACTCCAGTGCAGGCTTAAAGCGAGAGAAGGCGCGGGAGTTGATCGCTCGCCTCTTCGAAGCCGGCGACATCTAGCGCAAGCGCCTTTGATTCGGCGGCGATGGAGCTATCAGTACGCAGGTCCTTTCCGAATTCTATTCGATTGCCACAAAGAAGCTGTCCATGAACAGCCAAGTCGCAGAGGAGATAGTCTCCGACTTGCACGTCTGGCCTCTACACAGACCTACGCACGCCGACATCATAACGGCTATCCAGTTGCATCATCGCTACGCAATTTCCTGGTGGGACGCCTTGATCGTGAATAGCGCCACCGAACTGGGCTGCCGGATCCTTTGGTCGGAGGATCTGTCCCACGGCCAACAGTACGGCTCTGTAACGGTGCGAAATCCGTTCGCCTGACCTGTAACGCGTCGCTGCACCGACTGCCCGGGTCCGGCAACCTCCGCGCGAAGAAAATGTAGAAACTCCTGGGCAGGCTTCCCGCCTGTCTCTGATTCCCCAGCGGCGTCCTCGCCGCTGGTTGCGCGGGGCGGCTACTTCGCATCGACCGCGCTAAGCAAACCCACCGCGTGAATCTCGATTTGTACCGTGTCGGAGACGCGCATGATGAGAATGCTGGGATTCTTCATTCCCCACTGAACGTAGGGCACCGGAAACTGAATGTCCGCGGTGATCTTGTCGCCGGCAATGTGCGTCTTGGCGGGCAGCGTGACTTCGTGATCCGCGCCGTGGATACGGAACATCCCGTGTACTTTAACTTCGGAATCGCCATCGAGGGTAACCTTGCCGTCCACGCGGTCGGGAGTGAAAACGAACTCGGGATACCTGGCGCTTTCTAAAATAGCTTTGTGCATGCGGCTATCGCGGCCATTGCTGCCGCTGTCTCCGCTGGTTGCATCCACCCGCAGTTCCCCGGAGGCCACGCCGTTTTCCGGATCGAACAGGATGGTTCCGCGCTTCAGCTTGAAAGTACCGTGTACCCCGCCATGAAAATCGGACAGCGAGAACTTCACCGCCGTGGCGGCAGGGTCGAACACCAGCCGCATTTGTGCGGCGCACGCGGGGATCGCCGCCAGGAAGAGCGCCACGACGATCACGATTGCAAAAATTCGTCTTACGCCCATGCCAGTCTCCATCCCAATGCCACACCGGTTTGTACGAAATCGCGCCAATCGAGTTTTCCCACGTGCATGGCCAGGAGATTCTTGAACAACGCCGGCCGCGATGCCAAGGCGCGCAGCGCGCGATCCTGAATCGGCGCGCGGCGTTCCATGGTCAGCATAAAATCAGCCATGAACATCGGCCGGCGCGACAAACTCCGGTGTTCCGCTTCATAAAGGCGCAAGTCGCCCGCGGCGAGTGCGCCGGCCAACGCCCTGGCTTGGCGAAACGCCAGACACAGGCCGTCGCCGGTGATGGCGTCCACGCGGCCGGAGGCGTCGCCGATCAGCGCGACACGGCCGCGCGTCACCGCATGGAGGCGGCAGGTGGAAGAAAGCGCGCCGCGTTCCTCGGTAACCGCATCGACGCCGGCCAGGCGCGCGGCCAGGCGCGGAAATTGCGGCAGCGCGTCTTTCAAGCGCAGGTGCGAATCGCGCGACATCACCACTACGCACACCTCGCGATCGGAAATGGGCGTCACGTAAGACTGGCAGCCGTCACCCCAGTGCAATTCCATCCGCTCGCTCCAGGGCGCCACGGCATAGTGACGCCGGAAGCCGAAGCGGCGCCGCTCGCGGCGGAAGGTGTCCAGCCCGGCCCATCGGCGCACCAAGGAGTGTCCGCCGTCGGCGCCGGCAATCCAGCGGGACCGCAGGCGCCGGCTGCGAAGGTGGACAATTTCTCCATCGAAGCCGGTCACCGGCGTCCCCCAGGCAAACTCGACGCCAGCGCGCTCGGCGTGTTCGCAGAGCAGCGTGTGCAGCGCCACGCGGCGCACGCCCAGCCCGCAACCTTCCGGAAAATCGGCGGCTACGTCATGATCGCGGCCCAAAAAGTGAATGCCGCGGAACGCCACGCCGAGCGCCGCGGGAATCTCCACGCCGATGCTCCGCGCGGCTTCCAGCGCGTCGGGCATCAGGCCTTCGCCGCAAGCTTTGTCGATGGGCGGCCGGCGCGCGTCGGCCACCAATACGCGCAGTCCCTCGCGGCGCGCGGCGATAGCCGCGGCCAGTCCGGCGGGACCTCCGCCAATCACGAGAAGATCGGCATCAAACATGGATTAGATGCGCACGGCGCGGCCGGCGATGGCCAGCGCTTCACCCCAAAATTTCCCCGGAGAATGCATTCGCTCGACCACCTCGCCAATGGAATCGGCGAAATGATCGAGGTGCGCGCGATCCGCCACCAACGGAGGCGCGGCTTTCAAAACCATGAAGCTGTTGCCGCAGATCTGCGTGAGAATCCCGTGGTCGCGGAACAGATAGACCACCACCACTTGTCCGAACATGGCCGGATGGATCTTGCGGAACGCTTCAAAAGGCGCGCGCAGCAACAACTCACCCGGCGCGCCAAACTCGATTCCGTTCAGCAGGCCGAGGCCGCGAACTTCACGGACCATGCCGCCGCCAATCGTTCCCCGCAGGCGCTGGCGCAAATATTCGCCCGATTCCGTAGCCCGCTCGCCCAGCTTTTCTTCTTCCAGCACATCGAGCGTGGCCAGCGCCGCGCGCATGGCCAAGGCATTCTCGCTGAACGTGGAGGTGTGCACGATGGAATTTTGCAGCGAGCCGTACACGGAATCGTAAATGTCTTCGGTCATCAGCGCGGCGCTGCACGGGACCAGTCCGCCGGACATGGCCTTGGCCAGCACCACCATATCGGGATCGGCGCCGAAATGGTGTCCGGCCAGAAACAGCCCGGTGCGGAACATTCCGGTTTGTACTTCATCGAGCACGAAAAGCGTGCCGTAGCGGCGGCAGAGCGCGCCGGCTTCGCGAAGATAATCGGCATCGGGAATGCGAATGCCGGCCTCCGATTGCACCGGCTCGGTGATGAACGCGGCATACTGGCGAGTGGCCAGGGCTTGGCGGAGCGCTTCCAGATCGTTGAACGGCACGCGCGTGACGCCGGGCAAGAACGGCCCGAAGCGGTCTTTCCAGAATCCGTCGGGCATCAGCGATAGTGCGCCGAGCGTCAGGCCGTGGAATCCGTTGTCGGCGGCCAGAGTTCCGGCGCGGCGGGTGTGAGCGCGGGCGAACTTGATGGCCGCCTCCACGCCCTCGCTTCCCGAACAGGCGAAGAACGCTTTGCGCAAACGCCCGCCGGCCAGCCGGCACAAGCGTCCGGCCAATTCTCCGGCATGATTCGCCACATGGCTCTGCAACATGGCCGGTCCATTGCGATCCAACTCATCGTGCAGCGCCGCGACGATGTGCGGATGATTGTGGCCGGCGTTGTAAACGCAATATCCCGAGAGGAAGTCCAGAATGTGCCGGCCGTCGGAGGTGAAGAGATCGACGCCACGGCAGCGGTCGTAGCTCACGTTCATTTGCAACAGGTTTAGCAGGCGTACCCATTGCGGGTTGACGTGTTCGGCGTAATCCACGGTTGATGTAGACGTAGACGCGGAAGCCGAGGGGGAGGCTTGGCTGATCATGAAGAATCTGGTCGTTACCGGTTCAGGACCTGAAACCAGTCTAAAGCAGTAAGACGCGGCCGGTGAATGTTAGGTTTCTTACCTATTGCGGTGACGATCTGCCTTTTTACCAGATCCCCAGGAACTTCCACCAGGCAAAGCCAATGGTGGTCCAGATCGCCAGGTTCACCAGCGACATCAGGAATCCGATGCCCCACCACTTGCCGAAAGGCACATAGTCGGTAGCGTAGAACATCGGCGAGGGCGTGGTGCCGTAATGGGTCAGGCCGGCGGCGAAGTTGGCAAAGATGGCGAAGGAGTACATGATCAAACCGATCGGCGCGCCCTTGCCCACCAGCACGGTGGCGAAGGGCGCAAACATCGCCAGCAGGTGCGCAGTGATGCTGGCGAATCCATAATGCGCGTAGAAGTACACCAGTAACGCGCCGCCGAACAGCACTACCCATCCCGCGCCGCTGAAACTGGCGCCGACTTTTTGCGCGAACGCGGTGGTCACGCCGGCTTCACCCAGCGCTTTGCCGAGGCGCAAGAGTCCGCCGTACCAGACGAAAATGTCCCAGGCGGCTTTTTCATTCTTGACGTCTTCCCAGTCGAGCACGCCGGTCAGCAGCAGGAAGCAGGCTCCCAGCAACGCGGTGACGCCGATCTCCAGATGGTTGTACTTGGCGGTAATCCACAACGTGCAAACGGTCAGGAACACGCCGAAGGTCACCCATTCGGGCCAGCGCAGTTTGCCCATCGCTTGCAACTCGCGGCGCGCGAAAGCCGCCGCCTCCGGCGTCTGGCGAATTTCCGGCGGCGAGAGTTTAGCGATCAATAGCGGCAGGACGATCAGGGAGCAAAGCCCGGGCACCAATCCAGCCATGAACCAGCTTCCCCAAGTGATGGTGTAATGAAACTGTTTCAAGGCGATTCCCGCGGCCAACGGATTGCTGGCTTGTCCGGTATAGAACATTGCCGTGGTCACGCAGATGCTCTGGTAAACGGCGGTGGTGAGAAACGTGCCGAGCAATCCGGCGGTAGGGCCGGGATGCGAGCCGTACAGTTCGGAGATGGAGCGCATGATCGGCAGGATTACGCCGCCGGAGCGCGCGCCGTTGGAGGGAATGGCGGACGCCAGCACCATGTCGCTGAGCGACAGGGAATAGGCGACGCCTACGGAGCTCTTTCCGAACATACGCACAAAAAATAATGCGATGCGCCGGGCCAGCCCGGTCTTGAGCAGTGCGCGGGCGATGAAAAATGCCGCCAGCACCAGCCAGACGCTGGAATCGGCGTAGCCCGCCAGAGCTTGCTCGATGCTCAGGCCGCCGAACATGGCGGAAAGCGTGACCGCGGTCAGCACCAGCGCGCCGCCGGCGATCGGTTGAATCACGAGGCCGAAGATGGTGGCGGCGAAAATGCCGAACAGCCGCCATCCCGCGGGACTCACCGCCGCCGGGCGCGGGATGAACACCTGAATGGCAATGTATATCGCGACGAGACAGAGGAGGCCGAGAATCCTACGCTGGTTGAACATGCGGACATGAAAACTTAACCACAAAGAGGCGCTCAAGCAAAGGAAAAAACCGTAACGCAGGCCTTCAGGCCTGTTCTTTATTCCAAAGAGACAAGAACAGGCCTGAAGGCCTGCGTTACTTTAACAACGCGGCGAACAGGATGTAGAGCAGGATCAAGCCGACAGCCAGGATGAAGACGCAGCTCAGCAATCGGCCGGTGGAACCGGTGGCATCGGCTTTTTTCTTGGAGCGGGGAGGTTTCCAGCGGGACACCTGTTTATTATAAACGGTAACCCGCACGGAACGCGGCCCGTCTACATTACAATGGAGGGTAGGAAGGCCGGATTATGCGCGATTTCAAGGGAACCCTGCAAGTAGTCATGGTTGTGGCGCTGGTGGCGATTGCCGGATTGCTTTTTTCCATCAGCCGCAAGCTGGACAACCAAAACAGCACGCCGCCTCCGGCAGCAGCGGCGGCGCAGACATCGCCAGCGCCATCTCCCGCGCCGGATACCGCGGCAACTCCAGCGGCCCCTATCGCGGCTCCTCCCGCCCCGGCGTCGAAAGAGACACCGCAAGAAATGGTCAAGCCGGCGCCCCGCAAACCGGCTGACAAGCCGGCGCACGAACGCAAGGATCGCTTTGCAGAGGTCCCCGATCGCCTGCCGCCGGCTGACACGCCCGTCCCGGCCGCTGCCGCTGCTCCGCCCGCGAGGGATCCCAACGGAATCGCCTACGCCAACGACGGAACAACGCCGCCGATCACCGCCGCGCTTCCGTTGCCTCCCATGCCGATGGCGCCCCCGCCCCCGCCTCCTCCGCCTCCCCAGACATTTACGGTGCCGGAGGGAACGTCTTTCCGGGTTCGCCTGCTGGATCGCATCGATGCTGCCAAGAACCACACCGGCGACACTTTCCGCGCCTCTCTCGATGAAAACCTCCTCGTGGACGGCACGGTGGTGGCCAACCGCGGATCGAGCGTAGCCGGCCGGCTGGTGGAAGATAAGCAAGCCGGCCGCGTTTCCGGAGTAGCATCGCTGACGTTAACCATCGAGCGTCTGACCACCATTGCCGGCGAGGAAACCGTCTCCAGCGATGTGATGAAGAAGGATGCGCCATCCTCGAAGGGCAAAGACGCCGCTAAGGTCGGCGGCCTTGCCGCACTCGGCGCGGTCATCGGCGCGATTGCCGGACACGGAGCAGGCGCGGCCATTGGCGCCGGAGCGGGCGCGGGGGCCGGGGCTATCGATGTGCTGACCACCAGAGGCAAAGATTTGAAGCTGGGTCCCGAGACGCTGCTGATTTTTCGCTTGAACGCACCGCTCACCTTTACCGTGGACGCCTCGAAAGTACAGCAAGCTAGCACGGGAAACAACAATAACGGTCCGACCACGGATCCCGCGGATCGCCCGTATTTGCGGCGGCGCAACCCATAACTAACCTTTGTGGATTGGGCTCAGCCCGCGGACTGATTACTTCGCGGGGACCATTTTCTCGAGCGCCGCAAGCTGCTGCTTAACGGTGTCGGCTTCCACCGAATTGGGCGCCGCCGTCAGATACGCACGCAACAGGCCGGTGGCCTCGCTGTAACCCTGTTTCCTGGCCAGGATCACGCCCAACACGTAACCCGCCCGTGGATTCGCCGCCAGATCGAGCCGCACGGCTTCGCGGGCGCTCTTCTCGGCGGCGTCCATATCGTTCAGATTCAGATTGGCGATGGCACTGAAATAGTAAGCGCGCGGAAAATCAACCGGATCCAGCCGGATTACGTTGGCGGTCACATCGCGCACCTCGGGCCACAATTCCAGATGCGACGTGACCAGATACAGCCGCTCGTAGGGATAAAGATACTTCGCGTCGGCCGCGACGGATCGCCGATAGGCGTCCGCGGCTTCCTTCCAACGGCTGCGCGATTCGTAGACGCGTCCCAGTTGGAACCAGGCCACCGCGTATGCCGGATAAACCTCCACCGCCTTCTTCAGCTCTTTCTGCGCGTCGTCGAGATTCCCACCGGGGTTGCGCTTCTGGAGCGCTTCCATCGCTTTCTCGAGCGCTTTTCGCGCTGCGTCCGGCGCGAGTGCGGTCGTGGCGCTGATCGTCAGCCCTTCTACGGTGGTCAGACGGTGCAGCACGATCGTGCCGACATCCGGCGAGTCCAGGCGGCGATGCCCGCTCAGAGAGACGATCGTTGAGGTGTAGCCCAGCAGCGCGCCGCGCAGATCGCAACCCGTGAGATCGCGCGGAATCGTTTCGACCGGGGCCGGCGCGCTGACCGCTGCGGCGCCGCCCGGCGACCGTTCCATCGGGTTGGCGTAACTCAAGTCGAAAACTTCGTCCGGGTTGGTGATCCCCAACTGGATGCTGAAACGACCCTTTTCATCGCTCCATCCTTGCGGCCGGGGAAGCGAATTGCAGGTCAGTTCCACGCGCACGCGATCCGGCGGGGCTGTTCCGTCCTCCAGCACGAACTTTCCCGAGAGGGCCGCGCCCGTCGCCGGCACGGGAAGCGTTGAAGGATTCACGCCCCCTGCGGGCCCAATCTGTTTGCTGGCCTGCCCGAGCAACAAAGCGGAACAAAGACCCGCGCAACTGACCAAGCGAATCGCGAACCATAGTCTCATCGGCATCCCCCAAGTTGATGATCCCGATTATACGCATACCCGCGGGCAGGCGGAAAAAATCAGCCACAGAGACACGGAGGGCCCAGAGACCGGAAACACAGAGAAAACCAATTCTTGTTGGGGTGTCTTTGTGCTTCCGGTCTCTGGGTCCTCCGTGTCTCTGTGGCCGATTCTTCCGCGGCTTCGAACTACACGCAAGCCTCGAACAACCCCGCCGCGCCCTGCCCGCCGCCGATACACATGGTCACCACGCCGTACTTCGACTTGCGGCGCAGCATTTCGTTGGCCAAGGTGCCGACCAGGCGCGATCCGGTCATGCCGAAGGGATGCCCGATGGAGACGGAACCGCCGTTGACGTTCAGTTTCGCGGGATCGATTCCCAAGCGGTCGCGGCAATAGATCACCTGCACCGCGAAAGCCTCGTTGAGTTCCCACAGATCGATGTCTTCCACCTTCAGGCCATGACGCTTCAGCAACTTCGGCACGGCGAACACCGGTCCGATGCCCATCTCGTCCGGCTCGCATCCGGCCACGGCGAATCCCCGGAAAATGAGCTTGTACTTGATTCCCAGCGCGTCGGCGCGTTCACGCGACATCACCAGAGTGGCGGATGCTCCATCGGAGAGCTGCGAGGAATTGCCCGCCGTCACCGTGCCCTGGCCGCTGTTGGGATCGAAGTAGGGCTTGAGTTTGGCCAAGCCTTCCATCGTGGTGTCGGGACGATTGCATTCGTCGCGATCGAGCACCGCTTCTTCCTCGCGCAACACCGTGCCGTCCTTGTCCAGCACCGCGCGCGTCACTTTCATGGGCGCGATCTCGCCCGTGAAAAAGCATTCTTGCTGGGCCCGCGCCGTGCGCTTCTGGCTTTCCAGCGAATAGGCGTCCTGCGTTTCGCGGCCGATCTTGTAACGCTTGGCGACCACCTCGGCGGTGTCGCCCATCACCATGTACACGCCGGGCTTGTACTCTTGCAATTTGGGATTGGGATGGCTGTCGCGTGGAGTCATGGTGATGCTTTCCACACCGCCGCCGATAGCCGCCTCGGCGCCTTCCGCAATTACCTGGTGCGCGGCCATGGCCACGGACTGCAATCCCGAAGAGCAAAAGCGATTCACGGTGATGGCCGCCGTGGTCACCGGCAATCCGGAAAGCAGCGCGGCGATACGCGCCACGTTGGTACCCTGCGTGCCGTGAGGCTGCCCGCAGCCGACGATGACGTCTTCCACTTCGGGCTTGGCCAACTCAGGATGGCGATCCAAAACCGCGCGGATGCAATGGGCCATCTGATCGTCCGGGCGGGTGCGGTTCAACGATCCACGAAAGGACTTCGCCAGACCGGTGCGCAGGCTGTCAACGATTACCGCTTCTCTCATGAGTTTTTCTTGGGGCCGCCGTTCTTGCCGCGATGTCCGTTCCCGCGCCCAAGGCCGGAAAGAAACGCGTCCATTTTCTTGCCAAGATTGTTGATTCGTTCGTCCGTTTTGCGGAAAAGCTCATCTAAGCGCTCATCGGTCTTGCGAAAGCGCTCTTCGGTTTGCAAGATCCGCTTGCCAGCCTGCGACTGCTGCTGGCTCATCAAAGTGATTAACTGATAGGTCAGCCTTTCGTTGCGCTCTTGCCGTTGCGTCACACGATTAAGGCGGGCGTCGATTTCTTCCATCTCACGAGAGAACCGGGCCTCGTGGGCAGCCTGATTCTCCAGCAAGAACTGAATGGTCTTCTCAACATCCATAAACGAAGATCATACCACGGCGAGATCAGTCCAAGCCCAAGGCGGCCAACGCGGCGCGGGTGGTGGCTACATCGCGATGCCATACAGCGCGCAAGCCCATTCCCGCGGCAACGTCCACGAACATGCGGCGATCTTCCAGATACGCGGTCTGCTCCGGTGCGGACTGGCCCACGTCGAGCGCCAGCCGCCAGATGCCGGTGTCCGGCTTGCGCATCCCCACGCAGCCGGAGATCACGAAGAAGTCCACGAACTCGAGGAGCGCGAAGCGACGCGTGCGATCCTCCGCCAACTCGCGTCCTTCGTTGCTGACCACGCCGACCTTCAATCCGTGACGCGCCTTCACTTCCTTCACCAGCGCGATCATCTCGGTCAGGGGCTGCGCTTGCTCCAAGATGAAATCGAGCACCTGTTGCGGCGTGTAAGAACGCGGCTCAAAGAAAATGATCCGCTGCAGATATGTCCAAATGTCGGTCTTGCCCGACTCGTAGGTATCGTACGTCAGGCGATGGCACTCCTCCATCACGGCGGGGTCAACGTGAAATTGCTCGGCGACGCGACGGCGAGTGTTGCGGTCCCATCCATTGGTGAGCAACACGCCGCCGAGGTCGGTCAAGAGGTGGCTGGGTTTCCTGTTGGAGTTCATGCGTTGACCATTAGACCATAGCCGGAAGAAAGACGGCAGTGTCTTCCGGAGGGGCAGGTACGATCATTGAGCCAATCAGACACATAAGTGTGGTAATAATACAACACTCGGTGTTCACAACTTTAAGTATAATCAGGGTTTGCAGGTCTTGATGCCATTCCAGCACACGATTGCCGATGCTGTTGAATTCGCGGGCGTTGGTCTCCACAGTGCTGTCCCGGTCCACATGCGCATCCTGCCCGCCCCGAGTGGCCGGGGGATTGTCTTCCGCCGCACCGATTTAGACAATTTCGAAATTGAAGCCTGTTGGCGGCATGTAGCTCGCGTCAGTTACGCCACCAGCCTGATGAAACAGGGTGTGTTGATCTCCACCACTGAGCATTTGCTCTCGGGGCTGGTCAGCATGGGCGTGGACAACGCCTATGTGGAACTGGACGCCCTGGAGTTGCCGATCCTGGACGGCAGCGCCGCTCCTTATATAGAGATGCTGGCGAAGGTGGGCCTGCGGAGGCAACGCTCGCATCGCGCCTGGGCCGGATCATGGAACCGGTGGAAGTAGTGGAAGGGTCCAAGCGCATCGGCGTGTATCCGCCGGAGGACGGCCAAACGGGCACTCACATCAGTTGCAGTATCGACTTTCCGCATCCCCTAATCGGGCTGCAAAGCTATTCGCTGTATTTGACCCCGCAACGCTATGCCCGCGAGATCGCCCCGGCCCGCACCTTCGGATTCACGCGCGACTTCGACGCGCTCCGCAACATGGGCCTGATCCGCGGCGGATCGCTGGAGAACGCCCTGGTGCTGGACGATCACGGCCTGCTGAACGCAGGCGGGTTGCGTTTCCCCGACGAGTTCTGCCGTCACAAACTGCTCGACCTGATCGGCGACCTGGCGCTGTTTGGCCTGCCGATCCTGGGACGCGTGGTGGCGCTGCGCGCCGGACACTACATGCACGTGGCCTTGGTGAATCGCTTGATGCGTGATCGCTCGCTGTGGGAAGAGGTCACTGAAGAAGTGGCGTTGCCGGTGGCGGTGGGCGTGTAATTCAACATGGATGCACAGGATGGACAGGATGGGCTTCTTCCATCCTGTTTATCCATGTTAAGAAAGCGCTATTCCGCGTTAAGAAAGCGCTATTCCGCGTTAAGAAAGCGCTATTCCGCGCGCATCGCGATCAACGGATCCACGCGCACCGCGCGCATCGCCGGCAACATGCACCCGGCCACCGTCATCACCGCCGCTAACACCGCTGCACTGAGGAACGTCGCGAGATCTCCCGGCTGAACTCCCGCCAGTAACGCCTGCATGGAACGTCCCGCGGCGTATGCCAACGCCGCGCCGGGCAGGACACCGGCCGCGGCCAGCAGCACGCCCTGACGCAGAATCATCGCCAGTATGTCCGCGCCCCGCGCACCCAAAGCGATTCGCACGCCGATCTCCGGCGTGCGCTGCGACACGGCAAACGACAGTACTCCATGAATCCCCACGCCGGCCAGCAGAAACGCGATGGCCGCGAAAGCCGCGATCACCCGAACTTGCAGCGTGCGCGAGGCCGTCTGCGAATCAACGATGTCGGACATCGTCCTTACGTCGGAAATAGGCTGCTGCGGATCGGCGCGGCGCACGATTTCGCGGACCAGCGGCATCAGTGCGCCCGGCTCCAATGCCGAACGGATCACCAGGTCCTTGGGCGAGTAGAAGATATACCAACCATCCTCGACTTGGCGGTAAGGCAGATAGACTTGCGGCTCGCTCTCGCGCTCCAGGCCGCGTACGCGAACGTTGCCAACCACGCCTACGACGAGGCGGTCTTTGGGGCTGCCGGCGCCGAAGCTGAAATGCCGGCCGATGGGGTCCTGGCCGGGCCAGTATTTTTCCACGAACGACTCGCTCACCACGGCCACCAAGGGACGCTGCAAGGTGTCCGATTCTTCCAAGTCCCGGCCGCGTTTCAGAGGAATTCCCATGGCGTTAAAAAGCTGCGGCGTGATGAAGCGCGAACTGGCCACGTGGTTTTCCCGCCGGTCGAGGGTCACGGCGTCAATGGAAACCGGCCAGATGCCGCCGCCCATCACCATGGGCAGGAAACTGCTATAACCGGCGCTGGAGACGCCGGGAATGCGGCGCACGTCATCCAGCACATTACGATAGAACTGCACGCGCCGTGCGGTAGCCTGATATTTCGGCCACGGCAGGGACGTGCGCAGCGTCAACAAACCGCCAGTGCGGAATCCGGGGTCGGTGCTCTGGACGCGCCACAGCGCCCGCAGCAACAAGCCGGTGGAAACCAGCAGCACCACCGACATCATCACCTCGGCGACGACCAACGCCGAACGCAGGCGGGCTTTTTGTCCGCCGCCGGAGCGCGAACCCTCGCGCAGGCCGCTCAAGTCGCCGCGGCCGCTGACGCGCAGCGCGGGAATCAGGCCGAAGATCGCCCCGGTGATCAGCGTAATCAACGCGGCGAATCCCAGCACGCGGAAATCCACGGGCGGAATTTCGGCGATCGGTAAGTTGGTGGGCGTCAACCGCGCCAGCAACGGCACGGCGGCGATCGCCACGCCCACGCCCAGCACGCCGCCGAGCACGGCCAGCACCAGGCTTTCGGTGATCATCTGGCGCACCAGGCGTTCGCGCCCCGCGCCCAAGGCCATGCGCACGGAAAGCTCCTTGCGCCGCGCCAGAGCGCGCGCCAGCAGCAGGTTGGCCAGATTCGTGCAGGCGATCAGCAACACGCAGAACGCCGCGCCGCCTAGCGTGCCCAGCAACAAGCGCGTTTGTAAAGATACATCGTCGCGCATCAGATAAACGTTGGCGCGGGTGTCCTTGTCTTCCTTGGGATACTGGCGCTCCAGTTGGCCGAAGATGACATTCGCTTCGGCGAACGCTGTCTTCAGAGAAACGCCGGGCTTCAATTTGGCAACGCAGCGCAGGAAGTTGTTGTTGCGATCCTGGTAAGCGTCGTCCGGCATCGGCAACGCAACCCAGAGGGAGATCTCGCGGTTGGGAAAATTGAAGCCGCGCGGGAGCACTCCGATCACCGTATAAGGCGCGTCGTTCAGCACCAGCTTTCGTCCCAGGATGTTGGGATCGCCGCCGAACAGCGACTGCCACAAGGGATAGCCGAGCAACACGTTGGCCGGCGCTCCCCAGCGATCGTCTTCGGCGGTGAACAGCCGTCCCAGCACCGGCTGCACGCCCAGCATGGGCAGCACCTCCGAGCTGACCTCGCCCGCCTGGATGCGCGAGGGATCGCCGTAGCCAATCAGGTTCATCGTCGATGCATCGAACATGCCCATGGACTCGAACGAAGTGGCGGCGCTCTTGAGGTCGCGGTAATTGGCCGGCGACAATTCCATCTGCGTGTAGCCGGGATCGGCCTGCCAGATCCGCACCAGGCGGTCGGGATCGGCGTAGGGCAGCGAGCGCAGGAAAACATGATCCGTGACGGAGAATACCGCGGTATTCGCTCCGACGCCCAGCGCCACCACCAGAATCGCGGTGATCGTAAGACCCGGCGAGCGCAGCAGCGTGCGCGCGGTGTAGCGGAGATCCTGGCGGAGAATGTCCCCGTGCGCGGCGATGGCGTTGAACAGGACTTCCAGAATGGTGTCGGCCCAGAGCGCCGCCAGTGCCAGGCCCGACGCTTGGCGGCGCCGGCGGTCGAAGATGCCGCACATCTCCGCGCCATACTCGGCGCGGAACGATGCGGGATAGAGATGCAGCAGGGGCTCGGTAAAGTTTCATTGGGCCCTCCCGGCTACGAATCCGCTGGCTCGCGCCATCTTTACGAGTTGCGCCAGACGGCGGGTCTCGGCGCGCGCCACAGACTCGCCATATGGCGTGATCCGATAGTAGCGCCGCCGCTCGTCGTCATCCTTGGGCGCGGGACGCCGGTTCGTCTCCACGAGCAATCCCTGTTCCAGCATTCGTTGGATGGAGCGATACAAGGTGCCGGCGCTCAGCTTGATCTGGCCGGCGGTGCGCGCGGCGACATCTTGGATGATGGCGTAACCGTGGCGGTCCTCGTAGGCCAGGGCCATGAGGATTTGGAAGGTCGCCGGCGGCAACGGGATCAGCGATTCGGGTATGGGTCGTTGATCTTTCATGCTGGACTCATCCTTAAGTATGCAACGTGATCGTATGGGGTCAGCAGGACCAGGAGCAGGGAGCGGATCCTGATGGTGATTATATCCGGTCTGGCTATAGTTATAGCGGTCATAATCGATCAGACGCAAGGCGGACGGAACGGTTAGCAAGCAACTTGAAACAATCATTCCCGTGCCGAGCCGCCGGGCGGTCCTTTCGAGACACCGCCTGAGTCGCTATCCCCGCCGGCTCGGGGTGCGTTGCTGCGGAAGACAGAAACCCCAAGGGTGGCCCGCCACTCCCAACCACTCCCATCAAACACACACGGACCGCTTCAGGCTCGATGTACAATCAGCACGTTGTGGGCGACCTTCGAAACGAAATCAGCGGACTCTCACCGGCTAAACGTGCGCTCCTGGAGCGCCGGCCGGGACAGCAGAAATCGGCGTTGCCGGATTCTGCCATCCGGCCAGGGCAACCTGGTGATCCGTCGCCGCTCTCCTTCCCGCAAGAAGGGCCGTGGCTCCTTGATTCCTGCTTGCACCAGCTCTTCGAAGCCCAAGTTGCGAGGACCCCCGACGCGGAAGCCCTGGTGTTCGAAGACCAACGCCTGACTTACCGCGAATTGAATGCGCGGGCCAACCAACTGGCCCATTATCTCCAGGCGCGCGGCGTGGGTCCGGAAGTTTTGGTGGGAGTCTGTGCCGAGCGATCGGTGGAAATGGCCGTGGCCATCTACGGGATTCTGAAGGCTGGGGGTGCGTATGTGCCGCTTGATCCCGAATATCCGAAACAGCGCCTGCAATCGATGTTGGACGATGCCCAGCCTCCCATCGTGCTGACCCAACAGCGCTTGCGGGATGTCTTGCCGGAGTCCGCCGCCATAGTGTTTTGTCTGGACACGGAGCGGGCGCTGGAGGGGGAAAGCGTCGAAGATCCCGTGAGCGGCGTCAGCCCGGAGAACGCCTGCTATGCCATCTTCACCTCCGGGTTGACCCGCGAAGGCGCCCGCCAAGGCCAGGCTATGGGGGTTGTTCCACACGGTAAGGGCGACCGTCCGCATTTATGCGGCGAACTTGTAACTCATGCTCCCAGGCAAAAACATCGGTGTCCGGAAGATCCCAGCGAGTGCATCCCGAGTACCCCAATCTCTAACTCGCAAGCTTCAAACGGGAACTGTCTGTTATACTCGGGGTATCAATTTGCAGGCCCGTGTTCTGGGGCGGGCCGGAAAGGGTTTCTTGTGGCGGATTTGGCGATTGTTCGCGGAGTCTTCATCGCCGTTTTGACCGTGCTGTCCGCTTATCAGCGTCCTTTCGGACTCTCCACGTGGGAGGCTGGACTGCTGGGCTTGTTATTGTCTTTGGCCATCATCATTTTTGAAATTCGTCTGAAACAAGCCAGTTTGACGCGTTTGATTGGAGCGGCAGTGGGGTCGATTCTCGGCATTCTCGGGGCCTTCCTGATGAGCCTGGTGGTGGGCTATGGACCCTTCGAACACGCCACCAAAAGCTTCCTGCAAATCCTGCTGATGTTGCTGATGGCTTACATCGGCCTGGTGGTGGGAGCGAAAAAAGGCGACATGCTGAATCTGGCGGCCCTGGGCGGCCTGTTCGGCGCGGAACCGGCGCGCAAGTCGCTCAAGCTCCTAGATACCAGCGTGATCATCGACGGACGGATCGCCGATATTTGCGAGACCGGCTTCGTGGACGGTATCCTGATTATCCCGCGCTTCGTGCTGCGCGAGCTGCAAATGGTGGCGGACTCGGCCGATTCGCAAAAACGCAATCGCGGCCGGCGCGGATTGGACGTTCTCCAGCGCATCCAGAAAATGGCCCACCTCAACGTGCAGATCGGCGAGGAGGATTTTCCGCACGTTCGCGACGTGGATCTCAAGCTGATCGAATTGGCCAAGCTGGTGGACGCCAAAATCGTCACCAACGATTTCAACCTGAACAAGGTGGCGCAGTTGCAGGGCGTGGGTGTGCTGAACATCAACGATTTGGCCAATTCCCTGAAGCCCATCGTGTTGCCCGGCGAGATCATGAAGGTTTTCATCCTGAAAGAAGGCAAGGAATACAATCAGGGCGTCGGCTACCTGGACGACGGCACCATGGTGGTGGTGGACAACGCGCGAAAAATGATCAACCGCAACGTGGATGTCACGGTGACCAGCGTGTTGCAAACCACCGCCGGCAAGATGATTTTCGGCAAGTACGACGAACGGGCCAGAAGCCCGCGACTCTCGCGGGAGCCGGCCCGCGCCCGGTGGATGTTCCGCCGGCGGAAGGCGAGGCCGCCAGTAACGGCGCGCGGGTGACACCGCGTGAGGCATCCCCTCGGCGGGAGGCTCCCATCAATGGATAGCGCGATGGTGATTGCGGCATGAAGGTGATTGTCCTGATTCCCGCCGCGGGCCTGGGGACTCGCATGGGCAATACCACCGCCAAGCCGTCCGGGACTCCGCGTAAGCCATTTCTGTTGCTCGATGGCGTGCCCATCCTGATCCATACGTTGCGCAAGTTTCTGGCCCTGCCGGAAA
Organism: Terriglobia bacterium; assembly: GCA_963747095.1. Taxonomy (GTDB): domain Bacteria; phylum Acidobacteriota; class Terriglobia; order JAJPHL01; family JAJPHL01; genus JAJPHL01. Next base: position 316,630 of record CAVVEL010000022.1, read on the forward strand.
TTCATGCCGCTTACGTGGCGCTGCGGCCGGAAGACACTCCGGCGTTTGTCCCTTATTTGGAGGCGGAGGGATTCAGCAAGCGCGTGGAACTGGTGGAAGGCGGCGACAGCCGCCAGGAATCGGTGGAGAATTGCCTGCGCCGCGTGCCCGCGGATACCGACTTGATCGCGGTCCATGACGCGGTGCGTCCGTTTGTGGAGGTGGAGGCGATCCGCCGCGTGCTGGAAGTGGCCTCGCGGGTGGGTGCGGCGATCCTGGGGATTCCGGCAGTGGACACCATCAAGCAAGTGGAACGCGTGGGCGGAGATTGCGCGGTGATCCGCGCCACGTTAAAACGGGAGATGCTGGTGCAAGCCCAGACGCCCCAGGTTTTCCGCTACGACGTCCTGCGCCGGGCCTTCGAACACGCCGTGCGCGAAGGTTTTGTCGGTACCGACGAAGCCAGCCTGGTGGAACACATGGGCGGCGAGGTCCAGGTGGTGATGGGATCGGACCGCAACATCAAGATCACCAAGCCGGGAGATCTGGAGCTGGCGCTTCTGATTCGGGAGCGCGAAAAGGCGCGCGCCGCCGAAGCGATCCCTTAAGACATGGTCCGCATTGGAATCGGATACGATAGTCATCGCCTGGTAGCAGGGCGTCCGCTGGTGATCGGACTGGTGCGCGTTCCCTTTGAGATGGGTCCGGAGGGCCACAGCGACGGCGATGTGGTGGCTCACGCGCTCACCGACGCGCTGCTCGGCGCGGCCGCACTGGGCGACATCGGCGGCCATTTTCCCAACAACGAGGCGCGCTGGAAAGACGCGGACAGCCGCGTTTTTCTGCAACACACTATTTCCCTGCTGCGCGAAGCGGGGTATCGCCCGGTGAACGTGGACGCCGTGGTGGTATTAGAAAAGCCCAAACTGGCGTCGCACATTGGAGCCATGCGCGCAGCGCTGGCCGGCGTTCTCGGGCTTCCAGTGAGCGCGGTCAGTGTGAAAGCCAAGACCGCCGAGGGGCTAGGCGCAGTCGGCGAAGGCCGGGCGATTGAAGCGCATGCCGTAGCGGCGATTGAGAGTGTGTAGGAGGAATGGGAATTATGGGACGAATGGCAAGTATGCCATAATTCCCATTCTTCCCATAATTCCCATACCTAAGCCGACTTCGACGCTCCCATCAAGCTGTCGTTGGGATAGAAATGATCCACGTTTTCCGGCGTAATGAGTTGGTGCTTGATGAACACCGCCGGCGGCACAACCTTCTTGGCCAGGATGTCCAGCGCCAGGCGGATCAAACCGTCGCCGTATTTCTCCGGGAAAAATCCCACCGATCCGATCATCCGTGTGCGCGGCACGCGCATTTCCTCGCGCGCCTCGGCCTCGGCGTTTTGTCCGGTGACGGCGCACTGCTCGGCGCGGCCCGCTTCTTGCAGCGCCCGTAGCGCGCCCAGCGCGCTGGGATCGTTGGCCGCGCCCACCAGAATGCGCGCTGCTGGGGTCTCCCGCAGGTGATTGCGCATCCGCTCCAGCGCCGTGCGGAACTGCCCGTCGCCGTCCAGATGGATCACCGGGCAGCTTTCCGGCGTGTGAATCGCCTCGTTGAGACCCGCCAGCATTCCGCGAATGCGCGCCTGCGGCAGGGGACCGGCACGGGCCAGCTCGATCATCACGATTTCGTCCACCGCGCCGTCCCAATGCTTCTTGGCCCAGCGTCCCAGATGGCGGCCCGCCAGCAGGCCCGCTTCGTAATTGTTGGCGCCGAAGTAGGTGCCGCCGGGGTGGGGAATGTCGATGGCGATGAAAGGAATCTTCGCTTCCAGATACTTCGAGGCGATGGCCGGAGCCACCGCTTCATCGGTTTGAAACTCGATGACCAGGTCCACTTGTTCGCGGACCAGCAGGTCGGCGTTGCGCAACGCCACTTTGCGCTGGTAGCGGTTGTCCACCACGATTAACTCCACCTGCTCGCGTTCCGCGGCGCGCACCAGTCCGCCGAGAATTTCGCGCGGAAACGAAGTATCCTGGCCCTGCGCGCCGTAACCGATGCGGAAGCGCCGCCGCCCGCGGATCTCCGTAACCATGCGATAGGTGTTTTGCCCGGTCTTTTCCAGGAAGCCGCAATCGTGCAGCGTGTAGAGCAGACGGAAACACATGCCTTTGTTCAGGCCGGTGCGGACCACTACGTCGCGCAGTCGCAACACGTCGCCCGGTCCGCTGAACGCGCTCAGCACTTGGGTGGCGTGGACCAGCGACTTGACCACATACCGGTGATGGTTGGAAACAGGCATCAGCCCTAATTCTACACGGTCGCGCGTTTTGCAATACAAAACATGGTTCTCGGCCTTCCTTCCAGCGAGATTGAAAGCATGGAGGGAGAGCAGGGCGATGTTTTGCACTGTGGAATGCTCGGCACGCACGGGAAAGCCTTTGACACCCATGGAGTTACCCGATAACATCACATAATTCTCTAGAGCCCGAGGAGCCATTGCGATATGCACACGAAGCAGCAGGAAATAATTTTCAAAGCGCTAGACTCTTTTGCCATTGAGTTGCCCTCCTGGGGCTTCGCCAATACCGGCACGCGTTTCGGCAAGTTTTTGCAATCGGCAGCGGCCACTTCCACGGAAGAAAAATTCAGCGATGCCGGACACATCCACAGCCTGACTGGCGTTTGTCCGACGGTCGCGCTGCACGTGTTGTGGGACTTTCCAGAGGGCACGGGCAGTATCGGTGACGTGCAACGTTACGCCGCGAAATATGGCGTGCGTCCGGGAGCGATCAATCCCAACGTGTTTCAGGATCAGTGCTACAAGCACGGATCGCTGGGTAATCCCGATCCCCAAGTACGCAAGGCGGCGCTGCGGCACTTGCTCGACAGCGTGGAGATCCAGACCAAACTGGGCAGCCGCGACCTCTCGCTGTGGTTCGCCGACGGATCGAACTATCCCGGCACGCAAAACATGCATCAGCGCCGCCAATGGTTCGAGGAGGGATTGGCGGAGACGCATCGTCATCTCGCTGACGGCCAGCGAATGCTGGTGGAGTACAAGCCGTTCGAGCCGGCGTTCTACCACACCGACATCGCCGATTGGGGCATGGCCCTGCTGCTGGCGCAGGCGGCCGGCCCCAAGGCGCGCGTCCTGGTGGACACCGGACATCATTATCAAGCCCAAAACATCGAGCAAATCGTGGTCTGGCTGCTGGGCTCCGGCATGTTGGGCGGATTCCACTTCAACGATCGCCGCTATGCCGACGACGATCTGACCATGGGTTCGATCGATCCTTACCAGGTATTCCGCATTTTCCAGGAAATCCGTTTCTTCGAATGGAACTCCGGTCAGCGCGCCGACATCGCCTACATGGTGGATCAATCGCACAATCTGAAAGGCAAGATTGAGGCCATGATCCAAACCGTGCAGACCGCCGAAGAACTGTTCGCCAAGGCCGCCCTGGTGGATCACAAGCGCTTGGCGCACGCTCAGGGTCTGTGCTCGCTGGTGGACGCCGAGAATTGCCTGAAGGACGCCTTCTCCACCGACGTGCGCCCGGCGATTCAGGAATGGAACAAGTCCAAGGGCTTGCCCGGCGATCCGCTGAAAGCGCACCGCGAAAGCGGATACCTGGAGCGCATCACCGCCGAGCGCGCGGAGAAGAACGCCGCCACGGTGTCGAGTTATGCATAGGAAGTCTTAGCCACAGAGGCACAAAGGACACAAAGAACGGAAACACAGAGAAAACCCTGGTCTTGATTTTGTGTTCTCAGTGTTCCGGTCTTTGTGTTCTCTGTGCCTCTGTGGCTAATTCGTTCTAACAATGCCAAGTACTCTCCTCGCTTTCGATCTCGGCGCCACCAGCGGGCGCGCCATCGCCGGACGCCTGCACGACGGCCGCATCACCATTCAGGAATTGCATCGCTTCCCGAACGACCCGGTCTTTGTGAATGGCGCGATGCACTGGGACATCCTGGCGGTCTGGGCGCAGATGCGCTCCGCGCTGGCCTCGCTTCTTTCGCACGGGATCGACCGCCTCGATTCCATCGGCGTGGACACCTGGGGTGTGGATTACGCGTTGCTGGGCGAAGGCAACGTAGTACTGGAGAACCCCTATCACTATCGCGATCGCCGCAACGATGGCGTGATGGAGCGCGTCATCGCGCGCTTGGGACGGGACAGGATTTACAGCATCACCGGCATTCAGTTCATGCCGATTAACACGCTCAATCAGTTGGTGGCGGCCCACGAGCGAACCCCGCAACTGCTGGCCGCGGCCAAGGCCCTGGTGATGATTCCCGATCTGCTGAATTACTGGCTCACCGGCCGGGTGGCTTGCGAGTATACCAACGCCACCACCACGCAATTCCTGGACAGCGCCACGCAGCAGTGGTCGCAGGAGTTGCTGAGCGCGTTAGAACTGCCCACGCATTTTCTCGCGCCAGTGATTGCGCCGGGAACCGTGCTCGGCGGCCTGGTCGAGGACTTGGCGCGATTGGCGGGATTGAGCGCGACGAAAGTGGTGGCGCCGGCGTGTCACGACACTGGATCGGCGGTGGCGGCGGTGCGCGCCGGAGGCGATACCGCGTTTCTCAGCTCCGGTACGTGGTCGCTGCTGGGCACGGAAGTTCCGGGGGCTGTCGCCGGGCCCGACGCTCAGCGTCTCAACTTCACTAACGAAGGCGGGGTCTGCGGGACGATCCGCCTGCTGAAGAACATTACCGGAATGTGGCTGCTGGAAGGCTGCCGCAAGAGTTGGGAACGCTCAGGACACGCCTACGAATGGGACGCCCTGGTGGGAATGTCCGCGCCGGAGCCGGCTTTCCACCATCTCGTGGATCCGGACGACCCGTCTTTCACGCGACCGGAAGATATGACCACGGCCATCGCGGATTACTGCCGCCGCACGTGTCAATCCGCGCCCGCGACGCCGGGCGCTTACGTGCGCGCGGTGCTGGAAAGCCTGGCCTTGAAGTATCGCGTGGTGCTGGAGCAGTTGGAATCGCTGACCGGAGTGCACGTGGCGCAAATTCGCGTGATCGGCGGCGGATCGCAGAACGCCCTGCTGAACCAATTCACCGCCGACGCCACCGGCCGCCTGGTTATCGCGGGGCCGGCGGAGGCTACCGCGCTCGGCAACCTGGCCATGCAAATGGTCGGCATGGGGATGGTGGAATCGCTCGATACGGCTCGCGATTTGATCGAGCATTCCTTCCCGCCCCGCCGCTTCGAACCGGTCGGCTCCGCGGCATGGGATAATGCTTATGCCCAGTTCAAGAGTTTTCTGAAGTCACCAACATCATGAGCGAAAACCAGAGAATCTGCTTCTTGCTCCAAGTAAAGCCCGAGCGGTTGGCGGAATACCGGGAGCGTCACAAGAACGTCTGGCCGGAGATGCGCGCGGCTCTGAGCTCCGCCGGCTGGCACAATTATTCGTTGTTCCTGCGCGACGACGGTCTGCTGATTGGCTATGTCGAGACTCCGGACTTCGCAAAAGCGCTGGCCGGCATGGCGGCAACGGAGGTCAACGCGCGGTGGCAGGCCGAGATGAAAGATTTCTTTCAAGGCGTTCCCGGCCGTAATGCCGATGAACAAATGGCGCCCCTGCCGCAAGTGTTTTACTTACCCTAACCTATGAAACACGTGAATTACCTTTGGGACGACCAGGCCGCGGCCAAGCTTTCGCCGGCCGAGCGGCTGGTCTATCGCTCGAACCTGCTGGGCGCGGACCAGCGCATCACCAACACCGGCGGCGGCAACACGTCGTCCAAGACCGATGGAGCGCGATCCGCTCACCGGCACAGGAGGTCGAAGTGCTGTGGGTGAAAGGATCGGGCGGCGACCTGCGCACCAGCAAGCTCGCGAATTTCTCTTCGCTCTATCAGGAGAAGCTGCTCGGGTCTGCAAGACGATCTACGCGGCTGGCCCGCGCGCGGTCCCAAGACCGCCGCCGAGGACCGCATGGTGGGACTGCTATCCGCACTGCACGTTCAATCTGAACCCGCGCGCCGCGTCCATCGACACGCCGCTGCACTCCTTTGTGCCCGCAAAGCACGTGGACCACATGCATCCCAACTCGGTGATCGCCGTCGCGGCGGCGCGGCGATCCAAGGAACTGACCGAGGAAATTTTCGGCGACGAGGTCGGTTGGACACCCTGGCTGCGCCCCGGCTTCGAACTCGGCCTGGAGTTGCAGCGGATTTGCCAAGCGACAAACCCGGCGCTAAAGGCGTGATCATGGGCCAGCACGGCTTGATCAACTGGGCCGATGACGACAAGGAGTGTTACGATCTGACGCTGCGCCTGATCGAAAAGGCCGCGCAATTACATCGAAGCCAGCGACAAGGGCGACGAAGACGTTCGGCGGCGCAGAAATACGAAGCCCTCGACGACGCGACGCGCGACGAGTTGCTGTTCGAGCTGCTGCCCTGGCTGCGAGGGCAGATGTCGACGACAGAAGCGGTTCATCGCCACGGTGCAGTCACGATGCGGCAATTCTGCGCTTCGTCAACAGCCACGATGCGCCGCGCCTGGCGGAGCTGGGCACTTCCTGCCCGGACCATTTCCTGCGCACGAAAATCAAGCCGCTCTATGTCGGATTGGAATCCGCAGACGGAAGACCTCGCCGCGCTGAAAGAGAAGCTGACCGCGGGCCTGGAGCAGTATCGCAAGGATTACGCGGCTTATTACGAAGCGTGCAAGCATCCGAATTCGCCGGCCATGCGCGATCCCAATCCGACCGTGATTCTGATTCCCGGCATCGGCATGATCGCGTGGGGCAAGGACAAGAGCGAATCGCGCGTGACGGCGGAGTTCTACAACTGCGCGGTCGAGGTGATGCGCGGCGCGGAGGCGATCGACGAATACATCGCGCTGCCGCAGCAGGAAGCGTTCGACATCGAATACTGGCTGCTGGAAGAAGCCAAGCTGCAGCGCATGCCGCGCGGAAAAGGAACTGGCGCGCAACGTCGTGGTCGTGGTCGGCGCGGGCAACGGCATCGGCAGGGCGGTGGCGCATCGCGCTGGCGAAGGAAGGCGCGCACGTGGTTTGCGCGGACCTCGATGGACCGGCCGCCGCGCAAGCCACGGCGAAGCGAGCTGACGCAAAATCTACGGGCTCGGCATCGGCGTCGCCGGCACGGGCATTTCCGGCTGCGGCCCGGCGATCGGCGTTGGCGGTGGACATCACCGATCGCGCCAGCGTCCGCGAGATGCTGAAGCAGGCCGTGCTGGCTTACGGCGGCGTCGATAACATCGTGGTCACCGCGGGCGTGTTCGTCGCGCCGGACCGCGAGGGCCACGATCACCGACGAGCAATGGACGCTGACCTTCGACGTGAACGTCATGGGCGGCTACCTGGTGGCCGACGAGGCGCGGCCCGTTTTGGCGCGGCAGGGACTTGCGCGGCAGCCTGGTGCTGACCACCAGCGTCAACGCCGTGGTGGCGAAGAAAGGCTCGCTGGCCTACGATGCCTCGAAGGCCGCGGCCAATCATCTGGTGCGCGGACTGGCGGTGGAATTAGCGCCGCTGGTGCGCGTGAACGCGCTGGCGCCGGCCACGGTCGTGGCGGGATCGACGCATGTTTCCGCGCGACCGCGTGATTGCTTCGCTGGTGAAATACGGGATCGCCTTCGACGAAGCGGAAGACGACGGAATCGCTGCGCAACAAGCTCGCCGCATTCTACGCCAAGCGCACGCTGACGAAGGCCGCCGATCACGCCGGAGGATCAGGCGGAAGCGGCGTTCTTCCTGCTCTCGGACCGTCGGCGAAAATCACCGGGCAGGTGATTCCGGTGGACGGCGGCCTGCAGGAAGCATTTCTCCGGTAACGCAGGCGTTACAAAAACGCTCCAGACCTTTCTTGGGCATCTGGTATAATTGTATTTACTGCAACAGATCATCCACTCAAGGAGACTCCATGGCTATCAAAGTAGGTATCAACGGCTTCGGCCGCATCGGCCGGAATATCGTCCGTAGTGCTCTTGGTGATAACGCAATCGAGTTCGTAGCCGTTAACGACCTCACCGATCCTAAGACGCTGGCGCACCTGTTAAATACGATTCCATACTCGGCAACCTGAAGCACCACGTCACGCATGGCGCCGACTACATCGAAGTGGATGGCAAGAAGATCAAGGTCTTCTGCGAGAAGGATCCCGCCAAGCTGGATTGGTCGTCGGTGGGCGCGCAGATCGTGGTGGAGTCCACTGGCTTTTCACCAAGGCCGACGACGCCAGGAAGCACCTGAAGGGCACGGTGAAGAAAGTCATCATCTCCGCCCCGGCCAAGGGCGAAGACATCACCATCGTACTGGGCGTGAACGAGAACATGTACGATCCCGCCAAGCACAACATCATTTCCAACGCTTCCTGCACCACGAATTGCCTGGCGCCGGCGGCGAAGGTGATCAACGACAATTTCAAGATCCTCAACGGATCGATGACCACGATTCACTCCTACACCAACGACCAGAAAATCCTCGACTTGCCCCACAAGGATTTGCGGCGGGCGCGGGCCGCGGCGCTGTCCATGATTCCCACCACTACGGGCGCGGCCAAGGCCATCGGCCTGGTGCTTCCGGAATTGAAAGGGAAGCTGGATGGTTACGCCATGCGCGTTCCCACGCCCAACGTTTCCGTGGTGGACCTGGTGGTGTTGACTGAGAAAGCCACTACCGCTGAGGAAGTGAACGCTGCCTTGAAGGCTGCCGCGGAAGGCCCCATGAAGGGCATCCTTGGGTACACGGAAGAACAGTTGGTCTCCAGCGATTTCAAAGGCGACGAACGCTCATCCATCGTGGATGTCCGATATGACCAAGTGATCGATGGGAACTGCGTCAAAGTCATTGCATGGTACGACAACGAGTGGGGATACTCCTGCCGGGTGCGCGACCTCATCAAGTTTGTCGCGGCTAAGGGACTGTAACGCAGGCCTCCGGCCTGTTCTTTTTGCCGGCCGAAAGAACAGGCCGGAGGCCTGCGCTACCAGGCGCTACAGAGGATTCCATCATGCCAAAACTTTCCATCCGCGATCTTCATTTGCAAGGCAAGCGCGTCTTTATTCGCGTTGATTTCAACGTTCCTCTCAGTGCCGAAGGTGAAGTGCAAGACGATACCCGCATTCGCGAAACTCTTCCTACATTGCGCTACGCGTTGGATCATGGCGCAACCCTGCTGCTGGCCTCGCACCTGGGACGTCCCAAGGGGAAGATCAATCTTAAGTACACACTGAAACCCGTGGCCGCGCATCTCAGCAAACTGCTGGGACGCGACGTGGCTTTTTCGCCGGACTGCACGCAGTCGGTCCCGGGAGACGTCGTGTTGCTGGAAAATGTGCGCTTCTATGCGGAAGAGGAGGCCAACGATCCCGCTTTCGCCAAGAAGCTGGCGTCGCTCTGCGACCTGTACGTCAACGACGCCTTTGGCAGCGCGCATCGCGCGCACGCCTCCACCGAGGGAATTGCGCATTGTGTGCCGCAAGCGGCCGCCGGGCTGCTCATGGAAAAAGAGCTGAACTATCTCGGCGCGGCCATCACGCATCCCGAGCGGCCTTACGTCGTGATCCTGGGCGGCGCCAAGGTTTCCGACAAAATCGAAATCATTCGCAATCTGCTGCCGCTGTGCGACACCATGCTGATCGGCGGCGCGATGGTTTACACGTTCCTGAAAGCCAAGGGCGTCGAGGTCGGCAAGTCGCTGGTGGAGAATGACAAGCTGGATCTCGCGCGTGAGCTGATGAGCAGTCCCAAACTCAAGCTGCCCGTGGATCACGTGATCGCGCCGCGCATGGAACAAGGCGCGGAGACGCGCGTGCAGCCGGTTAACGACGCGGTGCCCGCCGAGTGGATGGGCTTGGACATTGGTCCTGCCACGGTCGAGCAGTTCGCCGTCGAGATCGGGCGCGCCAAGACGATTCTGTGGAACGGTCCGATGGGCGTTTTTGAAGTGGAGCAATTTTCCCACGGCACGGTAGGCGTGGCCAAAGCGGTTGCCGCGGCGGGCGCCACCAGCATTGTCGGCGGCGGAGACTCCGTGGCGGCGCTGGCCAAAGCGGGCGTAACCGCTCAGATAACGCACGTTTCCACCGGAGGCGGCGCGTCGATGGAGTTTCTCTCCGGCAAGAAGCTGCCGGGAGTTGCGGCGCTGACGGATAAGTAAGGCGATCTCCTATTTGAAGTGCGGCGTCCGCCGCACTCCTCATGGCTTGCGGGAACTTCTCCGTCTAAGCAGGCGTTTACGATTCACGAAGGTACAATGGCGGAGGAAGAGGGATTCGAACCCCCGGGTGCCTTTCGACACCTGCGGTTTTCAAGACCGCCGCCATAAACCACTCGGCCATTCCTCCACTTTCCAGAGTATCCGATTTTGCCGCCGCTCGCAAACCTTGCTCGCGGCGGCTCTGGGGAGGCTGGCGATCAATGCGCTGGTTGGATGGCCTCGCCGCCGGCCGAACGGCGGCGGTGGCGTTGGAACCACACTTGCAAACGGTCCATGTACAGGTAAACCACCGGCGTGGTGAACAGCGTCAGCGCCTGGCTCAAGATCAGGCCGCCAACAATGGTGATGCCTAACGGACGGCGCAACTCCGATCCCGTGCCGGTGCCCAAGTGCCAGCGGAATGGCGTGGAATCCTTCATCGCCAGCAACCTGATCCGGACTCCCACGCCGCGCTGCGCGCTTGCACCTATGCTGGCCGTCCGTATGGCGGCGAAAACTTTCTCAGTTTGATGTCCGCCAAGTTCGGCCGCCAGTGGAATCGCCCGGACCAAGCCGAGCAGAAGCCAGACGACTCTGCGCCAGAAAACCAACTGTCAGTGCTTTGAAAAAGTGACTACGCAGATCAGGCTGTCCCCGCATTTCCGGACGAGTGCCGGCGTTCGCGACCAGTTACCCACGAGACACCCACGCCGACAGGCGTTTTGTAAGCATTCCGGTGCGTACGTAATAGGTACGCGAATCCTGCGTTTGTAGTAATCTGTTATTTATCAATAAGATAGAGTGGCGGAGGAAGAGGGATTCGAACCCCCGGGTGCCTTTCGACACCTGCGGTTTTCAAGACCGCCGCCATAAACCACTCGGCCATTCCTCCACTTTCCAGAGTATCCGATTTTGCCGCCGCTCGCAAACCTTGCTTGCGGCGGCTCTGGGGAGGCCTGCGGTCAATGTGCCGGCTGGATCGCCCGGCTGCCCGCCGGATGGCGGTGGCGTTGGAACCACACTTGCAGGCGATCCCTGTAGAGGTAGACCACCGGTGTGGTGAACAGCGTCAGCGCCTGGCTCAAGATCAGGCCGCCCACAATCGTGATGCCTAACGGACGGCGCAACTCCGATCCCGTGCCGGTGCCCAAGTGCCAGAGGAATGGCGTGGAATCCTTCATCGCCAGCAACCTGATCCGGACTCCCACGCCGCGCTGCGTGCTTGCACCTATGCCGGCCGTCCGTATGGCGGCGAAAACTTTCTCAGTTTGATGTCCGCCAAGTTCGGCCGCCAGTGGAATCGCCCGGACCAAGCCGAGCAGAAGCCAGACGACTCTGCGCCAGAAAACCAACTGTCAGTGCTTTGAAAAAGTGACTACGCAGATCAGGATGTCCCCGCATTTCCCCGCATTTCCAAAAAGTGACTACGCAGATCAGGATGACCCCTGTTTCCCAAGGCACCCGGACCGCGCGGGACGCGATCACGTGGCTCTGAGCGCGGCTGGCTTTACGATTGCCGTGTTGCAAAGAAACCTGCCGCCCGGGATTCAAACTGAGGCATCACCCCAAGATACCCCAAGATACCCCAAGATCATGCAGCTGCAATATCGGCGCGGCTGGTGTTACTATGGCCTGTCACCATGAAGCAGTTTCCCGCCCCGAGACACCAGGTCCGAGCCTTCGATCTTGGCATCCTGGCTTTGGCCTTTTGCCTCTGTCCTTGTTTTCTGGCGGCCCAATCTTCCAACGGCGTCTTAAGCGGCAAGGTCACCGGACGCGCCGACGGCCATCCGCTGCGCGCGCTGATGACCTATCGCAACGTCAACAACGGCGCTACGTCCTATGCCCTCAGCAATGCCCTGGGATTATATTCCTTCCCAGCTCTCCAGCCGGGCATCTACACGGTTCGTGCCGATACTCCTACGCAGCCGTTTGTATCGCAAGAGCAGACCGGAATTGAAATCACAGTAGGCGGACAGATCGAAGTGAACTTCGTGCTGGAAGCCAAAGGCGGAGCCACCACTCCCACGGGACCAACCCCAGGGGCCGGAGCGACGGCCGCTCCCGCGCCACCGAGCAGCGCGTCGGGAACCGCAGCGCTGAAGGGTTTCATCTCCAGCACCTACGGGCAAGACGCCGAAGTGCCCAGCGCCGTGCTGATCGCGCTTCCCGTGGCCCTCGCCGAAGCGCTGGTGGGCTCGCTGTCCACGGTCATTGACGAACGCAAGATCACCGAACTGCCTTACTCCGGCCGCGACGTCTACACGCTGCTGGTGATGCAGCCCGGCGTCACTTCCGACAGTGCCACCGGCCACGGCCTGGGATTGGCCGTGGACGGCCAGCGCGTCGCCGGCACCAACTTCCTGCTCGACGGCGTGGACAACAACGACGCGCTGCTCACCGGCCCCTCCACCAGCGTCTCCGCCGATGCGGTGGAGGAATACCGCATGACCACCAACAATTTCTCCGCCGAGTTTGGACGCGCCACCGCCTTCATCGCCAACGTGATCACCCGCACCGGGTCCAACGCCTGGCACGGCTCGGCCTACGAGTTCTTTAATCATGATCGCCTAAATGCCAACTCCTTCTCCGACAATTTTTATGGCGAGCCGCGCACGCCTTTCCGCTTCAATCAATTCGGCGGCACGGCGGGCGGCCCGATTCACCGCGACCGGCTCTTCTTTTTCGCTTCCTTCGAACGCACTTACTCCAGCAGTCAAAGCTTCGATCAACCCTCCAACGTGCCCGGCTTTCAATCGCCGCTCTACGTCCCCAGCGCCGCCTTCGTTGCCAGCCTGCCGCCGAACAGTCTGGCCCGCCAGGTCCTGGGGATATATCCGCCACCGCTCGGCCAGCCGGTTCCTGGGAAGCCCTACGTCCAACTGACGATTCACTATCCGCTCTTGCAGCACAACACGCTGTTCTCGGGGCGCGCGGATTATGGCGCTCCCGGCGGCAAGAACCGCTTTACCGTGCGCTACGCCTTCTCGCAGAACACCGCGCCCGATTTTGTGGATAGCGTCTACCCCAATTCCAACGCGACATTAGTTGTGCGCGCGCAGAACGCCGCTTTCAACTACACGCGGCAACTACTGGGAGGCGTGAACGAACTGAAACTGGGCTGGAATCGCAGCCGCGTCAGTTTCGACCGCCCCGATCCGCAGACTCCCACGCTGATCTCGCTCGACGACGTCTCCTTGCCGGGCAGCGCTGCCGCCTACGGCTACGACAACCAGGACGGCACCGGCCACGTGGTGGACAATTTTTCCCTGTTGCGCGGCAAACATTCGTTGGTCTTCGGCTTCGACGGGCGGTGGGACAACGACAATATGCTGATCTCCACCGGCGCGGCCGGCCAGTTTGTCTTCAACAGCCTGCAAGATTTCGGTGCCAATAATCCCTCGCAGCTGCACATCACCGTGGATCGCGTCACCGGACATCCGCTGCCCTCTTCCGGCTACGCCCGCAGCTATCGGCAACTGGAGTGGGCAGGCTTCGTGCAGGACAACTGGAAGATCACGCGGCGATTCACACTCAACCTCGGCTTGCGCTACGAGTATTTCGGCGTGCCGCAACGCACCGACGGTCCCGCCGACTACAACCTGTTCTACGGACCGGGATCGAATCTGCAGGGCCGCCTGGCCACGGCTACTTTGCAGTCGCGCGCCGCGTACGCACCCGACCACAAGAACTTTGCGCCACGCCTGGGCGTGGCCTGGGACGCGACCGGCCGCGGCAAGACCGTGCTGCGCGGGGGATACGGCATCGCCTATGATCGCATTTTCAATGAAATTTGGGAGGATCTTCGCAACAACAGCCTGGCCTATATCGATTTGACGTGCCCCGTTACTTGCCCGGTCCCCTACCAATTCCCAGCCTCCTCAGCCGTGCCTGCCAATGTGGCGTTGAGGTCTCCAACGATCGGATTGCCGCAAGCGGTAGGCAGCTACATCACCACGCAGGTGGATCCCAATTTGCGCACGCCCTACGCGCAAAGTTGGTTTGCCGGCATCCAACATCAAGCCACCCGCGACCTGTTGCTGGAACTGGATTACGCCGGTTCACGGGGCCGCAAGCTCCTGGCGCTCGACGACATCAATCGGAAGTGTGAAATTGTCGGCAGCGACGGCGTATTAACCATCTGTCCCAGCGGCATGCAAATCAACCCGAACTTCCACGACATCAGTTATCGCGGCAATCAGGGCAAGTCGGACTATGAATCGTTGCAGGCCTCGGCGCGGCAGCGCTTCAGCCATGGCGTGGAGTTCCAGGTTTCCTACACCTTCAGCCGCACCCTGGACACGCAAAGCGACCCGTTCCGCAATCCGGCATCGGTCAACGCCAATGTGCCGGCGTTCATGCGATTGGGCGATCCCGGCCTGCTGTCGATCAACACCGAGACGTTCGCGCAACAATTCAACTCCAACGCCGATTGGGGACCATCGGACTTCGATCAGCGCCAGAATCTGGTGTTTTCCGTAATCGCGGTGTCCCCTGCCAAGGGTCCTCTGAAGGCGCTGACGCGCGACTGGCAGCTTTCGGCGTTCTCGGGCTTCCGCTCCGGATTTCCGTTCTCGGTGCTCTCCTCGGGCAACGCCATCTTCTCGCCTTCCGGATTATTGCGATACAACCGCGCGGATTTTTCTTCCCAGGGAAACGTCAACACCGCGTTCCTGTCTTCGCCGCGGGCGGGGGCGGACGGGGAATATCTCTTGAACGCCAACGCGTTTCAGGATCCGGCTTTCAACCAACTCGGCGCCAGCGGCCGCAATGCCTTTCACGGTCCGGGATTCTGGAACGCCGATTTCGGGGTGTCGCGATCGGTGCGTTGGAAGCGCCTGGGCGAAGAGGGCCACGTGCAATTCCGGGCGGAGTTTTACAATATTTTCAATCACACCAATTTGGGGAATCCCGATAACGCGACTTCCTCACCGACGTTCGGCCTGGCGACGTACGGCCGGCAAGGATTCAGCGGTTCGCTGCCGATTGTCTCGCCGATTGCCGAACAACCGCGCAGGATTCAGTTGGCGGTGAAGTTTATCTGGTAGAAGCCCGCTTCGGTCCACCTAAACGTAGCCTAACCGAAGCCTAGCTGAGCTAGTAGTGCACCGCCAGCGTTACCGTATTGCTGACCACGCCGTTCTGCGTGATCGTCATGGGAACAGCATTCCCAGGCGTAACACCCATGGGAATCTGAACATTGACTTGGTACAGACCCAACGAATCCCGGCGTCAGACCGGCAAACTGTACCGGTGGTGCGCTGACGCCGCCCACCGTCGCGGTTACCAGCGCCGTGACATTGAATAAACCGGACGGCGTGGGATAGCCGGTCGCCGGAGCCGGAGGATTCGTTAATCCAAGACCCGTACAATAAACGGTGACGATGTCTCCTGGTGAGGCAGGTGCGCTGGCATTAACCAATTGATTAGCCGGGTTGTTGAAGATCACGCCCTGTCCCGTGCCCGATGAGTTCGTAGTGAAAATACCGGGCTGCGCCGCTCCAACAACGACGGTCTGCGGCGCGGTGGGCACTTGTTGCGAGCCTACCGGCGCAGAGAGCAGGATCTGCGCCTGCCCATTGGCAGGCAGTTCAAAGGGCAACTGCGCATTGACTTGCCCATTGGCCGAGTAGAACAACGCCGTCGGATTCCCGGCCACGAAGAGCTTCGCGCCGTTCAGACTCTGCGGCAGTGGAATCGTCGTGGTCCCACCCGACTGCGTCGCCATGTTGCTGCCAAAGATCGAAATAATACTTCCTGGAGCCAGCGGACCGCCGGCATAACTGGCGGCATTGACGATCCCCCCGGCCGACAGGGTTGGCTGTCCCGGATTGTCCTGCACGCCGAGCGCAAGACTAGTCTGAGCGGGAATCAATGAGAAGGCCGCCGTCGCGGTGATGTTTAGCTTCGTCGGACGCGACGGGTTGTAACTGTTTTCATATAGTCCGCTGAGGATGGAGTTCAGTGCGAAGGGAGCGTCCCCATTCTGAGGCGCGGCAACCACAAGTGCCGTTTGCAGATTTGCTTGTGAAGGCAGCGGGTTGCCGCAGTTGTCTTCAACCTGTGCCTGCACTTGGGTCGGATAGCCCGTCGGGATCTGGTACGAACCGGCGCCGACGCTCGTGGCCGTCAGTAGGAGGCCCGTCGGCACGCACGCCGCAGTCCCCCCGTCGGAAGGGGCGCGGCTCGCTGAAATCACAAGGAAGGTCACGGCGACTGTTTGAAAGCTGCCATCGCTAAAGTATAGGATCAGCACACCGCGGTATGGCGTGCTGGATGCCGTCAGGCTAGCGGGCGAAACGTCGGCGGAAAAACTCCCTGTAACTGCCGCCGGGACTGTAGGTGTAAGAGACGAGAGCCACGTCCCGCCGTCCCAGGTGCTAGCGCTTACGGTTGCCGTAACGGGTTCTCCCAGTGCAGTTTGAAGTTGAACGGTTTGCGGGCTAGGCGCTGCGCCGCCCGCCGGCGCCACGAAGATCAAACCGGTGGGCCGGACAATGGGACCTGGATTGCTACCCGCAGGTAGGACCTGGAGCACAACAGTCACCAGTTGGGTTCCGTTGCTGGCCCCCGGTGCGTTGACCGTGATGCTCCCGTAATACTGGCCGGCTGGCAATTGACTGACGTTCACGCTGACTTGGACCAACGGAATGGAGGGCAGCGCCGTTAAAGAGGCGGCGACGCTCACGCCGCTCGTGGGAGTAACGCTGAGCCAAGCGCCGCCGGACTGCGTGCTGTAGCTGGCCGACCAATTCATGCTGCTGCCCGCAAAACCGGTATTCAGGACTCCGAAGCGCTGCGGCGGGATGGAACTGCCGCCTTGGACACCGACAAACGTCAGGCCGGTTTGACTGACCACCATGGTCTGATTGATGGTGGAGACGATCAGCGTAACGGCTATTGGCTTACTGGTCTCCGGATTGGTCAGATTGCTCACAGTCACGATTCCGGAATAGACGCCAGCAGGCAATCCCCTGGTGTTCAACGTGATCGTGAGGGGGTGGGGTGCGCTAGCCGATGACGAGGCACTACTAGGCGATGCCAACAGCCAATTCCCTCCCGCCGGAGTTTGGACCGCGAAAGTTGAGGTCCAGTTCAACGACCCGCTACCCGTGTTTCCGATGCTCACGATCTGAGGGTCAGGTATCTGGTTCACAATCGTACTGAACGTGAGCGCCGAGGTATCCAGTGAGAGCAACGCCGGCTGTGCGGCACCCACGGTCAAGGAAACGGCAACCGTTTGGGAGGTGGGATTGCCGAGCGGCGTTGAGATGGTGATGGTTCCCTTATAGGTTCCGGCGACGAGGCTGCTGGGATCTACGCTGACGAACACATTTCCCGGCGCCGAACCAGAAGTTGGCGCGGCACTGAGCCAACTTCCTCCACTGGACGTGGATGCTTGGGCGCTCCAATTGACCGCGCTGCCATTACTGGTGTTGATGATCACGGACTGTGAAGGCGGAACCGCGCCGCCCACAATGGCCTGGAACGAGAGAGCGGATGGCTGAAGGGAAATCGCGACTGCAGGTGTAACTGTCAGCGTCACGGAGACAGTGACCACGGTTCCGATGGACGGAGTAACGGCTACAGTCCCGGAGTAGGTGCCCGGTGACAATCCAGCCACACTGGCCGAGACGCTCACCGTTCCCGGCGTCGACCCGGATACCGGAGTTGCCGAAAGCCAATTGCCACCGGAGCTAGTACTTGTCGCGGTGGTCCAGGTCACACTGGTGTTTGCGGTCAAGCTAACCGTCTGAGGCACCGGGTTCGTGCCACTAGGGGAACCAGTGAATGTCAATGAACTTGGTGTAGTCATCAGGCCGGTGCTCACCGTTATCGTCGCCGTGCTGCTATCGACACTGTTGGTCCCGTTGCTGACGCGCACCCAGTAGCTGGTGGTCGTGTTGAGCGCGGGCGTAGTGAAACTGTCCGTGGTCGAACCGCTAGAGATCACCGTTCGCACGGGCGGCAATGAGGTATCTCCACTCACCCCTTGATACCAGGTGTAGTTAAAAGAGCTTCCGCCGCTCACCGATACGCTCAGTGTAGCTATCTGGCCCGTTGTAATCAGTTTTCCCGCCGGCTGCGTGCTGATCGATACCGGGATTGCCACGGTGGCCGTGTTGCTGTTGACGCTGGTCGAGCCGTTGCTCACGCGCACCCAATAGTTTGTCGTCACATTCAGAACGGGTGTGGGAAAACTATCGGACGTGGCGACGGTCGATGACAGGCTTCTCACAGGCTTCGAAACGTCGCCACTTGCGCCTTGAAACCACTTGTAGGTGAACAGATTGCCACCACCCACCTTCACGCTCAACGTCGTGCTTTGACCCACCGAGATAGATGTGCTCGCGGGCTGGGTGACGATAGATACGGGCAAGGGCGGTTCGGCAATTACCGTCATAGTGTTGTCGCCGATGTTCAGGGCATAGATCTGATTGGTCGCTTGATTTACCGCAACGAAATTAGGCCGCGGGTGGCCGGGCGTTAACGTAGTAGTGGCGTTGCTGACACCATCGATTACGCTAATATCATTACTTGTCTGATTCGCTACATAAATCCTATTGCTAATCGGGTTCACCGCTATGGCTGTTGGAAATGTGCCGACCTGGACGGTCGTGAAACGCATATTGGTTGCACCATCGATCACTGTAACGGTGCCGTCGGTGTTGTTGACGACGTATAACATGTTGCTCACCGGATTTATCGCAGACAAACTTGGCCCTGCCCAATGTTGATGGTAGTAACGGGCATATTGGTGGCGCCGTCAATCACCGAAACCGTTCCGTCGAACTGATTGACAACATACACCATATTCGTAACTTGGTTCACAGTCACTGAATAGGGATGGCTCCCTACGGGCACGTTCCTGAAGAAACCTGTAACGCCGTCAATCACGGTAACGTTACCGGAATTGTAGTTTGCCACATAGATCGTGTTTGTGGCCGAGTTTACCGCCAGTCGGCCCGGGTTTTTGTCCGAGTTAAGCAGTCTGGTTGCATTCGTGACTCCGTCGATTTCCGTGATGCCTTGTGGGCCTTGTAGGCCCGAGTTGGCGATGTATATCTTGTTGGTCACCTCGTTCACGGCCACGTAGTTGGGAGCGGCGCCCGTAGCCAGAGGCAGCGTCGTAGCAAAGGAAGTGGCGCCGTCGATCACGGTGAAGGAATCGTCATTGTTAGCGACGTAGATTCTATTAGTCACCGTGTTCACCGCGATAGACTGGGGATTCTTTCCGGCGAGTACGATGGTTGGAGGAGAATTAAATAAAACACCATCGATCACGGCGACGTTGCCGCCCCCGTTCGCCACGTAAATCTTATTCGTAACCTGATTTACAGCGAGCGCGATTGGAAATATTCCGCCAGTCGAGGGGGCCGCGATGACCATTTGGGCACCTGCCGGCAGAGTCAGAGCGCAAATCAGTGTTAATCCGCGAACGACCAACCCGATCTTCGATTGACATTCCATAGTTTACTCTCCGTTCTTCGCACGCTGTTGTTTTCGCGTCACCGGTTACAGCGGCAAGCAGTATATCACAGGTAACCGGCGCGTGTCCAGTTCGCGTTCCCACATTGTGGTTGCTCAGTGATTCTGTCACCCCCTAACTGCTCAGTGATTCTGTCACCGTCTGAAGGAGATGGTGACCTTGAGCCAACAACAACTGCAACGAGTGAAGGTAATCGAAAAGGCGGCAGACAGGCATTTGAGCGTCGCCCAAGCCGCCGAACTGCTGCATCTGAGTACCCGGCAGGTGAAGCGATTGAAGAAGTGCTACGACCCAGACGATGCCGCCTGGGTCTACCACGGCAATCGGGGTAGGCCGCCCACCCATCGCATCCCCGACGCCACTCGCCGTCGGGCCGTGGCGCTGGCCAAAGGCAAGTATGCCGGCTTTAACGACTCCCATTTGCAGGAAAAGCTGGCCTCCCAAGAAGACCTGCGATTGAGTCGGCCCACGTTGCAGCGAATCCTTCGCCAGGCCGGCCTGGCTTCTCCCCAGAAGCGCCGATCCTCGCGCTATCGTTCCCGGCGGGAACGGCGTGAACAAGAAGGCGCCATGCTGCAAACCGATGGCAGCCGTCACGACTGGCTGGAAGGGCGCGGCCCTCACTTGACGCTACTAGGCTTCATCGATGACGCCACCGGAAAAGTACCCGTGGCGCATTTTCAGGAAGAATCCGAAGACGCCGTCGGCTATTTGCGGATTCTGCGATGGCAGGTGGAACAGGTCGGCGTGCCGCTCAGCATCTATCATGACCAGCACGGCATCTTCCAGCGCAACGACGATCACTGGTCGGTGGCCGAGCAACTGCAAGGAGAACAGTCGCCCACCCAAGTGGGGCGAGCCTTGCAAGAACTGGGGATCGCCTCGATTTCCGCGCGTTCCCCGCAAGCCAAGGGACGCATCGAGAGGCTGTGGCGAACCTTTCAGGATCGCTTATCCAGTGAGCTTCGTTTGGCCGGCGTAGCCACCGTGGCCCAGTCCAACCAAGTTCTGGAACGATTCCTGGCCGAATACAACGCTCAGTTCGCTCGACCGGCCAAGCAGGTTCCATCGGCCTACCGAAAACTCGATCGGCGTCTGGATTTGGACTACATCTTCAGTTTGCGCTATGAGCGAAAGGTCAATCCGGATCACACCGTCGCCGCACCGGGACTGCGCCTGCAACTGCCTCCGCTCCCGCAGGGGAAGCCGGGGGGAAGCCGGGGGAAGCCGGGGGACAGCCTGATCTGCGTAGCCTGTTTTTTCTTGACGATCATCTTTTTTTTCGAGAACCACCGTTCGCAGAAAGGTGACTACACAGATGAGGGGGTCCCCGCGGTTTCCCAACCCCGCAATCCCGGGCTTTGCCTGACACGGCGTGGTACACTGCCGTTGTGGCATACGCCATCCGGTTCACTGCGACAGCGGAACGGCACCTCGACCACCTTTCAGCACGACAGCAGCGAATCGAATAACGGAATAACGGGAGTTTGTCGGAAATAGATTTGCCCGAACGGCGAATCAACAACTTACGAAACATTTTCAGGAAGAAATGTTCTGTAACCTATTGATTCCCCGTTCGCCGAAATCTATCTTCGACAAACTCCTGAACTTGGTGATTTATTTTTTGAGAGGAATGTTTCAAAACAAGGGGAAACGGGGTCATCCATGATCCGACTGGCGCTGCGAGAGGCTGACCGACGGGCGGTCTACCGCAACACTTCAGCCCCAGAAAAATGAATCTGGCCCGGACCGTGGATATTGCCAGCAACTGGGTATCGCTTCAGCAGCTTAGATATCCAGGGGAGCACTGGATATTCACTGGATTTTTGCCACCGTCCTGCGCGCGCGAGGACAGGGGGGTCTGTACTTGCAGGGGGGTCTGTACTTGAGGGATGAGCGCGGAAAAAGCCCGTCTAATGCGCCGGCTGGATCGCCCGGCTGCCGTCCGGATGGCGGTGGCGTTGGAACCACGCTTGCAGCCGGTCCATGTACAGGTAAACCACCGGGGTGGTGAACAGCGTCAGCGCCTGGCTCAAGATCAGGCCACCCACAATCGTGATGCCTAACGGACGGCGCAACTCCGATCCCACGCCGGTGCCCAAAGCCAGCGGCAACGCGCCAAACAGCGCCGCCAGAGTGGTCATCATGATGGGACGGAAACGCAGCAGGCAGGCCTTGTGAATCGCCTCCAGCGCCGGCATGCCCTCCATACGTTGCACGCCAATGGCAAAGTCGATCATCAGGATGGCGTTCTTCTTGACAATGCCGATCAACAACAACATGCCGATCATGGCGATCACGTTTAAATCGGTCTTGAAGAACTGGATGGCCAGCAACGCACCCACGCCCGCCGAAGGCAGCGTGGACAAAATCGTGATGGGATGGATGTAGCTCTCATACAAGATCCCCAAAACGATGTATACCGTGGCCAGCGCCGTAAGAATCAACATCGGCTGGGAGGAAAGAGATTCTTCGAAGGCCGCCGCGGTGCCTTGGAAACTGGCGCGTACGTTGGGCGGCAACCCCACTTCCTGCTCAATGGCGTGGATCGCGTCCGTGGCGTCTCCTAAAGACTGGCCCCTGGCGCATGTTAAAGGAAATCGTGATGGCCGGGACCTGGCCCTGGTGATTCACCTGCAGCGCCGAGTAGTTGTTCTCGTAATGCGCAAACGCGCTCAAGGGAACCATGGCGCCGTTGTTGGCCGGCACGTAAATGCTCTTCAGCGCGTCGGGACTGGTCAGGTAATCCGGCGACACCTCCAGTACCACGTGATACTGATTCAAAGGCATGTACAGGTTGGAGACCTGGCGCTGGCCGAAGGCATCGTTCAAAGTGTTATCAATGGCCGCCATGGACACGCCCATGCGGGAGGCCGCATCGCGGTCCACCGCCAACAAGCTTTCCAATCCATGCGTCTGCTGGTCGCTGGTCACGTCGGTGATTAGTTTCAGGTGACTCATCTTCTCCAGTAAAAGAGGCGCGTATTTGGTGAGATCCTCGATGTGGTCGGACTGGATGGTGTACTGAAACTGCGCGCTGCTGCCGCGGCCGCCTACGCGCACGTCTTGCACCGCTTGCAGGATCAGCACCGCCCCAGGGATCTTGGTGAGCTGGACACGCAAACGGTTCATGACGCTTTCGACGTCCATTTTGCGCTCTTGCAGCGGCTTGAGCTGCACGAACATGCGCGCGGTGTTGATGGCGTTGCCGCCGCCGCCACCGCCGCCGGTGGAAGCGTTCACCGAGTCTACCGCGGGATCATCCTGTACGATTTTCGCGAGTTGGCGCATCTTCTTGTCCATCGCCGGGAAGGAGGTATCCTGATCGGCGGTGATATTGCCGGTCAGGCGGCCGGTGTCCTGCTGGGGGAAGAAACCCTTGGGTGTCTTTACGAACAGCGCCACGTTCAAGCACACCGTGAGGATGGTGATAAATAGCACTTGCGGCTGATGGCCCAGAACCCAGCGCAAGCAGAAAGCGTAAGCGCTCAACATGACGTCGAAGGCTTTTTCGAACAGGCGATAGAGCCAGCCGTGGCGGCCCTCGTCATGGCGCAGGAACTTGGCGCACATCATCGGCGTGGTGGTCAGCGAAACCAGCAGGGAAACCACGATGGCCGTGCTCAGTGTCACCGCGAACTCCCGGAACAAGCGGCCGACGATGCCGCCCATCATCAAAATCGGGATGAACACGGCCACCAGCGACGTGCTCATGGAAATGACCGTAAAGCCGATTTCACTGGCGCCTTTGAACGCGGCCGGCAAGGGCTGCATGCCCATTTCCAGGTAGCGGGTGACGTTTTCGATCACCACAATGGCGTCGTCCACCACGAATCCCGTGGAGATGGTCAAGCGCCATCAACGACAAATTGTCCAGGCTGTAGCCCAGCAGGTACATCACGCCAAAGGTGCCCACCAATGACAAGGGCACCGAGACGCTGGGAATCAAGGTGGCCCAACCGCTGCGTAGAAATGCAAAGACCACCAACACCACCAGCACCACGGAGATCACCAGGCTGCGCTCCACGTCGGTGATCGGAAGCGCGGATGGTGCTGGTGCGGTCCAGGATGACTTGCAAGTGCATGGCCGGCGGGATGGAGGCCCGTAATTCCGGCAGCATTTCGTAGACACGGTCCACCGTCTCAATGATGTTGGCGTTGGGTTGCTTGAACAGCACCAGGGAAACGGCCGGTTCGCCGTTGGCCAGGCCGGCATTGCGCCGGTCTTGTACCGAATCGGTGACCAGGGCGATGTCGGAAAGCCGGACGGGCGCGCCTTTGTTGAAGCCTACCAGCAGCCGCTGGTAGTCGGCGGCCTTGAAGATCTGGTCGGTGTCGGTGATGTAGTACGCTTTTTGGGCGTCGGCAAACTCTCCCTTGGGACCAATGGCGTTGGCGGTGTTCAACACCGCGCGCACTCTCTCCAGGCTGATTCCGTAGCTATTCAACGCCGCGGGATTGGCCTGCACCCGCACGGCCGGCGTGGCTCCGCCCCAACGGCCGACTTGACCCATGCCGTCGATTTGCGAAAGTTTCTGGGCGACGATCGAGTCGGCGGTGTCGAAAACCACGGGCAGCGGAACGGTGGTCGACGTCATCGCCAAAATCATGATTGGGGAATCGGCGGGATTCTGTTTGCGCCAGATAGGGAACGCTCGGCAGATCGGCGGGAAGCTGCCCCGCCGCGGCGTTGATGGCGGCCTGGACGTCGCGCGCCGCCGCGTCCACGTTGCGGTTCAACTCGAATTGCAAGGTAATGCTGGTGGAACCGAGTTGGCTGGAGGAGGTCATTTCCGTGACCCCGGAGATGCGTCCGAACTGGCGCTCCAAAGGCGTGGCCACGGCCGAGGCCATCGTCTCCGGGCTGGCCCCCGGGAGAGAGGAGTTCACCGACACCGTGGGAAACTCCACTTGCGGCAACGGCGCGACCGGCAGAAACCGGAAAGCCAGGGCCCCAGCCAGCAAAATCGCCGCGGTCAGCAGCGACGTGGCCACCGGGCGGCGGATGAAGGGAGCCGAGATGTTCGACGATATGTTCACGGCGTGTTGCTCCCCACGGCGATAGGAGCCACTGGATAAGGGCAAAGCGGAAAGACAAGGCAAAAGGCAAAAGGCAAAAGGCAAAAGGCAAAAGTGAAGGAAAAAGAGTTCCTCCTTCCTTTTGCCTTTTGCCTTTTGCCTTTTGCCTTCGTCCTCATGCTATTGCTCCGTAACCGGCTCTCCCACGGGAGCCGTGCTCAAGCCAATCCGCCGGGCGATCCAGTCGAAGGCCAAATAAACCACCGGCGTGGTGTACAGCGTCAGAATCTGGCTGAGGATCAATCCGCCGACGATGGTGATTCCCAAGGGGCGTCGCAGTTCGGAACCTGTGCCCGTACCCAAAGCCAGCGGCAATCCGCCCAGCAACGCGGCCATGGTGGTCATCATGATGGGGCGGAAGCGCAGCAGGCAGGCCTCGTAAATCGCGTCCAGCGGCGACTTGCCATGCTCGCGCTCGGCTTCCAGCGCGAAGTCGATCATCATGATGGCGTTCTTCTTCACAATACCGATCAGCAGGATGATGCCGATCAAGGCGATGACGCTGAACTCCGTTTTGTAAAGCATCAAGGCCACGATAGCGCCCACACCGGCGGAGGGCAGCGTGGAAAGAATCGTGATGGGGTGAATATAGCTTTCGTACAAGACGCCCAGCACGATGTATACGGTGACCAGCGCGGCCAGGATCAACAGCGGCTCGCTGGCCAGCGAGTTCAGGAAGGCTTGCGCGGTGCCCTGGTAGGCGGCTTGGATACTGACCGGCAGGTTTAACTGATCCCGCGTTTTGTTGATGGCTTCCACGGCGTCGCCTAAGGAGGCGCCCGGCGCCAGGTTGAAAGAAAGCGTGACCACCGGGAATTGACCCTGGTGATTCAGCGCCAGCGGCATATTGCCGCTTTCCATACGGGTGAGCGAACTCAGCGGCACTTGTCCACCGCCGGCGGTGCGCAGGTAGATATCCGCCAGAGAGCTGGGATTCTTCTGGAAGCGCGGATCCACTTCCAGGATCACCTTGTACTGGTTGAGCTGCGTGAACATCGTGGACACCTGGCGTTGCGCGAAGGAATCTTCCAGCGCATTGTCGATCTCCTGGGGCAGGATGCCCAGGCGCGACGCCATGTCGCGATCGATCACCAGGTGCGTTTGCAGACCTTGATTGAGCTGATCGGTGGCCACGTCCCGCAACTGCGGCAACGTTTGCAGGGCTTGCACAAATTTCGGAGTCCACTGATCCAGTTCTTTTTGATCGGCGTCCTCCAGGCTGAACTGGAATTGGGTGCGGCTGACGCGGTCTTCCACGGTCAGGTCCTGCACCGGCTGCATGAATAAGGTGATTCCTTCCACGGGGGCGAGAGTCGGCTGGAGACGCCGGATCACTTCGTCGGCCGAGATGCGGCGCTCCTCCACCGGCTTCAGGTTGATCTGGATGCGTCCGCTGTTGATGGTAGTGTTGGTGCCGTCAATTCCAATGAAGGAAGAGAGGCTGGCTACCGCCGGATCCTTCATGATGATTTTGGCCAACTCCTGCTGGTTACGCGCCATGGAGTCGAAGGAGGCGGACTGCGGCGCCTCGGAAATGCCCAGGATCACGCCGGTGTCCTGCACCGGGAAAAAGCCCTTGGGTACGATGATATAGAGATAGATCGTCAAGACCAGCGTTCCGATGGTCACCAACAGCGTGAGGGTCCGGAAGCGCAGGACCACTTGCAAGGTGCGTCCGTAGAAAGCGATCACCGCTTCGAAGGCGCGCTCCGAGAGCCGGTACAGGGCACCCTGGTCCTCGGGCCTTTCATGGCGTAGCAGGCGCGAGCACATCATCGGCGTCAGGGTCAGGGATACAATCGCCGACATCAGGATGGTCACCGCCAGGGTTACGGCGAATTCGCGGAACAGGCGGCCGACGATGTCGGCCATGAACAGCAGCGGGATCAGCACGGCGATCAGTGAGACGGTCAGCGACACGATGGTGAAGCCGATTTGCTCCGCGCCCTTCAGCGCGGCCTCCAGCGGCGTTTCTCCCATTTCGATGTAGCGGCTGATGTTCTCGATCATCACGATGGCATCGTCCACCACGAATCCGGTGGAGATGGTCAGCGCCATCAGCGAGAGGTTGTTCAAACTGTAGCCCAGCAGGTACATCACCCCGAAAGTGCCGACGATGGAAAGCGGCACGGCGATGCTGGGGATAATGGTAGCGGCGATGCTGCGCAGGAACAGGAAGATGACCATGACCACCAGGGCCACGGTCAGCAGCAACGAGAATTGCACGTCGGCCACGGAAGCGCGGATGGTGGCGGTGCGATCGGTCAGCGGGGTGATGGTCACCGACGGCGGCACGGTGGCGCGCGTCTTCAGCAGATTCTTGACGCGGTCCACCACCTGAATGATGTTGGCGCCGGGCTGCCGCTGGATATTCAAAATCACGGAGGGTTTCAGGACGCCCTTGCCGTCCTCGCCGAGCACGGCGGACCAGGCCGCCTGCTTGGTGTCCTGCGCGCCGTCAATCACCGTGGATACGTCGCTGAGCCGCACCGGAGCGCCGTTGCGATAAGCCACAATCAGTTTCCGATAGCCGTCGCTGGTGAGAAGCTGATCGTTGGCGCCGATGGTATAGGCCTGCATTTGGCCGTCGAAATTACCCTTGGCCTGATCCACGTTGGCCGTGCCCAGCGCGGTGCGCAGATCTTCCAGGGTCATACCGTAGGATGCCAGCGCCATGGGATTGGCCTGCACGCGAATCGCGGGACGCTGTCCGCCGCTGATACTGACCAGGCCGACGCCGGGAAGCTGCGAGATTTTTTGCGCCAGCGTAGTATCCGCCAGATCTTCCACTTTGGAGAGCGCCAGCGTGTCGGAGGTCAGTGCCAGCGTCAGGATCGGCGCGTCGGCCGGGTTCACTTTGTTGTAGACCGGCGGATTGGGGAGGTCTTTCGGCAAGAGCTGGGCGGCCGAGTTGATGGCCGCCTGGACCTGCTGTTCGGCCACGTCAATATTCAACTCCAGCGTGAATTGCAGCGTAACGATCGAGCTGCCAAAGGAGCTCGTGGACATCATCTGATTCAGGCCGGGGATTTGGCCGAACTGCCGCTCCAAGGGAGCGGTGACCGAAGACACCATCACGTCCGGGCTAGCGCCGGGATAAAACGTCAACACCTGAATCGTGGGATAGTCCACTTGCGGCAAAGCCGAGACCGGCAATTGCCGGTAGGCGACGAAGCCGGCCAGCAGTATCCCGGCCATCAGCAGGCTGGTGGCCACCGGCCGAAGAATGAATGGCCGTGAGGGACTCATTCCGCGTGGGTCCCTCCGCGCTTACGGCCACCACCGCCAGTGCTGCCGTCTTTGCCGCCGTCTTTGCCGCCGTCTTTGCCGCCGTCTTTGCTGCCGCTCTTACCGCCCTGCTTGGTGCCGGTGTCGGTGATCGCGGTGCCGTCTTCCAATTTGTCGATGCCGTCCACAACCACGGTGTCGCCGACGTTCAAACCTTCGCTGACGCCGACGTTGTCGCCTTCCGTGAGGGCCACCGTCACCGCCTGCACTTTGGCTTTCTTATCCTCAACCAAAAAGACGTAGTTGCCCGATGGTCCGCGCTGGATGGCCGCGGCCGGAGTGATGGTCAGCCCATGCTCGGTGTCCACGCGCATCCGCACGTTGACGAACTGGTTAGGAAACAGCGCGTGGTCCTGGTTATCGAACTGGGCCTTCAGTTTGTAGGTGCCGGTGGTAGGATCGATCTGGTTGTCAATCGTCAACAGCTTGCCGGTGCCGATCTTATTGGAGTTGCTCGAATCGTAGGCCTCCACCACTAGTTGCTCGCCGTTGCGCAGTTTCTTGTAGACATTCGGCAGACTGTCCTGGGGAAGGCTGTAGGTCACCGCAATCGGTTGCATTTGTGTGATCACCAAGATACCCGTGGTGTCGGCGGCATGCACGATATTGCCGGGATCCACCAGGCGCAGACCCACGCGCCCGTCGATGTCGGAAAGAATGCGGCAATACACCAATTGCAGCTTGGCGTTGTCAATCTGAGCCTGGTCGCTCTTGATGGATCCCTGGTAGGTGCCTACTTGCGAGAGTTGGGTGTCCAACTGGCTTTTGGCAATGACTCCATCTTTATACAGCGACTTATAGCGCTCGTAGTTCAATTGCAGGTCGGCGATGGCCGCCTTATCGTGAGCCAGTTGACCTTCGGCTTGTTCCAACATTACTTCAAAGGGACGCGGATCAATGACCGCCAGCAGATCGCCTTTCTTAACGAACTGCCCTTCCGTGAAGCCCACGCTCATGAGTTGGCCGTCAACGCGGCTGCGCACGGTGACGGTATTGAGTGCCAACACCGATCCGATGCCGCGCAAGTAAACGGGCATATCGCCCCGCGAGACGCTGGCCGTCACCACCGGCACGGCGCCGCCGCCTTTGCCTTTGCCGCCTCTCTTTCCAGGTGTGTTCGCGGATGCCGGCGCATCCATGAAATTCTTCTTGTAATACCAGCCGCCGGCGCCCAGCAAAGCCAGCACAATCAGCCAGGAAAGCCAACCACTGCCGCTCTTTTGAGCCAGGGGTGGTTTGTTATCTTGCACAGGGACACTCATGAATGCCTACCCTCCCGAAAAAAGGACCGGACATAAGCCCCGTCGCTCGCCTCGCGCCACTCACCTCTTTGAGCGCCACTGCCTTGTCCCAGTGAGATCGAGCCATCCACGGTAGCGGACGGGCGCTGCATCAAAAAACCGATAACTCCCTGCTACCGCAGGCGGTTCTAACAGAATCTACCCGGAACCAGGGCGCCAATAGATATAGTTTAGACCAAGTGAAGGATACCCGCGGCGTTGCCGTAAAGAATCTTTACCTTTGTCTCCGGCGAGAATCCCGCGTCAGCCGCGACGGCCTCGAAGTCGGCCAGCCATCTTTGTGGTGTTATGAACGGATAGTCGCTCCCGAACAGCATTTTGTCGCGCAGGCGCCCGCGAGCTTCCTCGACGATGACCTTGGGGAGATACTTGGGCGACCATCCCGAAAGATCCATGAACACGTTGGACTTATGCTGAATGATGGCCAGCATCTCTTCGTGCCACGGCCAGGCCGGATGGGCTCCGATGACGGTCAACTGAGGGAAGTCGGCGGCCACGTGGTCCAACCAGATCGGACGGGTGTAATCCAGCTTAATCCCCATGCCACCGGGCATACCCGCCCCCAAGCCGCTGGTACCGGTATGAAACAATGCCGGCACGCCCAAGTGACAAATTTTCTCATACAAGGGATAGAAACGCGCGTCATTCGGATAAAAAGCTTGGATCCCCGGGTGGAACTTGGCGCCCTTCAGTCCCAGTTCGGTGACGGCGCGTTCCATCTCGAAGATGGCCTTCTTACCCTTCCACGGGTCCACGCTGGCGAAGCCGATGAATTGCTTGGGATAGCGGCGCACGATGGAAGCTACCTCGTCGTTGGTGAGCGGGGCGAGTCCGGTGGCGGTTTCGGCGTCCCAGGCCAGTAGCACGCCGAGGACATCGAGCTCCTCATAGAGACGGGCGACCTCCTCCATTTCGCGGGTAGGCACCGTGGCGCGGAAAAACTTCTCGGCCGGCACGCGATACGGCTGGATGGCCACGTCCAACCAACTGGAGGTGGGCAGGTGAACGTGCATGTCAATGGCTTTGGGCATGTGTGGAATGATAACTCAGTCGCGGCTGGAGTTAGCCACAGATGAACACTGATGAACACGGATAACACGGAACGCATCATCTGCGTTTATCTGTACTTACTACTAACCGTGGATTTCGTCGAGCGCCGCGAAGATTTCTGTGGAGACGCGGCTGCCGGGAATTGCGTCAGCATTGGAGAATCCCGGAGGGATTGCCGCCTGTAGCCGGTGGTGGAGCAGCTTGTGCGACACCACCGGTAATAGAAAACGAAAGCGAGGACCCCGGACTCCTCACCAGTGAGTCAAGCATTTTTTCAAAAAAAGATTAGCGAGTAGAGGAATGTGGATTTATCGCTTTTGGGCGGACTTTTCCTGGGATCGGGGCGGAGGGTACCGCCCCGACCAGTCCGCACTTGAAACGGCGCTCGGGTCGCATCCCTGCGTTGCCCTATCCTCCGATCAAGCGTCTCTGAGTATAGCCGTTCAGGCCGCGATGGGTTGAACGGTGGCCGCGACAGGTGCGATGGCGGCGGATCGAAGCGGATCGTAGGTTGTGCCGGAACGGAGCATGGCGATCAGAACCGCCAGGAGGCGGTCGGCCAGCCCCCGCAAGGCGCGGCCGTGACTATGCCCCTCGCTGCGCAAGGCGGCATAGTGCTGCTTGCTGCGCTCGTCGTTCTGCAAGCTGGCCATGGCCCAATAATAGAGGGCCTGACGCAAGCGGGTGTTACAGGCCCGGCGCATCACGACGAACTTTTTCTTGCCGCTCTGGCGGGTTACCGGAGCACAGCCGGCCAAGCTGCGCAAAGCGTGGTAATCTCTTTTTTCGAGGGCTTGATGGGCCTCCGCCAGCACCGTGGCGACGACGACTCGGCCAACTCCTGGCAGGGAAAGCAGGATCTGGGCGTCACGGTGCGCTTGACACTCGGGGTTGCGGCTCATTTCCTTGAACAGCTTAGCGATTTGCTTTTCCACTTCGTGTTGCTGGCCGTACAGCAGGTGCAACTGCGGAAGCAGCAACTGGACATGCTCGCTGATGATTTCCGCCGTGCCGTCTGCCATCGGCAGGGCCGGCGCTTGCAGAATCTGCCATAAAGTGTGAGCATCGAAGCGCCGAATGCGGTGTTTGCGTAGGAGCTGTGTCCATTGATGCTGGGGGCGCTGGGCGGCGGTTTTCGGCAGAGGAGATTTCTTCAGCAGTTCCCACAGCCACGGTTCATCGGCCGCCGGCGAGAGTTCCAGCAACTGCGGAAAATAGCGATTCAGCAAATGGCCCAGGCGGTTTTGGGTGCGCTCCTGATCCTGCTGAAGATCTTCCTCGGTTCGCGTCAACTCGCGCAGTCGCGAAATGGCTTTCTCGTCCGGATCGAGCTTGCGAAACAAGCTCTGGTCGGTTCGCAGAGAATCGGCTTGCACGAAGGCATCGCGGCGGTCGTCCTTGGCACCGGCGATGGTGTGGCGATCGCGGAAACGATCCATCTGTTTGGGATTAAGGGAAAAGACCGGGAACTTACGCTCCAACAAACTTTCCACAATCGCTCCCCGCGGCGTTTCGATGGCCACGGCCACGCTCTCCGGCGCACCTTCCAGTTTGCCGAGCAGCTTGTGAAGTTGCGCCAGGCCGACGCCGCTGTGCGCGATGGTGGTTTGATCCAGCTCTTTTCCGTTCGCATCAATAATGCAAACGGTGTGTTCCTTCCAGGCCCAGTCGATTCCGATGAAGAAGCGATACGGTTGAGTCATGAATCCTCCTTGGGGTTTTTGGCCTATCGTGACGCATCATCGGTTCCTGTACTGGCGCTTTGCGCGCGAACTCCTCACGGGATGTGCTTCACGACCCACGCCGCCGAGGCGCTGGTCCGGGGTTGGTGCTCCAACACGGCAGGGGTTTGGCGCTCTCGGCGGCGAGGCCAGTCCTCTTCTGCTTATCGCAAGAAAGAACTGTTTTCAAGGGTACAGGCAGGGATCCCAGCGCCCTCCGCAGATTCGCTGGTCCCCCTGTCGGGGGACGAATGTTTTTGCTCGCCTCCCGGTGGTTTCGCAAACGACGCTCAACCACCGGCTACAAGCGGCGACCCCTCCTGGGGTCAACGAACACGGTGGTGGTCCGTTTGGTTGCGGCTACGCCGCGCTGTACTATTACTACTAACGCTCAGTTTCTTCTCGTGGCGCGAAGATTTGGAGTGCGGTAGCTTGCTACCGCTTTTCCGCGCCGAACCTTGCTTCGGCCAAGCCGCAAGCAAGCTTGCGGCAGCACAAAGCGGCAGCAAGCTGCCGCACTCCAAATAGCGTCTTAATCTGTGAAATCTGTGTAATCTGTGGACCTGTTCTTGTTTGGTTGCGGCTACGCCGCGCTGTGTTTATCTGTGTTGATCTGTGGCTATGATTCCGCTATGCGCCACCGGCGCCCGCAGATGAGCGCAGGTAAGCACTCTTTTCATCTGCGTCCATCTGCGTCATCTGTGGAAAGAATCCTGAATGAGCTCGCGCCAGAACGAATACACCTGCATAATGGGCATCTGCGTGAGCAGAACCACTCCCAGACCGGCATCGTAGTCTCCCCAGATCAACGAGCCGAACGCGCCGGCATGGAAGAACGCGCCACCGCCCAACTGCCAGCCGAGTCCGTACCCGGCATTCGATCCCCCCATGGGATCCTTGTGCCAATGCCCGCCGGTCTGATCGCGGCGCATTTCGGCGAAGCGTTTTCCCGATCCTAAGTGCAGCCGCAGGAATTTTGCCAGATCGGCGGCGGTGGAGAACAATCCGCTGCCCACGCGAATCAGGCCGTCTTGCTTCAGGCGATGTTGCAGGACCGCGCGTTGCAGTCTAGCCTGCACCCGCTGGTGCGACACCGCCAGGCGCGGCGCGATCTCTGCCGAGTGCCGGTAAAACGTGTCGCGCATTTCCAGAGGATCGAGCAGGACTTGGCGCATGAGCCGGTCGAACTCGCCGCCCCCAGCGACTTCCGCGGCGCGTCCGGCCAGCATGATTCCGGCATCGGAGTACACGGCGCTCTCGCCGGGCGGATAGATCAGCGGACGCTCGGCGATCCCCGCCGCGGCATCGGTGAGCGATCGGCTGGCGTTGCGCAGGAGGTCGCGCTCCAGGGGATCTTTCGTGTCGTTGCCGAAGATGCCCGCGCTGTGCGAGAGCAGTTGCTTGAGGCGCGCGTCTAAAGTCAGCCGGCCTGCCTCGGCCATCAGGAAAATCGTCGTGGCGGCCAGCGGCTTGGTGGACGACGCAATGAAAAAGATATCGTCAGCGAGTTGCGGACGCCCGGCGGCACGGTCGGCGAAACCGAAAGCTTCTTCCCAAACCGTCTGCCGGCGATCGGCCACCGCAATCACGGCGCCGGGGATGCGATCTTTTTCCACGGCTTCGCGCAGACGCGCGCGGATGGAGGATTCGTTGAGCATCCCAGCCTATTGCAGCGACGCCACCAGCGACTCCCAACTATTGGGCTGACGGGTGTCGATGAACTTGCCACCGCTGGCTTTGGCGAGTTTCTTCAAACGGGAATCGCCGCCGCCGGTGGGCCTCAGCGGGAAAGTAGATGCTGACGACCGGCACGGCCGCTTTGCGCGTGGCCGCTTCCAAATTATCGAAAGTGGTGGCACTGGCGTTGTCCACGCCGTTGGTGAACAGCAGAATCCGGTCGGGCGTATTGTCCGGCTTGCCGTCTCCCAGGGCAATCATCACGGCATCCCAAATCGGGGACGGGCCGTGGAACACCATGTCGCGCACGGCTTGGTTCAACTCCTCGGCGTCGGTGGAGAACGGTTCCAAAACCACGGCGCGGCGATGAAACCGCCCGCCATCCAATTGTTCGAAGTCACGGTCGAAGCCGACGATGCCGGCTTCCGATTTTTCCGGACGCAGCGCCAGAATCCGCTGCACCAGGCTGACAAACGCAGTGCTCAAGGCCCGGTGCGCGCCGGAATGCTGAATGACGATGGCCACGCGCTTGGCCTTCCAGCCGCTGGAATCCTGCGGCACGCCCGCCGGCGGATCAAAGGTGCTGGATGTCGCCAGGACGGTAAGGCAAAGCAGGGTGGTCAGCGGGGTCATTGGTTTACTGGAGGAAAAAAGCCCGATACAACGTGTCGCGCTTCACGGGACGGAAGCCGGCGTCGCGGATAGTTTGCCGCAACTCTTCTTCGTTGGTCTTGTTGGTGCATCCGGCGGTGGACACCACGTTCTCCTCGATCAGGATGCTGCCCACGTCGTTGCCGCCGAAGCGCAACGCCGATCTGGCAGATTTTGAATGCCCGGCGTGAGCCAGACGGCCTGCACGTTGTCGAAATTGTCGAGATAGATGCGGCGAAATCGCCAGCGTCTTCAGATAATCCACCGCCGTGGCTTCCTCCTTGATGAATCGTGCCAGCGAAGTGTCTTCGCGCTGGAAAAACCAGGGGATGAAGGCGGTGAATCCGCCGGTCTCTTCCTGCAAGCTGGCGGATGCGCTCGAAATGGTGCACGCGATGCTCGAGGCGCTCGCCGCATCCAAACATCATGGTGGCGGTGGTGCGCATGCCCAGCTCGTGCGCGGTGCGATGCATCGGCAGCCATTCGTCGGTGGTGCATTTCAGACCGGCGATGCGAAGACGCACTTCATCGTCCAGAATTTCCGCGCCGCCGCCGGGAATGGAATCAAGGCCTGCGTCCGCAGCCGGCGCGATGGTGTCGCGAAGCGTCAGGCCGGAGACTTCCGCGATGTTCAGAGATCTCCGGCGCCGAAAAGCAGTGCAGGTGAATGGTGCGGAAAGCGCAGCTTGACGGAGCGAGCAGGTCCTCATAACATTCGATCTTGAGATCGGGGTGCAGCCCGCCTTGCATCAACACGCCGGTGCCGCCCAGGGCAGCGTCTCCTCGATTTTCTCGAAAATGAATTCGAGCGGCAGGATGTAGCCTTCGGCCGATCTCATCGGCTATAGAAAGTGCAGAAGGTGCAATACTCGGTGCAATAGTTGGTGTAGTTGATGTTGCGGTCGATCTGATAGGTGACCACGCCTTCCGGATGCAGCTTACGGCGCACGGCGTCGGCGGCCAGGCCCAGTCCTTGGAGGTCGGGACTCGAGAACATTTCCATGGCTTGTTCGTTGCTGAGGCTCATTGCGACCATGCTCCTTGCGTGGCGAGCGCCCCGGCGCTGACGATGTCCAACTCGCGGCCCAACCGCGCCAGGCCCAACTCGCCGGCCCAGCGATAGTACAATCGCAAGCCTTCGATGCAATCGGCGTCCAGCGTGAAGTGGATGTTCTCGGTCAGGTAGGCCCTGACGATCTCTTCCGGCAGATAGCGGCGTTTAGCTTCTTCCGCTACGATGTTCGACATCTCCGCCAGTCCGCGATCGCGCCAGGAGTTCAACGTGGCGGCGAGTTCCGGTGTAGCGAACTCGCGGCGCGCCGCCCAGAAGGCGAAGACAAAGGGCTTTCCGGTAAGGGCCACCCATGCGGCGCCGAGATCGTGCGCTGTAACGCCGTCAAGCGGGGCTTTCGCGTAGTGCAGCGCAGGATCGCCGATCAGCAGCGCGGCATCGCACTTTTGGAGCATCGCGGCGGGCGAGGGACGATGGGGAATCATTTGCACGGTCGCGCCGCCGAAGCGGCGCTGGAACAGGATTTGCGTCAGTGCCACCGAAGTGCGCGAAGCGGTGTCGGCGGCCACCGTGCGGACACTTTCTAAAGGCTGGCGCGTGAGCAGCAGAATGCTGCGCACTGCGCCTTTGGTGGCAATGGCGCAGTCACCCACGATGGAAAGCCCGGGGATACGCTGATACTCGATGGCCGGAATCAGTCCTACGTCGGCGACGCCTTGACGAAGCTGGTCGGCGCACTCGGAGGGCGTGGTGAACCAGACTTCCATGCCACGCCTCTTCCTGGCGATGACGGGCGTGTTGACGTCGCGCTGGTAACCGCGCATGAGCGGAACGGTGTTCAGGAAGGAGATGGCGGAGACGCGAACCATGAAGCTTCATTCTATCCCAGGGATGATCTATTGGGGCGCTTCGCGGATGAGGGAATGGCCGATTTGAAATGTTTGTCAACGGGCCTCTGGCCGCGCTCCGCCGCACCTTTGTGCGGAAAGGCTGGGCCTTTCCCTGGAGTTTCTACATTTGCACCCCGGCGTCCGTGAAGCGGACGCCGAGCCAGCGTAGCTGGCGGCATGATTTTGCATGATTTAGCCCACAGCGCAAGCTGTGGGTCAGGGTCGAGGCAACCCAAGCCCGCGAAGGCGGGCGACATAAAAGCCTGTTGGCACATTGTGCCAGCCCGAGAACCGGCTTTTATGTCGCCCGCCTTCGCGGGCTTTCGGCCTTTGCTCATGGACCCACAGCTTGCGCTGTGGGCTAAATCATGCAAAATCATGCCACCGGCTACGCCGGTTGGACTCCTGCTTCGCGGACACCCGATGGAAATGTAGAAACTCCAGGGAAAGGCTTTGCCTTTCCACTCCAGGCTACGCCTTGCGGCGGCGACGCGCAGATGCGGTGAATCAGCGGAGCCGCACGCCCTTCCAACTGACCCACCACCTCATTGCGGAATCCCCTGTACAATCGCGGCTCGTTTCGCTACCCTCTTCCTTGTGACGCCCATGTTCCTCCGCTTCATTTCCCTCAGCCTACTGCTCGGAGCGGCAGCCTTCGCGCAGACCCCGGACACTGCGCCAACCGCCGCCAACCTGGCGCGCGGCAAAAAGCTGTTCGAAGGACAATGCGCGCTCTGCCACGGCCAGACCGGCCAAGGCGGCCGCGGTCCCAGCCTGGCCCGTCCCAAGCTGATTCGCGCCGCCGACAAGGCGGCCGTCGTGCGCTTGATACAAAACGGCATTCCCGGTACGGAGATGGGCGGCTTCTGGCAAATGACCCAGCACGAAATGCGGCAAGTGGCGGCCTACGTGATGTCGCTCGGACGCACCGCGACGGAATCGCTCCCCGGCGACGCCGCGCGCGGACGCGCGCTGTACGCAGCGCAAGGTTGCGCCAATTGTCACATCGTGAGCGGTGCGGGGAGTGCGCTTGGTCCGGAACTCAGCGACGTTGGTGCACGACGGAGCGCGGCCAATTTGCGCGAGCATCTCACCGATCCCGGAAAGAATCCGCCGGAAGGATTCATGATGGTCCGCGTCGTCACGCGCGATGGCCGGAAAGTAGCCGGCATTCGCAAGAACGAAGATAGCTTTACCGTCCAGATTCTCGATGCCGGCGGTCGTTTCTATTCCTTCCGCAAAAGCGACTTGGCCGAGTTCAAGAAGACGCCGGGTGAATCGCCGATGCTCAGTTTTCGCTCGCTTTCCTCGGCGGAACTGGATGATCTGGTGGCCTATCTCGCTGGCCTGCGAGGAGCAAAATGAGAATTACCAGGCGCCGTAGCGGCTCAGTTTCGAATGCCGTAGCGCAGGCCTCCGGCCTGTTCTTCTTTCTTTGCTTGACAAAGAACAGGCCGGAGGCCTGCGCTACGGTTGCCCGAAGCTATTTCAGGTTTCTATGTCTCACTCTCCTCGCCACCTTCGCGGTAGCGCAAGTTCCCTATCAGCGACTCGCCAAGGCCTCCTCCGAACCGGGCGCGTGGCTTACTTATTCCGGCGGTTATGCCGGACATCGCTTCTCGCCGTTGGCCCAGATCACTCCGGCGAACGTCGCGGGCCTCAAGCCGAAATGGATCTACCAGGTGAAGGCGCAGCGGACGGTGGAAACCACGCCCCTGGTCTTCGATGGCGTGATGTACGTCACCGAGCCGCCCACCGTCACCGCGCTCGACCTGCACACCGGCCGTCCGCTGTGGACCTACCAGCGCCCGTGCCCCAGGACTCAGACCATTGGATTCGGACGCGTGAATCGCGGCGTCGCGGCGCTGGGCGACATGCTGTACGTCGGCACGCTGGACGCGCACCTGGTCGCGCTCGACGCGAAATCCGGCGCGGTGCGCTGGGACGTGCAGGTCGCCGATTACAAAGCCGGCCACTGCATCACCGTCGCGCCGCTGGCGATCGAGGGAAAGATCATCGTCGGCATCAGCGGCGGCGAGGCCGGCATCCGCGGATTCATCGACGCCTACGACGCCAAAACCGGCAAGCGCCTGTGGCGCTTCTGGACCATCCCCGCGCCCGGCGAGCCCGGCAACGACAGCCTGGCACGCCGCGGATTCCTGGAAGACCGGCGGCGGCGTCCACCTGGGTCACCGGCTCGTACGATCCGGACGCTCAAGCTGATCTACTGGGGCATCGGCAATCCCGGCCCGGACTGGAACGGCGATCCGCGTCCCGGCGACAATCTGTACACCTGCTCGCTGGTGGCGCTGGATGCCGACACCGGCAAGCTGAGATGGCATTTCCAATTCACGCCGCACGACGATCACGATTGGGACGCGACCGAAATCCCCGTGCTGCTCGACGCCGTGAGTCGCGGCAAGCCGCGCAAGCTGGTCGCCATGGCGAATCGCAACGCGTTCTACTATCTGCTGGACCGCGCCACCGGCGAATTATCTGCGGGCGTGCCTTACGCTAAGCAGACCTGGGCGAAGGGCCTGGACGACAGCGGCCGTCCCATGGTGCTGCCCAACAGCGAGCCGACCGAAGAAGGCAAGCTGGTCTGGCCGAGCTTGCAAGGCGCCACCAACTGGTTCAGCCCGTCCTACGATCCGGCCGCAAACAATTTTATCGTCTCGGTGCGCGAAATGGGATCGTATTATTACAAAGGCGAAGCGGAATACAAACCCGGAACGTTTTTCGCCGGCGGCGGCGAGCGCGCTCTGCCCGGCGATGAAGCCTTCGGCGCGATCCGCGCGCTGGATGTCTCCACCGGCAAACAGAGTGGGAGTTTCGCTCTGCAATCGCCGCCCTGGGCGGGCGTGCTGGGAACCGCGGGCGGATTGGTGTTCGGCGGCACCAATGAAGGAAATTTCTACGCGCTCGACGCGCTCACCGGCAAGCCGCTGTGGGATTTTCAGACCGGCGGCCCGATCGCGGCGAACCCGATTTCTTTTCTGATTGATGGCAAGCAGCACGTAGCTATCTCCGCGGGAACGGCGTTGTTTGTTTTTGGATTATGAGAAGAGTCTTTCGTTCACGACGGTTTTTTCGACGCAGAGACGCCGAGACGCAGAGGAAGACGCAGAGAAACCAAGACAAGGACCGATCAGGTTTTCTCTGTACCCACGCGAGAGCGTGGGTCCCCACTGCGTCTCTGCGTCGAACGAACCATAGGGGATCAAACCGGCGCACGGCCACTTGCGGAGCCCCAGCCTCGCTATTGCTAAGCTTGATTGTCGCGGCTCCTCTCTTTGCGCTGGATCTGACCCACGCGAACATAGTCGCGCCGCCTTCAAAAGCCGTCACCATGCTGATCGAGGAAGCGGAGAAACGTACCG
This sequence comes from Terriglobia bacterium, assembly GCA_963747095.1. Lineage (GTDB taxonomy): Bacteria > Acidobacteriota > Terriglobia > JAJPHL01 > JAJPHL01 > JAJPHL01. Next base: position 356,336 of record CAVVEL010000022.1, read on the forward strand.
GCGTCCGCTGGGCGCTCTCCACCACGCCGGCCGCCGGCGCCAACATTGTTATCACGCAAGGCCCTTCCCAACGGCTTCCCGCCGAGGGCTATAGCATTCGCGTGGACAACCACCGCGTGCTGATCTCCGGCAACGACGCGCGTGGCGTGTTATTCGGCGTCGGCCGGCTGCTGCGGCCATGCATATGACGCCGGGACACGCCACTCTGGACGACGACTTCACCGTGGTTACCGCGCCGGCGTATCGCTTGCGCGGGCATCAGCTGGGCTATCGGCCCAAGACCAACTCCTACGACGCCTGGGACCTGCCGGTGTGGGAGCAGTACATCCGCGACCTGGCGGTCTTCGGCGCAACGCCATCGAGTTGATTCCGCCGCGCTCCGACGACGCGCCGACAGCCCGCATTTTCCGCTGCCGCCGATGGAGATGATGATCGGCATGTCGCGCATCGCGGATGCCTACGGGCTGGACGTGTGGATCTGGTATCCGGCGATGGACCGCGATTACTCCGATCCCGACGACGGTGCGAGTCCGCGCTGCGACGAATGGGGCGAGGTGTTCGCGCAAGCTGCCGCGCATCGATGCCGTGTTCGTTCCCGGCGGCGATCCGGGGCACACGCCAGCCGAAAGTACCTGATGGCGCTGCTGGAGAAGCAGACCGAGAACCTGCACCGCTATCATCCCAAGGCGCAGATGTGGGTTTCGCCGCAGGGCTTCAATCAGGAATGGATGGATGAGTTTCTCGACATCCTGAAGCAGCGAGCAGCCGGCCTGGCTGACCGGCGTGGTTTTGGCCCGCAGGTTCGCGTGCACGCCTGCCGCGAGCTGCGCGCAGCGGTGCCGCAGCCGCTATCCCGATCCGCCACTATCCCGACATCACCCATAGCCGGCAGTGCCAGTATCCCGGTGCCGGACTGGGACGTGGCGTACGCGGTCACCGAAGGGCGCGAAGTGCATCAATCCCGCGGCCCGATGGACGAGGCGACCATCTTTCGCAGCTACGCAGCCCGGCACGATCGGCTTCATCACCTACTCCGAAGGCTGCAACGACGATGTCAACAAGATCGATCTGGAGCGCGCTGGGCTGGGACCCGGACGCCGAACGTGGCCGACATCCTGCGCGAATACAGCCGCTACTTCATCGGCGAGCGGTTTGCCGACAGCATTCGCCGAAGGACTTGCTGGCGCTGGAGAGCAACTGGCGCGGCCCGTTGCGCGACCAACGCCGGCGTCGAAACGACGCTCGCGCAATTTCAGGCGACATGGAACGGCGGGCCACGCCCGCGCGATCTGGCTGAATTGGCGCTTTCAGCAGGCGCTCTATCGCGCTTATTACGACGCCTACATTCGCGAGCGGCTGCATTACGAAACGCTGCTGGAAAGCCGCAGGCCCTGGACGCGCTGCGGATGGGCGACAAAGACGCCGCCGACGGCTACCTGGATCGCGCCGTCACCAGAGCCGCGTCTCAGCGAACTGCGGGCGCGGGTGTTCGAATTGGCGGAGGCGCTGTTCCAGAGCATCAAAATGCAGCTCAGCGTGAAGCGTTATCAGGCCATCGCGGTAGATCGCGGCGCGAACCTGGATACGATCGACATGCCCCTGAACAATCGCCTGCTGGCTGAAGAAAAAGATTGCCGAGGCTAAGGACCAAGCCGCGCTCGACGCGCTGGTGAATCGAGACCGATCCCGGTCCCGACGGGTTCTACGACGACCTGGGCGTGGTGGATCGCCAGCCGCATCTGGTGGGCGATCCGGCCACGTACATCGGCTTCAACTACAACGCCCAGTGGCCGATGGCCTGGTGGAATCACGCGGGAGCGCTTTACGACGCGCCGTTGCGGATGCGATATACGGGACTCGATCCCCAGGCCAAGTATCGTTTGCGCGTTGTGTATGCCGGCGATAGTCCACGCGTGAAGATGCGCCTTACAGCGGGCGATCCGGAGATGGCAAATTCATCCCCTTACTTGGACAAGCCCAATCCCATGGCCCCTTTGGAATTCGATATTTACCCGGCGGCGGCGATTGCCAAGGGTGAATTGCTGCTCACCTGGAGCCGCGAGCCGGGACAAGGCGGCAATGGCCGCGGCACGGAAGTGGCCGAGGCGTGGTTATTGAAGGTAGTTGAGAAAATGAGCCGCGACAGTCATGGAGCGACGGAACATTTGTATGTCTTGACCGTTGGCCGGAAAACCCGCGGACCCAAGGAACTCGGCGCTCCGGGTTTTCGTAGCACGTTCAACACTTACCCCGTGTCCGTCGCTCCATGACTGTCGCGGCTCATGCCGCGCTTTCCGGCGGGAGAACGGTAGGTTCTGCTGCAAAACAGTGCTTGATTTTTCTTTGCTGAATTTTATCGCAGAGATAAGCAAACCCATCTTGACGATGAAGGTTAAATCGTTGTACGGTGTAAAGTCTAGAAACAAAGCATTTGGTGGGTGCTCTGCCGGCGCGCGAGGCGGGGCAACTCAAGAATCTTAAGGGGCAAGACAGATCAAAGGAGAATTTCTCATGACTGTTCCAGTCAGAGTCAATTTTTATGGGAAGGCTCTCGGGACTACGCTTGCGTGCGCGGCCTTGTTTGCGCTGCTGGCCACCGGGGCGGTCGCCCAGACGGCCGGATCGGGAACCATCACCGGCCGCGTGCTCGATCCTCAGAATCTCGCGGTGGCCGGCGCCGCCGTGACCGTGCGAAACACCGACACACGCGTGGAACATCCGCTGGTTACCAACGGCTCCGGCATCTATGTGGCGTCCTTCTTACCGCCGGGCCCGTATGAAGTGGCCGTCAGCAAGGCGGGGTTCGCCA
>CAVVEL010000023.1:0-74388 GCA_963747095.1 Terriglobia bacterium
ACAGCGCAACGTGGACGGCGCCAACAACAGCCAGGCGTTTTTTCTCGAGGACAAGGGCCGCACCACGCTTCCCTACGTTTACAGCCTGGACTCCATCCAGGAATTCCAGGTCGCCGCCGAGCAACTACAGCGCGGAGTTCGGGACAGGCGGCCGGCGGCATGGTCAACGCCGTGACCAAGTCCGGCACCAACGCGATTCATGGCGATCTGTTCTATTACCTGCGCTATCCCACGCTCAACGCGCTCGATCCGATCCAGAAAGTCGCACGGAATCTATACCCAGCCGATCCATCAGCAGCAGCAGTTCGGCGGCAGCGTCGGCGGCGCCGTTCATCAAGGACAAGCTGTTTTACTTCCTGACTTACGACGGTTCGCGCAAGAGTGAATCCCATCAGCTACACCAGCAGGTCGCAAGTTCCCGCTGGCCTGCACCGCGGCGGTTACCGCGGCGCAGTGTGCGGCGGCGAATGCATTACCTACGGCGCATGCTGGGAGCCTATCCGCGCTTCGCCAATCAGGACATCGGCCTTCGGCAAGCTGGACTATCAGTTCAACTCCAAGAACCACATCAGCGCGTCTTTCGACTTCGATGGAATTTCACGCGCCCGAACTCCTACAACTCCGCCACCACGTCCACCAACAGTCGCTCTCACAGCCAACGGCACCAACATAGACCCACGAGCGGATTTTCGTCGCCAACTGGGACACCACCATTAGCCAACACCATGGTCAACAACGTCCCGCTTCCAGTGGTCGCGCGATCTGGAGATACCGGCGCCAACGGAGCCGGGCCCAGCGTCAGCATCACCAACGTCATGGCCTACGGAATGCCCAACGCACTGCCGCGCCCCGCGTTCCCGGACGAGCATCGCATGCAGTTCGCAGACATCGCTGTCGAAGACCACGGCACGCACACGATTAAGGCGGGCTTCGACGTGAACGTGATTCACGAACTGCTGATCAACCTGTTCCAGGGCGGCGGCGTGTACACCTACTCGGGAGCCAGCGCGCTTTCACCAACTGGGTCGCCGACGTCATGCGGGATCAATCTCGGCGACGGTCTCACCGGGCGGCACTTCACCACGTTCGTGCAGGTGCACGACCCGATCACCGGCGTCGGCAAGGACGATTTTTACGACAACGACGTAGACGGCTTCGTCGAGGATAGCTGGAAGGTGCGCCCCAACCTGACCTTCAACCTCGGCGTCCGCTACGAATCCAGATGATTCCGCAGCCGCCCAAGCCGAACACGACGACGCCGCTGACCACGCTGTACACGTCCACCATCAATATCGACAAGGAACAATTCGCTCCGCGCCTGGGCATGGCATGGGCGGAGGTGGCAAGGGCACCGTGCTGCGCGCCGGCTACGGAATCTTTTACGCCAAGACGTCCCAACAGCACGTACTACGCGACGCGCGTCGAAAACGGCGTGTTCCAGCAGACCTTCAACTGCACGCCCACGACCTGTCCGCTGCTGACCTTCCCGAACGTCATTTTCACGCCGCCCGGCGGCACGCCGGTGGCTCCGTTCGCGGGCGCATTCACGCCGCACGGTGACGCCGTTCACGCCTCCCGTCGTCCACGCACCACGCGCGGCCAGAATCCGGACTGGGTGAATCCGCTGGTTCACGAAGGCGAGGTCAGCGTGGAGCAGGCGTTGCCTCGGCATGAGCGCCTCGGCCGGCTACGTGGTCAGCCGCGCACTGCGCCTGCCGATGTTCATCGACACCAATCTGGCGCCGGCGACCACCACCAAGAGCTACGACATCACCAATGTCAGCGGCGCGACGCAGAGCAGCGTCACGGTGCCCTTCTACAACACCCGCATCGATCCCACCGGCACCATCCTGACCGGTTTCAGCGATGCGAACTCCTGGTACAACAGCTTGGTGCTGACCCTCCGTAAGCCCATGGCTCATGGGCTGGAATTCACCTTCAACTACACCTTGTCCAAGGCCACCGACAACGGCTCGTTGCAGGGTCAGTACGGAACGTTTGACGGCGGCGGAAGCAATTTCCCGGTGGATCCCTATAACCGCAGCCTGGAAGCCGGGCTGTCCGACCTGGACCAGCGTCAGCGCTTCACCGGCACAGTGCTCTGGACTCCGGACTGGGGCAAGAACCTCGCCAATTCCGCGGCCAAGTTCGTGGTCAGCGGATGGACTTTCTCGAGCATCATCGTCGTCAACACCGGCCAGCCCGTGACGGGAACGATCAACGGCGCGGGGCCGCCTCCGGGCGGAGTCGAAGGCGGGTTGACCGGCGGCACCACTGCCAACTTTCGGGGCCCGCTGAGCGGTGCGCGTGTGTATGGCGACACTCGCAACTCCTTCACCGGGCCGGGGCTCGGTGACGTGGATTTCCGGATTCAACGGACCTTCACGATCAAGGAACGCTACAAGTTCTCGATTCTTGGCGAGGCCTTCAACTTGTTCAACTTCACCAATTTCTACAGTGTGAACACAACCCAGTACAACTTCACCAACGCGGGAAGCGGTATCTGCGCCGGCCACGCCAATGCCTGCCTGGCGCAGAACGCCGCGTTCTTCGCTCCGACAGCCACCAACAACGCTCTGTCGGGCGCGCGCCAATTGCAAGTCGCGGCGAGGTTCTCCTTCTAACCGCGGTTCCGCTTTAAAGACATCAGGGCGCCCCGAGCCATCGGGGCGCCCTTGTCATGTCGGCCCGGGAAGGACCTGCGCTACTCATACCGTAGCGCCTGCATCGGATCGGCGCGGCTGGCGCGCAGCGCCGGCACGTAGCCGGCGAAGGCCGCCACCATGGCCAAACCGATGGTGGCCAGCGCGATGGTCGCGGGATCGTCGCGCGTGACCCCGTAAAGCTGGCTCTGCACGTATCGCGCCAGGCCCAGCGCGCCGGCCAGCCCCACGGCCACGCCGATCGCCACCAGCACCAGCACCTCGCGCATCACCAGCCAAATCACGTCGCCGCGCAGCGCGCCCAGCGCCATGCGGATGCCGATTTCGCGTGTCCGCCGCGCCACCGTGTAAGCCATCACGCCATACAATCCGATGGCCGCCAGCAGCGTGGCCAGAACCCCAAACACTGTGGACAAGCTCGCGACCAGCCGTTCGATCAACAGCGAGTTGCTCGATTTGCTCTTCGTCCGTGCGCATGTGATAGACCGGCAAATTGGCGATCCAGGTCGCGGACCCGCGCCCGCACAGCGGAAAAACCTGATCGCGGTTCCGCCGAGGTGCGCACGTACACCGTCATGCTGCCGGTACGGTCGTCCGCCAGGTAGGGAACGAAGCATCTGCGGCGGAATGTCGTCGCGCAAATTGGTGTACTTGATGTCCTTCACCACGCCGATGATTTCCATGTCCGTCTTCGTGCCGGGATCGGAGCCGAACGCCGACGTGCCGGCCGATGGGATCGGCGCCGCCGAAATATTTCTGCGCGAACTTTTCGTTGATCATCACCACCGTCGGCGACACGTTCGGCTTGTCCTTATGGGTTTGTTCGCCGTGCAGGATGGTGGCGCTGTCCTGCCTGGTGAAATCGCGTCCTTCCACGATGGGCACGTCCATGGCGGCGAAATATCCGGACTGATCGAATTCATGTATGGTTCGGGCGAATCGGCCGGACGCACGTTATATCCCTCCACGGTGGCCGAGCTGTCCCATTCGTTGTCTTCCAAAATGCGCACCGCGGCCAGTCCCACCGAGCGCACGCCGGGAAGGGCCTTGAGGTCGTCGGTCAAACGCTGGTAGAAGACCTTGCCGCGCGGCGTGTGTATCCGTTCGAGCGACGGATCAGACGTCGAAGGCGATCAGGTGCTCGGTGGGGAAGCCCGGCCCCAGGTTGCTCAGATTGGCCAGGCTGCGCAGAAACAGCCCCGCGCCGATCAGCAGCAGCAACGAGAGCGTGACTTGCGCCGCCACCAGCGCCTTGCGCAGGCGCACCGGCGATCCGCCGCCGACCACCGATCCGGCCTGATCCTTCAGCGTCGGCGTCAGATCGAGGCTGGTGGATTGCAGCGCCGGCGCGAGCCCGAACAAGATTCCCGTGAAGCAGCTCACTGCCGACCGTGAACAGCAGCACCCGTAAATCGGGCGTGGTGGAAGATGCAAGTCCACCGTGTCGGCCGGCAGCAACGCCAGCAATCCGCGCATGGTCCACGACGGCCAGCACGAATCCGCAGACGCTGCCCATTATGCCGCGAGCAACACGCTCTCCACCAGAAGCTGCCGCACGATGCGCCCGCGTCCCGCGCCCAGCGCCAGGCGGATGGCGATTTCCTTCTGGCGTCCCGAGGCGCGCGCGATCATCAGGCTCGGCCACGTTGGCGCAGGCGATCAGCAGCACCCCGCCGGTGATCGCCATCAAGAACCCAAGCGGCGTTTTCAACTGCTGGCGCAAGTAGGACCGGCCTTGCGATCCGGGCAGCACCTCGAATGATGTTCTTGAGAAACTACTCCTTCGTCGTGGGCCGAGGCGTTCTGAAGGCCACGTCCTTCACTTCCATTTCCAGGATGCCGTGGAAACGGCTGCAGCGCCGTTTGGGCCTGCTCCTGCGTGACGCCCGGCTTGAGCCGCCCGAAAGCATTGACCCAGCGCCAGCGGCGATCCTTCATGCCGTCCCATCTGTGGCGTCATTTGCGCTTTCATCATCACCGGAACGAAAATCTGCGGCGGTGATCCCAGTTCCACGCCGTCGAATCCGGCTGCGCGACGCCCACCACGGTCATGTTGTGGCCGTTCACGCCACGTCTTTGCCGATAATGCCGCGGTCGCCGGCGAAACGCGACTTCCAGAAAGAGTAGCTCAGCATCACACACGGATGGCCATTGGGTGTACGGTCTTCCTCGGCCGTGAAGGTGCGTCCCAGCGCCGCCGTGACGCCCAACACCGGGAAGTAAGTGCCGGAAACCAGTTCGGCCTGCACGCGCTCGGTCTGGCCGCTGAAGGACAAACTAGCGGCGATGGGGAAGCGGCAAAACATGCCGCTGAAAACCTGGTTGTGATCGCGGAAATCCTCGTACAGCGGATAGGAGATGGCGTTGCCGCCCCAATTGCTGCCGTAGTGCATGCCCTTCATGGACAACAGCGCTAACTCGCCGGGCGCCTTCACCGGCAGCAGCCGCAACAGGACTTGATCCAGCAACGAAAAAATGGCGGTATTCGCGCCCATCCCGGCGGCCAGGGAAATCACGGCGATGGCAGTGAAGAAAGGAGCCTTACGCAACATGCGCAGGGCATAGCGGAGGTCGGTCCACAAAGCGCTCATGATGACTTTATAGACGGAGGGGCCGCCAAATAGTTCGGGAAAATTATGGAACGCGCGAAGCTGTGTCGCAGCCTGCCGGCGTAGCCGGCGAAGCCTGCGTACGCAGGCGCTGGGCCTTGGCTACTAGACAGAAGCCTGCGTCAGCAGGCGCCAGAGGAATAGCCCCAGGCGAGGCGCGGTTCAGCCGAGCCTGGGGGAGAAGATAGAAGACGAGGAAGCCTGCGAAGCTGGCGTCAGAGAACTGAACCACCGCCTCTGCCGCCAGCTACGCAGGCTCAATTTCATGGCCGCCACAACCCCAGGCTCGGCTGAACTACGCCTCGCCTGGGGCTAATGCTCTACAATGCTCTACCGCCCGCTACGCAGGTTGGGACGCCGCGCATTCTGTTCCGCGCTACATTAGAAGGAAATAGAGAAAGCTTCAGCGCCGGCGTAGCCGGCGTCTGGAGTTTCTACATTTACAGCCGGCGTAGCCCGCGGCATATCGGTAGCCGACGGCGCAAGCTGTGGGTAAACAGGAAGCCAGAGCTAAGCCCGCGAACGCGGGCGCGAGAGTGTGGCCCAGGGTGGAGCGTTTTTTGCGGAACCCTGGGAACACTGTGAGGCAAAACAAAGCCCGCGAAGCGGGCGGCAGACGCGCTGGCAACTGCGAGACTGCCTTTCGCCCGCTCCGCGGGGTCTTTTTTCTCCCTCACAGTGTTCCCAGGGTTCCGCAAAAAACGCTCCACCCTGGGCCACACTCTCGCGCCCGCTTCGCGGGCTGAAAATGTAGAAGCTTCAGCGCCGGCGTAGCCGGCGTGGAAAGACCAAGCCCTTCCCTGAGTTTCTACTTTTTCGGGAGAAACGGCGCCACCAGCCATCCCAGCGCCGAGCCGACGATCACGCCCCGCACATGCACCGCCACCAGGCGATACAGCGACTCCAGCAGGAAATACCCCGCCACCAAATGCGCCGGGCCGATGCGCTCCCCGTGAATGGCCCAGAGTTGCGAGGCTGTCGACACCGCAATCAACTTGGCGGTGCGGCCGCTCCACAGACCGGCGTCGTAATCGTAGTTGTCGGCCAGCGCCATCTGTTGTTCCGAAGGCAGCAGCCCGCACAGGAACGCCGTGCGGTGTACCAGATCCCGCGTGCGCTCGTAAGGAATCAGCCGGGCCAGGTGTTCCGGAGTACGCTCCGGCTGGTAGTCGCGGCTCGCGGGCGTGGAGAGGTCCAGTTTCTTGAGACGGAAAACGTAGCGCCGGCGAATCCCTTCGCCTTCCTGAATGTATTCCAAGGGCTGGTAGACTTCGCCAAAGTAACGCACCGGCGCGGATCCCAGCAACACCGGATCGCGTAACATAGAGCGAACTTCCAGGTCCCAGGCTTTGGTCCCATCCAGGCGAACGCCGCCTCCCGATTCGCCGGTGCCGGCGTCCTCGCCGGTGGTCAGGTGTTTCACTTCGTCGCGCTGGCTTTCGAAGTCGGTGGCCGTCAGGCTCTTCTCGCCGCCGCCGGAAGCTCGACCGGTCAGCATCATCCAAAGATTCCACAGCATGCTGATGGTCAGCGATCCCACCGCCTGGTTGCTGCCCATCCACCAGAAGAAGCGCACCATCTGCTCGAAGGCCACGAACATCACTACGCGGATGAAAGCCGGATCTTGCCGCGAGGGACCCACCATGGCCGCCACGAAACCCAGCACGACGATCGAGACCATCGAGGCTTGGCGCATCGGCAGGCCCCACTCGCGTTGCCAGCGTGTGGCCACCTCCGTGGGCAAGAGGCTGGTCAGCGCAAACCACCAAATCGCCCAGCGATGCCGGGCGGCCTCGCGGCCGCGCTTCTCCGCCACGCGCGTGACCGCGCGCGCGGCCTGCAAACTGTATTGGAAAACCTGACGGATGGGGAAACGGTCCTCCCAAGCGCGCAGCATGTAGCAGTAGGAGTAAAGAGTATTGGGAGCGCCGTCGGTTGCCACCACTTCATACAGGCGATCCTGATAGGAAATTGCCGAGCCGGGATGGGGCGCTTGGGTGCGGCTGCCTGGCTGGCGGCCCCGCCAGCCGGGCTTTTCCATCTCCGACAAGATGTACAAGTCGTAACCCGAGTCGGGGGCCGGCGTTTGGACCCGATCCTGCATGGATCGCTATTGTACGCTAAGAAAGGCCCGAGTCGCGAGGCCCGAGGCCCGAGCCACCCGAGCCAGGAAACTCAAGCCGGTGCTTCCGACTCGGGCCTCGGAACTCGTGGCTCGGGCCTTCCTTAATGCACCGCGATCGTCGCCGTATTACTGGCGATGCCGTTTTGCGTGATCACCACCGGCACGGCCGATCCTGCGGCGGCGCCCATGGGGACCACCGCATTCACTTGGTAGAGTCCGGCGAATCCCGGCGATAGCCCGGCGAATTGCACGCTGGCGGCGACACCGCCGATGGTCACGGTGGCGGGAATGGTGACGATCGCCTGGTTGGGCGACGGCTGGCCGGTGGTGACGGTCGGCGCGGTCGGGCCCAGGCCGGTGCAGTAAATCACGATTACGTCGCCCGCCGTCGCGGGATTGCCGGCATCGACAACCTGATTGGCAACGTTGAGAATAGCTCCCTGCGATGCCGTGCCGATCAGGAAGATTCCGGGCTGCGTGGCGCCCAGCGTCACGGCGATGGGAACGGAGTCGCTTTCGGAAGCGGCGCCCATGGAGCGCGCCACCAGCGAGGTTGTGGCGTTAATCGGCAGATCGAAGGGAACCTGGGCATTGATTTGCCCGGTTCCGGAGTAGAACAGCGGCATGTCTTCTCCGCCCATGGAGAGCTTGATGCCGCCCAGAACCGTGGGCAGCGGGAAGCTCGCCGCGTTGCCGTTGGACGTCGCCAGGTTGCCGCCGAACGCCGAAACAATGCTTCCCGGCGCCACGTTAATGTTGGGAGCGAAGCTGGCCGCGTTCACCACGCCGCCCACACCCACAAACGGCGGCGGCACAGGATTGGCAACCACCGCTCCGTTGATCGTCGCGGACGCCGCGGTCAGGGGGGCCTGGATTCCCTGGATCGTCACGGTCGTGAGATTGGGGTTCACAGGATTCCAAGTAGCCGAGTAAATACCGTTGCCGAGATTGGCCAGCGTCAACGCGGGATCGCCGTTGGAGAAGGCCGCCACCACCGTCGCCTGCAACGCGGGATTGCCGCAATTGTCCAGCAGTTGCGCTTCCAGGCCTACCGGTAGTCCGGTATTGTAACTGAAATTAGCGGGAAGCTGGCGCAGCGCCATGATCAGACTGGTGGCGGTGCAAGTGGAAACCGCCGCGGCGCCGTGGGCCTGGGCTTGCACGCCACTGCTGGGCGGCACCACGAAGTAGACCTGCACATCCTGAGCCAGCGACGAATACCCGGAAGGAATGATCGTCACAACGGCCTGGTGAACGCCCGCCGGCAACGACAACGACGCGTTCGTTAAACCGATCGTCACGTTACCGGTGACGCCGGAAAACGTGGCCGGCGTGGCAATCAGCCAGGTGGCGGAGGTGGGCGTCACGCTGGCCGACATCGAAATCGTGGGATCGCCGACCTGCACATTCACGGTTTGCTGGACGGCCCCGCCTTTCACCAACACTACGCTCAGCGGGTAAACCGAATTCAGCGGCGGGCCGCTCGGCAAAACGGTCAGTCCCACCAAAAGGTATTGCGTGGAAGATCCAGGGTAGGTCAGTCCGATCAGCCCGTCATAGTTTCCCACCGGCAGCGAGCCCGCGTTGGCCACCACGATCAGCGTGCCGGGGCTTCCGGCCGTCACTGCGCCGCTGGCGCTGAAGCCGGTCGATCCGCCGGGAACTGCTACCAGCAGCCAGTCGGGACCGCTGGTGACTTGCGGCAGCGGCGAAAGCACGTTGGCCGTCCAGTTCAGCGTCCCGCTTCCCACGTTGGCGACCGCCACGCCTTTCGTGACGAAGGTGTTGGATGCCGCGAAGGCCGTCAACTGCAAGCCGCTATGGCCCAGTGCCAGCAGCGGTCCCGCCGGCGTCATCGTCAACTGCACGCTGACGACCTGCGGCCCCTGCGTCGATTGCGAGGAGAACTGGATGGCGATCTGACCGCTGTAGACTCCCGCCGCCAAGCTGCTGCTGTTGACCACCAACTGGGGAAGCGCGGGCGATTGCAGGCTGACGTTGCCGCTGCTGGTGGTCATGCCCAGCCAGTTGCCGCCATTGCTGGTGGTGATCGCCGCGGTCCAACTCTGCGACGCCGTCGCGGTGGTGCTGATGGTGATGGTCGGCAGCGCCGGCAAACTCACGCCGACAACTCCTTGCAGCGCCAGCGACAGCGGCGACACCACCAGCGTTCCGGTGGCCACGGGGTTGACCGTCAGCGTTACCGGCACGCTCAACGACGGCGGATTGGCCTGCACATCGGTGATAGTGACCGTACCGGCGTAAGTTCCCGGCAGCAGAGTGGAACTGCTGACGTTGGTTTGAAACACTGCGGGCAGTTGGCCGGCCGAGGGAGCTACACTCAACCAACTTCCGCCCGTGGTCGTGCTGCCCGAAGCTTGCCAGGTCGTTCCGGGAGAGATGGAGGAGGCCAGCGTCAGTAGTTGTGGCGGCGGACTGCTGCCCGCGTTGGCGGTGAAGGTCAGCGACGTTGGCGTCACCGAAATCCCGGTTGCCGCTACGTTCAAGGTTACGTTGAAGGAGGCGATCTCCGTACCCGACGTCACCACGACTTGTCCCGCATACTGTCCCAACAGCGTTCCGATCGCCACCGAAACCACGATGGTCCCGTTACCGACACCGTTATTGGGCGCGATGGTCAGCCAGTTTCCGCCGGTAGTAGTTACGGCCGCCGCGTTCCAGTTCGGAATACTGGGATCCACGGACACCGTGACATTCTGCGACGCGGGATTCGTTCCTGTGGCTGTGGCGTTGAAGGTTAGCGAAGTAGGCGAGACGGAAAGCGTCAGCAGCGTTGCCACCAGGGTCACCGGCACTTGGACAGGTGAAACCGTGCTGCCGGGAAAGGTCACCGTGATGGCGCCGGCGTAGCTTCCCGGGGTCAATCCCGCGACGCCAACCCCTACGGTGATGGTGGCGTTGCCGGTTCCCGATTGCGGCGTCACACCCAGCCAAGGGCCGCCGCTGATGGTGCTGGCGGTAGCGATGAACTTGACCCCAGATGACGTGGATGGCAGCGTGAGTTGCAGAGTCTGATTGGCGGGATTGGCGGTTCCCGGAGCCGAGAAGCTCAGTTGTGTCGGCGTCACGGTGGGCGTCACCGAAGTGCCCACGCTCAGCGTCACCGGTATTTGAATTTGCGGAAACGTGTTGCCGGTAAAGGTCACCACGACGACGCCGGGGTAGCTTCCCGCGGCCACCCCGGCGATGTTGACCGCAACGGTGATCGTGCCGCTGCCGGTGCCCGATCCGGGAGACACTGTCAGCCACTGGCCGCCAGCGGCGGTGAACCCGGAGACGGTCCAATTGGTGGTGGGTAAGGAGGACGGAATGGTGAGTTGCAGAGTCTGGTTGGCGGGATTGGTGGTTCCCGAAACCGAAAAGTTCAGTTGTAACGGCGTCACCGACGGCGCAACCGCCGTGCCCACGCTCAGGGTCACCGGCGTTTGAATGGGCGCGACCGTACTGCCGGTGAAGGTCACGGTGACGGCGCCGGAGTAGGTTCCCACCGGCAATCCGGCGGCGGTGGCCGCGACGGTGATCGTAGCGCTGCCGGTTCCCAACGCTGGAGTTGCCGCTAGCCAGTTGCCGCCACTGGCGGTAGTGGCGGAGACCGTCCAATTAGTTGCCGATGAATTGGCCGGAATCGTGAGCTGCAGCGTTTGGCTGGCGGGATTGGCGTTTCCGGGAGCCGCAAAGGCCAGTTGGGAAGGTGTCATCGACGGCGGAACCGTAGTGCCCACGCTCAGGGTCACCGGCGTTTGAATGGGCGAGACGGTGCCGCCGGGAAACGTGACCGTGACGGTGCCGGTGTAGCTTCCCGCGGCCAATCCTGCGACGGTGGCCGCAACGGTGATTGTAGCGCTGCCGGTTCCCGACGCCGGAGTTGCCGCCAGCCAGTTGCCACCGCTGGCGGTGCTGGCGGAGACCGTCCAATTGCCGGCCGATGAATTGGACGGAATCGTGAGCTGCAGCGTTTGGGTGGCGGGGTTGGCGCTTCCCGGGGCTGAAAAGGCCAGTTGCGACGGCGTCACCGTCGGTGGCGTTGCCGTGACCACGTTAAACACCACCGGAGTTTGCGCCGGGCTGGCGTTCGATAGCGAGATCACGCCGTGATAGGTGCCGATGGCCAGTCCCGAGGCATTCACGGAAACCGCCAATGTGGAGCCGGTGCCGGAGGCCGGCGTTACGCTCAGCCAGTTTCCGCCACCGGTCGTGGAAACTGCGGCGGCCCACGTCACCGCAAACGATCCGCTACTGGCCACCGATAGTTGCAGGGTTTGGCTGGGTGGATTGGCGCCGCCCGCCCCGGTCGTGAAGGTCAACGCACTCGGAGCGACGTTGAAAGTCGCCGTTACGACGACGGCCGGCTCGGAGGCGATCTGCACAGTCACGCTTCCCTGATAGGTGCCCGCCGGCAGACTTCCGGTGATCGCCGAAACAGAGACGGTGCCACTACCCGTGCCCTGGAGCGGCGTAACGCTCAGCCAATTTCCTCCGCTCGAGGTGTTGGCCGTAGCGGTCCAGGACGCCCCGGTGTCCAGGCCGGTTGGAGCGATGGTCAACGTTTGCGGGGCTGGTCCGCTGCCCTTGACCACGTCCAGGAAAGTCAGAGAAGAGGGCGTGACTTGGGCGCAGGCCATGCCAGCCAACAAAACGCAACACGATAGGGCGGCGAACCGCGGCACACTCAGTCTCAAGCGAAAGATCCTCTACCTCATTATGGCATGACGCGGCCCCTGTCCATAGATCCTGAAAGGTATCTCAGTTTGCGCCGGGTGTTGCGGAACTTGCCCGTGCGGCTCTACCGCCCCTTGGTGCGGAAAGGCTCCGCCTTTCCCTGGAGTTTCTATATTTTCAGTCACCTTTGCCAGCCAGGCGCCCGTGAAACGGACGCCCTGACAGTAGCCCAGCACTTTAGTGCTGGGGACGGAACCAAGCAGGAAGCGAGTCCGTGCAACGGACGACTGAGGTTTGTATATTTTTGAGCTCGGCTCCGTAAAGACCTCAGCCGTCCGTTGCACTGAAGTGCTGGGCTACTGTCAGGGCGTCCGCTTCACGGACGCCCTGGCCAGCGAAGCTGGCCAGAGAGTGTGGCCCAGGGTGGAGCGTTTTTTGCGGAACCCTGGGTACACCGCGAGAAAACAAAGCCCGCGAAGCGGGCGGCAGACGCGCTGGCAACTGCGAGGCTGCCTTTCGCCCGCTCTGCGGGCTCTTTCCCCTCAACAGTGTTCCCAGGGTTCCGCAAAAAACGCTCCACCCTGGGCCACACTCTCCCGCCCGCGCCGCGGGCTGCAAATGTAGAAACTCCAGGGACAGCCCGGAGGGCTGTCCTACTTTCCCGGAACTATCCCACTTCAAGACCGTATCAAGACGCATGGATTCCCTGCTTCGCGACATTCGCTACAGCCTGCGCTCCCTTCTCAAAGACAAAGGTTTCACCACCACCGTGATTCTCACCTTGGCGGTGTGTATCGCCGCCAACACCGCAACCTTCGCCGTGGTGTACTCGGTTCTACTGAAGCCGCTGCCCGTTCCCGATTCCAACCGGATCATGCTGATGGCGAATCAATATCCCAAGGCCGGCCTCTCCCGTGGAACCAACAGTGGTGCAGCCGACTATTACGACCGCCTGCGCGATATTCACGTCTTTGACGAACAGGCTATGTTCAGCAATTCCAGCCGCACCATGGAAATCAACGGCGTGCCGGAACGCGTGGAAGGAGTGGTCGCCACGCCGTCTCTGTTCCGCCTGTTGCGCGTCTCCCCCGCCTATGGACGAGCCTTCAGCGACGCGGAAGGCGAGATCGGCGCGGAACAAAAGGTGATCCTGAGCGACGGGTTCGCCCGCCAGCTTTTCGCCGATCCGGCCAGTGCTTTGGGCAAGGAATTGCGTTTGAACGGCCGTCCATTCACTGTAGTCGGGGTGATGCCGGCAAAGTTTTCCTTCTTTTATCCGGACGCCCGCATGTGGATGCCACTGGCGTTCACGCCGCAACAGAAAGAAGCGCGGCACAGTAACAATTGGCACCACATCGGCCGCCTGAAACCCGGCGCGACTTTAGCGCAAGCCGAAGCGCAAATGCAGGCCTTGACCGCCGCCAACATGGAGCGCTTCCCGCAGTGGAAGGAAATCCTCAGCAACGCCGGATACAACGTTTCCGTGGAACCGCTCCAGGAAATGATGGTACGCGACGTGAAGAACGTGCTCTATCTGCTGTGGGGCGGCGCGTTGTTCGTGCTGCTGATTGGCGCGTTGAATGTCACCAACCTGGCGCTGGCGCGGACAGCGCTGCGGCGCAGGGAATTGGCCACGCGCCTGGCGCTGGGCGCGGGACCGGCCCGGTTGACACGTCAACTAGTGGTGGAGAACGTTCTGTTAGCGCTGGCCGGCGGCCTTGGCGGCGTCGCGCTAGGCGCGGGATTGCTGCGGTTGCTATCGCAAAACGGATTGCAGAAGCTTCCGCGTTCCGGAGAAATTCGCATTGACGCGGCCGTGATTCTCGCGACGCTAGCCGCGACGCTACTGGTCGGTGTGGCGTTGGGCCTGATTCCGGCATGGCAAGTGATCCGCGGCAAACTCAACGAGATGCTGCGGGAAGAAAGTCGCAGCGGAACCGGCGGGCGACGCTCTCGCCGCGTGCGCCAAAGTTTGGTAGTGGCGCAAGTGGGGCTGGCTTTTGTTTTGCTGGTGGGCGCCGGATTGTTGCTGGCCAGCTTTCGCCACCTTCTCAACGTGGATCCCGGATTCGCCACCCATGGCGTCCTGACCGCCATGACCAGCGTACCCTCCGCCACCTTCAAAGCCGACGCCGACGTGCAGGCGCTAATGGATCGCTCGCTGGAAGCGATCCGCGCCATCCCCGGCGTGGTAGCGGCGGGCGCATCCACCAAGGTTCCCTTGGACGGCAACCACAGCGACAGCGTGATTCTCGCCGAGGGATACGTGATGCGTCCGGGCGAGTCGCTAGTTTCGCCCATGCAGATCAAGGTCACACCGGGATATTTTGAAGCCATGAATATGGACATGGTTAAGGGCCGAGCCTTCGATGCCCACGATCAAGCCAACTCGCAAAAGGTAGTGGTGGTTGACGAAAATCTGGCGCGGCACTTTTGGGGCGACAGCAATCCGGTCGGCAAGCGCCTCTATCAGCCGCAGGACATCAACAACCTGCTGAAGACCGACGAACATACCGTCTGGCGCACCGTAGTGGGCGTCGTTCGCGCCGCGCGCCTCGAGGATCTCAGCGACAGCGGAGGTGTAGGCGTTTATTACTTTCCTTATACACAATCCGTGGAGCGGAGCTTTTGCTACGCCATTAGGACTGCGGGTGAATCGGGAGCGCTAACACGCTCGGTGCGCGCCGAGTTCAACCGGATTGCTCCGAGCCTGGCGCTGTTTGATGTGCATACAATGTCCGAGCGCAGCGAGCTCTCCCTGGCCTCGCGCCGCGGGTCGATGACGCTGGCGTTAGGCTTTGGCGGCCTGGCGCTGTTCCTGGCGGCGATCGGAATTTACGGCGTTCTGGCCTACTTGGTGACGCAGCGGGAGCGCGAAATCGGCATTCGTACGGCGCTCGGTTGCACGCAAGCCGGTGTCGTGAAGTTGGTGGCCGGCGAAGGACTCAGCCTGCTGGGGATTGGCTTGGTCCTGGGCGTCGCGGGCGCGGCGGCGCTGCGCAACGCGGTGGCGGGCGAGATTTACGGCGTAACGCCATTCGATCCGCTGGTGATGACCGGCGTGGTGATGTCGCTGGCGATCGTCTCGCTGCTCGCCTGCGTGTTGCCGGCGCGCCGTGCCACGCGGGTGGACCCGGCGATCGCGCTGCGAGATGAGTAAACGGTAGGACAGGCCGCGGGATTGTCCCCGGTGTTTCTACACTTGGAACCTCAACCGGCATAGGCTGCATGAGGAGACTAGACGGCTTGGCGAGAGGCTCCGCCGCCGTTCGCTCGATCCGGCGCAGCGCTTGTTTCCGGTTTGCCCGTTTTACAGCCATATACGCGTCCGCCTTTGCGGCTGCGAATAAACGCGCAGGATCCGTGGTCCATGTTGGACCGCCGTTCTATGGCCTTTAGCCCCCTTAGCCCCGCCGGACCGGCGATGCCGGCTGCTGATTCTCGGCCTGAGACTTGAAGATCGAGTCAACCAAGCGTGTGCATCCAGAAGTCATCCGGGCCAGGACTTTCAGTTGGTCTCTGCAGGCGCGAATAGTCAACTCCTCGGGATAGTCCACTCGGTGGGACACTTCTCCCCAGACTTCCTCCATCAGCGTCCGCACCTGGAGTTCCACCGTTATGGGAGTCCGTTGATTTGCTTGAACCACATAGTGAACGCTCGTATACATAGAGTCTCGCGGTTCAACCTTGATGCCGAACTGCGCAAATAACTGAGCATATTCGCGATCCCACACAATGGCCGTCGGGCCTTCGCGAATCCTGTAGCGATGCTCTTCAAGTATCTCTCTAATAGCGACCTTCATTGGCTCTATCTGGTCGGTGTGGAGGTGAAGGATTCGGACGCCCGCCAAATCCCCAATCTTGGTGAAAAGATTCCTTTCAGAAACGTCAGGCTCTTTTCCTTTCGCCTTTCGCCGCAGCGCTCTCTTTTGCAGCTTCCGCCTAAGATGCTCAGCGTCTTTGGCGCGATATTTCATGAAATGGATGTACGGCGCAAGGTCTTGACTTCGGCTCAGGGCATCATGTAACTGTTTGGCTGCAGTCTCAAAGAGGCTAAGGTTCCTCTCAAATCGCCGAACGGCAGCGTCGATCTGCCTGTGATCAGCTCGGGAAAGCCTGGATCGAGCCACGACGCTACTCCTGTGCAGGACGAGACCGCTTCGCCCTCTTCGAATGCCGCAAGGCCCTCAGTATTTCGCTGGCAATTCCGTTAAAAACCGCTGCTGCTTCCGCGACATGAGTTTGGTTTCCACCTTGCACCGAGGAAAGTGGAACTCCTTGGCGTTGGGCGAGTTGAGCCAAAGTACTAAATTCCTTTACGTCGCCGAGTCGCGGGTCTACGCTTGCGTCTGGTACAAGGCCTGAGTCAATATCACGCAATACGTTCATGACATCGCTAGCCATCTGCCGCTGGACCTTCCGGAGATAGTATGACGGGGCCTTTGCCATTTCCCTACCGTAGACCTTAAACCGCTGAGGAATGTATCCTATGAAGCGGGGCATTCCCGGCAGTAGTTCGAGGCCGTCAGGCGCCAGAGATGCTATGGTGCGCCAATCGACGATCCAACTCTTTAGGGTCTGGCCCAGGGTGGTAAGCGCACGTACCGAAAACAAGTCACACGCGACCGGCACGATGAAGTGATCGCAGTCGAGAACGATAGCTCTATTGAGGGGTCCGATGTTCGGTCCCGTATCGTACATCACGATATCGATGTCCAATGCATCCACTAAGAGCGTGACCAACGTACTAAGGGCCGTTGTTGCGCGCAAGCCGCCAATCCGGCGCTTAAACGAGTCCGTCCAGGCATCCCCTAGGAGTTGCTCGAATTCCGAAAGACGAATGTCCCCAGGCACAAGATAGAGACCTTGCACCGCAAGCTCGATCGGTTCCACCTGCCTGACGGGACCAGTCGTGTGCCAAACTGGCTTCATGGCCGACCAGAGCGTACTGCCGCCGGGACCATCGGACGAATCCAGCAGACCATCGACCACCGAGTCCTCCAGAAAATACGATGTGAGGTTGCACTGTGGGTCGCTGTCAATCAGAAGCACGCGCTGGCCGCTTTCCGCGAGCGCCGCCCCGAGATTCACGCTAAGGGTTGTTTTACCGACGCCGCCCTTGTGGTTGAAAATGGTAAATCGACGATGTGCCCGCATTCTGGATGAATCCTATCGTGACCGGGTAGCCGCCCGTGGCTTCCTAGGGCGCGATCTTTCCACAATAGCTCGGGCGGCTTGTCGGTCAGGAAGAGCCTCAACGTATTGTTCGCCCATAGCGCTCAACTGTCTCTGCCCTGCCGGCGCAGCCACGAAATAGCCCGTCGCGGCGGCGTTTTGGATCGTGTATGTTGGATTTGCGAATTTCCTCTGCGCCGCCTCTGTGTTCAGTTTGCTTATGTCTGGCGTCTTAAAGTGAGGTGCGTCGCGAAAATGTGCCAAGTAGTAGGCGAGGCACATAGCGCGTTCAATGTCCGTTTTAGGCTCCTTCTGCCGTAGGAAGTCCTTGGGTGATATCGGTTGGTGCCCTGAAAACACGGGTTCACGGTTGACGCGCTCGGCACCGCTGACTTGCGAAGGCGATTGAGAGCCATTGGGTCTTCGACCGGCACCAAGTTCAAGATCGAAATAGGTGGCAACAGTGCGGAGGACGCGAAGACGCTCGACCTCGGCAAGAGGCGACATCAGGTCGAGGAACTTCTGGACTACAACTCGTTCACCCGACTGTGGTTGAAGACTCATAGTAACCTCTCTCCCCTAACGCTGCCTCAACATACCGCCGTAACTCTGCGGTTACGCTGCGCTCGCGCGTCTCCGGAGATGACATCAGATCATATTACCATGGACAAATCGTCGCCGGCTCAAAAGCGTGGCGCTGGTCAGAGGGTCGGTGTCGAGGTGTCATCCTGCTTCGCACCGGTCCTACTAGTCGGTGCGTCGGAGGGATAGGGAGGGGAAAGAGGGATCACCCGGAACTTCGATTTTTCCGATCCGAGGATTTCACACACCGAACCATTCCCTACGCCGCGCGAGACCACCGCCACCGCCGGGAACAAAGAAGCAGTCCGGAGGACATACTACAAGCCACGAATATTTTACAAATATCCTCTTGACACATAGCGAATACCCAGCGTAGATTAATCCGATCCTCACCGAAGGAAAGGAGAAACACCCCATGTCTGCCCCATCGCCTGTAAACTTTCCCGTTTTGGTCCCCGATCCTCCCGCCAAGCGCCTCGCTGCTAGCGACGAATCAGCCGCCCGCCATACCGCGGGTGGCGCACCTCAGGAAATCGACGCCGGAGGCCGGAATTTCCTCCGGCTCAAGAAGGAGTACGGCATCTTTCAAGGCAGCGAGCTAAGCCCGCTCATCGGCAAGCTTCCGTCTTGCACCACGCATCTGGTAGAGGGTCTGATCCCGCCCCGCTCGGTGAATATCCTGGTGGGCGATAGCGGGATCGGAAAATCGCCGCTGGCATATCAATTGGGATTGGCCGTGGCTTCCGGGACGCCCTTTCTCGACATGCCGGTGCAGCCCGGCAAAGTTCTGCTGGTGGATTTTGAAAATTCCCTGACCGACGTGCATTGGATCATGGAACAGCAACGCCAGCATTTGGGCCTGGCCAAGTTTCCGTGCACGTTCCAAGTGTGGCCGATGCATCTCGATCCGTTGCAGCAGAAGATCGAACAAGTCATCGCCATATTCGCCCCGGATCTGGTCATCCTGGACTCGCTGCGCTCCTTCAGTCCCAAGATGGAAAGCGACAACTCCGCCGCCGTGGAGCAGATCAAGAGGCTGCGCGTCACCGCGGCGGAGCACGGCACGGCCTTTCTGCTCATCCATCATGTCCGCAAGCGCGCGCCGCTTGGTCCTGCCGGGGCGGCGGTGGGCCCGGCCGGTTTGGAAGATGGCGACGTGATGGACTGGCTCCGGCGCGCCTCCGGCGTGCGGGCGCTCATCAATCAAACCGATGTCCGGCTGGCCCTGGCGCCGCGAAGCCGGTCGCAGGCCGCGGAAGAAACCACGCTGATTCTGCGCGGCCATTTCCGAACGCGCGGCGAGGTCGGCCCCTTCCTGCTGCGCCGGAAGAGGTCCGATCGCGACGGCGAGCCATTGGGATATGAACGCTTCGCAGCCCATGCCGGCCTGCTGGAGAACGCCGAGCAGGAAGCCTTCTTTGCACGCCTGCCGGAGGCCTTTTCATTCAAGGACGCCCGGCTGCTCTGGGGAAAGTCGCATGACTCCACCCACCTGCTGGTTCACAAGATGATGCGCCTGGGCTTGGCGTGCCGGACGGGTCGGGGACAATATCGCAGGGAGGGGGGTGTGGGAGAGGCCGCGGTTTTGCGACAAAGCCAGTGATTTCAGTCGGATAATCATCAGGGTAGGGACCCTGATGATGGGGCTGATGATCGGGTGAAAATCGGGACCGGCCTTAGCAGGCCGAGACCGTTTTCTCTCCCCTCGCGCCGCCAGACTTTACGTAAGCGTCTGGGATGACGGTTGGGCTTTGCTGTTGCTAGCCAGCTCGCCGCCCGCTCTCGGCCTCCCTGTGCCTCTCTGTCTGCTTTGTGTTCCTAAGGTTTGCTACAATTACTGGGCTACTTTCATCGCGTCCGTTGCACGGACGCGCAACGACGCAACCGGCCGTTTTTCAAACTGAGCCACTACCTTCCATTCTGAGACTTCTGAGACACACTTAGACGCGAACGGGTCCGCAGAACGGCCGGAATCCGGGCCACGGGGACCTGCGGCCCTTGGCTGGACATAGGCGAGGGGAGCCAGCCAAGCGATCATGCGCAGTTCAAAGACCAGCAGACAGCCGGTCACATCCACGGCCAACAGAATGAGACTGACGCCGGGCGCCACGTAGCTGAATCCTCAGCAGCGTATCGCGCAAAGGGCCTCCTTGAAACGGCGAAAGTGAGATTGTAGGCATAGCAACCTAAAGCCAGGATGAACCGGGAGCAAGGCGCCGTTGGCTCCTGGCGCGCCCCCCGAGATTCCTCCGGGAGCCGGCAATTACCCGCGGGCGCGCCGCACGGCCACCGCCCTCGCCTTCGCGACAGCGATCTTCTGTTTTAAACAATTTTGTTGGATTTTGTTCCGCTGCGTGCTAGCGTAAGGGAGTATGGCGGCAGGATCCACGGTTCTCTCCGAAAAGGCGCTCCCGGCGCAGGTGGCGCACCACGCAGCCTTCGCGCATCCCACCGAGGAGATGTTCGCCCGCCTGCTGGACTTTCACGGTATCCAGTGGCAGTACGAGCCGCGCACCTTCGCCGTGGAATGGGATAGCGCCGGAAACGTGCGCGAGGGCTTTACCCCCGACTTCTACCTGGCGGAACTGGATCTCTTTGTCGAACTGACCATGATGAAGCAATCGCTCATCCGGCGGAAGAACCGCAAGCTGCGTTTGATGCGCGAGCTCTATCCCGAAGTCAACATCCGGGTCCTGTACCAGAAAGATCTGGAGGATCTGCAATTCAAGCTCAGCCTGGGCCACGCTCCGGGCGCATGGACGGAATCTTCGCCCGCTTCGCATGCACGTGCATCCTGATATCGAACGGGTCCTTTTCACCGAAGAGGAGATCCGGGCCAAAGTCGCCGCCACGGCGGCGCAAATCTCCAGCGATTACGCCGGGCGCGATCCCGTTCTGGTGGGCGTACTCAAAGGATCGGTGTTCTTCCTCACCGATCTGGCGCGGGCTCGAGCATTCCCGCGCGTCTCGATTTTCTTTCCGTGGCGCCCTTTGTGCCCACGCGCGAGCCACGCTCCGATACCGGATCGAATCCAGGCGTCGTGCGCATTCTCAAGGATCTGGACCACAGCATCGAAGATCAGGACGTGCTGCTGGTGGAAGACATCGTGGACACCGGGCTGACGCTGCGCTATCTCTTGCGCACGCTGGGCGCGCGCCAACCGCGCAGCCTGCATGTTTGCACGCTGCTTGATCGCGCCTCGCGTCGCCTGGCCGACGTTCCCATCCGTTATCGCTGTTTCGAAATCCCCGATCGCTTTGTGGTGGGCTATGGACTCGATTACCAGCAGCTCTACCGCAATCTGCCATATGTCGGCGTGGTGAAGAGCGGTATCTTTCGCGGTTAGTATGCCGCGTTTCATTCTTGGAACACAGAAGAACACGGAAAGTGCGTTTCGTATACGAATGCCTCAAGCGTGACGAAGGCATGCCGCTACCCAACGATTACCTGACCGGACAACGTACTTTCCGTGCTTTTCCGTGTTCTTCCGTGTTCCTAAATCTCCTGGAATCGATAACGCGAAGCTACACCGCTTCAAACTCCGTCTTCACCGGCGTTCCCCGGACCACCGATTGCGTCACCGGCGATCCCTCCACGGCCAGCTTCCAGATTTCCCGCAGCGTGGCTTCATCGGCGTCGGCCTTGACGAACAGCTTGGCGGTGATTCCGCGATAGCCCGGATTGCCCTCCGGCGCGTGGCCGGCCCATTTCAAGATATTGTCGAAGTAGCCTTCCATCGCAATTTCCAGGTCGTGGACCTTGATGCCGCGCTGCGTGGCGTTCAGCACGAAGCCCACGGTCAGGCAGCTTCCAATGGCGGAGAGCAATTGCTCGTGGGCGCTGGCGGCCATGTCGGTGGCGTCCAGATCTCCCGGCTCGTCCATTTCCACGGCGTGCTTGCGCATGTAGGCTTTAGCGCGGAAGCCGCTCTGCCACACCACACGCGATTTCCAGGGGCCGGTAACCGCCTTGAAAACCTCGGGTGTCTTCATCGAATCCAGAATTTCCCGGATCTTGGCCGGATGCAGTCCGTTCAGTGTGTCTTGCTCTGCCATACTATGCGTACTCCTTTCGCAGAATCGCGGCCGCCTGGGCGATCGAGTGCATTTTCTTAGCGGCAACCTCGGCGTTGTTGACGTTGCGCTCGGCGAAGGTGCCGAACCCGCAGTCCGGGTTCAGGAAAATCTTCTCCGGCGGGAAGAATTTTAGCGCATTCTTGACCCGCTGCACAATCAGTTCCGGCGGCTCGATGTCGTCGGTGCGCGGATTCACCACGCCCAGCCCGATCTCTTTCTGTTCGGCGTATTCCTTGAACACTTCCATTTCGCCGGCGCGGGGCGTGGCGAACTCCAGCACCAACTGGTCGATGTTCATCTGCATCAAATAGGGCAGCATCGGGCCATAGTTGCCCTTCATCAACACCTCTTCCTTGCGGCTCCAATTGCCGCGGCAAATGTGCACGCCGAAACGCACGCCATCGATTCCCTCCACTACCTGGTTCATCCACTTCACGGCTAACTTCATTTCCTCGGTGGGATCCTTGCGCGAGGGCAGCGCCGCGCACATGAACGTCTCCGAACTTTCCTCTCCGTAGACCACTTGCGTGAGGATCGGCTCGTCGAATTGGATGAATTCACAGCCGCGGTCCCTGAGGCCGACGATTTCCTTGCGCAGGATGCGGATCACGTCCCCGGCCAGATCGGTGGGCGAGTCGTAGACTTTGTCCGAAAGGCCTTCGAACCAACTGGAACGCGTTAGCATATAAGGACCCGGCAGCGGGACTTTCACGGCATGCTTGGTGTTTTTCTTGACGAATTCCAACTCGTCGAGGGACAAGCCGTTCTTCTCGCCCAGGCGGCCGATCACAATGGGGCTGCGGATGGCGAAGGCCGGCACGTCCAGCGCGCGCAGCACTTCCTCGAAACGGGCCCGGTCCTTGACGTGATCGAACAACTCGGACACTTTCATCAACCGCATGCCGGAAAGTTTTTCCACCACGTAGGAATAGAAATTGTCGCGGCGTTGTTCGCCGTCGGAGAGGATATCCACACCGGCCTCCTCTTGCGCGCGAAGGGCGCCCAAGACGGCGCGGTCGGCCACGGCGTCGAACTCCGCCGCGCTGATGTCGCCGGATTGCTTCTTGCGGAGCGCCTGGATCAACTCCGGGGAGCGCGGCCAGCTACCTACTACGGTTACGGGAAAAAGCATTGCGGGATCTCCTTCTTGTCGTCCTTAGACCAATCATTGTACGAACCGTCGTACAAACGCACCTTCATGCCCATTTGACTCAATAGCAGATAGCCCAGTGACGCCCGCAGCCCCGATTGGCAATAGGCGATCACGGAATCTCCCGGCATTACGCCGGCGGATTGCAGACGCTTGCTCAGTTCGGCTGCTGGGAGCGGGCGATCCGCCGCCACCAAGGTCTGCCACGAGAAATGCAGGGCGCCGGGGATGTGGCCGGCCGCGAATTCTTCGGCCGCGCGGAAATCCACCAGTTTGGCCGTTCCGGCGCCATCTAGCGCAAGCGACTTTGATTCGGCGGCTGCGCGCGCGTCATCCTTCACGGCGCGTAGCGCGGCATTCGGACGGGCCTCGAAAACCGCCGCTTTGGCATCCACGGGCCGGTAGAACATCTCGTAACCTTGCGTGCCCCATTTTTCGAAGAACGTGTCCATTACGTACACGTCGTCGCGGCCGAGGTACTCCAGAATCCAGGCCACCAAGGCGGCATTGCGGCCGTCGTAATTGTCGTAGAGCACGGGATGCCGGCCCGCATCCAGCCCGGCCGCGCCGATCCAGGTGGCCAGTTCGTTCACGGGCCGCAACGCGCCCTCCTTGTCAAACGCATGGGACGCTGACAGGTTGACGGCGTTGCGCACATGTCCTTGCAGATACTTCATGGGCCGGCGAGGATCGAGAATCAGATAGTCGGCGGAATCGATCTGTTGGTGAACCCAGGACGGCGGAACGAGCTTGGACATGGGATAGTTATTGTACCCCGGCAGGCCAACAATAGTCTTGGGAGAAGCGTGCGGAAGTTTGGTGGCTTACAGATTACGTTGTCAGTACCGCGCCGTACCGGATGGCGCCTGGAATTTCTAGATTTGCGTACTGGCGGGAATCGCGGAAGGCACCTCGCTCACTCCCCTATTGAGTTAGGCGGGCCGCTCGATTGAAACAGGGGACAAAAACTTGATTGCGGTGCGACATCTCTGGCATGGCTCGCGGCGAAGTCCGAAACTGAAGTAGTGTTGGAACCAGACCTGTCATAATATCGGGCGTGAGATCCAACCCTCCCTATACCCGCCGCGAAATGCTCAAACGAGCCGGCGCCGCCGGAGCCGTGTTGCTGACGCAACAGGCCGTTCCGCAAACCAGCCCACAAACCAGCAACGACATCGAGATTCGCATCACGCCCGTGGGCCAATCCACACTGCGGCTGACCCTGCTGCCATCGGCCATGCCGGTGGTGATCCACGACGGATCGCTGGCCCGCACCGATTGGGGCAAGCCCGCCGTGACGTGGACCGTTTCCGGAGGCAATCAGGAAATCAAGGCGCGAAACTTCAAGGTGGAGTTGCGGACGAATCCGTTGGTCATCGACGTTTCTACAGCGCCTGCCTCGGAGCCGGGCGACCCGCCGGCGGCCGGTCCCGGCGAGCGGGTGCAACAATTCCAATTCGACGTTGCCGGCAACGCGCTCTCTTTCAATACCGGAAACGCCCCGCTGTTGGGCTTGGGCGAAGGCGGACCGCAGTTTGATCGCCGCGGGTCCACGGACCGCATGCGCAGCGGTCAAGGCGGCTTTCAGCTTCGCACTCACGGCGGGCGCGTGCCCGTCAATTGGTTGATCAGCGCCGGGCCGGCGTTGACTTGGGCGATTTTCCTGCACAGCGCGCAAGGCAGTTTCGACTTCACGGGACCGGTGAGTAAGTTTCAGAGCAGCGGCGCGCTGCTGCCGCTCGATCTGTTCCTGGTGGTCGCGCACGATCCCGCTGCCATCATGTCCGAGTACGCCCTTTTGACCGGACGGCCGGAGTTGCCGCCGTTGTGGAGTCTGGGATATCAGCAATCCCATCGCACGCTGACCAGCCGTGCGGAAATCATCTCCGAAGCGCGGACGTTTCGTGAAAAGAAACTTCCCTGCGATACCATGATTTATCTCGGCACCGGCTTCTGCCCTTCCGGCTGGAACACCAATAACGGCGAATGGGAATGGAATCGCAAAGTTTTTAACGATCCGAAAGCGATTCTCGACGAGTTGCATAGCCAGCACTTCAAGGTCGCGCTGCACGCGGTGATACGGGCACGAGAGATGTCCGGCACGGTTCGCGACAACCTGGGCGAATCGGGAGGCGGACTTCGCCTGGATGGCGCCGGAACGTGTCCCACGGGGCCGGTCGCGGAGTCTCTGCCGGCGTGTTACTGGAAAATGCATCAGCCGGTGTTCGCGCAAGGCGTGGACGGCTGGTGGCCGGACGAAGGCGATCCTTTGAACGCGGTGTCGCGGCTGACGCGCAATCGCTTCTACTGGGAAGCGCCGCAACTGGATCGCCCCAACGAGCGGCCCTTTGCGCTGCATCGCAACGGGCAGGCCGGCATGCAGCGTTACGGATCGTTCTTGTGGTCCGGAGACGTTTATTCCCTTTGGGAGACGCTGAAGACTCATATTCCCGTGGCGCTGAACACGGGCCTGACCGGCATTCCCTACTGGGGCACGGACATCGGAGGATTCGTACCCACCAAGGAGTTCACCGCGGAACTGTACCTGCGCTGGTTTCAGTTCGGCGCGTTTTGTCCGTTGTTCCGGTCGCATGGACGAACCTGGAAACTGCGTTTGCCCTGGGGCTGGAACACCGGCGATCCCGGCCCGGTGGAAATCAGCAACTACAACGGTGCGGCGATTCCCGATAAGAGCCAATTGCACAATCCGCAAGTGGAAGAGATTTGCCGCAAATATCTGGAGTTGCGCTATCGCTTGATGCCGTACCTTTATAGCGTCGTGCGTGAGGGTACTCACAACGGACTGCCGGTAATGCGCGCGCTGTGGCTGCACTATCCGGACGATCCCATGGCGGTGCTGCGCAGCGACCAATACTTGTGGGGCCGCGATATTCTGGTCGCGCCGGTCGTGGATAAAGGCGCGACCTCGCGTCAGGTATATCTGCCGCAGGGCGATTGGTACGACTATTGGACCGGCGAGCATCAGCAGGGCGGTGTGGAGGTTGCGCGCAGTGTGGACTTGGAAACCATGCCACTGTATGTCCGCGCGGGAGCAATCCTTCCGCTGGACCCAGTGCGGCAGTACACCGGAGAACCGACGGAGGAGCCGATGGAAATCCACGTTTACCCGGGCGCAGACGGAGCGTTCCTGTTGTACGAAGACGACGGGCGGTCTTTCAACTATCGGCACGATGAGTGGATGGGCTTGCTACTGGACTGGAACGAGCGGTCTCACACGTTGCGCTTGAGTCTGGCCGATGGATCGAAAATGCTCGGGCCGGCGAAACGGTTGGTAGTTAGGTTAGGTAAGGTCACCCGAGAGACGGTCTTCGAGGGCCGTCCGCTGGAATTGAAATTCTAAGGAGGAGTTCATGAAGAACTGCAACGGCTTTTTACCACAAAGGCACAAAGGACACAAAGAAGACAGGGCGTACCCGGATTTCTTTGTGTCCTTTGTGTCTTTGTGGTTCGTCATTTTATTGCTGGCCGTCTCCGCATCCTCGCAAGCGACGGCACGCATCAAGATCGATACCGATCGCGTCATCGGAGAAGTGGACAAGAACGTGTTCGGCAACTTTGCCGAGCATCTCGGACGCATGATCTACGGCGGCATCTATGAGGAAGGCAGCCCGCTTTCCGATAGCGATGGCTATCGCCGGGACGTGATGGAAGCCGTGAAAGGGCTGGGGGTCTCGGTGCTGCGCTATCCGGGTGGCAATTTCTCCTCCGGGTACAACTGGACCGACGGCATCGGCCCGAAAGATCAACGCCCGGTACGCATGGACTTGGCCTGGAACGATCTGGAGTCCAACCGTTTCGGCACCGACGAGTTTCTGCGTTACTGCGAGCGTATCGGCGCGGAGCCTTATATCTGCATCAACGCCGGATTAGGCACCATCGACGACGCCCGGCACTGGGTCGAGTACACCAACGAATCGCGCCACACCTACTGGGCCGATCAGCGGCGCAAGAACGGCCGCGAAGAGCCCTACAAGGTGAAGTATTGGGGTCTCGGCAACGAGATTGACGGTCCTTGGCAGTTGGGGCACAAAAACGCCGAGGACTACGCCAAGTTCGCGTTGGAAGCCGCCAAAGCCATGCGTGCGGTAGACCGTTCGATCAAGCTGGTGGCCGCCGGTCCGAGCAACTTCGGCGCCGATTGGCAGGGTTGGACTCGCACCGTGCTCCAAGCGTTGCGCGGCCAGGCCGACTACGTTTCCATTCACACTTACATCAACAATTCGGCCAACGATTTCGAGCGCTTCATGGCGAATTCCCTCACGGTGGACCGTTACATCGAAACCGCGGCCGCCCAGATCAAGGAAGTGAACTCCTTCCCGGGTGGGCGTCCCATTTACATCGCCTACGACGAATGGAACGTCTGGTATCGCGCGCACAACGAGTCGAAGTTGGAGGAGCGGTACAACTTCGAAGACGCATTGGCGATGGGCATGTTTTTCAATTCTTTTTTCCGCCACGCCGACGTGGTGAAAATGGCCAACCTGGCGCAGTTGGTCAACGTCATCGCGCCGATCATGACGAATCAGCAGGGACTGTTCTTGCAACCGATCTACTTCCCCATCGCGGAGTACGGCAAGCAGCGCGGCAACGTGGCGCTGGGCGCTTGGGCGAAATCACCGGACTGCGGCTTCACGCTGAACAATCGCCAGGTGAACTATCCGTGCCTGGATCTCTCCGCTACTTATAGCGCCAAGGACCACGTGGCCTTCGTGAACGTGCTGAACCGCAACAAGTCGCAGGAAATCGCCGCGCGAGTGGAGAGCCAGGAAGGCAAGCTGGCGCCGGGCGTGGAGGTTTGGCAGATGAACAACGCCGACCTGAAAACCGTACACAACTTCGGCGACGACAAGAAGGTGCGCCCGGTCACGAGTGCCATCAGCGCGAAACTGGAAGGCAACGGATTCACCTATACCTTCCCGGCGCATTCCTTGACGATCCTAAAGCTTAAGATGGAATAGTTCAATTTGGAGTGCGGCGACTTGTCGCCGCTTTCGAGCCTGGCGGTTGCCGCCAGCGCGCCGCGAGCGCGCTTGCGGCAAAAGCGGCGACAAGTCGCCGCACTCCAAATTGTTGACTCCGCTGGTGGAAGGTCTTGGGGCTCCTTGGGTACGCCATTCCATGCTCTCTGCATGCCGTGATACACTGCCGTTCATGCGTAAGACATCTTGGGTTTGTGCACTACTAGTATTCACCGTCCTTCCCGCCGGGGCGGCGTCTTCCTGCGCGCTCGGCGCAAGGGTCACCACCTATCGCGACACCTATGGCGTACCGCATGTCTTTGGACCCACCGACGCCAGCGTGTCCTTCGGTTTCGTTTACGCGCAAGCCGAGGATAACTTTTGGCAGATCGAGGACAGCTACATCGGGGCCATCGGACGGTCCGCCGAAGTGCATGGCGAAAAATCGCTTAACGCCGACATCCTGAACCGGTCGCTGGAAATTGTCCGGCTTTCTAAGGCCGAGTACGACCACGCTTCCCCCAAAGTTCAGGCCCTGGCCGGCGCACTCGCCGACGCCTTGAACTGCTATCTGGAACGTCACCCGGAAGTCAAGCCCCGGCTGCTTACCAAGTTCGAGCCGTGGGAAACGTTCGCCTTCAATCGCTACGCGCTCTATCAGCTTTTCATCGTCGGACAAACGGGTGTGAAGGCCGAGGAGCCGCACGCAGCGGCGGCGGAAGAGCCGCTGGAAAATCCCGTGGGATCGAACATGTGGGCGATCACGCCCGCCAAAACGGCCGGCGGGCACGCCATGCTGTTCATCAACCCGCACCAGCCGTTCTTCGGTCCGGGACAATGGTACGAAGGACATCTGCACAGCGACGAAGGCTTGGACATGTCCGGCGCGTCGTTCTTCGGAAGCCCCGCCGTCACCATCGGACACAACGAGTATCTGGGCTGGAGCCATACCGTCAACAATCCCAAGAATTGGGATCTGTACGAGGAAAAATTCGACGACCCCGACCATCCTCTGGCCTACAAGTACGGCGACGGCCATCGTAACGCCACCGAGTGGAGCGAGACCATCCGTATCAAGACTGATTCCGGCGTAGTCGCCAAACGTTTCAAGCTGCGCAAGACTCATCACGGGCCGATCATGGCCGTGCGCGGCGGCAAGCAACTGGCCTTGCGCCTCCCGCGCCTGGAGGAAGGCGGGCAATTACAGGAATGGTACGCCATGAGCAAAGCCAAGAACATGGCCGAGTTCAAGAGCGCCGTCTCGGCGCTGGCGATTCCGATGTTCAACATCGTTTACGCCGATCGCGACGGCAACATTTTCTACCTCTACAACGGCGCGGTGGCCAAGCGCGATCCCAAGTACGATTGGTCCAAGGTGATGGACGGCAGCGATCCCGGCACGGAGTGGCAGGCCTTCCTGACCATGGACCAGTTGCCGCAGGCCACCAATCCCCCGAGCGGCTTCGTGCAGAACTGCAACCAATCTCCGTACTTCACCACCATCGGGGAAGGAAATCCCAAAGAATCGGATTACGCCTCCTACATCGTGCGCGAGCCGGACGACGCGCGGTCGAAAATGTCGCGGCGGATTCTTAGCGCCAAGGACAAATTCACCTTCGACGAATGGGCGCTGGCGGGATTCGACACGCACGTGCTGGAATCGGAAGCCTGGGTTCCCAAGATCGCCGCTGCGGTCGCGGCAGCCAAACTGGACTCTGAGGCCGATCCCGTCAAAGCCGGCCGCCTGCACGGCGCGGCGGCCGTGTTGAAGGCTTGGGACAATCACGCCACCGTGGACTCACAAGCCATGACGCTGTTCACACTGTGGTTCGATCGCTTCAGCCGTCTGAAGGGCGAAGAGTCCGAACGCATCGTGCGGGCGCTGGACGAAATCACCACCGACCTCGCTAAAGATTTCGGGACATGGAAAGTCGCTTGGGGCGACATCAACCGTTTACAGCGCAATCACAGCAGCGGCGAGGAGCCGTTCAGCGATGCGCGGCCCAGCATTCCTGTTCCCGGCGGTCCGGGGCCGGTGGGCATCATCTTCAACTTCTACACGCGTCCAGACAAAGAAAATAAGCGCCGCTACGGGTTTGCCGGCAGCAGCTTTGTGAGCGTGGTGGAGTTTGGACCGCAAGTCAAGGCTCGCTCCATCCTCGTGTTCGGCGAGAGCGCCGACCCAAGGTCGGAGCACTACCTCGACCAGGCGCCGATCTACGCGCAAGGTCAATTCAAGCCGGCGTGGTTCACGCTGGAAGAAATCAAGGCCCACAGTAACGTGGTGTATCACCCCGGTCAGAACGCGCCGCGCGGCGCGGCCCACGCCTCTGGACGGTAAGTCCCGCCGTGTCGGGCTGACTTTCAAGAGTGCCCCCGTGTCCGTCGCTCCATAACTGTCGCGGCTCACTTCGCCGCATAGACCCAAAGAGTGACGACCTCGGCAAAGGTCCTAGGGCGTAACTCACTTGTGGCGCCCTCGAAAACCTCCATATACTGTCCGTAGCTTTCGCGGTATTGCCGGAACCTGGGCGGCATTCGCTGAAAAGAGCCGTGATTTGCCGGCAAGAGAGGTCAATAGGCTTTGTATGCAAGGGACAGAACACCATCGCTCAATCGAGGTTGTTCACCGGCCGTTTCTGGAGCGTCCGGCTGAACTGGTCCGCCGCAAGGGGGATCAGGAGGAAAAATTCGCCAAGATTTTTCGCTTCAATCCAGTGGCCATGTCCATCATCAGCGCGGTGGACGGGCGGTTCATGGAAGTGAATCCGGAGTTCTGCCGCATGACCGGATACGCTCGCGAGGAGGCCATCGGCAGGACCGCATTGGAGTTGGGGCTGGCATGGCCGGAGAGCGGCCGGGATGTTCTGGTAAATGTGGAGACCGGCAAACCGGAGCCTGCGCCGCCTTGGGACCACGATTTGTCCAACCTGGAAGCCAGCATCCGCCACAAGAGCGGCGACGGCCGCATCGTCCTGGTTTCCTGCGAACAGTTGGAACTGGATGGGCAGGAGTGCGTGCTGGCGGCGTTCCGCGACATCACCGAGCGCCGCAGGATGGAAGAGGAACTGCGCGTCATGAACTTGCGTCTGCGGGAATGGGTGGTGGAACTGGAACGACGCACCGCGGACATCAATTTGCTGGGACAAATGGCCGACCTGCTGCAAACCTGTGTGACATCTCAGGAAGCCTATCAAGTGGTGGCGAATTCTTCGCGCTTGATCTTCCCGGAAGCCGCCGGCGTCTTGTACCTGCGGGAAGCGGGCGCCCAACAGATTGAAGCCGTGGCCACCTGGAGCCCGCCGGGGAACGCCACAAGCGGCCCAGGCAACAGCGAACCCACCTTCGAGGCCGAGCATTGCTGGGCCTTACGCATGGGACGCCTGCACGCCATGGGTTTCGATGAGCCGGCCCTGGTGTGCCAACACCTGCTCGGTTCAACCGCGAATTCCGGCTCTGTATTCCCTTGATGACCAAGGGCGAGGCGCTGGGCATCTATCACTTGCGCTTCGAAAAGATGGAGTCACGCGAGATCGGACCGCGCCGCGGCCTCCGGGAAATCGCGCAAGCGGTAGCCGAACACATCGCCCTGGCGCTCGGCAATCTGCAATTGCGGGAAACGCTGCACCAGCAGTCCACGCGCGATCCGCTGACCGGCTTGTTCAACCGCCGCCACATGGAAGATTCCCTGGAACGCGAATTGCGCCGGGCAGAGCGCGCCGGACGCCCGCTGGGAGTGATCCTGTTCGACCTGGATCATTTCAAACGCTTCAACGACGCCTTCGGTCACGACGCCGGCGATTACCTGCTGAAAGAACTGGCGCACAGCATGACCAGGCATTCCCGGAAGGAAGACATCGCCTGCCGCTACGGCGGTGAGGAATTCCTGCTGATTATGCCGGAGGCCTCGCTGCAAACCGCCCAGCATCGCGCCGAACAGCTTCGCCTGGAAATCAAGCGCAAGGCTTGGGAGTGCCGGGGACGATTGCTGGGACCGGTAACTCTGTCCTGCGGAGTATCGGCCTTTCCGCGTCACGGGAGATCGCGCGAGGAGTTGCTGCTCGCCGCCGACGCCGCTCTTTATCAGGCCAAGCGGGAAGGACGGGATCGCGTGTCCGTGTCCCCGGAACCGCGGGTATCCGCAATACCCGGTGCAGCTTGCCGCAGGCCAATGAAACCCGGGGAGCGCCGTCTGGCCCCCCGGAATTCCCTTGCGTCGATTTCCAGCTATTGCTTCTTGGTAGCGCCGGTGCCCGCGGACTTCTTGGTTGCAGATTTAGCGGCAGGCGCGGCGACTCCGACAATGACGGTTGTCTTGATCACATCCAGTTTCGGAAAGTTCGCCTGTAAATAAGCTTTGCCTTTGGCGCTGATCTGACCCTGGTCGGGAGCTTCGCCGTACCCATCGTAGAGTTGCTCCACGATTTCGAGGCCTTCCGTCACCTGCCCGAAGGGCGTGAATCCCTGGGGATCGAGGCCGGCGTTGTTCCCGTGGTTAATGAACAACTGCGTGGTGCGGCTATTGGGCGCCCCGGTCTTCGCGAACGTGATGTAGCCGGGTTTGTTGCTCTGCTTTCCCCCGGGATCGTCCTTGATCTGGGCGGGCTGCCACGCCGCGCTAACCTCCGGGTAGGGGCTCAGTCCAAACTGCACCATGAAACCCTTGACGTTCCGGAAGAACGCCGCGCCGTCGAAAAAGTGATGGCGCACCAGGTTGTAGAAGCGATCGGCCCCAATGGGGGACCATTCCCGCGTTACGTGCACGGTGAATTCGCCCTTGGTGGTAGTGAACTTAACGTCGAACTCGGCGGGCGCCTTGGCCACGAGCAGCGCGGGCTTCAGCAGCGCCTTGTCATAGGACGCCGCTGGGGCCGCTTTGGCCGTTGCCGGGGCCGCCTTCTTTTTTGCTGCGGGGGCCTGCGCGGCTATCGCGCTGGCCACGGTCAGAACCGCGATACTTACGGCCAATCCAACTGCTTGCAATGTGATCTTCATGGTCTCCTTACCTCTTTACGCCTCTGGGATAAACAGAAGCCCTATTTTCTCACAGTCTGGCTGGCCTTTGAAGCCAGAGTAGGACAGGCCTCCGGCCTGTTCTGGAAAGGCGGAGCCTTTCCTGGCCAGCGAAGCTGGCCAGAGAGCGTGGCCCAGGGTGGAGCGTATTTTGCGGAACCCTGGGTACACCGCGAGAACAACGAGCGCCGCGAAGCGGGCGACAGACGCACGATATTTGCGGGACTGCCTTTCGCCCGCTCTGCGGGCTCTTTTTCCCCTCACAGTGTTCCCAGGGTTCCGCAAAATACGCTCCACCCTGGGCCACACTCTCCCGCCCGCGCCGCGGGCTGCAAATGTAGAAACTCCAGGGCAAGGCGCAGCCTTGCCAAAGTAAGGGCGGGTCCGGAAAGGCACAGCCTTCCCGGACGAAGGAGCGGCGGAGCCGCACGCTTTCAAACTGACCCACTACCCTCACCCGGCTTTCACAAGAAATCTGACGGACGCTTGGAGGGTTGAAAAATATAGGGAAAAGAATACAATCGGTGAATCACGATCAGAGGAAGGCACAGTGACGATGACCGCGGCACTGGAATGTACGATTTGTCTAGGGACGTAAGACTTGGCAGATTTCCGACGAGCAGAAGCTGGCCCTGCGCGATTCGGGAACGTGCCAACTGGTGTGCGCGGGATGCAACCGCTCTACGTTTTGGGTCCCCGCGGCTCATGAACGCCGTTTGGGGCGAGATGAGATCGTGGCCGATACCTCCAGGCGGCCGCTGGGAACAGATCCTCCGGCTGAACCCGAAGGTCGCGCCGCCCGCGCGCAGCGCCGGGCGCCGATGCAACTTCCCGTGCGCGTGCGGGTCTGGGATTGGGGATTAGAGACCATCGTCGAGGTCGCCAGCACGTTCAACGTCAGCCGCGGGGGACTGTATTTCTTTTCCGACAAGGCATTCCAAAGTGGTCAAAGCGTCCGAGTGGCCCTGAATTACGCGAGTGACTCTAGAGACAAAGTGTTGGAGCAGAGAGGTGAAGTCGTTCGGGTCGATAAGATCGCTGGAAGCCCGAAGTGCGGTGTCGCGATCAAGTACACGTAGGCGAAGTACCCGCCGGCGGGATCGGGCTGCCCGCGAGGAATATGGTGCTTCCCATGCACATAGACCAGCTCAAGCGGAATGTCACGGTCCGTGGATCCATCCTCCCGGAGCCCCTGCAGATCATTGCGTCCGTTCCCATGGGCCCATCCGTGAAGCTCATTGGCAGAGGCCTGAAGACCGGCCGGGTTCACGAGCCAGTGCTGAATGCGGAACAGGTGGCCGCCCTGGAAGCCACGCCCGAAGGAGTGCTGGATCCATCGAGGGATTGGGGCTGGACGAGAGCCGCGAGTCGCAAAAGCTGTGTTTCGCGACGCGTTCACTGGTGGCGTACTTCGAGGACCCGAAGAATCACGTGGACAACATCGTGCGCCTGTCCAATCTGCGATTACTCCTGGCCGACTGGGAGACGCGCGCGCTGAGCAACAGCGATCGGCCGGAAGACACCAGCTTCGCCGCGGAGTTTGCCCGCGGCCTCGCCAAGGCGGTAACTTTCCTTTATCGCATCGCTGAGGAGGATGATCAGTTAGATCGCAAATCTTCCAAGGCCCATCAATGGAAGCCTCACCACGACGCGTTGATGTGGTTATGTGCGCGCGGCACGGAGCACGTGGGGGCCATGCGGGTTTTAGCCCAAGACGCGGCCAAGCGCGGACTCCTGGAAAAGGAGGAGCAGATGCTTAAGACCACGGCACGCCTGACCGAAACGCTGGAAAAGGTAGCCGGGCATCTCACCACAGTTCGCGGCACCAAGACTGTGGCATGCCTGAACGAAAGGCTGGAAAAGGTGGCCGAGCACTTCAGGTGGGTTTGGGATGAGCCGAATTTGACGCTTTGTCTTTCGGCGTCGCGCCTTCTGCCGGAGGCCGGTCGGTGTATACTCTGCCTAACCGGGGGAGGCTGGAAGGGGAAATCCGGGTATTGCGTTGATTCGAACATCGCGGCAGTCACAACTGTAGAGACTGGAGCAGATATGAGCCGTTTATTGGTATTCCTGTTAGCGGCAAGTTTACTCGGAAGCCAACAGAAGGCGGCGACCGAAGTCGCCGGCCCGGACGGGTCCGGCGTGGGAGACGGTGAAGGCCCAAGTGGAGAAGGACTGGGCGCGGCAATTCCCGCGGGAAAAAGTCCTGGCCATCGAGAAGAAGGGGGAAGCGGATTTCAAACACGAGTATGGCGGCAGCGAGACCAGCACCTTCGGCAGCGCCTCTTTCGACTGGGACGACTGGAGCACCAGTTGGACGGAAACCAAAGTAACCCGTGAAAAGCCCAAGGGCTTCTTCTATCGCCAGCTTGTGCTGGTGACCGCCGAACGCGCCAACGGCTCGCGAGCCCGCTTCACCATGGCGGCGGTCTTCAAAGAAGGCGCCAAAGGATGGGAGTTCGAGGAACTGGCGACGCGCGCCGACCTGGTGGAAGAGTTGGGTGGTGGAGGAGAAGTGCCCGCGGCTCCGCCCGCCGACGCGGCACACAAACTGTTCCTCGAAGCGGCCCAGAAGCAATGCCTGCCGGAGTACAAAATCGCCACTGCCAAGCTGGAAGGCCAACCCGCGCTGGGGCGCAGCGGCAAGCGTTTCTGGTACACCTACAAGGTGATTCTCGACGGCGTGACACCGGCCGGAGAAAAAGTGCAATGTGAGGTTACCGACCTTTCCACGTTGCGCTGGGATGCCGACAAGAAGACCTGGGCGCCGGATTCGTCCTTTGGATGTTCCACGCGGGTTTGCACAGTGGAGAAGTAATTGCCGTCGGACATGCTCGCGCCGTTCCGGGTGGAACCTAGGACGGCGCGGAGAGGAAGCGGTCGGCGACCGGCGGCGCAGGGATGGCGCCGAGTTGCCGCAGCATCCCGAGTTGGTCCCAACTGTTCCAACTTTCCACGATTTGCGTCCCGGCCACTCGAACGATGATGATCCCGGCAACCACAACGCGGCGTCCGGTCGGGGGCAGTCCGATTCCCTCGCCGAGGTGCGTTCCTTCAAAGACGACGCGAACCACGGCCTTGCCGTCATGGACGATGGTGTCTTCGACGCGGATGTGCGTATCGGGAAAAGCGGATCGCATGTTGCGCAGGAAAACCTTGAAGTCCGCGGGGCCGCGCGCGTCCGTGACCTCGCCCAAACCGTAGGCGATTCCTTCGGCGGCGAAGGAGCTCGTCCGTTGTTTCTTCCCGGCCCTGATTCCAAACTTCTTCAAACCAGCGATGGATGATCGTGTGCGGATCGCTTGACATGAAACCTCCTCGGATGGCATTAACAATAGCACACCACTGCCGGAAACATCTCCAGCCTGAGAAGTCATTTTTTCAATGTCATGAGTCGCCAAACCCAGGCTGACATCTCTTCCCCCGGAGCCGGTGGCTGCTGTATGGAGTGCGGTGGCCTGACACCGCCTTGGATGCCCGAGGCTCGACTCGGGCCGCTGCGAGCTTGCCTGGCAGCGCACGCGGGCGTTTGCCCGCGCTGGCCGAGTCAGGCCTCGGCCATCCAAGGCGGCGTCGAGCCGCCGCACTCCATATGGTTCGATCCTTCGCCGAACGCCGAACCACTACAGAATGCGATTCGCGCCGGAAGGGTTCGAATCACCGACGATGCGGATGACGAAGCGGTCGCCCCCGGCAGAGGCCGCCTGTTCGCGCCCGGCAACAGCAGCTTGAAGCAGACGTGCGCCATTCCTGGCAGTCCGATTCCATCCTGCAAACCCCAACGAAGGGTACACAGGAGGTACACGGAAAATCAGCACGCCCCAACTGATTGAAAGGAAATCTCTAGGTTTGGTGGCGGCAGGTGGAATCGAACCACCGCACGGGGATTATGAGACCCCTGCTCTACCCCTGAGCTATGCCGCCATGACAACGCAAGACTGCAACTCCTTCTATCATAACCTAAGTTCCGCCGCTCCGCCGGACGCCCGTACTCGCCTCGGTTTGCGACGCTAAAGTGATCGTCCGATGCCTCGAGGGCAAACGGGTGGCCTGTTTGCGAGATCCGTTAAGTTCGCGAGGTTCTACCAATTCCTTGAATTTTAGGACGCCCCTCCAGGGCTTGTCAGAGTGGGGTTTTAACCCAGGGCGACGCTTCGCTTGCCCTGGGCTATCTTAGGCAATCTTAGGCCGCCCCGTTGGGGCTGGGTCGCACTGCGAGAAGCGCAATCCGCGTCTACGAGCAAGCGATCCGGAAGAGGAAACGGAGCGCCGAGTCCGCAGGGCCAACGGCCCGGCCCATAGCAGCCCAGGGCAAGCGAAGCGTCGCCCTGGGTTAGATCGGCCAAACATTTCAGCCCTGAAGGGGCGGCCTAAATCTATTCCGTCAATCAACTAAAGGCTTCTCGCAGACAGGCAGCCCGTGGTATTAGTGCGCCGGCAGGGATGCCCGCGCCACGGACGCCCGCAAGTGATTGGTGCGAAAAGTGGGGTAGGGCGCAAGACAACACTCCGCTGTCCCCATTCTTGATTTTTGACTTTTGATTTTTGATTTGCCGCCCGTTACTCGCCCGGCGGCCGCGTCGTCTCCAGGGTGAGCCAGCCTTCGGCCGGCGCAACGTCCACCGGCAATCCGTCTTCCACCAGCACAACCTGAAACTGTACATGCAGCGCACCCCGAACTCCCAGCGACGCCAGTGAGACGCGCATCTCAAAGATGCGGCCGACACAGACATCCACGATGCCGTGTTTGCGGGCGCCTTGCTGCAGGTGCGCCACTAGTTCCACCGGTTGCGCTTGTTCGCCGCCGATGCGCACATGCACCTCGCTGTTGCTTTTGCCGAGCGCCGCCAAAGTGTCCGGCAGAAAATCCAGGCGCAGATAAAAATTGTCGTCGTCGCAGCCGTAATGCAGGCGGTCGAAGTAGAAGCGGCGGCCATGCATCGAGGAAGTATGATGATCGGGACTGTACATTCCCGCGCCCAGCCACTCGAAGTAGGTGGTCACGCGGCCGTCCACCACGGGAGAAATCGACGAGCGCGGCGGCGCGTGGAACACCCGCTCAATCTGGCGCGCCAGCGGCGCGGCTAGTTCCAGCGGCGCCGGCTCGCCCAAAGCGCGATAGACATTGGAAAGATGGGAGCGGTATAAACGGTCGAAGTCGGCGTCGTTGTGGGAATGATGCTCGGGGCCGTACCACCAGCACCAGTCGCTGCCTTCGGCGATCAGCAATTCCTCCATCGCCAAGTCGCGCTGCGCATCGCCGATCACCCGCCGTCCCTCGCGAGCATCGGCCAGGCGCGATTCGTAGAAATCGCGGGCATCGCTCAACAGGTTCCAGGCGCGGTGATCGTCCGGCGAGCCGATCCAGATATCGAAGTTCGAGTTGATCCACGATCCCGGCACGATGTGCGTGAGCGCCCGCCGCGGCGGCGCGGCGGCCGCTTCACTGCCGGTGACCATGCGCATCTTGGGATGGCTGGTCACCGCCTTGTAAAAAGCGCGCAGAAATTCGCGTCCGCTCTCCGGATAATACTCCCAGGCGTTCTCGCCGTCCAAAATCACCGGTACCAGGATATCGTCCGCGGATATCCCGGCGGTAGCGCGCTCGATGCGCGTGACGATGTCGCGCGCGGCATCGTGTGGATCCATTTTCGAATAAACAAAACCGACCAGGTCGGAGAACTGGTGATCGCGAAAAAACAGGCGCAGCGGGCCGCTGGGCGTGGTCAGGTCGTAGCTGGAGTAGAGCCAGGCGGCGTTTTCCGGAACGCCATGCGCGTCGCGCCCAAAGCCCAGGCGCAGGCTGCGGCCCAGCACGCCTTCGTCGGTGGCGGCCCAGCGAAAACCCGCTTCGACGGCCAGCCCCAGCGCCTGATCGGACACCGATCCCTCCGACGGCCACATACCCACGGGACGCCGTCCGAAAACTTGCTCGTGCAACTTCACGGCGCGCTCAATTTGCTGGCGGGCGTCATCGGGATGATGGAAGCGGCGCGGGAGTGTCCCGCCGGGATGCGCTTCGCTGGCGGTATCGGTGTCGCAGACCAGCGGCAGGATGGGATGATAGAACGGCGAGGTGGTCAGTTCCACCTGGCCGCGATCTTGCGCCGCGCGGTGGGCGTCCAGGATTTTGCCGAGCAACTCCTGCTGCTTGGTCCACAGCGCCATCTGATCGTCGCGTACGTAGCCGCGTTCCTTGACCACCAGCGCGCGAATCACGGGATCGCTTTGCAGATAAATCTCGTCGATCCAAGCCAGTTGCGAGAGCACTTGCAGATCTGCGAAATCCTGGTTGGAAAATAGTGGCAAGGCCCGCTCCGGTTGCATGCCGGCGGTGGTAAACACGGCGTGCAACTGCTTATAGCGCGGATAGCGCGCGATCAGATGCTCGTAGTTGGCCTGGAACAACCAGGTCAGCGCAAAGATGCGCTCCTCGCGGGTCAGCGATTCGACGGGTTTGAAGGCCACTTCCATCACCGGATCGCGCGCTTGCCCCGAGGCGTACTCCTGAATCTGCTTCACCAGCGACGGCACCAGATTGATGGTCACCCGCGCTTCCGGGACTTCTTCCAACATGGCTACCATGCCGTAGTAATCCTTCAGGCCGTGCAAGCGCGTCCACGGCAGACGGTACTCGCCGCTAATCAAATCCTTATAGAACGGCTGATGCTGGTGCCAAAACACCAGAACGGAGATCATGGCAGAGACATTCTATCAGCCTCTGACTGTTCTTTCGACGCAGAGACGCAGAGGCGCAGAGAAAGACGCAGAGAAACCCAAAACTAGAATCAAAACAGGTTTTCTCTGCGTCTCTGCGTCTCTGCGTTAAATAGAACCCTTCTATTCGCGCTCTCCCGTGAAACTTGCGGAGCCCAGTTCGATCACCTGCGGTTGCAACGCGGCGACGAAGCTGCGATCGTGCGATACCACAATGAGGGTGCCGGCCTGGTTGGCAGAAAGGGAGATCGCCAGTAGTGGGCCCCTTTGAGTTGTTGACCCCGGAGGGGACACCGCTTGTAGCCGGTGGTTGAGCGCAGCCTGCGAAACCACCGGAAACGGATGTTTGAAATTTTGTCCCCCGGTAAGGGGGACAAGCGCTGGGACGCCTACTGGCGTCCGGATCGTACTCAAGTCTACCGGTGGTTTCGCAAAAACCGCGCAACCACCGGCGACAAGCGGCGATCCCTCCGGGATCAAAGACGACGCGATCAATTCTCAAAGGAGCCCACTACCATCGTCTGCTTCATTGGTTGAGAATCTCCGGTCTTCGATTCTATTTCTTCGATGGCCTATCCGGTTCGACACCGATCATGCCGGAAGGCGTATAGAAATATCCCGGACGATTGCGCACCTTCACGCCGGGGCGGCTGACCTTCACGTCGATGGTGTGGAACTCCTCGGCTTGGAGATTGTTGGGGACGTAGGAGACCCAGTATTGGGTGTGCAGTTCGTGGCCGATTTTTTGGATGGCGTTCTCCACCGCCTTCCGGCTGGTGGCATTGATGTGATCCGATCCCGTACCGCCGGCGTAGGTTTTCATCGGATGAACCCACATGGCGCGGAGGGCGCCCGCGCTCTCGATCAGAGGAGTCAGCAGGTCGATTCCCGAGGCGCCGCCGCCGTATAATCCCGGCGTGATTCCCGGCTGGCTGCCGTAGGCCGCGGCCGGGATATCGTTGTTGGTCTCGACCACCGTAGCGGGCGGCGGTTGCTTGACCAGCGCTTTAAAGGCGCTCAACTCCACCGTGTAGATGGCGACGTTGGCGAGTTGCGCGTCCTGCAACACCTTGTTCTTGCGGATTTGGCTGGCAAAGTCCCGGCCTT
Organism: Terriglobia bacterium; assembly: GCA_963747095.1. Lineage (GTDB taxonomy): Bacteria > Acidobacteriota > Terriglobia > JAJPHL01 > JAJPHL01 > JAJPHL01. Next base: position 40,878 of record CAVVEL010000023.1, read on the forward strand.
CCGCTAAGACAACGATCACGCGGCGGTGCTGCGATTCGCGCGCCGCAAGCATTTCAATGGCGCGCGATATGCCATCGGTCAGACGCGAGCCTTCGCCGTTGACCTTCAGGCTCTTGAACGATTTTTCGATCAGATCGCTATCGGAAGTAAACTCCTGGCGTACGTCAACCGTGTCGTCGTAGGTCAGGACGGCAGCCTCGCCGCTTTCTCCCAGGATCAATTGGGTGAACAGGATTCCGGAGGACCGCAGATTGGGAATCACGCCTTGCAAGCGCGCACTGGTGTCCACCAGAATGGCCATCGAAATGGGCTGGTAAGCGAGTTCGAAAGTTTGCATCCGCTGCGAAATCCCGTTGTCGGATAGGGTTACTTCGCTACGGTTGATGTTGTCAAGGAACTCGCCGGAGTAATTCAAGAACGAGACGGGCAAGACCACCACTTTGGTCATAATGCGAAAGGGTTGCTGCTCGCCGGGCTCCTGGGGAGCCTGACCCGGTCCTGGCCGAGGCGGTTGCGGCTGTGCCGATAGCGCCGCGATGCCCAGCAGCAACTCTGCCGCGCAGATGGTGAATAAGAACCGCATTAAGGGAATTGTACATCCGTCAGAGCTCCGTCGCCACGGGGGCAGGGACGCCCTGTTACTTCAAAACCGGAACCGTGTGGTCCGGCGCGGCGATGGCCGGCGACGATGCCAGTTGTCCCGACCCCAGGCGTAGCACGTGCGGGGTGATGATCATCAGCAGATCGTCGTCTTCATGATTACTGGTGCGCTGCCCGAAGAGCAAGCCCAGTCCGGGGATTTCCGCCAGGCCCGGCAGGCCCGCCAGCGACAGGCTGTCGGAGCGCACGCGCATGCCAGAGAGGATGACGGTTTCGCCCTCAGTCAGGCGCATCTGCGAGGAGAACTCGCGATTCTCGATGGTGGGATTACCGTTCACGCTGACGCTTCCCAGTGCCGTGCTGGACGACTCCAGCGCCAGCGTGATATCGCCGTTCCCGTGAACGTGCGGCGTGACCTTCACCTTCAGGCCGATGTCCGCGTAGTTGAAGCTGGGTACGGAATTGGCCGGCACGCCGCTGGTGGAGGCGTTGGTGGCGCCGACTGACGCGTAGCTGACAATGGCGGTCACGATCGGATAACGCTCGCCGATGGTAAACAAGGCCGGCAAGCTGTCCGAGCCGCGCACCAGCAGGGCGTCCAGCGAGCGCGTCTTGGAGTCGGAAAGAATCAATTGCGCGGTGGCGCTGGGCATGGTCAAGGCCATCAGCGCCGCGCCGCCGCCGAACGTGGTGGCCGCCGCGGTGACCATTCCCGGAGTGAGCGTCAAGGGTCCGGCCTTGAGGCCCTGCGGGGTGATGGAAAAGGTCTGGGTCGAAAGAATCCCCAACTGCTGCATCCGTGTGTTGCTCACTTGCAGGAGTTGGAACTCCACCATCGTTTGCGCCTGTCCTTGCGAGAGTGAGCGGATAATTTCCGCCGCCTGGATGACGCGCGCGGTTTCATCGCGCACCAAAATCTTTTTGTGGGCCAGATTCACCTGTACCCACTTCATCTCCAGCAGATTGCGCAGCACGTTGGCGGCTTCATTGATCGTGGCGTCGGAGTTCAGTTCGCTGACGTCGAACACGCGGACGCACTGGCGCTCGTATTGCTGGTGCTTCACGCTGCTGTCGGGCGCCACCAGCGCGATCCGCGGCGTCAACGGCGCGGCAAAACTCTTGGTCAACACGCCGACGGCCATGACGGCTTGGGAGAAGTCGCCCTCCTCCAACATCAGGTGGGCCTTGACGGGCTGAAGCTCGTCCTCGAAGTCGAAATGGATTCCATAGGCGTCGCCGATGGCCAGATAGAGCGCCTTGGTGTCGCCGCGCAAGTCCCAAGTTTTGCGCAGGGACTTCGGCTCCAGGGCCAGGGGCGGTGTGGTGTCCTCGCTGGGAAGTCTGGAGCGCGACTGCAGCGGCAGCGGCTCCGCTGGCGCGGTGGGATACTCCAGACGTGCCGCTTGTTGGCGGGCAAATTCATTGGTGGGATCGACGGCGTAGGCCTCGGCGAACTTACCCTGTTTTACCAGCGACGAGGCGTAAGCTTGACGCAGCAACTCGCGGCGAAAAATGTACGTGGGATTGCTGGGATCTTTTTCGGAGGCTTCCTTATAGGCCGTGAATGCGGTGGCCAGATCGTTCTTGCGTTCCGCTTTTTGCGCCACCCGGTAGGCCGCGCGCGCCCGCCTGGCGTTGAGGGCCGGCAGTTCCGCGCCCAAGCCCTGCGTCTGGGCCCAAGCGGGTCCGCCGAGCGCTGCCAAACACACCACGATCCGGAGCATCCGCAGGCCCATAAAGGATATGAGCGAGAGCCGAAGCTGCCGCGTTGAGTAGGACAGGCCTCCGGTCGGGCGACAGACGCGAAGATTTTTAACATGGATAAACAGGATGGACAGGATGGACCACATCAGGAGGGCTGCGGTCCATCCTGTGCATCCTGTCCATCGATGTTAGAAAATGTTAAGAAAACGCTGCTGTGTTTGCGGCCTCGTTACTTCCCGTAACGATACACCTTGCCGCCGCGCATCACGAACTGAACCTTGCGGACCGCCGTGATGTCGTCGAGGGGATTCCCTTCCGTAGCCACCAGATCCGCTTCGAATCCCACGGCGACCGTACCGATTTGCGCGCCCAAGCCGAGCGATTCCGCGGAGAGCGATGTCGCGCTGATCAGCGCGTCCATCGGTTTGTCGTGCCCTTCCGTGACGCGATAGACGAACTCCTCGGCATTTCGTCCATGGGCGCCGGCCACGGCGTCGGTTCCGAAGATGATTTTCACGTGGTGCGCGCGAGCGCGTTGCAAAACGTCGATGGTGGGCGGAATTCCTTTTTCCAGCGTTGCCAGGGCCTGTTCGTTGAACGTATAGCTGGCGCGATTGTCGAGATAGTTGTGCAGGACCAGCAAATTCGGATCGAAATAGGTGCCGCGTTGCGCCATCAGATCGAGCGTTTCGTCCTTCAAGAACGTTCCGTGCTCGATCGACGTGCAACCGGCCAGCACCGCCGCGCGCGCGCCGGAATCGCCGATGGCGTGGACCACCGTGCGCAGTCCCACGGCCGCAGCTTCCGCGCACACTGCTTGAATCTGCTCGTCGCTGATGTTCTGGTTGCCTCCCGCGCCGAGTCCTTGCGTGGCGAAAAGCTTGATGACGTCGGCGCCTTCCTCCTTGGTTTGATGCACCAGCTTGCGGAGCGCCTCGATGTCTCCGCTGTTGTTGTTGATCTGCCGCAGCGACGTGAGGATGCGCGGGCCGGGAATCACGCCCTGATTGACGCGGTCGCGGATCAGTCCATCGATCGCCGCGCCGACGCTTTGCACGGTGGTGAATCCGCCTTGCAGTGTCATCCAGGCGTCGGCGGCGGTGTAGATCGCCATGTCCTCGGGCTTGCCGCCGCTGTTCACCGATTTGCGATTGGCGTCCATGTGCCAGTTCAAATGGACGTGCGTGTCGATCCACCCGGGCATTACCGTCAGGCCGCGAAGATCATAGGTTGCTTTTTCCTTGCCGGGAGCGATGGAAACGATCCGCGATCCTTCGATGACGATTTGGCGGTTGTGGAGTACGGCGCCCTTGCCGTCCAGGATCGTGCTGGTTTGGATCACGATCCGATTGGCGGGCTGCGCGGCGGCATTGCCGGTAAACATGCCGGCAAAACAGACCAGAGAGATCATGCGGGTGAGGGAGAATCTCATGCGCGGATTGTAGCAGAGTCGGTCCATCCGTAAACGAATGGGCGCAAGGAATCTTCCCGCTCCAGTCCGAAACTCCCTTATTCTAGTCCTCATGACCTTGCAAGAATTCCGCGACTCCGTTCTCCGAGACGATCCGCCGCCCGAGTTGAGTTTCGCCCTCCAGGGGCTTTGGTGGGACGCCAAGGGAGATTGGAAGAAAGCCCACGAATCGGCCCAGCAGGACAAGGGACTCGCGGGATCTTGGGTTCATGCCTATCTGCATCGTAAGGAGGGAGATTTATCCAATGCCGGCTACTGGTATGGACGCGCTGGTAAAGCCCCAGCCCGGAGTTCGCTTCCGGAAGAGTGGATCGAGATCGCCCAGGCGCTCGCCGTACTGTAGGATCTGTAGGATCGGTATCGGGAACTTCCGGCACCGTCCCGTGTTATACTCCCCCTCGGCCGCGGCCTGGGCCGTCGTCTCACACGGAGGTCTCTATGCGCTTCTGGACCACTCTCTCAATCATCTCGATGGCGGCCGCGGCTTTCCTGTCGACGCCGATCGCCTCCGCTCCAACGAAAATTCCTCTCTACCAGCAGTTCCTGAGTCCGGCGTCGCCGCAGGAGGTGGTCGCGGCGCGAAAGGCCGACCGGGTCGCCTGGGTGGACTATGCCGAAGGCAAGCGCAACGCCTACACCGCGGCGGCGCCGCTGTTCACGCCCGTGCGGCTGACGAACTTCATGAAAGACGACGGCATCATGATGTCGGGGATTCGGATTTCGGACGACGGCAGCACCGTCGTGTTCCTGCGCGGCGAGGCGCCCGAACCGCGAGGGCTGGTCGCCCAATCCCACCGCCGACCCCAACGGGCCGGAACACGCCATCTGGGCGGCGCGCACCAGCGGCGCCGGCGGCGCGTGGCGGGTGGTCGACGCCACCAACCCGAACTGGCGCCCGATGGCAGCGCGATTCTGTTCGTCAAGGACGGGCAGATCTTATCGCGCGAAACGTCACGCCCGTGAAGCCGGCGAGCGAAGTGGATCGCGGCGAGAAGGCGTTCATCACCGAGTGGGGCGTGCAGAGCGATCCGAAGTGGTCGCCCGACGGCCGCAAGATCGCCTTCGTGAGCACCCGCACCGATCACAGCTTCATCGTGGTGTACGACGTCGCGACGCGATCGGTGAAGTACATGTCGCCGAGCGTGGACTTCGACACCACGCCGATGTGGCTGCCCGACAGCAAGCACCTGATCTTCATGCGGCAGCCGGGCCTGCCGTTCGGGCAGCAGACGCAGCAGGCAGGGGCGGAATCGGTCTGCCGAACGGACCGGCCGCGGCAGCGCCACCGCGACGGCAGCGCCTGGCGGGCGCGGCGGCGGACGCGGGGCGACGCGGCGCGTCAGGGCGCTACCGCGCCACGCCGCCGCGGTCAACAACTCTCCCGGCCTGATGCGAGCCACGTTCAAAGGCGGCTACACGCTGGCCTTCTACAAAGCCGACGTCACCACCGGCGAGGCGCAGGAGACCTGGCACAACCAGCCCAACGATCCCCTCGTCGCCAACATCGGGAACGCCGCACCTGGCGGGCGATCTGGTGATCTTCCCGTTCGGGTGCCCGGCGGACGCGGCGGCAGAGGCGGACGCGGCGGCAGAGGCGGACGCGGCGGACGCGGCGGCGCCGCGCGCCGAAACGCCAGACGCCACCGGAACGCCAGGCGCCGCCAGGACGAATGGGAGCGCTACTACGCGCTCAACGTCATGGATGCGTCCGCGCGTCCCGTGCTGCTGACCACCACCGACGGCCTCATCGAAAATCAGACCTCGATCGCGCTCTCGGCCGACGGCAAGACCTTCTACTACTGCACCAACGCCAAGGATATCGAGCGGCGCCACATCTGGGCCGTGCCGGTCGGCGGCGGCACGCCGGTGCAGATCACCACCGGCGAGGGCGTCGAGACGTACCCGGCTCCGCTCGCCTCCGGCAAATACCTGGCGACGCTGAGCGCCAGTTGGAACATGCCGCAATCGCTGGGCGTGTGGAAGATGGGACGCGGGATCGGCGGCCGCGACGCGCAGAAGATCGTCTTCCCCACGTCGCGGCCGGGCTTTCCGATGGACGCGCACGTGAAGCCGGAGATCGTGATCACCAAGGCCGCCGACGGCACTCGAGATCCACAATCAGCTCTTCCTGCCGAAGGACCTGAAACCGGGCGAGCGGCGGCCGGCCATCGTCTTCGTGCACGGCGGACCGCTGCGGCAGATGATGCCGGCCTATCACTACATGCAGTTTTACCACTGGGCGTACGGCATCAATCAGTGGCTGGCCAGCCAGGGCTATATCGTGATGTCGATCAACTACCGCTGCGGCATCGGCTACGGCCGGTCGTTCCGCACGGCCGCCAAAGCCGGCGCGGCCAGGGCAACAGCGAGTATCAGGACGTCGTCGCCGGCGGCAAGTACCTGCAGACCAGGCCCGATGTCGATCCGAACCGCGTCGGGATCTGGGGGCTGTCGTACGGCGGCCTGCTCACGTCGGAGGCTCTGGCGCGCAACTCCGATATCTTCAAAGCCGGCGTCGATCTGGCGGGCGTGCACCTGGAGGGCAGCTCGCTCGATCCCGAAGTCGGTTTCCTATCAAGTCCTCGGCGATCAGCGCGATCGACGGCTGGAAGTCGCCGGTGCTGCTGATCCAGGGCGACGACGACCGCAACGTGGCGTTCCAGCAGATGACCGGCCTGGTGCAATTGCTGCGCCAGCGCGACGTGTACTACGAGCTGATCGTCTTTCCGGACGACGTGCACGAGTCGCTGCTGCACAGCCGGTGGATCTACACGCTCGGCCGCATGGAGACGTTCCTGCACAAGTTCCTGTGGGAGACAATGCCCGTGGGTGAAAGCAAATAGTCCAGATGGATCGTCGGCCGCTCCAGAAGCGACTCGGATCAAGCCCCTCGCGCTCCGCGATTGATCAAGCTGGCCACAAATCCCGCGCCGAAGCCGTTATCGATGTTGACCACCACAACGTTGCTGGCGCAACTGTTGAGCATCCCCAGCAGCGCGGCCAGACCGTGGAAACTCGCGCCATAACCGACGCTAGTGGGCACGGCGATCACCGGCACAGCCACCAGGCCGCCCACTACGCTGGGCAAGCGCGCCTTCCATCCCCGCCACCACGATCAGCACCTTGGCCGCAGTAAGCGCCGCGCGATTGCTCATCAATCGGTGAATGCCGGCCACGCCCACGTCGTACAGATGCGTCACTTCGTTGCCCATGATGGTGGCAGTCACCACGGCTTCTTCCGCCACCGGGATGTCGGAAGTGCCTGCCGAGACCACCAGGATCCGTCCAGCCCCAAGCTGGGTGTGGTCGCGATGAATGGTGATGGCGCTGGAAAGCTCGTGGAATTCCGCGCGCTTGGCCAGCTTGCGCAGTTGCTTCCAAATCGCCGGGTTGGCGCGGGTGATTAGAATGTTGGGAGCGTGCGGCAGCATCCGTTTGACGATCGCCGCCACTTGTTCGGGACGCTTGCCTTGTCCCAGGATCACCTCGGGCATGCCCTGGCGCAACCCGCGGTGATGATCGATCTTGGCGAAGTCCAGATCTTCGAAGGGCAGATGGCGGAGACGTTCGACGGCGGCGTCCACGTTCAAGCGGCCGCGCCGGACTTCGCTCAGTAAATCGCGGATGGATTGTTCGGTCAGTAGCGCAGGCCTCCGGCCTGTTCTTTCGGCAGTAGCAGTGGCGCAGGCTCCGGCCGGTTCCTTGTGCCAGAAGGAACAGGCCGGAGGCCTGCGCTACTATTCAGAGTACAATGAAATATTCATGTTTCGCCGCTTCTTCCACAATTTGGGCGTAACTCTGGAGATGATCAAGTTCGAGCACTCCGTATTCGCCCTGCCCTTTGCGCTCACCGGAGCGGTGCTGGCGGCGCATGGATGGCCTTCGGCGCGGCAGTGTTTGTGGATCGTCGTGGCTATGGTGGGAGCGCGCTCAACCGCCATGGCATTCAATCGCCTTGTCGACGCGCCTTGGGATGCCGCCAATCCGCGCACCCGCACGCGCGCGCTGCCCGCCGGGCTGCTCAGCGCCGGATTCGTGGCCGCTTTTGCCGCCACTTCCGCGGGCGTGTTGGTGCTGGCAGCGTGGCAACTGAACCGGCTGTGCTTCCTTTTGTCTCCCGTGGCTCTGGCGGTGGTTTGCTTTTATTCCTATACCAAACGTTTTACCTTGTGGTCGCACTTAGTGCTGGGACTCAGCCTGGGGATGGCCCCCGCGGCGGCCTGGATCGCGGTGCGCGGATCGCTCGATCCGGCCATCTTGCTGCTGACCATCGCGGTCATGTTGTGGACCGCCGGCTTCGACATCATCTACGCCTGCCAGGACGTGGAGTTCGATCACGCCGCCGGCTTGCATTCTTTGCCGCGCCGTCTGGGAGTGGCGCGGGCCTTGGCCATTTCCACAGGAATGCACGCCGTCATGATGATCCCTCTTGTGACGCTGGCAGTACTGTTGCATCTCGGTTGGATCGCCTTGTCCGGTCTGGCTGTTGTTGCGGGCTTGCTGGTGTACGAACACAGTTTGGTGAGACCGGGCGACTTGTCGCGCGTGAATCCGGCGTTTTTCAACGTGAACGCCTGGATCAGCTTGCTGTTTTTCGCATTCTGGTCGGCGGACGTGTTCCTGCATCGCTAACTCCTCATGAATTTCCCGCTCCTCATCTTAGAAGACCCTCAACTGGCCGGCATTCTGGACAAACTCCAAGCCGGCCAACCCCTGGGCCGCGAGGACGCCCTGGCGGTGTATCGCTCTCACGACCTGCACGGCATCGCCCAATTGGCCAATCGCGTCCGCGAGCAGCGCCATGGAAATCGCGCCTGGGCGCGTCAGGATCTTCTGCCGCCTTCCGTCAGCGATGCCAATCATGAGCAGCGAATCGCCGCGTTGCTGGGTACCGGCGTTGCCGGGAGCTTCGAACCGCCTCTGAGTGCCGGGCTGTCCGGCCACACCTATTTGAAGCACGTGGCGGTCGCCCGCCTGCTGCTGGCCGGCGTGGATCACATCGAAACCCGGCTCTGCCCGGCGGTGGAAAACGTCTGCCAGTTGGCGCTGAGCTTCGGCGCGGATACGCTGGTAGGTCCCGATCCGGCGGAGTTGGAACGGCAAATCCTGGCGGCCGGGCGTAGCCTATCGGAGGATGTTAGCCTGTAGAAGAGCGCTTGAACCCTCCTGTAATCCATAGATAAGGAAAGATAAGGAAGATCTGTGGCGGGGCGGGTCAGTACCACCGGGTGGGAATTGCCGCTCCGGGGCGGAACTTGGTACCCCTGTCTCTAGTACCCTTGACATGGAGGGGTCGTTCCTGGGATACTGCGTCGTGGATGCTTCGTGAATGATGAAGAATCGTGCACAAGACGGGCTCAGCGCAGAGAAAGGTGTATCTCTGCTTGAGGTATTGATTGTCGTCGCCATCATTCTAGTGGTGAGTGCAGTGTCTATTATCAACATCAGCGGTAGCCTGAAGGTGGCGGCGGCGGATTCCGCGGCGCAGTTGGTGCAGCAGGACATGCGCCTAGCTCGCCAGTCCGCCATCAGCAAACGCTTGGTCTACCGCTTGACCTTTAACGCGCCCGGTACCATCATCATGGACCAGTTGTTAACCACCACGACCATCGTCAGCGGCGTCCCTACGGTAAACACGACCGTCACCAACGTCCTGACCGATTCGCTCCCCGGTACGGTGACGTTCAATAAGGATAGCGGCGCCCCGATTGATTACGACAGCTTCGGCGACGGCGTGGCAGCGATCTATTTCAACGGTAGCAACCAGATCTACTTCCAGCCGGACGGCGCTGGGCGGGACGCCACCGGGAAGATCTGCAACGGCGTTGTCTACTCGGAAATTTCGGGCCAAATGTTATCTTCGCGGTCGATCACCTTGTGGGGTAGCACGGGGCAAATCAAGCTGTATAAGCTTTACGCCGGAGGAACCGCAGGCCATTACTGGAAATGACCACCGCAGCGCCAACCCGCCCGTCCAACTCCCGCCAAGCCGGATTCTCGCTGGCGGAAGTGATGACCGCCATGTTCATTCTGAGCATTGGCTTGGTGGGCATGCTGGCGCTGTTCGGCACCGCGATCGACAACATGCAGGGTTCCCAAGAAGACATGATCGCCAAACAAAAGGCCCGCGAAACGATGGAATCCATTTTTACCGCCAGGGAAAGTACCCAGATCAACTTTAGCAACATCAATAATACTTCGACCTCCGGCGGCGTCTTCGTCACCGGGTTTCAATCCCTGGGTTTGCCCGGATCCGATGGATTGCTGGGCACCGCCGACGACGGTCCCACGGAGACCATGGTGATGCCGGGGCCGGACGGCGAACTGGGGACTGCCGACGACCAGATCATTGTTTTGTCCAATTATCAGCGGCAGATCTCCATCACCCCGCTGATGAGCGGCAGCGTGGCCAATCCGGATGTCCGGCAATTAACCGTCACCGTGCAGTACACCAACGCGAGGGGAAGAGTGCGCACCTATACGATCAACACTTTGATTTCCCGCTACCGTTAAGGACAAAAGCGATGATGAAGCGAGAACGGGCAGCGCACGCAGGAAGGCAGGCCGGATTCACCATGGCGGAGGTTCTGGTGGCCGTGGCGCTGGCCGGAGTCGTGCTGGCCGGTGCCGTGTATATGTTCGGACAAAGCGTGGATGTCAGCACCATCGTGACGCTGCGCGGGGAGATGCAGCAGAATGCGCGGGTGGCCATTAACTTGATTTATCGAGATATCTCGGTGGCCGGCACGGGCATCCCCAGCGGGGGCATCCAGTTGCCCTACGCGAGCGGAGGTGGGGTAACCCCGCCCCGGCTCGGTTGCGACATGACCTTGGCCTGCTACGTAAAAGTCGGCGGGGCGCCCGCCGGTGCCGTGTTGAACTACTACCAGAGTCTGGATGGCGGCACGACCCATAACTCGTGGCTCTATGCCATCAACCCGCAGGATGGCCAGGGTCCCAGCATTGCCACACCCAACACCGGAGGATCGGTAGACCGCGACCCCTGGAGCAGCACAGCAGGGGTTACCTTGGTGCCCACGGACGTCATCACGATCGCGTACCAAGACAACAGCTATCCGGTGACTTGGAATGGCTCCGCCGGTGGTCCCCTGAACCAGTATCCGGTTACCTCGATCAGCATTTCGGGATCTCCCGCCACCGTGAAGTTCAACGCCGCCACCAACCCGGGACTCGCGGACCCGGCGTACGGCTTGAACAACGGAGACATTCTGCTGTTCAGCAACGCCAACGGCACCGCGGTCGCGCTGGTCACCGCCGTTGTGCCGGCGACCAACACGGTGGACATGGCCTCCACCGGCGACCCGCTCCTTCTCAACCAGATGTCGGCTCCGATTGGCTCGCTGGCCAGCATCCAAAACTTCGTGGGCGGCGTGCCGCAAGGGACCTTCCCGCAGACCACCGCTTACCGCATCATCGTGGTGACCTACTACCTTGACAACAACACCAATCCTGGCTACCCGCGCCTGATGCGTCAGGTGAATGCGTTGCCGCCCACGCCGGTGGCCCAGAACATCGAGAACCTGCAGTTCAGCTACGATGTTTTCGACACCACCTCCGGTACGGTTTGTCCCAACATCGCCAACCCGTTTAATCCTTCCACGGCGTGTTCGACCGGCGCTTACTATTCGCCGAATCAGATTGGCAAGGTCAACATCTTTGTGCAAGCCCGGGCTTCCAGCCAGCGCTTGGTGAACCGGGGCTACTCGCGGGTTTCGATGATCTCGTCCGTTACGCCGAGGAACCTGGATTTCGTGGATCGCTACTGACACTGGGTGCGGAATTCTCGCGCCGTCGGCGGTTCCAGTCAGCGCTCCGGAAAACGTCAGCCAAAACGGGTGTTTTCCGGTATGATCGGCGCGGAATAAAGCCAGATCCCGATGGGCTTCCGGCCGGTTCCGTGTGCGAACGGTGGCAGCGGCACTGGCAGCCTGCGTCACCGATTTTGGAACCCGATCGCGGCATGGGCAAATTCCCGTCACTCGGACATTGGTCCCGTTCCGGCGTCTCCTACGCCGCCGCACACGGATTGGCGGGCCGCCGGAAGCCGAGAAGGGAGCATGGTAGACTGGCCCAATGGCTAAAGCTGCAACATCCAACAGGTGGATCTACGGGCCGCGGCTCGACCTGTTGGTGGGATGCGGCGCTTGGTCGGGGCCTCTGCTGCTGCTAGCGTATCCCTTTCGTGGATGGACGGCGCTGGCCGTTTCCGGAGCGTTTTACGCTCTGGCGTTGCTGTTCAACTATCCGCACTACATGGCCACGATCTATCGTGCCTACCACACCCGGGAAGACTTTCAGAAGTACCGCATCTTCACGATCCATCTGACCGGACTGCTGCTGGTCACTCTGGCACTGACTCACGGCTTCCCGCGACTACTGCCTTGGCTGTTCACGATCTATCTCACCTGGAGTCCCTGGCATTACATGGGCCAGAATTTCGGCCTGGCAATGATGTTTGCGCGCCGCAACGGCGCGCAGCCGGCGCCGCGCCATCGCAATCTGCTGTACCTCGCATTCCTGGCCTCCTACGCCATGGTCTTTCTCAGCATACACGCGCGCCCCTCCAGCGACACCTACGTCCTCTCGCTGGGATTGCCGATGGCGGCGGGCCGGGTCTTGCGCCTGGCTCTGGCTCCGCTATTCCTGGTGGCCGGGGCGATGGCCTTCCGGGGAATGGCCGCAACCGTAAAACAAAGTTATAAGTGGCGACCCTTGTGGCCCGCCATGGTGTTGTTCTCCACCGAGTTCTTGTGGTTTGTCCTGCCCAGCTTGCTGGAAGCCGGGTATGGATTCCGGATTCCGCAGCAACGCTACGCGGATGGCGTGCTGGCGGTCATGCACTCCGCACAGTACTTGTGGATCACCAGTTACTACGCCCGGCAAGAAGCCCGGGCCGGGCAAGCTTCGTGGAATTGGCGCGCCTATTTCGGTGTGCTGGTGGCCGGCGGAATTGCCCTGTTCGTCCCCGGGCCATGGCTGGTCAGCCGCTTTGCCGGCATGGACTTCACCGCCAGCTTTCTGGCCTTTACCGCGCTGGTGAATATCCATCACTTTATTTTGGATGGCGCGATCTGGAAATTGCGCGACGTTCGCGTCGGCGCCGTGCTGGGCACGGCGGGCGCCGCCCCGCCGCAGTATGTCCAGCAGCCCGCCAGTAAGCCGATTGCGGCACTCAGCGACGCTCTGGATTGGCTGCGCGGAGCAAGTCTTCCGGCGCGCGCACTGCGCCGCGGCGCCGTGGCGGCATTGCTGTTGTTCGCGCTGCTGGACCAGGTCAAATACGATCTCACCCTGGATACCGGCAGCCTGCCCAATCTGCGGCGTGCTCAGATTCTGAATCCCAACGACTCCGCGCTTTGGTTGAACCTGGCTAGTGCCCAGGACAAAGAAGGACACGTCGAAGATACCGTGGCCTCGCTCCAACGAGCGATTCAAGTGAATCCCCAGCGCTTCGACGCCCACCTGGCCCTGGCGCTGTATTATCTGCGCCACCAGCGCTACCCGGAAGCGACGGCTCAATATCAGGACATGGAACGCCATTTCCGGTTGGACGCCGGTTCCTGGTTGAACTATGGCCTGCTGGAGTGGCAAGGAAAGCGAATCGCCGAGGCCATCGCGTGTTGGAGGAATGCCGAGAGCCTCGATCCCAAGAACAAGGAAGTGCAACTCTATTTGGCCGAAGCCTACGTCAGTTTAAATCGGGACCGCGACGCGATCCGCCACTATGAGCGCTACATCGTGCTGTTATCGGAGCGGCGCCTCACCGACCGCGGGGATGCGAAGAACCTGGCGCTGATCAGTATGAAACTGGCGGCCGCTTACCAGCGTACCGACCAGACGGAACCATCGCGCTTCTACAGCGAGAAGGCCGCGCTGTTGGCCCAGCAGGCTCAGGACCCGGTATTGGAGAGTGTGGCGCGTTTTCGTCTGGCGGACGCTCTCAGGCGTCTCCATCGTCAAAGTGAAGCTTTGCGGAACTATCAGGCGGCCTTGCAGCTCGATCTGCTGGTGAATCGTAGCGATCCTGCCGACTCCACTGCCGGAGCGGACTGGTTGACCTACGCCCAGTTTCTACAAACCATCGCGGCTCCCCGCCCATTCGTGCTGGCGGCCTACCTGGAGGCGGAAAAACTGCTGGGAGCCCAGGCCGGGACCCGGGCGCGCGCACAGATCGAGAAGGAAATGGGCGCGGAAGCGGCGCTGGTCAGGAAGGATCTGGAGCCGTTCGCCAAGGAATCGCTCCAGTATGCCTTGCCCAACTAATCCCGTAACCCCTTTGGAACCCAACTGACTGCCCTTAGGGCCTAGGTCTCTAGCACGTAGGACTTGGTACCCATACCCTTGGTACTCTTGACTCCATTGGCGATTTCGGATAAAAGTTGACGATCAACATGAAACGATTAGTTCCAGGGGATTCGAGTCCGCATTCCGGCCATGGGTTGGTCGAAGCCGTGCCCCCCGAGAACCCGGATTTCGTGAATGGGCACCAATTGAAGAATATGGGGGAGATCATGCGAGCGCACAAACAATCTGCTGGTTTTGCTTTGGTAACCTCGCTGCTGCTGTTGCTGCTGCTCTCGGGGATCGCGGCCGGAACAATCTATCTGATCGTGTCGGAGCGGTCGGTGGGCGGGAACGATATGCAAGACACCGTGGCCACTTACGGAGCCGAAGCGGGGATGGAGAAAATGATGGCGGATGTGGGCGCCCTTTACGCCAGCCGGGCCGCACCTTCCGTCAGCGACATTACCGCGCTGGGCGGATCCACTTACCAGCCGACTATTCCCGGCATCAGCTACAATACCTACTCTTTCACCGTGCCCGCCAACGGCAACGTTCCGGTGGTCCAGGTGCGCAATATCAGCTCGGGTCCAAATCAGGGATTAGTGGCGCAGATCATCCCCCTCTCCCTGACCGTGGACGCACTCCAATCCTCCGGTGCCGACGTCAAGATGGTTCGCAACGTGGAAGTGGCGCTGATCCCGGTTTTTCAGTTCGGCGTTTTCTCCGACAGCGACCTGAGTTACTTTCCCGGCCCTAACTTCAATTTCGCCGGTCGTGTTTTTACGAACGGGAATCTCTTCCTGGCCAGCGGGACTTCCGGGAATAACGTGACCTTTCAATCCAAAGTTGCCGCATTGGGGCAAGTGGTACGCGCGGCCTTGGCCAACGGCTTGGCCGCAGGCCCCGGCACGGCTTACCCCGGGGACATCAACGTACCCACGGCGGCCAGCGGATGTAGCGGCACCTTGCCAGCCTGCCGGGCGTTGGCGGTCACGGAGGGCAGCGTGACTGGCGGCTTGGGCTCCTCCCTGAACCCCAATTGGGTGACGATCTCCAAGACTACCTACAACGGGATGATCGCCAATTCTCTGACCGGTGTTCACTCCTTGACCCTGCCGTTCGTAGCCAGCGGTTACAAATCCAACGAGATCATCAGGCTGCCGTGGCCGGGTGAGCCATCAACCTCCAACATTTACACGTCCCGCTTGTATTCGATTGCTCAGATCCGCGTCCTTTTGAGCGACACCCCGACGGGTTTCCCTGGTGGGGCCAGCGGATATCAATTGGCCAACGTGTCGCCGTATTTCAACGTCTCCGGCAGCCCTGCGGGGTGCGTAGCGTTGACACCTTGCTTCGGCGGGGTGTCCGCGGCAACCGGAGTGACGCCGGCCCAGGCCTTTGCGGAAGCCATGCTCCAGACTTCCGCGGGAACGGCCGCCTCCTTGCCAACCTGTGACAGTTCAACTCCCGACCCGGCCTGCGTGTATGAGCCGGGCCTGGGGACGGGCCCAGCGCCGGCGTATGTAGGTGGCGCAACTGGCACGAATTACCCTCTCGGCGCCGTGGTCACCTCCGGCGGGACCATGTACCTTTCGCTGCAGGCCGGCAATAAAAACCACACGCCGAGCTCGAACCCTACCTGGTGGCAGTCCGCCGGCGCCGTCGCCGCCACGCAGTGGTCCTCTCCAACGTATGCGAGTGGTACGACATACGCTGCCGGCGCCGGAGTCACCGACAGCAGCGGGAACATGTACATTTCGCTGAAGGGCGGCAACACGGGCAAGACGCCGAGCTCGAACCCTACCTGGTGGCAGCCCGCCGACAACGCACCAAATGCTACCACACCCAGACAGGATTTCATTCTCCCGTCGGGCAATGTGGCCGGCAACTGCGTGAATTCCTCGGTCCCTTACACCACCGGCAACACGGGCGGCGGCACCACCAACTACAACAACAGCGCCAATCCCTACTGCATGTCGCTGATTAACGGATACATACTCATACAGGCTCGGAAGAGCGACGGAAGCGGAACCTACGTTGACGTCACCCAGGAATGGCTGAGCTTCGGCATCTCCAGCGATGTTGGTAACAGCATCAACCCAGCCACCAACAACGCGATTCTGCGATTCCAGCAGTACCGCGACATCGCTCCGGGAGCCACGGGCGATAGCAACGCGGATGTGACGGGCACTGTTGCCGGGCAACCGAATGTCAGCTACACGGACCAAAATCCTCACAAATATTATCCGCTTCAGTTGTACGACCCACGCGAAGGGCAGTTCCGCGATATTACCAGCTCCACTTGCGGTATGGGTGGCATCATGGGTTTGATCGAATTAGACGTGCATAACCTGCAACGGTGGCTCTACGGAACCCTGCACCCCGTAACGCTGACCAACTACGGCATCAATACCGATGCCACTTCGCAAAATGGCTATATCCTCTACTTCAGCGACCGCCGGGGAATGCAGGCCGATCCCAACGCTCCGACGGTGGGCGGCTGGTTAGGAACTCTGCCCGTGGTTGGCTCGACCACATCCCGTCTGACGGGAGCTTACGGCTTCGAGGACGTCATTAATCCCACAGTGACCAATGGAGATCCCAATGGCACCTTGGACACCGCGGAAGACAGCAACCAAAACGGGCTCCTCGACACCTGGGGTGGCAACAACGTGTGGAACGGCTTCATGACCTCCGCCCCGGCCACCGGTGGGCCCCAGGCTGGCGTCTTGTGTGTGACCACGGCGCGCAAGAACCGCGTGAGCGGAGCCCGCCACGCCCTCAGGTTGGTCAACGGGACGCTTGGTAACTTACCCGGTTGCTCAACAGTCGGCGGTTGCACCCAAACGGGCGGGTTTATCACCGGCGGATTTACGGTAGCTTCCGAAAATCCGGTTTACGTTTCCGGCAACTACAATGCGAGTGCCGCGCAGGCGTTTGCGGAAGGCTCCTGTGGCGTACCGTATCCAGCTACTACATCTACGTCACCCCAGTCGCCCTGCCATGTCGCCGCCGCAGTCATCGCCGATGCCGTGACTCTGCTGTCCTCGACTTGGGTCCCTGCGCCAGGGTCGGGTCCAGCGCTAGATCTCAACAGCTTCATCAATCCGACCACGCCGGGAAACCGATCGAACAGCACTGCCAACTACTACCGGCTGGCGATCGCCGCCGGGAAGAACCTCAACTTCCCGC
Source organism: Terriglobia bacterium (assembly GCA_963747095.1). Classification (GTDB taxonomy): domain Bacteria; phylum Acidobacteriota; class Terriglobia; order JAJPHL01; family JAJPHL01; genus JAJPHL01. Next base: position 58,150 of record CAVVEL010000023.1, read on the forward strand.
AGCCAACTTTTGCGGGAGTGGCGAACGATTACGGCACCGACGGCGGAGTCCACAATTTCCTGCGTTATATCGAGGGCTGGAACACAACGCTGAACTATATGGGGTCGCTGGTCAGTTTGTACTATTCGGAGTATGCCACCGGCATTTACAAGTGCTGTACCAGTGTGTATTCACCGCCCACTCGCGCCTATGCTTTCGATCTCGACTTCTTAAATCCGACGCTGCTGCCGCCAGGCACACCGATGTTCCGGGATGTGAACAATGTAGGTTTCCAGCAGATCTTTACGCCCTATTGATGTAGCTGGGCGACGTGAGGATCGTGAATCGGGTTGTGCCGGGCCGGAAGGGAAGTTGATCTTTAGGTCAGTTGTGCCGCTGTGGTCAGTTCCGTTCTTGCGGTGCGGCCTGCACCTTCGCTGGCATGAAATAGAATAGTGAAATGCGCAAGTGGTTCGCACCCGCCGCGGTGGTCTTGCTGGCCATCGTGGTCAATCTGAACATCCTCCAGAACGGCTTCGTCTACGACGACGGCTCGCAGATCCTGCACAACGCCTGGCTGCGCAATGGGTCCATCAGTGCGATGTTCACGCGCAACGTTTGGGGCTTCATGGGACCCCGCGGCGCCAGCAACTACTACCGTCCGCTGATGCACGTGATCAACCTGGTCTGCTACCGCCTGTTCGAGTTCAACCCCCGGGGATATCACGTGCTGAGCTTGCTCTTTCATGCCGGATGCACGCTGCTGGCCTTCCTGATCGCCCGCCGGATCGGTCTCTCGGAGACCATCGCCTTTTGGGGGTCGCTGCTGTTCGGCATGCATCCCATCCACACCGAGGCGATAGCCTGGATCGCCGCCAACACCGAGTTGGTCTACACCTTTCTTGTGCTGCTGGCTTTTCTGCTGCATCTGAAGGGAAGCCGGCGAATCAACCGCGTTGGCGCCGGAACGGACCGATGGTGGCCCCCGGCTCTCCTGCTGCTGGCTCTTCTGATGAAGGAAACCGCCATCATCCTGATTCCGCTGGTGGCCGCCTGGGAGTTGGACCGCACGCGGGAACTGGAGTGGCGGCCAAGACTGAAGGCCATCGCTGCGGTACTCGGGCCTTACCTGGTTCCGCTGGCCCTATATTTCCCGATGCGCATTCACGCGCTGCACGGCATGACCATGGTCGCGAATACCTTCGTGCTGTCGTGGGAGCAACAGTTCTACACGACGTTTGCGCTGCTGGGAGAATACCTGTGGAAGCTGCTGGACCCGCTGCCTTTCAACATTTTTCACGTCTTCCATGCAACCACCTCGCCATCCGATCCGCGGTTTCTGGGCGGATTTGCGGCTACGCTGGCGGTGATCGGCGGGGGCTGGTTGCTGTGGCGGCGCGGCTCGCGCTTGTGGCTGGCGGCGTTCCTGATCCTGGCGCCGTTGCTCCCGGTGCTATGGATCCAGCATGTCGGTGAGAACGTCTTCGCGGAACGCTATCTGTATCTGCCCTCCGTTGGATTTTGCTGGCTGGTCGCCGCGCTGTTGGAGCGGGCTCCGCGCTGGATCGCTTTTGCGCCGGTGGCCGGCCTGCTGGGAGGCTTGCTGGCCAGTTGGTATGCCACCACCACCTTCCTTCGCAACTACGAGTGGCACGACAACATTGTGCTGTACGAAAAGACGTTGCTCGTCTCCCCGCAGTCCACGCTGATTCGCGGTAATCTGGCCAACGCCTACTTGCTGGGAGACGATGCCGGACGGGCCTTGCCGCTGTTCCAGAGCGTGGCCCGCGAGCAGCCGCTCGATGCGGTGTACCAGGTGAACCTGGGAACCGCCTTGGCCAGAATGGGCCGTTTCGACGAAGCCCGCCGCGCTTACGAGCGGGCCCGCATCCTTCGCCCGGATCTGGCCGCGCCATGGGCCAACTTGGGGTTAGTCTCGGAGATGGAAGGAAAGACCGATGAAGCGGAGATGGAGTATCGTACCGCCTTGAAGCTCGATCCCCTGAACACGGACGCCCATCAGAATCTAGGCGCACTGCTGGTAGGGAAAGGCAAGTTCGAAGAAGCGGAGATGCATTTTCGCGTCACCGCGTCGCTCAGCAGTTTGGGTAAACTCCTGGTGGCGATCGGTCGCCTGAGCGAGGCCGAAAACGCCTTACGAGGCGCGATCAAGGAGGATGTGACCAACGCCGAAGCGCTGTACTTGCTGGGCAACATTTTGCGCGGAGAGGGCCGCGAGCGGGAAGCGCAGCTCGCCTTCCACGAGATGCGCCGGAAACTGCCGTACACCAATTGGCGGCCTCCGGGCGAGAACGTCTCCGGTGTTGTTTTGCGTTAGCAGATCGCTCGCTCCTCGTTTTGCATGAACATCCTCGGCCGGTCAGCGTGGGTCTCGACCTGAGCTAGAATGTAACGTATGGTGACATTCCGCTGGGAAAGGGAACTCCAGTCAAAGGATCAACCTTCACTCTAGGCAACTGCAAGGATTCACGAATTGCTAATGGCATGCCGATTGCTTGCAAAGGGCTATGGCCGAGTAAGCAGAGCAAACAAGGTCGGTCGCAAAATTTAGTCCAGAGGATATCTCGTATGAATGGGAGATTTGGTTACAGAGGATTGAGCACGATTGTGGTGGGGATCATGGTGATCGGATGTGTTCTGACCTTCCTCGCAGTAACTCCGGGCGTGCGCCAGTTGGATCGTTCGGCCCACGATGTCGCAAGCTTCCTGCAAGAGGCCAGAACCGCGGCGATCCAGCGCAATGTTCCGGTAACGTGCAGGGTCCACATGGAAGGCAAACACACGGTCTTGTCGATGGATTGGAACCTCAACGGCGAGCAGGTTCGCCCAGACGGAAATCGCCTGGTCCTTCCTCGGGGTGTGGTTCTGTTGCCGGACGAGCTGCAGCAGGCGGGGACGGCGGTGGTCTTTAATCCGCGTGGAGGCTTCACGTTTGGCTCGGCGACGGACGGTGCACAAAGATTGACGGGTTTGTACCTGTCGCTCCCAGGCACTTCCACGCACAACCGCCGTGCCATCAGCATTACCGGCGCGGGAGAACTCCAGGTAACGAGCGCCCCGCCAGCATGATCGCACGATAGGACTGGGCAAGCATTGTGTCCGAATCGAAGGCGGGATCTCGGCATGAAGTTGACCGGTAATGTCCCAAAACCCGCGTTGATCGTCAACAACGGTCAGATGTTGGTTGATTCTTGGCTTCCTTGGTTTCCCTCCGCAAGCTGGTCAGCCCATGAGAATCGAGGTGCTTCTGGCCTCCCAGACTCTCCAAACCAGGCCTTGAAACAGTCAGAGATTCACTCAATCCTGACTCTCCAGACCCGCGATTCCGCCTGATCGGGACCCACCAGTGTGTCCGGCGCCGAAGCTGGGTGCCACTTGCCAGACGTTCTCCACCAGCGGACAGGTCAGACCTCAATGTGATCCACGCTGGCCAGCAGCAGGTGGGCGACCGCGTGCCCGCTTCAAAGTAGGTCCGGAGAACCCGCGGCGCTCAGAGGGAACTGGAAGCCGACGGCAACACCGGTGCCCAGCGGTGCCCAGCAACGCTTCGCTGCTCATTATTGGCGTCGGTGATACAAGGCGGCTGAAGATCATGGTGCGCCCAAGGAGCGATTGCCCGTAGCGCTGCTCGCGTACTTGATTGGCTAAGAACTCTTATTCGGAATTACGGTGACGTATTCCGCTCAGGCGGCTAGCTTGAGTTGTTTGCTTTCGATCTTTGTCAGCAGGGTCTGCAAATCGCGGCGAGTGAATGTCCAGCGGAAGGGTGCTGCTTTGGCCTGGTAGTGGCTCTGAAAAGCGATGAGACGCTGTTGGAGTTCCGCCAGCGAGGAGAAGTCATTGGGAGTGAGGACCTTTCGCTGCACAATCGAGAAGTAGATCTCGACCTGGTTGAGCCAACTGGCGTGAACCGGAGTGTGAACGAGAATGACGTTCGGCCATTGAGAACGCAACCGATCGATGGCCCGCTGTCCGCGATGGGCGGAGCAGTTGTCCATGATCCAGAAGACGCGGTTCGCAGAACGGTAGGGCTCTTGGCCCATCACTTCACGGATCAGACGATCTACGGGAGCAATGCCATTCTTGGCTTCACAGCGGCCGAACACTTTCGCACGATGGACGTCCCAAGCTGCTAAGTAGGTCCACGCGCCTTGGCGGAAGTATTCGTGTACCACTCGTGTGGGTCGACCCGGGGCCAGCGACAAAGTGGGGTGTTTCCTGCGGCGGGCCTGAATACTGGGCTTTTCGTCGGCCGATATAACGAAGTCATCGTCTTTCAAGGGAGCGCCCTCCCAAATGCGTTGGTAAAGATCCAGTATCCGACCGGCCTTAACTGCAAAGGGAGGATCGCGAGGAAAAATCCAACTGCGATATTGCCAAGGCCGGATGGCGTCCTGACTCAACCAACGCCACAGCGTAGCGCCGCCGATCTCCGCGACAAGACCTTGCTTGATCACGTGCTGTCGAAACTCGGCGATCGAGAGGCGCGAAAGGGGGAGGCCAAGGCGATGCGGCAGTTCACAGGCGAGCGCCTTGACCGCGACGACGAGACTGGGGGGAAAAGCGGGCTTTCCGCCCGCCCCGTGGCAAAGCATCTAACCCCGGGAATCGGGTGAGGCAGAATCGTTTGCGCCACTTACTAACGATCTGGCGAGGCGTATCCAAGCGGGCCGCAATGACATCGTTGGACAGACCGTCGGCAGCCAGGAGGATGATCTTGGCTCGAACCACATCGCAATACGGTGACGTATATCTTCGAGCTAGCGCCTCCAGAGTCTGGCGCTCATCAGATGATAGTTCTATTCTGAATGGGCTTTTACGCGGCATCAGAGAAAGACCTCCTCAATGCCAGCGTATCAGATACTACTACCTGACAGGGCTCAAATATACGTCATCGTATTTACGAATAAGAGTACTAAGTTAGGGAGCGCCTGGACATTCTGAGGAGCAGCCCGGCCCTCCCCTCCGAAAACTTCCTATGCAGTTGTGGCGGAAGGGACGCTTCCGATCCTCGGCCGCGGAGCTTCCCGGCAGTCCGGATACCGGGAACAGATCAGCAAAGGCGCTCCGGCGCGGCTCACATGTTCCTCTTGGGGGGCTCCGCAGGAACAGTTTTGAGGCGCAAGCTTACCGATATTCACGGGCCGCACTCCATCCAGGGCACTCATCCAGGACAGAAACTCCTGGCCAGCCTGAATCTCCAGGCCGTGGCGAGTGCTCTTGGGGGCGCTCGAGAACGGCGAGAACACAAAGACGATCTGCGCCTTGCATTTGCTTCTCAGGGCGCCAATGCTCGCCAGGTCACGCTCGGTCAGCGGGCGTTCTTGCTGAATGAACAGCGCGACTCTCCTGGACCTGCGCCAGGCACAGCCCTGATCGATTGATCTGCCCAGGAACGGCTCTCCCAGCAGGACGAAGCCGCGGGCAGTAAGGGCATTCAGTAGCCAACTTTCCAGCTGTGGCGTTGGGACGCTACGGAAGTAGTCGATCCGGCGGATCTCGGAAACGTATCGGGCCTTCTGCTTGAACGGAAGCTGTTTCAACCAGCCCACTCCGAAACTGACGCCGAGACCCAATGCAGCGATGCTAAAATAAATATGCAGCCTCGGAGACACAATCGCCAGCAGGCAATTGACTGTAACAACCACCGCCACGATTAGAAGCCACTTTTTCTTCATCAATCAGCTAGGAGCACCTCCAGTTCCATTCCCTGAATTCCTCACATCTGTAGTATTTTAAAGCCCATTGGGAACAGCCTGGCAGTCCTCCGCTCATTCGGGATCACACAGATGGCTAGAAAGGTTACAAAGCCAGACTACTCACGAACTGCGGCACCGCTTACTGCGCTTGACAGCGCGATTATGGACCAGGAACGAAAGCAAGGTTCTTGCAGGTGGCGGCCAGTCGCGAAAGATGGCCTGGGGAAGAGATCGGCGTCGTTCTTTGATCGAGGGTCTGGATTGCTTGCACCGGGGTGTTGCGCACGCCACTATGTGCTTATGATTCGCGCTCCGCTCGGGTCCTGATCGCCTTGGTGATCACGGTCCACGACACCGAGATATGCAGCGCCAGGGTTGTCATTTCCAGTACCAGCCAGAGCCTCGTCCGTAGAGCTTATATAAGTGGATCTGGCCGGTGCTTCCCCACAAGGTGACCGATCGCGACGAACCGATGACGCCGCGAACTGCCAAGTAAACGACGCCGTTAGCGGTTTTCCCGGTCGTGTCGCGCCCGGAGCCGTCTGGCTGGAAGAAGATTTGAGTATAGCCGTTGAAAGTTATCGGCACGGTGCCGTCGCCAAAGCCGTCAGGATCGACCGGGAGGCTGGGCTCGCAATGGAAGGACACTGAGGTGGGGATGGGAGTGTTGCTGATGTTGTTGACTGTTGTCGTCGTCGTAGTCGTTGAGCCGCTGGTGGTGGTGACGGTCACTAACTGGTCCAGGACGATCATGCCGGACAAGTTAAAGGTCAAGCGGTAGACCGTGCGGTCCGTGATGGCGGACTGACGGGCCGACCGCATTTGCTGCACCACTAACTGCCCCGCGGTGTCCACCGGAGCCAATCGCAAGGTGCTGGAGACGTCGATCATTGCCGTGGCGCTCACCACTAAAACGATCGCGACAATAACCACCATTTCCAGCAGCGTCCCGCCCCTCTCCGTGCCAGTCCGGCATTGCGAGATCTCTTCTAGTCGTGGCGCTGGAACGTGGCGGAAGCGGTCAACCCCGCGGATGTCGGAGACGGATCGGGCCTCCTGCTGGAACAAGCGCCGCTTCTCCCAACGCACTGCCCAGCACGTCCCGATACAGATGCCAAACCACAGGTTCCAAGAAACGAACAACTGAAGCGACACGCTCGCCAACAGGCCATCGGCTGCCACAACCACTGCCACGATGAGAAGGTGCTTCCAGTTCATGAGCTCTACACAGCATTTCTGGTTCCATTCTCATGATCTCGCGCAACTAAGACAGTTTAAAGACCTTGTAGACACAGCCTGACAAGCCTACAGTTACCTAAGGATCACGGGACTTGTCCAGAAAGTTCACAAAACGCCCACACGTTGTTAGCCCAAGTTCGTCGCGAGGGTAGCAGCGATTTCTGTTCGGCCGTCGGTTCGGTGATGCGGAGAAGGCGAATCTCATGACCATCGGTGGTAGGCAGGACGATGTCGGCGCTTTGCAGCGTCGATAGCAAGGCCAGCGCCTTCATCGGTGACAATGGTTGGGCATTGTCCACGCCACTGGCCGAGGGCTGGGAACCATCGCCGGACGGTGCGGTGCTTCAGCAAAAATGTTTCAGCGTCACCCAAGAACAGGTCCTTCCTCGGAATGGAACGAAACCAGCCAAAAGTAGCACAGAGTTGCACACTCCTTGCTGAACCCCTACGGAGGTCCTAGGAGCCATCAATAAGTTATTGATTATATTGGCTTAATAATTTGAAAATGAGATCGCTTGGCACCTCCGAATGGCATTGAACGTGCTCTAGTTAGTCCGGTTAGCCAGATTGGGTATAGTGGTGCGTCATAATCCTGGAGGAAAAGAGCCGTGAGAAACAGGAACATGCTAAGTTTGTTGGCAGTGCTGGCAGGGGTTGTCGTGTTGACCGGGTCAGCTTCGGCAACAACGTTGAGCTATAACTCTTGGAGCTACAGCGGCGGCACTTTATCTGGGCAATCGGTTGATCCGAACGAATACCCGCTGAATGAGTTTTACATGTCCGCGTGGGGTATTGGCGGCATCAACTTGAACGGGCAGCACATCACCTCGGCCACGATCACAATTAATAACATCGCCAACTGGGCAGGGAGCACGGACGAGTTGTTCATCCACCTACTGGATACGGCCACCAATTTGAATGCTGTCACGCAGTTGGAAGATAACACGAGTGGCGTTGAACCAACCTCGTTCACTGACTACTTCCTGCCAGGAAACTATCCGGTCACGACCGGTTCTTATCCTTACAACGTGCCGTACAACATGGTTGGCAGCACCGTTAACAACCTGATCCCCAACGCCAACGTGAACAACATCGCGTTGAACGACGGCTCCTACAGCTATGCCAAGAATACGATCGGCAGCATCACCGGCCCGGGGCTGCCCGCGAATTTCAGCGTGTCCAACATGACTTTCAACCAAGGTAACAGCACCGATTCCGCTTGTACGAACGGCAATCCTACCGGTGTGCTCGACTGTGATGTGGGAGGCACTTTCACCTACACGTTCAGCTCGGCCGATCTCACTGCGCTGGCAGCGGACATCGCCAATGGCAGCGATGTAGCCCTGGGCTTCAATCCCGACTGTCACCTTTGGAACGACGGCATCACGTTCACGATCAACACTGCTCCCAGCGGGTCCGGCGTGCCTGAACCCGCCACCCTGAGCCTGTTGGCGATGGGCTTGGCGGGCTTGCTGCGGAAGCGCCTGCGACCACGGAGGTTTCGTTACCCGGTCCGACACTGGTTAGGGTAGAATCTAAATTGATGAACCCCCGTTCGGTATCGGCAAACCATCGAACGGGGGTTCTTGTGTCTCATCCTGAGCTTCCTTCGTTACGCAATGCAGCCCGACTGAGAGAACCAGGAAGCCACTTCGGTCTGCGGGTTCTGGCTGCCTCTCTGGCGCTTTTCTGCGGCTGCCACCGGCAACTCACCTTCGAGGACCACTATCGCGACGGCCTGAAGTACATAGAAAAGGGCCAGTACGAAATGGCCCAAGCCAACTTCCTGGCGGCCACGCTGCAGAGTCCCGACAATATCGAGGCGCAGTATCAATTGGCCCTGGCGGACTTGAAGCTGCACGACGACGTGTCGGCCTACGCCCTGCTGCGCAACGCCGAGGAACACGACCGCAAGAGCGGTGTCAGCCTGAAGATTCGCCTGGAACTGGCCAAGCTGTTCCTGGCCGGCAAAGAGTTTGAACAAGCCCAGCAGCGCCTGCTCTGGATCTTGGAGCGCGATCCCGACGACAAGGCGGCGCGCGGCCTGCTGGCCACGGCCTACGCCGATTTGGCGCACCCCGCGGAAGCCACTGAGGAAATCTCCCGTCTGCTGACCGCCGATCCCGCCAACTTGCCAGGCCGCGTGCTGATGGCGGCGATCGACCTGAAGGCGCGCGATGCCGCGGCCGCGGAGAAGGTTTTGACGGAAGGAGTGCAGCTTTCCAACCGCTCTGTGGATTCGCTGCTGGCGCTGGCCAGCTTCTACCAGATGGTCGGTCAAATGGGCCGATCCGCGCAGATCTACCAGGAAGTGGTGAAGCGCGAACCCAACAATGTCGTGGCGCGCACCCAACTGGGCTGGTTGTATGGGCGCGCCGGCGACAAGGCCAACGCGGAAAAAACCTTCCGGGAGGTTGCCGAACTCGCGCCCCAGAACCGCCAGGCGGTGCTGGCGCTGGCCGGCTTTTACATGAACATCGGCGACTGGCCGAACGCCGTCAACGAGTTGGAGCGTCTGGTCAAGAAAAACCCGGGTGCCCAGATGCGCAACACGCTGGCAGAAATTTACTATCTCTCCGGACGGCGCAGCGACGCCCTGAAACTGACCGAGCAACTCATTGCCAGCAACAACCAGGACACCCGCGCCCACCTGTTGCACGGCATGTTGCTGCTCGCCAGCCAGCAGTACGAAACCGCGATCGGAGAGTTTACCCACGTCTTGTACTACCAGAGCGACCTGGCGCCGGCGCACTATTTTCTGGGGGTGGCCAGCATGGCTACCGGCAACGAGGAGGTCGCTTTGCAGCATATGGAGCGAGCCCTGCAAATCAACAAAGGCATGATTTCCGCCCGCCTATGGCTGATTGACTATTTCTTCCGCCGCGGCAACAAGGAAGCCGTGCTCAACCTGGCCAGGGAAGCACCGACCGCCCAGAAAGCTACGCCCGACCTGGTCGTCCTGCGGGCCATCTGCCGCGACGACACCAGCCTTAACTTGGACCAGCAGGCCGAGTTGCAAAAGGCTCTGTTGGCCAAGCCGGCGTTGATTCTGGAATATGCCGACCGGGGCCTGAGTCCTCTTCTTCGTCTCTACGGCGGCCCGGTGCGCGATCAATTGGAAGCGGCGGTGAAGAGCAATCCCAATTTCCAGCCTGCCCAAACCGTCTTGACCAAGTTGCTGGAAGCGCAAGGCAAACAAGATCAGGCGCTGGCCGAGGCGGCCCAGAAGGCCGCCGCCAATCCCAAGTCGTATGGCGATTTGATTGCGCTGGCCAAGTTGCAGGTCAAGACCGGACGGCTGCCTGTGGCGCGGGAAACGCTGCAAAAGGCCAACCTGCTGCAGCCCAACGGGCCCGACGTGATGCTGGGCCTGGAAGAAATAGACGAGGCCACCGGAAACCTGGACGAAGCCCTCCGCTACTTGCAAGACCTGACCCAGAAGTACCCCAGGGCTTCGGAGGCCTGGGGCCGCCTGGGAACGTTGCAGGAGAAGCGGCACGCCGAGAGCGCGGCGATCGCCGCCTACGAAAAGGCCGTGGAATTGAGCCCTCGTAATACGATTGCGGCTAACAACCTGGCTTGGCTGCTGGCCAACTCACAGGGGGACATGGAGCGCGCGCTCACTCTGGCCAAGAAGGCCCATCAAAATGATCCGGCGAATCCCGGTGTTTCCGACACGCTGGGATGGATTTTGTTCCGGGTGGGCAACTATCCCGAGGCGCTGAAAGCCCTCGGCGACGCCGCCAAGCGGCAACCGGAAGACGCCTACATCCGCTATCACTTAGGCATGGCCCAGAGCCGCTCCGGCCGCGACAAGGAAGCGCTGGCCAGCCTGCAAGCTGCGCTGAAAATCAATCCACGCATACCGGAAGCAGGTGAGATCCGTGGAGAATTGGCCACTTTGATGCGCAGCGCTTCGCGGTAGGCGTTGCGTCCACTCAAGCTTCGTTGGAATACGGAAGGACACTGAAGACTCGCCAATCATGAGTTGCGGGTTTTTCCGTGTCCTTCCGGCTTTTCTTCCGTGTGCTTCCGTGTTCCAAAACTCCATGGAATACACGCGACTCAGTTCACCGTAATCTCACTCTTCGCCGCGTTGTACCCCGGCTTGGCCAGGACTTTCACCTTCACTTCCTTGCCCTTCTGATCCACCATTTTCAGGGGTGGGTAAACGCACTTCGGCCCCGTGGGCGCTCCACCGACATTGAAACCCGGTGCTGGGGCGATCGATAGATCAGGGCTGGGTTTGGCGAAAATCCAAGAGGGTCGCCCTGTTCATTCAGCAAGAGCGCCCCTTGAAAGAGCGTGACCTGACGAGCATTTGGGCCTTAAAGAACAAGCGCAAAGTGCATACCGTATTTGTGTTCTCGCCATTTTCGAGCGCTCCCATGAGCAATCGCCGCGGACTGGAGATCATGGCCGGCGGAGACTTCCCGTCGTGGATGAGTGTACTGGACGGAGTGCGGCCCGTGAACATCGGTACGCTGGCCCCAAAACTGTTCCTGCGGAGCACCCCAGGAAGAACGCGTGAGCATGGCCGGCGAGCCTTTGCTGATCTGTTCCAGATATCCGGACTGCCGGGAAGATCCGCAGCCGGCATTCGGAGAAGTCGCTTCCGCTCTGCCCGCATAGACAGGTTCGGGGCGCCAGCAACTCTCCGCTTCATCAAGTTCCGCCACCTTCCGCCCTTGCCTTGTTGTCCGGCCTGCCTTAAACGCAATTTTGAGTCTGGCGGAAAGGAGTTCTCCATTGTAGTGGCCCCCTTGTCGCCGGTTGGCATTCCACCTTGGCAGTCTGTTACCACACACCCTCGGCAATCTGGTACCGTAGTGGTAGCATCGTGGTACTAAAGCGCCATTGACCCAGAGGCGTCCAAGCTTCAAGATTGAACGGTCAGGTCAAGATTAGACTGCTCTAAGCAAGGATTCCCTTGGCGTGTAACAATATGAGCGTTTCGTATCCAAGAAGCTTATTGCTTCAACACGTCGAGGAAGAATAAGCTTTACTCGCGTTCGACTCGCGCGTTGCGCCGAGTAAGCCGATCCTCTGGAGAATCGTTGGTGCCTACGCGGATCACGGGGCTACTTTGTTGCTCATTCATGCTGGCGGCGGTGACCGTGACGGTCTCTGCGCAGCCGGTGATTGTCGGAATTGCGAATGCCGCGCCCCAGTCTGTACCCACGGGCAACGTTGCGCGCGGGGAACTCATCAGCATTTACGGCACGGGGTTGGCTTCCGCCACCATCTCGGCCTACGATTCGCCAAAAACATCGCTGGCCGGCGCCTCTGTTTCGATTGCAGCGGGTTCGAGTACGCTGCTGCCAGCGTTTCTTACCTACGCGTCGCCCACCCAACTTGATCTGCAGGTTCCCTACGAGATTCCCGCCGGCACGCCATCGGTGAACTTGACAGTTTCGGTAGGCGGCGTGACGAGTACACCAGTTGTTTTGGGAGTCGTCACGCAAGATCTAGGATTGGCTTACGTGCAAGTGGCCTCCACGGTTTTTTCCGCAACGCAGTCGATGGGCTTTCCCACAACGCAAACGAATGCAGCGACGGGCGTCCAAGCGGCGCCTGGTGCGACTGTCTATCTGATCGCTTCTGGATTGGGGTCTGTCCTGCCGCCCATCGCCAGCGGAACGGCGCCGGCGCCCGGCGTGACTTATAACACGCTCGCGGTACCTGCGGTTACGATCAACGGAGCGTCGGTGCCGGTGCTGTCTTCCACGCTCATCGGCTTCGGTTCGTACTTGGTGGCGGTGAACGTGCCGGCGTGTGCCAGTAGCGGCACTGTCACGGTTGTGCTGGGCGGAGTTGGCAATGCCAATTGCGGAGTGGGAAGCGCAACCGGGCCGACCGGCGTGACTGGAATTGTGGTGCCTGGCCCGACCGGACCGACCGGACCAACGGGAGCACCTGGCACACCTGGGGCAACCGGACCTGCCGGTGCGAATGGAGCGCCAGGGTCGGCCGGCGTCCCGGGAGCAATCGGTCCGACGGGCGCAACTGGTCCGACGGGCAAATCGGGATTAGTCTGGCTCGGGGCGTGGAGCGCGACCGGTTCCTACAGCATTGGTAACGGAGTCAGCTACAACGGCAGCAGCTATGTTTCCCTGGCGAACGGAAATACAAGCACTCCGGGTACTAGCGTAAGTTGGAATCTGCTGGCGCAATTGGGAGCGGCGGGTGCAACGGGTGTTACAGGAGCTACAGGCGTCGCCGGTGCAACCGGCGTTTCTGGAGCAATTGGTGGCACGGGCGCGACAGGGGCAATCGGCGTCACAGGCATGACGGGCGCCACGGGATCGCAAGGTGTTCCGGGAGTGCCGGGTGTCACGGGCAGCACGGGCAGCACGGGTGCGACGGGAGCGACCGGAATAACCTGGCAAGGAGCGTGGAGTTCCTCGACGATCTACAACCTGAGCGATGGAGTCAGCTTCAATGGAAGCAGCTATATCTCGCTGCAGGGCAACAACACCAATCAGACGCCGGGTGCGAGTCCCATTTTCTGGTCGCTGCTGGCACAGATCGGTTCCAGCGGAGGGACTGGTGCCACGGGATCGCAAGGTGTGACCGGCGCGACGGGCGTGACGGGTGTGACAGGATCGACGGGCGTCACCGGTGCAACTGGTGCCACGGGCGTTACCGGCGTCACGGGCGCGACGGGTGTCACGGGCGCAACTGGCATTACAGGCGCGACGGGTACAACGGGTGCGACGGGTAGCACGGGAGCTACAGGTGTCACGGGTACAACGGGCGTGACGGGCACAACAGGTGCGACTGGTGTCACTGGGGCTACGGGCGCTACGGGGGTGACAGGCGCGACGGGTACAACGGGCGTGACGGGCACAACGGGCACAACAGGCGCCACGGGTGTCACGGGCGTCACCGGTGTCACGGGTGCAACGGGCGTGACCGGCACAACAGGTACAACAGGTGCGACTGGAGTCACGGGCGTCACTGGCGCGACGGGTGTGACAGGTAGCACGGGATCTACAGGCGTCACGGGTGCAACGGGCGTGACGGGCACAACAGGTGCGACTGGTGCGACTGGAGTCACGGGCGTCACTGGTGCGACGGGTGCGACAGGATCCACAGGTGTCACGGGCGCAACTGGCATTACAGGTGCGACGGGCACAACGGGCGTGACGGGTAGCACGGGAGCTACTGGTGTCACGGGTGCAACAGGCGTGACGGGCACAACAGGTGCGACTGGCGTCACGGGCACAACAGGCGCCACGGGTGTCACGGGCGCAACTGGCATTACCGGCGCGACGGGCACAACGGGGGTGACAGGTACAACAGGTGCGACGGGAGTCACAGGCGCAACAGGCGCGACGGGTGTGACAGGATCCACGGGCGTAACCGGTGCAACTGGCGTCACGGGAGTGACGGGCGCAACAGGCGCAACTGGTGCGACGGGATCCGCGGGCGTGACGGGTAGCACGGGGGCTACTGGTGTCACGGGTGCAACGGGCGCTACGGGTGTGACAGGATCCACGGGCGTCACCGGTGCGATTGGCGTCACGGGCGTGACGGGCACAACAGGCACCACGGGTGTCACGGGCGCAACTGGCATTACGGGCGCGACCGGCACAACGGGCGTGACGGGCACAACAGGTGGGACTGGCGTCACGGGCGTGACGGGCACAACAGGCACAACTGGTGCGACGGGATTCACGGGCGCAACCGGAGTGACCGGCGCCACGGGTGTCACAGGCGCAACGGGCATAACAGGTGTCACGGGCGTGACGGGCACAACAGGCGTCACCGGTGCAACTGGTGCCACGGGTGTTACCGGCGTCACGGGCGCGACGGGTGTCACGGGCGCAACTGGCATTACAGGTGCGACGGGCACAACGGGCGTGACGGGTAGCACGGGAGCTACTGGTGTCACGGGTGCAACGGGCGCTACGGGTGTGACAGGATCCACGGGCGTCACCGGTGCAACTGGTGTCACGGGCGTGACGGGCACAACAGGCGCAACAGGTGCGACGGGATCCACGGGCGTAACCGGAGTGACCGGCGCCACTGGTGTCACGGGCGCAACTGGCATTACCGGCGCGACGGGCACAACAGGTGCGACAGGAGTCACAGGCGCGACGGGTGTAACAGGATCCACAGGCGTCACCGGTGCAACGGGCATTACCGGCACAACAGGTGCAACTGGTGCAACGGGATTCACGGGCTCAACCGGAGTAACCGGTGCCACGGGTGTCACGGGCGCAACTGGCATTACCGGCGCGACGGGCACGACGGGCGCAACAGGTGCGACTGGCACAACGGGCGTGACGGGCACAACAGGCGCAACTGGAGTCACAGGCGTCACTGGCGCGACGGGCATTACCGGCACAACAGGTGCAACTGGTGCGACGGGATTCACAGGCGTAACCGGAGTGACCGGTGCCACGGGTGTCACGGGCGCAACTGGCATTACCGGCGCGACGGGCACAACGGGTGCGACGGGTAGCACGGGAGCTACTGGTGCGACGGGCGCAACAGGTGCCACGGGATCTACGGGCGTAACCGGAGTGACCGGCGTCACGGGTGCAACTGGCGTCACGGGCACAACAGGTACGACTGGAGTCACAGGCGCGACGGGTGTAACAGGGTCCACGGGCGTAACCGGAGTGACCGGTGCCACGGGTGTCACGGGCACAACGGGTGTGACAGGTACAACAGGTGCGACTGGAGTCACAGGCGCGACGGGTGTAACAGGATCCACGGGTGTCACGGGTGCAACCGGCATTACCGGCGCGACGGGCACAACAGGTGCGACTGGAGTCACAGGCGCGACGGGTGTAACAGGATCCACGGGTGTCACGGGTGCAACTGGCATTACCGGCGTGACGGGCACAACAGGTGCGACTGGAGTCACAGGCGCGACGGGTGTAACAGGATCCACGGGCGTCACCGGTGCAACAGGCATTACCGGCACAACAGGTGCAACTGGTGCAACGGGTGCAACGGGATTCACGGGCGCAACCGGAGTAACCGGTGCCACGGGTGTCACGGGCACAACTGGCATTACCGGCGCGACGGGCACAACAGGCGCCACGGGCGTGACGGGTTCAACGGGCGCAACTGGTGCGACGGGATCCACGGGCGTAACCGGAGTGACCGGTGCAACGGGTGTCACGGGCACAACGGGTGTAACAGGTACAACAGGTGCGACTGGGGTCACTGGCGCGACGGGTAGCACGGGTGCTACGGGCGTGACAGGATCCACGGGCGCGCCCGGTGCAACTGGCGTCACGGGCGTGACGGGGTCAACGGGCGCAACTGGTGCAACGGGAGAATT
>CAVVEL010000024.1:0-23126 GCA_963747095.1 Terriglobia bacterium
CGCGCCCGTGTTGACATTCTGCAATGCGGCCAGCACATTCGCGCCATTGGTAAAAAGCGGAAACGCCGTCGCTGGAACCCTCAAACCGGTTGATCCAGTGTCGACCTGGACGTGATCGATGGTCACGCAATTCGAAGTTCCCGGCGAGCAGACAACGACGGTGGCAAACGCCAAGTTGAAGTCAGGACTGGAACTGCTTGCGACAACAGCGGGGCCGGCGTCCACAACCAACGGCGCCACATTATTGCCGGAGGTGACGATGGTGTTGCCGCCGGTGACGACGTTCCACCAGTAGCGCCGATGCTGCTCTTGCTGCTACCGCTACTGCCTCCGCAGCCTGCGGCGAGCGACAACGACGAGATCAGAATTACAAATGCGATTCTTCGCACGTTCCCCCCTTACCGAATTTCCTGGGTATCAACGCCCTGCGGGATCATCCCCGGAACGTAAGCGTGCCCGGCATAGGCGCGCGTATGACCTGCCGAATGCACCACCAGCTCCGGTTGTTCCACTGTCAGCGTTGCGTTGCGCGAACGCCTGGGCTGCGCAGTCCTGGCATCCTGTGCGCCTTGCACAAATTTTCCGTAGTACGCGCCCAGAATTTGCTGGAAGTTTGGAAGAAACGGCCCTCGCCATGCCAAGCCGAATACCTTTCCATCCGGCGAGACATATTCCCGCACCACAGTACCGTAGGAGGTCGTGATTTCATGTACCGAGTACTTTCCGCTGGTTTTGACGGCGCGCTTGGCATTCATCTGTTGCTGGTCGGCCTCAACCGATGTCACATCGCCGCCCAGTGACGCTGAAGCGCGAATGGGCAGGAACAAGGATGAGAAACAGAGCCCTGCCAGAACCATGCGCATCACCTGACTGCGGTGCCGAAACTTGACTTTCATAACGTCACCTCTGTTTGAATACTGAGTCTTCCTCGCTTTAAACGACAGCAACTAGAGTTGGATCTGTGAATTCACCGCAGGCTCTGGAGAGCACAGGTCAGCCTTCTTATCCAGATGCGCAGGACAGAGCTGCCGGTTTGCCGGAGAACAGATTTCGGAAGCTGGAATTGTGTAGGCGGCTCTTCTTGCAGCGCTCTTTCGCGCACAGCAAGAGGCCCGACTACTTACGCTTGGGCCGATACAGATCGGTCGAGGTGCCGTAGAAGATCTCGGCAGCCTCCATGATGGTCTCCGAAAGCGTCGGGTGCGGATGAATGGTGTGCCCCAGATCGTAAGCCGTGGCTGCCATCTCGATGGCGTGCACAATCTCGGCGATCATGTCGCCCGCGTCCGGACCCACAATTGCACCGCCCAGCACGCGCTCGGTCTTCTTGTCGATCAGCAGTTTGGTGAGTCCCTCGGTGCGGTCGAGTGTGACTGCGCGTCCGCTCGCGGCCCAGGGAAACTTCACAATTTCAACATCCATTCCCTTGGCTTCCGCCTCGGTCTGCGTCAGCCCGGCCCAGGCAATCTCTGGATCGGTGAAGACCACCGCTGGAATCGCATACGGCGCGAACTCCACTTTGTGGCCCGCGATGTGCTCCATTGCGGTGCGCCCTTCGTGCGATGCTTTGTGCGCCAGCATCGGCTCGCCGGCCACGTCGCCGATCGCATACACCGCCGGATCGTCGGTCTGCAGTTGCTTGTTGACCGCGATGAATCCGCGCTCGTTCACCTTTACCTGCGGTGTTCTCAAGCCCCGGAACCTTCGAGTTCGGACGCCGTCCCACGGAGACCAGAACCTTGTCGTAGGTCTTCTCTTCCACCGTTCCGTCAGGAAGTTTGAAGGTGACCTTCACGTTTGCGATCTCGTCCTTCAACGCGGTCACCGCGGTGTTCAGCATGATCTTGTTGAACAGCTTCTCCAAGCGCTTCTGCAGCGGCGGAATCAGGTCGCGGTCGGCTCCCGGAAGCAGTCCGGCAGTCATTTCCACCACGTCCACCTTCGATCCCAGCGTGGCGTACACCGTTCCCAGTTCCAGTCCGATGTAGCCTCCGCCGATGACCAGAAACGTCTTGGGAACGTCCTTCAGATCCAGCGCGCCGGTCGAGTCCAGAATGTTCGCGCCGCTCGCGGCCAGCGGCCCGGGCCGCGCCGGAGACGAACCGGTGGCGATGATGACCTTGTCGAATTGCAGCGTCTCTTCGCCGCCTGCGCTCTTCTTCACCTTCAGCGTGGTCGAATTCACAAAGCTCGCTTCGCCCTGAATGTAGGTGACCTTGCGCTGCTTGGACATCATGCCCAGCCCGCCCGTCAGCTTGGCAACCACGCCTTCCTTGAAGGCGCGCAGCTTTGCCACGTCGATCTTCGGCTCGGCATACTCCACGCCCCAGTTCGCCGCGTGCTTGGCTTCATTGATCTGCGCCGCGACGTGCAGCAGCGCCTTGGAGGGAATGCATCCGCGATATAGGCAGACTCCGCCGGGGTTTTTCTCGTTGTCGATGAGAGTGACGTCGAGGCCGAGATCGGCACCGAGGAAGGCAGCGGCGTAGCCACCGGGGCCGCCGCCAATCACTGCAACTTTTACGTTCGTGTTCGACATGTCTCGCTTCCAGATTTCGTTTGAAATGATTGAGCTAACTGGCCTGAATTCTTCATCCTGAGCCTACTACGAAGAGCCTATCTTCCGGAATTCAAAACCTTCAGCGAAACTGATTGCAACGTCCTATCCCTGCACCGAGAGCAGGAAGGGCTGCTCCAGCGCGTCCACGATCCAGCGCAGAAAGCGCGCCGCATCGGCTCCGTCGATAATGCGATGATCGTAGGACAAAGAGAGCGGCAGCACGCTGCGCGGCTCAAACTTGTCGTTCATCCACACCGGCTCCACCTGCGTCCGCGACAATCCCAGAATCGCCACCTCCGGATGATTGACGATCGGAGTAAATGCCGGTGCCGCCAACTCCGCCCAGATTGGTGATCGTGAACGAGCCGCCCTCCATGTCCTCCGCCGCGAGCTTCTGGTCGCGCGCCTTGGCGGAGATCGCCGACAGCTCCACCGCCAGCTCGATAATGTTCTTCTTGTCCACGTCGCGAATCACCGGCACCAGCAGCCCGCGCTCGGTATCCACCGCAACTCCAATGTTGATGTAGCGCTTGTAGATGATCTCCTCGCTCGCCATGTCGATGGAGGCGTTGAACTGCGGAAACGCCTTGAGCGCCGAAGCGACCACCTTCAGCGCGATGGCCGTCATCGTCATCTTGCCGCCGGCCTTCTCCGCCTTGGGCGAAAAGCGCTTGCGCAGCTCTTCCAGTTCGGAGACATCCGCCTTGTCGAACTGCGTGACGTGAGGAATGACGTTCCAGGCCAGCGCCAGATGCTCGGCGGTCTTGCGCCGCACCCCGCGCAGCGAAACTTTTTCGATCTTTCCCCAGCGGCTGAAGTCCGGCAGCTTGGCCGCCAAACTTCCCGCCGCAGGCATATTCTACATCGAGCCTGAGTTGTTGTCCGGAGTTCCCGACGGTTCGCAACCAATCTCCGTGAAGGGCGATCCTTTCGAGTAAGTCGTTCCAGGAGATTGTCGTCACGTAGATCCCTTCGGTCAGAGCATCCTCTAACATCTCATAAGCTACGGGAGAAATTTCACTCTATCTCCCCAATTGTGTGCGGGGTTGGCGCCCGTGGCCTTGAGCGCATTGACGTCCGATGGCGTCATTTGCCCTGTGTCCACTATCACATTTTCACCATGCGCAAGTGACGTGTCCACTTTTGCCGCGTCGGTAGCCAGATCAAATCCCCCCTGGCCTATCGGCTGATGTGAATTGAACCCCTTCACATCCCAAGCCTTACCGTTTACGTCGATGAAGTCTGCTGCTCCGGATGGGTCCCGCTGGATCGGACCCTGGATCTCGCCATTGTCCTCCATGGACAGCGCCACCTCGGCCTCTCGCACAGTTTTAGGAGTAACTTTGCCGCCTTGAGCAGGGTCTCTCGCGAGCAATTGGATCCTGGCGGAGCGAGCCAGTGCAGGATCGTTCGGATGAGGATTGTTCCTCCGGACTTCGGCGAGTTTCTCCTCAATTTGAGCCATTCGCTGGGCCTTAAGCTTTGGATTGGAAATTTGATCGGCCACATCCAGTTCGCTCAGGAGACCATTCTTCGTATCGGTCAACTCGATCGCATACTCCTTCGTCAGGGCGCCGCAGTTGCTGCAGTAAAGACATTCGCCGGTTTCGGTGACCTTGATTTTGTGTCGCCCGTCGGCCGTTGGCTCTTCGGCCGCAATTCGCTTGCCGCCTTCAATGCCGAGGTCCGTTTCTCCCTCCGACTTCGGCTTATTCGTATCTTTGCTGATATCGCTCGCCCGGCCCTCGAGAGCCGTACCTTTGCCTTCCCGGGATGCCGGTTCGATCTCAAATACCTTGCCCTTGATGAAGTTGAAGACGCCCTTCGCCACATTTGCTATGAAGTGAAGTAGCAGCATTATGATTGCGATCACCGCCGCCATCGCTAACGCAATCAGACTGTCAGCAATACGGTTGTAGGCATCCTGCTTCTGGGCCTTAGTCGTCGCGCCCGTCTTCAGGAGGAGTAGCTTGTGTGCCAGGTTCAAAGTCTCCGCCTCCACGAAAGCTCCAAGCAGCCCGTACCCTACGGCTGCCGCGATGGCTTTCACGATGGGATGCGGAATGAAGGTCGCGACAATCAGCGGGACCATTAGGGAACGCATTAATATGCTCACGACCGTGTGGTAGATCAGGATCGGAATATCCAAGATCTGCAAAATGCTGGTCCAAAGTTCTTCGAGCGAGCTGGCGCTGAGAGGCCCGGTGACCACCTTCTTGATATCGCGGAACAACTGGACAATGTCATCGAGATTGCCCTTCATCGGGAATATCATGTCGATCAGAAATTGCTTCACAACGGCCAGCGGGTTAGCCTTGAACTCGCCCCATTTCTTCCCCATCATCCCCACGACGCCATGGCCGATCTCGCTCCAAGATGCAGATGTCTTGGTTCCGGTGACTCCAGCCGAGGCGGGTAAGTGTTGGATTGCGGCATTAGCCACCCGACTTGGTGCCGATTTCTCGCCGCCGCCCAAATACTTGCTTGCGAGACCTTCAAACTTGGTCTCCACGCCGTCGAAGGCCGCAACGCTGCGTTCGGCAAGAAGGCCGACGTATTTTTGCGGATTGGAGAATAGGTCTTTCAGGAATAAAACCAGCTGGCCGAATAGTAGAATGCCCGCGATCACCTTGTTGATAGCGAACGAAAGCACCCTGCGAACGAAACCAAAAACCGTAACAATGGCCGAGTCGATCCAGGATTTGACCTTTCCGAAGAGCTCGTTCCAGCCGTCGTTAATGTCCTTCCACGTACTCTTGAACCAATCGATGGCCTTAGCGGCGAGCTGTTGCAGGCGATCGGGGAGCTTTCTAAAAAGAAAGTTCCCGGTCA
Organism: Terriglobia bacterium; assembly: GCA_963747095.1. Lineage (GTDB taxonomy): Bacteria > Acidobacteriota > Terriglobia > JAJPHL01 > JAJPHL01 > JAJPHL01. Next base: position 5,393 of record CAVVEL010000024.1, read on the forward strand.
GGCTGGAGAGGCGGTTGAGCACCCACGTGGCATAGCTATTGATGGCGCCCCAAAGCTTGTTCACCGTGCCGAGCACACCGTCCGCTATGGCTTTGAAGCCATTCGCGAGCTTGTCCAACAGTGCGGAAAACGTCGCCCACGCCGTTTCCAACCACTGGGCGTCGAAGTTCATAATGGCATTCGCCACGAAAGCGAGCGGGCTTGTGACCTTGGCGATAATGTTCGTGAAAAACTCTTGGGCCCCGGCGAGCTCCGACTTAACGTACTCTTTCAATTCATTCCATTTCTCTTTTAGCCAATCGATGCCGGCGTTGACTAGACTCTCAATTTCGTCAACGATCCAATCGAAGGCGGACACAGCCGCATCCTTTACGACACCGGCGGCGGTTTTGACACCTTCGATGCTCGGGTCAAATTCGTAATCCGTGCCGGGAATGCTGAAGTTGTACCAGGCCCTCTGGATATGTGGGGAGGTGGTGGGTAGTCTCGCGATTGAAGGAGGCGGAACGTGATCTGCCTTAACGGCGGGTGACGAGGCAAGTTTTGTAGGACCATCGTTGGAGCTTTTGTCTTGCCCAATGCCCGTCTGCTGAACGACGTGGGTTAGTTCGTGCGCAATCAACTCCTTGCCGGATGCGGCGCCAGGCTGGTATTGGGCGTGGCCGAAGAAGATGTGATTGCCGACGGTAAACGCGTGGGCGTTGAGATCGGAGCTGAGGCGCGCGGCTTGCTCGCCGGTATGCACGCGGACGCCGCCGAAATCCGCGCCGAAGCGCGGCTCCATGAACGTGCGGACATCGGCCGGAAGCGGCGAGCCGGCCGACAGGTTGGCGTGAATCCGATCGGAGACGTCATGGGTCCTCACCGGACCGGCTTCTTTGCGATGCGCCTCTATGCCGCTCGCGCATTGTTCGCAGGCGCAGCGCTGCACGCCGGCTGACCCCAGGGCCTCCACGGGGGACACGGGCGCGGGCATCCGCATGACTTCAGCCGCCTTCGCGACGGCTTCCTTTTCCGCGGGGTCATTGGGCGAAGAAACGCGCAACGCGCTACGCGCCACGTAGGCGGCGGTTCCCTGATTGCCAAGGCGCCGTTGCAGGAGCTGTGCAGTGGTGGCGGCTGCAACGGCCCGAGCAGGCACGCGCGCGGCGGTTTTTCGTTCCGGCTGCGCGGGCTGGCGAGCGATTGTACGGGACGCGCCCATGGGGCTTCGTGGCTGCTAATTCTGCGTGGCTCCGGTCGCACCCGTGTCGCCGGCCTGCGTGGGGAGTCCGGTGTAAGCGGCGGTGCCATCGGTCGCCGGATTCTCGGCCGCCGTACCCGTCTCGCCGGTCGTGAGCGTCTCGCTGTATCCCGGCTGGCCTGGTGTATCGCCGGGTTGGCCAACTCTTCGCTTGGCTGGCGGCTTGCACCGGAAATATCCATTTAGGATAGGCCGTATGCGCCGGACCATGGTATCGTCAACGTCGGCCTGTCGGTTATCCATCGGGATGGGTTTGTTGCTTTTGTCGACCGTGGGGATATCCCGGATTTTTCCGACCAAGACGCAACAGCAATTGCAGCCACATTCGCACTCGCCGTTAAAGTGCGGCTGATAGCAGGGGCAGATTTCGCTGTTCGGGTCGGTGGCGGTGGTTCGGGCGGATACAGTGGAATCCTGCGTCTCTTCACAGCACTTGCTTGCGGGTTGCTTGACCGGCTTATCGTCGTCGGTGGGGCAATGGCATGCGCATTTCGGCAGCGAGCCATAGAGCTTAACTTCGTAACCGGAGCGAATGCGTGTAGGCCGCGGCGCCGAGTCGTCATCCTGCGAGCACGTAACTTCTTTGGGACGGCAACACTTCTCCGCATAACAGACCGCCAGCCAGACGGGAGGTTGGAAGTCGCCGCATTCCGGAGCGTAGTCAATGGTCACGTCGCTCGGAAGCTCGATGGGATTTCCGAAGCAGTCGAGCGCCAGGCCTTTCGACACGGTGAACTCCCACTTCCCGGCGCAAACCTGCTTGCCGCTGACTGTGAGTCCGCAAATCACGCCGCAGCCGAACAGGGATCGGAACAGCAGGCGATTCAGCTCCCGGGTATAGGTCACGCACGTATTGAGGTCATCATCTTCAAGCAACAGCCCGGGGCTGAATTGCGCCCGGAGCAAGCTGGACAGCCCTGGCATCGTAGAAAGCGTTTTGTCTTGTTTAGTCATCGTATTCTTCCTCTCGACTTCTCGATTCTGGTTAGCGAGCCTCCTGCAGCGCCTTCTCGACTTGGAAGACAGAGACCAGCGTTCCGCCCGGCGTGTTATTGCCACTGGGCCTGACCTTTTCGCAGTGCTCGCCGTGCAGCGCGAATCCGCGCGCGTTGGCGTCCACCGGCTCCCGGCGGCAATCGAGAATGAAATCTCCGCGGACTTCGATCTGCACCTCGGCGCCCTCCTTGCGGGCGCGGCTGGCGTGGCATGTCAGCTCTTCCAACCACTCGGGACGGACGCACAACACCGCGCGCCGTGCGGTGTCGTCGGGATCTCCGGGCATCCATTCCTCGAGAATTGCGGCTACGATTTCAACAGGGCGAGTTTCGCGCCAACCCTCTCCGGTTGTGAACTGAAGCGTGAAACAATCCGGGCGGACCGTTTCCTTCCGCACAGGATTGGTGAACGTGATCTCCAATCCAGTCTTGTGCACGCGCCGACCCTCGTGATCGCACTCGCGGCCTTCCAGCTTGCGGACAAAGTCCTCCCACGGGATGCGATGTCGTGCCCGATGCCATTCGCCCCAGCTGAGACACTTGATTCGCGTCAGGTCGCAACCTCGGATGAGGTCGAAGAGCAGGTCGTTCCTCTTGACGATGCGCCGGGGCCCACAATCATCGGAGATTCGGCCCTTGGGTGGATGACAATGATCGGCGGGCTCCGAGATGCAAACACAGGCGAGATCCACTCCGTCACTCACATAGACTTCGTAATCTCCCCACCGGCAAGCCGGCGCCGGACTGTCTGGACCTTTACTCGCCGTCCACTGGCACAGGCACGAGCCGCGCCCCATTTCGCCGCAGCTACAGTCCCTTCGCCGGCATCCACAGCATTTGGGGCAAGGAGGCTCGCCGCAAGGGCAGTCTCCGCAAAGTTTTCTCAGAGAAAACAAGACCGTTTCGCAGACGTAGTTCTTTTCACTCTTCGTGCCGCAACAGTCGTCGGCCAAAACTGCGTCTCCGAACAGCAGTTCGGCGTAGTGAATCGCCAGCACATAACTGCCGCGCTCGATCTTCTCCACTGACTTCAACCCGCAGTTGTTGCCGACGACGAACGTATTCTCGGTGTTGAGGATAACCTCCGCGGTCAGCAGGATCTCGCGTCCTTGCGGATCGAGCGCGAGTCCCGGCAGAGCGCGGAATTCCTCCGGAGACGGATACGGCGTGGCGTCCTCTCGAGCGCCTTTCAACACCAGGCCACGGACGACACCCCAGCCCGCAAGCTCGCGGCTGAGCAGGCGGCGGCGCTCGATGCCATAGCGCTGTTCCATGGCAAATTCGGGCGCCTTCATGAGCTTGCCCTTGAAGAAGCGATTGCGCTGCCCGGCCTCGCACCGTTTACAAGCGCACCCGGGTTCGTGTGCGGTAGGCGTGTATGTACTCACGGTTGTTTCTCCTTACGATTTCGCTTCATTGCAACCTTCCCATGCCAAAACCGATGTCGCCGAGACTACCGCGATCGCGGCCGCCAATGCGGCTCTGGCCGATGGCCGTATCGCGGCCCAGGGTTCCGGTGCGAGGGCCGTCCAGCAGCATCCCGTCGCCGCTAATGACGTCAGCCGGCATTATCGAGGCGTCGCGCCATCGAATTACGACATTCATACCTGCCGGGACGTATTGATCGACGACGCGGGGTATAAGATCTTCGAGCGCCGCCTGCGTGTCCTGCGACGCAGCAATGCGAATGCGGACCGTGGGCGCGATGGAAGCGAGCGGATCGGCATTTCCGCCTAGGCAGGCGCGGCCGACCACGGCTTTGACGCCGAGCAGCGGCACTTCGAGTGAGGCCCCCGGGAGCACGGCCGGCAGACTTCCGCCGCGCAGACCGCGACCGCCGAGACGGACGGGCGCGTGATCGACTGTCATGTCCGCGAACTCGACGCTGGCGGCCGGGCCCACCAGGCCTTGCAGCAGAGCCTGAAGTCCGATGCGTGCGCCGCGCCACTGCAACAAAACCGCGAGACGCCCGAGAACCCCGCGTTTCGATTCGATGGGCAGCGAGTCGTCCCATGGCAAATCAAACCAGCGGGCGAGGTAGTCCAGCCATTCGTTGGGGGCCGTCGCTGGGTTGAGGAGAGCCGCCGCGCCGCGGATCAGTTCGTCGAACTGCTGGGTGGTGGACTCGAGTACGCCCACCAGGCTACGCAGAGTCCCGGTGGGATCATACTGGGTGCCACGGAAGACGTTGGGGAGCGAGTCCGCGATGGTGAGGTTGGGGTAGAGGACCCGCAGTCTGGTCAGCGGCGCGGATTGGTCGCCAGGCGGCGTGATCAGCGAAATGCGTAGCCATGCCCATTGATTCTTGGGTTCGAGCACGGGAATGGCGATCGGCACGCCGGCATCGGTAGGGCCGGGAATCGAGAACTTCTGAGCCCCTAAGTGGTCAAACAACGCCCAGATGGTGTCCTGTTTTTGCGACGCGGGCACTGTGGGAATCCTGCAAGACGGCATTTGCTTTAGCGACCAGGTCGCTATCACTGGTCGTGAAGACCTTCGCTTCGAGCGCGGCGCCCTGACTGAGAGTGACCGACGCTTCCGCCCTGAGCCAGCCGCTCTCCGTTCCGTTTACCGGCGAATAGAGCGCCGGCGTGGTCAGCGAACTTTGCGACGGCCGCGCGCCGGCGCCATCGGTTGGAGCCGCGCGCCACAGGCCAGCGTCGGTGAAGAGCCAGATAGTTTGCCGGTTGACGGCGATCCGGATGTCTTCGAGAGAACGCGGCGTGCGCGCGCCACCCGGCTGATCGAACAGTTCGCTGAGAGGACCGTCGACGATGTTGGCGCTGCTGTCGAAGAGGAACAACAGACCTTTCGGCGCGGGCGATGCAGGCTGCACGCCCCAGATGGCAATGCGGTCGCGGGCGTCGGAAACGAACTGTTTGATGCTCCAGCCTTCGGCGAGCGGGCCGAGATCCTGGGCATCGAGGACGCGGCCTGAAGCGCCATCGACAAGCACCAGCCGCGAGCCCTTCTGCGTGAGCAGCGCCAGCGTGGCCCCGTTACCGGCGCTCACCATCTGCCGTGCAGCGGCAGCCTCGAAGGGCGCGGCGTAACGCAGGCGCAAGCGTCCCAGACAATCGAAATGGATCAGACAAGGACATTCGCCGCCGCACAGGATCCAAATGCCTTCGTGACCATCACTGGCGATGTCGTGTATGGGGCGTTCGACGTTGAGCTCGAGGTCACGCTGCAGAGTGTCGAGGTCAGACCTGTATACGACGGACTGCCCTTCTTTGAACCACCACGCCCACTCGCGATCAACGATCAATCGCGGACTCCGCGCCATCGGTTCGGATTGGCTCGCGAGGCGGAAGATCTGCCCGTAGGCATCGACAGTCAGAGGAACGCATGTCTCGCCAGGCACGGGCGGGACGTGGACGGCGTACGAGCCCAGGCGTTCATTCTGAAGCAGAGATCCATCGGACTGGAGCGTGAACCCGGTGAGCAAACATTTCGACCATTGATCGGCTGTCTGGAAGCAGTACGAAGGGATGGCTACGCTCATTGAAGACTCCCCGCGGCGGGCCGGTTGACGGTGATGCCGGAGGCGGCGACCTGCAGGTCGGGCAGCGACGAAACCCCGAACGTGCTGCCCGCGCTGACTTTGACGCTCACGACCTGCGCCACGCCCGGCGCTTTGCGGAGCCAGCCCTCGACTGAATGTTGTGTTACAGCCCGGCCCAAAGGCCAGACGCCGGTACCATCCGGCGTGACGAGGGGAACGCGTTGTTGCAGCGCCTGAATGACGCTGGCCTGAACGATGGCTGGATCGGCATTGCGCGCGGCGGTGAGAGTGGCGGTGATTTGGACCGGGACGTATTGCGGCGATTCTACCTTTATCGACTGGCCGAGGGGAAGCCGCGGCGTAAGACGCTTTCGAACGGCGGCGAGAAATTCCTGCGATTCGGCAAGGTCCGGACCCGCATCTCCCGGGTCGTGCGGGCCGGCCACCACGAGCAAACGGGAGCCGGGAGGCTGACTTGAGTCGTACGGCATTTCGACGGCGCGTGTCACTCCGAGATCGGCAAACGACAGGGCGGCCTGCTCAACGTCGGAGGCGGTGATCAGCGGGTGATTCTCGTCCGCATCGATACGCGCCTGGTCCCGCAGTTCATCGAGCGTAGTGGCGTCGAGCCCGCCGGAAGTGGGTTCCGGATTCGTGCCGAAGATTTCCGCCAGCCCTTGCACGCTCCAGTTCATTTCCGACTGCAGATTGCCGCTGCTGCCGGCGGTGATTTTGTATTGCGCCTGAATGGGCGCGGTGGAGGGAACGAGCATGCCGTTCACGCCATTGCCGAAGGTCACGACGCCAGTCGATGGATCGAGCTGAAAATGGCGATCGTTGGGGCCCGAGTTCTGCAGATCGGCGGTGAGCGACCAGGGGAAGGGCTGCCCGCTCTCCTGGGTGGTAATCTGAAGATCGCCGGCGCCGCTTCCAAGAACATGAAGCCATCCCGCGCAAGCATGTACTGCTGGTTGGGCGTTGCCATCCCAACGGCCGGGGACTGAATCTGCTGCATCTGCTCCATCGGAATCGCGTTGAAGCCGACGCAGCGAACGCGCGGCGCGCGCGCAAAACCGCCCGTGGCGCTGCGCAGAGTGAGACGGAATTTCCCGTTTTCCGGCGCAATAGTTCCGGGCGAAAACAGCAGCGCGCCGCTGCGCAGCAGACCGCCAGTGGTATCGACGATTCCTGCGATACGCCTGTCGCCATCGGCATCGGAAAGCACGACGTACAAGTTCAGGGACACGGGCTGCACAACGGCGGAAGACGGAAGGTTGATCTGATCTGCCAACCGAGTGACAACGGGGCGGCGGCCGTTTGATTAGCCGGCGGAGTCCACTGGAATGTGAGAACGAGCGCACGCCCGGTTGGGAAGAGTCGCCGAAGGGCATGAACGTCGCGCTCTGCTGCGCGTTGACCAGGGTCGAGTGGTTGAGGTGCCCGTCCCGCGTAGCGCGTTTCGACGCGCGTCAGCGTGGCTGCGGTCAACTGCAGCTTGTAAGACGCGAAGAAGGTGGGCACGATCGGACGGTCCGGCGCGATAGCAGCGCCCTTCTGAAGACCACGAAACCTTCGGCGGCTGGGCCGGGATCGGCCGGCCATAATAATCCCTCGGCAGCAGCGGGCCGCGCGGTTCAACGCCGAGCAGACCGGCGTACGCCGCGCGTTCGTCGCGGCGCAGACGGTCCATCGAATACATCTGCGCCTCGGCGATCCAGGCGACCAGTTCCATCAGCATGATGCCGGGATCGTGGATGTTTTGATCGGTCCAGTTAGGCGCGAGGGTGGGAATCATCGACCGGCCCAGGTCCACGAGTTGCTCGAAGGTCAGAGCGTTGAGCGAAAGCGTCGGTCGGATGCGCCCACCTCGATCGGCGTTACCTTAAACGAGACCTGAACGTTACCCGGGCCGCGACGGGCAGATCTTTCGGAAGCGCGCTCTGTACTGCCGCGCCATTGGCGGTGAGGGTAAGAGTCACATTCTCGATGGCGAGCAGATCCGCTATATCCGCCAAGGCCGCCTCGATATCGATTCCGGTGGGCAGAAGTCCCAGCGGCCAGCCTTGTCCATCGTTCCGCCGGTTGCCGGGTCGAACAATGCCACGATCGCATCCGAGACCGCGAGCGCAACGGCGCCGCTGACGTCGACCGATTCAATGTCGAGGGTCAGCGCGAGTTGCACCTGAACGAGACGAGGCGGAACAGGGACGATCCCGTTGAGCGCGGCCAGCGATGGCGGGCACCGGTCGGTGAGATAGGTGAGCAATGCCCGCCACTGCGCCTGAGTGGGCACGCGGTTGGGGTCGCGGGTAACGGCCGAAAGCTGGACGGAAGAGCCGGATGTAGGCGCGGGCTTGCGCGATATCGCGAGAGGACTGGACCGCCAGCACTTCGAAATCGCGTAGCGAGAGGGCGCGGTCGCGCATGTACTCGAGCGCCGGCGCGAACTGGAGGATTTCGTCAGCGGTTTGCGGATCGGAACCGCCGGCCGCGCCATCGGGCGTCACTACCTGCGCGACGCTTCAATGGGACTGATGAGATTGATCGAACTCCACGCCGTGACCAGATTCGCGCCTGCGCCGCCGCCCCTCTTGTAACTCCGGGCAACGATCGAGTCGGTTCCGATAGGCGGTATCATGCCGTGAATGCCGTCGCCGAAAGTGATGTTGCCGCTATCGTTGTCGAGTTCGTAAACCCGCTCGGTCTTGCCGTGGGCTTCGATGGCGTCGACTTCGGTCCACAACACCCAAGTCTGCGGCGGCGTCGCGGACGGCGGCGCCTGATCGACCGGCTCGCCATCAGGCGCAGTCAGAACGTTGTTCGAATCAATCGCCTGAAGCGCCGTCACCTCTTCGTCGCCCAGCGGTTCGAGACGCAAACTCTCGAGACTACCTTCGAGACGGGGGGCCGTGCTACCGTGACCACCTGGCTGGGCGACCCATCCGAAGAGCCCAGCTTTTCGTTTTCCTGGGTCTCCGATGCAAGCGCATTGACTGCGTTCACGTACGCGTTGTAGATTTCGGGAGTCCACTTGCCTGTGAGCAGAGCGTTGGGCCGCACGCGCAACCAGCGAAGGCTCGACCCGAAGAGGTTGGCGATGGGCGGAAGGTCGGGAATATAGAGCGACACGATGCCGCTCTCCCCGAGCCCGCGCGTTCCATCCACCGGCGTCAGGGATGCAAAACCGGTCTCCCGCAGCACGTCGACTTGCAGCGGGTAGGCGGCGCCCAAATCCTGGTCCTTCACCAGGAAAAGAAGATTGATGGGGCCGCCCTGAATGGCGCCGTCGAAGCCGAGATAGAGGGCGGGTCCAGAGGCCGCGGACGGAATCGAGGCGCTGAGAGGCACAAAGAGTGAAATCTGCGCCGCCTGGGAATTGTTGACCGCCGTCTGGTCGGTCATAGTTCCGCCGTCAGTAGTGAGGACGAAGTCCGGATTGGTCGCGCAGCACATCGAGTAGGTGAGATTGACAGATCCCATAAGCGGCGGATCGATGCCGGCGTCCGAACGGTTGATGGTCTGGGTGCTGGTGCCGCCCGATCCGGGCGTGGTTGTCACCGTGACTGTTTCCTGCCCGTAGTCGCCGCCCACCAGGCGAGCCCGAATCCAGTAACTCTTCTTCCCCGCGACATCGGTCTGCTGCAGCCCGGCGGGCACGCAGAAACTGACTGTGCCGGTCAACAGCAGGTTCGAGGTCTGATCGTTCACCGTGGGGATCTTCCACCAGGCGTTGCCGTCGAAATACTCCCAGGAGAGCGCCGGGTTGGCAGGAGCGCCAGCGGCCAGATAGATAAGTGGGCCGAAGATCGCATTCTTTAGTAGGGAGAAGGCTATGCCGCCCGGCGCCATCGCCTGCGTTGGGCCGAGAGTCCATACGTTCCTCAGGATATAGGAGCTGGCCGTTGCAGGCGCAGGTGGGTCGGAGAACAGCAAGGGATTGGGGGCCGGCTGACCACCTTGAAAATTCGCGCCGGTGGATTTCACTACCGCATCGAAATCGGTAGCAAGGGCCTGGTTGATGAGCGGCAGAAGGCTTTTTGGGTGATATTGACTGCCGTGAGGTACTGATAGTCGGCGTTCGGACCAGGCAGGACGGCGCCCCGGATTCTCGGTTTCACAGTAAGGACGCCGCCAGCGAGGCTCGTGATGGTGTGAAATGAGAGTTGGCCATTCACGGTCACGGCGATAGGGCCATTTGAGGTGTTCGTGGTGTCGGCGGCGTCGACGGTAAGCTGATCAGGCGTAGCGGGGTCCACGGTGCCGTGGAATGTCGTCGAGTTTGGCCGGTACACATCCGCGGCGGAGATATTGCTATTGGCCTGCGAACCCGGTATTTCGAGCCAGTACAGGTTGCCGCCAACGCTGGTGGCTGGCTGGGCGAGTAGATAGGCCTTGTGCCTGCGCCCACCGTTTCTAACCCTTAAGAATGTCGCCACCCTTGGGATAGTCGGGCGCGTTGTCCACTACCAGGGCCGTGGCGAGATTGTTGGAGAAAACCGAAGTTGATGTAAGACCGTTGGGATCGAAAGGAAACGCGAGAATGCCGGCATTCGCGCCGGGGGCGACGGCCAAGCCTTCAATCACGGACGGAGAGCCTGTCAAGACCGAAGCGGGCGGCGAGAAATACGCGGTGTTCGGGTCGGCAACCTTCGCCGCTTTCGGGAACCACGTCGCCAGTACGGGAGTGCCTGCTGCGTCCTTAGTCGCGAACACCGCTCCCGGGCCGTCTTGATGGCTGACGGTCCAATCCAGCGAATCGCCGGACAGGACCTGCTTCACCTCCGTCGGAGCGGGCGGCACGGTAACCGTGTCGTAGACCACCGTCCAGGCGTCCATCGCCTTGCCATCGGGCGTGGCGGAGATCAGCAGCAGGGGCTGGCCTGCCGGCCGGATGGCCAGCGGCCGGGAAGTCGTCGAGAGTTTGGGCAGTGACTTGAGCAACGTGGCGCCATTGACCCCTTGGATCAGAAAAGCGGTGCCATCGTTGGCTACCGCGATCCACCCATTGCCGAAGGGGGCGTTGAGCGACTGCGAAGCCTGATCGAAGACGGGCGCGATCACCGACCACGTGAGCGCGCCGGGCGCGGTGACCTTCGTCCATGGCGCGATGCCAGCGGTCTCCCAACCCTGCGCCAGCGAAGCCTCATAAAGAGCTCCGTTGATGAGTGCGATGACGTGGATCGCATTGTTGTCCGTCATCAGCAGCGCCGCCGGTACCAGCTTTGGATTTCGGGGCGTGACGGCATCCGTCGACGGCGTTCCCAGGAAATACCATTTCCCGTTTTTATCGGGCTCGGGGTCTTCGGACCATGCCCACACATCCTTGTCAGCGATTGCGGCCACCAGCGAGTCGTTCTGGCGCGGGCAAATGCTCAGCCGGCCTTGCGGCCAAGTCAGCGAAGCCGGCGCGGAGTTCATCGATGCCCTGCCGGATTGATCCAGCGGCGGCCGGACCGCCGTCTTGACGACGATCGGCGCGCCAGGATTGCTCCCCGGCCGCATGCGATGCAGGAAGCCGTCCGACCCGATTCCGAAAAGCACCGGCGTCGTGATCGTCCCGGTGCTCGCCTGCACGGCGCTGAAGGATGTGGCGGTGCCGTCCAGTGCCTGGAAGCAGATGCTGACCGACGCGCTGCTCTTCGAAAAGGCCTCGGGACAACCGATATAAAACGCATCGAAGAGGCGCGGTTCGCGGCCCAGCGGATAGAAGGGCGCATTGAGCACGAGCGGCGTGGTGTTGGCCATGCCATCGAGCGCCACGGGCGTCGCTGGCGGCGAGCCCGGTTGCGAAACTGGCGGACAGGCAGGCGTGCTGCCGCAGTCCGTCGGGTTGATGGTCAGAGTAATGCTCGAAACCGAGAGCGACAACGGCGATCCAGCGGGCACCGTGCCCTTCAACCACCGGCTCGACTGTCCGCCGATAGTCGTGATGTCGACAGAGCCAGCATTCTTGGAGAGAGTCAGGATCGACGCGCCCGTCACCACACTCAACGGCTGCCACCCGATTGCGGGGCTGGTTCCCTGCGTCCCCCAGTAGAACCAGGAGATGCTCGTATCACTGATGCCGTTGATGCCGATGGTGGCGCTGGTGGGAGGTTCAGCAGCGACTGGCTGCCGATGTACACAGCGTGCACCTGCAGATTGCGCTGCACGCCGCCGCCGAAGGGCGCGAACGATCGAGGCGGGTCACCGGATCGTTCACCTGCACCGCCTGCGCGAGCGGCGGGTCAATCGTAACGAGACCTCCCTGCGCCTGAGTTACCTGATAGAGCGCACCCGCGATGACGAGCGTTGTGGACGAATCGAGACCGGTGGGCGGCGTGAGCTGCATCTGGGTCGAACCGGCCGGCGCGGCAGTGGCGACTGTCCAGCTATCCGGACCCGGCACCGGAGCCTGGAGCGCGGAGAATCCGGCGGGGGCCTGGTAGAAGGCATCGTTGGCGAAAACCCGCGGCAATGAACGCCGCGAGCGAACCGGGAACAATCATCAGGTCTTTTTCGGTTTCGAAGGTATCGGGCGCCGGCGAAGCGCCCGTGGTCTGCGGAGGAGTGGCCTGCGCCTGAATGGGGTGCTGCGCCAGCAACGGCTGGGAGTTCTGCGCTCCCGGCGTGAGACTGAAGACCAGCGGAATTTCCGCCGCCTGGGCCGCCAGCCCGCGCGCACCCAGCCACTGCAGGAACCCGCGGTACATTTTCTGCGGCACGTTGTCGAGACGCTGCGCCACTTCCGATTCGAAGCGCGCGGCTATGGCAAACAGCGCGCCCGCGAGGTCGGAAGCCGGGTCGGCCGGCCGCCACCCGGGCATCGATGTTTTCGCGCGCGTGAACAGTTCGGCGGTCAGATCGGACGTGCGCCGGGTCTCGAGTGATCGGGGCTCGCCAAGGCTGCTCATCCGCGGCTTCCCTCCACCTGGGACGGCCCGCCCTCTCGGAAATAAAACGGGTAGACCAGATTGTCCTTTTGATTGGTGAGGCGAACGCGGTATTGCAGCCTGACTTGAGATACCCGTTCAACGCCTGGCTCGTATTGACATCCACACTGAGCACCTCGATGCGAGGCTCGTACGTCACTAGAGAATCCATCACGGCGGTCTGAACGCGCGTAATCAGCATAGAGTCGATGGCCTCGAAAACCAGGTCGTAGATGCCGCAACCGAAGTCGGGCCGCATGACGCGCTCGCCCTGGGCCGTGCCCAGAATGATGCGGATCGACTGGTGAATGTCGGTTTCATCAGGCCGCCAGGGCGATGCCGCCGGTCGTGGGATCGATGTTCACCGGATAAGCCCAGCCGCGGCCGAGCCAGTCCTTCTGCGGATTGGGAATGATCTGTCTCATCCGATCATCACAGTTGGTTCGCCGGCTACGATGGCATTGGGGCCACCGGCTTCGATCACGATGTCTCCTTGCCGCGCGGCGAACAGCCCGCCGATGCGGACCGTCACGCTTCCCACCGCCACCGTTCCGCCCACGTGCGGCTGTAAAACGTTGAAGAGCGGACAGGCGTGAAAATCGGCTCCTACCCGCCAGGCTGGAAGTCCTTTTGATCAGCACGACCGGGCAGCCGGGCCCGGGAGAGAGCGGCGTTCCGTGACTGGTGGAATCGGTAACTCGCGCGGCTGGTAGTCCCATGGTTTCCTCAGTTGATATTGATGATTCCGGCGTTCAGGCTCATGCTCGGCCCGGCCTTCAGGCTCATGGTTCCGCTGGCTTCGATGGAAACCTGCGGCGCCTTGATCGACACGCTCGCGGCCGCCTGAATCGAAATGGAGCCGCCGCCGCTATCGATCGAGATGGTGTTGCCCTGTCCGTCATCAATGGAAATGCCGGTGTCATTGATGGCGATCTTCTTGCCATCGTTCAGTTCGAGCTGCACCAGGCCTTGCGAGCCGTCATTGAACGTGAACTTATGGCCTTTGCGCGAGAAGATGCAGCGGACGTCGTTCTTGCCGTCGGAATTCGTCTGGGGCGACTGCTCCTGCCCGTTCCACAGCGAGCCGACGACGTAGGGAAATCGCAGGTCGCCGCGTTCGAACGCCACCAACACTTCGTCGCCGACTTCGGGAAGGAAGTATACGCCACGGTTCTTTCCGGCCATGGGTGTCGTCACCCGGCCAGTAGCTCTCCTGCGGCTCGCTGTGCCATGGATAGCTGACTTTGACGCGGGCGAGGCCGCTATCGTCCTGGTTTTCGCGCACCACGGCGGGGGCGACTCCTTTGGCATGTCCGCCGGCCTCGAGAGTGACTTCGTTCGGCGCGGTTGCTTCCCATACGCTCATAAGGAACTCTCCTTCACCTTTACGCGAGTGCGGTAGCCGCCGCTGTCCATCTTGTGGGTCGTTTCCTGAATGAAGTACGTCTTGGAGAACGGATCGCCCAGGTTTCCCAGATTGATATTGCGGTCGGGGATCAGATCGGGCAGTCCGATGGTTTCGGCTTCCCCCGTCAGGAAGCGCTTGGCATGATCGTCGAGGATGGCCTGGGCGCGGCGTTGCGCTTCAGCCGCCGTGAATACGGGCTGGCGGACCTGCAGGATCGGCGGATTACGCACGATGGCGGCTAGCCGCTCACCGCCGCTCTGACGGCGCGGGTCGCGCCCGGATTCCTGGCCCGCAACCGCCGTACCCACGATAGCCTTCTTGTTTTGCGGGTCCCAGCCGTAGACTTCCACCTGCGATACCTGAGCCGCCAAATTGGCCTCGGGCTTGAAACTGAGCAAAGTCCGTCCCCACAGCAGCGTTACCACGCCATCGCCTTTATCGTTGGCTTCTCCGAAGCGCAGCGTCGCCGGCGAGGAGACATAGAACTCGAAGTGGTTGCGGTCGGCGAGCTTCTTCATGAGATCGAAGTCGCTTTCCTGGTTTTGTTCGATCTGCGCGTGGGTTTCCTGGGTGCTTTGAATATCCGGATTGAGTCCGTACTCGCCAGCCAGTTTGGCAATGACTGCGCTGTCCGTGGTGTTTTTCCAGCTGCGCGACCGCTTGCCGAGAGTGAGCGGAAACATGGCATCATACCCGGCGACAGTGAGTTCGGGCGCGCCGCCCTCCGCAAAGCCGGTGGTGACCTCCGTGATGATGCCGTTAATCAACATGGGAAGCCGCGAATAATCGCCATAACCCATGGCGACTTCGACCGCCGCGCCGAATTTCAACAGTTCGAACACCCGCTGGCCATAGGTTGTGACAAAATCGCGCTGCTGAATGTGATAAGCGTTGGCGATGGTAAAACTGAAGCGTCCCGCCGCGCCCAGCGTCAGGTCTACTTCGACCTGCGGCACGGCGAGGCCGAGGTTGTCGGTCAGCGACTGGCCCCCACCGTCACCAGGAAAGACGGCGCGTAGAAATTCCCGTAGGTGTCAGTCAAGTCCGTCAGATCCATTTGCAGGCTCCAATGCGGGTACGATCACCCAATCGCCGGGCTGGATGTACGCGCGGGTCATCCAGGTCATTGTGGATGTCTTGCGCGATCTTTTCCCAGAGCGTCACATCTCCGTATTCGCGCCCCGCCATCGCCCAAAGGCTGTCATTGCCGACGACCACTCTCGCTTGGTTTTGTCGGCCAATTCGAGGCATGGATTGTTCACCCTCCGCAGAGTCTGATACTCGCGGAACGAGACATTGAGCGTGGCCCGGGCAGGCATTCCATCCGGGCGGAAAAGCGTGATCTTGCGCGAGAGCTTTTCGAGGAGCGCTTTGAACGCCAGCTTTCCCCACACAAAGCGCACCGGCGGCGGGGCATGCAACTGCTGATCGATCTGGAGCAACTGCGCAATGTCGTCCATGCGGTCGCTGACCGATTTGCCGTCGGGGGGCGCGTCGGTGTAATCGTCGACGAACAGTTCCATGGTGAGGACTTCGGCGTCGCCGTTGATGAACTGGAGCAGCGGCCCGCCGAGGCCGGGAATCGCCGTCGCCTTATAGCCGATGCTGCGCTCAAGGGAGTATTCGAACGGGTTGAAGAGCACGGGATAGCGGGCGCCGCTATTGGACCCGTCGAGCACTTCGATAACGGCTTTTTCGAGCTTCACGACGGTCTCCTCACCTTCCCCGGCGTTCGCGCTCGATGCGCACGCGGCGCTCGATTCGCTTCATGACGTTGTCGGCCAGTCGATCGATTTCCGGCCCTTCGAGAGAGCGCGCGGCCGGATGAGGTGCAACAAAGCCGCGCGGCGCCGGAGCCGCGGCGGACATCGAAAGCGTCGGCGAGGCCTGGGCCATTGCCGCGGAGGGCGTTCGCATGGTTTCGACAGCCTGGTCGCGAGGCGGCTGTTGCACGCGCCACACCTGTTGCGCCGGAAGCGGAGCCCCGAAGGCGGCGTGAGTTTCCGTGACGCGAGGCGGTTCCGCGGCGCGCCATCGACGCGGCGTTTCGCGCGCCGCTTTCGATTGCGGCGGTTCCATACGCGTCTCCGCGGTCCGTTCGATGAAACGGACGCGCGGGGCGGACACGCGATCGGCTGCGGCTGGCCACGCCGGTGGCCGTGTCCGGAACTGCCTTTTGGCCGCCGCGACTATCGCTTCCACGGCGGGCGCCGCCTGCCGCTTCAGCCGGGTCACCTCAGTTTCGCCGGCGATACGTTCGATGCGAAGAATGCGCGTGTTCACATGCGCCACGTCCTGCATCACGCGGAGGCGGAGCCGCGTATCCGTGGCGCGCTCGCGGGGATGCAAAGGCGGGACGGGGTTGGCGGAAGCGGGCCGCGCGGACTCCGTTCCGTTCGGCGCCGCGACTCGCGATTGCTCACGCACGACAGTCTCGCGCATTTCCCCGCGCGGCAAAATTCGTGCCCTTCCTGCGTGTGATAGTGCAGATGCCGCGCGAAGAAGGAGACCGGGTGGATGGCCTGGGGCAGCCCGGCGGGACTGGCCGGAGCAGGCCGTGGCATGAGGCGCCGTTTCCGGAAAATCAGCGCAAGCGGAGTCCATAACCATGGCGTCCGCACCGCTCCGCCGGTGGTCCAGATGCGAGGGCGAATGCGGAATCGGGCTGTCATCCCTTTCGAATCCCTTCGTGCGCGAACTCCACGCTTTCGACAACGACCTGGCCGGCGCCGCGTCCAGATCCGTTCCCGACCACTTCACCGGGAACGCGCGCTCCACCAGCCATCGCCAGACTTCCTGATCGGCTTCATCGTGCAGCGCAACCGTGAGCGTGCGCCGGGTGACAGTGCCTTCCACCACATCGTCGTGCCAGGACCACGAGTAGTCGTCCACCAGGCCGCGCTCGAGAATCAGATTTCCGTAAGCAGTCATGGTGATCAGCTTGTGCTCGTAATCGTTCACTCCACCCTCGCGGTGCGATTCGATTTTCGTTTCACGGACCAGACTCTTAACCCGGCTGAATCCGCCGTGCATGACATGATCGAACTCCACACGGAAGCGGAATCCGCGATACGGGTCGCTGCGGCTCACGATCGGCTCCTAAAGGTTGTCGAACGGATTGTCGGGAGCACCGTCGAGCGTGCGGTTAATACGCGAAATCTCGCGGCACCAATGGCGGCGTTCGCCGTGTTCGAGGTTAAGTAAGTCATGCGGTCCCCAGTGAAAGTGATAAGCGATGAAGGCCATCTCCTCGCGTAACTGGCGCTCTGGATAGGCCCTCAGGATTCCCCCACGGCGCGGAACCCCCGAGCCGCGCCGGCCATTTCGCCGTTAACCGGAAGCGGGGCCGCGGGAGTGGCATCCGGCTCGCCGTCGCCGTTGATGGTCTCGTAGGTGCGCTGCAGGTAGTCCAGATCGGAAGCGAACGGCCCTCGATGATCCTGGTGTCGATGGAGGGCACTCACCGAGCTTGACGATCACGCGGGCCAGCACGATGATCGCCAGATACGCCGGGTTCTGCTGCACCCTCGGATCACGCAGCGGCAGAAGTTCGTCTGCCGCCGTCGCCAACCGCATCACGCCGCGCCGGTGCAGCACGCCATGCTGGTCCAGATACCCCTTGGGAAGCAGGAAAGTGGACTCGGTCTGAAAGCCGGAATGAGAAGAAGTTTG
>CAVVEL010000025.1:0-14392 GCA_963747095.1 Terriglobia bacterium
TGGTGGACCTAGGGACGCTCGGGGGAGCCACCAGTGATGGAAACTCGATCAACGTCTCGGGCGAGATCACGGGCAGCTCGGCGACCGGTAGTAGTCCGGGCCATGCGTTTCTCTACAACGGCAACTCCATGGCAGACCTAGGAACGCTGGGGGGGACCGTCAGCGGTGGAGTGGCCATCAACGCCTCCGGCGAGGTCGTGGGCGAGTCGCTTACGACCGGTGATGGTGCGATACATGCGTTTCTTTACAACGGCAGCTCCATGTTCGACTTAGGCGCGCTGCTGCCGGGAATGACCAGCCATCCGCATGGTATCAACGACTCCGGCGAAGTAGTGGGCTACTACCAAGCCGGTTTTAATTCTGGTGCGGAACATGCGTTTCTCTATAATGGCAGTTCCATAATCAATCTAAGCGACTTCGTTGCCGGTTCCGACTTTTCGTCTCTTCAAGATGCATACGGCATCAACGACGCGGGACAGATTACCGGGTTTGGAACTACCATCAACGGCGATACCCACGCATACCTCCTGACTCCGAACGCCGAACCGGCCTCGGTTCCCGAGCCGGCAACGCTGCTCTTGCTGGGCGCGGGGCTGGCAGCGCTGGCGCGGCGGTTGCGCCGTGCGTAAAGGGAATGCGGGGACAAGTGAAAGCCTTTCTTTATAAGGAAAACGGTGTCAAACAGCCTGGACGGGAAGGATTCATTTGTTGAGAGACACATTGCTGAAATGATGCACAAAAACAACCCGCCCCATCCAAGCTGGCCCCGGTTCCCGGCCGTGATTTGATCGATTACAGTTCATCCTTCTCTCAAGAATCCACGTGTGCGAGATCGAGCGCAAGCACCAGCGCGCGCCTAATGTGGTCCACGACTCCATCCGGAAGCTTGCCGAGTTTTCGCTCCAGCCGCACTTTGGTCAGGAACCTAATCCCTGAACGTTCGCTACGGATTCGCGATCAAGAAACCCGAGTCGTGGAATTGGCACCTCATAGGTGCTGTTTCGATTCTGGGTCGTGAGGGGAACATAGAGAACCAAGGCGCGGGGCGGGTCGGGATCATGACGGGAGACGATGACGACGGGGCGCGTCTTCGCCGCCAATCCCAGGTCGGCGAGCCAGACTTCACCGGGCTGAGTGTTCATCAAGGGTGTCCAATACTTCTTGCTCGATGCTGCGTGATCGCAGCAGATCCAGGGCCCCTTGGTCGGCCAGAGCGATGATCTCGGTGACCTTTTCGCGCACCTCTGTCGCGGTTTCAGGCTTCCATTGGCGCAGCCTGGCGTCCAGTGTTTCAACCAGTGTATCCATCAAGGGCCTCCTTACCGATTATACCCGGTCGTGGGTTTGCCGCGCTCCGTAACCGCAGCAGGGAGAGCAGGATTTAGCAGTTTATTTCTGACGACCTCTTGTCTCACAGCGGCGAGAACTACCAGCCGGCAGGGTTGTAGCACACCGACGCGTGCGGTTGCCTTCTGGGGAGGCGGGGTCGGCCTGAACTTGACGATTTCATCTTAGCAAGGACAAGACAGCTTAACGGGGGGCTGGCTCGCAGATGCTGCAACCGTTGGCGATTCCGCGATCGGCGGATTACAGGCGTCCATGGTTCTATCGCTGATCGTCACGCCGACGGTGCGCTACGTCCTCCGCGGCCGGGAAGAAGAGACACCCGCCGGCTAGAGCGCTGGCACATTGACCGTGCAGATGTATTGGCGAAGAAGTAAATCGTCAAGTTCAGGCTGCCCCCGCGTTTCCCCCTCCCTGTGGTCATTCAGAATCGTCCCGCGGCATTGAGCTCGGCAGCCATCGAATCCTGGTTTTCGATCTCCTCCGCATTCCAGGTTAGCCACGCAATGAGCAGGCGCTCGATGGCAGTGCCGATGGCGGTTCCAGAAGGAATCAAGATGATCCCAGGCGACTGGCGGGCGGCGATGAACGCGGCAAAGTGGCGCGGGAGGGTTCGGGCATCGCGAGAGACCAGCACGCGGCCAGCATCCGCCGCCATGCCCAACACCGCCGGATCGAGGGTTCTGTCAGGGATATGGCCCAGCGCGGTACGCCAGTCGATGGAAGGCTCCCGCCTGACGAGGCCTCTCCCGATATCAGGGTCCAAGTCGGCGTCAGCTTGAAATCGGATTTTCAAGCCGACCGTGGCGCGCGATCCTCCTGCGCACGGAGGAATCGGTCGAGCATCTCGTCAGGTATCGGGTTCTTTTGGCGGAGCTCGTTCCAGAGCGCCTCTTGGTCTCGAAGATAAGACTCAACAGCTTCGGGGTGCTCCAGGATAAAGGTGACGGCCCCATACACTTTGGCGAGTGTTCCGATGGATGGATAAGAGCCTAGAATCGTCTCCGGCGACTTGCCCGCGCGAAAGTCGTGCACGAGAATGTCCAGGCCTACCCGGGTTCCCGCCAGGTAGTAGCCGCCATCCCGAATTTCCAGATACTCGCTGATCGGCAGGTTTGTCGCCATCGGTCCACTCTTTTCGACTTTACACGTGCGCCGAACAAAATGCAACCTGCGGGTTTTTGGGACCGGCTGGGGGGAAGGAACGGGAAGGGCCGGAGGGCCGGGACAGCCTGATCTGCGTCGCCTATTTTTCCATTCGCGCCGTCATTCCGAAAAGGCATCACTTGCTAGAACGACTACGGACGTCAGGCTGTCCGGGCAGTTCCCCCGCAAATTTGAAAGTCCCGCTGTTCCGAAGCGCACCAATTTCCATTCCGGATTGTTGGAATCCACTCCACACGTTGACCGAGGTTCAAATCCTCGGCCTCGAAGACCACACCCATGCCCCCCGGGCCGATTTCCCGAAGGACGCGGTAGTGCGAAATGGTTTCGCCAGTCAAGTGGACAGATGCTACTGCAACGGGTAGGCGGGAGCCAAGCATTTGGAGTGCGGTAGCTTGCTACCGCTTTTGACGCGAAGCTTGCTTCGACGCCCGCGGCGCATGCGCCGGGCCGACGTTGATCGCTACAACCGGTTCGAGAGCGTGGGAACGGCCTTGCAAGCGAGCAGATGTTGATCCGAAGTAATCAGCGTCAACCCCTGGACGATGGCCGTGGCGGCGATGAAGCGATCGGCGGGATCCTGATGAGGCACGTCGAGTCGCCGGCTTTCCATCGCGATCTCGTGGCTCAAACGCGCTTCGCGAAACCGCTGCCCATCCAACGCCCGGCGTACCCAAGCGACGGAATCTCCAATCTCGATTCGTCCTTTTTCGGCCAGCAACAGCACTTCCCAGACGCTGACCGGCGAAAGCCATAGCTCGTTGTCGGGGTTTACCAGGCACTCCGCAACCTCGCGGCGTAACTTCTGGGGATCCAAGGCCAACCAGAGCCAAATTTGCGTATCGAGGAGGTATTTCAACCGCGCAGCACCTCCCAATCCTGGGGATCGGAAGCCGGCGATTCGATATCGCCGACGATCCGGCCGGTTCCCCTCATGTAACCCAAAATCTTTCGCTTACCGCGCGGGGATGCGTGAATGGCGACAACCTGGGCAACGGGCTTTCCGCGCTTTGTCACCGTGATCGGCCGGCCCGATTTCCGAACGCGCTCCAGCAGAGCTAAACAGGTGGCCTTGAACTCGGACACAGAGACGGTTGTCATAACGTCATTCTACATCAAATGACCATGGTCAGATCAAGTCCAATAGGCCGCTAGTCGGTCATGTTCAGCCTGCGCGGCGGGCGAGATCACACCCATGCCGCCCCGGCCGATTTCCAGGGAAAAGGGGGAAAAGGGGGCGGCCTGGGCGACGAGTCGGTGAACCACGCGCTCCGTTTGTTGATCGATCTCGCGCAAAGCCAAAAACGTCCTACGAAGCGATCAAAAACGTATGCGCAAGGCTCTGGAAAAAAGTCAAACTGAACTTGACCATTAATTCCTGGAAGCCCCTGTCCCGTCCATCCGGTTAGGCCAGGTGGTCCAGATCGGCCCCCAGCGCCCCGGCGAGCTTCTTCAACGTCGCGATTCCACCTCTCTTATTTCTGGCCTCAATGGTGGCAATCATCGGGCGCGACGCCTTGGCCATCTCTTCCAGAGTGAGGCCGCGATGTTCACGGCTCGTATCCCGTGGCCGGCCTCGTGGGCCTCTATCGATCCCTGCCGGGATCAAGATATGCAGATGAAACATTCTGAGTTCCCTCCGCGTTCCACTCAACGGCCCATTCATTCCCAGCTTCATCAGGGTTGGCCCCCAACCTCTCTGATCGCAGGAACAATTGTATCCAAACTACGAGGGGAAAAAAGGGATCGGCCTGAGGGTGGGAGGTGCGCAACAGCGTCCGTTTGCTGACAACCCGCCCTTGATGCTCCCGCAACTGGCGGCCTGATGCCGCCTTGCAGGTCCGAGCCACGAGGCCCGAGTTCCGAGTCAAGACCTTATTCCTGCTCGGGCCTCGGGCCTATCGGCTCGGGCCTGCATCGGGTCGCCTCACTCCATCGCACTCCATACGGTGGTGTCTCAGTTTGCAACTAGCCTAGATGGCTGGGCGTCCGCGAAGCGGACGCCACCGGCTGATTGCAAACTGAGACACCACCCTCCATACCAGCCCCTTTCCAATTCCCGCCCATTTGAGAGACAATGGGTCTTCATGGCCACACCTAACCCCCTCGACCAACTCTGCGTCAACACCATCCGGACGCTCTCCATGGACGCCGTGCAAGCGGCCAACTCCGGACATCCTGGAACACCGATGGCCATGGCGCCGGTGGCCTACTGCTTATGGCAGAACTACCTGCGCTTCGATCCCGACGATCCCATCTGGCCGAATCGCGACCGCTTCGTGCTTTCCATCGGACACGCTTCGATGCTGCTCTACTCGATGCTCCATCTGACGGGCGTGAAGGCGGTGAACGCGCAGTACGAACAGATCGGCGCAGTTTCCGTGTCGCTGGACGATATCAAGCACTTCCGGCAACTCGACAGCAAATGTCCCGGGCATCCCGAATATCGCTGGACCTCCGGAGTGGAAACCACCACCGGACCGCTGGGGCAGGGCGTGGCCACCAGCGTGGGCATGGCCATCGCCGCGCGCTGGATGGCCGAGCAGTTCAATCGTCCGGGCTTTACCATGTTCGACTACAACACCTACGCCATGTGCGGCGACGGCGACATGATGGAAGGTCTCTCGCACGAGGCCGCTTCGTTGGCCGGACATTTGAAGCTTTCCAACCTGTGCTGGATCTACGATAACAATCACATCACCATTGAGGGCAGCACGGCGCTGGCGTTTTCCGAAGATGTGGCCACGCGCTTCTTGGGATACAACTGGAACGTGCTGCGCGTGGGCGACGCCAACGATTTAGACATGCTGGCGCGTGCCTTCCACACCTTCGCATCCACCAATGATCGTCCCACGTTGATCATCGTGGACAGCCACATCGGTTATGGCGCGCCCACCAAGCAGGATTCCCACGCCGCGCACGGCGAGCCGTTGGGAGAAGAAGAAATCCGCCGCACCAAACTTGGATACGGCTGGCCGGAAGACGCCAAATTCCTGGTGCCCGACGGCGTGCGCGAACATTTTGATAGCGGCATCGGCAAACGCGGCCGCGATTTACGGACGGCCTGGATGGCCACGTTCGAGCAATATAAGGCGCAACATCCGCAAGCCGCCGATCATCTCTACAAGATGCAGCACCGCCGGCTTCCCGACGGATGGGATCGCGATATCCCCACCTTTCCCGCCGATCCCAAGGGTATGGCCGGACGCGATGCCTCGGCAAAAGTGCTGAATGCGATCGCCAAGAACGTGCCTTGGTTGATCGGCGGCGCGGCGGACCTGGCGCCGTCCACCAAGACGCGCCTGACCTTCGATGGAGCGGGCGACTTCGAAGCAGGCAGCTATGGCGGGCGCAATTTTCATTTCGGAATTCGCGAGAACGCCATGGCTTCGATTCTGAACGGGCTTTCGCTCAGCAAAGTACGGCCGTTCGGCTCGGGATTCCTGATTTTCAGCGACTACTCGCGTCCCGGCATCCGCCTGGCGGCGATCATGGAAATTCCCGTGATCTACGTCTTTACGCACGATTCCATCGGCGTCGGAGAGGATGGTCCCACGCATCAGCCGATCGAGCAACTGCCGTCGTTGCGGGCCGTTCCCGGCTTGCACAACTTCCGTCCGGCGGACGCCAACGAAGTGGCGGAGTGCTGGCGCGTGATCATGCAAGTGCGTCACGAACCGGTGACCGTGATTCTGAGCCGCCAGGCGCTGCCGGTTCTGGATCGCGCGAAATACGCCGCGGCTGCGGGCGCGGCGCGAGGCGCTTACGTGTTGGCCGACGCGCCGGGCGGCAAGCCGCAGGTGATCCTGATGGCCAGCGGCAGCGAAGTCTATCTTTGCGTCGAGGCCTACGAAAAGCTGAAGGCGGACGGCATCGCCGCCCGCGTGGTCTCCATGCCATGCTGGGAATTGTTCGAGCAGCAGAGCGAAGAGTATCGCGAAAGCGTCCTGCCTTCCGCGGTCACCGCGCGACTCTCCGTGGAACAGGCCTCCACGTTCGGATGGCGGCGTTACACCGGGACGCAAGGAGCGAACATCGGAATGCACACCTTCGGCGCCTCCGCACCACTGAAGGAGTTGCTCAAGAAGTTCGGCTTTACCACCGATCGCGTGGTGGAAGAAGCCAAGAAACTGCTGAGGGCCAAATGAAAATCGCCATAGGCGGGGACCACGCCGGGTTCGGTCTGAAAGAAAGAATCGCCGGCGACCTGCGCGCCGATGGGCACCAGGTAACGGATCTGGGCGCTTGCGACGCCACGCCATCCGACTATCCGGATTTTGCGGAATTGGTTTGCGACGCCGTGCGCGGCGGGCAGGCCGAGCGCGGTGTGTTGGTTTGCGGATCGGGCGTGGGCGTGTGTGTGGCGGCCAACAAATTCCCCGGCATTCGCGCGGGACTGTGCCACGATCATTACTCCGCTCATCAAGGGGTGGAGCATGACGATATGAACGTGATCTGCCTGGGCGCGCGGATCGTCGGGGAAGAACCGGCGCGCGAAATCGTGCGAACCTTCCTCGCGGCTCGATATACTGGCGAAGAGCGCCATGCGCGCCGTTTGGGCAAGGTCCTGGCGATCGAACGCCGTTTTCTGAAAGAATAACAACGGACAAAAACAACGGGGCCAACAAAATGACGAACCCAGCCGTGACAATGAATCCCAGTAGCGCAGGGGGCGCCCTCCGGGCCCAGCCTGTTCTTTTCTCAGCCAAAAAGAACAGGCCGGAGGCCTGCGCTACTGTGAACAGGCCGGAGGCCTGCGCTCCTGTGGCAGACGAACGGGACAAAATCAAATGACGAACCCAGCTATCGCGGTGAATCCTCTTGTGGAGTTAGGCCAATACGGCCAAAGTCCCTGGTACGACAATATCCGGCGCAGCCTGATCACTTCCGGTGAACTGCGCGGCTTCGTCGAGAAGGACGGGCTGAAGGGGGTCACCTCGAATCCCGCGATCTTCGAGAAAGCCATTGCCGGATCCACCGACTACAACGCCGCGCTGCGCGAAACCTTAGACCGCGGCGACATGGACGCCAAAGGGCTGTACGAGACCCTGGCCATCGCCGATATCCAGGCCGCCGCCGAAGTGCTGCATTCCGTCTACAGCGAGACGAATGGCCGCGACGGCTACGTCAGCCTGGAAGTGTCGCCGTACCTGGCCAACGACACGCCCGGGACCATCGAGGAAGCGCACCGCCTGTGGAGCCGCGTGGACCGCCGCAACGTGATGATCAAAGTCCCTGGGACCGCGGCAGGCATTCCCGCGGTACGCGCGCTGATCGGCGAAGGGATCAACGTGAACGTTACGCTACTGTTCAGCGTGGCGGCCTACCAGGCGGTGGTGGACGCCTACATGGGCGGCTTGGAAGATTTTGCGGCGCGCGGCGGTGATGTTTCACGAGTGGCCAGCGTGGCCAGCTTCTTCGTCAGCCGCATTGACAGCTCGGTTGATTCGATCGCGGAGAAGCGTCTGAAAGACGCCGCCGACTCGAGCGAGCGCGCGCTGTTGAGCGCGGTGATCGGTAAAGTGGCCATTGCCAACGCCCGGGTTGCCTACGCCCTCTACCAGGAATTGACCGCCGGCTCGCGCTGGAAGGCGCTGGCCGCCCAGGGCGCCCAGACGCAGCGTCTGTTGTGGGCATCCACCGGAACCAAGAACCCCGCCTATCGCGACGTGATTTACGTGGAGGAACTGATCGGTCCCGACACCGTGAACACGATTCCCGCCGCCACCTTCGACGCCTTCCGGGCCCACGGCGTGGCCCGCGCCAGCCTCCAGGAGAATCTGGAGGGCGCGCGGGAGACCATGCGCCAACTGGAAAAGGCCGGCATTTCCATGACCGAGGTGACCGCTAAACTTGTGGCGGATGGCGTGCAGTTGTTCGCCGAAGCCTTCGATAAACTGCTGGCCGCGGTGGCGAAGAAACGCCAGGCCCTTCTCCATGGCGATGCCGAACTGCAAACCTACCAACTGCCCCAGGCCATCGCCGCGCAAGTGAAAGCTACGCTGGAAGACTGGCGCGTCAACGGCAAAGTCCGCCGCTTGTGGGCGGGCGACGCCTGGCTGTGGAGCGGCGACGACGAATCGAAATGGCTGGGCTGGTTGGGAATCGTGGAAGCGCAAATGGAAAACGCCGCGCAATTTCAGGGCGTCGTGGAAGACATCCGCCGCGCCGGATTTCAACACGTCTTGTTGCTGGGCATGGGCGGATCCAGCCTTTGTCCCGAAGTGCTGAAAATGACCTTCGGCAAGATCCCCGGGTTTCCTGAACTGCACGTGCTCGATTCCACCGATCCCGCGCAGGTGCTGGAGTTCGAGCACAAAGTGGATTTGACGAAGACGATTTGCATCGTCTCCAGCAAGTCGGGCAGCACCCTGGAGCCGAATATTTTCAAGCAGTATTTCTTCGAGCGTATTCGCCTGGCGTTGGCCGCGGCGCCGCAGGAGGCCGCTGGAGAATACAGCCACTGGGTGGGCGGAAGATTCATCGCCATCACCGATCCCGGATCGAAGATGCAGCAGGTGGCGGAAGACGACCTGTTCCGGTTCATCTTTTTCGGACTGCCCAGTATTGGAGGCCGCTATTCGGCGCTGTCGAACTTCGGCATGATTCCGGCGGCGGTGATGGGTCTGGATGTTCAGACCTTCCTGGATGCCGCCGCGGAGATGGTTCACGGGTGCGCCTCCTGCGTGCCGCCGGAGGAGAATCCCGGCGTGGTGCTGGGAACGATCATGGGAGTTTGCGCGCGCCAGGGGCGCGACAAGGTCACCCTGGTTGCCTCGCCGGGCATCGGCGATTTGGGAGCGTGGCTGGAGCAGTTGCTGGCGGAGTCCACCGGCAAGGTTGGCAAGGGAATTGTTCCCGTGGACCTGGAGCGTTTGGGGCCCCCGGTGTATACGGCGCGGATCGCTTGTTCGTGTACTTGCGTCTGGAGACGGCTCCGGATGCCGCGCAGGATGCTGCGGTCGCGGTGCTGGAAGCGGCGGGACATCCGGTGGTGCGCATCCGCGTGCCGGGAGTCTACAATCTGGGACAGGAGTTTTTCCGCTGGGAAATCGCCACGGCGGTGGCCGGCGCGGTGATCGGCATCAACGCGTTCAATCAGCCGGACGTGGAAGCCAGCAAGATCGCCACCAAGAAGCTGACCACCGAGTACGAAAACACCGGCTCGCTGCCCGCGGAGAAGCCGATCTTCGACCAGGACGGCATCAAACTTTTCACCGACGCAAAAAACGCCGCGGCGCTGGCCGGCGAATCGGGAGGCGAACTTCGCCTGGATGGCGCCGGCAACAAGACACTTGTGGATTATCTGCGCGCGCACCTGGCCAGGCTGAGCGCGGGCGACTATTTCTGCCTCTCGGCCTATCTGCAAATGAACCAGGCGCATCTGGCGCTGCTGCAAGAAATGCGCCATCGCGTGCGCGACGCCAAGCGCGTGGCCACGTGTCTGGGCTTCGGCCCGCGATTCCTGCATTCCACAGGGCAGGCTTACAAAGGTGGTCCCAACAGCGGCGTGTTTCTGCAAATCACCCACGACGACGATGTAAACCTGCCGGTCCCGGGCCAGAAGTACACTTTCGGCGCGGTGAAAGCCGCGCAAGCGCGCGGCGACTTTGAAGTGCTGGTGGAGCGCGGACGCCGCGCGTTGCGCGTGCATCTGGGACCGGATGTGAAAGCGGGATTGGAAGCATTGCGCGCGGCGGTGGGACAGGCGCTATGAGCCGCACAACAAAAAGCCGGAATCCCGGAGAAGCTGTGAATGAATGTCCATTGAGCAACCGCGGACGGAACTCGGAGTATTTCGTCTGGGTATTTTGATCCCGGAGGGATCGCCGCATGTAGCCGGTGGTTGAGCGCATTTTGCGAAACGACCGGACATTCAGAAAGAAAAGCCGTGCCCCGGCAGGGGCACCAGCGCTTTTTGAACATCTCGGCGCGAAAGGCATGCTGGAACCCCTCCGGGGTTCCGAATCCCCGCCTGTTCCCGGTGGTGTCGCCAACCCCGCTCCACCACCGGCTACATGCGGCGATCCCTCCGGGATCATGTTTCCGGGACTTCTTACTGTCGCGGCTCGTTTCCGGCCCGAGATGCTGTGGTAAGATTTGGTTTCGCGATTCGGTCTTACCGGTAATTATAAAAGGAGCCTTATGCCCGAGGCAAACTGCGACATTGGTCTCATCGGACTTGCTGTCATGGGCCAGAATCTGGTCCTCAATATGAACGACCACGGCTACAAGGTGGCCGTTTTCAATCGCACCGTTTCGAAGGTCGACGACTTCCTCACCAACGAGGCCAAAGGCACCAAGGTGGTCGGCGCCCACAACCTGGCGGAGTTTGCGGCCATGCTTAAGCGTCCGCGCCGGGTCATGTTGATGGTCAAGGCCGGCGACACGGTCGAACAGCATGATTGAGCAGTTGGCGCCGCATCTCGAAGAGGGCGACATCATCATCGATGGCGGCAACTCGCACTATCCGGACTCCAATCGCCGCACCAAGGATCTGGCCGCTAAGGGCATCCTGTTCGTCGGCAGCGGCGTTTCCGGCGGCGAAGAAGGCGCGCGCCACGGCCCTTCCATCATGCCCGGCGGCAATCCGGCCGCGTGGCCCCATGTCAAAGAGATTTTCCAGGCCATCGCCGCCAAGGTGGATGGTGCGCCGTGCTGCGATTGGGTGGGCGAGAACGGCGCGGGACACTATGTCAAGATGGTCCACAACGGCATTGAGTACGGAGACATGCAGTTGATCTGCGAAGGATATCACCTGATGAAGACGGCCCTGGCGCCGTCGGCCGACGATCTGCATAACATTTTCGCGGAGTGGAACAAGGGCGAGTTGGACAGCTACCTGATCGAGATCACCAGCGATATTTTCGCTTTCCGCGATGAGGACGGCGTGCCGATGGTCGACAAGATTTTGGACACGGCCGGACAAAAGGGCACCGGCAAATGGACGTGTATCAGCGCCCTCGACACCGGCACGCCGGTCACCCTGATCGGCGAGGCTGTTTTCGCTCGCGCGCTATCGGCGCGTAAGGAAGAACGCGTGGAGATTTCCAAGGTCCTCAAGGGCGTCGCCGCTCCGGCGGCGGGCAGCGTGGACCGTAAGGCGTTCATCGAAGATGTCCGCCAGGCGCTGTATTGTTCCAAGCTCATCTCCTACGCCCAAGGCTACATGTTGCTTCGCGAGGCGGCCAAGGAAGAGGGCTGGAACCTGAACATGGGCGGCATCGCCTTGATGTGGCGCGGCGGCTGTATCATCCGCAGCCGGTTCCTCGGCAAGATCAAGGATGCCTACGACAAGAATCCGGCGCTCTCCAACCTATTGGTCAACGACTTCTTCCGCGACACGCTGACCAAGTATCAAGGCGGCTGGCGTCGCGCCGTGGTCAAGGCCGTTGAACTCGGCGTGCCCACGCCGGCCTTCTCCACCGCGCTGGCATTCTATGACGGCATTCGCACCGAGCGGTTGCCCGCCAATTTGCTGCAGGCTCTGCGCGACTACTTCGGCGCCCACACGTACGAGCGCGTCAACAAACCGCGCCAGCAGTTCTTCCACACTAACTGGACCGGCAAAGGTGGCCGGGTGTCGTCTGGAACTTACAATGCCTGAGGCGGAACATACAACGCCCTGAGCGAACGCTAATGGAGGAAGAATGGACACCCCACAGGAAGCGAAAGGCCGCGTGGCCGATCCTTGCGCCATGGTCATCTTCGGCGCGGCCGGCGATTTAACCAAGCGCAAACTGATTCCCGCGCTCTACAACTTGGCTCAGCAGGGTTTGCTCTCCAAACAATTCGCGGTGGTGGGCTTTGCTCGCCGCCCCATGACTACCGAGCAATTTCGCGCGGAGTTGGCCGAAGAGATGCCCAAGTTCGCCACCGCCAAGCTGGACTCCAACTTGTGGGATTGGCTCCTCAAGCGCATCTACTACGTCGGCAGCACGTTCGAAGATCCGGCCGGGTATCAGCGCTTGAAGGAAGCGCTGGCGCTGGCCGACAAGGAATGCGGCACCCGCGGCAACTATCTTCACTATCTTTCCACGCCGCCCTCCGTGTTCGCGGAAGTGGCCAATCAGTTGGGCGCGGCCGGACTGGTCGGCGAGGAGAGCGGCCAGTGGCGGCGCGTAGTGGTGGAAAAGCCGTTCGGCACCGATCTGGCGTCGGCCCAGGCGCTGAATCGCGACCTGGCCAAGGTTTTAGACGAAAGCCAGATCTATCGCATCGATCACTACCTGGGCAAGGAAACCGTGCAGAACATCATGGCTTTACGTTTTGCCAACGGAATTTTCGAGCCTATCTGGAATCGCCGCTACATCGACAGCGTGCAGATCACGGTAGCCGAAACGGTGGGCGTGGAAGGCCGCGGCAATTACTACGAGACCGCCGGGGCCCTGCGCGATATGGTACAGAATCACATGTTCCAGTTGCTGGCGCTGGTGGCCATGGAGCCTCCCATTTCCTTCCAGGCCGACGCGGTGCGCGACGAGCGCGTGAAAATCCTGCGCGCCATTCAGCCGCTCAGCGACGAAGACATTCTCAGCCGCACCGTGCGCGGCCAGTACAAGGGCTATCGCGGGGAGAAGAACGTTGCGCCGGCTTCGCCCGTGGAAACCTTCGTGGCCTTGCGGCTGTTGGTCAACAATTGGCGTTGGGCCGGCGTGCCTTTTTATTTGCGCACCGGGAAATCCTTGACCCAGCGGATTTCCGAAGTGGTCATCCATTTCAAGCGTCCGCCGTTCACCTTGTTCCGCGACACACCGGTGGAACTGCTGCATCGCAATACGCTGGTCTTGCAAATTCAGCCGGAAGAGGGCATCAGCATGAGTTTCCAGGCCAAGATTCCCGGACCGATCATGCACCTGGGATCGGTGGACATGTCCTTCAAGTACACCGACTATTTCGGCGCTACTCCCTCCACTGGTTACGAGCGCTTGCTGTACGACTGCATGACCGCCGACGCCACGCTGTTCCATCGCGCCGACATGGTGGAGGCCGGATGGAGGGTGGTGAATCCGATACTGGACGTATGGAAAGCTCTGCCGCCGCGGAATTTTCCGAACTACGCGCCGGGATCGTGGGGACCCAAGGAAGCCGACGAGTTGCTGGAGCGCGATGGCCGCCACTGGAGAGGGTCGGAATGATTCTGGCCGCCCGGATCGAGGGAACCGTATGATTCTGGCCGGAGACATCGGCGGAACTAAAACCAATCTCGCTTTTTTCAACGATGGATTGGAGACCGTCGCCGCGCAAAGTTTTCCTAGCCGCGAGCACGCCGGGCTGGGCGAGATTCTGGGCCGCTTTCTGCTGGATGCGAAACTGCGCCCGCAAAAGGCGGCGTTTGGCGTGGCCGGTCCGGTTCGCGATGGCCGCTGCAAAGCGACCAACCTGCCGTGGATCGTGGACGCGGCGGAACTGGCGCAGCAGTTAAATCTCGAACACGTGGGATTGATCAACGACCTGGAGGCGAATGCCTTCGGCATTGCCGCGCTTCAACCGCACGACTTCGCGGTATTGAACGAGGGCGTGCCCGACCCTCAAGGCAATGGCGCGGTCATCTCCGCCGGCACCGGATTGGGCGAAGCCGGTTTGTTCCGGAGGAACAAAGTGTTTCTACCGTTCGCCTGCGAAGGCGGCCATGCCGGGTTCACTCCGCGCAACGATCTGGAGATGGAACTGCTCCGCTATTTGTTCACGCGCTACGATTATCCCGACGTGGAGCACGTGCTTTCCGGTCCCGGCTTGCACAACATCTACAACTTTCTTCGCGACTCGGGGCGCGGCCAGGAGCCGCCCTGGATAAGCGAGGAGATGCAGCATCGCGATCCTTCCGCGGTGATTTCCCACGCAGCTTTGGAGGGGCAATGTCCCATGGCCGTGGAAGCCTTGC
>CAVVEL010000026.1:0-136339 GCA_963747095.1 Terriglobia bacterium
TCGGCGACCGCATCGGAGATGGTTCTGCCATTTAACAGGTTCAGCGCCTGCGGGAGGCTGAAATCGGAACGCCGCTCACATTCGCAGGCTGATTCCCGCGGTGGACGTCCAAAGACGTCCAGGAACCCCTGGCGTCCAATGTGTGGATCGACCAACTGGGAAGCGTTGGTGTCGTCGGGAACTTCGGCGAAGCGCGGCCTCACGCCGGCAGCTGAGGAAACCGCGTCCATGAGTTCCTCCGCGGAAAGCCGCCGCGGAATGGCGTGGGAAAAATTGTCGCGGTCGGAGGCGTTCCATTCATTGGTTGCCATGGAAGCCTGATACGCGCGCGAACTGACGATGATTCGCATCAGATAGCGCAAGTCGAAATCGTGCGCCAGGAAATCCTTAGTGAGCGCGTCGAGCAAGGCTGGATTAGACGGCGGATTTGAGGCGCGAATATCGTCCACGGGATCGATGATGCCCTTACCCAGGAAATAACTCCACATCCGGTTAGCCATGGCTTTCGCGAAGAACGGGTTCTCACGAGCCGTGAGCCACTGTGCCATTTCGTCCTTTCGCTCCGCGCCGTCCGACGTTGGCTTACTGGAAGCAGGGCTTGCGGCCAGCAGAAACTGCGGCTTGACGACACGACCGTCTTTGGGATGTTTTGCGTCGAAATCCGAGCGCTGATCGAAGACAATCTCCTCGCCGACCTCATAACCGGCGCGAATTCCCACCGCCGAGAAAAACGCCGACATCTGGTAATACTGATTCTGCGTCCAGCGCTCGAAGGGATGATCGTGGCATTGCGCGCAAACCATGCGAACGCCCAGGAATAACTGGGTGGTCTTTTCCATGGACGGTTTCGCTTCGCGCGTGACGCGGAAATAGTTCGCCGCGGGATTGTCGTAGGAACTGCCGCGCGCGGTAAGCAACTCGCGCACCAGCTTGTCGTACGGTTTGTTCGAGGCGATCGCATGGCGAATCCACTGCTGGAATCCGTAGGCGCCCTTCTCGCCGAGATACTTGCGGCTGGACTGCAGCAGGTCGCCCCACTTGACGGTCCAATGATCCACAAATTCGGGACTGGCGATCAACTTGTCGATCGCCTTGCTGCGCTTCAGATGCGCAGGCGTTGGATCGGCCAGAAAGGCCCGGACGCTTTCAGGCGACGGCAGCCGGCCCGTCAGGTCGAGCGACAATCGCCGGAGGAACGTGGCATCGTCGGCCGCGGGCGAAGGTTGGATCTTCAGCCGCTCCAGCTTGGCGTCCACCAAACGGTCAACGTAGTTGTACTGTGGCAGCGGCTTCCACGCGAAGCCGGGCTTGGGATTCAAAACCGTCACCGGGATGGTGCCAAACTTCCCTTGATAGCGCAGCAGCAGCGTTGCCTCGCCGACACGCTCCCCCTGACACTCGGAGCATCCACAAACGCCACATC
This sequence comes from Terriglobia bacterium, assembly GCA_963747095.1. Lineage (GTDB taxonomy): Bacteria > Acidobacteriota > Terriglobia > JAJPHL01 > JAJPHL01 > JAJPHL01. The sequence goes on from CAVVEL010000026.1 coordinate 1,424, forward strand.
GGGCACGTTGGATTCAATTGTCGTTTCACGCGTGACATCCCTCGTCTCGCCGTCGCTGAAGCGAACCACCACCTTGAGCGCGGCTGTTTCACCGGGCTTGGTCATGAGGACTTCCTTCGGCTCGGCCCGCAATTCCACGACGGTATCCTTGGAAGGATCTCCGAATGGAACACCCTGGGCGATCCAATTGTAGATGGTCTTGTAGTAATCGGAATCCTTTAGGAATCGCTGTCCGCCGCCGTGGGCGACTTCTTGTGACGGCTTGGCGAGCATTAAGCTCTTGCCAGGATCGGCGCGATTGAAACGGCGGCCCGCCAAGTCATAGAGGAGGGCCTCGTAATCGAACTGAGGATCGTATCCGCGCAGGGAAAGCTTAAATCCGTTCTTCCCTTTCGCCGCGCCATGACACGGGCCGGACGTGCATCCGGTTTTATTGAGAATCGGCGCGACATCGCGTAGGAACGTCACGCGTTGCGGCATCTGCGCGAGAAGCGGGATGCCCGCTAGACTGCCGGCCAGGCTAATCTGTGAGAACCAGTTTCACCATTCGCTCCTACCTCGTCTACACTAACCGTAATCGGACGCGAAACGATATCTTCCGTCTCGCTGCCCACATTGAGTCTACCCGATATGTATAGATCGTACTTGGACGGTCGAGTGAGCTTGGTCGTGGTCATCACGAAGGTACCACTGGACGGGTCCTTGGCATCGACCTGAATGTCGATCAGGCGCACATCGGCCGATCCCACCATCTCGGCGTTGACGGTTTTCGGGAACGCCTGTCCCGGTTCGCGTGAAGTCCACTTCCAACGGAACTTCATTTGATCGCCCTCTTCCATCCGCTTCCGCTCCAGCATGGTCACTTCAAGCGACGCCGCTCGCGGCCTCGTTGGCGCGGCGACTAACTCGAGTCCCAGCCACGGTGCGGTGATGGAGCGTTGCCGATCGACCGCACCTTGCTCGCTGGCGCCCGCGACGTTGACGATCATGCCGGGGCCCTCGGCTTTTCGCACCATCACCGAACCATCGGGAAGCTTGGCCACGCCTTCAACCGTCAAGTCCAGCGATTCCCAACTTGTGCCTGGCTCGGCGGTCAGAATCAACGCCCCTCGACTGTTGCGATTCGATGGCGACTCTTTCACCGGCGCACCAGCGACGACGAAGCCGCCTTCCACGCGCAGACCCTGCGGCGGGTTCGTGACGCGCAATTGGATTTCGTCCTCGTAACCCTGCCGCTGCACCGTCACCGGAACGGCCACCGAGCCTCCCGCGGGAACGTTGACAAATGGTGAATTCAAAAAGACCTGGAAATCCTGCGGGACGGACCGCGCATTAAGACGATAGCCGTAGCTCGCGCCGCCACGCAGGGCAAGGTCTTCGACCGTCACAACAACGTATGGCACTTCCGCCGGCACCTGCACGCGCAACATCGGATCGCCCGCTGTGCGGCTCTGGTTCACGTTGTAAAGGTCCTCGGCCAACGGACCGTCGCCAGCGCGTCCGAGCACGTTGCCCTTCTCGTCGAGCACCGTGATCACCGCCATCAGTTTGGACGTTCCGAGTTCGCGCGCCTGAATCCGAAAGGTCATCGAGTGGGATCGAGGAACAGCAAATGCATAGCGATCCACTTGTGACGCTTTGCCCAATCGCCCATTGACCGTTACGGGCAGGCCGATCGGATCAATACTGGGCGGACTAGTCAACTCGAAATCATCGCCCACCGCGAACGGCACCGGAAGTGTTGGGCTATCCGGCAGGTTCACAAAAACCTGATGCACGTTTGGACCGGCATTGCGCAAATCGACTTTGATTTTCTGGGAGCCCAGCGAAGTCTCAACAACCTGTCCGCGCCTTCCACCCAAAGGGAAAACCTCCTTCGCGTAGGAGTAATCGCCAACCTTCAAGCGGTAGAAATTTGCCGTTTGTGTGGAAAAACGGGCATCGTGGACTACGATGTAGTATTCGCCATCACGCGGAAACACAACTTCCACCCTTGAGTCGAGGCCCAACAAAGGCGCGTCCTCGCTGTGGGCGATCACCTTGCCGCGGGCATCGAGAATATCGAGCGACGGATCGATTGCCGAGCCGCAACGCCGCGCTTCCACTTCGATGACTCTTCTTTCACCGGCCTTGGCACTGAGACGGAACATGTCGCGTTCGGGCCCTTTCAGCGTGCCATTCAGCGTGAACGGAGCAGGAGGCAGGGTTTGCGCTGTTTCCATGGTGTCGTTGCTATTGGGGAGCGCACCGGGCCGCGATTCGTCCTCGGTGAATTCGGGAAACGATCCTAAGGTGAATAGCTGGACGTTGGAAATACCTTCGGCGGTGGTGATGCGGATCGGGTACACGCCCACCTGGAGGTCGGCGGACGGTTCGACGAGGAAAGTAGCGTACCGACCTTCCGCTTGCATCGAACTGGCCTGCAATGCGGCGGGCTGGTCAGGCGTCAGCAGCGTGAAGGACGCGGGCATGGTCGAACGAATCGCCGCGCCTTCACCGAGATTCCTGCCGGCCAGCGTTAGCGTGAACGCTTTTCCCTTCTGGCTCCTCGCGGCTGCAAATCGGTAATCACGGGTTGCGCGCAGGCAAATGTCGTCGCCAGAATCAACAGCAGCCACTTCATTTCGCACCTCCCTGGGAGGCGTCCATTGGCACCGGCACGAAACTTTTTTCCAAGGTACAGTTCGCGCTGTTGTACAACCGGACTTCGCCATCGAATCCTCCGCTAGCCAGGTGTGCTCCATCCGGAGAGAACGCTACGGCGTAGATCCCCGCGCTGTGTCCCTGGCAGGAGGCGAGACTCGCTCCTGTCTCGACGGAGTAGATATTCACGCTCGTGCCGGCGCCAGCCACTGCCACGCGCTTGCCATCCAGCGACCAGTCGAGGGCAAAAATGGGGCCGTCCTGTGTGGCAAGCTGCCGCTTCAGCGTCGCGTCTTCCCCAACTTTGATGTTCCTTGGACGATCCATTGCGTAGATGTAGGGAATGCGATCCGCGCCGCCGATCAGGATTTCGTCCGCTTTCGGATTTCGGGCTACCGCGGACAACTCTCCGTGTAACTGGTTGACGTTCTCCAGGAACTGCCCGGCATTCGCATCGATCAGCTTTGCGGCACTGTCCCGCCCAACCGAGACGATGCGCTTGGAATCGATCCCGAAGACCGTCCCCAGTACCCAATTCTCATGCGCGCTGATTTTGTAAAGCTCCTTGCCTGTGGAGGTTTCAAAGGCTCGCACGGCATTATCCGTGCAACCGACGGCGATCTCAGAGGCGTCCGGAGAAAGGGACGCACCGAATACCGTATCGCTGGTTGTTTCGACAGCCCGGATCAGTTTGCCCTGATGCGGATCCCAGACCTGGATCTCGCCGAAACGGGCGGGCGTTCCACCCGCGGCAATCATCAGGTTGCCGTCCAATGAAAATGCGATAGACAAGATGCGCTCGGACTTGCCTGGCAACCGCGTCACCAAGCCGCTGCCATCGGCGTGATGCATCAGGACCTCCCGGTTGCCGCTCACGGCCAGCAGCTTTCCATCCGGAGAGAAGCGCAGCGCGGTGATCACGGGAGGCTGGTGATAGACCGTCAACTCGGTCGAGGCGATTTCCGAAGGCGAGTCGTCCTTAGCGCCGGAGGCGATCCAATCGCGAATGGTCCCGGCATCGCTGGCGGCGAGGAGCGGCTGCCCAAACGGCATGGATGGCTTGACGGCTCCGGTGATGAACTGAATCACGAGGCTCTGCTCCGGCGATCCGGCGACAAAAGCTGATCCGCGTTTGCCGCCGGTCTTGAACCTCTCGTAGGTTGTCAGATCGAGGCCCGACTGTTTTGCGGCTGGCTGATGGCAACTGATGCAGTTTTTTTCGAGGATCGGCCGAACATCGCGGAAGAAGCTGGTGGCGTCGCTTGGAGCGGCGGCACTCAATAGCACCGGGATTGCGATGGCGATTACGCGCGAAGCGAGCGAAATCACGGGAATCATCCTTACTGGGGCCCCAGACCCCGAATGTCATCCAGTATACGCTTTTTCGGATCAGTCCGTCGGTAGTGGGTCGGTTTGAAGATTCCTGCGGCTCTGCCGCTCCTTCGTGCGGAAAGGCTAAGGAGGTGTGAAAAAATCCCGGAGGGATTGCAGCTTGTAGCCGGTGGTTGAGCGGTTTTTGCGATACCACCGGTACGAATTGTTCTTCATCGGACCCCGGATGGGGTCCCAGCGCTTTTCCAAGGCGTGCTGGGACCCCTTCAGGGTCCGTAAGAATTGGATCTGCACCGGTGGTATCGCAAAAAACGCTCAACCACCGGCTACAAGCTGCAATCCCTCCGGGATTTTTTCACACCTCCTAAGCCTTTCCGATCTGCCCTTGTTTGGGCAAGGCGCAGCCTTGCGAATTACAACTTGCCGGAAAGGCAAAGCCTTTCCCTGGAGTTTGCACATTTCTGACGCGCAGGACAGCTTGGCGATCGGCTCAGTTCTAGCGGTATGCGGCCAAACTGACGTTTTTCCGTAGCCCCAACGGGGCGACCTATGCCAGCCCAGGCCAACGGCCCAATGCCATTTAGTTTTTCTCCACGCACTCGTAATTCATTGATTGGAAATGCGGGGGACAGCCTGATCTGCGTAGCCTGTTTTTACGAATAGCACGTTGGCAATGTCCGTACAATTCTCGATGTGCGATGTGCGCGAGAGATCAATCCCCGAGCGTGTACAGGAATCGGCGCGCGGAAAACACGCTACGCAGATCAGGCTGTCCCGCCCTGTCCCTATTCCCAAAGTGCCTCTGCAGTTCAGGTCGTCCCGCCGTCCCCAAGTGCGTGATTTCCCGGCGTTTGGCTCGTGTTGTCAGGCTCAGGTTCCCCAATCTCCTGCTTTTTGGCGAAAAGCTGCAACTGTTTGCCGCATTTTGCAAAATCAATGGAGAACGGCTACCGTAACGTATTGATAACAAGCTGGCAAGTTTGGAGATCTACGTGCTAATGCCCTCGTTGCAACCTCTAAGGTGTTCGGGCTGGATGCTCACTGGGGAACCTTATGAAAAGCCGCATTGTCTTTGCAGCCTTGCTGATGTCCCTTTGTAGTCTGGCGCACGCCAACCCTCTCACGCTGACCGCTTTGGGAGTGTCGGATGGTTTTACTATGACCACGTTTGCCTTGAACATTCCGAATACCGGCCCCGGCGGAATAGGTCCCTTGGGAGTTGCTTTCCCATCCTCCGGCGGAGTGTTGGTCGCGGACTTCCTAAACGGAACGGTGAGCAAATTTGCGAGCGATATCGACAATCAGAACTTTGCGACTGCCGTGCTCGGGGGCGCCTTCGGTTCCAACAACGAGCAGACGATCTTCAATCTCGGCGGTCAGTTGTACATGAGTCAGACCAATAACAATCGTGTCATCAAGCTGAATAACAACGGGTCACCGGCGCCTGGCGGATATTCCGCATTCGTACCGGGAGCGGAAGGTATCGTGTTGAACCCTACCAACGGGCATCTGCTGGTTGCGTCCTGCGGAAACGGCATTTGGGACGTGGACCCCACCACCGGTGCCAGCCACCTGGCTATCCCGACACCGGGCGGTTGCAATGACGGGATGAGTATTAGGGGCAACACCGTGTATGTAGCGCTACAGGGTAACGGCGTTTACGGATACGACGTCACCACCGCCGCACAGGTCTTCTTCGTCAGTGCCGGCTCGATTCCTTCTCCCGATGGTACTGCTGTGGGCACGGGAACCTTGGCGGGAGATCTCTTTGTGAATTCGAACGCCGGGCAGTTCTACGAGATCGACCTCGGGACGCACGCGGTTTCATTGATCGCCGACCTGGGAACGCGGGGTGACTTCGTGACCGTCGATCCCAACGGCTCGTTACTGATCACCCAAACCGACCGCATCATGCGCTTGACCCCGCCTGCCGGCGGGGGATTTAGCGGTGGCAGCGTCCCCGAACCGGCAACCCTGACGCTCCTGGGACTCGGGCTGGGCCTCGCAGCGACGCGCCGCAAAAAGGCCTAGCCGTACACTGGCCGTCTGGACGCCTCCCTTGGCCGAATCGAAGAGAAGGTCAAAGGACATCCCCGTGGAGGAGTGCGTAGCGTGCGACCTGACTATCAGGAATACCGCTGAGGGGCTCTCCTCGATAACAACATCTTAGGACGTTCACACCCGAGATCACAGGGACCGGCACGCAGGGTCCTGGATCTTCTCGGTGCCAGAGGAGACGTTCTTATTCTCTCGCTTCCCATGTTGGGGGAGTTGGAACGAATTCTCGCCACCCAAGGATGCTGAAGCGCTCCGGCCTTACTGCCCAGGAGATAGCCCAGTATGTCCTGGATCTGTCCGAAAGGTCGCACTTTGTTGTTCCCGTGCCCGTCCCGGGAGAGCTTCTGCGCGATCCAAAGGACGAACCCGTGCTGGGCACTGCGCTCGCCGGGCATGCTGAGGCTCTTTGCAAGCGGGACCTGCATTTCTGGGATCAGCCAGTTCTAGCCTTCGCCGCGTAACACGAAATTCAGATCATCGGGAAAAGGTGCCGGGGAAAAGGTGCCGGGGAAAAGGTGCCAGCCTGGACGGGGCGGCTCAACATTGAGCGTGGTTTCGAGGAATCTGAATAGTCGTCTGGCTAGCGAGGCGCCACCAGCGCTTGCGGATGGACCGCCGTGATCTCGGGAAAACGCGAGAAGTCGCCGGCGTCAAGCGTTAGCAGATGGGTTATGCCGTAGACAATCATGGCCGCGACCAAACGCGTATCGTGGACCTGCTTGCCGGAGACTCTGTGGTCCACCACCAAGCGACGCCACACTTCATGGATCCGCTCGTTGTCCGGCAGCAAGGTGAACTGCCTTTCGAGCAGCAGCACCTCGCGGTCGGCTTCCGTAACGGAAAGGCCGAAACCGTTTACCGCCCTCGGGCGGGTCAGAACTGTCCATAGCTCGAGATATTTTGGGGCACGTAACAAAGATCCGATCCGACGGCGATGAGTCGGTCAAGGGCGGATACAACGAGGGCGTGCTGCGGATCGTCACGCTTGGCCACGCGGGCCGCGATGTTTGTATCAATTAAGTGCGGAGGGGCAATGGTCTCGGGCATTCATTCACACTCCGCGATCGTCGTAGATCGCTTCGCGTGAAAGGGCTTCGTCGGGAAGAACCGGCATCTTCTCGGAGTATTGTGTGTACTCTTCGAGCCAGGCGTGAAACTCCTCCACCGTTCGCTTTCGTTTGGCTGGGTGCGGAACGGCCTGCTCAATGAGTCCGAGTACGTACTCGTCTAACGGAACCCCCCGGTCCCTGGCTTGGGCCGCCACTTCGTCGGGTATAGTGAGAGTCACTTGCATAGGAATACTATACCTCATGAGGGAAATCCGGACAGCCTCAGGCCGGGCCGCACCGGGAGAAGAGGTGTGTCAGGAGAAGAGGGGAGAAGAGGGGTCAGACCGAACTTGGCGATTTGTTTTCCCAGGAAAAAGCGGTTAGGCTCGCTCCATTTCCCCCATTTCCCACCCGTTCAATCCTCGACCTGGAATTGTGCTAGTTTGAGATGACGCCATGCACAGCCCGCTTACCCACAAAGCGAGCGAGATCAAGCCCCAGACCCGTTCGAGGAGATTCTGCTGGAAGCGATGCGTAGCGTGCGACCTGACTATCAGGAATACCGCTGAGGGCTCTCCTCGATAACAACATCTTAGGACGTTCACACCCGAGATCACAGGGACCGGCACGCAGGGTCCTGGATCTTCTCGGTGCCAGAGGAGACGTTCTTATTCTCTCGCTTCCCAGGTTGGGGAAATGCGGGAAATGTGTACAGGAATCAGCGCGCGAAAAACACGCTACTCAGATCAGGCTGTCCCCGTCCGCCCCCCGTTGCACGGACTTCATCGGAGACGGCCATTTTCCCAGCACTGAAGTGCTGGGCTACTGTCAGGGCGTCCGCTTCACGGACGCCGCTCGCGCGCCGCTTCGCTGCGGGCAAGGAAAGGCAGAGCCTTTCCGCACGAAGGGGCGGCAGAGCCGCACGGGCAAGTTCCGCAACACCCGGCGCAAACTGAGACACTACCTGAGCACGAGACAGCGGGGAGTACACGGAAAAGAAGTCCACCTACAGCACGTCGGCGAAAGCCTTTCGCGATTTGTAGAACCACGCAAAGCCGAAAATGAACGCCGCCAATCCGGCCACCGACAGCCAAGCCAGCGAACGCCAATCCGGCGCTGTGCCTTCCAGAAGCACCGCGCGATAGGCGCGGACCATCACGTAAATGGGGTTCACCTTAAAGAAGCTCTTCAGTGTGACGGGAAGGCCCGTAGTCTCGGGGTAGCAGATCGGCGTGCAGAAGAACAACAGAGTGAGAAAAAACGCCAGGAACTGGCCCACGTCGCGCAGAAACACGCCCAAGCCCGCCAGGAACCAGCATAGTCCTACGGTCAGCAGGATCTGCGGCACCAGAATCAGCGGCAGATAACCCACGGTCGGCAGTAAGGAGTGACGCACCGCAAGAAGCAACGTCAAGAACACGAGGAGTCCGAAGAATTCGCTCACCAGCCCGGCGAGCGTAATGTTCACGGGCACAATCTCGATGGGAAACACCACGCGCTTCACCAGCATGCGATGCTCCAGCACCGCGCCGGGCGAGCGTGCCAGCGCTTCGTTGAAGGCGAGCCATGGCAACATGCCGGCAATTAAGTACAACGGGAAATTCATCGGTCCGGATTGCTCCGGAGTCGGCCCGAAACGGACCTTCAGGATCACGCCAAACACCAGCGAGTAGGTCAGCATCATCAACAACGGATTGATGACCGTCCAAAACAATCCGGCCACCGAGCCGCGATAGCGGCCGTGGATGTCGCGGCGAACCATGGAGGAAATCAGCGCGTGATGCTCCCACAACACGCGGAAGGGATAGACCACGGCGCGCTGCAGGACCCGTCCGGTGCGCTCCAGCGCGCGGGATGCCGTCGTGGTATTGCGCAGTGCCAGGACCCGCGCGACGCCGGCCGACACGTTCACCTCCATCACCAAGGCGTCCGAGCCGCGCTGATACAGCCAGGCGACGCCTTCCTCCACCGGCGAAATCAGCACGCGATAGCGCCCCTCTTCCTCCGGAAGTTCGATCACGATTTCACCAGCTACTTCCAGACCGCCGGCCGCAACGTGGGGAAGATCCGCCCGCCCGCTATCCTCGATGGTTGCGCCCGTGGCCGCGTCCATCACCTGGTATCCCAGCCGAACCGCGCGGCCCGCCGGCAGTCCGCTGACCGCGAGGTTCACGATCACGCGCCTCCCGCTGGGCGAGGCCGCCGGCCGGCTGAAGCTAATACTCATAGAGACCTCGCGGCCAGCGCTCGCGCAGCGGGCCGGTCTTGCGCCCGATTACGTAGATGCAGTCTTCCCGGAGATTCAGCGAATCTCCGTGCTTGCGGAGCAGCGCGATCATCTCGCGGTCCCAGTACCGATTCTTGGCGTCGGGCTCGTGAAACCAGCGCGTCTCCATAAGCTCGATTTCGAGGCCGGAGGCGGGGAACATCACGTCCATGTCGTGCGGGGCAAACTCGCGATTGTGGCGGGCATCGAAGGAGCCGTCCGGATTGGGTCTCACGTAGGTATGAAAAAATCCCGGGTGCCAACCCTGAATCACGGCGTGCAGGGAGCGCAGATTGGTGATGTTGGGCGTCGTCAGCACGAGATGGCCGCCGGGCTTCAAGATGCGGTTGATCTCCGCCATCATGTGCATGGGATCGTGAAACAGATGTTCGATCAGTTCGCAGCACAGCACGGTGTTGAAACTGGAGTCGGCATAGGGATAGGGGTCTTTCTCGGCGTCGAACAGATCGACATCGCAAGTGAACTCGCGACCGTCCGGTGCAACCACCGTCCGATGCTTGGTTTCGCCGGCCGGACCGAAGTAGCAACCGCGGACGTGCTCGTAGTTGAGGAACTTCTGCAGCACCGGGGTGATTTGCATGTAGCAGCCCATTTCCAGGACGCTCTTCCCTGCCCCGCCCGGCGGCGTGATCTCCAGCGTGTGCAGCAATCGGCGCATATGGGTGCGCGCGTACCTCCAGCCCGCCTCATGATGCTTGCTGAAGGCCAGGATGCACTCCTCCATTGTCTCTTGGCGGGTTTGCTGTTGAGCCTGGGGGGATTCGGTCCCGCGCGGGCTGGGCTTTTCGAAGCGGGCAAGAAACTCGACGTAGCTCTTGGCGGCTTTTTCCCAGGAGCACTCCCGCGCCGCGTACTGGGCGGCGTTGCGGCCCAAAGCGCGCGCCAAGTCGGGACGATTCAGCAGTGTATTCATGTACTCGAACAACCATTCCGGCTCGCTGAGCGACGCTTCTTCGCCGGCGGGAATCTTGATGCAGGCGTCATCGGGCAGTTCACTGAAAGCCCCGATGTCGCTGGTGATCACCGGCCGCCCCAAGGCCATCTCGCGCAGCACGCTGCCCGATGTTTCGCCCGCCGTCGGATAGCGCAGGTTCAAACACACATCGCAGGCCGCCATATACTCCATGAATTCGTTCAGCGGAACGTGTCCCAGGATGCGGATGCGTTCCTCCTGTCCAAGGTCGCGAATGAGCGGCCGCAATGGATAATGAGGATGCTCCTCGCCCACCAGGATCAGCCGCGCATCGGGCCGGTATCGGGCCAGTCGTGCGAACGCCTGAATGATGCTCTGGATGCGCTTGTAATGCTTCAAGAATCCGAAAACGCCGAACAACGGCTCGCGCTCCATTTGCAAGCGATGCCGCCCGACGAAGATATCCACTCGCTGAGCCGCGACGCCATGCGGGATCACGGCGATGGCCAGCGTATGACCGTCCTCGCGCACTCGCTGCTCCACATAACGGCTGTGGACGATCAGGCCCTGGCTGGCCTGGATCACCGCGCGGTTCATGGCAAAGCGATCGTATTCCAGCGCGACTTCGCCGCTTTGCGCGCGGCGCGCGTGTTCCAGCGCCGCCGGGCCGCCCTCGCTTTCCAGCTCGCGCATGTAGGTGTCCCAATCGTTGCGCGCCACGGTGGCGTCCACCGCCAGATAGTGCATGTTGTATTCATGCATCACCACCACGCCGGGAATGCGCAGCGCCAGGTCGCGGGCGTATACGTGATAGGCGTTGTTGCCCATCTGATAGAGCACCGCGTCGTAGCGCCCCCCGGCGTAATCAGCCTCAAACTCCCGCCAATGGCGCACCCGAAACAGTTTGGCGATCTCGTAACTGTCGGGCTGATAGTCCTCGACAAAAATCTCCACTTCCGCCAGGCGGCCGAGGTACGGCAGCAGCGCCTCGGAGTAATCTGAGATTCCGGAACGCTTCGGATTGAGAGGTGAGAAGTAAGCCAACTTCATAGCGCGCTGAAACCAACTGCCGATCGTTTACAGGCTATCACAGGCGCAAGACGCTATCGGCAACGCCGGACCCACGCAAACAATCCCATCTGCTTTTGTTTCACGCTGCCGCGCTGCCGGCCCGGCATGCGTTGTCAGTAACCGCCTGCGGTAGCAGGTGGGTCCACCGGGTGACCCATCCGCTACCGCGGACGGTTCTGACAACACGCTTTCTGCAAACTGAGATTGTCTTGCGGACGATCCCAACGGGATGCTACGATGTGAAACTCAACCGCAATGGAACTCCGCAAACAAATGGGCCGCCGCGAGCTGCTTTCCGCGGGAGCTTACAGCGCGATCCTGCTTTGGCTCAACGCCTATGTGTGCCGCGAGCTATTCGTGAATCAAACCGCGTGGATGAATTCGATGCACGGGTTTTGGATTGCACTTGCGGAGCGGGCCGGTAATAGTTGGCTCCATCCATCGTGGTGGCCTTACTGGGATTGCGGCATTCCCTTCGAAGCCACCTATTTACCGCTCATCCCGGCGGCGACTGCGCTTTGGGCCAAGCTTGGAGCTGTCCCCCAGGCACTGGCGTTTAACGGCATCACGGGGGTGGTCTATTGCCTCGGTCCACTCTCGCTCTTCCTGATGGTATGGTTGCTGACCCGCCTGCCGGGCTATAGCTTTGCAATGGCGTTGCTCTATTCCTTCACCGCCCCCACGCAGATCCTGGTTCCTGATGCCCAGTTCGCGTGGGCCAAATTCTGGGACGCACGGCGATTGTACGTACTCGCGGTGTGGGACGAAACGCCGCATATGACCGCCTTGGTGCTTCTTCCGCTGGCAATTCTCTTCCTTTCCTTGGCGATCCGCACGCGCCGATTCGTCTATTGCGCCGCTAGCGTGGCCGCCATTTCCGTCGCTTCGCTGGCCAGCGATTTCGGTCCCATAACCGTCGCGATGGCGGCTTTCTGCCTGCTGTTTGTATTACACAGGGAGCGCTGGAAGGTCAATTTATTCTTGATTGCCTGTATTGGCGCCTTGGCGTGGGCGATCTGCGCGCCTTACTATTCGCCCGCCATCCTGCACGCGGTCGTCGTCGCGGCAGGGGGTGTTCACGGCGACGGCGGATGGACGACGGGCTCGCTCACCGCGCTGGCTATTGTCGCGGTCGGATGGGTCGTTATATTGCGATACCTACGGCGCTGGACGGAGCATTGGCAACTCCAGTTTTTCGTTCTGTTCGCCTACCTGAACAGCAGCATACCGATCCTCGCAGCTTATTTTCACCGCCAATTCCTGCCTCAGCCAGGCCGCTATAAGATGGAGATGGAAATGGCCTTGGCTCCCGTCCTGGTGTTCGCCGCAAGGCATTTTTTTGAAAAAGCGCCCGCCGCATTGCGAGCTGCCTTGGTTTTTCTGCTCCTGGCCATTGCAACAGAACAGATCGTACTCTATCGCGAAATCGCCAAGGTCTTGCTCAAGCCCGCCGACGCGACCGCGACCGTCGAATATCGCGTCTCAACCTGGGCCGAGCAGAACTTGAAGGGCACCCGCGTGATGATGCCAGGCTCCATTGCGCAATGGGCTAACACGTTCACGGACCTCAATCAGTTTGGCGGCGGCGCCTGGAGCAGCGCCATGAATAAGGTTCAGCAGTTGGCTGTGTCCGCCATCTACAATGGCGGCAGCACTCCCGAAAGCGATGCCACCGTATCGTTCGCCTGGCTCAAGGCGTTCGGCGTCGGTGCCATTGCGGTTGACGGCCCGCAAAGCCAGGAATTCTGGAAGCCTTTCTCTCATCCGGCGAAGTTCGACGGTGTTCTGCCGGTTCTCTGGAGTGCCAACGATGTGAAGATCTATAAGGTCCCCTCGCGGACCTCCTCGCTGGCTCATGTCGTGCCGCAGAGCGCCCTGGTCAGCCGGGCGCCGTCGGGAATATCGGATGTCGCTCCGATGGATCGTTATGTGGCCGCCCTTGACGATCCATCGCTGCCCCTCGCGGAACTTCGCTGGGAGGGCAGGAACAGGATGCACATCCATACGACAGCCTCTCCTGGACAGATCATCTCCGTCCAGGTTTCCTATAGCCCGGGCTGGCGGGCGCTGGCCGGTGGACAGAAGCGTGAAGTGATGAAGGACCAGCTCGGCTTGATGTGGTTCGATCCCCAGTGTTCCGGATCGTGTGACGTCCAACTCGACTACGACGGTGGATGGGGGCTTCGAATCTCCCGATGGATCAGCCTGCTGGCCGCGGTTGGTCTGTTGATGGCGGTGGTCGTCCGGGGCCGGCGCTACATCGCCGTGCTATCATCGTCCAATGGATGATGTGATCGCACAGATGCGTACGGACTGGGATCACCGGGCGAAGGAGGACGCCAAGTTCTACATCACCTGCCAACGGAGGAACCAGACCGACGCCGAGTTCGCAGAAGGATGCGCGGACGTCGTTTCGCGGATCCGGCGCGACTACCAGTACCTGGCGGATATTGCCGGGAATGGACGATGCCTGCTCGAAATAGGATGCGGGATCGGCCGGTTGATCGAGGCGCTGGCCGGCGACTGCGCCTTGATTCAAGGCGTCAACATATCTCCGGAGATGATACGGCTCGGCAACGAGAGGCTTGCGGAGATTCGCAACGCCCGGCTATTTGTTGCGGAGAACAGCGACCTCTCCGCTATTCCGCCGGAGTCGGTGGACCAAGTTTATTCTTTTGCGGTCTTTCAACATATCCCCGACCGGTTGGTGGTGGAGCGGTATCTGGCCGATTCCTGGCGCGTCCTTAAGCCCGGAGGTATCTTCACCGGTCATTTCAGCGGAGTGCCAACCAACGAGGAGGAGCGCTGCGAAACTTGGGTAGGCGTACGGTTTCGGGAGCGCGAACTGCTGGCCCGCTGTAATCGGCAGGGATGGCAGGCTGTGACCAGCGAAGGGGTGGACTCGCAGTACATGTGGCTGACGCTGCGCAAACCCCAACCGGCCTGGGCCGCGCCCGTGGCGAGCGAGATTAGCCTGAAGATTCTCGGCGTCGAGCGCTGTGATGGCGGCACACCTATCATCGCAGGGGGCCCGCGGGGCTTTGCTAGCGTTTACGTGGCCGGCCTGCCCGATTCGTGCTGCGATCTTTTTAATCTGTCGGTGCGGTTCGGCGATGAGCTGGCTCGCCTTCAGTACATAAGCCCCCGCCGCCCTTACGGCCATCAAATGAATGTGCAACTCGCAGCGACCTTGGCAACGGGTGTTCATCCCGTGGGAATCTTTTGGCGGGGCGAGTGCGTATCGGATATCAGGGCCGTTTCCGTGGAGGCGGCTACGCCGTTACAACCGCGCCTGTTGGCGATCACGGACTCGGAGGAGAATTCTTTGGGCAGCACCGTCAAGTGCGGAACCATTCAAGTCCATATCGAAGGCTGCTCCGATATCGATTCGCTCGCTACCTCTGTGCACGGCAGGAGACTGCGGGCCAGCGAGGCATTCTGCGTTGACCCTTTGACGCGGTTATACCAGGCCAAGTTCCCATTGCCCAGAGACATCCAGGGCGATGTTTCGGTTCAGGTGGAAGTGGATGGCGTCGCATTTTCGCCGTACGATCTCCAGGTCGTTCCCGACGAAGTGATGGGAGACTAGTCCGGAACGCGCAGACAAAACTCCGGCGACCAATGCCGGTAATACCGGGGATGCTCCACGGGCCGCGCGCGCATCGCGGCGATCATTTGACACGGCTTCACGAGGCCTTGGTCCACGGCCTCCTCGTCCCGCTCGCCCAGGCGTTCGATGAAGGCCACGTCCTCGGGATCGTGCGGATCGAAATTGTGTCCGAAGCCGCGATCCACGAAAACGTCCACGATGTTGCCGTAAGCCACGAACGCCTCGAAATAAAAATTTTTCACCAGCAACGGCAGAATGTCCTGGGCGCGGATGCCTTCAAAGCCTTCCTTGGAACAGTCCCAGTTTTCATACAAGCTCTCAAAACGTTTCAACTGGTGATTGTACTTGTAACGGTCGGGCATGTCGCGCCAGATCTGATGCACCAGACTCAACGCTTCGGGCCAGCGTTGATGACCGTTGCGTCCAATCATGTCGTTGGTCAGAAAATATCCACGACCGCCGATGGCCGCCTTGACGTTGGCGAAGATAGCCTCCAGTTCCACGAAATGATGCAGCGCTTGGTGGGCCATCACCACGGCCAGGGGCTTGGCGGGATGCCAGCGCGCGGCATCGGCCTCTTCGAAGGAGTAATGATCGGCCAATCCCGCCGCCGCGGCCAGGTTGCGCCCGCGCGCCAGCATGTCGGGATTCACGTCCAGGCAGTGGAAACGGAACCCTGTGAATCCCTTGTCGCGGAGCACCTTGCCGAGGCCCACCTCCATGTCGCCGTTCCCCGCCCCCAGGCTGGCGATCTCCACCAGTTCTCCAGGATTTTCCTCCGCATAGCGCAGCATGTACTTGGTGTAGAAATCGTTGAAGCTGGAAACCTCGAACACCGCTTCCATCTTGGTACGCACGTGGCGGTTGGACCACAAATGGAAGATCTCCGGCAAGTCATGGACGTTCTCCACCTGGCGGTAGGCTTCAATCTCCTGGCGCATGCGCGCCTGATAGGCGGCATCGCCGGCGCTACCCGAAGGTGTATCTTCCGCTCCGAGACGCATACCCAAGGCTTGGGCCGCGCGTTGAAGAAAGCTGCTCATGGTGTCTAATGTTCAAGGCTATCACAGCGCGCTGTCAGGACCGTCCGCGGTAGCGGATGCGTCCCGCGCTAACCCACCTGCTGCCGCAGGCGGTTCTGACAACGCACGCCTCCGTCCAGACTTCTTTCAAGGAACACTGACGATTCGCAAGCGGCTCCACGCCAGCCACGCGCCGATGCTGTTGTGCCGCGGTCCCGAAGACGCCGCGATGATTAGCGTTCCTCCGGAGACGGCGCGCCGCGGAAGCGCAATGACGACGTCCTGCCAGTCGCGCATCTTCGGAGAGACCATTTGGTAATAAATCTGCTGGCGGCCCTCGGCATCTTCCCAGTAGAGATGCGCTTCCACGCCCTCACCGATCCCGGTACCATGAGCTAGCCCGAACGAAAGATACGATGGCGCGGGCAAGGACGTGAAATCGTAGCGCAGACTCGCGCCGGCCATGGTCACCAGGCTGGCGCGTGAGGGACAAGCCGGACAATCGCGCCACAGAAACGCCGGTTTTCCCGTCGGCGAATCGAACTTCGCGTAGTTGGGATAGTTTTCTTGGCGATCAAACTCCAGACGCGCCGACGAAAACAGATCAATGAGCGAAACGGCACGGCGGGCCAGCGGCAGGCCGCCGGCGGCGACCGCCGGTTCTTGCGCCGACTTCGGCACGATGCGCAGGCGGTTCCAGGCAATCCAACCGGCGGCGCGTCCGCCGGTGTTTTCGACCAGCAAAGTTCCGTGCTGGCCCGCCAAGCCGCTTAAGTCGTACACGCGATCCCACCAAGTTTCGGCATCGGGGCCGGGATCGAGCGTCACCCTCATCAACTCCTGGCTCTGTCCGCCGCTTTCCCAAGCCATGCGGCCTTGGGCCGCGTTGCGTAGTTTCCCCACGCTTCCCACGCCGATCTGTAACTCGCAACCAGGCGGCAGCGGCATGTCCACGGGAATGCGCACGACGGTCTGGGGCAGCTCCACCAGCGATTCCCGCACAGAGTCGCCCATTGCCAGCGGGACCACGCTGGCCGCTTGGCCGTTAACCAAGTCGTCCGCCAGCCAAGTGAGTCCCGGCTCGATGCTGGCGCGGGAAAATGCCAGCGACGGCACGCCCGCTGGTCCCGGCAGGAGATCCTGTGCGGGCGAATCCGGCTCCGCGCTCAGCACGGCCCGCTTATAGTCGGCGGTGACGTCGAAAAGCCGCCCGCGAGAGTACAGGAAAATCAACGTGCCGGCGCGACGTTCGAAGCCGGCCGGGGGCAGGCGCAGCAAATCGGCGTAGTAGACTTGCAGCGACGAATCGTTGTAGACGCGACGGAAGAGCGCCTGGTCGTCGAAATACCAGGAGATTCCGCCGGGCACGGTGGTCGGCAGAATAAACATTTGCGCGCCATATGGCAACACCGGATAAGCGCGCTGGACCGCCTGGAGCGATGCCTCGGTGATATCGGATCCTTCCCCTACCCAGGACGTTTTCAAGTCGTTGCGCACGTGGAAAGCAGTGGCGGCCACAAAGCAAGCCGCCAGCCACCAAGTGGAATGCCCGGGATGCTCATGCGACAGGCACCGCGCCATGGCCACCGCGGCAGCCATCAGCGCAATGTACAGATTGTGCTCCATCGGCACTTGCGCCACGGGAATCGCCGGCAGCAGCGCCGCCACTGCCCACGCGGAGCACAGCGCCAAGGGGATCGCTTCACGCTTTCGGCATCGCCAGACGCGGATCGCCAGCCAGATCAACGGAGGCAACATCAGCGCCGTGGCGGGAAGCATCCCCCAGCGCTGGCGGAACCAGTCGGCGGGAAGATTCAGCAGCCAGGGCAGGTATTTGAGTTTCAAGTAGAGACGTTCTGGCCCAAGCGTGAAGCGATAAGCGCTTTTGTCAGAAGGATATATCCAGCCATTATGGAGGTAGAACTGGAGGGCCAGGAAAAAGCCGGCCAAAGCTGCGTGTGGGATCACTCCGCGCAGCGCGGCGATCTTGCCGCCGGTCGCGTGAGGATGCCTGTCGATGGCTTCGAGAATCGCAATGACCGCCAGTCCCGCGGGAATCATGATGGCGCTCTCTTTGCAGAACAGGGCCAGCGCAAACGGGATCAAGCTCAACAGACGGCGGTTGTAAGCGAACAAGACGAAGGCGGACGCGGCCAGCAATCCGCTGGTGTAGTCCGGCAGGAAGGTGGCGTCGTAGGTGAGATAGAAGCCGGTTGCTTGCGTGCCAAAAAAACCAATCCAACCAGGGCCGCGGTATCCGAGCGAGCCACAGCAACAGAAAAAACACCAGCAAGCTGGTGAGCAAATGCACGCCCAAGGCGACCAGGTGATACGGTAAGGGATGGAAACCGAACAGCGGCTCCAGAACGAAGCTGAACAGGATGGTCGGCAGCGGCCGGTAGGTGGATAGGTCGTCGAGCGTGGTGAAGACGCGCCGGGCGCCTTCGGCGCTGTGTACGGCGTGTGAGAAGAAGTACAGGCTATCGCCGCAAAAGAACTTATTGAAGGAGGCCGAAAACAGACCGACCTCGACGAGCAACACCAGGAAGACCGCCCAGCCGACACCGATCTTGCGCATGCCGGGACTATTGTATCAGGCTGCCAGAGTAGGACGGGCCTCCGGCCAGCCGGAGGAGGCCGGAGGCCCTGTTCCCGTTGGCAAGGAAAAGAACAGGCCTGAAGGCCTGCGTTACGGCTGATCGTGCATCGTAACCAGCTTGAGGATTTCCAGTTCCTTCTTGCCGGCCGGCGTGGTGATTTCCGCCACGTCGCCCGCTTGCTTGCCCATCAGTCCGCGGCCGATGGGAGAAGTGGTGGAAATCAAACCCTTAGTGGAATCCGATTCCTCGCTGGTGACCAGTTTGTATTCCACCTCGGCCTTCTTCTGCGAATCGTAAACCGTGACCGTGGAGCCGAAGCCGACGCGGTCGTGGGGAACTTTGGAGAGATCCACCATGGCCAGTTCGGAGAGGCGATGCTTCATTTTCTCCAGGCGGGCGCGCAGGATATCCTGGCGGGCCTTGGCGGAATGATACTCGGCGTTCTCGCTGAGGTCGCCGTGGGCGATGGCAATCTTCAGCTGCTTGGGCAGCTCATTGTGCAATTCGTGTTCAACCAACTGGATTTCGGCCTCCAGCTTTTTCAATACGGTGTCTGTCATGTTGATCCTGAGAGCAATCCCAGGGATTACTTCATTATAGCGTAAGCGCGCTCCTAACGCAGGTCCTTCAGGCCTGTTCTTTTTGGTGTGTTGTCAGAACCGTCCGCGGTAGCGGATGCGTCCTCCCGCACGAGCCAAACCCATCCGCTACCGCGGACGGTACTGACAACACACATCCAAGCAAGAACAGGCCTGAAGGCCTGCGTTACTCTTCCGGCGACGATCCCAACGGCAGGTAGTACTGCGTGCCCTTGACCGGCTGCGTGAGGCGTTGCAGCAATTCTTCCAAATCCTCGTCACGCTCCACGAAATCGATTTCCGTGGTGTTCACCACCAGCAGGTGGGAAGCCTTGTAGTGAAAGAAAAAATGTTCGTAAGCCCGCGCTACTTCCTCCAGATAACGCTGCGAAATGGCCGTTTCCACCTGCGATCCCATCTGCCGCGCCTTGCGGGCGATCCGCTCCCGCAGAACGGAAGGCGTGGCTTGCAAATAGATCACCAGGTCGGGTGTGGCCAACTGGGAGCGCAGCAACTCGTAGTAGCCGTCGTAGATTTTCAACTCCTCGTCGGAGAGATTGATGTAGGCGAACAGCTTGTCCTTCTCGAACAGGTAATCGCTAATCACCGGCGCGCGGGCCGTGCGCGGGTCCACGTCGCGAAGCTGGCGGAAGCGCTCCAGAAGGAAGTACATCTGCGCTCGCAGCGCCGCGCCGGGCGTCTCGTCGTAGAAGTCGCGCAGGAAAGGATTGCTCTCCGTATCGTGAATCAGCCGTCCTCGCAAGCGGTCGGCCAGCAGGCGCGCCAGGGGAGCTCTTGCCCACGCGGATGGGACCTTCAATCGCGATATAGCGCGGCGGCTGATAGTTCATGTCCTCTCTCCCAGTCTTCTTACCAAGAGCGAATCCTGCCCCGAAATTAGCAACGCCGACAGCATCTCCGCCACCGACCGGCCGGTGGCGGGATGCCGCACCTCCGGCGCGATTTCCGCGAGCGGCTCCAGCACGAAGCGACGCGCCACCAGGCGCGGGTGCGGAATGGTCAATTCCGGAGTATCCATCACCGTGCCGCCGAAAAACAAAATGTCCAAATCCACCGTGCGCGGCCCTCGCGGGATTGTCCGCACGCGGCCCAGGCGTTGCTCGATGGTCTGCAACGCATGCCATAGCTCCGCCGCCGTCAAAGCGGTCTCAACCTCGGCGGCGCAATTCAAGAACCAGGGCTGATCGGGCACGTCGGCCGGCTCCGTCTCATAGAACGACGAAACGCGCCGCACCGCAATCCCCGCCGCGTGCATCTCCTCAATCGCCCGGCGCAAGTTGCCCCCTCGATCACCGAGGTTCGATCCGAGCGAGAGATAAGCCATGTTCGCCAATGGTCCCAACATCCCGCGCCGCCGCCCGCCGATGAGCGAATCTCTTTGGAGTGCGGAAGCTTGCTTCCGCTTTTCTGGGCCGAAGCTTGCTTCGGCCAGCGCGGGGCCAGCCCCGCGCGCCGCAAGCAAGCTTGCGGCAACGCAAAGCGGCAGCAAGCTGCCGCACTCCAAATCAAAACAAACCCGGCTGCTGCCCCGCGCGGCGCTTCTTTCCCAGATGCTCGTAAGCCAGCGCCGTAGCCATGCGCCCGCGCGGCGTCCGGTTCAAAAAACCCGCCTGGATCAAAAATGGCTCGTAAATCTCCTCGATGGCATCCACTTCCTCGCTCAACGACGCCGCGATCGTTCCCACGCCCACCGGCCCGCCATCGTACTTGTCGATGATGGTCTCCAGCAGCTTGCGGTCGATCTCGTCGAAACCGTAACGATCCACTTGCAGCATTTCCAGCGCCTGCTTGGCCACCTCCCCGGTGATTTTTCCGGCGGCGCGTACCTCCGCGAAGTCGCGCACACGCCGCAGCAGCCGGTTGGCGATGCGCGGCGTCCCGCGGCTACGCGAGGCAATCTCCACGGTGCCGGCTTCGTCCAGCGGCACCTTCAGGATATCCGCGGAGCGCTTCACGATAATCTCCAAATCGGCGTGGCCATAAAAATCCATGCGCAGCACGATGCCGAAGCGCGTGCGCAAAGGACCGCTGATCAGCCCGGCGCGCGTGGTGGCGCCCACAAACGTAAACGGCTGCAAGGCCAGCGTGTGGGTGCGCGCGCCGGGACCTTGGCCGATGAGGATATCCATTTTGAAATCCTCCAGCGCCGAGTAGAGGATTTCTTCCACCTCCGGCAGCAGCCGGTGAATCTCGTCGACGAACAAAACGGAGCGCGCCTCCAACGTGGTCAGGATGCCGGTCAAGTCGCCCTTGATGGAGATCAGCGGGCCGGCGGTCTGGCGGATGGCCACGCCCATTTCGTTGGCAATGATGGTGGCCAGCGTGGTCTTGCCCAATCCCGGCGGCCCATAGAGCAGCACATGATCGAGGTGTTCGCCGCGGGTACGCGCCGCCTCCACTGCGATGCTCAGCACTTCGCGAACGTGGGCCTGCCCGATGAACTCGGCCAGGCGTTTGGGGCGCAGGCTTTGTTCGATCTTGCGGTCCTCGTCGAGGGCCTCGCCGGCAATCACGCGTTTGGGCGAATCGGGCATCTCTTCATTCTCATCCGCAGATGTCGCAGATGGGCGCAGATGAAGAACGTCCTATCTGCGTTTATCTGCGACATCTGCGGATAAGAAGTCCTCTACTTACTCACCAGCGCTTGCAGACTCTTCTTCAACAACGCATCAAACGCCATTTCCTCGCGGCCCGTCAGCGTCTTCAACGCGCGTTCCGCCACGGCCCGTTGATACCCCAGGTTGGTGAGCGCCGAGAGCACGTCTTCCTCCGGTTGCGCAAACCCCGTGTACACCGGTTCCGTCGAGGACTCCGCACCGGCAAGTTTATCGCGCAATTCCAGCACCATGCGCTCGGCCGTCTTCTTGCCCACGCCGGGTATCCGCGTCAGCCGCGCCAAATCGTTCGAGCGGATCGCCGGAATCAGCTCACTCGCTTCCAATCCCGAGAGCACGGTGATAGCCAGCTTCGGCCCGATCCCCGAAACCGAGATGAGCTTTTCAAACACCTGCTTCTCGCGCGCCGTCTTGAATCCATACAGCGCGATGATCTCCTCGCGCACGTGCGTGTGGATGGCCAGGTCCGCCTCGCCCGGCGGATCGGGAAGCTGGTAAAAGGTGGAGAGCGGTATGGTGACGTCGTAACCCACACCCTGCACGTCCACGATGGCCTGGTTCGGCGATTTTTCCAGCAGGCGTCCACGCAAGCGAGCGATCATGACGGATTTTCCGGGCCCCGCGCAAACGGAATCACCAACCGCCCTCCGCCGCGCTTTTTTCCGGGGTACATCGCCAGAGTACCACGGAGGCCGCCGCGCGCGATAAAACATTTCTATGCTAGAATGTCCTGATCGAAGGATGGCGCCGGAATGCCAGTGCGCGATTTTAAATGCGATCCAGAGCGGCTTTCGCCGCAGCGGTGCTCATCAAACCCGCTCCCACAGCGGTCTGCGCCGCATGGTGTCTGCAACCCGCATAAATGCAGCATTTGCACGCTTGTGGATATCCCTGTGCAGACTCGCCGAGAAATCCAGCTATCTATTGCATCAGCAATGGTTATGTTAGCTCGCTTCTCACAACCCGACCAAGTGGGGCTGTGGAAAAATTTGGGGCTACTACAAGCCATTGAGAACAAAGAAGAATTCCGCGCGAAAGAAAATAATTGGACATGCTCTAATGAGACCTTAATACTCGTACTTCGCATCCCCAACCAATCGCTCTAATGGCCACACTCGATCCACTCATCGAACGCGGATTGCCCGCCAATGCCGAAGCGGAAAAGGCGGTGCTGGGCGCCATCCTGCTCGACAACGGCGCCTACAACGCCTCCGCGGCCATGATTGTCTCCGACGATTTTTCCGTGGACGCGCATCGCCGGATCTATCAGAAGATGATTGGACTGCGCGAAGGCGTTCCGCCGCGGCCCATCGACTTCACCACGCTGACCGAAGAGTTGCTGCTCAGCAAGGAGCTGGACGCCGTCGGCGGCATCACCTATCTTTCCACGCTGACGGATGGATTACCGCGCGCGGTCAACGCCGAGCACTACGCCAAGATCGTCAAAGACAAGAGCGTGCTGCGGCGCTTGATCCACACCGCGCACAACATTGTACAAGAAGGTCTGGATGGCGGCTACGGCGGCGGCACGGACTCGAACGGAGCCGGCGGGATAGCCGAATTCCTGGACCGCGCCGAAAGCTCCATCCTGCGCGTGGGTGAAGAGCGCGTCCGCACCGGCCTGACGCCGCTTTCGGAGATTGCCAAGGAAGCTTACAAGAATATCGAGGACTTGCGCGGTCAGCGCATCACGGGTCTGGAAACCGGCTTCCACCGTTTCGACGAAATGACGCGCGGCCTGCATGGCGGCGAGTTCATCATTGTGGCGGCGCGTCCCAGCATGGGCAAAACGGCCTGGGCCATGAACGTGGCGCAAAACGTGGCCTTGCGCGGCTCGACGGTGGCCGTCTTCAGCCTGGAAATGACCAAGGAGTCGCTGCTGCTGCGCATGTTGTGTTCCGAGGCGCGCGTGGACTCCCACAAATACCGCAGCGGCTTCCTATCCAAGGAAGATCTCCGCAGCATGGCCGACGCCATGGGCCGCCTGTCGCAAGCGCCGTTGTTCATCGACGACACCGCCGGCATCAACTTGTACGAGCTGCGCGCCAAAGCCCGGCGGTTAAAAGCGGAACGCGGCTTGTCTCTGATCGTGGTGGACTATTTGCAGTTGATGGGCGTATCGGAAGGTGAAAGCCGCAACCAGGAAGTGAGCGCGTTGTCGCGGGGCATCAAGAGCCTGGCGAAGGAACTGGCAGTGCCGGTGGTAGCGCTCTCGCAATTGAGCCGCGCACCGGAGACGCGTGGCCAAGGCAATCGCCCGCAACTTTCCGACTTGCGCGACAGCGGCAGCCTGGAGCAAGACGCTGACGTGGTAGCGTTTCTCTATCGCGAAGAGTATTACTTGAAGATGATGGGCCGCGAGGTTCCGGAAGACGTAAAGGGGCGCGCGGATATTATTTTGGCGAAGCAGAGGAATGGTCCTACGGGGAATGTGCCGCTGGCGTTTATGGATAAGTACGCGAGCTTTGGGGATATTGCGGAAGGGTTTGTTTAGGGCCTTCGCCATATTCCTGCTGTCTGCAAGATCCGGGAGCGGGTTCGGTATGCATGCTCTGAGAGAACTGCGACTCCAGAACTTCAAGTGCTTCAAAGACCACAGCATTCTGCTGGGCGAAAAGGTCGTCGTCGTCGGCAAGAACAACGCCGGCAAGTCAACAATAGTTGAGGCGCTCCTTCTGCTGTCCGTGGTCGTCAACAGAAAAGGCTTCCAGTTTACGCCCCCACCTGCCTGGACGGGGCTCGGAAGGTACCAGAGATGCATCACGCCCTCCATTGACAACCTTGCGTTAAATACAACCACGCTTTTTACTCACTATGGTGAGCCTCCCGCCATTCTGACCGCTCGATTTGACAACGGTGTGATTATCACCGTCTACGTCGGGAGAGAAGAGCGGGTCTGCGCAACGATTCAGAGCGAGCGCAACACCTGGGTGACCACGAGGGCTCAACTAATGGGCCTAGGGATTGCTAACATCCATGTTCTACCGCAAGTGGGGCCGCTCCTCGCGGATGAGCTGCTCCTGACCGAGAGCTACGTCAAGAGCAAGCTTGGGACCAGGTTGTCGCCGCTTCATTTTCGCAACCAGCTAGTGTTGATGCCAGAGCGATTCCAGGAGTTTAAGTCGCTGGCAGAACAGACCTGGCACGGGCTTAGGGTCCAGCCGATCGAGAGGACTCGAGGCAGAGAGGGCACTGCCCTATCGCTCCTGGTCCAGGATGGAAATTTTGTCGCCGAGGTCGCCTGGATGGGGCATGGTCTGCAGATGTGGCTGCAGACGATTTGGTTCCTGTCCTGGATCGAGCCGCACTCAACTGTTGTCTTGGACGAGCCAGACGTGTACATGCACCCGGACCTTCAGCGAAAACTCTTCCGCCTTGCGTCATCAAGGTGCCGCCAAACAATAGTTGCAACCCACTCAGTCGAGATAATGGCCGAAGTAGAGCCAAGCGAGATTCTGGTCGTTGAACCATTCCAAAAGACGGTCAACATACGCAGATTCTGACCCAGGCGTGCAGCGACTCATCGACAACATAGGGGGCATTCATAACATACACCTGGCTAGACTTTGGAGCGCGCGGCGCTGCCTCATCGTGGAGGGTGGCGATGTGGCTATCTTGCGCTACTTTCAGTCAAGACTCTTTCCGAATAGTGAAACACCCCTCGACGCGATTCCAAATCTGTCGATCGGGGGATGGGGTGGTTGGCACTACGCGGTTGGCTCGTCGATGATGATTCACAACGCCGTCGGCCAGCAGATAACGACATACTGCATCTTTGATCGCGATTATCACACGCCGTCCGAAATAGAGGAACGGTACAGGCAAGCTGAACAGAAGGGAGTCCAACTCCACGTATGGCAGCGGAAAGAGCTAGAGAACTACCTCATTAACGCGCCCGTCATACAAAGATTGCTCGGCGCCCGATACAACGGCCCGTCGGTCGCTCCAAGCTTGGCCGAAGTTAATGCAGCCATGTTGTCGATTGCCGCCGAGATCAAAGATGTGACCTGCATGGAGGTAGCGACTTCCTTACAGGCAGAGGACCACAAACTCACCGCGATGACTGCGATGCAAAGGGCGAGAGCGGTCGTCGAGGGGTCCTGGCATGAACCATTGGGCCGGCTGGCGGTCGTATCGGGCAAGGAGATGCTAGCTCGGCTGTCGCAATGGTCGCAGGGAGCTTGCGGCGTCACTTTTGGCGCGCCCGCTCTGGCGCGACAGTTCAAAGCGGACGAGATCCCTTCAGAGGTGACATCAGTGCTTTCCGCGATTGATATGTGTGAGCCCTTTCCACCTTTGGCGGCGACGGTTCGAGGCTCGTGAGTCTGACTCTGGGGGCCGGGTCGAGGGGCCGGAGAGGGCCCGAGGAGGGGCGGGGTCGGACGGGCGGGGTCAGCCGGATCTGCGCAGCCTCTCGCGGGGATTCTGCACGCGGGTCACGCCGTCCCCATGTTTTTCCGTAAGTCACCCGTGCCTTCAGCGGCGTAACCGGATCTCATATATACGCACGGACCCAGTCACATTGAATGGACGCGCGCACAGCTCTCCTCCGGCCGCTAGGCGCCTTAGGGTCCCGTCCGCCGAAGTCCTAATTCTCTCAGGCTCTCCGGCGCCTTGGTCGAAAGGCTCTTCTAAGTCGGTCTGGGGGCGTCGCCATGAAAACCAGGCTGTAAAATCTGCTCCGGCGGCAGGCGCTGGTAGGAGAGGCCGTAGCCAGGCCGGATGATGGCCATACTCAACGCGTTCTATCGCGCCTGACCGGCGCACTATGACAGGCGCGAAGTCACTAGAATCAAGCGCACCGATACCCTGGAGACGCCGGATCACGACCTCGGCTGAGGCTTCGCACTGTCTGGCAATATCAACGATTTCGGCGGAACTTGTGCATACACCGTGGCTCAGCTTGACGCTAAGGAAAGCCTCTGGCACTAGCAGCCAGCTTGCTGCTTGCTGGCATGTGGCCTCGAGTGCTGCGCCGACGGGGGAGCGGAGCGGTTTCATGACGCCCCCTCGCATTTCAAAAAAAAACGTATGCGCAATCTCATGGGCGAGTGAGAAACGCTGCCGCAAGCGAACCCCAGGTCGGTGTGCGAAGTTCTTCTGAAGGTAGATCCGAAACCCGTCGCCGTCGGGGTGCATCAGGGCCTCTGGAATCATCTCCCGTTCCTCGACCTTAGCGTTGCAGCGTGCAGCGATGTCATGCAGATCGACAGGCGGGCTTGCGTGCCCAGTTGCCTCGGCCTGAGCCTTTAATAGTGCTGCGACCTTCCGCTGCCATTTTCTGGCCCGCTCGTCCATACGTGGGTCCGACCTTTAGGACAGGCCATGTTCGCGGCGGAGGTTTTCCAGGAACTGCTGGACTCCACGAAGCTACGATGCTCGGGTTTCTCACCCGGCGGCCGGTGCTTTCCAACTGGAGTGCCTTCCGCGCTGCGGCTGAAGCCAGCGATAAAGGATGCGAATACCGGGTCTTCGGCCGTTAACAAATGCTCGTCGCACCATTCAATAAGGGCCGGCTCATGGGTCGAGTAGTCCTTCTTAAGAACCATTCTACATATCGCGGTAAACGCCTCCCTACGCCCTCGAACGTCAGACGGTGCAGGTGGCTGGGCCCCGGTCTCAGGAATCGCCAAGACAGGCACCTCAACAGAGTTAGTGGTTGGACACGCATCCGCCAAGTGCTTTTTGCTGTCGTCGAAGAAGATTAACGGCTTGAGCGCAGCAAGAACAAACCTCTTATACATGTCGCTAACAAAGAACCCCTGGTCGATCCGCAGTCCCCAGGCCCTCATGGTCTTGATCGGACGCTCACAGTAGGTGATGTCTCGGGACGTGACCAGTGCGACGCGAAATGGGGGCGAATCGATAGAAGCCTCGTCCTGCAACTCGGCCAGTGCTCTAGCAAAGCGGTAGAGCGGCCCGGGCTGGAGGGGCGTATCAAGATTCTCTTTCTCGAACGCCGCAAAGGCCGTTAGGTCGGGCTTGTTTGCCTCGAATATCCGATCGGCCTCGTCGGAGACCAAAACGGCATCACAGTCGAACGCGAGCGAGGGAGTGTTTTCGTCCAGCCGCGGCTCCGCAGGACCGCCGTAGATCAATCCCGCCGAGAAACCAGCTCGCAGCGCACTCTCAACCGCCTCCGCTTCCTTCGACAAGAACAGATCGACCTCCAGGCTTCGAAGGTAGGGAAGAACATCTTGGCCTCCCGTGAGAATCGCCCGGCGGATGGGCAACTGGTAGTGTTCCAACGATCTCTTGATCCGAATTACACAATCGGGATGGTTCTTCGAAATAATTACTATATCAATGGCCGGCTTTCCGGGAGTACCCAACCGCTTGTTGAGCCGTAGGAGCGCGCGCACGAGGCCAAAAGCCACGCCCGGCTTCATGAGTTCCTGCTCATGCCCGCGCTGATAGGCAATATAAGCCGCAGTCTTTTGCAACTGGAAGATGCGATCCTCTGCGTCGAGGTCGAAAAGCGCGCGCGCGGATATACCTATTACCAGAGAGTCATTCGGGGACCACGGCATAGCTTGCCACCTTTGCTCGGCCGCCTAGCCTCAGGCCAGGAGGCGCGTAAACGAGCGGGCACGGTATCAAAAAACAGTCTAAAACATTATACCAGAAACCTGTTGAGGGGCCGGGACAGCCTTACGTCGGCTTCGAGCTGCTGTTCCCGGATGCTGAACCTCGTTGCACTACCAAACGCCATATAATATACTGTGGCCGATGAGCGCCCCCGCACAAATTCCAATCGGCAAGACCGTTTTCATCCGCGACTGTGGTTTTGACGAATACTGGTTGCAGGACCAGATCGCCACGAACCCGTCTTGTCTTGGCCTCGGTGACTTGGAGACTCCTTTTCCGCGAGAGGACACAGTCGAGCGGTGGACGGCTTGATATCTTGCTTAAAGACCCCACGGAAGATTCAATGTATGAGGTTGAGGTAATGCTCGGAGAGACGGATGAAACCCATATCGTTCGTGCCATCGAGTATTGGATTCGAGAAAAGAAGAAGTTTCCGCAAAGGCAGCACTATCCGGTGTTAGTCGCGGAGAGCATCACCCGCCGGTTCTTCGATGTCATCCAGGCGCTAAGCGAGTCGATCCCCATCATAGCTATCCAAGCCAGCATTGTGGAAGCATCGGGAAGTCGCGTTCTTGCTTTCACGACGATACTGAATCTGTACGAGGAGCGCGAAGACGCCGAACCGGGAGGGTTCGAGGCTCACGATGAGGCTTATTGGGTCGGCAAGGCAGCTTGGACCAACGAAGCGGCCAAAGGGCTTTTAGCGATTCTCAAGCCGAGCTTCCCGGACGCGAAACTGAACTACGTCAAGAACTATATTGCGATCATGGTTGACGGGAAGATCTACCTGTCGCTTCACAAACGCAGTTCCAATAAATCATTTCTGGAATGCTGGGTCGGCGAGAGATTCGTGGGCACCGCTACGTCCCTGCTGGACGGGGCCGCCATTTCCTACACGGTTCGAAAAAACCGAACAGTGATGATGACGGTTGATCCGGAGAGCGTTACGAAGCACGAGGAACTCTTCAAACAGTTTGCGGAGATCATCCGACAGGCCTGGGCAAGCTAAGGGCCCGGGACAGATCTGCCCGGTCTCCCGCACGAGTTGCATTCGCGCGTCGGGCAACCCGTCACATGCCTCAAATGGAAAAACCGACATTCCCTCTCTGGAAACGACGGCACGCCAGCCTGGCAGCCAGTAATCCAGAGGAATACGCCGCCAAGCACGACACACGTAAAGCGTACCAGTGGATTGTGCTTACCTATCTGCGATACGACTCTGGACTAATGCACCAGCAGCAGTGGACGTGGCCACAACCCTTCGTTCCCAGCAGCGGACCAAGAACCGCATGGGGCGTAATCCTCGGCACTTGGGAACTTAGAGGCAGAAATGGTTTTCTAGTAGAGGCGTGCGACAAGCGAAAGCGGGACACGTACAAGGTGATTTTCGCCAAAGACGGAACGTTCATCACCGCAATCAGCGTGACCAGAAAGGACGCGAAAGAACAGAATTTCCCGCTTGGAAGAAGGGCGGCGGCGGCCTTGTTGCGGCTCAATGAACGGGTTCCCGACCTTTGTCCGCGCCACGTGACAAGAGAAGCCGTGGCCGCAATTCTCTCACCACAATCAGCCAAGTTCGCCAAGAAGTCGGAAGCAGTTTGGAACATCTACCTCCCGCGCGCCGCAAGAGTCGGCCTCGTGACCGAAGGCCCCGACGGACCGTGCTTCAGCTACAGTATGGCGGAAACCCGGCGACAATTGCTGCTGTCTAGCGCGCCCAACTGAGTTGAAGAGGGGGGCCGGAGGGGGGCCGGGTCAGCCTGATCTGCGTAGTCCATCTCCGGCGTTGAACAGCCGCTATCGCAGCGTGGTGAGCAACCGGATTTCGTCCATGATCTCAACACAGTAGCGACGGCAAAAGGCGATCACGTTGGGAGCTTAGAAGTCCCGGTCGCGTGCGCAAAGCACATCCGCCCCTGCCGCAATGGCAGTGTACACCACGGGATCGTCCTTAGGATCGTTCAATACCACCGGCCCGCCAAGTTCTGGCTCAACCACGCGCGCAATGCGCCGCAAGTATGCCACGTGCTCGTAAATCTCCTCGGGAGTGATCTGAAGGATCTGCTGCAGCTTCGAGTAAGCCAGCGTTTTGCCCACCTCCCCGAGGATGTAAGGCGAGAGGACAAGCAGATGAGAAGGATTCTCCGCGATGATTCCGAGGAGCCGACGGGCGGGACCGTTCGAACGGGACGTGGAGCGGCGAATCGGGAGGCGGACTTCGCCTGGATGGCGCGGGCCAGGATTACTTGCGTCAGCAGTGATGATCATGAAGAGGGATGCCGAGCGTGATGGCCTCGTCGATCGCCGCATCGAGTTCTTCATCGGCGACGCCAGCCGCCCTTTGCGCGATCTTGTCACAATTCGCCAGGTAGTCGCGATAGGCGCGAGCGCGCTCCTCGCCGGTGGGTGCTTCCTGCAAGACGCGCGAGGGTTGAATGTTCAGTCCTTCATCTTCGCGCAAGCGGCGCCCGAGCAGGCCCTCGATGGCGACCCGTTGGTCCGGCGATAGGTCTTTGACCATGTGCAACATTGGGTTCCTTGTCCTCTTACCTTGATCTTAAACTACCATACGTGGGTTGTCCTAGGCAAAGTGGCGGAGGGAACGGGGTCAGACTGAACTCTGTGATTTGTTTCTGACCGCGGCGATTACAGGTCGTTCTCCTAATGGTTCCACGCCTTCTTTTGGTCACGCGACCCGTGGAATACGTGCAGCACTTGAATGCGGCTGCGCGACACGCGAGTAAATGACGTATCGGCCAGACGGAAACCTTCTGACGCCCCGTCCGAACTCCTCCACGGCCCGTCCCATTCTTTGCTGCTGGGAAAGCAGCAAGATGGTTTCGATCACTCCGCTGATGATCCGCAACGCCACGTCCGGTCCGGCCCGTTCCGTCCAGTAATCCGAAACGTCCTGGAGGTCGCGCCTTGCGGAACGGGAAAGCCGATAAGGCCAGATCATGCGATGGTCATGCTATGCCGTCTTGCGGCGGTTCAGCTTCTTCATGGAATCGGCGACCAATTCGCTGGCCAGGTTGCGCAAGCCAACTGCGTCAAAATCCTCGAATCTGCCTTCCTCGATGTCTTTGATGCCACGCTGGACCCGACGCCGCGCGGTGGCCCGTTCGTCGGCAGGCAAGAACGATACCGCAACTTTCTTGGGGACTCTCGGCTTAGTTGCTGGCATAAAGGCATTCTCTCACAACAGTCGCGACACGGCAAACGCCTGTCCAGGGGGGAAAGGGAGGGGAAAGGAGGGGCCGGGACAGCCTGATCTGCGTAGCCTCGCGTACAGATTCTATAGGCGCATCAGCACGTCGCCAACTCGCTGTTCCCGCCTCGCTCCGTCATCAGTCCGTCCCCGTCGCCGCGCTTCGGTAAACCTGCCAGGTTCCCCACACCACGATCGTCCACGCCACGATGAGCGCGAGTCCGGGAATGGCGTGACAAGCGGTCACGACCGCCTCCTGCCAGGGAGCGCCGCCGGTGGCGCCGGCCTGCGCGCCGGCGATGCGGAGAGCTTGATTGGTTCCCCAGAAAGCGGCCGCCACTTCCGAGAAGCCGAGGGGCCACAACGTCAGGTGAGACCAAACGACCACGCTGGACGCGCGCGGCGTCAGCGAGCAGAGAGAGGCGCTCACCAGAAGCGCGGCAGCCATCGAAATCAATCCGCTGCCGGTGAAACCGATGTGCGCGGCGAGCATCAGTCGCGGATACGGCGGCGCCGGAACGGCCGCGCCGGCGAACAAGCCGGCGAGCATCAGCGACGCGCCGTTCAACGCGAGACAGGCGGCGGAACGAGTGCGACTCATCCGCAGAGTATACACCTGCGTCGCGGACGCGTCGTTGGATTCGCCAGCGGGAGAATGCGGGGGGAATGCGGAGACGGGCCGGAGGGGCCGGGACAGCCTAATCTGCGTAGCGTCGCACGAATTGTCTACGCAGATCAGGCCGCGCGCGCCCATCAGTCCGGCAAGTCCTCCAAACGCGTCCGGCGGCGCTTCCCTGCGCTGGCGATGCTTCTATCAATCAAGGCCCAGAGGCGCTTGTTCTGCGACAAGAGAAGCGATTCCAGGTCGGTGCCGTCGTCCACGGGCAAGAGCACGGCGCGAGCCTTGCCGTTCTTCGTGATTAGTACGGAGCCGGTCTTCGGCAGCGCCTCGATCACGCTACTGAGGTTGTTCTTTACTTCCCGCAGGCTTTCCGTCTTCATAGGTTGAGTTCCTCACCCTCCACGATCAGGCGATTGCCGCGATTTTCGCCCAGCAGCGTAACAACTACGATATCCCCCTCGATTCGGTAGAAAATCCTCCAGTCGTTGACACGCAGTTCGTAGTCCGCATAGGTTGACGCCCGGCGAAGCCGAAACTTGTTACGTGTGGCCCTCGCCGGATCGTCCAGAACGAGGTGCGTGTGCAGGGCCTCCTTGATGGCAGGCCGCGCCCACTTCGGCAAAGCCTTGAATTGCCGGACCGCGTCGGGCGTGAGCTCTACGCTCCTCATTCATTCTCAGCGTAGCACAATTGGGCTACAGCGTCGTGGGAGAAACGGGGGATGGGAAATGGGAAATGGGGTCGGCCTGACGTTGACGATTTATTTCCAGCCGGAACGGCACATTGTTCCCGCGCACAGATCGTGTAGCTGGTCACGCCCTATTCGCTAACAGACTGCCACTCCTCCCGGGAGATTCCTCCGTCGCGCAAGATCCGAGCCACCTAACCAACGCTCAGGTCGCCAGCATGAGGATTCGGAACGGCCAGTCGGACGCCAGCCTTGCGCATGTAGGAGTGCCGGCCGCCTGGAAAAGGCCCCTCAAAACCCAACCTGCGGAGCCGGGCAACTAATTCGCGAACTGATATAGGAAGAAGTCTACTCAACGTTAACCCTGCGCTCAGTCATCGGCGGGTACCGTCTCGGGGATCTCGATTCTCTTGCCGTCTATCTCCGGGAGCTCGTCGCCAAAACGGATGCCCAGAAGAATCCACCCCTCCAGCACTTCTTCCAGACTCCTCCGGCATTCCTCTCGATTCGTTCCCGTGGCCCAGACTCCCTGGCAAGATGGAATCCGGCCATAGATTTCGCCAGAATCCTCCACTGGCTCGTACTCCGCCCTAGCCATCGCCGCTTCCATGTATTCGCGGATCATGAGTCCATTGTAGACCAAATCCGGAGGCCGTAGATGCCTCCCGCGGGCTGAGGGGCTGGAGGGGCTGGGGAGGGGCTGAGGGGCCGGGTCAGCCTGATCTGCGTTGCCCTTTTGCCTCTCTCAGCATCCGCGCGGCACCTCACCCCGGAAAAACGCCTCACGATGATCGCGGTTACCCAAGTCCATCTCAAAATGGACCCACCGCCCGTCGCGCAGGACGCCCATGTTCCATTGGCCGTGGGCCGAGTCACTGAACTGCCACAAGATGTGGAATCCGTCCTCGTTGCTGAAAACTCACCATCAGCTCGAAGAATGGAAGGGGCGTAAGACGAGATGGGGTTTCTCACGACATCAAGAATGTCCCAGCCGTTCTTATGATCGGTGCCGCTGAGTAGCTGGAAGGCATAGATGCATTTGACGCGCCCGAAGTATTCCAATAGCCAAGGGACCGCGGAGGCGGGCTTGGCGTCCGCAATTTCGTCGGCGAACTCCGCCAACTCCTCGGCGCCGAGGGAACCGGCCTCCACGGGATTTCGCTCGATGGACGCTATTTCAGGGCCGTCGGAATGCTGGAGGATCAGTTGTTCCCAGTCATCTTGCGTCCCTTGGTCGGCGGACAGCACAGCTTCCAGCTTGCTGTCCTTCAATCGTGATTGAAGAGTCCCAAGCGGGATGCACTCCGCCGCGGTGCTCAAAACGCGAATGTAATAGGGCATCGTGCGCCTCAGGCCTCATCAATAACCGCGTCGAGGTCCGCATCGGGGACGCCATCCGCTCTTTGCGCGATCTTGTCGCAATTCGCCAGGTAGTCGCGATAGGCGTGAGCGCGCTCCTCGCCGGCGGGTGCTTCCTGCAAGACGCGCGAGGGTTGAATGTTCAGTCCTTCATCTTCGCGCAAGCGGCGCCCGAGCAGGCCCTCGATGGCGAACCGTTGGTCCGGCGATAGGTCTTTGACCATGTGCAACATTGGGTTCCTTGTCCTCTTACCTTGATCCTTAAACTACCATACGTGGTTTGTCCTAGGCAAAGTGGCGGGAGGAGGGGCCGGGACAACCTTGATCTGCGGGGAGGGACGGGGTCATCCTGAACTTGGCGATTTGAATTCCGGATCACCGCCTATCGGGCAATACCGTCGGTCCCGTTTGTGCTACATGTCCCGCGCAACCGAATTACCAAACGCAGTGCCTCATTCACGGCCTTCTCGTCCCGGAACGCTTTGCGGACTTCGGGGTCCAACAAGACCAGATTTGTGCCCTCGTGATAACGCTTCGCGTATTTGCCTCGTATTCCGGCCTTCAGCAGCGCGCGAAGGTCGTACTCCGCCCGCATCGTGTCAGCCAGCCTATTCGTCGGTTTCTTCATAGACTTTTTTCTCAAGTCTTGTCAGTTCTCGAGCGCTAATGACGCGGATCCGCTTGGCGCGTTCTGTGTAGCAGATCAGCAGGAGCCGCGGTTGGGCAGAGGAGCCGACCAAAATATAGCCTCTCCGATGGAGTGATCCGGGTCCCTAGCAGCAATTCCGAAATGGTCGCCGAAGACCGTCGAAGCCTCCTTGAAGGAAACTCCGTGTTTGCGGAGGTTCTCGGCGGCTTTGTCCGGATCCCATTCAAACTCCACGTCTCCAGTGTAGCGATTTTCGCACCGCATTACGAGGCAAAACTGGGAGGGGCCGGAAGTAGAGCGAGGCCAGGTCAGCCTGCGTCGTCCCTCTTCGCAAGAATCGCCAAGGGGAGGGTTTATTATTGAGAGAAGTTCGTATCCTCAAGACAGCGAGAACCATGCCAAGGAAAATCCGCCCCGTTCAGGCCGACGCCTTTCCCGGACCCACAGCCTCCCAGCGAAAGGCATATTGCTTTTGATATCATAAGGCGGTAAGCTCCTTACGTGAGCAAAGCGAAGCGCGTGAACAATGCCAGCGTCTGGCTGGACTCTACCGAGCCCGCCGGAACGCTGACGATAGTTCTGTTCGTCCGGAGCAGGGATCGCGCCGGGAAACCCATCGCCCACGGATCATGGGTGACCAAGGCGTTGGAGACGCTCGGCACGCTGTTTCGCGGCGCAACCGCCTATCCTCCAGCGCGCGGAGTTTGGCGCGACGACCAGCGTGGCGGCCAACTGGTTTAGGAGGCCCACAGTCATCACTTGCTACGCCGATCCGGCGGCTCTGACGGAAAACGCGTGTTGGCAGCTTCGCGCCTTCCTGCATTCGATGGGTCGCGAGACCCGGCAGGGAGAAGTTGGGATCGTCATCGGCGACCAGTATTATGGAATAACCGAATTTGATGCCGCAGGAAACTAGGAGGCCGCCATGTCCAACACCAAACCCCGCACCAAAGCAGAGATCAAACCGAAACGCGACAAAGCAAATGGGGCCGTGCCGCATCATGTGAGCGTGCCAGGGGGTGATTTCGGCTCGATCCTGGGTGCTTCGCGGACCCTCCCGATTCGGAGCCGGCCGCATGGACCCTTCGGGGTGGCTGCGTTACTCGACGAATTGCAGAACCGGCTGGTCAGCCGTGGCGGCCGGCCAGCGGACACGGCAGCCACAATCCGGCGCTTGGTCCCGCTTCGAAAAACAGTGTGGGAAGAATTGCAGCGACACGCCGATGTCCTTTCCGCGCAAGGGAGGAGAGTAAGTCCTGGGCAGTTGGCGGCGATGTTGCTGGAAAGAGGCACTGCGATCCTTGGCGCTCGTCAGCGCGCAAGATGACGTTAATCGTTGTGCCTGTAGAAAAAACGGGGAGTTCGGGCAGACCGGGCGTCCCTTTTTTTCCTGGGTACCAGATCAGGCTGTCCCGGCTTTTTCCATTTATAAGTGGTGGTCAACCAAGGCGACTTTGGTGTTGGCCATGCTCTGCGAGCGGATGGCTCCCAACTTGGAGATGCCGACGGTCCTGACAGCGGAAGAATCGCTGCACTTTCGAGTGCGGCGGTTAATCGACGCGTTCAACGGGCCCTTCGGCAAGATCGTCGCCGGGCTAGTCGCCGAGGGCCAAAGCGAGCCGGCCATTCTTAAGGAATTTTTTGACCGATGGGTTAGTCCCCGGCGGAATGCTACCATCGCCGATCTGCAGCGAGGCAAGAATGCAGGTGAGTTACGGTCAGAGACAGAACCTGAACTGCTGAACGACCCGATCTTTGGCGCGATCTATTACCGCTTGTTATTGCGCTCGGGCCCATTGACCAGGCGGTTCGGCAAGGAGTTGGTCGAGCAAGTCATCCGCGGGCACCGCTCGGCAAATGCCCGGAGTTGATCGACTCGGCACCGATTGCCTTCAGCTACGGTGTGCGACATCAAGCGGTCGTTCATTTCACACGCAAAGCCTACTTCGGGGCGTATGTTAGAATCGCGGCTGAAGGTAAGTGACAAACTCTACATTCCAAGAGAGGGAGAGGGCGGATTAGGCTGAGCCGCATTTCCCCCGCATCTCCCGCATCTCCGACGATATCGACTAAACCGTGAACGTCATGCCGGTGAGGCGCTCGGTTTCGGTCCAGAGGCGCCTGGCCAGAGTTAGGTCTTTGGCAGCGGGAGCGATTCTTGCCGGGACGGGGTAACCTTTGAGTTCCTGGAAGCCCCTGGGGCCATAGTATCCGCCCGGTGTGGCCGCGGGAGACGTCGCGGCAAAGAGTGTCGGCAACGCGCCGTGGGCCGCGTCCTGCGAGGCTAATGGCTTGAGGATTATCTCCAACATGCGAAAACTCAGTGGGACGACGCCAGCGGGTCCACTGGTCTGGAGATTGGTGAGGGCATAGCCAGGATGTGCTCCGGTGCTGAGGATCGGTGAGCCGGCGGCGGTGAGTCGGCCCTGGAGTTCGAGCTGGAAGATGAGGTCGGCCAGTTTCGATTGAGAATAGGCGCCGAACATCGGCTTGTAGACACGCTCGGATTGGAGGTTGTCGAACTCAATTCTGCCGTGGTTGGTGACTCCGCTGGAGACCGTAACAATGCGTGTGCCCGGGCGCTGCTTGAGATGCGGGGGGGAATGGGGTCGGCCTGGACTTGACGAATTGTTTTTCAGCGGTTGCCCCGAAAAAATCGTCAACTCCAGGCCGATCCCGACTCCCCCCCGTCATCAGTCCGTCTCAGTCAACGCGCTTCGGTAAACCTGCCAGGTTCCCAGGCCCTAAGGCCCTACCCCGGGCCCTACCAGGCCCTGCGGGCCGAGGCTGTTCCAAGGTCCTCCCCGCATTTCCCAGCCCAACAGAATTCGCGCCCCGTCACTCCACCGTTAGCGCTATAATCAAGGTGTGATCCTCCTAACGGAAAAGGAAGAGCAGTTGGTCGAAACGATTCGTGTGTTACCGGCTGGAACCGCGGATCAAATTATGCTTTGGGCCTCGCAGTTAGCCGATCTGGCGGCAGGTCAGCCGATCGATTGGTCCGACGCCTGGACCGACGAGGATTTGCGCGACGCCACGGCCGCATCCGTGCGCAATCTGGAGGAATCGGAGTCGCGCCGGCGAGCGGAGTGAGCATGAGACCGGGAGACGTGATCATCGGCGTTTTCCCGGGCGCCCATGTTGCCAAGAGCCGGCCCGCAGTTGTCCTATCAACAGGTGAATATCACAAGCATCGGCCTGACGTCATTGTTAGCGTAATCACCAGCAGACAGCCTGATCCGCTTTGTCCCACCGATTGCGCGATCCAGAATTGGAAAGTCGCCGGGCTGCGCGCACCGTCCTACTTTCGGCTGTACTTAACAACTCTTCTTCAGCGCGATGTCCGGTTCATCGGCAGGCTGGCGGACGGTGATTGGAATGCGGTCAAAATCCGAGTCGTCCTCGGGTTCGTCGGCGAGAATTAGGTGCGGAGGGCCGGGGTGCAGAGGGGCCTGGAGCGCTTGGGGAAGGTCAGCCTTGATGTGCGTAGTCACTTTTAGCAGACGTGCACTTTAAAGAAGACGTGAAGTAGAGAAACAGCAACGCAGACAAGTCCCCGCGTTTCCTCCGGAGTTCCCACCTACCCTGGCCCTCCCTCTATTTCTTCCTACTGCGGATCCAGTTGCACGATGGCGCTCAGGGTTACCGGTTGGCGGGATGCGGCTTCCGGAAAAAGAGCCCAATAAATCTCGTTGGCCAGTTCATCCACCTCACCGTTTGTGGAAATCACTTTCCCAGGGGTCTTCAGGACGAACATCAGCGGGACCAAGCCGGAACCGCTGTCGGCCTGCGGCCCGGCGGCGGGATCGGGTTGGGTCGGCTTCGTTTGGGCCAGGCTCATTTCGATGAGCTTGCGCGCCAACTCGCGCCGTTCGGCGAGCGGCATCTTGTTTCCAAATTGTTCCTCGAGAGCCTTCATCAGCACGGCGCCGATGCGCTGGCTCATGCGGCGGGCGGCCAGGTCGGGGTGGATCAAGCCGATCGCCAGCAAGGGATCGCCGGGACCAAACAACAGTGGGATGGCCAGATTGCTGGTCTTGTCCAACACCGCGCGGGCGTTGGCATCCGTAGCCAGGTCTTTCGGCAGGATCGCCTTCAGTTGCGCAACCTCTTCCGGCTTAAAGGTGAGACCCTCCGGCGGCGGACCGATCCAGCGCAGCGTCTCGCGATACTCATAGCGGCGCGGCGCCACGCGGCTGACCGCGGCTTCGTTGACCAGCGTCAGTTTGCCGGCGTCGGGGCCTTTGGTCGCGCCCTTAATCGAGAGATCGCCCTTGAGCGAGGCTCCCGCCGCCAAGGTTCTCTCGAAAATCAGCGTGCGTTCGCTGTCTTTCTTTTCCTCGCGGGATCGCCATCCTTCCTGCGAAGGAAGCAGGAACGTTTCTTCCACGGTAGGCACCATGTCCATGCCGCCCTCCTTCTTGGCCTGCCCGCTGAGAGCGACGGTGCGTGTCCAGGTATCGCCTTTGATTTCCGTGGTGATTCGGGCCCGAGCGCAGCCGCTGCACAGGGCGGCGGCAGTGAGTAAGACGGCGGTGACAAGAACTCGCATCCGCCGACGATACCGTAATGACCGGATGGTTGCAACGCATTTCCGGGGGATCCGCCGAGGGATTTGGAACACGGAGGACACGGAAGAAACCGGAACACGGAAAAACACGGAAGGCCAACTCGACTCTTTCGCTGAGCACGACGCCGACCCGCGTTATGCCATAAATGCCCCGCCGTTGACATCCAGCGACACGCCGTTGATGTAAGATGCGTCGTCCGACGCCAGAAACAGAATAGCGGCGGCTTGTTCCTCCGGCGTAGACACCCTCTGGATCGGCATGAAAAAAGCGTGCGCCGCGCTACGCGCGCGGCGCCGGGCGGCTTCCTCTTCCGATGGCGCGGCTTCCGCGCTGCCGGCGTCGAGCATTGGAGTGTCCGTAGCGCCGGGACAAATCGCGTTGACGCGAATGCCGCGCGGGCCGTAGTCGAACGCCAGATGACGGGTGAGCCCCAGCAAGCCCGCCTTGCTGGCGCTGTAGGCGGCGGTGGCGATAATGCTCTTGGATCGTCCCGCCACCGACGACACGTTGACGATGGCGCCGCGTCCTTGCGCCAGCAGTCCCGGGAGAAACGTTTTCGATACCAGGAACGGCCCCGTGAGATTCACGGCCAGCACGCGGTTCCAGTGATCCAGTTCCACCTGCTCGATGCCCGATCCAGTTGCCGGATCGGCGAGGCCCGCCACGTTGGCGATAATGGCGGCCACGCCCAACTCCGCGTCCACGCGGCGGCGGGCTTGTTCCAGGCTGGCGGCGTCGGTGACGTCAGCCACGCAGATCAAGGCGCGTCCGCCGTGCTCCACGATTTCAGCGGCGGTGGCGCGCAGGCCGTCCATGGAAAGGTCCAGCAGCGCGGGCCAGCCGCCTTCGGCGGCGAATCGCAGCGCGGTGGCCCGGCCGATGCCGCTGGCCGCGCCGGTGATCACCGCGATTTGGCCGGTGAAGCGGCCGGGAATGGATGGTGTCGTCATGAGGCTCCAGGATACCGAAGAATGGGAGTTATGGGAAGAATGGGAATGATGGGAACACCGCACATGCTTCCCATGATTCCCATAGTTCCCAGGACCCGCAGCGGCCTCGGGTACAATAGACCCATGTTCAAGCGCATCGCCATTTTCTGCTGCTTCCTTTCCGCCGCGGCCTTTGCCGCCGACATTTCTCCGCAGCGCTATCTCGACAACATCAAATATCTTTCTTCCGATGAACTGAAAGGACGCGGCAACGACATGCCTGAACTGCAAAAGGCCGCGCGCTACGTGGAAGCGCAATTCAAGGCCTGCGGATTGCAGCCCGTCAACGGCAGCTACTTTCAGAAATACTCGGCGACCGTGGGTATCGAGGCCGGCCCCGCCAACAAACTTTCGGGCTACGTGAATGGCGTGGACTTCCAGGTGCTCGGCGTTTCCGATTCCGGCAAGTTCGGCGGCACGGTGGCCTTCGCCGGATACGGCATCTCCTGGGCGCCGCACTACGACGACTACGCGGGCCTGGACGCCGCCGGGAAAGTTGTCCTGGTATTACGAGGCGCGCCGCAAGACAGCAAGGATTTTGCGGCCAAGGCCGCCTTAGTGGAAAAGACGCTCACCGCCAAGGCACACGGCGCCGTAGCCATGCTGGTAGTGAACGCGTCGGGCGCGGAGGACGATTCGTTCGTCTCGCTTCAGGCCAACGCCGTTATCGAACATCTGGGGATCCCGGTGCTGCAAGTGAAGCGCGCCGTGGCCGACAAGCTTCTGGCGCCCGCCAAGATCGGCGATCTTCAAGCGGCGATCGACAAAGATTTTTCCACCCAATCTCGCGTGCTGGCCGTGCGCGTGGAAGGTCAGGCCGATATCATCCGCCGCACCCGCGAGATCGAAAACGTGATCGGCGTGCTTCCGGGCGGGGACCCGCAACTGAAGGACGAAGTGATCGCCTTCGGCGCGCATTACGACCACCTGGGCCTGGGCGGCCGCGATTCGCTGGCCCCCGACAAGACCGGCCAGATTCATCACGGTGCGGACGATAACGCTTCCGGCACGGCCGGCGTGATTGAACTGGCCTGCGCCCTGCGCGATGTAAAGCATCGCCGCGGCTTGCTATTCCTGGCCTTTTCGGGCGAAGAGTTGGGACTGTTCGGGTCGGCGGCCTACGTGAAGGCGCCGCTGATCCCGCTGGAGAAAACCGAAGTCATGCTTAACATGGACATGATCGGCCGCGTGAAGGACCACAAGTTGTTTATCGGCGACGTGGGTAGCGCGGTGGAATTCCAGGCCATCCTGGAAGAAGAAGCCAAGGGCGGCAATCTCAAGATCGAGTATTCCAAGACCGGCACGGACTCCAGCGATCACTTGTCGTTCGCGCTGAAACAAGTGCCGTCGCTGTTCTTCTTCTCCGGGCTGCACGCCGATTATCACAAGCCCTCCGACACCTGGGACAAGATCGACGCGCAATCGGCCGCCGATGTATTGCGCCTGGTGGAACGCGTGGCGTTGCGCCTGGATCAACTGGCCGCGCGCCCCAAGTTTGTGCGCGTGGAAGAACCACCGCGACCTGTGGGAGGGGGAGGGGGAGGTTATGGGCCGTGGTTCGGCAGTATCCCCGACATGGGCGATTCCGAGAACGGCGTGAAGTTCGCCGACGTGCGCGCCGGCAGTCCGGCGGAGAAAGCCGGATTGAAGCCGGACGACGTGATGATCTCCTGGAACGGGCGCGAGATCAAGAACCTCTACGATTTCACGCACGAGCTGCAAAACAGCAAGGTCGGCGACAAGGTGACGGTCACTGTGCTGCGCGCGGGGCAGAAAGTCAACGCCGAAGTTACGCTGGCGCGGCGTCCGTAAAGTGAATTTAGTGGTATATGCTGGCACATGATTTCCCGGAGGAGTGAACGATGCTTCAAGTGCTGACCCTGCTGATGAGCGCGGTGCTGGTTGCGGCGCAACCCGCCAAGCCGGCCTTCAACTTCAAAGAAGTGATGATTCCGGTGCGCGACGGAGCCCACCTGCAGACGGCGATTCTCACGCCGGCGGATCAGAGCAAGCCGCTGCCGATCCTGCTGAAGCGTACTCCTTACGGCGTCCCCGACCGCGCCTGGGATGCGGTTCCGGTTTCCTATCGCGAACTGATGAAGGACGGCTACATTATGGTTTTCCAGAACCTGCGAGGCCGCTTCAAGTCGGAGGGCGTGTTCAAGCTGTCCTCGCAAGTAAATCTGGCCGATCCCAAAGACACCAGCGAAACTAGCGACGCCTACGACACGATTGATTGGCTGGTGAAAAACGTGCCCAACAACAACGGCCGTGTGGGTATCTTCGGCGTCTCCTACGACGGTCTGACCGCGGGCATGACACTGCTGCATCCCCACGCCGCGCTGAAAGCCATTTCCGAGCAGGCCTCGCCGGCCGATCAATGGATGAACGACGACGATCACCGTTACGGCGCGCTGCGCCTCAGTTACGACTTCGAATACGCGGTGATGGAACAGAGCGACAAGAACGAGAACAAGCATTTCGAGTTCGACGTTTACGACACTTACCAGTGGTATCTGAATCTCGGCCCGGTCTCCAACATCAATGCCAAGTACATGCACAACTCGC
The DNA here is from genome assembly GCA_963747095.1 of Terriglobia bacterium. GTDB lineage: Bacteria > Acidobacteriota > Terriglobia > JAJPHL01 > JAJPHL01 > JAJPHL01. The sequence goes on from CAVVEL010000026.1 coordinate 44,465, forward strand.
TGCCTTACTGGAACGACACCGTGGAGCATCCCGACTACGACGAGTTTTGGCACAAGGAAGCCTGGGTCAATCAAGTTCACGGCACGCCTGTTCCGAACCTGAACGTGGCGGGATTCTGGGATCAGGAAGATCCCTGGGGGCCGTGGCAGATTTTCAGGCACTCCGAGGAGAGCGATCCGCAACACCAGAACTTCATGGTAGCTGGTCCCTGGTATCACGGAGAGTGGCAAAGCCCCACGGGCGACCGCATCGGCGCGATTCCCTTCGGTGGGCACGAGACGGCCCGGGAATTTCGCGAGAACATTCAAGCGCCGTTCTTCCGCTATTACCTGCACGGCGAGGGCAACAAGCTGCCCTGGAGGGCCAGCACGTTTCAGTCGGGGTCCAATACCTGGCACACCTACACGGCCTGGCCGCCGCTGGAGGCGCGGGCCAAGAATCTTTATCTCCATGCCGATGGAACACTGTCGTTCGATCCGCCGGCGGCCGGCGGGCGCGATTCCGTGGAATATGTTTCCGATCCCGCCAATCCCGTGCCGTACCGCGCGCGTCCGATATCGCCGACCTATCCAGGCGGCGACTGGCGGACGTGGGAAGTGGCCGATCAGCGTTTTGTGGAGCATCGCCCTGATGTGGTTACGTTCGTCAGCGCGCCTCTGGATCGCGATTTGACGGTTACCGGCGCGCTGGCCGCCGAACTGTTCGCCTCCACCAGCGGCACCGACAGCGATTTTGTGGTCAAGCTGATAGACGTGTATCCGGAAAACGCCGTGAAGAACGCCTGGAATCCGGAGGCCGGCCCCGGGCCGGGGGCCTATGCAAATTCGCTCGACGGGTATGAGCTGCCGGTGGCCATGGAAGTGCGACGCGGGAGGTACAACAAGAGCTACGAACATCCCGAAGCGCTGGCCGCCGGCAAGCCGACGCGGTTCTCTATTCCGCTGCGCGATCACGATCACGTATTCTTGAAGGGGCATCGCCTGATGGTCCAGGTGCAGTCCACGTGGTTTCCCATTATCGATCGCAACCCGCAAAAGTTTGTGCCGAGCATCTACAAAGCCAAAGAAAGCGATTTTGCAGCGGCGACGCAACGCGTGTACTGCACGCCGGCGCTGCCGTCGCACGTGGTGTTGTCGGTGATGCCGTGACGCTGTATACTCATCCTATGGGCACCAAGACGTTGATGACCGTGGAGCAGTTCCTGGAGTTGCCGGACGAAAAGTTGCTCCGTCACGAGCTCTGGCAAGGAGAACTGATCGAAGTGGGCGACACGATTTTAGCGCACAACTGGATCCGGGAAAAGCTGGTCTTCTTGATTACCACCTTCTTGCTGCATTCCAATCTCGGTGGCGAGGTATTCGCGGAAACCGGCATCCGCTTCGATTCGAATACCCTGGTGCGCCCGGACGTATCCTACTGGGACGCGGAACACCTGGCCGCCATAGATTGGCTGCAAAGTCCCGTAGAGATTCCTCCGCAGCTATTGGCCGAGGTTGTGTCGCCGTCGAATTCTTTGAAGCGGTTGTTTGAAAGCGCCAAGTACTATCTGCGCGCCGGAGTACGGGTTGTCTGGATCGTTCGACCGCGATCCGTTCGAGATTCACGTCTTCGAGAAGGGCCAAGCCAAGCGCATCCTGCACGCCGGAGACTTATTGGAAGCCCCGTCCGTTTTACCGGGATTCTCGGAGAAAGTCTCCCGCTTCATTCCGCCTGTCGCGAGCCGGTGAGCGCCCTAGGATTTGCGCCTCGATTCCAACCTTGGCCGTCGATGGCGCTGGCTCGAACTCACCGGCAGCTTGCGGTGGAGCAGAGATTCTTGCTGAAGAACGGCATGACATGATTCTGGAAGCGGTCGGCGACGGCACTGGTATGGGTGCCGCTGTAGATCTCAAAACTGTTGGCGATCCCGTACGTGTCCAAGATGTCGTGCAGTTTGTTTGCGCCGGCGCGCAAGCCATCCTGATCGCCAACGTCGATTGCAATGGCACGATACTGCCGCAAATTGCCGATGTACTGGTCGATAAATGCCAGAGGCGAGTTGGCCGCCCATTTGGCGATGACATCCTGCTGAACCACGCCGTCTTTCGTGGGCAGATCGAGGTACAGCGGCGGATTCTTCGGATTGGGTGACCAGGCTGCGGCAGAAGCAAGCTGGGCGCGAAGACCGAAAGGCAGAGCGGCTGAATCCGCAGGTGTCTTCACAGCGGCGAGTGCCTTTTCACTTTCGGGATTCGCAGGTCCCGCGCCACGAGCAGTCAAACAGCATGGACTCATAATATAAACGCTGCCGAAGACGTCGGAGTGCTTCATGCCAATCCGTGTAGCGCCGTAACCGCCCATGGAGTGTCCCGCCAGTCCACGGCTGGCACGGTTGGCCATGGTTCGATAGTGCGCATCGATGTAGGCCACCACGTCGTGCGCAATGAATGCCTCAAAGTCGCCGGTGGTTACGGAACTGGAATACATCGATCCGTTGTGCACCGTCTTGGAATCGGGTAGCACCACGATCATTTCCTTTTCACCTTGTGCGAACGCGCCCTCGATCGTCTGGGGCACATGGATCTCCTTCGACCATTGCTCCGCGCCGATGGAATATCCGTGCAAGGCATAAACGACGGGATAGCGCCGGGTCTTCGCCGTGGCGTAGCTGGGCGGGAGAAAAACAATCGCTTCGCGATCAACAGCATCTCCTTCGAGATTGCCTTCGAGAGCCGCGCCGTGAACCGTGATGTGCTCCACCGCAACGGGCTTGGCACCGGGAACGGGCGGAGGCACCTCAGTCTTCACTTGCGCTGGCGCTGAAAGCGCCAGCCCGAGTATCATCAGTGTGCAGAAAGTATTCTTTAGCATCGTCATAGACTCCGCGCCTCAATATAACATTCGTAGCACGCGAATGGGAGGATTCCGGACAGGCCAACCGGGAGGGAAACCGGGGGACAGCCTGATTTGCGTCGTGTCCTTTTTGCATCGTCTGCCGCGAGCCTTTCTCCGATCATGGAGTCCCGACCGGAAGAGTTTGTGGAGACGCAAAACTGGCGTCTAGGTTCCCGACTGTGTCAATAATCTTCATCAAGCCATAATACCATTTCGCCGCTGACAAAAGTGGCTCATGCCCTACGCGATTCCGAGTGCCAGTGCCGTTAATGGCTTCCTCCGTGTCTTGACGTCAGAACCAGATTCCACCGTTGGGACTCACCACCTGCCCGACCATATACGTGGAGTCATTCGACGCCAGGAACAGCGCTAGCCCCGCCACTTCATCCGGCTGGCCGATGCGTCCCAGCGGCACCTGCGCGAGCAACATGGTGAGCAATTCCTTGGGCACGTTGTTGACGATCGGCGTATCGATCCATCCCGGCGCGATGGCGTTCACGAGCACGCCGTCCGGCGCGGCTTCCTGGGCGATGGAGCGTGTGAAGCTGACGATGGCGCCCTTAGCCGCGGCGTAGGAGCAGCCGCCCGGCAGACCGCGCAACGCAGCCACGCTGGCTATGTTGATGATGCGTCCCTTACGGCGCGGCAGCATCACCCGCAGGGCGGCGCGCGAGCAGTAGAACGTGCCGTTGAGATGCACGTGAATGATGCTGTCCCAGTCTTCGTCCTTCATCTGCGTGGCGGGTGTCAGCGGACTTGCTTGACCAGCGCCGTTGACCAGCACGTCCACCGGACCCAGTTTCGCGGCGATTTCCGCGAAGGCTTGGTTCACAGCGGCCGAATCGGAGACGTTGAGGGTCAGGCTGAGCGCGGCATCCGGCGCGGGATCCAGGCCATTGAGGCGCAACGCGCGCCTTCTTCGGTGAAGCGCTTGATGATGGCGCGTCCAATGCCAGACGCGCCCCCGGTTACCACGGCAATTTGATTTTGTAGTTTCATAAGAAGATACTATCCGCAGATGACGCTGATGAACGCAGATGAAGGGCGTCGGCTTTATCTGCGCTTATCAGCGTCATCTGCGGATAAGAAGATCCGCTACTTCCGCCACAAACCGCTCGGGACATTCGATCGGCGGCAAATGGCCGCATTTCTCCATCACTTGCAGCTTCGATCCCGGAATCGCCGCATGATAGGCGCGCGCGAAATCCAAGGGCAGCAGGCCGTCCGAGGCGCCCCATAGCACCATCGTAGGACACTTCACGCGATACAAACGCGAGCGCAGTTTGGGATTATAAAAATAAGGATTCCAGGCCACCCGCGCCGTAGCTTGCCGGGCCCGCAACGCCAGCAGAATTTTGTCTAGCGGAATCATGTCGGGGATGAAACCGAGCGCCGCCGCGGAGGCCGGATCGTGGAAGCAGCGCCGCCGCATTTCCGCGGGGAATCCCGGATTCACTAGCGGGTCCTGAAAAAACTCGAAGCCATCGAAGCCGGGCAAGTACAATCCCGCGGCGTCACAAAGGATCAATCCACTGACGCGCTCGGGATTGCGCGTGGCCAATTCCGCGGCGATCCAGCCGCCCAGCGACAATCCCACCACGTTGACGCGATCCAATCCCAAATAGTCGAGCAGATCGGTGTAATGAAACACCACGTCTTCCATGGAATCCACGCGGTCCAGTCCTTCGGAAGCGCCGAAGCCGGGATGTGCCGCGGCATACAGCGTGAAATGTTTCATCAGCAGTTCGTGAAAAGGAAAAGTCTCCACCTCGCCGGCGGCGCTGTGCAGATAGAGCAACGCGGGGCCTTGCCCGCCGCGCTGCAATTGCACCGGATAGCCGTTCAGTTGAATGGTTTCCATTAGGCCACCTCCGCGTGGACCGGACGCGGCGGCGAATCGGGAGGCGGACTACGCCTGGATGGCGCCGGCCGCGCCACGTCTTCCGAACGCGCCGCAAGTTTCTCGCCGAACTGCTTGCGGATCGCCGGCAAAACGTGCGTGGAAAAGCGCTCCATGCTGCGGCGCGCCATATCCACCGGCAGCGAGCCGATCTGAAATCCGAACAGCATGTTGCCGCACATAGTGGCTTCGATGGTTTCGGACAGCCGCTCCAGCACCGTTTGCGGGCTGCCGGCGATCTGGTAGCGGCCGGCCATGAGTTGTTCCCAAGTGGTTTGCTGGCTCATGAATTGCGGCAACGCCTGAAACATGCGCATCAGCGATTGCGGGCTAGTATAGCCGGGCGGATTCAGGTTCAGTCCCTTGAGCAGCTTCTTGATGAAGTACCAGACGTGCGGCTCGAACTCCTTGCGCGCGTTTTCGTCGGTGTCGGAAACATAGATGCCCAACGGGAAGCCCATCTGCTCGGGATCGGCGGTGTAGCCGTTCCTTTCGCAGGCGGCGCGGAAAAGATCCATGGTGCGGCGGAAGACGTCTACGTGGAAGTAGGGGATGCCCATGTAGGCGTAGCGCATTTTGGAAACCCACTCGATGGTCTCAAGCGATCCTGCGCCGGGAATCCACACCGGCGGATGGGGCTGCTGGAACGGCCGCGGCCAGATGTTGACGTAGCGAAGCTGCGTGTATTTGCCTTGAAAGGAGAACGGTCCCGGTTCGGTCCAGGCGCGCAGGATCAGATCGTGGGCTTCGGCAAAGCGCTCGCGCGCCTGCGTGGGATTGATCCCGTAAGAGTAATACTCCGGACCGCCTCCCACCACCAGGCCGGCGATCAGCCGGCCGCCGCTCAGCACGTCGATCATGGCGTACTCTTCGGCTACGCGAATCGGCGGGTTGTAAAGCGGCAGGGCGTTGCCGATCACGGCGATCTTCACTTTTTTCGTGGTGCGCGCGAGGACCGCGCCCATCAGGTTGGGGGAGGGCATGTTGCCGTAGGCGTTTTGATGATGCTCGTTGACGCACACACCGTCGAAGCCCATCGGCTCGGAGTCTTCCAGGAAGCCGAGGTACTCGTTGTAGAGGCGATGGCCTTCCTTGGGATCGTAAAGGCTGTTGGGACACCACACCCACGCGGGACCATCGTAGTCGGCCGGCAGGTTGGGCCAGGACATGAGATGAAAGTGGAATATTTTCATGGTTCGTCTTCCGCAGACTATCACAATGGCCCGCACCGAGCGGGTCGCACTAACCGTAGGGAGTGCCCTGAAATTGGCGCCCGACCTGACCGCAAGCCGGTGTACACTAACGACCAGGAAGGGGAGTGGAATATGAAGGTTGTGAAACCACGTTCAGAGATTCACGCGGATGTCGCGGCGAAATCCAGAGCACCAATTAAAGATCTTCAAACGGTAACCCCGGATGGCGCGCCTGTTCGGCAGATGATCCACGGCGTGGTCATTAGACGGATTGCCACTCAAGAAGATGAGCGGGGCGAGGTTTGCGAGATTCTCAATCCCGCCTGGGGAGTACATCCGGCCCCCATCGTTTATGTCTACCAAACGACCCTGCGGCCGGGCCGAATCAAGGGATGGGTTGTCCATCGAGAACAAGACGACCGCCTGTTCGTGAGCATGGGGCGATTACGCATCGGGTTGTTTGACAATCGTCCGGAGTCCACTACCTATCGCATGCTCAATGTCTTCACGGTCACGGAACGGAGCCGGGCGCTGGTGATCATTCCGCGGAATGTATTTCATGGGGTCCAGAACGTTGGAGAGACCGAGGCCGTATTCATCAACATGCCCACGCGTCCCTACAATCACGCTAACCCGGACAAGTACAGGCTGCCGCTGAAGAACGACCTGATTCCCTTCGACTTCAATACGCCAGCCGGCTGGTAGCTCATGGCTGCGCCCCTGGTCACCGTCATCACCGCCGCTTATAACTCCAGCCGGACGCTCCGCGTCGCCCTGGAGAGCCTGCGCTATCAAAGCTTTTCTGACTGGGATGCCTGGATCGTCGGTGATGCGTGTACGGACGACTGCGCGGACGTGGTGCAGTCGTTCGGGGACGAACGGCTGCATTGGACCAATCTGGACTCGAACCACGGCGGCCAGTGGTTCCCGAACAACGAGGGACTGCGGCGAGCCACGGGTAAGTATGTCGCCTACCTGGGGCACGACGACTTATGGCTGCCCGACCATCTCCAAGACCTGATCCAGGTCATCGAAGCGGCGGGAGCCGATTTCGCGCACTCGATTTGCGGACTCTTCGGCCCGGACGGATGGTACAAGTGTGACGGACGGCCGAACCAAGGGGAGTCCTATGAGCAGCACTTTATTCCGCCGTCCTGCTGGCTTCATCGCCGGGACATCGTCGAATCTGTGGGGTATTGGGCCGATCCGGTAACCCTGGACGTTGCGGTGGATTTCGAGTACAGCCGCAGAATCCATCGGGCCGGCAAGAGGATGGCGTTCTGCCCGCGGCTGTCGGTTGTCAAGATACCGTCGTACCTGATTGGGCTGTATGCCATCCGGGGCACAACTCCGCAAGAAGCCCTGTGGGAAAGAATTCGAACCGATCTGCCGGGTTTCGAGCGCGAGTTGTTGGGCGCCATCGCCTCCGAGGTCGCTTACTTGTGGGACCGCCCGGCCGATTCGCTGTGGGTGGGGATTCGCAGGGTGTTAGGACTCTGCAGGCGCGCCCTGCTCCGGCCGTTTCGAGATCATCCGTTGGCTTTTCGTTACCGCCGCGCACGGTTCCAGCGGATTCGGCTTGCCCGTCGCCTCGGGCGGGGACTTCCATCGGAATAAAGCTGGGAGCCCTAGGCTGGTCTCGGCGTGTTAACATGCCGCCGTGCTGATCTATCTCAGCGGCTCCATCGAATTCTCCGGCGACTTCGGCAAGGGCTGGCGCGCCGAAATCACGCCCGTGCTGGAAGGATTGGGCTACTCCGTCTACGATCCAGCGGCAGACGAACAAAAGAATCTGACCGGCGAAGAAGTTGCACACTTCCGGGAATGGAAGACCAGCGACCCGGAACGATTCGCCGAAGCGGTTCGCAAGATCATCCACTGGGACTTGGACATTGTGGAGCAGCAAGCCGGCGCCGTAGTCTGCTACTGGGACGAACTGGCCGGCAAGGGCGCGGGCACGCAGGCCGAGGTGACGGCGGCTTTTCGCCACGGGAAGCCGGTCTACTTGGTGACGACGTTGCCACGGGAGCGGATCAGCGGGTGGATCCTGGGGTGTGCTACGCGGGTTTTCGGGGGGTTCGAGGAACTGAGGGAGTTTTTGGAACACGGAAGGACACAGAAAAAAGAACGGAAGGACACGGAAGGCCCGGAATATGGAAGCTCAACCAACGAATGAACGGAAGGGCGCGGAAGGCTTGCCTCATGGAGAGCTAACCGGGCTCATACTGGAGTGTGCCGTGCGGGTGCATCGAACCTAGGGGCCGGGCTTCCTGGAGCGGGTTTACAAAGGAGCCATGGCGCACGAGCTGCGCAAGGCGGGAATCGCTTTCGAGTTGGAAAAACACCTTAACGTCGTCTATGATGGCGTAGTCGTAGGTGAGTACATCGCCGACATGGATGTAGAGGAAAAGGTTATTCTGGAGCTTAAGTCTTGAAAGGATTGTCTGGGAGCACGAGGCGCAGTTGTTGAACTACTTACAGGCGACCAAACGCAAGCTCGGCATGTTGCTGAACTTCGGAGGTCGCAAGCTGGAATCGAAGCGGAAGATCAAGTAGCAAGCCTTCCGTGCCCTTCCGTCTTTTCTTCCGTGCCTTCCGTGTTCCAAAGAAAGCAAAGAAAATGGACAACGTCAGAGGCAACATGGGTTGGATCGAAGTGGTCTGCGGTCCAATGTTTTCGGGCAAGAGCGAGGAATTGATCCGCCGCCTGCGGCGCGCCGAGATCGCCCGGCAGCGCGTGCAGATCTTCAAGCCGGCTATCGATAATCGCTATTCCGCCGACGAAATCGTTTCCCACAGCGACCTGCGCATCAAGTCGGAAGTGGTCGGTTCGGCGGCCGAGATCATGGGCCGGGTCGGGCCGCGCACGGAAGTCATCGGCATGGACGAAGCTAACTTCCTCGGCGCGGATCTGCCGGAAATCGCCGGGCGCTTGGCCGACCTCGGCAAGCGCGTAATCATCGCCGGCCTGGACACCGATTACCTGGGACGGCCCTTCCCGCCCATCCCCGACTTGCTGGCCATGGCCGAACAGATCACCAAGACGCTGGCCATCTGCGTGCGCTGCGGCAATCCGGCCAAGTTCACGCAACGCCTGATTGACTCCAGCGACCTGATCGTGGTGGGCGCCGCCGATTCCTACGAGTCGCGTTGCCGCCGCTGCTTCGAAGCCGGCGTGCCCAAGGAAGCGCATCAAATGAGACTGGCCGGGACGTAGGCGCATGAAAATCACCAGTTCCGCTCCCACCCGCGTGGACTTGGCCGGAGGCACCCTGGATATCTGGCCGCTCTACCTGTTCCACGACGACGCGCAAACCGTCAACTTCGCGATCGATCTGCGTGCTCATTGCACGATTTCAAACGCTTTCGGCAGCGCCATCGAAATCGAGTCCTACGATCTGCAGCAGTACGAGACTTTCCGAAATCTCAAGGAGTTGATGGGTACCTGCCCCTATCAACTGCCGCTGGCCGCCCGGCTGATCCGCTACTTCCAGCCGAAACGCGGCCTCCGTCTGTATACCGATTGCCAGTCGCCCGCCGGCGCGGGGATTGCCGGATCGTCGGCCTTGAACATTGCTATTTGCGGTGCGCTCAATCTCTGGACCGGCCGCAATCTTTCCTTGCCGGCGCTGCAACAGGTGGCCCGCAACGTGGAAGCGCAAGTCATCGGAGTGCCCACCGGTGAGCAGGACTATTTTCCCGCTATGTACGGCGGCCTGAATTCCATTCACCTGACGCCCGGCGGCCTAGTCGTCGAGAAACTGAATACGGATCTAGCCGCCTTCGAGCGGCGCGTGGTGTTGTGTTACACGGGCGCGCCGCGGCAATCCGGGATCAACAACTGGGAAGTAACCAAGCGGCACATCGACGGCGACCGCAAGGTGATTCGCAACTTCGCGCGCATTGCCGCGATCGCCCGCGATATGCGCGCGGCCTTGCAGTCCAACAACTGGAATGAAGTGGCGCGTCTGCTGCGCGAGGAATGGTCCAACCGGCGCAGGAATGCCCCGGGCATTTCCACGCCGTTGATCGACCGGCTGATCGCTATGGCGCGCCGTAACGGCGGCCTGGCCGCCAAGGTTTGTGGCGCGGGCGGCGGCGGCTGTGTGTTCTTTTTCACCGAGGACGGCGCCAAGGATCGCGTGTCGCAAGCGATCGCCAGGGAAGGGGGACGGGTACTGGATGTCCGAGTGGCGGCGAAAGGCTTGACGATATCGGCACGCCCATGATTCGCCATCCTCTTGTCCGTTGCGGCCTCTTCATCGTTGCGGTATACCTGTGGCTGTTCCTGACGGGATCGTTCGGACACTCCTTCAGCACCTCGCTGCTCGCGAATGCGGCCGCCATTTGCGGCGCCACTGCCACCATGCTGGCCTTGGACCAGCGAGGCCCCGGCTTCATCGGGCTATCGTTGGATGAAGGTTGGTGGCGGCAGGCGCTGGCGGGATTTGCCTGCGGCGGCGCGTCGATCGCGGCGGCCGCACTGCCCATGCTGGCCGCCGGGTATCTTCACTGGTTGACGGTAGCGTTCGAATTTTCCCACTGGGCAATGATGGCCGGATTATTCCTGGTCGCCGCCGCGGCCGAAGAACTGCTGTTCCGCGGCTACGGGTTCCAGCGGTTGGTGGAGGGCATCGGCGCGGTCCCGGCATTGCTGACGCTGGCGTTGTTCTTTGGTGTGGCGCATTACAACAATCCCAACCACTCCTGGCCCGGGCTAGCCAACACCGTGCTCGTGGGACTCGTCTTCGGAGTCGCCTATTTGCGCACGGGGCGGCTGTGGCTGCCCATCGGTTGGCATTGGGGATGGAATCTTATGGAAGCAAGCTTGGGTTTTCCGGTCAGCGGGATTAAAATAGAGGGGATGCCGGTGCAGGCTGTGGTTGCCGGCCGGCAATGGTTGACCGGCGCCGCGTATGGGCCGGAAGGCAGCCTGCCCGTCACCATGGTTTTGCTGGTAAGCTTGATTTTTGTGCTGCGCTTCGGGCAAGCGCGCAAGGCGGTACGCGATGATGTCTCGTAAATTTTTGGTTGCCGGGGCCCTGCTGGTTCTCTCTTTGACCCTCTGCGCCCAAGACCAGCCGAAGGACACCGCTAAGACCAAGTCCGACAAGAAGGCCGCGTCAGCCGCCTCTAAAACAGGCGAGACCCTCCTGCAACCGCAATCGCGCGCCTGGATTTTACGCGGGCTCACCGCGGAGTTTGTGGTTGCCAGGAAGACCGTGCCGCGCGGCCCACAAGGATTGCACCTAAAGGACGACGGCGCGATAGATGAGCGTTTCTTGCAAATCCTGCTGGCCAACCTGGGACCGGCGGTGCACCCCGGCGAAAAGGCCCAAATCACCAAGGTTGAATTCAAGAAGGACGCCATCGTGCTGGACCTCAACGGAGGCGGCAAGCAGAGACATCGTTTTACCCTGGAAACAGACGGCCCGATCAGCGGCGGGGTGACTCAGCAACAACAGCAGGGAGATCCGGCGGAAGAGCGCGCGGGATGCGTCGTCAGCCTCGATTTCGGGCGGCCCATTCCGGACTTGACCGTGGAAGACGTCAAGCAAATGCTCGGTCCAGTACTGGACTTCAACCAGCGCTCGGCCTCCGTGGTGGCCACCGACACTTGGGCGCCGGAGGTTCAGGAGGCGGTCAAGAAGCGCACCATCATCGCCGGGATGACCAAGGATCAGGTGCTGGCTTCCAAAGGCCGTCCCGACGACAAACAGCGCGAGAAAAAGGGCAAGGTCGAGCAGGAAACCTGGATCTATGGGAGAGTCCCCGCCAAGGTTTTGCTGGTCGTCTTCGAGGAGGACGAAGTAGTTGAGGCGCGGGAATTCATCCCCGGCATTCCCGCCACCAAGGTGCCGCGTGTGGGAGATCCGCCGGATGCGGCGGAAGTGAAGCCCGACGGCAAGCCGCCGGAGAAGCCCATCCGATAACGGGTATGGGAATAATGGGAAGTATGAGACGAGTGCTTCCATTCTTCCTATTCTTCCCATTCTTCCCATTCTTCCCATGGCTTAGCTTTTGCGATACACTCCACAGCATCCAATCCTAGGGGGACCGCGATGAAACTGAAACCATCGGGCATATTTTTGAGCATTATATTGCTGGTAGCGGGCGTTCCAGGCGGCGCGCAGGGGCGCGGCGGCGCACGCGATCCGCAAGTGGTCGAGCGGCGGGAAAGCATCGAGAAGGAACTGGAGTCGCTCGCCATCGTCGAGCGCAAGGTAATGGTGCCGATGCGCGACGGCAAGCGCATGGCCGCCGATATCTACCGTCCCAAGGATGCCTCCAAGAAATACCCCATCATTTTCAGCCGCACGCCCTACAACTTCAACTACTGGGACGTGCGTACCGGCACTTACCGAGACATGAGTGCGGTGCTGGAGGCCGTCAAGCGGGGCTACGCTTACGTAGAGATGAATGAGCGCGGGCCACTTTTTCTCCGAGGGCAACTACGACATTCTCGGCCCCCCGCTCAGCGACGGCGACGACGAATTTAATGGATGTCGAAGCGGCCGTGGTCCAACGGCAAGGTGGGAACCATCGGCTGTTCCTCGACCGCGGAGTGGCAGTTGGGCGTGGCGGCGCTGGGAAACCCCGCCTACACCACGATGATCCCGCAAGGATTCGGAGCCGGCGTGGGGCGCGTGGGTCCTTATTTCGAGCAAGGCAACTGGTATCGCGGCGGCGCGGTGCAGATGCTGTTCATCGCCTGGATTTACGGCGAGCAGAATCAGATTCGGCCGATGTTTCCGCCGGGCACGTCGCAGGAAGACTTGATCCGCGCCTCGAAGGCCTTCGACCTGGCGCAGCAGTTGCCGCCGGTGGATTGGTCGAAAGCGCTGACCCACCTTCCGGAAAAGGACATCATCAAGGCCGTGGACGGTCCCGCACGGGATTTTCGCCGATGCCATGCCGGTGGATACCGGCGGCGCGATGATCAAGCGCACGCCCAACGATCCGGCCTGGTACAAGGGCGGATTGTGGCACGACAATCACACAATCAACATGCCGGGATTCTGGTTCATGTCCTGGTACGACGTGTCGATCGGGCCCGAATCTGGCGGCGTACAATTCGTGCGGAAAACCGCGCAAGGCCGAGAGATTGCCAATGAGCAATATGCCGTCATCGCGCCGACGCTGCATTGCTCTTACACGCGGGCGACGGAAGACACGGTGGTCGGCGAGCGCACATGGGCGACGCCCGTCTCGACTACAAGCGAACTGACCTACGGATGGTTCGATCATTTCCTGAAGGGCGAGGACAATCACGTGCTCGAAACCATGCCCAAGGTGAAGTACTACACGATGGGTGTGAACAAGTGGCAGACGTCGGACACCTGGCCGCCGGCCGGCGCGCAGCCTATGACGTTGTATCTCGGCAAGCGGCGGGAAGGCCAACACGCTGAACGGCGACGGCGCGCTGGGCGGCGGCCGCTCCGGCCGCGGACTAAGCCCGACAGTTTCATGTACGATCCCATGAATCCGGTGCCGTCTTACGGCGGCAACGTCTGCTGCACCGGAAACGCCGTGCAGGGCGGGGCTTTCGATCAGCGCAAGATGGAGGAGCGGCCGGACATCCTGGTCTACACCACGGAGCCGCTGAAGGAAGGTATGGAGGCGAGCGGGCCGATCGACGTGACGCTTTACGTTTCGTCGGACGCGAAGGACACCGATTTCACGGTGAAGTTGATCGACGTGCAGCCGGACGGCACGGCTTACAACCTGGACGAGACGATCCAGCGCGCTGCGCTATCGCAACGGCTACGACAAGCCGCTGGCGTGGATGGAAAAAGGCAAGGTATATAAGGTCACGCTCCAGCCCATGACCACCAGCAACTACTTTCGCCGCGGGCCACCGCATGCGCATCGAAGTGTCGAGCAGCAATTTTCCGCGCTTCGACCGGAATCTGAATACCGGCGGCAACAACTACGACGAAGACGAGCGGCGTGGTGGCGCACAACGCGGTGCATCATTCGAAGGAGTATCCGTCGCAGGTGACGCTGACGGTAGTGAAGCGGTAGGCATGGCGTGGTAGGATTAAGGCGTTAGGAGGTTGCCATGAAGACAAAGACAGCACGCTCTCGGCCGCAGAAGCGGCCACGTCCGCCGGTCACGATTGCGCCTGTGGACGACACCTTTCACGGCAAATCACTGGAAGAGTGGGCCATCGAGCAAGGCGCCAAGCCCTTCGATTTTGTCGCGTTTGCAAGATCATTCGATGACATCATCCCCCCGGACGAAGACATGGGGGAATTCGTCAAGGAGATCTATAAGGCAAGGACGTGAAGGGACCTCCAACCAGTGGACTTTGTCCTCCTTGACACCGATGTGTATTCCTACCTTGCGCGGGATGAGGATGAACGAGGGCACCCTTATCGGCGGCACGTCCACGGGAAAACGGTGACGCTTTCTCTCATTACGGTCGGGAACTACTCTTCGGCGCCGCGCGTCGCGACTGGGGCGAACGACGAGTGCAGGATCTCCAGCACCGAATCCTAGGGATACCTCATCTTGCCATTTGATTTTCCAGTCTGCGTTACTTACGCAGGGATTAAGGCGCGCCTGCGCGCTCAGGGACGAATCATTTCGGACAACGATATTTGGATCGCGTCCTTTGCCTTGCGTCATTCCACTCCTCTCGTGTCCAACAACCGGCGGCATTTTGAGAACATTCCAGGTCTAATGCTTATTTCGGAGGCGCCATGAAACGCAACCATAGCCTTTCCCGCCGTTCCGCCTTGGGACTCCTCGCCGCCGGCGTACCCGCAATCGCCGCTGCGCGGCTGACTCCGCAAGCAACCAGCATTCCCGCCATCCAATCGGGACTCTTCAGCGGCTCGCGCGAATCGCTGGCCGCGTACAAGGTGCCTGAGTGGTTCCGCGATGCCAAGTTCGGCATCTGGGCGCACTGGGGTCCGCAATCGGCGCCGGAGCAGGGCGATTGGTACGCGCGCAACATGTACATCCAGGGCAGCGCGCAGTACAAATATCACATGGAGCACTTACGGGCATCCCAGTCCAAGTTCGGCTTCAAGGACGTCGATCCCGACCTGGAAGGGCGAGAAGTTCGACCGCGAGCACCTGATGGAGCTCTACAAGAAGGCCGGCGCGAAATACTTCGTCAGCATGGGCGTCCACCACGACAACTTCGACATGTGGAACTCCAAGCACACGCGCTGGAACGCGGTGCAACATGGGGCCGAAGAAGGACATCGTGGGGCTGTTCCGCCAGGCGGCGCGGAAGCACGGGCTGAGGTTCGGCGTCAGCGAGCATCTGTGGATCAGCTACAAATGGTTCGCGGTCAGCCACGGCGCGGACAAGACGGGGCCGCTCGCCGGCGTGCCTTACGACGGCACCGATCCGCAAGAATCGCCGATCTCTATCACGACTTGCGCGCAAGGACTACCGCAACCGATTCGCGTGGGACGACACGACTGATTCCCGATTCGCTGGAAGCGCCACTGGTTCAAGCGCATCAAGGATCTGGTGGACAACTATCAGCCCGATCTGCTTTACACCGACGGCGCGCTGCCGTTCGAAGAATACGGGCTGAGCCTGGTGGCGCATCTACTACAACTTGAGTGCCAAGAGGCACGGCGGCAAGGTCGAGGCGGTCTACACCAGCAAGCGCCAGGAAGACTGCGAGACCGGTACCTGCGTGCTCGACTTCGAGCGCGGCACGTGGCCGATGGCATCAGCGCCAACCCGTGGCAGACCGACACCTGCATCGGCGACTGGCACTACAAGCGCGGCATCACAGTACAAGACGCCCAAGACGGTGATCGACATGCTGGTGGACATCGTCAGCCGCAACGGCAATCTGCTGCTGAATTTTCCGCTGCCCAACAACGGCGAGCTGGATGTCGAGCGAGCTGGAGATCCTGTCCGAGATCACCGCTTGGATGGCGGTCAACAGCGAAGGCATCTACGCGCACGCGTCCGTGGAAGATTTATGGCAAGGCGTGGCCACCACTCGAAGCCGGACAAAACGCCGGCGTTCAACGAGGAATCGGCCGCAAGGCGCTCACGCCGCAGGATATGCGCTTCACCACCAAGGGCACGACCGCTTTACGCGTTCTGCATGGGATGGCCCGACCGCCAAGCCGTGATCGCACCGCTCGCTTTGGGCGGCGCGCAAGGCGCCGGTAAGATCGCTAACGTCGAGTTGCTCGGACACAAAGGCAAGCTGCAATGGACCCAGGACGCCGCGGCGCTGACCGTCCAACTGCCGCCCGACAAGCCTTGCGAGCACGCCGTGGCCTTCAAATTGACCGGCGCCTGATCCCGTGAAGTCGCCCAGTAGGACCGGCGTCCCGCCTGTCCTACTGTGGGAATCGCAACATTAAAATCAAATAACCCCTCGCTAAGCCGTCTCTAACGACCCTACAATAAACTGAGAGTGTCCGAAAGCTTGACACCCGAGGTTCCCCATGCCGTTGGCCGCGACCCAAATGCAAGAGCAACCAGCCGTGCTGGTTGCCAGCTCCAATGCCGGATTTCGCCAGCGCATTGTGATGCGTTTGCGCCAGGAGTTCACCACCGGTCTCGACACGGAAGAAGCGGAGGGCGGCGCCGACGCGCTGGCCCGCATCGAGATGCTGGAGTGCTCCTTCGTGCTGTTGGACATGCGGATGGCGGATCTCGATCCCTTGGAGATCGCCGGACTCATTCGCGCCAGCGCGCCCAAGATCGAAGTGTTGATGTTCGATTCCGAATCGGCGCAATCCCTCTGTCCAGGGCAGTTCACCCGAGATCCCGCGATGCGGCGCATCTGCGAGATCCTGCAGAACCTGAAGGGCGGACAAATCGACGCCCTGCCGATGGAAAGCGCCGTGGCGTCCGAACTGGCGGCCTCGATCGTTCCGGAAGCGCCTGCACCGCGGGCCGCGACGGACGTCGCGCTGCAAGTCGTGGCCGTTGCTCCGCAGAGGGCCGCGGTGACGTATCCAAGCGCCGCGATCAGAATATCCGGTGCCGGCGCCAACGGCGCTGCGGTTACCCCATTGCCTTCCATGATCGGCGAGAGCGAAGCGATGGCCGGAGTCTATCGCATGGCACGGTTGGTGGCCCGCCGTGTCACCACGGTATTGTTGACGGGCGCCAGCGGAACCGGCAAAGAACTGGTCGCGCGCGCCATTCACGAGATCAGCCCGCGAGCTTCGGGTCCCTACATTACAGTAAATTGCGCGGCGATTCCGGAATCGCTGATGGAGTCCGAGCTATTCGGACACTCGCGCGGAGCCTTCACCGGCGCCGTCGGGAGCAAGATCGGGCGCGTCTCGGCGGCGCAGGGCGGCACGTTGTTCCTGGATGAAATCGGCGAACTGCCGTTGAATCTGCAATCCAAACTGCTGCGTTTCCTGCAAGCCGGAGAAGTGCAGCGGCTGGGCAGCTCCGACATGATTCACGTGGAGACCCGCGTAGTGGCCGCCACCAACTCCAATTTGCTGAAGCGGGTGCAGGAAGGAACCTTCCGGCAGGATTTATACTATCGCCTGGCGGTTTTTCCCATCGAACTGCCGGCGTTGAAGGACCGGATCGGCGACGTGATCGACCTGGCGCGGCACTTTTTGAGCGTCTTTTGCCGGCAAGCGGGACAAGCTCCCAAGAGTTTTTCGCCGGATGCCCTGCGCCTGTTGGAATCGCATACCTGGCCCGGCAACGTCCGCGAACTGCAGCACGCCATCGAGCGCGCTTCTATTTTGGCGGACGACGAGCCTACGATCGCGCCGGAACATTTGTTGATCGGAGCTTAGGGCAGGCTCGTTGTCCACTGCCGCTCAACAATGTTGGCCCCTTCCGGCTTGCGGCCCGAGGCGCGCTGCGATAAAGTCCGCAGCATGGCGAAAATTGCTTGGGCGTGTTCGACATTGATTATTGTTTTGGCCTTCGCGCTGCCGCTGGCCCCATCCAGCGCAAGCGCTTTAGATTCGCTGGCGGCTCTCGCGGATCCCATCCGTACCGATAGCGGGCAGGTGGCCGGAGGTCCCGGTCACAACACCGCGATTCAAGTTTACAAAGGCATTCCCTATGCCGCGCCGCCGGTGGGCGACCTGCGCTGGAAAGAACCGCAGCCCGTCGTGCCATGGAAGGGTGTGCGCCAGGCCGCCGAATTCGGCGCCGAGTGCATGCAGACGCCCTATCCGGAAGGTTCGCTGTACTATCAGCCGGCGCGGCCAACCGGTGAAGATTGTCTCACGCTCAACGTTTGGACCGCCGCGAAGGCGGCGGGAGACAAGCGTCCGGTGATGGTATGGATCCACGGCGGTGCGTTCACGCGCGGCTCGGGCTCCACGCCAACCTATGACGGCGAAGCGTTGGCCGCCAAGGGCGCGGTGGTGGTGACCATCAACTACCGCCTGGGCGTTTTCGGCTTTTACGCGCATCCAGAGCTCACCAAGGAATCCCCGCACCATGTTTCCGGCAACTATGCGTTGCTGGATCAAATCGCCGCGCTCCAATGGGTACATAAGAACATCGCGGCGTTCGGCGGCGATCCCGGCCGCGTTACGATTTTCGGAGAATCGGCAGGCTCGTGGGCCGTCAATCTGCTGATGGCCACGCCGCTGGCGAAAGGCCTGTTTCACCGGGTGATCGGAGAGAGCGGCGCGAACTTCAACCGCCGCACCACGCTGGCGCAAGCCGAGCAATCGGGCACGGCCTTCGCCGAGCGGCTGGGCGCCAAGTCGCTGAGTGATTTGCGCGGCAAACCAGCGGAGGAGATCCTGAAGGCCGGCGGACAATTCGGCGTTTGCGTGGACGGCTGGTTCCTTCCGCGCAGCGTGGCCGACATTTTCGCGCTCGGCCAACAGAACGACGTTCCGCTGCTGGCCGGTTACAACCAGGACGAAGCAACCTCGCTGACGCAGCCGCTGTCGGGAGGCGCACAGGCTTTCATCGCGCAAGCGCGCACGCGCTACGGCAAGATGGCCGACGATTTCCTGAAAGTGTATCCCGCGGAATCGGATGCCGAGGCCGCAGAATCCTACAACAAGGCGTTTCGCGACACCACTTTCGGTTGGGAGATGCGCACCTGGGTGCGCCAGCAGTCCACCTCTGGAAAATCGAAGGCTTATTTGTACTTCTTCACCCGCAATCCGCCCGGCCCCAGCGCGGCGCGCTACCGCGCTTATCACGCTTCGGAAATTGCTTACGTTTTCGGCAACCTGAATCCACCACGTCCGTGGGAGGATGGGGATCGCGCGCTCTCCGACGAGATGTCCAGCTATTGGGTGAATTTTGCGGCTACCGGCGATCCCAACGGCAAAGGACTGCCGGCCTGGCCGGCGTACAGCACCGCGGGCGATCCGGCCATCGTGTTCGGAGACAAGATCGAAGTGCGGCATGAAGTGAACAAGGCCGGTCTCGACTTCTTGGATCGCTACTTTGCCGCGCAAGCGGTGGCGGCAGGGAATCGCTGAATGAGCCGCGGCAGTTATGGAGCGGGGAACTGGCCGTACGTGTTGAGTGTTGCCACGAAAACCCGTCAAGTCGAGTACTCGAATCTTCGGATCTTCGGTTCGAGACGTGGGGCGTTCCGTCGCTCCATAACTGTCGCGGCTCATAACGGATCAAAATGTTGCCGACTAAACCAAGCTGGCTCGCGCCGCTGTTTCCCTGGGAGCAAAAGTCTCTCACCGTGAACGGACGCGTGATGGCCTACATCGACGAGGGCGATCGCGCGGTCCGTCCCGTGCTGCTGCTTTCCGGCAATCCCACCTGGGGGTTTCTTTATCGCGACTTCATTGTCCCGCTGACCAACGCGGGCTACCGCGTGATCGCGCCCGATTGGGTCGGCGCGGGTTACTCCAGCCATCCGCGCGTGGACGCCGCCCTCACGCTGGCCCATCACATTGCGGATCTCGTGTCGCTGCTCGATCAATTGGATTTGCGCGGCTTCGTCATCGTGGGCCAGGATTGGGGCGGGCCGCAAGGCGTGGGTGCGGCCTTGCAGCGCGTGGAACGGCTCGACGCATTAGTATTGATGAACACCTGGCTGTTTACGGGAGGCGTAGGAAAATTCCATTCCTCGCCGCGTCCCTGGACTACCTGGCACGCCCCGCTGATCGGGCAGTTTTTCATGAAGCGTCACAAAGTGCTCTCGCAACACGGTCCGTCGGCAACCACGGTGCGCGGCCTGACGCCGGACGAAGCGCGCGGCTACCATCACGTCTTCGAGGAGCCGGATTCCGACCACGTTGTCCTCACTTGGCCGCGCACGATTCCGATGCGTGAGGGTGATCGCGGCTGGGCCGACATGCAGGCCATCGAGAGACGCCTGCCGGAGTTGTCCGCGGTTCCCACGCTGCTGTTGTGGGCGCCCGAAGATGAGGTTTTTCCGTTGTCCTACGCCGAGCGCTTGAAAGAATTGCTGCCTCACGCCGAGGGTCCCGTTGCCTTCGATCACGCGCGCCATTTCTTGCAGGACGATCGCGGCCCGGATCTAGCCGCGGCCATTGCGGAATTCTTGAAGCGCAGGTTGCCGCGAATCTAAAGCGCTTACGCTGGATGGAGCCGGCTTGAAATTCATTATCCCCGACGAGGAAGAACTGGCTCTGCGCGCCGATCCGCTTTTGTGGGAGCAGGAGTTGGACGTGCGCCCGGAGATCGCGGAGGCCATTGAGCGCGCCGCCGGTAAGCGCAGCGGGCGCGTCTACTGGCGTTCGGACCACGATCACCTTTACGCGATGGAACTCGCCGATTGCGGACGCGGCCGGCCCTCCATGGCCATGGTGCTGGGCTTCTGGGACCGCTACGAGCCACGTCCTCCGGAACATGAGATTGACGCCGACCTGCTGGCGCTTTCGGAATGGGTGGCGGAAATCGGCGGCCTCTCGCCACAAGATGTCCGGCGCGTGGCCGATCGCGCCGGCATACGGGCTACATGGCCGGAAGGCTCGGTGCTGCGAACGCCGGAATCCCGTTTCGCGAATCTGCCGGGATTTCCTTACGAGCCGCGCTATCTCGACATCGAAGGCTTGCGCATGGCCTACGTAGAGGCCGGCGCCGGCGACCCGATTCTCTTATTGCACGGCGAACCGACGTGGAGCTATCTGTACCGTCATATGATTCCGCAGTTATCGGCGGTGGGACGCGTGATCGCGCCGGACCTGATCGGTTTCGGCCGCTCCGATAAGCCGGTGACGACCAACGCCTACAGCTATCAGGCGCACGTCCGCTGGATGCGAAGGTTCATTGCTGCGCTCGATCTGCGGCACATCACGCTGGTGTGCCAGGATTGGGGCGGCCTGATCGGCTTGCGGGTGTTGTCGCAGATGCCGGAACGTTTTGTGCGCTTGGTTGCAGCCAACACCGGAATTGCCGCCGGACAGGCATCGGAAGCATTTCTCAAATGGCGGCGATTCTCGCAGCGAGTGGTGTCGTTGGACGTTCCCGCGCTGATGGGCCGCAGCCTTGCCAAACGGAAACTCAGCGCCGGCGAGGCGGCCGCTTACGCCGCGCCGTTTCCCTCCAAGGAATATCAGACTGCCGCGCTGGTTTTCCCGCGCCTTTTCCCCACGCGCCGCGACCATCCGGGCGCTTACGAAAATCGCCTGGCCATCGAGCGTTTGAAACAGTTGGATCTTCCGGTGCTGCTGCCGTGGGGCGGGGAGGACGCCATCACCATGCCGGCCGCGATGCACTTGCACTCCATTTTCAAAAACTCCCAGCCGCCGCAGATTCTGCCCGGCGTCGGGCATTTTATTCAAGAGGATGCCGGCGAGGAGTTGGCGGAGATGATTGTGCGATGGATGAGACGCGTTTAGCGCTTGAGTCGCGATCTAGAAATGTGCAGAATATAGGTGAGGACACCTTTGATGACGGTCAATATACCCGCCGAGTTTGAGGATTTGGTTGAAGGCAAGCTGCAGAGCGGTGAGTATCGCTCGGCGGACGAAGTCGTCAAAGCCGCAATGCTTCTCTTTCGACAAAGGGAGGAAGACCAAGCGGTGTTGCGAGCAGTCAACGCCGGCCAGGAACTGCCCTATGACGATCGCTTCGGAGCGAGGCTGGAAGCGTTGCTTGACGAAGCAGAACAGAGCGGCGAGCCCACTGACATGACCGCGCAGGATTGGGAAGATATCCGCCGCGAGGGTTTGGCGCTCATAGAAAGCCGCAAGTCAGCTTAGCCAACATGCCTCGCGTCAGGAAACGGGCGAGCGCCAAGCGGGACCTCCTTATTCTATTCGCTTACCTCGGTGAAACAGGCGGCTTGGACGTCGCCGAGCGCTTCATTCGAGCGGCCCAGGAAAGCTTTCACGAGCTTGCCCGGTTCCCTGGAATCGGCTCGCCGGGCAAGGTCCGGCGTCGAAAGTATCAAGGCGTTCGGCTGTGGTTCGTCAGAGGGTTTCCCAAGTACCTAATCGCCTACCGCGCGGAGTCGAATGGGGTGGTGATCGAACGCGTGTTTCATGCGGCTC
The DNA here is from genome assembly GCA_963747095.1 of Terriglobia bacterium. Taxonomy (GTDB): domain Bacteria; phylum Acidobacteriota; class Terriglobia; order JAJPHL01; family JAJPHL01; genus JAJPHL01. The sequence continues at coordinate 66,858 of CAVVEL010000026.1, forward strand.
AGGATTACCAGCGGATCTTGAACTGAGGCTGACCTCGCTCTGGGGAACGGTTGCCTGGTAGACCTACTGCCCTACTTTTCAGCACCCGACCAACTCTTCCCGACAACCCCTTGATTCTACTTGCGGGAGGCCTAATAGGCCCAGTTTCTTGCGAATCTATCACTTACAAGAACACTCGTAACTTGCTGATAGCACATCGTATCTTAATGAAACTATCGGCCACGTCTGGCGTCCATTAACTAGGGGCCATCCCCGAGGTGACAGCCATGAAACGCCTTGCCAAAAGAGCCGAGATCAAACGCGACATCCCGCTGTTCGAAGACAATGCCGAGGTGGAGATCGACGAGGTGTTCGACAGCATCGTTTGGGATCTTTGCGGCTGGCGCCATCCAGGCCCCCGTTCAGGCGGAGTCCGCCTCCCGCTCAACCGCCGGCCATCGCGCCGGACTTCGTAACGTTCCAGTCACCCTCTGCACGTTCGGCGCTATCGTGCCGTCGCTGCCAGGTTGTATAATCGATCATGCGCGTGATTGTAAGATCGGCGCCGGCCCAACCGTCCGAGGGGCAGGGACTACAATTGCTCGCGCCGGAAACCGATCACTGGGAAGAACTGGGATCGAACCTGGTCGCGCTGGTGGCCGCTATCGCCGGCCGTCCCGCGCGGGACGACCTTCCCCCTTTCGCAATCGTCATGCAGCCGCGTTGGGATCCGCGCCAGTCTATGACGGCGTCGCTGTTTTGCCACGCGGCTATCGTCCTGCTGCTGCTGAACCTAACCGCGTTGCTGAGATTTACGGGAAACGACGAACCCTCCAAGCGGGTGCGGTTCGCGTCGCAGCGGTTGGAATGGTATGTCATGGCCGACCAACTGCCAGCGATCGGCACGCCGGCTTCACCAACGAAGCCGACGCAGGAAAAAAGCGGTAAACACAAGCTCACGCCTCGTCCCGGCGCTACAATCCGGCAGCCCCAGACGGCCGTGTCGAATCCCGAAAATGCCGATAACAGCGAGCAGACCATCGTTCAGCCCGATCTTCCGAAAATCAAAATCACTCAGACGCTGCCGCTGCCGAACATAGTGACGTGGCAGGAGGTGGAGCGTCCCGCGCCGCCTATGGATCTGGTGAAGGCTCCGTTTCGGATGCCCGCCGAATTGGTTCGCCAAAACGTGCCGTTGCCGGAGGAAATCCCCAACATGGAGCGGCGGCTTGGCGATCTGAAGATGGCCTCCGCGCTGGTGACCACTCCCGCGCCGGCGCTGCCGGTGGATCCCGCCACTACCGCCGCCGGGAACACGCTGCCCGCACCAGAAACTTTGCCGACGCCACCCGATCCCAACGTGATCGGCGCGGGCGCCGAAACGGAGGCGCGGGTGCGGCGTTTGGTGGTACTGAACACCAATCCCATGCCGCCCAAAGGACCGATCGAGGTGCCCGCGGGAAATCGCGCCGGCGCGTTCAGCACCGGACCGGACGGACATGCCGCCACGCCGAACAGCTCGACGGCCGGAACGCCGGAGAGTGGCACTAGCGGACCCGCGCCCGGCGATGTTTCGCTGGGAACTTCACCAGGAAGCAAGCGCGATTTCGCCGGCCTTCGCGTGCCGGGTCTGGCGGTGATGGGCGGGGGCGCATCCTTGGGCGCACCGATTGTGAGCGCTCCGCGTCGCGCGCTACCCGGGGTTCCCGGTTCGGCGTTGCTCGATCCGCGCGCCTTGACCTCGCGATCCACGCGGCCCAGTTACGAAGAATCGCGCAACAAGCCGGAGCCGGGATTCCCACCCGGCAAGCGCGTCTACACCCTGTTCATCAACATGCCCAACCTTGGCAGCAGCAGCAACGGAGGGAGTTGGCTGATGCGTTTCGCCGAGTTGGAGATTCGCCCGCCGGGCGGGCCGCAGGTTGAAATTGCCGCGCCTGTCGCCATCCGCAAAGTGGATCCCGGCTACGAGCCGGACGCGGCGCGCGAACGCATCGAGGGCAAAGTCCGGCTGCACGCCATCATCCGCCGCGACGGTCGCGTAGATACCATCGAGATACTGCACAGCCTGGACCCGCGCCTGGATCAGCGCGCCATCAACGCCCTGTTGAAATGGCATTTCCAACCGGCCTTACGGGAAGGCCTGCCGGTGGACCTGGAGGCCGTGGTCGAGATTCCGTTCTCGTTGCCCAAGCTCAGCCATGATCTTACTCATTGACGCGGACGACACGCTGTGGGAAAACAACATCTACTTCGAGCGCGTCATTGACCGCTTTGTGGAGCACCTGAATCATCCCCACCTGGCGCACGCCGAGGTTCGCGCCGTCATCAACGAAGTGGAAAGCGTCAACGCCAGGGTCCACGGTTATGGCACGGCTTCGTTCACACGAAACTTACGCGAGGTATTTGCCCGGCTGGCGCCGGTGTCCGCCGAGGATATCGAATGGATCGAGGCGCTGGGCCGCACCATCACCGAGCATCCTGTCGAAGTGATCGACGGCGTGCTCGAGACGCTGGAGTATTTGCATCCCCGTCATCGCCTGGTTTTATTCACCAAGGGCAACCCCACCGAGCAGCTTGGCAAGGTGGAGCGTTCCGGCTTGGGGGGATGGTTCCACGACACGCGCGTGGTGAAGGAAAAAGACGCGGCATCCTACGAGCGGATGGCCGAGGAACTGGCGCAACCGAAGGATGACGTGTGGATGATCGGCAACAGCCCGCGGTCGGACATCAACCCTGCGCTGGCCGCGGGATTGCGTGCCGTCTGGATTCCGCACGATGCGACTTGGGTGCTGGAGCACGAAGAAATAGCCTCGGCGCCGGGGCGGCTTTTGACGCTATCGCGCTTTGCGGAGTTGCGGGATTGGTTTTGATTTTCAGCAGCTCGCGGTTCTCGGAACACGGAACCCTGGGATTAACCCCACAACCGCCGGTAGTGGGTCAATTTGGCTCGCGCGTGCGGCTCCGCCGCTCCTTCGTGCGGAAAAAGGCTGCGCCTTTCCGGGAGCGTCCGTGAAACGGACGCCCTCTGGAGTTTCTACATTTACAGCCGGCGTAGCCAGCGGCATATCGGTAGCCCACGGCGCAAGCTGGGGGTAAACAGGAAGCCAGAGCTAAGCCCGCGAACGCGGGCGCGAGAGTGTGGCCCAGGGTGGGGCGTTTTTTGCGGAACCCTGGGAACACTGTGAGGCAAAACAAAGCCCGCGAAGCGGGCGGCAGACGCGCTGGCAACTGCGAGACTGCCTTTCGCCGGCTCCGCGGGCTCTTTTTTCTCCCTCACAGTGTTCCCAGGGTTCCGCAAAAAACGCTCCACCCTGGGCCACACTCTCGCGCCCGCTTCGCGGGCTGAAAATGTAGAAACTCCAGGCGCCGGCGTAGCCGGCGTGGGGCGTCCGTGAAACGGACGCCCTCTGGAGTTTCTACATTTCCAAAGCGTTTGATGGCTTCGTAAACAGCGCATTTCTCGCGTTATGCTCCCAAACTGACGTCTCTCGGTAGCCCCAACGGGGCGACCTATGTCAGCCCAGGCCAACGGCCGGCCAACGGCCGGGGTTGGGCGCGATAGAAACAGAAGCCCTGAAAGGGCGACCTAAGACGGTTGTCTCGCGAGATCTGAGGTCGTCGATCTGTGTCAGAGACTAGGACGCCCCTTCAGGGCTTGATATTTCCTCGGTGTTTTCCCAGGCCGTTGGCCTGGGCTGACATAGGTCAGGCCTTCAGCCTTCCCGGAAATGTAGAAACTCCAGGGCCTGCTACGCAGGCTGTACCGCCTTTCGGCGGCCGGGTCCAAAGTGAAATCACGGTCAGTGACGCCGGTGAATGCGGGATCCTTGGCTGTGAAATCACGCTCAGTGACGCAAGCCAATGCGGGATTCATTGCGGTACTCCGGATGATTTCGGCGCGGTTGCCCGGCAAGGTGATGACGGCGGCAGCCGGGTCTATTCCACCGGCTCCCAGGAATGGTCGGGGTCAAAGCGGGTGACCGGCAGCGGTTTGCCGGGAACGGGTGCAATCTCTTTTTGGTAAACCATACCGTCCTGATTCACGATGAAGGTATGAATTCCGGTTACTTCAAATTCCGCCGGCCAGGCGACCAGACCGAACCCGCCAATGAGCCTGTTTTTGGCCACGTAACTATGCGCTCCCCCAGGTGCATGGGCCCTGCCCTTCGAGAATCCGGAAATAATATCCGTGGTAAGGCTTGGCCTGGCCCTTCTGGGCGCCATCCCAAGCGGCGTGAGCGAAGCCCGCGGGAACCAACGGCTCACTCTGGCCTTCCCAATACAACCCGTCCTGCCGGCCGGGCGTACTCATCAGACGGTGCGCGTACTCCAGCATGCCATCTTTCTGACGATCCTCGGAGGCATACTTCAACTGCGCCTCCACGTAGCCGCGGCAAATCTCGATGGCGTCGAGTTCGTCGGCGCCGATGCGGCGCGCGCGGATCTCGATGGGTGTGTCCGAGGCGTCGAAGCTCCATTTGTCCTTGGTACGCAAGATGGGGACGGGAAACGGCCAGTCCTCCTCGCCCAGCGCGAGGACGGCGCGATTGGGGTTCAAAGCGGAGACTTCGATGCGGTGTTTGGTGCGCGCCAGACGCGCGAATTCGGTCTGTTCGGCGCGATCCTGCGCCGGATCGCTGGAGGAAAGAATGCCTTTCGCTGCAGGACCTAAAATGGCCAGGAGGCGCGCGGAGTCGTGCTGGTCCGCGGCATCGATGACGGCCTGCGCCGCGGCGTCGGCAGAATCGAAGCGCTGCTGGGCGATGCCCGGCGCGGCGCATGACATGGCCATGGCCACGTATACAGTACAGAGTCTGCTAGTCATGGTGTCCTCCGCCGCCGTGCCCTCCACCTCCGCCGCCGCGCATTCCTCCACCTCCGCGCATCCCGCCGCCGCTGAATCCACCGGCGGAGCGCCCTGCTCCCATGCTTGAGAAGCCGTGGTCGCTTTGCATGCGCGTCATTCCGCCGTTGTGATAACCGCCAAAGACGCTGTGATTCCCTGTGAAGCCGCGCTGCTCAAAGCCGGGCTTTCCGAAGCGCTGCTGCGGCGCCGTCTGCCCGCGATTAAAACTCTGGCCACGGCCGCCGGCGAACCTCCCGGACTGGCCGCCCGCGAATCTCCCGGACTGGCCGCCGGCGAACCCGCGATTCCCTGCAAATTGCGCGGCCACGCGGCGGTTGCCATAAGGTACGCCGAGGCGGTGTCCCGGATCATGGGTCCACTGGGAACGGCCCACTGCTCCGCCGTAGCCACCGCCGTAGCCATCATGGAAGTGCTGGAAACCGTAGCGATGAAAGAAGGAATGGTCGATGAAGAGGCCTCCGCCGTACCAGTCGCAACCCCATCCCCAGCCGCCCCATCCCCAGCCGCCCCATCCGCCAAAATAAAGACCGAGATCGATGCCGGGATCCCAACCCAGACCTATATCGATGCCCGGATAAGGCAGCGGCGGATAAGCACCCCAGGCCGGCGGCCCCCAGGCGTACGCGGGATTGTAATCCGGCACGTACCACGTGTTTGGATCCGCTGGCTCAATGCTGATCGCCGCTTGACCGTCTTGATTCTGCGTCGTCACGGTCTCCTGCGGAGTGGAATGGAGCGTTCCTCGGGCCTCGGCACTGGCCCTCATGCGCTGCACCCCTTGCATCACTTCGGCTTGCTGGGCGAGAAAAGCGTTGCCAAGCTGTGTGGTCCAAGTCATATCCTGGGTCAAGCGGGTTAGCACGTCGGGGAAAGCGACCAAGCCTTGTATGCTGGGATCCCAGTTCTGTTTCTTGGCCTTGTCCATGAGCTTCGAGGGTTTCCAATGGGAATGGTCTTGTACCCATTGTTCGGCTTCGGCGATCTCCATGGGGTATGTGGAAGCGGCCAATATCTCGCCGACCAGGGGATCGGGATACAGGGCGATCGGCGCGACCAGATCGTCAATTTGCTGGGGCGGCAGCGGCGCCTCTGGCGGCGCGCCGGCGGGAGGGTTCTGCGGTGGATATCCCTGAGCCGCTGCGTACAGAACGAAGAGCGTCGCGAAAATCACCACGCCGTACCGGCAGGGTTTGCCTGACATCATATAGGTCCTCCTCCGAAGCGACTCAGCGAACCGATTGGACGGGTGGCCGGATTGTTTGTTGGAGGCGTGAGGCATCCGGCCACCCTGGTGGAGTGGACAAATGCTATGTTAGTTCCCCGGCGCTGCCAGGACCATCCTGCAAAACCACGACTTCGGCGGGAAAAACCCGGTAGGGGACCGCCGGCGTTCCGCAGTTTGGGACGGCGATGGGACCGATGTAGAATTACAGTCCATGACTTCATCCGCCAACAACTCTCGATTCGCCACCCGCGCCATCCACGTGGGCCAGCAACCCGATCCGGCAACCGGCGCGGTGGTGCCCCCGATTCACCAGGCCTCCACCTTTGCGCAGAAAAGGCTTGGGCATTACGACGGCTACCTGTACTCCCGCGTCGGCAATCCCACGCGCGCCGCGTTGGAGGAGTGCTTGGCATCGCTGGAGGGCGGCGTGGCGGGGTTCGCGTTCGGCTCGGGCATGGCCGCGATCAATGCGGTGGTCTCGCTGCTGAGTGCCGGCGATCACGTGCTGTGCCAGAACAATTTGTACGGCGGCACGGTGCGCTTGTTCAACCAGGTGGTGCGCCGCTTCGGCGTGGAGTTTAGTTACGTGCAAGCTTCACCCGACGCTTTCGAAGCGGCCATGCGTCCCAACACGCGCTTGTTGTACTTGGAAACGCCCACCAACCCCTTGCTGCAAATCGTGGATCTGCGCGGGTGCTGCCGCTGGGCGCGGCGGCACAAGCTGGCCATAGCTGTGGACAATACTTTTCTCACTCCCTACTTCCAGCGCCCTCTGGAATCGGGCGCGGATTTTGTGATTCATTCCACCACGAAGTATCTGAACGGGCACAGCGACGGCATCGGCGGCGCGGTAGTTTGCAAACACCCCGCCGACGCGGACAAAATCAAGTTCGTGCAGAAGGCCGCCGGAGCGGTGCTGGCGCCGTTCGAATGCTGGCTGGTGCTGCGCGGCATCAAGACACTGGCGGTGCGGATGCGCCAACACGAATCGAACGCCATGGCCATTGCCCGCTGGCTGCGCCGGCAAAGCAAGGTGCGCGCGGTGCATTATCCCGGATTGCCGGACCATCCGCAACACATGCTGGCGCGCCGGCAAATGTCGGGATTCGGCGGGATGCTTTCCTTCGACGTGGGAAGCCGGCCGCGCGGCGCGTTTTGTGGAGCGCGTGCGCCTGTTTGCCTTTGCGGAAAGTTTAGGCGGCGCCGAGTCGCTGCTGGCGCATCCGGCGACCATGTCCCATGCCGGTATTACCGCTGGGGAGCGCGCCGCCATGGGCATTGGGGAAGGCTTGCTGCGGGTATCGGCGGGAATTGAAGACGCCGCCGATCTGGTGGGCGACCTGGAAGGGGCGTTGCGAGCAGTGTAAAGTTCTTTTCATCCGCAGATGTCGCAGATGGACGCAGATAGCCATTTGTTTTATCTGCGTCCATCTGCGACATCTGCGGATAAATCGTCTTCTTTACCGACTCTCGATCACAGTACCACCGGGCCGGTCCATCACCTTCAGGAACGCAGTCTCAAACTTCTTCATTTCCTCCGGCGTGCCGATGGTCACGCGCACGTAGTTGGGCCACACCGGCCAACTCCGGCCAATGTAAACGTTGTCCTTGCGCAAGGCCATGGTCACTTCCCGGCCCGGGCGTTTGACGTCCACCATGAACTTGTTGGACACCGACGGCACAAACTTGAAATTGTTCTTTTGCAGGAACGCGAAAACATCTTCGCGGGTGTTCCTGGTGATCTGGCGGCGCTCGGCTACCAGATCTTGTGCCGCAAACTGGCAGTGGCGCCGGCCATGCTGGTGGTGGGACACCAGGTGTTCCCCAGGATGCGAATCTTAGCCAGCAGGTCGGGACGCGCCATCGCCGCGCCGGCGCGCAATCCGGCCATGCCGTAGATCTTCGAGAAAGTCCGCAGGACGATTACGTCTTTGTCCTTGGCCACCAGATCGCTGGCCATCGGCTGGCCGGTGAAGTGCATATAGGCTTCGTCCAGCAGCACGATGCCGGCCGGCTTGTTGGCCACCAACCAATCGATGTCGGCGCGCGGGGTCATCGTGCCGGTGGGATTGTTGGGATTGCAGACGTAGAAGAGGCCGGCATTGGGAGCGGCCGCCAACATGGCTTTCACGTCGTGCGAATAGTCTTTGGCCAGAGGCACGCGGACGATTTTCGCATTGACCGCATCGGCGGCCTGGTCGCCCGCTTCATAGCCGGGATCGGCCACCACGTAGGGACGCGTTGGTGAAGTGAACGTCATCACCGCCCAGTGCAGCGGCATGCTCGAGCCGGGATAGGCCTGAACATATTCTGGTTTCAGTCCTTCCATCTCGGCCATGGTCTTGTTGAAGGCGGCGGTCAGTTCGAAGTGATAGCGTCCGCCTTCCTTGGCGATAGCCGTCAGCGCGTCGAGAGCCGCGGGGCAGGGTCCCAACGGATTTTCGTTGGTGTCGATCTTCACCGCGCCGGGCGGCATCGCGCGAATATCCAGTTCCTGCGCGGCCAGCGAAAACTCGTTGTGCAGCGGTAAAACCGCGCCCGCGGCGAGCATCGCGGCCCAGCGGCCGAGACTGCGCCGTGAAAATCCGGTCTGCACCAGATCTTTATTCATTTCATAAATTTGCGGCATGGCGATTCCTCCCCTTTCAGATGTGAACCTGATGCCGCGATAGTAACACAGCGGAGTGCAGTCGAAGAGAATAAACTTCCCAACCTATCGCGGAGATCCCAGCACCGCGCGCACCTTCCGCAACAGCGAGTCCGGATCGAATGGCTTGGGGAGGAACTCCACACCGGCGTCGAGCAGGCCGTGGGGAGCGAGCGCGTCGCCAGGGTAGCCGGACATAAAGATCGCGGGGGTCTCAGGCCGCAACGGCCGCAAGTGTTCCGCCAATTCCTTGCCGGTCATTCCCGGCATCACCACGTCGGTGAGCAGCAAGTGGATGGAGCCGTCATAACGCTCCGCCAACGCCAGGGCCTCGGGGTCCGAGCGGGCCTCCAACACCTGATAGCCGCGGTTCTTCAATAAGCGGCAAGTCAGGCGGCGAACGTGATCCTGATCTTCGGCCACGAGGATAGTTTCGGACCCGCGCAGGGAGCCTTTCTCGATGCGCGCCAGCGCCTGCGTCGAGGATGAACCATGGATGCGGGGGAACAGCACCTGGAAAGTCGAACCTTGTCCCGGCTGACTCTCCACGGCAATGGCACCGCCGCTTTGGCGCACAATGCCATAGATCGCGGCCATCCCTAATCCCGTGGCTTTGCCAGTGCTATTGGTGGTGAAGAACGGTTCGAAGATATGCTGGCGCGCCTCTTCGTCCATAGCGCTTCCCGTGTCGGACACTTCCAGCAGCACGTAAGATCCGGGCCCCTTCTCGGGAAGGACGGCGAAGGTGGCGGCATCCACTTGGACGTTGCGCGTCGCGATGGTCAGCTTTCCGCCGGTGGGCATGGCATCGCGCGCGTGGGCCGCCAGATTCATCAACACCCGATTGGCTTGTCCGGCGTCCACTATGATCTCGTTCAAATCCGGCGCCAGCTTGATGGCGACGTGAACGTCTTGCCCCACCAACTGTTCCAACATGGGCCGGGCCTCGGAGATGGCGCGGTTCAAGTTGAGCCGCTTGGGTTCGACCAGTTGGCGGCAGCCGAAAGCCAGCAACTCTTCGATGAACTCGGCGGCTTGTTTGCCGGCGAGACTGATCTCCGTAACCGATTCGCGCAGCGGATCGTCGTCCGGCAATTCAGCGAGGATCAAGCCGCTGTAGCCGTTGACGACCGTGAGCAGGTTGTTGAAGTCGTGAGCCAGGCCGCCGGCGAGCCGGCCGATCGCTTCCATTTTCTGGGTCTGCGCGAGTTGCTCGACCATTCTGGCGTGCTTGGCCTCGGCCCGCTTGCGCTCCGTAATGTCGCTAAACATGCCGAAGGTTCCGCAGGACCGCCCAGCCTCGTTGGTGAGCGGGCCGCCGGATACCTCGGCGAAGATCTCCGTGCCATTCTTGTGCCGTAAGCGCCGCTCATACCTCTCCGCCATTCCTTGCCGGCCTGCGGCCTTTCTGGCTTGGTGATCCGCCAGATCGTCCGCGAACAGCAACAGATCAAACGGCTGACCGATCAATTCAGCGAGGGTGTAGCCCAGCATCTCGGCCATTCGCGGGTTTACGAAATCAACGACGCCGTCTCCATTGGAATACAGGATGCCTTCATTGGCCGTCTCCACGACCCGGCGGTATTCCTCCTCGCTGGTGTGACGCCTTCTGTCGGGGAGAGGCAGGATTAGAACGCTCTCATCATCATTGACCGGGCTGGAAGGGTTCACGACCGCGTCCCTTAGAAAATTTTCATTTGTCTCGCTAATAGGCATTTGGGCACCCCCTGCAACGTCTCGTTCGCGCTGGCATAACTCATCCGACCTAACCCTCTTGCAATTCATGAGCCATTCCTGGGGAATCGCGCTGGTATACACTGATAGGTCATGCGTGGCGACCAACGAAAGCCCGACCAGATGCGCCCGGTGCGCATCACACCCGACTTCATTTCGCAGGCCAGCGGTTCCGCCCTCATCGAAGTGGGTAAGACGCGGGTGATCTGCACCGCCTCCATCGAAAGCGGCGTGCCCCACTGGATGCGCGGCGGCGGCAAGGGCTGGATCACCTCGGAATACGCCATGCTTCCAGCATCGACCAACACACGTACTCAGCGGGAGTCTTCTCGGGGGCGCGTTTCCGGACGGACCCACGAAATCCAGCGCTTGATTGGACGGTCGCTGCGCGCGGTCACGCCCATGGAGTTGATCGGCGAGCGCACCGTGTGGCTCGATTGCGACGTAATCGAAGCCGACGGCGGCACGCGCACGGCGTCCATCACCGGAGCGTTTGTGGCGCTCTACCGGGCCTTCGACGCGCTGGTGAAAACGGGGAATCTCGCCAAGGTTCCGCTCAGCGACTACGTGGCGGCGGCCAGCGTGGGAATCGTCGGCGGCGTGCCGATGCTCGACCTTTGCTATCAGGAAGATTCTTCCGCCGAGGTGGATATGAACGTGGTCATGACCGGGGCGGGAAAGTTTGTGGAGATCCAAGCCACCGCCGAGCGCGGCGCTTTCGACGACGCCCAATCGGCCGCGTTGCTGGCGCTGGGACGGCAAGGAGTGCAGGAACTGATTGCGGCGCAGAAAGCCGTGGGATGCGTGCTGTAGGGGCAAAAATGCTTAGCTGCAAGGCAAAAGGCAAAAGGCAAGAGGCAAAAATGGGGACTTTGTACCGTCCTTTTGCCTTTTGACTTTTGCCTTTTGCCTTTTGCCTTACAGCTAAAGAATCGTCACCAGCCTTGTTATGCTTTTATACGCCGCCACCGGCAATCCCGGCAAACTCCGCGAGTTCGTTCGCGATCGCGGCCCGGACATGCACGTCCACCCGTGCCCCTGCTACGCCACGCTGCCGGAGTGTCCCGAGAGCGGCGATACCTTCGAGGCCAACGCGCGTCTGAAAGCCGAGTATTACAGCCGCCATACCGCCGGTTTGGTTTTCGCCGACGACTCGGGATTGGAAGTGGACGCGCTGGGCGGTGCGCCGGGAGTACAGTCGGCGCGATATTCCGGCGCGGGCGATGCCGCCAACAATGCCAAGTTGCTGGCCAACTTGGCCGGCACGCCGCCGGAGCGCCGCACGGCGCGCTACGTTTGCGTGATCGCGCTAGCTCACGACGGACAAACCGTAGCCGCTTTCCGCGCCACCGCGGAGGGCCGCATCATCGATACTCCGCGCGGCGCCGGAGGATTCGGATACGATCCCTACTTCCTGTTTCCCGCGCTCGGCCGGACTTTCGCGGAAATTCCCGGCCATGAAAAATGGATTCACAGCCACCGCGGCAAGGCCTTTCGTGAGATGCTAAGATTTTTCAGCAAGTAGGAGATCCCTTGCCAACGAAAATACGCAAAGGTCCACACAAAGGAAAAGACCCGAAACGCGTCGCCGCAATCCTGAAGCGCTTGCAAGCCGCCTATCCCAAGGCGGAATGCGCTCTGCACCACGGCAACGCGTGGGAGTTGATGGTGGCCACCATCCTCTCCGCGCAATGCACCGACGTGCGAGTCAACAAAGTCACGCCCGATCTGTTCAAAAAATATCCCACACCCCAGGATTTTGCCGCGGTCGCGCCGGAAGTGCTGGCGCAGGACATTCGTTCCACGGGATTCTTCAACAACAAGGCCAAGTCGATCGTGGGCGCGGCGCGCAGAGTGCTGGCCGACTTTAGTGGCGGCGTCCCGAAGACCATGGAGGAACTCCTGACCATCCCCGGGGTCGCGCGCAAGACCGCCAACGTGGTGTTGGGCACGGCCTTCGGCATCGCCGCGGGCGTGGTGGTGGATACCCATGTCCAGCGTATCAGCCGGCGCTTGGATCTGACGCGCCAGGACACGCCTGAAAAAATCGAAAAAGACTTGATGCAACTGCTTCCCAAACAAGAGTGGATCAACTTTTCCCACCGCATCATCCGGCACGGACGCCAGGTTTGCGCGGCACGCTCTCCCAAGTGTGGCCAGTGCAACCTGGAAAATCTCTGCTACGCCAAGGACAAACAGAAACTATGAGCGCAGACCTGCCGAAGCAGGACATGACGCCGGAAGAATTTCGGACCAACGGGCATCGCGTCATCGACTGGATCGCCGATTACATGGCCCATCCGGAGCGCTATCCCGTGCTGTCGCGGATTCACCCTGGGGATCTGCGGGCCGCGCTGCCGTCCAGCGCGCCGGAGCATCCGGAATCGTTCGACAGCATGTTCCAGGATTTCGAAAAACTTGTGGTGCCGGGAATCACCCATTGGAACCATCCTGGATTCATGGCCTACTTCGCGATCACCGGCTCCGGGCCGGGCGTTCTGGGCGATATCCTGGGCGGCGCGTTGAACATCAACGCCATGCTTTGGCGGACCGGTCCCGCGGCGACGGAACTGGAAGAAGTGGTCTTGGCTTGGCTGCGCGAAATGTTGGGCCTGCCGGCGGAGTTTTTCGGCGTGGTCATGGACACCGCCAGCGTGTCCACCATGTGCGCCATCGCCGCGGCGCGCGAAAGCTTGGGTCTGCACATCCGCGAGAAAGGACTGAGCGGCGCGCCCCGGTTGCGTCTATACACTTCAGAGCACGCTCATTCCTCGGTGGAAAAGGCGGCCATCGTGTTGGGACTCGGCCAGGAAGCCGTGCGCCTGATTCCTTCCGACCACGAATTCCGCATGATTCCCGCCGAACTGGCCGCCGCCATCCAACAAGACGCAGCGGCCGGATGGCGGCCGTTTGTCGTGGTTGCGACGCTCGGTACCACCTCCACCACCAGCATGGACCCGGTGGCGGAAATCGCCGACATCGCCGCGGCCAACAAGCTATGGCTGCACGTGGATGCCGCCTACGCCGGACCCGCCGCCGCCCTGCCCGAGTTGCGCCCGCGTTTCAACGGCTGGGAGCGCGCCGATTCCATCGTGCTGAATCCTCACAAATGGATGTTTACGCCCTTCGACTTCAGCGCCTTTTACACGCGGCATCCGGAAATCCTGCGCGGGGCCTTCAGCCTGGTTCCGGAATACTTGCGCACCGCCGAAGACAGCACGGCGCGCAACTACATGGACTACGGCATCCAACTCGGCCGCCGCTTCCGGGCCTTGAAGTTGTGGTTCGTGATGCGCTATTTCGGCCAGGAAGGCATCCGCCAACATTTGCGCAGACACATCGACTTGGCGCAGCGTTTTGCCGCGTGGGTGGACGCCGATCCCGACTTCGAGCGCCTGGCGCCAACGCCTTTTTCGGTGATCTGCTTCCGCGCCAAGCCTGCGGGCATGAGCGAGGCAGATTTGGAGAAGTTCAACGCCGGCCTGTTGGACGCCGTCAACGCCGACGGTCACGCCTTCATCTCCCATACCAAGCTGAAAGGCGTATATACGTTGCGGCTGGCCATCGGCCATTTGCGCACGGAGGAGTCTCACATACGCGCCGTGTGGGATTTGTTGCAGGCCCGAACAAGAACTTTATCGAAACCATAAGAACTATTCACTTCTCATTCCGGCGCCTCCCGGATAGAGTGAATTCAACAAGAGAACTACCCCAAGACGCCTCACTCGGGCCTATCGTCCTCGCAAGCGATAGGCCCTTAACTTTTTTCACCAAAAAACAAAAGCAACCGCCGATAAACGCCGATGAACGCCGATCACTGCGCGTTCATCGGCGTTTATCGGCGGTTGCTTTTTTCCGTGTTTTCCGTGTCCGGTTTTTCCGTGTCCTCCGTGTTCCAAGAAAGATCCTTATCTCCCCCGCGGATCCCCCCGGAACTTCGGCGGATGATCGGCGTCTCCGATCTCCCATGCCGTGAGGTACGCCAGCTTCAAGATCTTCTCCATCTTGTCGAAGTTGATTTTTTCCACGGTGTCGGTGGGTTGGTGGTAGTCGGGATGGAAGCCGGTGAACCACCAGACCGCCGGTACTTCCTTCTGGATGAACGGGAACTGATCGCTGCGCGCAAACAGGTTCAGCGCGGCATCGTTCTCCCACTTGAAGTTCAGCGCCAAGTCCACGCTGCGATTGGCGGATTCCACCACCGCGCGATACTCCGGACTGTAAACCGTGCCCGTGAAGTTCAGCTCGTTGGAGGTATCCTTGGCGATTTCCATAAGCCCATCGGTCTGCGCGCTGGGCGCTTCGTTGCGGCCAATCATGTCGAAATTGATGACCGCGCGCGTGGTGTGCAACGGGCGCAGCGGATGCGCGGTGTAATAGTAGGATCCCAACAAGCCCCGCTCCTCCGCGCCAAAAACAATGAACAGCACGCTGCGCTTGGGCTTGGCCACGTTGCCGTTGATCCCGAAGCTGCGCGCCAGCTCCATGACGCCAACCGTGCCGGAGCCGTTGTCGTCGGCGCCGGGATAGATTGCGCCGTCGCGCATTCCGTTGTGATCGTGGTGTGCGCTGAAGATCACCGTCTCCAATTTCAGGCGCGGGTCCAGGCCGTCCACCAGGCCCATCACGTTGGTGGTATGGGTGCGCCGGCTGGCGGCGTTGACCATGCGCAACTCGACCGTGGTGTCGGGCAGCGCCAGTCCCGCGGGTTTCAGGGTGGCGTCGATGGCCGCTTGCAACTCCGCGGGTTTCTTGCCGCAAGTCGCCAGCAATTCGTTGGACAGCTTGTCGCCCACCGTCACCAGCGGTATGCGGATCTCGCTATCGGCCAGAGCCTGCGAGGGAATGCGGCTGAGGGCCGGGCGCGCGCTCGGAATGCGCGCGGAGCGCTCCGCGTTGGTGGGATGCTTGCGGTTGGGCTCGTTCATCACGATCACCGCCACCGCGCCGTGTAATTGCGCGATGAGCGCTTTCACGTGGCTGTTGGCGTGCAGCGTGTTGCCGTAACCGTTGAAAATGGACTTGGGATCGTCCTCTTGCGGCTCGTGGTCCATCACCAGCACGATTTTGCCGGCGACGTTTAAACCGGCGTAATCGTCGTAGTCGTATTCCGGCGCGGTGATGCCGTAGCCCGCAAAAACCACCGCCGCGCGCACCGTCAGGTCGTGCGGAAACGCGCCGCTGAAGTCCTTGGAGTAGTCGAAGCGCTTCGTCAGTCCGCCGCGCTCCAGCAGCAAGGCCGTTTCCTTGGCGTCGGGAGTGAACTCGATCAAGGGCACTTCCTGAAAATAGCTGGGACCGCTGAGGCTGGGAACAATCGGGCGCAGGCCGGCCTTGGCAAACTCTCCGGCGATGAATTGAATCGCTGCTTCGTCGCCGCGCTCCCCGGACAAGCGCCCTCCCAGCGCGTCCGAGGTCAGAAAGGTAAGATCGGCGCGCAGGTTGGCCTCGCGGATCAAGCGAAATCCGCGGGCGATCCGATTATCGACGGGCGCCTCTTTTTCGCCGGCGCGGGAATCTGCGCGGCGGCCAGCGCCAACATCAGAGGTAACGACAGGACTGCGAATCTTCGCATGAGGCGATCTTACCACCGACCGCGGAAAACTTTCGATCCACAGATTACGCAGATTTCACAGATTGTCGGACCTTGCGGCGGGCCTCGGGACAACGGATCGCATGTTCCGAAAATCTGTGGAATCTGTGTAATCTGTGGACGGATGCGTGTGCTAAGGTAGGCCCATGCCGATAACCTGGCTTCTCTTGGGATTGTGGACGCTGAATCTGTGGACCGCGCCGGATGCCGGCAGTCTGAACATTTATTACGTGGATGTGGAAGGCGGAGCCTCCACCCTGATCGTTGCTCCCTCCGGTGAATCGCTGCTCATCGACACTGGCTGGCCGCGGCCCGACGCGCGCGACGCCAAACGCATCCGCGACGCCATGCGGCAAGCCGGCATCCGGCGCATCGACCACCTGCTGATTACGCACTATCACCGCGATCACTGGGGCGGCGTGGCCGATCTGGCCAAACTCGCGCCCATCGGCCATTTCTACGATCACGGCCGGGTGACCGAACTGGCCGACGACCCCGATTTTCCGGCGCTAAATGCCGCTTACAGCAAAGCCTCGCGCGACCAATCCACCACGTTGCGGCCCGGCAGCAAGATTCCCCTCAGCGGCGTCATGGTGCGCGTGTTGAGCGCCGCCGGTACAACCATCGGCGCCAGCGGCAGCCCAAATCCCGCCTGCGCCGACGCCAAACTTAGCGATCCCGATCCTACCGACAACGCCCGTTCCGTGGGCATCCTGGTCACGTTTGGGAAATTCCGATTCCTCGATCTTGGCGATCTCACCTGGAATATCGAACAGAAGCTGGTTTGTCCGGTCAACGCGGTTGGCACCGTGGAGCTTTACCAGGTGACGCACCACGGCATGGACATCAGCAACAATCCCACGCTGCTGGCGACCGTGAAGCCGCACGTGGCGATTATGAACAATGGTCCCGTGAAGGGCGGGAGCCCGCGACCTACGCGCGTCTGGTGGCCGTGCCGGGGCTGGACGCGATTTTCCAAATGCATCGCAACACGCATTCGAAGGACGGCGACAACACCGCGCCGGAGTTGACCGCCAACCTGGGGAGCGAATCGGAGTGCACCGGGAATCGCATTTCCGTGTCGGTGGCCGCGGGTGGCGCGACATACACCGTTACGAACGGTCGCACGGGGCAAACGTGGTCGTTCAACACTCGATAACGCAGGCCTTCAGGCCTGTTCTTTTGACTGCGGGAAAAGAACAGGCCTGAAGGCCTGCGTTACGGCGCGGTGTGCTAATCTGTACTTTCATATGTCTACCTCACCATACGGCCTTAAAATCCTTTCGGAAGGTGCGCTCGACTTGGTATCACTGGGGGCGTTAGTTCATCGTCTGGACCCTGGCATCATTCCTTTTCGTAAAGCGGCGGAATGCCGTATTCACGTCAGCGGCGGCGAGTTCAACACCGCCGCCAATCTGTCCGATTGCTTCGGCATGAAAACCGGCATCGTCTCCGCCATGGTGGACTATCCCATCGGCGACTTGATCGCCGAGCGCGTTCGCGCCATGGGCGTGCAGCCTTTTTACAAACGCTTCCAACACAATGGCGTGAACGGCCCCAACATGGCCACCGTGTACAGCGATCGCGGACACGGCGTGCGCGCACCGGTGGTCTTCTACAATCGCTCGAACGAAGCGGCCGCGCAACTCAAGCCCGGCGACTTCGATTGGAACGCCATCTTTAAAGGCGGGGTGCGCTGGTTCCATAGCGGCGGGATCTTCGCCGCGTTGTCGGAAACCACGGCGGAGCTGATCGTCGAAGGCATGCAAGCGGCCAAGGCCGCCGGCGCGGTGGTCTCCTTCGATCTGAACTTCCGCGAAAAACTGTGGAAGATTTCCGGCGGCGAGAACCGCGCCACCGCGGTGGTCGCGCGCATCGTCAAGAACGTGGACGTGCTCATCGGCAACGAAGAAGATTTACAGAAAGGTTTGGGTATTCCGGGACCCGAAGTGGCCGCCAAGTCCAAGCTCGATCCCAGCGTGTTCATCGAGATGATCAATACCGTGGTGGAAAAGCATCCGCAAGTGAAGGTGGTGGCGACGACTTTGCGCGAAGTTCATTCCACCAACCACCATAGCTGGGGCGCGGTGGTTTGGGTGAACGGAGAAGTTCACGTCTCGCCCACCTGCGAGTTGGACGTGGTCGATCGCGTGGGCGGCGGCGATGGTTTCGGTTCCGGCTTGTTCTATGGTATGTTGACGGGAGAGAGCCCCGCTGCAGCTCTGAAATTGGGCTGGGCCCATGGCGCCCTGCTGACCACATTCCCCGGCGACACCACTATGGCCACCGCGGATCAGGTACGCGCTTTCGCGAAAGGCGGGTCGGCGCGAATTCAACGATAGAAGGAGATCACAGCAAATGAATCCACTGGTAGAACTGCACAAGTTTGGACAGAGCTTTTGGTACGACAATATGAGCCGCAGCCTGATCACTTCAGGCGAACTGGCGCGCATGGTCTCGGAAGACGGCTTGCGCGGGATGACTTCCAATCCCACCATTTTCGAAAAAGCCATCGCCGGATCGAGCGACTACGACACCGAGATCGCCGAACTGGCCGCCCGCGATCTGACGCCCTTTGAAATCTGCGAAGAGTTGATGGTCACCGACATTCGCAACGCCGCCGACGTGCTGCGCCCGGTCTACGACGAGAGCAACGGCCGCGACGGCTTCATCTCGCTGGAAGTTTCTCCCAAGCTGGCCCACGACACCGAAGGCACGGTGGAAGCGGCGTTCCGCCTTTTCGGCAAGGTGCGGCGTCCCAACGTGATGATCAAGATCCCGGCCACTCCGGCGGGCATCCCCGCGATCGAACGCGTGATTGCGGAGGGAATCAACGTCAATATCACGCTGTTGTTCGCGCGTGAAAACTACGAGCACGTGGTGGAGGCTTATTGCCGCGGCTTGGACCGCGCCTCGGCGCACTCCAAAAAGCTGGACAAGGTGGCCTCGGTGGCCAGCTTGTTCGTCAGCCGCGTGGATACGCTGATCGACAAAATGTTGGACGACATGGGCGCCGATCCCGAACTGCACGGCAAGGCGGGCATCGCCAATGCCCGGTTGCTCTACCGGCGCTACAAGGAAATCTTCAAGGGCGAGCGCTTCGACTCGCTGAACTCGCGCGGAGCCCAACCGCAGCGGCTGTTATGGGCGTCCACGTCCACGAAAAATCCCAAGTATCGCGATGTACTCTACTGCGAGTCGCTGATCGGTTCGGAGACCGTAGATACCATGCCGCAAGTCAGCATCAAGGCCTTCCGCGATCACGGCGTGCTGGCCGCCACGCTCGAGAAAGATGTGGACGCCGCGGAGCGCCACATGACGGCGCTGGCCAAAGCGGGCATCGACTACACGGCGGTGATGCAGAAGCTGCAAGACGATGGCGTGAAGCTATTCGCCGATTCCTTCGACACCTTGCTGGCCGCGCTGGCCGCCAAACGCGAAGCGCTCTTGGCCAAGGCATGAAGCTTTCTCGCGGGACCATCAAGATACTGAAAGGCATCCGTGTATTGCTTACGGATGTGGACGGCTGCCTGACGGACAGCCGCCTGTTCTATGTGCCCGACGGCCGCGGCGGCATGGCGGAAACCAAGGGTTTCAGCTCGCAGGACGGCATGGCCATGCGCTGGCTGATGGAGTCCGGCATGCAAATCGGCTGGATCAGCGGGCGCGACTCTCCCGCCACCGTGGAACGCGCGCGGAATCTGGGCATCACTTATGTGTACCAGAATCACCTGGAGAAGCTGGGTCCCTACGCGGAGATCAAGGCGAAGTCCGGCGCCACGGACGCGCAAGTCTGCTATATCGGCGACGATCTTCCCGATACGCCCATCATGCTGCGCGCGGGATTCGCGGTGGCCCCGGCCAACGCGGCTCCGGAAGTAAAGAAAATCGCGCACTACGTGACCAAAGCCGAGGGCGGCTCCGGCGCGGCGCGCGAAGTAATTGAGTTGATCCTGAAAGCGCAAGGCAAGTGGGATCTGATTTTGAAAAAGTACGGATTGAAAAACTAAAGGAGATTATGGATTCGCGACCGACACCAGCGAAGTTCTTTGAAGCAGTAAACAGTTTTACCAAGACCGCCGCGCTCAAAGCGGCCATCGAGTTGGACTTTTTTACGGCCATCGCGGACGGGGCCAACACGGCCGCGGCGTTGGCCACGCGTTGTTCGGTGGCCGAACGCGGCGCTCGCACGCTGTGCGATTTTTTGACCATCCAGGGCTTCCTGACCAAGTCCGCCTCCACCTACGCGCTGTCGCCCGATTCCCAGGTATATCTGAACCGCCATTCGCCGGCGTACCTGGGCGGGACCACGGAATTCCTATTAGCCTCGGAGCATTTCGAAGCCTTCGCGCATCTCACCGAAGCCGTGCGCAAGGGCGGCACGGCCGTCACCGCGCAAGGATCGGTGGAACCCAATCATCCCATGTGGGTGCAGTTCGCGCGGGCCATGGCGCCGATGACCGCGCTGACCGCGCCGAAGATCGCCGAGTTAATGACTGCAGCTCATCCCGGCGCATGCCGCGTGCTGGATATCGCCGCCGGTCATGGGATGTTCGGAATCGCCATAGCCAAGACCAATCCGAAGGCCCACATTACCGCGTTGGACTGGCCGAGCGTCCTGGCGGTGGCCAAGGAGAACGCCGATAAATCCGGCGTGGCGGCGCGCTTCTCCCTGCTGCCGGGCAGCGCCTTCGAGGTGAACTACGGCACAGGCTACGACGCCATCTTGATCACCAACTTCCTGCATCACTTTGACGTGCCGACCTGTGAAAGTTTTCTTCGCAAGGTCCACGCCGCGCTGGCTCCCGGCGGCCACGCCGTGACGCTGGAGTTCGTACCCAACGACGATCGCGTGAGTCCTCCGATGCCGGCGTCGTTCAGTCTGACGATGCTTGCCGGCACGCCGGCGGGCGACGCTTACACACGGCGGGAATTGGAGTCGATGCTGCACCACGCCGGCTTCGGCTCCAGCGAGTTCCATCCCTTGGATGGCGGCTTCCAAAGCATTCTGGTTTCGAAGAAATAACTCATACTTCCTTCTCCTGTAACGCAGGCCTCCGGCCTGTTCTCTTAGCGTCAAAAAGAACAGGCCGGAGGCCTGCGTTACAGGAGGGGAATCGTTTTCGTTGTATCATCGCAGCGGTGCCCGCAGACCTCGACCAAAGCGATCTCTCGCGATACGGCTACGCGCAAGAACTGTTCCGCGCCATGGGCGGCTTCTCGAACTTCGCCATCTCCTTTTCGGTTATTTCCATTTTAACGGGCGCGGTCACGCTCTACGGTTACGGCCTGGCGCGCGGCGGTCCGCGCGAGATGGCGCTGGGCTGGCCGATCGTGGCGTTTTTCTCGCTGGCGGTGGCCGCCAGTATGGGCGAGCTGGCTTCGGCGTTTCCAACGTCGGGCGGAATGTATCACTGGTCGGCGGCGCTCGCTGGTCCGGCGTGGGGTTGGTTCACGGCGTGGTTCAATATTCTGGGACTCATCACCGCCCTGGCCGGCATCGACTACGGTTGCGCCAAATTCGCCGCGCCGTTGCTCGGGCTGCCGAACGGCACCGGGCCGCTGCTGGCGCTCTATGGAGCGGTGCTGCTCTCTCACGCGCTGATCAATCAATTCGGCATTCGCCTTGTCGCCATTCTCAACGATCTCAGCGTAACCGTCCATATCGCCGGCGTCTTTTTGATTGCCGGAGCGTTGCTGTGGTTCGCGCCGAAACAGCCGGTATCGTTTTTCTTCCAAGCAGGAAGCGCGCCATCGCCGGCGCATTCGTCCTACGCGTGGTTGTTTCTGATCGGCCTGCTGCAAGCGCAATGGACTTTCACCGGCTTCGACGCCTCTGCGCACACCGCCGAGGAAACGCACGACCCGCGGCGCCACGCGCCGTGGGGCATTGTGCTATCGGTGGCCGTGTCGGCCGTCGTGGGATATGTGCTGCTGTTCGCGTTGACGCTGGCTATCCGCGACCTGCCGGCGATGATGCAAGCGGGAGCGAACGACGAACCGGTGCCGATTCTGATTCTCACCAGCGCATTGGGCCCGCGCGCCGGAGCGGCCATGTCCTGGCTGGCGGTCGTGGCCATGTGGTTTTGCGGACTGTCCACCATCACGTCGATTTCGCGGACCATTTTTTCCTTCGCGCGGGACGGAGGCATGCCGGCGTTTTTGCGACGCGTGAACGCCACGCATCACACGCCGGGCCCGGCCATCTGGGCGGCGGCGATCACGGCGTTCGCGGCCTTGGTGTATAGCGGCGCGTATTCCGTGGTCACCTCCATCAGCGTAGTCACGCTATTCATTTCCTACGTGCTGCCGGTAGCGCTCGCGCTGCGCGCGGAACGACGCACCAGCCGGACAGACTTGCGCGGCCCTTGGCATTTGGGACGCTTCTCCACGCCGATTCGCGTTACCGCGATCGCCTGGACCGTTTTTATCAGCGTCGTGATGGTGATGCCGCCGAACGAACTGGCCGGCAAATCGCTGGCGGTGCTGGTGATCGTCTTGGCGTTGCTATATGTTTTACGTGTACGAAAAACTTATCGTGGCCCGGAGTGGGCGGCGCAAAGGAAGATAGCATGAGGAACTTAAATCTGATCGGCGGCCAGTGGGAACCGGCGGCCTGCGGCAAAACGATTGACGTGATCAACCCTGCTACCGGCGACAAACTGGCCGCCGTCCCCGACAGCCAGGCGGAAGATGTGGATCGCGCCGTGCGCGCCGCGCGCGCCAGCTTCGAAGCGGGATCGTGGCGCAAAGCCGATCCGTCGCACAAAGAGCGCGTCTTGTGGCGTGTAGCTGAGTTGCTCGAAAAATACGAAGACGAGCTGAGCCTTTTGGAATCGCAAGAAAACGGCAAGACCGTACGCGAGGCGCGCAGCGCCGACGTGCGTCCGGCCGTTGAACAGCTTGCGTTATTACGCCGGATGGGTGCGGCGTCCTCACGGCGAAACGATTCCCGTGGACGGGCCGTACTTGAACTACACCCTGCGCGAGCCGGTCGGCGTGGTGGGACAAATTGTTCCCTGGAATTATCCCACGCTGCTGGCCTGCTGGAAACTGGCTCCGGCCTTGGCCTGCGGATGCAGCGTGGTGTTGAAACCGTCGGAGTTGACGCCGCTCACCGGCCTGCGCGTCGGCGAGATTTGCCTGGAAGCCGGCGTGCCGCAGGGCATAGTGAATGTCGTCACCGGATACGGCGCCACGGCGGGCGAAGCGCTGGGGCGGCACATGGACGTGGATAAAATCAGCTTTACCGGCAGCATCCGCACGGCGCGCGCGCTGTTGCGCGCCTCGGCGGACAGCAATTTGAAACGCGTCTCCCTGGAATTGGGCGGCAAGAATCCCAACATCATCTTCGCCGACGCCGACCTGGATTCCGCGGTGGACGAAGCGTTCAGCGCAATTTTCGCCAACAAGGGCGAGGTGTGCAGCGCCGGCTCGCGGCTGCTGCTGCAAAGCAAAATCCACGACGAGTTTGTAGAGCGCCTGGTAGCCAAAGCCAAAAAGATGAAAGTGGGCGATCCGCTCGATCCCGCCACGGAGATGGGATCGCAGATTTCGCAAGCCCAGCTCGATCGCATCCTGGGATACATCCGTTCCGGCGTCGCGGAGAAAGCCACGCTGCAATGCGGCGGCGAGCGCGATTGCGAAGGTTCCAACGCCCGCGGTTTCTTCGTCAAGCCCACCGTGTTCACCGGCGTGCAGCCGCAAATGAAGATCGCGCAAGAAGAGATTTTCGGCCCCGTTCTCAGCGTGATGCGCTTTGAAAACGAGCAACAAGCGGTGGAGATCGCCAACGGCACCATCTACGGCCTGGTCTCCGCGGTGTGGACGCGCGACATCGCCCGGGCCCACTGGATGGCCGAACGCATCAAAGCCGGCTCGGTATGGATCAACACCTATAACGGCTTCGACAGCGCCTCGCCCTTCGGCGGATACAAGCAATCGGGCTTTGGCCGCGACCTGGGCGCCTATGCCTTGGAACAATACACGCAAGTAAAGTCAGTGTGGATCGCGCTGTAACGCAGGCCTTCAGGCCTGTTTTCCTGTCGCTGGCAAAAAGAACAGGCCTGAAGGCCTGCGTTACGTTACCATCGGGCCATGCGCGCCAAACTTCGTTCGCTTTTTACATCGTGTGTGGCATGGCTTACTCCCAGCCCTCGCGCCTGGCGCGGCGCGGCGTGGGCTTTGCTGACGGTCACGGTGATTCTTTGGCTGATCACCGGATATTACCTTTTCACCAGCGGCGAAGTTCAGCTCGGGACGTGGCTGGTTTACCTGGCCGTGACCGTGGCCGCGCCCTTGGCGGGATTGCTGATCCGCCTGGCGATCAACCTGCTCAAGGCGCGTGATCGCTTCTACAGTTGGACCTCCGCCGCCTGCCTGGTCGTGCTGATCCTGGTTTTCGGCAACGGCGACGGCGGCACGGGACCAACCATCGGAGCGGCGATCGCCGTGGCCGTAGCGGCGTCGCTCATCGGCGCGGCGATCGCCGCGTTGCGCAGCGGCGATTCACGCCGGGCGCAGCCGTACATTTACCTGATCATCGGCGCGGCCACACTACTTACCGGCGCAATCTTGCTCGTGTGGAATGGCAAGCATCGCGACGCCCCGCCGAATGCGAGCGCCGGCTGGAAGCCCGCGCCACTGAAGTTGCCCGATCCCGCACTGCCGGGACCTTACAAGGTCCGCACTCTGACCTACGGCAGCGGCGCCGACAAGCATCGCCCCGAATTCGCCGCCGGCGCGGCGATCAAGACCAAGCCAGTTGACGGCTCCGCCTTCATCGAAAACTGGAAAGACCGCGCCGGGTGGGCTCGCACCCGCTTCTGGGGTTTCGATTCCAAGAAGCTTCCGGTGCAGGGGCGCGTCTGGTATCCGGAAGGAAGCGGCCCGTTCCCGCTGGCGTTGATTGTTCACGGCAATCACTCGATGGAGGATTATTCCGATCCCGGCTACGCCTATCTGGGCGAGTTGATGGCCAGCCGCGGAATCATTTTTGTCTCCGTGGACGAAAACTTCCTGAACTCCTCGATCAGCGATTTGCTGGGCGCTCCCGACATTGGATTGAAAGAAGAAAACGATGCGCGCGGCTGGATGCTGCTGGAACACGTCCGCGTGTGGACGGCGTGGAATCAAACGCCGGGCAATCCCTTTCAGGGCCGCGTGGACACCAGACACATCGCCTTGCTGGGACATTCCCGTGGCGGGGAAGCCGTGGCCGTGGCGGCGGCGTTCAACCGTCTGCCGTATTATCCCGATAACGCGCGCATCAAGCTGGGCTACAACTACGCCATCCGCGGGGTGGCCGCCATCGCGCCGGTGGACGGCCAGTACAAACCGGCGGGCATCGGCACGCCGCTCGAAAACGTCGATTATTTTGTGCTGCACGGCTCCGCCGACGGCGACGTGCAGTCGTTTCACGGATCGCGCGTCTACCATCGCGTGACATTTACCGACAAGGAGTACCATTTCGCCGCAACGCTCTACATCAACGACGCCAATCACGGCCAGTTCAACACCGGCTGGGGCCGCCTCGATAACGGCCCCGGCATTGGCTCGCGGCTGATGAACTACGCGCAGATCATGCCGGGCCCCGATCAGCGGCGTATCGCCAAGGTTTATCTCTCCGCTTATCTGGAAACCATCCTGCACGATCAAACCGGATACCTGCCCTTGTTCCAGGACCATCGTGTGGCGCCGGGCTGGCTGCCGGACGGGATTTACTTGCACCAATTTCGCGATTCCACTTACCAGATGGTCGCCACTTACGAAGAGGACATCGACGTGACCACCACTACGATGCCCGGCGGCAAGTGTTCCGGAGAGCGCTTGTGCGACTGGAAAGAGCGCATGGTCAAGCTGAAATGGGGCGACATGGACACGCGCGCGGTCTTCCTGGGATGGAACACCAAGGAATCGGGCGGCCCTGCCTCGTACACCATCACGCTGCCGGAGAAAGGGCTATCGCTCAACGACAAGAGCGCATTGATCTTTTCCATGGCCGACGCCAAAGAGGATCCCAGCCCCTTCGATCCCGACAAGAAGGACGACAAGAAAGACAAGGACAAGAAAAAGGACCACAAGGCCGAGGAGAAAAAGAACAACGAGCCGGTCGATTTGACCATTGAAGCGACCGATGCCGCGGGAGAGAAAGCGCGCCTGCCTTTGAGCACGGCCGGCCGCTTGCAGCGGCAAATCGCAACCCACGTGATGAAGTTCGATTGGCTGGCCCAAACGGCGCGCTTCGAGCCCCTGTTTCAATCGTTCGATTTCCCGCTGGCGGCGTTTGCGGCGGCGAATCCCAAGCTCAAGCCGGAAACACTGCGCTCGGTGCGATTCGTTTTCGATCGCACCGATAAAGGCGTGGTTATCCTGGACGATGTTGGATTCCGTGGCGCAGGCGCAATCCCACAGTAAAGGGTAACTGCTGCAAATAAGGGCAAGACGCCGATTGTTTATCGGAATCATCACAACTACTCATTGGTGTTCCGGCGGCTCGCCGCATAGACTGAATTCAACAAGAGAACTACCCCAAGACGCCTCACTCGGGCCTGCCGTCCTCGCAAGCGGCAGGCCCTTACTTTTCCCTGTCCTATATGGAGTGCGGCGGCTTGACGCCGCCTTGGATGGCCGAAGCTTGCTTCGGCCGGCGCGGGCAACGCCCGCGCGCTGGAGTTTCTACATTTCCAGCCCGCGAAGCGGGCGC
The DNA here is from genome assembly GCA_963747095.1 of Terriglobia bacterium. Lineage (GTDB taxonomy): Bacteria > Acidobacteriota > Terriglobia > JAJPHL01 > JAJPHL01 > JAJPHL01. The sequence continues at coordinate 93,611 of CAVVEL010000026.1, forward strand.
AAGAATGTGGCCCAGGGTGGAGCGTATTTTGCGGAACCCTGGGAAAACGGTGAGGGAAAAGGGAGCCCGCGAAGCGGGCGAAAGACAGTCTCGCGGATACGCGCGTCTGCCGCCCGCTTCGCGGGCTCCCTTGTTTTCGCGATTTACCCAGGGTTCCGCAAAATACGCTCCACCCTGGGCCACAGTCTCTCGCCCGCTTCGCGGGCTTAGCTGCGAGCCACGCTCGCAGCAGCCCGAGGCAAGCCTGGGGCATCCAAGGCGGCGTCGAGCCGCCGCACTCCATATCGATGCCGCGGCCCCCTTCAGCAAACCGTGTTTTCCGGTCCTCCGTGTTCCAAAAATCCACAGGCATCGCCAGCGATGATAGAATGCGCTCTGGACGGTATGACCGGACAACAGGTCCTCCATTATCGCGTGCTGGAAAAGCTGGGCGGCGGCGGCATGGGTGTGGTCTATCGCGCCCAGGACACCAAGCTTGGCCGCATCGTGGCTCTCAAGTTTCTGGCCGAGAAACTGCTCGGCGACCGCCAGGCCCTGGAGCGCTTCCGGCGCGAGGCCCGCGCCGCGTCCGGCCTGAATCATCCCAACATCTGCACCATCTACGACGTGGAGGAAGATCAGGGACGCTCCTTCATTGTCATGGAATACCTGGAAGGCCGGACGCTGAAACAAGCGCTGGCCGAAGGACCCGCCACATCCAGCGCCAGCGCTTTAGATTCGCCAGCCACATCCAGCGCCGGCGCGCTGGACTCCTCGCTGCCGCCGGCCCAGTTGGTGAAGTTCGGAATCGAGATCGCCGACGCTCTGGAAGCGGCGCACGCCAAGGGCATCGTTCACCGCGATATTAAGCCCGGTAACATCTTTCTGACCACGCGCGGCTCCATCAAGATTCTGGACTTCGGCTCCGCCAAGCTGCTGCCGCTTTCCGAAGAAACCGTTGACGAGCAGATCACCGCGTGGGGCCAGGCCATGGGCACCTACGCGTACATGTCGCCCGAGCAGGCCCGCGGAAAGGAAACCGACGCGCGCACCGACTTGTACTCCTTTGGCCTGGTCTTGCAAGAGATGGGCGGCGAAAATCCGCCCGCCGAGTTGGCTGCCGTTATCCGGCGGGCCACCGAGTACAACCGCCGCCAGCGTTATCAAACCGTCACGGAGATGCGCGCGGATCTGGCACGCTTGCTGGAGGAATCGGCATCGGGAACGGTGCGGATGAAAGAAGCCGGTACGGCTATCGATTCGCTGGCGGTGCTGCCTTTCGCCAACACCGGCGGCGATCCTGAAATGGAGTACTTGAGCGACGGAATCACCGACAGCTTGATCAACCGTTTTTCCCTCTCCGGCGAACTGCGCGTGGTTCCGCGCAGTTTGGTTTTTCGCAACGCCTTCCGGCCCGAGGACGGCGAAGCCGATCCCCTGGCGGCCGGCCGCGCGCTGCACGCCCGCGCCGTGCTCACCGGACGCGTCCTGCAGCGCGGCGACACGCTGGTGATTGGCGCGGAACTGCTGGACGTGGCCGCCGAGTCGCAACTGTGGGGCGCGCAGTACAGCCGCAAACTCGACGACCTGTTCGCCGTGCAGGAGGAGATCGCCCAGGAAATCGAGGGCAAGTTGCGGATTCGTTTGAGCGACGAGGAAAAGAAACGTTTGACCGGCGGCGCCACGCAGAACAAGGCGTCTTATCAGTTCTATCTGAAGGCGCTCTATTTTTCCAATAAGTGGGCCGCCGAAGACCTGAAGCGCTCCCTGGAATATTGCCGGCAAGCGCTGGACGCCGATCCCGCCAACGTTTCCGCGTATGCCATCCAGGCCTACGCCTACACGACCCTTGGTTTCTACGATTACCTGCCTCCCGCAGATGCTTTCCCCAAGGCCAAAGCGGCGGCGCTACGGGCCCTGGAGTTGGACGACTCGCAGGCCGATGCTCACAGCGTTCTGGCCATTGTCCTGCTTTATTACGAATGGAATTTCCCCGCGGCGGACAAGGAATGCCGGCGAGCCTTGGCTTTGAACTCCAACTGCTGGCTGGCGGTCTGGTGCTGGAGCGCCTACTTGCTGGCGCTGGGCCGCTGGAGGGAAGCCGCCGTGCAACACCGGCGCTTACTGGAACTCGATCCGCTCTCTCCGGCCGGCAACCTGGTGATGGGCGCTGGTCTGCAAATGTCCGAGCGATTCTCGGAAGCGATCATCCAACACCGCAAGACGCTGGAGCTAGATCCGCATTTGCTGCGGGTGCAAACGCTGTTGATCTACGCCTATGGCCACACCGGAAAATTCCAGGAAGCCTTCCAGGTCTACCGGCAGGCTTTGGCGCAGCACGGGGAGAATCGCATGCTTGGCAGCGCGCACGCCTACGTGCTGGCTTTGGCGGGCCAAACGTCCGAAGCTCGCCAGCGCCTGAGCGAGCTGGAGCGCGCCCCCGGCATGGACAGCGACCTGGCGGCGCTCTATCATCTGGCTGGTGTATATGCGATTCTCGGAGAGAAGGACCGCGCCTTCCAGTGTTTGGAGCGCTGCCTGCAGGAACGCCTGCCGATGATGCTGTTCATCCGGTCCCATGTTTTTCTGTCGAAGTTGCGCGACGATCCGCGCCTGCACGATTTGGCGAGGCGCGTGGGATTGCCGGAAGGTTCCGCAACGTCCGATGCGGAGACGATTTGAGCGGGAAACCGAAGGATGACCAGATCGAAGCCCGTAGCGCGGGCGTTCGAATGTAGCCCAGGGTGACGCGAATTTTGCCGAACCCTGGGTAGGCTCGGAAAAAAGGCTAGCTAGCCAGCGAATGCGGGCGACATAAACGCCGTTGTCCCCTCCCCCTCTAATCCGCGATGGCGTACTCAACGGATCGAGGATCCCCACCCGCTTCGAGGCGTTCAGGATTTCGAGGCCGACCAAGTTCCCGTTCGCATCGTAGTCAAGGATCACGCCGGGCTTCGACTCGTCGCTTTCCTCCACGACGCCGTCCGCCAAGTGGAGACTAAGTACATCGACTTCCGGATCGTAGGTAACTTTCACTCTGGCCTCCAGTACTTTGCAATTTTGCTGGTCCGGTAAACGGTAATCACCACCGGAGGGTCCCCGTCCGGGGCCAAGATCGCCCGTAACAAGTACATTCTCCCATTTTCCGACATGAAGCGCGACTGAAGAATGTCCGTGCCGTCTGATTCTGGGTAGCGTTGTTCCGGGTTATCGAGGACAGCGTCCATCCAAGCTCGCGGAATCTGGCGGCGGATCATCTCGCTCTCGGCGTGTTTGGATATCCTCCGGAGGATCGTCCGGAGTGGCTCCGGAGGATCGAGTTAGTCCGGAGGATGGAGTTTCAGTAAGGCAGCCGGCTGGAAATCGCGGCCTGGATGGCGATAGGTCAGCCGCTTGTGATCCACACCGAGGAAATGCCGGCTAGCCGCCGGAGAGTCGGGAGACCGTCGGGACACCAGACCCGAGTAGTGACTTGGCCTGCTCCGGCGCTACTCGTAGACCTGGCGGCGGTGGGCCGCTCTCACCACGAAGACAACCGCTTCAACGTCTCGGATTTCACATACAATCCTGTGATCGCCAACACGAATATCGCCAAAGCCCGGCCATATCGCGGCGCAACGGCTTTCCGAATCGCCGCGGATCCTCGGCGGTGGCGATTCGTTCCTTGAGGTACCGAATGATATCCCGCTGCACTTGACGATCGAGTCGCGCTAGCTCCTCGACGGCTCGCGGGTCGAACTCAATTCTCCAAGCCAAGGCGCGCCTCGACCTCGCCCAGAGTTATACCGGGCTGCTTGCTTGCGAGACGCTCCGTAGCGATGAGGACATCCTCTTCCGAATCCAGAAAATCCCGAATTGCGGCTTCCGCGTAGAAGCTGGATGGCTTGCCCGTGCGAGCCACGAGTAGATCCAAACGCCGTTCGAGATCTTTAGGCAGTTCGAGTGTAAGCATGGGAAACTCCCCGATCATCATAGCCCAGAAAGGAAGGTTGGAGACATGTTTGGTATGTTAGCAAGTCTGACATGACAGAAGAAATCGCATACCGCGAGCATGTTTTGGCCGTTCCGACAGGCCACAAACGCCTTAATTATCATTAGGATGAGCCGTCCAGCGTCGAAAAAAAGGGGGGAAGGGGGTACGCCAGGGATGGCTAAGATCCGCTAACTATTTAGGATTCATATGGATAACCATCCGGCTAGACACCCGGATGGTTGGTCGGATGGTTGTGCGCCGGAGAAGGAGTAAATCCCTGCCCGTCAGCGTCTTGGCGTCGAAAGCAACGCCAAGGTTCTTAACATGGATCGACAGGATGGACAGGATGCGGCCAACTCAAGGAGAGGCGTTCAGTCATCCTGTGAATCCTGTTCATCCATGTTAGATTCTTCCCGCTACGCCAGAATCTTGTTCGACCACTTCCCCGGACACATCGGTCAGCCGGAAATCGCGGCCCTGATAGCGATAGGTCAGCCGCTTGTGATCCACGCCCAGGCAATGCAGAATCGTGGCCTGAATGTCGTGGACATGCACGGGATCTTCCACCACGTTGTAGCAGTAATCGTCGGTTTGCCCGATCACGATGCCGGGCTTGATGCCGCCGCCCGCCATCCATATGCGTGAAGCAGCGCGGATGATGGTCACGGCCGTAATTGGTGGGCGTCAAACGCCCCTGACAGTAAACCGTGCGTCCGAATTCCCCGCCCCAAATCACCAGCGTGTCATCCAGCAGGCCGCGCTGTTTCAAATCCTTGATCAACGCCGCGGAGGGCTGGTCGGTGGCATTGCGATTGCCGCGGCAAGGTCGCGCGGCAAATCGTTGTGCTGATCCCAACCGCGATTGTAGAGCTGCACGAAGCGCACGCCGCGCTCGGCCAGTCGCCTGGCGAGAAGACAGTTGGCGGCATACGTGCCGGGCTTGCGCGAGTCGGGACCATACAGTTCGAAGACGCTGTCCGGCTCTTTCGATAGATCCATCAGATCCGGCACGGAGGTTTGCATCCGGAACGCCATCTCGTATTGTCCGATGCGCGTCTCGATCTTCGGGATCGCCGGAGCTGGTCTCGTTGCGTGCGATTCAGCGTGGCCAGCGCGTCCAGCATGGCGCGGCGCGTCGAGCGGTCGATGCCCGGCGGGTCGCTCAGATAGAGCACCGGATCGCCGCCGGAGCGGAACAGCACGCCTTGATAATTGGACGGCAGAAAGCCGCTGCCCCACAGGCGCGAAAACAGCGGCTGATCGGTGGTCAGCGCTGCTGGCTCTGCGAAATCATCACCACGAAGGCCGGCAGATTCTCGTTCTCGCTGCCCAGGCCGTAGCTGACCCAGCGTCCCAAGCTGGGCCGGCCCGGTTGCTGGCTGCCGGTCTGGATAAAGGTGATCGCCGGGTCGTGATTGATCGCGTCGGTGTTCACCGTTTTGACGATGGCTCATGTCGTCGACCATCTTCGCGGTGTGCGGCAGCAGTTCGCTGACCCATGCGCTCCGGACTTGCCGTACTGCTTGAACTCGAACATCGGCGCGCGCCACGGGGAAGCTGATTCTGACCCGAAGTCATGCCGGTGATGCGCTGTCCCATGCGGATGGAAGCGGGCAGCTCGATGCCTTGCAGCTTCTTCAGCTGCGGCTTGTAGTCGAAGAGATCGATCTGCGAGGGCCCGCCGGATTGATGCAGATAGATCACGCGCTTGGCCTTGGGCGCGAAATGCGGCAGGCCGGGGAGTCCGCCGATTGCCTTGGCCTTGAGCAGCGATGGGTCAAGCGACGAAGCCAGCGCGATGCTCCCCAGTCCGGTCGAAGAGCTGAAGAAATGCCGGCGCGTGATTTGTTTCGCGCATTCCTCGCAGTCCATAGGTCCTCGTAACGCAGGCCTTCAGGCCTGTTCTTTTTCGCCGGCTGAACAAAAACAGGCCTGAAGGCCTGCGTTACCGGCTTATCGTTTCATCCAGATTCAAAATCGCTTGCGCCACCGTTGTCCACGCCGCTAGTTCGGTTTGATCCAGTTTCGAACCGGCCTTCGACTCGCCTACTTGCAGCAACTCCGCGGCCATCTGTGGACGCTGGCGATAATGCGCCAACTGCTGCGCCGCCAGTGAGTCCAACGTGCGCGCTTCACTGCTGCTGGGCGTGCGCGTCGTAGCCAGCCGGAACGCCAGGTTGATTCGCGCGCTGCTGGATTGCGCTTCCACCATCACGCGCGCGGCCAGCGCACGCGACGCCTCCACGTACGTGGGATCGTTCATCAGCACCAGCGCCTGCAGGAGCGTGTTGGTGCGCGAGCGGCGCGCAGTGCACTTCTCGCGGTCGGGCGCGTCGAAGATGGCCATCTCCGGCGCGGGCACGGTGCGCTTCCAAAACGTGTACAGGCTGCGGCGGTAAAGATCCTGGCCATGACTGGGCATGATAGAACTGCGCGGAATAGACATCGCCGAATCGCCAGCTCTTCCCACAATCCCGGCGGCTGATAGGGAAAACCGGCGGCCCGCCGATCTTTAAGTTGAGCAGGCCGGAGGCGGCCAGGGCGTTGTCGCGAATCATTTCCGCCGGCAGGCGGAAACGCGGGCCGCGCGCCAAAAGGCGATTCTCCGGGTCGTTCTCCAGCCCGGCTGGCGATGCGTACGAGACTTGCCGATAGGCCGCGGAAGTCACGATCAGACGCTGCATCGCGCGCACATCCCAGCCGCTGCGGATGAACTCCGTAGCCAGCCAGTCGAGCAGTTCGGGATGACTTGGCGATTCGCCCGCGATGCCGAAATCTTCCGAGGTTTTCACCAGGCCCGTTCCGAAATACATCTGCCAAAAGCGATTGACGGCGACACGCGCGGTCAACGGATGCGCGGAGTCCACCAGCCAGCGCGCCAGCGTCGAGGCGAGTACGCTCCGTGCCCGTAGCGGCGGCAGAAACGAAGGCACGCCCGGCGAAACCTTTTCGGTTTGGTTGCGGTAATCGCCGCGCGCCAGATACAAATGAGTCGTTGGGCTTGGGCTTTTCCGACATCACCATCGTGGTGGGGATGGAGCGGTCCAGGCGTTGCCATTCGCGCGAACGTCTCATTGCGGTGCGCGTACAGCGCGCGCAGATCCGCGGGAGCATCGCGAGTGAGAAAATACTCACGCAGCAGCGACTTTTGCAGGCCGCTGCGCTTGGCGGCGGCCGGCCCGCTCCACAGGATTGCGCGGATCGGCTCGTCGAAAGCAAGGATGGCGATTTCCGCGGGCGTGAGCTGGCGGCGGTAGACGCGCAGGTCGTCCAGGTATCCTTCGAACGGCGGTCGGAACCGTCAGCGGGCCGTCTTTTGCCGCTTTGGATTGGCCAGATACGGCATCCAGGTCCACGGGCTTGGCGTCAACGAAAAGGTTTACACTCGCGCCGTCGCTCGAAACCACGTAATGATGCCACGGTGAAACGCCGTCCTGTCCGGCCATCAATTGCGGCTGGCGCGTCCGCCATTGTTTTCCGTTCAGAAGAACATCGGCATACGCGCCGCGGCGCAAATAGGGCAGCGGCCAGGATCGCTCGAAGCGCAACTCGAAACCGCCGCGCTGCACGATGGGCATTTCGTCCTCGCTGGTAGAGCGAATCCACACCGCCACGGAAAACGGTCGCCTTCGGATCCGGCACGGCCGCGGCCAATTGCAGCCCGGCTTCGCCATTGAACGAGACCGCCCGGCCCACCGGGCCTTCCACATAACCGACATCACCGGCGCTGACGCGTCCGGTTTGGTAAGCGCCGCTGGAGTCGGAGAGATTGTTGTCGAACTCGTAGTGCGCCACAAGACCATCTCTTGGAGCAAGCGAGAGCGTGGCCAGGCGCGTCTTCTCCCAGGCGGTCTGCGCGGGCGCGATCGCTTCGGGCGCCAGTTGCTTGTCGAACGCCTTCACGGCGGCGTCCAGGTCGGCCAGTTTCGTTTCCTGTTCCGGCGTGTCCAAACGCATCAACGGATCGGCGTTGCCCTTCCGGCCATCGAGGCCTTTTTCCTCCACGTTGTTGAAGAAGGCGAAAAACTGGTAGAACTCTTTCTGCTTGATGGGATCGTACTTGTGATCGTGACAGCGCGCGCAGCCCATGGTCAGTCCCATGAAGGCGACGGAAGTGGTTTCCACGCGATCCACTACGTACTCCACTTCGTATTCCTCGGGGATGGCGCCGCCTTCGAACGTTGATCATGTGATTGCGGTTGAATCCCGATGGCCACGCGCTGCTCGCGAGTGGCGTTGGGAAGCAGGTCGCCGGCGATTTGCCACACGGTGAATTGATCGTACGGCAAATTGCGATTAAAGGCGTCGATCACCCAGTCGCGCCAAGGCCACATGTCGCGGCGGCTATCAATATGATAGCCGTGCGAATCGGCGTAGCGCGCCAGGTCGAGCCATTGCATGGCCATGCGCTCGCCGTAATGCGGCGAGGCCAGCAGGCGATCCACTAATTTTCCGTACGCATCGGTAGAGTGATCGGCGAGAAAGCCGTCCACTTCGGCGGGCGTGGGTGGAAGACCGGTCAGGTCCAGCGTCACGCGGCGGATTAGCGTGACTTTATCGGCCGGCGGTGAGGGGCGCAGGCCTTCTTTCTCGAGGCGCGCCAGAATGAATGCGTCGATTGGATTACTGATAGCACCGCGTTTCACCGAAGGAACCGCAGGCCGCACCGGCGGAACGAAGGCCCAATGCGTTGTCCACGACGCGCCCTGCTCGATCCAGGCGCGTAGCGTGGCGATTTGTTTCTCGCTGAGTTGCCCGCCCATGGGCATGCGCTGCGTCGCGTCGCTCGCAGTGATGCGCTGATACAGCTTGCTCTTGGCCGGATCGCCGGCAACCACCACACTGGCGGCGCCTTCGCGAGTATCGAGACGCAGCTTGGCCATGCGCGCCTTGTCGTCGGGACCATGGCAGGTGAAGCAGCTACTTTCCAGAATCGGGCGCACGTCGCGCACGAAGTCCACGCGCGCTTGCGCCGTCAGGGAAGCGGCGGCGGCCAAAAGCGCGGCGGAGCCCAGTGAAGCGCATGGCACTATCTTACGGCAAAAGCAATCCGTAGTAACATAAAGGATTCCCCTGGGCCCATCGCGCCCCGCTGTGCCATGAGCATCCAGAAAATCACCGTGCGTGGAGCGCGCCAGCACAACCTGCGCAACATTAACGTGGAGATCCCGCGCAACTCCCTGACTGTGATCACGGGGCTGTCGGGTTCCGGAAAATCCTCGCTGGCCTTCGATACGATCTACGCCGAAGGCCAGCGGCGCTACGTGGAGACGCTCTCCGCCTATGCTCGCCAGTTCCTGGACCAGATGGAGCGCCCTGATGTGGACTCAATTGATGGACTGAGTCCTGCTATATCTATCGAACAGAAGACCACCTCCCGCAGTCCGCGATCCACGGTCGGAACCATCACCGAAATCTATGACTATCTGCGGGTGCTCTATGCCACCATCGGCATTCCGCACTGCCCGAAATGCGGCAAGCCGATCTCCCGGCAGTCCACCGAGCAGATTGTCCAACGCATCATGTCGCTGGGTACCGACGAGCGCACCATGATCCTGGCGCCAATCGTGCGTGGTCGTAAGGGCGAGTTCAAGAAGGAGCTGGAGAAGCTCGCCAAAGACGGCTTTCTGCGGGCCCGCGTTGACGGCCAGCTCCAGAGCCTGGAAGGAAGCATCAAGCTGGACCGGCGTAGTAATCACACTATAGAAGTAGTAATTGATCGCTTCCCGGTCCGTGCAGGCATCGAAAAACGGCTGGAATCGTCCATCGAAACCGCCGTGAAGCTCACTGGCGGGATCGTGCTGGTATCGGTTGTGGGTGGCGACGAGCAGCTTTACTCCCAGAACATGGCTTGCGTGGACTGCGGTACGAGCATCCCGGTCCTGGAACCTAGGTCATTCTCTTTCAACAGCATGTACGGAGCCTGCAAAGCCTGCAACGGCCTTGGAAACAAGTGGCAATTTGATCCCAACAAGTTCATTGTGGACTGGAGTAAACCATTGCTGGACGGTGGTTTAGGTCCTGGCGGTAGTAATTACTACATTAATAGAAAATTGCAAGATGCCTCGCAGGCTATGGGCTTCAATCTGGATACACTTTTCGCTGAATTTCCGCACAAGACGCAGAATCTGATCCTGTACGGGACCACATTAGGGCGCTTCAAGTTCGAAGGGGTGGTATCTATACTACAAAAGTCGTATGATGAGGGCACCTCCGATAGCTACCGGGAATGGTATCAGCGATACATGTCCGGGGTGCCATGCCATGACTGCCAAGGCAAGCGGTTGAGGCCGGAGAGCTTGGCGGTCCTGGTGTCTGGTCTGTCGATCAGCGACTTCACCGCGTTGGCAGTCTCACGGTCTGCCGAAAGTGTCCGCAAGATCTCACTGACCGCGCGGGAGGAGAAGATTGCCGGGCGCGTTCTTAAGGAAATAGCCGAGCGTCTGGAGTTCCTGAACGCGCTGGGTTTGGGCTACCTGACCCTGGATCGCTCCGCCGCCACGCTTTCCGGCGGCGAGGGCCAGCGAGTCCGCCTGGCCACCCAGATCGGCTCACGGCTCCGCGGCGTGCTCTACGTGCTGGACGAGCCTTCCATCGGGCTGCACGCCCGGGATAACGAGCGGCTCCTGAAAACGCTGATCCGCCTGCGCGACCTGGGAAATACGGTACTTGTAGTAGAACACGACAAGGAGACCATCCGACGCGCCGATTACGTCCTGGACCTGGGGCCGCGCGCCGGACGTCTCGGGGGCGGTCTGGTAGCGGCCGGTACTCCGGCGGTGATCGAGCAATCCCCGGATTCCCTTACCGGCGACTACCTTAGCGGCCGCCAAGCGATCCCGGTGCCTGAACGGCGCCTCAGCAGCACCAAGTTCATCGCCATAACCGGCGCCCGCGAGCACAACCTGAAGAACATTGACATCGCCTTCCCGCTCGGTCTGCTGACCGTGGTCACCGGGGTCAGCGGATCGGGGAAGTCCACGCTGGTGAACGACATTCTCTTCAAGGCGCTGGCCAAGAAGCTCTACGGATCCCGCGAAGAACCGGGTGCCCACCGCGACCTGAAGGGCGCCGACCAGATTGACAAAGTCATCCGCATCGACCAATCGCCGATCGGCCGCACGCCGCGCTCAAACCCGGCCACCTATACCGGCACCTTCACGCCGATCCGCGATCTTTATGCGCTGCTGCCGGAGTCGCGGGAACGCGGCTACAAGCCGGGGCGTTTCAGCTTCAACGTCAAGGGCGGCCGTTGTGAAGCCTGCCAGGGCGACGGTCAGAAGCGCATCGAAATGAGCTTCCTTCCCGATGTCTACGTAACCTGCGACATCTGCCATGGACGCCGCTACAATCACGAGACGCTGCAAGTAAAATATAAAGGTAATTCCGTGGCCGATTTGCTGAATACGCCCATCCAGGACGCCCTGGGCGTGCTGGAAAATATCCCGCAGATTAAACAGAAACTGCAAACCCTGGTGGATGTCGGGCTGGGATATATCCAACTGGGGCAATCTTCCACCACGCTGTCCGGCGGCGAAGCGCAGCGCATCAAACTGGCGCGCGAGCTCAGCCGCCGCCAGACCGGCCGGACCCTCTACCTGCTGGATGAACCAACCACCGGCCTGCACTTCGACGATGTCCGCAAGCTGCTGGAGGTTCTGGCGCGATTGACAGCGCTGGGGAACACCGTCATTATCATTGAGCATCATCCCGACGTAATCAAGTCCGCCGATTGGGTGCTGGACCTGGGACCGGAAGGCGGCGAGTTCGGCGGAAGACTCGTCGCACAGGGCACGCCCGAACAAGTGGCGCGATCGCGGCGCTCCTTCACCGGCGAGATGCTGGAAAAAGTTTTAGGAACGGGAGGATTACGAAGCCGCAAATGAGTCGCAATCCCACCACGGCTTTACTGGAAAGCATGCGCGTCAAGCGCGAGTTCTTCACGCGTAACCGCGATGCCATCACCGCGCAAGCCGTGGTGTTGGTGGCCACGCTGAAGCGCGGCGGAAAACTCATCTCTTTCGGCAACGGTGGCAGCGCCGCCGACGCCCAACACGCCGCGGAATGTTTGCTCAGCAAAGGACTGCCCGCCGTGGCTTTGCCCAGCGTGTTCACACCCAATGGTCCGGCGTTTTCCTCGCTCTACCGGGCGCTGCGGCGACAGGGCGATTGCGCCCTGGCCATCTCCACCAGCGGCAACTCGCCCAATGTTTTGGATACGGTAAAGGTGGCGCAGGAAGGCGGCGATCCCGTGATTGCCTTTACCGGCAACAGCGGCGGCCGGCTGCGCGGCATGGTCCCCAGCGCGCTGGTGGTGGGCGACGATACCACCACCCACGCCGTGGCGCGCATCCAGGAAGTGCATTTAATGCTGGTACACGAACTGTGCGCGGCAACCTTTTCGCTGTTGCAGAGCTAGCGCCATCATGTTTGAGGAAACTCCATCCGCCGACAGCCAACCGCCGCCCGAGCCCGTGGCACCGGTCGAAGAACCGAGCGCTTCCATACCTCCAAGTGATGTTGTCAGAACCGTTCGCGGTAGCGAATGGGTCCCGTCTCCGGAAAGCAACCCATCCGCTACCGCGGACGGTTCTGACAACCGCGGCGCTCCCTGGAATTTCCTGGACTTGGTCTTCACCCTGATGATCGTGCTGGGTTCGCTGTTTCTGGCCGAAGGGCTGCTGGCCGCGGCTGTGGCGATGCGCGTGGCGGCCGCCGGCGGCGCAGGCGCGCGCATTACGGAGCTTCTGTCGGAAGCCCGCTTCCAGCTTCCCGTGCAATTCGTGGCTTACGCCGTCACGGTGTGGTCGGTGGCGCTCACCGCGCGAGTGAAGTACAAACGCTCGTTGGGTGAAGCCCTGCAATGGCGCTCCCTGGGCGCGAATACTTGGATGTTTCTGCCGGCCGGCGTGGCTCTGGCGCTGGTGTCGCAACTGATCCCCGCGCTCTTTCCTTCCGACCGCCACTTTCCCATCGAGAAGATGATCAAGGATCCGCTTTCCGGCTGGTCCATGGCGCTGTTCGGCGTTTGCATCGCGCCTTTCGTCGAGGAGATGATTTTCCGCGGTATGATTTATCCGGTGATCGAAAAGCGCTGGGGCTTGGAGCCGGCGGTGCTGGGCAGCGCGCTGCTGTTCGCCTCGATCCACGCCGCGCAACTGGCCGGCGCGTTGCCGGAACTGGGCGCGATCTTCCTGGTGGGCGTGGCGCTCGGTTACGCGCGCGGCCGCAGCGGATCGTTGCTCCCGGGCTTTTTGATGCACACCGCCTACAACGCCACGTTGTTCGCGGCCATCGCCGCGGCCACCAAAGGCTTCCGCGACTTCCCGCGTTGAAAGGATTTTTCATCGCCAATGTTCGAGACGATTAACTGGAATGCCGGCGCCGTGCGCATGATCGATCAGCGCGCCCTACCGCGCGCGGTGCGTTACGTGACCTGCCACACCTGGCAGGAAGTGGCGGAAGCCATCCGCAACATGACCATCCGCGGCGCACCAGCCATCGGCGTGGCCGCGGCCATGGGCGTGGCGCTCGGCGTAGCGCATTCGCAAGCCGCCGATCGCGCCGCGTTGCAGCCGGAGTTCGACGAGATCTGCAAGCAACTGGCCGCGACGCGGCCCACGGCGGTCAATTTGTTCTGGGCCATCGCCCGAATGCGCGCGTTCTTTCAGGAGCTGGGGGAACGGCCTATCGCCGAGATCCGCGAAGCGCTGGTGACCGAAGCCAAGCGCGTGCTCGCGGAAGACATCTCCATCTGCCGCGAGATTGGCCGCCACGGAGCGGCGCTGGTGCCGCCCACCGGCAGCGTGATGACGCATTGCAACGCCGGCGCGCTGGCCACCGGCGGATACGGCACGGCGCTGGGCGTAATCCGCGCGGCTGTGGAGTCGGGACGTAAGATGCATGTGTTCAGTTGCGAAACGCGTCCCGTGCTGCAAGGCGCGCGGCTCACCGCCTGGGAGTTGCACGAAGACGGCATTCCCGTAACCTTGATCACCGACAACATGGCCGGGTCGGTATTGCGCAAGGGCGATGTCGGCATGATCGTGGTGGGCGCCGACCGCATCGCCGCCAACGGCGACGTCGCCAACAAGATCGGCACGTATTCGCTGGCGGTGCTGGCCAAGGAAAACGGCGTGCCCTTCTACGTGGCCGCGCCCATTTCCACGCTGGACCTGACGCTCGCGAGCGGCGACGATATTCCCATCGAGCAGCGCGCCGCCACAGAAGTGACGCACATGGGCGGAGTGATGGTGGCGCCGGCCGGCGTCGCGGTGTTCAATCCGGCGTTTGACGTGACGCCCAGCCGCTATGTCGCGGGAATCATCACCGAACGTGGCGTGGCGCGCGCGCCGTACCGGGAGTCGCTGAAGCGGCTAGCGGAGAATCCGCCGCGCTGAGGCGCGTAGTGTAGCTGTGCGTACTGGGTACTTCAGACAGCCAGGACAAATGTTTAGCGTGGATGACGGCGCGGATGCTCATCCCGAAGGGATGGCAGCTTGTAGCCGGTGGTTGAGCGTCTTTTGCGAAACCACCGGATATTCAAGGAAAAAGCCGTGCCCCGGTCGGGGCACCAGCACCTGAACATCTCGGCGCGAGAAGCCTGCTTGAACCCCTCCGGAGTTCCGATCCCTTGCCTGGTTCCGGTGGTGTCGCAAAAAACGCCTCACCACCGGCTACAAGCTATCATCCCTTCCAGGGATCAAGTCCCACGTTTATGTCGCATACCCCAAAGATAGGCGCGCAGCCGAATTCAGCGGCTTTGGAGTACACTGGGACCATGGCGAAGATCATCCGTGTGAGCGAACTGAAGAAGCTCGGGTCTCCGAAAAAAAAGGTTCCAGGCCTTAAGGGACAAGCGACCAAACTCGGGCCGACGGTTGGCGACATCTCTCAAGAAGAAGTGGACGGATTCATCGAGTTCATCCGAGAAATGCGGCAAGGAAGCATGGCTGGAACGAAGCCATCGCGATGAGAGTGCTTTTGGTTGATACGGATAGCCTCGATCCTCTTTCGAAGCACGGAACCTCGAAGACGGGAATGCGAGGAGATCGTTTCTGGATCTGAGCTAGCGATCTCCTTCATGACGCAGGCCGAACTGCTTCTTTGGCCGCGCGCGAATCGAGGGGGACGGCGAGGGCGACGTCTTTACGCCAGTATGTGCGTGGCTATGTCACGCTGTTGCCGGACGACGAAACCTGTCAAATCTGGGCAGAGGTATGCGCTGGATGTCGTGCTTTGGGCCGACCCATCTCCGCAGCCGATGCCTGGGTCGCCGCGACTGCCGTACAGTGGGATCTGCCACTGGTCACCGGCAATCACCATGACTTCGAGGCGGTGGCTGGCCTCGTGTTAGTGGCAATCGGATAGCATTGGCAACCGAGTTCCCGGGACGCACGCTCAAGACGTGCGTGGCCTTTTTCGGACCCGATCATCAGCCCCATCATCAGGGTTCCCAACCTGATGATTATCCCACTGAATTCACGGCATTTATCGCAAAACCGGCCCCCCGCCGCACACCCCGCCCTGCAATGCTGGCCATGAGCCGTTCTGCGGACCAAAAGTCCCAGAAAGGAGAGGTCAAGAAAGGGAACGCGGACTGTCTGACGTACTTCGCCATCTCGCGTAAAGACGTGCCAGGATCGTCGGAAACCCTAGCCGGATCGTCCCCTTGCTATTGCGCGAGCTTAGCGCTGGCGAGGCGGTTCAAACTCACGCCTGCCTCGGCGGCTTCGGTGGCTAGGCGACGATGGATATCGGGCGGAACGCGGACCAGGAATTTGCCGCTGTAGCGCCTCGAAGCGAGCGGTTCCGGAACCGCCTCGCCCCTCTTTTTCATGTCCACCACAACGTCCGCGACGACCTTGCGAATTCCTTGCAGCGCTTTTTCCGGGCTGGAGGCCAGCCAACTGAGACTGGGGAATTCGGCGCAAAGCCCTACGTACTCGGCGTCTTCTTGAGACCAAGTCACGCGATAAGTATGGTGATCATCCTTCAGCTTCATTTTCGGCTCCAAGTCTGTCGATGGCCTTGAGCACTTGCCTGACCTGATACGCCTTTGCAAAGCCTCTGTCCTCCTGAATGTTGACCCTCGGATCGCCAGGCCAAGGCGTCCGATAGACCCGATGACTGGACCCGCTCTGCCGCGGCGCGCCGAAGTAGGAATCGCAAATGCGACACAGGTCGCTAAAGCGAACTCCCCTGGGATTGCGCTTCATGGCTTCCAAAACTTTGGCCAATCGCGCCATACCGCAAGATACCACTATTGATATCACTTTTCAAGTAGCAGACCCGACAGGGGTGCACGACATGGTTGTGCTCGTCCTGCGGTTTGTCCAGGAAATCGATGAGTCCGAACGTCCGCTACACGGGAGCCTGCGGACGCAGGCGACAGAGCACTAGCCCCTGGATGGTTTTCCGTGCCGCCTCTGCTTCGACTGGCCCTTTCCGGCCTTCGGTGGCGGGGCTGTTGCCCTCGGACGAAGGGCGGAAAAAAACTAGCCGCCGAACGAGGGCCCAGAATATTTCGCGGCTCTGCCAAGCGAAGCGGAAAAATCGGGCCGGAGGAAAGCCACGAAAGGCTCAAGATCACGCGGCTAAGTGACTGAGGATAAACGTCTCTCCCAGTGTCTCCTCTTCCCCATTGACATTAAAGGACTTGCTGAGTCAACATCAAGTAGATGCACACCGACTTCCTTTTCGCCCAGCCGTCCCTTCTTACTGGTGCCGCCCGTGTCCTAGATCTCTCAGGCTCGTTCGACAAGTACAACTATTGTCGAACGGGGGAAGAGGCCGATGTTCGTGCCCTCGTGGGCGATTGGCTTGCTGTTGCATATGCACTCCGGCTTTCGTGGTCCGAGTTGGTCAAGGAACACCCTGAGTTCATAGAGCAGTTGGCCGTCGCGATTTCTAGCGACGAAAAATTATTCCGCGAAGTGCTAAAACAAGCTGAGGACCTGGATGGGGAAGAAGCACAAGAAGAAGTCCTTCAATCAGCCTAGCGCTTTCGATCCCACCTCTGCCCTTCAGCAAGTACGATCCGTACTTCAAAGCCAGCAGAACATCGTAGGGAAGACGTACTCGGGACCCATCCCTCCCCCCGAAATGCTCGATCATTTTGAGCGGGTGTTCCCCGGATTAGCCAAGCAAATTGTAGACATGGCAGAGCGACAGCTCGCCATGGTGGAGCGCCAAATGGATCACCGGCACGGACTCGAAAAGAGGGTAGTCGGTTCTAATACCAGCCAGTCGTGGGTGGGCCTGATATTCGCCTTCATTCTCGGGATGACTGGCCTTGTTGGATCGCTCTATCTGATCTATATCGGCAGAGAGTTGGGTGGAGGAGCGACTTTCCTGGGATCTCTCGGTGCACTCATAGGATTGTTTTTCTACGGGCGAAAGTCGCAGTCTAAAGAGCTTGCTGAGAAGCGTGGCGAGAAGTAAATCACTATACTGGGCTTGACCTGCCCGGTGAGACGCTTCATGCCGCGCTCGCGAACTTGGCGTGAGAGGCTCGGGAGCGTGCGCTCATCTTATTCGATGAACTCGCCATGATCGATTTCCGCTTCGGCCACGGCGAATACGCTTGCGAATGTCGTTACGATGGGCGTGTTCCTCCGCGTCCGCCTCGACCAGCCGCTCGACCGCCTCATGCACGAGGCGTTGGCGTTCTGGCATTGACCGCTGCGAACCTTTTTTCCGACGATCTTTTCCCAGTTCTGGCGCCAAGCTGATATTCATTAGCGTCTCTCTGCCTGCCGGATTGATTATGCCGCATGCCCGTCCCTCCTACATGCGCTATACTGGCTACGTCCAGCCGGCGAGGCTAACCAACAGTTGTGAAGTAGTCTACCCGGTCCCTCCTGAAGGAGAATTGTGATCACTCCCTGGGGAATTTGGCGGCGGTTTGCGAAGTGGCAGCAGCTTCGCGAGATGTTAGCGCTGTCTGTTCTGATGATGCTCGCCACGCTGCTCAGCTTGCCTGGCTCTCAACCGAAATGGCAGGCGAAACGGCAGGGTAATCCAAAAATCCAGGAATCTTACGGCAAATTGCCGCTGCGGTTCGAACAAAATCAAGGACAGACCGACTCCAACGTAAAATTCCTGGCCCGCGGCAAGGGCTACACGCTCTTTCTGACACCGACGGAAGCGGTATTTTCCTTACAGAAGCAGGCAGGACCGGCGAAGGTGGTCCGGTTAAAGCTCCTCGACTCCAATCCTGCCGCGACGGTCGAGGGCGTGGAAGAACTTCCCGGCAAAAGCAATTACTTCACCGGCAACGATCCATCAAAGTGGCGGACGAACGTCCCCAGTTACGCCAAGGCTAAACTGCGCAATGTTTATCCCGGCGTGGACTTGGTGTATTACGGCAACGGCCGCCAGATGGAATACGACTTCGTAGTCGCTCCAGGGGCGGACCCGAGGGCGATCCGGTTTCAGGTGGAGGGCGCGGCGCGGAACGTGGTTGGTCCCGGCGGCGACTTGACGCTCGACGCGGCGGCGCTGACTTGAGGTTTGGGCGTCCGGTCATGTATCAAGCGGACGGAGGCAAGAGTCAACCGGTTCAAGGCCGTTTCGTAGACCGGGGCGGCGCATGTGCGGGCACGGCTGTTTTCTGTGGAGCGAGGATGAAAACACCGTCACCGAAGATTGAGTTAGGATTCCCTGCCAGCCTCGAAACAGCCTGTGGGCGGTTTTCCGGGATTGCTCCCAGTTGCCGAGACAGCCTGGACGGGGAGCATTCATTCCGAATCGACGTATTCAAACGGGGCCCAAGAACAAGCCGCCCCGTCCAGGCTGTTTGACCCCGTTTCTCCGACAAAAAAACCGCGAAGTTCAGTCTGACCCATTTCCTCATTTCCTCTGCCATGTCAGAAGGTCACCGCGCTTCCTTGTAGAGTACAATCTGTTTCTGTGGCTGATTGGAACGATTTCGCGTACGAGGAGGACGAAAGCCGGCGGGGGCCCGACGAATACGAGGTAGCGGCCAAGGAGAAGCTGCGTAAGTTCTTCGAGGAAAAGGAACCAGCGGTGTACTTTGCGAATCAATTGGCGGTTCAGCACGAGGGCGTGTACTTCCACTGGATCACGCATCGCGCGATAACGGAGCTAGTTGGCGAAGGGGTACTCAAGACGGAAACTCGCAAGCTGGCGACGGGATCGGATATCAAGTTAGTGTGGCCCAAGCGTCATCGGTACTACCGGAGAGACGCGAGACGTGTGGTAAATTTGGTAAACGAGTACGGAAGCCCGAACATGTGTGCCTCGATAGGCCTTCACGGCGAGCAAATGATCTTGGCTGCGTTCGCCCGCAGGCAGTTTGTGATGACCGGCCACAATACGCGTAAGTACGGCAACCTGGAATGGGAAGAAACGCAGCATAACCTGGATTTTATCTTCGATCGCGATGGTGCCGCGTACGGGCTCGAGGTGAAGAACACTTTGTCGTACATGGATGAGAAGGAGTTCGACGTGAAGATACGGTTGTGCGAGCACTTGGGTATCCGGCCGGTTTTTGCGGTGCGAATGTTGCCCAAGACTTGGATGAAAAAACTCATTGATCGCGGTGGGTACGGCATGATTCTGAAGTATCAACTGTATCCTTGGACGCACGTCGAGCTGGCAAGGCGTGTTGCGCGGGAGCTTGGCTTGCCGGTGGACGCGCCGCGAGCTTTGGCTGACGGTACGATGGATCGGTTCTTGAAGTGGCACGCGAAGAATGTGTGAATTGCGGTTGGAATTCACAGCGGGCAAGGGCTAAGTTACTGTGGGACAGCGGGTTGGCGCGTACCCCTATGAATACGTAGTGTCTAGGGCCGGCTGGTCGGGGAAAAAGGGGTCGGAGTGACAAAACTCCTGAACTTGGTGAATTCTTCCCGGAAGGCCTGCGCTTTCGTCCGCCTCCCCAGCGTAACGCGGCTCCATGTCGAAGGTGACTTGGGTTGCGAAAAATAAATCACTAAGTTCAGGCCAACCGCTTTCTCCACAGGCGGTCTCTTAGTAGGTTCGTATCTCACCCCTGTACAGCAAGTCCGGAATCGCGTAGCCAGCGGTCGCGGGATGGTTCGCCAGAATCTGGCGAAGCGTGCGAATGGCTGTGTAGGCCTCGATGACCAACAGGCGTTGCTCCTTGAAATAAGTCGGGTCGAACTCGTCCTCCTTGACCGCATGAGCCGGCTTCTGCCTCATTTTTCTGATCCTCTTGAAGGTGCCAACCATAGCGTCCTTCGGCGTAGGGTCTGGGAACCGAATGCTTGTAGTGAGCCATTCATCTAGCAACTGGATGCTGCCCTTCCGTTCTACAACGACTCGTCCATCATCACGCTCGGTCTCACGCTCCTGCGCGACATCGGACCGGAAGAACGCGATGTCGATATTCTCCGACAGCATCTTGTCAAGGAGATGAACAAATCCGTTGAATTCCTTCAGGGTTGGCCGAAGCAGAAACGCGAAATCTCGCGGACGTTGATCCTCGTCAAACTCTTGTCGAAAAAGAGCGGGCCTTCCCATCAACTTGCACATAGCGTTGATGTGGTGGATTTCCGCCGTGAAGGCTCCAAGGATCGGAATCTTCTCCGCCCAGTGCCCCATCGAGCTTGCGTAATAGTCAGGATGGAGCATAAAGTTGCCGGTCAGGATCTGAGTCTCCCATGTCCTTTGGTGTTCAGGAGTGAGATCGTGAAGGTATCGAAGGAAAACAGCGACTGCGCGGTTCATATCACCGTCGTACGAGAATCCAAAGCTCTGAAGGAAAGCTCGATCTCGCCCTGGAACTGCATCGCTCCGATGGAACTCGTCTTCAAGCGTGATCGTGCCGTGAACGTCGTCTACGTCAAACCGGTACCGGGGATCGTTGCGATACCGCTCAAGGACGTACAGTTCGAAGGAATAAAATGATAGTTGAGGCTCACCCAATGCCAGACGCAAGGTAAAAGGGCGACCCTGATACTGCGCTGGGGCTACTGCCTTTTCCAAAACCGCTTTCTCGGGGTAGAGGCACCCAGCGGCACCTTGCTCCCCTAGTTTCTTCAGTTGCTCTTCCACCGGCTCGGGCTCAAATGCCTTGATGTGCGGATTGGGATGGCGGTCGCCCCTATTGAGAGAAACAAGTTTGCCTTTGATCAGGTCGGCCACAACGCCGACAGGCATGTCTTTCGTTGCGGGAAGTCCATTGAAGTCGTTCGATCCGAGGTACTTCGCTGTTACCGCTGCCAAGAGTTGGTCCTTGGTGATCCGGTTGATCCGGCGACCGCTTCGTGCTTTGCGACGGCGTGGGTTGCCTCGGGTTTTTCTTGTCGAAGCCACTGCGAGGCTCTATCGTAGCACGCCTATTGGCAATGGCAGATCATCCTCCGTTCCCCGGCGACAGTTTGCTTTCAGCGGGCAATATCGGGAGAACGGTGTCATCCATGGACTTGGCAATTTGTTGTGAGAGAAGTTCGCGAGAAAAATGGCCAAGTTCTAACTTGACGATTTTTTCGGAGACGAGAGAGCGACGAGACGATTGTGTCGCCGGATAGCGCGGCGGTATTCAATCCGGCTTTCGACGTGACGCCCAACCGCTACGTCGCGGGAGTCATTAGGGAACGCCGTGTGGACGCGCGCGCCACGCCAAGAGTCGCTGAAGCGGCTGGCGGAAAATCCGCCGGTCTGAGGCTGTAGCCTCTTTTTTGCATCTTCTTTTTCTGGCCTCCAGAGTTCAGTTCACCACATTAGCGGGGAAAAGGCGGCAGCGGGGACGGGGGAAAACGGGGCGCCCGGAGCCGATCATCAGCCCCATCGTCAGGGCTCCCAACCTGATGATTATCCCACTGAATTCACGGTATTTATCGCAAAACCGGGCCCCGTGCCGCACACCCCGCCTTGCAATGTCGGCCATGAGCCGTTCTGGCGACTCAAAAGTCCCAGAAAGGAGAGGTCAAGAAAGGGAAATGCGGACAGTCTGACGCACTTCGCCATATTTCGCGCAAAGACGTGCTATGATCGTCGGAAATGCATCATGCCTTTGGGAAAGACGACGCTAAAAGAGACTACGCACGTCACGCCGTTCCTGCCTCGCCTTGCTCCCACAAAGGACTACCAATGCGTCGCCTAGTAACGGCCGCGTGTTTTCTGGCAGGACTGCTCTTCCTGTGCGTATTCCCTCAGTCCGCCGTTGCTCAGAACACGGTTGCCAGCGTGACCGTGGGCACGAATCCTATCTCGGTCGCGGTGAACCCGGTGACCAACAAGATTTACGTCGCCAACCAGAGCAGCGCCAGCGTGACGGTTATTGACGGCGCCACCAACTCCACAACGAATGTAAACGTTGGGACAAGTCCGTATTGCGTGGCCGTGAACCCGGTGACCAACATGATTTATGTCGCCAATCGGGACAGCACCAACGTCACGGTCATTGACGGTGCCACCAACAACACCACCACAGTGAGCGCCGGCACTAATCCGCGTTCGCTGGCGGTGAACCCGGTGACCAACAAAATCTACGTCGCCAACCAGGGCAGCAACAATGTCACCGTGATAGACGGTGCGACCAACTCCACGACCACGGTGACCGCCGGGACGGCTCCGTATGCGGCGGCGGTGGACCCGGCAAGCAACAAGATCTATGTCGGCAACGATGGCAGCAACAACGTTACGGTGATTGATGGCGCTACGAACTCGACTGTGAACGTGAACGTTGGGAGCTCCCCGGACTCGATCGCGGTAAATCCGGTGACCAATCAGGTTTACGCTGCAAATATCGGAAGCGCGAGCGTCACGGTGATTGATGGTGCTACCAACAACACCACAACAGTGGGTGTGGGGAACAGTCCCAGCTCCATCGTCGTGAATCCCGTCACCAACACGATCTACGTCGCCAATTTGAACAGCGTCACGGTGATTAACGGCGCGACTAACTCGACGGCCACGGTCAGCGGTGGGATCGCTCCCATTTCCCCCGTTTCTTTGGCAGTGAACACGCTGAACAACAAGATCTACGTTGCCAATAGCGCCAGTGCTAACGTTACGGTCATTGACGGTGCCACGAACTCCACATCCACGCTGAGCGCAGGGACTAACCCAATTTCGACGGCGGTAAACCCAGTGACGAACAAGATTTACGTCGCCAACTACGGCAGCGCCAACGTCACGCTAATTGACGGCGCCACCAACTCGACTGTCACTGTGGCTACCGGAGGTGGGTCTTCTGTCGCGGTGAACCCGGTGACCAACAAGATCTACGTTAGCGGAGGTAGCGGCGTCACGGTTATTGACGGCACCACCTACGCCATCGCGAACGTGGCTACTGGGAACGGCCCCCTTTCTGTAGCGGTGAACCCGGTGACCAACAAGATCTATGTCGCCAACCAGGGTGGCAACAACGTTACCGTCATTGACGGTGCCACTAACTTTGCCGCGAACGTGGCTACCGGGAGCGGCCCGATTTGTTTGGCGGTGAACCCTGTGACCAACAGGATCTACGTCGCCAACCAGGGCAGCAACACCGTGAGTGTGATTGACGGTGCTACCAACGCCACCTCCACGGTGGCAGCGGGGGCCTCGCCGAGTTCGGTGGCGGTGAACTCCGTGACCAACAAAATCTACGTAGTCAACGCGGGGAGCGATAATGTCACGGTCATTGATGGTGCCACCAGTTCCACTATTACCGTGAACATGAACGGCTACCAGCCCAATTCGATAGCGGTGAACACCGTGACGAACCAGATCTACGTTGGTGCCACTAACGGTTCGAGCAACTCTGGTGGTGGTTGGTCGCGCATCATAACCCGGGTTACTGTGATTGACGGCCTCACTAACGCCACGACCAACGTAAGTATTTCGGATATTTTCCTGCAGACTTATACGGTCTACTTTGGCCTATCGACAGTAGCAGTGAACCCGCTGACTAACAAGATCTATGTTGCCAGCACCTATGACAGCAATTTGACGGTGATTGAAGGCACCACGAACTCCACCTCCACTGTGGGTGGCGGAGCGTCTTCTTTCGCGGTGAATCCGGTCACCAATAAGGTCTACACCGGTTACGGTGTGGTTGACGGTGCTACCAACTCTGTCTCCTCTTTGGGTACCGGAGGGGGTCCTATCGCGGTGAACCCGGTCACCAACAAGATCTACTCCGTCAGCGGCAATGGCGTCACGGTGATCACGGAACAGTCCGTGGTGCCGGTCCCTCTGTCAACCAGCATCACGCCGCTGCCGAACAACCTGACTAACAGTCCAACGCCGTCGTTCATCTTCAACGGGCAAACCACGTTTAGCCCGAACGCTCCCGCCGTCCAAAATGTTTTCTACCAGGTGGACACTTGGCAAGGCCCGTGGTTGAGCAGCGCACCCTCGTTTTCGGGAGCGACCCCAGCCCTGCAAGGGGGCGTTCATATCCTTTACGCCTACGCCGCTGACAGCCAATTAGCCACTTCGACGCAAGCCGGTTCGCCCCTCATTGGCAACATTACAGCCTATCTGTTTCTGGTTGACCCACCCACTTCCATCGCCGCCAGCGAGGGAACTCCACAAAGTGCCGGCGTGAACGCGACCTTTGCGACGGCTTTGCGGGCCACCGTCACTCTTGCTTCCGGCCTGCCGGTCAGCGGAGCTACCATAACCTTCACTGCGCCGAGTTCGGGCGCAAGTGGAACGTTCGCGCCGAACGCCTCCACCATTGCCACGGCGACAACTAACGCGTCGGGCGTGGTGACTGCACCAGTTTTCACCGCCAACTCCACCATCGGTAGTTATGCCGTGACTGCAACGGTTGTGGGTATATCGACGCCGGCCAGCTTTTCGCTGACCAACAGTCCTACGACTCCGGCCATCTCCGCCCTTTCCGCAAGTTCAGCAATTGCCGGCTCCCCAGGGTTTGTGCTGACTGTCACCGGTAGCGGCTTTCTCAGCGGCGCGGCCGTGCTGTGGAATGGCAGCAGCAGGGTGACCACGGTGATCAGTTCAACCTCGTTGAATGCATCGATAACCGCAAGCGATATCGCTTCCGCGGGGAATGATCAAGTGACTGTCGCGAATCCTGCTCCTTTTGTGGGGCCGTCGAATGCCTTGCCGTTTACGGTCCTAAACCCCGTGCCCACGCTCTTTACTCTTAGCCCAAGCTCGGCAACGTCTGGGTCTTCCTCATTCTCATTGACCGTCAGCGGCGCGAATTTTGTAAATGGCGCCGCAGTGTGGTGGAACGGCAGCCCCCGGTCAACAACCTTTACCAGCAGCACATCCCTGTCAGCAAGCATCACAACAGCCGATGTAGCGACGGGCGGAACCTTCCCCGTGACGGTGGTGAACCCGGCGCCCGATGCCGGAGTGTCCGCTGCCCTCAACTTCACGGTGAACAACCTCGTGCCCGCGCTCAGCAGTCTTTCCACCACCTCCGCTCCCGCAGGAACGGCCGGTGTGGTTGTAACTATTACTGGATCGGGTTTCGTAAATGGCGCGACCGTTCAGGTGAATGGAACCGCGCGCACGACCGTGTTCAACAGTTCCACGTCGCTGGGAGGCGCACTAACCACTACGGATCTGGCCGTTCCAAAAACGCTGTCGATTACCGTCCGGAATCCAGACCCGACCACAATAGCCTCTAATTCACTGACCTTCACGGTAACCGGCAACAACGCTGTTCCAGCCATTGCCGCCTTGTCCCCGGCGACCGTGGGCGCCGGGTCCGTCAGCTTCACGCTGACGGTGTATGGCACTAACTTCGCGCCAGTATCGCAGGTGCTCTGGAACAACAGCGCGCGAACCACCAGTTTCGGCAGTTCTCAGCAGATCGGCGCAACGATTACTGCCGCCGATGTGGCTACAGCCGGCGCGGCTTCGGTCACGGTGTTCACCCCTGCTCCGGGAGGTGGGACTTCCTCCGCAATGACATTCACTGTGGGCAGTTTACCCCAAGGCTCACTGGCTGCACAGGCGGTCAACGGCTCTCCCGGCGCTCCTGTTTCGATTCCGGTGGTTCTCACTCTGGATAGTGGCGCAACCGTTGGTGCGCTGAGCTTTGGCGTACTCGTGGCACCGACAGGCAACGCCCCTCCCATTGCCGCGAACATGGCCTTCCTATCGGATGCCGCCCTGCCCGTGCCGGGCAACTCGCCGCCCACCGTCACTGCCACTAACACTAACGTCGGAGCATTCTTCGGATCCTTCACGGCATCTCTGACCGGCCAGGTCGCGATTGGTGTAGTGCAGGTGGCGATCCCGGCTTCCGCGGCAGTCGGACAAACGTATAACGTCCATATCACCGCCGCGGACGCCGCGCAGGGCAGTGCCGCAGTCCCACTGACCGCTGGAGCCGACGCCACCTTGACCCTGGTGGTTGGCTACCTGGTTGGCGACAGCTACCCGCATACCGCCGACTCGGTGGGATCTTTCGGCGACGGCCTGCTCAACACGCTCGATTTGATCGATGCCCTGCGGGCCGTCACCAACATCTCAACGCCGGCGATATGCAGCGATCGTTTCGACGATCTAGATTCCTACCCGGTGGATACGGTCACTGCCCGTGGCGGCGACGGATTCGTCAACACGCTGGACCTGATCGAGACGTTGCGCCGCGTGACCGACATCGACATGTCCCGGCCTGCGCGGACCCCGCGCGGCTTGACCTGTTCGCAGATGGAGCCGGACAGCCGGCGCGCCCGGCCAATCGAGCCCGCGGAAGGCACCATCGAAGTGCACGGCAACGCCATTTACCTGTTGGCGCACCGGGACTTGAACCTGGCAGGGTTGGCGCTCTCGCTGATTTTGCAAGACGGCCAGCAGGGCAATTTCACGCCCGGCGATATTCCGGCCAGCATCGTAGACGTAGGACAACCCGGCAAGATCGCGATGGCCTGGCTAAACGGCGTCAAGCTGGCCAGCAGCCAGCGCGTGTTGTTGGCTCCGTTGACGGCGCGGATCGCGGCGCGGTGCTGGGAATCTCCGCCAACGACGCCGACGGCCGCGAGGTGCGCATTGCGGGAGGCACGCTAGGCGTGCCATGAACGCGGAGGAAAAGGCCGGTCAGCCTGGGGTAGTGCGTCATGCAGAATGCCGTTTACTGTAATTCAAGCAACATGCGCGTCTTCCCAGAATGGGATCACCACGGGTGTGCGACATCAATGTGACAGTAACGGATTTCCTTTTTTTATGGCGTTTATCCTAACGTATTAATACGTTAGGACAGGAGGCACCCA
This sequence comes from Terriglobia bacterium, assembly GCA_963747095.1. GTDB lineage: Bacteria > Acidobacteriota > Terriglobia > JAJPHL01 > JAJPHL01 > JAJPHL01. The sequence continues at coordinate 120,737 of CAVVEL010000026.1, forward strand.
TGCCCGATACTCTCGCCCGTCTCGAACAACAGCGCGCCGCGCTGTTGCGTGACCTTGCCACGCTCGGGGATTTCCGCAGCGGTTCCATTACCGCGATTCAAGGCCGCTGCGGCAAACCGACGTGTCGTTGCCACCAGTCCGGCCAGCCCGCCCATGGCCCCAACTTCCGCCTGACTCGCAAGGTCAACGGCAAGACCATCAGCGAAACCTTCCCCACTCCCGCCGCACTGCGGAAAGCCCAGCGGGAGGTGCAGGCATTCCATCGCTTCCGCGATCTCAGTCAGAAGCTCTTGGAAGTCAATGAGCGAATCTGCCAAGCCCGGCCGACCGGCCAGGAAGAGATTACCGCGCAGGAAAAAAAACGGCCGAAGCGATCCACCAAGAAGTCCGTCGCGAGGTAGACGCGCTGTTGACAGTGGTCTTCGCCCAGCAGCACAAGACCGGCCACCTGAATCTGCAACAGGTCGAGGTGGGACTGCGCGATGCCCTGCACCGGGGCGGGGCTGCGGCGCTGAGCCAGCTTCTGGAACAACCCGTTCCCGCCGAAGACGGCAGCGGCCTTGCGGCTGTGGCCAGAGCGCTCGTTACGTAGCGATGCGCTCACGCGCTCTGCTGACCGTGCTCGGCAGGGCGGAGGTCTGCCGTCCCTACTACTGGTGCGATGCTTGTCAACGCCCGCAAGTTCCTGCCGATCGGCAGTGGGATATCGAAGGAACCGAGTTCTCTCCCGGTGTCCGGCGCATGATCGCCCTGGTGGGCCAGGAGCTTCTTTTGACGCCGGCCGCCAACAACTGGAAACGCTGGCGGGGCTGGAGGTCACCACCAAAGCGGTGGAGCGCATTGCCGAGACCATCGGCGCGGATATCCAAGCACGGCAAGGGGAGCTGGAACAGCAAGCCATGCAATTGCACCTGCCGGTGGTGGGCGGTCCACCGATTCCCGTCATCTACGTGGAAATGGATGGCACCGGCGTTCCGGTGGTCAAGGCCGAGACCCAGGGCCGTGCCGGCAAAAAGGAAGGCCAACCGGCGCATACGCGCGAGGTCAAGCTGGGTTGCGTTTCACGCAGACGCTCCAGGACAAGGAAGGCCGGCCGATTCGCGACCCGGATTCGACCACCTACACCGGGGCCATCGAAAACGCCGAATCGTTTAGTCGCCGCATTTATACCGAAGCCCTTCGGCGTGGTTGGGACCGGGCCTTAAAGAAAGTCGTCCTGGCAGACGGCGCGATCTGGATCTGGGTGCTGCGGAACTGCTGTTTCCCGGTGCCATTCAGATCGTGGATTTTGACCACGCCCTGGAGCACCCTGGGACATAGCCGCCGAACTTATCCTGACGAACCCCGGCAGCCGACGGTGGGCACTCATCGATAGCCCTCCCCGAACCACTGAACCCAGACGCCAGGACCTATCACCGAACCAATTTTACCGCTTAGACCGCAAATCTGGTTGTCATCACCCCTGACATAGTGCCACTATTGAACCAATGGGAGAATTTGGTTCGCAAGAATAAATCAGCGAACGATGCAAGAGTCTGAACGATAGGGGATGAATCAATGCACCGGACCGTGACGCAGAGGATATCGTGGATTGCGAGCGTGCTCGTCTTGTTCCCGATCATGGGAGCAGTGGCGGCCGAGCCGTCCGATGAGCTCGAGAGCATCGTGGTGGTGGGCCAGAAGGAAAACCAGGACCTGCAGAAGGCCCCGGAAGCCATCACCGCACTGTCGGCGGACAGCTCAAGAACAACTTCATCCGGGCGCCCGAGGACTTGAACAGCGAAGTGCCGAGCCTCGTCATCGGCCAGACCGATGGCTACAACCATGTCGTGTCGATTCGCGGCATCGGCCTCAATTCTCCCCAGGACGACGGCTCGCCGGCCTCGGTGTCGTTCCACCAGAACGGCATCTTCATCCCGGATCCCATTTCGCTCGCCACGAACTTCCTCGACGTGGACCACATCGAGGTGCTGCGCGGCCCGCAGGGCACGGTGTTCGGCCAGAATTCGGTGGGCGGCACGGTCAACGTGATCACCGTCCAGCCGAAACTCGACGGCGGCTACTCGGGCTACACCAATCTCGAGTTCGGCTCCTTCGACCTGAAGCACGTGACGGCGGCCGTCAATCTGCCGGTCTCGAGCACGTTCGCGCTGCGGGTGGCCGGGGACTTCATCGACCAGCAAGGGTATGCGACCGCCACCCAGGTGCCCGGCACCGACTTTCAGCTCGACAACAACCACAATTATCACGTGCGCGTCACGGCGCTGTTCCAGCCGAACGACGCCTTCTCGGTAACCGGCAGCGTCGATTACGCCAAGACCGACCAGCACGAGATCGAGAGCAAGAACATCTACGATCCCAACCCCAATCCCTACCAGGAGACCAGCGACTGGCCCGGCCTGTTCCTGTACAACCAGACGCTCGGCAGCCTCATCGCGAGCATACAACTTCGACAACAATGGTGTTCAAGTCGCTGAGCGGCGTGGAATATACCAATCAGACCGGGTCGAACTCGGAGAGCGGGCTCGACCATCGCGCTGGCGACCGCCCATCTACGGCGGCGAGAACGTCCAGTACTGGCTGCACGACATCTATTCGGTGACGCAGGAATTCGACCTGAGCTCGCAAGCCGACGGCCCGCTCGACTGGGTGGTCGGCGCCTTCTATCTGCACAGCCGCACCACGGACGGATACGATCAGTACCTGCGCAACGCGCAGGAGCCCGGCGCGCCCAACATCCTGAACAACGAGGCAAGAGAGCCTGGTGGCGCCGGAGATCGCGGCCGGCACGCTTTACTTCGAGACCTCGAACGCCTTCAGGCGCGAGTCGGTCTCGGGCTTCGGCCAGGGCGTTTACCACTTCACCGATGAGCTCCGCGGGCACGCTCGGCTTCCGCTACACGGACGATCGGAATTCCTCCTTCCTCGACAACTATTTCGGCGATCCGTTCCTCGGCGGCGGCTTCGTTCATCTGCATCAATCGGCGAGCAAGCTCACCTGGAAGGCCGGCCTCGACTATCAGGTCACGCCCGAGAACTTCGTCTACGGCAGCGTCTCCACCGGCTTCAAGCCGGGCGGCGGCAATCCGGGAACCGCGCCCGCGGTGGTGCCGGCGAACTACAAGCCGGAGACCATCACCGCGTTCGAGGTGGGCTCGAAGAACTACCGCGCTCGACAACAGACTGGTCGCGAACGTCGCCGCGTTCTACTACATCGACAAGGACATGCAGTATCACGCCGAGGATCTCATCAATTTCGACGGCGGCGTCGACAACCTTCCCGGACGTGCATATCTACGGCATCGAAGGCGAGTTGACCGCGCTCCTGCCCTATCATTTCAAGCTCAGCGGCAACGCCACCGCCGAGAAGGGCAAGATCGTCACGCACATCTCCACGATCGACAATCTGGCCGGCAACGCCGCCAACACACGAGTTCGCCGCGCTGTACGGCTATCCGGCGCTTCCTCGACGCGCAGAATTCGGCGGCCCCGGGGCGCAGGTCCATCAACGCCTGCGCGCGAAGGGCTATCGCGATGTCTACGGCAATTCGCCGCCGAACCTGCCGACATACACAGCGACCGTGGCGCTGTCGCAGACCTCGCACATTCGCCGACGGCTCGAGCCTGCTGTCGCGCCTGCAGGGCAATTATCGGGATCACTATTCGAACACGGTGTTTCAGCAACCCGCTGTATACGACGCCGAGCTACGTGCTCATGAACCTGCTGTTCGACTACACCTTCGCCAACAGCAAGTTCGACTTGACGCTCGCCATCAACAACATGGCGGATCGCGCCGAGGTGAGCTACAGCTTCACCAACCAGTACGGCGGCGAGACCACGCAGACCTGGTTCCCGCCGCGCGAGTACATCGTCGGCTTCAACTACCGCTTCTAGCGTTCTCGGTGCATTTAGGGGAGCAGCTCGCCGGCCGGCCGCGGATCAGGTCGGCCGCCTTCTCCGCGATCATCAACACGGCGGCGTTGATGTTGCCGCTCGGCAGATCCGGCATGACCGAGGCGTCGACCACGCGCAGCGCTTCGATGCCGCGCACCTTGAGCTCGGGGTCGACCACGGCGAGCTCGTCCGTTCGCGGCCCATCCGGCAGGTGCCGGCCGGATGATGCACGGTGATCGCGGTGCTGCGGATGTGCGCGTCGATCTCCGCGGCCGAGCGCTTGTCGTCGCCCGGCGAGGAACTCGCCGCGCGATGAAGGGTTGCATCGACGGCTGTGCGGCGATCTCGCGCGCGAGCCGCACGCCCGCGCGCACCGCCCGCCAATCGGCGTCGGTGGCCAGGAAGCGCTGCAGGATGCGCGGATGAGCCTGCGGATCGGTCGATTGCAGGGTCACGCGGCCGCGGCTTTCCGGATGCAGCATCACGATGCGGCAGGCGAAGCCGTCCGGTGAACGGCGCCTTGAAGGGCTGCAGGTACGGCCACGCGCCCAGCGGCGCGGCCGTCAGCAGCAACTGAATGTCCGGCAGCTCGAGCTCGGCGCGGCTCTTGAGGAACGCGACGCCGCCGCCGGGCACGTCGGCGGCGAAGCCGGTGCCGAGAAAATACGCTTTGGCGAGCTCGCGGCCGATGCGGTCGTAGCGCATCATGCGCAGGAACGGGCCCGGGCTCGCGGCGGTGATACATGAGGATCACCGACACGTGATCCTGCAGATTGCGGCCGACGCCGGGCAGCGCGGCCTTGACCGCGATGCCGTGCCGCTGCGAGCTCCTCGCCGTCGCCCACGCCCGACAGCATCAGAAGCTGCGGCGTGTTGATGACGCCGCCGCAGAGAATCACTTCGCGCTCGGCGCGCGCGCCGTGCGCGCTGACGCCGCTCTGCCGGTACTCGATGCCGATCGCGCGGCGGCCCTCGATCAGGATCCGCGGCGCGCCAGGGCGCGAACTTCGACCTGAAGATTCGAGCGCGTGAGGGCCGGGCGCAGGTACGCCGTCGCCGAGCTCGCAGCGCCGCCCGCGCCGATGGTCATCTGCAGCCGCGAGAAGCCGAGCTTGCGTCTCGCCGTTGTAGTCGTCGGTCCAGGGATGGCCGGCCGATCGGCCCGGCCTCGGCGAACGCGCCGATCAGCGGGTCCTGGTAGCGGCAGGTCTGCACCGCCAGCGGCCCGTCGCCGCCGCGGTAAGCGTTCGCGCCGCCTTCCCAGCGCTCGGACTTGCGGAAATAGGGCAGCACGTCGCTCGTAGCACCAGCCGCGGCGCGCCGTGGCCGGCCCAGCGATCGTAATCGCCGCGATTGCCGCGCACATAGGCCATGGCGTTGGTCGAGGAGCAGCCGCCGACCACTTTGCCGCGCGCGCATTCGACCCCGCGGCCGCCGACGCTCTCCTCGGGCTCGCAGAAATAATTCCAGTCATGCAGCCGCTTCTGCAGGATCTTGCCCCAGCCCAGCGGGATATGGATCCAGGGATCGCGGTCCCAGCCGCCTGCTTCGAGCAGCAGGACCGACACGTCGCGGTCCGCGCTCAGCCGGTTCGCGAGCACGCAGCCGGCCGAGCCCGCGCCGACGATGATGTAATCAAACGATCGGATGTTCGTCATCGCAGGGGGCCGGCGCATGCCGGCCGGAGGATTGGTTCGCTCGGGACACGAGTCTCAGTATAGACCGAACCAATGCGCCGCGAGGGCTATTGCGGCAGCGTCCGAGCGCGGGAATGCCTGCTCGTGGATGTACTGCTGCACATCGCCCAAGTGCCGCTGCATCTGCAGGTACGCCTCCTGGCCGTTGCGCGCGGCGATTGCGGCGGCGATCGACTCGTGGAAACCGGCGTACACCGATTGGCGCTTGTAGCAATGCGCGTTCTCGCCGAGGCGCCGCCAGCCGACGTCGCGCTGCTGACGCGCATGGTGTCGAAGAACGCGAGAAACAGCGTGTTGCGAGCCGCTTCGGCGATGGTCCGATGGAACAGCGAATCGGCCCGTTCGTAGGTTTCCGCGTCGCTCGCCGAGCGCGTCTTGGCGGCGAGCGTCGTCAGGCGCTTGATCTCGGTCTGCGAGGCACGCAGCGCCGCGAGCCGCGCCATCACGGGCTCGGTCGCGAGCCGGACCTCGATGACTTCGAGCGGATTGGTGTAGTCGAGGACGCTGTCGAGCGCCGTGCTCAAGGCCGGCCGGCTGCTGCCGGCTGCTGCCGTCGCGGGGGCGGCCAGGCTTCCGGCGGTGGCAGAGCGGATGTCGACGAACGTGCCGCGTCCCTGGTGGCGGTGGATCCGGCCTTCCTGCTCGAGCACATCGAGCGCCCGGCGCACCGAGCGGCGCCCCACGCCGAGCTCCGATGCGAGGGTTCTTTCCGGGGGGATGCGTCCGTCGAGGGTGACGTTCTGCCGCTCGATGAACTCGCGGACTTTATTCAGCGCTTGTTCGTTTTGGTCCATTTGGTCCATAAATCCAGCCAGGGGTCCTTTGGCGAAATACCATAGCACAGGCGCGCCGCAGCGGCATCGGCAGGCGTGCCCGCCGGATCGCGATTGCCGGGCGTCAGCCGCTGGAGGGGCAGCGAATCGAGGCCCGTTGACGCGACATTCGGTTCGATGCAGACTCGGATGGTGCCCTGGCGGAACCACTTGCGAACTTGGTTCGCAAAGGTCCAAATACTGCAAAATCAAGGGGTGGTTGCCGGGATGAACCTCGAAGAATACGCCTCCTACGATGCCCTGGGACTCGCGGATCTCGTCCGCCGCAAGCAAGTCTCGGCGGCCGAGCTCAAGGACTTGGCGCTGCGCGCGATCGAGCGACTGAACCCGAAGCTCAACGCCGTGGTCGCGACCACACCGCAGGAGGCTGAAAGCTCGCTTGCGCGCCTCGCCTCGGGCGCACCGTACGCCGGCGCCCCGTTTACCGGCGTGCCGTTTCTCATCAAGGACATCGGCGCGGCATACCAGGGCGTGCCGAGCGAAGCGGGCTGCCGGCTGATGAAGGGCCACGTCTCGCCGCACGATTCGGAGCTCGTCTCGCGCTACAAGCGCGCCGGCCTGGTCGCCGTCGCCCGGACCACGACCCCGGAGATCGGCAACAACGTCTCCACCGAATCACTGGCGACCGGACCCACCCGCAATCCCTGGAACCTCGAGTTGAGCGCCGGCGGCTCGAGCGGCGGCTCGGCGGCGGCCGTCGCCGCCGGCATCGCACCGATGGGCCACGCGGCGGACGGCGCCGGCTCGATCCGGGTGCCGGCGGCGAATTGCGGGCTGTTCGGCCTGAAGCCGACGCGCGGGCGGTTGCCCACCGGCCCCGATTTGCACGAGATCCTGTTCGGTCTCGTCAACGATCACGTGGTCACCCGCTCGGTGCGCGACAGCGCGGCGCTGCTCGATGCCACCGCCGGCCCCGAAATCGGCGGCCGCCTGCTGCTGGCGCCGCCGGCGGGGACCTTCCTCGCCGCCTCGCAGCGCGATCCGAAGCCTCTGCGCATCGCGTTCTCCTCGACGCCCGGCCGCGGCGGCGGGCGCGCGCACCCTGACTGCATCGCCATGACCGCAGACGTCGCGGCGCTCTGCGCGAGCCTCGGCCACGAGGTTCGCGAAGCCGCCCCGGACGTTGACGTGGCCGAGGTCACGCAGGTGTTCCTCGAGTTTGCGGCCGCGGCGGTTCGACAGATGGTGAGGGCGGCGCAGAAGGAGACCGGCCGCCCCGTCAATCACGACACCCTCGAGGCGACCAGCCTCAAGATCCTCGAGTACGCCGAGTCGCGCAGCGCCGCGCAATTCGTCGAGACCTTCGATCTCTTGCATCGCACCTCGCGGATCCTCGGCGAATTCTTCACCACCTGCGACGTGTGGCTGAGTCCGATCATGGCCTTTCCACCGCCGCCGCTCGGTGTGCTGAACGCCGATGATCCGAACCTGTCGGCGTTCGACTGGATGCTGAAGGTCGTGACGGCCTGCCCGTACGTGGCGATGTTCAATCAAAGCGGCCAGCCGGCCCTGTCCATTCCGCTCTATTGGAATGCGCAAGGTCTGCCGATTGGCACGCAGCTCGCCGGACGCCTCGGCGATGAGGAGACCTTGTTCAGTCTGTCCGGACAGCTCGAGCGGGCACGACCCTGGGCGCATCGCCGCCCGGCCGTGCACGTCGCCGGCTGAAGGAGCATCTCGTGCACTACGAAGCCACCCGAGCCCCGGTCATCACCCTGGCGACCGGACCCGTCGACGCCTACAGCGAGGTGCTGCGCGCGCTGGGGCGCCCGGTCCTCTATGACTATGATCCCGCGTTTCAGAGTTTCTACGAGGGCGTGGTCGAGAAGCTGCGCGCGGCTTTGCGCACGCGCCACGCGCCGGTCATTCTGCAGGGCGAGCCGGTGCTCGCGCTCGAGGCCGGCGCTGCCTCGCTGATCGGGCGCGACGATGTGGTGCTCAATCTCGTCTCCGGCGTCTACGGCGCGGGTTTTGGTTTCTGGGCCAGGCGCTATTGCAAGGATCTGCTCGAGATCCGCGTGCCGTACGATGAGATCATCGATCCTGCGGCGGTGGCGGCGATGCTGAAGTCGCGCCCCGACATCAGCATCGTCTCGGTGTGCCACCACGACACCCCCTCCGGCACCATCAATCCGGTGCACGAGATCGGCCGGATCTGCGCGGCGCACGGCGCGTACCTCCTGGTCGATGCGGTTTCCTCGTTCGGCGGAATGGACATCGATCCCGACGCCTGCCAGGCGGATCTGTTCGTCACCGGGCCGAACAAATGCCTGGGCTGCCCGCCGGGCCTGTCGCTCGTCGGCGTGACGCCGCGGGCCTGGGAAAAGATGCGGCAGAATCCGGACGCACCGCGCGATTCGATCCTGAGCATTCTCGACTGGGAGCATGCCGCGCGCCGCGATCGGCCGTTCCCATTCACGCCCTCGGTGGCCGAGATCAACGGGCTCGACGCCGCGCTCGATCTGTATCTCGGCGAGGGGCCGGAGCGGGTCTGGGAGCGCCACGCGCTCACCGCTCAGGCCTGCCGGGCCGGGGTGCGCGCCATGGGCCTGCGACTCTGGCCGGCCGACGAGCGCAGCGCCTCACCGACCACCACCGCGCTGCGCATTCCCGAGGGTGTCGAGGATGCGGCGCTGCGCGCGGCGGTGCGCGCCCACTATGGGGTGGTGTTCTCGTCCGGGCGCGGCGAAACGTTGGGCAAGCTCGTGCGCATCGGGCACATGGGGCCGACCGCTCAGCCGATCTACGCCGTCGTCGCGGTCGCGGCACTCGGCGGCGCGCTGCGCACGCTCAAGTCCCGGATCGACGTGGGCGCGGGCGTCGACGCGGCGCTCGAGGTGATCAACGGTGCGGCGACCGGCACCGCGCCGGCGCGCTAAAATCGCGCCGGCGCCCATCGCGAAGGTCGTCCCCGACGCCATGAATGCTCGCCCGATTGCGCCCCGCGTACGCCTCCTCGCTGCGTTGCTGGCCGCCTATACGGCTGCGAACCTCAGCTGGTTCACCCAGCCGTTCCAGTTCACGGTGTTCTCCACGCAGTCGGGATTCGGTCCCATCGCGACCGGCTGGATTCTTTCCACCGAGATCGGTCTCGCGGCCGTGGTGAGCATGGTGCTCGGCTACTTCAGCCGCTCGAACACCACCCGCAAGGCGCTCGCGGCCGGTACGCTGCTGTGTGTCGCCGGCAGCGTCGCCACCGTTCTGGTGGCCTCTTTTCCGGCCATCCTCGTGACCCGGATCGTGGCCGGCCTCGGTGAGGGCCTGCTGATCGCCGACGTGAATCGCGCGGTGGCGCGGCTCGATGACCCGGAAAAGCGCTACGGTCAGATCAACGGCCTGATGAATCTCGCCGGATTCCTGCTCATCATGAGCATGCCGGTGCTACTCGCACCGCTCCATCTCGATCGCGCGATTTTCGCGTTCCTCGCCGCCGCCACCCTGATCTGCTTTGCCGTCGTTCTCGGCTATCCGGCGCGCACCGACCCCGCGAGCGGCTCGGTGACCGCCGGCGCCTCGGCGTCCCCCGGCGGGTCGGCCGTCGTGTCGGCGGCCGTGCCGCGCGGGATCGGTGGCTGGCGCGGCTGGACGGTGTACGCGGCGGTGCTCGTCTCCTCGACCGGCGTCAGCTCCTTTTATCCCGTGACCGAATCGCTTGGGCGGGCGTCCGGCATCGCCGAAGGAGCGCTCGACTCGGCGCTGTCGATGGCCTACATCGGCGCCATCATCGGCTCCTACGAGGGCGCCTGGCTCGATGCGCGCCTCGGCCGGCTCGGCGGGGCGCTCTGGGTTGGCATCGGGCTCTCCTGTGCCGTGGCGCTTCTGGTGCACGCGCACAGCGGCTGGCAATTCGCGGCCGGCATGTTCCTGTTCGGACTTTTCTGGTTTCACGGCTTTGTGACCTGCCTCGGCCTCGCGGCCGAGGTGGATCCGAGCGGCGGATGCGCCGCTGCCTGCGGCGGAGCGTTCCTGCTGGGTGGTGGCATCGGTCCGGTGCTCGGCGGCTACGAGCTCGATTGGAGCGGCGGCGACAGCCGGATCTTCGCCTGGTCGGTGGGCATCTTCATGGCCGCGTTCGTCGTGGCAATCCGGCTGGCCAACCGGCGCCGCGCCCGCGCCCCGTGAAGCCCTTTCGTGGGCGCCGGACGCGGTTGACGGCACAGTTGGTTCGCGTCAGACTGCCGCACGATCACGGGGTGAACCACTTTGAAACTTGGTTCGGGGAAGGTGCGTAATGGGCGCAAATGAAGAGCTCGCTGTATCCGACGCACTCCAGGGGGCGCTCGATGCGCTGCACCGGGACGTGTATGCCAACCACATGGCGCCTTACTGGGTGGTGGACCGCAAGGTCGCCCACGATGAGGACCGTCAGGTCGCGCAGGGCCGCAAGGCCGTGCCCTTCATCTGGAAATACAAGACGCAGATCGAGCCGCTCCTGCACCGCTCGGCGCATCTCATCAAGACCGAGACCTCGGAGCGCCGCTCCCTGGTGCTGGTGAACCCCGGCCTCGCGCCGCAGCGGGCCACCGCCTCGACGCTCTATGTGGCCTACCGCGTGAACGATCCGGTCGAGATCATGCCGCCGCACCGCCATTCGCCGAACGCCATCCGGCTGGGCCTCACCGGCTCCATGAACTTCACCGGCGTCGAAGGCGAGAACATCGTCTTCGGACCCGGCGATCTCGTGCTCACGCCGCACGACACCTGGCACAACCACGGCAACCAGAGCACGGAGCCGGCGATCAACCTGAGCGTGCTCGATCTGCCGCTGGTCGAGACCTTGAATTCGCTGTATTTCGAGCACGACTACACCGAGGAAGAAGAGGGCAAGCGCATCCGCCGCGCCATGCAGACCGAGCGCTTCCCGCCGGATTACTCGCAGCGCGTCTATGGCGGCGGCGGCTTTCTGCCGCGCTTCGTCTCGCATCATCGCGGCGCGGGCAACGCCTCGCCGATGTTCGTGTATCGCTATGACATGATGCGCGCGCTGCTCGAGAAGTTTCGCGAGTGGGAGGGCAACCCCCACGAGGCGCTGATGATCGAGTACGTCGATCCTACCACCGGCGGGCCGGTCTACAAGACCATGACCTTCTTCATGCAGATGCTGCGTCCGGGCGAGCGCACGCTGCCCTTGAAGCAGAGCGCGAGTCTGGTGTGCTCGCCCTTCGAAGGCCGCGGCCACAGCGTGATCGGCGGCCAGCGCGTCGACTGGGAGCCGTTCGACACCTTCGTCGTTCCCGGCGGCACCTGGTGCGAGCACGTCAACGCCTCCGACAAGGAGCCGGCCATCCTGTTCGTGGGGAGCGACGAGCCTACCCTCAAGGCGCTCGCGCTCTATCAGAAGCACGGCAAGAACGAGCGCGGCGACATCGTGCGGCTGTTCTGAGAGGGCCATGGCACGCTCCAAGAACACGCGCCTCGTCGCGCACATCGATTGCCCGGGCGGCGGGCAGGTGTGGGTCGACGGCAAGACCCTGTACATCGGCCACATGCGCGAGCCCACCGGCACCACCATCGTCGACGTCGCCGACCCGGCGAACCCGAAGACGATCGCGCGAGTCGAGATGCCGCCCGGCTGGCACTCGCACAAGGTGCGCGTCGCGAACGGCCTCATGGTCGTCAATCACGAGCGCCAGGGTCAGGGCGGCGACCGAATTTCGGCGGCGGTCTCGGCATCTACGATGTGTCGACGCCGTCCCGCCCGGAGCTCCTCTGCAAGTGGCGCACCTTCGGCAAGGGCGTGCACCGCTTCGATTTCGACGGCCGCTACGCCTACATCTCGCCGACCGCCGAGGGCTACGTCGGCAACATCATGATGATCCTCGACCTCGAGGATCCGGCCGGCCCGAGGAAGTGGGGCGCTGGTGGATCCCGGGGCAGTGGACGGCGGGCGGCGAGACCAACCCCTGGGTGGAGGGCCCCGCGCCGCGCTGCCACCACCCGCTGCGCATGGGCGACCGTCTGTACGTGAGCTACTGGCACCACGGTTATCACATCCTCGACATCTCCGACATGTCGAAGCCGAAGCGCATCGCGAGCGGCAACACCTCGCCGGCTTTTCCGCACCCGACGCATACCTGTCTGCCGATTCCGCAGACGCTGAAAGGGCCGCAAGGTGATGGTGGTCGCGGACGAGGACGTGGCCAAGCTCTGGCCGGCGCCGCCCGCCTTCGCCTGGATCTACGACATCACCAACGAGCGCTGGCCGGTGCCGATCTCGACCTTCCAGGTGGAGGGCCTCGATCCGGACGGCGCGCCGCAGCCGCCGATCATGGGCTGCCATCAGCCCTCCGAGCGCTTCAAGGGCACCATCATTCCGTTCGCGTGGTTCGCCAAGGGCTTGCGCCTGCTCGACATCGCCGATCCCTTCGCGCCGCGCGAGGTGGCCTTCTACGAGTCCGATGCGCCGCAAGGGTTCAGCCTGGCCTCCTCCAACGACGTGACCATCGACGATCGGGGTCTGTGCTATCTGATCGACCGCGCAGCGCGGCGTCGACATCATCGAAACCTCGGTACTTTGACTAGCCCAAGGATCCGGCTACTTCCGATGAACGACAACGATCATCCCATCGGCAAACGCAATCCGAACCTGCCGTTCCATCCCGCGGTGCGCGCGGGCGACTTCATCTACGTGTCCGGCCAGGTCGCCAAGGACGAGAACGGCAACATGTGCTGCGGCAACATCGAGGAGGAGACGCGCTGGACGCTCGAAGTCCATCCGCCGCATCCTGAAGCTCGACGGCGCCGACCTCGAGGACGTGGTCAAGGTCACGGTGTACCTCGACGATGCGCGCAATTTCGGACGCTACAACAAGGTCTTCGCCGAGTACTTCCCGGAAGGCCGGGTCTCGCGCACCACGGTCGAGGCGCGCGCGGTGATCGAATGCAAGATCGAAATGGACGCGGTGGCCTACAAGCCGCGCGTTGAATCGTGAAGCGCTTGGCCGCGTACGGGGAGAACAACGATGTTGAGGATTCTGGGTCGAGGCACATCGGGGAATGTGCAGAAGGTGGTCTGGCTGCTCGAGGAGCTCGGGCAGCCCTACAAGCGCGAGGATTATGGGCGTCAATTCAACAACACCCAGACGCACGAGTATCTCAACTCAATCCGAACGGCAAGGTGCCGACGCTGGTCGACGGCGAGACGGTCGTCTGGGAGTCGAACACCATCCTGCGCTATCTCTGCAACAAGCTTGCCGGGCGGCGCGGCGCTTTATCCGGGCGAGCCGGCGGCGCGCAGCCAGGTCGAGCGCTGGATGGACTGGCAGCTCGCCTCGCTGAATGCGCCTTATCTCGGCGTGTTTCGCGAAGCGAAGAAAAAAGAGGAAGAGCGCGCGGCGAGCTTCGCGGCCGACGCGAAGGAATTGACCGCACAGCTCGAGCTGCTCGAGAAGGGCACCGCCGGGCGCCCCTGGATCGCCGGCGCGGATTTCTCCATCGCCGATATCTGCCTGGGACCGGTCATCGATCGCGCGCTCGCTTTCCCGGTCTCGTTGCCGGCGCTTCCGGGCGTGCGCGCCTGGCGCGACAAGTGTCGTGGCCCGCGAGGCCTACAAGAAGTCGAAGGGCTGAGCCGGCGATGCGTGCGGGGTCCGGCATGAACACGCGGCGGTCATCGGCCTCGGCACCATGGGACCGGGCATAGCGGCGACCCTGGCGCGAGCCGGCATGAAGGTCGCGGCCTTCGACTCCGACCCCGGCAAGCGGGACAAGGCCGGTCCCGCGTTTGCCGGCGCGGCCACGGTGCTCGCGGCGCTGTGCGTACCCGATCACAGCGCTCACGTCATTGCCGTCCACGGCGCTCTCGGCGCCTGCGTCGCGGGCGCCGACCTCGTCATCGAGACGGTGCCAGAGAACCTCGATCTCAAGATCCAGGTGTTCCGCGACATCGAGGCGCATGTCGCCGACGACTGCATTCTCGCCTCCGACACCTCCGGGATTCCGATCACCCACATCCAGGCAGGCACGCGCGTGCCGGGCCGGGTCATCGGCATGCATTGGTCGAATCCGCCGCACATCATCCCCATGATCGAAGTGGTCTGGGGCGAGCAGACCGCGCCCGCGACGGCGGAGGCGCTCATGAGGTGGTCCGGCGCTGCGGCCATCTGCCCATCACCATCCGCAAGGACGTTCCGGGATTCGTCGAGAATCGCGTACTCTACGCCGTCATGCGCGAGTGCCTCGATCTGGTGGAACAAGGCGTCATCGATCCAAAGGATCTCGATGCCTGCGTCTCCTGGGGCATCGGCTACAAGCTCGCCGTGGTCGGACCCATGGCGTTGCTCGACATGGCGGGACTCGACATCTACTCCGCCGTCGCCGGCTATCTCAACAAGGAGCTGTCGAATCGCTCCGACGTCGCCGCTTACGTCACGAGCGCACCTCGCAGCACAAGCTCGGCATCAAGACCGGCGGCGGCATCTACGACTACACGCCGGAAAAGATCGCGCGAGCTTCAGAGTCAGCGCGCCGCGCAAGCTGGTCGCCGTGCGCAAGGCGCTCGAGGGATGAGCTCATCCGGCCGGCCGATCGCGGCGCTGCTGCTCGCGCGGATGTCGCGGCCGTGTGCGCGCCGGCGTCGCGCGCGGCCGCGGAGGTCAAGTCGCTCGCGCTCATGCTGCCGGAAGAGCCACCGATTCGGCTGGAACCAGCAGGCCTTCAACGCCGCGAAGATCGTGTGCGCGAAATACGGCCTGAAGTTCATGCCCGCGACGGGCCTGGGCTACGGCGACGTGCACGCGCAGCTGCGCGAGCTGGTCGATGACGGGGCGAGCCTGATCATCGCCCATGCGAGCGGCTACAACACGGCGGCGCCCGAGATCGGCGCGGAGGCCCATATGCCGGTGGCCATCGTCGATCGCCCGCAGGACTCGAAGCCCGGCGCCGTCGCGGATTACACCGTGAGCGGCCACCAGGGCGCATACCTCGCCGGCGTCATGGCGGTGAAGATGACCCAGACCCGCGTCGTCGCCATCGTCATCGCGGCCGAGTCGCCGCCCTGGAACAGTCAATCCGCGGCGTTCGCGCAAGGCGTCAAGGCGACCGATCCCGGCGTCAGGTGCTCTATGCCGTCGTCGGGCGCGGCGGCGTACTCCGACGTCGCCGGCGGCCGCCGGGTCACCGAGTCGGTCGATCGGCGCCGGCGCCGACGTCGTCTTCGGGCAGGGCGATGGGGCGAGCT